>JACKGY010000004.1 GCA_020639295.1 Planctomycetota bacterium
CACGAAACCCTCAGCCGCCAAAGCGGTCTGAGGGTTTCTTCGTTTCCCGCCTACTCCTTCGTCCTCATCGCGCTCGGCCGTCCGGGTGCCCGTCGCGTGCTCCCGAACGAGCGTGACCGACTCCGTACTCCACTCGACTGCGCCACCAGGTTAAGGTCGCCGGCTTCAAACCAGCCTCGCGAGCCAGTGATTCGAGAGCCTCACTGCGCTCGTGGCGGCGGAGAAGCGCCCGGATCTCCAGGGTGCGGGGCGTGAGCTATGACTTCAGCATTGGGACTTCTGAGAAAAGGAGCCCTGATAGTCAGGGTCAGGATGCTCGGCAAGATGAGATGACCGGACGCTTGCCAACGTTAAGCAGCTCTTGGCGAAACACGGAGCGCTACCAGAACTGAACAGAACAATGCGCCAGTTTTCGAACTCATGACGTCACTGCGGCGATTGGAGGCGTCGGGTTCATCATTTCGTAGTGCCCTGGATTGCCACTCTTCTCGAAGATCTCCTTGAATACCCTTAGCGCGTTCTTGACCATGGCCTCGCTGGGCGTGATATATGCGTCATCAAGTGCAGAATGAGATCCAGCGTTGACCCACGAGAACAGCGAGTTGCACGTCACCTTGTCCTTGCCGTCAAACTTGTCGCAGACACTCTTGTAGTCGACTGAACCAAGAATCGTGAAGTAGTGTTCTAGAATGCGTCGTAACGTGTTCTCGATCTGTGGACTGACGAACTCGCCCGTTAGCACCGCCTTCTCGGCCTCATGAACTTCCGACCAGAGCAGCTGATACGATGTTTTGATTGGGTTTCTTTGATGTCTGTCACACTGCGAGTGCGAAGAGCCCTTTCGAACGATCCAGAACGACTCGTCATTACGGCACTTGGTCGGATCGCGTTTGCTATCGTAAGTGACTTCTTTGTGAAAATAAACGTTGTGTGTAAATACGAACACCTGTTTGATGTGTTTACCACCGCTACGGCACCTTTCACAGACCTCACGAATGAGACTGCTAACGATAAACAGAACATCGCTGTCAAGGCTGGAAACGGGGTCATCAAACACTACGATCCGATCCTCAGTTAATCCGGTCTCCGTGAGACTGCCTTTGATAAGGTGATAGAAGTAGAGGAACACCACGAATGTCTTTTCGCCTTCGCTAAGAGTCTTCTTGGCATCAGAGCCGTCGGCTCGAACGAGCGTGTAGTGCTTTCCATCGCCAGCGTCAGCGATTCGGAAGCTGTCGAATCCAAACCGCCTTAGGGTCTGATTGATAGCGTTGATGGTCGGTTGGATGCTCGTCGTCTGCTTCTCAAGGTTGGCGATCTCCTTGGTCTTCTCAGCGATTCGATTCTCCACTTCCATCATGTTTGTCTCGATGCTCTTGACTGCCTTCTCGATCGCATTCTTGTTCTGTTGGTACTGCTTCAGATCCACCTCGAGTTCGTTGAGTACATATCGCCACACTTCGGCCGTTAGCGCCTTCTTCTCAGCCGCGAGGTTGTCAACCGTCTTGTTGTATTTGGCGACCTCGGCATTGCTCTCTTCAATCACCGTTTCGATATCTGCGAGCAGCGTCGTGAGCGAGTCCAACGTGACGGCCTGGCTTGGTTCCTTCTTCTTGTTCTCCAGGCGCAGTGTGTTCGTGGCGATCAACTGATCTATGGCCGTCTTCTTTGCCTTGAGTTTCTCCACGTCCATGAACTTCCCTGGCGCAGCGATGATGCTGGCCAGGGCTGTCTGGATGACACCAGCATTCTTGGCGTATTCCGAGATGACTTCATCGATCGCATTCGTGTCGTTCTCAAACGCCTCGTCGAAATAGTCTCTTAGATTCTGCGTGAACTGTTCGGTGGTAGATTGCTGGCAGAATGGGCACTTCTGATCATTCTGCTCGTAGTACGGCAATCCCCGGCGTACCCAGTCACTGTTTTCGAGTTTCTTGATCATCGCCGCGATATCCACGTCCTCCTTGCCAATGACCTTCTTCTTGAGGATCGGATTCGATTCGTGAATGACGATTGCGGAGTTGGTGATCATCGGATGAGGAGATTGCTTCGTTGGGGCTTCGCCGAAGATGGTCTCTGCCCTCTTCTCGAGGTCGGCAAGCTCTTTGACCATGGAGTCGTTGTGCTCTGCTTCGTGTAGGACCTTCTGCTTGCACTTCTCTTTATCGCTCAATACGCCCGTCAGGGCGACAGCTAGCTTCTTCTCCTTCTTGATTCTCTCGACTGGCACCCAGAATCTGTCGCGAGCGTTACTTTCGAGCTGCGTCAGTTCCCCCTTCTTTCCACCTGTACCGTCATTGCCTCCAAGCGTGCGTCCTAGAGTATTGAGCTTCTCTTGCTCCGCTTCTTTCGCCTTCTTGGCCGCCATGATCTTGTCTTCGGTGTCCTTCTCCTTCTCGCCAAGAGTGAACACGCCGCGCATCTGGTCGAAATTCCTCTCTATGAAGTCCCGGTTCAAGACGACGGCCTCAAGGGGCTGTCCGTTCTGCCATGTACAGTGACAGGTGGTGCTGTAGGCTGTATCCGCGATGACGCGGCTGATCGTTGTCTTTCCGGTGCCGTTCGATCCAAAGATGTAGTTGAGCTGCCGAAGGTCATCGAGAGTTGTGACGATAGTCGGATGAAACGTCGCGACGTTTAGAATGGAAATGCTCTGAATCACTGGCCGTCCTTTCCCTACCGGAAACTCCGGTCCGTCCTGAATCCTACGCTCCGCTCGACCGTACTCGACTCAGAGAGCGCTGTCGAGCCCCGGGGAAGAGGCCGAACGCCCGATCCGAGTCGAAGATCGCTGGATTCGGACAGATCTCGCCTTTGCATTGAGCGCGATTGGTGGCGATCGCTGCAAAACAGAGTACGGCCTCAGTCATCATCTTTCGGCGCCGAGCGCCCGCTGCAATGGCCCCCAAAGTACTGCGTCAGATGAGATGAGAAGACTGGTCTTCGTTCCCAAGCTCCGAGAAGGGAGCTGCACGCAGTCGCGGTGCAAAGAAGGAGACAGGCAGATGACTCGTGGCGAATAGACGATCGCCGTCGACCTTGCTGACCTGGTGAGCACGTGCTGCGCGATGGGAGTAGATTCCGGCGTCAGGCACGATTCCTCGGGCAGCAAGCAGCGCTTGGCGAGGCAGGGCAACCGGGGCGTCATTCAGGGCCAGGCGTCGCCTGAGTACGTCGGTTGGCTGCGCTGGTCCCGTGTGACGCGAGAGTGCTCGGCAGGGTTGCGCCCCAGGAGGGTGTGATGAGGTCGTAGAGCCCACCTCGTCCGGTGGTTGGTGGATTCCGGGGGCATGCCGATCCGGTGGAGCGGGCTTGCCGAGGAGCGGGGGATCGGGGTATCAGGGCGGAGCTGGGAGGGGGCGAATCCGGGGCCGACCGGGCCCGAGGCAGGTGCGGTCGGGGTGGAGGGAGTGGCGGCGATGTTGACCGGGATCGTGCCGATGCAGCCGGTGGCGAACATGCCGGCGAGTGCCATCTTCTACCAGAAGCTGGGCTTCAGCGTGGGCGAGCGCCAAGTCTGCTACCGGTCACGAGAAGTGACCCTCCAAATGGTCACGAAACGTGCCCCCCCCTCCCACCGGCTGACGGAGGCCGGAAAGGGAGCCGGGCCTGGGGCATGCCCAAGGCCCGGCTCGGAGTCACCGACTATCCGATGTTTCCGATCTCTGACAGATCTGGGGTTCTCACAATCCCGACCTGCTGGAGGAGAGATGAGGCGATCTCCTTGTCGACATACCCGACTCTGAAGGCTCTCCACGAGGAGGGCGTCCCAATGAAGACAATGGCGCGGCGTCTGGGCCTCGATGTCCGGACGCTGCGCTCCCGGGTGTCGCGGATCGAGGCTGGCGCGACCACGCCGTGCCAGGCCCCGCACCCGAGCAAGCTCGATCGGCATCGCGAGCTGATCGGGGACATCGTCGCCCGTGAGTGCTTGGCGGTCCAGATCCACGCTCACTTCCTGGCGACGGACCCTGAGCTCGCGATCCCCTACGAGTCGGTAGAGCGCCTGGTCGGTGAACTCCGCCCGAACGCCAGGGCCAGCTACCAGCGCCTGCGCTTTGCGACGGAATCTAGAGAACCCCGAATCCACAAGGGCGCGGAGTGTCTGGTCCTCTCATAGCGCCTGGACTCGCTCTCGGGGGCAGGTCAGGACTTCGCGGCCTGGGGCAGGCTCGCCAGCATGACGGCGGTCTTGCCACCGGAGTCGTTCCGGAAGAAGAGCCAGAGAATGACCTTCCTTCGAGTACTGCAGGCACGAGGAGGGCCCGAGGACGTGCCTCGAGCCCGGGCAACGCTCGGTCGCTTGATCAATTCGAGTTCGACGTCCCGATCGTGACGACGCCACCATCGGACCGCAGCTCCATCGGCTTGGCGAGCGTGATCGTCTCGGCCGTCTGACCGCCGCGGATGTGGATCGTTCCAGGTCCGACGAGGGCGGTGATGGCCTCAAAGAGGGTGTCGTAGGGCGCGCTTCGAGAACCGTTCTCGGGCCCTTGATGGGCGAAGTCCACCCAGATCGACGGAGTGCCGCCAAGCGCCTCGAGCGCAAGACGGAAACTCACGCGACCATGACCGTCCCAATCCGCACCTGCATCCGGGAAGTCGTCGGGGTCATCTGGGAGGTCGACCGCGGTCTCGATGATGATCCTCTGGACATCCGCATTCGAGAGCGGGACGCCGGAATCCTTGGCCGCAGAGAAGAGCAGGGCCGCCAGGCCAGCCACGAAGGGACTGGAGAACGACGTGCCCTGACTGAACCGGTAGCCGGGTGCGCCCGGGCTGGTGGCCTGGGAGTTGGCAACGCTTGCAGCATAGATCTGGGAACCCGGCGCGATGACGTCGACCGCAGCGGGCCCGTACTGGGTGAAGAGGGCCCTACCGTCGATATCGTTGAAGCCGAAATGCGGTCCCTCGCTCGCTCCGACCGAGATGACGTTCGGGAATGAAGCTGGGTACTGGCGTAGCGCGCTGTTGGAGTTGCCGGCCGATGCCGCCGTGACGACGCCCGCGTTCCATGAATCGGTCAACGCCAAACGTAGCAGCTGCGACGGATAGGCTGACCCGAGTGAGAGGTTGATGACCGATGCGCCGTTGTCCGCGGCGTAGTCGACGGCGCGCATGATATCGAAGAAGCTGGCTCCGCCTTCGTCGCCGAAGACCTTGAGGACCATGATGCGGCAGTTCCAGGCCGCGCCGGCGATCCCGATACCGTCGTTCCCGCGAGCGGCGGCGCAGGAAGCCACGAAGGTTCCGTGGAACAGGATCTCGTCGATGAGCCCGTTGCCGTTGTCATCGACGCCGTTGCCGACGCCTGGATCGGGGTCGTTGTCGTTGTCATGGAAATCCCAACCGACGGTATCGTCGACGTAGCCATTCCCGTCGTCATCGATCCCGTTGCCGGCAATCTCGTCATCGTTGTGCCAGATGTTCGGCGCGAGGTCTGGGTGATCGAGATCGACGCCCGTGTCGATGACGGCGATGATCACATCGGGGCGCCCGGTCGTGATGTCCCAGGCCGCCTCGGCGTCGAGGTTGCGATCGGAGCCTCGACCGTTGAAGATCCAGCGCTGCCGGTTCACCGCGCTTCCCAGGTAGAGAGGGTCGTTGGGAACGAAGCACGTCGTGTAGAACCCGTTCGGCTCAGCGATGGCTACGCCAGCGTGTTCCCTGAGTGCGGCGACCTCCTCTTCCATCGAGGCTCCGTCCATGATCCGGTAGCAATGGACGTCGCAGCGTGGGTCATAGGCGACCCTCTGAAGGCAGCGGTCAGCCTCGAGGCTCGAGATCTCGGGATGCCCGGGCCTCATTCCCCTCTCGTAGCGCACGAGGATCTCGCGAGGCTGCGACGTGCTCTCTTGGGCACGAACGGGTACCGTCGTCGCCAAGGCCACGCACAGCGCGACCATTGAGAGGATTAGGAGTCGTGCCTTCGTTGCCTGCCGGCGCCGGCAGAGGGTGGCTGAGGTCGTTCTCGTGGTCCGGATCATGGTTGAACTCGAGTTTTCGTGGTTGTCCATTACGTCTTCTCCCTTCGTCCGAACCTACTTGATCAGGACGAGGACGAGTCCCCGGCCTTCACTCAGGGAACCCATCGCCTTGCCCACGACGGCTCCGGTTGACTGGGCTCTCTGGACGTCGTCCGCCTTCATCGCGTGGCCCCGCAAGGCCGACGTGGTCAGCGTGTCGCCGGGCTTGATGGGGCCGTTCGAAGCATCGCACCAGCAATAGACGCGACCGGTAAGCGCGACCGGCTGGCCATGCGGCATCGCATTCTCCTGCGTCAGCACGATCCCCGGGTTGACGCCGCCGGCGCCGCTGAGGACACCAGCGACACAAGGGTCGTAGGCCTTCTGGGAGATCTCGAGCTCGCCCGGCTTCTCAGGATTGATGGCGACGACCATTCCCGCCTCGATCGAGCCGACGCCGGAGATCGGGAAGGGCTCGGCGAGATCGGCGCCTCCCGTGATCTGGAGGACGTGCGTCCGGGTCGTGCCCTCGACCTGGAGCTTCGCTGTCGGCGAGACGGCGCCGATGCCGACGTTGCCGCTCGCGGTGATCCGCAGGTATTCGGACCCGGCGACGTCGAAATGCAGGTCGCCGGCGCCGGACCCGGCGATTCCGATGCTGGCGCTCGTTCCCGGAGCTGCGCCCGGAAACAGGAGCTCGCCCGCCTTCACCATCAGGTCGCCGTCGACGGAGAGCCGCGAGCTCGTCGGTGCCATTCCGATGCCGATGCGGCCGCCATCGTCGATCATCAGATCGCGCTTCTCTGCCGTGCGGCCGATGCCGAAGCCATGGATGTTGTCCGGTGCCCAGGAATTTCCGATGAACCAGTTGCTTGCGATGTCGATGAAGCGGATCGCCTGGTCGTACTGCGCGTGCTGCGTGCTCTCGATGGTCAGGATCGCGTTGGCGTCGTCGCGCCACAGGTGAAGGGCGCTGGTGGGCGAGCCGAATCCGAGCGCGACGTTGCCGGCACCGTCGATCACGAGGTCGTTCTTCGCGGAGTCACGACCGACGCCGAAGCCGTTGACATCGCCCCCGGTCCATTTGTTGCCGAGAAACCAGTTGCTGCCGGGGTCCTTGAAGTGGAGGAACTGGTCGTACTGGGCGCTTGCCGTGCTCTCCAGCACGATGCCGGCATTGGCCGCGCCCGGCGTCAGCGAGACCTGTCCCGGCCAGCTGAAGAGGAGCGGCGTGTTGGCGAGTTGGGAGCCGTCCCAGGCGGGAATGGCATTCTGGGACAGGGGGCCGATCTGACCATGACACTGTAGGGCGAGCATCAGAGCCACGACAGGAACGAAGGCTGCCAAGCGGCCGCCGAAAGGACGAAGAAGCCTGGACATCACGATTCCTCCACTATGAAGACGAACTCGAGCGACCCTCCGACACTTGCGGAGGAAACTCGCCGCTCGTCGGGCCAGAGGCGCAGCTTTCTGAACGGTGACAGGAAATCGGCGGCGAGTCGGATCTCGGCCCGAACGGCGCCATGGCCCGGAATGCCGCGTGTGGGCAGGAACTCCGAGGCGACGACCGCGTCAGGGCTGCCGGCCCTTGGCGCGGGCTGCTGACACTCGCCGAGAGGGGCCTACCGTCTCAAGAAGCATGCCGAGTAGGTCGCGCCCGGCGTTCGCCGGATCTTCTTGGGCGGCGTGGGCGTGACCCCAACACCGCCATGGAGAAGTGTCGGGCGGAGGGGGAGGCTCACAGACGAAGCCGTCGCCCAGGCTCGCGAACTATCCGGGTTCACCCGAGCCGCCGACCGGCGACGGCCCTGCTCTCAGATCGAAACGGATGGGACCAAGCGAGTTGATCTTGGATGCTCCTTCGCTTCGTCGATTGGGTCGGTGGGATTCGCCCGGCACTGTACTGAAAGGACCCACTCAGGCGCGCTTGATCTTCGTGAGGCGTGAAGGCGTAGGGGGATCACGGGATGATCCTGGCGGGACGCAACCCGACGTTGTGGCTGCGGGTCGAGGGCGCCTCGTAGGTGCGGAACGCCACGCGTGCGTACCCGGCCGAATCGTCGAAGCTGCCTCCGCGGAAGACGCGGAGGGTCGAGGCGCCTGGATCGCCGCGAAGGCCGCGCGCACCAGGTGCCCCGATGTAGGAGTCGGAGCTGCCATCGAGACACCACTCCCAGACGTTCCCCGTCATGTCGTGCAGCCCAAAGGTGTTGGCCGCGAAACTGCCGACCGGAGCATGGATGATCCAGTCATCGCGATGTCCTGGCTGCTGATTTGACCATCGGACCGCTCTCGTCTCCGAGCCGTTGATGTTGGCGATACGGCGCAGCTCCGAGATCTTGGAACAACCTGCGTAGACCTGATCCGTTCTTCCACCACGCGCCGCCTGCTCCCACTCGGCCTCGGTCGGAAGCTGAAGATCGACACGCGGCAGAAACACTTGCGCCTCCTCCCATGACACCCGCTCGACCGGATGCCGAGCGTCCACCGGCGCTCTCAGAGCGGCGTTGATGGCGCCGGGCCCGAACTCGCTCGGATTCGCCTGGAAGGCCCGCCGCCACTGTGCCTGCGTCATCTCGTACTTCGACAGGAAATAGGCAAGAAGCGTGACCTCGTTCACCGGCTGCTCATAAGCCTTCGACTCCCGATCGAAATTCGGCTTCGCGGGATCGTCTTTCTGTGAGCCCATCAGGAAAGTCCCTCCCGGGATCAGCACGAGCACGACGCCGAGTTCCTCGGTCACCGCGATCTTGCCGGTTTCCGCATCGCGCTCGGGGATCGCGCCCTCATGCGTCAGCCAGTGCAGGAACTCCTCTAACTTTGAGTCCGGATCCGGGCCGAGCGGAATCAGGCCGAGCTGGGGCGCGAGGTCGAGGTCGGCGTAGATCTCCTTCTTGTCGGCGATGCGCTCCCGGCAAGCGATCCAGCGCGCGGCGATCTCGCCCTCCAAGGTCTCCTGCGCGATGGTACGCGACTGCTCCAGACGCGCGGCGATCGACTTCACGGGCCCCCGCGCGTCTTCGGCAAAGATCCGCAAGTCGCCAACCAGCTCGGCCAGGACATCATGCTGAAACTGAAGTGTCTGATCGGCAAATCGCCAGCTCCGGCGTCCCGAAGTCGTCAACTCCTCGAGCTCCGCCAGACGCTTCGCGACCTGTTCGCGGTGATCGACCAGCGGCTTCTTCTTGGCGTCGTCCTCACCGGCCTCGGAGATGGCCTTGTCCAGCTTCCCGAGCGCCTCCTTCGCCTGGGGAATCTCGGCCAGCTCGGCCGCGAAGTCACGTCTCCTGTCGTCATCCGCGTAGGGGAGAGCCTGCGCGCGGAGTTCTTCGAGGTAGGCCAGATGATCGGCGAGCCTCCCGGCCAGCTGGTCGTGCTCCTCCTGCCAAGCCACAAGTAACGGCACGAGCTCCGGGCTCGGCGGATAGAGCGTCTCCGAGGCCGCGATGGCAGCCTCGAGCCGTTTCACGTCGGCGAGGCGGTCGTAGTCGTCGAGGGCTTCCTGTTTCCAGTCTCTCTCGCGCTCGGCCGCCTCCAGGGCGGCCGTCTTCTCGGCAAGCGCCGCTTCTTTTGCCTGACGCTCGCGATTCGCAGCTGCGAGAGCCTTCTGCTCTCGGCCGAGGGCTCGCTGAGCGCTCCGCTCCTTGGTGTAGAAGACGACCGATGCGCATGCGAGCGCCAGGATGACCAGCGAACCGAGTATCGTGGCGATACGATTGCGTTGCACCCAGCGCTGGGATCGGATCCAGAGACCGGATGGGCGTGCCTGGACCGGCCTTCTTTCCAGGAATCGCTCGAGGTCATCCGCGAAGTCGGCGGCCGTCGAGAACCGACGATCCGGGTCCTTGTCGAGTGCCGTGAGGATGATTGCCTCGAGGTCCTTCGGGAACCTCGGATTCGAGCGTCTCGGGGAGGGTGGCTCCATGGTCTCGATCAGCTCGAACAGCTCCCTGGTCGTCGCTGCCTTGAATGGCTTCTGAAGCGTACAGGCTTCAAACAGGCAGACGCCAAGCGAGTAGACGTCGGTTCGTCGATCGAGATTCGCCGCGCCGCGCGTCTGTTCTGGCGACATGTACGACGGGGTCCCCATGACGTCGCCGGTCTGCGTCAGGGACGGCCCGTCCGATGAGTCGGCACTCGCGAGCCCGAAATCCAGCACGCAGGGAGACCCATCGTCGCGCACGATGATGTTGCCGGGCTTGATGTCGCGATGAACCAGTCCGGCAGCATGGGCGACGTGCAGCGCGCGGGCCACGGCGATCGCGAGACGAACGTCCTCGCGGATCAACTCCACGCCTGACTCGACGGCTGGCAGAGATCGGGTTCGCGGGTGACGTCGCTCTCCTGCTTCGGGCGAAGACTCCACGGGACGGAGACGGCTGGTCTCTTCGTCGCAAGCTGCTCGTGTGCGACTTGCGATCACGGCGGCGAGTGTCCGCCCGCGCACGTACTCCATCGCCATGTAGAGCACGCCCTCGTATTCGCCGTGATCGTAGACGCGGGGGAAGCCAGAATGTTCGAGTTGCGCGACCGCGGTCGCCTCCCGTTCAAGCCGGAGGCGTCGCTCCTCCGTCAGGCGATGATGAAGCGGCAGGATCTTGAGGGCCACGCGTCTTCTGAGCTGCTCGTCCTCGGCCTCGTAGACGACACCTTGGCCGCCTTGCCCGAGGACCCGGATCAATCGGTACTTGCCGACAGTTTGCTTGCTCGAAGTGCTGGCAGCGGTCATCTCTGGAGCGCGGATGGCTCCTTCGGTCGTCGATGAGTCGCTCGTGCATGAGCTGCGCAAGAGCGCGTCGATCTCGCGTTCCAGTTCCGGGAAGAGCTTGAGATACTCCTCCTTCCGGCGGATTGCGTCTCGTTCGAGGTCCTTGTTGAAGAGCGCCTGGAGCGTGGCGCGTCGATCGTCGGTTTCGTCTGCCATGATCGCGGACTTTGATCGAGCGTGGGGGCTTTGCGCAAGCACCCGTTCGAAATTGCGCGTGAGGCGCCGTCGGACGGTTTCGCTGGTTGAGCATCGCATGGAACCGGGGTACTCTTTCCGCCATGGCAGAAGGTCAGGAACATCACGATCAGACATCGATGCACTGTCGACGCGCGATGGACGGAGACAATGACAGTCTCGGGTGGGTCATTTTCCGCTTTCAGCCCTTGCTGATGTGCCAGGCTCGCTACCGACTCGGCGACAAGCTGAGGCGAGCGTCGCAGTATCACCCGGAAGACCTCGTGCATGACGTCTGGATACGGGTCATGCCGAAACTCGGTGATCTGCGCAGGGAAGCGCCGGGAGCCGGTCGTGTTCTGCTCGCCTACCTCAGCCGGACGCTGCAGCGGCGTGCCAACGAGCTCTACGACGAGCACGTCCGGAGGAAGCCAGCGCCGGCGTCATCCGATGACGAAGACGGCGATCTGATGCAGGAACTGCAGGACCGCTATTCAGGTGTGATCACGAGGGTCGGGCGGGCAGAGGCAACTTCCGAGCTCGAGGCGGCGCTGGATTCCCTGGACGAGATGGACCGCGAGCTGATCGTCCTGAGAGGGATCGAGGGTCTCGAGATGAAGCAGATCGCAGTGATGCTGCGGATGAAGCCGAACACGCTCTCCGTACGGTATGCCCGCGCCCGCAAGCACCTTCGTGAACGGTGTCCCGACTCCGCCACCGAAGACCTCGCCGACCCCTGAGCCCGGCCGGCAAGGCGTCCCCTGCCCGCCCGCGCCTTCGGTGCTGCCGGTGTCCGCGCACCGCACCAGCGACAGAAGCACTCGGAATCCGGACGAGTTTGCTGTCACATCCTCCCATGCCGGCCCTCTACCCGGGCAAGCGATGAGCGCATTCGGCGCGTGCCGAAGCTCATCCGAGTCCAGAGATCTCGATGGAGGACCAGGAATGTACAGCTACGGAATGCGCGACGGTCTTTGTGCCATGCCCCTACTAATCGCCTTCGTTCTGGTGGGGACCCTCCCGTGCCAGGGGCAGGGCGGCAACCTCTCGCAGAACGTGATTCCCGTCTGGGACGGCACCCAGCTGGTTGGGTCGCCGTTTCACTACGAGGCTCCGGGACAGCTCGCGCTCCGGCCCGGAGCCGGCAACGCCGGCCTGCTGATCGAGAGCCTGAACCACCCCCAGTACGACCAGTACATCCACTTTCGGGACCCGGCGAGCGACTGGTTCGTCGGCAACAAGTGGACGGGGGGCGACATCCATGGTTTCGGCATCGGTCGCACGGCGGAGAAGAACGACCTCGTGCTTGGCACGAACGGGAACCTCGGCCTCGGCTTCGGTTCGCCGATGAGCGCCGTCCACGTCTGGCGTGATCGCGCCAACGCCGTCGTCACGATCGAGAGCACGGAGAAGGCCCAGTACGATCAGGCGATCCGCTTCGTCGATCCGGTCAGTGAGTGGTACGTCGGAAACGTCTGGACCGGTGACGCGCCGGACGGCTTCGGCATCGGGCGCGACTCGGAGAAACGCGATCTGCGCATCAACGGCAACGGCGACGTCGGCATCGGCATGAACCCCCGTTCGACGCTGTCGGTCAACGGCCTGATCGACATCTACGCCGGAGGGATCAGCTTCCCCGATGGCACCATGCAGTTCAGCGCCATGAACAAGGGCGACACGGGCGCTCAGGGGCAGAAGGGTGATGCTGGCCCCGCGGGTCCGAAGGGCGACACCGGATCGCCGGGCCCGAAGGGCGATCCTGGCATCCAGGGCCCCAAGGGTGACACGGGTCCGCAGGGGCCCCAGGGTGCCCCCGGCGAGGGATTCAAGGTCGTCAGCGTTCCGACGGGAACGAATCCGGTGGCAGTTGGTGTCGATACCCTGCACCTCGTCGAGGGCGCGAATATCGAGATCGAGGGCAATGCCACGGCTGACTCCGTGAAGATCAGCGTGACCGGGACGGTCGAGACCTCCCGGGCCATCGAGCCGATGACCGGCAACGGGGCCCCGAGCGCGAAGCCCGCGCGGATCGGCCTCTTCTATATCGACATGTCGTCGTCTCCGAGCTCGCGGAACGTGTACCTCAGCACGGGCACCTCGACGATCAACGACTGGACGCGGATCGATCACTGAAGCACTCGACCGAAGAACGTGACGATGGGCGATGCGCGTCGAACGGGGGCTGCCCGATCGGCGCGCTCCTCGTTGTCCATCGGCGCCGCGCGCGTTCGAGGGAGTCCGCCAACCAGCGCGGAACCCTGGGCCGTGCTCAGTTCTTCAAGAATGGCAGTGCCGAAGTCTGTCGCTGGCGCCGCCGGATGCGGACCGAGATGAGAACGACTTGGTACTCAGCGAGAGCAAGTGCCCGGGGGGAACCGAATCCGTGGTGCACAGCCTCGCGTGCTTCAAGGCGCGACTCGCCGCGCTGCCTCGCCACCCAACCATCCATGCCTAAGTCCAGTAGGGAGATCCGGTTGACCCGGAGGTCGAACTCCAGCACGAGGACCATCGCCGACTCTCGCGAACCTTCGGCCGCGCGACTGCATGGCATCGACGAGATCCAGAACGCCAGGCTCGACGACGAGCTGCTGTGCGCGCGCAGGACCTGGGAGCCGGTGGCGTGGGAAGAACCGACGTGAGAAGTACAACGGTGGGCTCCCGGGTGTGGCCGACCGTGACCTCAATGCGTGGCTCACGGGGCACCGCGATGTCCTGCGCTGGGACGTCATCACCTCGAGATTCGTCATCGGGTCGCCGGAATGCGCGGGGAACCGAGATGTGGAGTACGTGTACGGCGTCAGGCCGATTCCTCGGGCAGCAAGCAGCGCTTGGCGAGGCAGGGCGACCGGAGCGTCAATCAGGGCCAGGCGTCGCCTGAGTATGTCGGTTGGCCGCGATGGTCCCGTGTGACGCGAGAGTGCTCGGCAGGGTTGCGCCCCAGGAGGGTGTGATGAGGTCGTAGAGCCCACCTCGTCCGGTGGTTGGTGGATTCCGGGGGCACGCCGATCCGGTGGAGCGGGCTTGCCGAGGAGCGGGGGATCGGGGTATCAGGGCGGAGCTGGGAGAGGGCGAATCGGCAGGAGGAGGCACCACCCCATGAGTCTCGAGATCAGGACGGCGCGCGAAAGCGACCTCGCAGCCGTGCTCGCCCTCTACGCCCAACCCGGCATGAACGACGCCCTTATTCTCGACCTGGAGGCGGCCCGCGCGATCTTCCGGCGGATGAAGAGCTACCCCTCCTACGAGGTCTACGTCGCCCGGTTCGAGGGCCGAATCGTCGGGACCATCGCGTTGCTGGTGATGGACAATCTCGCCCACCTCGGCGCTCCCTCCGCCATCGTCGAGGACGTCTGCGTCGACGCGGGTTGCCGTGGCCAGGGCATCGGCAAGGAGATGATGGAATTCGCGATGACGACGGCGGCCGAGAAGGGCTGCTACAAGCTGACCCTGTCCAGCAACCTGAGCCGGACCCGGGCCCACGACTTCTACCTCGGCCTCGGCTTCCGCCAGCACGGCCTGAGCTTCCAGGTCGACCTGCCATGAACGATCGTCGCGACGACGGCCAGGGTGGTCCTCGCCGGGCTCGCGGCCATCGGGCGCGGGCGACCGGCGCGGAACCCGGTGATCGAGGAAGCAGCGAGGGCGAGAGATGACGATCAAGGCCCGCTACGTGCACACCAACCTGATCGCCGCCGACTGGCGAGCCCTCGCCGCCTTCTACGCGAGCGTCTTCGGGTGCCGGCCGGTTCCGCCGGAGCGCGATTTCCGGGGCCCGGCGCTCGATGCCGGCACGGGGCTTCGCGGTGCCCACCTCGCCGGCGTCCATCTGCGCCTGCCCGGCCACGGGCCCGACGGACCGACCCTCGAGATCTTCGGCTACGACGAGGTCGAGGACCGGTCGGCGACCGCGGTCAACCGCCCCGGTTTCGGCCACATCGCCTTCGCCGTCGACGACGTCACCGCGGCGCGGGACGAGGTGCTGGCCGCCGGAGGCTCCGCTCTCGGCGAGGTCGTGACCCTCGCCACCGGAGACGGCAGGATGGTGACCTGGTGCTATCTGACCGACCCCGAGGGCAACGTCGTCGAGCTGCAATCCTGGTCCTGAAGGCTCGACATCGGCGGCCGGGCGCGGACCAGCGGCCACGACGACGCGCACCGCTCCCTGGGGCGCCGGGTGGCGGCCCCAGACCCATCGCCGCCGGTTTCGGAACTCCGGTGGCAGCCAAGGGACGGCCCAGGAGGAAGCTCGGCATGGACCCGCAAGACGAACGCGCGCTCGACCTCGGCGGCATCGTACTGACGCCCGGCGCGACCTACGTCGTGATCGACGAGTTCCGGGACTGGGCCGACGTCGTCCATCCCGTCGGCGAGGAGTTCGTCTACCGTGGCTACTCCTATGCTCCCTACGACGACGGCACGCTGCTCTACGTCATCCTGCGCGACGGCCGGGAGACCGGGATCGGCTTCGCCGGGACCGAGCCGGAGCAGGCCAGGACCCTCGGAAGCCTCGCCCAGTACCTCCGGCGACGAGATTGACGCGCGCGCATGATGGCAGGCGGAGCGTGGCCCCGGCCCGGGGAGAAGGGGCGTCGGCGCCGGCATCGACGATCCGGGCGAGGCCGCGGAGGCTGGCGGAGAGCTTCGCGCCGCAGTTGCGGTAGGCTTGCGGCGGCGCCGGTCCTCGTCACCGGGTGGCGCCGATGGCGCTCGCAGGACACCGACCGTCCTGGTCGCCGCTTGCAGCGCGTTCCGAAGCGACGAGTCCGGTCACGGTCCTGGTCCGGGCCTCGTGGTCGGCCCATGGAGGTAGCCCCAGCGATGGATCTCGATGTTCAGCTGATGGCCTATGCCTGGAATCTCGCCTACGCGCGGGAGTTGACGGTGGACCTCGAACCGGATCAATGGACCTGGCACGGCGGCCCGGGTCTGGAGAATCACGCCGCCTGGACCATCGGTCACCTGATCTCCGGTTCAGACTATCTCGCCTGGGATCTGGGACTCGAGCGGGAGATGACGGAGGACTGGAAGGATCTCTTCGAGCGGAACGGCCCCGGCGATCCACGGCTGCCGACGCGCGAGCTCGCGCGCTACCCCTCCGGTCAGCTTCTCCTGGCCGAGCTGACCCGTCAGCACGAACGCGTGGCCGCGCACTGGCGGTCGCTGTCGAGGGCCGAGCTGGAGCGTGATCTTCCCTGGCGCTTCCACGGTCACTTTCCGACCCGGGGCGCGAACGCGATCTTCATGGCGGTGAACCACGAGTGCCTGCACCTCGGGGCTCTCGGCGCCTGGCGCCGTGCCCAGGGTCTTCCCTCCGCCCTGGCGAGAATGCCCAGCGAACTCTGATCGGGCGCTGCGCGAGGCCGCGGCGAGCGTGGGGAACATCCGGGACACCGATCGGATCCTTGATTCCAGACCAGGATGCCCGCGGCCCGAAGTCCTCCGGCCGGGCGACGCCTGGATGAACGGGACGCTGACCTTGGTCCGCCGACGGGGGCCGGAGGATCCTCTCGCCGCGGCGGAAGCTGTGCGGTAGACTCCTGAGGCTCCGTGAGCGATCCCTGGCGACGCGAGACCATGAGCCGACTCGACCTGGACGAGCATCGATCGTGGCGGGAAGCGGTCGCGGCGACCGACGCCGATGACTTCGGCGTCACCGTGAACGTCGTCGCGGGCTTGCTCGGGGCGATGGTCGGGCTTCTCTGGGCCTTCGTGACCTCTTGGCTGATCTACCCCCTGTTCTGGATCGGGCAGGGACTCGGACCGATCACCATCTGGGTCTTCCTCGGCTGCCTGTTGCTGCGCAGCGTCATCCTGGTCCGCATCCTGCTCCGCATGAAGGACCGCGGTCTCCCGCGTGGCTGGGTCTGGGGCCGCCTGCTCGGCGTCGTCGCCTGGTCGGCTTTCGAGATCGTCACGATCCTCGGCGGCGAGTCCCTCTGACCGGAGCCTCCGGTTCTCGTCCAGGGAGGCGAGAACGATGCTCGTTCGGGCTCGATGACCTGATCGAGTCCGCGGCCATGTTCGGGGCGGAAGTTCCGGAATTGCCTCGGCTGCCGGTCGAGTCCTCCTTAGGGTGGGGCGACGAGACGGAGGCTGGTTCAGGCGGATCGGGCCCGAGCGACCCGGAGAGGAGTCCCATGTCACGAAATGCGTCGTCCCTCGTTCTATTGGCCTTCCTCGTCGTCCAGGCTCGAGCCCAGACCGGGCCGTCGATCGGGATCTACACCGGTCTCGACAGCAAGGCGATCGTCACCGGAGACTTCGACCTGGACGGGAAACCCGACGGGATCCACGTGACCACCGGCGCCCTCTATGTCGAGATCAACTACGGGGTCGGCAACCAACCGCTGCAGATCGCCCATCCCGGCCTCGGCGGTACCGACCTCAGGGCCATCGACCTCGATGGCGACGGCGACCTCGACTTCCTGGTGCTGAAGTCCGTCAACAACGGCACCTCCACTTCCGATGTCAGGGTCGTGATCAACAATGGCGGCCTGCTGTCGGGCACGATCCTCACCATCCGGGGATCCAGGTTGCCGAAGGTTGCGGATCTGGACCACGACGGCCTGCTCGATCTGATCGACCGTGATCGCTGGTACCGCGCGACCAGCGGCGGCGTGTTCTCGCCGACGGCCCTCGCCGTGCCCGTGGCCATCAGTCCCCATGCTCCCGCCGGCCGGCCGGTGACCAACTACGGGACCTGGTTCCCCGGCGACTTCGATGGCGACGGTGATGACGATCTCCTGACCTTCGTGGCCACCACACCCACGCCGCTCAGTTCCTTCGGCCACGTCGACCTCTACCTCAACGACGGCACCGGCATGTTCTCCTTCCGGCACCGCGAACAGGTGTCGTCGCCCAGCTTCCAGTCACCCAACACCGACATCACCGTCGAGGATTTCGACGGCGACGGCATCGACGACTTCATCGTCGAGGATACGAACCACGGCGCGCTCGTGGTCCACCACGGCGACGTCGCCGGCCGCTTCGCCCGCGGGATCAGCGTCGTCCCGGGCTTTGGTCACTACGTCGGCTGCCTGGACATCGACGGCGACCTCGATCTCGACCTCGTCGTCCGGAGGCCCGCGGCCACCCTTCCCTTCCCGCCGCCGAACCCGATGCCGCCGCCGTCGCTGAACGTCATCGAGAACCTGGGACAGGGCGTCTACCGCGAGCCGGTGAACAGCACCTTGTCCTTCATCACCGGGGGGTTCGACCGGGCCGACTTCGACCTCGACGGCCGCGAGGACTTCCTCTTCATCGGCCCCTATGCCGGCGCCGGCTACGGCGTGGCCTACTCGACCATGTCGCCCGACCCCTTCGCGAGTGTCCATGACATCCAGGTCGTCTCCGGGGCCGGGCAGTCGACACCCGCGGGCACGACCTTCCCGGCGCCCCTCGTCGTGCGCGTCCTCGATCGCAGCGGCGTCGTCGTTTCCGGGGCGGCCCTGAACGTCACCGCGGAGGGCCAGATCCCCGTCGGCGGCGTCCTGCTCACCGACGCTGCCGGGCAGGCCTCCATCACTCTGGGCGCCAGCAACGAGGTCGGCGAGCACCGCATCGCCGTCTCCAGTCCCGGGGCGGCGTTGCGCCGCTTCCTGGTCACGGTGACGCCGACGCGGGTCATCGTGCCGATCGCCGGTTTCACCCAGGGGGGAAGCCTGGGCGGCAACTTCGGCGAGAATCTCCGCTACCGGGTCGAAGACCTCGCCGGCAATCCGCTCAGCGGCATCAGCACCGACGTCGTGCGGGGCGGTCTTGGCGTCGGCTACTCGGTGCCCGGAGCGCCCGTCGTCACCGATGCCCTGGGCGAGGTGTCGATCGCGATCGCCACCGGGATGGGGAGTCACGCCGCGTCCATCGGCGACCTCGGCGATCTGGGCATCTCGGTTGCCGCCGAGCGCGCGACCACGGTCGAGGCCAGGCTGTTCACGCGCCGTGCCTTCTCCTACTACGGCCCGAACGCCACCGGCAGCACCTGGGTGCGGAGCGTCCGTTACCACCACGAGAATCCCTGGGTGCCGATCGTCCTGATGGCGGATCTGCCGCAGCCAGCGCCGACCCCGTCGATCTTCGGCAACTGGTACACCTCCTTCCTCAATCCGCAGCCCTCGCTCTACCTGCTCGACGGACTCGGCCTCACCGGCCCGCCGGTTCCCTGGGTCATCACGGTTCCTCGTGACGGCCATGTGGGCTACGTCTTCGAGTTGACCTTCGCCTGGAATCTCCTGCCGGTCGGCACGCAGGTCGTCTTCCAGTTCCTGGCCTATGACAACACCTATGCCTTCCCCTACAAGGTGGCCCTGTCGGAACCCGTGACGATCACCTTCTGAGGCCATGGACCGGCAGCCACCTCGCTCGCCATTGTCGTGGTCCTGACGATCCCCTGAACCTGACGGACGACGGGCCGGCCCCCGGAAGGAGGCCGGCCCGTCGGTCGGTATCGAGGCGATGCCCGCGGTCAGGGGGCGACGGAGAGTTCGACCGTATTGGTGATGGCGATGTTCTGGATCGAGCTGAAGACCAGCGACTGGAACATGTAGGTGTTGCCGATCGTGTAGCTGGGCAGGAGCACGCTGATCTCGAGGCGACCGGCCTGGCCGATGCGGAACATCTGGTTGAGGAAGCCGGGCTGGGTGCCGTCACCGAGCACCTCCAGGTTGTAGAAGGTGGCGGTGAAGGGGTCGTAGCCGCCGATGTCGAGCTGGCCCTGGGGTGCCAGGCTGATGACGCCCGGGTTGTAGAGGCCGACCATCAGCATCACCGGCTGGAAGGGCTCGCCATCCCAGCGGAAGGTGGTCGACTGCGAGGCCCGGGCCGAGGCGAAGTAGGGGCCTCGGTAACCGCTCGCCACCGGGAAGCCGTTCGCCTCCAGCGCGCCGCCGATGTCGAATTCACCCAGGCCGAGCTGGGGACGCTGCGAGGTTCCGAAGTTGCAGTCACCGGTGAGGAGCTCGACCTCGTCGACCAGCCAGGGACCGACCGAACCGCCGGCGGTCGCGTCGTAGCGGAACCGGATCGCCGCGTCCGGGCAGCCCGCGGCGGCCGCCGTGATGTCGAGGGTCAGCTTCTCCTGCCCGGTGCTGTTGCTGAAGTTGCGCAGATGGACCGTGGTCCAGGACGATCCGTTCCAGACGTCGACCGTCTGGACCGCGTAGGCGTCGGGCAACGAGTGGAAGGTCAGAAGGACCGGCGCATTCGAGGCATCGAAGCTGGGACTGATCAGCGAGGCGTCGACGAGGTTGCCGATCGCGCCGAAGCCGCTCGAGTCGATGCTCGCGATCATGCTGTCGAGCGGCGCGACCAGCGTCGTGGGCACGTAGGGCGCGCTGGAGAATTGCCAGCCCGCGCTGATGCGGTCGTTGGCGTGTTCGAGGTGGACGAGCCAGCCCTCCGGCTGGAAGTTCGCGGCCAGATGTTCGAAGTCCTCGTGGAAGCCGCGCCAGGCCCGGCCGATCGGATGGGCGTCGATCTTGACCCGTCCGTTCACCACCGCGGGCACCGCCGAGAAGATCCCGGTCATCGGCCGGCCGGCATGCAGCGCGAGGTTGGCCGCGGAGCTGAAGACCTGACCGACCGTCGTGCCGGCGTTCGCCACCAGGAAGCTCCCCGGCATGCCCTGGATGCAGAAGCCGTCTTGCGCGCCCGGCTCGAGCACCAGGCGGAGGTTGGAGAAGCTCAGCGTGTTCTGGCCGGGAGTGAGGGTCAGCGAGCGGAAGCCGATCAGGTCCCAGTCGGCGTTCTGGCCCTCGTGACCGACCCAGGTGCCGCCGCCCTTGACGCGGTAGAGCGAGAAGCTGGCATTCACGTTCGAGCTGCTGCCGTTCCGCAGCGGAAACTCGAAATGGTCGAGCTGGTACCAGTCGGTGGCTGAGAGATCGAAGAAGAAGCCCTCGACCGGCGTTCCCGTGCTGCCCGGATCGATGGTCAGCGACGCCGAGCTCTGCACCGTTCCGGGGCCACGACGCCGGTAGTGCAGGGCCCCGTGCAGGCGGGCCGTCGGCCCGGGCGTGGCGAAGAGGGCGCCGGCCGAACGCGGGGTCGGCAGGGTGACGAAGGGGTCGGCGACGCTCGGCTGGCCGAGCGCGCTGCCCAGCACGATCGCCGCCGAGCCCGAGGCGCATTCGATCAGGATGCCGCGGGTCGTGCCCGCGGGGACCTGGATGTCGAGGTCGAGGGGCAGCCGGGTCAGGCCGGCGCCGGTGTAGCCGGGCAGCTCGGCGGCGAGACGCCAGGCCGCGGGATCGGTCTCGTGACCGACGTGGGAGCTGAAGGTCTTCATCGTCCAGACCCGCAGGTCGGTGCTGCCGTTCTGGATCTCGATCTCGATGCCGCTGATCACCACGTCCTCCTGGGCCTGGACGTCCAGGAGCAGGACCCGGGCCGAGCTGGCGCTGGCGTTGTCCTGACCGAGGCGGGACTCGACCTGCAGCCGGGCCGTCTGGTAGCGGACGCGGCCCTCGAAGCGCAGGTTCGAGCCCGGGTTGCTCAGGTAGTTCGCGCTCGAACGGCCGCCGCGGATCAGGAGGTCGCCGCCGTCGAGGGTGCTGCTCGCGTCGCCGGCGAGGATCCCCTGGGGATGAGTCGTGTGGACGAAGAAGCCGCGGCGCTGGTTGGCGGCCAGCGGGACGTCGATGGTCATCACCACGGTCGTGAGCTGGCCGAGACCCCGGCCCGAGACGGTCGCCGTGCCGAGGACCGTCCAGTGCTCGGGGCCGTTGCTCGGCAGATCGGCGTAGGCGAGGCCCGAGGTGGTCGTGCAGATGGTGACGTCCTGCAGGCCGCTGCGCAGGTGGAGATCGAGACCGATCACGTTCTGCGGCGCACGCGCCTCGAGGTCGAAGTAGAGGCCTTTCGCGCTTCCGGGTTCGTCACCGACGAGATTCGTGGTGATCGATTGCTGCGCGGCGAGCATCGTGCCGAGGAGGGTCGCCACCAGGAAGTAGCTGATTCGATTCATGGTCGTTCTCGTGCTCATGGGAATGGACTTCGCGGTCGTGTCCGCTCACCGGGAACGCGGATTCGCGGGGTCGCGTCCGCCAGAAAAAGGCGAGGCGCGCCGGGAGCTTCCCGGCGCGCCTCGGCGGACCGACCTCGGGGGTTGCTCAGGGGTCCACCGTGAAGATCACCGGGTTCGTGATCGCGATGTTCTGGATCGAGCTGAAGACCAGCGACTGGAAGTTGTAGGTGTTGCCGGTGGTGAAGACCGGAAGGTTGAAGGGCAATTCGAGCCGGCCGCCGGCCGGAATGCGGAACAGCTGGTTGAGGAAACCCGGCTGGGTACCGTCGCCCAGGACCTCGAGGTCGAAGAAAGTGGCGGTGAAGGGGTCGTAGCCGCCGATGTCGAGCTGCCCCTGCGGGAAGAGCTCGAAGAGTCCCGGATTCCAGACGCCGGAGAGAAGCATGACCGGCTGGTTGGGCTCGCCCTCCCAGGAGAAGACCGCCGGCACCGACACGTTGCCCTGGGCGTAGTAGGGGCCGGGGAAGCCGCTGTTGACGCCGTAGCCGTTGGCCTCCTTGGCCTCGTTCAGGTCGAACTCGCCGATCGACAGCTGGGGTCGCTGGGCATCGCCGAAGACCAGGCCGCCGGCGAGGACGGTCACGTCGTCGAGCATCCAGTACCAGTCGTAGTCGCCCTGGTAGCGGAAGCGCAGGGCCGCGTTCGGACAGCCGGCGGCGGCCGCGGTGAGGTCGAGGCTGAGGATGCGGTCGCTCGCGGGCGAGGGCGCCATGGCGGTGTAGACCGTCACCCAGGTGCTGCCGTTCCAGACCTGGACGTCGACCCGTTCGGGGCCGTTGTAGCTGCGGTAGTACTCGGCGAAGCTCAGCACCACGGGACCGCGGGAGGCGTCGAAGCGAGGCGAGATCAGGGCGCAGTCGATGGGGTTGCCGCTGCCCGCCCAGTCGCTGTCGGCGATGGCGAAGGTCCCGGTCAGCGTCGCCGGAACGAACCTCGACCCGGGGTTGTCCCAGCGCCAGCCGTCGGCGACGCGGTTGACGCCCCGGCGTACCTCGCTGAGCCAGCCGGAGGGCGGCACCAGTCCGGTGGCCGTCTCGAAGTCCTCGCGGAAGCCCTGCGCGGCGCTGCCGAGGGTCTGGTAGGCCACCCTCAGGTAGGGCCGGATGGCGCCGGTGGGGGTGGCGAAGCCGGTGGCGTAGCGGCCTTCGAGCACCGCCAGCCGCGAGTCGGCGAAGGAGATCGCGCCGGGAGTCGTGCCGGACGCGGCCGCGACGTTGCTGCCGCTCATCAGGATCAGGAATCCCTGCTTCTCACCGGGGGCGAGCGCCAGGGCGAGGTCCGTGGCGATGGTCTTGAGGCTAAGCCCGATCCCGATCGACAGGTTGGTGCTCGCAACCTCGATCCAGTCGCCGGAGCTGGTCTCGTGGCCGACGTAGCTGCCGCCGCTGCGCAGGGCGTAGACCTTGCAGTTCCGCGCCACCGGCGTCGGCGTGACGCCGAGCGTGCCGATCTCCAGCTTGCCGAGCCGGAGGAAGTCGCTGGCCTGGACATCGAAGAAGTAGCCGGGAATGACGGCGCCACCGTTCGTGCCGGTGAGCGTGGCCGTCGTTCCCGCGCTGATCGCGTCGAGCGGCGGGTGCCGGTAGTGGACCCGGCCGGCCGGCAGCGAGGGCACGAAATTGCCGCCGAAGACCGCGTTGCTGGCGCCGCCCGAGCGGACCGTGAGGAAGGCGTCCTGGGCCGCCACGGTGGTCGGGGCCGCCGCACCGGTACCGAGCGCGGACGCGGTCGAGCTGAGCACGGCGGTGAGCCCACGCGCGCCGCCGGCCGGCACCTGGACGTCGAGTTCGATCGGGATGCGGACCAGGCCGGGCGTGGTCACCGAGACGCCGGTGGCCCGACCGATCGGGCGCCAGGCGCCGAACTGGCCCTCGAGACCGGCACCGGAGAGGAGGCTCTTCGTGGCCCAGATCTCGATGTCGTGCTGGCCGGTACCGAGCACGAGGTCGAGCCCGGTGACGACGATCTCGGTCTCGGCCTCGAGGTCGAAGTAGATCTGGCGATTGCCGTAGGTCTGGACCGAACCCATGGCGAGGGATTGCTGGCTCCCGAGGCTCTCCTTGCGGTAGCGGACCTGACCCTCGAAGTCGTCGCCGACCACCGGGGTCGAACCGAAGAGGCTGGCCTGACCGCGGCCGTCGCGGAGAGTGAGGCGACCATCCTGGGCGAAGACGGAGGGGCCGCCCGCGCGGGTCGGCAGGCCGTTCCCGTGGTCGCTGGTCACCAGCAGGCCGCGCTTCGAGCCGGCGGTGATCGGCAGGTCGAGCGGGAAGGTGGTGGTGAAGACCTGACCGTCATGGTCGCAGTAGACGAGGTCGCTCGCGACCAGGGTCCAGCCGGTGTTCGAGCCGAGCTGATCGCCGTGGGGGCCACCATCGCTGCGGGTCCAGATCTCGAGCCACTGCCCGCCGGCGTAGAGCGCGACGTCGAGGCCAGTGATCAGCAGGTCGTCGGTCTGCGCCTCGGCGTCGAAGGCGCAGGCCTGGTTGTTGCCGCTCACCGGATGATCGAGGGGCGTGACCAGGACGTACTGCGCCCGGGCCAGGCCGGCGAGGAGGCACAGGACGATCAGGAACGAAAGAAGGGCGCGCGGGGGGCTCGGTCTGTGGTACGGGGGCGTGGGCATGGTTCATTCCTCGATTCGGGCTCTCCGCGCCGCGGCGCTCGCGGTCACGGCCGGACCGGAAGGTCCGTCAACCTGCGAGCGGATTCCGGCCACCGCATCCGCCAGAAATCCCGAGGAATCCGGCCGCCCCGAGCTCCGTCTCCGAAGCGCCGGCCAGCGGCCGGCGGACCTGCCGGCTGGGCAGCCGGCGCTCCGAAACGCCAGCCGCCCGGAGCGCCAGCCGCTGGCTGGCCTAGTCTTCTTCGCCCGTAGCACGCGCTCTCGCCCGACGATCCTGCCGGCTGGGCAGCAGGCGCTGCGCGGTCCTGTCGGAGCGCCAGCCGCTGGCTGGCCTAGTCTTCTTCGCCCGTTGCCCGCGCTCTCGCCCGACGATCCTGCCGGCTGGGCAGCCGGCGCACCGGGGCGTCGAAGGTCAGTCCTGGGAGTCGAGGATGAGGCCGAGGAGCAGCTGCCGGGCGAGGCTGCGGTCCTCGGGCGAGCGGTTGGCGTCGCGCTCGATCGTCGCCCGCGCGCCTTCCGCGCCGAGTCGTTCGAGCAGTCCGGCGACCTCCGGCTCGAACCGGAGGCGGGACCGGTTCCGCGCGGCGAGGGCGCGGGAACGCTCCGCCACGCTGACGTCGTCCCAGAGCCGCAGGCTCCGGTCGCCGCTGGCCGAGACCAGGGTCCGGCCGTCCGGAGTCCAGGCCAGCGACCAGACGTGGTCACGATGCTCGCGCAGCTGGGCCAGCTCCTCGAAGCTGTCGCCATCCCAGATCCGGATGCTGCAGTCATCCGAGCCGGAGGCCAGACGGCGGTCGTCGGGCGAGAAGGCGAGCGAATAGACCGCGGCGGTGTGGCCCACGAGCCGTCTCTCCAGGCGCCAGTCGGAGCAGCGGCGGATCTGGATCGTGCCGTCCTCGAGCCCGAGCGCGAGCCAGCGCCCGTCATGGGAGAAGGCGGCGCGACGGAGCCGCGCGGGAAGCTCGGCCTCGACATGGACCGGTTCGAGATCCGTCGTCCGGAGGACCGAGAAGCCGGTCTCGGGCAGGCCGTCGGAGAGGAAGAGCAGCGCATCCCCGGCGCCGCCGCGGGCGAACAGGCGCCCCCGGGCCGCCGTCGTGGCGAGCAGGGTCAGGTCCTCGGCCGCGAAGACCCTGAGCTCCTTCGCGTCGGCCACGAAGAGGCGTCGGCCCGCGTGGTCGAACTCGACGGCCGGGTAGCCGGCCACCTCGATCGTGCCGAGCGGCGTCATCGTTCGCGGATCGAAGACCTCGACCCGGTGGCGATTGCGTTCACCCTGACAGTCCACGGCCAGGCGGCTCGAGTCGGCGGCCATCGCCAGCTGGTAGACCACGTCATAGGTGGCGCCGGAACGCGGGATCAGGTGCCGGCCGATCACCGCGCCGGTCCGCGCGTCCCAGAAGCGGATCTGACGGTCCCAGCCGCCGGAGATGATGGTCGCGCCGCCCGGGGTGACGATCACCGGATAGACGAAGAGCTGGTGGCCGAGGAGCTGGCCCAGCGTGGTGGCCTCGCGCCAGTTCCAGACCCTGAGACCACCGCCGGCATCCTCGGAGACCAGGAGGTCGGGATCGGCGCCGAAGCGGAGGCAACGCACCTCGCGCTCGTGACCCACCAGGGCCGCGAGCTGCTGGCCGCTTTCCAGGTCGAAGATGCGCAGGCTGCGGTCCTGCCCGGCGGTGGCCAGCAGCCGTCCGTCGGGACTGACGTCGATGTCGAAGACCTTGTCGCTGTGACCGACGCGCGTGACCCAGGGAATCTCCCGGCCATCGCGAATGTCCCAGGCCTGGACCAGGCCGTCCACCGTCGCGCTGTAGAGGCGGGGTTCCCGCGGGTGGAAGGCGAAGGCGAGGAAGTCGACCGGATTCTGCGGGTCGCCGATCTCGTGCAGGAGCTCGCCACCGCGGCGGTCCCAGATCGCGATCCGGTGGCTCTGCATTCCGCCCATGCGCGCCCCGGCGAGATGGCGTCCGTCCCGCGAGACCTCGAAGGGACGATCGAGGGCGAGACCATCGGCCAGCGCCATCTCGGGGCCGAGATCGTAGCGGAGCACGAAGCCGTCAAGCTCCAGATCACGCGCGGCCCCGGCCCCGGCCGGTGGCTCCGCGGCCAGCTCGAACGACCGATCGGCCCGCGGATCGTCGACGTCGATGATGTCGAGCCGATGGTCGGCGGGCTGGAGGATCGCCACCCGACCATCGTCGTGGGCGACCACGTCGACCCCCAGTCCCGGAATCGGCAGGGTTCGGCGCCGGACCTCGTCGTCGTCGAGGTTCCAGACCGAGATGACGATCGAGTCCTCGGCGCGTTCGCCGTAGACCACGCGATGGCCGTCGGCCAGGAGCCGTGGACGCATGAGTTCGCCGTGGCCAGGCGCGCGCCCGGGAAGCTGGTGGATCGAGCGGTCCAGCGCGGCCCGGAGCCGGCGCCACTCCCAGCCCCGCAGGCCGGGTTGGGTGGCGTCGAGGCGCCGGGCGGCCTCCTGGACGTCGAACTCGCGCAGCGCCGCCTCGGCGGCGGTGATGCCCATGCGGTAGATCGCGCGCTCGACCTCGCGGGTGCGGGCCTCGGCCGCGCGCCGCTGGCGCTGCTCCTCGCGAGCGAAACGGAGCGAGATCACCAGGCCGACCACCGCGGTGAGGAAGGTCGCGGTGATGCCGGCCACCAGCACGCGGTTGCGCCTGGCGAACTTCAGGAAGTTGTAGATGGCGGAGGGCCGCCGGGCCTCGATCGGTTCGTCGGCCAGGATGTGGCGGAGGTCGCGGGCGAAGGCGTCGGCCGAGGTGTAGCGGTCTTCCCGGCTCTTCTCGAGCGCTTTCGCCACCACGATCTCGACGTCGCCGCGCAGCTCGGACTTCAGATGGCCGAGTCGCGGCGCCGTCATCTGGCAGATGGTCCGGATGGCGCGGGCCGCCGGCATCGCATCGACCTCGTGGGGCAGGCGACCGCCGAGGATCTCGAAGGCGATCACGCCGAGGGCGTAGACGTCGGTGGGGAAGTGCAGATCGCCGGCCTTGCCCTCGAGCTGCTCCGGGCTCATGTAGGCCAGGGTGCCGACCACCTGGCCGGTGAGCGTCTCGTCGGCGCCGCGGCGATCGGCCTCGCGGGCGATGCCGAAGTCGATGATCTTCGGCCGACCGTCCCGGTCGATCAGGATGTTGCCGGGCTTGAGGTCGCGGTGGATGATGCCGCGCTGATGGGCGTGGTGGACCGCCTCGGCGATCTCGGCCAGGAGCTGCAGCCGCTGGGCGAGGTCGACCGCATGGCCGCGCACCCAGGTCCGCAGGTCCTGGCCCTCGACGTATTCCATGGTCAGGAAGGGCAGCTGGCGACCACGATGCTCGAAGGTACCGGTCTCGATCACGGTGGCGACGTTCGGATGCTGGAGTCGGGCGTAGACCTCGCCCTCGGTGCGGAACCGACGCAGGACGCTGGGTGAGAGGCAGGAGGGGCGGATCACCTTGATCGCCACCCGGCGATGCGGATTCTCCTGCCAGGCCTCGTAGACCAGGCCCATGCCGCCGCGGCCGATCAGCCCTTCGATGCGATAGCCAGGAATCCGGGCGGGGAGCGCCTCGTCGATCTCGTCGTCGTCGATCGGGGGCCGCGCCAGGTCCAGGACGGCCGCCAGCCGGCCGCGCTCCACCGGCGACTCGGCGAGGAAGTCCGAGTCGGCGTCCTCGACCGCGAGCATGCGCATCACCAGGTCACGCAGCTCCTCGTCGGCGCCGGTGGCGGCCGCGACGAAGCGCGCCCGATCCGCCGCCGGGAGCTCGAGCGCCTCGAGGAAGAGATCGCGCGCACGGCCGAAATCGGCGCTCATTCGCGGCGATCCGCGATGGCCGCGCCGAGCCAGGCCCGGGCGGCCGTCCACAACCGTTCCACGCTGCGCTTCGGCATCTCGATCAGCTCGGCGATCTCGTCCATGTTGAGGCCACCGAAGTAGCGCAGCTCGACGACCTGGGCCGACACGGCGTCCTGGGCGGCGAGCTCGCCGAGAGCCTCGTGGATGACCTCGAGGTCGTCGTTCAGGCCGGCGGCCCGGGCGACGGCCTGATCCAGGGTCACCCGCTGCCGGTCGCCGCCGCGCTTCATCGCCTTGCGCCGTCGCGACTCGTCGACCAGCAGGTTGCGCATCACGCGGCTGCAGAAGGCGAAGAAGTGGAGCCGGTCCTTCCAGTCCACCCGGCTCTGGTCGACGAGTTCGAGGTAGAGCTCCTGGACCAGCATCGTCGGCTGCAACGTGTCGGGTCCGCGCGCCTTGAAGCAGCGGCCGGCGATGGCGCGCAGCTCGTCGTAGACCGCGGGCATCAGGGCGTCGAGGGCCTCGCGCTCGCCGGCCCGGTGCCGGCGCAGGAGACCGGTGACGTCGAATCCATCCAGGGGCTTCATGGTCCGCCGATCATGCCCGGACGACCCCCGTCCTGTCACCCCGGCTCGCGATTGACCCGGTGCCGGACCCCCGAGGTCGCAAGGGTTCGCCCGCCGCGGCCGGGAGTCGGTCTCGCCCGGCGGGGCGTGATGATCGGCCTCGAACCGGCGTCGGAAGCGGTCGGCTTCGAGATTCGTCGCGCGATCCGACCGCGGCCCGGGCTATCCTGGCGGGCCCGGCGCGTCCGATCCGGGTCGGTCGACCGCGTCTCCGGGCAGGCGAAGGAGAGGTGACCATGAACACGAAGATCGAAGCCTCGGGTCCGGTGACCATTCTCGACAACTGGTCCCTGCAGGAGGTCGACCTCTTCCTGCGTGGGGCACGTGGACCCTCGGATGTCTCGAGCTGGGTCTGGTCGGATGAGGGCCGGCCGCGGCGCCTGGACGGTGTCGCCGGCGTCATCCAGCTCGACTGTCTCTTCGGCCTGATCGAGCATCTCGTCCTCAGCGAGCGCCTGGTGGTGATGAAGTCCTGGATGAGCTCGTGGTACCAGCCCGGCTCGAAGCTCGGAATCCTGGTCGAGGGCGAGGGAGCGCCGGTGACGGGCCAGGACATGGAGGGCCTCGAGGCCGGTTCCAAGTGGAGAAGACTGCTGACCGAAGACCCGGCGCTGCGCCACCTGAACGACCAGGGCTGCCGTGACTACCGGGCGGGGCAGAGCACCGAGTCTTCCTACTGGTCCCAGGTGATCGAGGGCATGACCTCCTATCTGGGTCTGTCGCAAAGCAGCCGTCGCAGCTATCTGCCCCATCCGATCCGGGTCCAGTACCTCGAATCGACGGCCTGGAAGAAGAGAAAGGCCAAGGATCCGGGCGGCCTCCAGGTCGAGGATCCGGACGGCCTCCAGGTCAAGGATCCGGGCGGCCTCCCGCTCGGTCACGTGAATCGGGTCATCCACGAGGCGCGGCTGCGCTACGTCGAGAGTCGTCATCGCGACCGTCTGTCTCGCAAACTCGTCCTGGCCATCCCGGCGGTGAGCCTGCTCTGCCTCGCCGAGGCGTCGAGCGCGACCGGGATGATCGAGATGGCGCTCCAGCTGCGCCAGGACGAGGAATTCCGCCGGCTGCGCCAGACCCTCCACGAGATCGGCGAGGCAGTCGACCGCGGCGATCTGGATCGGGTCGGCAAGGAGGGCGCCGCCTTCGCGGCGGAGGTCGACGCGGTCGAGCGCCGGCTCGGCCTGGGGCAGGGCTCGGACAGGAAGGGTCTCGACGGTGACGTCGAAACCTCGACCCTCGCGCGTCTCGAGGTCGCCGGTCCGAAGGCCGACGACGATCCTTCGCCCCCGCCGCGGCACTACGGCAGCATCACGCGGGTCCTCGCTGCCGCCTCGATCGACGTCGCCGCCCAGCTGAGAAGGAAGCTGGGCATCGACGATCCGCGCGTGCTCGATCAGTACAATCTCTGGGCCAAGCGCCGGCTGCACGGTGATGCCGCGGGCCAGGCCGCGTCCGCGACCTGAACCGGGGCCACCGTGGCCCGCGACCGGAACCGAGTCCGAATGCCGAACGACTACGCGAAGATCCTCGGGGTCACGGAGACCTCGCTGGCGATGGCCGCCCGTCGTCCGGACGCCAACTACTTCGGTCTCCTCGTGGCCGCCCTGATCGAGAAGGGCGGGGCCATGAGCCTGGACGAGGTGGCCGAGCGACTCGACGCCATCGGCTACGCGCCCCGTGATCTCGCCCGGCGGTCGCTCTCTCGCTGCCGACCGACCCGTGAGCCGGTCTTTCGCCGGGGCGAGCTCTACGACCTCGACCCGCACTGCCAGGAGGCCGGGCTCTGGGCCTTCCGCCTGGGTATGTGCCCACCACGGGCGCGGGCCGAAGTAGCTCCCCCCGAGCCGCCGCCACCGCTTCCCGATCCGGAGCGACCGATCGACGCCGCGGCCCTCGAGGAGGCCTGGCGCATCCCCGGCCTTTCGGGCTGGTCCGATCGGCGGCTCGTCGTCTGCGCGCTCGAGGCCCTCGGCGGCCGGGCCAGGCCCGAGATCGTGATCGACTTCCTCGCCGCCCGGGGCTGGAGCCGGCCGCGCTACCTGGGCCCGGATCGTGTCTGGAACAGGGGGGAGCCGATCACCACCGAGGCGGATGGCGCCTGGCTTCTCGTCGCCGACCATCCCGACATCTCCGGCGCGCGCCGGGCCGTGATCAAGGCGATCGAGGCCGACCGCCGCCGTCGTCGCGGCCAGCCGAGCCCCGAGCAGCTCGCCGAATCACGACGGCAATTCGAGGCGGAGCGCCGCGCGGAACGTGAGCGGGTCGCCACCATGCGGCGTGCCCTGGTCGTGGCCCATCCCCGGGACGAACCGGAGGTGATGCTGATCCTCGACGTCGAGCGCGAAACGGTCATGCGCTTCGCCGGCGCCGCCCTGGCCGAAGGCCGGGCCCGACTGGCGAACTTCGACTTCATCGCGGCCGTCGGCGTGCGGTCCCTGCTTGCCGCCCTCGGCTTCGACTGGGGCAAGCGCTTCCTCGGCGACATCGACCTGCCGCAGAAGGTCATCGGCGGCGGGCGCGGCCGCAAGGGACTCGCCCTCGATCTCGACCTCCTCCTGCGTGGCAGCTGCGGCCTGCGACGCAAGCTCGACGATCGGGAAGGCCTGGAGCGCCTGCGGGCGGCCGGCAAGGAGAGCGAGCTGCTCGATCGGCTGGAAGACGACCTGCGGGCCCTCTTCGCCCTGCACTCCTACGCCCGCCTCCATGGCGCGGTCCGGGTCACCAAGGGGCGGCGCGACGAGATGTGGGACGTCGCCTGGTCGCACTGGCGCGATCGCCGACTGCTCGAGGAACTCCGGCTCGAGGCCCGGGCGCAGGACCGGGTGATCGAGGCCGTGCTTCGGCCGCTCGGAAACCTGCGCGATCCCTGGGCGGAAGCGGTCGAGCTCCAGGCGATCGCGCGAGGCGAGGGCATCTTCCTGTTCGAAGTCGCGGGCTCATTCGTCTTCGACGAGGACGTGATCATGGCGCGGCTCGGCCGACCCCTGGCGGCGGCGCTCGAAGACCGCCGCCGCGTCGAGGCCGAGCGCGCGGAACGCGAGGTCGCGGCCTCGCGGGCCGCCGACCAGCTCGCGGCGGCCTTCGAGGCCTTGCGCTCGCCCGTGAACTGGCCCGGCATCATCGACGTCTTCCAGGTTCGGCTGGCCGAGGAACCGGGTGATCCCCGGGGGCTGCGCCACCATCTGGCGAGCCTGCTCCTGCTCGAGGGTCGCGCCGCCGAGACCCGCGAACTCCTCGCCCGATTCCCCGAGCACGACGAGCCGCAGTGGCTCTACGCCCTGGCGCTGGTCGAGTTCCTCGAGACGGCCGCGAGCGACGCGACCCTTCGGGCGATGCGCCAGGCCCTGGCCAAGGGGCCCTTCTTCGCCGCTTACCTCTTCCGTCGCGTCGCCGAGGGCAAGGCCGCCTTCGCGACCGGGCCGGGCCGGGCGACCCTGGCCTCGACCCTGCTGGCGCGGGCCTGGGCCGCTCATCCCGAGGCGGTCCGTCTGCTGCGCGAGACTCCGGGCAGCGAGGCCTGAAACCGCCGTCAGCGCGGGACGCGGAGGACCACGACGAGGCGTTCTCCCTCGGTCGCGATCCAGGTCGGCGACTGGCCGGCGCCGTGGATCGCCTCGGCCGCGGCGACCAGCTTCGCGTGCATGTCGACCGCGTAGTGATGATGCTCGTCCGTGGTCGGGAACAGGATGCCCTCGCCGAGCTGCGCCACCTGCTCGGCCACGGCCTTGGTCAGACCCTTCGGGATCGAGCCCGGAGTGAAGGGCAGGCCGCGGCACATCGGGTCGAGCTGGGGGTCGATGCTGGACACCCGGCCGTTGGCGTTGCGGAACCAGGCTTCGGCGCCGAGCGGCTTGCCCTCGAGTTCGGCCGCCAGGGCGACGACGAAGAGCTTGCGACCGGCCTTCTTGGCATGGAGCTTCTCGATCTCGAACTGGATCAGGTCGCCGGCGATCACCGCGAAGCTGGCGCCACGATCCCGGACTTCTCCGACCGAGCTCCGACCGTGGCCACCGAGCAGCCGCTTGCCGTCGCGCCAGACCGATACCTTGCCGCCGTTCTCGACCCAGACCCGGAGCGTCAGGGTTGGTTCGACCGCGTGCTCGATCTCGGCCAGCCGATCGAAGGCCTGGCGCCACTCGCTGCTGACCTCGGCCTCGCCGCGGGCGAGGATCAGCGCGCGCGTGGCGCGCGCGCCGGGCGGGCAGGGGTGCCGCTCGTACTGGGCGAGCATGTCGGCGAGCAATGCGTCGCGCGCCTCGCCGAGCTGGCCCACGAGGCGCTGCAGGCTCTTGGTCAGCACGGCGCTCAGCGGCTTCTCCTCCTTGCGGTCGACGGTCTCGAGGCTCTTCTCGATGGCATCGACCTCGGCCACCAGCTTGGCATCGGGATAGGTCTCCAGGCAGCGGCGGGCGAAGTGGATCGCCTCGGGGGCGCCGGTGTAGGCCCGGGCCTTCATCAGGGTCTCGAGATGCTTGATCGCGCGCACCGGCATGGCGCGCAGGGAGGGCTCGTGCGGTTTCAGCCCCTCGACCTTGGCCAGCTGCTCGAGCTTCTTCCCGGTCTCGGCCGGCAGCTCGCCACGCTCGGCGGCGGTGATCGCCATCGCCGTCCACCAGCGCGCCGCGTGTTCCTCCCGCGCCTGGACGAGGGCGCGGACGAGCTGCTCCACCGTCTTCAGTTCCCAGCGCCCGGCGCGGAGCTCGGCGATCAGCCGCGCGGCCCGCTCCTCCTTCGGTTTCTCCTCCTGGGCCGGGAGCCGCGGGCCGAGCAGGGCGAGGAGGGTGAAGACCATGAACAGGAGGCCGGCGCGGGGCGCGAGTCGTCGGTCGGCCGCCGGGACGCCAGGTCCGCGGCGTCGAGGAGAGCTGAGGCTGAGGGGCATGGCGGGGTCCTCCATGGTCGGCCCCGATCCTCGCGATCGAGCCCCCGCCCGTCCAGCCCGCGCCGGAATGCCGCCCGTGATGAAGGAGGCCGCGGCCCGGGTCGATGAGGACCCGAACCGCGGCCGGTTCACACCGTCGAGATGTGCAGGAACCCTCAGTTCACGATGTCGAGGGTCACCACGTTGGTGAGCGCGATGTTCTGGGTCGTGGAGAAGACCACGCTCTGGAAGTGGACCGTCAGCCCGATCGCGTAGGGCGGAAGGTTGAGCGGCATGGTGAGTTCGCCGGCATTCGAAGTCCGGAAGCTGGCATTCACCAGGTCGCCGGCGGTGCCATCGGCGAGCAGCAGGAGGCCCGGGAAGGTCATGGTGACCGGGTCGTAGCTGCCGATGTCGAGCTGGCCCTGCGGGTCGAGCACCACGTTGCCCAGGTTGAGGAAGCCGGCCAGCAGCTGGATCGGCTGGTTGGGCTCACCCTCCCAGTGGAAGACCGTGGGCGCGAGGATATGGGCGGTCGCCTCATAGGGGCCGGGGAGACCGCTCTTCACCGGCTGGCCGTGGAGCGCGTCGGTGGCGTTGTTGATGTCGAACTCGCCGATCTCGAGCTGCGGGCGCTGACCCTTCTGACCGATCTGCAGGTTGATGTTGTCCAGCTTCCAGTACCAGGCGTAGTTGCCCTCGTAGCGGAAGCGGACGATCGCACTCTGATAGCCGCCGGCGGCCGCGGTCAGATCGTAGGAGGAGTGCGTGGGATCGGTGGCCTGCGAGCTGGCGAAGTGGACGATCTCGTTCCAGACCGTGCCGTCCCAGACCTCGATCCAGGCGTCGCTGGAGCTGAAGTACTGGCGGAAGTAGCCGTCGAGGTCGAGCCTGATGTCGAGGTCGCCGCTGGCGTCGAAGAGGGGGCTGTAGAGCGCGCCCGAGACGAAGTTGCCGGTACCGGACTCGTCGGTGTCGAAGATCGCGATCGGCGCCGACTGCGGCTGGTTCAGGGTCCGGTTGCCGGGGTTGTCGAAGCGCCAGCCGTCGAGCTTCGGACGGTTGCCCTCGACCAGGGCGGAGATCCAGCCGCTGGGCGGCTGGATGCCGCTGCCGCCCGAGAAGTCCTCGAAGAACCCGGAGTCGGCGCGGCCCAGCCTGCGGTAGTGGACCTGGACGTCCGGCTGGACGTAGGACACCTGCGGAATGAAGGGGTAGTCGCCGGCGGCGCCGGTGGCCATGGTCAGGGTGCCGTCGGACTTGAAGTCGCCGGAGACGTTGAAGTCCTGGGTGTAGAAGACCGTGTTGATGGCGTTGTTGGTCGCGGTCACGTAGAGACCCTGGATGCCGCCCTCGGGAATGAACAGGCGGAGATCCTGGGCCACCTGGACGCTGCCGCCGGTGACCAGGCTGACCGGTTCGCTGCTGATGCGCGTCCACAGCGACGGCGTGCCCGCCGCACCGAGCTGCGAGCCGCCGGCGGTGAGCGCCCAGACCTCGATCGTGTGGTTGCCGGCGTCCAGGTTGCAGTCGATCGACTCGACGACGATCGGCTTGTTGGACTTGAGGTCGAAGAAGACGCCGATGTCGAAGTACCCGACGGTCGGCGTCCCCGAGAAGACCGAGCTGCCGCCGGGCGTGATGCCGGTGCCCTGCGACGGGATGCGGTAGTGGACGGTGCCGGCGAAGAGGCCGGCGTCCACGGGATTGCCGAAGGACGCCGAGGCCGTGTCGTAGGCGGTCCCGCTGTGGATGTCGATGTCGCTGCCGACGGCGCGCAGCGGAGAGCCGGACGCATTCTGGCAATCGATGCCTGCCTCGACGTTCGTGACCAGGTAGAAGCCGCGCCGCTTGCCCTTCGGTACCGCCGCCTCGAACGAGAAGGGCAGCTCCTGGCTGCCCGCGTTGGCCACGACGAAGCCGTAGCGCTCGCCGATGAGGCGCCAGGCGCCGAAGCCGTGACCCGCGGTGGCGGCCGGGACGTTCGACTCGGCGACGTAGAGCTGGAGGTGGTAGACGCCGGGCTTGAGCATCGCGCTGAGACCGGTGACGACCACGTCACGGCTCTTGGCCTCGACGTCGAATTCGATCGCGTCCTCGCTGTCGTCCACCGAGGCGGCCGTGGCCAGGCTCGCGGCGCTGCCGACCGAGCTGTTGGAGAAACGGATGGCGCCGCGGAAGATCCGCGAGCTGCCGCCGGGCGTCGTCCCGCCGAAGACGCTGCCGCCGAAGGTGGCCATGCCGGCGCCCTCGTGGAGGGCCAGACCGGCGGTGACGACACTCGCGGCATCCATGTTGACGCCGTTCTCGTAGGAGAGAGTTCCGCTGGTCGTCCTCAGGTAGAAACCGGTCTTGGCGCCGGCGGGAAGGACGACGTCGAGGGGCAGCGGAAGCTGGGTCGCCTGGAGACTCGTCGTGGAGTAGACACTGACCTTGCCGAGCAGGGTCCAGGCGCCGGCGCTGCCCTGCTTGCCGATCCAGGAGCTGCCGTCGGTGACCGACCAGACCTCGATGGTCCGAGAGCCGGGGCTGAGCATCAGGTCGAAGCCCGTGATCCGGCAGTAGCTGCTCGCGGACAGGTCGAAGAGGACGCCGCCGCTGCTGTTGTTGGAAGAACTGGGGGTCGTGAGCGTGACTTGGGAGCTCGCCGAGGCGGCGAGCAAGAGGAGGATGCCGAGGAGGCTGCCGATCCGTTTCATCTTTGATCTCCGGTGTGGGGGTTTCTGGTTCAGCCGTCACAGGGAGCAGTGAAAGGGGTGGTCCTCCGTCCGGAGATTTCTCGATCCCGACCGGTTCTTGACCCGGTCTTCATCGCGAGCGGGGCCGAGTTCGGGCAAAACCGGGCTCGAAACTCGCCCTCGACCGGATGAACGTCTACGATCCCGGCTCGGCCGGGAGGTGCCCGGTCAGCTTGGGCGGGCGGAAGATGGCGCAAGAACCCGAGAAGCTGGAGCAGCTCGACCGGCTGCTGCGCGCCGCCCTGGACGGCGAGGCGCTGGGTGACCTTCTGGCCGGGCTCGATCCGGAAACCCGGGCCGAGGCCGAGGCCATGCTGGCCGAGCTCGGCCTCGCGGCGTCCCGGGAGGAGGAGGGGCGCGGGGCTCCGGCGGTTCCGGCCGTGAACCCAGAGGCCGAGGTCGTCGCCCGCTTCCTCGACGAGTACTGGGAAGATCGGGCCGCCGGTCGGGATCGTGCGCTGGGCGACTACCTGGCCCGCCATCCGGGCGCGGCCGAAGCGGTCGCCCGCTGTTACCTCGCCCTGGAGCAAGACTCGGGCTCGGAGGGCGACCGTCAGGGCGGCGGTCGGCTCGGTGCCTTCAAGCTGGGCGAGATCATCGGGCGCGGCGGTCAGGCAACCGTCTATCGGGCCCAGGACGAGAAGCTCGGTCGCGTGGTCGCGCTGAAGGTCTTCGATCGGGTCGCAACCTTCGATGACAAGCTCCTCGCCCGGTTCAAGCGCGAGGCCCGCGCCCTGTCGCGGTTGAATCATCCGGACATCGGTCGCGTCTACGATGCCGGCGTCGTCGACGGCCTGCCCTGTATCGCCATGGAGCTGATCGAGGGCTCGAGCCTGGCCCGGATCCTGGCCGATGAACGCGAGGCGGGCGGCGAGCCACGCCGTCTCGGCAAGCGCGATCTGGAGGACAAGCTGCGCTTCCTGGAACGCATCGCGCTGGCCCTCCATGCCGCGCACGAGCAGGGCATCGTCCACCGCGACCTGAAGCCGGCCAACGTCCTGGTCCGTCCGGACGGTGCGCCGGTCCTGGTCGACTTCGGCCTGGCCGCGGTCGAGGGCGACGCCGGCATCTCGCTGACCGGCAGCCACGATCTGCTCGGCACACCGGCCTACATCGCGCCGGAAAGGCTGCGGAGCGGTCGGCCGGCGGCGTCGCGGCTGGAGGACGTCTACGCCCTCGGGGTCACCGCCTATGAGCTGATCTCCGGTCAGCGGCCCTTCGAGGGACCGACCGTCGAGGACCTCTTCCACCGGATCCTGCGCGGCGACGCCCGACCGATCGAGGGCCTCTGCCCCGGTCTGCCTCGCGATCTCGCCATGGTGGTCCGTGCCGCGATGGAGCTCGACCCGCGCCATCGCTATCAGGACGCCGCCCACCTCGCCGCCGATCTCGGTCGGCTGCGGCGCGGCGAGTCGGTCTCGGTCCGCCCCGTGGGACCGGTCACGCGTTCGCTCCGCTGGTACCGCCGCAACGCGATCGTGGCCAGCACGGCGCTCTTCATCGTCGTCGCGCTGGCTGCCTTCACCGTCTACGTGATCACCAAGAACCGGCGGATCGACAACCTGCGCCTGGTCGCGGTCGAGCGGGCCAATGCCCTCACGGTGAGGAACGAGGAGAACAAGCGACTCCGCGAGGAGGCGGTGCAACGGGCCGACGAGCTCTCGGCCTCGCTGCAGGAGGTCCTCGAGCTATCCGACGTGAAGAAGGTCGACGACCTGGTCGCCGAGGAACGCACGCTCTGGCCCATCGCTCCCGCCACCGCGCCGCGCATGCGCGCCTGGCTCGACCGGGCTCGCGATCTGGTCTCGCGGTGCGCCCGCCATCAGGCGCAGCTCGAGACCATCCTGGCGCGCCGCCAACCGATGACCCCGGCCGAGGTCGAGAAGGCCCTGCCCGAGGCCTGGAAGGCGCTTCAGGACTTCGAGAACAGCCTGAAGGCCTACGACGAGGGCGGCGGCAGCGGCCTCGATGAGAAGGCGGCCGGGGTCGCCCGGCAGATCGAAGAGGAGCTCATCGAACCCAGGATCGCCGACCTGCGGGTCCTGCTCGACGGCCTACGCAACTCGAACTATCCGGACGCGGCCGACGCCTGGCGCGCCGACGTTCTCGCCCGGCTGGTCAAGGGTATCGAGGACTTCCGCGGCCTCACCGGCCACATCGCCTCGATCGAACTCCGCCTGGAGAAGGCCGAGACGCTGGCGGAGAAGACCGTGGACGAGCATCGCGAGGCCTGGGCCCGGGCCGCGCGCGAGCTGGCCGCGGACCCGCGTTTCGCCGGTTTCGTCCTCGAGCCGATCGCCGGCCTGGTGCCGCTCGGTCGCGACCCGGAATCGGGGCTGCAGGAATTCCTGCACTACCTGACCCAGTTCGACGAGGAGATCCCGAAGCGCGATGCTCAGGGCCACCTGCCCAAGGTGCAGGCCGGCCAGGGATTGGTCTTCGTCCTCCTGCCCGGCGGCCGCTTCAGCATGGGCGCCATCACCGACCCCGGAGACCCGGATCGCGACCGCATGGTGCTACCGCACGAGAGTCCGCGCCAGGAGATCGAGCTCGATCCCTTCCTGGTCTCGAAGTACGAGCTCTGGCAGGGACTCTGGCTGCGCGTGACCTCGGTCGACCCGTCGACCCACACCGTCGGCATGTCCTCGCTACCCGGCGAGGTCGTGGTGGAAACCTGTCCGGTCGAGTGCGTGAACTGGTACGACTGCTACGAGATGCTGCGCCGGATCGACCTCGACCTGCCGACCGAGGCCCAGTGGGAGTACTTCGCCCGGGCCGGAACCAGGACGATCTGGAGCTTCGGCAACGATCCCGAGCTGGGCAAGGGCAGGATGAACATCGCCGACCAGGCCCTGACCCGACTTACCGGTCAGGCCCGCAACGGTTACTCGGACCACGACGACGGCTGGGCTCTCAAGGCGCCGGTCGACTCCTATGCGCCCAATCCCTGGGGGCTCTACTGCGTCTACGGCAACGTCTTCGAGTGGTGCCTCGATCGTTACGGCTACTACGATTCGCCGGTCCGCAAGGGCGACGGCCTGCGACTGGGCCGGGTCGCGAGTTCCGATCTGCGCATGTTTCGCGGCGGTGCCTACGGCTACGGCATCAACGAGTCCCGAACCACGAACCGGATCGGGACCGAGGCCGAGTCGAAGGACCCTTGCATCGGCCTGCGTCCGGTGATGACCGTCATCGGGCGAGGAGGGAGCCGATGACCGCGACGGCGTCTCCGATCGAGGCCCGCATGCTTGCCGGCGACGACCTGGCCTTTGCCGAGCTGGCCGACCGACACGGTGGTCGGCTACGGCTGTACATCCGTCAGGTGGCCGGGCGCGCCATCGCCGCCGACAGCGACGAGGAGGACCTCTACCAGCTCGTGGTCTTCCGGGCCTGGCAGCTCCGCGAGAGCTTCGTCCCGCGCGGGCCGGGGAGCTTCCACTCCTGGCTCGTCGCCATGGCCCGCAACGTCATCGGCGATCGGATTCGTTACCTGGCTGGCAAGGGCCGCGACGCCGGTCGTCGGGCCGTCTGCGCGGCGTCGATCGCCTCGGAGATCCCCGCGTCGATCACCTCCGTCGCCAGTCGAGCCTCGCGCCGCGAAGAGGCCGATCGCCTCGAACGCTTCCTGACCGAACTCGAGGCCGAGCAGCGGACGATCGTGGAACTCTACTACCTCGAAGGGCTCTCTCTCGCCCAGGTGGCCGAACGCTGCGCCCGGGCACGTTCGAGCGTCTGGGAGGAGCTGCGTGACATTCTCGCCCGGATGCGCGGCAGCCTGGGCGAGTCCTGATCCCGCCGCAGCCGGCGCTCCGATGCACAGCAGGCGCTGCGCGGTCCGACCGGAGCGCCGACTACCGGGAGCCAGGGTGCTTCGGCTGGGCAGCCGGTGCTCCGGGTCTCCGATTGCTCGGAGCGCCAGCCGCTGGCTGGCCTAGTCTTCTTCGGCCATTGCTCGTGGTCTTGCGGCGACGATGGCCGTGCTTTCAGTCGTCGGTGACTTGAAAGCGATCGGTCTCGAGGCCGGCTGGGCAGCCGGCGCTCCGATGCGCAGCGGGCGCTGCGCGGTCCGACCGGAGCGCCGACTACCGGGAGCCAGGGTGCTTCAGCTGGGCAGCCGGTGCTCCGGGTCTCCGATTGCTCGGAGCGCCAGCCGCTGGCTGGCCTAGTCGTCTTCGGCCCTTGCTCGTGGTCTTGCGGCGACGATGGCCGAGCTTTCAGTCGTCGGTGACTTGAAAGCGATCGGCCTATAGGCCGGCTGGGCAGCCGGCGCTCCGAGGCGCAGCAGGTGCTGCGCGGTCCGACCGGAGCGCCAGCCGCTGGCTGGCCTAGTCTTCTTCGGCCATTGCTCGTGGTCTTGCGGCGACGATGGCCGAGCTTTCAGTCGTCGGTGACTTGAAAGCGATCGGCCTATAGGCCGGCTGGGCAGCCGGCGCTCCGAGGCGCAGCAGGTGCTGCGCGGTCCGACCGGAGCGCCAGCCGCTGGCTGGCCTAGTCTTCTTCGGCCATTGCTCGTGGTCTTGCGGCGACGATGGCCGAGCTTTCAGTCGTCGGTGACTTGAAAGCGATCGGCCTATAGGCCGGCTGGGCAGCCGGCGCTCCGATGCGCAGCGGGCGCTGCGCGGTCCGACCGGAGCGCCGACTACCGGGAGCCAGGGTGCTTCAGCTGGGCAGCTGGTGCTCCGGGTCTCCGATTGCTCGGAGCGCCAGCCGCTGGCTGGCCTAGTACTCTTCGGCCATTGCTCGTGGTCTTGCGGCGACGATGGCCGTGCTTTCAGTCGTCGGTGACTTGAACGCGATCGGCCTATAGGCCGGCTGGGCAGCCGGCGCTCCGAGGCGCAGCAGGCGCTGCGCGGTCCGACCGGAGCGCCAGCCGCTGGCTGGCCTAGTCGTCGAGAGTGATCGAGCCTCCGAGGCGCAGCAGGTGCTGCGCGGTCCTTTCCCGTCGGACCGCCCGTAAGGACCGCGGAGCGCCTGCTCCGCCACTTCCTCCGGGCCGGCTGCCCAGCCGGCCGGGTCAGTCGGCTTGCCGCCTGAGCTGAACCCGCAGGCGATCCGTGTTCAGGCTGGCGGCGTCGATCTCGACGCTCTCGTAGCCCTCGAGTTCGATGCGGATGCCGGCGGGCGGTTGGCGGAGGTCGCGCAGGTAGAGGACGCGGCCGTCGTCATCGCTCACCGGGGTCGGCTGTTCAACCTCGAAACTCTCGCTCGCAAAGCGCATGCGCGGCTGGTCGAGCGTGATCACCTCGGCGTCGGCGAGGGGCTCTCCGTCCTCGTCGAGGATCCGGATCACCACCAGCTTGCGGCGATTCGCGTCGAAGCGCAGGGTCAGGCGCCGCTGCTCGGTCGCGGTCAGTTCGACGCCGTCCTGCTCGGCCAGGAGCTGATCGGCGAGGTCGCGGATCTCGATCCGGAAGCGGACGCCGGGGCGCAGGTCCTGGAGCCGGAAGATCCCGTCCGGGCCCGGACGGGCGATCAGCTCGAAGTGGTCCTCGCTCTCGGAGACGCCGACCGCGGCGCGTGCACCCAGGCCGGTCTGCAGGTCGTAGTCGAAGCCGTCGGGCATCAGCGCGCGAGGACCGTGGACGACGAGCTGCTGAGCGGGGAAGTCGGCCGGAGCGCCCTCGAAGACCACCTCAAGCCGGTTGACCGGCGCGAGCACGATTCGCTGCCGGTTCTCGTCGGCGCGTTCGATCGCGAACCGACGCGCGCCGTGGTCGAGCGCCGTCGCCATCGCCTCGTCGATGCCGGCGCCGAGGCCACGGATCTCGCCCTCGCCCTCGGCATCGGTCCTGGCCTGGAGACTGCCACTCGCCACCATCACCACGGCGTTCGCCAGCGGCCGGCCCGCGGGGTCGACCACCAGGAAGCGCCAGGAGCCGAGCGGGGCCAGGGCGACGTCGCCGAGGTCGACCGTGTCGGCGAAACCCTCGTCGGCGTGCAGGACCTCGATCAGCTCGCCGCCGCGGGGAACGCTCAGGCGCAGCTCATCGAAGTCCAGGACGTTGCTGCCGATCACGAAGCGGCCGTCGGCGTCGCTGCTCGCCCGCGTCGTCGACCAGGCGATCTCGTCGTAGCGACAGTTCAGCACCACGGGCTGCCAGGGGATCGGCGCCAGGGTCGAGGCATCCACGAGCCGGCCGGTGACCCGAGGGACGGCGATGACCTCGAGCACGAGATTCTCGGTCGGCGCGGGCAGGCTGCGCCAGCGGCCGAGATGCCGGTCCGGCTCACGGAAGGCGAAGCCCTGGCCCAGTTCGAGGCGAAGTGCCTGCCCCGGGAGAAGGCCCCGGAATCGGAAGCTCCCGTCTCCGGCCACCTTGGTCAGGCAGGAGTCACGGCGTCGCTCGAGGGGCCAGACCAGGGCGGCGATCGCGGGCGGCAGCTCCTCGCGGTCGGCGTCGTCCTGCCACAGCCGGAGCTCGAGTTCGCGATAGGGCAGGCCGCCGGCGACGCGCACCTGCCCCGAGAGGATCGCGCCCTCCTCGAGGTCGAGGCGTCGATGACCGGCGAGCTCGATCTCGCGCCGCCACCAGGGCCGCCCCGGGGCCAGGACGACGACGCTCGCCCGCCCGGCTCGGCCCGGCCGTCGCAGCCGGCCACGCTCGTCGCTCCGGCCGTCGACCAGCAGGTCCTCGTCCCGGAAGATCAGCACGCGGGCCCCGGCGATGGCGGCGCCATCCGGATCGCGCAGCTCGAGGACCAGCTCGGCCCGCTCCTCGACCAGGTCCGGCGCGGCTTCGGTCTCCTCGGTCCCGGTGGCCGCCGCAACCTCGCCGCCGCTCGGACTGCGGCGCGCGGCCGGAGTCGCTGCGGCCTCCTGCCGGTCGCCGCGGTCGAGTTCGGGTCCGTCCTCGTGGGCGAGGGTGGTGGCCAACCAGGCCACGATGGCCGCAGACAGGGCGACGGCGACGACGATCGATTTCTGACTCATGACGACTCCCGTGAAGCGGGCGGCGAGGCCGCCGATACCGCCGCCGGTGACGAGAGTTCCGACCTTGGGGGCGCTCAGGGCGAGCGGCAGCAGCACGCTTGCCCAGGACGCGGTGGGCTGATCGCGGTCGAGCCGTTCGCGCAGCATCGCCAGTCCGCGGCTGAGCTGGGTGCGGACGGTGGCGGCCGGGCGGCCGAGGCGCCGGGCGATGGCGCGCGGTGTCTCGCCGCGGAGGTAGCGGGCGACGATCAGGCCACGATAGGGTTCGGCGAGTTCGCGCAGGGCCTGCCCCAGGAGGGCATGGCTCTCCAGGATCGCCAGCGCCTCGGCCGGGTCGTCGGTCACCGCGGTCTCGACGAATTCGGCTTGGTCGGGCCGCCGGCGCCAGGATTCGGCGACCCGTCGGCGCAGGACCGAGCGCAGCCAGGAACGTTCCTGGCCGCGCCGCGGCGGTTGCCGCAGGGCCGCGAGCCAGACCTCCTGGACCAGGTCGTCGCGATCCGCCGCGTCGCGGACGAGGATCGCGGCAAGCCGGCCCAGCCAGCCGCCCTGGGCCAGGAGTTCGTCGATGCTCGTCCGTTCACCCGTCACCGCAGGCCACTCCTCGATGGGAACCGGTCGGATTCTCGCCGGACGACGACCTCCGTCGCCCGGGCAGCGCCTGCTGGGTCGGCGGTCGTCGACGAACGCTACGAGAAATCCGGGAAACCCGCTCGCCGTGTCCTGGATCTGACGAGGTCACCCGGGACCTCCGGGGCCATGCCGGGGTCAGGGGGCGGGGTCGAGCCGATGTCGCCAATCGCCGCCCAGGCGGCGAAGGGCCCTCTTCAGGCGGTCGGGGTCGAGGGGCTTGCACAGGACCTCGACCGCGCCGTGATCCAGTGAGGTCGCGATGTCCCCATCCTGGTCGGACGAGGTCAGGACGATGACCGGGACCGAGCGCGTGTCGGCGTCGGCCTGGAGCCGATCGAGGACCTCGAAGCCGCTCAGCCCTGGCATGTTGAGGTCGAGCAGGACGAGGGCGGGACGGCCGCCGATCGGGTTCTCGTCCGGTCTTGCCAACAGGTCGAGACAGGCCCGGCCGTTCGCCGCTTCATGCAGGGGGAGATCGGCGAGGGCGGGGTCACCCTGGAAGGCCATGCGGATCAGGAGGCGGTCACCGGCGTTGTCGTCCACCAGCAGGATGCTCATCGAGTCGCCGGAGTTCATGCCTCGATCTCCGTGAGTCGCTCCCTCCTCCCGGTCTCCTCGCCTCTCGAGCCGTAGCCCTCGGGGCGCGGGAAGACCAGCCTGAAGATCGACCCGCCACCGGGCTGGTCGTCGATCTCGATCGAACCCCGATGAGCCTCGACGATCTTCAGCACGAGCGCAAGCCCGATCCCGAGGCCGGGATACTCGTCGCGGCCGTGTAGTCGCTGGAAGAGATGGAAGATCCTCTCCCGGAACTCGGGCGCGATCCCGATGCCGTTGTCGGCGACCTCCACGATGACGCGGTGGCGCTCATCACGACCACTGACCGTCACCACGGGCGCCTGGCCCCGGGCCACGTACTTGATCGCGTTGCCGATCAGGTTCTCGAAGACCGATCCGAGCAGGACGCGGTCGCCGCGGATGGTCGGGAGGTCGCCGATCGTGACCGTGGCCCCGGCGTCTTCGATCGCGAGCTGCAGGTCGGCACGGCTCGAGCGCGCGATCTCGGCCAGGTCGACGCGTTCGACCATGGTGGTCTTGCGGTCCACGCGAGAGAAGCGGAGCAGTCCCTGGATCATGCCCCTCATCCGCTCGGCGCCATCGAGCGCGAACCGGAAGTAGGTGACCTCGTCCTCGTCGAGCCGGCCGTCCAGCCGCTCGGCGATGAGGCCCAGGAAGCTCGAGACCATGCGCACCGGTTCCTGGAGGTCGTGGCTGGCGACCGCCGCGAACTGGAGCAGCTCCTCGTTGGAACGACGCAGTTCACCCTCGATCTCCTTCAGCTCCGAGATGTCGTGGATGATGCCGGTGAACCAGACCTCGCCGTCGACCTCGAAACGGCCGAGCGACAGCTTGATGGGAAACTCCCGACCCGTGGCGGTCACGGCCCGCAGTTCGCGACTGCCGCCGATCAGGGTCGATGTGCCCTGCTCGAAGTGCCGCGCCAGGTAGCCGTCGTGCTGCTCGCGGAAGGGCGAGGGCATGAGCATGCTCACGTTCCGGCCCACGAATTCGTCGGCCGGCTGCTCGAAGAGCCCTTCGATCGCCGGATTGACGAAGACGATCGTGCCGGCCGAGTCGATCACGACGATGGCATCGGCGGCCGTCTCGACGAAGCCACGGAGGCGGGCGAGAGAGCGTTCGAGCTCGGCCTTGGTGCTCTTCAACTCGGTCCGGGCCGCGCGCTCCTCGCGCAGCGCGGTCTCGAGGCGCTGACGACGGTCGAGGGCGAGCGTCGTCAGACGGCGGAGCCGCGTGCCCATGACCATGCCATGGACGAGGAGCGCGGCGAGAGCGCAGCCGAAGGCCAGGATCACCCAGGGCGAGACCCGGACGACACCGCCGATTCCCGGGATCAGGAACAGGTAGAAGGTCGTGACCAGGACCAGCACGGCGAGGAAGCCGAGGAATCGCAGGAGGCCGGGCGTCGGTGCCCGAAGCCGGACCGCGCTCGTGTCGTCGTCGCGCCGGGAGCGCTCGTCCGGTCGAGTGCCCCTGGTCATGAGGGTGGCAGGAAGCGATCGAGGGCGAGGTCGACGAGGTGCCGGAGCTCGGCGAAGGTGGCGGGTTTCGCCAGCACGTCACTGGCTCCCGAGGCCTGGAAGCGCTGCCGATCCTCCTCCACGAGGGCACCGGAGAGGACGACGCTGGGAACGGCTCCGAGGCGTTCGTTGGTGCGGAGGAAGCTGAGCACGATGTGACCCGAGAGCGGGGGCACGTTGACGTCGACGAAGAGCAAGGCCGGCAGCGTGGCGTCGGGACTGTTCTCGAGGTCCTGGAGCCGCGCCAGCAGGACGTCCGACCGGGCGAGGATCTCGATCCGGACTTCCGGCCGGGACCGGCTGATGGCCTCGGAGATGAGGCGAGCATCACCCGGATTGTCGTCGAGCACGATCAACCAGGGTTCCGTCCGGCTTGCCGCCTCGGTCGCGGTCCAGTTCATGAGCGGCTGGGCTCCAGCAAGGGTTGCGGCGAGCCCCAGAGGGGACCCTGCGCGAAGCGGACGCCCGATTCGAGCAGGAACTCGGTTTCCTCCTCCCGTTCCACGCCTTCGGCGATCACCCGTGCCTCGAGGCTCCGCGCCAGGCGGACGAGACGACGGAGGAAGCGGCGATCGTCGCGACGCTGGCCGAAGTCACCCACCAGACGCCGGGTCACCTTGATCACCTGGGGTTCGAGGACCACCAGGGCTTCCAGCGAGCGGGCACCGAAACCGACGTCGTCGAGCGCCAGGATGACTCCCTCGGCGCGCAACTTGGCGAGCGCCGGGAGCAGGTAGCCCGGGTCGCCCACGAGCTGTTGCTCGCTGATCTCGACGCAGAGTCGTTGCTGGCGGCGGCTCGCGTGCAGCATGTCGGGAACCCGGGAGTGTTCCAGCGTGACCAGCGATTCCGGATGCAGGTTGACGTGCAGATCGAGCGTGCGCGGCAAGCTGGTCGAGCGCAGCAGAGCCCGGCGCAGGAGATCGATCTCCATGTGCACCAGCAGGTCGTGGTCGAGGCTCTTGGCATCGCGATCCTGCGGTCTGATCCAGGAACCATCGCCACCGGAGATCATGAACTCGAGGGCGATGACCTGGCCGGTCTCGAGGCTGACGATCTGCTGTTCGGCCACGCCGAGCCGCGACATCACCATCGACTCGCCGTCCGAAACCGCGACGGCATCGGTTCCGGTCACGGACGGAGCCGGCGCGGCCTGACCGCTGCTGACCCGGTCCTTGCCGCTCCGCTTGCTGGACGAAAGCGTGTCCTGGAGCGAGCGCAGCACCTCGTCGAGCGAACGGGTCGCGGCAGCCACCTCGACCAGACCGATGCTGACCGTGGTGCCGATCCGCTCGTCGGTCCAGTTGAGCTGCTGGGCGGCCACCTCATGCCGCAAGCGCTCGGCCAGGCCGCCACCTTCCGCGATCCTCGTCGCCGGCAGCAGGGCCAGGAACTCGTCACCGCCGATTCGGCCCACCAGGTCGGTGGGGCGCAGCGACCGGCGCAAGACGGCCCCGACGCGCGCCAGCACGACGTCGCCGGCCGCGTGGCCGTGGCTCTCGTTGATCGTCTTGAAGTCGTCGAGGTCGAGAATGAGGGCAAGCAGGGGCTCACCCTGCCGGCGCGCACGCCCCAGTTCGATGCGCAGGCCGAGCTCGAGGCCACGTCGGTTGAGAACGCCGGTGAGCGGATCCTGGGTGGCCTGGATCTCGAGCTGGGCGAGGGTGCGTTCCAGCGCCTCCGAGGCCGCGTGCTCGACGGTCAGATCCTCGGCCAGCCCGGCGAGGAAGAGCGGTGCGTCATCACCGCGAACGATGTGGAAGCAGCGTTCGCGGAGCCACTGGACCCGACCCGAGGGATGCACGATGCGGAACTCCTGGTCGAAGCTGCCGGGGTCGCTTCGCCAGGCCTCGATGACGCGCGTGCGCTCATCCTCGTGCAGCCAGTCCAGCCGGCCGGCGGGATCCTGCCCCTTGCCGACCACCTCCGGCCCCCAGATCCCGATGGCGCTGGGATTGGCGTAGACCAGGGTTCGACCCTCGGGATCCGCCAGCCAGAAGGCGCGGTCGAGATTGGTCATGAGGCCGTTGAAGAGGACCTCGCGTTCCTGAAGCTCGCTCGCCAGCCGCGCGGCGCTCTCCTGGCAGCTGGAAAGCTCGGCGCCGAGCTGATCGAGCACCGACTGGATCGCGGCGGAATCGAGTGCCTTCTCTCTGGTCAACGGTCGGACCTCTTGCGAACCCTGGATGTCGAAACGCAGTCGGTGCTTGGGCATCCCTTCCGTGGCGGAGCCTCGGCTCGTCCGGACCGACACCGGTGCCCTCTGGCTGCTACGAGCACGAAATTCCCTCCGCGGCGGTGATGAGCGGCGTCACCGAACCCGTTCCCCCTTGTAGCCGAAGGGAAACGGTTGGTCGACGGATTATCGGGTCGATCATGCCCGGACCTACGAGTGTTCAACTATGTGGCGCTGGATGTTGTGAAGGCTCAGTCAAGGCCCTCATCCTGCCGTTGAGTGGATCGCGGCGCGCTCGATTCCTCATGGACATAGTACCGTCGCGCCGGTGATGCGGCCGCGGCGAAGATCCTCGATTGCCTCGTTCGCCGCCGCCAGCGGATAGCGGGTCACCCGGGCCTCGATGCGATGGTCGGCCGCGAAGTCGAGCAGCTCGCGGGCATCGTCGCGGGTGAGGTTCGCCACCGACTGGAGCGAGCGTTCCTCCCAGAGGTCGCGATAGGGAATGGAGGGGATGTCGCTCATGTGGATGCCGCCGCAGACGACGCGACCTCCCTTGCCGACCGCGCGCAAGGCCCTCGGTACGAGGGCCCCGACCGGTGCGAAGATCAAGGCGGCATCAAGTGGCCGCGGCGGAGTCTCGTCGGATGAGCCGGCCCAGCTCGCGCCGAGTTCGCGGGCGAGCTCCTGGGCCGCGCCATCCCCGGTCCGGGTGAAGGCGTAGAACTCGCGCCCTTGAGCCCGGATGATCTGCGCGAGCAGGTGCGCGGCGGCGCCGAAGCCGTAGAGGCCGATCCGCTCGGCCGGTCCGGCGAAGCGCAGGCTGCGCCAGCCGATCGCGCCGGCGCAGAGCAGCGGCGCGACCCGCAGGTCGTCGATCGTCTCGGGCAGGGGCAGGCAGAAGTCGGCGCGGGCCAGGACCTGTTCCGCGAAGCCGCCATCACGATCGTGGCCGGTGTAGAGGCCGACATCACAGAGGTTCTCGCGACCACCGCGGCAGGACGGACAGGAGCCGCAGGTCGAGGCCAGCCAGGTCACGCCGACCCGGCTGCCGAGGGCCGGACCGGCGGTTCCCTCACCCAATGCGATCACCTCGCCGACGATCTGATGGCCGGGGACGACGGGCAGTCGCGCATTCGGCAGCTCGCCATCGACCAGGTGCAGGTCCGTCCGGCACAGGCCACAGGCGCGCACCCTCAGCAGGGGCTCGCCGGGAGCCGGCCGCGGCGAAGGCCGCTCCAGCTCCTCGAGGGGCTCGCCGAAGGCCCGCAACACCATGGCTCGATGACGACTCGATGAGGTCATGACTTGCCGCTCACGAACGTCGTGATGCTAACCCGCGGCACCCATGACCTCCACGGGCGCTGCTGGCGAATCGGCCCACTGGCCGCGCCGTGTGGCGGGAGGGCCATCCCGGCGCAGAATCGAGATTCTCTTCGAACCCGAGCTCGAGGCCCTACGTTGGGGGGGCGAGATCAGCGCGTAGGGTCCTCCCCGGACCCCAGAGAGGAGTTGCCATGAACCGAAAGACCAGTTTCGCCGTCCTGTTGTTGCTAGCGATCGGCCTCCGTGCCGCGGCGCAGACCGGGCCCGCCATGGGCGTCTACAAGGGGCTCGACATCAAGAACATCGTCGCCGGTGACTTCGATCTGGACGGACTTCCAGACGGCATCCATGTCACCGCGAACGACCTCTACGTCGAGCTGAACTACGGCATCGGCAATCTCCCCTGGACCCTGACCTTTCCCGGCGAGGGAGGCGACGACGTCGCCGTCCGCGATCTCGACGGGGATTTCAATCTCGACGTGATCGTCCTGCAGTCGGTCAACGTCAACTACGACCTGGCCACCGTTCGGGTCCTGATCAACGACGGTTTCGGCGGTCTCAACGGCAGCACGGTCCAGATCCGTGGCCGCCACCTGCCCCAGGTCGTGGACCTGAACGGCGACGGCATCCTCGACCTCCTCGCCGATGACCACTGGAATCGGGGCACCGCCCCGGGCGTCTTCATGCCGGCGCCGCAGGCGATCGCGATCGTGGACCAGCCACACCTGCCGCTGGGCGATCTGGCGGACGACTTCGGCCTCTATACCGCCGGTGATTTCGACGGAGACGGCGATGCCGATCTGCTGCGCTATCGCTACCAGCAGGTCTCGCTGGGGCGCTATGCCTACGCCGACCTCCTGGTCAACGACGGCACCGGCGTCTTCAGCTACCGGAGCAGCGAACGGGTCTCGTCGCCCAGCTTCGACACGCCAAGGACGCGGTTCGTGGTCTTCGACCACGACCAGGACGGCATCGACGACTTCCTGGTCGAGGACACCTTCATCGGCCGCCTGGTGATCCACCTCGGTGATCCCGCGGGCCGCTTCCTCGGTGGGCTGGTCCATGTTCCCGGGCAGGGCAGCTTCGTCGGCCGCGCCGATCTCGATGGCGACGGCGACCAGGACATCGTCGTGAGACGCCCCGTCTTCTCCACGATCCCCAATCCCAATCCGCCGCCGCCGTCGTTGAACGTGATCGAGAACGTCGGCCGCGACGTGTTGAGCGAGCCCACGCTGAGCACGCTCTCCTTCATCGACCATCGCTTCGCCGTCGCCGACCTCAACCTCGATGGCCGGGAGGACTTCGTCTTCCTCGGCCCCTTCGCCACCTTCGGCTTCGGGGTCGCGCTCTCGAACATGCTCTCGACCATCAACCCTCCGGTCCGGGAGCTGGTCGGCGTCACCGGTGTCGGTCAGGTCGTGCCCGCCGGCACCGCTCCCACGCAAGCGCTCGGCATCGTGCTGCGAACCGCCGGCGGCCAGCCGGTCGGCGGCGAGACGGTCACCGTGGCGGCGGAAGCCGGTCTCGTCGGCGCGACCAGTTTCGTGACCAATGCGAGCGGCCTGATCTCCATCCCGTTGAATCTCAGCGAGGTCGTCGGCCGGCATCGGGTCACCTGCTCGGCTCCTCTTGCCGCCTCGCGACACTTCGTCGTGGAGGTCACGCCGACCCGCAACATCGTGCTCGTCGCCGGCTTCGACCAGGGCGCCAACCCGGGCGGGAACTTCCCCCAGCCGCTCCAGGCGCGCGTCGTCGATGCCGCGGGCAGCCCGGTGCCGGGCGTTCCGGTCGAGGTCTCGCGCGACTGGCCGAACGGTCCCTATCCGATTCCCGGCTCCCCCTTCATGACCGACGCCAGCGGTGCGATCTCGGTCACGGTGCCAGCCGGGCAGCCGTCCGCCGGGCTGAGCTACGCCGGCGACCTCGGCGATCTCGGGGTCCTGGTCGGCGCGCCGCGCGCGGCGAGCGTCGAGGCGAGGATGTTCACCCGGCGCTTCTCCGTCGAATTCGGTGTCGTCGGCAGCAGCGGTTCCGGAGGCTGGGTCCTCCGCTACCACCACGAGCACATCTACACGCCGCTCATCCTCATGGCCGACGCCCCGCAGCCGGCGACGCCCTCGATCTTCGGCAACTGGTACACCTCGTTCCTCAACCCGCAGCCGACCCTCTTCATCCTCGACGGGCTCGGCCTGACCGGGCCGCCGGTCCCGAGCCTCGTCACCGCGCCGATCCCGGGCTTGCCGGGCTATTCCTACGAGCTGATCATCCCCTGGAACGCCGTTCCGGGCGGGACCCAGGTCGTGTTCCAGATGCTGAGCTACGACAACGCCTATCCCTTCCCGGCCAAGGTCGGGCTCTCGGACCCGGCCACGGTCACCTTCTGACCGGGTCCGCGGGCCGCAGGGATCTGCCGGCGGGGCCTTCGGGCCTCGCTCCCGCGGATCTGGCCCACGCGACGAGCCGACCCCGCGCGTCGGCGTTCAGATGATGGACGCGTCGGCCACGACGATCGTGGCCGGCGCGTCGTCGCTCCAGTCGGAGCCGTCGTAGTCGCCCTGCCAGCGCCGCTCCGCGAAGCCGGCCGCGTCGAGCAGGGCCCCGAGGCGAGCGCGGTCGAGGGGCACCAGCTCGGAGGTCCTCTCCTCGAGGGTCTCGCCGGCGATGCTCATCCGGACGTGGAAGCCGGGCCGATCCGGCCCGCAGGCGACGAGTTCGCGTTCGAGGCGGATCGTGCGGCCATCCGGAAGGAGACGATCGAGCACCGGCATCCGGTTCGGCAGCGTCGGCAGCAGGCGGTCGAAGTTGATCAGCTGCAGCACCAGGCGCCCCTGGGGATGGAGCAGCCTCCGCATGGCGATCAGACCCTCGCGGACGGCCTGGTCGTCGGCGAGCAGGGCGAGCGAGTTGCCCAGGCAGTAGATCAGTCCCGGGGGTCCGGGCAGGACCTCGCCGAGGATGCGGTCGGCCAGGCGCAGGTCGCCGCAGAGCGCGCGCCGTCCGAGGTCCGGGCGACGGTCACGGAAACGGCGGATCATCGCCGCCGAGAGGTCGAGGCCCCAGGCCTCGAGCCCGCGATCGAGCAAGGCCTCGAGGTGGTTGCCGCTCCCGCAGGCGAGATCGAGGAAGAGCTCCGGGGCCGCCGCGGGCCGGCTCGCCAGCAGGAAGTCGATCTGCACCGGCCGCGCCGGGAAGAGGTGTTCATAGACCTCCGCGATCTTCTCGAAACGATCGGTCATCGCCAGGGCTCCTTCGGGTCGACCTTCGTCGGGAGCGACGATCCGGCAGCGCCGCCCAGGTCGGTCACGATCGGGTCTCGTCCCGGCTGATCCGCTCGGACTCGAGCATCCAGGCCTCGAGGTCGCGAGGCAAGACCGGGCCGGCGGCGAAGATCTCGTCATGGAAGCGGGCGGGATCGAAGGCCGGGCCGCGTCGGGCCGCGACCGCGTCTCGCAGGGCGCGGAACGAGCGCGAGCCGAAGAAGTAGGCCACCGCCTGCGTCGGTCCGCGCTGGTAGCGCTGGATCTCCCAGAACGCGGAGGGCAGACCGGCATGCTCGCGGATGAAGTCCTCGATCGCGGCCGCGGTCATGGCACCGCTCTGGAAGCCGATCTCCGCGATCACCCGGACCGCGCGCAGGGCGTCGGCGGCATGGGCGAAGAGGAGGTCTTCGCCCTGATGCACGCCGGCCTCGCGGGCCAGCGACTCGGCGTGGACCGCCCAGCCCTCGATGCTCATCATCGCGGCGAAGTTCAGGCGGGGAATGGCCACGTCGTCGGCGACGGCGATGAAGCGCAAGGGCGCCCGCGAGTGCCCGTGATGGCGCTGGAATCCCCGCGACTGGAGGAAGTGCCCCGGGCAACCCTCGTGGATCGCGAGCACGGCCGACCAGGCCTTCGAATGCGCGGCCGGGTCCGGGTGGAGGACGAACTGGCCACGCCCATCGGGGTCGAGCAGCGGAGCCGGCCAGTTCGTGCCCGGACCCAGCTCGCGCATGCCCTCCGGGTAGTCGTTCATGCCGATCTGGTCGACGTCGAAGGGCAGAAACTCGCCCCGCTCGACCAGCGTCGTCATCGCCCGGCGCATGATGCCGCGGTAGTGGGCGCGCAGATCGCAGCCGGCGGCGAGCTTCTCCTGCTGCAACTCGCCCATGAGCCGCGTGACGGCGGCGAAGTCCGGCACCGCGGCCTCGCCTCGGAGCGCGCGCGCGACGGCCAGCATTGCCTGCTGCGTCTCCGCGAGCGCGGCGCGGGCCTCGGCCACGAGATCGGGCAAGGGCCGGTCGATGCCGTGGCTCAGTTCGAGTCGGCGGGCGTAGGCCTCGGGCCCGAGGATCGTGGTCTCCGGCGCCCGCGGCAGGAGCTCCTTCTCGATGAACTGGCGGTGCTCGTCGAGTGCGGCCGCGGCGGTGGCGTCGAGCCGGGCGAAGAAGCTCCGCGCCGCCGGGATCTCGTAATCGCGCAGGCACTCCAGGAAGGCCCGGTGCGCGACGCGACCCCGATCGCGCGCCGCGACCAGCGCCGCTCGATGGTCGGCCAGGAAGCCGGGCAGGGCCGCCGTGCGGGCCCGGTAGGGGCCGTCCGGATCGAGCAGCTCCTTCTCGCCGGCGCCGCGCCGCGAGGCCAGGTAGCGGGTCATCGTGTAGGGGTAGGTCGCCCACTGCGGGTTGGCCTGGACGAGGCCGTCGTCGGCCAGGGCGAGTTCGAGGCGCGCGTGCCGCTCCAGGGTCCGGTGCTCGAGCCGTTCGGCGGCGCTCGAGTCGGCCGGCTCGACGCCTCCCAGGGCGAGAGCGTCGCGCCAGAAGTCGCGCCGGGCCGCCTCGCCGGACTCGCTCAGGTCGCGCAGCGCATGAGCTTGGTCCTCGCGGCCGAGAGCGGTGGCCTCCTCGGGCTCGAGCGCGACGAGCCGGTCGAAAAGCGCGATGTGAGCGTCCTGCATGATGGTCCCCCGTGCCGGGAGTGTAGGCACTCCCCGGGGGCGAGCCAATCGGACCGGTCGCAACGGAGTGGCCCCGAGCTCAGGCGCGGATCGCCGCCCGCAGGCGCTGGAGGACTTGCTTTGAGTCCTCCCAGACCGTCGAGCGGGCGCGGCCGGTCCGTTCGGCGACCTCGGCCAGGGACAGGCCCTCGACGTAGTAGAGCTGGATCAGCTCGCGCGCCTCGCCGTCCAGCTCGTCCATCGCCTTCTCCAGCCGATCGGTCGTCTCCCGCCGGGCCGCCCCGCTCGCGACCGAGGTGATGGAAGCGGGGATCGCCGAGGCGATGCTCGCCGCCCGGACGTAGCCCTGGCCCAACCGGCGCCCCTTGCCCTGGAGATAGCGCAGTCGTTCCCGCACCACGTTGCGCGCCAGGGCCGTCAACCAGCGGTGGAAGCCGCCGCTCTCGTCCTCGACGAAGGCGGCGCGCAGCTGCCAGGCCCGGAAGATGACCAGCTGGTGGAGGTCGTCCTCGTCCTGGTCGCCGCTCGGCAGGCCGCGCGCGAGCTGGCGGATGAACAGACGGAGGGGCAGGGCGTGGCGCTCGATCAGCTGCGCGAAGGCGGCGTCGTCACCCGCGCGCATGCGGGCGACCAGGCTCGGGTCCGGCGACGAGGCGCTCATCGCCCGCGCGCCAGGTAAGGGATGTTCATCACCGGCCGCACGCCGATGTTCCCGTCCGGTGACTGGGCGTCCGTGCCGATGCGGGCGGCCGAGCGTGCGTCGTTCATGGTGTAGGCGAAGGCGCCGCCGCGGAAGATCCGCAGGGTGTCGTTGCTGCTGAACAGCCGCAGGCCGTCGCCTGGGCGGACCGGCCGGTCGTAGTAGCCGAAACGATCGAGACACCACTCGTAGACGTTGCCGTAGGTGTCGTGGAGACCCCAGGGATTCGGCAGGTAGGAACCGACCGGGGCATGCAGGGCGTAACCGTCGTCGAAGTCGCCGAGCCCGCCGTTCTGCTTCTCCCCCGTGAGCCCGGCATGGGCCAGGTCCGTGACGTTGACGCGACCCTTCGCGCCCTCGACGTCGTCGCCGAAGCTCCAGATCGTGTCCGTCCCCGCGCGGGCCAGGCACTCCCACTGCGCCTCCGTCGGCAGGTCGAGCCCGAAGTGCCCGAGGACGTCTACGGCCTCGAACCAGGACAGATACTCGACCGGGTTCCTGGGGGTCACGAACTCGCCCTTGCGGGATTCGTCGCCGATCTTGATGGATGAGGGATTCCGGCCCGCCAGGTGGATCCAGGCGGCCTGCCAGGCCTCGTACTTCGAGGCCAGGAAGGGATCGAGCACGACCTGGTGGCGCGGGCCCTCGTAGTCGCGCGCCATCGGATCGTAATGCGGCTTGCCCGGCTCCAGGACGCTGCCCATCGTGAACGCGCCACCCGGCACGAGCACGAAGATGAGGCCGCAGTCCGGGTCGAGCGCCGGCAGGCGACCCTCGGCGTCGCGCTTCGGGACTTCCTTCTGCTCGTGCGACAGGAAGTGCAGGAACTCCTGGAGTCCCGAGTCCGGATCACGACCGAGCGGCACGAGGCCGGTGATCGGCCGCAGCTCGAAGCCGGCGAAGCGTCGGTCCGCGGCGAGTTCCTCACCCGCGCGGCGCCAGGCCTCGACGTGGCCTTCGATGGTGTCGGCGACCAGCGATTCGGCCGCGGCCATGCGCGCCCGCACGCCGGCGAGCAGCCCCGTGCCATCCTCGGGATCGATCCGCGCGATCTGGGCCACGAGGTGGCGGAGGACCTCGGCCCGCCAGGCGTCGGCCGCCTCGGGGTAGCTGGAATTCTCCAGCCTCGCGACCAGGGCCTCGTAGGCCTTGATGCGCGGGGAAAGGAGCTCGCTCACGACGCCCTGCGCGGCCTTCGCGGTCCCGCCTTGGAGGCCGGCCCGGCCGTCCTCGTAGGTCTTCAGCTGGTCGCGCATGCGTTCGAGCTCGGCCCACTCGTGGGGGAGCGCCGCGGCGATCGCGGCCTGGTCGAGCGGGATCTTGCGCTCGAGCAGGGCGGCCAGACCGGTCTCGTGCCGCGCGCGGCGTCGGAGGAGCTCCTCGGCCCGGTTCAGCCAGTCCCGCATGCGCGGCAAGGTCTCGGGAGCGACCGGCCAGAGCGAGCTCTCCTCGGCGACGAGATCGTTGGCCTTCTTCACGTCGGAGAGGACCAGCACCTCGTCGAGCGCGCTGGCCAGGCTGTCGCCACGTTCGACCGCCTCCTGCCGCAGCCGGTCGATCCGACGCTTGCCCAGCGCGGTCGAGATCGAGAATGCGGTGAGCGTCGCCAGGACGAGGAGACCCAGCGTCGCGACGACGGCGTTGCGCCGGTACCAGCGCAGGGCCTTGGTCGCTCCGCCGACCGGGCGGACCGACACGGTCTCGCCGCGGCGCAGCCGACCGAGATCCTCGGCCAGGTCGGCGGCCGAACGGTAGCGGCGCTGCGGCTCGAGTTCCATCGCCGTGGCCACGACGACGGCGAGGTCGCGGCCGATGCCGGCCTGGGCGCGGTCGAGGGGCGTGGCGTCGCCGCGCAGGACCCGACGGAAGAGCTCCTCGATCGTGGGCGCCTCGAAGGGCCGACGTCCGGACAGGAGTTCGTAGGCCGTGATGCCGAGGGCGTAGACGTCCTCGGTCGGGGCCGCCTCGAGCTTCGGATGCCGGAGGCGCTCGGGGGCGATGTAGGCCGGAGTGCCCAGGACGTCCAGGCTCGCGGTCAAGCTCGGCCCCTGATCGTCGAGGATCTTGGCCAAGCCGAAGTCGAGGAGCACCGGCGAACCGTCCTCGCGGAGCATCACGTTGCCCGGCTTCAGATCCCGGTGGACGACGCCGGCCGCGTGTGCGGTCTCGAGCGCGCGCGCCACCTGTTCGAGGATCTCGAGCCGGCGCTCGATCTCCTGACGATCGAGCCGGTCGCCGGAGCGGCCCTCCTGGATCAGCTGGGTCAGGCTGCTGCCGGATACCAGCTCCATGGCGATGAAGGGCTGCCCGTTGTCGACGCCGGCCTCGAAGATCTTGCCGATGCCCGGGTGCGACAGCCGCGAGACCGCGCGGGCCTCGCGCTTGAAGCGTTCCAGACCACGATCATCGAGCGCGGCGCCGAGGTGGAAGACCTTGAGCGCGACCTTCCGGCCCAGCTTGACGTCGACCGCGCGATGGACGGTCGCCTGGCCACCGCGGCCGAGCGTCTCTTCGCAGCGGTAGGTGGCGACCTGCCCGGCGCCGGCGTCGGCGGCGCCGCGGCTCCCCGACACCAGGGCCAGATAGCAGCGCGCGACCTCCTCGACCGCCCCGGGGAACTCCGCCAGATAGTCCGCGAGGCTCCGGTCCCGGTCCTCGGCCCGGTCGCGCCAGTAGGCGTCGAGGAAGGCGGCCACCGAGCGCGCGGCGGGGTCCTCGTCGCGGGCTCCGATCGGCTCCTCGCCGAGATCGAGCTCCTCCGGCCGACCGCCGCGGAGCTCCAGCATCTCGTCGAATTCGCGCCGCTGCGCGGGTGTGAGGGCTCGGTACTCGGACCCGACGCGGCCCCCGTCAAGGGCGCGCTGCAGGAGGTCGTCGAGGTGGTCGAAGTCGAGATCGTCGGCGCTCATGGGGCATCCGGCTCGGGGCGAGCTGCCATCTTAGTGGCCTCGGTTCGCGCCCGGAACGAACAAATTCTCCCGGGCCGCTCCGCCCAAACCCGATCCCCGAGCGGGCTTGCGTCGGTCGGTCCGGATCGCCGCGAAATTCTCCGGACGAGGCGGGCTTCGCGGCCCTTGGTCTCGTGTCCGCAACCAAACCCCTTCGGAGACCCCCCATGAAGCATGTAGCCCTCTTCTCGATCCTCCTTTGCCTCCTGGCCGGGCAGGGCCTGGCCCAGTACCAGCTCCCGACCCCCGGCCTGGCGAGCAACGTCTCTCCCGGCACGATGTTCGACATCCAGGCCGGCACGGCCGACATCCGGATCACCGGCTTCGACACCTACTTCCAGGCCGGGCTCGCGGAGGTCGAGATCTATCGGGTCACCAACGGCACGAGCTTCGTCGGCAATGAGAACGACGCCAACGCCTGGACTCTCGTGGCCACGGCGACGATCAGCTCGAACGGTGGCTCGACGCCTACCCAGCTCCCTTGCGCGCTCGACGTCGACATCCGGGCCGGGGCGACCCAGGGCTTCTACATCACCGTGTCGACCGGTCTCGTGTACCTGAACTACCGGACCGGCACGAACAGCGGTGGTGTGCTCGCCGCCAACACGGATCTGACCATCCGCGAGGGTGTCGGCAAGAATTACCCCTTCGGCACCACCTTCGGGACCACGACCGCGGGCGGCTCGTCGCGGAACTTCTGCGGGGTCGTTCGATACGACAAGGGCTTCGAGAATTCCTACTACCAGATCGGGGTGACCCCGACGGTGACCGACGCCAAGTCGAGCGTCACCCTCAACCTGAGGGCGGAGGCGCGCGACGTGGTCCTCGATCGGATCGCGGTCACGCTCGCGGCCGGCACCCATGACCTCGAACTCTGGGTCACCGAGAACTACCTCAGCTCCGGCGCCGTCGGCACGAATCCCGGCGACTGGCGCAAGATCGGTTCGACGACCGGATTCGTCGCCTCGGGCGGCCGCGATCGCCTGCCGATGGACTTCGAGGTGGTCATTCCCAAGGGCACGAGCCGGGGCTTCTACCTGGTCTCGAGCCAGTCCGCCGGCATTCCCTTCTCGAACGTGAACCTCGCGTCGCCATCCGACAAGCTGACGGTCCTGGCCGGCAAGTCCTATGCCGGTCCCGGCCTGTTCACCAACCAGGTCTCCACCGCGTTCATCCAGGCCACCTACTACTACCACATCCCGGAGCAGAACTTCGGCATCACGCCCGGCGGGACCGGGGTCATGACCAGTCCGGCCACGCCGAGCTTCTTCGACGTGGGGACCTTCTACGACGTCAAGTCGAACGAGGCGATCGTCATCGAGTCGCTCGATCACGTGGTCTTGGCCGGGACGCACACCATCGAGGTCTGGGCGGTCACCGGCGGCGGCAGCTGGGCCTCCAATCAGAGCAACCAGGCGGCCTGGACGTTGATCAGCACCGAGTCGGTCACCGCGGCGAACTCGGGCTCGGTGCAGGTCGCCAAGGATCTGCGGCTGTTCATCCCGGCGGGCGGCGTGCAGGGGCTCTACGTCACCGGGACCTCGAACGGCACCAATTCGATCCTCTACGAACAGGACTTCTCCACCGCGGGCGACTTCGCCACCGATGGCACCGTCACCCTGGCGACCGGCGGCGCCGGCGACTATCCCTTCGTGCCCCAGGTCTACTCCGTCAAGCCCAACGTCTCGGTCCACTACCGCGAGCTCGGGCAATCGCTCGGCGGCTTCCTGGAGACCTTCGCCAGCGCCTCGGGCATCCAGCCGCCGTCCGGGTGGATCTCGTCCCTGGTGACCGGCGACCGTCCGAAGCTGGACGGCTGGCGCTTCGACAATCCGGGCGGCCGCCCCATCAACTCGCCCATCTCGGCCCCGATGGCCATCTGCGACTCCGACGAATCCGGGAGCGGCAATCCCATCGACGCGGCCCTCATCTCGCCGCGCTTCGACGCCTCGATCGGCAAGGTGACCCTCGCCTTCGACCACCACTTCCGTCAGTTCGACACCAGCGTGGGCGCGGTCGAGGTCTGGAACGGATCGAGCTGGGTTCTCGTCGCCAGCTTCTCGGCGGATACCGCCAACCCGGCGCACCAGAGCTACGACATCACCGCGGCCGCCGGCGGCTACGAAGAGGCGATGATCCGGTTCCGCTACACCGGCGACTTCGAGTGGTGGTGGATGATCGACAACGTGCACCTCGCCATCGGCCAGCTCGGTCAGCGGCCGCAGCTCGGCATCGGCGAGTTCGACATCAACTACGCCACCGACGCCGTCCACGGCCAGCCGGTCAGCTCCGGTCTCCCCGGTCCCTACGTCGCCACCGCGGACATCTTCTCGCCCACGGTCTTCCGCTGGGACGGCGAGCCGAATCAGCCGGTGCAGCTCTTCGTCGGCAATCTCAATCTCGCCAACGTGGTGCTCATGCCGCAGGGCCAGCTCGACGTCGGCAGCTACGATCCGGGCACCGGAACCTTCCCGGGCATCCTGCTGCTCGCCGACGGCACCGCGCCCGACCTCTTGAACGCCGCCTTCCGCACCTCGAGCGGCGGGCGCCTGGTGATGCCGCTCTACCTGCCGCCCTACACGGTCGGCTTCACCTATCACTTCCAGAGCGTCGTCTACTCCTCGACCCAGAACATCGCGCTCACCAACGTGGTGTCCATGACGGTCGAATGACACCATCCGAAGGGGTTGCCGCCAGCGGATGACGGCGACCCGGCCGGGCCGCGATCTCCTGCCGATGGCCGGGGTCGCGGCCCGTTCTCGTCGGTGCCGGACCGGCCCCGGGCGGCCCGGCCTCCTGCCGAATCCGCCGCTTCTGGCCTGACCGATCGCCGATCCATAGACTCTGCCTTCGTTCGCCCCCGACCGGAGCAGGAGTTTCATGTCGCGGCCCGTCGCCAGTCTCGTCGCCCTCTTCGTCTTGGCTGCCACGGCCCTCGCCCAGCTCCCACCCGCGGGCCAGCCGCCCGCGAGCCAGCCGAGCCCGCAGGAGGCGCCGGCCTCGCAGCCGACGCCGCCGAGCTTCCTCGACCTGCGCCGGAGCCTCGATGACCAGGCGACGACCGACCTCGACCGGCGGCGCGCCATCGTCCAGCTGCGATCGTTGGCGGACGACCGGGTCCGCCCCTACCTGCTCGAACTCTTCGGCCGCGAGTCGATGGCCGCCTATCGCGCGGCGATCGTGGCCGTCCTCGCCGATCTGGAGCCGGACGACGAGCTGCGCCGGCTGGTGCGCGAGAGCCTGGTGAGCGCCGACTTCGCGCTGCGCTCGGCGGCGGCGCGCGCCCTGGTGAAGGTCGATCCGGACTGGAAGAGGGTCTTCCGCAGGTTGCTCGACGACGAGGGCGAGCGTTCGCTGCATGGGAACCTGGTCTTCGCGATCGCCTACAGCGACGACGAGGGCGCGCTCGACTTCCTGCGCGAGATCCTGGAGCGTCACCCCGAGCAACTGGGGGCCCTGACGATCAGCTACGCCAGCAGCCGTTTCGGCATCGAGGCGGTGTACAAGGACTTCCTCCAGCCGCAGCTCCGCAAGCAGGCCGACGAGAACCTCCGCTACGCCGCGCTCGCGGTCCTCGGTCAGGCCAAGGACCGGCGCTTCCTGTCGGGGCTGGGCCGGCACCTCTCCCGCCAGGAGCGACAGCAGACGGCGACGCGCTGGTTGCCGCTCCTGGCCGGGCTGGATGACCCCGATGCCTTCCAGGTCATGCTGGAGATGGTCGACAAGGCGACGCCTTTCGTGGAACGCTCCTTCCTCGACCAGGCGGCCCGGATGCAGCACCCGAAGATCCGGGCCTGGTTCCGCGATCGGGGCGCGCGCATGCCGGAGCCCTGCATCCGGCGCGCCGCCCTGGCCAACATGCGGGCCTTCCCCGAGGCCCGGAACGTGCCGGTCTTGAAGAAGCTCTGCGAGAGCGACGAGGCCGAGACCGTCGCCGCGGCCCTCTCGGCGCTCGCCCGCCACGCGCGCGAGCTCGCCGAACCGGTGATCCGCAAGTGCTATCAGCAGGGCGGCGTGCAGAAGGCGGCGGATGCCCTCGATGCCTGCGCCGAACTCTGCGGCGACGATCCGACCCTGCTCGCCGATCTGCTCCAGATCGCCGGCCAGTCGCGGGCCTGGGAGCTGCGGGTCGTGGCGATGCGCCTCCTTCAGGACCACCATGCCGCCGAGGCGCGCGAGATCCTGCTCGCCAATGCCGAGCACGCGCGGGGCGCGGTCCGGATCGGCGCCTACGACGCCTTGACCTACCTGCGCGACCGTGAGGTCGTCGACTTCCTGATCGGCCGCCTCGACCACGAGGACGGCCGCCCGCTCGGCGAACTCGTCGCCGCCCTGACCAACCTCACCGGTAGTCAGTGGGGTCGTCGGGTCGAGCGCTGGCAGGCCTGGTGGCGGAAGGTCCGCGCCGACTACCCGTTGCCGCCCCGACCGGAGCGAACGGTGGTCGTGCGTGACGACGATGGCCAGCGCTACGGCTTCTACGGCATCGATGTCGATTCCACCCGCGTCGTCTTCGTCATCGACACCTCGGGATCGATGTCGGCCCGGTCGAACACCGGCACGACCGATCGGATCTACCAGGCCAAGAACGAGCTGAAGTCGGCCCTGAGTCGATTCGGCGAGAAGCACGCCTTCGACATCATCGCCTTCAACGGCGCCCCCCGGGCCTATGCCGGGCGGCTGGTGAAGGCGAGTCCGGTCGAGCTGGACAAGGCCCGCGCCTGGGTCGACGCCCTGCAGGCGGCCGGCGGCACCAACATCTACGACTCCCTCGACCTGGCCCTGGCCACCGACGACGTCGATACCGTCTTCCTGCTCTCCGACGGCGCGCCCGGCAACGGCAAGTACGTCGACACCGACCTGATCCTCGAGGCGATCCGGCGGCAGAACCGCTTCCGGCGGATCAGGATCAACGCCATCGGCATCGGTGTCGCCGGCGAGGCCCGCCGCCTGGTCGAGACCCTCGCCAAGGAGAACTGGGGCGTCTCCGTCATCCTCTGACCGGCTGGTCGTCGCCCAGTCCGAGGATCTCCCGGATCGTCGCCTCCAGCGCGCGGGCCTCGTCGCGGTCGGGGATGCCGTCACCGAGCGTGATGCGGCGGCCGTCGACCAGCTCGAGGCGCAGGCGGTGGTAGGCCCGGTTCCCCGACTGCGCGCCGACGTCGACCGCGAGATCGCGGATCTCGGGGCGCGCATGCCAGCCGCGACGGACCATGCCGAGGACACGCTTCTCGTAGCCGATCCCGTCCCGGCGGACGTGGATCAGCGCGGCGGCGAACAGCAGGTGGAAGAAGCCGAGCAGGATCAGGGCCTCGAACAGGCTGAAGACGATCGGGAAGATGATCGGCGCGTCGCTCTTGCTCAGCGCGAAGCAGACGCCGGCCCAGATCAGCGCCATCACGCCGAGCACCGCCACGACGGCCGGATTGCGGCCGGCCGGAAAATCGAGTTCGATGGCGCCGTCGGCGAGCCGGCGCAGACCGATCCGCGACCGCGGGCCCGGGCTGCCGCGTCGCTCCGCCTCGGCGAGGTCGATGGCCTGCGGCGCCGCTTCGGTCAGCGTCCGGTCGGAGTCCTCGGTGACGAAGACCGGGACCTCGAACCGATGGTCGTAGTCGGCGCCGACGAGATCGGCACGGGCTTCGACCCGCCAGACGATGCGGTTGTTGCCGCGATTCGGGTCGCTGGCGCGCTGGCCCCAGGGGATGACGAAACGGACCGGGATCTCGCTGCCGCCGGCGGCGTTCTGGACCACGGCCTCCGGACCGATCGTCCGGTTGCTCTCCCAGAGGAGGTGCTCGGTCGTGGAGCTGTTCTTGCCGTTGCTGGTGGTGACCACGTTCAGGCAGGCGAGCCGCAGGCTCAGGTCGGATTCGATCTCGACCGGGCGGGCGCTGACGATGCGGCCGACGAGCTCGCCGCCGATGACGCCCGGGCGCGTTTCGAGGATGAGGACGTTGCGGCCGAAGCGTCGTGCCCGCAGGCTGCTACCGATCGCGAGGCCCAGGAGCAGGAGCCCGATCAGCGGGAAGAGGATCACGATCCAGACCACCGGATCGGCCTCCGAGTCGGCGAGAGCCAGGGGGGCGACCGTCCAGGAGATCGCGTTCCAGAACAGGGCGAAGATCCAGAGGACGAGGGCCAGGCCACCCTGGCTGCTGACGATCTCGCCGCTCGCCCAGTCGGGACGCCAGAGCCAGGGACGTTCAGGCTCGGCCGCGACCAGGGCGTGGCGGCGCGCCATCGTGCCGCGCATGCGCAGGGCCGCGATCATGATGCCGAGCCCGACCACGCTGAACACGCCGCCCACCACCAGGACCACGGCCAGGCCATCGCCGCCGTCGAGTCCCACCAGGAGGGAGATGATGCCCACCGCCGCGAAGACCGCGCCGAAGCCGAAGAGGAAGAAGAAGCCAACCTGGTCGGCACATCCGGTACGAGGCGTGGTCTCGTTCATGTTCCACCTGTCGCGATCGTGGTCACCTGGGGCAGTCAGCGGAGCGCGCGGGCGAGCGCACGCGAGAGATCGTCGGAGCTGAAGGGCTTGGGCAGCCGGGCGCGGAACCCGTGGTCCTCGTGGCGGGCGAAGGTCTCGTCCTTGGAGTAGCCGGAGGTGACGATGATGCGCGCCGACGGGTCCAGCTGAAGAAGCTGGCGACTGGCCTCGAGGCCGCCCATGCCCCCGGGAACGGTGAGGTCGAGGATGACCGCGGCGAAGGGCCGACCTTCCTCGAGGGCCTGGCGGAAGGCCGCGATCGCCCGGTCGCCGTCCGCGCATTCCACCACGCTGCAGCCGAAGCGCTCGAGCACCCGGCGCGCGAAGCTGCGGACGGTCTCCTGATCGTCCATGAGCAGGATGCGGCCCTCGAAGCGGGCGACCGCCTCGGCCGGCTCGCTCTCGTCCGTCTTCGAGTCGCTGGTCGCCGGTAGCCGGATGCGGAAGGTGGCTCCGCGGCCGTACTCGGACTCGACGCCGATGGTGCCGCCGTGGCGCTGGACGATGGAGTGGGCGATGGACAGGCCCAAGCCGTTGCCCTCGTCCTTCGTGGAGAAGTAGGGATCGAAGATGCGCGGCAGGACTTCGGTACGGATGCCGGGGCCGTCGTCCACGATCCTGATCTCGACCGCCTCGCCCATCTTGGCCTCGGGATCGGCCACGCGCTGGGCGATGACCTCGAGGTGCCCACGCTCGGCCATGGCCTGACGCGCGTTGATCAGGATGTTGCTGAAGACCTGATGGAACTGGCCGACGTCGATGTGCACCAGCGGGAGATCGCCGGCGATCTGCAGCCGGCATTCGACGCCCGAGCCGCGCATCGAGAACTCGACCGAGTCACGGATCACGGCGGCGATCTCGCTCACCTCCCGCAGGGGAGCACCGCCGCGCGAGAAGGTCAGGAGCTGCTGGGTGAGGTTGCGGGCCTTGCCGCAGGCCTTGTCCGAGAGGTCGATGAGCTGGCGGGAATCGCGGTTCAAGCCGGGGTCGGCGGCGATCAGGTCGATGTTGCCGCCGATGGCCGTGAGCAGATTGTTGAAGTCATGGGCAATGCCGCCGGCCAGGACGCCGAGGGCATCGAGCCTGGTGATGCGTTCCTGGGCTTCGGCCGCGCGTTCGAGATCGGCGGTCCGTTCCCGCACCTCGGCCTCGAGCGCGTGGCGCATGCGGCGCTGCTGGAAGAGGGCGTAGACCACGGCCCCGAGCCCGGCGATGACCAGGATGAGCAGGACGACGAACCAGGACTGCTGCCAGAACAGGGGCAGCACTTCGATCCAGGGCGAGACCACCTCGGGACCGGCGCGGCCCTCGACGTCGATCGGTACCAGGTGCAGTCGGTAGCGACCACTGGGGATGTTCTGGTACAGGACCTCGCGCAGCGGCACGAGCCGAGCTTCGCCAAAGTCCTCCTCGAGACCCTCCAGGCGCAGCCGGAAGCGGACCCTGTCCTCGTCGATGAACGAGATGGCCCGGAAGCGGAAGGCCAGGTCGTTGGCCGGCTGTTCCAGGACGATGTCCGCGTTGATGTCCTGGGGTTCGCCGCTCGCCTCGATCCCGGTGAAGGTGACGCTCGGACCGCTGCTGCGTCGATGCTCCTCGCCCGGGTGGAAGACCGAGACCCCGCGATCGGTTCCGATCCAGACCCGATCGCGGCCATCGACCACCGCGGCGGCCCGGTTGACCTCGAGGCCGAAGAGGCCGTTCTCGCTGCCGACGTGTTCGATCCGGTCACCGTCGCAGATGTAGACGCCGTTGTCGGTGCCCACCCACAGCCGGTGGCGCGAGTCCTCGACCAGGCCGTAGACCGGGCGTGCGATCCGCGGTTCGGTGCAGATCTCGAGGCGCTCGCCCTCGAGCCGGCAGAGGCCTTCACGCGTACCGACCATGACGCTGCCATCGCGACGCTCGACGACCGAGTAGGTGCTGCGCAGGTCCGGCGGATCGATGATCGCCGTGGTGCGATCGCCATCGATCAGGATCAGGCCGCCGGCGACCGACGTGGCATAGAGCCTGCCGCTGGCGCCGAGTGCCAGGCGACGGATCTGTCCCGGTACCGCCGTCGTGGTCACCGCCATCGGCACGAGCTGCTCGTTCTCGATCCGGTAGAGTCCCGATGCCATGCCGGCCCAGAGCCGACCCTGTGCGTCGAACTCGACGGTGTTGAACGAGTCGCGCGGAATCTCCAGCGGGACCTTGCGGATGCCGTCGCCACGCTGGTCCCGGCTCAGGGCCTCGGGCGGCACGTGGAAGAGGCCGACGCTCTCGCTCGCCACCCAGATGCTGCCGTCGCGATCGAGGGCGAGGTCCATGATCCGGCCGTGGCGCCCGGCGGGAGCGAGGCGCAGCCGGCGGACTTCGCGGCCGTCGAGAATGGTGAGGCCGCAGCTGTTGTGGCCGAGGACGAGCATGCCGCCGGGCGTCTCGACGATCGCCGTGACCTCGTCCTCGAGCAGGCCGTGTTCGGCATCGAAGCCGGCGATGCGGCGGGAGATGATCTTGGTGAGGCCACGCGAGGTGGCGATCCAGACGTTGCCCTCGCGATCGAGGATGACGTCGTGGACACCGCCCGAGATCAGGCCGTTGGCCCTCTCGAGGAATTCGATCCCGCTGGCGGGGTCGTAGTGGGCCACGACCGCGGAGTCGCCGAAGTAGAGGCCGCCGTGTCCGTCGCTGGCGGCCCGCCCGGGCTTCCAGCGCAGGGCGAGGCTCTCCTCCACGAACCGGGGCCCCTCGGTCTCGAAACGGCCCGGGCCGGTCGTGTCGTCGAAGCGGATGCGACCGAGGTGCCCCCGGCCCACGGCCCAGACCTCGTTCCGGTCGGCAACGCTCGCCAGCGCGACGAGATCGGCCGAGCCTTCGCCCGTAATCGTGGTCACCTCCCGGCTGACCGGGTCGACCAGGCGGAGGTCGCGGTCGGTCGCCACGAGGAGCCGACCGCGATGGAGGGCGGCCGCGCCGATCTTGCGCTCGTCGTCGTCGTCGCCGAAGGCGATCGGCTGCCAGCGCTCGTCCAGGCAGATCTCGATCCGGCCGCTGGCGAAGATCAGGATCGGGCGGGTCTCTCCGTCGAGCTCGAGGAGGAACAGCTCGATCGGGACATCGGTCGTGGGCTTGATGCGCGGCGCGAAGGCCGGGAAGGCGACCCAGCCCTGGGCCTCGTGCCGATAGACGGCCGAATCGTTGGCGGTCCAGATCCGACCCCGGGTATCGCTCCGGACCAGGGCGTTGGTGACGCCGCTCACGTTGCGCTCGGGGTTCTCCGCCTCCCAGGTCTGGCCGTCGAAGGCGACCAGGCCGATTCGCGTCGCCAGCCAGATCCGTCCCTCGGCGTCCTGCGCCAGCGAGGCCACCTCCGCCGAAGGCAGGCCCTCGCGCAGGCCGTAGATCTGGGTGAAATAGTGCTGGGCCGCCAGACGCGGGGCGGCGAGGAGGGCAAAGAGGAGGATGGCGAGGTTGCGGGCGTGCATCAGCTCGGCTGGGTCAGGACGGGGCGTCACGAACGCCACGAAGGCATCGTCGAGCTGCATGGTAGCGGCTGACTGCGGATCAGGGTAGCCGTCGAAGCGCCGACCGCGAAGCCCCAGCCGCTGGCTGGCCTAGCTTCCTTGCCCGTCGCTCGGGGCCTCGTCTCGACGATGCACGCCCGTCGCCTTCGACGCCCATGCCGGCTGGGCAGCCGGCGCTCCGGAGCGCCAGCCGCTGGCTGGCCTAGTCTTCTTCGGCCCTTGCTCGGGGTCTTGCGGCGACGATGGCCATGCTCGGAGTCGTCTACGACTCGAACGCGATCGGCCTATAGGCCGGCTGGGCAGCCGGCGCTCCGATGCGCAGCAGGCGCTGCGCGGTCCTTCCGGAGCGCCAGCCGCTGGCTGGCCTAGTCCTCTTCGCCCGTTGCTCGGGGTCTTGCGGCGACGATGGCCATGCTCGGAGTCGTCTACGACTCGAACGCGATCGGCCTATAGGCCGGCTGGGCAGCCGGCGCTCCGATGCGCAGCCGGCGCTGCGCGGTCCTTCCGGAGCGCCAGCCGCTGGCTGGCCTAGCCCGTATCGCTCACCACATTTACTAGAAAACAGCCGCCAAGCTTGGAAGAGTGGGGTGAAACAACAGATCCCAGGACTTCCAGCGAGGTGGCTGTAGGTGACAGAGTGTAACGGCGAGCGGGTGACGAGCCGAGGCCCGGGCAGGCGAGAATTCACGGCATCTTTCGACGGCGGCCAGATCAGCTCGGACGCAGGCGGTTTGCTCCTACACGAGGTCGATCGCCGCCTTTCCCTCTTCGATCGCTTCGCATCTTGCTTCCACGACTACCGAGATCCGAGCCGGATCGACCACAGCGTCCGCGACCTGGTGGCTCAGCGTGTGATGGCGATTGCGCTCGGCTACGAGGACCTGAACGACCACGACGAGCTCAGCCGCGATCCGCTTCTGGCCGCCCTGGTCGGGAAGGCCGACCCGACGGGCTTGGAGCGCCGTCGCGACCGTGATCGAGGTCGGCCTCTCGCGAGCAGCAGCACCCTGAATCGCGTCGAGCTCTCGCGTAGCGGCGAGGCGTCCAAGGACCGCTACCGTCGGATCGAGCTGAGCTCGGATGCCGTCGACGAGCTTCTGGTGGATCTCTTCGTCGAGTCTCACGCGGACGAGCCCGAGGAGATCATCCTCGACTTCGACGCGACCGACGATCCGATCCACGGCCGTCAGGAAGGTCGCTTCTTCCACGGTTACTACGACTGCTACTGCTACATGCCGCTCTACATCTTCGCCGGCGATCATCTGCTGTCGGCACGATTGCGCATGAGCAACCAGGACGGTGCGGCCGGCTCGCTCGAGGAGCTGCAACGCATTGTGGCCCAGCTCCGTACGCGCTGGACGAAGACGAGGATCATCGTCCGCGCCGACTCCGGCTTCTGCCGCAATGGCTTCCTCGATTGGTGCGAGGAAAACGGGGTCGACTACGTGATCGGCCTTGCTCGCAACGCCCGCCTCGAGTCCGAGCTCGAGGATCACCTGCTCGACGCTGAGGACCTCTGCGAGAGCTTCGGCCGCAAGGTCGCGCTCTTCCACTGCTTCAACTGGCGGACGATCGACTCCTGGTCTCGCGAGCGGCGGGTGATCGGCAAAGCGGAGTGCTCGAGGAAGGGGCGAAACCCACGCTTCATCGTCACCTCGCTTCCTTGCGACGATCACCACGAAGCCGAACGAATCTACCGCGACATCTACTGTCAGCGCGGCGAAATGGAGAACCGGATCAAGGAGCAGCAGCTCGACCTCTTTGCCGACCGGACGAGCGCCCACACGATGCAGGCGAACCAGATCCGCCTCTACTTCTCGTCGATAGCCTACGTCCTCGTCGACGCGCTGCGACGGATCGGGCTGAAGGGGACGGAAGCCGAGCGGGCGCAGTGTGGCACCATCCGGCTGAAGCTGCTGAAGATCGGCGCTCGGGTCCGGGTGACCTGCCGGCGAATCTGGATCAACATGTCGAGCGCCTGCCCCTACAAGGACATCTTCTTCGCCGCCTGGCGGAACATCTGCGCCACGACGTAGAGAACCCAACCTCCAATCAGCACGCGCGGAAACGACCTGCGCCCGAGGTCCGCACAGGGCGTCCCAATACGCCCATTCTCGGCCTCGAGACCCGCTCAGGTCCCCACACTCGCACCGATCTCAGGCGGGACGACCCAGAGTCGACCCTCGGACATCGCAGATCCCGGGAGTAGACCACCTGCGGATCGGCGTGGTGAGCGAAGCGGGCTAGTCTTCTTCGCCCGTTGCTCGTGGTCTTGCGGCGACGATGGCCATGCTCGGAGTCGTCTATGATTCGAACGCGATCGGTCTCGAGGCCGGCTGGGCAGCCGGCGCTCCGAGGCGCAGCCGGCGCTCCGATCGATCAGCGACCGGCGGGAGGCGCCTCGTGCTTCCTCGCGGCCTTCTCGGCGACCAGCTTGGCGACCAGCTCCCGCGCGATCGCGGCGGCCTTGTCGCCGTCGTGGCTGCGGTGACGGATCTTGAAGTCGGCGTCGATCACCACCAGGGTCGGCCAGCCGCGGACGGCCCAGGCCGCGGCGATGCTCTCCGTGGCCCCTTCGGGTTGATTCTGGAACGAGCGCCAGTTCAGCTCCTTGTCGATGACGATCTGGCGGATCTTGGCGAGGTCACGGTCGGAGTTGACGCCGATCAGGGCGAAGGGCTTGTCGTTCATCTCGTTCACGAGCGACCGCTCGTGCGGGTACAGGGCCCGGCAGGGCCCTCACCAGTCGCCCCAGAAGTCGAGCAGGATCACCCGGCCACGGTAATCGGAGAGCTTGAAGGCCTTGCCGCCGAGGTCGACGCCCTCGATGTCCGGCGCCGGCATCCCGACCGCGAGGGTCTCGCGCAGCGCGATCATCTCGCGGATCTCGGCGAGGAGTCCGCGCTGTCCCTTGGCCAGATCCTGGGCCCGATCGAGAGCCGCCCGGGCCTCGGTGTAGGCCTCGCCGTCGATCGGCGCCGATTCCATCGTGACTCGGACCCGCTCGACGATCGCCGCGGCGCGCACCTGCGGATGCGGGCTCTTGGCCTCGAGCAAGGCGAGCTTCTGGTCGCAGAATTCCCGGCCGACGACGTTGCCGGCGGCACTCAGGGCCTTCGGCAGCCGGGCGAGCGCCACGCTCTCCATGCCCTTGTCGCAGAGCGTCTCGATCAGGCGACGCGGTCTGGCCTGATCGCTCCGATCGATCAGCGCGAGATCGAGAGCGAAGAGCCAGAAGGGGACAGCATCGTCCGCCTTGGCGCAAAGGCCGGCTTCCTTCTCGGCGCGCTCGATGAGGTCGCCGACCGGCGGGAACATCGGGATCGCCGTCCGGACGGCGCCCTCCTCGCTGGACTCCGCGGCCTGGCGCCGGATGGTCTCGTAGTGCTTCTGGCGCTGGTTTCGCCACTCCGCCTCCAAGCGGTGCAGCCGTTCGGCGGCGCTGGCCGGAGGTTCCTCCTGGGCCAGGATGGTGGCCGCGGTCAGGCCGATCAGGCCGATGATGGCAACAAGGGCTCGCATGCTCACTCCTCGCGTACTGGCCGGTGAGGTTCCTCGCCTCGAAGGGGCGAAGAGGGCGAACCGGCCGACCGTCGGTGTTGCTCCGGCAGCGCCCGCGCCTCGTCCGGCCCGCCCGGGCACCGCGATGGCGGCTCACCGGAGGGGTCCGAGTCGGCGCGGACCAAGGCCTCCAGCATGGCCGCACCGACGGTCGAGGTAAAGGGGGGCGCCGCGATCCGGTTGGCATCGGGAGCCGCTGTCGGCATGATCGGGACGACGGTCCCTGACGAGGAACGAGACCCATGAGGAATCCGCGAGAGTTCATCGGCCAGCCGGCAGGCCTGGCCTACCAGGAGCTGGTCCTGTCCGGCGACTATCCCCTGAGTCGGTTCCGCTACGAGGGCCGCGACGTCACCCGCGACGTGGAAAAGGGGCTCTACTTCGGCAATCCGGTCCAGGAGATCGAGCCCTACGACGCCTCGGAGGGCGACCAGGACGACAACGCCACCGCCCTGATGATCTGCCTCGCCACCGGCTGAAGCACCGACCCGCAACGCTCGTCATCATCGCAGGGGTGCTGCGCGCTATCGATCGATCGAGCGAGCGGGCCGCAGCCCGAGGGTCTTCACCCGCAGATCCGGATCGGCCTTGTGGCGCGCGGCCGACCGGCCGAAGACGGCGGGCATGAGGAAGTTGCCATCCCGATAGACGCGCAGGCCGCGGCTCGGGTCGGGATAGGCGTCGCGGCACCACTCGGCGACGTTGCCGTGCAGGCCGAGGAGGCCGAAGGGATTCGCGGCTCCGGCCAGGACCGACCGATGGCTGCGCTCGAGCGATTCGCGCCCCAGCTCGGCGTCGCCCACGAGGGCAAAGCGCTCCGCTTCCCGGGCGTCGTCACCCCACCAGAACGCGCTGTTGCTGCCACCACGACCGGCGTATTCCCATTCGTCTTCGCTCGGCAGTCTCAGGTCGGCGACGCGGAGGAAGTCCTCGGCGTCGCGCAGACTCAGGCTCTCGACCGGGCGCATCTCGCCGGCCCTTCGCTGTCGATCTCCGGCCGGGTTGCCGCCCATGACGGCCTGCCACTGTCCCTGGCTCAGTTCGTGTCCGGCGATCAGGAAGGGCTCGAGGTCGACCCGATGCCGAAGCTCGTCCTGGCGCCGGCCACGCTCGTCGGCCGGCGAGCCCAGCTCCAGGTCGTGGCCACCCGGGAGCAGGATCAGGACGAGACCCGGTTCGCCCGCGAATTCGGCCGGGCCGCCGGTGTCCGGCTGAGCACTGGCGAGGTGGCGGAACTGCTCGTAACCGGTCTCGTTCGGGCCGATCGGCACCAGGCCGAACTGCGGTCGGAGGCGGAGGCCACGGTAGATGTCGGAGTTCTCGAGGCGCCGTTCCAGAGCGGTCCAGAGCTCGGCGTCCGCGCGCCCCTGCCGGGCGAACTCGTCCAGGCGATCGAGCGCGCGAACAATCTGCGGTCGGTCTTGGTCCCGCAACCGGCGTAGCCCGGCGATCAGCTCCTCGAGCTGCTCCCAATGCCAGCCGTCCTCGGTCGCGGCGAAGACCGGGCCGGCGCCGCGGAGCTGCTCCGTGTCCTTCTCGGCCACGATCCGTTCGGCGTCCTCGCCGCTTCCCGGGGGCTCGCGGCGACCCGTGGCGCGGACGAGCAGGCGTCGTCGCGCCGCCTCGTGTTCCGGCAACCCCGCGATCAGCGCCTCGGCTCGCCCGAGCCAAGCGACCAGCGCGGTCCGCCCTTCCGGTCGGGCCGGATGGAGGCCGCGGCGCTCGTCGAGCAGGACCTGCAGGCGGCGGGCGTCGGCGAGGCGTTCGTAGTCGCGGCTGCGGGCGTCGGCGCGATCCTTCTGGGCCCTGGCCTCGTCGGCGAGATGCAGGGACACCAGCGTGGCCAGGACCAGCACGAGGATGGCCGCGCTGGTGGCGCCGGCCAGGGCCGGGTTGCGCGCGAACCAGCGGCGGAAGCGGCCGATCAGGCCGGGGGGGCGGGCGAGGATGGGCTCGCCTCGAAGGATCCGCTCCAGCTCCTCGGCGAGGTCGAGCGCGGTCTGGTAGCGCCGGTTCGGCTCCTTGGCCATCGCCGTCTGCAGGACGATGCGTAGGTCGCGCGAGATCTCGGGCGCGTGCAGGCGCGGGTCGGTCGGCTCCTGGACGAGGATCTGCTGGAAGAGCTGCTCGCGGGTCGGGGCGACGAAGGGGCGGCGGAGGGTCAGACACTCGTAGAGGGTGACGCCGAGCGCGTGGACGTCGCAGCGCCGGTCGATCGCGCCGCGTCGGCCCGAGATCTGCTCGGGTGCCATGTAGGACGGCGTGCCAAAGACCTCGCCGCTCAAGGTGAGGGTCTGGGCGTCGAGCTCGTCGTCGCGCGCCATGCCGAAGTCGAGCATCACCGGTTCGAGATCGCGACCGATCATGACGTTGCCCGGCTTCACGTCCCGGTGGACGATGCCGACCTCGTGGGCGGCATGGAGGGCCCGGGCCACCTTGACGATCACGCCCAGGATCATCCGGGTCTCGTCGGTCTCGTGGCGCCGGCGCTCGGCGCCGGACGAGCTGCCGCTGCCCTCCGGCTCGTCGAGGCAGGGCCTGAACAGGTTCGCGCTCTTCCCGTCCGCATCGCCGAGACGGCGGCGGATCAGGCTGCTCAGGGGCCAGCCCTCGACGTAGCGCATGACCAGGTAGGAGAGTCCCTGTTCCTCGCCGGCATCGTGGACGGCGCAGATGCCCGGGTGGTCGAGCCGCGAGGCGATCAGACCCTCGCGGCGGATGCGTTCGCGTTGGCGGGGCGAGACCAGGCCGTGGCGGCTGAAGATCTTGATCGCGACCTTGCGCCCCAGCTCGCGATCCTCGGCCAGATAGACGCCGGCCTGACCGCCCGAACCGAGGAAGCGGCGCAACGCGTAGCGGCCGCCGGCGAGACTCCGGCCCACGAATTCCTCGCCGTTCGCCAGGGCCGCCGCCTCGGTCGGGGCCGAACCGACGCGCAGCTCGTAGAGCTCGCGAATTCGTTCGGCCAGCTCGGGGCAGCGCGAGACGTAGTCGATGAGGGGGCGCGTGCGCCCGGCCTCGGCGTCGGCGTCGAGGATGCGACGGAACTCGTCGATCGTGCTGAAGTCGTCCATCCTCCGGACTCTGCCACGCCATCGGGGTGCTGTCCATGCGCGGCCGATGGACCGGGGGCGGGCGCGCCGCCTCCGCGCCGGCCGATCGATCGCTGCCTCGCCCGTAGCGATCGAGAGCGCTGCCGGTTAGCCTCGGGAGGATTCCGGCGTCGAGGAGACGAACAGCATGAACGATACCGAGGAGAAGGCGTCCGCGGCCGTCGGGCCGGCGATCGAACTCGGTCCCGCCGGAGCCTGGCTGGGACCGAAACTCTACCTGGTGGCCCTCGCGGTCTTCGTGGCCGCGGTCCTCTTCGAGGCCCGGGCCGCCTCGGCCTTCGGCGTCCGGTCCCTGCTCGGCGATCTGGAACACCAGTCGGAGTCCACCTCGACCACGCGCCTGGCGACCAGCTTCCTGGCCTGGCGATCGGCCATGCTGCTGCTGATCGGGGTCGCGCTCGGTTCCGCGGGGCTCGCCGCCCGCCAGATCCTCCTCGGCGCCCGCCGTCATCGCCGCGCGGCCTTCGTCCTCGTGGCCAGCGCGCTCGCCCTCGGGCTCTTCACCGCCTCGATGTTCGGCACCATGACCGAGCCGAGCAGCTTCCTGAAGGCCCTGACCATGCTGGTCGCGGAGTCGCGACCCGGGTTGCGCGAGAACGGTCTGGTCGGACTGATGGTCCTCCCGAAGCGCTGCGCCGAGTTGCTCGCCGCGGTCGTCGGTGTCGGCATGGCGGCGATCATGATCCTGCCGGCACGGCTCGATCTCCCGACCCTGCGCGCGGCGATTCGCGCGCTCCGTCTCATGCTCTACTCGGCCACGCTGATGCTGGTGATCGGCGTGTTCGCCACCCGGGCCTCCTACACGCTGGTGCTCGACTTCGGGCGCTTCATGGCGCCCGGCGAGGCGGCGGAACTGGCCGAAAGCGGCGCCTCGCTGGCCGCCGCCTTCTATACCCTCGTGCTCGCCGCCGGCTATCTGCCGGCGACCCTGGTGCTGAGCGGATATGCGCGGCGCTTCGCCGCGGCGGCGGTTGCGCGAGGCGAAGCGACGTCCGAGGCCTCCTTTCTCGCCGAGCGCGAGATCGAGTTCGCCTGGAAGGGGCAGCTCGGCCGCATCCTGGCGGTCAGCGCTCCCTTCCTCACCTCGATCGTGCCGGGGCTCGGCCACCTCTTCGGCGGTTGAGCCGATCCCGGACGACTCGGCCTCGCCCGCTTCAGATCGTGACGTCGGAGCGCCAGCCGCTGGCTGGCCTAGTCTTCTTCGCCCGTTGCTCGTGGTCTTGCGGCGACGATGGCCGTGCTTGCAGTCGTCGGCGACCTGAACGCGATCGGCCTCTAGGCCGGCTGGGCAGCCGGCGCTCCGAGGCGCAGCAGGCGCTGCGCGGTCCGTTCGGAGCGCCAGCCGCTGGCTGGCCTAGTCTTCTTCGCCCGTTGCTCGTGGTCTTGCGGCGACGATGGCCCTGCTTGCAGTCGTCGGCGACCTGAACGCGATCGGCCTCCTGCCGGCTGGGCAGCCGGCGCTCTGAGGCGCCAGCCGCTGCGCGGTCCTACCTGGAGCGCCAGCCGCTGGCTGGCTTGGGCGCAGTCTTCTTCGCCCGTCGCTCGTGGTCTTGCGGCGACGATGGCCGTGCTTGCAGTCGTCGGTGACGTGAACGCGATCGGCCTCACAGGCCGGCTGGGCAGCCGGCGCTCCGAGGCGCAGCAGGCGCTGCGCGCGCGGTCCGTTCGGAGCGCCAGCCGCTGGCTGGCCTCCAGTCTTCTTCGCCCGTTGCTCGTGGTCTTGCGGCGACGATGGCCCTGCTTGCAGTCGTCGGCGACCTGAACGCGATCGGCCTCTAGGCCGGCTGGGCAGCCGGCGCCCGAGGCGCAGCAGGCGCTGCGCGGTCCGCGGAGCGCAGCCGCTACCTGGCCGTTCTTCGCCCGTTGCTCGTGGTGCTTCGGCTGGGCAGCCGGCTCGGCAGCGCTGAGGCGCAGCAGGCGCTGCGCGGTCCGTTCGGAGCGCCAGCCGCTGGCTGGCCAGTCTTCTTCGCCGTTGCTCGTGGTCTTGCGGCGACGATGGCCGTGCTTGCGGTCGTCGGCGACGTGAACGCGATCGGCCTCTGGGCCGGCTGGGCAGCCGGCGCTCCGAGGCGCAGCAGGCGCTGCGCGGTCCGCTCGGTGCACCGACTACCGGGAGCCGGGGTGCTTCGGCTGGGCAGCCGGCGCTCCGAGGCGCAGCAGGCGCTGCGCGGTCCGTTCGGAGCGCCAGCCGCTGGCTGGCCTAGTCTTCTTCGCCCGTTGCTCGTGGTCTTGCGGCGACGATGGCCCTGCTTGCGGTCGTCGGCGACCTGAACGCGATCGGCCTCTGGGCCGGCTGGGCAGCCGGCGCTCCGAGGCGCAGCAGGCGCTGCGCGGTCCGCTCGGTGCACCGACTACCGGGAGCCGGGGTGCTTCGGCTGGGCAGCCGGCGCTCCGGTGCGCGCGGAGTCCTACTTGAGTCCGTGGGCGCGGAGCTTCGACTCGAGGGTCGAGGCGGGGATGCCGAGGATCGCCGCCGCGCCCTTCGGGCCGCTCACCTTGCGTCCGGCCTGGATGTAGGCCTGCTCGATGATCCGGCGCTCGAGGATCTTCAGGTCGGCCAGGCTCGTCGGCTTCTCGCTGGCGACGCTGGTGGGCGCCGGAGCGTCGTCCCGGTCGCGATCGACGTCGATCTCGATCAGGTCACCGAAGCGCAGGCTCGAGCCCCGCGCCAGGATCACCGCGCGCTCGACCACGTGCTGGAGCTCGCGGACGTTGCCGGGCCAATCGTAGGCCTGCAGCCGGGCCAGTTCCCGCGGCGGGATCGCGGGCGGTCGGGTGCCGAGGCGGCGCGCGGCCTGGGCGGCGAAGGTCTCGGCGAGCAGGGTCAGATCCTCGCGGCGCTCGCGTAGCGGGGGCACGGTGATCGGGAAGACGCCCAGGCGGTAGTAGAGGTCGGTCCGAAATCGTCCCTCGCGGGCCTCGGTGGCGAGGTCGCGATTGGTTGCGGCGATGATCCGCACGTCCGCCTTGCGGGTCTGCTCGTCGCCGACGCGTTCGAAGCTCTTCTCCTGGAGGACGCGTAGGAGCTTGGCCTGGTGTTGGAGCGGGATCTCGCCGACCTCGTCGAGGAAGAGCGTGCCGCCGTCGGCCAGCTCGAAGCGCCCGATCCGATCGCGCAGCGCGCCGGTGAAGGCGCCCTGCACGTGGCCGAAGAACTCGCTCTCGAACAGCTCGCCGGGGATGGCGCCGCAGTTGACCCGGACGAGCGGTCGGGATGCGCGGCGGCTGTGTTCGTGGATCGCGCGCGCCACCAGCTCCTTGCCGGCGCCCGATTCGCCCAGGATCAGCACGCCGGCTTCGGTCGGCGCCACCATCTCGATCTGCGCCCGCAGCTTGCCGATCGCGAGCGAGCGCCCGAGGATCGCGCCGCTCGATTCCTTGACCTCCTCGCGCAGATAGGCGTTGTCCAGCTCGAGTCGTTCCTTGAGCTCGCGGACCTCGCCGAAGGCGCGGGCGTTGCTGATCGCCACCGCGGCATGATCGGCGAAGGTCCGCAGCCAGGCGAAGTCGGCCTCGCCGAGCTCGCTGCGATCGAAGAGGCCGATGACGCCCAGGGTCTCGTCGCGCGCGATCAGGGGCTGGGCGGCGAAGGAGCGGATGCCCTCCGAGATCGCCCAGGCCGGATCGGCGATCCACTCCGAGTCGCGCTCGATGTCCGGGATCAGGATGCCGCGGCTCTCGGCGCCGACCTTGCCGATCTTGCAGACCCCCATGGCGAAGCGGGAGAAGCGGCCGTCGAGGCGCTTCGGATCGGCGTCCGGCTGGCCCAGGTTGCCGGCGCTGGCGGCGAGCTGGAGGACGCGCTCGCCGGTCTCGGTCGGCTGAACCAGCCAGATCCTGACCAGGGCGACGTTCTGGCAGGCCGCGATGCCCTCGACGATCTGGTCGAGGACCGGATGGGTGTCCTGGGCGCCGGCGATGGCCAGCATCACGCCCTGCATGGCTTCGAGGTTCATGGGCTTCTCGCGAGATGTCGTGAGAGATTATCGCGACCTTTCGTGAGTCGCGAAAGTTCGTGGGTTCCCGCGAAACCCGGCTACGACCACAAGTCATGATCTGAGCGTGACTTGATGAAATTGATCGGGCCTGGCACGAGATCTGCCTTGGTCCTGGCATCCCGCCGCTGCGGGCCGAGATCGCAAGACCCAAGGAGACAAACGATGAGCCGCCTGAGCCAGATCGACCCGAAGACCGCCGAAGGCAAGACCAAGGAACTGCTGGATGCCGTCCAGAAGAAGATGGGCAAGGTCCCCAACATCATGAAGTCCATGGCCGTGTCGCCGGCCCTCCTCGGCGCCTACCTCGGCTACAGCGGCGGTCTCGCCGGTGTCTCGATGTCGCCGCGCCTGCGCGAGCTGGTCGCCCTGCACGTCGGCGAGATCAACGACTGCGGCTACTGCCTCTCCGCGCACAGCGCCGTGGCCCAGGCCCTCGGCCTCGACGAGGCGACCCGCGCGGAGGCGCGTCGCGGTCACGCCAAGGACCCGAAGGACCAGGCCTTCTTGAACCTGGCCCGGGCGATGGTGCTCGAGCGTGGCTCGGTTGCCGCGGCGGAACTCGCCGAGGCCCGGACCGCGGGCCTGACCGATGCCGAGATCGCCGAGCTCTTCGGCGTCGTGATCCAGAACGTCTACACCAACTGGTTCGTCCACCTGGTCGAGCCGGCCATCGACTTCCCGGTGGTGAAGCCCGGCATCGACCTGGAAGCCGCCCACTGATCCCCTGACCTGGCGGGAGGCCATGACCTCCTGACCCTCGAGGTCCCGATCACGCGCGCCGCGGTCCCCGACGAGGCACTCGCCGGGGATCGCGCCCTGCTGGCCGGGACCTCATCGCATTCCGCCGCGGCGCGTTCCCGACGAGCGCTGGAATACCCGCCGGTCGCTGCGGGTTAGGATCGGCGGCAGAATGCAGACGAGGTGCGGTCGTCCGGGGGGCGACCGGGCCGGTCGCCTCCGGTGCGGGCGCGACCTTCCGGTAGGAATCGAGCGCAGGTCCGCGGCCGCGGGTCCAGCCAACGAGACGAGGAGATCGCAGGACATGGAAACCCTGGAAGCCATCACGACCCGGCGTTCGGTCAAGCACTACGACCCGGCACACCGGCTGAGCGAGGCGGAGATCGAGAAGCTGATCGGTCTGGCGATGCTGTCGCCGACCTCCTTCAACATCCAGAACTGGCGCTTCGTCGTGGTCGCCGATGCCGCGGAACGCAAGGCGCTCCGCGAGGCGGCATGGAACCAGGCCCAGGTGACGGACGCCTCGGCGCTCTTCATCCTCTGCGCCGATCTCCGCGCCTGGGCGCGGGAACCGCAGCGCTACTGGCGGGACGCGCCGGCGGCCGCACGGGATGCGCTCGTGCCGATGATCGGGCAGTTCTACGAGGGCCGGGATCAGCTGCAGCGCGACGAGGCCATGCGTTCCTGCGGCATCGCCGCCCAGACGATCATGCTGGCGGCGCGGGCCTTGGGCTACGACAGCTGCCCGATGATCGGCTTCGACCCGGAGAAGACCGCCGCGATCATCAACCTGCCCGAGGATCACGTCATCGGCCTGATGATCACCGTCGGCAAGGCCCTGCAGCCGGCCTGGGACCGTCCGGGTCAGCTGCCCCCGGCCGAGGTGCTGGTGCGCGACCGCTTCTGATCAGGGCCAGAGCCCGAGTCCGGCGAGGAAGTCGGTTTCCGCGATGAGCGGCTCCGGTCGCAGGCGGCCGCCTTCCTCGTCGAGCTCGAAGCCCCAGAAGCGGAGGACCAGGCTCTGGTGATCTTCGTCTCGCCGCAGCAGTCGAAGGTCGTCCCGATCCCTGCCCGCCGACTCGAGGCGGTCGATTTCGATGGTCGGCAGAAGCGGGTCGTCCTCGGGGACGAGGAGCAGCGTCGGCACCCGGCCGGCGCTGATCATGACCGCGAGCGGGGCGACCGGCGGAGCACGATGGCAGGCCGCGAGCAGCGCGCCCAGGAGGGCGCCGTGCTCGGCGCGGGCGGCGTGGTCGACCACGGTCGCGGCATCGACCGGCGCCGCCAGGACCAGGGCTCGCGGTCGGGCGCCGCCGTCGATGATCGCCGCCGCGGCCAGGCTGCCGAGAGAGGCCGCCCGGATCAGGACCCGCTCTTCGCGGCCACCGGCGAGACGCTGGGCCACGGCCCAGATCGCGAGCGCATCCCGACCGAGGCCGTCGGCATCGACCTCGCCCGCGGAGGCCCCGACGCCACGGTAGTCGATCACCAGCGAACTCAGGCCGCGGTCCCGGAAGGTCGCGAGCGTCTCGCGGAAGCCGGCGAAGCCGGGCAGACCGCAGGTCGCCGACATGCCGCGCGGCAGGAGGTGGAGGACCAGCGCCGACTCGGGCTCGGCCCGGAGATGGAAACCGCGCAGCTCGAGGCCGTCCGAGGTCCGACAGGCGACCGCCTCGGCGTCCAGGGGCAGGGCCGCGGGTTCGGGCCGGCCGACGCCGACCACGAGCGGCGCCGCGCAGGCGCCGGCCAAGAGCGGCAGGAGGCAGGCGATCAGGCGGGAAGCTCGGCCGATCGGCAGGGCGAGGCCGGACGAGTGGCGCGAGAATCGAGTCATGGCGGGGCTCCTTCTCCGTTGCCCGATCGGGGTCGGGCCGCGAAGATCCTCCTGCCGCCCCGCCGACCGGGGTCGACATCGAGGAGAGACGCATGAGAGCCGCGGATCGGCCGAGAAACTGGCGCGCGTTCTTTCGCGGTCAGGCCCTGCAGGCCGGGATCATCGTCCTGCTGCTGATCCTGGTCCAGGTCGCGCGCCGGCAGCTGCCCGCCACGGCCCGCGGCGAGGCCCTCGGACTCGCCAGCGAGGCCTGGCTCCTGATCGGCCTCGCCGGACCGCTGCTGCACCAGTCCTGGGTCTTCCTGTTCTGGCGTGGCGCCCTGGTGCTGGGCTGGACGGCGGCGGTCTTCCCCTGGTACCGCCTGGGCTTCTCGCTCTTCGCCTTCTGGCGGGTCGCCGCGGTCTTCATCCTCGCGCGCGCGAATCGTGACACGCTGCCGATCGATCGGGGCCTCGCGCTCGCCATCGCCCTGCCTCTGGTGGCGCTGGCTCTGTGGCTGATCTGGTCGGTACTGCGTCACTTCGGGCTCGAGCGCGCGGCCGGAGGCGATCACTTCTTCCCGCGCTATCGCAGCATGCCGCTCTGTCGCGAGGGCATCTTTCGCTACCAGCCGAACGCGATGTACTCGGTCGGCTTCCTGGCGCTCTGGGCGCCCGCGATCGCCTGGTGCTCGCAGGCGGCCCTCCTATTGGCCGCCTTCAATCACGCGGCCATCTGGGCCCACTATCTCGGCACCGAGAAGCCCGACCTCGAGATCCTCCACGGCGCGAAGGTCTGAGAGGGTGGAGCTTCGAAAGCGAAGTGGGTGGGCCGCGAGCGGCGCTCGCGGCCCACTTCCATCAGGAACTTCTCGAGATGATCACTCGAAGCGGAACTCGTGGACGTCGGTCACGGCGAACCAGCCGTTGGCCGCGTTCGAGTCCAGGGCGAAGCCCTGCACCCAGAGCGACCAGCCGGGGACGGTCGGGCCGACGTGGAAGAAGAAGCGCTTGCCGCAGAGGTAGGGCGCCTCCCAGTAGGGCATCGGGCCGGGGCCGAGGAGGATCAGCTCGAGCGGGTTGAGGTGGAACCCGGGCAGGCTGGGCACCGAGGGCGGCATGACGCCGGTCGGCAGCGGGCTGCCGACGACGTACATGTCGTTGGCGTTGAAGCAGGCGTTGGGGGCGTAGACCCGCAGCTCGAGCGTGTCGCCGTTGCGCAGGAACTTCGCCGCCTTGCCGAGGTCGCCCTGGTTGTTGACCCGCGAATTCAGCTCGAGGTCCTCGAGCGAACCCGGCATGACCATCACCGCCGACTCGTCGCCGCCGATGTCGAGGCCCAGGCCGATCACGCGCGGATCGCCGTCGATGTCCTTCGGGGTCAGGCCCACGGCCTGGGGATCACCGGCGTCGATGCAGGGCGAGTTCGGGCTCAGGTGGAAGTCGTTGTTCGGCGCGTCGACGAAGAGCGGGTCCAGGTCGAAGTTGCCGATGCCGCCGACGAGGCCCTCGACGTTGCTGTAGCTGACGTTGACCTGGCCGCTGCCGCCGATCTCGTCGCCCGCGGTGACGAAGAAGTTGCCGCCGAGGTCGCCGGTGTCGCCGTAGAGGATCGAGTTGCTGATGTCGACGCTACCACCGTCGGCCTGGACGCCGCCCGCGACGTCGGTCGGGAGCAGGGCCTCGGCGATCGGGCCCGGGTTGAGGTCGGTGCCGGCGACGTTGCCGGCGATGGTCGTGGCGAGGACGATGACCGCGCCACCGGTGCTGTGCAGGCCACCGGCGCCGGCGATGCCGGGGCCACCGAGGTCGTCACCGCCGACGTTGTTGCCGATCACGCAGCCGGTGATCAGGGCGTTGCCGGTGGCGTTGACGCCGCCGGCGCCACCCTGGACGCCATCGATGCCCGAGAGGCCACCGTGGTTGCCGCGGATGTAGGTGTTGTCGATGGTCGCCGCGACGCAGTCGACGCCGCCGGCGCCGGCCACGGCACCCGGCGCGCCCTGGAGGGCGGGGGCGAGGGCATCGCCACCCTGGTTGCCGCCGATGTTGCAGTAGTGGATGTAGGGCGCGCCACCCGCGCCCACGCCACCGGCGCCGGCCCAGCGGGCGCCGGTTCCGGCATGGCCACCGAAGTTGTTGTGGATCTCGCAGTCCTCGATGACGGTCAGGTTGCTCGGCAGGATGACGCCGATGCCGCCCGCGCTCGAACCGCGGAAGTTGGGCGCGCCCATCGAGTCACCACCGATGTTGTTGCGGATGATGCAGGCGCGGATGAAGGCCGTGCCCTCCTCGACGAGGATGCCGCCGGCGCCGCCGTGCGCGGCCGGAGCGGCGGTCGGGTTGGCGATGTTGGTGCCACCGATGTTGCCGAGGACGTTGCAGTTGCGGATCGCCGGGCCGGCCGGGTCCGGGCCGTCGCCACGGACGAGGATGCCGCCCGCGCCGCCGATCGCCATGCCGGCGGCGTTGCCGCCCCGGTTGTTGATGATGTCGCAGCGGAGGATCGTCGGCGAGGAGATCCGGATGTCGATGCCGCCGCCCTGGGCGCCGGCGCCGTTGATGACCGTGTCAGCACCCTTGCCGTTGCGGAAGGTGAGGTTCTCGACCAGGAGGCTACGGCCGAGGTTGGGGCCGATGCTCAGCACCGGGCCGTTCATGCCGCCATCGACGATGGTCGAGGCCGCGCCGGCACCGGACAGCTTGATGTGCTTGCCGGTGATGACGAGGTTCTCGAAGTAGACACCCGGCGCGACGATGACGATGTCGTTGTTCGCCGAGGCGTTGATGGCGGACTGGATGGTGGGGAAACCGCCCGGCACGAAGCGCGTGACCTGGGCGTTGAGCGCGGCGCTCGCGAGAGCGACCACGCTCAGGATCGACAAGAATCTCTTCATGGGGACTACTCCTTAGCGATCGGGGGGATCGGCGCGTTGCTCGACGTCCCGCCATTCGGTTGTTCACGAAGAAGGCATCGAGCTCTGGATCGCCGCCTTACCGGCAATGGACCTTCTTAATCTGAGCCGCCTCGGATTGCCAGAGGATTGTTGACTTGGAGTTTGATCCTGTGTTTTTCGAGTCCTTAAGTCGGGCTCGGAGCCAGGGATTCGCCCCATCTTCATGGAGGCTTCATCCAACGGCCGGGGCCACAATGGAACCGCAGCTCGTGGGCCTCCGAGAGGGCGAAGAAGCCGTTCCCCGCGGCCGGATCGAGAGCCAGGGCCTGGACGTAAAGGCTCCAGCCCGGGTGGCTCTGCGTCACCGGCATGGTGAAGACCATCCCCTGGCTCAGCGGCTGGCTCGCCGCCACGAAGGTCGATGGGGCCAGGATGATCAGGGCCGCGGGGTCCACGTGACAGCCCGGCAGGAGCGGTAGGAGGAGCGGCGGCGCCGACGAAGGTCGGGCGCTGCCGATCAGCCAAAGCGCGCCCGGGGGGTAATGGCCACCGGGAGAGAGCGCCAGCAGGTCGAGACGATCGCCCGTCGTGATCAGCTTCACCGACCCGCGCGCGGGTTCACGGCCGTTGACCCGGGACTCGAGTTCCAGGTCCTCGGCCGTGCCCGGTAGCAGGGAGAAGCCGTACTCGTCGGCCCCCTGGTCCGGGCCCGGGCCCATGATTCGGGCTTCGCCGTCCAGGTCACGGTCGGCGTGGGCGCTCATCGCCGCGCCACCGGCATCACGACAGGGCGAGGTGGGCCCAAGGTGGTAGTCGCCTGCGGCCGGAGCGACGAAGAGGGGGTCGAGGTTGCTGTTCGCGACCCCGGCGTAGCCGCCGGCGATGTCGCAGTGCTGGACGATGGGCGCCGCCGCGCCGCCGATCTCACGCGGGCCGCCGTAGCCGTCCAGATCGTTCCACAGGATCGAATCCAGGATCAGCGCGACGCCTTGGAGCTGGATCGCACCGGCCACGCCCGGGACGTTGCCCGGGCCGCCGAGGTTGTCGGCGAAGGTGCAGCCGATGATCTGCGCCACGCCGCCGCGCTGCCAGAGCCCCCCGGCGCCCGCCTGTAGCCCCAGTGGCGGCTCCATCGCCCCGCCTTCGTTGCCGACGACCAGGGAGGAACGGAGGCGGATGTCGCCATCGGCATCGATGGCGCCGGATCCGCCGTAGCCGGCCGCGAGACTGGCCTTCCCGCCGCGGTTGCCGCGGAAGATGCACCCGTCGAGCAGGCCGTGGTCGACCCGCATCGCGCCGGCTCCCGCCCGCAGCGACATGTAGGGCGACCAGGCGTCGCCGCCCTCGTTGTCGGCGAAGACGCACCAGGTCGCGACCAGGTCGTAGGCCGTGACGGCCCCGGCGCCGGCGAAGAACATGATGTCGTCGTGCAGGGCCCGGCCTCCCTGGTTGTTCCGGAAGACGCAGTCATCCAGCAGCAGCGGCGTGAGGAAGACCTCGCTCGTGATCGCGCCGGCGCCCGCGTGATAGCGGGCGGCATGGCCATCGCCGCCCTCGTTGCCGATGAAGACGCAGGCATGGAAGACCGGTTGCCCACTGGTGATGAGGGCGGCGCCGGGGCCACCGTCGCCGTCGCCCGGCAGGGGACCGGAAGGACCGCCGAGGTTGTACTCGAAGCGACAGCCGTCGACGTGGAGCGCGCCGCCCTGCATCACCGACAGGCCGCCGGCTCCGCAACGCAAGCCACCGCGGCCCTCGCTGCCGACGTTGTTCGCGATCACGCAGTCGCGGATCGTCGCGGCGGCGCGTTCCAGGTCGATGCCCCCGGCCTCGGCCCTGACGCCGTCGGGCGCGCTCAGGCGGCCCCGGCCGCCCTCGAAGCGCAGGCCCTCGATGGTCACCACGGCCCTGACCTGACCGCCCACGACCCGCAGCACCGGCAGGACCTGCTGGCTCCCATCCACCACGCTCGCTTCGGGGCCGGCCCCACGCAGGACGAGGTCCTTCTGGACGATGACGAGATTCTCGTGGTAGACGCCCGGCGCGATCAGGACCACGTCGCCGTCGACGGCCGCGTCGATGGCTGCCTGGATGCTGGGCTGGTCCGCCGGGACCCGGTGCGTCGTCTGCGCGTCGATGTCGTCGACCGGGATCAGGGAGGTGATGGCTACGAGGGCGATGATGTCGATGACTCGCATGTCGACTCCTGTCCGTGGCGACCGTGGAGCACGGCGCCGATTCCGGAGATGGATGAGGAGTCGCGAGCGGACTCGCGACTCCTCGGTGGATCGATGACCGGAAGGGTCGTCAATCGAAGCGCAGCTCATGGCCCTGCGTGGCTGCGTACCAGCCATTGAGGGCGCTGCCGTCCAGGGCGAATCCCTGCACCATCAGCGACCAACCAGGGACGCTGACCGTGCCGTTGAAGATCCAGCGCCGGCCGTTGGGCCAGCCGCCATCGAGGACGGGAAGCGGGCCAGGAGCCAGCACCATGATCCCGAACGGATCCAGTTGGAAGCCGGGGAAGCCCGGGATGGGCATGGGGGGGGATCCGGTCAGGAAGGGGCTACCCAGCAACCAGAAGTCGCCGGGAGAGAAGCTCGCCATGGGGGAGAAGATGCGGACGTCGAGGACGTCGCCGATGCCGAAGTACTTGACCGAGCCACGCGGGTCGCCCCAGTAGTTGACGACGGTCTCGAGCACGAGATCCTCGCCCGTTCCCGGGTAGACGTCGCGGTTGAACTCGTCGGCACCCATGTCGGTCGAGTTGCCGATCGGCCGTGGTTCGCCGTCGATGTCCTTGAGCGGGAGATCCGGCACCAGCCCGTCACCCATGTCACGGACCGGCGAGGTGGGCATCAGGTGGTAGTCACCCGTCGCCTCGGCGACGAAGAGCGGATCGACGTTCATGTTGCCGAAGCCGATCCAGCCGCCATCGACGTTGCTGAACACCGCCGTGATCAGGCCGGGGCCGCCGGCCTCGGGCGCTCCGGGCGTCGGGCCGACGCCGCCCGAGTCACCCCAGAGGATCGAGTTGACGATCGCCAGGCTGCCGAAGTCGCTGTGGATGCCACCGCAGCCGCAGAGGTCGTAGGCCGAGCCGCCGACGTTGTTGGCGACGGTGCACTGGATGACCGTGACGTCACCGCTGAGGGCGTGGATGCCGCCGCCGCCGCCCATTCCGGGCGCCAGGCCGTCGGAACCACCCTCGTTGTCGGTGATGACCGAGCTCTCGATCAGGGCATTGCCGGCCACGTAGACGCCGCCGCCGGCGCCACGCAGGCCCTCCATGCCGGAATAGCCGGCCTTGTTGTTGCGGATGTAGGTGTTCCTGATCTTCGGCGCCAGGCCGTAGATGCCGCCCGCGCCGCTGCTGTTGACGCCGAACTCGCCACCGACGGGGCCGCCGATGTTGTTGTCGACCACGCAGAACAGGATCTCGGGCGAGCCGCCGTGGATGCCACCGGCACCGGCCAGCGGCGTGCCCTCGCCGGCCATGCCGGCGACGTTGTCGCAGATCACGCTGTCCTCGAACTTGGTCTGCCGACGCGGCAGGCTCAGCTCGACGCCGCCGGCACCGACCGTCATGGTCGAGAAGTAGGAGTCGCCGCCGCAGTTGTCACGCACGTAGGTCGCGCGCATGAACATGTTCGCTTCGGTCAGCAGCACGCCACCGGTTCCACCCTGGCCGTTCATGACGCCGAGGTGGGGAATCGTCGTGCCGCCGATGTTGGCGCGGATGACGCAGTTCAGGATCGCGGCGCCATCGATGTCGGGGCCGCAGCCCATGAGGGCGATGCCGCCCGCGCCACCTTGCGCCCGGTCGCCCACGTCACCGCCGCGGTTGTTGACGATGCGGCAGTTCTTGATGGTGGGCGACGAGCATTGCACGTAGATGCCGCCGGGTTTGCCCTCATGGCCGTAGCCGAAACCGTCCACGCCACGACCATGGGTGAACGTGAAGCCCTCGATCCAGAGCGCGCGACCGAGATTCGGCTTGATGCAGAGGACCGTGCCGGCATTGTTGCCGTCCACGATCGTGACGTTCGGACCGCCACTGCCGATCAGCCGGATCTCCTTGTCCTGGATGATGAGGTTCTCGAAATAGGTTCCGGGCGCGACCAGTACCGTGTCGCCCGTCACCGCGTTGTCGATGCCCGCCTGAATGGTCGGGTAGGTTGCGGGTACCTGAAGAGTTGCCTGAGCACCCGCGATCTGCACGATCGAGATCAGGAGGACGACGACGAGGCAAGTCTTGCCTGTCATGGTTCTCTCCTCCTCGCGTCGTCGGATTGATGACGACGCCTCGGGGTTGAAGGGGGCGCCTGTCGAGGTGAGTCTCTCTTCCCTGATGTCGTCGCTGGCAAGCGCGGCGTCTCGCTGGGAGACGATGCCCTGCGCTTGCAAATGCCGGGCCCCGACCGTCGCCATGCGTCTGGTCGAGCCGGGCCCGATCCGGTGGGCGACGAATCCTGTTCCCCGGGGCCGAGAGCGCGACGAAAGCACCGTCGTTCGGCCGGAGAAGGAGTCGCGTCCCCGTTTGTCAGCACCGCACTTGCGTCCATTGACCCGGGAGCGGCGGGTGAGAGCACCCGAATCGAGATCGTTCACGAACCGCCGCGAACGCCTCCGAGAGTCGAACCGACGCGTCTGTGGTTAAACATAGCGCGTCGATACAACATTGGAATCGCGCTTGGCGCCCGCCGCGACCGGCTTCCGCTCGACCTGGTCGTGGGGGTGGATTCCCCGCGCGGTTCGCCGTCGGCCGGTCACCTTCGAGGAACTACACGCCACCGACCCCAGGAGCGGCCCGTCGTGGTGGCCTCTGCCGCGGCCGGGTCGAGGTGGCGGGGAATCTCGCTGAGAGCAAATCCCCGACCTCGGCCTTCGATCCGGTCGGGGTACCCGAAGTCCGCCGCCGCTGCGGAATCGTCCGCCGGCGGCCCGTATCGGCGCCACGAGTCCCCGGCCGGGGCGGTCGCCACCGGCGAGCCGGTCCGCGCTCGAACCACCCGAGGGGCGGCACGACCCTTGCTCCTGAGGACGCGTCGGCTCGACGGCCGACGCCGGCGTGGTGTCGGTTCGAGCCTCGCTTTCCCGCGATCGGAAATCGATGTGAGAGACCCACCATGCAAGTACTGAAGACGATTCCGCTCGTCTTGCTCGCCCTGGCGGTGACGGCCTGTTCGGGCGGCAACTCGAGACGAGACGACGGCGTGACGCCACCACCGGCGGCGTCGACCATCCCTCCCACCTTCCGCGGCATCCTCGCGACCAGCACGGCCGGCGGCAACACCGTCCGCCTCGACTGGCGCGAGGCGCTCGACGACGACACCGCCGTCGCCGAGATCCGCTACAACGTCTACCTGGCCGGCACCTCGATGGCCCAGGACTTCAATGACCCCGTGCTCACGACCGCTCCCGGCGCGACCTCGGTGATCCTGGACCAGGGTGACTCGCCGCTGATCCAGCCGAATGCCCCGGTCTTCGCCGTCGTGCGCGCGCTCGACCGGGACGGCAACGAGGACGACAACCTGGTCGAGACCTTCGTCCAGGTGGTGGCAACCGCCAGCGTCGCCTACGTCGAGCCCCCGCTCGGCAGTACCGAGCTGGCCGTCGGCGTGCTCGGCGACCCGAGCCAGCCCTTCTCGTCCATCTACACGGCCGTGGCCGCGGTCGAGGCCGCCGGCGGCGGCGTGGTGCTGGTCGCCGGCGCCACCGGCCCGGGCCTCGACTACGACGAGGAACTGGACATCGTCGACTCCCAGGCCGCCATGGTCGAGATCTACGGTGGCTTCCCGCGCTTCAGCCAGAGCCCCGGTACCACCGGCAGCGCGCTCCTCGCCCTGCGCGACGCGACGACCTACCTCTCCGTCCTGCACGACTCCGAGAACAGCGACCAGCAGCTGATCAAGGTGCAGAACGGCAACGTGCTCACGGCCATCGACGGCTTCGTCCTGGCCGAGTCCGGCATCGCCGGTGTCCAGGGCGTCCAGAGCCGGCTCCTGATCGGCAACTGCCGCTTCGTGGACAACTGCCACGTCCTGTTCGGGCCGGGAGCGGCGGTGCCGCTCGCCGAGGCCAGCGGTCAGGGCGTCGAGTTCCGCGTGGTCGGCTGCACCTTCGACTACTCGGACGTCAACGGTCCCTATGCCGACCGGGCGATCAACGCCGGCATGGCGCTGAACTTCCTGTCGGTGCAGAACTGCGACTTCCGCTCGGTCGGCTCGGCCTTCACCGCGACCGACGGCTACTACGGCATCCTCGGCCTGCCCACGACCGGCACGCTCGACGTCTGGATGACGCACAACGTGGTCGACCTGTCGCTCGACGCGATCGAGTTCTTCGTGGTGGCTCCGGGCACGGCCCTGCCCGGCAGCTACGTCCTGCACTTCCTGCGCAACGAGATCAACGACGTCACCGACTACGGCTTCAGGGCGACCCGCATCCACGACGTCGGACCGGGCGGCCACGCCACGGTCGAGATCCGCAACAACCTGGTCTATGGCACCTCGTCGAGCGGCCTGGTGGTCGCGATGGACGACGTCTATCCGGCCGCCGGCTCCGAGGTGACCATCGACGTCAGCGACAACACCGTGGTCAACTCCGACAGCCGGGGCATCGAGGTGGCCTACACGGTCGGCGCCCAGGGCAAGACCGACGTCAAGGTCAACGACAACGTCCTCGGCGCCGCGGAGAGCCAGGTGATCCAGGTCGAATACCACTACTTCGGGTCCGGCGGGCTCACCACCGGTGGTCTGGTCGACATCGAGGTGCAGCGCAACCTGGCGACCGGCGGTGGCGAGCAGATCGAGCTGTCCCTGGCGACACCCGTCCACGGCGTGGTCGCCGCCGACGTGCTCGGCAACCGGGTGCTGGCCACCCACAACTACGCCCTGATGGTCGACCTCGCCGGCTTCCTCGAGCCCGTGCTGGGCGACGACAGTGGCTTCGATGGCGTCTTCTTCCTCAACATCGCCGACAATGACGTCCGTGGCGGCGACGAGGAACCCTTCCATCTCGAGGACGGGCGCGGCCAGCAGGCGGCGAACACGGCGGTCTTCGGCTGCGTCAGCAACAACGTCGCCGGCTTCTGCGGTGACACCTCCTATGCCTCCGGTCTCTACGCGGACTTCTACGGCAAGAACGCCACCTGGCTCCTGCGCCGCAACTTCTTCGGCGCCGGTGGTCAGGACGACGAGCCCGCGGTCTACGTGGCGGCGGGGCTCGACATGCTGCCGCAGAACCTGCGGCTCGAGAACAACGTCATGGCGCTCGCCCACGGCCCCGGACTCGCGCTCGAGGGCTATGGCCCGCGCCCGCAGCTGGTGAACGACACCATCGCCTTCAACGGCGAGAACGACACCTATGGCGTCGACTGCGGCATCTCGCCGTCGCAGCTCTTGCTGCACAACTGCATCGTCAGCCACAGCGGCGGCGCCGATCTCGACGTCAAGGAACTCCAGGCCTGCTATTCCACCCTGCGTAGCGGCGTGCCCCTCCTCGGCTACGCCAACCACTCCGGCGACCCGAACTACGCGGTCGGCGGTCCCCAGTATCTGACCCAGCCCTCGACGGTCGAGGAGATCATCGCGTCGGTCTTCAGCCTCGCGCCGGCCTCCGCCTGCCGCAATGCCGGCGACCCCGACGTCCGGATGAACGACCCGGACGGCAGCCGCTGCGACATCGGCGCCCACGGCGGCCCCGGGGCCGGAGCCATCGGTCCGGTCGGCGACGGCCACGAGGCGCCCTTCCTCTACCTGGGCAGCCAGCCGCAAGTCGATCTCTACACCGGCGCGCTCCTGCACGACCCGACCGAGCCGCTGGCGCTGGTGTTCAGCCGGCCGGTTGACCCCAACACGCTCTCGGCGATCACCTTCAGCGTGAACGGCAGCGCCGTGCCCGGCAGCTTCGACCATGACGTCACCGGTCGCGTGGTCAGCTTCGCGCCGGCCAGCAGTTTCGCCCTCGGCGGCGAGATCGTGCGGGTGACGATCGGAGCCGGTCTGAAGTCGGTGTCGGGGCAGACCATCTGCCACGCCTGCGGCTTCGACTTCGCGGTCCGGCCGGGCAGCCCGGTGATCAGCGTCGAGCCCAACAGCGTCGACGACTCGGTCATCAACGCCGCCGACCTGGCCGTGGCCCAGAACGTCGGCTTCGGTCCCGGTGGCGACGTCCTGCTGCTCAGCGGCGAGATCTTCGACCAGTACGACGTCGACGTGATCGCCGTCCAGCTCGACGCCGGCAACCGGCTGATGGCGACCCTGATCGAGGCGGGCATTCCCTCCGAGTCGATCGGCAACGACCTGACCATCGACGTCTACGACGCCGCCGCCAACCGGCTGCAGCGTGGCGCCGAGGCCATGTTCCGCCGCGAGGTCGGCTATGGCGATGCCTGCTACCTCGACTTCACCGCGCCGCTCGCAGGCACCTACTATCTGGTCGTCCTCGATCGGCAGAGCTCGTCCAACTATGCCAACTACGAGCTCCAGGCGGTGATCCGATGAGCCAGGGTCGGCACGGGGGTCTGATCGTCTCGGTGGCCACGCTGCTTCTCGTGGTCACCCTGATGGCGATCCTGCCGAGGTGCCTGGACGAGCTCGGACACGAGGAGCGGCGGTCGAACCGGCGCGCGGGTCTCGGTCCCTTCGAGTTGACGGCGGACGAGTCTCACGAGGCTCGCCGACATCAGCCGACCGCGCCCCCGCTCGGGTCGATCGCCGTTCCGGCCGCTCCGGTCGCGGGGCCCCCGCCCGCGCCGGAGGCGGTGCCGGCCGAGGCGCGGCTCGCCTTCGCCGGTCGGCTCGAGGCGATGCAGGTCCTCCTGACCGAGCAATCGGAGCTCGATCGCCGGCCGCGCGGCGAGGATCGTGAAGCACGGCGGTCCCACCGCGAGGAGGCCCTCCGGCTGGCGGAGCAGCGCGAGCGCCTCGAGCGCGAGCTCCTCCTCGCCATGCGGAGCGAACCCGGCCTCGCCTTCGATCTCCTGGCCCTGATCGACCAGGAGTCCGAGGCGCCCCGGCTCGACCGTCTCGGTCGGCTCTTGCGTCGGGTCGACTCGCCGGCGCTCGGCGCCGAGCTGCTCACCCGGCTCGACCGCGTCGACGACCCGGCCGGGCGCCGCCTCGCGCTCCAGGCCCTCGAGGCCTCCCGGCAGGAGCTACCGATCGGCCGGGTGACCACGATCCTCGGTCAGCCCGAGGACCCGCCGCTGCGCGACCTCGCCGCCGAGGTCCTGGGGCGCGCCCTGCTCGACCCGGCGCGAGCCGGCGATCGGGGCCCGATCCTCGTCGCCCTCGAAGAGCAGCTCGGCGCCGAAGAGGCGAGCGACCGCCTGCGCGTCCTCCGCCCCCTGCGTCTCCTGCGCCAGCCGCCGGCCGAACTCCTGGGCACGCTTCGTGCCCTCCACGCCGACCCGGACCCCCGGGTCCGCGAGGAGCTCGACCTCCTCTGGCGCCTCTGGCATCTCCCCACCGACTGACCCCACGGCCGCGAGCCCCGCTCGCGGCCGTGTCCTTTCTCCGATCGCCACCAGCGAGGCTTGATCCGAGCGGAGAGCTCGGGCAGTCTCCGACCGGTAGGACGTCGTGGCCGAGAGGAACCGCCATGGGGATCATCAGGACCGAGGAGGTCGCCTTCCATGCGACCGATGCCGAGATCGACGCGGCGGCGCCGAGCAACCTGGTCGCCTCGATTCCCGCGCACCGCGTGGCCTGGCTGATGAGGGCCGGGCTCGACGACGACGGCGTTCCGGTCTTCCTCGGGGAGGAGAAGGTCGATCTCTACTGCGTGCCGCGTTCGATCGGCGAGCACTCCTGGTTGCGCCTCGAAGTGCAGCCCCACGGGCAAGGTCGTGGGGCGAAGCTGAGCGAGAAGGACGAACTCCTCGTCGCGCGCTATCCCTGGGGCGAGGGTTGCCTGCGGACGAGATTCCGTGGCGGCTGCAACAGGTCTCTGGACGAACGTCTGGCGCCCTTCCTCGATCTCGACCTGAAGGCCATGATGGCGGCGATCGACGGGCCCAACTCGATCGCCAAGCACGACCCCTGGCTGACCCGAAGCGATGCGCTCCGGGCCGGCGTCTCCTCCGAGTCCATGGCCTTCGACCTCGAGAGCCGACACCTGAGACGCCTGCGCTACGTGCTCGGGGTCTGCGCCGGTGTCGATCAGCTCATCACGAAACTCGCCCGGAGCGAGGCGGTGGGGCGCCTGAAGGAACTGGCCCGGCGGGGGAAGCTCGAAGGACCGGGCCGGCGTCGCCTGGGACGGCTGCAGGATCCGCAGGTGATCGAGGAGCTGATGGACCTGGCCATCCTCAGTTCCCTCGCCGGGCCGGTCAGCGACGAGGACTGCCGCCGCCTGACCGGCAAGCCGATCCACTACCTGACCGAGGACATCTTCGTCGCTCTGGTCGAGGACGAGGTCAAGCTGGCCAGGAAGCGAGCATCCGCCCAGACCAAGGCTCTGGAGAGCCTCGCGCCGTCGCTGGCGAGCGCGGCCCGGGGCGGCCTCGACCGCGACCGATCCCTGGAGATGATCGAAGAGGTCCTTCTTCGCGACGCCAAGGCCAGACGCCGAGCCGCGGAGATCCTGCTCGATCATCATGCCGAGGCCGCGAGACCGGATTGAGAGAGAGGGGCGAACGACCGCGCGAAGGGCGTGGGGCGGGCCCCTCGGAACCCGCCCCATGCCTCCATCAGGCCCTGCGGCCGTGCTCCCAGCGATCGAAGACCACGTTCGTGTGATCGGCCAGGCTGCCCCAGCGGCTCTCGTAGGCCTGCTCGTCCTCGGCCAGCTCGGCGGCCCGGGCGAAGGTCGCGTTGGCCCAGTCTCCACGGGGATGGCGATGGTGGAAGTCGTGGACGTGCAGGTCGCTGCCCACCAGTACCCAGAGCCGCGCCGGCAGGTGGACGAGGAACAGGCGCAGGAAGAATCTCAGCTTCGACCACGGGGAGCTTCCCCTGGCGGGGAAGGGGTCACCGAGATGCCGGCCGAAAGTGAGGTTGCGGCCTCGCGGCCCGCGCTCGTCGTCCGGGAGGAGCCAGTGATGTTCGCTCATCATCTGGATGAGCGAACTCTGCTGGTAGAAGAACGCCAGCGGGAGGAACCAGGTCACGAAGAACAGCGCCCAGCAACCGCTGCCGATGACCAGCACCGCGAGCCCTACCAGGAGGAGGATCGACATCAGCCGGCGGTAGAGCGGCGCCTCGATCAGGTTGGTCAGGAAACGCTGCTTCAGGTAGGCGCCGTGAAAGCGCGGGGAGAAGAGCGCGCGCCCCAGGAGCTTCCAGGACTCCCGTCGTGAGCGACCGGGACCGAAGCCGAGCGCGATCAGGAACTGACCGTCCGGGTCCTCGGGGGTGGCGAGCTTCTTGCCGTGGTGCCAGCGGGCATGGTCTTCCTTGAAGCGGTCGTAGCCGTTGAGGAAGAGGAGGGTGGAGAGGACTTCCGCGACCAGCCGGTTGACCAGGGGGCGGGGTGAGAAGGCGTCGTGAACGGCATTGTGGATGATCACGATGTAGAGGGCACGCTGCGTTCCCGAGACGATCAGCCAGCCAAGGGGCAGCAGCAGGAGCGCCGCGCCACCGCTGACGAAGGCCCAGGCGCTGAGCAGGATGCCCAGGCCGAGGAGCAGCAGGTAGCTCGCGAGGCGGCTCCAGGGGGACCAGCGGATCAGGGCGCGCTCGCCGAGGCGAGGCATGCCCGTGAGCCAGGTGAGGAAAGGTTGCATGAAGCGGGGCAGGGAGGCCATCGTCTCCCGGGGGTCGTCATTCGACTCGAGGTTCATCTTGCGGTTTCCGTCCGAGAACCGGCTCGGTGCCGGACCGCCCGATCGAGCGGTCGAGGCCCCCGCGGAACCTCCCCGCTGCCATCTCCGGGATTTCTTCGGGTTTCTCCGGTCGGCGCCCGGGACCGCCCCTGCGAACCGGAGACTGGACGGAGGGCGACGGGCCGCTACCCTGTTGCAGGGCCCGGCGCGTCGGCCGGGATGAGAGGACCCGACATGGCATTGAGCGAGGATCAGAAGGCTCAGATCTTCCGGGTGGAGGTGAACCACTCCGGACCGAACCCTGGCCTTCGAGCCCCGAAGTTCGGCACCGCCTTCCGGGTGGCTGACGATCTCGTCATGACGGCGCTGCACGTCGTCCGGCGACCGGGAGTCCCGGACTTGGCGCCTGAGATCCGGGTCGCCGGCCGGCCGGCCGAATCGATCTGGCCGGCGAGCGCCGACGTCGCGACCGATGCGCCCGACCTCGCCGTGCTGAAGGTGACCGGTCTGGGCGCCGGCCTGCCCTTCACGGTCGCCCCGCCCGCCGCGCGAGGCCGGAACTTCGTCTCGGCCGGCTTTCCGGCGACGGAGGACGGCGGCACGCTGTTTCCCTTCTCGGGCAGCCTCGAGTCGGACGACACGCTTCACAACATCGATCGCCAGCCCGAGAGACCCGAGAAGTGGCATGGTGTTTCGGGGGCGCCCATCGTCGTCGGAGGCATCGTCGTCGGTCTGGCCCGGGCCTGGATCGACGGTTGGTTGGATGCGCTCCGGGTCGCGGTCATCGACGCGGCGACCTTCGATCGACTGCGAAGTCTGCCGGGCTGGCCGATGCCGCGCCACCACGACCGGCTACGGGCCGCCGTGCAGGCGGCCAAAGCGGACGACGTCGTCTGGGCGAGGCTCTGCCCGACGTCTTCCGATCCACCGATCGCGACCGCCGAGGAACTGGTCGACCACCTGGTCAGCGCGGGGCTCCAGAAGGCGATCGACCATGTGCTCTCGGCGCATGGCGCCTTCGTCGACGATCTCGGGCGGTCAGGAACGGCGCGCGCGAAGATCGAGTCGAGCCGCCGCTTCGTCCGCCTGATCGAGGCCCTGGCCCTGGATCTCCACCGGCCCGGAGTCTCGAAGGGCCAGTGCGAGAATCACATCGTCTTGCGCGCGGCGGGCAGCTCGGTTTCGGCGGCGATCGCCGCGGCGCGTGAGTGCCGCGGCAGCCTCGAGATCGAGGCCCCCCGTCACGGAGTCGATTTCCAGCCCACGCACGAGCTCTACCTCGGGCCCGACCGGGGCCCGATCCCGGGCGCCGACGAGGAAGGACTGGTCGAGGCGGTTCAGGACTACACCTTGCGCCGCGGTCTCGGCGATACCCGGCAGCTCAAGCGCGCGGAACTGCTGGGCTGGCTGCGGGTGAAGGCCTCGAATCCACGCGATGGGGCCAGGTTCCGACCCTATCTGGACTTCGCCCCGGCGAGCGAAGACCAATCATCGTGGTCGAATGCGATCATCCGCGAGTTCGCCTTCGTCACCTTCGTCGAGCACGTCGGCAACGTGACCGAGGACGAGATGTTCCTCCTGGATCGCCTCGTGACGGTACACCGCGACCATGAAGCCTACCGGGTCAAGATCGAAGGAAGGAACGAGTGAACATGAGATTCCTGTCCGATGCCGTTCGCCCCGGCGAGCCCCTGCGCCTGCCTGCGGTTGGTAGTTACAAGGATCGCTGTCACGTCTTCGACGAGCTCGACATCCAGGCGGTCGACGTGGCTCTCGCCGCCGGCCGCCCCCTGCTTCTTCGCGGCGAACCCGGTACCGGCAAGAGCCAGCTCGCCGAGGCGGTCGCGGTCGCGCTCGCGCGGCCCTATCGGGGCATGACCATCGACGCGGGGACCGAGGCGCGCGATCTTCGCTTCGAGGTCGACCTGGTCCAGAGGCTCGCCGACGCCCAGGTCCGGCACCAGGACGAGGCCCTGCTTCCACTCGAGAACTACGTTCGCCCCGGCCCGCTCTGGTACGCCTTCGACTGGACCACCGCGAGGAATTGCGGCCTGGCCGAGAAGACCGAGGAACCGGCCGGCCTCGATCGGGGTTTCGTGATCCTCATCGACGAGATCGACAAGGCCGACGCCGACGTGCCCAACGGTCTCCTCGAAGCCCTGGGCAGCCAGGCCTTCCTGTCGCCCTGGCAGAGTCCGATCAGCTATGACCCGGCCAGGCAGGGCGCTCCCTTCGTCATCGTGACGACCAACGAGGAGCGCGACCTCCCCGATGCCTTCATGCGGCGCTGCGCCGTGCATCACCTCGCCTTCCCGCGCGACCGGGAAGGTCTCGTCTGCCGTGGCGCGGCGCATTTCCCCGGGCTCGAGAAGGTGCTGCTCGAGGAGGCCGCCGGGGATCTGCTCGAGGACCGCGCCCAGGCCCTGCGCGAAGGAACGCGTCGGCCCGGCCTCGCCGAGTATCTCGATCTTCTGCGGGTCCTCGACGAGGCCCGCGGTCGCGGGCTTGCCGGCGAGGATCTCCGGACGCTGCTGCGCCGGGCGCGCCGCTTCCTGTTCAAGAAGTTCGTGGCTCCCGACGAGGTCGACCCGTGCCCGGATCACTGATCGGCCGCGCGGATCTGCTGCGCCTCCTCGTCGCCGGCTACTCCGATGATGCGATCATCGGCGCGATGGGAGTCCTCGGCGCCGCCTTGCGTTCGCGACCGGAAGCGACGACCACGACGACCGTGAATCCGACCGGCCCGGAGCCGTCGCGGGGGCCGGGCAAGGTCGTCCTGGCCGAACCTCCGGTGACCTTCTCGTTCCGGCCGATCCCGGTCTGGGCTCAGGCTGAGCGCCGTCAGCTGGCCCCGGTTCCGATCCGGAAGGAAGGCAGCGGCCAGGAATCCGAGGAGAAGCTCGATCGGCGCGACGAACCGCGCCCGATCGTCGATCGCCTGCCGCGGCCCGTCCTCAGTCGCGGGGCGCTGGCTCGGAAGATCGATCGCCTGCTTGCCCGCCCCGAGGTCGGGGCGAGAGTCGACCTCGCGGCACTCACCAATCTCCTGGCGCGGCGTGTAGTGCCCGAGCGCTTGCCCCGGCGGCGGCGCCGTCGATTGCCGCGTGAACTCGCCCTGGTCCTGGACCGCCGGCAGCACCTGGTTCCGATCACGGCCGACCAGGATCGACTGCGAGGGGAGTTGCGGTCGCGCTGGGGGGGCTCCCGTCTCCACGTCCACGAACTCTTCGCCCGGGCCGATCTCGCCAGGGTCGCCGGGAAGATCGGTCACACCGCGGCGCTCGTCATCTCCGACCTCGACCTCGATCGCGCCCGGGCGACCGTCGACGCCTCGTGGCGCGGCTTCCTGGCCTCGACCGCGCGTCGCTCGGCGCATCTCGCCCTCCTGAGCCCACGCCCCGTCCCCGGGAGCGAACGGACCAAGCTGCCCCGCGGCCTGGCGGTCGAGACCTGGGACCGGGCCCGGATCGCGCCTCTCGAGCCGATGAAGGAACCGGCGGCCATGGTCCTGCGGCTCCTGTCCCTCGCCACCTCCGTCGAACCGGCGCTGCTCCGGGCCACGCGCCTGCTGCTCGGGGCGGAAGGAGCGAGCCTGGCGGATGAACTCGACGTCTGGGCGGCCTTCGCCCGTCCGAATCGCTTCGGAGCCACACTCGACCTCGCGGAACGGCGGCGTCGGCGCGCCGAACTCGAAGCCGTGCTCGCCGGGCCGGAGCGCGAGCTTCTCCATCGGGTCATACCCGGGTTTCTCGACCTTCTCGTCGCCTTCCACGGCCAGGGGTCGCCCTTCGTCCTGCGCGAGGAGCTGCTGCAGGCCATCGCCATCCTGCCGGAAGAACTGACCCGGTCGCTCGACGCATCGGCCGACTGGGCCTCCTTCAGACGGTTGGCGGCCAGCGTCGACGGGCTGACTCCCGAACTCCGTGCGGCCTTCCGGGCCTGGCTGGAGAAGGTGGCCGTTCGGGCGCCGCGCCAGTTCCTCGATCACCCGGAGGCCCACGCCAGCTTCCACGAGGCTCGTCGACGTCTCGATCTTCAGGACGAAGACGCGAGCCTCACGGCAATCGATGTCGTGCTCCTTGCCGGCACCCGCTTCGCCCTGCTGCCGGCTGGCGAGGCGCCAGCCGCGAACGTCCTTGGCCGCCTGGGCCTGGGTCACGCCATGCTCGCCCTCGGCGGCGCCAGCCACGACGGCACATCGCGAGCCCGTCCTGGCGCGACGATCGACCTGGCGGACGATCGGGACTCCTTCTCGATCCAGAGCGACCAGGAGCGACTCGCCTTCCGGCGGCTCGTCCGCCCGGAATGGTGCTCGGCCTTCGGCCGCGGACGAGACGGCCGTCCCTTCCTCGAGGTCGGTCCGAGCGAGGAACGCATCCGGTTCATCTGGCAGGAAGATGGCGAGCGGCTCGACGCCGACACCACCGTCGGGGGCTGGCGGGTCGAGCCCGGTTCCCTTCCGGCTGGTGTCGTCCGCGCGGGCCTCGATGCCCACGGGGCCTGGATCGAGATCGCGCCTCGGGGGGTCGGTTGCCGGCTGCGCTGGATACCCCCGGGCCGCTTCCTCATGGGTTCCCCGGTCACGGAAGCGGGGCGCTTCCATGACGAAGAGCAACACGAGGAGGAGATCGGGCGCGGCTTCTGGCTCGGCGCCACCCCGGTCACCCAGGCCTTCTTCGAGTCGATCATGGCGCAGAACCCGAGCCGGTTTCGTTCTCCGGAACGGCCGGTCGAGTCCCTGAGCTGGAACGAGGCCGCCGCCTTCATCGAGCGCACCAGTGCCTTGGTGCCGGCGCTCGCGCTCCGCCTCCCGACCGAAGTCGAATGGGAATACGCCTGCCGCGCCGGCACGACCACGGCCACCTACGCCGGTGACCTCGAGATCCTCGGCGAGCGCAACGCGCCCCGGCTCGATGCCATCGCCTGGTATGGCGGCAACAGCGGCGTCGGCTGGGACCTCGAAGAGGGCCACGACTCGAGCGCTTGGCCGGAGAAGCAGTTCCCGCACCAGCGCGCCGGGACCAGGCCGGTCGGCTTGAAGAAGGCGAACGCCTGGGGCCTGCAGGACATGCTTGGAAACGTCTGGGAGTGGTGCGCGGACCTCGAGATGGGCACAAAGGCGGGGCGGGTCTTCCGTGGTGGCTCCTGGTATGGACGATTTCGCAACCTACGGGCGGCGACGCGCCACGCGCTCGTCGTTGATGGTCGTGATTCCTCCCTCGGTCTCCGCATCGCTCGAGGTTCTTCTGACTTCCGTTCCAGGCCCGCGGGCGAGTCTGTCTCCGGAGGCCAGCTCGGAGAGCCCAGGCCGAAGGAGGCGCGGCGAGCCCGGAAGAAGAAGCAATGAGGTACCAGCTCTTCGCGATTCGGACCCTCGGCGGCGGGCCGATGTGGATGGCCATTACGGTCCGGGGCTCTGTCGCGCCCGAACTCGGGTCCGGCCGGAGGCGGACTTACTGACATGAACGAGGAACTGCGCGAGCATCCGTTCGAGGATGGTCGCGTCCCTTCTTGGGCGACGGCGATCGGCGAAGACGCTCAGGGTGTCTTCGTCGAGATCGCGCCCGCGGATGTCGGCTACCGGCTGCGCTGGATTCCCCCGGGCCGCTTCCTGATGGGCTCTCCGGCCACCGAGGCGGGGCGCTGGCGTGGCGAACGACAGCACGAGGAGCAGATCGAGCGCGGCTTCTGGCTCGGTGCCACCCCGGTCACCCAGGCCTTCTTCGAGTCGATCATGGCGACGAACCCGAGCCGGTTCAGTTCTCCTGAGCGACCGGTCGAGTCCCTGAGCTGGAACGATGCCATGATCTTCATCGAACGGACCAACGCGCTGGTGAGAGGACTTGATCTCCGTTTTCCGACCGAGATCGAGTGGGAGTACGCCTGCCGCGCCGGAACGACGACGGCGACCTATGCCGGAGACCTCGAGATCCTTGGCGAACGCGACGCCCCGCGGCTCGATGCCATCGCCTGGTACGGCGGCAATAGCGGCGTCGGCTGGGACCTCGAACGTGGCACCGATTCGCGTGGTTGGTTGGGAAAGCAATTCCAGCACGAGCGCGCTGGCACGCGGTCGGTCGGCTTGAAGAAGGCGAACGCCTGGGGCCTGCAGGACATGCTCGGCAATGTCTGGGAGTGGTGCGAGAACCCTGCGAAAGGTGGGAAGGCAAGTCGGGTCTTCCGTGGTGGCTCCTGGAATGGGCTTGCTCGTTTCCTGCGGGCCGCTTGTCGCAACTGGCACAGTGCCGTCGATCGCTACGATGTACTGGGGCTCCGCCTCGCAGGAACTCAGGTCGGGCCGGTCGCCCGCTATCCGTCATGACGCGGGACGAAGGAGCACACCCCCTCGAGGATGGTCGCGTCCCGCCTTGGGCGACGGCGATCGGCGAGGATGCGAAAGGTGTGTTCGTCGAGATCGCGCCCGCGGGTGTCGGCTACCGGTTGCGCTGGATCCCCCCGGGCCGCTTCCTCATGGGTTCCCCGGCCACGGAAGCGGGGCGCTTCCGTGATGAAGAGCAACACGAGGAGCAGATCGAGCGCGGCTTCTGGCTCGGCGCCACCCCGGTCACCCAGGCCTTCTTCGAATCGATCATGGCGCAGAACCCGAGCCGGTTCCGCTCGCCGGAACGGCCGGTCGAGTCCCTGAGCTGGAACGAGGCCATGGCCTTCATCGAGCGCGCCAACGCCCTGGTGCCGAGGCTCGCGCTCCGCCTCCCGACCGAGGTCGAATGGGAATACGCCTGCCGCGCCGGCACGACCTCGGCCACCTACGCCGGCGATCTCGAGATCCTCGGGCAGAACAACGCTCCCGGGCTCGACGCCATCGCCTGGTACGGCGGCAACAGCGGGGTCGGCTGGGACCTCGAGCAGGGCTACGATTCGAGCGGCTGGCGGGAGACGCAGTTCCCGCACCAGCGTGCCGGGGCCAGGCCGGTCGGCCTGAAGAAGGCGAACGCCTGGGGCCTGCAGGACATGCTGGGCAACGTGTTGGAATGTTGCTCCGATTCCGTCGCGGATTACCCGTGGCGGCGGGTCATCCGTGGTGGTTCCTGGTTCGGGAGCGTCCGCAGTCTTCGGGCTGCCGCTCGAAACACGTACGCCAGGAGTGACGCTACCGTGGGTATGGGGCTCCGCCTTGCCCGAGGTCCTGAGCTCCAGGAAGGAGAGCCCCGAGGCAGCGCGGCCGCGCGGAGCCGGCCGGGCTCCGAGGGGCGACCGGGGTCGGGACCGGAGGAAGGGTGACGGGTCGCGACCGGCGCCTCGCCGTCGGTCGCGACCACCGGAGTACCTCGAAGTCCAGACCCGAGGGGCCGTCGGAGCGATCCGCTGAGTCCGTGTCGGTCCGGATTCGCCGTGCCCGGCCCGACCGGTGGAGGCGCTGGCTTGGGCGGGGGATCGCACCCAGGTCCACCGGGGTGATCGAGACAAAAGCCCGCAGGGGAAGGGCGAGATTGGCCTTGAAGGCCGGCAATCCGCTCTTTTGTCCCCTGGCCGGCGGCTGGAACGCGGCTTGCTTCGGCGGAGGCATCAGCGCTCGTCGATGGCCGACGGGCCTGGGTTCTCGGAGGAATCGACCATGATTCCCGGACCGCGGGGCGGCTTTCTCGATCGACGTGAAGCGGGGCGAAGTCTGGCCAGGGAGATGGCCGGGCTCGAACTCGTGGACCCGGTCGTGGTCGCCTTGCTGCGCGGTGGCGCCGTGATCGGCTACGAGATCGCCCACGAGATCGGCGCGCCCCTCTACGTCCTGCGCGTGCGCAAGATCCGCGCCCCCGGACAACCCGAACTCGCGCTCGGCGCGGTCGTGGGTTCGGAGGGCGGTGAACTGGTGCTCAACGACGACCTGGTGCGCGCACTCGGCGTCAGCGAGAAGCGCCTGATGCAGGCCATCGCCGAGGCGCGGGCCGAGAACGAGGTGCGCCGCCGCATCTACTCCGACTACGACACGCCCTTCGATCTGAGCGGTCGCAGCGTCATCGTCGCCGACGACGGCGTCGCCACCGGCGCCACCTTCATCGCCGCCGTGCGGGCCCTGCGGGCCCGTCAGGCCAAGAAGATCGTGGCCGCGCTTCCGGTCGCGCCACCGGAGACCGCGCGCCGCATCTGCGCCCTCTGCGACGACTGTCGCGTCCTGGTCCGGCCGCGCGGCTTCTCCTCGGTCGGCGCCTACTACGGCTCCTTCCGCGCCGTGGAGGACGACGAGGCCCTGCAGCTCCTCGCCCTGCGTCGCCAGGAACTGGTGATCTGAGGCCACGCCGGCATCTCGAGATGGTATCGATCCGCGATCAGGCCACCGTTCCCTCGGTGGTGATGGTCCGTCCGGACCCGGAGGCAAGGCGTCGGCGCCGGAATGCGCGTCGCGCCGACGGATCAGGGAACGCGATCCTCGGCGCGGCGCCGCCGGCGACGCGAGCTTGATCGCCCGCGCGATCCGGCGCCGCCGACGGCCGCGCGTCAGCCGTACCAGGCCGGTTCGTCCGGCGGCGGCGCGGGGAAGTCCGGTGGTGTCCCGGGGCCCGGGCCGGGTTCCGGGTCGATCTCGGGGCGCTCCGGTCGCGGTCCCTCGGGCTCCGGCAGCTCCGGAGTCCCGGGACCGGGACCCGGACGCGGTTCGGCTGGCGTCTCGTCGGGACGTTGCGGCGCGTCGGGCTCGCCCGGCGCGGGCTTCTCGGGCGGACGTTCCGGCGGGATCTCCGGATCGGGCTCCGGAGGTTCCGGTTCCTTGGCGCTCACGGCTCTCCTCCCGGTTCAGCTGCTGCGGCGGATCTCGATCGAACGGATCGACTTCCGGTCGAGCAGGTGCAGATCGCTCGCGGTCCTGATCCGCAACTTGAAGTCACGCAGCTTGCCCTGGTGGCGATCTCCCGAGCCGAGACGGACGCGGTCGACGCTGCCCAGGCTGATGATCTCGACCCGGCTCAGCGGGAACTCGACCAGACCCGTCCGGGTCTCGAGCCGCAGGGTCAGGTCTTCGACCTTGCCGACGAGCCGGCTGCCGTCGGCGAGCACCAGCTCGGTCGCGATGCCGGTCGGCACCTGGGACGGCCGTGGGGGCGGAGTCACCACGATGCTCCGCAGGCTCGAGCGGGGCAGGACGAGGACCTCGTCGCCGCGGACGAGCAGAAGCTCTTCGAGGGTGACATGCCCCATGACAACCGAGCCGTCGCGCAGAACCACGTGGTCGTGGTCGCCGAAGCAGATCCTCTCGATCTCGTCGAGGGGAAGGCACTGCGGTCCGGAGATGGTCAGGATGGCGATCTCCGGCAGCGTGATCCGACCCACGAGGATCTGACCGTCGGTCCGGGTGATCTCGACCTGCGTGTCGAGGGCGGGGGAGGTGAGAGCGAGGAACAGGCTCAGCAACAGACTGATCATGGCTGGTCCTCCTGTTCGAGGCCAGGATCCAGCCGCAAACGACGTGCCCGCGCTCCCGGCCTCGTCGTCTCGCCGGGGCTCCGGAAGCCGTGATCGGAAGCGCGGGCCTCGCCGACGATCAGACCGATGCCGACCGCGCGGCGGGCCTCCCGAGGGCGTGGCGAAGTTCCGCGCGGAGAAGAACCGGCGATCGATGGCCTGCCGGCCGTCGATCGGCCCTGACCTCTCGCCGAGGCCCCGGAGCCGGGCTCCGGGGCCATCCGTGTCGGGTCGCGAGGAGGCGAGGCTTCAGAGCATCGGGATCTTCAGGTCGCTGGTGCGGGCGAAGTCGATCGCCTCCTCGTAGCCGGCGTCGACGTGGCGGACGACGCCGAGGCCGGGATCGTTCTTCAGCACCCGCTCGAGCCGGCGCGCCGCCGCGTCGCTGCCGTCGGCGACGATGACCAGGCCGGCGTGGATCGAGTTGCCGATGCCGACGCCGCCGCCGTGGTGGAGCGACACCCAGGTCGCGCCGCCGGCCGTCGACAGGAGCGCGTTGAGCACCGGCCAGTCGGCGATCGCGTCGCTGCCGTCCTTCATCGCCTCGGTCTCGCGGTTCGGGCTGGCGACCGAGCCGCAATCGAGATGGTCGCGACCGATGACGATCGGACCCTCGAGCTCGCCCGAGCGGACCATGTCGTTCATCAGCAGCGCGAAGCGGTGGCGCTCGCCGTAGCCGAGCCAGCAGATGCGGCTGGGCAGGCCCTGGAACTGGATGCGCTCGTTGGCCATGCGGATCCAGCGGCAGAGGTCCTCGTTGTCGGCGAACTCGCGCAGGATCAGCTCGTCGGTCTTGTGGATGTCCGAGGGCTTGCCGGAGAGCGCCACCCAGCGGAAGGGACCGCGGCCCTCGCAGAACAGGGGGCGGACGTAGGCCGGGACGAAACCGGGGAAGTCGAAGGCGTTCTCGACCCCACGGGTCTTCGCCTGGCCGCGCAGGTTGTTGCCGTAGTCGAAGGTGATCGCGCCGCGCTCCTGCAGCTCGAGCATGAGGCGGACGTGCTCGGCCATCGAGTCGAGGCTGCGCTCCATGTAGGCGCGCTCGTCGCGCTCGCGCAGCTCGAGGGCCTCGGCGAAGGACATGCCCTCGGGGAAGTAGCCCATGAGCGGGTCGTGGGCGCTGGTCTGGTCGGTGAGGACGTCGGGCGTGATGCCGCGCTCGATCAGCCGGCGCAGGAGGTCGATGACGTTGCCGACGTAACCGACCGACAGGGCCTTCTGCTCGTCGCGGTAGCGGAGCGCGGTGTCGATGGCGCGATCGATGTCCTCGTGGGCCTCGTCGAGGTAGCGGGTGTCGAGTCGGCGCTGGACGCGATGCGGGTCGATCTCCGCCACCAGGCAGGTCAGGTTGGCCATGGTCGCGGCCAGGGGCTGGGCGCCGCCCATGCCGCCGAGCCCGCCGGTCACCGCCAGACGGCCCTCGAGGCGACCGTCGAAGTGCTTGCGGCCGGCGGCGGCGAAGGTCTCGTAGGTGCCCTGGATGATGCCCTGGCTGCCGATGTAGATCCACGAGCCGGCGGTCATCTGGCCGTACATGATCAGGCCGCGCTTCTCGAGGTCGCGGAAGTAGTCGAAGGTGGCCCAGGCCGGGACGAGCTGCGAGTTGGAGATCAGCACCCGCGGCGCGTCGGCGTGGGTCTTGAACACCGCGACCGGTTTGCCCGACTGCACCAGCAAGGTCTCATCGTCCTCGAGTTTCTGGAGCTCGCGGACGATGGCGTCGAAGCAGGCCCAGTTGCGGGCCGCCTTGCCGGAACCGCCGTAGACGATCAGCCGTGCCGGATCCTCGGCGACGTCCGGGTCCAGGTTGTTCATGAGCATGCGCATCGGGGCCTCGGTCAGCCAGGACTTGCAGCTCAGCTCGAGCCCGCGCGGCGCGCGGACCACTCGGTTGGTGTCGGTCATGATTCAGCTCAACTCGGGTACGGCCTTCCTCACGGCGTCGAGGAGACGGCCATCGTCCATCAGCTTGCGCACGACGTCGACGTCGCGCTTCAGGTAACGGTCCTTGGTCAGCGGCGGCAGGTCGTGGCCGATCAGCTCGACCGCGGCGGCGACGCCCCGGCCCGGCGCCAGACCCTTGCCGAGGCCCAGCGCCTGGTAGGCGGCCATGATCTCGATCGCCAGCACGTTGGTCGTGTTCTCGGCCACGGCCATGAGCTTGCGGGCGGCGATCGGCGCCATGCTGACATGGTCCTCCTTGTTGGCGGAGGTCGGGATGCTGTCGACGCTGGCCGGGTGCGCCAGGGCCTTGTTCTCGCTGACCAGCGCGGCGGCGGTCACCTGGGCGATCATGAAGCCCGAGTTCAGGCCCGGGTCCTGGGCCAGGAAGGGCGGCAGGCCGGAGAGGTCGGGATTGACCAGGTTCTCGAGCCGGCGCTCGCTGATGCTGGCCAGTTCGGCGCAGGCGGCGCAGGCGTAGTCGAAGGGGATCGCCAGCGGCTCGGCGTGGAAGTTGCCGGCCGAGATGACCTCGCTCTCCTCGGGGAAGATGAGCGGGTTGTCGGTGACCGCGTTGATCTCGCGCTGGAGCACCTCACCGAGGTGGCGGAGCGCGTCGCGCACCGCGCCGTGGACCTGGGGCACGCAGCGCAGCGAGTACTGGTCCTGCACCTTCCCGCAGTCGGCGTGGCTGGGCAGGATCTCGCTGCCCACCATCAGGGCGCGCACGTTGGCGGCGACCTCGGCGTGGCCGGGATGGGGGCGCAGCCGGTGGACGCGCTCGTCGAAGGGCCGGATCGAGCCCTCGAGGGCCTCCAGGGTCATCGCGCAGGCGAGGTCGGCGGTGCCGAGCAGGCGCTGGACCCTGAGCCAGGCGACGGTGCCGATCGCGGCCGAGATCTGGGTGCCGTTGATCAGCGCGAGGCCCTCCTTGGCCTCGAGTTCGAGCGGCAGGAGCCCGAGGGTCTCGAGCGCCTCGGCCGCCGACATGCGCTGGCCTTCGAGGGTCGCCTCACCCTCGCCGATCAGGAGGCAGGCCATGTGGGCGAGGGGGGCGAGGTCGCCGCTCGCGCCCACCGAGCCCTGGCTCGGGATCACCGGGAGGCAGTCGTCGTTGAGCAGGCCGAGCAGCCGCTCGACGATCACCGGGCGGACGCCGCTGTGCCCGAAGGCGAGGGCGTTGGCGCGCAGGAGCATCGCCAGGCGGACGACGGCTCGCTCGAGCGGCGGCCCGACGCCGACGGCGTGGGAGACGATCAGGTTGCGCTGCAGCTCCTGGAGGCGGTCGGCGTCGATCCGGGTGTTGGCGAGCTTGCCGAAGCCGGTGTTGATGCCGTAGACGACCTGGCCGCGGTCGAGGATCTCGGTCACGGTCCGGCGGGCTCGCTCGAGATTCCGTCGGGCCTGGGGGCCGAGCTCGACGATCGGAGGTGCGTCGCCGAGGAAGACCTCCAGCGAGCGGAGGTCGATGGGATTGCCGTCGATTCTCATGGTCCGCGATTGTAACGAGCCCGCCGGCCGACGCACGTCGTCGCCGCCGGCACCGGACTTCGGGAATCCCGGGCCTCGGCGTCCGGTCGAAAGGCCCGCGATGCCGTAGGATGGGGCGGTCGGGAACCGGGAGCGGGGGTCGTCGTGGGCCGCGAGCGCGAGTCGATTCTGCACAGCCAGGTCGTGCTGGTCGGAGCCCAGCTCGGGCGTCTCGGCCTCGGTCTCGTCATGGGCCTGGTCCTGGCCCGGAGCCTGGACGACGCCGGCTGGGCCGCCTTCACGCTGCTCGGCACCGCCTGCGCCTTCGCCGCCCTGCTGGTCGATGCCGGTCTCCAGCCGGCCCTGGTCGCCGAGCTCGCGGCCGGCGGTGGCAGCGCCCCGATCTTCTTCCGCCGGGTGCTCGTCATCCGGATCGGTCTGGCGCTGATCCTGCTCCTGCCCGCCCTGCTCTGGCGACCCGAGGAACCCTGGCCGCTCCTCGGCTTCGTCCTGGTCCTGCTCGCCCTGCCGCTGCGGAGCTGGAACGCGATCTTCGCCGCCGGACGTCGCAACCGGGTCACCGCCTTCGGTGGCCTGGCCATCCACGTCGTCGTCCTGGTGGCGATGGTCCTCGTCCTCTGCTGGCGGCGCGCGGCGGCGCCGATCCTCCTGATCCTCTGCCTCCGCGAGATCGCGCTCTCGCTCCATCCCTTCCTGCGCGCGCGCCGCGAACCCCTGCCGGCGGCGCGCCCTGGCCACCGCGAGCCGCCCCGGGCCCTCTTCCTGCTCTCGGCGGCCACGATCTGCGGCGCGGCCTACCTGCACCTCGACGTCTTCATGCTGGCGGCGCTCGACGGCCCGAAGGCCGTCGGCGACTACGGCCTGGCGCTGCGCCTGCTCATGCCGGTCGTGGTGGCGGCCAACCTGCTCGCCGCGCCCTTCCTGCCCTTTCTCGCCCGCGACCCGGGCGAACGACGGGCACCGGCGCTCTCCGATTGCCTGGTCCTCGGCGCGCTCATCCTCGGCGCGCTCGCGCCGGCCTCGGTCTGCTTCGCGTCGAGCACGGCCCTGATCGAGGTCCTCAAGGGCGCCACGCGGCCCGCGGCGGCCGCCGCGCTCGAGGCGCTGCTGGGCGTGCCGCTGGCCGTGGCCTTCGGCGCCGTCTTCTCGCTCGCGCTCGTCGTCGGTCGGCACTACGGCCGCTGGGCCCTGGTCACCGGGCTGGGCCTGGCCCTCAACCTGGTGCTCAACCGACGCTGGATCCCCGCGCTTGGCGCGGTCGGTGCCGCCCGGGCCACCCTGATCACCGAGTGCGCCGTCGCCCTCCTCGCCGCGGTCATGCTGGCGCTCGGCGACCGGGCCGCGCCGCGCTGGCCGCGATCGCTGGTCCTCGCGACCATCGCCAGCGCCTTCCTCCCGGCCCTCCTGGTCCTGGGTACGCGGCTCCTGCTCGGGCCGATCGGCCCGGACTGGCGGCTCGGGCTCCTGGTCGCCGTCGCCCTGGGCGTCGCGCTCCTCTGGCTCCTGCGCGGTCCGGCCGGCGCCTTCCGGGCGCGGCTCGAACTGGAGATGGAGGAGGGCGCCCCATGAGTCGACCGGTGATCGGGCTCGACTATCGGCCGGCGCTGATCGGCGGTTCCGGGATCGGCCGCTACGTCCGCGAGCTGGTCCGTGCCCTGCCCGAGTTCTGCGCCGACCTCGACCTGCGCCTGTTCGCGGTCTTCCGCAAGGAGGTCGGGCCGCGCCGTCTGCCGCCCGGCTGCGAGGCCTTCCGACTGGTCGAGGGCCGTTTCCCCGGTCGGCTCCTGCGCTACCTCGGCGCCCTCGGTCTCGCCGGCGTCGAGACCTTCAGTGGTCGACTCGATCTCTTCCAGGACACCGACTACGTCGACCTGCCGCGCCGTTGTCGGCGCGGCCTGGCCACCATCCACGACCTGTCCTTCCTGCGTGATCCGAGCTGGTATCCGGCCCGCAACCGGGCCCGGCTCGATCGGGTCACCCGCCGGCTGGTGGCGCGATCGCGGCTGATCACCACCGATTCCGAGACCAGCAAGGCCGACCTGGTCGAACTCCTGGGCCTGGCGCCGGATCGTGTCGTCGTGGCCCCGCTCGGAGCCGACGACCGTTTCGCCGCCCTCGCCGACCCGGAGCCGGCCGGGCCGCCGCGGATCCTCTGCTGCGGCACGCTCGAACCGCGCAAGAACCACCTGCGCCTCCTCGCCGCCTTCGATCGCCTGCGCGAACGCGAGCCCGAGGCTCGTCTCGTCATCGTCGGCCGCCGGGGCTGGCTCGACGACGAGATCGTCGCCGGGATCGAGGCACGCGCGGATCGCGGCCTCCGCTGGCTCGCCGACGCCGACGACCGGGCCCTCCTCGCCGAGATGGCGGCCGCCGACATCGTCGCCTATCCGTCCCTCTGGGAGGGCTTCGGCCTGCCCCTGCTCGAAGGCCTGGCGGCCGGCCGGGCGGTGCTGACCTCCGACCGTGGTTCAATGGCGGAGATCGCCGGCGGGGCCGCGGTCCTCGTCGACCCGACATCGACGGCGGCGATCGCGGAGGGACTGATCGCCCTGGCCGGTGATGCCGCCTTGCGCGCGCGTCTCGGTCGGGCCGCCCGGGAACGGGCCGGTCTCTACTCCTGGCGTCGCTGCGCCGAGGCCACGGTGGCGGCCTGGCGACGCCTGCTCGCCGAGGAGGGTGGATGAAGAAGCTCCGCTTGTTCGTGGAGGCGACCAGTTGCGACGGCGCGCCCAGCGGGGCCCTGCGCCGTCACCTGGAACTCTGGCCGCGCGTCCTGGAGGGCAGCGGCGGCGCTCTCGACCTCCGGGTCCTGGTCAGCCCCGCGGCGCGCGAGGTCTTCGCCGGTCGCCTGGACCCGAAGCTCCTGGTCGAGGTGCCGGACACGCCGGCGGGGCCGGTGGGCCGTCTGCGCGTGAACCGCGAGCTGCGCGACCTGGTCGCCCGGGCGCGTGGCAGCGGCGAGATCGTCGTCCACCAGGAGACCCTGCCCCTGGCCTTGCCCCGGCAGACGATCCTCTGCCGCCACGACGGCCGCATCCATCGCCTCGGTCTGAGCTCGCTGCCACGCCGCCTCTATGCCGGGCTCAAGCTGCGCGGCCAGGTGCGCGGGCTGAAGGCCCTGATCACGGTGTCGGCAAGCAGCGCGGCCGAACTCGCCCGGGCGCTCGGCGTCGAGATCGAGACCATCCGCATCGTGCCCAACGGCATCGATCCCGCCGCCCTGGTCGTGCCTGCCGATCTCGAGCCGCGGCTCGCCGCGCTCGGTCTCGAGCGCGGTGGCTACCGCCTGGTCCTGGGGCATCGCGAGCGCCGCAAGAACCCCTACTTCGCCATCGAGCTCGAGGCGACGCTCCGGGCGCGCAACTTCGGCGGCCGGCTGGTCCTTGCCGGTCGCGACACCGGCGAGGACGGAGCCATCCGCCGTCATGCCGACCGCCTCGGTCTCCGCGATCGGCTGCTCATCCTGGACCGCCCCGACGACGACCTCCGCTCGGTCCTGCTCGCCGGGGCGCAGTGCGTCCTGGTGCCCTCGATCCTCGAGGGCTTCTCGATGGTGACCCTCGAGGCCCTCGCGGTCGGCGCGCCGCTCATCTGTTCCGACATCCCGGCCCACCGCGAGGTGGTCGGCGATCCCTACTGCCTGCCGCTCGGGATCGCCGACTGGCGCGAGGCGCTGTTCCGGCTCCGGGACTCCGCCGAGGAGCGGAACCGGCAGGCCAGCTCGGGTCGCGAACGGGTCGCCGCCTGGACCTGGGACGCCGCCGCCGCCGCCATGCTCGCCCTGCTCGAGGAACTCTGACGTCGTTCAGGGCACCAGGGTCGTGGTCGCGACGTTGGTGACCGTCTCGAACAGGCCGGTCGTCTGGTCCCAGACCAGCGCCAGGTCGTAGAGCGTGATGCCCGCGTAGCTCGGCGGCAGGTAGCTGGCCGGGATCGTGAGCGACGCCTGGCCGCGACCGAGGCCGTCCAGGAAGCCGAGCCAGCCGGCGATCGGGTTGGTCAACGCCGGACTGGTGGTGGTGTGGAACCAGGAGTCCTGGATCAGGTTGAGCTGCGGGCCGCCGGGCAGGGTCACCGTCCAGTTGACGCCCGTCGCCGAGCCGATCACGAAGTAGACCTTCCCGGCGTGGATCGGGCCGACGCTGATGTCGTAGTTGATCACGCCGCCGGCGGCGATGGAGACGGTGTTGGTCGAACACCGGAGGGCGGCCGACCGGGCGCTGAGCAGGCGGACGCGGCCGATGCCGGCGCTGCTGCCCGGGACGTTGCCGGAGCCGATCGCCAGCTCGGGAATGCCGTCGAGGTCGGTGTCGCCCAGGGCCGCGCAGCCGCGATAGCTTCCCAGGAGCGTGCCCGGAGCCTCGCCGCGGTAGCTGCCGATCAGGGTGATGGGCTGGCCCGAGTAGATGAAGACCGCGCCGGCGTCCGTGCCGCCCTGGTCGTCGCCCCAGGCGGTGACGAAGAAATCGTCGTGGCCGTCGCCATCGAGGTCGCCCAGATCGCCGGCCGAGGCGCCGAAGCGATCTCCACTGCTGGAGCCGGTGAGGTAGCGCAGCGGCGTGCCGGTCTGGCCGGAGAAGACGTAGAGGTAGCCGGTCGTGGGCGTCTGGCCGAACTGGCTGTTGGGCACCGAGCAACCGATGGCGTAGTCCCCGACGCCGTCGCCGTCGATGTCGCCGAGGCGGAAGCAGTTCTCGCCGAAGTAGTTGTTGCCCAGCGTCGCCAGGTCGAGGCGGAGCGGGTTGCCGTAGCCGTCGAAGATCTGCACCGTGCCCGGCTGGGTGACGAGCGAGCCGCCCATCGATCCGACCGCGTACTCGGCGCGACCATCGCCGTCGAGGTCGTCGAGGATGGCGACCGACTGGCCGAGGGCCATGCAGTTGCCGGCGCCGACGTGGGTGGCGAGCAGCGCTCCAGTCGCGCCCGAGCGGACGTAGACCTGGCCGGTGTCGGTATGGGCCGAGCAGTTGGGGTTGGTCTCGAAGTAGTCGCCGACCCCGGAGTAGATGAAGTCGTTGACGCCGTCGCCGTCGATGTCGCCACCACCGGCCAGGGCGAAGCCGAGCTGGTCGCCCCAGCCGTCGCCATTCAGGTCCGGGTTGCCGAGGTAGGAGTAGATCAGGCCGCCACCGGCGCCCGAATGCACCGTGACCCGGCCCGCCTGGGGGCCCGCCGTCGGGTCGTCGAAGTCGGAGGCGATGAAGTCGTCGAGGCCATCGGCATCGATGTCGCCGATCACCGCCATGCGCTCGCCGAAGCGCGTTCCGGGATTGCCCAGGACCTGGAACAGCTCCTTGCCGGTGAGTCCGGAGATGCCTCGGATCGCGTCACCACCGCCGACCAGGAAGTCGGGGAAGCCGTCGCGATCGAGATCGAGCGGACCGGCGGCGAAGCTCTGGTAGTCGTTGGTCAAGGCCCCGTCGATGGCGTAGCGGACCGTCTGGGCGGTCGCCACCGAGCTGCCGAGGAGGAGCAGGAAGATGCTCGTCCAGCGTGCCTGCGCGTTCATGTTGTCGTTCCCAGCCTGGCACGGTCGATGGGAAGCCCAGGGTATCGCGGTCGCCCGGGCGAAGTCAACGAAGCGCGATTCGGTCGGAGGCGGACCGGGATCTCAGCGCTCGACCTGGCCCGAGGCCGCGATCCGGGCCGGGAGCGGCGAGAGCGGCGAGTCGAAACCGAAACGCGCCTCGCCGGCCACGGCGATCGCGATCTTCCGGCCCGGTTGGAGCAGGCTGAACAGGCGTGAGTCCTCGCCGGTCAGCCGCTGGCTGCGGTCGATGCGGACGGTCACGACCTCGCCGGAAGGGATCTCCTGGTCGAGATCGTCGGCCTCGACCTGCCCGAAGGACTGACCCTCGATCACGATGTCGAGGTCGAGGCCCCGCAGGCGCAGGGGGTAGAGGTTCGGATTGCGCAAGTCGAGCACTAGCCGGTAGTCGGTCTGCAGGGGGCTGAGGGCGGTGACCGTGAAGTCGCGGAAGCCGAGGCGGGGGCGTTCGAGGAGCGGCAGGGCACCGCTCCATTCGGCGGTGACGAAGCCGAGGGCGAAGAGCTCGCGCCGATCGCAACGGACCGCCAGCTGCAGGGTGGCCTGGACCTGGCCGGTCGTGGGCGTTCGCGGCAGCTCCGCGCGCAGGCGGTCGCAGTCGATGGTCATGGTGACCGGGATCTCGAGCCGACCGGCCGGCGCCACCGTGCGGTGGACCTGGTCGACCTCGGAGCGGAGATGGCGCTCCTCGATCCGGAGGCTGCGCTCGGTCTCGGCGAGCACGACCTCGAAGTCGTTGTCGTTCTCGACCGAGAACAGGCCCTGGAGCTTGACCTCGCCGAAGGCCTCGGCCTCGATCCGGGTCTCGAGCAGGCCGAGGCGCAGGCTGACCGGTTCCGCGGGCCTGAACAGGGCGCAGCCCCCCGGGAGCGCCAGGGCGAGGGCGAGGGCGAGGCGGCCGAGCGGCGAGCCGCGCCGCCGGTCCGGGTCAACCACGGGGATGGTGGCGGGCATGGACCTCTCGCAGGCGCTGGCCGTCGACGGCGGTGTAGATGGTGGTGGTCTCGAGGTTGGCGTGACCGAGCAGCTCCTGAACCGAGCGGAGGTCGGCACCCTCGTGGACCAGGTGGGTGGCGAAGGTGTGGCGGAGGAGGTGCGGGGTCAGCCGCTGACGCAGTCCGGCTTCGAGGCCGAGCCGGCGCAGCCGGCGGTAGACGGCCTCGCGGCCGAGCGGAGCGCCCCGGGCGGACAGGAAGAGGCTCGGGCAACCCTCCGGGCGGAGGAGCCGGGGGCGACCCTGGCGGCGCCAGGCCTCCAGCGCCGCCGCCGCGCGCGGGTGGAGCGGCAGGTAGCGCTCCTTCCGGCCCTTGCCGAGAACCTTGATGCTGTCGAGCGGGCCGCGGCCCAATCCGGCCTCGTCGAGCCCGCAGAGTTCCGAGACCCGGACGCCGGTGGCGTAGAGCAGCTCGACGATCGCCCGGTCCCGCAGGGCGAGGGGGCTCGCGCCCTCGAGGATCGTGAAGAGGGCTTCCATGTCGTCGAGGCTCAGGAACTTGGGCAGGTTGCGGGCCCGCCGCGGCGCCGGCAGCCGGCTCAAGACCTCGGTTTCCAGGACGCCCTCCCGGAGCAGGTACTTGTGGAAACTCCTGAGGCAGGCCAAGCGGCGCAGGATGGTCCGCTCGGCGTCACCTTCGCGACGGCGCCAGGCGAGGAAGTCGAGGATGGTCTCGGCCCGGCTCGATCCCAGGTTGGGGACGCCAAGCCCCTCCAGATGAAGGAGATAGAGGTTCAGATCCTGGGCGTAGGCGGCCCGGGTCCGGGGCGACCAGCCCTCCTCGGCCACCCCCAACGAGAGGAAGAGCTCCACCTCGGCTCCGGCGGCGGCGACCAGGCCGCGACGAGACCCCTGGGACTTTTTCATGGCCGGATCCTAATCCCATGTCATCGACGACGTAAGTGCGGGCAAGTCGGCGTCCTGGGGAACCGGGGGGTCGGGCCCTGGGGCGAACCATTGACAAGGCCCCCGCGGCGTCACTATACTCCCCGCCTGACCCGGGTCGCCCCACGCGGTCGATTCCGTTCCAAGGTGTTTCAAGACAAGATTTTACGTCGTTCGAGGCGGGGCGACCGGCGGCCAGGGGATTCAGGAATGCGAGCCAGAGAACGAGACCGGTTCAAGAAGCTTCTCCTCGAGCGGCGAGCCAAGCTCTCCGGCACTCTGATCTCGATGGCCGACGAGGCCCTGAAACCCCACGGGGGCGGCCACGACGCCGACGAGATCGCGGACATGGGCAGCGACCAGTTCGAGCAGGAGCTCACACTCGGACTGATGGAATCGGAGCGCCAGGAAGTCAACCTCATCGACGAGGCCCTCGACCGGATCGAGGACGGCAGCTTCGGCGAGTGCCTCGGCTGCGAGGCCACCATCCCCACGCCCCGTCTCATGGCCATCCCCTCGGCCCGCTACTGCATCGCCTGCCAGAGCTACATCGAGCGTCATGGCAGCCTGCCGGGCGACCACGACGAAGACTGATCGCCTCATGAACGAACAGGCGCCGACGCGCCGAAGCCACCTCCTCTTCGTCCTGGTCTTCCTGATCGGCTTCGGTCTCGATCTCTCCTCCAAGGAGCTGGTCGAGGCCAACTTCCAGCCGATCGTGGACCGCCATGTGGTCTGGGAGGGGGTCTTCGAGATCCGCCTGATCACCAACGAGGGGATGATGTGGAGCATGGCCACGGAGGTGCCGCCGCACTGGTGGGTGATCATCCGCGGCAGCGTGCTCCTGGGCCTGATCTGGCTCTATGCCGGGCTGGAGCGCAAGAGCCGCCTGGCCCAGCTCTCCTTCGGCCTCGTCTGCGCCGGTGCCCTCGGCAACGTCTGGGACAACGTCTTCCAGAACCCGGCCGGCCTCTTCGAGGGCCACGTCCGCGACTTCCTTCATTTCTACTGGTTTGACTTTCCCACCTTCAACGTGGCCGATTCGTGTATAACCATCGGGGCGCCTCTGCTTCTCCTCGTGCTCTGGAAGCACGACCGGGAGTCGGCCCGGCGGGAGGCCTGAGAGGCGCCGGATCAGTCGGGGATCGCGGTCCAGGCCGAGATGAAGTTCGAGACGGTCGACGCAGACTTGATGAAGCGAGCCGTGGGCGCCTTTCTCGAGGTCGCCTGGGGTGAGCTCTCGGCCGCGCATTGGCCCAAGAGCATCGACTTCGATCACAACGATCGCGACGGGGTCCTGAAGGGCTTCGTCGACGAGAAGCAGCGCGGCTGCATGCGCAAGTTCAGCCTGCGCCTCGGCAACCGCCGCTATCCCTTCATGAAGATGGTCTTCCAGGAGCTGCTCTTCCGCGACTGCTTCTTCTTCAGCGTCGACACCCACGACGAGCTGGACATCAAGGAGACCACGCCGGACTACCAGGAATGGCTGGCGATCCGCGACTACAACGCCCAGGTGAAGTCACGGGTGGAGGAACTCTGGCGGAGCAACGAGATTCCCACCCTCGCGGACGTGCTCGAACGGGTCGACCAGGACCAGGTCCCGCCGGAGCAGGTCTGCCGCCAGGACACGCCGCCGCGGGTCTGGGTGGTGGACGACGAGCCCTCGATCGCCGAGGGCGTCCGCCGGACACTCGAGAAGCGACGCTACGAGGTGCGGGTCTTTCCTTCAGCGGAGGAGGCCCTGGCCGCGATCCGCCAGGCGACCCCGGATCTGATCATCTCCGACCTGGAGATGGGCAACGGGCTCACGGGCCTCCAGTTCTGCGAGCAGCTCCGCACGCGTCGCGACCAGCCTCACGTCCCCTTCATCCTGGCCACCGCCGCCGGGATCGACCTCACCCGCTTCAATCTCATCGACGGCTTCATCGTCAAGCCCTACGAGGTCGAGGTCCTCTGCGCCTTCGTGGCCAAGCACCTGCGCCCGGCCCGGACCTGATCGGCGCCCCGTCGGGTCGACCGCCCGCCGGCCGCGTCCGGCCCCGGCCCCCGGCGCGAATCGCCCTTCTCATCGGTAGAGGTGGTGGGCCAGGCGGGCCTGTCGTTACACTGCCGCCCTCGGTTTCCCAGGAGAGACGGTCCAGCTCATGATCGAGAACCTCTTTCGCGGCATCGTCAAGGTCTTCGGCTCGCACAACGAGCGCCAGATCAAGGCCCTTCGAGCCGAAGTCGCCCGCATCAACGCGCTCGAGCCGGCCATGGAGGCCCTGAGCGACGCCGAGCTCCGCGCCAAGACCGACGAGTTCCGCGGTCGCCTCAAGAACGGCGAGACCCTCGAGGACATCACCTGCGAGGCCTTCGCGGTGGTGCGCGAGGCCAGCAAGCGGACGCCGCCTCCGGGCGAGACCAAGGGCCTGCGCCACTACGACGTGCAGCTCGTCGGCGGCCTCGTCCTGCATCGCTCCGGCATCGCCGAGATGGCGACCGGCGAAGGCAAGACCCTGGTCGCCACCTGCCCGGCCTACCTCAACGCGCTCGAGGGCAAGGGCGTCCACGTCATCACCGTCAACGACTACCTCGCCCAGCGCGACCGCGACTGGATGGGACCGGTCTACGAGAGCCTCGGGCTCACCGTCGGCGCCATCCAGAGCGAGATGGGCAACGCGGAGCGGCGCAAACAGTACGACTGCGACATCACCTACGGCACCAACAACGAGTTCGGCTTCGACTACCTGCGCGACAACATGAAGTCGGACCTGCGGCAGCAGGTGCAGCGCAGCCGCAACTTCGCGATCCTCGACGAGGTCGACAACATCCTCATCGACGAGGCCCGGACGCCGCTGATCATCTCCGGCCCGGGCGAGGGCGACACGCGCAAGTACTTCGAGGCCGACCGGATCGCCAGGAAGCTGCACAAGGACCGCGACTTCGAGGTCAAGGAGAAGGAATCGCAGGTCCTGCTCACCGAGGAGGGTATCGAGAACGCCCAGGGCCTGGCCGGCGTCGAGACCTTCTACACCGGCAAGCACATGGAGTGGCCGCACCTGCTCGAACAGGCCCTGCGCGCCCACTACCTGTTCCACAAGGACAAGGACTACATCGTCGATCAGGAGGACGGCAAGCCGGCCATCGTGATCATCGACGAGTTCACCGGCCGCGCGATGCCCGGCCGCCGCTGGAGCGACGGTCTGCACCAGGCGGTCGAGGCCAAGGAAGGCATCTCGATCAAGGCCGAGTCGCAGACCCTGGCGACCATCACCTTCCAGAACTTCTTCAAGCTCTACGACAAGATCTCGGGCATGACCGGCACGGCCATGACCGAGGCCGGTGAGTTCCTGAAGATCTACGCCCTGAACGTGGTGGCGATTCCCACCAACCGCGTCATCCAGCGCGACGATCTCGACGACAAGATCTACGCCGACCAGAAGGACAAGTACAACGCGGTGGTCGACGAGATCCGCGAGATCCATCGCAGCGGCCGCCCGATCCTGGTCGGCACCACCTCGATCGAGAACTCCGAGCGGCTCTCGGTCATGCTCGATCGTTGCGGCGTCCAGCACAACGTGCTCAACGCCAAGCACCACCAGCGCGAGGCCGAGATCATCGCCCTCGCCGGCCAGAAGAACTCGGTCACCATCGCCACCAACATGGCGGGTCGCGGCACCGACATCAAGCTGGGCGCCGGCGTGCGCGAACTCGGCGGCCTGCACGTTCTCGGCACCGAGCGCCACGAGGCCCGCCGGATCGACAACCAGCTTCGCGGTCGTTGCGGTCGTCAGGGTGACCCCGGCACCACGCGCTTCTACCTGGCGCTCGACGACGACCTGATGCGTCGCTTCGCCTCCGGCAACGTCGCCGCCCTGCTGCAGAAGCTGGGTCTGCGCGACGGCCAGTCGATCGAGCATCGCTGGATCAACAAGTCGATCGCCAACGCCCAGAAGAAGGTCGAGAATCGCAACTTCGAGATCCGCAAGAACCTGCTCGAGTACGACGACGTCATGAACGAGCAGCGGACGCTCGTCTACTCGAGTCGGCACCAGATCCTCAACGGCGAGGGTCTGCGCGAGATGGTGGAGTCGATGTTCGAGGAGGTCACGAACAGCGCGATCGACCTCTACCTCGGCGACGACGATCCGAGCGAATGGAACTGGGACGGCCTCGGCGCCTGGTTCCAGCGCAAGACCGGCCGCGAGCTGAAGGTCGATCGCTCGGCGCGCGAACCCGACGCCGTGTTCGACAAGATCCTCGGCGAGTTCAAGCTCGCCTACGAGGACTGCTACGAGAAGAGCGGCGCCGAGCGGATGGCGATCCTCGAGCGCTACCTCCTGCTGAATGCCTTCGACGTCAAGTGGAAGGAGCAGCTCGCCAACATGGATGCCCTGAAGTCCGGCATCGGGCTCAGGAGCTACGCCCAGGTCGATCCCAAGATCGAGTACAAGCGCGAGGCCTACGATCTCTTCGGTGCCATGATCCAGGCGATCCGCGAGGAGGTCACCGACCTCATCCTCAGGGTCGAGATCCGGCGCGAGGAAGAGGAGGAGGTCCCCGCCCGCGACGTCTGGAAGGGCCAGGAGGCGAGCCACCAGCAGTTCGGCCAGTACGAGTCGAGCCGGGCCGCCAACGAGGCGGCCATCCGGCGCGACCAGGCCGCCAAGCCGGCCAAGCCCTTCGTCCACAAGGAGGACCGGGTCGGCCGCAACGATCCCTGCCCCTGCGGCAGCGGCAAGAAGTACAAGAAGTGCCACGGGTCCGAGGGCTGAGGTCCGCGCGCGACCCGGATTGATCGCGAAGGGGAGGTCGGGCGCCGCCGCGGCGGTCGCGGAAGGACATGAGTCGCATCGTCCTCGCGCTCTACTCGCTGGTCCTCGGCATCGGTCTGCCGCTCTACCGCCTGCGGCGGCGGTTCGGTCGCCGGCCGGTCGCTCCGGCCGCGGCCCGCAGCCGGGACTTTCCCCGTCGAGCCGATCGGCCGGTGATCTGGCTGCACGCCGTTTCCGTCGGCGAGATCCTCGCCGCCCGGGCCCTGCTCGAGGAGCTGGCCCGCGCCTGGCCCGACCACGAGATCCTGATCTCCACCACGACCCGCGCCGGCATGGCGATGGCCGAGCGGGAGTACCCGGGACTCCGGCGCTTCTACTGTCCCTACGACCTGGCCGGTCCGGTCCGGCGCGCCCTGGCGGCGCTCCGCCCCGATCTCCTGGTCCTGGTCGAGCTGGAACTCTGGCCGCGCCTGCTGGACGAGTGCCGTCGACGGGGCCTTCCGGTGGTCCTGGTGAACGGGAAGCTCTCGGAATCCTCGGCGCGCGGCTATCGCCGGCTGCTGCGACTCCTGCCCCGGCTGCTGGAACCGGTCCGCCTCCTGGCGGTCCAGAACGAGGACCAGGCCCGCCGTTTCGCGGCCCTGGGCGATCTGGGCGCCCGGATTCGCGTGACCGGCAACATCAAAGTTGATAACCTCCCCCCGACCCCCTCCCCGGAGGATGGTCGCAAGCTCCGTCTCTCACTCGGTTTCGGTGATGCTCCGCTGTTCCTGGCGGGGAGCACCCACGAAGGGGAAGACGAGGCCGTTCTCGATGCCACTCTCGCGATCCGGTCGGAAATGCCGAACTGCAGGTTGGTGCTGGCACCCCGGCACCTGGAGCGCCTGCCGGCGATCGAGGCCGCGGTCCGGGACCGGGGCCTGGTCAGCGTCCGCAAGTCGGCTCCCTGCCGAGGCGACGAGACCGTCCTGCTGGTGGATACCATGGGCGAGCTGGCCGGGCTCTTCGCCGCCGCCGACCTGGTCTTCCTGGGCGGCAGCCTGGTTCCGCGGGGTGGACACAACCTGCTCGAGCCGGCGGCGGCGGGGCGGATGCAGATCGTGGGCCCCTGGCTGTGGACGGTGGCCGAGACGGCCGCTGAACTCGAGGCCGCCGGGGCCCTGGCGGTGGTGCCGGACGCCGGAAGTCTCGGTCCACGCGCTCGCGGCCTCTTGTGTCGAGGCCCGGAAGAACGAAAAAGGGCGGCAGAAGCCGCTCGGGCGGTGGTGGAGCGCCACCGCGGTGCGACGGCTCGCACCGTCAAGGTCATGAAGGAGCTGGATCTCCTTCGGAGTCGATGAGAGAGCGCGGCGGCCCCCCGGCCGCCGGCGCCGAATCTGGAGCTGATGATGAGCGAACGTAGAGTCTTCACATCCGAGTCGGTCTCGATGGGGCACCCGGACAAGGTCGCGGACCAGATCTCCGACGCGATCCTCGACGCGATGCTGGCCCAGGACCCGCTCAGCCGCGTGGCCTGCGAGACCCTGGTGACGACCGGCTATGTCCAGATCGCCGGCGAGATCACCAGCAAGGCGATCGTCGACATGCCGGCCATCATCCGGAAGACGATCACCGACATCGGTTACGTCAGCTCGCAGATGGGCTTCGACGCCGCCACCTGCGGCATCAACATCGCCCTCGACAAGCAGTCGCCCGACATCGCCCAGGGCGTCGATGACGATCCGGAGAAGCAGAAGGAGCAGGGCGCCGGCGACCAGGGAATCATGTTCGGCTACGCCTGCCGCGAGACGCCCGAGCTGATGCCGATGCCGATCATGCTGTCGCACCGGCTGATGGCGAATCTGGCGCGCATGCGCCAGGAGGGCGTGGTGAACTGGCTCCGGCCCGACTCGAAGAGCCAGGTCACGGTCGAGTACGACGGCGAGCAGCCGGTGCGCGTGCACACCGTCCTGATCTCGACCCAGCACTCGCCCGAGGTGAGCCAGGCCGAGATCCGCGACTTCATCATCAAGCGCCTGGTCAAGGAGACGATCCCGGCCGAGCTGCTCGACGACAAGACCATCTACCACGTCAACCCGACCGGCAACTTCGTCATCGGCGGGCCGATGGGCGACTGCGGCCTCACCGGTCGCAAGATCATCGTCGACACCTACGGCGGCATGGGCCGGCACGGCGGTGGCGCCTTCTCCGGCAAGGATCCCAGCAAGGTGGATCGTTCGGCCGCCTACGCCGCGCGCTGGGTGGCGAAGAACGTGGTCGCGGCCGGCCTGGCCGATCGCTGCGAGCTGCAGCTCAGCTACGCCATCGGCGTGGCGCAGCCGCTGTCGGTCCGGGTCATGACCGGCGGCACCAACCACATCCCGGAGGAGAAGATCGAGGCCGCGATCCGCGAGGTCTTCGACCTGCGGCCGCGCGCGATCGTGGAGCAGCTCGATCTGCTCAAGCCCCGCTACCTCCAGACCGCCGCGCACGGCCACTTCGGCCGCGAGGGCGAGGCCTTCACCTGGGAGCGCTGCGACCGGGTCGAGGAGCTCAAGAAGGCCGCCCGCCTCTGACCGGGGGCCTGGAGCCTCGCTGCTGAACGACGGCCGGCAACTTCGTTGCCGGCCGTCGCGTCTTTCTTGACGTCCCGTTTCATCCCTTTCCGCGCAAGTCCTTGCCTGGCGGGCCCTTGGATGATCGACGCCCGGCCTCGCCAATGGTCCGTCCCTTGCTTGGCCTCCATCGGGCGAGCCCCTACAATGGCGGTCCCTCCCTCCGGGAGGCCCGATCGCGAGGACCCGAGGACGAGAACGATGAATCAAACGCGCGCGCGGCAGACCGGCTTCACCCTGATCGAGCTCCTGGTGGTGATGACCATCATCGTCATCCTGGGCGGCCTCGGCATCCCTCGCCTGATCGAGGCGATGCGTGAGGCGGAGATGACCAAGTCGAAGGGCAACCTCGAGAACATCTACGCCGGGATCATGTCCTACGAGCGCAAGAACGGGCGCATTCCGGGCAAGCAGGCCGACGGCACGACCGTGTCGGGCTCCGCCTTCGTCTGCGCCGTCTGGGGCGACCCCTACATCGAGAAGAGCATGAAGAATGCCGAGATGTTCTTCTGCGCCTCGCTCTCGGCCCCGCCGCTCACCGAGGAGAACGTGGACGAGTGGGTGACGCCCGAGAACATCCACTGGGCCGGCCTCAATCAGGACGACAAGAACTACGCCAAGGGTCGGACCACGGCGAAGAACACCTCCAAGACCGTCATCATCTGCAACAAGCCGCTGTTCGAGAACGAGATGCCCCACGCCGGGCGCTCGCTCGCGGTGCTCTACCTCGACGGCCACGTCGGTCAGTTCGACCGCGATCAGTGGGGCGAGGACTGGAGCGACGAGGAGCCGCTGTCGATCGGCCCCGAGTCGCCGGTCGAGGCCCTGCAGGGACTGCAGGGCGACGAGTAGGGCCGGCGACCCGGTCCGAAGGTCGGGCCAGCGAGGCGGGGCGGGGCCGTGACGGTTCCGCCCCGCTCGCGTTCGAAGGGGGCAAAGAGCGACGGCCGGGAGCATAGCTCCCGGCCGTCTGGAAATATCACCCAACACTTGCTCCGGCTTTTTGAAAAGCCATGTGGGGAAACTCTGACGAGCAACCTCACGCCCTCCCTTGGCAAGCGACATGCCAGCTACGCGGACTATTTATTTATCTCGCAAGTCGATTGCTGGGATAGCCTTGCGGCTGATGTTCGTGGTCCGGTCCAGGCCCTGACCGTAAACCGGTTCTTACTCACTCGCCGGTTTCGGGAGGGGCGGCGGCCAGCCGGAGCCGCCACCGGGGTCGCCACCGAGGCCCATTCTTGAGGGGGAGGGGGGCGCCGTTAGAATCCCCTTTCCTCCACGCTGACGGATGCGACAGATGATGGACGCCGAGAGCGGTATCGAGGTCTCCGCGACCCCCAAACGGGTCTACATGGAGGACTTCGGCTGCCAGATGAACAAGAACGATGCCGAGCTGGTCGTCGGCCGTCTGCGCATGGACGGCTTCGTCCGCACGCCGATCGTCGAGGAGGCCGACGTCATCCTCTATTACGCCTGCTCGGTGCGCGAGCACGCCGAGGAGCGCGTTTTCGGGCGCCTCGGGCAGCTCAAGCGCCTCAAGAAGGACCGGCCCGAGACCGTCATCGGCGTCATGGGCTGCATGGCGCAGAACCAGAAGGAACGCATCTTCGAGCGCGCGCCCCACGTCGATCTCGTGGTCGGCACCCAGCGCTTCGAGGACATCGCGGCCTTCGTCAAGGACCTCGATCACCACGCGCGCGTCATCGCGGTCGACCAGGGCGAGGTCAGCTATCGTCGCGACGTCAGCGAGCGGCCCGACCAGCACCAGGCCTTCGTCACCGTCATGCGCGGCTGCGACAAGTTCTGCACCTTCTGCATCGTGCCCTTCACCCAGGGTCGCGAACGGAGTCGCGCCCCGGAGGACATCGAGCGCGAGGTCCGTGCCCTGGTGGACGACGGCGTCCAGCAGGTCACCCTGCTCGGTCAGCGCGTCAACACCTACGGTCTCGATCTCAACTGCGGCGAGTCCCTCGCCAGTCTGCTCCAGCGGCTCGAGAAGATCCCGGGCCTGCGCCGGCTCCAGTTCATTACCTCGCATCCCACCCACATCGACGAGACCCTGATGCGGGTGATCCGTGACCACGAAGTCCATGCCCGCTACCTGCACCTGCCGGTGCAGAGCGGCTCCGATCGCATCCTCAGGGCGATGAACCGCGGTCACGACGTCGACAGCTACCGCCGCACCATGGACATGGTCCGACGCATCGTGCCCGACATGTCCCTGGCGACCGACTGGATCGTCGGTTTCCCCGGCGAGACCGAGGCCGACTTCGACCAGTCGGTCCGGCTGCTCCGCGACGTCGAATTCCAGACCTCCTTCGTGTTCAAGTACTCGACCCGCAGCGGCACGCGGGCGGCCCGGGCCCTCGAGGACGACGTTCCCGAGGTCGAGAAGGCCCGACGCAACCACGTCCTGCTCGCCGAGCAGGAGACGATCTCGGCCCGTCGCCATGCCGCGCGCATGGGCGAGTTGCACGAGATCCTGGTGGAGGGCATCTCCAAGCGCGATGACAGCCGCTGGTTCGGTCGCACCGCGCAGAACTGGATCGTCGTCTTCCGCGCCGACCGCGACCTCAGCGGCCAGTTCGTCAAGGTGAAGCTGGTCGACAGCACCGCCCTGACGCTCTTCGGCGAGCTGGTCGAGGCATGAAGCCGGCGCCGATTCGCGAGGTCATGCTCCGCGCCGCGGCCGAGGCCCTGCGCGGTCGGTCGCGAGTCGAACCCAATCCCACGGTCGGCGCGGCGGTCGTCCGCGACGGCGAGATCATCGCGGTCGGGCATCACGATTCCTACGGCGGCCCGCACGCCGAGATCGCCGCCCTGCGCGCCGCGGGCGCGGCCGCGAAGGGCGCCGATCTCTACGTCACCCTCGAACCCTGCTCCACCACCGGCAAGACTCCGCCCTGCACCGAAGCGGTCATCGCCGCCGGGATCGGCCGGCTGATCTACGCCCAGGCCGATCCCGATCCCCGTCACCAGGGGCGGGCGCGGGCCATCCTCGAGGCCGCCGGGATCGAGGTCGTCACCGACTTCGCGGCCGACTGCGCCGGGCTGCTCGCCGACTTCCGTCGCTTCCTCGCCTACGACCGACCGGTCGTGGTGGCGAAGTGGGCGGCCAGCCTCGACGGTCGGATCGCCACCCGCAGCGGCGAGTCGCGCTGGATCACCGGCGAGGAGGCGCGCCGCGTCGCCCACGAGGAACGCGCGCGCGCCGAGGCCGTGCTCGTCGGCGTCGGTACCGTGCTCGCCGACGACCCGCGGCTCGACGCCCGCCTGGTGGCGGGCCGCGCGCCGCGACCCGTGGTGCTCGACTCCGCGCTGCGTTGTCCGCTCGACTCCGTGCTGGTGCGCGAGCGGAGCCCGCTGGTCGTGACCGCCGCCGGTCGCTACGAACCCGAGCGTCGCCTGGCTCTCGAGGCCGCGGGCGCCGAGGTGGTCGAGGTCCCGGCCGCGCAGCTCGGCCGGCCCGAGATCGAGGCCACGCTCCGTCTGCTCGCCGGCCGCGGCGTCCGCCGCCTGATGGTGGAGGGCGGGGCCGAGGTGCTCGGCGCCTTCTTCGCCGCCGGCCTGGTCGACGTCGTCCAGCACTTCAGCGCGCCCATGGTGATCGGCGACGCCGAGGCCCGACCAGCGATCGCCGGCCCTTGCCTCGACAGCCTCGCCTCGGCCACGCGCCTCCTGCCCGTGGAGCGCCGGGTCCTGGGTGACGACCTGATGCAGTCCTTCCTCGTCCTCCATCCGGAGCGGGACGGGGAGGAGTAGCGGCCGACCGGCGCGGCGAGTCCCACCTCGGGACCCGATCCGTCCACCCCCGTGCCGACGAGCCCGGTCCTTTCTTCTTCATTGACCATTGGCTTCGTACCGCGCGGCCGGCCGCACTCATCGACAAGGTCGACGGCCGCGGCCGCCCGGACCGCATTTCCTGCCCCACATCGTCGCGGCGCGCCTCGGAACGCCAGCTGCCCAGCCGACAGGACCGCGCAGCGCCTGCTGCGCCTCGGAGCGCCGGCTGCCCAGCCGGCCTGGAGGCCGATCTCGTTCAAGTCGCCGACGACTGAAAGCACGGCCATCGTCGCCGCAAGACCACGAGCAACGGGCGAAGAAGACTAGGCCAGCCAGCGGCTGGCGCTCCGGCAGGACCGCGCAGCGCCTGCTGCGCCTCGGAGCGCCGGCTGCCCAGCCGGCCTGGAGGCCGATCGCGTTCAAGTCGCCGACGACTGAAAGCACGGCCATCGTCGCCGCAAGACCACGAGCAACGGGCGAAGAAGACTAGGCCAGCCAGCGGCTGGCGCTCCGGCAGGACCGCGCAGCGCCTGCTGCGCTTCCGGCAGGACCGCGCAGCGCCTGCTGCGCATCCGGCAGGATCGTCGGGCGAGAGCGTGGGCAACGGGCGAAGAAGACTAGGCCAGCCAGCGGCTGGCGCTCCGGCAGGACCGCGCAGCGCCTGCTGCGCCTCGGAGCGCCGGCTGCCCAGCCGGCCTGGAGGCCGATCGCGTTCAAGTCGCCGACGACTGAAAGCACGGCCATCGTCGCCGCAAGACCACGAGCAACGGGCGAAGAAGACTAGGCCAGCCAGCGGCTGGCGCTCCGGCAGGACCGCGCAGCGCCTGCTGCGCTTCCGGCAGGACCGCGCAGCGCCTGCTGCGCTTCCGGCAGGATCGCCGGGCGAGAGCGTGGGCAACGGGCGAAGAAGACTAGGCCAGCCAGCGGCTGGCGCTCCGGCAGGACCGCGCAGCGCCTGCTACGCCTCGGAGCGCCGGCTGCCCAGCCGGCCTGGAGGCCGATCGCGTTCAAGTCGCCGACGACTGAAAGCACGGCCATCGTCGCCGCAAGACCACGAGCAACGGGCGAAGAAGACTAGGCCAGCCAGCGGCTGGCGCTCCGGCAGGACCGCGCAGCGCCTGCTGCGCCTCGGAGCGCCGGCTGCCCAGCCGGCCTGGAGGCCGATCGCGTTCAAGTCGCCGACGACTGAAAGCACGGCCATCGTCGCCGCAAGACCACGAGCAACGGGCGAAGAAGACTAGGCCAGCCAGCGGCTGGCGCTCCGGTAGGACCGCGCAGCGCCTGCTGCGCCTCGGAGCGCCGGCTGCCCAGCCGGCCTGGAGGCCGATCGCGTTCAAGTCGCCGACGACTGAAAGCACGGCCATCGTCGCCGCAAGACCACGAGCAACGGGCGAAGAAGACTAGGCCAGCCAGCGGCTGGCGCTCCGGCAGGACCGCGCAGCGCCTGCTGCGCCTCGGAGCGCCGGCTGCCCAGCCGGCCTGGAGGCCGATCGCGTTCAAGTCGCCGACGACTGAAAGCACGGCCATCGTCGCCGCAAGACCACGAGCAACGGGCAAAGAAGACTAGGCCAGCCAGCGGCTGGCGCTCCGAGGGCGGCTTTGCCGGGCGACCGCGGTTATCATGCGGCGATGCCGAAGTCGTCCGTCACCATCTTCGTGGTCTCTTTCCTGCTCTCGGCCTGCGCCGGCCCGGCGCCGGGTCCGCGTGAGACCTTCGAGCCGGCGCTGTTCGAGGAGCTGGCCCAGGTCCGCGGCCTGCGCGCCAGCGATCGCGACCCGGAGGCGCGCCGCCTGCTCGAGGATCTGGTCCGCCGCGCGCCCCGGCTGGTCGAGGCGCACCGACAGCTCCAGAATCTCCGGCTCGAGGGCCATGAGCGCAACGCGCTCCTGCGCGACTACGAGGCCAAGGTCGCCGCCGAGCCTGACCGTCCCGAATGGCGTTACCTGCTCGGTCGCATCCGCCACCACCTGACCGACCAGCGGACGCTCTTCGCCGAGGCGGCGCAGCTCGACGCCGACTTCTCCTGGGCCTGGCACGGGCTCGCCTGGGTGGCTCTCAACGAGGGCGATCTCGCCGCGGCGCGCGGCCACATCGAGACTTGCCTGAGAGTCGAGCCCGGACACCTGCCGGCCCGGCTGCTCCTGGTCCGGGTCCTGTTGCTCCAGCAGGAGGCCGAGGACGCGCTCCTCGTGGTGCGGCGCATCCTCGCCGACGAGCCGGATCTGGCCGAGGCCTGGAGTCTCGCCGCCAGCGCGGCCCAGATGATCGGAGACCGCGATCAGGAACTGCGCGCCCGGGCCCGGGCCCTGGCCCTCGATCCGGCGGCCGCCGAGGATCGCGACCGACTGGTCCAGATCGTCGAGTTCCGGCCCGACGACCCGGCCGGGCGACTGGCTCTGGATATCCTGCTCGCGGGCGCCGCGCGCCGACCCCTGATCGACGAGGCCGGCTGGTGCTTGGCCCTCGCCCGCGCCCATCGGGCCCGACACGACGCGGCCGCCGCCGAGCGCGCCGCCGCCCGCGCGCTCGAGCTCGATCGCCGCGACCCGGTCCTGCGCGAGATCCTGGAAGCGAGCGTGGACTGGCCACGCTACCGAGCGCTCTATTTCGCCACCGGCGACCGGGAGATCGCGGCCGCGATCGAGGCCCGAGCCGCCGCCTTCGAGGCCCGTTTCGGTGGCGGCCCCTCCTACGCCCGCTGTGATGCCCTGCTCGACGAGGGTCTGAGCCGCCAGGCCGAGGCGGAGCTACCCGCGGCCGCGCCGGCGACGCCGGTCGAGGTCGCGATCCGGGAGCGCGTCCTGGCCCATCGTCGGGTCGAGGCGCGCCTCGGCCTGCTCGCCGAGCAGGCGGCGGAGGAGAGGAGCGAGGAGCTGGGTGCCGACCTCGAGGTCTTCCTGGCCCGGGTCGCGGCGGTGATCGAGGAGGAGACCGGCTACGAGGCCCATCGGGGCAATCGCATCCTCGGCGTGCCCTTGGTGGGCAGCGCGCTCGATTCGAGTCTGGCCCTGTCCGGCTCCATCAACGGCTACTTCCGCCGCAGCCGGCAGATCCTCTATGCCGGCCGGCTGGTGGGCGGTCGGGTCCAGGCCCTGCTCATGACCATCGTCTCCGGCCCGCGCGAGGTCAGGCCGGAGGGCTGGCGATCCAGTCGTCCCTGCCAGGAGGTCGTCGGCATGATGGCGGTCATCCGGCCGCGCGAGGAACTGTTCGGCGATGCCGGCGGCCGGGCTCTCTTCGGCAACTACTACCTCGACCTCGACGTGCTCCTGCCCTGGCAGGCGCGACTCTCCGAGGTGTTGCGCCTCGACCCGGAAACGCGGCGGCGGCTGCTCGACGACGACGGCCTGCCCGCGGCCACCGATGCCGAGCGGCGCGACCTCCACCGTCCCGGCGACGCGGCCGATGCCCTGACCCTGCGCGCCTTCGAGATCCACGGCGAGCTGCCCTTCGTCGAGATGGTGCGGGTCCACGAGCAGGGCCACCTGCTCGATAGCCAGCGCTACCTGCCGGTGGCGGCCAACCTGGTCGGGAACCTCTTGCTGGTGCTCCGCAACGGTTTCGACCGGGCGGCGATCATGGCCGAGCTCGAACGCGCGGCGCAACTCCAGGCTCTCCGGTGTGGGCCGGCGCCGCATCTCGCCCTGGCCGAGATGGTCCGCGCCCTCCCGCGCAGCGACGAGGCCGGCCCTCATTCCCGCGGCTATCGCGATCTCCTGCAGGCCTTCGTCGACCGGCTGGCGGCGCGGCTCGACCAGCATCCCCGGATGCGCCGCGACCGCGTCCTGATCCACCAGCTCCACCGGCTCGAGGAAGCGGAAGTGCGCGTCCTGGCCGCCGAACTCTGACCGAGGTCGGGCCCCGACTCGAATCGAGACGCTCGGTCAAAAGCACCGGCTACCCTGGCGATTCGTCCGGATCGCGGACACGCGGCCTTTCCTCGTCGGCATCTTGGCAAACTCCAAGCCTTGACCCAGGAAGGTCTTCGAGACCGGATCGCGCCATCGCGCGGCTGGAACGGCGATTGCGTCGGTTTGTCACACCTCGCGCGCCAAGTCGGCCCTCATCGGGTCATCCACATGGAAAGGCAACCATGACACGCTTCTTGACGAGCCTCGCTCTCGTTGCCGCCTTCGTCCTCGTGCTCGTCCTGGTCGACAGGACGGACAGCCGGGCCGGAGGCGGACAGGTCGTCGGCAACTGGACGGTGCTGGCCTGGAACGACCTGGGCATGCACTGCATGGACTCGGACTACTCCGTGTTCTCCATCCTGCCGCCCTTCAACACCGTCCGGGCCCAGCTGATCGACGATCAGGGCGACCTGGTCACCGCCGCCGCCGGCATCACCGTCACCTACGAGGCGGTCGCCGACCCCTCGGGCTCGATCAACAAGAGCTCGATCGGCAAGACCAACTTCTGGCAGTACGCCAATGCCCTCTACGGTTCGACCGCGAACCCGAACGAGGGCATCGCCGGACACGACATGCCCGGCCCGGCCAACCAGCCCCAGCCGATGACCTTCTCGGCCACCGAGTCGCTCTGGCACGCGGACGGCATCCCGGTGACGCCGATCGACGACTCCTGGAACAAGCGCTACTACCCGATGATGCGGATCGTCGCCCGCAACGCGAGCGGTACCGTCCTGGCGCAGACCGACGTGGTGCTGCCGGTCTCCGACGAGCTCGACTGCCGGGCCTGCCATGCCTCGGACGCGCCGGCCGACGCCATGCCGACCGCCGGTTGGGTCAACGATCCCAACTCGGAGCGCGACTACCGGCTCAACATCCTGCGCCTGCATGACGAGCTGCAGGCCGGCAACGCCGGCTACGCGGCGGCGCTCGCGAGCCTCAACTTCTCGGCCACGGGCCTCTACGACACCGTGGTCTCCATGAACAAGCCGGTCCTCTGCGCCGGCTGCCATCGCTCCAACGCGCTGCCCGGCACCGGCCTCGCCGGGATCTCGCCCCTGACCAGCGCGATGCACGCCGGTCACGCCGCGGTCAACGACCCGGCTTCCGGCACCACGCTGGACTCCAGCAGCAACCGGAGCGCCTGTTACCGCTGCCATCCGGGTTCCGAGACCCGCTGCCTGCGTGGCGCCATGGGCAACGCCGTCGCCAGCAACGGTTCGCTGGCGATCCAGTGCCAGAACTGCCACGGCTCGATGAGCGACGTCGGGGCCACGACCCGCGAGGGCTGGTTCGAGGAGCCGAACTGCCAGGCCTGCCATACCGGCACGGCGCTGACGAACAGCGGCCAGATCCGCTTCACCTCCGCGCTCGACGCCTCCGGACAGCTGCGCGTGCCGGCGGACGACACCTTCGCCACCAATCCGAACACGCCGGCCCAGGGCATCTCGCTCTATCGCTTCTCGACCGGCCACGGCGGTCTCCAGTGCGAGGCCTGCCATGGCTCGACCCACGCCGAGTACCCTGGTCTTCACGGCAACGACAACCTGCAGTCGGTCGATCTGCAGGGCCACGCCGGCACCATCGTCGAGTGCCTGGCCTGCCATGACTCGATGCCCAACACCGAGACCGGCGGCCCGCACGGCCTGCACCCGATCGGTCAGTCCTGGATCGACGATCACGAGGACGCCGCCGAGGACGGTGGCCATCTGGCCTGCCGCGCCTGCCACGGCACCGACTACAAGGGCACCGTCCTTTCGGCGGTGGCCGCGGACCGGACCTTCAACACCGACTTCGGGGTCAAGGTCTTCAAGCGCGGCATGCAGGTGGGCTGCTACGACTGCCACAAGGGTCCCCAGGACGACGATGGCAACAACGACCAGCGTCCCCTGGCCCAGAACGGCAGCGCCGCGTCCTCGGGACTGCCCACCACGGTCACGCTGGTGGCGACCGACGGCAGCAACACCAACCTGAGCTACCGGATCACCCAGCAGCCGACGGCCGGTACCGTGGCGCTGAGCGGCAACCAGGCCACCTACTACCCGATCCCGGGCTTCGCCGGCACCGAGTCCTTCAGCTTCGTGGCGCGTGACGCCCAGAAGGACTCCCTGCCGGCGACGATCACCGTGAACCGAGGGGCGGAGACCTCCTCCTTCGGTCGCGGCTGGGCAGGTACCAACGGCATCCCGAGCCTCGACACCAACCAGCCGCCGGTGCTGGGGCAGACCTACCAGCTGCAGCTCGGCAACAGCTGGGGCTTCGCCACCAACGCCGCGATCATCTACTCGAACGAACGCTGGATCTACCCGACCTGGCTCGGCGGCACGATCTACCTGCGGCCGGACAACATCGAGTGGGTGGTCATCGGCCCGACCGGTGCCTCGATCCCGATCTTCGTCCCGAATGCTCCGTTCCTGGAGGGTCTGAACTTCCACCTGCAGACCGTCCAATTCGACCCGGGGGCTTCATTCCTCTGGTCGTTCTCGAAGGGCCTCACGCTGACTCCGGGTCAGTGACCGGTCTTGCCCAGCCGACGCTTGTCGGCGAGTCCGGTGCTCCAGCCCCCTTCTCGCGGGCACCGTGACTCGAGAATGAACCTGCAACACGTGGATGGCGGCCCGGAACCTCGGTTCCGGGCCGCCGCTTTCTTCGCCCGATCTTCCAGACCCTGCTTGGACCGGGGTCGGCTTCCAGGGTAGGAAGGAAGAGCCGATACCACCTCTCGAGAGCACGACCATGTTCCGCCTGACCATCTCGCTGGGCGTTCTCGTCGTCCTGGTCATCCTCGCCGCCGACGCGCCCCCCAGTTCCGGCATGGCCTCGGTGCCGTCCTCGTCCTTCACGCTTCTGGCCTGGAACGACCTGGGCATGCACTGCATGGACTCGGACTATGCCGTGTTCTCGATCCTGCCGCCCTTCAACACGATCGAGGCCCAGCTCATCGATCCCGAGGGCAAGCTGGTCACCGGTGAGGCGGGCTACATCGTCAGCTACGAGGCGGTGGCCGATCCCGAGGGCAGCAGCAACCGGACCTCGGTCGACAAGACCAACTTCTGGCGCTACGCCCCGGCGCTCTACGGCAGCAGTGGCACGCCCGACCAGGGTGTCGCCGGGCAGCAGATGCCGGGGCCCGGCAACCTGCCCCAGCCGATGAACTACGATCCCGTGGCCAAGCTCTGGCGCGCCACCGGCATCCCGATCACGCCCTACGACGATCTCGGCCGCAAGCGCTACTACCCGCTGATGCGGGTCAGCGTCCGCGCGCCGGGCGGCACGGCCTTCGCGACCACCGACGTCGTGCTGCCGGTCTCCGACGAACTCGATTGCCGGGCCTGCCACGCCTCCGGTAGCAACCCGGACGCCCGGCCGACCACCGGCTGGGTCTGGCAGGGCAACGCCGAGTACGACCATCGCGGCAACATCCTGCGTCTGCACGACGAGCTCCAGGCCGCCGATCCGACCTTCACCGCGGCGCTCGCGACCATGGGCTACTCGGCCCTCGGTCTGGTCGACACCGTGGTCAACCAGCAGAAGCCGATCCTCTGCGCCGGCTGCCACGCTTCGAACGCCCTGCCGGGAACCGGCATCGCCGGCATCTCCGCCCTCACCGCCGCGATCCATGGCCGCCATGCCGCGGTGCTCGACCCGGCGACCGGGCTGAGCCTCGATGCCAGCGGCAATCGCAGCGCCTGCTACCGCTGCCATCCCGGCTCCGACACCCGGTGCCTGCGTGGCGCGATGGGTGGGGCCGTCGCCGCGGACGGCAGCCTGGCGATGCAGTGCCAGAACTGCCACGGCGGCATGAGCGCCGTGGGCGACCCCAATCGAGCCGGCTGGCTCGATGTACCGCGCTGCCAGAGCTGTCACACCGGCAACGCGATCGCCAACGGCGGTCAGATCCGCTTCCTCGACGCGCATCTGCCCAACGGCAACCCGAGGCCGCTGGTCACCACCACCTTCGCCAGCCAGCCCGCCACGCCGGCGCCCGGCTACTCGCTCTACCGCCTGTCCGCCGGGCACGGGGGGCTACGCTGCGAGGCCTGCCACGGCTCCACGCACGCCGAGTACCCGGGCCTGCATGGCAACGACAACCTGCAGAGCCTCGACCTCCAGGGGCACGTCGGCATGATCGCCGACTGCGGGGCCTGCCACGAGACCCTGCCGCAGACGCGCAGCGGCGGCCCGCACGGCATGCACACGATCGGCCAGTGGTGGGTCGACAACCACAAACCCTTCGTCTTCGGCGGCAACTACGGCGACTGTCGCAACTGCCATGGCTACGACCTGCGTGGCACCGAGCTGTCGCGAGCGCAGGGGCCACGCGTGCTCACCACGCCGGCCTATGGCACCAAGGTCTTCGAACGAGGCATGCAGGTGAGCTGCTACGAGTGCCATGACGGGCCCGACAGCTCGCAGCCATCGCCCGATCAGCGGCCGACGGCCCAACCGATCAGCGTCAGCTACCAGGGCGGCCTGCTCACGATCCCTCTGCAGGGCTTCGATCCCGAGGGCAAGACCCTCGAGTTCCGCATCGTCGAGCAGCCGCTGGGCGGTACCGTGGGCGTCACCGGCGCGACCGCGACCTACCTGCCTTTGCCCGGTTTTGCCGGTGTCGATCGCTTCCGCTACCTCGCCCACGACGGCAGCCTCGACAGCCTACCGGTCGAGGTCCTGATCCAGCGGCCGGCCTCGAGCACGACCTCGCGCAGCGGCTACCCGGGGAGCCTGGGCGCGCCCACGCTCCAGCTCTCCGCTCCGCCGGTCCTGGGCACCGACCTCGACCTGATCATCGGCAACTCCTGGGGCACGCCGACGCTGGCGATGCTCGTCTACTCGGCCGAGACCACGAATCGGCCGACCCTCTTCGGCGGCGTCCTCTGGGTCCGCGTCGACCAGGTCGCCAACCTCGGCCTCGATGCCCAGGGCGCGATGATCCCGATCGACCTGCCCGACGATCCCGCGCTCGTCGGCACCCAGGTCCACCTGCAATGCCTGCAGTACGACCCCGGCGCCGTCTTCGGCATCGCCTTCAGCGAGATGCTGACGATGACCCTGGGCTCCTGAGCCCCGGCCCGGTTCGCGCGCTCGGATCGTGATCTCGATCCGCAGTCCCGGCGATGCCGGGGTGCGGTGTCGGGTCAATCGAAGTCGATGCGGAGGTCGAGGTCGCGACCGTCGAGGTGGACCTCCCGCTCCTCGGTCTTGGTTCCGCCGCCGTCCTGGCCGAAGCGCTGGACCGAGAGCTTGTAGTGGCCGGAGCGCAGGCCGCTGAAGCTCTGCTTGCCGACGCGGCCGCCCTTGCGTTCCTCGACCAGCGGGCCGTCGTCGGTGCTGACCAGGCTGAGGAAGAAGAAGGCCGTGGTCGAGGCGACCAGTTCGACCCGGAGGTCGAAGCCCGGTTCGAGCTCGAAGTCGACGTCGCCGCTGAGGTGGCCGTCGCGGACCTCGATGCCGGCGCGGCTCTGGCCGATGTAGCCCTTGCCCTTGACCGCGACGGTGTAGAGCCCGTCGGGGAGGAAGGGGAGGAGGTAGCGACCGCGCTCGTCGCTGCTCACCCGACTGCTGCCGTCGAGGACCTGGACGTCGCCGTCCTCGCCGCCGATCGAGAAGGACATCACCGAGCGCCGGGTCTTCGCCTCGCCATCGGGCGTGGCGCCGATCGTCAGGCCCGCGAGCGGTTCGCCGCCGCCACGGATGCGGCCGCCGATGGCGCCGCCGGGGAGCTCTACTTCCACCTCGCTCCGGACACCGGGGCGAAGCTCCACTTCGACCTTGGTCGAGATCGCCGCCCCGGGGCCGCGCACCTCGAGGGTCTGCGCGCCGACCTGGGTCGACTCGATCGAGAAGCGCCCCTGATCGTCGCTGCGCGCGGCGGCCGGCGAGAAGGCCATGAACTCGTCCCGGCCCATGCGGATCTCGGCGTTCGCCACCGGACGGCCCGCGCTGGTGACACGGCCGGCGAGGATCGCCTTGCGACCCTCGCGGAGCAGGATCTCCACGGTCTTGCCGGCGGCGAGCTCGACGTCCTGATGGACCTCGTCGTCGCCATCCTCATCGATGCCGAAGAAGGCGAGGCCGCCCGTGGTCTCCGGCGGCAGCACCGCGCGCCAGCGCCCGGGCACGAGGGCCCCGGCCACGAAGCGGCCCTCGCCATCGGTCTTCAACGACCGGTGACCGGACCGCGGGTCGGCCATGCTGGTCGGGTCCAGTTTCCGTAGCTCGACCGTCCGTCCCGTGGCCGGCCGGCCCTCGGCGTCGAGGACCTGGCCGACGATGCGGGCCTGGGCCTGGAGCGACAGCTCGACCCGATGTTCGTCGCCGCCCTCGACGACGACCTCCAGGGTCTCGCTGGGACTGAAGCCGTCCAGGCTGGCCCGCAGCCAGAAGTGGCCGGCCGCGAGGCCGCGGAAGGCGAAACGACCCTCGGCGTCGCTGGTCACCGTCGCCGGCTCCCGCGCGGCGTTCTTCGAGCGTTCACGATCCGTCGTCACCGCGCCGCCGAGATCGGCGGTGAAGGTCTCGAACCGGCGCAGGCTGGCCTCGACCTTGGCTCCGGCGATGGGTTCGCCCGCCGGATCGAGGACCCGGCCGAAGATGCGGCCCTCGGGCTGCAGGTCGAAGTCGAGCCGCCGCCTCTCGCCGGCGGTCGGCGTGAGGTCGCGATGGCTGAGGCTGCCGTAGCCCGGGGCCGAGACATCGAGAGAGATGGCGCGGTCGACGCCCGGGATCGCGTAGAGACCGCGGGCCTCGTCGAGGCCGGCCGCGGCGACGGCGTCCTGGCCGATCAGACTGAAGATGGGATTCCGGCCCTCGTCGAGGCCGAAGCGGCTGCCGCGCCGCACGATCACCCTGGCGTCGCCGATCAGGTCACCCGTCCGCGCGTCGCGGATCTGGCCGAAGACCATCCCCGCGGGCTCCAGACGGACCTCGAGCTCGGTGCCGGGATGACCGCTGGTCCGACGCTCCATGAAGTCCGCCTTGCGGACGATGATGCTGTAGTCCTGGTCGGCCAGGCCAGTGAACTCGAAGCGACCCTCGGCGTCCGACCGCGTGTCGCGCGGTCCGACGAGGGGCGGTCGATCGTTGCCCATGCCGATTCGGATGCGGTCGCGCAGCAGGACCTCCGCGCCGGCGAGCGGGGCGCCGGCGGTGTCGAGCACCCGGCCGCGGATGAGGAGGCCCGGCTCGACGTCGAGGTCGATGCCGGTCTTCCGCTGGCCGGTCTCGAGGCCGATCGGCCCGGAGCGGCCCGGCTGGTAGCGGTCGTGCCGGGTCCGCAGCTCCCAGACGTCGGCCGGAAGGCCGCCGATCTCGAAGCGGCCCTGAGCGTCGGTCAGGACCTTGCGGGATCGATCCATCAGGCCCTGGTCCATGGCCACGAACATGAAATCCTGCTCCTCCACCGGCACCGCCATCACCTCGACCCCGGCGATCCCTCGGCCCTCGGTCAGGACGCGGCCGGCGATGCTGGCGCCCTCCTCGAGGATGATGTCGCCGAGATCGAGGTCCCGCTCCTCCTCGAGGGCGACCGAGCGGGTCAGGTCGAGATGCCGCTCCGAGCGGACCCGGAGCAGGTAGGACTTCGGCCCGGCCAGGCCGCCCAGGTCGAAGCGTCCGTCCGCTCCGCTCCGCGTCGTCACCAGGGCCTGGGCCCAGAACAGCTGCTCCAGCTCCATCGCCCCGGAGAAGCTCCCACCCTCGCCTCGGGGGCGGCGCAGATGGAGTTCGGCGTCCGCGACCGGGCGCCCCTGGCCGTCCAGCAGGCGGCCGCTCAGGTGGAGACGTCCTCGGGCCTCGGGCCGATCGGTCGGCGCCTCGGCCTCCGTGGTGGCGGTGGGCGCCGCGCTCGGGCCCTTCGGATCGATCTTCAGCTCGGGCGCTCGGGTCGGGCCCCGGGGCGCGTCGTCGGGGGCGACCGGACCGCTGGCCTGGTCCAGGTCGAGTTCCCGGGTGCTGCCGAACTCCCTCAGTCCGAACCAACCGGCCACCACCAGACCCAGGAACACCAGGGTCAGGGCGATCTTGCTGGGCGTCATGTCCCGTCTCCGAATTCCCTCGATCCTTGATCACACGGATCCGGTGGCCGAAGACTTCATCCCCCGTTGGTCTTCAGCGCTTTTTTGGCGAGGTCGGTGACTCGGGACCGAGGGTTTCAGGCGCCGCGCTGGAGGCCGCGCAGGCTTTCCATGGTCTGGGCGATGATGCCGCCGGTGATGGCGACGGCGAGCAGGAAGAAGCCGATGTTGGCCGGGCCGGCGCCGCGGTAGCCGATCGGACCGATCAGGAGGCCGTGGACCAGGATGCCGAGGGGCGCCCCGAGATCGAGGCGCACGGTCAGGTAGCTGGCCAGGCCCCCGGCCAGGAAGAGCGCCAGCGCGAGGCTGGCGCTCGGGCCGAGGAATCCCCAGCCGAAGACCAGGGCAGCCGCGGCGCCGCAGACGACGGCCCAGCGCCGCTGACGGGTCTCGCGGCAGCGGATCGCGTCGCGGTCGACCAGGCAGCGGGTCTGCCGGTCCTCGATCTCCTGCCGGAACCACTCCGGCAGCTCGTCGAAACCCGGTTCCCCGGGCAGGAGCTGCGGCAGCGACACACGGCCCTCGGCGGCATCCTCGCTCTCGGCCATGACTCGACTATCGGTCGCCACGGCGGCGAAACTGCTGCTTGCCTCGCGCCGGACTTCGGCCGATAAGAGCCGAGGAGGGACCGAGATGAAGATCCTGGCCATCGGTGCGCATTTCGACGACGTCGAGCTCGGCTGCGGCGGGACCCTGGCCCGGCACCGTCGTCGTGGCGACGAGGTCGCCCTGGTCGTCGCCACGCACTCGGGCTTCCGCGATCCGGGCGGGCGGCCGATCCGCTCCTCCGAGACGGCGCACGTCGAGGGCCGGGCCGCCGCCGACATCCTCGGCATCGAGCGGGTCGAGTGCCTGGAGCGGGCCACCAACGACCTGCGCCTCGACGAGGACCTGGTCGTCTCCCTCCGCCGCGTGGTCGAGGATTTCGGTCCGGACGTGGTCTACGTCCACCGGCCGGACGACGCCCATCTCGACCACAACAACCTCGCCCGGGCCGCCCTCTCGGCCTGCCGGCACGTCCCGCGCGTGCTCTTCTACCGCTCGAATCTCTTCGACTCGCATCGCCCTTGGGCACCCTGCCACTACATCGACGTCTCCGAGACCCTCGTGGTCAAGGAGAAGGCCTGCCGGGCCCACGAGTCGGAGATGGCCCGCGGTCTCGATCGCCTGGTGGAGGCGATGATCCTGCAGAATCGCGCCGACGGCGCCCGCTTCGGCCGCCTCGCCGTCGAGGCCTTCGAGCTGCTCCGCTACCTCGACTGAACATCATCGAGAACAGCCGGCGCCACCGATGCGGACGAGGCGAACCGAGCCACCGAGGTGGGGGGATGACTTGCCTCGAGTCTGGCCTTTGGCGAGGATGCTCGCGGAGGAACGACATGGCCCGCGACGCCGACGGAATCCTGCTCACGAGGATCCGGTTGAAAAACTACAAGAGCATCGGTGCCTGCGACATCCGCCCGGAGCGGCTCTCGTTTCTGGTCGGTCCAAACGGTTCTGGGAAGTCGAACTTCCTCGACGCGCTGCGTTTCGTTGCCGACTCGCTGCGATTCTCCCTCGATCATGCCCTCCGGGAGCGAGGCGGCATCAACGAGGTCCGGCGCCGATCTGGAGGGCATCCGACCCACTTCGGTGTCACACTCCAGTTCGACCTCGGCGACGCCACCGGGACCTACGCCTTCGAGATCGGTGCCCAATCGAAGGGTGGCTACGTCGTCAAGCGCGAGGAGTGCCGGGTCAAGGGCCGGGCCTTCGGGGCGACTCCTGCCTCCTACCGAGCCGAAGAAGGCCGGGTCATCGAGAGCAGCGTCGCCTCGCCACCGCCTGCCGCGAGCGACCGGCTCTACCTCGTGACCATGGCCGGGTTGCCCGAGTTCCGGGCCGTCTACGATGCCCTGTCGTCGATCGGGGTCTACAACCTCAGCCCTGCCGCCATCCGAGAGCTTCAAGCACCCGATCCCGGAGACCTGCTCAAGCGTGACGGCAGCAATCTCGCCGCGGTCCTGGCTCGGCTGGCGGCGGAACGACCGGAGGTGAAGCGACGGGTGGACGAGTACCTGGCCAGCGTCGTGCCCGGCATCTCCTGCGTCGAGTCGCGTCCGGTGGGTCCCAAGGAGACGCTCAAGTTTCGGCAGGAGGTCCGTGGAGCGAAACAGCCCTGGTGGTTCGACGCTGGGAGCATGTCGGACGGTACGCTCCGGACCCTCGGAGTCCTCGTTGCCCTGTTCCAGTTGACGATCACGACCGACCATCCACGCCTGGTCGGGATCGAGGAGCCCGAGATCGCCCTCCATCCCGCGGCCGCCAGCGTCCTGATGGATGGGCTGCGAGACGCGAGCCGGTTCGCTCAGATCCTGGTTACCAGCCACAGCCCGGATCTTCTCGACGATGACGCCATACCGGCCGAGGCCATCCTGGCTGTGCTTTCGGAGCACGGCGAGACGCGCATCGGGCCGCTCGACGAGGCGGGACGATCCGTGCTTCGCGACCACCTGTACACGCCAGGCGAACTGCTGCGGCTCGACCAGCTCCGTCCGGACCCCGCGGAGAGCCGCCCCCAGCAGCTCAACCTCTTCAAGGATCTGGACTGAAGGTGCGGACCATCGTCGCGATCGTCGAGGGGCATGGAGAGGTCAAGGCACTTCCCGCGTTGATCAGGCGTATCGCCCGTGAGGTCGGAGAAGCCGAGGTCGCGGTATCGAGTCCGATCCGGGGCAAGCGAAACAAGCTGCTGAAGGAGGGCGAGCTCGAGCGCCTCGTGGAGCTCGCGGCGAGGCAGACTTCGGATGGCGGCATCCTGATCCTCCTCGATGCCGACGATGACTGCCCGAAGCAGCTGGCAGGAGCGCTGCTCCAGCGAGCCCGATCCGCCCGGTCCGACCGCGAGATCCGTGTCGTCATCGCCAAGCACGAATTCGAGGCCTGGTTCCTCGCCGGAGCCGAGTCACTTGCCGGGATCTGTGGCCTGCCCGAGACCCTGGAAGCGCCCGAGGATCCCGAGGCGCTGCGCGATGCGAAGGGCTGGCTGCGTAAGAAGATGCCTCCAGAGCGTTGCTACAGCGAGACCGTGGATCAGAAGGAGCTGGTCGGGCATCTCGACCTGGATCTGGCGAGGAGGCGCTCGCCATCCTTCGCCAAGCTCTGTCGTGATCTTGGAGCCCTGCTCGGTCGCGACGAGGGAGCCTCACCTCGGGCCTGAGCGCCCGTCTCCTCGGGGGCGCGGGTTCCTTTCCGAAGGGACTGAATATTCATGACGGTCCTGCCGATAGGAGAGGCGGGAATCCGAGTGAATACCCCGTTCCAGTCCGCCGAGGAGGGTCCATGAATCCGCCGATCACTGCCATCCGCCCGCGCGAGGAGGATCTCAAGCGGCAATGGGAGGGCGTCTCGGAACGCGTGCCAGTGAACGCGACGCAGTTCAGCTTCGATTCCCGGGCGCGTGAGGAGGCCTTCGTGGCCGCCCAGTTCCCCGGCGCGGACGAGCAGCGGCGTTACCGGGCCTATCGGGCCGAGTGGTACCGGCGGGCCAAGGAGATGGACCCGGGCGCCCAACCCCTGGCGGTCACCTGCGAGCTGGTCAGCACCTGCAACCTCGAGTGCAGCATGTGCTACACGATGACCGAGGAGTTCCAGGAGGCCGCGGTCGGCGCCCAGCGCATGCTGCCCTGGCCGATCGTCCGGGCGGTGATCGACGAATGCGCCGCTCTCGGCGTGCCCAGCATGCTCTTCTCCTGGCGTGGCGAGTCGACCATGTACCGCGGCCGTGACGAGGACGGCCGGGTCGTCCGCTTCGCCGACGTGCTCGCCTATGCCCGTGAGAAGGGCATCCTCGAGATCTCGAGCCTCTCCCACGGCCAGCTTCTCGACGACGAGATGATCGCGGCCATCGTCGCCGCCGAGCCGAGCTGGCTCAGCTTCTCGATCGACGGCATGGGCGAGACCTACAACCGCATCCGCACCCCGCGCAACAAGAAGGCCGGCGACTACGACGCCTTCGCCGTGGTCACCGGCAACATCCGTCGCCTGGTCGCGGCCCGCGACGCCGCCGGCAAGACCCGGCCGCAGATCCGCAGCAACAGCATCTATCCGGCGATCGCCCGCGATCCCGAGGCCTACCGCCGTCTTCTCGAGGAGGCCGGGGTCGGCTGGGTCACGATCAACGAGCTGATGGACTTCCGCGAGGACGACCTGCCGGTCGAGGCGCGGATCGAGGACTGGGCCTGCCAGTACCCCTTCCAGCGGCTCACCGTCTCGGCCAACGGCGCGCTGATCCCTTGCACCGGCGCCCACAACGAGGAGGACGACCTGGTCATCGGTCGCTACCCCGGCTCCGCCGAGAAGCGGGTCCGGGGCGAGGACGGCGCCTGGCGCCTGGTCGAGACCGAGGAACTGAGCATCGCCGCGGCCTGGAAGTCGGCCAAGCTCGAGCGCGTGCGCGACCTCCATCGCGCCAACCGTCGCTGCGAGCTCCGCGGCTGCGACTACTGTCGACACGGCGCCCGGAAGAACGGCGTCGACTGGATTCCCGACGACTGGAACATGGACACGATGGAGTGGGAGGGCGGCGCCTGGCGGGAATGAGCCGGCGACGCGCAACGCAATGACCAAGATCGGCAACATCGAGATCGGAGCCGGACGGGCTCCCTACGTCATCGCCGAGATCGGCTTCAACCACGAGGGCGACCTCGATCTCGCGCGGGCCATGATCGACGCCGCGGCCGCCGCCGGCGCGCACGCGGCCAAGTTCCAGACCTATCGCGCGGCCAACCTGGTCCTCGATTCGGTCGAGCACTTCAACGTGATCCGTCACGGCGAGCTCGATCGCGAGGCCCACGAGATCCTCGCCAGCCACGCCCATGATCGCGGCATCCACTTCATGTCGACGCCCTACGATCACGACTGTCTCGACCTGCTGGTCGAGGTCGGCGTGCCGGCGATCAAGATCGCCTCGATGGACCTCACCAACCACCCGCTGCTCGCCCACGCGGCGCGGACCGGCCTGCCGGTCATCCTGTCGACCGGCATGGCGGTGGAGAGCGAGATCGAGGAGGCGCTGGGCGTGCTGCGCAGCGCCGGCGCCCGCGACGTCGTCCTGCTCCATTGCCTGTCGAAGTACCCGGCCGATCCCGAGCAGGCCAACCTGAACACGATCCCGCATCTCGCCCGGCGCTTCGAGCTCTTGACCGGCTGGTCGGACCACGTCCTCGGCAACGAGGTCGCCTTCGCGGCCGCCGCGCTCGGCGCCTGCGTCATCGAGAAGCACTTCACCACCGACAAGAACCTGCCCGGACCCGACCACGTCATCTCCGCCGATCCGGCCGAGATGGCGGCCCTGGTTTCCGGGTCGGCCGCGGTCGCGCGGGCCCTGGGCAGCGCGCGCGCGGACGGCGAGCGCCCCGATCGGCCGGAGAGCCGGCTCTACCGCCGCGGCCTCTTCGCCCGCCGGCCGATCGCCGTCGGCGAGACGATCACCCCCGAGATGGTGGCCTGCGTGCGCCCCGAGGCGCTGCTGGCGCCGAAGGACGAGGTGCTCGTCCTCGGCCGTCGCGCCACCGTCGCCATCGCCAAGAACCAGGCCCTCGCCCTCGACCTTCTGGATGGAGGAGAATGATGAGCAAGACCGTCACCGTGATCCTCGCCCGCATGGGCTCGAGCCGCTTCCCCGGCAAGGTCGTCGGCGAGATCGCCGGCCGCAGCGTGCTGGAGCGGATCATCCGCAACCTCAAGCGGAGCGTGTTCAGCGACAGCATCATCCTGGCCACGACCACGCTCGAGGAGGACGACCTCCTCGCCGCCACGGCCGAGAAGCTCGGGATCGCGGTGCATCGCGGTTCCGACACCGACGTCCTCGGTCGCCTGCGTGGCGCGATCGACCCGGTCGAGGCCGCGGCCGTGGTGGTCGCCTACGGCGACAACCCGCTGGTCTCGGAGGAGGTCGTCGATCTCCTGATCTCCTTCCGCGAGCGCGAGGCCCTGGACCTGGCCTTCATGCCCGGCCTGCCCCTGGGCGCCGACGCCATCGTCTTCTCGCGCGCCGCGATCGAAACCGCCGCGGCCGAGGCCCGGCTCGAACTCGAACGCGAGCACGTCAACGCCTTCGTCGTCGAGCGGCCGGAGCGCTTCCGCGTCGGCCGGCTGGCGCCGCCGCTGCATCTGAATCACCCCGAGCTCCGGCTCACGGTCGACACCGAAGCCGACCTGGATCTCCTCTGCGAGGTCGAGCTCGAACTCGATCGGCGCAACCGCCCCTTCGTCCTCGACGAGGTCTGCGCCCTCGCCGACGACATGCCCGAGCTCTTCCTGGCCAACGCCGACGTGCAGCAGCGCTACGCGACGGAGAGCTGGCGCAAGAGCCGGAGCGGAGAAGGTGCCCGCTGAGCCTGGCCGCGGCCGGTTGCTGTTCCGGGTCGACGGCGGACGGATCGCCGGCGTCTCGCTCGGCCATGTCTTCCGCTGTCTCGCCCTGGCCCGCGAGCTCGACGCCGCGGGCCGGGACTGCCTCTTCCTCATGCGCGCCGACCCGCGCGGCCCGGCCGTGGTGCGCGAGCGCGGTTTCGCCGTGGTCGAATTCGGGCCCGAGGTCGATCTCGAGGGGCAGCGCCGCCTGATCGCCGCGCTCGATCCCGACCTGGTCGTGGTCGATCTCCTGCGTCCCGACCTCGCCACCCTCGCCGCCTGCCGTCTTCCCGATCGCCCCCAGGTCCTGCTCGACGACCTCGGCGGCGTCGCCGCCCGCTCCGATCTGGTGGTGAACGGCAGCGCCGTGGCCGCGAACCGGTACTACCCGGACGCCCCGGGCGAGCTGCTCCTGGGCCCCGACTACATGGTCCTCGGGCCGGAGTTCCGCGGCCGGCCGGCACCCGCGATCGCGGAATACCCGGTCCGGGTCCTGGTGACGCTGGGTGGTTCCGATCCGGCCGGCCTGGCCGGCGTCGTGCTGGAATCCATGGCTGAAGTCATGGCCACGGATGGAATTACCTTCATCGCCGGGCCGGCCTTCGCGGCCGGGCCCGGTCGCCGTGAAACCCTCGAGATCATGAAAACCCGGTTTCGCGTGCAAGAAAATGTACCGGATCTGTCGATGAGTCTGATGAGCGCGGACCTCGTCGTGACGGCGGGTGGCCGCACCGCCTACGAACTGGCGGCACTCGGCATCCCGGCCCTGGTCGTTCCGACCTGTGGCCACGAGGTCGAGACCGCGAGGGCGCTGGCGGCGGAGGGAAGCTGCCTCGCCGTCTCGGGCTGCGAGCCCGGACGGATCAGGGCCGAGATCGCCGGACTCCTCGACGAGGCCGCCGATCCGGAGCGTCGGCGGGTGATGAGCCGCGCCGGCCGTGCCCTGGTCGACGGCCGAGGCGGCGAGAGGGTCTCGCGCGCGATGATCGCCCTCGTGGGCGACTAGGAAGAAGAGGTAACGATGCGAGTTCTGATCACCGGCGGCGCCGGATATCTCGGAAGCGTCCTGACCCGGCACCTCCTCGCCGAAGGTCACGAGGTGAGGATCGTCGACAACCTGCTGCACGGGCCGCAGGCCCATCTCGCCGAGCTGGCCGATCGGCCGGGCTTCGAGTTCATCGAGGGTGACATCCGCGACGAGCCGCTGATGTGGCGCGCTCTGGACGGCAGGCAGGTCGTGGTCCACCTCGCCGGCATCGTCGGCGATCCCGCCTGCGCCCGTTCGCCCCAGGCGGCCCACGAGATCAATCTCGACGCCTCGGTGCGTCTGTATTCGAACGCCCTCCTGCGCGGGGTCGAGCGCTTCCTGTTCGCCTCGACCTGCAGCAACTACGGCCGCATGGCCGATCCGGATTCCTCGGTCGACGAGAACTCCGAGCTGCGGCCGGTGTCGCTCTACGCGCGCACCAAGGTCGAGTACGAGGAGTTCCTCCTCGGCAACTTCATGTTCGAGAAGCCGACCCTCGCCCTGCCGACCTGCCTGCGCTTCGCCACGCTCTACGGCCTGTCGCCGCGGATGCGCTTCGACCTCACGGTGAACGAGTTCACCCGTGACCTCACGGTGGACCGGAAGCTGGTCGTCTACGGCGAGCAGTTCTGGCGGCCCTACGTCCACGTCCGCGACGCGGCCCGGGCCATCGTCCTGGCGATGACCGCTCCGGCCGACAAGGTCGCGGGCCGGGTCTTCAACGTCGGCGACAGCAACGAGAACTACCGCAAGGGCGATCTGGTCCGGCTGATCAGCGCCGAGATCGGCGGCGAGCTCGACATCGAGCGCGTGGAGAAGAACGAGGACCCGCGCGACTACCGGGTCAACTTCGATCGGATCGCGCGGGAGCTCGGTTTCGAGATCACGATGACGGTGCCGGAAGGCATCCGCGAGGTCATGGCCTCGCTGGTGACCACCGCCATCTGATGGGGGAGGCCCCGGGCCTCGGCTCCGGCGGCGTGAGGACGAACGGAAGACCGCGATGAAGAGTCTGGAACACAAGTCTCGGCCCCGGATCCTCGGCATCGAGCCGCAAGGGCTCGCCGCCCGGCTGCGGCTCGAGTGCTCGTCCTGTGCCGGGGTCTTCGAGGTCCATCAGGGTGGCCTGGCCGGCGTCCCGGTGTCGGTCCACGACTGCCCCGTCTGCGCCAACCGCATCGAGATCCGCCCGGAGCTCTACGAGCTGGCCCTGCACGAGGCCGGGCTGCGCAGCACGGACGAGGAGGCCGCCTACTACGCGCCGCAGTTCTCCGGCACCGGCGCCGGCTTCGCCAAGCGACCCAGCGCCTCGGGCCAGCCGAAGGTGATCTGGGCCCCGGCCCTGCCGCGGGCGCAGACCGACCTGCATGGCGATCTGATCCGACGTTACATCGCCATGGCAAGGCTCTTCGCCGCCGCCGCGGCCGGCCTCGCCGACCAGGCGCGCTTCCTCATCCGTCCGGACAACTCCGAGGTGGAGACGGCGAACGAGAAGGACGTCGACCTCCTGGTCGATTGGCTCGAGGGCCTGGTTCCTGATCGGGTCGACATCGGTCTCCATCGCGACTTCGATCTCGGCGAGGCCGAGATCATCGTCACCCACGTCGGCGCCCCCTTCATCGAGAAGGCCCTGCGCGCCGGCAAGGAGGTGATCGCACTTCAGCTCTTCAAGCGTGCCGCCGGCGAGAACCTGCCCGAGGGCGCGCTCGCCGTCCGCGATCGCGACCTGGAGCCGACGATCCGCTCGGTCCTCGTGCGCCGCGAACGCCTGGCGAAGATGGCCCCCGGACGGGTGGAGAAGCCGGTCGATCGCAGCAGCGGCAGCCTCGATCTCCTGTTCGTCTACCGCGACGACGTCGACCTCGACGGCGGCGCCTCGCAGGTGATGAAGCACACCGCCGCCGCCCTGCGCGGGCTCGGTCACCGGGTCGACGTCTGCCTGTCGCTCGACCCCGATCCACGCGGCTACGATCTGGTCCACGCCTTCAACATCTGGAAGCCCGAGACCGCCCTGGAACAGCTCGCGGTCTTGAGGGAGCGTGGAGCCCAGGTGGTCTGGTCGCCGATCTACCTCGATCTCTCGGAGTACCTCTACTTCGCGCAGGTGACCAAGTTCATGGAGGAACACCCCGAGTACACCCGCTCCGACGTCCTCGACCGCATCGACGCCGGTCAGCTCGCCGGCAGCGACAACCTGCCGCATCGGGCCCTGCGCGAGCCGAAGGAAGGCTATCATGCCGCCCTGCACACCGCGCTCTCGGCGGTCGACCACGTCTGCGTCACCAGCCACAACGAGGCCAAGCTGATGATCCAGCACGCGGATCATCCCGGCTTCCCCTACACGGTCACGCCGCACGGCGTCGACGTCGCCGCGATGTCGCGGGCCACGGCGCGTGCCTTCATCGAGGCCTTCGAGGTCGAGGACTACATCCTCTGCGTCGGCGCGATCGAGCGCCGGAAGAACCAGCTCCTGCTGATCGAGGCCCTGCGCGACTGCGGGCGCAAGATCGTGCTCGTGGGCCCCCAGACCGAGGCCAGCTACCTGGAACTCTGCCAGGACGCCGGCGGCGATCAGGTCATCTACACCGGCCGCCTCGACCGGGATCTGGTGGCCTCGGCCTACAAGGCCGCGGCGATCCACGTCCTGCCCAGCTTCGCCGAGGGCGCGGCGCTGGCGAACCTCGAAGCCGCGGCCGCCGAGTGCCCGATGGTGGTCAGCAACCGCTCGTCCGAGTTCGAGTACTTCGGCGACGCCGTGCACTACTGCGACCCCTCGCGCCGCGCGAGCATCCGCGCGGCGGTCGACGCGGCCTTGGCCGTGGCGCCGCAGCGCGGTCCGGTGCGCAAGGTCCTGGCCGACCGCATGGCCCAGGGCATGTCCTGGGAGCGCACCGCGCGCCTGACCGAGATGGTCTACCGCTCGCTCCTGGTCCGGACCTGAACCGGTCCGCGCCGGCTCTTTGACCCGCGGCCGGGGGCGCTATCATCGCCCCATGCGGTCGCGCGTCCTCCTGCTTCAGCTCCCGATCCCGTCGCTCGCACCCGGCGTCCACGGCGGCAATGCCGCCCTCGCCGCCGGCGCGATGGCCCTGCGTGCCCGCCGGCTCGGGCTCGACCGGAGCTTCGACCTCGAGATCCTGCCGGCCCGCCTGGTGAACGAGTGCGGCGATCAGGCCCTGGTCGAGGAGATCCTCGCCCGCGAGCCGATGCTGGTCGGCCTGAGCTGCTACCTCTGGAACGTCGAGCGCAGCCTCGATCTCGCCCGGAGGCTGCGCGCCCGGCGGCCGGGTCTCCGGGTCGTGCTCGGCGGGCCCGAGATCAGCCGGGACAACCGCTGGGTGCTGGAGGCGGAGGCGATCGACTTCGCCGCCTTCGGCGAGGGCGAGCAGACCTTCGCCGAGCTGCTCCTCGCTCTCGAGGCCGGTCGCGAGCCGGCCGGCATCCCCGGCCTCTTCGTCCGCGGCGGCGACCCGGTCTCGGTCCCGCCCCGGGCGCCCCTCACGGCGCTGGACCTGGTGACCTCGGCCTACGTCGAGGGCCTCCTCGATCTTCGCGAGCAGGACGGCCTGGCGCTGGAGACCATCCGCGGCTGCGTGTTCACCTGCGGCTTCTGCTACTACCCGAAGTCCTACGACAAGCTCTATTACCTCTCCGAGGACGCGATCCGGACCAGCCTCCGCCATGCCCGCGAGCTCGGGCGGCGCGAGGTCTTCCTGCTCGACCCGACCCTCAACCAGCGCCGTGACTTCGCCGCCTTCCTCGGCCTGCTCGCCGAGGAGAATCGGGATCGCTTCTTCGAGTTCCATGCCGAGCTGCGGGCCGAGGGAATCAAGGAGGACCAGGCCCGCCTGATGGGCGCGGCCAACTTCCGCGAGGTCGAGGTCGGCCTGCAGTCGACCGACGAGCAGGCCCAGGAGCTGATGGATCGGCGCAACAACCTGCGGGCATTCGAGCGCGGGCTGCGCCTGCTGCGTGAGCAGGGGATCGCGGTGAAGACCGACCTGATCGTCGGCCTGCCTGGCGACGACGTCGACTCGATCCGCCGGAGCTTCCACTGGGTCGCGGAACGAGAGCTCTACGACACCATCCAGGTCTTCCAGCTCGCGGTGCTACCGGGAACGAACTTCCGGCTGAACGCGGCCGGCCTCGGGCTGATCCACCAGGCGCGGCCGCCCTACTACGTCCTGCGGACCCCGGCGCTCGACCTCGAGGCCATCCTCGGCCTGATGGACGAGGCCGAGGAGCTGTTCGACACCAGCTTCGACCCCTTGCCCGAGATCGCCCTGGAGGTGCCGGCCGGCGGTCGGTGCGCCAGCTCGGCGACGCTCGATCTCGATGCCGACCGGGCGCCGACGCTGCCCGAACGCTGCGCCTCGGCCTTCCAGCTCCGGCTGCGCTGCCGCGACCCCTGGGCGAGTCTCGATCGCGCCCGCGCGCTGGTCGCCGAGCTGGTCGCGCGCGAGCCCCACCTGGGCCTGCAGATCGTCCTGGAGACCGATGGCGAGTTCCCGCTCGACGTCATCGACGGGCTGGCCACGGCCGCCGATCGCGATCTCTACGTCGATCGCGTGCAGGCCTTCCTGCCCGGCGCGCAGAAGGCCAGCTCGCGGATCGCGGTGCTGATGCCGGCGGCGGCGCGCGCCGTCCTCGACCAGGACTGGCGTCTCGCCCTCGAGGATCTCGCCGAGCTGATCGAGCCCTGCTCCTGATCGACCGTGGTTCGCCGCCTCGCGGCGCCAGGCGCGCTCAGGCGTAGAGCGGGAAGCGCGCGGCGATCTCGTGGATCTCGCCCTTGACCCGCGCGATCACGTCGGCGTCGTCGGGATGCATGATGACGTCGTCGATCATCCGGACCAGCTCGACGAAGTCGGCTTCCTTCAGGCCGCGCGTGGTCATCGCCGGGGTGCCGATGCGGATGCCGCTGGTGATCATCGGGCTCTTGTCGTCGAAGGGCACCATGTTCTTGTTCACGGTGATGTCCGCCTCGCCGAGGACCCGCTCGGCCTTCTTGCCGCTGATGTCCTTGTTGCGCAGGTCGATGAGCATCAGGTGGTTGTCGGTGCCGCCGGAGACCAGCTCGTAGCCCCGGGCCAGGAAGGCCTGGGCCATCGCCTTGGCGTTGGCGATCACCTGTCGGGCGTAGTCCTTGAAGGAGGGCTCGAGGGCCTCCTTGAAGGCGACCGCCTTGGCGGCCACGCAGTGCATCAGCGGACCGCCCTGGATGCCGGGGAAGACCGCGGCGTCGAGCAGCTCCGACATCAGCTTGGTCCGACCGCTCTTGGCGGCGACCTGACCGAGGGGATTGTCGTAGTCCTTGCCGATCAGGATCATGCCGCCGCGCGGCCCGCGCAGCGTCTTGTGGGTCGTGGTGGTGACCACGTGGCAGTGGGGGAGCGGGTCGTTGAGCAGGCCGGCGGCGATCAGGCCGGCGGTGTGCGCCATGTCCATCCACAGGTGGGCACCCACCTCGTCGGCGATGCTGCGGAAGGCGGCGTAGTCGAAGTCCCGGGTGTAGGCGGAGGCACCGATCGAGATCAGCTTCGGGCGCAGCGCGAGGGCGCGCTCGCGGACCCGGTCCATGTCGATGCGGCCGGCATTCGCGCCCGCCTGTTCGACCCCGTAGAACTCGGCGTGGTAGAGGATGCCGGAGAAGTTCACCGGACTGCCGTGAGTGAGGTGGCCGCCGTTGGCGAGATCGAGGCCGAGGAGGGTGTCGCCCGGCTTCAGGAAGGTCAGGTAGACCGCGGCATTGGCCTGTGCTCCGGAGTGCGGCTGGACGTTGACCCAGTCGCAGCCGTAGAGCTGGCGGGCCCGCTCCCGTGCCAGGTCCTCGGCGACGTCGACCACCTGGCAGCCGCCGTAGTAGCGCTTGCCGGGCAGGCCCTCGGCGTACTTGTTGGTGAGCGTGCTGCCCAGCGCCTCCATCACCGCCTTGGAGACGAAGTTCTCCGAGGCGATGAGCTCGACGCCCTCCTCCTGGCGGCGTGCCTCGGCCTGGAGACACTCGTAGAGGGCCGGATCCTGTGCCTTGATCTCGTTCTGCTCGAACATCGTCGCTCTCGGTCAATTGCCAATGGGGTCGCTCACCATCGCCTCTCGTGAGACCGATCTCAAGGGAACCTGGGCCCCCGGCCGATAAATATGCAGGCCCTCCGACCCGACGCGGTCCGGCGGCCGGGAAGGGGATGTCCATGAACGAGCAGGTGCTTTCGATCCTGTCGCCGGCGCGGCGTAGCCGGATCTTCGAGACCGACAAGAGCTTCCGGTTCCTGTTCCCCGGGGGGACCGCGGCGGCCGCCGGTGCCGACGCGACCTTCGAGGCCTTCCGCCGGGCCTTCGGCGCCGCCGACGACGTCGCCCTGATCGTCGTCGACGCCGGGCTGGGGGCCGGGGCCGAGGACCGCCTCGACTGGCTGGCGGCGAGCTTCGCCGCCGAGGACTCACCCGAGGTCGAGTACCTCCCGGCAGCGGTCTCGGCCGCCAGGCTGCCCCGGCTCCTCCGCGACGTCGACGCGCTCGTCTACCCCTGGGCCGGGCAGCCCGACCAGGCGCTGCTCCGCCTGGCGATCGCCGCCGAGCTGCCGCTGATCGTGCCCGAGGACGCGCTCGCCCTCGACCTCCTCGGCCACGACGCGGCCTACCTGGTCCCGGTCCGACCGGTCACCGTGGCGGCCGGAGACGGCCGGCTCAACCGCGTCGACCCGCAGGATCTCGCCGGCGTCCTCCGCCAGGTGATCGCCGAGCCGGACCATGCCCGCGACCGGGCGCTGCGCGCCAGGCGCCGCCTCGAGGGTCGGCCGGAGCCCGATCCCGGCATCGACTTCGCCATCTGCTGGGCCGGCGCCGCGCTCGACTTCTCGGGCTACGCCAAGACCACGCGGAACATGCTGCCCGCGCTCCTGCGCCTGGGCGTCGACGCCTCCTTCCAGGCCTTCTATCCCGAGCAGAAGTTCCTCGACTCGATGGCCCGGCAGCCGGAGATGATCCGGAGCTGGCGGCAGATCCTCGAGCGCTCGCCCCGCGGCGGGCTGCAGATCGTCTTCCATCCGCCCTTCCGTCAGAACGGCGTCAGCTTCATGGCGCACATGCGCTGCAACAACCCGGACTTCGAGGCCCAGGTCGCCTACACGATGTTCGAGACCGACCGCATCCCGCGGGGCTGGTCCGAGCAGCTCAACCTGATGGACGAGGTCTGGGTGCCGACCGCCTTCAACGTCGAGACCTTCGCCCGCTCGGGCGTCGAGCGCGGCAAGCTGAAGGTCGTTCCGCTCGGCTTCGAGCCCGACGCCTTCCTCCGCCCCGCGCGGGTCTACCCGCTACCCGGGCGCCGGTCCTTCAACTTCCTGTCGATCTTCGACTGGACCCTGCGCAAGGGCTGGGACGTCCTGATCGACGCCTATCTCGGGGCCTTCACCGCCGCCGACGACGTCAGCCTCACCATTCGCGCCTACCAGGCGATCAAGGAGCAGGCGCCGATCCGCAGCCAGATCGAGGACCGCATGCGGCTGCTCGGGATCGATCCGAAGCAGGCGCCGAAGATCATCCTGATCGACGACTTCGTCAGCGACGACGACATGCCGAGCCTCTACGCCGCGGCCGACGCCTTCGTGCTGCCGACGCGCGGCGAGGGCTGGGGCATGCCCCTGATCGAGGCGATGGCCGCGGGCCTGCCGACCGTCGCCTCGCGCTGGAGCGCCCACCTCGAGTTCATGAACGACGACAACTCCTGGTTGATCGACGTGCCCGAGCTCGGCCCCGTCGATCCCGAACAGACCAGGGTCAACGCCTTCTACGAGGCCGACCATCTCTGGGCCGAGCCCGATCGCGACGACCTGGCGCGGATCATGCGCGAGCTGGTCGCCGACCCCGCGGCGGCGCGAGCCAAGGCCGCGCGGGGGCAGGAGGAGGTCCGCGCCGGTTACTCGGCCGATCGCGTGGCCGAGATCCTGCGGGACCGCGCCGCCGACCTCGTCGGCCGCATCCGGGCGGAGCGCGCCCGGCGCGATGCCGAGCCGCCGCCGATCACGGAGGCGCCGAACATCGCCTGGACCGGCCCGGTCTACGACAAGAGCGGCTACGCCGACGAGGGGCGCAACTACGTCCTCGGCCTGCTCGACGAGAAGGTGCCGATCCGGCTCTTCCCGGTCCTCTGGGCCGAGGAGCACGCCGACGTCAGCGCGGTCGACAAGGAGCGCATGATCGCGGCCGAGGAGGGGCCCTTCGTTCCGGGTCGGCCGGTGGTGCTGATCCAGCATGCGCTCGGCCTGGTGGCCCAGCCCCATCCACGGGCCGATCTCTCGGTCATCCGCACCATGTTCGAGACCGACGGTCTGCCGGCCGACTGGCTGGAGCCGATGCTCGCGATGGACGCGGTCTTCGTGCCCTCCGAGTTCAACCGCCGGACCTTCATCGAGGCCGGCGTGCCGGCGGAGATGATCGAGGTGGTGCCGCCGTCGATCGACGTCGAGGCCTACCGCGCCGAGCCGCAGCCCATCGATCTGGGGACCACGCGGTCCTATCGCTTCCTCTCGGTCTTCGACTGGACCCGGCGCAAGGGCTGGGAGTTCCTGCTCCGTGCCTACGTCGAGGAGTTCGGCGCCGACGAGGACGTCTGTCTCGTGCTCAAGGTCTGGTCGTCGTTCAAGCGGAGCAGCGATCAGATCGCCGCCGAGATCGAGTCCTTCATCCGCGACGAGCTGGGCCGCGATCCGGGCAGCTGCCCGGACATCACCATCCTCGATCGCGACATTCCCTCGCGCGAGATGCCGAACCTCTACGCCGCCGCCGACTGCTACCTGCAGCCGAGCCGCGGCGAGGGTTGGGGCCGACCGATCATGGAGGCGATGGCCGCGGGCCTGCCCGTGGTCGCCACGGGCTGGAGCGGCAACACCGAGTTCATGCGGCGGAGCACGTCCTTCCTCCTCGAATTCGGGGTGGAACCCTGCGGCCCGGAGGCGGTGCGCGAAGCGGCCTGGTTCGCCGGGCAGTCCTGGGCCAGGCCCCACGTGCCGCACCTGCGCCACCTCATGCGCGGCCTGTTCAAGGACCGGGCGATGGCCCGGGAGGTCGGCGCGCGGGGCCGTCAGGAGATCCTCGCCCGCTTCGACAGACCGCGCGTCAACCGGCTCCTCCTGGCCGCGGTGGAGCGTCAGCTCCGACGCAAGGCCGAGAACGGCCGGAACTCGTCTCAGTCCTCGAGACCGAGCTGACGGGCCAGCTCGCTGCCCTTCTGCGGATCGTAGGGCGCCGCTTCGGCCGGCGCCCGCCGCAGCAGGTCGCGCTTCAGCTCCGCGGCCCGCGCGGGGGCGAGGTTCTGATACTCGCCCGGGTCGCGCTCGCGCGCGTAGAGTTCCTCTTCCCCGTCGCGGTAGCGGATGTAGCACCAGTGCTCGTCCCGGATCGCCAGCGCGCTGCGCCCCAGCACCGAGACCGCGGCGCCGGTCCAGGCGGCTTCGGGATCGCGCAGGAGGGGCACGAGTGACGGAGCCTCGAGCTGCGCCGGCCGCTCCCGACCGAGCAGGTCGCAGAGCGTCGGATAGAGCGAGAGCAGGGAGACCGGGCGGCGACAGAAGCTGCCTGCCGGGGTCAGGCCGGGCGCGACGAAGATGAAGGGCACGCGGGTCGACTCGTGCCAGAGCGTGAACTTGCGCCAGGCCTCCTTCTCGCCCAGGTGGAAACCGTTGTCGCTCCAGAGCACGAAGAGCCCCCGCTCGTGGCCGGGCCAGGCCCGCCAGGCGTCGAAGAGCCGCCCGACCTTCTCGTCGACGTAGGCGATCGAGGCCAGGTAGGCGCGGATCGCCCGCTTCGTGGCCTCGAGTTCGGTGAAGATCCTCTCGTCCTCGGAGTGTCGCGCCAGCAGGCGACCGATCTCGGGGACGTCGTCGAGGTCGCCCTCGAGCTGGAAGGGGCGGACGATGTCCTCGAGCGGGAACAGGTCGTAGTAGCGCTGGGGTACGAACCAGGGCAGGTGCGGGCGGTAGAAGCCGACGTTGAGAGCGAAGCGACCCTTGCCCTGGCGGAGCCGCTCCAGCTCGACCAAAGCCTCGTCGCAGACCTCGTCGTCGAACAGCCGGAACTCGCGTTCGTCGTCGGGGATCGCGCCCCAGTCGATGTTCTCGCCCTCGTTGGTGAGATACCAGCGGAAGGGGTACTCGCGCCGCGGCAGCGGCACCTCCTTGCTCGAGACGAAGCGATCCCAGGACTCCGGGTCCTGATAGGCCATGTGGTGGACCTTGCCCATCCCCACGGTCTCGATGCCGCCGGCGCGCAGGTGGCGGAAGAGCGAGGTCTTGTCCGCGAGCCGCTTGCATTCGCGCCAGTCCTGACCGTTGAAGTAGACCCCGGAGCTCCGCGGCGACATGCCGAAGTAGGTCGCCGTGCGCGACGGATTGCAGATCGGCGCCGCGACGTGGGCGTCGGTGAAGATCGTGCCGGCCGCCGCGATCCGGTCGATGTTGGGCGTGCGCGCGTTGGGATGACCGCGCAGGACCGAGCACCAGTCGTTGAGATCATCGATGCAGACGAGGACGAGGTGGTCGAAGTCGCCGGCCGCGCGCGCGGCCAGACCCCGGAGCCTGGTCGCGGCCAACATGCCGCCGACCCCGGCCAGGAAGCCCCGGCGCGTCAGTTGCGGATCGTCTGCTGCCATCGTGTCCTCGTGCCTGCCCGAACGGCGAAACCGATGCAGCATAACCGGGGGCGTCCGGTCGCTCCACCGGCGAGGAGTCGCGGAACCGTCGCCCACCATCGCGGCGCCGGTCGCGGGTTCTCAGTCCTCGACCAGGGCGGAGGCGACCACCGCGACGTCGACGATGTCGCTGGCCTTGCAGCCCCGGGAGAGGTCCATGCAGGGGCGGGCGAGACCCTGGACCAGGGGACCCAGGGCGGTGGCGCCGGCCAGGCGCTCGGTGATCTTGTAGGCGATGTTGCCGGCGTCGAGGTCCGGGAACACGAAGACGTTGGCCTGGCCCGCGACCGGCGAATTCGGTGCCTTGCGCGCGGCCACCGCCGGCACGAAGGCGGCGTCGAACTGCAGCTCGCCGTCGATCGCCAGCTCCGGGGCGAGGCCCCGGGCCAGGGCGAGGGCCCGACGGACCCGATCGACACGCGGGTGCTCGGCGCTGCCGTGGGTGGCGAAGGAGAGCAGGGCGACCCGCGGCTCCTCCCCGGTGAGCAGGCGATGGTTGCGCGCGGCGTCGATCGCGATCGTGGCCAGCTCCTCCGGGCTCGGCTCGGGCACGACGCCGCAGTCGGCGTAGGTGAGGCAGCGGCCGTCGCGCAGCTCCATGAGGAAGAAGCTCGACACCAGCTTCTGACCCGGTCGGGGACCGACGCCGCGGATCGCGGCGCGCAGGACCTCGGCGGTGGTGGCCAGGCTGCCCGCCACCGAGGCCTCGGCCCGGCCGGAGGCGACCAGGAGCGCGGCCAGAAGGAGCGGGTCCTCGAGCTCGCGCTCGATCGCCGCCGCCTCGAGACCGCGTTGCGCGCGGCGCGCGCGATAGGGGGCCGCGATCGCCTCCAGGAGCTCGGGCCCGCGGTGCAGGCGAATGGCGCCCGCGGGGAGGTCGAGCCCGGCGGGCGGATCGAGGACGACGGCCTGGCCGAGGCCGGAGTCCTGGAAGCCGCGCAGGGCTTCGACCACGCGCGGATCGGCGATCTCGGGAAAGACGACCCGGCGCGGGCGCTGGCGGGCCCGGGCGCGGAGCTGGTCCAGGACGCCCATTCAGGCCCTGCCGAGCGGGAGATCGTCGGGGACCTCGATCTCCATCATCAGGAGACCCAGGCCGTGGGTCTTGCCCTGGGCGTCGGTCTTCAGGCTCTCGGAGCCGCCGCCGCCGAGGGAATCGTGGAGGATGAAGTTGAGCGCGAGCAGGTTCGGCGCCTCGTAGCGGTCGACCGCGCCGAGGCAGATCTCGCGGAAGTGCTCCTTCACCCTCTCGGCGGTGAGCTCGCGGCGGAGGAACTCGTAGCCCTCCGGCCGGTAGGCGATGATGCCGACGTTGGAGCCGTCACCCTTGTCGCCGGAACGGGCGTAGGCGAGGTCGAAGAGCTTCACGCGCGCCATCACTTCACCTCCTCGACGCTCACCCGGGTGGTCACCTTCTCCTTGGCGATCAGGGCCGGCCAGTAGGAGACGATGTCGGTGGCCTTGGGCCGGCCACCGGCGAAGCCGGTGACGCCGGGCGGGCCGCTCGTGACCAGGGGCACGATCTCCATGCCCAGGCGGTCGATCTTCTTGCGATCGGGGCCCTTGGCGCCGATCCGCAGCACGACCTCCGCGGGCTCGGCCGGCGCGGCGGCGATGCCGGCGTGGCAGACGTTGGTGCCGACCAACTCGACCAGGCGTTCCTCCTCGGCGAACACGGCGCCGTCCATCGCCGCGCGGGCGAAGACGATCTCGGCGCAGAGCCGCGCCTTCGCGACCGCGTCCGGTCCGGCGATGGTGAGCTGGCCGACCGCCTTGTAGCCGTCGTGATAGGAGATCGAGACCTTGTAGGTGGGAGTCGGCGCGGCGCCGCGGATGCCGCTGACCCGGACCCGGTCCGGGCCCTCCTGCTCGAGCCGGATGCTGCTGAAGTCGGCCACGCAGTCGGGGGTCAGGTAGCGCCGCGGATCGCCCATCTCGTAGACGAGCTGGGAGCTGACCGTCTCGACGTTGACCAGGCCGCCGGTGCCCTCGTGCTTGGTCACGACGAAGCTGCCATCGGCGGCGGCCTCGACCACGGGGTAGCCGATGCGGGCCATGTCCGGCACGTCGCGCCAGGAGACGTAGTTGCCGCCGGTACACTGGGCGCCGCACTCGACGATGTGTCCGGCGACCGTGGCCGCGGCCAGCTTGTCGTGGTCGTCGAAGCTCCAGCCGAACTCGTGCATCAGCGGGGCCACCACCAGCGAGGGATCGGTGGCGCGGCCGGTGACCACGATGTCGGCGTCCTGGGCCAGGGCCTCGACGATGGGGCGGGCGCCGATGTAGACGTTGGCGCTGCTCACCCGGCCGAGGACCTCGGCCAGCTCGCGGCCGTCGTCCATGTTGCGCAGGGCCTCGCCACCGGCGAGCAGGCCGGGCAGATCGGCGAGGATGTCGTCGCCCTCGACGACCGCGATCCGGACCCCGCCGACACCGAGCTTCTTGACCACCTGGGCCAGGGCCTCGCGGCAGGCCTGGGGATTGACGCCGCCGGCGTTGGCGATGATGCGGACGCCCTTGGCCTTGGCCTCGGGCAGGACGCGCTCGACCATGCGGACGAAGTCGGTGGCGTAACCGGCCGCCGGGTCGCGACTCTTGAGCTTCTGCATGATGCTCATGGTCACCTCGGCGAGGTAGTCGAGGGTCAGGTAGTGAAGCGGTCCCTCGCGGACCAGCCGGACCGGCCCCAGGATGCTGTCACCCCAGAAACCCTGTCCGTTGGCCACCAGGACCTTGTCGCGTCGCGGCATGGATCGGCTCCGACAAGCTGGAAGCCCGAGGTTAACCAGCCTGGCGCACCAGCTCCACGGGCGGGAGCGGCGAATCGGTCCGGGCGGCGGTTTCCGGGGGGGCGGTTCAGGGATCGAGGACCGAGGGGCCGAGGTAGGCCAGGTCCACCAGACTGTAGCCGAAGCACCGGATCGAGTCCTCGCGCTCCTCGATCATCTTGCGGACGCGGGCGCCATCCTTGCCGCAGTGCTCCTCCCACATGGCGAAGTAGCGGGCGTTGATGTCGGGACGGATCTCGATCTCGGGGGCCCGCGGGGCGACGCCGATGAAGCGCTGGATCTCGCCCAGGACGCGTTCGGGCTCGGCGACGAAGTCCTCGTATTTGAGGGTCATGGCCCGGGCGAGTCGGGGACGATCCTCGGCGAAGATCTCGTGGGCTCGGCGCCAGTGGTCGATCAGATCCTGGATGGTCGTCTGGCTCCATTTCTGGGTCGCGTAGGCGACCGCCGCCGGGTGGCGGGTGACGCAGACGAAGTGGGCCTCGGGGAAGAGACGCTGGAAGAAGCGGGTGCGGATCAAGGTCGGCGGCGACTTCTCGATCAGGACCGGGCGGCGGAGGTCCCAGTGATGTTCCCACTCGGCCAGGAGTCGTCGCGCGTTGACCTCGGTCGCCAGGGGGTGATCCTCGCGCATCGGCGCGTCGGGGTGGAAGGCGAACATGCCCGGTCCGCCCAGGGACTTGGCGGTGGGCACCACGGTCTGGAGGTGTTGACCTTCGTCTTCCGGCACGCCGGTGCCGTCGAAACCGGAGATCTCGGGGTGGGCCTTGAGGGCCTTGAAGACCAGCGAGGTGCCGCTGCGATGGAGACCGAAGACGAATACGAACTTCTTGCCGCCGTCGATCACGAAGCGAACACCATTCCCAGCAGTTTCTTGATCTTGCCCACGAGTCTGCGGACGTCGTCGCGATCCGCCTGATCGAAGGCAAAGGCTACCAGAATGAGGCCGTAGACGGTCAAGCCACCAAGAAAGCAGAGGCCGACGCCGAGCCAGGACTTCGGCGCGACCAGGGCGGCGAGCCCGATCCAGGCCAGCGACGCGATCAGCGCCGGCATCAGGCCCGGCAGCATGGTCGAGCGCAGCCAGTCGGTGAAGTCGACGCCGGCGATCTCGCGGCCCAGTCGCCAGTTGAGGATCGGCTGGATGGTGCAGGCGGCGATCAGCGTCGCCAGGGCCGAACCGACCGCGCCCATGCCCAGGTGGCCCACCAGCCAGAAGGTGATCGCCAGGTTGGTGCACTGGACGAAGAGACCGTAGAGGGCCGCCTTCTTCACCTTCTCGGTCGCCGCGGCAATCTGTCCCAACATGAGATTGCCGAAGCGCACCATGGGCACGAGGGTCAGGATGCCCAGCACGGTCGCCGTGTCGACGTAATCCGCGTAGCGTTCGGCGCCGACGTAGAGCCGCACCAGCTCGCTGCGGTAGATGATCAGGGCGGGACCGATCGCGCCGACGACCCAGAGACCCCATTTGCCGCCGCGCGTATAGACCGAGGCGATGCTGCGCGCGTCGCCGCGCGTGTGCAGGGCCACCAGGGGCGGCGCGATCGGGCCCAGGGCCAGGATCGTCGCCCGCTGGATCTGCGCGAAGACGAGACCCCCCAGGTAGAAGGAGGCGACGTCGGTCTTGGTGGCCAGGTGGGTCAGGATGAAGACGTCGGCCTGGCGCCGGATCAGGGCCGAGACCTGCTGGACCGAGTTCCAGACCCCGAAGGAGGTCAACCGTCGCGCCGAGCTCCAGTCGATCGCCGCCCGGCTGAAGCCGAGCGCGGGTACCAGGCGCTTCGAGATCAGCACGGTGCCGAACTGCCCGATCGTCTCCGCCACCACCGTGCTGAGGACCACCCAGGTCACGCGGGTGCTGTGGCCGTAGAGGAGGACGGCGAGGATCGCCAGGCGCAGGATCTGCGTTCCCAGGCTGACCACGCTCTGCAGGAAGAACTTCTGCCGGACGTAGGGCCCGACCGAGAGCGGCGAGAGCAGGAGCTTGATCGCCGCGCCGCAGAAGAGCAGCGTCAGCATGTGTCGCGCCGATGAGACCTGGTCGGCGTCGATGTCGAGCAGGGGCCCGGCATACCAGGTGAAGAAGGCGCCCAGCAGGAGGATCAGGGCCGAGCCGATCGCCATCAGCGGCATCATCGTCGAGACGATCTGCCGGATGCGGCCGTCGTCGCCCCGGGCATAGGCCTCGACCGTGAAGCGCGACAGGCCGCCGGTGAGCACGTTGCTCAGGACCGGCACGAACTGAAGCGGCACGATCACCAGGGGGTAGAGCGCGTACTCCTCGGTCGGCAGGCGCTTGATCAGGTACTGGTTGAGCCAGAAGAGCACCGAGATGTTCAGGACGTGCGTCAGCACCTGGCAGGCGGAGTTCACCAGCACCAGGCTCTTGCTGACGGGGACCTGTGACGGCTCGGTCATCTTCTTCCCTTGGCCTCCATCAGCACCCGGGCTCGTAGCCGAAGCGCCGCAGTGCCTCCCCCGCGGCGTCCTCGAGCCGGGCGATCAGCGCCGCGTCGCGGTCGCGCCAGCGGCCGAGCGAGGACGGCGCCTTGACCACGCGGCCGGTGATCGAGGCATCGCCGTCGAGCCCGAGGAAATCGTAGAGCGTCCGGGTCGTGGCGGTCGGATCGGAGCAGAAGTCCTCGAAACGCAGCCGCAGGTAGCGTCCGGCCATCTCGCGCTCGCCGTAGTCGGCCGCGGCGAGATTGACCAGCGACCAGAGCCGGATCGAGGCCAGCGCGCGGTCGCCGCGCGCGGCGGCGCCCAGGTACTGCAGACCGTGATCGTCGAGCTGGCTCTGATTCGAGGAGAAGGCCATGTCGCGACCGTCGCGGACCAGGTGCACGAAGCGGAAACCCGGCAGCGCCCGCTCGAGGAAGGGCAGGATGTAGATCGTGCGCGGGTTCTTGATCGACCAGGCGGCGCGCGGGTCGGCGATGCCCTCGCGGTGCCGCGCCATCGTGGTCCGGAACTCGCGCTGCATCCGCTCGAGGCGCTCGGCCGGGGCGCCGTCCTCCTGCCAGTCGTGCCAGTGCGGGATCCAGCGGCGCAGGAAGCGGGCCACGTCTTCCGAGTCGTTCGCCGGGTTGAGGTTGGCCCCGATCCAGATGCCCAGCTCCTGGAGCAGCATGGTGATCACCCGGGTTCCCGATCCGCCGGTGGCGCCGATCACGCAGGGCGGCGGCGCCGCGGCCAGCTCGCTTTCGGCCTGGCGGCCGAGGCGACGATGGCGCAGATCCTCGAGGGCGTCGCGCAGGGCGCTGAGCAGGCGGGAGAACATCGACGGGAGTCCCCAGGGGTGGCGAATGCGCGCGGATTCTACCGCCTGCGGGCGGAAAGCGCCAAGGATGGCGCGGGACGCTGGAATCGTCCGCCGTCGGTCCATAACCTCCTCTTCCGGCCCGGGCCACGGGGCCCCGACCGAAACCAAGCGCGAGGGAGAGATGGAGCAGGAAGTCGAAGGGTTGGCGGCGACCTCGGGGACGGAGCGGGCGGTCCTGATCATCTTCGCCCTGTCGGGCTTCTCGGCCCTGGTCTACCAGGTCGCCTGGCAACGCTGCCTGTTCCGGCTCTACGGCATCAACGTCGAGGCGGTGACCGTCGTGGTCACCGCCTTCATGCTCGGGCTCGGGCTGGGCAGCCTGCTCGGCGGCCGGCTCTCGGTCGATCGCCGTCGTGATCGTCTGCGCCTCTTCGCGCTGGTCGAGACCGGGATCGGAGTCTTCGGCCTCCTGTCGCTGCCGCTCTTCGCCCGGGTCGGCGCCGCGACCCTGGCCGCGCCGCCGCTGGTCACCGCGCTGATCACCTTCGCTCTCCTGCTCCTGCCCACGCTCCTCATGGGCTCGACCCTGCCCCTGCTCACCGCCTACCTGGTCGATCGCAGCGGCAACGTCGGCCGCTCGGTGGGCTCGCTCTACTTCGTCAACACGATCGGCTCCGCCGCCGCCAGCGTCCTGGTCGTGGTGGCGTTGCTGCCGCTGCTCGGGCTCCAGGGCGCGGTGATCGCCGCCGCGCTGGGCAACTTCGCCGTCGCCTCGATCGCCTTGCGGCTCCGTCGCGGGAGCGCGCGCCGATGAGCTTCCTGGTCGCCTTCCTGGTCTCGGCGCTGAGCGGCTTCGTGGCCCTGAGCTGGGAGATCCTCTGGTATCGCCTGATCGCCTTCGCCTCGGGCGGCTCGCCGGCCTCCTTCGGCCTCCTGCTCGGCGCCTACCTCGCCGGCATCGCGGTCGGCGCCCTGCGGGTGCGGCGCCACTGCCACGGCGAAGGGGGCGCGACGACCGCCGGCATCGCCGGCCTGGTCCTGGTCGCGGGGCTCGTCGCCTTCGTCTGCGCCCCGCTCGCGGCGCTGATCCGGGTCGCCAGCCACTGGCTCCTGGGCCTCCTGCCGATCTTCGTCGCCGCCGGTCTCTCGGGCGCGATCCTGCCCCTGCTCGCCCATGCCGCCATCGCCCCGGACGAGCGCGCCGGCCAGCGTCTCGCCCGGCTCTACCTCGGCAACATCCTGGGTGCGACCGCCGGTTCCCTGGTCACCGGCTTCGTCCTTCTCGACCGTCTCGACTACGAGACCATCGCGGCCCTCCTGCTCATGCTGAGCAGCCTGACCGCGGCCCTCCTCGCCACCGGCCGCGCGCTCCGGCCAGACCGGATCGGCCTCGCGGCCCTCGCCCTCCTGCTGGTCGCCCTGCCCCTGTCCCGCGGTCTGCACCGCGGATTCTGGGACCGCCTCCTGCACGACCCCGAACACGAGATCGGGCCGGTCGAGCGCGTGGTCCAGAATCGCCATGGCGTCATCGCGGTCACCACCGACCACACCGTCTTCGGCGATGGTGCCTACGACGGCCGGATCTCGACCAGCCTGGTGGAGGACGTGAACTGGGTCATCCGGCCCTACTTCCTGGCCGCGCTCGAACGTCGGCCGAAGGAGGTCCTGGTCATCGGTCTCGCTCTCGGGGCCTGGACCCAGATCGTCGCCAACCTGCCCGGCGTCGAGAAGGTGACCGTGATCGAGATCAACCCGGGCTACCTGGAGCTGATCCCGCACTACGAGCCGGTGGCCTCGCTGATCGACGATCCCCGGCTCGAGTTCGTGGTCGATGACGGCCGCCGCTGGTTGCAGCGCCATCCGGAACGGCGCTTCGACCTGATCGTGCAGAACACGACCTGGCACTGGCGGGCGCAGGCCTCGAACCTGCTCTCGCGCGAGTACCTGGAGCTGACCCGATCGCGGCTCGGACCCGGCGGCACCCTGATCCTCAACACGACCTTCTCGGAGGACGCCATGCGGACGACGATGGCGGTCTTCCCCGAGTGCCTGCGGGTCTACAACGCGATGATCGCCTCGACCGCGCCCTTCCACTTCGACAAGGAGCGCTGGCGGGCGAATCTCCTCGCCATGCGCCTCGACGGTCGACCGGTCTTCGATCTCGCCGACGAGAAGCAGGCGCGCAGGCTGGACGAGGTCCTCGGCTTGATCGACACTCTCGACAGCGGTCCGGCCAAGGAAGTGATCGAGAGCCGGGCCGCGCTCGAGCGTCGACTCGGCCTCGAGCCGGTGATCACCGACGACAACATGTTGAGCGAGTTCCGGCGTCTGCACTGGTGAGCCGCCGCCTCGCGGAGGCCCCCACCATGCGCTCGCTGCTCCTCGTCCTCGCCCTCGGTCTCGTGCTCGACGGCGGCCTCCGGGCCCAGTATCGCGGTTGCAGCCACGATCTCTTCGGTGAAGGCGTGGGCGCGCCGCCGCGGCCGGAGGGGGAGGGCGAGGGACCCTTCGCCCAGCTGATCCTCCGCGGCGCCACCTTCGTCGACGGCGCCGGCGCCCCCGCGCGCGGGCCGGTCGACATCGTGGTCGAGCAGAACCGCATCGTCCGCATCGTCGACGTCGGCTTCCCCGGCCTGCCGATCGATCCGGCGCGCCGCCCGAAGGCGAAGGAGGGCGCCCGGGAGATCGACTGCACGGGCTCCTACGTCCTGCCCGGCCTCGTCGACATGCACGGCCACATCGGCGGCAAGGAACAGGGCACGACCGCGGAGTACGTCTACAAGCTCTGGATGGGCCACGGCATCACCACCGTCCGCGAACCGGGCTCCTTCAACGGTCTCGACTGGACCCTGGAGCAGAAGCGGAAGAGCGCCGCCAACGAGATCACCGCGCCGCGCATCATGGCCTACTCCGTCTTCGGTCAGGGGCGGAAGGATCCCTTCACCGACGTGAAGGAGGTCGAGGCCTGGGTGAAGGAGACCAAGGAGAAGGGCGCCGACGGGATCAAGTTCTTCGGCGCGCCGCCGGCGCTGATGGCCGCCGCCCTGGACACCGCGCAGGAGGTCGACCTGCGCAGCGCCTGCCACCACGCCCAGCTCGGCGTCGCCCGCTGGAACGTGCTCGACTCGGCCCTGCACGGACTGACCACGATGGAGCACTGGTACGGCCTGCCCGAGGCCCTCTTCGTCGACCGCCGCATCCAGGACTATCCGCCGGACTACAACTACAACGACGAGCAGAACCGCTTCGAGGAGGCCGGCAAGCTCTGGAAGCAGGCGGCGCCGCCCTACAGCGAGCACTGGAACGCGGTGATGGATCGCCTGCTCGATCTCCGCCTCACGCTCGATCCGACCTTCAGCATCTACGAGGGCAGCCGCGACCTCATGCGCGTGCGCCGGGCCGAATGGCACGAGGACTACACCCTGCCCTCGCTCTGGAACTTCTTCCGTCCGAGCCGCGCCGCCCACGGCTCCTACTGGTTCGACTGGGGCACGCGCCAGGAGGCGGCCTGGAAGGAGAACTACCGCCTCTGGATGGCCTTCGTGAACGAGTACAAGAACCGCGGCGGTCGCGTCACCTGCGGTTCCGATTGCGGCTACATCTACAAGCTCTACGGCTTCGACTACATCCGCGAGCTGGAGATGCTGGTCGAGGCGGGCTTCCATCCACTCGAGGCGATCCGCGCGGCGACGCTCTCGGGCGCCGAGGCGCTCGGCCTCGAGGCCGAGATCGGTACGATCGAGCCGGGCAAGCTGGCGGACATGATCGTGGTGCCGGCCAATCCCCTCGACAACCTGAAGGTCCTCTACGGCACCGGCGCGATCAAGCTGGACGAGAACGACGAACCGATCCGGGTGGGCGGCGTCCGCTGGACCATCAAGGACGGCATCGTCTACGACGCGCCTCGTCTGCTCGCCGACGTCCGCGCGATGGTGCGTCGGGCGAAGGACGAGGCCGGGGTCGAGATCGTCCAGCCCGGGCTCGAAGGGCGTTGAGGCCGGTTCAGGGGCGCCGCGGCTGGCCCCAGAGGAAGCCCTGGCCGAATTCGACCCCGAGTCCGCGGACGAGCTGGCGGTCCTCTTCGGTCTCGATGCCCTCGGCGATGACCTCGGCGCCGAGCGCCTTGGCCACGCGGATCAGGCGTTCGAGCGAACGGGCCAGGCCCGGGTTGGCCGCGGCACCACCGACGTAGCGGCGGGCGATCTTGACGATCTCGGGCTCCAGGATGACCAGGGTCTCGAGCGAGCTGCGGCCGAAGCCGACGTCGTCGATCGCGAGGCGGATGCCGGCCCGTCGCAGCGGCAGGAGCTTCTCGGCGAGACGCGAGGGATCGCCGACCATGTGCTGCTCGCTGATCTCGATCACGTAGCGTCCGTCGGCGGCGTCGGCGGGGAAGAGCTCGAGCAGCTCCTCGGCGCTGGTGCTCAGGATCGTGGTCGAGAGCATGTTGAGATGGAGCCGGCCTCTGGGCTCGTCGAGCCGGCTGCCGAGTCGCAGTCCGCCCTCCAGGCAGATCAGGTCGAGTCGGTTCGACATCGACTCGTCGAGGCAGGCGCGGAACATGTCGCCGGGCATCTCGAAGGGCCCCTCCGGGCCACGGCTCAGGATCTCGTGACCGACCACGGCCTCGTCCTCGAGCCGCAGGACCGGGAGCAGGACCGCATCGAGATGGTGGCCACGCTCGAGCAGGCTGAGGAAGCCGAGCCGGGCCTCGTGCTCGCGACTGGCCTCCTTGGTCGAGGTGACCCTGTTCTTGCCGGAGACCTTGCCTCGGCTGAGCGCCAGCCGGGCGTCCGCGAGGATGGCGGCGACGCTGCCCCGGTCGAGGTCGATCGGGCACAGTCCGACCGAGACCGTGGCGCGGATCTCCTGGTCGCCGTGGATCTGGGGCTGGCCGGCGACGGCGGCGCGTAGGCGTTCGGCCACCCGCAGGCCCTCGGCTTCGCGGGTATCCGGCATGACGATGAGGAACTCGTCGCCGCCGATGCGCCCGACGATGTCCTGCGGGCGGAGGATCGACCGGAACACGCGGGTGATGTGGACCAACACCCGGTCGGCGATGAAGTGGCCCCAGGTGTCGTTGACGTCCTTGAAGTCGTCGATGTCGATCAGGAGCGCGGTGAGGTGGCTGCCGTCGCGGCGGGCGCGTTCGAGCTCGCGCTGGAGCAGGCGCTCGAGGCCACGCCGGTTCTCGGCCGCGGTCAGCGGGTCGACGTGCGCCAGGTGGTCGAGGTTGGCGTTGATCGCCTCGAGCCGGCGGGTGCGGTGGCGCAGCTCGCGTTCGCGCGCGTGCCGGTTGGAGACGTCGCGGATGCAGATCAGGCGGGCGAACTCACCGCACCAGATGAACTCCTGGCTGCGCGATTCGCCCAGGCGATCGTCGCCGACACGGATCTCGGCGTCGCGTTCGAGGAGGGACTCGGGCAGTCGGTCGGAGTCCTTGCCCTGGGACTCGAGCCAGAGCATCGCGGCCGAATTCGCCCAGAGGATCATGCCGCGCTCGTCGGCGACGATCATGCCGTCGGGTGAGCGCGCGAAGAGCTCCTGGAAGACTCTCTCGGAACCGGGCTCGAGAGCGGAGGGGGAAAGCGATCCTTCCGGGGCCATTATCAACCTGCGTGATTTCCGTTGCCGATGCACCGCCCAGATCCGCGCGCTCGGCTCCCCCCGGCCGAACGAACAGGGGCGCAATCTATCGATCGGCCCCGGGTCGGCTCAAGTTCCTTCACATTGCCGCGAGACCGGAGGCCGCGGCCGCGACCCCTTGTTTGTGCAAAGGCCGTGGAAAAGACGGCCTTTGTCCACATCGATCGGCCGTCGATGCGCTGACTTGGGGAGAAGTCGTGGATGGATGGCGACTCCCGACCCGGCCTTGACCATCACTTCACCGGAGCGATTCCCTGGGCGAGGCGGGATTCGAGGCGATCGAGCGCGCGGCGGAACTCGAGGCGGCGGCTCGCCACCGGCAGGAGGCGGGGCGCCGATCGGGGGCGCAGGTCGAGCCAGAGCGAGGCGACGGGCTCCTCCTCGCGCCGCCCCTCGATGGTGACCAGGCTCATCATCACCTCGTAGTCGCCCGGCGCCTGGAGCGCGAGGTCGAGATCGGCGGGCAGCGATTCCACCTGCAGCACCCGATCGGGCACGCGGCTCGCGAGCAGGTCCTCGCCGCCGAGGCGACGCTTCTCGCCGTAGCGGAACCGGAGTTCGAGCCCGATGCCGGGCGGCAGGGCGAGGTCCGGGGCCGGCAGGTAAAGACGCAGCCGGGCCGCGCGCCGCAGCACGATGCGCCCGGCCGGTTCGATCCCGGTCAGCCGCAGCAATTCGAAGTCCTCGTGCGAGACCTCGAGGTCGAGCGCGCGCGCCGGACCGGGTAGGTGGACGCGTCCCGTGCCATCGCTCAGCGAGAAGGCGAAGCTGCCCTCGTCGCCGGGACGGCGGCTGGTGCCGATGACGCGCGCCGCGGCGACCGGACGTCCGTCCTCGTCGACCAGCTCGAGGTCGAGGCCATCGATCAGATCGCGGAGGTCGATCGCCGCGAGGCGCGGGTCGTCCACCTCGGCGCCCGCCGGCAGACCCAGGCCGGCCACCTCGACCAGGGCCTCGGTGCCGCCCACCGGGACGACCACCAGGCGCGCGGGTCCGGGCGGCAGGCGATCGAGGGCGAACCGGCCGTCCGCCCGCGCGGTCTCGAGACCTCGGGTCCGGCCCTCGCCATCGAGGATGCGGATCTGGAACCAGTTGCCGGCGAGGCCCTCGGGCAGGAGCAGCCGGCCGGCGATCCGGGCCCCGCGATCGAGCCTGAGGAGCAGATCCCGGCTCCCCGGCGCGACGCCGCAGATGAGCCCTTCCAGGTGTGTCTCCTCGGCCGGGACGAGCCGCAGGTCGAACTGCGCCAGGAAGGGGCCGACCAGGGCGAAGCGGCCCTCCTCGTCGCTCCGCGCCCCGGGCAGGTGCCCGTCGTCCAGCAGGCCGTCGGCGCCGGTGGGTCTCTGGATCTCGATCAGCACGCCGGCGAGGGGCTGGTCGAGGTCGTCGAGCACGCGTCCCGAGGCCAGCGCCACGAGGCCGGCCGGCGGCGTCGCGGTCGCGGTCGCCGGCTCTTCCGTCGCCGATGGGGTCGGCGATGGCCGGTCGCCGTCGCCCCGGTCCCGGCTCGGGCCCCGACCCGTTCCGCCGGTCGGAATCCCGGTTCCTTCGAGCCGGCCGCCGTCGTCGTCGTTGGGCAGGACGAGGAGTCCGATCGCGAGCAGCAGGACACCCAGGAGCAGGAGCAGGACCTTGCGAGGCATGACCGTGATTCTAACCGGCGACTTCCGGCTTCCGCGGCAGGAAGCCGGCGATCTGGCCGTCGAAGGCCGGTCGTGCGTCCGGGAGGCTCGAAGGACCTACGGGAACGTCTTGGCAGTCCGATCCGGGCGCGCGACCTTCCTCCCCCCCTTTACCGCGCGCCCGGACTTCCTCAGTCTCCTGGTGAAATTCTCCTAAGAGGATCCGGCCCCGTCCGTTCCCTGGCTGCCTGAGGACGACGACGCCCGGAGTAGGCAGCCCATGAACGAGCGCAGCGAGCCCGGGCCCGCCGGCAGGTTGGTGATCGAGGCCCTCGATCGCCACGAAAAGGCCCTGGTTCTCTACACGACGCAGATCCTCGGCGACCTGGAACGTGCCCGCGACGTGGTCCAGGACGCCTTTCTGAAGCTCTGCACCCAGGATGCGCCGCCCGAGGCGCTGCGGGAGTGGCTGTTCACGGTCTGTCGGAATCGGGCCTTCGACGTGTTGAGAAAGGAGAAGAGGATGGCCTTCGGAGCCGAGAACGAACCCGCGATCCGGCAGATCGACGGGGCGGCGGGGCCCGCGGAACTCGCGGACCGCCGGGACCGGTTGAGCGACGTGCTCGCCGAGGTGTCGCGCCTGCCGGAGCGCGACCAGGAGATCCTGAGGCTGAAGTTCCAGCAGGGGCTCTCCTACCGCGAGATCGGCAAGGTCACCGGCCTGTCGATCTCGCACGTCGGCGTGATCCTGCACGACGCCCTCGGATCGCTTCGCCGTCGACTCGACGGCAACCAGATGGCGCGGCCGCGCCTCGGAGGAGAATCATGACCCAGCCCGACCATGACGTCCTGTTGACCAGCTACGCCCTCGACGAGTTCCAGGGTGAGGATCTGGCCCGGATCGAGCGTCTGCTCGCCGAGGATCCGGCGGCCCGCCAGCGGGTGGCGGAGCTGCGCGCCCTGGCGGCGCTCCTCAGCGACGAACTCGGGGCCCAGGCCGCGCCCGGTCTCGACGCCTCCCGCCGGGCCGAGATCGAGCGCGCCGCCGTGGCGCCACGAGGACGGCTCCTGCGACTGGACGCCCGTCCCTGGGCGGTCGCGGCCGCGATCCTGATCGCCCTCGGTGGCGTGATCGGCTTCGGCCTCGGCGGTCGCCCGCGGGATGAAGCCGGCCGCAAGGTCGCCGACCTCGATCCCGCCGACCGGCGGGACGAGGGCTTCCGTGCCCGGCGGATCGTCGACGATGCCCGCTCGGAGTCGGGCTCCGAAGTCAGGCGCGACCAGGACCTTCTCGCCACCGTCGATCGTCACGCCGGGGAGGCACCGGTCCCGGTGGACCACACGATGCGGGCGCCCGCGGCCGAACACGAGCGCCTGCTCGCCGAGGACCCGAGCGCGAGTGCCGCGCAGGGAGGCACGAAGATCGGGATCGTCACCACGCCGGCGGTCCAGACCGAGGCGCCGAACAAGGTCCTGGCGGTGGCCGGCAAGGCGAAGGGCCAGGTCGTGCCCGGTGCCGAGCCGATGGACGCGCGCGCGAAGAATGACCTCATCGGTCTCGGCGGCGGTGCCAGCGGTGCCTTCGGCGGCATGGACCGTGAGCGCAGCAAGACCGCCGGGCCGGGTTCGACGCGACCGCCCGCTCGTCCCGGTTCGCCCACCCCGCCCGCTTCTCCCGGCGGCTTCGCGCCTACCGGGTCGGGCAGCCCCGGGCCCGGGCCGGCCGGCGGCGGCTACGTCGGTCCCCAGCCGAAGCCTTCCGGCGCGCCCACGCAAGTTGGCGGCGAGGTCGCCAATAGCGCCCGGTCGGCCGAGGTCGGTCTGGATCCCGCCCTCGGCAACAGCGAGGAGGGCCTGCGTCGGCGTTCGGTCGACCTGAGCCGGCAGCTCGAGGATCTGAAGGTCGACGCGGCGAAGTTGCCGGAGGCGAATCGCCGCCGCTACCTGAAGTCGATCGACGACCTGGCCACCCAGCACAACCAGGAACTGGCCGGCCGCGTCGAGGCCCTCGATGCCCTGCGTGAGGCGAACGCCGCCAAGGAGGAGCTGCTCGAGGCCCAGGCGGATCCGCTCGCCGAGGAACTGGCCGAGGTCACCCAACGCTATGAGGAGCTGCTCTCCAACGGTTCGCGGGAGGTCGAGAAGAACGATCGCAAGTACCGGATCCTGCGCCGGCTGGTCGAGGACGAACTGCGCCGCGTCGCCGGCGAGAGCTACAGCTCGGTCGACGAGCAGCCTTTCAAACCGGCGCTCGCCGAGCCGCTCTCGACCATCGGCCTCGACGTCGACACGGCCTCCTACGCCAACGTCCGTCGCTTCCTGAGCGGCGGTCAGTGGCCGCCGCGCGACGCCGTCCGGGTCGACGAGATGGTCAACTACTTCCGCTACGCGGACGCGGCGCCGGAGGCCGGCGAGAACCTGGCGATCCACGCCGAGGTCGCGGCCTGCCCCTGGAACCTGAACAATCGCCTGCTCCGCGTCGCCTTCAAGGCCAAGGAGATCGACCGCAACGCCCGCGGCGCCACCAGCCTGGTCTTCCTGGTCGACGTCTCCGGTTCGATGCGCTCGAACGACAAGCTGCCCCTGCTGAAGGAGGGCCTGAAGGCGCTCACCCGCCAGCTCGGCGAGGACGACGCGGTCGCGATCGTCACCTACGCCTCCGGCGTCCGGGTCGCGCTCGAGCCCACCTTCGGCAACGAGCAGGCGCGCATCCTCGGCGTCCTCGACTCGCTCGAGGCCGGCGGCTCCACCAACGGCGCCGGCGGCATCCAGCTCGCCTACGAGACGGCCCGCAAGGCCTTCGTGGACGGCGGCACCAACCGGGTCATCCTCTGCACCGACGGCGACTTCAACGTCGGCGTCAGCGACACCGAGGAGCTGAGTCGGATGCTGGAGCACGAGGCCAAGAGCGGGATCTTCCTCTCGGTCCTGGGCTTCGGCACCGGCAACCTCCAGGACGGCCGGATGCAGTCGCTGGCCAACCGCGGCAACGGCCACTACGCCTACATCGACTCCCGGCGCGAGGCCGAGAAGGTCCTGGTCGAGGAGCTGGTGGGCACCCTGATGACCGTCGCCAAGGACGCGAAGCTGCAGATCGAGTTCAACCCCTTCGAGGTCGCCTCCTGGCGTCTCCTCGGCTACTCGGCGCGCATCCTCGAGGCCCAGGACTTCAACGACGATAAGAAGGACGCCGGCGAGATCGGCGCCGGCCATTCGGTGGTCGCGCTCTACGAGATCGTCACCCGGCGCGCCGGCGACGACCTGACGCCGAAGGTCGATCCGCTCGCCTTCCAGCGCCAGCCCGAGCTGACCAACCTGGGCAAGCCGGGCGAGATCGCCAAGGTCAAGCTGCGCTACAAGCTGCCCGATGCCGAGAAGAGCCGCCTGCGCAGCCTCGACGTGATCGACGACGGTCGGCACTACGGTTCCGCCAGCGTCGACTTCAAGCTTTCGGCCTCGGTCGCCCTCTTCGGTCAGCTGCTCTTCCGGTCGCCCCACGTCGCCCAGGCCTCGCTCGAGGCGGCAGAGGAGCTGGCGATGGAGAGCTTCGTGCCGGAGAAGGATCCCCGTGGCCTGCGCCCGGAGCTGGTCGAGCTGATCAAGAAGGCGATCGCCATCCGTGATGGCCGGCCGCAGAAGGAGGGCCCGGTCGAGCGCTGAACGACCGTCCTTTCCGGTCGCCGCCGTCGGGGCTCAGGGCTCCGGCGGCGGCGTCGTTTCCGGGTCACGGGCCGCCAGCACGATGCGCCGTCCGATCAGCGCGATCGCGAGGCCGGCGGGCCAGAGGACGTTGGCGGCCGGGCCGACCTGCGCCAGGGTGATCAGGAGGAAGAAGTAGGAGGCCAGGGGGGCCCAGGCCAGGGTGCCGAGGGCGGCGACGACGTCGCCGGTCACGACCCACAGGCGTGGGAAGGCGTAGAGGTTGGCGAGGAGGAGCGCCAGCAGGAGGCCGATCGGCGTCGACAGGACGCCGATGACCACGCTCGGGATCACCGTCCGGCCGCCGAGGAAGCGCCCGAGTAGCCACCAGGTGCAGTAACCGCAGGCCGTGCCGAAGAGGACGACCTCGACCGCGGGCAGCTTGACCACCCACTCGGCGAAGTTGTCGAGGTCCTCGTGGAAGAAGCCGCGGAACCAGATCGACAGGGCGCAGGCGACGAGGGCACCCAGCAGGCCGACCCGGACCTGGGGCCGGCGGCCGAAGGGGACGCGTGGCCCGGGGCCTTTCCGCGCGCGGTCATCGTGGCTGGTGAAGTCGTCCATGGGCCTCGACCATAGTGATCGTCCCGGCTGCGACAAGGCCGGTCTCAGGCGGCGGCGAGTCGCGACGCGACCTCCTTCACCCGCGCGAGATCGAGCTTGCCGCTGCCCAGGAGCGGCAGATCGTCGACCCGATAGAAGCGCTCGGCCTTCGGGATGAACAGGTTGGGCAGGCCGGCCGCGCGCAGTCCTTCGATCAGGCCGGGGATCTCCTCCTCGGCGAGGGTGTGCAGGACCGCCAGGCTCTCGCCCTTGTTGGGGTCCGGTAGCGAGGTCACCGCGAAGAGCCGCTCCTCGCGGCGGGCGGCCGCCTGGAGCGCCTCCTCGATCCGACCGTGGGGGACCATCTCGCCGCCGATCTTGGCGAAGCGCGCCAGACGATCGGTGATGGTGAGGAAACCCTCGTCGTCGAGCCGGCCGACGTCACCGCTTCGATACCAGCCCTCGGCGAGCGCGGCCTCGTCCAGGTCGGGGCGGCCGAGGTAGCCCATCATCAGGTTCGGACCGCGCATGAGGACGAGACCCGCCTCGCCGATCGGCAGCGGCGCGTGGCTCTCGGGGTCGACGATCATGATCTCGATCCCCACCAGTGGCCGACCGACCGAGCCCGGTCGCGAGCCCGGCTGGTAGACCCGCTCGGCCCGGGCATCGGGTCCCGACATCGCGATCACCGGCGCGCACTCGGTGGCGCCGTAGCCCTCGAGCGGGCGGAGGCCGAACTGGCGCTCGAAGGCGGCGGCGAGCTCGGGCCTGAGCCTCTCGGCGCCGGCGACGACCAGCTTCAGGCTGGCGAAGGCGCCCGCCTCGCAGCGCTTCATCCACAGCTGGAGGAAGCTCGGCGTCGCCATGACCAGGGTCGCCCGCTCGCGCATCGCGATGCGTCCCACCGCGGCGGCGTCGAGGGGATTGGCCTGGAAGGCCGTGGCCATGCCGGCGGCCGCGGCGAGCCAGAGGCTCAGGTAGCCGAAGGAGTGGAAGGGCGGCAGGCAACAGAGGAAGACGTCCCGCGCTCCGAGCGGCGCGCGGCGGAGCGCCGCGCCCAGGTCCCAGGCCACGTTGCCGTGGCTCAGCATGACGCCCTTCGGCTCGCCGGTGCTGCCCGAGGAGAAGATGATCGTGGCGAGATCGGCGGCGCCGATCGCCCGCGGCGCGCCGGCGAGGCGCTCGACCGCGCGTCGACCACGCAGCAGCACCTGGAGGAGGGCGAGCAGGCGCTCGCCCGGTCCGACCTCGGCGAGGAGGTCCTCGAGGAAGAGGACGCTGCTCGTCGCCGGCAGCGCGATGGCCAGCCGGTCGAGGACGAGCCGGCTGGTGACCACCGGCGGTCGTCCGGACTGCTCGAGCGCGCTGTCCTGGGCCGCGGAGCCGGCGCTGTAGTTGAGGTTGATCGCCACCCGGCCGCCGAGCGCGACGGCGAGGTTGGTGAGCGCCGCGGCCGGCGAGGGCGGCAGCAGGATGGCGATCCGCTCCGAGGTCGGCGCCGCGGTCCGGAGACGTCGGGCGAGGACGAGCCCGCCGGCCGCGGCCCGCGCCCAGCTGGTCGTGCCGCCGTCCTCCGCGATCCAGGCCCGGCCGAAGGGGGCCGATCGAGCGCGGCGGAGGACCAGGTCGTGGAGCGGTGGCAGCTCGCGGGCGCGTTCGGCCTCGTTCTGCGCCAGGAGCCCGAGCACGGCCGCGCGCAACGTGCTCGGCTCGGGGGCGGTCATGGCCTCGCCCACCCGGACCAGGACCGGCCGCGGCCGGCGGAGGCCGCGCGGGCCGCGGGCGAAGCGGCTCTGCTCGAGCCCGCTGATCGCGATCGGCAGCACCGGGACCTCACGGCCCTCGACCAGCCGCAGGAAGCCCCGGCGGAAGGGCAGGAGGTCGCCGGTCCGCGACAGCTCGCCCTCGGGGAACAGGCAGACCAGCTCGCCGCGGTCGAGGGCCTCGGCCGCCCGGCGCAGACCGGCGAGCAGGACGCGGGGGCCCTCGCTGGCGGAGATCGGGATGGCGCCCGCGGCCCGCAGGACGCGGCCGCGGATCGGGCCCTCGTACTGGCTGCGGTCGACCAGGAAGCGGATCGGTCGCTCGCTGCAGAGGGCGACGTAGGCCCAGTCGAGGAAGGAGACGTGGTTCGGGCAGAGCAGGGCCGGGCCCTGGTCGGGGATCCGCTCGAGCCCCCGGAAGCGGGCTCCGTGCAGGAGCCGGAAGAGGCCGTGGAGGAGGAGACGGAGGGTCGCGGCCGGCAGGGCGAGGAAGGACCAGAGCGCGCCGATCGCGGCCAGGCCGGCGGCGACCAGCAGGATCTGGAGGGCCGAGAGGCCGAGCGCGGCGAGGCCGGCGGTGAGCAGCGAGCCGAACAGCATGGCGGTGAAGACCACGACGTTGCCGATCGCGATGACCGCGCCCCGCCGCTTCCGCGGCGCCCGGCGCTGGATCAGGCTGTCCAGCGGCACGATGACCAGGCCGGTGGCGACCCCGATGAACCCGGCGAGGGCCATGGTGGCCACGAGCCGCGGCGCGCTCAGGCCGAAGCCGGCGAGGAGCAGGCCGGCGATGCCGGCGCCGGGGGCGAGCAGGCCGAGACCACCGCTCCGACCGGCCAGCCTGCCGGCGAGCAGGGCGCCGAGGCCGAGGCCGAGGCCGAAGAGCGCCGGCGGCAGCGAGGCCAGCCCGTCGCCCAGCGCCAGCTCGTTCTTGGTGTAGACCAGGATGTCCTGACCGAGGAGGGCGAGGATCAGCCAGCAGAAGGCCGAGGCGAGGGTGGCCTGGAGGAGGGCGCGATCGCGGAGGATCGCGCGACGACCGCCGCGCAGCGCGGCCCGGAAACTCTCCGGTCGATCGGCGGCCCGGCCCAGCGCGGGCAGGCGGCGGGCGGCGAGGTAGCCGACCAGGGCGACCACGCCGAGGACGGAGCCGGCGAGGGCCGGATGACCGGCGCTGGCCTCGAGGAGGAGGCCGCCGAGACCGGTCCCGAGGATGATGGCCAGGAAGGTCATCAGCTCGAGGATGCCGTTGGCGGCCACGATCGACTCGCGCGCCACCAGCTCGGGGATGATCCCGTACTTCGCCGGGCTGAAGATCGCGCTCTGGGCACCCATGAGCCCGAGCAGGGTCAGGGCCGGCCAGCCGCCCTCGGGCCGCCAGAGGAGGACCGCCGCTCCGGCCGTCATCAGCAGGATCTCCAGGGCCTTCATCCAGCGGATGATCCGGTCCTTGGCGATCCGGTCGGCCAGCCAGGCCGCCGGCAGCGAGAACAGCACCAGGGGCAGGCTGAAGACCAGGAAGGCCTGTGTGGTCAGGCCCTGGGCCGCGGCCTGGTCCGGTCCGCCCCCGCCGAGGGTCGCGAGCAGGAGGAAGGTGACGATCATCTTCCAGGCGTTGTCGTTGAAGGCGCCGGTGAACTGGGCGACGAGCAGGGGCTTCAGGGCGTCGGTCTTCGGCTCGGTCATGACGGGTCTCCCAAGGGACAGGGTCATCTTCGGCGCCGAAGGCTTGAAGTACACCTGATTGATTATTGCCAAGTCGATAAGTGATGGTGATCGATAAGGCGGGCCGGCGGGACCCGGAAACGAGGAGGGGCCGCGCGTTGCGCGGCCCCTCGGGCTCGTGGTGCTTGGGCAGAAAAGTGGCCGACGTCGGGCTGATCTTTGTCGCCGCTCGATTGATGCCCGGACATCCCGAAGGGAATCCTGTGGGCTTCAGGCGGATGGTCCGCCCACCCGACGTCGACCGGTGCTCGGAGGCACCAGGACTCGCGGCTCTGGAGAATTCGCCGCGCGTCCCGCCGACTATATGCACGAGGCCAGGCGACATTTCGCAGCCGAGCAAAATGCCCGGGTCGAGATGCGCGCCGACGAAGGACGGCGCCGCGACCGGCCGTTCATTTTCGGCGACCGCCGGCCGATAGAAGGAGGGTAGGCCCGTGATTGCCAGACCATGCTCTTCTTCAAGAAACGCAGGAAAACCCGCGATCGTCGCGAGATGCGTCGACTGCCGGTGCGCAACCGGATCGCCGCGAGCTTCGTCGTCCTTTCCGATGGCCGGCGCGTCGAGGTCGAGGTGATGGACAGCTCCGGGACCGGCGCGCGCGTCCTCTGGAGCGCGGCGCGCGGCGAGCAACCCGAGGCGGGCAGCATCCTGCGACTCGCTCTCCGTCTCGCCGGCGCCGATCCCGAACACGCGATCGAGGCCCGGGTGGTGCGCGTCGTCCAGGGTGAGGATGCGCTCGAGATCGGTCTCCACTTCGTCGCCCCGGAGCGCGACCTGGCCGAGGTCGAGGCGATCGACCGCCCCTTCTTCGACCGGCGTCGTCATCCGCGTCACCGGCCGCCGCAGGAAGTCGCGGTGGACTTCCGCCACGGCGCGATCACCCTCTGCGGTCGCCTGATCGACCTGTCGCGAGGCGGCCTGGCGCTCGGCCTCGCTCCGGACCTGGCCGGGACCCTGGCGCCGGGCGACCAAGGCTCCCTGATCCTGGTCCTGCCGGAGGGCGGCGGTCGAATCGAGCTGGAGGCGGAACTCCGTCACCGCGACCGCGCGGGCACGCGTCTCGGCTTCCGCTTCGAGGCGCCCGAGGACGACCCCAGGCTGGAACGAATCGCCCGCTACCTCGACGCCCTTCCGCCCCTCGACGACTGATCGTCCGGCGGTCGCCGGGCCCTTCGCCGCGGCGCGGGCGGCTCAGGAGATGCGTCGCGCCTCCTCGGCGCGGGCGACCAGCATGCCGGTCTGGAGCTTGGCGGCCGCCTCGGCGCCTTCGAGCTCCTCGACCAGGGTCAGCGCGAACTCGAGGGCCGTGCCCGGGCCGCGGCTGGTGATCACCGGACCGTCCACGACGACGCGGCAGTCGAGATGCTCCTTCTGGACGAAGCGCTTCTCGAAGCCCGGGTAGCAGGTCGTCGCCCGATCGGCGGCCAGACCCGAGGGACCGAAGGCCATCGGCGCGGCGCAGATCGCCGCCACCTTGCCCCCGCCATCGAGGACGCGGCGCAGCATGGTCTGGACGTGCTGGTCGTTGGTGAGGTGCTCGGCGCCCGGCAGGCCGCCGGGAAGGACCACCATGGCCCAGCCCTCGGGATCGAGGTCGTCGATCACCGCGTCGGGCAGCATGGTCAGGCCGTGGGCGCCCCGCACCGGGCCCGGATCGAGGGCGGCCAGGACGACCTCGAGGCCGGCGCGGCGCAGGACGTCGACGATGGTGACCGCCTCGATCTCCTCGAAACCGGGAGCGAGGGGCACGATGATGCGCTTCTTGCTCATGCTTTCCTCCGTTCAGGTCGCGAGCAGCCGGCTGAGGAAGGGGCCCCAGTCCGGCGAGTGGGCCGGGTCGGGCGTGGCGCAGAACCCGGGGAGCAGGGTGTTCTCGCGGTTGAAGACCGGCTTCGTGCCATCCTTGAGCAGCACCTGCCCGCCGGCGGCGGTCACCAGGGCCGCCCCGGCGGCGACGTCCCACTCGTTCTTGGGCACCAGCGTCCAGGTGGCCTCGAAGAGTCCGGCCGCCACCACGCCCAGCTTGTAGGCCACGCTGCCGCAGGGAACCACCTGGAACTCGGCGTCGGCGAAGCGTTCCCATTCGCCTCGCTTCACCTCGCTGCGGCTGGCCATGACCCGCGCGCCGGCGATCGGCACGTTGCGCGGCATGCGAACCGCTTCACCGTTCAGGGTGACGCCGGTCTCGAGCGAACCGAGAACCAGCTCGCCGCGGGCGGGATTGCAGATGCCGCCGGCGACGGCGACGCCGTCCTCGACCAGGCCGATCGAGATGCACCACTCGGGAATGCCCTGGGTGAACTCCTTGGTGCCGTCGATCGGGTCGACGATCCAGACCCGCCGACAGGCGAGCCGGCTGCGGTCGTCCCGGGTCTCCTCCGAGAGCCAGCCGTCGCCGGGCTCGGGGAGGATCTCGCGCAGGAGATCGTCGATCAGATGGTCGGCCTCGGTGACCGGGCTGCCGCCGGCCTTCCTCTTGACCTCGATGGTTTCGGGGTCGTAGCGGCGGGCGATCTCGGCCGCGCCCTCGAGGGCGGCGTGGATGCGCGCGATGTCGTTCTGGCGTGAGATGGCAGGGCTCCGATCAAGCGAGGCCGAAACGAGCCGGGTCCTCGACACAGAGGTTGTAGTCGGCGATGGCGGCCCGCAACGGCCAGGTCTCCGCCAGCATGCTATCCGAAAAGCTGGTCGTGATCCCGACGCAGCTCATCCCGGCGCTGGCCGCGGCGGCGATGCCGGCCGGGGCGTCCTCGAAGGCGAGGCAGCGGGCGGGCGCGACGCCGAGGGCCTCGGCCGCGGCCAGGAAGACGTCCGGGTGCGGCTTGCCGCGGGCGACCTCGTCGCTGCGCCGAATGCGCGGGAAGCGGGCGGTGAGCCCCAGCTCCTCGAGGCTGTGCCGGACGTTGGGCGCCGGCGCCGAGGTGGCGATGGCCACCGGGACACCGGCCCGATCGAGCTGGTCGAGGAAGGCGATCAGGCCGGGCAGGGGCCGGAGCCGGCCGTGCGAGATCCGCCGGTAGTGCTCCTCCTTCTCCCGGGAGTAGGAGCGCAGGCTCTCGTCGTCGAGTTCCCGGCCGAAGAGGATCGGGAAGATGTCGCGGTTGCGGCGGCCATCGAGACGGTGGCGCATGGCCTCGTCCAGCTCGGGCAGGCCGTGGGCCCGGACGAAGAGGGCGAAGGCCTCGGCGTGCAGGGCCATGTTGTCGACCAGGGTCCCGTCCAGGTCGAAGACGACGCCCTCGGCCCTGAAGTCGTCCGGCGCGCCGGGCATCAGAGATCCTCGAGCGCCGACCGTCGGGTGCGCACCAGCTGGATCAGGCCGAGGCGTCGGTCCTCGAGGGTCTCGAGCTCGTCGGTCTCCTGGCCGGCACGGCGGCGTTCGATCTCGCGCCCGAGCTCGTCGATGGTCACCTGCAGGTGCTCGAGCGCATCCTGCATCCGCTCGCGGCGGATCAGCCGGCGGGCGCGAAGCGCCTCGTCGCCGCCCTCGTGGCCGTGGAGGAGCTCGCTCACGCCGAGGCTGATCTGGGTGCCGACGACCACCGAGATCGGCGTGCCGGGCACCTGCCCGAGGCCGAAGCCGAGCGCCGCGCGCAGGCTCTCGTGGCCCTCGCGCAGGAGGCGGCTGATGCTGGGGCTGAAGGTGACCGCGGCCAGGGGGATGCCGACGCGCGCCAGGGTTCCGGCCCGGGCGGCGAAGGCCTTGAGCTCGGCCTCGTTCGGCTCGCGGCGGAGATCGAGGTCGCCCAGGAAGTCGACGAAGCCGGTCATCGCGGTCAGCTGCTCGCGATCGATGCCGAGGCTCGCGCGGACCTCCTCGAGCGCCTTCTCCTCGCGCTCGGTCAGCACGCCGTCGGCGAAGGCGACGTCCACCAGCCCGAGCAGGGTGCCGTGGCGGATCTCGTCGCCGCAGCCCTGCAGGACCTTCAGGCAGTCCTCGAGCGCCGGCGGGTGGGTGATGAAGAGCTGGAGGCGGTCGCGTTGCTCGCGGTCCATGCCCTCGGTTTCGAGCAGGCGGTGGAGTAGCACCATCTCGTCGCGGCAGAAGCTGCCGTCGGCGGCCGCCATCGCGAACAGGAGGCCGTAGTGCGCCAGGCGCTCGGCGGCGGGGATCTTCCTGAAGTCGAGGGCTTCGAGCATGACCGCACTCCCGGGGGTTCGTGGGAGTATAGCGAGAGCCGGGCCCCCCGCGCGAGCCCCGTCAGCCGCGGATCTCGATGCCGACGTTCACCGTGTCCACGGCCATGGGCGTGAAGGGCGGGAGCTCGGTGTCGAAGCCGTCGTCGAAGCCCCAGTCGCGATCCGGTGCCGTGTAGTTCTTGCCGCCGTAGTACCAGGCGCCGGTGGCCACCGCGCTGCGCCAGATGTTGACGAAGGAGCCGCGGATCCGGCAGGTCTTGCCGGACCAGCTCTCGTGGAAGCGGGGCAGGTTCTCGAAGCCGCCGTTGTAGTGACCGCTGCTGGTGATCTGGTTGCCGGTGATGAAGGCGAGGTTGTAGCGCGTGGACGAGGCCGCCGGCAGCGAGGAGGACGAGGACTTCGAGAAGTCCCAGGCGTTGGACAGGAGGCTCACCGTGTCGGTGAGGACCGCCGAGGGCTTCTTGGCCTCGGTGTTGAAGTCGCCGTGCACGAAGACCGGAGCCGGGCTGACCACCGTGAGGCCGATCCGGTCCTCCACGCCGAAGGCGCGGGCCCCGACGGGCGGTGTCAGGCCGGCGAAGGCGCCGCCGCTGCCGTACTGGGCGAGGTCCCAGCGGGACGGCACGTTGAGCTCGGCGCCGTTGGTCAGCACCACGCCGTTCGGGCTGCCCGCCTGGGCATCGCTGCGCTCGGCGAAGAGCAGGCCGTTGTCGGGGTAGTAGGGCGAAGGATCGTAGGTGTTGCGATCACCGTCCATGTCGCCGAGCCGGCCGAGGTCGAGCACGGTCACCGTCACCGTGCGGCCTTCCCGCGCGTCGTAGAAGCTCTTCTCGGCCAAGAAGCCGGCCGGCATCAGCGCGGTGACCTCGTTGCCGTTGCCGTCGAAGACCCGGTCGTCGAGGACCACCAGGCCGGCACTGGCGTGGAAGTAGCCCTTGGCATGGCTGCCGGTGCCCGGGGCCACCGGATCGTAGCCGCCCTGGGCATTGCGGACGTAGTCGCCACCGCTGCCGCCCGGCATGGCCTCGTAGGCCTGGATGCTGCCGATGTCGGGATGCGCCATCGTCTTGACTCCGTGCTCGCCGCTCATCAGCGTGCCGGCGAAGAGGGCGCTGACCTCGGGCGCGAAGGGCGCCATCTCGCCGGACTGGTCGTAGGCGCCGTCGCCGTCGAGATCCCAGCCCTTGAAGTCGGAGTCGAGGCCCGAGCGGGAGGGGATGCCCGCGGCCGCGAGATCGTCGCGGTCCGGCAGCGTCACCAGCCGGTCGTCGTCGCGGTTGCGGACCTGCACCCAGCCCGAGGGCAGGGAACTGGAGTCCTTGCGGCGGCGGAAGACCTCGCCGACCGCGCGGCAGTAGTGCGAGTCGACGGTGAGACCGTTGCCGGCGGTGAGGTAGAGGTCGGCGTTGGCGTGAATTCGACCGTTCAGGACCATGTTCGGGCCGGGGTTGATCTCGAGGTCGTGGTCGTAGAAGGCAAGGAACTGGAAGATCGGCGTCTTCTTGACCAGGATGCGCTTGCTCACCCGCACCCGCGCCGAGCGGAAGCGGGCCTCCGCGCTGAGGACATAGGGCTCGAGCACGCTCTTCAGACCGGTCTCCGGATCGGTCGTGTTGCTGGCCGGCACCGGCTGCTCGAGGCCGTTGCCGTCGAGCAGCGTCGCCCGGCGGACGCGCCAGCTGCCGTCCAGGTCACCGTCCAGGTCGTTGCCGATCAGCACCACGTGGGAGTCGGCCGGATCGGGATGCTCGACCGGCCGATAGGAGGCGGTGGCGTCGAGGATCGCGAATTCGGCCTGCTCGATCATCCCCTCGGCGTGGCGCAGGGCCTGACTGCGATCCAGGTCGACCTCGATCCGCGTCGCCTCGGCGTTGACGCTGCCGAACATGAGCATGAAGAAGACGACGGCCAGGGCGAAGGAGCCCAGGGCGATGACCAGGACCGAGCCCTGCTCGGTCGGGTGATGCTGACGGCGACTCATGGCGAGTTCCTCATCCGGATCGTGGTGGCGAGATGGGCGCGCTGTCGCCGTCCGCGGGCGTCGCGGTCGACGAGGTGGAGATGCAGCTCGATGGCCTCGAGAGGCAGGACGCCGCGAGTCTCCTGGAGATCGAAGGTCATCGACTCGATGCCCCGCAACATGAGCTCGTCGGCGACGAGACCGTTCGGGTCGACCCGGCGGCGGACGAGGTCGAAGCCGCCGCGGCCGTCCGGAACCATCAGGTAGCCGACCAGGTCGAGGGACCACTCCAGCTCGCCGGTGACCGCGTCGAAGATCGAGCCGTCGCCATCGCGGTCCTCGGGGACCCGGAACACGATCTCGCGGAGGGCGCTGGGCGTGGTCTCGACGCGGGGCGCGACGTAGGGGCCGGGCACCCCCGGCGGCGCGACCGGCGGCGGGTCGAAGCCCTGGACCCAGGCGTCGATCTCGGCCTGGTCGTGGCTGAAGCCGAGGTCGTCGAGCGGGCTCGGCGCCTCGCCGTCGGCGAAGACCTGGGGTAGCTCCAGACCGAGCAGGCCGTCGTCGATCCGGCCGATGAGGCCGAGTTCGCGCTTCATCCGCTCCATGGTCCGGCGTCCTCGCTCGCGCAGGGCGGCGGCGCCGCCGATCCCCGCGGACTGGTCGAGACCGTCGCGGGTCGCCCAGCTGAAGATCGCCACGATGAAGGCGGTGAGGCCGAGGGAGATGGTCACCTCGACCAAGGTCATGCCCGCCTGGCGGTTGGTGTCGGGGCCGATCATCAGCGCATCCTCGAACCGCGCATCACGATGCGGCTGGTCCGGCCCTGGCCGCCGGTCCAGCTCGCCACCACGGTGTAGCGCAGCGGTCGGGCCGCGACGTCGCCGCCGGCGTAGACCACCCGCAGGTCGAGACCGTCGATTCCCTGCTCGGCGAAGGCCGCGATCGGCTGGTCGTGGGGGAAGAGGGCCGGCAGGCCGGCGATCGGGGTGGCGGCCATCTGCTCCATCAGCGAGTCGACCTGGGTCAGGGCCAGGGAGCGATCCCGGTTGAAGCGGCCCTGGCCATGGACCGTGACGCCGGCTCCCGCCAGCACCAGGGCCGCGACGAAGACCGTGGCCAGGGTCAGCATGGTCTCCACCAGGCTGGAGCCGCTTTCGGCCTGGACGGGGGGCGCTCCCGGAGCGTGGCTCGGGGTCTCGGTCACGACGTTGTCCTCATCCGGGGCGCGAGTTCGGCCGGTCGGCCGAAGGAACAGGTCCGGAGAAGAGTACCCCCGTCCCGGGCTCCGGGCCGAAAAAACGGTCGCAGTCGTCCGGGACCCGAACCGGCTGCGGTTAGCATGATCGCCGTTCCGGACCGGAGCCCACTGCCAGGAGACCGCCCCGCCATGCCCGATCGAGATCCAGTCGAGATGCGTCGCCGTGACGGCCGCGTCTATCAGCGCGCCGTGACCCCCGGGCTGAGGAAGCTCCTCGTTTTCCTCGTCGTCCTGCTCGCCCCGCTGGGCGCCAACTCGGTCTACCTGGCGGCGATCACCTTCCTCGGCTTCGTCCGCGGCGCGACCTACGAGAACCAGTTCTACAACTGGATGTTCCTCGTCCACCTGGTACTCGGCATCATCTTGATCCCGCCCTTCGTCTACTTCGCCTGGCGACACGTCCGCAACGTGGTCGGCCGGCGCAACCGCCGGGTGATGAACGCGGGCTGGCGGCTTCTGGCCGCGGCCGGGGGCGTGATCCTCACCGGTATCCTGATGACGCTGCGTCTGTTCCCGAGCGAGAGCGTCTCCGGTCGGGTCAGCTACTGGCTGCACCTCGCCCTGCCGGTGCTCTGCCTGTTCTTCTACGTCTCGCACCGGCTCTACGGTCCGGCGATCAAGTGGCGCTGGGGCATCGCCTACGCGGTCAGCGTGGCGGTCTTCACCGGCATCATGACGGTCGCGCACGGCAGCGATCCGCGGGCCTGGAACATCCGCGGCGGCGGTGAGGCCTACTTCTTCCCCTCGGAGGCGCGGACCGCGAACCTGGGTTTCATCCCGGCGCGGGCGCTGCAGATGGACCAGTACTGCGTCCGCTGCCATCCCGACGCCGTGAAGCAGCACGCCGAGTCGGTCCACAAACTCAGCTCGTTCAACAATCCGATCTACCTGATGAGCGTCCGCGAGACCCGCGAGCTGCTCCTCGCCCGGGACGGCAACGTCAAGGGCGCCCGCTTCTGCGCCGGTTGCCATGACCCGGTGCCCTTCTTCAGCGGCGCCTTCGACGATCCCGACTTCGACGACGTCCACCACCCGACCGTGAACGAGGGCGTCAACTGCACGGTCTGCCACGCGATCACCGACGTCTACGGCACCGTCGGCAACGCCAACTTCACCATCGAGGAGCCGCTGCACTACCCCTTCGCCTACAGCGACAATCCCTTCCTGCTCTGGGTCAACGAGCAGCTGGTCAAGGCCAAGCCGGCCTTCCACAAGAAGACCTTCCTGAAGCCGATGCACAAGACCGCCGAGTTCTGCACGGTCTGCCACAAGGTCAACATCCCGGGCACGCTGAACGGCTACAAGGAGTGGTTGCGTGGCCAGAACCACTACGACAACTTCCTGCTCTCCGGCGTCTCCGGCAACGGCGCCCGCAGCTTCTACTATCCGCCCAAGGCGGAGCCGAACTGCAACGAGTGCCACCTGCCGCCGATCGACTCGGACGACATCGCCGCCCGGGACGGCAAGGTCCATGATCACCGCTTCCCCGGCTCCAACACCGGCGTGCCGGCCCTGAAGGGCCTGCCCGCCCAGGCCGATTACCAGAAGGACTTCCTCGAAGACGGGCAGATGCTGATCGACATCTTCGCCCTGCGCGAGGAGGGCCGGATCGACGGCACCCTGATCGCGCCGCTCCGGCCGGAACTGCCGACGCTCCAGCCGGGACGGAGCTACCTGGTCGAGGTCGTGATCCGGACCCAGAAGCTCGGCCACGTCTTCACCCAGGGCACCTCCGACAGCAACGAGGTCTGGGTCGAACTGCAGGCCCGGAGCGGCGACAAGCTGATCGGCAGCTCGGGCCTGATCGACGATCGTGGCGAGGTGGACCGCTGGGCCCACTTCCTCAACACCTACATGCTGGACAAGGACGGCAACCGGATCGCGCGCCGCAACGTCGCCGACATCTTCGTGCCGCTCTACTCCCACCAGATGCCGCCCGGCACCGGACAAGTGGTGCACTACCGCCTCGACCTGCCCGCCGATCTCGCCGGGCCGGTGAGCCTGAGCGCGGAGCTGCGTTACCGCAAGTTCGACGACGAGCTGATGGAACACGCCTACGATCACTTCCGTCAGCGCGGCGAGTGGCAGGGCGCGGCCCCGGAGATTCCGATCGCGATCATGGCGCGGGACGAGATCGTCCTGCCGGTCGGCGCCGGTCAGGAGGTGGCGACCGTCGCGGAGCCGAAGAAGCCGCTCTGGCAGCGCTGGCGCGACTACGGCATCGGCCTCCTGCTGAAGGGCAACTCTGGCTCCAACAAGGGGCAGCTCCGTCAGGCCGAGGAGGCCTTCCGCGTGGTCGCCGATCTCGGTCGGCCCGAGGGTTACATGGACCTCGCCCGGACCTGGGAGAAGGAGGGGCGGCTCGACGATGCCCGGGGGGCCCTGGCCAAGGCGGTCGAGACCGGCTACGGCGCGCCCTGGACGATCAACTGGCTCTCCGGCGTGATCGACATGCAGAACGGCAACTACCCGGCCGCGATCGCCAACTTCGAGAACGTGCTGAGCACGCGCATCCCCGAGCGCGGTTTCGACTTCTCGCGCGACTACATGGTGCGGAGCGAACTCGGTCGCGCCTACCTGCTCGCGGCGCGGGCGGCGGAGGGTCCCGAGCGCGACGATCTCGCGCAGCGCGCCATCGCCGCCTTCAAGGGCGTGCTGGCCGAGGACGCCGAGAATCTCGGGGCGCACTACAACCTGATGCTCTGCTATCGCCTGGTGGGCGATCGTGAGCAGGCCGCCCGGCACGAGAAGCTGCACGCCAAGTACAAGCCGGACGAGAACGCCCGCGATCGCGCGGTGGCGCTGGCCCGGAAACGCGACCCGGCGGCGGATCACGCCGCCGAGAGCGTGGTGATCTACGACCTCGGTCGGGGACGGAAGGACTGATGAGCAAGCAGGACCACATCGAAGGGGTCGACGACCAGGACGTCCTCGATCCGGTCGCCGAGCGGCGGATCAAGCTGGTCACCATCGCGGCCTCGGTCTTCGTGGTGGCGCTGGCGATCGGCCTGGCCATCCACTACTGGCCCGAGGCGAAGGAGGAGAAGAAGGTCCTGCCCGAGGCCCAGGCCCCGGCACCGGTGGTCGAGGCCACGGCCGAGATCCCGCGGACGCGCTTCGTCGATCGCGGGCGCGAACTCGGACTCGACTTCGTCCACGTCAGCGGCGCGACCGGTCGCAAGCTCCTGCCCGAGACCATGGGTTCGGGTGCCGCCTTCTTCGACATGGACGGCGACGGCGATCCCGACCTCTACCTCGCCAGCGGCTGTTCCTGGCCGGGCGACGAGCCGGTCCGGCCCGGAGGCGGCCGGCTCTACCGCAACGATGGCGGCCATTTCGTCGACGTCAGCGCCGACAGCGGCCTCGATACGCGTGGTTTCTACGGGATGGGCGTCGCGGTCGGCGACTACGACGGTGACGGTCGCGAGGATCTCTATCTGACCGCGGTCGGCCCCAACCGCCTCTACCGCAATCTCGGTGCCGGCCGATTCGAGGACGTGACCACGGCCACCGGCGTCGCCGGGACCCGGGGCTGGTCGAGCGGCGCCGCCTTCCTCGATCACGATCTCGATGGCGACCTCGACCTGGTCGTCCTCAACTACATCACCTGGTCGCCGGAGCTGGATCTCGTCCAGGGCTTCCAGCTCACCGGACTCGGCCGGGCCTACGGCCCGCCCACCGGCTTCCAGGGCAGCCAGATCGAGCTGTTCCGCAACGACGGCGGCCGCTTCGTCGAGACCGCGGCGAGCGCCGGTCTCCGGGTGCTCGATCCCTACACCGGCGTCGACGTCGCCAAGTCGCTGGCCATCGAGGTCTGCGATCTCGACGACGACGGTCGCCCCGATCTCCTGGTCGCCAACGACACGGTGCGGAACTTCGCCTTCGTCAATCGTGGCGAGGGTCGCTTCGAGGAGGTGGGCTGCGGCATCGGCATCGCCTACGACGAGACCGGCAACGCGCGCGGCGCGATGGGACTCCAGGCCGCCGACGTGCGCAACGACGGTTCGCTGGCCGTGGCGGTCGGCAACTTCGCCAACGAGATGACCGCGTTCTACGTCAACGAGGACCGCAAGGACCCCTTCTTCATCGACGAGGCCACCAGCGCCGGTCTGGGCGCCGCGACCCGCGACAGCCTCACCTTCGGTCTGGCGATGTTCGACTTCGACCTCGACGGCTACCTCGATCTCGCCTGCGCGAACGGTCACGTGGAGCCGGAGATCGAGAAGGTCCAGGCCAGCCAGCGTCATGCCCAGCGGCCGGAGCTGTTCTGGAACGGTCACCACCGCCGCTTCCTCCAGGTCGGCGCCGACGAGGCCGGTCCCGATCTCTTCCAGCCCATGGTCGGCCGTGGACTGGCCACCGCGGACGTCGATGGCGACGGCGATCTCGACCTGCTGATCACCGCCAACGGCGGCAGCCCGCGGCTCCTGATCAACGAGGGGCCGACCGGCCACTCCCTCCGTCTCGATCTCCGGCTCGGCGCGAACGGGGCCCCGGCGCTCGGGGCCCGGGTCCGGTTGCGCGGCGACTTCGGCGTCCAGGAGCGCTACCTCTCCGGTGGCGGCGGCTACCTGTCGCAGAGCGAGCATCTGCTCACCTTCGGCCTCGGCGCCGCGACCGAGGCCCGCAACGTCGAGATCCGCTGGCCCGACGGCCGGGTGCAGTGGTTGGAGCATCTGGCCGCGGGTCGCCACCGCATCGTGGCTCCCTGACGACGAGGCCGCGCCCGTCGCCGGTCGCGGCCCCTTTCGTCGCCGGGGGGAACCGGTCATCCTGGGGCCATGAACGGACGCCTCTCCAGGACGCGCCTCGCCGCCATCCAGAAGGATCTCTGGCTGGCCGAGATCGCGCGTGAGACCACGGATTCCCTCCTCGTCACCCTGGCCGGCGACGGGCGGGTGCTGGCCTTCGACTTCCAGGACCTGCTCGGCCTCGCCCTGGCGCAGGAGAGCCTCGACCCCTGGGTCCTGCCCGAGGAGCTCGAGATCCTCAGGCCGCTGGAGATCGGCGACGGTGTCGAATTCGAGCCGGAGGAGGAGATCGCCGCCCGGCTCCACGAGCTGAGCGAGGAACAGCTCGCCGACCTGCTCGCGGCCGCGCGCATCGACTGGTCGGTCGGCTCGGCCGAAGCCCTCCGCGCGGCGCCCTGGCTCTTCGACCTCCGGGTCGAGAACTGGGGGCCCGACGAGGCTCGTTGCGATCTGCATCTTCTGATCGCGGCCCGCGGCTTCCTCGCCGTCGACGACGACGAGATCGATCTCAGCCCGCGCGGCGACGAGCGGCTGCGCGCCGACGCCGGCGAGGCCCGACCGCATCAGGCGCCGGCGGAACCGGCCTGGGCGGTCCTGCCACACGACCTGCCGGCCGAGTTGGAGGCCCCGCTGGAGCGTTTCTTCCGGGCCCAGCAGGCGGACGACTGGGTCGCCCTGGCCGAGGTCTGGCCGGCGCTCGATCTCGATCGCGACCAGCAGCTGGTCCACCTCGAACGCCACTTCCACGCCCTCGAGGACTGGGGTCACGCCCGCCTCGTGGAGGACTGGAAGACCGCGGGCGAGCTCGCGGCCGTGCGCATCCGTGGCATCTCGCATTCCGCGCCCGAGATCGGCCTCGAGGCGCTGAACGAGGAGTGCGTCTGGACCTTCTCCCTGCGCCGTCGCGCCGGCGGCTACGTGATCCGTGGCTGGTCGCGGGGCTGGCCCTCGGTGGGCGGCGCCGCGAGCCTGACGACGGCCGAACGCCCCTGGCTCGAGGACTGGCGCAGCGGGCCGATCCTCGACGACTGAGCTCGTCGCCGACTCGCGCCCGGCTCGGCGACTCAGGCGGCCCCGGAGGGCGAGCTGGGCCGAAGCAGGCCCCGCCGTCGCAGCCCGAGCAGGGCGAGGCCCGCCAGCAGCGTGAAGATCGCGCCCAGGACGAGCATCACCTCGTGCTGCCCGCGCCGGTCGATGGCGCCGCCGACGACCGGGCCGATGACCAGGAAGGCCGAGCGGAAGAGCAGGCTGCGCAGGCTGAGGAAGCCGGCGCGATCCCGCGACGGGATCAGGCGCTGCTCGACGTGCTGGAGCATCGGCATGTAGAGCCCGCACATGAGGGTGAGCAGGAAGTAGAAGGCGAAGCCGAACAGGGCATGGCTGAAGCCGAGACCCGCGTAACCGGCGGCGACGAGGGCGACGCAGACGACGAGGAGCCGGCCGAGCCCGAGCCAACGGCCGAGCGGTCGCGACAGCAGGGCGCCGATGGCGACGCTGTAGTTCGCGGCGGCCCAGACCGGCCCGAGCCAGGCCTCGCGGAGGCCGGCGTCGAGAGCGTAGAGCTGGATGGTCCAGACCGGCACGAAGGAGGACATGCCGAAGACGATCATCGCCAGGGCGGTGCTGCGAAGACGCGGATTGCCATGGAAGAGCTCGGCGGTGAGCCGCTTCACCTGGTTCCAGTCGTCGCCGAGGGGCGGTCGTTCCCGGCTCGGTTCCACGAGCCGGAGGGCGACCAGGACCGCGATCAACCAGATCCCCACCTCGATCACGAAGGGGAGGCGGCCGTGGACGGCGTAGAGCAGACCGGCGGCGATCGCGGCCGTGCCCTCGCCGAACTGGCCCCAGAACTTCATCCGCCCGGACCAGAGGGCGTAATCCTCCTCCTGCCCCAGGTCCACCAGCGACTCGTAGAGCAGGGCCGCGTCCGAGCCGGAGACGAGGGACATGCCGACGCCGAGAACGAGTTCGGCGGCGACCACCGCCAGCCAGTTCTCGGCCAGGACATAGAGGCTCCAACCCGCCACCTGCATGATCGCCGCCAGGACGAGCGAGCGGCGGTAGCCGATGCGATCGGCCAGGTAGCCGGAGGGGAATTCGAAGGCCGCCATGGCCAGCCCGAAGCAGCCCTGGAGGAGCATGATCTCCCCCATGTCGAGCCCGATCTCCTCCTTGAAGAAGATCGTGATGATCGCCATCGGGAACAGGCTCATCTGCAGGGCGTGGAAGCCGCAGAGGAGGCGGGGATTGGACCGGAGGCTGGCCATCTCCCATGTTGTCCCCGCTTCGCCCCGCTTCAAGCCCCGGCCGGCCCAGGCCGCGCCCCGGTCGGGATCCCGCTCCGGTGGTGGATGAAGGCGAGCACGGTCTCCAGGTCGCTCTCGTGCAGGAGCCGCCGGCGCTCGTCTTCGTCGCGGACGAGACCACCGGCGCGCCAGTGGCGGAGGAGCTGCTTCAGGCGCGCCAGCGCCTGGCGTGGCCGGCGCACGAGGGGAGTCATCGCGGCGGCGTAGTCGAGCAGGAACTGGCCGGCTTCGGCCGCGTCGGCCGGTCGCCTACGGAAGCAGAAGGGGTCGCCGAGCGCGGCCCGACCGATCATGACCAGGGCGCAGCCGGTCGCGGCCATCATCCGCTCGCCCGCGACCCGGTCGCCGACGCCGCCGTTGCCGCAGACCGGCAGCCTGGTCGCCGCCACCGCGCGGGTCACGCGTCGCCAGTCGATCGCCCGGTCGTCGTAGCCCTCGCTCCGGGTCCGGCAGTGGATGGTGATCAGGGCCGCGCCGCCCGCCTCCGCCGCGGCGACCACGTCCTCGAGCCCGCGGTCGTCGCGCACTCCGGCGCGGATCTTGGCGCTGACCGGGACCCGACCCGCGACCGCCGTGACGCAGGCCGCGACCAGCTCCTCGATCCGGCGGGGATGATCGAGCAGGGCCGAGCCGGCGCAGGTCTTCCAGGCGCCGCGCGCCGGACAGCCGAAGTTCAGGTCGATCAGCGGCGCGCCGAGAGCGGCCGCCCGCTCCGCCGTCCGGGCCAGCGCCAGGGGCTCCTGGCCCATGAGCTGGAGTCCCACCGGGATGCCGTTCACCGCCGCCCCGAGGTGGCGACGCAGGACCGCGGCGCCGAGCGCGTCCGCATTCACCCGCGCGAACTCGGTGAAGGCGCCGCCGAGCTCGTCGGGCCGGTGTCGACTCAGCACGAGCCCGCGAAAGGCCGGATCGGTCACCCCCTCCATCGGGGCGAGCAGGAGACGGCTGGTGAAGGGCAGGCCGGCGGGCGGCGGCGCATCGAGCATGGGCCCTGATAGGTGGCGCGGGGCGACGAGGCAAGCACCGGTGGTGGCTTCGCCCGAGCTTCTCGACCTGGACTTACGGGCCGCGGAAATACGCTCCATCCACTCGGGGACGATTCGGCCCGATCTCCGGAAAAGCCGTCAAGCACCGGCTTTAGGACGTCGATAGCGGAGCGGGAGACGGTCGCGCAGCACATGCCGGCCGCTCCCCCCGATCGCATCGTCAAGGAATGGGGCCGAAGGCGCGTTCGACCCCGGGTTCGCCCCCGTCTCCCAGCGGAGCCGGGGGCGTTCCCGTTTCCGGGCTGCTTCGGCGGCCTCGCCGAGGAGCGCGACCGCTCGATGGACACTGCCGGGGCCGGCCGCCTATCATGCGCCCACGCGCCAGTTTCGACTCGGGAGACCAGCTCTTGCTTCTCGGTCCGACCAGGATCTACCTCCTCCTCGGCCTCTTGGCCCAACTGGCCTGGTCCCAGGCGCCCCCGGTCTCCCTGATGCGACGGAACTTCGTCCCGGTCCAGTGGACCTCTCAGGACGGACTGCCCCAGAATACCGTGACCGGGATCGTCGAGGACGAGGACGGCAGCCTCTGGCTGAGCACGTTCGGTGGTCTCGCCCGCTTCAACGGTGCCCGGGTCCAGCCCCGCGGGCCGCTCGAGGAGCCCGGGCTCGACGATCGTCGCCTGATGCGCATCCACCGCCGACGTTCCGGCAACCTGGTGGTGGCCAGTGACAACGGTCGGCTCTGGGAGCGGTCACGGGGCCGATGGAGCCGGCTGGCGCTGCCCGAGGAAGGCCAGGGCGCCGGCATTCGCGATCTCTGCGAGGACGGTCAAGGGCGGCTCTACGTCGCCCGTGATTGCGACCTACTCCGGCTCTCCTCGGCCGGCGCGGAACGCTTCCTGGTCGGCGCCGATGGCGTCTACGATCTCTGCTGCAACGGCGGCGGCAATCTCCTCGTAGCCGCCGACCAGGGGCTCTTCGAACTGGTCGATGACCAGCTTCGCCTCCTGCGTCCCGGCCGCCACATCGGCGTGGCCGGCCTCGGCGACGGCCGCGTGGCGGGCCTGAGCCGCAACGACCTGGTCGTCATCGAGGGGGGCGAGCCGCGGGTCTGGAAGGTGCCGGCGCTGATGACCGACGACCAGCGCCGTCTCCGTCGCGACCACGAGGGTGGGCTCTGGATCGAAGGCCTGGGCCCCGTCCTGCGTTTCTTCGACGGCCGCTGGGAGCAGCCGAGCCTCGACCTCGGCAACCCCTATCAGCCCCAGGGCGGCATCCGCTGCGTGCTGCCGCTGGCCGACGGCAGCATCTGGCTGGGCTGCGACTACGTCGGCCTGGTCGGCCTGGCCCCGACTCCGATCCGGATGATCTCCGCCCAAGACGTGGATTCGCCGATCGCCTGCCTGGCGGCCTGCGGCGATGGTCGCATCCTCGCCGCCGGACAGCGCATCTTCCTCCTCGATCAGGAGCGGCTGAGCCGGCTGGACGACCGCACGCCGATGAGCATGGCGACCTCCGCCTCGGGACGGCCCTGGCTGGCCTACGGGCTCTCGCTCCTGCGTTTCGATGGCGAGGGCATCGTCGCCACCACCGACGAGATCGCCGCCGACAGCCCCTTGGCCGTCGTCCACGAGGATTCGAAGGGCCGGATCTGGCTGGCACGCGACCAGAGGCTCGGCCTGATCGAGAACGGCCGGGAACGCGACCTCGGCGCCGCCGCGCTCGGCGTGGTGGGGCAGCCGAGCGTCATCTTCGAATGCCGCGACGGGGCCATCTGGATTGGCGGCGATCAGGGTCTGTGCCGGATCGATGGCGGGGTCAGCCAGGTCCTGCGCTGTGGCGTCGACCTGCCGGTGGGGCCGATCCGCTCGCTGATCGAGGACGGGCGCGGGTCGCTCTGGGTCGGCAGCTACGGCGGTGGCCTGAGCCGGATCCGCGACGGGCGCGTCGTCGGTCTCGGCCTCATGCAGGGCCTGGCCGAGGACGTGGCCTCCTCCCTGGTGATCACCGGCGAGCACCTGCTGGTGCTCGGCAATCGCGCGCTCGCGCTCTACCGTCTGACCGACCTCGACGCCGTCGCCGAGGGGCGGCTCGACCGGTTCCGTGGCCGGCTCTTCGATCGCGGCCCTGGCATCGACCTGCTCGAGGGCAACGCCATCCGGCCCGGCCGGAGCCTGATCGATGAGGAGGGCCGCATCTACCTGCCGGCGACCAAGGGCGTCCTGGTCTTCGATCCCCGCCTGGTGCCCGCCCCGCCCGAGCGACCCATGGTCGAGATCCAGTACCGGCGGCGCGGCCGGGACGAGAGCTGGCGGGATGCCGTGAGGGGCGAGGGCGTCGGCCTGCGCATCGAGCCCGGCGACCGCGATCTCGACCTCCGCTTCAGCGGCATCTCCCACGAGGTGCCGCGCCAGGTCCACATCCGCTACCGGTTGCGCGACCTCGACTCGGACTGGCGACTCGCCGAGGAGTACGGTGTCGTCTCCTACAACGATCTCGAGCCCGGTCGCTACGACCTGGAAGTGGAGACGGCGGTCGCCGACGGTCCCTGGACCGAGCCGGTCGCCACCATGGCCGTGATCGTGCGCCCGGTGTTGACCGAGACCCTCGCCTTTCGCGGTCTGCTGGCCGTCATCGGTCTCGGTGGTCTCTTCGCCATGCTCCGGTATCGCTCGCGCCTGCAGCGCGACCGGGCGGCCGTCCTGGGTGAGCTGGTCAGTGAACGGACCCGCGAGCTCGAGACCGAGATCGTCGAGCGTCAGGCGGTGGAGGAGGAATTGCGTCAGGCCCGGCACGAGCTCGAGGAACAGGTCGAGAGCCGCACCGCCGACCTGCGCCGCGCCCTCGACGACCTGCAGGCCGACGTGGTCCGCCGGCGCGCGCTCGAGGAACGGCTGCGGGCGGCCGAGCGTTTCGAGGCCATCGGCCGGCTCGCCGGCGGGCTGGGTCACGACTTCAACAACGTGCTCACGGTCGTGGCCGGCGAGGCCGACCTCATGCGGCTCGAAGCCGACGAGCTGGACGGGGCCAGCATCGTCGAACGCGCCGACGTGATCACCACCGCGGTCCATCGCGCCGCCCGCGTCACCCGCCAGCTTCTCGCCTACAGCCAGCAGCTCGTGCTCGAGGCCGAGATCATCGACCCCCTGGTGACGATCCGCGAGCTCCTGGCGATGCTCACGCGACTCGTTCGTGACGACATCCGGATCGATCTCGACCCGAACTCGACCAGCTGTCCCGTGCTGATGGACGTCGGCCAGCTCGAGCAGGTGATGATCAACCTGGTCACCAATGCCGCCGAGGCGATGCCGCGTGGCGGCTGCATCACCATCTCGTCCTGCGTCGTCGCCACCGACGAGGCCGGGGCCGGGCGGGCCACCGAGATCACCATCCGTGACACCGGCGTCGGCTTCGCGCCCGAGGAGGCCGAGTACATCTTCGAACCCTTCTACTCGTCGAAGGGCGTCGCGCGCGGCATGGGCCTGGCATCCGTGAGCGGCATCGTCCGCCAGTCGGGCGGCCGGATCAGCGCCGAGTCCCGACCCGGCGAGGGCGCCTGTTTCCGCGTCGTCCTGCCCGAGGCCGAGGGCCACCCCCAGGCGCCGGTCGAGGACCAGGAGAGCGACCCCGAGGTCGCCGACCTGGCCGGGCTGAAGGTTCTCCTCGTGGACGACCAGAGGGCGTTACGGGAGACCCTCCGCGCGCTTCTCGGTCGTGACGGCCTGGTGGTGACCGAGGCCGCCGACGGCCTCGAGGCCCTGGAACTGGCCGAGGAGCCGGAGCGGACCATCGACCTCCTGATCAGCGACATCGTCATGCCCGGCATGAGCGGCGTCGAACTCTCCGACCGCCTGCGCGCCCGGCGGCCCGGGCTGCGGGTCCTCCTGATCTCGGGCTACGCCAGCGATTATCTCGACGATCGCGAGCTGGACGAACGCACCGCCTTCCTGCGCAAGCCCTTCGATCGTCGCGCCCTGCTCGGCCAGATCCGCCGTCTCCTGGACGTCTGATCCGCCGCCGGTCGGGTCCTCTATCCGCCCCGGAACTTCATCGCATCATCATGCAGGGGTGGGGTGGCCGGCGCCCCGGGCCGATGATTTTGACTGTGGTCGGGCCCGACGTCGTTGTATCCTCTCCACGGCCCGCACCTTCCCCTGGAGTTCGCTCGATGCCTTCGTTCTTCGCCTACATCGGTCCGGAAGTGCCGCTCGCCTTCGGCAGCATCCTGGCGGCCATCGGCGGCGTCTTCATCTTCTTCTGGCGTTGGACCGGCGGCTGGTTGGTCAACCGCTTCCGCAAGCAGAAGCACGACTGAGCGTCCGGTCGGGAGGAAGGATTGTCCCGCTTCAAGAGAGTCATCGTTCTCGGTTTCGACGGCCTCGAACCCGACATCATCGAGCGGATGGTGACGCGCGGCGAGCTGCCGGCCTTCGCGCGTCTGGCCGAGCAGGGCGTCCTCGGCCGGGTGGCGACCACCTTCCCGGCGCAGACGCCGGTCGCCTGGTCGAGCTTCGCGACCGGACTCAATCCCGGCGGTCACGGCATCTTCGACTTCATCGCCCGTGACCCGAAGACCTACCTGCCCGATCTCTCGTTCACCCGCTACGAACAGAAGAACGCCTTCACGCCGCCGCGCGTGGTCAACCGTCGTCAGGGGCGGCCCTTCTGGGAGACCCTCTCCGAACGCGGCCTGCATTCGGCGATCCTGCGCTGCCCCTGCAGCTACCCCTCGGAGCGGATCAGCGGTCACCTCCTCTACGGCATGGGCGTGCCCGACCTGCGCGGTTCGCTCGGCACCGCCACCTTCTACAGCTCCGCTCCGGAGACCGAGGCGACCGAGGGCGAGCACGTCGTCCGGCTGGAGATCGGGCCCGGCGAGCTGATCCGCAGCCACGTGATCGGGCCGATCAACGCCAAGAAGAAGGAGGACTTCCGCTTCGAGTTCGACCTCCAGCTCGATCGCGCCAACGATCGGGCGCTGTTGCGTTCGGCCGGCGCGCCGAAGGAACTCGAGCTGAAGCTGGGCGAGTGGAGCGACTGGCTGAAGCTCAAGTTCAAGCTGCCGATGCTCCAGTCGGTGCGGGGCATGACCCGCTTCCTCCTGCTCCGGCTCGATCCCGTGGTCGAGCTCTTCGCCTCGCCGGTGAACTTCGATCCCCAGGCGCCGCCCTTCCCGATCGGCAACCCACCGGAGTATCCGCGGGAGCTGGAGAGCCGGATCGGCACCTACTACACCACCGGCATGGTGGAGGAGAACGACGGTCTCAATCATGGCCGACTCGACGAGGACGAGTACCTCGCCCAGTGCGAGCTGGTCTGGAGCGAGCGCGAGGCCATGCTCGAGCTCGAACTCGACCGGCGCGACGACGGCTTCGTCTACTGTCTCTTCGACACCTCCGATCGGGTCCAGCACATGTTCTGGCGCTTCACCGAGCCGGATCATCCCGCCAACGGCGCGGCCGAGGACCTGGGCCGCCACGCCGGCGTGCTCGAGGACGTCTACCGCCGCTGCGACGCCATCCTCGGCCGGGTCCTCGCGCGCTGCTCCGGGCCGGACGAGCTGGTGATCACGCTCTCCGACCACGGCTTCACCACCTTCCGGCGGTCGCTCAACCTGAACAGCTTCCTGCGCGACGCGGGTCTTCTGGTCTACCGTTCCGAGGACGCCCGCAACGGCGCCGACTTCTTCGCCAACGTCGACTGGGAGCGGACCAAGGCCTACGCGGTCGGCTTCGGCGCCATCTACCTGAATCGCGCCGGCCGCGAGAGCAAGGGCAGCGTCACCGGCGCCGAGGCCGAGGCCGTGATGGCCCGGATCGAGGAGGGCCTGCTCGGCCTCGCCGATCCCGCCACCGGTCGGTCCGGCGTCCGCCGGGTGGTCAGGACGGACGCGGTCTACGCGGGCCCCTGCCAGGCCGAGGGTCCAGACCTCCTGGTCTGCTGCGAGGACGGCTACCGGGCCTCGTCGCGCACGGCGCTGGGCGGCGCGCCCGCGGCGGTCTACGAGGACAACCTCGAGAAGTGGTCGGGCGACCACATCGTCGACCCCGAGCTGGTGCCCGGCTTCCTCGGCTGCAACCGGCCGCTCGCGATCGAGAACGCCCGCCTGATCGATCTGGCGCCCACCATCCTCGAGGCCTTCGGCCTCGAGCCGGGCGCGAAGCTGGAGGGGAGATCGCTCTGGTCATGAGGACGGTGGTCATCGAGGTCATGGGGCTGGTGCCCGAACTGCTCTTCGGCAACGAGACCTTGGGGGGCGCCGCCGCGCTGCTCGAGCGCGCCGCCTACGGCCTGCTCGACGAGCAGCTCCCGCTCGATCCCTGGCTCCACCGGGCGGTCTTCCGCAACGGCGCCGACGCCGGCACCCTCGGCCGCTACGGGCTCGTCGACCGCCTCGACCGGTCGACCACGGTCATCGGCATCCCCGAGGCGCCGCCGAACCGCCTCGCGGAGGCGCTCGGCGGCCGCGGCGCCCGGACCATCGAATCGCCCGATGCCGACGACGCGCGCGGCGATCCCGTCATCCTGGTCGCCGAACTCGCGGCCGCCCTCGAGGAAACGAAGGACTTCCTGATCGAGGATCGCGGCGATCTGGTCCACCTGCGCGACCAGGGGCTGGCGCAGCTGCAGGCGCTCCATCCCGCCTTCATGGACGATGACGACGACGCGCTGGCCGCGGTCCTCGAGGGCTACGCCGCGCTCGATGCCGGCATCGCGACGCTCGCCCGGATCATGCGCGAGGACGATCGGCTGCTTCTCGTGTCCTCGACCGGGGTCCAGCTCTCCCAGGGCGTGTTCCGTCTCAACGACTGGCTGCGCCGTGAGGGCTATCTGGTCCTGAAGTCGGAACCCGCCGTGGACACGAAGCTCGAGGGAGCCGGCGTCGACTGGAGCGCGAGCCGGGCCGTCGCGCTCGGCTGGCCCGATGGCCGCATCTATCTCAACGTCGCCGGTCGCGACGGCCAGGGAATCGTCCCGGCGGCCGAAGCCGCGGCCCTGCGCGCCGAGATCGCCGGCAAGCTCGAACGACTCGTCGACGACGAGGGCACGCCGATCCAGGGCCAGGTCACCAGACCCGAGGAGGCCTTCGACGACCTCGCGGGCGTCGCGCCCGATCTCCTGGTGGCGGTGGAGGAACACTCGATCGTCGTCGACGACGGTATCGGGCCCGCGGATGGCGCGATCTTCAGGACGCACGACCCGTGCCTCTCGGCCTCGGCCAGCGGCAGCTTCCTCCTGCTCGCTCCGGGATCGATCCTCGAGGGCGAGATCCCCGCGGCGCGGCTCCAGGATCTCCTGCCGACGCTCTGCGATCTCGCCGGCGTCGCGGCGCCGGCCGGCGTCAGCGGGCGCTCGTTGCTCGACGGCCTGACCGGCGAGGGTGGCCGTGATCGCAGCGCCGACGAGGAAGCGGCGCAGCGTCGGCTGCGCGGCCTGGGTTACCTCTGATGGCGACGGTCGCGGGCCCGGAGAGCGAAGCGTCGCGGCCGACCGGGTCGGCCAATCCGCGGCTCGGGCTCCTGGCCGGTCTGCGCATCTTCATCTTCTTCGCCCTGGCGACGGCCACGGTCGAGGTCCTGAGCCGGCCCCACCTGCCGATCGGCTTCGGCAGCTACACCCGCTATCCGGCGCGCTTCGCCTGGGTCGCGCCCCTCAGCGTCCTCGCCGGCTGCCTCGTTCTCTGGCTCCTCGCCGTCCTGATCGCCCTGCCGATCCGCCCCCTCGGGCGGCGTCGCGCGCTCTGGACCCTCGCCGCCTTCCCCTTCACCGCGACCCTGGTCGAGGTCGGTTCGATCGCCTACCGGCGGCTCGACCGGGTCCCGGAGCTGATCCTGGCGCTGGGTCTCGCCACCCTGGTGATGCGCACGCTGATCATCCTCGCCGGCCGGCTGCGCATCCTGCCCAGCCTGGGCTGGGGTCTCGCCCTGCTGATGCTGGTCGGGCTCGGCGTCCGGGCGATCACGGTCGAGCAGGCCCTGCGGATCGGTCCGCCGCCGAGGTCGGCGACGCCCGGCGCGCGCAACGTCGTCCTGATCACGCTCGACACCCTGCGCGCGGCCAACATGGGCCTCTACGGCTACGAGCGTCCGACCACGCCCGAACTCGAGAAGCTCGCCGCGGAGTCCCTGGTCTATGACCGGGCCTACTCCACCACCTCCTGGACGCTGCCGAGCCATGCGAGCATGTTCACCGGCCTGTGGTCGCACCCGACCCGGGCGAGCTGGACGACGGCGATGCGTTCGGACGTCCCCACCCTGGCCGAGATCCTCCGCGGTCGGGGCTACGACACCGCCGGCTTCGTCGCCAACCTGGCCTATTGCACGCGACGCTCCGGCCTCGCCCGCGGCTTCGCCCGCTACGAGGATCACGTCCTCGACCTCGAGACCATCCTCCTGACCACCGCGGTGGGGCGCTCGCTCGACCACCTCGTCCGCCTGGCGACCGGCGCCAGTCCGCCCGACTACCCCGGTCGCAAGGATGCCGAGACGGTGCGTGCCGACTTCCTCGACTGGCTCGACGAGCGCGAGGGCGGTCGCCCCTTCTTCGCCTTCATCAACTTCTTCGACGTGCATCAGCCCTACGAGACCGCCGAACCCTGGCGCTCGACCTACGACCACCGCCGACCGGGTGAGGACGAGCGAGCGGTGATCCGGCTGGCGGCGAAGGCCAGCACCACGAATCTCGACTACATGGATCGCTACGACGGCGCCATCGCCTACCTCGATCATCAGGTCGGGCTGCTGGTCGCCGAGCTGCGTCGCCGCGGTCTGCTCGACGATACCCTCCTGGTGATCACCTCGGACCACGGCGAGACCTTCGGTGAGCACCGCGCCGAAGGTCACGGCGCGAGCCTCTATGCCGAGACCCTCCACGTCCCGCTCCTGATCCGCGCGCCCGGCGTGCCGGCCGGCCTCAGACTCGGCACCGAACTCAGCCTGCGCGATCTCGGCCGGACGATCCTGGAGCTGGTCCTCGACCAGGCGACGGTGGCGGCCAGCGGTTTTCCGGGGACGCGATTCCCGCTCGGCGAGGACGACCAGACCACCTCGAGCCCGCTCTTCTGCCAGCTCGACCAGGGCATCCGGCTCGGTCCGGAGGCCCGCAACCAGAACGGCGCGGTGCTGGCCCTGGTGCGCGACGGGCTGCATCTGATCGTCCATCGCGACGGGAGCAAGCCGGACGAACTCTACGACCTGACGCGTGATCCCTTCGAGCGCGACGACCTGGCCGAGGATCCGGCCTACGCCGAGAGGCTCGCCGCGCTGCGCGCCGAGTTCAGGGCCGTTTCCGAAATGGCGAGGTAGTCCCGCCGCGCTGGCGGTAGTGGGTCGGGTCGACGACCTCGGCCATGCGGGCGTAGTCGAGGCCGGGACCGAGGAAGCCCTGGAGACTCGCGATCGTCGCCGTCGGATCGCTCATCAGCTCGTTGTAGTCGACGTAGAGCACGGCGAAGTTGGGCCGATCCTTCAGCCAGTGCATGACCCGCAACAGCTCCTGGCGCAGGATCACCGTCATCTCGCGATCGCTGGGGCCACCTTCGCCGGAGCCGCGGCGGATGAGCATCTGACGCTGCGAAGCGATGATCTCCTCCAGCCGGCGCCGCATGAAGAGCACGCGGTAGCGACGATCCGGGGGCAAGAACTCGAGGAAGTGGTGGATGACCTTAACCACCTTGCCTCGGGCCTCGCCGACCCAGCTCGCATCGGCCTCGGTGATCTTCACCGCCTCCAGCTCGAAGTAGCCGCCGAGATTGTCCTCGTCGGCCTCGCGCTCGCCGTCGGAGAGTACCGGCAGGCCGCCGACGTGGAGCATGCGCATCATCAGCGAGGTCCCCGAGCGGGGCAGGCCGGACACGAGGGTGATGGTTTCGTCGGTCATGGGCGCTTGTGGTTCCGAGTTGCTTGCGACAGTCTAAGCGGGCCCGGCGTCCGGACGAAGGACCGGGCCAGGAATCGACGAGGGGCTGATCCGATGCAGATCGACGTCCACATCCCCCTGCCGCTCAGACGCTACTCGGACGATGAGGCCCTGGTCCGGCTCGAGGTGGCCGGCGCCGATCTCGGCGCCGCCTTCAGTAGCCTCTTCGAACGCCACGCCGAGCTGGGCTCGCGGATCCTCGACCCGAAGGGTTCGATCCAGCCCTACCTCATCGTCCTCCGCGGCACCGAGCCGGTCGATCGCGAGGCCTGGGCGGCGACGCCGCTGGTGGCCGGCGACGAGATCGACGTCGTGCCGGCGGTGGAGGGCGGCTCCGGTCGCGAGGACGACGACGACTTCGATCCGGCCTTCCCCTGCGTCATGGAGGCGATCGGCCATGGCTTCTTTCGCGCCTGGCACGAGATCCGGGTCGACGGCGTGTTGATCGGCCGGAGCGAGTCGCGCTTCTTCGGCGGTTGCGATTTCGAACTCGAGGGCGGCGGGGCGCTCCAGCTCCGGCGCCACGGCTTCTGGAGCTCGACCTGGGAGCTGCGTCTCGGTGACGAGAAGGGCCCCCTCCTGGCCGAGGCGCGGCGGGGCTTCTTCAGGCAGCGCTACGAGGTCCGGGTCGGCGATCGCGAGGGCCTGCTCGAGGGCCAGCGCCTGTTCTCGACCCGGCGCGACTACCTGGTCGGCGGCCGCGTCGTCGCCTTCACCACGCACCGCGGCCTGTTCAAGCGCGGTTTCCTGGTCCGGGCCCGGCCCGAGGTCGGCCAGACCGAGATGTTCCTGATCGGCTGGATCGCCCATCGCGCCCGCCAGCAGCAGAGCGCGGCGGCCGCCAGTTCCTCCGCGGGCGGATAGGCCGGATCGCCCGGATGACGAGGGCCTGCCAGCCAGCGACTGACGCTGGCTCTGGAGCGCGCAGCGCCTGGACCGCGCAGCGCCGGCTGCGCCTCGCGTTCTTGCCGGGAGGTTGCCGGGAGGTTGCCGGGAGGTTGCCGGGAGGTTGCCGGGAGGTTGCCGGGAGGTTGCCGGGAGGTTGCCGGGAGGTTGCCGGGAGGTTGCCGGGAGGTTGCCGGGAGGTTGCCGGAAAGTGGCGGAGCAGGCGCTCCGCGGTCCGAAGCCGAGCCAGGACTCGCGAAGCGGCGCTCCGTGGTCCTTGGCGCCGGCTACGCAACCTGATCCCGAACACTCCCGTCCCCTCGAGCCGGTCGGTCGGGCCGGCACCTCGTCGTCACGCCCGAGACGACGGGTGAGCACGATGCCGACCGATCATCGGAGCCGGCGTTCGCTCGACGGACGCGAAAACCTGGCCAGCCAGCGGCTGGCGCTCCGGAGCGCGGCTGCCCCGGAGCGCCGGCTGCCCAGCCGGCAAGTCCGCCGAGAGCGATCGAAGCCGAAGTGAAAACCGGGTCGACCAGCGGCTGGCGCTCCGGAGCGCGGCCGTCTCGGAGCGCCGGCTGCCCAGCCGGCAAGTCCGCCGAGAGCGATCGAAACCGAAGTGAAGACCGGGCCGACCAACGGCTGGCGTTCCGGAGCGCGGCAGTCTCAGAGCGCGGCAGTCTCAGAGCGCGGCAGTCTCGGAGCGCGGCTGTCTCGGAGCGCCGGCTGCCCAGCCGGCAAGTCCGCCGGCCGCCGGCCGGCGATTCCCTGTCACCTTGCTGGTGTCGCCTCTCAGCCCTCGCCGCCGAGAGGTCCCGGGGCGATCCCGGCGTCCTGCCGCGCGGCGCGGGCCAAGGCCGACATGTCCTCGTCGCCGTGGCCCGCGGTCATGAGAGCGTCCTCCTTCGCGGCCACCAGCGCCGCCACCGGCATGCCGACGCCGGCCGCGGCCGCGGCCCCCAGCGCGATGCCGAGGTCCTTGCGATGGAGCCGGAGGCGGAAGCCGAGCGGGTAGTCGTCGACGATCATGTTGCCCGAGCGGTTGTCCAGCACCCAGGAGGCGGCGGCGCCGCCCCGGATCGCCTCGACCACCTTGCGGGGATCGACCGCGCAGCCCTCGGCCAGCATCAGACCCTCGGCGATCGCCTGGTAGGTCCCGGCGATGACCACCTGGTTCACCGCCTTGGCGACCTGGCCGGCGCCCACGTCACCGACCCGCGTCGCCCGGGAGCCCACCGCGGCGAAGACCGGGCGGGCGCGCTCGACGTCGGCCTCGCTGCCGCCGCACATGATGGCGAGCGTGCCCTTTTGGGCGCCCTCGGAGCCACCGGAGACCGGCGCATCGACGAAGCCCACGCCCCGTTCGGCGAAGGCCGCGGCCAGCTCGCGGGTGAGGCCGGGCGAGATGGTGGAGAAGTCGACCACCAGGCTGCCGGCGGCCATGCCGTGGATCGCGGCCTCGGCCGAGCCCCGCAGGACCTGGTCGACGTCGGGACCGTCCGAGACGCAGAGCGCGAGCAGGTCGACGCCTTCGGCCGCGGCGCGCGGCGTCGCGGCGACGCGACCGCCGGCGGCCTCGACCGCGGCGGTCTTGCCGGGGCTCCGGTTCCAGACCACGACCTCGAAGCCCTTGGCCAGCAGATTCCTGGCCATCGGCTCGCCCATCGTGCCCAGGCCGAGAAAGGCGATCTTCATGGTGTCACTCCTTCAGGCGATGCCGCCTTCGAGGCCGAGCAGACGACGCGCGGTGCCGAGCTGTCCGAGGTGATAGCTCTCGTGGAACTGGTAGGCGGCGAGGCCGGCGCCGAAGCTCGCCACCGGGAAGGGGAAGCTGCTCTCGGGCATCGGGCCGGCGAGCTTCTCCGAGCAGGCCTTCTCGTAGGCGGTCTTCAGCGCCGCGTCCGAGGCGGCGAGGCAGTCCTTCAGCTCCGCGAAGCTCATGTAGTCCGCGCCGTGTTCGTTCCAGTTGGTGCCGCGGCCGTAGGCCGCGAGCTTCTCCGGCGCGGCCGGCGGCTCGAGGCCGAGCAGCTTGTGCGGACCCTGCCGGGCCATGAGGATGTGGCCGAGGATCCAGTTGATCGTGGTACCGTTGGCCATGATCGGCCGGTTGACCTGATCCTGATCGAGGTCGGCGACGTTCTTCGTGCGACCCATCTGCATGAAGCCGAGGGTGCTGGCGAGGACGGACTGGATCATGTCGAGGCTCCGCTCACGAAGTGGAATGATGATGCGTCATCCTGACCCGTCCCGGGGGCGGACAAAAGGGCTCGTTCTCCGGGTCTTCCTGCCGGCGCTCCTGGCGTTCGTTCTCGGCGGCCCTTCGGGCTGCGGCGAGGACTCGGCGGTGGAGAGGGCCGCGACGGGGAAGACACCGGTCGCCGAGGGGATCGGTGCCGATCCGGCCACCGCCAGGGACGCGAGCGCAACGGAGGTGGGCGGGGCCGAAGGCGCCGAGGGCTTCGACTGGCTCATCGAGCATGGCGTCCTGTTTCACGCGGGGCTCCGACTCCGCGTCGCGGCGCCGGAAGGGGCGAAGCTCCGGCAGGTCGGCCCGGCGGCGGAAGAGACCAAGGCCATGGTCTTCAGGATGTCCGGCCCGGGACGGGAAAGCGTCGTCGCTCAGTGCTGGGGTGCCAGCGAGATCGGCTACGCGGACGCCGCCGCCCGGACGATCGCTCAGCGTGCCGAGTACTTCGGCAAGCCGGATCGTTTCGAGCGGGTCGACCGGCGCGGCATCCGCATGGGGCTCGCCTGGCTGCCTGGCATGGACACGATGAAGCCGGTGGCCCTGGTCGTCATCGGTCACGCCGACCATCTCCTCCTGCTCGAGGTCATCGGCGCGACCGAGGATTTCGTCGGTCGGCTCCTCGACGGGATCAGCCCCCTGGACGACGACGACTGCCGCGCGCTGCGGGCGCGCCTCGTGGCGGGCGTGGGCGTCCAGGAGGAGTTCGATCTCGAGCGCTGGGTACACCATCGCGAGGCCGGCCACTACGCGAGCGGACTCGGTCTCGAGATTCCCGGGGGTCGGAACTGGCGCATCCGGATGCGTGACGAGAAGAGGCTCTTGTCCTACGAGGTCCCTCATGGCGGCATCTCCGGACACATCCAGCTCGTGGCCGACGCGGCCGGGCCGCGCGAGCTGCTCGAGGGCTTCGCCACCAAGGTCGAGGGGGCGAAGGTCGCGTACGAAACCGTCGAGGTCGGCGGTCGGACCTGGAGTCTGGCGACCGTCGCCACCGCACCGGTCACGGTCTGCTTCGCCGCCGCTCGGCGCGGCGACGAGCTGATCCTGCTCCAGCACATAGCCGACGCCGACGTCGCCGATCTCGGCCGCGACGACCTCCTCGCCTTCCTGGCCGCGGTCCGTGATCGCCCGGCCGGGCAGGGCATCGTGATCGAGGGGTTGGAGGAACCGGTCTTCCTGGCGCGGGCGAGCGGTCTCGCCCTTCCGGCTCGACTCGTCGTGCCGGAGGAGGCGAGGCGCGAACTGATTCGGAACGGTCCGGCGGGAGCGAACGAGACCGTCGAATTGAACGACGGCTCGTGCTTCCGCGCCGTCGCGGAGAAGTACGCGGCGGGCGCCGATGCCGCGCAGATCCTCCGCTCCCTGTTCCGGCCGGCCGAGACGCCGGCGGAGCCGAGGCTCGCGTCCGAATTCGGTCCGGAGGTCTTCGTCGGCGAGGTCCTGCATGAAGATGCACTCGATCGTTATGCTCTGCGCAGAATCGGTTCGATCTGGCAGGGGCTCAGGGTCGAGGGAACCGATAGGAATGATGTTTCGCGACGGTTCGAGGAACTCCTTCGTTATCTTCGGGCGAGATGAAGCGCACGAGCTGGCAGGGCCATTGGTGGACGATCATGCCGCGGGTGCTGAGCAACCTGCCGGCTCGCCGTCCGCCGCTCGAGACCTTCTCGACCCGCATCGCCCCCGAATGGGGTGGGGTGGAGCTGCACGGCTTCCTCGCCCGTCCGGTCGGCGCGCGTGATCTGGTTATCGTCCTGCACGGACTCGGCGGCGAGGCCGCCAGCCCCTACTGCATGAACGCGTTGACCCGGATCTTCCGGTCGGGGCTGGCCTGCCTGTCGGTCGCCTCGCGCGGGGCCGATCGCAAGGGCGAAGACTTCTACCACGCCGGGCTCTCCGACGACGTGCACGGTCTCATGGGCTCGGAGATCATCGGCGAATTCGAGCGCGTCTTCCTGCTCGGCTTCTCGGTCGGCGGCCACATCGCCCTCAAATCGGTGACCGAAGAGGGGCCGCGACGGCCGGACGCCGTCGCCGCCGTCTGCCCGCCGATCGACCTCGGCGCCTGTTCGCGCTGGATGGACGAACCGCAGCAGAGCTTCTACCGTCGCCACGTCCTGCGCGGCCTGGTCTGCATCTACCAGGAGGTCGCCCTGAAGGGCGCGGGTCCTAGCCACCTCGACGAGGTGCGGGCGGTCGACACCTTCCGCGACTGGGACCGGCTCACCGTCGTGCCCCGTTACGGCTTCGATTCGGTGGATGACTACTACGAGAAGATGAGCGTCGGCCCGCGGCTCGATCGTCTGCACACGCCGGCGCTGCTGGTCGCGGCCGAGCAGGACCCGATGGTGCCGGCCTTCACGCTCCGGCCACATCTCGAGCGGCCGCCCGAGCTGCTGCAGATCCGCTGGGTGACCCGCGGTGGCCACCTCGGCTTCCCCCGCGATCTCGATCTCGGCTTCGGCGCGCAGCGCGGCCTGGTCGAGCAGGTCCTGCACTTCTTCCGTTCCGCCGGGCGCTGACCCGTTCCGCGAGCCTGGACCACCCGGCCGGCCTGGAGGAGGCGGAGCAGGCGCTCCGCGGTCCGACAGTCCGACCGGAAAGGACCGCGCAGCGCCTGCTGCGCACTCGAGGCTCGACGACTCAACGGCGAGGAATTCTAGGCCAGCCAGCGGCTGGCGCTCCGGCAGGACCGCGCAGCGCCTGCTGCGCACTGCGTTTCTCCCGGGAGCTTGCCGGAGAGTTGCGGAGCAGGCGCTCCGCGCTCCGCAGCGCCGGCTGCGCACTCGAGGCTCGACGACTCAACGGCGAGGAATCCTAGGCCAGCCAGCGGCTGGCGCTCCGGTCGGCTGGCGCTCCGGTCGGCTGGCGCTCCGGTCGGCTGGCGCTCCGAGCGGCTGGCGTGCTCGTCGGTCAGAGTCCTTCTTCGATCAGCATCTTCTCGAAGCGCTCGGTCACCCTCGTTCGCAGCTGGTCGAAGAACTCCGGCGTGTTGAAGTGCTCCAGCGCGAGGTGGGCCTGCGGCTTCAGGGCATCGGCGGGCATGACGTAGTCGCGCTGATCGAAGCCCTGCTTCTTCTCCAGCCGATAGCCGCGGAGGAAGGTGCGGCGGACGACCTCCCGGATCTTGGCCTCGTCGATGTCGAGGTCGGCGATCGCGCCCAGGGCCATCGCCATGTGCTCGTCGCACATGGCCGAGAACTTGCACACGCCGAGGACGTCGTCGCGCATGATCATCGGCCCGCGGGTGGTGATCGCGTCGACCCAGTAGTCGAGGCCCTTCTCCTTCTCGAAGACGTAGAGGAGGTAGGTGCGCATCGACATGTGGCCGCCGGCCAGGGCCCAGGGGTAGCCGGGGTTGACGTGCGGCATGTAGGCCGGGAACTCGACGCCCTTGCAGTGCATGGCGAAGTCGGTCTCGCCCAGGCCTTCGGAGAGCCGCTTCGAACCCTGGCCGAGGACCGGAAGCCTGCCGTGCCCGATCTCCTCGATCGCGCGGCGGGCGCCCTCGAAGTCGCCGTAGCGGACGTAGTCGGGCAGGAGCGAGGTCTCGCCGGCCTCCTTCATCCGTCGGTTGTACTCCATCGCGTAGGCGAGGGTGACGCCGATCGAGATCGAGTCCATGCAGAGGTCGTCGACCAGCTCCACGAGCGTCGCCGCCTGGCCGATGTCGTAGATGCCGATGTTGGCGGAGAGCAGATTGAGCGGCTCGTAGTCGAACTTGGCCCGGAATACGCCCGGCTTGCCCTGGTCGTTCTCGTAGATGTTCTTGTGACAGGCGATGCCGCAGGCGAAGCAGGCCTCGTCCTTCACCAGGAAGTCGCCCTTCTCCTCCACGGCCGGGCGCCAGAGCTGACGCGAGCGCTCGCTGCCGGTGGGATTGAAGTTGTTCTCGGGCATGGCATTCAACGGATCGAGGGCCGCCATGTTGGCCCAGGTGCCGCCACCGCCGTCACCCTTCTTCTGATCGCGGAAACGGCGGCTGCCCTCGCCGCGGGCCACGATCATGTTCATCTCCTTCAGCCCGTCGACCTTCTCGCGCTGCTCGTCCTTGACGTCGGCCACGATGGCGACGAGGTTCTTCGAACCCATGACGCCTCCGAAGCCACCGCGGCCGCAGAAGCGGCTCTTCATGTCGCCCGAGCGGAGCTGGTTGATGGTCGAGAGGGCGATGGCCGCGTAGCGGACCTGCTCGTAGTTCTCACCCGCGGGGCCGATCACCGCGAAGTGCGCTTCGGGGTACTTGGCGTGGAGGTGCTGGATCTTGTGGTTGACGGTCTGGCCGACCAGGCCGTCCGCCGGCTTGAAGCTGAACTTCGGCCGATCCGAGCCTTCCGGCTTGCTGATGTGCAGGTAGACCGGCTTCACCGCGCGGCCGGTGAAGACGATCTCGTCGATGCCGAGGTAGCGGATCTTGGTGCCGAACTTGCCCGAGCCCGCCGTCCACATCGCGCTGGGCCGGTCGTCGTGCGAGGCCTTGAGAGGCGAGTAGCCGTGGAAGAAGGTCCGGAGTCCGGTCATGAACTGGGTGCCGGAAAGCAGGCCGAGGTTCATGACCAGCGGCGCCTTGGGATGATAGGCGTCCTCGACCTCGTAGTCCTGGAGGATCTTGAAGCCGCGCGCGATGCCGCCGAGCACGTCCTCGTGGTCCGCGCAGCGGATCTCCCGGGCCTTGACCGCGTAGGTGCCGAGGTCGATCTCGTAGCGATGGATGCTGAAGTCGTGGGGCTCCTTCTTGCCCTTGCGCATCGGCGGCAGCTCGGCCGGCGCCTTGGGGGCGGCCTTGGCCGGAGCGGGCTTCGCGGATTCCGCGGCGGTGGCGGGCGCGGCGGCCTCCTCGACCGGCGTCGCCGGCTGCGCGGGCGCCGCGGCCACGGACTCGGCCGTCGGCTTCGCCGCGGCCGGGGTTTCGGTCGCCGCGATGGGGCCGGCGCCGGTTGCCCCCGGAGCCTCCGGTCCAGTCGGGCTCGCGGGCTGAGCGGGGGGCGCGATCACCTGCTCGACCGGGACCTCGGTCTCGGTGACGACCTTCGGTTCGATGGCCGCTTCGGGCGTCGCCGGGGGCGCGGCGCTCTCGTCCGGCGCGGCGACTGGCGCGGCCGCGGTCGAGGGGGCCTCGGCGGCCGTTGCCGGAGTCGTGGGCGGCTCCACGGTCGGTTCCACTCCTCCGGCGAGGGGCCCTTCGGCCGCCGCCACGCTCGCGCCCTCGGGCGCACCGGCGGCTGGTCCGGTCGGGGGCGGGGCGGATTCGTCGATCGTCGGCGGCGTCGCCTCGGCCGGCCGGTCGACGACCGGACTCGCGTCGGCTGGGCCGGCCGCGGCCGGCTCCTCGGCGGGCGGTCCCGCCTTCGGGCCCGCGGCCTTCGCCGTTGCTTCGGCCGCCGCTGCCTCGACCGGAGCGCCGCCGGCCTGGGCCTTGCCGGGAGCATCGCCCCCGGCGGGGCCGAGGTCGGCCTTGCGCTGCGTCGAGGTGCCGGAGCGCGGCTGCGCGCGGGTGGCTCCGATGCCGGCGATCGGATGACCCTCGGTCTTGTCCTCGCTGCTCGGGACCGCGGGCGGCTCCTTGGCGGTGGGACGGCCCTTCTGCTCGGTACGGTTCTCCGAGGCGGGCGCCGCCGGTCCGGGGGCGTCGATCGGCAGCGCGGACTCGGTCCGCTTCTCGCTCCCGGTGCGGGACTCGCCGCTCTGGACGGCATAGGGGTGGATCGGCTGGGCCTCGGTGCGGGCGAAGTCGCCGGTCTTCGGCACCTCCTCGGTCCGCGGGATCGCCTTCTTCGGCGGCTCCTTGATCGCGACCCGCACCCGACAGCGACCGATGCCGAGCTCGAGCCCGGGGGTCAGGGGGTGGCGATCGCCCTTGCCGAGCGCGGGGCCGTTGCGCACCCGCGTCTTGTTGGAGGAGCCCAGGTCCTCGATCATCAGCTGGCCGTCCACCTCGACGATCAGGGCGTGCCGGCTGGAGACGTTCTGGTCACCGAAGGCGACGTCGCTCGCCGGATCGCGGCCGAGCCGCATGCCGGACTTGATGACCACTTCCCGGGGAGCCTCTCCGGGCTCCTCGATCCACAAGACGAGTTCGGGCATGTCCGTTCCTGGACCTTTCGCTCAGAGCTTGCAGGTGATGGCACCCAGCCGCTCGGTCAGCTTCCTGTTCTCGCGATAGTCTACCGGCATCACGACGATTGCGGGAACGTCCTGGCGGAAGGCCTCTTCCAGGGTCGGACGCAGGTCGCGGGCCCGGTCGACCCGGCGGCCCCAGCAGCCGAAGGACTCGGCCAGCTTGATCCAGTCCGGGTTGCCGAAGCGCAGGTCCGAGTGGCGACCGAAGCTGTTGGTCTGCTTCCACTTGATCAGGCCGTATTCACCGTCCTCCCAGACCAGGCAGACGAAGGCCAGCTTGCGGCGCACGGCGGTCTCGAGGTCGTGGATGTTCATCAGGAAACCGGCATCGCCGGCCACCGCGGCCACCTTGCGCTCGGGGTGGACCATCTTGGCCGCCATCGCGCCAGGGAGGGCGAAACCCATCGAGCAGAAGCCGTTCGAGATCAGGCAGGTGTTCGGCTCGTCGCACTGGTAGTAGCGACCGACCCACATCTTGTGGGCGCCGACGTCGGAGAGGACGATGTCCTCCGGTCCCATCACCTGGCGCAGGTCGTGCAGCGCCTTCTGGGGCCGGATCAGGCCTTCGGTGTCGTCGTCGGCGTGGGCCTCCAGGTCCTCGACCATGGCCTTGCGGAAGCCGGCGAAGCGACCGATGTCGAAGAGCGGCTCGGTCGGGAGCTGCTCGTTGAGGGCCCAGATCGCGTCGGCGATGTCGGCGACGATCTCGACGTCCGGGTCGTAGTGCCGGTCGATCTCGGCCGCCTCGAAGTCGATGTGGACGACCTTCTTGTCGCGGCCGATGTTCCAGTAGCGCGGGTGGTACTCGACCAGGTCGTAGCCGACCGCGATCACCAGGTCGGCCTTCTCCATCTCGCAGGTGATGAGGTCGCGGGCCTGCAGGCCCATGGTGAACAGACAGTGCGGATCGTGGCGCGGGATGACGCCCTTGCCCATGAAGGTGCTGACCACGCCGATGCCGCTGCGCCGGGCGAACTCACGGAGCTGCTTGGTCGCCCGCTTGCGGAGCGAACCGTTGCCGGCCAGGAGGACGGGATGCTTGGCGGCGCGGATCAGCTCCATCGCCTGGGCCACGGCCTTGTGGTCGGCGCCGGGCCGGCGCACGCGGCGCGGCTCCAGCGGCTGGTGCTCCTCGGCCACCTCCTCCTTGGCGAGGTCCTCGGGCAGCTCGATGTGGCAGGCGCCCGGCTTCTCGGCCTGGGCCACCTTGAAGGCCTTGCGGATCATCTCCGGGACGTTGCTGGGGTGGTGGACGGCGAAGTTCCACTTGGTCACCGGCGCGAACATCCGGACCACGTCCATGTTCTGGTGTGATTCCTTGTGCAGGCGCTTGGTGTCGGCCTGGCCGGTGAGGACCACCATCGGCGCGCGGTCCATGTTGCCGTCGGCGACGCCGGTGATCAGGTTGGTGGCGCCGGGGCCGAGGGTGCCCAGGCAGACGCCGGCGCGACCGGTGAGGCGGCCGTAGACGTCGGCCATGAAGGCGGCGACCTGCTCGTGGCGGCAGAGGACGAAGTCGATCTTCGACTCCATGAGCGAGATCATGATGTCGGCGTTCTCCTCGCCCGGGAGCCCGAAGATGTACTCGACGCCTTCCTTCTCCAGGCACTTGATGAACAGGTCCGAGGCCTTCATGCGGGATCTCCTGGCTGACTTTGGTTCGGGTGGCGAGGGCAGCGCGCCGGCCCTGGGACCGGTTCCGGTGGTGGCGGCAGGCTGTGATTCCGACAGCAAAGGATTAGACTATTCGGGTCCGCATGTAAATCGAGTCCGGAGAAGGACATGACCCGAGCCTCCCTGGAGCTGGCCCCGGGACTCCTCGGCGCGGCGATCGCCGCCGCGGCGCGCCTGGCTCCGGTCGAGTACCTCGCGCTCCTGATCGGCAGGCAGGGGGACGATCGGATCGAGGTGGTGGAGATCCTCGCCCGTCCCAACGCCGCCGCGCGGCCGGAAAGCTGCTTCCGTCTCGATCCCGCCGACTGGGTCCGGGCCCGACGGCGGGCCGCGGCGCGCGGGCTCGACATCGTGGGCTTCGCGCACGCCCATCCCCACGGCCCCGCCCGGCTCTCGGCCGCCGATCGAGCTGGTCTGGCCGCGACCTTCCCCGAGCAGCCGAGCTGGCCCGTCCTTCTCCTCCACGGCGACCTCCGGGGTCGCTGGCGTGGCCGGGCCTGGCGCCTCCGGTCCGGGCGGCCCGAGGAACTCCGGCTCCTGGCCCCTTGAAGAGCCGGTGAATTCGGGCGGCCGGGTTCTTACCCATGATTGAAAGGACCCCGGTCTGTGTCAGACTCGATCCATCGGCCCCCAGGGCCGGTCGCTGCGACCAGAATCGAACGAACAACGAAGCCCTCTGCCGGAGGAAAGCCATGTCCGCATGCCGCCGCGGCCTCATGCTCCTCGCCCTCCTGCTCGTCGTGAGCGGGATCGCGAGCGCCCAGGTCACCACCTTCACCTTCGACCTCGATGCCGCCCAGGTGGTCGGCGCGGGCTCGACCTCGACCGCCCACGGACGGGGCTTCGTCACCCTGGACGCCGCCTCGAACGTCCTCAGCCTGCGCATCTTCCACGATGCCGCCAGCGCCTCGCTGGTCTCGCTCGAGTTCGGCGCCACCGGCACCACCGGTTTCAGCTACAACATCTTCCCCGGCACCCAGAGCCCGGCCACGCTCAGCTTCACGCTGTTCAGCGCCGCGGACGCCGCGACCGTCCTCGCCGACGGCGCCTACATCCAGCTCTACGACATCATGGGCAGCCCGATCATCCGCGGGCAGATCACCAACGGCTTCGCCGCCCAGGTCTACATCTCGGAGTGGTGCCACGACCCGGTCCCGCCGGCCCAGTCGGTCGGACTCGATACCAACCTCGACGGCGTTCAGGCCACGACCAGCTTCCAGAATGACGACGAGTTCGTCGAGATCGTCAACGGCACCGACCAGGTGGCGATCCTCGACAACTGGACCATCAACGACGCCGTGGGCATGCGCCATACCTTCCCGATGGGCACCATGCTGCAGCCGGGCGAGGCCATCACCGTCTTCGGCGGCGGCGACCTGACCAACTTCATCGGCCAGGGTCTGCAGGCCCAGACCGCGAGCACCTTCACCCTCGGCCTCAACAACGGCGGCGGCGACACGATCTCGCTCTTCGACAGCGGCGCCGCCCTGGTCCACAGCATCAGCTACATGGACGCCACCCCGGGCGACACCGACGGCGAGTCCACCGTGCTGATCCCGGAGACGCCGACCGGCGTCCAGACCCCCAGCTCGCAGACCCTCAACAACCGCACCCATACCCCGGGCTTCCGCACCGGCGGCATCTTCCCCTGGGACGATGCCGCGCTGCCGCAGGTCGCCTACCCGGGCAACGGCACCCACGCGCAGATCGTCGTCGGCATCAACGGCAATCTGAGCGTCACCCCCACCAACGTCCACGACGTGGTCGGCGGCGACGTGGTGCAGCTCAACTTCACCGTCGCCCAGTCGAGCGCCCTGTTGAATGCGCCCTTCGTGGCCGTGCTCCAGCCCTTCAGCACCGGCAACCCGGCGCCGGCCTCGGCCTTCCCCGGCGACGCCGTGCCGACCATCCGCTACAGCGGTGGCCTGCCGACCCTGGTGCTGGCGGACGGCCTCTCGGCGCCCTGGCTGCCGCTGTCCCCGCTGCTGGGCTCCTACACGGTCTCGGGCCTGATCCCGCAGGCCTACACCGGCACCAACACCTCGTTCATGATCCTCCTGATCGTCCACGATCCGGGCCGCAACATGCTCGACCTCGGCAACGCCGAGGCCCATGAGCTGCGCGTGCTCTGATCGCGATCGAAATCGCAACGAAGCGGGGGCGCCGGTCGATTCCGGCGCCCCCGCTCTCGTTCGGCCCGCCCGGCCGCGCCGCGTCGGGCGCCCAGGCCGGAGTCGGACCGCGGGTGGGCGCGCTCAGGCCTCGCCGGTTTCGCTGGGCTGGCTGAGGCGCCAGGACTCGAAGCCGCCGCGGAGGCTCCAGACGTTGGCGAAACCCTGGTCCAGGAGGAAGGCCGTGGCCTGGCGGCTCGAGTTGCCGTGGTAGCAGCAGACGATGATGGGCTGCTCGCGCGGGGTCTCGTCCAGGAAGGCCTGGATGTTGGCGTTGTCGAGCCGGCGGGCGCCGGGGATGTGACCCTCGGCGAAGGACTGGGGATCACGGATGTCGACGAAGACGGCCGTGGCGGCATCGAGCCGCGCGCGCGCACCGTTGAGGTCGATTTCGGGACAGGCGGCCACGCGTGCTCCTCCTTGACAGTTACCGGGGCCTGGCGGAACGTGCCATCCTAACCCCGAGCCGCGAGGAGCACAGCCCCGTGACCACCAGCGACCATTGCCGCGTCGGCCTGATCGGCCAGCGCTTCATGGGCAAGGCCCACGCCAACGCCTTCGGCCAGGCGCCGCGCTTCTTCGATCTCAATCTCCGGCCGAGCCTCGAGGCGGTCGCCGCCCGCGACCAGGCTTCACTCGCCGACTTCGCGACCCGCTGGGGGATCGGCCGGCGGCATGCCCGCTGGCAGGATCTGGTGGCCGACCCGGAGATCGACCTGGTCGACGTCGCCAGTCCCAACGACTGCCATGCCGAGCAGGCCATCGCCGCGCTCGAGGCCGGCAAGCACGTGGTCTGCGAGAAGCCCCTCGCCGCCACCTGGCCCGAGGCCCTGGCCATGGCCCGCGCGGCCCGGCGGGCGCCGGGCCGGACCTTCGTCTGGTTCAACTACCGGCGCTGCCCCGCGGTGGCTGAGGCTCGCGCCCTGGTGCGCGCCGGCCGGCTCGGCGCGATCCGCCACGTCCGCGCCAGCTACCTGCAGAGCTGGGGCGGACCGGAGACGCCGATGAGCTGGCGTTTCGACCGCGCCCGGGCCGGTTCCGGCGCCCATGGCGACCTGAACGCCCACGCCGTCGATCTCTGCCGCTTCCTCACCGGCGAGGAGATCGTGACCGTGGCCGGCGCGCTGTCCCGGACCTTCGTGACCGAGAGGAACCTGGCCGAGGGCGGGCGCGCGCGCGCCGACGTCGACGACGCGCTGCTCTTCATCGCCGGCCTCAGCGGGGGCGGGACCGCGAGCTTCGAGGCCAGCCGGGTGGCGCCCGGCCATCTCAATCGCAACCGGATCGAGCTGAACGGCGAACTCGGCTCCCTGCGCTGGGACTTCGAGGACATGAACGTGCTCGAGGTCTGCCTCGGCGACGGCGGCTGGACCCGCGTCATGTGCACCAGCGCCGGTCGCCAGCCCTGGGTCGCCGCCTGGTGGCCCGATGCCCACGTCCTCGGCTACGAACACGGCTTCGTCAACCAGGTCGCCGACATGATGCGCGTGCTCGCCGGCGAGGAGCCGGAGGCGCCGCTCGCCGACTTCGCCGACGCCTGTCGGACCCAGGCGGTGCTGGAGGCGGCCCTGCGCGCCGCGGCGGAGGCCCGGCCGGTCGCCCTGGCCGAGTTCGAGACCCCCTGAAGCCGTAGACCTCCGCCGCTGTCAGCGCGGCCGAAAGCGGGTAGGATCGGCCCTCGACCCGGAGGATGCACCCGATGACGCGACCGCTGACCCTGTTCACCGGCCAGTGGGCCGACCTCAGCCTGGAGGTCCTGGCCGAGAAGGCCCGGGGCTTCGGCTACGACGGTCTCGAGCTGGCGAGCTGGGGCGATCACTTCGACGTCCGCCGGGCTCTCGTCGAGGACGACTACGTCGCCGGCAAGTGGCGGCAGCTCCGCGCCCAGGGCCTCGGCTGCTTCGCGATCAGCAATCACCTGGTGGGCCAGGCGGTCTGCGACCGGATCGACGAGCGCCATCGCGCGATCCTGCCCGAGCGGGTCTGGGGCGAGGGCAACCCGGTCGAGGTCAATCGCCGGGCTGCCGAGGAGATGAAGGACACCGCCCGCGCCGCGCGCCGCTTCTTCGACGCCGCGCCCGAGGAGCTGCGACCGGCCCTCGAGGCGGTCGGCCGGACCGTGGTCACCGGCTTCACCGGTTCCAGCATCTGGCCCTGGGTCTACGCCTTCCCACCGCTCCGCCCCGGCCAGATCGAGGGCGGCTTCGCCGACTTCGGCCGCCGCTGGCGGCCGATCCTCGACGTCTTCGACCAGGAGGACGTCGACTTCGCCCTCGAGGTTCACCCGACCGAGATCGCCTTCGACATCGCCAGCGCCCGGCGCGCGCTCGAGGCCGTGGACCACCATCCGCGTTTCGGCTTCAACTTCGATCCCTCGCACTTCGGCTACCAGAACGTCGATTACCTGCGCTTCCTCGATCTCTTCGCCGACCGGATCTTCCACGTCCACGTGAAGGACGTCTGGTGGGACGACCGCCCGGCCGAGGCCGGCGTCTTCGGCGGCCATCTCGAATTCGGCGACGGGCGTCGGGGCTGGGACTTCCGCTCGCCGGGCCGGGGGCGGATCGACTTCGAGGGCATCCATCGTCGCCTCCTGCTCGCCGACTACCGCGGCCCGCTCTCGGTCGAGTGGGAGGACGCGCTGATGGAGCGCGAGCACGGCGCCGCCGAGGCCTGCGCCTTCGTGCGGCGTCTGCTGCATCCGCCCTCGGCCCGGGCCTTCGATGCCGCCTTCGAGGAGCGTGAACGCCGATGAGGTCCGACGCCGCGCCGGCGAGCAAGCTGCTCACCCACCTGGGTGGCTTCTCGGTGATGATGTTCCTCCAGTACGCGATCTGGGGCGCCTGGCTGCCGCTCTTCTTCCGCTGGCTGACCGAGTATCGCGGCTTCAGCCCGGGCGAGGCCGGCAACGTCTTCGCGATCGCCGCCGTCGGCGCCCTGGTGGCGCCGCTCGTGGCCGCGCAGATCGCCGACCGCTGGTTCGATTCCGAGAAGCTCCTCGGCATCTGCCATCTCGCCGGCGCCGTCCTGATCTGGCGGCTCCCGAGCCTCTCCGGTCAGGGCTCGATCCTGATCTTCAGCCTGCTCTACTCGATCATCTACGCGCCGACCCTGTCGCTCACCAACTCGGTGGCCTTCCATCACCTTCCCGATCGCGACCACGACTTCGCCAAGGTGCGGGTCTGGGGCACGGTGGGCTGGATCGCGGCCGGCATCGGCATGGGGCAGTGGCTCCTCCACCACGAGAACCGGATCGACCCGGGGACCTCCGCGGCGGTCGCCGGCGCGCTGCGCGACGCCGCCCTGTCCGATGCCTTCCGGCTGAGCGCCATCCTCGGGCTGGTCCTCGGCCTGTTCTGTTTCATCCTGCCGCGGACGCCGCCGCAGCCCGGGCGGCAGAAGTTCGCCGTGGTCGAGGCCTCGGTCGAGGTCTGGCGCTCGAGGCGGCTCCTGGTGCTGTTCGCGATCGCCTTCCCGGTGAGCTGCGTGCACCAGTTCTACTTCGTGCGTACCGAGGGTTTCCTCGGCAGCATCGGGATCGAGAGCTCGTTCATCGCCCGGATCTTCGGCGTCGGCGGCGGTCCGATGACGATCGGGCAGATCGCCGAGATCGTGGTCCTCGCGTCGATGCCCCTGATCGCGACCCGGTTCGGCCGCAAGGCGCTCCTGGCAGTCGGCCTCGCCGCCTACGTCCTGCGCTTCGCCGTCTTCGCCTATCTGCCGCACGAGGCGGCCGTCGTCCCGGCGCTGGCCCTGCACGGGCTCTGCTTCGGCTGCTTCTTCTTCGTCGCCTTCATGATCGTCGACGAGGAGACGAGCGGCGACGTCAGGGCCTCGGCGCAGAGCCTGTTCAGCCTGATCATCTTCGGTTTCGGCGTCATCGTCGGCAACTTCGCCGCCGGCTGGGTCGGCGAATGGGCCCAGCGGCCCGATGCGAGCACCGATTTCCGGAAGCTCTTCGCCCTGCCGATGCTGGTCGCCCTGGCCTCGTTCGTCGCGCTGCTCGTCTTCTATCCCCGCAAGCGGAACCTCCCGTCATGAATCGCCCGCTCAGCCTCGCCGTCGTCACGCTCGCGCTCGTGCTCGGCCTGCTCCCGACCCTCGCGGCCCAGGATCAGGCCAAGCTGCGCGTGCTCTACGTCACCGGTCAGAACAACCACGACTGGACCTTCACCTCGAAGCACTGGCGCGAGGTCCTCGAGAAGACCGGTCGCTTCGAGGTGACCACCACCGAGCAGCCGGCCGAGTTCCTGGCCCGGGAGAACCTCGCGCCCTTCGACCTCTTCTTCCTCGACTACAACGGCGCCCGCTGGGGCGAAGCGGCGGAGAAGCGCTTCCAGGACGCGGTCGCCGCCGGCAAGGGCGTCTTCTTTCTGCATGCCGCCGACAACGCCTTCCCTGGCTGGCGGGGCTACGAGCAGATGAGCTGCCTCTGCTTCCGCGAGAAGTCGGGTCACGGCTCGTTCCATGCCTTCGACGTCCAGGTGGTCGATCGCAACCACGTGATCACCCGTGACCTGCCACACCTGCGGGCGCACCCGGACGAGCTCTATCACCGGCTGCAGCCGATCCCGGGCGCGCAGTTCCGCGTCCTGCTCACCGCCGAATCGAGTGGCGAGAGCGGCGGCAGCGGCAACGAGGAACCGATGGCGTTGATCGGCCGCTTCGGCAAGGGCCGGATCTTCCACACCACGCTCGGTCACGTCTGGCCGGGGCAGGAGGACCAACGCGCCTCGGTGCTCGACCCTCAGCTCCAGCTCCTGGTCGCGCGTGGCGCCGAGTGGGCGGCGAGCGGCGACTGCAGCATCGACTGCACGAGCTTCGGCCTCGAGCCCTTCACCACCCATGGCCGGCACCCGCGCTCGCCCTGGGTGCTGCGTTGCGTGCTGGACGGCCGGGCCCGGATGATCGTCATCGGCCTCGACGAGATGATGAACGTCGCCTGGGACGCGACCCACTGCGAACCCTACGAGATCTGGGGCGGCGGCCTGAAGCTCCAGGGCGCGGTCTTCGACGCCGTCCACGGCCCCCAGCCGCAGATCCAGGGCCTGCCCTTCTTCCGCAACGAGGTCATCGCCTCGAGTCCGGTCGTGGTGGGCGGCGAGGGCCGGCGCTATCGCTTCCTCGGCTATCGTTTCGACGAGGATGGCCGGATCGTGCTCCGCTACCGGCCCGGTGACCTTCCCGACGCCCTGATCGAGGAGACCCTCGAACACGGCGGCCCCGGGGCGGCCATCCTGATCCGCACCTTCACGATCAGCGGCCTCCCCGAGGGGCGCAAGGTGTCGGTGAGCGCGCTCGGAGCCCGTCATCGCTACGACCTGGGCAACGAGACCCGTCGCCTGGTCGAGAGCTTCCCGATCGAGAAGGGAGTGCAGCCGTGAGCACGCAACGAAACGTCATCCTGCTGGTCCTCGGTCTGGTCCTCGCCGGTCGGCTGGCCGCCCAGGACGAGGAGAAGGTCGTCTACGAGCCCGGCATCGACATCCGCTTCTACTGGGTCGGCGAGTCGATGAGCATGGTGCCGCGCCTGGTCGCGGGACAGACGCCGAACGTCAACTGGCTGGCGCCCCACATCGACTTCGCCGGGCCCAGCGACGACAGCCAGGCCTTCGCCCATCACTTCATCAGCATCTCGACCGCGCGGCTCGAGATCCCCGCCGACGGGCTCTACGAGTTCCGGCTCACCTCGGACGACGGTTCCTACCTCCTGCTCGACGGCCTCAAGGTGCTCGATCACGACGGTCTCCACGGCGGCACCACCCTCGACGCCGCGGTCGAGCTGAAGCAGGGTTTCCACAAGCTGGAGGTCCACCACTTCGAGAACACCGGCGACTGGCAGCTCCGGCTCGAGTGGCGGCCGCCGACCGAGGACAAGTTCCGTCTGCTCGACGACCGCAATCTGTCGACGCCGAAGGGCCTGGTACGCGTGGTCGCTCCCGGCAAGAAGAAGGTCCTGCGCCAGTTCACCGAGAACCTGCAGGGCGACCGCCGACCGCTGGTCGATACCCATCCGGGCTACGACCTCGCGACCCTCCGGCCGGATGGCTTCCGGCCCAAGGTGGGCGGCATGGCCTTCCTGCCCGACGGTCGCCTCGTCGTCTGCTGCTGGGAACCGGAGGGGCGCGTCTTCATCGTCGACGGCGTCCACGGCAACCAGCCGGAGCGGGTCACGGTCAAAAAGATCGCCGAGGGCCTCGCCGAGCCGCTCGGACTCGTGGTCGTCGACGGCCGGCTCTTCGTCCTGCAGAAGCAGGAACTGACCGAACTGATCGACCACGACGGCGACGAGGTGATCGACGAGTACCGCTGCCTCTGCGACCTCTGGCACGTCAGCGCCAACTTCCACGAGTTCGCCTTCGGGCTGGTCGAGAAGGACGGCTGGCTCTACCTCAACCTCGCCATCGCGATCAATCCGGGCGGCCGGTCGACCAACCCGCAGGTGCAGGATCGTGGCCGCAGCGCGCGCGTCAACATCGAGACCGGGGCGATCGAGTTCCTCTGCTGGGGTCTGCGGACGCCGAACGGGATCTGCCTCGGGCCCGACGACGAGGTCTTCATCACCGACAACCAGGGCGACTGGCTGCCGTCGAGCAAGCTGCTCCACCTCGTTCCCGGCTCCTTCTTCGAGCAGCGCTCGGCCCTGCCGGCCGACTGGGTCGAGAAGCCGGTGCGCCAGCCCGTGGTCTGGATGCCGCAGAACGAGATCGGCAACTCGCCGGGCTCGCCGGCCTTGTTCAGGACGGGTCCCTATGCCGGTCAGATGGCGGTCTGCGAGGTGACCCATGGCGGCATCAACCGGATCTTCGTCGAGAAGGTGAAGGGCGACTGGCAGGGCGCGATCTTCCGCTTCTGCCAGGGCTTCGAGGGCGGCCTGAACCGCATCCTCATCGGCGACGACGGCGACATCTTCGCCGGCGGCATCGGCTCGTCGGGCAACTGGGGCCAGGACGGCAAGAAGCGCTATGGCCTGCAGCGCATCCGACCGAACGGCCGCGCGGTGTTCGAGATGCGAGAGGTCTCCGCCCGCGCCAACGGCTTCCTGGTCACCTTCAGCGAGCCGGTCGCGGCGCCGCTCGCGCCGGCTCCCGGGGACTTCGAGCTCCAGTCCTTCACCTACGAGGCGACTCCGGAATACGGCGGTCCCAAGCGCGACCTGCGCCGCGAGCGCGTGTCGGCCACCCATCTCTCGGTCGACCGCCGGCAGCTCTTCCTGGCCTGCGAGCCACGCCCGGGGCGCATCTACTACCTGCGCGCGGCGCCGGCCTTCCGTTCGCCCGGGCATCGTTCGCTCTGGGGCAGCGAGGCCTGGTACACGATGAATGCCGTGCCCGAGGAGGCCTTCGATCTCGACTCGGCCGCGGCCGGCGCCGAGCTGCCGGCGGACTGCCGCGGCTTCGTGGTGACCGGACCCGGCACGAGGGATCTCCTCGCCGGCGATTCGACCGCCGCGTTCCGTTCCTATCGGGGCGAGGGCTTTCCGGCCGCGGGCTGGCGGGTCGAGAAGGGCGAGCTGATCCACGATGCCGGTGGCGGTGGCGGTGACCTGGTCAGCCGCGACGAGTACGGCGACTTCGACTTCGAGTGCGAGTGGAAGGTGGCCGAGGGCGCCAACAGCGGCATCATGTACCGGGTCTCCGAGGACGCCGACTACCCCTGGCAGACCGGGGCCGAGATGCAGATCCTCGACGATCAGCGGCACGCGGACGCCTACGATACGCGTCACCGCGCCGGCGCGCTCTACGGCCTCATGCCCTGCAGGACCGACGTCGTGCGCCCGGCGGGCGAATGGAATCACGCCCGCATCGTCGCCCGGGGCAGCCAGGTCGAGCACTGGTTGAACGGCATCCTGGTCGTGAGCTATCGCAGTGACGCGCCCTGGTTCCGCGGCCTGGTCGCCAACAGCAAGTTCAAGGACATGCCGCGCTTCGCCACGCTCGGCCGCGGCCGGATCGCGCTCCAGGATCACGGTGACGAGGTGCGCTTCCGCAACCTCCGCATCCGGGCCTTGGACTGACGGACCGATCGACGGGAGAAGAACCGGAAGGATGACGATGTTCAGAAGACTCGCCTTTGTCCTGGCCCTCTACCTCGTTCTCGGCGCCTGCGGCAAGGAGGCCGGTCTCGGCCGACCCGGCCGCGCGGCCAACACCCAGGCCGAGGCGACGGAGTCGATCCGGGCCGCCGACATCCTGGCCCGCGTGGGCGTTCTCGCCGCCGACGAGTTCGAGGGGCGTGGCCCGGACAGCGCCGGCGGCAAGAAGACCACCGCCTGGCTGATCGACCAGCTGAAGGCCATGGGGCTCGAGCCCGGCAACAACGGCTCCTGGCGCCAGCAGGTGCCCCTGCGCAGCATCCACTGCGACAACATCCAGACCGTGCTGGTGAGCGGCGATGAGCGGCGCGAGCTGGTCCTCGGCCGTGACTACGTGGCCAAGAATCGCCGGCCCGATGGCCTGCATCGGGCGCGTGGCGAGCTGGTCTTCGTCGGGCACGGCGTCCAGGCGCCGGAATACGACTGGGACGACTTCGCCGGTCTCGACTGTCGGGGCAAGATCCTGGTCATGCTGGTGGGCGACCCGCCCTGTTCCGACCAGAGCCTCTTCGCCGGTCCGGCGATGACCTACTACGGACGCTGGACCTACAAGTTCGACAAGGCCCGCGAGCTGGGCGCGGAGGGCTGCATCGTGGTCCACAAGACGCCCTGGGCCGGCTACGGCTGGTCGGTGGTCAGCAATTCCTGGAGCCGCGACAAGACCGCGGTGATCGAGGAGGACGCGAGCAGCCACACCGCCTTCGAGGGCTGGGTCACCTGGGAGGTCGCGGAGTCGCTGGTGACCGGTACCGGCCGGAGTCTCGACGATCTGGCCGCCGCCGCGGCGCGGCGCGGTTTCGCCCCGGTTCCGCTCGGCGTCTCGCTCGACGCCGTGATCAAGACCAGCACGACCGAGATCGCCGACGAGAACGTCGTCGCCCGGGCGCGCGGCAACGATCCCTACCGGCAGAAGGAGCACGTCGTCGTCACCGCCCACTGGGACCACCTGGGCAAGGGCCAGGGGCAGCCGGGCGAGGACGTGATCTACAACGGCGCGGTCGACAACGCCTCCGGTTGCGCGGTCGTGCTCGAGCTGGCCGAGGCCGTGGCCTCGCTCAAGGGCCGGCATCCGCGCAGCGCGCTCTTCCTCTTCGTCTGCAGCGAGGAGCAGGGTCTGCTCGGCAGCGCCTACTACGCGGCCAATCCGATCGTCCCGGCGCGCGACACGGTCGCCAACATCAACGTCGACGGCGCCAATCTCTGGGACCGGACCGACGACGTCGAGGTGATCGGCTGGGGGCAGAGCCAGCTCGATGGCATCCTGACCGGAATCCTCGAGGCCGATGGCCGCCACGCCCGACCGGATACCGAGCCGGAGAAGGGGCTCTACTACCGGAGCGACCACTTCAACTTCGCCCGCATCGGCATCCCGGCCCTCTACGTCAAGGGCGGGGTCGTGGTGCCCGACAAGCCCGAGGGCTGGCTGAAGGAGAAGAAGGCGGCCTGGGTCCGCAACGACTACCACCGCGTCAGCGACGAGCTGCGCCCCGACATGAAGGCGACCGGCGCCGAGGCCGACGCCCGGGCGCTGTTCGGCGTCCTGACCAAGCTGCTGGATTCCGAACTCTGGCCGGCCTGGAGCGAGGCCAGCGAATTCCGTGCGGTCAGCGAGAAGGACCGCGGTCGACCCTGACCCCAGGAGCGAGCGATGAAGAACGCGAATCCCGAAGTCGATGCCTACATCGCCGCCGCGCCCGAATTCGCGCGGCCGATCCTGGAGAAGATCCGGGCCTGGTACCACGCCGCCTACCCGAAGATCGAAGAGGAGCTGAAGTGGGGCGCGCCCGCGTTCATGGCGGGGGGCATCGTCGGCGGCATGGCCGCCTTCAAGAAGCACGTCAGCGTCGGCTTCTGGCGGGCCCGCGAGATCGAGGGGATCGAGGCGGTCATGCCGGGTGACCGCGGTGGCTCCTTCGCCGGCAGCAAGATCGCCTCGGTGAAGGAACTGCCCGCCGCGACCGTGTTCAAGTCCCTGGTCAAGAAGGCGGTGGCCCTCAACCTCGAGCTGGCCGCGCAGCCGAAGTCGGCGAAGAAGAAGGCGACGCGGAAGGCCGCGAAGCCGGTGGTCGTGCCGCCCGAACTGGTCGCGGCCCTGCGGAAGAACGACAAGGCCCGCGCGGCCTTCGAGTCCTTCCCGCCCAGCTGCCAGCGCGAGTATTCCGACTGGATCGCCGAGGCCAAGCGCGACGAGACCCGCGCGAAGCGGCTCGCGACCGCGATCGAATGGCTGAGCGAAGGCAAGCGTCGCCACTGGAAGTACGAGAATTGCTGATGCGGGTCCTCGTCACCGGCGCGAGCGCCGGTCTCGGTCGGGCGTTGGTCGAGGAGCATCTCGATCGCGGTGACGAGGTCTGGGGACTCAGCCGGCGCCGACCGGAGGACCTGATCGCCCGCGGTCTCCGGCACGGTTCCATCGACCTCGCCGGGCTCGAGGCCATCCGGCCCGACCTCGAGGCCCTGGTCGGCGCCGCCGGGCGCTTCGATCTGGTCTGGCTCAATGCCGGCGTCCTCGGGGAGATCCGCGACCTCGCCGACAGCGATCTCGCCTCGCTCCAGGCGACCTTCGACGTCGACGTCTGGGCGAACAAGGTGGTCATCGACGCCCTGATGAGCGCCGGGCCGGCTCCGCGCCGGGTGCTGGCCCTGTCCTCGGGAGCGGCCGTCCGGGGGCAGCGCGGCTGGGGCGGCTACGCCATCGCCAAGGCCGCCCTGAACATGCTGGTTCAGCTCGAGGCCGCGGAGCGGCCCGAGACCTGGTTCCTGGCCCTGGCTCCGGGACTGGTCGACACCGCGATGCAGGCGCAGATCCGGGCGCTGCCGGCCGACCCGCGATTCGCCAGTCTCGAACGCTTGAAAGCCGCCCACGGGACCGTGAACATGCCCGAGCCTCGGGCGGCGGCGCGCCGGCTCCTGGCGGCCCTTCCCGCTCTCGAGACGGTCGCGAGCGGAGGCTTCGTCGACATCCGCGACTTCGGAGGCTGAACCGATGCCCGCACCTCTCGACCACCTGAAGAAGCTCCTGCCTCCTCGCATCCTGGAGATCGTCGAGCGCGAGACGCCGATCCCCACCATCGCCGCCCGGGCCGGAGAACTCGCCGTGGCCGACCCCGGTCTGGTGCGGGCCGACATCGGCCAGATCTCGGGCTTCCACCCGGAGCTCGAGGTCCTCTACGGTCCGCCGAGCGGTCTCAACGAACTGCGCGCCGCGATCGCGGAGTCCTGGAACCTCTCCCACGGCCTCGAGCGCGGCGCCGGCGGTCTCGATCGGACCAACGTCGCGGTGACCACCGGCGCGGCCGAGGGCATCTCGGTGCTCTTCAAGTGCTTCGCCAGCGGCAAGAAGGTGGGCCTGCCCCGAGGCTTCTGGGAGAACTACCTCAACGGCGTCGCCCTGGCCGGCGGCGAGTGGGTGGTGATCGACTACTTCGATGGCGAGGGTCGGCTCGACCTCGAGGGGCTGCGCCGGACGGTCCTCGCCGAGAAGATCGAGGTCCTGGTCGCCAACTTCCCCTGCAACCCGACCGGCGCCGTCCTGGTCGAGGAGGAGGCCCGCGCGCTCGCCGGTCTGATCGAGGAGCTGGAACTGCTCTGCATCGCCGACGAGGTCTACGACCGCCTTCGCTACGACGGCGTCCGCGCCCTGAGCCTCCTCCCCTTCGCTCCGGGCAACGTCGTCACCGTGAGCTCGGCCTCGAAGGAGTACCTGCTGCCCGGCGCACGGGTGGGCTACGTGCTCTCGGCGAAGAGCGAGCTGACCGACCTGGTCGTGCGCAAGATGGTGCGCGCCTCCTCCGGCGGCCCCAACGTCCTCGGCCAGCGTCTGATGCTGGAGCGGCTCGAGCGCGATCTGATCGACCTGCGCGCCGGTCGCGAGCCGGGTCTCTTGAGCTCGATCCGCGACGAGATGAAGCGGCGCCGCGACGGCCTGCTCCAGGTGCTCGAGGACTACGGTTTCGGTCGGGTCGGCCGGCCCGGCCATGAGCCCCAGGGCACCATCTTCCTGATGGCCTCGCTCCCGGACTGGTGGCGGGGCAGCGACGCGAGCTTCGCCCGCGCGGCCCTCGAGGCCTGCTGCGTCAGCGTGGTGCCCGGATCGGCCTTCGGGCTCGAGGACGCGGTGCGCTTCAGCTACGGCGGCATGACCGTGGAGCGCATCGCCCGGCTGGCCGACAACCTACATCGCTTCCGGGCCAAGACCATCCTCTGAGGAATCGCGGCCCTCAGTCGCGCGCGCGCAGGCGGACGACGCCCGGGCCGACCGTCTCCAGCACGGCCACCTGCTCGAGCCAGGCGAGGAAGTCGCGGCTCGCGTGGCGCCAGAGTTCCGTCATCTGCAGGTAGACCGGCCGACCGCTCGCGAGCGCGGCCAGGATCGCGTCGCGGTCCTCGTCGGCGGTCCGGGCCACGGCGGGCCGGGAGACGAGGCGGCCATCGAGCGACCGCGTGGTCGTCTTCGAGGCGTATTCCTCGTCCCGTGACAGCAGCAGGTAATGCCGCCGATCACCGGCGCCGGCCACCAGGCGCAGGTAGTCCGGCGGCAGAGCGCTCAGGATCAGGACGTCGGTGGGGCTCCGGTCCATCAGGGCGCGGGTCTCGGCGTAGCGCCCTTGTCGCGGGTGCTCGGGCTGGATCGAGCGCTGGCGCAGGGCGAACACCATGGCGAGCACCAGGGCCAGCAGCGCGACCGCGCGCGCATGACGGCGGAGGACGGGTAGGCCGAGTCCGGCGCCGAGGGCGATCACCGGCGGGAAGAGCGGCAGATAGTAGCGCGGGCGGCCCGAGTAGTAGCGCAGGTGCAGCCAGAGATAGGGCAGGGCGAAGGCCAGGACGATCAGGGCGAATCGGGTCGCCCGACGCAGGTCGAGGCCCGGCGGGCGCCAGGCGCGGACGAGACCGAGGAGGAGGAGCAGGCCGAGCGCTCCCGCCGCCAGCTGCGGCCAGCCCGTGTCGAGCAGGTTGGTCAGGTTCCGGGTCACCGCGCCGCTGGGGAAGAGGATCTCCGGGTGATCGTAGATCGATGCCACCCAGAACTGGTAGCCGTTGCGGGTGGCCGAGCCGTAGGCGACGAAGTTCCACAGGAAGGTGGCTAGACCGCCGATGGCGGGGGGCAGGGCCATCCAGATCAGGCGTGGCAGGGCGGCGAGCGGGCCCCAGCGCCAGACCAGGGCCACGACCGCGCTCAGACCCAGGCAGACCATCGCCGGTCGGAGGAGGAAGGCGGCGGCGAGGACGAGGCCGGTGCTCAGGTGGTCGAGGGCGCCCTCCGGACGATCCCGCTCGGTCACCAGGGCCAACCGTCTCAAACCCCAGAGGCCGAAGGCCAGGGCCGGCAGGTCGCTCATGACCTCGGCCGACCAGAAGCGGAACACCGGCAGGGCGAGGAGCAGGACCGCGGCCACGAGACCGGCCTCGTCGCCGCCCAGGTCGGTGGCGAGGCGACGGCACAGGAGGAGGCAGGCCAGCGCGGCCAGGCTGATCGGCAGGATCGCCAGGCCGGGGTGATCGCCCAGAAGGAAGACCGGCGCGAGCAGCCAGCCCAGCCAGGGCGGGTAGCGTGGCGGCAGGGCCAGCTCGCCCGGCCGGACGACGAAGGCACCGCCGGCGGCGAGACTCCTGGCGCCGGCGACATACTCGATCGAGTCGGGGGTCGTCCTGAGCTCCGCGGCCCGATCGAGGGGGACGTAGAGCGTCAGGGCCGCGGCCAGGACCAGCAGCAGCAGGGTCAGGACGGACTGCGAGCGCGAACGAAAAGCCATCTCTCCTTCCTCTTCGACCAGGCCCGATCCTGGCCCGAAGGAAAGGGCGAGCCAAGGTGTTTTTCGCGTCGAACTCGAGGCGCCGGACGCTCGGAGCTCGGATGCGCAGCAAGCGCTGCGCGGTCCGACGGGTCTTTCCGCTCGTCGCCGTCGACTCGATCGTGATCGGCAAGTAGGCCGGCTGGGCAGCCGGCGCTCCGACGGAGCCGGCGCTGCGACCGCGGATCGTCAGCCGTTCGGAGCTCGGATGCGCAGCCGGCGCTGCGCGGTCCGACGGGTCTTTCCGCTCGTCGCCGTCGCCTCGATCGTGATCGGCAAGTAGGCCGGCTGGGCAGCCGGCGCTCCGACGCAGCCGGCGCTCCGGAGCGCGGTCGGCGGCGGGCAAGAAGAAGGGCCCCGGTCTGGCGACCGGGGCCCTCGAGGTCAGCTTCTCGCCGTCCGGCTCAACGCCAGCGCAGCAGCATCTTCTGGGGCGAGAACTCGAGGTTCACGCCCTCGGCCGGGGTGAAGTCGTGCGTCTTCAGGAAGCGCACGTGCACGTGATCACCCTTCGGCTCCAGCGCCACGAGGACCGAGATGTCCTTCTCGAAGCGCTGGACGTAGTCGGGAATCCGCACGCCCTCGACGTCGCCATCGCTGCGATGCGTGTGCGCGCTCATCCAGATCTCGCACTCGTGATCCTGGGCGAGCTTCTTCAGCGCCGCGATCTCGGCCGGGTCGATCGACTCGAAGTTCGGCCAGCCCTGGAGCTCGATCAGGCCCGGACGGAACTGGGCGTGCTCGGCCAGGAAGGTGAGGGTCTTCGCGAGGCGCTCGGTGGTGAAGTTGTCGGAACGCCAGGTGTAGATCTGCTTGTGGCGCTCGACCTTGGTCATCACCTGGGCCTGGTCCTTGATGCCGTGGGCCTCCATCATCGCGTGGAGAACCTCGTCGTCGTAGGCCCGCACCTCGTCGACGCTCTTGTTGAGCACCGCGTGGAGGGTGTTGACGCCGTTCATGGCGTGGTCGATGGCGATCGAGGTCAGGATCGCCACCTTGCCGGTGCCGTGACGGCTCATGATGACGCCGAGATTGCCGGCGCCGAGGCCGCCCTTCAGCACCTTGTCGAAGACTCGCAGCGGACGGTTCTGGTCCGTGATGCTCATGGTGGTGGTCCTTTCCTTACTTCTTCTCGGCTTCACGCTCGGCCTTGTACTTCGCGACCAGCTCCTCGCCGAGCTCGCGCGGGACCGGGGCATAGCGGTGGAATTCCATCGAGAACTCGGCCTTGCCCTGGGTCGCCGACCGCAGGTCGGTGGCATAGCCGAACATCTCGGACAGCGGGACCTCGGCCTCGATGCGCACGAAGCCGGTGTCCTCGGTCGTGCCGATCAGAACGCCACGGCGCTGGAGGACGGTGCCGACCATCTCGCCCTGGAACTCGCTCGGGCCCTCGATCGACACGTTCATGATCGGCTCGAGGACCTGCGGGCTGCCCTTCATGTAGTACTCGCGGAAGCAGCCGCGGGCCGCCGCCTGGAAGGCGTTGTCCGAGGAGTCGACCGCGTGCGAGGCGCCGTCGTCGAGATCCACGGTGAGGCCGTCGACCGGCGAGCCGATCAGCGGTCCCTCCTCCAGCATCGACCGGAAGCCCTTCTCGACCGAGGGGATGAACTCCTTCGGGATGTTGCCGCCCGTGACGTTGTTGTTCATCACGTAGGCGCCGTCCTCGTTGGGCGAGAGCGAGCCGATGATGCGGCCGTACTGACCGGAACCGCCGGTCTGCTTCTTGTGGGTGTAGTCGAACTCGACCGACTTGGTCATCCGCTCGCGGTAGGCCACCTTCGGCTGACCGACGACGACCTCGCAGTCGAACTCGCGCTTCATGCGCTCGACGTAGACCTCGAGGTGGAGCTCGCCCATGCCCGAGATGATCGTCTCGGCGCTCTTCGGGTCGACCCGCACGCGGAAGGTCGGGTCCTCCTTGGTGAAGCGCTGCAGGGCCTTCGACATGTTGGCCGTGCCCTTGCGATCCTTGGGCGCGATGGCCAGGTCGATCACCGTGTTCGGGACGTGCATCGAGCCGCAGGTGAGGTCGGTGCGATCGTCACGGAATGTGTCGCCCGAAGCGCAGTCGATGCCGAACATCGCGATGATGTCGCCGGCCTCGGCGCCATCGATGTCCTCCATCTTGTTGGCGTGCATGCGGACCAGGCGGCCGATCTTGTGCTTCTTGTTGGTCCGGGCGTTCCAGACCGTGTCACCCTTCTTGATCGCGCCCTGGTAGACGCGCAGGTAGGTGAGCTGGCCGTAGGGGCCGTCCTCGAGCTTGAAGGCATAGGAGAGCAGCGGCTTCGTCGGGTCGCTCTCCATGAGGATGCGCTCCTCCTCGTTGGCCGGGTTGAGCGCGTAGTTGTCGACGTTGGTCGGGTCCGGCAGGTAGCGGGTGACCGCGTCGAGGAGCAGCTGGACGCCGCGGTTCTTGTAGGCCGAACCGAGGAAGACCGGGCAGAGCTCGAGGGCCAGGACGCCCTTGCGGACGGCGGCGTGGATCAGATCCTCCGGGACCTCCTCGCCGCTGAGCACCGCCTCCATCAGCTCGTCGCTGAAGTCGGCGAGGGCGTCGAGCATCACCTCGCGCCGGGTCTCGGCCTCGATCTGGAGTTCCTCGGGGATCTCCACCTCGGTGATGTTCTCGCCGTTCGGGCCCTCGAAGTACATGGCCTTCATCTTGACCAGGTCGACGACGCCCGCGTGCTCGGCCTCGAGGCCGATCGGGATCTGCATCATCACCGAGTTCAGCTTCAGCTTCTCGCGGAGCTGGTCGCAGACGCGGGCCGGGTTGGCGCCCGTGCGGTCGCACTTGTTGACGAAGGCGAGGCGCGGGACGTTGTAGCGGCGCATCTGGCGATCGACGGTGATCGACTGGCTCTGGACGCCGGCCACGCCGCAGAGGACGAGGATGGCGCCGTCGAGCACGCGCAGCGAGCGCTCCACCTCGATGGTGAAGTCGACGTGACCGGGCGTGTCGATGATGTTGATCGGGTAGCCCTTCCACTCGACGTGGGTCGCGGCCGAGGCGATGGTGATGCCGCGCTCACGCTCGAGATCCATCGAGTCCATCGTGGCGCCGACACCGTCCTTGCCGCGGACCTCGTGGATCGCGTGGATACGGTTCGTGTAGAAGAGGATGCGTTCGGTCAGCGTCGTCTTGCCCGAGTCGATGTGGGCAGAGATGCCGATGTTGCGCAACTTGTGCAGATCGAATCCCATGGCTCTTGGTCCGAAGGTCCTGTGCTTTCGCGGGTTAGTTCGCCGGGCGGCACGAGTCCCGAAGTCTCGGCCCCGTTCGGCCGGCCCCGGAGGGCATGCCGGCGAGGCGCGCAGGTGACCGTGACGGCGGCCCCGGGGACGCCGGCCTGGCGAACCCGCGGGAGTCGTTCCGGTCGGCGGTCCGGGCCCCTACGGGTCTGGCCGGTCCGTCCGGAACGGTTGAGGATCCTTTTAAATCGCCTCAGGGCTCCCAAGAGCAAAATCGTGAAACTCGGGCGAATAAGGCGCTGTTCCAGGCCCGGTTCGCAGGTGATCCACGAGGGGATCGGTGGCGGGTCGTCGTGACCCGCAGACCCCGGAGGGAAAGCCCGGGTCGCTCCAACCGGATGACGGAGCGGCCAGGCAGGACCGGCACCAGGAGACGGTGCCGATCAGGAAATCGGAGAAAGAAATGAAGCGATTCGCAGCCCTTCTCGCCGTCGCCCTTCTGGCCACGAGCGGTCTGTTCGCCCAGGAGACCCCGACCGCCGAGGTCGTGAAGTTCCAGGCCAAGGCTCCCGGCGTCGGCGACGTCGTCAACCGGGCCAGCACCCAGGGCGTCGACCTCCAGATCGACATGAGCATGGGCGAGATGGGCAGCCAGGCCATCACCCAGAAGATGGACTTCTCCGACAGCCGCGCCTGCACCGTCCTCGAGACCAAGGACGGCGCGGTCACCAAGTTCAAGGTCGCCTACCAGAAGCTGAAGGCCACCATGAAGATGGAGAGCCCGATGCAGCCGGAGCCGATTGAGATGGACATGTTCGAGGGCACCAACCCCTCGGGCAACACCTACCTCTTCACCGTCGTCGACGGCGCCCTGAAGATCACCAGCATGGAAGGCGAGGAGGTCTCCGGCGACCTGGTCACGATCCTGACCGCCATGGAGTGGACGGACGGCCGCCTCGGCTGCTGGGCGCCCTTGTTCTCGGAGTTCACCGACAAGCGCGAGATGACCATCGGCGAGACCATCAACGTCCCCCGCGAGAAGGCCCTGTCCTTCATTCCGCAGCAGAATCGTGATCAGCTCGGCGACGCGGCCGACGTGGTCATGACCCTGACCCTCAAGGAGACCACCACCACCCTGGGCGCCAAGGTCGCGGTCTTCGACGCCAAGATGAAGATCACCGCCAGCCCCGCCGCCGAAGAGGGTCTCGACATGACCCTCAACGTCGAGATGGAGGGCAGCATGAGCGTCGGTCTCGACAACATGTGGGTCTACTCCAGCAAGATGAAGGGCCCCCTGAAGATGTCCGGCGGTTCGGCCGAGATGGGCATGCAGATGAACGGCAGCGGAACCCTGCGTTCCGACGCCCTGTCGGTCTACTCGAAGGCGAAGGCCGAAGAGACCAAGTGATCCCTTGAAGCCCTCGGGTCCGGATTCCGGGCCCGGCACCGGCTTTCCCCTCGCGAGCCCCCTTCTCCGGAAGGGGGCTCGCTTCGTTGCCGTCACCGGGAGGTAACCCGCGGTCCCTTCCGGCGCCCCGCGCGACCGACCGTGTGAGCGCGGCCTGCGCGCCAAAGTGCTGACTGGAGGCCACGAAGGGCTGCGGCGACCACCACCGGAGTCTTGGCATGGACCTTGCGATCAGGCCGGGCGATGAAACGTCCGTTGCTTGCAACTCCGGTCGCCCTACTGGCCCTGGCCGCCGTCGTGATCGGCTTCCGGGGCTGGGAGGGAGACCACTCCCGGCTCGCCCATCCCGCCTCGGTGGCGACCGAGGCGGCCGATCCGCTCCGGCCGCGGCGCAGCGTGACGGCGGAGCCGTCACCCTCCGGTCAGTCCGCGTCGGTCGCCATGTCCGGACCACCGCTCTGGGGCTTCGACTTCGGTCACGATCCGGAGGTCTTCCTCCGTCCCGATCCTCAGCTTGCCCATGGCAGCCGGAGCTGCCCCGGCGCGCCCGAGCTGATCGAGGAGCGGGGCGAGCGGATCGCCGGTCTCAGGCAGGGTCCCTTCGAGGTGTTGAAAGACGGTCGTCGGCGCGAGGCCGGTTCCTTCGTCGACGATCTGAGGGTCGGTGAGTGGCGAGGCTGGGACCACGATGGCGCCCTGGCCTGGATTGTGGAATTCCGGGACGGCAAGCGGAGCGGACTCGAGACCCGCTTCGATGCCGCGGGGCACCGGATCAGTGCCGGGCATTTCGACCAGGATCGCAGGGTCGGCCCGTGGCGGCACTGGTGGCCATCGGGCCAGCCTCGTCACCACCGTTTTTTCGACGACGAAGGTCGGGAGGCCGGCCTCTGGCGTTCTTTCCATCAGGACGGCAGTCTCGCCTTCGAGGGCGCGTGGGTCGACGGCCGCCCCGACGGTCGCTGGCGATCCTACCATCCCGATGGTGGCCTGGCCGAGGAGGGGCGCTACCGGTCGGGCGTCCCGGAGGGCGAGTTCGTCCGCCGCTGGCCCGGAGGTCGCCTGCGCGAACGGATCGAATTCGCCGATGGGCGGCCTCGCGGCGGCTTCATCGAACGGCACCTGAACGGCGAGACCGCCCGAGAAGGAGCCTTCGCCGCCGGCCTGCCCGACGGCGCCTGGACCCGGCGCCGGGCGGATGGAACCCTGGCGGCCATCGACCGTTTCCGTCGCGGTCTCCGCCACGGCAGCTGCCAGGTCTTCGACGACCGCGGTCACCTCGTCGAATCGAACGACTACGTGGACGGCCTGCGCGAGGGCGATCTCATGCTCTGGAACGACGCCGGCCAGCTCGTCTACGCCACGAGTTACCACGCCGGGCGCGAGGAGGGCCGTCGCCGCAGGTACACCGACGACGGCGTTCTCCTGGAGGAGTCCAACTGGGTCGCCGGGCGTCTCGAAGGGCCCGAGCGTCGCTACTCGGAGGCGGGCATCCTGATCGCGGCTCGGTGCTACGAGCACTCGCTCGAGCAGGGACAGGAGCGCGTCTACGACGACGACGGCCTCCTCGTCCGGCGCTGCTGGTATCGAGATGGTGAACTCGATGGTCCCTACGAGGACTTTCACGACGACGGTCGGCTGGCCGAACACGGCCTGATGCGCTCCGGGCGGAAGTTCGGCGTCTGGGAGTCCTTCGACGAGTCAGGACGACTGGTCGCGCGCGTCTTCCACGGCGAGGACGGCGAGGAGACCGATCTCCTGACCGAGCCCCTGGACGACGACCGCTGAGGCCGGTTCCTCAGCGGCCATCGCCCGCGAGCAGGGCCCGGAAGCCCTCGCGGAAGCTCGGGTAGAGGAAGTCGTAGCCGGAGGCGACCAGACGGTCGTTGCGGCAGCGCTTGCTGCCGCCATGTCGCCGGGCCGGGGCGTCGCCGTCGTGGCGGGTCGGCAGCGGGCGGCCGGTCTCGACCGCGAGCCAGCGCCAGACGTCGTCGCGGCTCGCCGGATCGTGATCGACGCCGAGGTAGAGATCGTCCGGCGTGGCCAGCTCGATCAGGTGACGCAGCGCGCCGGCCACGTCGTCGCGATGGATGCGGTTGCCGTACTGGGCGCCGCCATCGAGTCGTGCCTCGCCGCGCAGGAAGGTATCGATGCCGTTCCGTCGACCCGGGCCGTAGATGCCACCGCAACGGAGGATCACCGTCTCGCAGTCGAACGCGCGAACCACCGCCTCGCCCTCGAGCAGGCGGCGACCGGAGAAGGACTCGGGCCGGGTCGGACTGCGCTCGTCGATCCAGGAGCCGTCGTCCTGGTGATGGACGCCGGTGCTGGAGACGAAGAGGAAGCGACGCGGCGGCCCGCCGAGTTCGAGGCAGCGCTGCCAGAGCCGGCGCGGACCCTCGACGTAGGCCAGTCGATAGGCCTCGTCGTGCCAGCTCTCCGCGGCGGCGCAGTAGACGATCGTCCGGGGCGCATGCGTGAGGGCGTCGAGGCCGCCGGGAACGGCGAGGTCGCCGCGGCGGATCGGAAAGGGCGAAGCCGTCGCCGCGGCGGGATCGCGGCGCAGGCCGAGCACCTGATGGCCGCGGCCGACCAGGTCCTCGCCCAGCTTCTTGCCGACGTAACCGCAACCCGCGATGAGGATCTCCATCGCTCGCTCCCTGGCCTGCCCGGCGCGGCGGGCACCGACCTTTTGCGACCTCGTCACCTTGGCTAAGGTCGCGAGGGCTCGCGCCGGATGACCGGCGGGGGCCAGCGCGCCACGAGCCGCGCCCAGCGAAGACACCGGGACCTGCCGTCCCGTACCCCTGGAGCATAATCATGCAGCACGACGTCGTCTTGATCCCGGGCGATGGAATCGGTCCGGAAGTCGCCGAGGCCACCCGCCGCGTCCTGGCCGCCTCCGGGGCCGAGATCAACTGGATCGAGCGCCATGCCGGTCTCGCCGCGATCGACCGGGGCGCCGATACCGTCCTCCCGGCGACCACCATCGAGGCGATCAAGAAGTACGGCACGGCCCTGAAGGGACCCTGCACCACGCCGATCGGCGGCGGCTTCTCCTCGGTCAACGTCGCCCTGCGGAAGACCCTCAACCTCTACGGCGCGGTCCGGCCGGTGCGCAGCATCGACGGCATCAAGACCCGGTACACCGACATCGACATCGTCGTCATCCGCGAGAATACCGAGGGCCTCTACTCGGGGATCGAGAACCGCATCACCGAGGGCGTCGTCACCTCGCTCAAGGTGGCCACGCTCGAGGCCTGCGAGCGCATCGCCCGCTTCGCCTTCCGCTACGCGCGCAGCCGCGGCCGCAAGAAGGTGACCGCCTTCCACAAGGCCAACATCATGAAGCTCTCGGACGGGCTCTTCCTCGACTGCGCCAAGCGGGTTCACGAGGCCGAGTTCAACGACATCCTCTACGACGAGCACATCATCGACGCCGGCTCGATGCGCCTGGTCCAGAACCCGAGTCAGTACGACATCATCCTCTGCGAGAATCTCTACGGCGACGTCATCTCCGACCTCTGCTCGGGGCTCGTCGGCGGCCTCGGGGTCACGCCGGGCGCGAACTTCGGCGACGACCACGCCGTCTTCGAGGCCGTGCACGGCTCGGCGCCGGACATCGCCGGTCGCAACGTCGCCAATCCTCTCGCCCTCATCGCCAGCGCCGTGCTCATGCTCCGGCATCTGGCGGAGAAGACCGGTGACGAGAGCCTCTTCAGCGCTCGCGAGCGCATCCGGGCCGCCTACGGCGAGGCCCTCTCCGCCGGCGAGAAGACCCGTGACCTGGGCGGTGAACTCGGCACCCGCGAATTCGCGGATGCGCTGATCGCCCGCATGCGTTGAGGTAAGGAACCGACACGCGGTGCGTCGGAGGCCGGGGCAGGGCTGTCCCGGCCTCTTTCGTCGAGTCGGAGCGACCGGACGATGTCCAGAGCAAGCGAATTCCTGCCGCGCGCGGAGCTGCGGGCCATGTTCGGCCTCGCGCTGCCGGTCGTGGTCGCCCAGCTCGGCCTGGTCGCCTTCGGCACGGTCGACACCATGATGGTGGGCCACTACTCCCGTTCCGCCCTGGCGGCGGCCGGAGCCGGTCACATCTTCAGCATGCTGATCCTGCTGGTGGGCTTCGGGCTGCTCCAGGGGCTCGATCCACTCATCGCCCAGGCGGTCGGGGCGGCCCGCCCCGACAAGGTGGCCGCGCATTTCCACCGTGGCATCGTCATCGCCGCGGGCTTCGCCGTCCTGGCCACGCTGGTCATGTACCAGGCCGGACCCTTGCTGCGTCTGTTCCGGCAGGATGAGGCCATGATCCCGGCGGCGGCGGGCTACGTCCGGATCGTCGCCTTCGGCAACCTGCCCTTCCTGTTGACCGTCCTCCTGCGCCAGAGCCTCCAGGCGCAGGGCCGCGTGACCGAGATGCTCGCGGCCACGCTGATCGCCAACCTGGTCAACGTCCTGGGCAACTGGCTCCTGGTCTACGGCCGCTTCGGCTGCCCGGAACTGGGGCTCGAGGGCTCGGCCTGGAGCACCGCCTTCTCCCGGGCCGTCCTCCTTCTGCTCCTCGCCCTGTTCTCGCGCCGCCACTGGTGGCCCTGGTTGCAGGCCGGGCGCGGCGCGACCCGTCGCGGCTACGCCTCCGCCTTCCGGCTCGGCCTGCCTCTGGCCCTGCAGATCTCCTTCGAGGCCGGCGTCTTCAACGTCGTCGGCCTGATCATGGGGCACCTCGGCGAGCTGGAACTCTCGGCCAACCAGGTCGCCCTCAACCTGGCCTCGCTGGCCTTCATGGTGCCGCTCGGCGTCTCCGCCGCCGCCGCCTCGAGGGTGGGCAACGCGATCGGCGCCGGTCGCGCCGACGACGCGCGTGCCTCGGCCCGCGTCGCCTACCTGCTCGGCTTCCTGTTCATGAGCTGCTCCGGTCTCTGCTTCATCCTCCTGCCCGGAAGCCTGGCCGCGCTCTACAGCAGCGACGCCGACACCGTCGCCCTGGCCGCGCGCCTGCTGCCCATCGCCGGCTGCTTCGCGCTCTTCGACGGCGCCCAGGTGATCGCCCATGGTGTTCTGCGCGGGACCGCGGACACCCGGGTCCCGGCCCTGGTCTCGCTCGCCGGCTACTGGATCGTGGGCCTGCCGGTCGGACTCTGGCTCTGCTTCCACGGCGAGGTCTGGTCACCGGGGCTGTGGTGGGGCCTCACCGCGGGCCTGGCCTTCGTCGCCCTGGTCCTGGGGCTTCGGCTCCGGCGGCGACTGCGCGGTGAGCTCGCGGCCTTCGAGCACGATTAGGTCAGGGCGCGCCGGGGTGCGATCGGAAGCCGGGCCGGCTGGGCAGCCGGCGCTCCGGGGCGCCAGCCGCTGGCTGGCCTAGAATTCGTCGTTGTCGAGTCGTCGCTCTTCGGATGCGCAGCAGGCGCTGCGGAGCGCGGAGCGCCTGCTCCGCAACTTTCCGGCAAGCTCCCGGGAGAAACGCAGTGCGCAGCCGGCGCTGCGCGGTCCTGCCGGAGCGCCAGCCGCTGGCTGGCCTAGTTTTCTTCGCCCGAGGTTCGTGGTCCTGCCGCGACGATGGCCATGCTTGGAGTCGTCGACGATTCGAACGCGATCGGCCTCTAGGCCGGCTTGGCAGCCGGCGCTCCGGAGCGCCAGCCGCTGGCTGGCCTAGAATTCCTCGCCGTCGAGTTTCGGATGCGCAGCCGGCGCTGCGGAGCGCGGAGCGCCTGCTCCGCAACTTTCCGGCAAGCTCCCGGGAGAAACGCAGTGCGCAGCCGGCGCTGCGCGGTCCTGCCGGAGCGCCAGCCGCTGGCTGGCCTAGTTTGCTTCGCCCGACGGCCGGGTCCTCCGCGGCGACTGCGCGGTGAGCTCGCCGCCTTCGAGCACGACTAGGTCACGGCGCGCCGGGGCGCGATCGAAAGCCGGGCCGGCTGGGCAGCCGGCGCTCCGGGGCGCCAGCCGCTGGCTGGCCTAGAATTCGTCGTTGTCGAGTCGTCGCTCTTCTGATGCGCAGCGGGCGCTGCGGAGCGCGGAGCGCCTGCTCCGCAACTTTCCGGCAAGCTCCCGGGAGAAACGCAGTGCGCAGCCGGCGCTGCGCGGTCCTGCCGGAGCGCCAGCCGCTGGCTGGCCTAGTTTGCTTCGCCCGACGGCTTTCGAGCATCAGATGCGCAGCGGGCGCTGCGCGGTCCTGCCGGAGCGCCAGCCCCCGCTGGTGGGCCCGGCTATCCGGCCGGCGTCGCGGCGCCGGCCTGGCGGCTCGGGTGGCAGACGCCGCAGGCATGCGTCTGGGCCGGGGCGGAGAAGCCCTCAATGAGGCCGAGGGCCGCCGACTGGCTGGAATCGACCGCGGCGGTCGCGATCTCGCCGCCGCCGGTTGCCAGGGCGCCGGAACCATCGGCTGGCTCCTCGGCGCCGCTCTCGAGCTTGGCGCGCTCCTCCTCGGCCAGCTTCTGCCGGGCCTCCGCCTCGACCTGCTGCGCCCGTGCCCGGGCGCGCTGGTCGGCGCCGCTCGGCTGGGCCGGAGCGACGGCGGCGCGGGCGACCCGCCGCGCCTTCTCGATCGTCGCCCGCGGATCGCCGGGCACCGAGCCGATCGAGACCGGTACCTCGCCTTCGACCGCGTAGCGGTTGCCGTCCGGACCGGTCTCGTAGCTGAACTTGGCCGAGCCGCCTTCACCGCCCAGCGCCGCGAGGTGGGCCTGCTCATGGGCCCGCACCTCACGATCGCGCGCCTTCAGCTGCTCGACCTGCTGCTTCTCTTCCTCGCTCAGCTCGCGGCCGCTGGGGTCCTTCCCGTCCTGCTCGGCGGCGAGACGTTCGCGACCGGCGGCGGAGATCTCGAAGCGATCGACCACGGAGGCCGGCCCCGCGGTCGTCGCCGGCTCGGGCGAGGACGGTCGAGGCCGCGACCAGGCGGCGAGCGACTGGAGGCCGCTGATGTGGAGGTCTGCGATTCGGGGCATGCTCAAACTCTGCGCCAGGATTCATATCGTTCGAGGACGGCCCGCCGCTGAAGTGCGTCCGGAATCAGGCTGCCGGGGCCAGGCTGCCGATAGGGTGATGGCGAGAAGATTCCGTACCCGCCGCGGCGGCTGAATAGAATTGCAGTCCCCGGAACCGAGATGACCATGAATCGAGACAAGCTCCTGCTCCTCATCCTGGCCGCCCTCCTGATCGTCGGCGTCGGCGGCTTCCTGTTCCTGGCTCGCGACGACGAGAGCGACGGCTTCGGTCGCTCCGGCAGGACGAGCACGGAGGACGGCGGCCGCGGGAACCGCGAGGTGGAGCGCGCCCAGGGCGGTAGCGGTGGCGGGTCGAAGGACGGCGACGGCTCGTCGGCGAGCGCCGGAGGCGAGACCGCCGCGGGCGACTATCGACCCCTGCGCGGCGGCATCTACGGCCAGGTCCACGATCGGGAAGGTCAGGCGATCGTCGGCGCCGTCGTGGCGCTCTGCGTCGACGTCACCAGCCTCGCCGGAGTCGGTCGGCAGGGTGACATCCTCGACCACGTGGAGACGGACGCCGACGGGCGGTTCGAGTTTCCGGGTCTGGTGGACACCCGCTCCTACATCGTGCGGGTCGACAAGGAGGGCTTCGCGGGCAAGTTCGTGCCCGGGCTCCAGCTCGACGCCGGCGGGCGCAAGGAGGTCGAGGTGACCCTCGACGAGGGCCACGTCGTCGCCGGGCGCGTGACCGATGGCTCGGGAGCGCCGGTCGCGGGCGCCGTGATCGAGGTCCGTGACATCTCGGTGCGGGTTCTCGACGCCCGGCTCGCGATCGAGCGCAGCTCGACCAGCGATGCCGAGGGGAACTACCGGGTCGAGAACGTCGCCCAAGGCTTCAAGGACATCTCCGCCCGCGCCCCCGGTCACGCCACGCAGACCCGCAACCGGGTCAACGTCAACCGCGCCACGGTCGAGCGTTCCTTCGATTTCGTCCTCGGCCCCGGCGCGCAGATCCGCGGTCGGGTCGTCGATGGCGAGGATCGTGGCGTCGCCGAGGTGGCGATCCGCGCCCAGGCCTACGACCCGAACGGACGCCGCATGGGCCAGGCCCTTCCGGCCGTGCTCAGCGACGAGAACGGGGTCTTCGTCTACGACGGCCTGGCGGTCGACGACTACATCCTGGTCGCCGAGAAGAAGGGCTACTACGCCGCGAACATGCGCGACTTCGGTCGCGCCGGCGGTCCCGACGTGACCATCCGGCTGAAGCGCAATCCGGTGATCCGCGGTCGCGTCGTCGACGCGGCGACCGGCGCGCCGGTGCATCGCTTCGACCTCTATTCGACGCCGCGCCCCAACCTGCTCTTCGTCTCCGAGGCCATGAAGCAGCGCTTCGATTCGGCCGACGGCAGCTTCGAATTCCTGTGCTGGCGCAACAGCGGCGACCTCTACCTCAACGTCGCCGCCGATGGCTACGCGGGCGGGCAGTCGGTTCGCCTCGACCTGAACGGCGCCGGCATCATCGACGAGGTCGTCATCGAGGCCGATCGCGGCGTCCAGGTGCGCGGACGGGTGGTCGACGCCAAGGGCCGCGGCATCCCCGATGCCGAGGTCAGTCTCGAGGCCGTGCTCGAGGGCGAGGATGGTCTCGGCGGCCTCGGGCGGATGGTCTACGCCCAGAACAAGCTGCTCGCCCGCAGCGCGCGCAGCGACGGCAATGGCGAGTTCAGCGTCGATCAGGTGCGGGTCGGTGCCTACCGGCTGACGGTCAGGCATCCGAGCTACGCGCCCAGCTTCGGTGACGAGGTTCTCGAGTTCGCCCGCCCCGGCGAGCAGCGCGTGCCCGATCAACGTCTGCTCCAGGGCGGCGAGCTGTCAGGCGTCGTCTTCGAGGACGACGGTTCGACCCTGCGTGGCGCGGTCGTGCGCCTCAAGCCGGAAGACCTCGGCATGGCGATGCCGCGGAGCATCGAGGCCACCAGCGCCGAGGATGGCTCCTTCAAGCTGCAACACGTTCCCGCGGGCAGCTACCGTCTCGAGGTCATCCGGACCTCGGCATTGCATCATCGCATGGGTGGCCTGCCAGGCGCGCCGACCGCGAAGTTCATCCTGGTCCACGTCGCCGAGGGCGAGGTCAAGAGCATGGAGGTGCGCGGCCTCTGAGCCGAGCCGGAGACCGCGCGACCGGAAGAGATCAGAAGGCCGCTTCGACCAGGTCCCGGGTCTCCCGCTCCAGGGCCTCGCCGCGCGCGACCAAATCGGCGAGCGAGGTCCGACGTTCGGCCACCCAGGCCTCGTCGGTGATCGAGCCCAGGTTGATCCGCACGTTGTAGACCGCGCCGATCAGGCCCGAACGCGCCATCAGCGCGCCGACGCCGGCGTCGGAGATGGCCGAACTCAGACCGAGTTCCGCCGCCTTGCGGCAGAGCCCGAGCGTCTCCAGGCAGAGCAGGGCGCTGCGATAGGGAACGTCGGTCGCGATCTTGTAGCCGGCCTGGATGGCCGCCTCGCGCGTCGCCTTCTCCTCGTCGGTCGCCTTCGGCAGGCGCATCGCGGCCAGGACCTCGGAGAAGGCGTCGGTGTCGGCGTCGATCAGGCCGAGCAGCTCGTCCTTCAGGATCTGGGCCTTCATCGCCAGCTCCTCCATCTCCTCCTGCCGGTCCTCGAGGCCCTTCTTGTAGAAGCTGAGGTTGCCCACCATCGCGGCCAGGGCCGCGCCGAGCGAGCCGGCGAGCGCGGCGATGGAACCACCGCCCGGCGCCGGGGTCGCGCGCGAGACCTCGTCGGCGAGATCCACCACCTTCATGGCGGCCAGCTTGCCGGCTCGGCGAGGGACGCCGAGGACACGGGTCTCGATCTCGAAGCCGGCGACGTCGCGCAGGCCGAGCGACTGCGCGGCGCATTCCAAGAGGTCGGGTAGCGGGGCACCGCGGCTCGATCCCTGGGCGGCGAGATAGAACTCACCGGTCTCGCGCATGGCGGGGTAGGGGATCAGGCCGACGATCTCGGAGCCGGTGACCACGAGACCGCGGTCGCGGGCCAGCTCGCGGGCCTGCTCGTAGACGTCGTGGACGGCGGTGACCTTGTAGTTGGTGAGATTGAAGGAGAGCTGGGCGCGGCCGTACTCGGGGATCACCCAGCCGACGCCGCGGCACTCCTCGAACAGGCCCTTCTTCATCACGTTGACGCCCTCGAGCTTCGCCGGGTCGCGGTCGAAGAACTCGAGTTCGGCCATCAGGTCGCGGCCCTGGGCCTCGTAGTGGGCGGCGAGCTCGTCGAGGCTCCGGGCGACGAAGTCGGTGTAGGCGCAGGGGAACTCGTGACGCGAGGGCGCGTACTTGACCAGTCGTCCCGACTCGTAGAAGGGCGTGCCCTGGTCGACGCGCAGGGCGCGGCCCTTCTCCCGGAGTTCGAAGGCGATGTCGTCGGCGTGCTCCTTGCGCGTCGAGTTGAGATTGACGTTGTAGGCGATGAGGAACTCACGGGCGCCGATCGTGACCACGCCGGCCTTGGCGTGGAAGCGCGCCGGGCCGAAGTCCGGTCGCCACTCGGGCTTCTTCATCTTCTCGGGCAACGCCTCGTATTCGCCGGCCCGGACCTTGGCGAGGGAACGACGCTCGGGGACCCGCGCGGCCTGGTCGTAGAGGTAGACCGGGATGCCGAGCTCGTCGCCGACGCGCTGGCCGAGGCGGTTGGCCAGCTCCACGCAGTCGGCCATGGTCACGCCGGCGACCGGAACGAAGGGGCAGACGTCGGTCGCGCCGTGCCGGGCATGGGCCCCCGAGTGCTTGCTCATGTCGATCAGCTCGGCGGCCCGGGCGATCAGCCGGAAGGCGGCCTCCAGGACCGGCTCGGGGGCGCCCACCATGGTGATCACGGTCCGGTTGGTCTCCCGGCCGGGATCGACGTCGAGGATGTCCACGCCCTCGACTTCGCGGGCCGCGGTCACGATCTGCTCGATCTTCCTCGGGTCCCGTCCCTCCGAGATGTTCGGGACGCATTCGACGATCCGGTTGCTCATGGAATCCTTCTCCGGCCGGGGTGCTGGGGACTGGGAACGCGGTATGATGCCAAGCCCGATCGACCCGGAGAAGTGAAGGAGACCGCATGCGTCCGATGCTCAGCGTCCTCTTGGTCCTGCTGGCCCTGAGCTGGCCGGCCGCCCCCACGAAGGTCACCACGATCTTCGTCGTCCGCCACGCCGAGAAGGCGGTCGTCGCCGACGACCCTGATCCCGGACTGGCACCGGCCGGGAGCACCCGGGCCGAGGACCTGGCGCGGGCCCTGCGCTCGGTCGGCGTCTCCGCCTGCTTTGCCTCGCAGTACCAGCGCACCCGGTCGACCCTGGCACCGCTGGCCGCGGCGCTGGGACTCGAGGTGACGGTCTACCAGGCGGGCAAGGAGAAGGACCTCGCGGCCCGTCTACGGGCCGATTACGCCGGCAAGACCGTCGCCGTCGCGGGTCACAGCAACACCGTTCCCGGCCTGCTCCGCGCCCTCGGCGTCACCGACGTGCCGACCCTCGGCGAGCAGGATTACGACGACCTCTTCGTGGTCGAGATCGCCGGCGAGGGTCCGCCCCGGCTCCTGCACCTGCACTACGGCGCCGCCAATCCGCGCTGAGCGCGGCGGCCCTTTTGGGCCGGCCCCGGCGCGCGCATAGGATGGGGCCATGGACCCACGCTATCGCAGCGAGATCAACGCCGGGGTCGCGGCCGCGGCGCCCGGGGAGTTCGCCGCGCTCCGGATCGGCGCGCTCGAGGTCTGGCCGCCGGTCGTCCTGGCCCCGATGGCGGGGGTGACGAACTACCCATTCCGTCGCCTCTGCCGCCGCTTCGGCGCCGGGCTCTACGTCTCCGAGATGATCACCGCCCGCCCGCTGGTCGAGGGCAACGCCAAGACCCTGAAGCTCTCGGACTTCGGACCCGACGAGAGCCCACGCTCGCTCCAGCTCTACGGTGTCGACCCGCACTTCGTCGGCCGCGCCGTCGCCCGGCTCGTGGCCGAGGGCCGGGTCGACCACATCGACATGAACTTCGGCTGCCCGGTGCGGAAGGTGACCGCGAAGGGGGGCGGCAGCGCCATCCCGGTGAAGCCGAAGCTCCTGCGCGCCATCGTCCGCGCCGCGGTCACGAACGCCGGCGCCGTGCCGGTGACGATCAAGGTGCGGATCGGCATCGACGACGAGCTGGTCACCTATCGCGAGGCCGGCCGCATCGCCGAGGGCGAGGGCTGCGCCGCGATCGGCCTGCACGCGCGGACCGCCGCCCAGCTCTACGACGGCGAGGCGCGCTGGGAACACATCGGCGAGCTCAAGTCGATGCTGTCGATTCCCGTCCTCGGCAACGGCGACATCTGGGAGGCGGAGGATGCCCTGCGCATGATGCGCGGCACGGGCTGCGACGGCGTCATCGTCGGGCGCGGCTGTCTCGGCCGCCCCTGGCTCTTCCGTGATCTCGCCGCCGTCTTCGCCGGCGAGGAACCCGCCGACCCGCCGCGCCTCGGCGAGGTGGCGGCGATCCTCGCCGAGCACGCCCGCCTTCTGGCCGAGTGGTTCGGCGAGCGACCCGGACTCCTGATGATCCGCAAGTTCGCGGCCTGGTACACCAAGGGCTTCCACCGCTCCGCCCGGCTGCGGGATCGCCTGGTCCGGGTGACGACCCTGGCCGAACTCGACGCGATCCTCGATGACTTCGATCCGGAGGAGCCCTTCCCGCCGGCGGCCATGCGGGCCCGGCGCTGCAAGGGTTCGGGCACCCAGCGGGTCACCCTTCCCGAGGGCTACCTCGACGACCTCGACGACGATCGCCCCCCGGTCGAGGAGGCCGGCGACCTCCATTCCGGCGGCTGACGCGACCCTCAGCGCTCCGGCAGGCGGAAGGTGATCGGGATCCGCAACCGGTCGCGCACGGTCTGGTCGCCCTCGCGGGCCGGAGCGAAGCGCCAGTCCTCGACCGCGTCGACCGCGGCTCGGTCGAGGATGTCGTGGCCCGAGCTGGTCTCGATCACCACGTCGAGGACCCGCCCGTCGCGATCGACGTCGACGATGAGGATCACGCGGCCCTCGAGGTGCCGGGTGACCGCCTGGCGCGGGTAACGGGGGCTCGGGCAGAGATCACGCAGCTTGCTGGCCCCGACCCGGGGACTTCCCGTCCTGGCGGCGGACTCCGTGGGCGCGGCGGCGGGCGGCTCCTCCGTCGGCGGTCGCTCGGGTGGCTCGCTCGCCTGCTCCGGGACCTCGGCCCGCGGTCGCGGCAAGGGGCGGGCCCGGCGGAGGATCTCGGAGGGCCGGCGCAGATCCTCGCGACGGCCGCCGCGGGCGTCGTCCTCCGGCCGGCGCCAGGGTGCCGGCAGGAGGAGGTCATCCTCGACCTTGGGCGTGAGCGCCTCGGGCTCGACCTCGGCCTCGGGCTCCTCGAGGGGTGGCGGCTCGCTGGCCGGCAAGAACTCCGGCTCGGGCAGGCTCTCGTGTTCGATCCGGGCCTGGTGTGGCGCGCCCACGTCGTTCCTGGGGATGACCAGGTGGTAGACGAGCCAGAAACAGAGCAGGCCGTGGACGAACAGCGAGGCGATCAGGGCCCGGCGGGTGACGAGTTCGCGAAGGTCGCCGATGCCGGCCAGGCGGCGGATGGAGAGGGATTGCCTGCCGGCCCCGCCGGCGACATGATCCCGGCCCCCATGAGGGGCAGCGTCCGAATTACCCGACCCGGCGCGAACCATGAAGGCCGACTCCCGTTGGGGCGCTGGTTCCGTCCGCTGCGGGCAATCCATGCCTGGCGTCAACGACGCCGCAGCCCGGACGTTCTCGAAAATCCGCGACCCGGTCCGATTCCGACCCCAAGGGCCACCGGGCGCATCCTGTCACGAAGGAAGAGGGAAGTCATGGTCAGGACCATCGGATTCGGATTCATCGCCCTGTTGGCGGCCGTCTGGCCGGCCTTCGCCCAGGGCGGCCAGGACCGGCTGGAGCGAGCGCTGGTCGAGGAGCGCGGGCGCGGCGGGGCGGCGGACGACGCCCTGCAGGACGGCGTCCGCCAACTCGAGGAGACCATCGTCACGGCCACCCTGGACGAGCGCAGTCCTCATCTCGCCGGCCGGAGCAGCTCGGTCCTGGACGGGGTCAAGCTCGAGATCCGCCGGGCACCCGCGACCCTTCCCGATGCCCTGCGCCAGGTCCCGGGCCTGATGATCCAGAAGACCGGACCGGGTCTGGGCTCGCCCTACATCCGCGGCTTCACCGGCTTTCGGACCGTGCTCCTCGTGGACGGCATCCGGATCAACAACTCGGTCTTCCGCGACGGCCCCAACCAGTACTGGAACACGGTCGACGCCCTGGGCCTCGGCCAGATCGAGGTGGTGCGCGGCCCCGCCAGCATGCTCTGGGGCAGCGACGCCGCGGGTGGCGTGGTCCATGCCCGGACCCCGACCGTCGACCTCGGCCGCGAGGGCGAGGGCACGAGCGGCGGCGGTCGGCTCTACTACCGCTACAACACCGCCGAGTACTCGCACATCGGACGGATCGAGGGCAACGTCGCCCACGACGGTCGGTTCGGCGCCCGGGTCGGCGTCAGCTACAAGAGCTTCGGAGAACTCGACGAGGGCGGCGGCCATGGCGATCAGGAAGGCACGGCCCACGACGCCTACTTCTTCGATGCCAAGATGCGCTACCTCGTCGCCGACGACTTCGAACTCGAGTTCCTGTTCCAGAGCGTGCACCTGAACAACGTGCCGCGGATCCACGCCACGGCGCAGAGCTCCAGCTACAACGGCACCTCGATCGGCAGTGATCGGCGGCGCGAGTTCGACCAGGACCGCGATCTCGCCCTGCTCACCGGACGCGTGACCGACGGCTCCTTCTTCGAGGAGCTGGTCGTGCGGCTCGGTTACCAGACCCAGGACGAGGTGCAGGACCGCATCCGCTCCAACGGTCGTCGCGAGCGGGCCGGCTTCGACGTCGAGACCTTCATCCTGACCGGCCAGTTCCTCTCCGAGACCGCCATCGGAGCCCTGACCTATGGGCTCGACCTCTACGTCGACCTGGTCGACTCGGCCGCCAATCGCTACACGCCCGGCACCGGCGCCTACGTCGAATTCGCCCAGGGCCCGGTGGCCGACGATTCGAGCTATCTGACCCTCGGCCTGTTCGTCCAGGACCGGATCGACTTCGATGGTGGCTACTTCTCGGCGGGTCTCCGCTTCAGCCACGTCGCGGTCGACGCCGGCACGGTGCTGGACCCGGTGAGTGGTCTGCTCGATTCCTACGACGACGACTACCAGGCCGTCGTCGGCTCGCTGAAGGCGCTCTTCGAGCTGAGTCCGGAGCTGGCCATCTACGGCAGCGCCGACATGGGTTTCCGGGCGCCCAACCTGAGCGACCTCACCCGCTTCGACTCGGCCCGCTCGAACGAGATCGAGATCCCCGCGACCGATCTGGATCCCGAGTACTTCCTCGGTCTGGAGCTGGGCGCCGACTATCTCGGCCGTCGCGTCAGCGCGCATGCCGCCGTGTTCTACACCTTCCTCTTCGACACCATCGATCGCGTTCCCACCGGCGCGATCATCAACGGTGACTTCGCGGTCTCCAAGGCAAACGTCGGGGACGGCTGGGTCGCGGGCGTCGAGGTCGCCTTCGAGTGGGAGTTCGTCGACGAGCTCTTCCTCGCCGGCCAGTTCTTCTGGCTCGACGGCGAGGCCGACACCTACCCGACCTCGATGCCCTTCGTCGAGAGCGAGCCGATCACCCGCCTGCAGCCGATCCAGGCCCTCGTCGCCCTCGAGTGGCGGCCGCGCGATCTGCCTTGCTGGGCCCGCGCCGAGGTCGAGATCGTCGGCGAGGCCGACGAGCTGAACACCCGCGACCAGGGCGACACGCAGCGGATCCCGCCGGGTGGCTCGCCCGGCTACACGCTCTTCAACCTGCGCTTCGGCTACGAGATCGACGAGGGCAAGAACCTCTTCCTGCATCTCGAGAACATCGGCGACATCCGCTACCGCATCCACGGCTCCGGCCAGCAGGAGGCCGGATTCGCGGCGGTTGCCGGCTTCGACCTCCGCTTCTGATCGCGGTTCGCTTCCGGAAGGCGCAGGGGCCCGTCACCTCGGTGACGGGCCCCTGTCGTTCGGTGCTCTCAGTGGGAGGCTACGCCCCGGTCGGCCTCAACGCTCGTCGAAGAAGTCGAGCTTGTCGAGCGGCATCACGATCGAGGTGATGATGTTCTTGGAGTGGGCCACGATCCGCTTGAAGTAGCGATAGGTGAGGGCCGCGACCACCGCCCGGGCCGTGGTCTCGTCGGCCAGATCGAGGATCTCGTCGATGCGCCGATCGCAGATGTTCTCGATCTCCTTGGCCTCACGGAGATGAGCCTTGGCCTGTTCGTCGTTCTGGGCGGCATAGACCGAGATCATCTGGGCGAGCAGCGCGGAGACCCGGTCCTTGACCGGCTTGATCTTCGACCCCATCGGGCCATTCGGATCGAGCCGACGCTGGGCCGCGAGGTCGAAGACGTTCTTGCAGTAGTCACCGATCCGCTCGGCGTCCTTGGCGATGCTCATGAGCACCAGGCAGGACGGGAACTCCGCGCTGCCGTGGACGCTGGCGTGAACGATCAGGTCGCGCCGGATCTTCTGCTCGGCCTTGTTGATCTTGCGATCGGTCTGGAAGAGGTCTTCGCGGATCGCCTCGACGTCGGTGCCGCCGAGCAGCGCATTCGACGCCAGATCGAACATGTGCCGGCCATCCACCATCATCAACTTGAACGACTCGATGATGGGGCCCAGCGTGTTGGCTTCCTTGCCGAGTTTCGAGAGCCATTCGAACATGAGAGTCTCCTAGCCGAAGATGATGTTACCCAGGAGCGGTGCCACCACGAAGGCGACGATGACGTAGAGCAGGGCATAGGCCTTGTTCTTGGCGGTGAGGTTGGCGAGTCCCTGGGCGAGTCTGATCGGGATCCGGCGCAGCGGGGGGATCGAGTAGATCACCACGGTGGCCGCCACGTTGAAAAAGAGGTGGACGAAGGCGATGGTCAATCCATCGTGATTGCTGGCCATCGCCGCGAGCAGGGCCGTCACCGTCGTGCCGATGTTGGCGCCGAGGGTCACCGGGAAGCCGTTCTCGAGCCGGAGGATGCCGGCGGCGAAGAGCGGCACCATCAGCGACGTGGTCACGCTCGAACTCTGCACCGCCACGGTCATGACCAGCCCGATCAGGATCGCCAGCACGCCGCTCTTGGCCAGGACCCGGTTCAGCGATCGTTCGAGCCGGGCGAGCATCAGCCCCTTCATGATCTTGGTGATCCAGATCAGGGCGAAGAAGGCGGCCGCCAGGGAGATGACCAGGAGGATCGATCCGGCCATGGTGTGGCTGAGGCCGAGGTCGTCCTTGATGAACTCCTTGAGCGGCTCCGAGACCGCGCGGTAGGCGTCCTTCAGCGGGTTGGCGATCTTGCCGCCTTCCATCGAATCGTCGTAGATCACGCTGGAGAGGGCGCTGGCCGATCGTTCCAGCCAGCCGGTCGCGATCTCCAGCGGCATGAAGATGGCCACGGCCATTAGGTTGAAGAAGTCGTGCATGGTCGAGCCGGCGAAGGCTCGGCGGAACTCCTGGTCCTGGCGCATGTGGCCGAGCGAGACCAGGGTGTTCGTGATCGTGGTGCCGATGTTGCAGCCCATGATGGTGAAGACCGCCACCTCGAGCGGGAACTGCCCGGCTCCGACGGCGCCGACCACCATCGAGGTCGTGGCCGAGCTCGACTGGACCAGCACGGTCGCCAGGATGCCGATGGCGAGACCGGCGAAGGGGTTCGAGATCCCCTCGAAGAGTCCCTTGGCCGAATCGCCGGCGAGGATCTTGAAAGAGCCTCCCATGAGGTCGATCGCGACCAGGAAGAGGTAGAGCAGGGACAGGAGACTGATGAGTCTGATGGCGCTGCTACCCTGGATTCGAGGCTTGCTGAGATTCATGGAGCACCCCTTGGAGTTGGGGCATCCTGTGTCGGAAGTGTGTGTTTCATGTAAGCATGAGGTGGCGCTGCGGTGAAGCCCCCGAGGCCGGCGCGGAGCCGAAACGCGGCCGAACTTCACATGATGGTGCGCAAGTTTCGTTCGCGGAACGACTTCCGAATCGTAGCGGCGGCAGCGCCTGCCTTGCCTAAAAACCCGAAGACCTTGTCCGGGAGGCGCCCCCTGGCTTAGGATGCCCGTCGATCATCCGTGCCTGGTGAGTTCCGCCGACCATACGAGTGCCGTAGGTGGTCGGTCGGTCAACGCAGTTTCGTGCACGTCACTACGAGTCGAGGGATGAGTATGCGCTCGAATGTCCTTGTCGCCACGCTGGTCGTGGCCCTTGCAGGATTCGCGTTCGGCCAGCAGTCGAACATGGTCCTCTCCTCCTACATGGTCAACGCGACGCCGTCGTCCGGCGTCGGCCAGTCGTCGCCGATCAGCGTGTCGACGATGACCGACACGCCGCTGAATCTGAACGTTCGCGGCTACCCCCTCAGCTTCCCGGTGGTCATGCTCTATGACGCCGCGACGACGCTGAATAACACGATCGTTCTGAACGCCTTCAGCAACTACAACTTCAAGATCGACCTGCGCGACCGCAACACCAACGGCTACGGCGACCAGATCCTCTTCGACGGTTTTGCCCGTCCGTCGCCGGCGACCTGGACCGACAACACCGGCAACCTGAGCGTGGTGGCCGAGGTTCCAGCCTGCCTCCTGCAGAACAACGCCCTCAACTGCATCACCTCCTCGGCGGCCCAGCAGTTCGAGGTCTCGACTCAGGCACTCGTCTACGACGCCACCAACGTACCCTTCAACATCCGCAGCACGGCGGCGACCAAGGGCACCTTCGACAACGGCTACCAGCAGTTCTCCCTGTCCTTCGACAACTCGGCCTCCTTCGCCTTCAAGCAGGGCTTCACCTTCCGCTTCTACGGCACCGTCTACAGCACCTGCTGGGTCTCGGCGAACGGCTTCGTCTCCTTCGGCCCCACGGCGGACACCTCGTTCCCGAGCCCGACGGTCTCGTCGATCATCGGCTCGCCCTCGAACTTCACGGTTCCGCGCATCATGCCGTTCTACACCGACCTGGAGCCCCAGATCGGCACCTACGGCGCCGCCACCCGGATTTACGCCCGCCAGTTCACCGACTCCGCCGGCGTGCGCAAGGTCAAGTTCGTCCACGCCTACCTCGCCGAATTCTCGGACCTCACCGGTCCCCACGGCGGCGAGTGCGTGATCACCGAGCAGGGCGACATCGCGGTCTACGTGGCTCCCTACCAGACCTCGCCCTCGATCAACACCGCGGTCGGTATCACGGCCGGTTCGGCCTCGAACCAGACGCTCGCTAGTTTCGGTGTCGACCTCTCGGCCAAGCGCGGCACGAACTTCGCCCTCAGTCCGGGTGGTCACGGCTTCGAGGTCTTCGACCATTTCAACACCACGCCGGTGCACCCGCTCGACCTGATCGGCGTCGGCTTCGGCACCGCGGCCACCAACGGCGTCGGCGACGGCACCGTGTTCCTCAAGAACACCGCCCTGGCCAACACCACGCCGCTCAACTCCGGCTACATCATCCAGTAGCTCGGGGAATCCCTCGTATCGTCGGGCCGCCGACTCCCGCGAGTCGGCGGCCTTCTTATTACCGGCAAGGACCGGCTCCAGGCGCCGGGAGCCCGGCGCAACGACCAGCGGAATGAACGCCGAGCAGCACCAGGACGACCGGATGGAGTGCGCGCGACGCCTGTTGCGCGAGCGCTTCGGGCACGACGCCTTCCAGGGCCTGCAGGAGGAGGTGATCCGCGCCGTCCTCGCCGGCGAGGATGTGCTCCTCATCGCTCCGACCGGCGGAGGCAAGAGCCTCTGCTACCAGCTCCCGGCCCTCGTGTTCGAGGGGCTCACCGTGGTGATCTCGCCGCTGATCGCCCTGATGCAGGACCAGGTCGAGTCACTGCGTCGTCGTGGTCTGGCGGCCACCTTCATCAACTCCTCCCTGGACAAGGAGGAGCGCGAGCGACGCATGGTCGAGGTCGCGGCCGGAGCCCATGACCTCCTCTACGTGACCCCGGAACGCTTCCGCAAGCCCGCCTTCCGCGAGCTCATGGCGGGCTTGCCGGTCGCGCTCCTGGCCGTCGACGAGGCCCACTGCATCACCTCCTGGGGGCACGATTTCCGCCCGGCCTACGGCCGCCTCGGCGAGATTCGCCGGCTGCTCGGGGAGCCACCGACGATCGCTCTGACCGCGACGGCGACGCCCGAGACGCAGGAAGGGATCCTCACGACCCTGGGAATCCCCGGGGCGCGGGTCTTCCACGCCGGCATCGAGCGACCCGAGCTGCACGTCGCCGTTCACGAGGTCGCCGACCGCGAGGAGAAGATCGCCCGGATCCTGGCCCTGGTCGAGAGGGTCGGCGGTCCCGGCATCGTCTATCTGGCCCTGATCCGGGAGCTGCGTGAACTCGAGGACGAGCTTCGCCGCCGCGGCCTCGACCCCCTGGTCTATCATGGTCGACTCTCGGCGCATGAGCGTCGTCGCATGCAGGAGGACTTCTTCGCCTCCCGCTCGCGCGTCGTGCTGGCGACCAACGCCTTCGGCATGGGCGTGGACAAGGCCGACATCCGCTTCATCGTCCATGGCCAGATCCCGGGCAGCCCCGAGGCCTATTTCCAGGAGATCGGCCGCGCCGGCCGCGACGGTCGTCCGGCGATCTGCGAGCTCCTCTACCTGCCCGAGGATCTGCTGATCCAGAAGCAGTTCATCGAGTGGGCCAATCCGGCCCCGGACTTCCTCCGTTCCGTCCATGATCTGATGGTCAACTGGGGCGACACCCTGCATGCCCGAAGCGAGGAGGAGATCGTCGAGACACTCCTGCTCAAGAACCGGGGTGACGGCCGCGTCGCCACCGTTCTCGGGCTCCTCGATGCCGCCGGGATCACCCGAGGGAGCTTCGAACGGGGCGACCTCCGACTCGAGCGAGAACTCGAGCCTGGCGAGGAGCGGGAGCTGGTCGCCCCCGGCAAGCGTGATCGCGACCTGCAGCGACTTCTGGACATCGTGCAGTACGCCCGCGAGGATGGTTGCCGCCGCCGGCGGATCGAACGCTACTTCGGCTTCGCGGGTGCCCGCGACTGCGGCAACTGCGACCGCTGCTTGTCCACGGACGACTGGCTCGCCGGTCACTTCGAGGCCGGGGTGGAGGCCGTCGTCGAGGCCGCCGGCGCGGACGAAGCGCCAGTACGGCGTGGTGAGTGGCTCGAGATCGGCCGCGGTCACCACGTCGTGGTACGGAAGGTGGAGCACTCCCGGCGGGGGACCGTGGTCGAGGTGGAATGCGCCGACGACCTGCAGGTCAGGAGCTACGATCTCGCGCGCGTTCGCTGGCGCAAGCTGCACTGAGTCGGCCCGGCAAGGAGACCTGGAGATGACCACCCAACTGAGCGGCAAGCTCCTCCTCGCAGCGCCCAGCCTGCGCGACCCGAACTTCCAGCGCATGGTGGTCTACCTCTGTCGCCATGACGAGGAGGGCGCCTTCGGGCTGGTGATCAATCGGCCCTCGGCGACCGCCATCGAGGATGCGCTCCCGACCTTGACCGGCCTGGCCTTCGCGACGCAGCCCCTGATGCAAGGCGGTCCGGTCCAGACCGAGAACATCTTCATCCTCCACGACTCGGTTTCGGCCGGGGGCGAGAGCTCGACACCGGGACTCTTCCATGGCGGCGACAGCGAGATGCTGGAGAAGTTGGCGCTGCTCGCGCAGGAGGAGCCGGGGCCCCGCGTCCGGCTCTATGCCGGTTACGCCGGCTGGTCGGGAGGGCAGCTCGAGATGGAGCTGGAGCAGCACTCCTGGATCGTGGCGGAGGCCGAGCCCGACCGCGTCCTCGAGGCGGGAGGACCGGCTGACTGGGCGGCGATTCTCAGGGGGATGAGTGGGCGCTACGCCTTGATGGCCGACGCGCCCCTCGATGCCGACTGGAACTGACCCGGGCCCGTGACGGGTGCCGGGGCGGCCGGTCCGCGAGGCGGACCGGCGGGCGTCGCGGTCTTACTTGCGGACCTCGACGTGCTCCGTGTGACGGCGCAGGCGGGGCGAGAACTTCTTGATGCGAAGCGGCCCCTCCATGTTCGACTTGTTGCGCTGAGTCCGGTAGTTGAGGTCGCCGGTCTCGGTGCACTTCAGCCACACGTACTCGCGGGCGAGGTTCTTCTTCTTGGCCACGGTCGGTCTCCGATTGTCTGCTGCTGGCCCGCGGGCTGGCTCCCGGGGCGCGGACCGCTATTGTTACCGAAAGCGACCGCCTCACAAGGGTTTCGAGGGGGCTCGCCCCAGGCTGGAGAGCGGTGTATCCTGCACCGGTCGCCGGCAGCATCCAGGCCACGGGCGGTCGATGGTCTGGCCTTAAGTAGTAATGAAAAAAAGACTTGCACTCGTTGTCCTGATTCTTGCTCCGGTCTGGGCCTGCAAGCCGGCCGCGCGGCCGGCCGAGGTCGCCGAGCGCGGGCCCAATGCCACCGCGGTCGAGGTGACCCGGATCCTCGGCGCCGGCACTGCCGGCGAGCTCCGCCCCTACTGCGCCGGACGCATGGCCGAGGTGGTCGACGAGATCCTGCGCATGCTGGAGGATCGTCGCCGGTTCTGCGACGCCTTGCTGCCGACCCTGGAGGTAGCCGCCGAACGGGAACGGGTGCAGAGGCTCCGTGATCTCAGCGGCCGCAAGCTGATCTGGTCGGCGCCCGGAATCGAGCTCGAGGGCCTGGTCGACAAGAGCGAGGACCGTGGTCGCTATCGGGTCGCCGCGATCACCGCCGATGGTCACCGCAGCCCGCGCGTGATGATCCTGGAGCGCGCGGCGGAGGGTTGGCGTCTGGTCGGTTTCGATGAAGGGCCGGGTCTCCAGGCCGTCATCAACATCCGCAACCAGGCCAACCAGATCCACTACCTCGTCGATGGCCTGGTCCGGGAATTCGGACAGCAGGCTCCGAGACGGCTCGACGAGAGATCCGTCCAGTTCCTCGGCGCCCTCGAAAGGCTCGTGGGGGAGAGGTGAATGAGCCGGGAAGGTGCCAACGGTGACCCGATCCTGGGCGTTCGCCCGGTCGCGCCGGCACGCGTCCCGCTCGCGGTCGTCACCATGCTCTTCCTCTTCGTCGGCCTGTTCTCGGCGCTGCTCCTGCTCTTCGCCGACGACTTCTGGGAACTCGCCCGGCGCGGGGCGAACGAGGTCGACATCGATCACGAGGGCGGTCTGATCGACCGCTGGCGCGGCAGCCACGATCTCGCCTACGCCAACGAGCTGATGCAGGACCTCGGTCGCCTCGCCTTCGCCGCGGTCGATCCGGCCCCCTACGTCGAGTCCTCGCTGTGGCGGCTGCTCCGTATCGGCATGTGGTCGCGGCTCGTCACCTTCGCCGTGATGGCCCTGGGCGTCGTCCAGGTCCTGCGCCGTCGACCCTCGGGCCGGCAGATCCTGGCCGCGTGTTTCATCCTGCTCATCGCGCTGGGCGCCTACGAGTGCCTGCGCCTCCATGCCGACGGGGGGCTGCTCGTCGACGAGTACGGTCGTGATCTGCGCAACGCCTTCGTCCACGAGACCAGTCTGCGTGGCCTCGAGGAGGACTTCCCCGCCATGCGTGCCCCGGTGGAGACGCCCGGGGCCGATCTGTCCGAGCGCGTGGCCCTGGCCTACTTCTTCCTGGCGACCTCGGTCTGGCAGCTGCTCCTGGTCGTGGCCCTCTCGCGCCCCGCCCGGCTGCCGACCCCCATCGAGGAGTCACCATGCGCACCCTGATTCTCGGCGCCCTCCTGGCTGCGCTCGCCGCCTGTTCCGCCGTCTCCCGCGACCAGGAGAAGCCGGTCACCGAGGCCGAGCTGCGCGGCGCCCGACTCCTGGCCGAAGGCAAGGCGGAGGAGGCGCTCGAGGTCTTCCGCTCCGCGGCCTACGACGAGGGTTCCTACCGCGGCCTGGTCGGCATGGCCCACTGCTATGCGCGCCTGGGCGACGAGGCTCGATTCGAGACCATCTCGATGGAAGCCGCCAGCCGGTCGCCACGGACCCTGGAGAGTCAGCGCCGGCTGGGCACGCTCTTCGTCAAGGGGGCGGAGCGCTTCCGCATGCGTCCGAGTTCCCGCCGGTTCGCCCAGGTCGGCATCGAGTACCTGCGCCGCGTCTATGCCGTGTCTCCCCAGGGCGATCCGGACCTCCTGCCGACCCTCGGCCTCGGCCTTCTGCTCGCCGACATGAATGACGGCGCCGCCGTCATCCTCAACCAGGCCCTGTTCGAGCAGCCGGACCGCGTCGACGTGGTCCATAGCCTGGTGACGCTCTACCGGCGCCAGGGTGATCGCGCCCGCATGCTCAGACTGCTCGAGCCCTGGAAGGAACGCGGCGACCTGCCGGAGGCCTGGCGCGAGGCCCTGGCCTGGGCCTCCAGCCCGGCGGGCGAACAGGAGCATGGACGCCCCTAGGGTTTTTCGCTTATACTCCCGGGCGCCCCCGAAGCCGGAGAGCCCCATGTCCACCGCTGCCAGCCCCCGCCGCGAAACCGGAGAGCGCGTCGCCCTTGCTCGTATCCTCCTGGTCGAGGACGAGCCCGACATCGCCGAGGTGATCCGCCTGACCCTCAGCCGCGAGGGCTACGAGATCATCTGGGCCTCGGACGGCGACACCGCGCTCGCTCGTCTCGCCGATGGCGACATCGACCTCGTCCTGCTCGACATCCTTCTGCCCGGAATCGACGGTCACGACGTCTGTCGGCAGATCCGCGGCGACAGTTCCTTGCGCCATCTGCCGGTGATCATGCTGACCTCGCTGACCGAGGAGACCGACATGGTCGTGGGGCTCGGTGTGGGGGCCGATGACTACGTCCGCAAGCCGTTCTCCGCCCCGGAGTTGCTGGCACGCGTCAGAGCTCACCTGCGGCGCGCGATGATGGGCGAGACCGGTTCCGGAGAGGGCGACATGCTCCGCGCCGGCGACCTGGTGATCGATGCCCGCCGTCACGTCTGCAGTCTGCGCGGCGAGACGGTACCCCTGACGCTGGCGGAATTCCGTCTGCTCCACTTCCTCATGGCCAACCAGGAACGAGCCTTCACCCGGCACGAACTCCTGCCCAAGGTGGTGGGTGAGGGCGTCTACGTCATCGACCGCAACATCGACGTCCACGTACGCAACGTACGCAAGAAGATCGCCGACTACGCGCGCTGCATCGTCACGGTCCGCGGCGTCGGCTATCGCTTCGAGCACGACGGGGAGAACGGCGACAGCTGATTCGCTCCCTTCACGCCTCGCCCTCGCGATCTTCCGCGGCGATCGGCGCGCCTCGTGGCTCGGGCACCTGCGCTCCGGCCGCAGCCGGCTCCCGAGAGTTCCATTCCTGCCCCACCTGAGCGGGAGAGCGAGACGCGTCGGCGCGCGTCGACTGCGGCACCTCAGCTCTTCCGTCGGAGCCCTCGGTCGGATTCCCTGAATCTTCATCAAACGGCGAGGCCGGTGTCGTGGCACCGATCGAGCTTCGGTGCTGTCTCGAATCGGGAGGACCGCCAAGGCCAAAAGTCCGTCGGGCGCGTGCGCAAGTCGCTGGCAGAGCGCGTCCTGGGCTTCCTGCACCCTGGTGCAGGGTGCGTCAAATCGAGCTTGTGCGAAAACGCTCGTCATCGCGGTAGAAAGTCCCGGCTTCGTTTGGGGGTGCTGGTCATGATTTAAGTCCATGAATTCTTGGAACTAAGAGGCAAGCGATGCGTAATGTCGGCAACGCGACCCACGCGTCTTTGAGCCGAGACGCGCTTCAGGCACCTCGATCGTCGTTGCGACGATCAATCCAAGATGAGCGGATGGCGAATTCGAGCGGAATCGCACGGAAGGAGATGGCGGGATGACGGTCATGACACAACGAGACGACAACCGACTGCGTCGGGCGGGAGTTCGCGGCGCACCGAGCAAGGACTCGACCACCTGGATCCAGGACGTCTTCGGCGACCTCTCGGTGGTCTCGGCTTGCAGCCTGGCCTGCTCGCCCGCGCTGGCGCCCGGACTGGCGGCCCTGGTCGAGGTGGAGGACGACGGTCAGGCCCTGGTGCTGCGTGGCGGCAAGGGCGCCGCGCTCGAGGATCTCGCCCGGGCATTCCATCGCCGCGACGCCGAGGGCTCCGCGGTCTTCGTGGTCGTCGACGGTCGGTCGCGGCGTTCGCTCGCCCAGGCCGGCGAACTCGCCCGGCGATTTCGTGCCCATGCCCTGGAAACCACCCATGAGGAGTCACGGCGCGCGTTGGTCGGCACGACGATCTTCGTCGACGCGGCGGAGTCGCTCTCCCAGGAACTCATCGATGACTTCGTCCAGCTCGCCGACATGCGGCGCGAGGGTCGCCCATGCCCGAGGCTCATCTTCGCCACCGAGAACCTCCCGGAAGGCGACCTCTCCAGCTTCTCGATGCTGGAGGTCGCGCCGCTCGTGACCCGGGCCGATGACGTCCTGGCCACGATCGTCGCCGCCATCGAGGATCGGGTCGATGCTCCGCAGCTCGAGAGCGAGGCGGTCCAGGTCCTGCGGGAACACGCCTGGTCCGGCGGCGAGAAGGAACTGGCGCGCTTCATCGAGGCTCTCGTCGAACGCCATGCCGGCCACCGTGTCGGCGCCGCCCAGGTGACGGAACTGCTCGATCCGCGGGCCGATGCCCCGACCGACGAGACCTCGTTGGCCGAACTCGAGGAGCGTCAGATCTACCGGGTCCTCGAGGCCAACGACTGGAATCGTACCCGCAGTTCCCAGGTGCTCGGGATCGACGTCAAGACCCTCTACAACAAGCTCAAGCGCTATGAGTCGCGTCGCCGTCGGCTCGAGCGTGGTCGCACGACGGCCTGAAACCGACGATCGGAATTCGAGGACGCCGGCGCGACCTTCGGGACGCGCCGGCGTCTTCTCGTCCGGCCTCGCCTCTCAGCGTCCGCAGAGCTCGCGGAAGAAGCAGGCTCGACAGGTGCTACCGGCCTCGATCAAGGGGAAGGCCTGGTCCAGATCGGTTCGTGGGACGTTGCCCCCCTGGTCGCTCAGCAGGCCCAGCATGATCTCGAAGTCGCGTTCGATCTCGGCCTCGATGAAGGCCAGGCGATCGGCGTCACAGGGATACTCGGCGATCTCGCCGTCCTTCAGATAGCAGCCGAAGAGGCGGATCCGATCGGCCGGGAAGCCGAGCTTGTCGCGGGCATAGAGGGCGTAGGAGAGGAGCTGGAGCTCGTCGTTGGGGCTCTTGCTCCCCGTCTTCCAGTCCCAGATCTCGCATTCGCCGGCCGCGTTCTCGCGGGCGAAGTCCGGCAGGGCCCAGATCGTCCGGCCGTTGATCCGGTGCTTGGTGTCGTCGTCGAAGCTCGGTTCGGGGTCGATCGCGATCCAGCGGGACTTGTCGTCCGCCACGAGTTCGGCGAAGAGCGGAAGCTCCAGGAAGGTCCGAACCGCATCGGCGACCCGGGCGCCGACCTCCTTCAGGGCCTCCGGCTCCGGCCTCGGGCCGTAGTAGAGCTCGAACATCGGCGGTGCCTTCTTCGGGCTCTGCTGCCAGATCCGCTCCCGGCCGAAACGGTCCATGGCCCGGCAGGCCTCGGTCCAGATCGGCGTCATCACCTCCTTGCGGGCGAAGAAGGGGTAGTCCTCGGCGAGCAGGCGGCCCTGCCGTTTCAGGTCGGTGAGGATCCGCTTGATCGTCTCGTGGACGGCATGGCCGATGAGCATCGGCAGATTGCTCATCTTGGACAGGAAGTAGGCCTTCTTGCGGTCGTCGGGCGCATCCCAGGACCAGCCGTCCCACTTCAGGTAGTACTGGTAGTAGTAGGACCGGAGGCAGGTCTTGAGCGTGGACATCCTGGTCCGCGACCAGGACAGCTCGTTCACCAGCTTGGCCATGGATCACCTCATGAAGGAAACGGGAGCCCGTTATATAACAGGGCCACGGCCCTGTCATGGCAGGCCCGCCGATCGAACGCAACCTCGACCCGAGATCAACCGATGATCAGCAGCGAATCCTCGCTCGCCGCGATCGACGACAGCGTCCTGCTGGTCGTCGACCTCCAGGAGAAGCTCTTCCCGCTCATGCAGGAGCAAGACGTCCTGCTCGCCCGCGTCCAGATGCTGATGCGAGCCGCCGAGACGCTCGACCTGCCGATCCTGGTCACCGAGCAATACCCGTCCGGCCTCGGCCGGACGCTCAGGGCTCTGGACGGGATCGGTCGCCAGCGTCGGCTCGAGAAGACCACCTTCTCCTGTTTCGGCGACGAGGGCGTCGTGGCGGCGCTCCGGGAGACGCGCCGACGGCGCCTCGTCCTTTGCGGCATCGAGGCCCACATCTGCGTGATGCAGACGGCGCTCGAGGCCCTCGACGCCGGTTGGGAGGTCCAGGTCGTCGAGGACGCCGTCGCCTCGCGTCTTCCCCACGCGGCGGCGCTGGGCATAGCGCGCATGCGCCAGGCCGGGGCGGTCACCGCCAGCGCCGAGGGTCAGATCTTCGAGTGGCTCCGGCGTTGCGACCGTCCCGAGTTCAAGTCGCTGCTGCCCCTCTTCAAGGAGTCGCGCTGATGCCCGGATTCCACTGGCAGCGGTCGATCTCCTTCGGTGAGGTCGACTGGGCCCGGATCCTCTATTACCCCAGGCTCTTCAACTTCTGCCACGAGGCCTTCGAGGCCTTCATGGAGGAGGTCCTGGGCATGCCCTACGTCGATTTCCTGGCGATCGAGAAGCTGGGCTTCCCGACGGTTCACCTGGAGGCCGACTATCTCGAGCCCTTCCCCTATGGCACCACGATGCACCTCGAGGTCCTGATCAAGCGGGTCGGTGGCAAGTCCATGGAGCTCGAGTACCTCGCCCGGGCCGCCGTTCCCGGCCCGGTCCGGGCCCGGGCCAGGATCACCAACGTCCTGGTCGGCATGGAGGACTTCGATCCCCGGCCCATACCGGTCTGGATCCGGGAGCGGCTCGAGGCGCGGCTCGAGGCCTGAGGGTGGTCTCGGTCTCGCGGGGCCGGTAGAATCGCCGGGATTCGACCCGAGGGAGCATGACGATGACTGATTCGCTGGACGGCAAGATGACGGCCCGCCTCGACTTCACGGGCACGAAGGTCTTCGTGACCGGAGGAACCCGAGGCATCGGACGTGCGATCGCCCTGGAGTTCGCCAAGTGCGGCGCCCAGGTGGCCGTGAACTACCTCCGCAACAAGAGCTCCGCCAACGAGACCCTCGCCGAGCTGAACCAGTACGGCAAGGGGCACCTCGCCGTGAAGGGCAACGTCGCCGACGAGGAGAAGATCGTCGAGATGTTCGACCAGATTCGCGAGGCCTGGGGCGAACTGCACGTCCTGGTCTCCAACGCCGCCTCCGGTGTGCTCAAGCCGGCCATGGAGATGACGATGAAGCACCTCCACTGGACCATGGACATCAACGCCGGCGCCATCCTGCCCCTCTCCCAGCACTTCGTCCGCCTGCTGCCCGAGGGCCGGCACGGCAACATCGTCGCCGTCTCCTCGCTGGGCGCCATCCGCGCCCTGCCGAACTACTTCGCCGTGGGTGCCTCCAAGGGCGCGCTCGAGAGCATGATCCGGCACCTGATGTACGAGTTGGCGCCGCGCGGCATCAACGTCAACGCGGTCTCCGCCGGCGTCGTCGACACCGAGGCCCTGGAGCACTTCCCGAATCGCGAGCAGATGCTGAGCGACGGTCTGGCGAAGACCCCCTCGGGCCGCCTGACCACCCCGCTCGACGTCGCCAACGCCGTCCTCTTCCTGTGCAGCCGCTACGCCACCCAGATCCACGGCCAGACCCTGGTCATCGACGGTGGCTCATCGGTCGTCGCCTGAAGAACGGTCGCCTGGAGACCTAGCGTGACCGAGATCACCATCGCGCACAGCCCGGACACCGACGACGTCTTCATGTTCTGGGCGATCGCCGAGGGGCGACTCGATACCGGCGATCGGGCCTACGCCCTCCTGGCCGAGGACATCGAGGTCCTGAACCGCGCCGCCATGGGGGGGCGCTACGAGGTCACCGCCATCTCCTTCGGCGCCTATCCGGTTCTCAGCCAGCGCTATGCGATCCTGGACAGCGGCGCCAGCATCGGTGACGGCTATGGCCCCGTGCTGGTGGCGCGTGACGACCTGCGGCGCGATCAGCTTCGCGGCCGACGCATCGCCATTCCCGGCGAGCTGACCACGGCGCACCTGGCCGCGCGCCTCGCCTTGCCCGACTTCGAGGCGGTCGAGATGCCCTTCAAGGCGATCGGTCCCGCGGTGGTCGCCGGGGAGGTCAGCGCCGGGCTCCTGATCCACGAGGGCCAGCTCACCTGGCGTGAGCTGGGTCTGGTCAAGCTCCTCGACCTCGGCGCCTGGTGGCAGGAACGTCACGACCTGCCCCTGCCGCTGGGCGGCAACGCCGTGCGCCGCGATCTCGGCCCGGAGCTGATGCGGGCCGTGGCCGACGACTGCCGCCGGAGCATCGAGATGGCCCGCGCGCAGCTCGACGAGGCCCTGGCCTGGACCCAGGAGCGCTGCCCCGGGCTCGATCTGGATGGTGGCAAGCGCTACCTCGAGATGTACGTGAACGACGAGACCGTGGCGATGTCGCCCCGGACCCGCGAAGGTCTCGCGCGCCTCTACCGCGAGGCGGCCGGCCGCGGCTTCGTTCCCCGCGATCTGCCACTCGACATCGTCTCCTGAAATCGCGGCCCGGGCCGCCGGCGTCGCGTCGTTGCCGGCCTTCGCGCCGCGGCTCAGGGCTCGAGCGGGCGCGCCAGGCGGGTGCCGACGTCGTAGGCCCGGTACTCGGCCGCGTCGCGGTCCCGTTGCGCGCAGCGCGCGCTGTCGCTGGTCGCGATGAAGCTGCCGCCACGAATGATGTGGAGCGTGCGCACGATGGTCGGCGAGCGTAGCCCACGCGGCGGCTGGGCCGGCAGACGGTAGTCCTCGACCACGTCCAGGCACCACTCCCAGACGTTGCCGGCCATGTCGTGCAGGCCCCACTGGTTGGGTTCGAAGCTGCCGATCGGAGCGTGCAGGACCCAGTCGTCCCTCAGGCTCGTCTCCTCGCTGCGGGCGAGCGGGGCCAGCTCCGCGCCGCCGAGATTGGCGAATGCCGAGAGCCGGGCATGGTCCGAGCAGCCAGGCCAGCTCTGGCCGGTCCCGGCGCGCGCGGCATACTCCCATTGCGCTTCGGTGACCAGTTCGACCCCGAGTCGCCTCGCCGCCATCTGCGCCTCGATCCAGCTCAGGTTCTCGACCGGGTGGCGGTAGTCGATCGCCGCCCGCATCACGACCGCGTCGTAGAGCCCGGCGCGGTAGGTCGAAGGGTTGTCGCCGGTCGCCCGTCCGAACTGCCCCTGGCTGAGCTCGTACTTGGCGATGAAGAAGGGGGCGAGCTCCACTTCGTTGACCGGGTCCTCGTCGCTCCGCGCCGCCTCCTCGAAGCCGGGGGTGGCCGGATCGATCGCCTGGGCACCCATCCAGAAGCGTCCGCCGGGCAGGAGCACCATGATCACGCCGCAATTCTCGCCCGGCGCGAAGCGGCCATCCGGCCCACGCGTGGGCAGGGGGCCTTCGTGGGAGAGCCAGAGCAGGAATTCCTCGAGCCCCGAGGCCGGATCGGGACCGAGGGGCACCAGGCCGATCTGGGGCCGGATCTCGAGTCCGGTGTAGAGCGGGCTCCTGGCGATGCGCTCTCGGGTCGCCGCCCAGGTCTCCGGCTTGCCATCGACCGTCTCCAGGCCGATGCGGCGCGCGAGATCCAGGCGCACACGCATGTCGCTCAGGAGGCCGCCCGTGCCGGCGAATTCGCGAACGCGCTCCACGTGTCGTGCCATGACGTCGTGGCGGAACTGCAGGTCCTCGTGACCGGGAAAGCTCCAGCTCAGCCGTTGCCCTGCCTCGGCCTCGAACGCGCTGATCCGCTGGTCGTATTCGGCGAGGACCGCGTCCCGGCCACGCGTCGTCACCGACGCCGGTCGGTAGCTCCCCTGCGCGATCAGCTCCCGCTTGCGCTTCAGGTCCGCGATCTCCTCGAGCAGCTCGGAATGGTCACGATGGTGCTGGCTCTCGTCATAGGGCGCGGCCTGGCGGCGCAGCTCCTCCAGCAAGGCCTCGTGTTCGGGCAGACGGTCGGCGAGGCCCTGGTAGCGCTCGAGCCAGGCCTCCGTCGCCAGGACGATCTCGGGACGGATCGGCAGCAGGGCGTCGGCCTCGGCGATGGCCTGGTCGAGCAGGCTGACGTCGGAGAGCCTGCGGTAGTCCAAGAGCGCGGCCTCCTTGGCGGCGCGCTCACGCAGCGAAGCGGCGAGGGCCGCGCTCTTGGCCCGGGTCTCGCGCTGCGCGCGATTCTGGGCTCGAAGCGCCTCCTGGCCCTTGAGATAGAAGGTGGTCGCGGCGAGGGCGAGCGCGAGGATGACGGCCGTCACCAGGCTCGCCGGGAGCGGATTGCGGCGCACCACCCGGAGCAGGCGCATGAAGCGACCGGTGGGGCGGGCGCGGACGGGCTCTCCGTCACGGAAGCGGCGGAGGTCGTCGGCGAGCGCCAGGGCGCTGGGGTAGCGACGATCGCGCTCCTTGTCGATCGCGGTCAGGATGATGGCCTCGAGGTCGCGCGGCAAGGTCGGGTCGACCTGACGCGGTCGCGGCGGTTCGCGATGGCGGATGGTCAGGAAGAGCTCGTCGCGGCTCGCCGCCTCGAAGGGGCGACGCAGCAGGCAACACTCGTAGAGGGTGACGCCCAGGCTGTAGACGTCGGTGCGTCGGTCGATGAGCTGGGCGCCGGATGAGAGCTGCTCGGGCGACATGTAGGAGGGCGTGCCGAGCAGGTCGCCCGAAAGCGTCAGGCCCTGGTCGTCGCGGCTCTCGTCCTTGGCGAGACCGAAGTCGAGGATGCAGGGGCTTCCGTCCTCGCGCACCATGATGTTGCCGGGCTTGATGTCGCGGTGGACCAGGCCGGCCTCGTGGGCGGCATGGAGCGCCAGGGCGGCCTCCTCGATCAGCCGGACGACGTCGTCGAGCTGTCGGCGCCGCTCGGGGCTCGAGGCCTCGAATCGGGCCCCGAGGCCGGCCTCGCGCTGGCGCGCGAGGCGCGAGGCCAAGGTCTCGCCCTGGACGAACTCCATGGCGATGTAGGGCAGCCCCTGGTCCTCGCCGAGTTCGAAGATGCGGGCGATGCCGCGATGGTCGAGGCGCGAGGCCACCTCGGCCTCGCGCTGGAATCGCAACCGAGCCGACTCCGAGAAGGCGAGCACGCCGGAGAGGATCTTGAGCGCGACCCGGCGGTGAAGCCGTTCGTCCTCGGCCAGATAGACCAGGCCCTGGCCACCGCGACCGAGCTCGTGCTCCAGGCGATAGCTGCCCAGACGCTCCAGCGCGCCGAGACGCCCCGGTCGCGCGCCGGGACCGACGACGGTCTCCCGGGAGTCGGCCTCGCCGAAGCCGCCATCGGGCTCGGGCGAAAGGGGCAGGGTTTCCTCTTCGTCCTGGGCCAAGGAGATCTTCTCCGTGCCGGGCGCGTGTCGATGTCGCGACGAGGGCGACGTCAGCGGATCACTGGGGCTCGTGCTCCGGCATCCGACCGGTCCGCACGCGTTCGATGTCCGACTCCACCATGCGGCGGACCAGCTCCTCGAAGGAGACCTCGGGCTTCCAGCCCAGGCGCTCCCCCGCCTTGGCGGGGCGGCCGAGCAGGAGGTCGACTTCCGCCGGGCGCCAGAAGTCACGTGACACCGAGACCAGCTTGCGGCCGGTCTTGCGGCAGTGCCCGACCTCGTCGATGCCCTCGCCCTGCCAGTCGATGTCGATGCCGGCCGCGGCGGCGGCGGCATTGACGAAGTCGCGAACCGAGTGGGTCCGGCCCGAGGCGATGACGTAGTCGTCCGGCTGGTCCTGCTGCATCATCAGCCAGGCGGCGCGCATGTAGTCGCCGGCGAAGCCCCAATCACGCTGCGCGTTGAGGTTGCCCAGCACCAGCTCGCCCTCGCCCGTGACCCGGATCCGCGCCAGCGCCGCGGTGATCTTGCGGGTGACGAATTCGAGACCGCGGAGCGGCGACTCGTGATTGAAGAGGATGCCCGAGACCGTGAACATGCCCTGCGACTCGCGATGATTGACCGTCATCCAGTGAGCGAAGAGCTTGGCGACACCATAGGGACTGCGCGGGTAGAAGGGCGTCGCCTCGTCCTGCGGCACCGCCTGCACCTTGCCGAACATCTCCGAGGTCGAGGCCTGGTACATCCTGATCTTCGGGTCGACGATCTTGATCGCCTCGAGAAGGCGCGCCACGCCGATGCCATCGACGTCGCAGGTGTAGAGGGGCTGCTCGAAGGAGACGCCGACGAAGCTCTGCGCCGCGAGGTTGTAGATCTCGTCGGGACGGAACTTGTCGAGCGTGCGCAGGATGTTGTTGTACTCCGAGAGCTCGAAGGGGACGAACTGGACCTTGTCGTGAACGCCCAGCTCCTTCAATCGCCAGGTGGTGATGGACGCGCTGCGCCGGTAGGCACCCACGACCTCGTAACCCTGGTCATGAAGGAGGCGGGCCAGGTAGGCACCGTCCTGTCCCGTGATGCCGGTGATCAAGGCCTTCTTCGCCATCTCGAACTCCCTTCGCTCGGCCGTCGCCTGATCGCGAGCGGCGCGGGCCGATTCTAAAGTCCGCGCCCGGCGGGCGGAACCACCCAGCCCGCTCCGACCGGAAATGCGAACGGGGCCCGCGATCGGTGATCGCGAGCCCCGCTTCTTGCCCTCCGGACCGGGCCGGCGGGTCGGATCGAGCCGATCTCAGCCCTCGTAGACCATCTGGTCCTCTTCGGGGATGTAGGCGGAGAGGTGGGTGAGAGCCTCGGCCTCCTTCAGGATGCCGCGGGCGACCACGATGCGCTGGACCTGGTTCGTGCCCTCGTAGATCTGGGTGATCTTGGCGTCGCGCATGAACTTCTCGATCGGATAGTCACGCATGAAGCCATAGCCGCCGAAGATCTGGACCGCGTCGGTGGTCACCTTCATGGCCACGTCGGTGCTGAAGAGCTTGGCCATGGCCGCCACCTTCGAGGTGTTGGGCAGGCCGGCGTCGAGCATCCGGGCGCAGGAGTAGACCAGCTGGCGCGCGGCCTCGGTCTGGGTCGCCATGTCGGCGAGCATCTTCTGGACCATCTGGAACGAGGCGATCGACTGGCCGAACTGCTGCCGCCGCTGGGCGTAGACCGTCGCCAGGTCGAGCGCGCCCTGGGCGCAGCCCATGCCCTGGGCGGCGACGCCCGGGCGGGCGCGGTCGAGGGTCATCATGGCATGCTTGAAACCCTGGCCGAGCTTGCCGCCGAGGAGGCGGTCCTCGCCGACCTCGACGCCGTCGAAGACGGTCTCGACCACCGGCACGGCGCGGATGCCCATCTTGTCCTCGACCTTGCCGATCGAGAAGCCGGGCATGTCCTTCTCGACGATGAAGGCCGAGATGCGGCGCGAACGGCTCTCGGGATCGGTGACCGCGAAGACGGTGTAGAAGTCGGCGGCGCCGCCGTTGGTGGTCCACTTCTTCTCGCCGTGGATCTTCCACTTGCCCTCGCCACTGGCCACGGCGCGGACCTTCAGGCCCTGGGCGTCGGAGCCGGCCGTCTTCTCGCTGAGGCAGAAGGCGACCAGCTTCTCGCCGGAGGCGATCCGCGGCAGGAAGCGCTGCTTCTGCTCCTCGGTGCCACCGACCAGGATCGGGAAGGAACCGAGCGCGTTGACCGCGAAGAGCACGCCGATGGCCGGGTCGGCCTTGGAGATCTCCTCGACCACGATGCAGAGGTTCAGGACCGGCGTCTCGCCGGCTTCACCGCCGTACTCCTTGGGGATCCAGACCTTCATCAGCCCGGCCGCGGCCAGGGCGTCGCGGATCTCCCAGGGGTACTCCTGGAGGTCGTCGTACTTCTTGGACAGAGGACGGACGACCTTCTCGGCGACGTCACGCGCCTTCTGACGCCACATCGCGTTCTCAGCGGTATCCAGAGCGGACATGGTCTCTCCTTTGCTCGATTCGATTCGGTCCCGGGCGAGAGGGAGCCGGCGCGGCCCTCGGGGGCCGCGAGCGTCGGCAGGTATCCCTCTTCCAGGCTGCCGGAAGGACCGGATTCTATCTCCCGCGGCCTGGGATCAGAAGACGGCCGGGGCAAATGGGACGAGCGTGACGAGAACGGCTCTCAACGGCCACCTGCCCGGCGATCGGGTGTCGTGCTGGCGGCCGCAGAGAGTCTCTCCGTCCATGTGGCCGTTCAGGGCGTCATCAGGAACTCGAGGGCATTCGAGCTGGTGACGATCGGTTGGACCTGGATCACCTGGACCTGCAGGCGCAGGCCGGCGAGCGCCGGGTCCTGTCGGCTCAGGTTGGGCACCAGGAGGAAACCGCCGGGATCGAAATTGAAGTAGAAGGCCTGGGGATTGAAGACCGGGTCGAGGTCGACGAGAAGCGGCAGGTAGCCCCAGACCACCTCGTCATGGTAGCCCGTGCTGGTGATGACGACGCCCTGGCCGCCCGGGAAACCGAGGTCGCAGAGCATCGTTCCGGTCACCGACTGCGGATTGGCGCCGTCCAGAATCCAGTGGAGCCCGAGCCCATGCGTGAGGCCCTGGTATTCGACTCTCGGGCGGACGGGGCCGGCGCCGGCGTAGAACTGGACCGTTCCCGATCCCCCGAGCGGGAACGACGACCAGGGGCCGGGAGTCACGTGCGTGGCCGTGACGAAGTCGTCGCAGCCGTCGCCGTCCAGGTCGCCCAGAGCGGCGACCTTCTTCCCGAGCGGCAAGAAGAAGTAGGCTCTGGGCTCCACGATCGACTCGATGTCGAGCCCGGTCGCGCCCGAGACCACGCGCATGATCCAAGGCGAGAGGGTGTCCACCGCGATCAGATCCTTCTTGCCGTCGCCGTCGTAATCGCCGGCCTCCTGCAGGAACTCGCCGAGGTACTGCTGAGAGGTCGATCCCTGGCGCTGGAAGACCTGGCTGCCGGTCAACGTGGAGAAGGCCCGGATGATGCCGCATTGGCTGACGGTCGCCGAGGAGTAGAGCCACGCCCCGGCGGCGAAGTCGTCGTGCCCGTCGCCATCCAGGTCGCTCAACCCGACGAGCGAGCGCCCCAACCTCTCGCCGGGGGTGGCGCCGAAGACCTTGTAGATCAGCGTTCCGGTCGCGCCCGAGAACAGCGAGATCGAACCAGCTTCGCTGGCCTCGTAGGGATCGCTCAGGAGGAAGTCGTCGGCGAGGTCGCCGTCGACGTCGCCGACCCCGAGCATCGCGGCGCCCAGGCCGGACCCGCTGCCGGGCCCCAACAGGCTGTAGAGCAGGGCGCCCGTGCTGCCGGAATGGAAGTCGATACGGGCCAGGACCGCGGGCGCCGGAAGCACGTTTAAGGCCGACATGCCGACGGCGAAGTCGCGGACGCCATCGAGGTCGAGGTCGCCGAGGACCGTGACGCCACCTTGCGCGAAGTAGCTCGTGTTAAGCGGTCCGGCGAGCGCGTAGAGGATGCCGCCGTTGAGGCCGGAGTAGGCCCGGAGGAAGTAGGTCATGGTGGTCGGGTTGGAATGGCCGGTGATCAGGTAGTCGCCGTAGCCGTCGCCGTCCAGATCACCCGGGCTGGCGATCGAGAGCCCGAGTTTCTCATTCGGGTTCAGCCCGTAGACCTGCCAGAGCAGGGTCTGGCCGGCCGAAGAGAAGACCCGCACCGTGCCGTTCGAGGTCATGGCGTTGCTGAGGTAGGGCGAGCTGATGATCAGGTCGTTCAGGCCGTCGAGGTCGACGTCGCCGGCATTGGCCAGGGCGAAGCCGGTACCGGAACCGGCCTCGCCGAACCAGACCCCGGCGACCGCGGGATGCTGCGCCGCGAGCTCGTGCGATGCGATGAGGATGAGCAGGAGCGTCAAGATCGTGGCGCTGGTGAAAGGCCGGAAGCGCCAGCCGCGAGGGTGGCCGCGGCGGCTCGTCGTCGTCGCTCTCGACAAAGTGGTGCCGGTCATGACGGACTCCTTCCCTGGGTCGTCGTTCCTGGCTGCGCTCGAAGACGGGCAGGGGGTCTCGTCACGCCGCCCACGCCGACCGGATCCTACCAAGGCTCGCCCTGAGCATGGATGTCGGGCCGAGATTCTCCGGCTCTCCACCGAGACGAGAACGGGCCCGATCCGCGAGGATCGGGCCCAGACCGGAAATGGACCTGTCGGATTCGAGGCCTGGGTCTGTGGCCCTGCCACCTTCAGTTCACGAGCTTGCCTGCGCGCCGCCGTTCAGGGAGCCAGCAGGAACTCGAGGGCGTTCGAGCTGCTGACGATCGGCTGGTACTGAATCACCTGGACATGCAGGCGCAGGCCGGCGAGCGCCGGGTCCTGGCGGGTCAGGCCGGGCACGAAGAGGAAGCCGCCGGGATCGAAGTTGAAGTAGAAGGCCTGGGGATTGGAGGCCGGGTCGAGGTCGACGAGGAGCGGCAGGTAACCCCAGAGCGCCTCGTCATGGTAGCCCATGCTGGTGATGACGACGCCCTGGCCCCCCGGGAAACCGAGATCGCAGAGGAAGGTCCCGGTGATGGACTGCGGGTTGGCGCCATCCGGGATCCAGTGGAGCCCGAGCCCATGTGACAGGCCCTGGAACTCGACGCGTCGGCGGACGGGGCCGGTGCCGGTGTAGAGCTGGACGGTCCCCGATCCTACGAACTGGTAGAAGTGCCAGGGGCCGGGATACGCGGAGGAGGCGGTGACGAAGTCGTCGTAGCCGTCGCCGTCCAGGTCGCCCAGGGCCGCCGTCAGTCTCCCCGGGGGGGCGAAGCTGTAGATGGAGGGTATCTCGGTCGACTCGATGTCGACGCCGGTCGCGCCCGAGACGACGTGCATGGACCAGGGCGAGTGTCCGTCCACCGCGACCAGGTCCTTCTTGCCGTCGCCGTCGTAGTCGCCCACCGCCTGGAGGTAGCGGCCGAGCCATTGCTGGAATGTCGAACCCTGGCGCTGGAAGATCTGGCTCCCCGTCACCGAGGAGAAGGCCCGGATGGCGCCGCACAAGCTGGTGGTCGCCGACGAGTAGTTCATCGCCCCGGCGGCGAAGTCGACGTGTCCGTCGCCATCCAGATCGCTCAGGCCGGCGAGCGTCGTCCCCAGGTTCTCGCCAGGTGTCGTGCCGAAGATCTTGAGGATCTGCGTTCCGCTCGCGCCCGAGAACAGCGTGATCGAACCGGCGTCGCCTGCCTCCCGGGGATCGCTCACCAGGAAGTCGCCGACGAGGTCGCCGTCCAGGTCGTCCACGCCGAGCATGGCGGAGCCGAAGTTGAAGCCGCCGCCGCTCCCCGACAGGCTGTAGAGCAGGGCGCCCGTGCCGCCGGAGTGGACGTCGACGCGGCCCTGGCCGAGAGGCGCGGAGGGCAGACTGATATCCACCACGCGAACGGCGAAGTCACGGGCGCCATCGAGGTCGAGGTCATCGAGGGTCGTGACGCCCTCTTGCGCGAAGTACTTCGTGCCTGTTGACCCGACGAGCGTGTAGAGGACGCTGCCGTCGAGGCCCGAGTAGGCGCGCAGGAAGTGCTCCATGGTGATCGGGTTCGCGAATCCGGTGATCAGGTAGTCGCCGAAGCCGTCGCCGTTCAGATCGCCCGGGCTGGCGATCGAGAGCCCGAGGTTCTCGTTCGGATTCAGACCGGAGACCTGCCAGAGCAGGGTCTGGCCGGCCGAGGAGAAGACGCGCACCACGCCGTTCCAGGTCATGCCCTGGTCGAGATAGGGCGAGCTGATGATCAGGTCGTCCAGACCGTCGAGGTCGACGTCGCCGGCGTTCGCCAGCGCGATTCCGGTGCCGGAGGCGGCCTCGCCGATCCAGACGGCGGCGACGGCGGGTTGCTGCGCCAGGGCCGGCCGCGCCGTGACGATGACGGCAAGCAGGAATGTGAGGACGAGGAGCTGGCCGAATCGCCTGGGGTGGTGCCGGACGCCATCGGACGGCGCCTTCTCTTGCGCACATGGATCGGTGCAGGTCATGACGGACTCCTTCCCTGGGTCGTCGTTCCTGGCTGCGCTCGCAGATCGGGTAGGGGTCTCGTCGGCCGCCCACGTCGGCGGGATCCTACCAGGGCTCGACACGGGAACCGAAGCCGGGCCGAGAATTCCAGGCTCCCCGCCGAATCGAAGTCTGGCCCGACTCCAAGGGGTCGGGCCAGGACCTCGCCCACCCGCGAGAGTTCAGGGAGTCATCAGGAACTCGAGGGCGTTCGAGCTGGTGACGATCGGCTGGTACTGGATCACCTGGACCTGCAGGCGCAGGCCGGCGAGCGCCGGGTCCTGACGGCTCAGGTTGGGCACGTTGAGGAGGCCGCCGGAATTGAAGTCGAAGTAGATCACCTGGGGATTGAAGGCCGGGTCGAGGTCGACGAGGAGCGGCAGGTAGCCCCAGAGTTCCTCGTCATGGTAGCCCGTGCTGGTGATGACGACGCCCTGGCCGCCCGGGAAGCCGAGGTCGCAGAGCAAGGTCCCCGTCACCGACTGCGGGTTGGCGCCATCCGGGATCCAGTGGAGCCCGAGCCCATGCTGCAGGCCCTGGAACTCGACTCGTCGGCGGACGGGACCGGTGCCGGCGTAGAGCTGGATCGTTCCCGATCCGCCAGAGTATGCCGCCCAGGGCCCGGGAACACCGCTCGAGGCGGTGATGAAGTCGTCATGGCCGTCTCCGTCCATGTCTCCCAGGGCGGCGGTCCTGGACCCCAGCGGCTCGGAGAAGAAGTGGAAGGAGAAAGGCACCACGATCGACTCGATGTCGATGCCGTTGGCGCCCGAGAGCACGTGCATGGTCAAGGGCGAAGTCCCATCTACCGCGACCAGGTCCCTCTTGCCGTCGCCGTCGTAGTCGCCTGCCTCCTGGAGGACTCGGCCGAGAGAGCCCTGAGGCTCCGACCCCTGTCGCTGGAAGATCTGGTTGCCCGTCAACGTGGAGAAGGCACGAATCATGCCGCATTGGCTGACGGTTGCCGAGGTATGGCCCATCGCGCCAGCGGCGAAATCGCGGTAACCGTCACCATCCACGTCACTCAGGCTGGCGAGCGACCAACCCAGCCTGTCGTCGGTCGTGGCGCCGAAGACCTTGAGGATCTGCGCCCCGCTCACGCCCGAGTACAGCGTGATCGAGCCGGCGCCGCCTGCCTCGTAGGGATCGCTCACCAGGAATTCGGCGCCGAGGTCGCCGTCGAGGTCGTCGACCCCGAGCATCGCGTAGCCGAAGTCGAAGCCGCCGCCGCTCCCCCACAGGCTGTAGAGCAGGGCGCCCGTGCTGCCGGAATGGACGTCGACGCGGCGCTGGCCGCCGAGCGGGTTCGGGATGCCGGGGGCCACGACGCGGACGGCGAAGTCGTGGGTGCCATCGAGGTCGACGTCGCCGATGACCGTGACCCCCCGTTCGGCGAACCCGCTCATGCCTGGCGGCCCGACGAGTGAGTAGAGGATGCTGCCGTCGAGACCCGAGTAGGCGCGCAGGAAGATCTCCCCGGTGGTCGGGTTGGCGTAGCCGGTGATCAGGTAGTCGTTCAGGAGGTCACCGTTCAGATCCCCCGGGCTGGCGACATCGAGACCGAGCCTCTCGTTCGGGTTCAGGCCGAAGACCTGCCAGATCGAATTCTGGCCGGCCGACGAGAAGACGCGCACCGTGCCGTTCCAGTTCATGCCGCTGCTGAAGTAGGGGGAGCTGATGATCAGGTCGTTCCGGCCGTCGAAGTCGAGGTCGAGGGCGTTGGCCAGGGCGTGGCCGGTGCCGGAGGCGGCCTCGCCGATCCAGACTCCGGCCACGGCCGGTTGCTGGGCCAGGGTCGGTCGCGGCGACATGGAAAGGAAGAGCAAGGCCAGGACCATGATGGTCCCGATCGCTGGCCAGACTCGGCCCGGGTGGTGCCGGACGACCTGGGTCGACCTTCTCCTCGACGTCTTCGAAATGGTAATGGTCATGACCAACTCCTTCCTCGGGTTGTCGCTCCTGGCCGCGCTCGAAGACGGAGCGGTTCGTCTCGTCGTGCTGCCTACGCCGACCAGACCCTACCAGGGCTCGGCGCCGGGGCTGAAGCCGATGGGGGATTCTCCAGCTCCCCGCCGAAACGAAGCCGGGCCCGATCCTCAGGGATCGGGCCCGGCCGGAGATCGATCTGTCGAACGCGCGCTCCTCAGGGAGCGATGTCGAAGTTCAGACCGTTGGAGCTGGTCACGAGGGGGTAGTACTCGAAGACCTGGATGTACATCTGCATGCCGACGAGAGCCGGGATCGAGCGCGAGATGCCCGGCGCCGTGAGGCTGCCCGTCAGGTCGAAGCCGAAGTAGTAGTAGCCGTTGAGGTTCAACGGGTTGACATCGACCAGCACGGGGAGGAAGCCGAAGGCGAGCTCGTCGTTGGCGGCGAGGCTGGCCAGCATCAGGCCGCTGCCACCGGGGGTGGCGCCGGTGACGTCCAGGGTCCCGGTCACGGCGAAGGGGTCACCGCCATCGGGCGTCCAGGTGAAGTTGAGGAAGTGGGGGAAGCCGGTCTTGGTGACGTAGGGATTGACCGCGGAGATGGCGAGGCCCTCTCCCTGCGCCTGGAGGTTGGCGCTGGCGAGAAGCCCGCAGAGCAGTACGAGAAGGGCAGCGATACGCATGTTGGAGTGCTCCTGTGGGAAGTCCTTCACTGTGCGTGTCGGCCTTGGTGGCGTCAAGGGATGGCCGATCAGGATTGAAGCGATTCGCCGTCTCGACTTGATCCGTTCGAACTGCCGTTCCAGCGTGGAGTTGGGCCGATCCTGGTCACGCCGACCCGAGTCGGCTCGGCATGAAGAAACGATGAGGGGGCCCGATCGGCCTCCTCGTGGCGGCATCGTCGCTCACGAGGCCTACGAGAGAGCTTCAAGTTCCGGCTTCTCAGGGTGTGAGCACGATCCGGAGCGCATTCGAGCTGCTGATGAGGGGCGTGGTCTCGAAGACCTGGAGGTGCAGGTGGAGTCCGGCGAGGACCGGGTAGCTCCTGGTCAGGCCTCCGGCCGAGAAGGCTCCGTTCGCGTCGAAGCCGAAGAAGCCGACGTAGCCGACGAAGTAGGGATCGAGACTCACCAGGAGCGGCAGGTAGTCGTAGAGCAGCAACTCGGCCTGGTCGAGACTCGCGACGACGACGCCGCTGGCACCCGGCGTCGCCTTGGTGGCGAAGATCGAGCCGACGATGGCGAAGGGGTCGCCACCGGTCGGAATCCAGGCGAGATCGATGGGCTGTGGTGCGCCCTGACGATGGACTCGGCGATTGATCGGTCCCGCCGCCTCGAAGACCCGGGTCAGCCCGCCACCGGCGAAGCCGGCCGTCGTCGAGCTCTCGACCGTCGGATTGCCGAGGGCGAACTCACAGCGACCGTCGCCATTGAGGTCGCCGAGATCGGTGATCGCATTGGCGATGAGATGGGACTCGCCGAGGCCCGTGTCGAGGAACTCGATGGGGGAACCATCGCCGCCGGAGAACACATGGACGAAGTGCCTGGCCGGTCCGGAGTAGCCCGGGATCAGGGGGACCTCGATCGAGCAGGTGAGCAGATCCGCGACGCCGTCGCCATCGCGGTCGCCGAGCCGGACGGAGGTCTTCCCCAGCCGGCCGTGGTCGAGCGCGCCCACGACGGCATGAAGTGGGGCCCCGTTCGCGCCGGAGTGGATCTGGATGCGGCCGCGATCGACCCCGGGTCCATCGAAGAGCGGCACGCCGACCATGACGTCCGGCGTGCCGTCGGCGTCGAAGTCGCCGATGCCGGCCACGCTCTCGCCCAGGTTGTCGACCGCGTGGGCGCCGCGCACGAGCCAAAGCAGCGCACCGGTCGCGCCGGAGACGATCCTCACGGCACCGGCGCGGACGAGGCCGCCTGCGTCTTCACCGGGTGCTCCGATCGCGAGATCATCCAGGCCGTCGCCGTCGACGTCGCCGACCCTGGCCAGGGCCCAACCGAGGAGGGCGTCGGGCTGGCCGCCATGGGTCACATGGAGGAGCGTTCCCGTGGCCCCCGAGAACACATAGACGGCCCCCTCGTGACCGACGGCGCCATCCTCGAGGTGGGCGGCGACGGCGAAGTCGCCACGTGCGTCGCCGTCGACGTCGCCCAGCGAGACGATCCGCGAGCCGAATTCGGATAGCAGGTCGACCCCGTTGATGCCGTAGAGCTTCACTCCGGTCAGGCCGGAGTAGACGACGACGTGCCCGGTGAGGCCGCTGCCGAGGCCGTCGTGTGATGCGCCACCCACGACGAAGTCGGCGTAGCCGTCACCGTCGAGGTCGTCCACGCCGGCGACGCCGCGGCCGAGGCTCTGGAGCGGCAGGCTGCCGTCGATCTCGTGGAGCACCGTGCCGTCGCGCCCGGACAACACGGTGACTCGGCCGGCCAGCGACGGCCCCGCGGCCGTCGTCGTGTCGGGAGCTCCGATCAGGATCTCCCGCAGGCCGTCGCCGTCGAGGTCGGCCAGCGACGCGATGCTCTGGCCCGAGCGCGAACTCGGAAGCCCGAGATGAGCACGCCCGATCGTCGCCTGGGCATGGAGCAGGCCGCCGGAGACGCCGACGACCAGGAGGACGAGAAGACAGGAAACGGGTGCGGGCCTGCGGGTCATGTTGCTCTCCTTCGCCTGACGCTCGAGATCTCGGCAGCAGGCGGCGCTGGCCGCCCGCCCTCGACGCGGGGACGCGTCGGTTCCGTCGACCCTACTTCGGCCCGGAACTTCGGCGGAAGGGCAATCGAGAAAAGCCTGGGCGTGGCCGCGAAGGCCGCGGACGAGACGAGCTCAGCGCGGCCGGTCGCTCAGTAGAGCCACCAGAGACCGTAGGGCGGTGCCGTGGCCAGGTCCCGAAAGACGAGCTTCGAGGCCGGTACGTTGGCGGTCTGCGGGAATGACTCGAGCAGGGCGTGGCTGCCGCCGGGGCTCAGGAAGCCGCTGCCGCCACCGATCTGCGTCTGGAGGAACATGCCGGTACCCTGGCCGTTGCTGAAGTCCGTGACCGGCGTGCCGGGGTCGCCGTCACTGACGCCGATGACCACGTTCGCCGCCCCGACCAGGGCGTGGTGGTAGAGGCCGTAGTCGAGCTCCACGGAGCCCGGACCCTGCTTGCCGAATCGGATCGCCACGGTGCCGGCCGGCTCGAAGCTGCTCCAGAAGTACTGGTCCTTGAAGACGACCTCGACCACGCCCTGGGCCAGATCCTCGTTGATCACGTAGGTCGCGCCGCTGAAGGTGCCGAGGGGGTTGAGGTCGGTGAACAGGGCGCAGACCGTGCGGGTGCCGATCTGATCGAGGCCACCTTCCACCACCGCGATCGAGGCGAGTGACTGAGCCGAGCCGTTGCCGAAACTGACGAAACCGTTCGAGGACAGCCAGAAATCGGTCCAGCGCTGGCCGTAGAACCAGATCGGCACGGTCAGGTTGAACAGGGCCATCTCGTCGTCGTTCAGGGCGTAGGTCGTGGTCAGGGGCGTCGTGGTCCCGATGTTGACCGGCAGGTCGATCGTCGTCCCGCTGGCGAAGCCGACCCGCAGCGTCGTCGCCGCCGTCACTCCGCCGAGCGCGGGCGTGAGGATGCGCAGGGCCTGACCGTCACGATGTTCCCCGGGCTGGGGATTCGGGCGGGCGAGGCTGCCGCACAGGCCGCTGCCGTCGAGGATGCCCTCGATGCCGGCCGGATAGGGGCCGCCCTGTAGGCCATCGGGGTCGAAGACCGCGCTGCCCAGGCCGTTGCCCTGGGGGTCGAAGGACTCGAAGGAGCCGCAGACGGTGAGCATCTGTCCGCCGGCGACGTCCACCTTGTCGGTGCCGACCAGGCCGGCGACCGACTCCACGGCGACCCCCACCGGCAGGGAGACGTAGCCCTGATCACCCGGAGTGGTGAAGCCGCGGCGCGGCGCAAAGTCGAGTTCGGCGCCCTGCCACTGGCCGACGAAGTCGTTCAGGTGGCGCCGGGAGCCCAGTCCGTCGAAGCCGAGATCGGCGACGTTGCCGCCGGAAGCATCGTGCTCCTCGACCTGGGCGAAGCCGACCGGCGCGCTTCCGGGCGCGAGCCTCAGGCCGAGATCCCATCCGCCTCCCAAGAGGGCGGCCCCGCCGGGCGTATGGCCCACGAGGCCGTTGCCGAGCAGGGCTCCGGCAAGCGGATCGAGGCTCGGGAACTCGATGGCGAAGGTGTTCGCGCGGGCGTTCATCCCGTCGTCGAGCTGGAGCACCAGGCGGAAGTGGTTGCTGTCGACGTCGCCCGCGTGGGCGATGCCGCCCGCGGAGCTGGCACGCGGATCACCCCAGGCGATGGTGACCTTGCCGTCGACCTCCTCGAACCAGACGCCGTCGTTCACCGAGGCCGCGCTCGGGTCCCAGTCGCAGAGGCAGGCCGCGATCGAGGGCCGATCCTGCAGCCAGGCGACGTGATCGCCATCGGCGCCGAGGTTGGCGGTGGTCGGTGGGCCGCCGAAGGTGACGAAGCCGTTGGCGCAGACGGTGACCGAGCCGTAGGTCTGGCCATGGAAGGAGAAGCTGCCGGTAAGGAAGGAGACGGTGACGAAGCCGTCGTCGCCCGTCTTGAGCACCGTGGCCTGGCCTCGGCGGAAGTTGACGTCGGTGGCCTCGGTGTTGTCGAGATTGAAGGGTGCGTTGGTCGGGTCGTAGACGATCGACTGGAAGGCCCGGGTGTCGACCAGTTGACCGCTCGGGATGGCGCTGGCGCTGAAGAAGGCGCTGATCTCGAAGCTGGGCGGCGCGCCGGTGCTCGCGTTGCCGGCGTCGGTCACGAACAGCGGGTTGAGGTTCGGGTCGCCGCTGTAGGTGATCGCGTCGCCGATGACCACGATGTCGGCGATCGTCGTGTTCGGGTCCCAGCTGCCGACGTCGATCGAGCCGCCCCAGGGCGTGGGGACCTCGCCGGCCTTCGGCTGCAGCCAGGTCATGATCGTGGCGATCGGCATGTTGGGATTGCTGCCGGACTCGACCCCGAGCCGGAAGGTGCCGGGCAGCACCAGGTCGACGTCGTGGTCGATCGGGTCGACCTGGGAGCCGATCAACCCCTGGATCTTCTGGACGGCGTTCGGTCCGTTGACGTCGAACTGCGCGAAGAGCGTGGTCGAGGTCAGGAAGACGGCGAGAACCAACAGGACGGGCCTGGTCACGATCGACTCCGGAATGGCGAGCAAGGTGGCGTCGGGTTGCGGCCTTCCTTATACCCCTCATGCCGGCTCGAGACCAAAGGGAAAGGTGGGGCCGGACGAAGCCCCACGCATCTTCATGCAGCCTCGTGGGTGGCCGGCCGCGATCCGGACCGCCTCAGCCGCGGAAGGCGAGCTCGATCGCGTCGAGAACCTCGTCGAGCTCCGGCGCGCGACCGAGCAGCTGAGCCAGGTCGGTCATCACGCTGCCCGCCAATCCGCAGGGCTTGAAACGGCTCCATACCGTCGGGTCGACCTGCCGGTTGAGGGCGAAGCCGTGGAAGGTGACCCATCTCCTCACCGCGACGCCGATGGAGGCCACCTTGGCCTCGCCGACCCAGACGCCAGTGGCCTCCGGGTCGCGACGGGTCACGAGCCCGAAGCGCGCGAGCGCCTCTCCGAGTTTCGACTCGATCAGGCGCAGATGGGCGTGGAGGTCGCGCTGGCCTTCCTCCAGCTTGCGGATCCAGTAGCCGACGACCTGGCCCGGGCCGTGCCAGGTCACGTTGCCGCCGCGACTGATCTCGACGATGGGAGTCGTGCCGGCCGCGGGCAGGCTCGCGGCATCGGTGCCGCGACCGCAGGTGAAGACCTCGTCGTGCTCGAGCAGGAGGAGCCGATCGCCGATCTCGTCGGCCGCGCGACGCTGGACGAGATCGAGCTGGAGCGCGAGCGCCTCGGGGTAGGGCACGCGGCCCAGGCGCTCGATCTCCAGCTCGCTCATGGCCGGCGGCCGATCACTTCGGGTTGAGGATGTGGACCGCCATGCCGTGCACCGCCTCGGCGGCCTCCATGAGGCTCTCGCCCAGGGTCGGATGCGGATGCACGGTGAGGGCGATGTCCTCGACCGTCGCTCCCATCTCGATGGCCAGTGCCGCCTCGCTGATCAGGTCCGAGGCGTGGGCGCCGATGATGTGCACGCCGAGCACGAGATCGGTCTTCTTGTCGGAGACGATCTTCACGAAACCCTCGGTGTCGCGCGCCGCGAGCGACTTGCCCAGCGCGGTGAAGGGGAAGCGGCCGACCGCGACCTCGTGGCCCGCGGCCCTGGCCTGCTCTTCCGAGAGGCCGACGGTGGCGACCTCGGGCTCGGTGAAGATCGCGCCCGGCATGGCGCGGACGTCGTAGATCTCGTTCTTGCCGGCGATGACCGCGGCCGCCACGAGGCCCTCCTTCGAGGCCTTGTGGGCCAGGAGCATGCCACCGGCGACGTCGCCGATCGCGAAGATGTTGGCGACGTTGGTACGCAGCTGCTGGTCGACCGGGATGAAACCACGCTTGTCGGTCTGGACGCCGGCCTGGTCGAGGCCGAGGTTCTCGCTGTTGGGGCGGCGACCGACCGAGACCAGGATCTTGTCGCAGGCGATCTTCGACCGCTTGCCCTTCTGGTCCTCGATCTCGACCTCGAGCTTGCCGCCCTTGCCGGAGTAGCCGAGGGCCTTGGTCGAGGTGTGCACCTTGATCTTGCGCTTCTTGAGCACGCGACCGAGGGTCTTCACCACCTCGGCGTCGACGCCCGGAAGGACCTGGTCCATCATCTCGACGACGGTCACCTCGGCGCCGAAGGCGTTCAGGTACATGCCGATCTCGAGGCCGATCACGCCGCCGCCGATGACGCAGAGGTGCTTCGGCACCGCGTCGAGGTCGAGGGCCTCGGTGCTCGAGATCACGTCCTTGCCGTCGTAGGGGAAGGGGGGGATCTCCAGCGAGCGCGATCCGGTCGCGATCATCGCGTTCCGGAAGCCGATCTCCTGCTTGCCCTCGGCGCCCTCCACGACCAGCGAGGTCGGGCCGGTGAACCGGGCCTGACCCTTGATGATCTCGACCCCGGCCTTCTGCAGCAGCATCGAGACGCCGCCGGTGAGGCGCTGGACGATCGAGTCCTTCCAGGCGCGGGTCTTCTTCAGGTCGATCGCCGGCGCGGCGACCGTGATGCCGACCTCGGCGGCGCCATGGATGCCCTCGAAGAGCTTGGCGGCCTGGATGTAGGCCTTGGAGGGGATGCAGCCCCAGTTCAGGCAGACGCCACCCACGTTCTCGCGTTCGATGATGGCGGTCTTGACCCCGAGCTGGCCGAGACGGATCGCGGCCACGTAACCACCGGGGCCGGCGCCGATGACGACGGCGTCGAAGCTCTTCATAGCGGAAACTCTCCTTCGGCGATGCCCGCGGTGCTCGTCTCGAGCCGGGCTCTCATCTGTCGTTCCAACTCGGGCGGCAGCTCCGCCCAGACGTCCTCGAAGACGGTCTCAGGGGCTGGCGGTCCGTGCGCCTCCGCCTCCTTGACCGCGGCGTCGATCTCGGCCCGGGCGGCCACGCGCATGGCCTCCTCGTCGGCCTCCGTGAGTCCGAGGTGGGCGGCGAGGAACTCCCGCTGCCGGTCGATCGGGTCGACCAGGAGCCAGGACGCGATCTTCTTCTCGTCGCGGTAGCGGGTCGGGTCGTCGGAGGAGCTGTGGCCGCCGCGCCGGTAGGTCACCGCCTCGATCAGCGTCGGCCCCTCGCCGCGGCGGGCGCGGTCGGCGGCCTCCCGGGTGACGGCGTAGACCGCGAGGACGTCGTTGCCGTCCACCGCCACGCCGCGCATGCCGTAACCGGCGGCCTTGATCGCGACGCCGGTCGCCGCCGTCTGGCGCTGGAAGGGCACCGAGATCGCCCACTGGTTGTTCTGGCAGATCAGGAGGCAGGGTGCCTTGGTCCGTGCCGCCATCACCATGGCGGCATGGAAGTCGGTCGAGGAGGTGGCGCCGTCGCCCATGTAGCCGGCGACCACGACGTCCTCACCGCGGATGCGCGCGGCCAGCGCGGTGCCGACCGCCTGGGGGATCTGGGTGCCGATCACGCTCGACAGGGAGACGAAGTTGTGGGCCCGCGAGCTGAAGTGGCAGGGCATCTGCCGGCCCTTCGCGATGTCGGCGCCGTTGCCGATCATCTGGGCCACGTACTTCGACAGCGGGAAGCCGCGCATCAGCAGCGCCGGGCCCTCGCGCAGGGCCGGGAAGATCCAGTCCCGGGCCTCGAGCGCGAAGGCGGTGCCGATGCCGGCCGCCTCCTGACCGCTGCCCGGACCGTGGAAGCCGATCCGGCCCTGCCGCTGCAGGCCGAGCATCTTCTCGTCCAGCACCCGGCAGAAGACCATCTGCCGGAACAGCTCGAGATGGGCCTCGCGGCTCAGCTCCGGCACCGGCAGGTTGGCCGGGTGCTCGGAGCCGATGGCGAGACAGCGCAGGATCCCGTCGCTCACCCGATCAACCCTCGAGCAGGAGGGCGGTGGGGTTCTCGAGCAGGCGCTTCATCGTGTTCATGAAGCGGGCGGCCTCGCCGCCGTCGACGATGCGGTGATCGAGGGTGATCGACATGTAGGTCATCTTGCGGACCACGATCTGGCCATCGCGAACCACTGGACGGTCCTCGATCTTGTAGACCCCGAGGATGCCGAGCTCGGGGTAGTTAATGATCGGGGTGGCGAAGAGGCCGCCGATCGAGCCGGCGCTGGTGATCGTGATGGTGGAACCGTTGAGTTCCTCGCGCTTGATGCTGCCGTCACGACCCGCCGTCGACAGGCGCTCGAGCTCGGCGGCGAGCTCGAAGACGTTCTTGCGATTGGCGTCGAAGATGACCGGAACCATCAGGCCGGCGTCGGCGTCGAGCGCGAAGCCGATGTGCACGTCGGCGTAGTTGATGATCTCGGCGGCCTGCTCGTCGAAGATGCCATTGATCGAGGGGTGCTGCTTCAGCGCCGCGACCAGGGCCTTCATGATGAAGGGCAGGAAGGTGACCTTGAGGCCGCGTCGTTCGCCCTCGGCCTTCGCCTGCTTGCGCAGGGCGTAGACCTCGGACATGTCGATCTCCTCCACCAGGGTGAAGTGCGGCTTGCTGTAGGCCGAGGCGACCATCGCGTCGCCGATCTTGCGCCGCATGCCGCGGTAGGCCGTGCGGCTCTCGTGGGCGGCGGGGGCCCGGCTGATGGCCGGAGCCGCGGGAGCGACCATGGCCGCGGGCGCCGCGACGGGCGCCGGGCTGCTGGCCGGAGCGGCGGTGCCGCGGGCGGCGTGGGCGCGGATGTCGTCCTTGGTGACGCGACCGCGCGGGCCGGTGCCGGCCACCTGCTCGAGGCTGACGCCCATCTCGCGGGCGAGCTTGCGCGTCGCCGGCGTGGCCAGCACCGCGTCGGTGTCCGCCGCGACCGGAGCCGCGACCGGAGCCGCGACCGGAGCCGCGGCCGGGGCCGGGGCGGGCGTGGCTTCCTGCTTGGCCGGCTCGGCGGCCGGAGCCGGCGCCGGAGCGGAGGCCGCGCCATCGTTGATCACCACGATCACCGAACCCACCGGCACGACGGCGCCGGGCTCGAAGAGGATCTTGTCGATGGTGCCGGCGCGGGGCGAGGGGATCTCGACCGTGGCCTTGTCGGTCATGACCTCGACGAGCGGATCGTCCTCACCGACCGTCTGGCCGACGCTGACCTTCCACTCGACGATCTCGCCTTCGGCGACGCCTTCACCCAGATCGGGGAGCTTGAATTCGAATGCCACGGTTCCCTGCCTTTCTCAGAAGTCGATGACCTGTTCGATGGCCCGGAGGACGCGATCCGCGTCGGGCATGTAGATGTGTTCGAGCGTGTAGGGGAAGGGCGCATCGAAGCCCGTCACCCTGAGGATCGGCGCCTCGAGCGACTCGAAGGCGCGTTCGGCGACGATGGCGGCGATCTCGGCGCCGACACCGCAGGTGCGCGGTGCCTCGTGGAGGATCACCACGCGGCCGGTCTTGCGCGCCGAGGTCACGATCGCCTCGTAGTCGAGCGGGGCGAGACAGCGGAGATCGACGATCTCGACCTCGATGCCGTCCTCGGCGGCGCGCTCGGCGGCGGCCTCGGCGACCTCGATCATCGCGCCCCAGGCGAAGACCGAGACGTCGTCGCCGGTCCGCGCGATGCGTGCCGGGCCGATCTCGACCAGGGCCTCCGGGTCGTGGCTGACCTCTTCCTTGAGGCTGCGGTAGATCCGCTTCGGCTCCAGGAAGATGACCGGGTCCTCACCGCGTAGCGCGCTCTTGAGCAGCCCCTTGGCGTCGCCCGGGGTCGAGGGCACGACCACCTTCAGGCCCGGCGTGTGGCAGAAGTAGGCCTCGGGCGACTGGCTGTGGTAGAGACCGCCGCGGATGCCGCCGCCGTAGGGCGTGCGCACCACGACCGGCGTGCTGAACTCGCCGCCGCTGCGATAGCGGAACTTGGCCAGCTCGGAGACGATCTGGTCGAAGGCCGGGAAGATGAAGTCGGCGAACTGGATCTCCGCCACCGGCTTCAGGCCGTAGAGCGCCATGCCGATGGCGGCGCCGACGATGCCGGACTCGGCGAGCGGCGTGTCGATGACCCGCTCCTCGCCGAAGGCGGCCTGCAGGCCCTCGGTCGCCCGGAAGACGCCGCCGTTCTTGCCGATGTCCTCGCCGAGGACGACCACGTCGGCGCTGCGCTCCATCTCCTCGAAGAGGGCGCGATTGATCGCCTGGATCATCGTCATCGTCGACGAGGCGGTCGGGTCGAGCGTCTTCATGCCGTCGCGGTCCTTTCCTTCACGCGGGCCGGAGCCCGGAGCTTCCGATCAATCGAGGATGTTGCCGGCCTCGGGGTCCTCGGCCCCGCCGTACTCGGCGCCGAAGCGCATCAGGGCGTCCCGCTGCCAGGCCAGGGCCGGTCCCGGCGTCGCGGTCACGTCGGCGAAGAGCGAGGCCCCCTCCGGTTGGCCGGCGGTCAGCGCCCGGTCGAGGGCGGCACGGAGTTCGTGACGCGCCTCGGCCTCGATCTGGGCGGCGAGGTCGTCCGCGAGCGCGCCGCTGCCGACGAGGTGGCGGCCGAGCCGATCCAGGCCCCGGCCCTCATGGCCGCCGATCGCCGAGATCAGGGTCGCGCCCTCGCCGTTCCGGGCCCGTTCGAGGGCCTCCCGGGTCGCGGCGAAGACCGCGAGCACGTCGTCACCGTCCACCAGGCTCGAGGCGAGGCCGTAGCCGGTGGCGCTGGCGCCGAGATCCTGGTCGCCGAGGGCGACGAAGACCACCGGTGCCCGCAGGACGCCGGCGAAGTTCAGGCCGCTGTGGTAGTCGGCGCTCTCGCTCGCCGCCGCGCCGAAGAGCGCCACCGCGACCGCGCCGTCACCGCGGAGCCGCGCCGCGTGGGCGGCGCCCACGGCCTGGGCGATCTGGGTGCCGACCGGCGCGGAGATCGGCGCCACCAGCTCGTCGCGGAAGCCGAGGCCGCCGGGGCCCTGGCGGCCGCGGGCCCGGTCGCGCTCGTTGCCGAGAGCGTTGTTCACCAGCGCGTCGAGCTCGACGTCGCGAACCAGGGCGGCGGCGGTCATCCGCCACGAGGGAAAGAGCCAGTCGCGCGGCTTCAGCGCCGCGGCCACGCCCACCGCGCAGGCCTCGGTCCCGGCCGAGCCGACGTAGGGACCGATCCGGCCGCTGCCGCGCAGCTCCTCCAGCATCCGGTCGAGTTCGCGACCGAGCAGCATGAAGCGCCAGAACTCGAGCAGCTGGTTGCGATGGAGGTCGACGGCGTCGCCGAGCAGGCTGCCGTCCTCGCCCAGGATGCGACGGACTTCGGTCATGATTCGGAGGCCTCCGCCGCCTGGCGCTGCCGGCCCAGGTAGCGCTCGAGGAAGAGCTCGCCGGCGCGGTAGGAGGACCTGACCAGCGGGCCGGAGGCGCAGAAGGCGAAGCCCATGGCCAGCGCGCGCTCTTCCCAGTAGGCGAACTTCTCCGGCGTGACGTAGTCCTCGACCGGGAGGAAGCGGGGGGCGGGGCGGAGGTACTGGCCGATGGTGACGATCTTCACCCCGACCGCGCGCAGGTCGGCCAGGGTCTGCTCGACCTCTTCGTCGCTCTCGCCCAGGCCGAGCATGATCGAACTCTTGGTCACCAGTCCGGGGCGCATCGCGAGGGCCTTGCGCAGGACGTCCAGGCTCTGGTCGTAGCCGCACTTGCCGTCGCGGACCTTGCGGGTCAGGGACCGCGTGGTCTCGATGTTGTGGGCGAAGACCTCGCAGGGCGACTCGACGACGGTGCGGATGGCGGCGTCGTCGTTGCGGAAGTCGCCGGTGAGGATCTCCACCATCAGCTCGGGACTCGCCTCCTTGAGGATGCGGATCGTGCGCGCCACGTGGCCCGCGCCGCCGTCCGGAAGGTCGTCGCGGTCCACCATGGTGAGCACGACGTAGCTGAGGCGCATGGTCTCGACCGAGTGGGCGATCTTCTCCGGCTCGTCGTGGTCGACGAAGAGCTGGGGGTTGCCGGTCTTGACGTTGCAGAAGCGGCAACCGCGGGTGCAGGTGTCGCCGAGGAGCATGAAGGTGGCGGTGCCGCCGCCCCAGCATTCCGCCTGGTTCGGGCAGCGCGCCTCTTCGCAGACCGTGGCGAGCTTCAGGTCGCTGCGGAGACCCTTGATGCGCTGGTAGCTCTCGCCGGCCGGCGGCCTGATCTTGAGCCAGGCGGGTTTCCGCTCCATGGTCATCCCTTCGCTCCCGTCGGGTCCGCGCAAGCCGTTGCCGGATGGCGATTTGCGGTTGCGGGCTTGGCGCGACGTCCGCGCTTCGGCGCCCGAACCACGAGCCGGCTGTGTTTTAGGAAATTCCGCCTCCTTCGCAAGGAAGCCGTGGCGCCCGGGAGGCCGCGGGCAGCGGTCGCCCGGCCGCCTCGATCCGGATCGGCGACGGTTCCCGCGACCGTTGCGGCTTCCTCCGGCGGCCCCGGTCCGAAGTCACGGATCGGCCCGGCGGCGCGACCATCCGGTCGGGTCCCGCCGCGGCCCGGGGCCTGGCGAGAGGGGGCGGTGGCCGGGTCGGACGGCGGGCTCCGGCCTTCCGCCGCCAGCGACGCGCCCTAGGGAAAGCGGCCCTGAAGCCAGTCGCCGCAAGGACTTCGGGGGCCCTGCGCCAACTCGTCCCCTTGGCGGCGTCCCTCGATCGGGGCAAGCTCGGGCTGGCGGCCGGCCCGGGCCTCCAGGGGATCAAAGTTCTTGTGGACAGTCCGGGCCTGGTCGATATAAGCCTTGGGTCGAGGAAAGGGGCGGTTCCGGAGGTTCGCGCGAGCGAGCCTCGGACCGGTCGAGAGCTGGCGGTCGGACGAGGAGCGAGCGATTTCGCGAGCTGGCTCGTTCCGATTGACCAGAACCGGCCCGGAGCCGATCGCGCCGATGTCGACAAGTCCTTTGCCGGGCTTGTCTTGGAATTCCATGGGTCCTTGGCCCATGGCTTGCGTCTGAGGCCCTTGGTCGCTTCGGACGAGATCGGAGCTATGGGGGACCACCCTGAGGGGTCCTCGCGAGTCTCTATGACGAGCCGCTTCGCGAGCTTGACTACCAACGCCGGCAAGGCGCGCCCATGCCCGGGTCTGCTCGCGCTCTCCATCCTCGGTCTGGCCCTGTCCGCCGCGGCGCAGGTCAGCCGCTTTCCCGACGGCGGCGATCAGGGGTCGCTTACCGAGATCATGAGCGGCATCGGCGCCGGTTCGGCCCGGCGGCCCTATGCCCCCTCGGGGGTGGTGGTCGAACCGGAGAGCGCCAGCGCGCCCCTGGCCGAGGCCGGCGCGCTCCGCGCCGAGCTGGGCTACCTGCGCTGGGAGCGCTGGTGGCACGAGTCCCTCTACGAGATCCTCCGTTCCGACCGGAAGCGGCCGGCGGCTCCCGACAGCCTGGTCCTGCGGGACGCGCTCGACCTCCTGCGGCGCTCGCTCGCGGGCGGCAGCCTGCAGGAGCGGCGGGCCGCGGCCCTGGCGCTCGCCCGCAGCGGCGCCGAGGGCATCGTGGGCGATCTGGTCTTCGCCCTCCCGGATGCCGAGGAGGAGCTGCGCCCGGCGATCGTGCTGGCGCTCGGTCTCAGCGGTTCCGAGGAAGCCCGTCCCTACCTCGATGCCCTCGTCCGCGACGATCGCTTCGGGCGCGGGACGCTCGGCGCCCGGCGCCAGCCGGTCCCGCGCGAACTCCGCTGCGTCGCGGCCCTCGCGATCGGCCTCCTGCCGCCGCGGGCCCATTGCACGGTCATCCACGACATCCTCTCGGCTCCGGCCGACTACGATGCCGATCTCTACCTCGCCGCCGCGCTCGGCCTGGGCCTCCAGGGGGCCGCCGTTCCCGAGGCCGGTCGCGAGCACGAGGGCCGCTTCGGCACCATGGGGTCGGCGATCAACCCCTGCGCCCGGCGCCTGCCGCGCTACCTGGAACTGATCGACGACGACTCGATCGATCAGCGGGCCCGTGGCGCGCTGCTCGACGCCGTGCTGGCCGCGGCGCCGCGCGAATTCGGTGTCCTCGACAAGGCGCTCGATTTCCTCGCCAGCGACAAGGTCATCCTGGCGCGCAGCGCGGCGATGGCCCTGCAGCGCGTCGGGCCCGAGGGGCGCGCGCGCGCGCTCGAGGGGCTCTGGTCGCGGGTCAACGATCGCAGCGACGCGACCGCGGCCGGCCTGGCTCTGGTGAGCATCGGCCGGATCGCCGACGACGAGGCCTTCCGCAAGCTGGTCGAGTCGCAGAACCTCAATCCCGCGCTCCTGCCTTACCAGGCCTTCGCCCTGGCCGAGGCGGCACGGAACAGTCCGCTGCGCGGCGCGGCCGCCCTCCTGCGTCTGCGCGTCATGCTTGATCGCGCGCTCGAAGACGAGCAGTCCGGCATGGGCGCGATCATGCTCGCCCTCGGTCTGCTTCGCGACGACGGTTCGCTGGACCGCATGGCCGAGATCGCCGCCCACAACGACGCCGAGACCCTGCGTGCGGCGGCGACGCTGTCGATCAGCCTCGCCGGCGGCAAGGTTACCGGGACCGAGCTGGCCGAGAAGATGGTCCAGAAGAACGGCCGTGAGAACGTCTTCCTGGTCCACCACGGGGCGCTCGCCCTGGCGGTCTCGAACGGCAAGGACTCGATCGACCGCCTCACCACCATCCTCGAGAGCCGCCGCGACGAGTACAGCCTCGGTGGCGTCGCCCGCGCGATCGGCCTGATAGGTGATCCGGCCGCGATCCCGGGACTGATGAAGATCGCCGGCAATCCCGAGGAGAGCAGCGAGGCACGCGCCTTCGCCATCGGCAGCATCGGCCTCCTCCTGGAACGCCGCGACTTCCCCATGTCGCGGCTGCGCGCCATCGCGCCGCTGCCGCTCGCCTCGGCGGTCCTCCGCGAAGCCCTCAGCTACCTCTGATCCGTTGCGAAGCAATCGTCGGAGCGCGATCCGCGGGGCGCGGAGAGCGCCCCGCCATCGTCGTTCTCCGGTCAGGGATGGATGAGGTCGACCGCGTGGGTGGCCGCGTACCAGCCGTTCACGGCGTCACTCGACAGGGCGAAGGCCTGGAGCCGATAGGTCTGGCCCGAGAAGCCCGCGGGCACGGTGCCGACCGGCGGGTAGTAGTGGATGGCGTGGACCGTGGCCGAGACCAGGAGGTCCGCGTTCGCGAGATTCAGATGGATCGCCGGCTGTCCGGCCGGCAGGATCGGCGAGCCGCCGGTCGGGAAGAGTTCGCCGTAGAGCCAGACCCAGCCGCCGCCCGTGACCCCCAGGAACTCCAGCTCGACCTGATCGCCCGGCAGGACGGTGCCGCCGGGGCCGTTGATCCGGTCACCGTTGACGTAGGTGTCGAAGTTCCAGAGGTCCGCCGTGCCCGCCAGGGGGAAAGGCCCGGAATCGAACTCGTCGGCGCCGATGTCGTCGTAGCGGCCGATCAGCCGGTCGTCGCCGTCGAAGTCCTTCGCGCCCATGGTTTGGTAGCCGACGAATCCGGCGTCGATCATCGGCGAGCCCGGCTGGAGATGGAGATCGCCGGCCGCCGGGTCGACGAAGAGAGGGTCGAGGTCGACGTTCTCGTTGCCGGTACCGCTCGTGCCACCCTTGACGTCGCAGTGGTAGAGGTTGGCGTTCGCGGGAACGGTGGCCGTCGGATCGCTCGACCAGATGATCGAGCTGGTGACGCTGATGTAGGCCGGGGTGCTGCCGATGCACGCATCATGGAAGCTGCAGCTCGACACGTAGAACTGGCCGGGAATCGTGGTCCACGGACCACAGGCGCGCGTGAAGCTGGAGCCGGTGCAGGCCACCAGGCTGGCGTGGCTGTCGCCGAAGAGCCAGAAGGAATCCCGCGCGCGGCAGTTCACCACCTCGAGTACGCCGACCTTGACGTCGGTCGGCGGGTAGATCGGGAAGTAGGGGTCGACGGACGGGTAGACGTTGTCGTGGAAGTCGCAGTCGACGAGGCGGAGCCAACCCAGGCCGGCGTTCGGGTAGGTGCCGCCGGTCTCGTGCCGCCAGAGCATGCCGCTGAACTCGCAGCCCTCGAAGCTGAGGTGGGGGATCGTTCCGAAGATGAGGGCATCGCCGTTGATGAAGGCGCAGTCGCGCAGGACCCCGAAGGGGTTGGCCATGACCGTGTAGAAGACCAGTCCGGGCGCCGCCTCGAAGCTGAAACCCTCGATCCGGCCGTAGTTGTTGCCGAAGACGACCCAGAGGCTCGCCGGGCTTTGCGCCGTGGACAGGATCCGCGTCTGCTGGCGGCCCTGCGTGCTCCGGAGCTCGATGTCCTTCTGGTCGAGCGACAGGTTCTCGGAGTAGATGCCCGGCTCGACCAGCACCTCGTCACCAGCCGCCGCGGCGTCGATGCCGGCCTGGATGCTGGTGAAGGGCGCAGCCTGGCTGCCATCGCTGATTCCGACGAAGCTCCCGTCGACCCAGATCGTGGTCTGGGCCGAAGCCGCGGCCGCCAACATCCCGATGCCAAGTACGAACAGCATGATCCGTGTCATCGCCAGTCCTCTCCTTGCCTGAACAAAGGACGGGGGCCGATCGCTCCCGCGACCGACCCCCTTGCCGATTCGACTCGATCCGAGCTCCCCGGCACGGTCTCGTCGTCGAGTTTCGTCGAGGGCCTCGCGGCCCTCGGGCGAGCCCTCTTCACGGCTCGGCCCCTTTCCCATGCCACTCATCGGGTGAAGATGCAGACGACTTGAGTGACGGGCGCATTTTCATGCGCTCCGCCGCGAGCCTGGTCCCTTCGAAAAAGAACCGCGGCCGGATGTCCGGCCGCGGTTGGGGTCACGCCCCAAGGGGCGAGATGACTGCCTGAAGTCGTTCGGGTGTCTACGAACTGGAGTTGTTGCAGTTACACGGGGCTAATCGGGTCACTCCACATTCAGCCGTAGTTCCCGTCTTCCTCCGGGCGTCCTCCTTCTCGTCGCCCCCTTCAATTCCCGCCTCCTTCTCGGCAGAAGGCGTGGGCACTTGATCCTCGTGTCGAAGAAATCCGTCAGGTCATGGCCTGCGCGCCGCGGTTCGAGTCCGCGGGCTCCCGCGCGGCAGCGATGGGGCGCGGGTGATCGTGACGGAGCCCGTCACGAGCAGGCGCTCGGCCGTTCTCGACGGCGAATCTCGAAGCGTCGTCCCGACCCGGTCTGGCCGGCATCCTGGTCGCGGTCGTCGGTCCGCGCCGGCCCTCCGGCGCGCGTCCATCGGCACGGTCAGGGCTGCACCGTCTTGTGGAGTGCGTGCGGCGTCGCGCCTCAGGATCTCGGCATCGGTTGGGGCAGAGGCTCCCCAGGACCTGCCCTCGTCACCCTTGTTCGCGGCATCGTGACCGCCGATCCGACGATCGCCCGGCCGAGCGCGCCCCGTCGCTCCGGCCCCTCCGCCAGCTGCAGGGACTCCCCTTCGCGCGACGCGGGCCGGGTCCGAGACCCGCCGAGTCAGGCGTTCCGATTCGAGACCGTCCCTCGCGCGGGGTGACGCGGATTGCGGCTGCCGATCGATCTGGATGGCGGCTGCCCTTCGGGCCATGCCGTCCTCATTCTGGCTCGAGGATTGACAGGGCGATCGATCCCCGTAGCTTCGTAGTTTGACGAGGAGCCCCCGCTTGCCGTTGGCGGCTCGCCGGTAGTCGAGAGAAGCTCATGAGCCCAGAACCCGCCCAGCGTTTCCGTTGCGAGACCTACCTGATGGCCTTCGCCGCCGGGGCCCGCGACGGCTTCGTGCGCGAGCACGTCGACAACTGTTACTTCTGCCACGACATCGTCCACGGCGGGACCGAGGAGTTTCCGCTCAGCTTCGACCAGGAGGTGGCCGAGGTGAAGGCCGCCCGGCGCCGTCAGTCCCGACGCCGCTTCCTGAAGCTCACCGCCGCCGGCCTCGCCGGCATCGCCCTCATCGGCGGCGGCGGCCTCGTGGCGTCGAAGTACGTGGTCAATCGCCGCACGGAGAAGCTGCAACTTCGCCGATTCAATCGCCTCGATCAGATCTTTGCCAATCAAGGTCGGCCCGGGATCGAGCGGTACATGCTCGAGGCGGGCGCCTATGAGCGTGGCCAGCTCTGTTTGTGGATTGGTGATCGCCAGTACTCGGCGCTTGTTGATCTCTTGATCGAGAATCTCGGCAGTTCGGACCTTGGGCTTCGTAGTGTCGCCACGAGTCAGTTGGCCCTGTTCCCACCAGCGACGCTCTCGGCGTTCAAGTCGCACCTGTCAATGTGCCTGGCCGCTGAGATCGACGCCGATCAGGTCGAGCACCTCAGCGCGCTCATCGATTCGATTCCCTGAGAATGATAACCATCAACGCGACTGGAAAGCCGAAAGCCGGCGGGCAGTTCTGTGTGACTGTCGAGGGCTACATTGGCGATCTGGATGTCGTCGTTGAAGCGGGCTCCATGGCGCTTCCAAAGACCATCAGCTACAGCGGTGGTGTCGCGACCGTCTGTTTCTCGCTGCCTGACAAGGCTGTTGGCAAGCTCCTGACGGTCTCGGTCTCGGACGCGAAGAACAGAGAGCAGAGTTGGAGTCGATGGATCAAATAGGGCGCCTGCAGACATCTGCTCCGCTCTATCGAACCCGAGGCTCATGGTTGGCGCGATCGATGGGCCTCCTGATTAAGGCGATGGGCGGGACTTTGGGTCAGTTCGTCGCCAAGTGAACTTCCCCACTTCCTCGTTGACAGGCGCCCCGGTATCCGTAGCTTCGATCGGTGACGTTGCGTTCCCGCGCCGGGGAGCGCCGGCAGGCCGTTTCGAGATCGCCTGATGAGCCCAGAACCCGCCCAGCGTTTCCGTTGCGAGACCTACCTGATGGCCTTCGCCGCCGGGGCCCGCGACGGCTTCGTGCGCGAGCACGTCGACAACTGTTACTTCTGCCACGACATCGTCCACGGCGGGACCGAGGAGTTTCCGCTCAGCTTCGACCAGGAGGTGGCCGAGGTGAAGGCCGCCCGGCGCCGTCAGTCCCGACGCCGCTTCCTGAAGCTCACCGCCGCCGGCCTCGCCGGCATCGCCCTCATCGGCGGCGGCGGCCTGGTGGCGTCGAAGTACGTGTTCCACCCGACTCAGGTCATCGAGCACAAGCGCCAGAAGAGGCTCGACAAGATCTTCTCGACGAAGGGCAAGCCCGGCATCGTCGCCTACTTGGACACCGCCTCGGTCACGGAGCGGATGGATGTACACACCTGGATCTCCGAGCGCGGTCACACCGCGCTTCTCGACCTGACGGTTCACGATCTCGGTCATGAGGACGAATCGGTCAGGACGAGGGTCGTATCGGCACTTCGGTCGTTTGCGCCAGCGCAGCTGGCTCCCTGGAAGACCTCGATCACGGCTGCCGCGAAGTCCGAGCCCGAAGATGCTCTCGTTCACGCCTTGTTGGAACTCGTGGCCACGATTCCCTGAACCATGATCGTGATCACCTCGTCATCGAAGCCGAAGGCCGGTGGCATCTTCTGTGCCGAGGTGGCCGGCTTTCAGGGTAATCTCACCGCCCGCGCGACGGTCGATGGGGTCGAGGTGCCCGTCCGGCTGCACGTGGAGAAGGGCGTCGCCGAGGTATGCGTCCGTCTCGATGACTCGACGATCGGCAAGGAGCTGATCATCCGCGTTTCGGACTCCAAGGGAAACGACGCGGCCTTCTCGCGGTTGATCCGCAAGTGATCGGATCCTGGGCTTTCGACCGCCTCCGCGACTTCCGAGTCGTCACGTTTGGTCGCCCTGTCGGCGGACCGATTCTCCGCCAGCCTTCAGGGCCTCGGTAGGTCCCGAATCGCGGCGCACTCCCCCCCACGCCGGCCTCAGTCCTTCAGGGGTAGTTTCGGCAGATCGACCTCGATCACCACGGGCTTCACCTGGCCGAGTTCGGACCAGGAGCCGAGGTTCTCGTAGGCGAAGGTGACGATGCCGCAGGTGGGGATGTTCTCGATCTCGGCGCCGAGGGCCAGGGCCAGCGAGGTCATGCCCGGGTTGTGGCCCACGACCGCGAGGTCGGTGATCCGGTCGTCCTGACCGGTGATCATGGCCAGCACGTCCTCGGCCGAGGCGAGGTAGAGGGCGGGTTCGACCTGGAGGCGGCCGGCGTCTTCCTTCAGCTCGGCCCGGATCAGCTCGATCGTCTCCTGGGCGCGGCAGGCGTCGCTGGCCAGGGTGAGCTCGAAGGAGAGACCCCGACGCTTCAGCCTGCGGCCCATCTCCGGGGCGTCGCGGCGGCCCCGGTCGTTCAGGCTCCGGTCGCGATCACCCCTGGCCGCGTTGGACCAGTCGGACTTGGCGTGGCGAATGAGGCTGAGCCTTCTCATGCCGGCATCATGCCCAATCCAGGGGCCGACGTCATCACTGGGGCCGTCCGGATCGCCCCGTTAGAATCCCGCGCCCTCGGAGGAGTTTCCTGATCATGAGCGATCCCATCCGGCTGCGCTTCGCGCCCAGCCCCACCGGCTACCTGCACATCGGCGGCGCCCGCACGGCGCTCTTCAACTGGCTCTATGCGCGTAAGCACGGTGGTGTCTTCGTCCTGCGCATGGAGGACACCGACGAGGAACGCAACACCGACGCCGCCCGCCAGACCATCTTCCGCGGCCTCGACTGGCTCGGCTTCAGCCCGGACGAGGGCCCGGAGCAGGGCGGTCCCTACGGCCCCTATTCCCAGAGCGAGCGCCAGGATCTCTACGTCGAGTGGGGCCGCAAGCTGATCGAGACCGGGGGCGTCTACCCCTGTTTCTGCAGCCGGGAACGCCTCGCCGAGCTGCGCGAGAGCCAGCTCCAGAACCGGGAGACCCTGCGTTACGACCGGGCCTGCCGGGCGCTCGACCCCACCGAAGTCCGCCGCCGCATCGACGCCGGCGACGAGCACACCTGGCGGCTCAAGGTGCCCGAGGAGGGGTCCTGGGCCATCCAGGATCTCATCCGCGGCGAGGTCCGGGTCGAGGCCAAGGACATCGAGGACATCATCCTCATCCGCGCGAGCGGCATCCCGGTCTACAACTTCGCCGTGGTCATCGACGACCACCTGATGAAGATCAGCCACGTCGTTCGTGGCGAGGACCACCTCACCAACACCTTCAAGCAGGTGCTGATCTACGAGGCCTTCGGCTGGTCGACCCCGACCTTCGCCCACCTGCCGCTCATCCTCGGGCCGACCGGCGAGGGCAAGCTGTCCAAGCGCAAGCATCCCGAAGCCGCGCTCGAGCTCTACCAGGACAAGGGCTACCCGGTCGAGGGTCTGGTCAACTGGCTGGCGCTGGTCGGCTGGTCCTTCGACGACAAGACCGAGATCATGTCCCGCGAGGAGCTGATCGAGCGCTTCTCGCTCGAACGCGTCAACTCCTCGGGCGCGCGCCTGCCGATGGAGAAGCTCGACTGGATCTGCGGCGACTACATCCGGCGCATGGAGGTCGAGCAGGTCGCCCGGGAGATCGAGCCCTTCCTGGTCAAGAAGGGCTGGGTCGCGGCCGAGCCCTCGGACGAGGAGCGCGCGCGCATCCGGCTCGTCGCCGCCGCCGAGAAGGACCGGCTGCGCTTCTTCCAGCAGATCGAGGAACTCTCGGCCTGGGTCTTCGAGGCCGAGGGCGAATTCGAAGCCAAGGCCCTCAAGAACCTGCAGAAGGAAGGCGCGATCGACCTGCTCCGCGACTACCTGCCGACCTTCCTCGCCGGCGACTTCGACGACCCCGCGGCGATGGAGGAGAAGGCCCGCGCCTTCGCCGACGCCCAGGGCGCCGGCTTCGGCAAACTCGTGCATCCGCTGCGCGCGGCGCTCACCCGCAAGACCACCGGTCCGGGCCTCTTCGATTGCGCCCGCATCCTCGGTCGCGAGGAGTCCAAGCGTCGGGTGGAGAAGGCCTTGCAGCTCGGATCCTGAACGAACTGGGGGCCCTCGTGAAAAGCCCTTGAAGGCCCCCGCCGCGGCTTCTAATATCCGCCTCCAAGACCAAGGCCCCGTCGTCTAGCCAGGTCCAGGACACAAGGTTCTCATCCTTGGAACAGGGGTTCAAATCCCCTCGGGGTCACTCTGAAAGCCGCAGCAATCGCTGCGGCTTTCGTCGTTTGGGGGCCGGGCGATCGGCTCCGTGGAGGGTGTTGATGGTGGCGCGTGTCGCTCGATTCGATGGTCAAGGGACGAGCTGGAGGCGCAGGCCGTTGGAACTGGCGAGGACTGGGTCGAATTCGATGATCTGCAGGTAGACCGGGACTCCGGCGAAGGCCGGGTGGACGCGGGAGATCGAAGGCAGGTGGAGCGCGCCGAGGAGGTCGAAGCCGAAGGTCGGCGCGTCGATCAGGTTGCTGCCGAGTGCCACCAGCAGGGGGAGCCAGCCGGAGATGGCGTAGTCGCCCTTCGCGAGGCTGATGACCATGAGGCCGGCGCCGCCAGGCGTCGCCCCGTTGCCGACGATGTCACCGAGAACGGCGGTGGGATCGCCGCCGGCTGGCAGCCAGGCGAGGTCGAGATCGGTGTGCCCGGAGGTGGAGGTGTCGTAGGTCAGCACCGGTCGGAGCGCGCCCCGGTAGACCCGAAGCCCACCGGCGCCGAACACCGGGCCGACGTTCTCCTTGGCTGAACCGACGGCGAACTCGGCGAGGCCGTCGAGGTCGGTGTCGCCGAGGCTCGCGATCGCGCCACCGAATCCCGAATTCAGATGGGGTCCAGCGATGCGGTCGATGACGATGCCATCCCGTCCCGAGATGATCCAGACGGCGCCTTCGTAACCTGGAGCGCCCACCAGGAGATCGCCGATTCCGTCGCCGTCGGTGTCCGGCAGCCCGCTGACGGCGGCGCCGAATTCCTCGAGGAGAAACCGGTTGCCGAAGACATGGCGGATACAGGCACCGTCTGCTCCCGAGTAGGCCTTCACGTAGCCGCCCTGGTTGTTCGGACCGTAGCCCTGGGGGGCGCCGACGAGCAGGTCGGGAAGGCCATCGCCGTCGAGGTCGCCGGCGCTCGCCACCGAGCGACCGAAGCGGTCGTGGGAGGCGGCCCCGTCGAGGCGCCTGATCGTGCTGCCGTCGACGCCCGAGATGATGAAGACCGAGCCGGCCTCCGGACCGACGAAGTCCGCATGGGGAGCGCCGATGGCGAAGTCGGCGAAGCCGTCCAGGTTCAGGTCACCCAGCGCCGTCAGGGCGCTGCCGAAGCGCGAATTCAAGGTCATGCTCGGCGGTTGTAGCGAGTAGATCAGCGAGCCGTCGTTGCCGGAGTGGAGGTCGACGCGACCGAGGCAGCAGAGCGGGTCGGATGGCGCGAAGGCGGTGGGGTCGCCGATCGCGAAGTCCGGCCGACCATCGCCGTCGATGTCGCCGACGCCGGCGACCGCCGCGCCATAGAGCTTCGTTCCCGGGGGATCTGAATAGCCGTAGAGCAGGCTCCCGTCGCTGCCGGATCGCAGCTCGACGAAGCGCGGCGAGGGAATCGAAGCGGTGAACGGGCCACCGCCGACGAGGAAGTCGTCGAAGCCGTCGCCGTTCACGTCGCCCGCGCTCGCCACGCTCTGGCCGTACTCGTCGCCCGTCACGGCTCCGCTGAACTCGTGGAGGAGCGAACCGTCGAGGCCGGAACGGACGTAGACCTTGGTCGGGCCGGGGTCGGAGGGCCAGTCGGCCTTGGGCGCGCCATACAGGAAGTCCGGGATCCCGTCGCCGTTCACGTCGCCAGCCGCGGCCACGGCGCTGCCGAGTCGTTCGTAGGTCTTGGAGCCCTGGTAGAGCTGGATGGGAGCCGACTGCCCGACGGCGAGGGCCGAGATCAACGATGTCGCCACCAGGATCAGGATGTTCCGACGCATGCTTCCTCTCGAGCCCGGGCCGCTGAGATCGCGCGGGAAACGAGCCGCCGGTGGCCCGATGCCGGCGCGAGGAACACGGGACTCCGCGATCCGGCCGCGACTTCCCCTCGACCTCGGGGCCCAGCCTAGACTTCGGAGCCGGGCCCTGGCAAGGCGCGATTCTCCCGTCGCGTCGGCTTGGTCGTGATTCGATGGTGTGAGGCAATCGGATCGGCCGCTTCGGCGGCGACTCGCCCACCGTGCTGTTCTGCCATCCTGCCTGCGAAGGCACCTCGCCAGCTTCTGGCGCGGCGTCGGAGGCCAGAACCGACGGGCCGGCGTGGTCCCGCCGGGCCGGGCGGTTCCTCGGCGGGTCGAGCCCGCCAGCGCCCCGGTCAGTGGAGGTGGATCAGGACGTTGCCATCGCCCAGGCGGGCCATGTTGAACACGTAGGGCAGGGGGCGCAGGTACTGGGCGATCCAGCTCCGCTCGCCGCCATAGCCCTCGCCCTGGGTGAAGTCGTAGGTCGTCTTCTTGTCCGGAGCGATGTCGTCGGCGTACTTGCTGTCGTTGACCGGGATGAAGGGCATGACCTTGAAGTCGTCGCGGAGGTACTGCTTCTCGGGGCTCGGTTTCGGGGTCTCGAAGCCGGGGAGCGCGCTGATCTTCTCGAACAGCGCTCCGTTCTGGAACTCGGCCTCGAAGCGGAAGACGTAGTTCCGATCGGCGAGATGGGGTTTCTCCTCCGGTCGTTCCGTCGGCAGCCGGTCGACGACCTTCCGGGCGAGAACCGTGACCAGCTTCTTGGCGAGCAGGACGTCGAGGATCTTGTCGGTGCAGGGCTTGCCGTCGGCGCCCTCGTAGCTGCCCTTCCTCATCAGGTTCTCGTCGCGCATCAGGGCGAGGATCTCGGCTTCCTTCTTCTCGAGATAGCCGAGGAGATAGATCACGTGCTGCCGGTGCTCATGGGCCCCTCCATCCTTGACCCAGTCGAAGTCGATCGAGGTCGTCAGGCGGTCGGCATGGTAGACCTCGATGGGGCAGAGGTAGGACTCCCAGACCGGCGGGTCCCGCTGGGCCAGCGCGGTGGCGGAAACCAGGACGAGAGCCATCGTGGTGATCAGGGTCAGTCGCATCGTCGGTCCTTTCCACATGGGTGGCGGCGCGCGACCGGCTGCGGCCGCGGCCCTCATCATGACGCGGGTCCTGGACGAGCGCGGAAGGGATTCGGTCCATGTCCGAGATTCCTGGCCGTGGCATCGGCCCGGCCTCGTTCGTGGTGCCCGAGATCGGACCCGCGGCAGCACGGCGTCGGGGCCGTGGTCGCGTCAATCCGGATTCGCCACGGACGAGAAGTCGCGACCGAGACTATCATGGGCGGCGGCCCGCCGCGGCGAGGCCGTCCACCCGGAACGGCAGGGGCTGGGAAGGCAGGGCCCTCGAGGAGATGACGACATGTTGCGCGGCCTGATCGACCGGCGGATCCTGGTCAACTACCGGGTTCGACCCGAGGTCCTCGCGGCGGCCCTGCCGGAACCCTTCCGGCCCAAGCTGCATCGGGGCTGGGCGCTCGCCGGCATCTGCCTGATCCGGCTCCGCGAGATCCGCCCCGGCTTCCTGCCGGCCTGGCTCGGGCTCGCCTCCGAGAACGCCGCCCACCGCGCGGCGGTCGAATGGGACCTGGGCGAGGGGCCGCGCGAAGGGGTCTTCGTCTGGCGTCGCGACACCAGCTCCTGCCTGAATGCCCTGGCCGGTGGTCGGGTCTTCCCCGGCCGGCACGGCCGGGCCCGCTTCGACCTGCGGGAAGAGGGCGACCGCTACGAGCTGAGTCTCCATGCCGACCGCGGAGCGAACGAGCTGGCCCTGGTCGCGGACCGCTGCGAGGCCTGGCCGGAGGGCTCCATCTTCCGCGATCTCGACGAGGCCTCCGCCTTCTTCGCCGCCGGTTCCCTGGGCTACTCGGTGACCGCCGACCCGGGCCGCTTCGAAGGGCTCGAACTCCACTGTCGGCGCTGGGCGGTGGCGGCCCTGAGGCTCTCGAGCTTGCGGTCGAGCTTCTTCGACGATCCCGAGGTCTTTCCTCCGGGTTCGATCGAGTTCGACTGCGCGCTGCTGATGCGGGGGATCGAACACGAATGGCGCGGACGGCCCGACCTCTGCTGTGTTCCGGCCCTGGCGCCGAGCTCCGCCGTGGGCGATTGAGCCCGGCCTCGACCGCCGCCGCCCATCGGCTATCATCGCCGTCGCCATGACCACCCACGATGGCCCGCTGATCTTCCGCGCCTCCAGACCGAAGCAGCTCCTCCTGATGCTGCTCGCGCTCGCGATGTCCGGCCTCGGTCTCTGGATGACCACCCGTGACGACATCGAGGCGGTCGCCGCAGGCTGGGTGTGCATGGTCTTCTTCGGCGGCGGTGTCCTGCTGATCGTCGGCCGGGTTCTCGCCAAGGAGCCGCCGCTCGTCCTGAGCCAGGCGGGGATCGAGGACCGCCGCCTGGGCGCAGGCCTCGTCCCCTGGTCCGAGATCGCCGACGTCGGCCTTGTCGTGGTCAAGTCCCGGACTTTCCTCGCGATCGAGCTGGTCGACGAGGATTCCCTCCTCGCCCGCCTGTCGTTCTGGCCCAGGCTCCGGGGGCGTCTCAATCGTTCGATCGGCTGGACGCCCTGGTCGATCAGCTTCAACGACCTGGAGCCGAGCCCCGAGGCGGCCATGGCCTACGTCGAGAGCCTCCTGGGCGATCGACCCGAGGAGAACGAGTCATGACCCGCCTGAAGTCGATCCTCGCCGCGCTCCTCATCGTCGGGCTCTTCGTCTTCCTGGTCTGGATGCTCGCGAAGGGCGGCGGCGGACTCGCCAAGGCGCGCTGAGCCCGACGACGCCCGTCTGGCGCTCGGCGTGAAGATGAAGGTCGGAACTCCGCGAGGTCGACGGCTCGGGCTGATCGCGGAAAGGAAAGGTGTCCGGGTCGGTTTCCGTCCGGCCAGCACAGCGCGGGACCTGGCGAGGTGACGGAAGTCCGCCCGGACACGGGGGGCGCGCGCAGTCTCGACCTCGACGCCTTCGATCAGCGGTTGGCGGAAGAGACCCCCTCTTGCGTGGTCGGGCAAGTCCTGCGCGCCTCAGGGCGAAGTGGGATCAGGCTTTCGCCGTCAGGGTCAGCGTCCTGGCGAACTCGTCGAGCTCCTTCTCGATCTTGGGCCTCTCGGCCTTGTAGATCTTGGTGATGCAGTCGATGAGTTCATCGCGCTTGCCCGCGATCGTCTTGATGTCGGTGTCGCTGAGCTTCGCCCACTTCGTCTTGAACTTCGGGGCCAGGGTCTTCCAGTTGGTCTTGATCTCGTTCCAGAGCATGGTTGGTCTCCACCGGGGATCGGCCGGGCCGAACGGGTCGGCGTCGCTGCTGCCGCGAAGCCTGCCGGTCGTGGTCGCGGCCTTCGCGATCGACCACTGGGGCGGTCGGATTCGCGCTCGTCGGGAGCCGCAAAGACCAGACCCTGGCGCGATCTGGGGCAACTTCGGCCCTCGTCGGGCCGATGCTGCCGCGACCGGTTCGGCCGCTCTCCAGGACGCGCGTGAACTCACCACGGCGCAGCCGATCACCGTGGCATCCGACCCCGGAGTCGGGCGAGGCGCCGCGGTCGCCCCCGCTCGTGACCGAAACCGGGCTCGGCGACGGGAACCGCGGCACGTTCCTTGCGGACACCTGGCGTTGGCGGCGGTCCGTCCGGAGCGTGCTTTCGACCAGTGACCTGAGGAGAAGGTCACGGTAGGCTCGCCGCGCGGGCCCGCGGAGGAGAGTGATGGCGATCGCGAAGAGACTGAGCGGCGGCGAACTGCTGCGCGCCACCCGACCGGAGGACATCCCCTTCGAGACCACCGTCGAGGCGGTCGCCTCCGGCGAGGTGCCCGGCATCGTCGGTCAGGAACGGGCCCAGGAAGCACTGCGCTTCGGAGTGGGCATGAAGGGCGAGGGCTACAACCTGTTCGCGATCGGTCCGCACGGCGTCGGCAAGCACACCCTGCTGTTCCAGATCCTGCAGGAACACGCGGCGCGGCGTCCGCGATCCGCCGACTGGTGCTACGTCCACGACTTCGCCCATCCCGAACGTCCTCGTGCCCTCGAGCTGCCCGCCGGTCTCGGCTCGGCGCTGCGCGACGACATGCTCCGGGCGGTGGCCGACCTGCGCGTGGCGATGCGCGCCGCCTTCGAGAGCGAGGAGTATCGCACCCGCAAGCAGCAGATCGTCGGTGACTTCCAGGAGAAGCAGCGCCAGGCCTTGGCGATCTTGCAGAAGGAGGCCGAGACCCAGGGCGTGGCCGTCCTGCAGACCGACACCGGCATGGTCATCGCTCCCCTGCGGGAAGGCGAACCGATCCCGGCGGCGGAGTTCAATGCCCTGCCCGACGACGAGAAGTCGCGACACGAGGACCGGATGCGTCAGGTGGGCACGGGCGTGCAGGACCTGCTCCGGCGCTTCCGCGACTGGGGCCGCGAGCAGATGGAGGCGATCCAGGCGGTCGACGGCGACTTCGCCCGGGCGACGGCGCATCGCGTGATGCAGCCGCTACGCGACCGTTTCGCCGAACTGCCGGAGGTTCTCGACTACCTGGGGCAGGTGGAGATCGACGTCGTGGACTGCGCCGCCGAGTTCCTCGCCAGCGAGCTCGAAGGCATGGAGGTCGCGCTGAAGCGGGCCTTCAAGCAGAACGGCGACGACGCCGGCTCCTTCCTCCGCTATCGGGTCAACCTGCTCGTGGATCGGGCCGCCGATTCGGCCGCACCCATCATCAGCGAGATGAACCCGACCCTGACGAATCTGGTCGGTCGGGTCGACTACGAGTCCCGCTTCGGCGCCATGGTCACCAACCTCGGCCTGGTGCGGGCCGGAGCGCTCCACCGGGCGATCGGTGGCTACCTCGTCCTCGATGCCCGTCGCGTGCTGCGCAATCCCGAGTCCTGGGAATGCCTGAAACGCGCCCTTCGTTCCCGCGAGATCAGAATCGAGTCGCTGGGACAGAGCCTCGGCCTGATGGCGACTGTGATGCTCGAGCCCGCGGTCATTCCGCTCGGCGACACCAAGGTCATTCTCTGCGGCGAGCGCGAACTCTACTACCTCCTGGCCGAACTCGATCCGGACTTCCTCGAGCTGTTCAAGGTCCTCGTCGACTTCGACGAGACCACCGAGCGCAACGCCGAGACGCAGCATGCCTACGCCCGGCTGATCGCGCAGCTCGTCGCGCAGGAGGGGCTCCTCGCCTTCGATCGCGGAGCGGTGGCCCGGGTCCTCGACCACGCGGCCCGCATGGCCGGCGAGGCCGACAAGCTCTCGCTCCGGATGCGCGCGATGATCGATCTGCTGCGCGAGGCCGACTTCGAGGCCCGGTCGGCGGGCCGTGACCTGGTCCGGGTCGAGGACGTCGATCGAGCCCAGGGCAGCCGTCGTCGCCGGGCCGATCGCATCCCGTTGCGCATCCTCGAGGCGATGCGCCGCCACGACATCCTGATCGCGACCGAGGGCGGCGTGGTCGGGCAGATCAACGGACTGTCCGTCTTCCAGCTCGGCGAGCACTGGTTCGGCAGGCCGACGCGGATCAGCGCCCGGACCCGGCCCGGCAAGGGTGACCTGATCGACATCGAGCGCGAGGTGGAACTCGGGGGACCGATCCACTCCAAGGGCGTCCTCATCCTCGCCGGCTTCCTCGGCGCCCGCTATTCGCTCGGCGCGCCGCTGTCGCTGGCCGCGAGTCTCGTCTTCGAGCAGTCCTACGGCCCGGTCGAGGGCGACAGCGCCTCCCTCGCCGAGCTCTGCGCCCTGATCTCCGCGCTCGCGGGCCTGCCCATCGACCAGAGCCTGGCGGTCACCGGCTCGATCGACCAGTACGGTCGCGTCCAGAGCATCGGCGGGGTCAACGAGAAGATCGAGGGCTTCTTCGATCTCTGCCGCGACCGGGGCCTGGCGGGGCAGGGCGTGATCATCCCGCGGAGCAACGCCAAGAACCTCATGCTGCGCCGCGACCTGGTCGCCGCGGTGGAGGAGGGGCTCTTCAGGGTCCTGGTGGTGGAGGAGGTCGATCAGGCCCTCGAGATCCTCACCGGTACCGATGTGGGGCATCGGGCGGAGAACGGTCGCTTTCTCGATGAGAGCGTGAACGGCCGGGTGGAGGCCACCCTGGCCGCCTATGCCGCCTGCAATCGCAGCTTCCTCCATGGTGGCGGCTGAGGCCTGCGAGGGAATCCGCGCCTCGACTGGGGCATGTACCCCGGTCGGCGGCCGCGCGGCCCGACCAGACCGTCCGCCGCATCGCCGATTCCCGGCGGTCGGAGCGTTGTCGCCGACCCGATCGTGAGTTGTGGCCGGCGCGATTGGTCGCGCCCCCAGGGCTCGCCGATGGCACGGAAGCTGCTCTGCGAGGGGCGATGAAACGGTCCTTGACATCGGAAACGTGACCGGAGCGTCAGACGGGATCACGAGCCGCCGCCACCCGCGACGGCGAATGTCCCTAGGCCCGTTGGTACGAGTCTCGCCGACGAGACCTGCCCATCACGGCCGAGGCGCCCCGCGTTGCCGTCGACCCATGCATCGCCCGCGTTCTGGCTAGGTCACAGTGCACGTCCAAGGACAGCCACCGGCGCGATCGACAGCTCGACGGCTACCAGGCCTGCCACCCTGGCTCTGCCAGTGGCGTGGGTCGACGCGGTGGAGCTTGCGACCGCCTTGGGGCCCGACATCCGGTCACCACACTCCGTAGCCAGCGAGCGGCGTCATAGAGCGATGACGGCCGCTCGCTCTCATTTCGGCGGTTCCTCGGCCCGATCCGGGTCCTCGCCGGTGGGTTGCTCCTCGTGGAGGCGGAGGTCGAGATAGAGATCCTCGACCTGCTGGCGTGCCCAGGGGGTTCGACGCAGGAACTTCAGGCTCGACTTGATCGACGGCTCGTGCTGGAAGCAGCGGATGTCGATCCACTGGCCGAGCCGGGCCCAGCCGAAGCGCTCGACCAGATGCTCGAGCAGGCGTTCGAGCGTGATTCCGTGGAGGGGGTTGTTCGGCTGGCCACTCGTCATGGTCCGAGGATAACCGGGTCGTGGCCAGAACGAAGGCCACCGGCGGCCAGGGCCTCGGTCAGGGGCTGAGCACCAGGGCGATCCCCATCGGCGCCGGACCGAGGTCACGGCTGCGTTGGTTGAAGACGCCCTTGCCGCTCCGGTCGCCGATGGCCACGATCTCCAGGCTGCGGAAGCGACCGTCGCGCGGATCCCAGCGACCCCGGCCGTAGAGCCTGGGCGCGTAGCTCTGCGTCGCCGACTCCATGCGGGCCGCCCCGCGATACTCGATCACCCAATCTCCGTCCTCGTCGGCCAGCCGACGCATGCCGAGCCGGGCCTCCTTCAGGTCTTCGGCCCGCCAGTGGGGCGTCTGGCCGCGGACGTTGTCGACCAGCACGGTGCGACAGAGGCGGGCGAGCACCGCGGGGTCGAGCGGCTCCTCCTCCTTGGTCGAGCCGGGCAGGAAGGCCTTCGGGTCGGCGAAGGCGATCCAGTTCAGGTTCCAGGCCCAGTCGACGAAACTCATCCAGCCACGGCCGATGTCGCTCGGGCGGAACCGGCGCCCGCTGTCGTCGGTCTCGCCCCGGGGCAGGTCGCGGAGGAAGACACGGAAGACCAGGTTCTTGCCGATGACCTCCGGCGGGCGCGTCTCGGCGACCCGGGGGACCTCCAGATTGGCGTAGCCCTTCTCCGCGCGCAGGGCCTCCCAGCGTTCGAGTGCCTTCTGGAGCCGCTCCTTGACCACCGCCGCGTTACCGCTGATGCCGTGGCCGCCGTCCAGATACTCGGCGTCCGGGCCGATCATGTAGACCCCCTGCTTGGTGCCGGGGTGGTTCCAGTCCTTGGCCGGAACCGCGTCGCCGTAGCGCTTGAAGAAGCGATGACGGGGGTCGTTCTTGCGCTGCTCGAGCGCGAGCGGGTTCTCGGGGTAGAGGAAGAAGACCTCCTCGGCCACGGTGACGAACTCGCGACTGAGCTTCCGGATCTCGGGGTCTGACCAGACCAGCTGGCGTCCGCGGACGCCGTTGTTTCAGGTACAGCCGAGGGGATGCCCGTTCATCGTCCAGAGCAGGATCGGGCGGCCGAGCCGCCGCGCCTCCTCGACCGCCGGCCAGAACTCGTTCCGCCAGCCGATCTCTTCCCAGGCGAGTTCCTGCTCGCTCGGCCGGATGAAGGCGAGCCAATCGGCGAGGTTGGCCGCCGAAGGTTCGCGGTCGAGCGGTGCCTGGGCCCTCGCCGCCAGAGTGGCGAGAGCGAGGAAGAGGCCCGCGACGATGGTGGTGCTCGTCTTGCGCATCCCGCGATGCTCGCCGACCGGCCTCCCGCCGGCAAGGGTGTGGTCGGCTTCGATCCCGCTCCCGGGGGGCGGGGCCACTCTTGACATCGGGGGCCCGGGCCTCGACCCTTTGGACTCGGCGAGGCGATGGGCATCCGGGAGTCGACATGAGCAAGGGACAGATGACCTACCTGGCCGCGGCGGAGCGGATCCTTCGCGAGCAGGGGCAACCGATGCACGTCCACGATCTGATGGCGGCGATCGCGGCGGCCGGGCTCGTCGAGTCGAGTGGCAAGACCCCCGAGGCGACCCTGCACGCGCAGCTCGCGGTCGCGGTCAAGCGCAGCGGGACCGAGGGTGCCTTCGTGCGCGTCCGACCCGCCGTCTTCGGGCTTGGCGACTGGCTGCGGGACGGCCGTATCAAGCTGCAGCTGGACGGCGACAGCCGCGTCCGCGTGCCGGATTACCCGACCAATGCCCAGGTCGACGCCGTGCTCAGGGTCCTTCCCGGTCTCGCCCGTGGTCGGATCCGCGCCCTGCAGAATCGCCTGGCCGGGCTCACCGGAACCAACAAGGACAGCGTCGATTGGAGCGATCCCGACGCCTGGATCGGCGAGCGGCTCGATGGGGAGGACGAGGAGACCGCCCGCCGGGTCTGGCAGGGGACGAAGGGCAAGGTCAACCCGCGCTGGCTCGAGCCGCCCTGGCGTCTGGCCTGCGGCTATGGGCTACTCGAACCGGATGGCGGCGAGACGATGCGGATCACCGAGGACGGTCGGCGCTTTCTCGCCGAGCCCGAGGGCGAGGTCGTGCAGAGCATCGACGGTGACGAGGGCCTGCTCAGGATCCTGAGCATCATCGCCGAGGAGGGGCCGATCGCCACCGGCGAGATGCAGGGGCCCTGGGGCGACTTCCTCCAGCGGGAGAGCCGCATCCGGAGCGACAGCGCCATCCGCATGTGTCTCCAGGCCCGATTGCGCAACCTCGTCCAGCGCGGCTACATCGAACGCAGCGGTCGGCCCTATGCCCTGACCCCGGCCGGCTTCGACTACCTGGCAAGGACCGGCTCCCGGGAATCGGGTGACCGCCCCGACGATCAGTCGGAGCTGCTCACCCTGATCCGCCAGCAGCGAGGGCGCGTGCTCGAGAGCGCGCGCGAACTGCTCTCTCAGATGGATCCCTTCGCCTTCGAGCAGCTGGTGAAGACGCTGCTCGAATCGATGGGCTACGAAGATGTCGAGGTGACGGCGCGTTCCGGCGACATGGGGGTCGACGTCATCGGCCGGATCACCCTCGGCATCACCGAGGTCAAGGAGGTCGTCCAGGTCAAACGCCACAAGAACAACGTCCAGCGCACGGTGCTCGATGCCCTCCGCGGGTCGCTACACCGCTTCCAGGCCGTGCGGGGCACGATCATCACCCTCGGCGATTTCGCCCGTGGCACCAAGGCCGCGGCCTTCGAACCCGGCGCGGCGCCGATCACGCTGATCAACGGCGACAAGCTGATCGATCTCCTGCTCGAACACGAGATCGGGTTCCGCCGCAAGAAGGTCGAACTGTTGGAGCTCGACAGCAGCGCCTTCGAGCAGATCGAGGACTCGCTCGGCTCGACCTCCGCGAGCACCTGAGTCCCACGCCCCACGAGGAACGAGGACGATGTCGGCGTCACTGGCCTGGATCGACTTCTCGAGCGCGGAACGCGCGCGTTCCCAGCGCATTCTCTCCGCGCTGCGCGAGCCGGACTCGGTGGACGAACTCGGTCTCGGCACCATCCGCGACGCGCTCTCCGACGCCCTCTTTCCCGGGACCTCGACCATCCAGACCCGGCTGGCCTACTTCCTCATGGTGCCCTGGATCTTCCGCCGCCTCGAACGCGAGCGACTCGACGAGACCCGCGTGGCGGATCGGGCTCGTGACCGCGAGCTGGCCTTGATCCCGGCCCTCAAGGAGAACCGCGATCACGATGGCACCATCGGCCTGCGCTCCGAGAGCCGGATCAAGCGCCTGCCGAGCATGGTCTACTGGGGTGGGCTCCGGACCTGGGAGATCTTCAGGGCCTCGCTTTCCCGCGAACAGTACCTGGCGGAGCTGCCCGATCTGCGTCGTCGCCGCCGGCGGCTCGAGGCCGAGCGTCCGGATGACCAGGGGGTCGATCCCGAGCACCTGGAGACCTGGCACGATCATCTGCCGGAAGCACCCGACGATTTCCCCACGGCGGCCAGCTTCGCGTTGCGGCCGATCGATGCCGAGTTCCTGCTCGGCCGGATCCAGAGCGCGCCACGTTGTCGGGGGAGCATGCTCGCCTGGCTCGCCGGGCGTGGTGATGGAGCCGAGGGCGAGACCCCCTGGCTCCATCCTCGGCTCGCCGAGATGCCCGCGGCGATCCGCGACCTGGTCGAGCTGGCCCGGGCCTTCTCCGACCTGACTCAGGGCGCACGCCTCCTCTACAACGTGCTGCTCTGGGAAGGTCGACCGGACGGCGACCGCGACGAGCGCCTCGAAGAACTCCATGCCACCTTCGCCGACTAGGAGTCGGGCTGGCACGGGGCGGTCGAACTCGATCCGACCCGGCTCTGGGATTTTCTCGCCGGTCAGGGCGCTCGCGTGCCCCGGCCGACCCGCGACTTCGTCGAGTGCTGGCTCGATCTCGCGCGTCGTCAGCGACCAGGCCGGCTGGTCGGGATGCCGGCCGCTCGCGATCTGGTGCGGCAGCGCGAACTGAACCTGAAGGGCGCCAAGTCGCGCTTCGCCAACGAACTCGCTCTCGACGCCTGGAGCGGTTCGTCGGGACGACGCCCCTTCAGCTATCGCTGGCTCAACGTGCGTCGTCACCTCGCCGATCTCGCGGCCGGGAGGAGCTGATGCTGGCTCCCGAGGACCGGCGGCTCTACTCCGAATGCCTGCAGGTCCCGCCGGGACTGACGCTGTCCGGCGGCATCGCCACGACCTATGGGCTCGACCTCGAAACCCTGCTGCTCGTGCCCCTCGGTCTGGGCGCTCAGGAGTTCGACGCCGGGGCCGAGGCGGCGGAGGACCCCATCGTCCTGATCGAGAGCCTGCGCCGTCAGGCGGGGAAGGTCACGATCTTCCACCAGCAGGGCGCCGTGCGCCTGCCGCGGCGGCACCATCTGCTCTTCGGTCTGCTCGAGGACCTCGCGGTGCCGGTGCGACCGCCGGTGAGACCGCCGCGGGGCGACGGGGTCTTCCATCCCAAGCTCTGGCTGCTCCGCTTCCTCGACGCCGAGGGTGAGGTCCATCTGCGCCTCGTGGTCCTCTCGCGGAACCTGACCTTCGATCGGAGCTGGGATCTGGTCCTGACCTTCGAGGGGCGACCGCGATCGCAACGACCTCGCCCGGCCAACGCGGAGCTCGCGCGTCTCGTCGCCGGGCTGCCGGGCCTCGCCCTGAAGCCGCTCACGGCCGACCGCCTCGCCTTCCTCGATCAGGTCGTCGACGAGCTGCGGCGGACGACCTTCACCGTGCCGCCGGGATTCGAGGGCGAGCCCCGGTTTCACGCCCTCGGTCTCGACCCGGATCCTCGGCCTTGGCGACCCGAGGCCCGCCCCGGTCGCCAGCTCGTGATCTCACCCTTCCTCAAGGCCGAGCCGCTGCGTCATCTCGTGGAGGAGTTGCGTGACGATCGCTGGGGCGAGTCGCGACTGATCTCGCGGCCCGAGGCCTTGCAGGAACTCGGTGCCGCGGCCGGGATCGAGGACCGCTGGTTGACGAGCTGTCTCAATCCTCTCCTCGAGCCGGCCGAACTGGTCGAGGAACTGGCCGATCGCCGGCCGAGCGATCAGGACGGGCACAGCCTGCCATCGGGTCTGCACGCCAAGATTCTCGCCATCGAGGCCGGCTGGGAGACGACCTGGTGGTTGGGCTCGGCCAACGTCACCAACGCCGCCTGGGAAGGGCGGAACGTGGAGATCCTGGTCGAGCTGAGGGGGAAGAAGTCGAAGGTCGGCATCGACGTCTTCCTCGAGGCCGGCATGGCAGGCCTCCTGGTGCCCTTCCGCCACCAGCCGACGGCGGTCGATGCCGAGGCCCTGGCGGCCGAGAAGGCGATCGAGGTCCTACGCCGACGCATCGCCAACGCAACCTGGACCCTGGTCGTCACGCCGCTTCCGGCGGCGGAGCCGGAGGGGGCTTCGAGCTGGGAGCTGAGGCTTCAGGGGGACCTGCGACTGGCCGAGGGCGAGGCGGTCTCGGTCTGGCCGGTCTCCCTCCCCGAAGCCCAGGCCCGGCCCTTCGTCCCCGGGAGCGCGACCATCTTCCGGCTCGGCTCGGCGGCCTCGCTGACCACCTGGATCGCCTTCGGGATCATCCTGAAGCGCCCGGCAGGCCCGGCCCGCGGCGGTCTCGTCCTCAACCTGCTGGCCAGCGGACTCCCCGAGGATCGTCGGGCCGAGGTCCTCCGCGCCGTCGTGGCGAACCGAGACGGCCTGATGCGCTACCTCCGGCTGCTTCTCCAGGGCCTGGGTACCGGGCTGGGGGACTTCGCGTCCGGTGGCGAGGGACCGAGCCGGCGGGGCGAGATCGCGCCGGTCGCCGAGGTCCTGCTCGAGAACCTCCTGCGTGCCCTGGCCCGGGCGCCCGAGCGTCTCCGCGCGGTCTCCCGGCTCCTCGCCGAACTCGAGGCCACCGAGGAGGGACGTCGGCTCCTGCCCGACGACCTGCGGCGACTCTGGTCGAAGCTCACCGAGCTGCGGCCCGAACTGACCCTGGCGGAGGAGGACGAGACCTGAGCGCCACGCGCCAGCGATTGAAGCCCTTCCAGCGCGCCACCGTCGATCACGCCTTTGCCGAGCTCAATCGTCCGGGAGGCAGCGGTCGCTTCCTGGTGGCCGACGAGGTCGGTCTCGGCAAGACGATGGTGGCGCGCGGCCTGATCGAGCGCGTCGTCGAGCATCTTCGCGGGCGACGGCCGCGCATCGACGTGGTCTACGTCTGCTCCAACCAGGCGATCGCCAGGCAGAACGTCCGCAGTCTCATGGCCGGGCTCGAGGACGCGAAGCTGATCGAGTCCCGCCTCAACGAGCTGGCGCTGGGTGAGGCCGAGGTCGAGCGCGGCGCGCTCAACGTCTATGCCTTCACGCCGGCGACCTCGCTCGATCCCGCGGCCGGGACCGGGCGCTGGGAGGAGCGCCGCATCCTGTACTGGCTGCTCGTCGCGCGCTACGGCCGCTCCAGCGGGCTTCGCAACCTGATGCAGGTCGGCATCCAGGATCGTCGGCGCTGGCGTCGGCTCCTCGACGAGGGCCGACCGCGCATCGCCAGGGCACTACGGCAGCGCTTCCTCGAGCTGCTGCGGGGCACCGACGGCGGCGCGCTCGTCCGTGAGGGCCGCGACCTGATCCACGCCTTCCGTTACCACCATGACTTCCGCGCGGAACTCCGCCAGCGGCAGAAACGGTTCATCGGCCGCCTGCGCGGCATCCTGGCCATGACCTGCGTCACCGATCTCGACCCGGACCTGATCGTCCTGGACGAGTTCCAGCGCTTCAAGAACCTGCTCGATGCCGACTCCGGTGACGCCGAGACGGGTCTGGTCGAGCTGGCCCAGGCCTTCTTCGACCGTGGCGCGCGAGCCGGCAGCCGGACCCGCGTGCTCCTGCTCTCGGCGACGCCCTACCGCATGTACGCGACCGCGGCCGAATCCCTGGCCGAGGACCACTACCAGGATTTCCGGGCGACGATGCGTTTCCTCCTCCGCGCCGACGAACCCCGCATGACAGAACTCGACGCCGCGCTCAGGCAATACCGCGTCGCGCTGATGAACCGTCTCCAGGGCCATGACGGCGACGTCGTGGCGCCCAAGAAGGCGGTGGAGGAGATCCTCCTGCGGGTCATGTGCCGGACCGAACGGGTCGCCGCCACCGCCGACCGCAACGCGATGGTCGCAAGCCCGGCGATCGCCGCCGAGATCGAGGTCGGCGACCTGCGCCAGTTCCTCGCCATCGACGCCGTGGCCCGCGCGGTCGACGGTCGCGATCCGGTCGAGTACTGGAAGTCCGCGCCCTATCTCCTGAACTTCATGCGCAACTACCAGCTCAAGCGCGAGGTCTCGTCGCGGCGCCAGGACGCCGCGATCCGCCGCCTGCTCGACGAACACGCCGAGGTCCTGCTCGACGTCGAGGCGCTCGAGCGCTACCGGCAGATCGATCCGGCGAACGGTCGTCTGCGCGCCCTGATCGCCGACATGCTCGATGGCGGGGCCTGGAAGCTGCTCTGGATGCCACCGAGCCGCGAGTACTGGCGCGCCGGGCCGCCCTTCGCCGAGATCGCGCCAGGTTTCACCAAGGCGTTGGTCTTCTCGGCCTGGAACGTCGTGCCCGACGTCATCGCCGCGCTGGTCAGCCATGAGGTCGAGCGGCGCATGTTGGGCCCGAGACCGCGTACCGGCTACCGGGAGCTGCATGATCGGGTCAAGCCGCTCCTGGTGTACAAGCGCTCGGCCGGGCGACTCTCCGGAATGCCCGTCTTCCTGCTCCAGTACCCCTGTCTGCGTCTGGCCGACCTGGTCGAGCCACGGGAGTTCGACGAGGCGGAACGCGAGCGACCGCTCGAAGCGGCCGCCGCGCGCATCGAGCCGCTGATCGCCGAGGTTCTCGCCGCCCTGCCGCCGATCGCGAGCGACGGCCCCGAGGACCGGTCCTGGTACTGGGCCCTGCCGTTGCTCCTCGATCTCGACTCCGAACCCGAAGCGCTGCTCGATCGCTGGCTCGAGACCGGCGCGCCGGATCAGGGCCTGCTGCGGGCCGAGCATGAGGAGGACGACGACGAGGAGGGCGAGGAGGGGACGCCGCGAGGCGGCGAGAGGATCTTCGCGCTGCACGTGCGGAGGCTCCACTCGTTCCTGGCGGAAGCTCGCGCCGGGAAGGTCACGCTCGGGCGCCTGCCCGACGATCTGGTCGAGCTGCTCGCCCTCGTGGCGCTGGGAGCACCCGGCACCCTGGCCGCGCGGGCGCTGGCGATCCTGCCCACCCCGGCGACCCGGCGGCGCGAGAAGGCGGCGCTGGTCGCCGAGGGCCTGCGTTCCCTGTTCAATCAGCCCGTGGCGCAGCGCTTCCTCATGGAGCGAAGCGGCACGCGCGAGCACTACTGGCGTCTGGTCCTTCGCCACGCCGTGGCCGGCAACCTCCAGGCCGTTCTCGACGAGCAGGTCCACCTCCTGGTCGAGGCCAACGGCGGCGGCGAGCGCGGGGCCGAGGACGTGATGGCGGACGTGGCCCTGCAGCTGGCGCAGTCGGCGCAGCTGCGCAGCTCGACCGTGCGCGTCGATCCGCTCGGTGTCGCCGCCTCCGAGAACTTCGGCCTACGCAGCGGATTCGCCATGCGCTTCGGTGACCGGACCGAGGAAGTCGAGAGGGTCAAGCGCCAGGAACTGGTCCGCAACGCCTTCAACTCGCCGTTCCGGCCCTTCGTCCTGGCGACCACCTCCGTCGGCCAGGAAGGTCTCGACTTCCACCGCTGGTGCCATGCGGTCTACCACTGGAATCTGCCCGGGAACCCGGTCGACCTCGAGCAGCGCGAGGGCCGGGTCCACCGCTACAAGGGACATGCCGTGCGCAAGAACGTGGTGGCCGGTCGGGCGCGATCCGGCGGCGAGAGAAGGGCGGAGGTCGACCGGCGAGGGCCGCGACCGGACCACTGGGCCGACCTCTTCAGCGCTGCCGCTGCCGCCGCCCCGGACGGCGATCGCGGGCTCGTTCCCTACTGGCTCTGCGCCGGCCCCCATCGGGTCGAACGTCGGATTCCGGCCTACGCCTACTCCCTGGAGCTGGGCAAGCTCCGGCGTCTGCTCCGTCAGCTCGCCAGCTACCGCCTCGCCTTTGGGCAGCCGCGTCAGGAGGAGATCGTCGACCTCGCCGGCGCGGCGCCGATCGATCCGGAACTGCTCGCCGCCGCCATGTTGGACCTCGAACCACGGGTCGGCGATGCCGGTGCCGGCTCGGGTTGAGCGCCACCGCGACCCGGCCGAGCCGAGCTGGTAGGATGCGGCACGCGGCAAGCGGAGACGTCGGATGTTCCAGCAGACGAGGATCGGTATCGCGAGCCTGATCGTCATCGGGCTCCTTCCCCTGGTCATGAACGCACAGCACCAGCCCTATCCGGAGACGCGGAAGCTCGATCTGGTCGAGAGCCTGCACGGCGTCGAGGTGGCGGACCCCTATCGTTGGCTCGAGGATGACGTGCGGGTATCGAAGGAGGTGCGGGCCTGGGTCGAGGCTCAGAACCGGGTCACCTTCGACTTCTTGGGCAAGATCCCCGAGCGCGAGCGGATCCGGGCCCGACTCGCCGAGCTCTGGGACTTCGAGCGCGTGTCCGCCCCCTTCGAGCACGGCGGCCGCTGGTATCAGTTCCGCAACGACGGCCTGCAGAACCAGTCGGTCCTGTTCACCATGGCGAAGCCCGATGGCGAGGGCGAGGTCTTCCTTGATCCCAACGCCTGGACCGCGGACGGCACCGCGGCCCTGGCCGGGCTGAGCTTCAGCGAGGACGGCGCGTGGCTGGCGGTCGCCCGGGCGGAGTCGGGCTCCGACTGGCGGAAGTTGCGGGTCATGGAGGTCGCCACCGGGCGCTGGCTGGACGACGAGCTGAGCTGGCTCAAGTACTCCGGATCGGTGTCCTGGACCCGCGACGGCAAGGGCTTCTTCTACACCCGCTATCCGGAGCCGCGCGAGGGCGAGGAGTTCCAGAGCCTCAACCTCGGCATGAAGATCCTCTATCACCGGCTCGGCAGCCGGCAGGCGCAGGACGTGCTGGTGTTCGAGAAGCCCGAGGAGCCGCGCTGGAGCTTCGGGGCGCAGGTCAGCGACGACGGGCGCTACCTCATCATCACCGCCCGAACCGGGACCAGCGCCAGGCAGCGCGTCTTCGTCCGCGACCTTCTCGAACCCTACGGCACCGCGGAGGTCCTGGTCGACGCCTTCGAGAACCGCTGGGACTACGTCGGCTCCGATGGCTCCCTGCTCTACTTCCACACCGACCTCGACGCGCCGCGCGGCCGGGTGGTCGCCCGCGACCTCCGTCGGCCGGCCGAGATCATCGAGATCGTTCCCGAGCGCGAGGAGACGATCGAGCACGTGGCCTTCATCGGCGATCTGCTGCATCTGAGCTACCTGAAGGACGCCCACAGCGAGGTCCGGGTCCATCGTCGGTCGGGCGAGTTCCTGCGCCGCGTCGCCCTGCCGGGGCTGGGCACCGCCTCGGGCTTCGCCGGCGAGCGGGACGACACCGACTGCTACTTCAGCTTCTCGAGCTTCACCCGGCCCGGCGAGATCTGGCACTACGACGCGATCTCCGGCGAGACCACCATCTTCCGCCGGCCCGAGCTGAAGTTCGACCCCGAGGACTACCTGGTCGAACAGGTCTTCTACGGCAGCAAGGACGGGACGCGGGTGCCGATGTTCCTCGCCCACCGGAAGGGCCTGGCTCGGGACGGCAAGAACCCGACGCTGCTCTACGGCTATGGCGGCTTCAACATCTCGTTGACGCCGAGCTTCTCGGTCGCGCGCCTGGCCTGGATGGAGATGGGCGGCGTCCTGGCGATCGCCAATCTGCGCGGCGGTGGCGAGTATGGCGAGGCCTGGCACGAGGCCGGCACCCGGCAGCACAAGCAGAACGTCTTCGACGACTTCATCGCGGCCGCAGAGTGGCTGACCGCCGAGAAGTACTGCGACGCGGCGCATCTGGCCATCCAGGGCGGCTCGAACGGCGGGCTGCTCGTCGGGGCCTGCATGACCCAACGGCCGGAGCTCTTCGGCGCCTGCCTGCCGGCGGTGGGGGTCATGGACATGCTCCGCTTCCACAAGTTCACCGCCGGCCGCTTCTGGGTCGACGACTACGGATCACCCGACGATCCGGACGACTTCGCCGCGCTGCGCGCCTACTCGCCCTACCACAACCTGAAGGCGGGGCGTTCCTATCCCGCGACCCTGGTCACCACGGCCGACACCGACGACCGCGTCGTGCCCGGGCACAGCTTCAAGTTCATCGCCGCGCTCCAGGCCGCCCAGGCGGGACCGGCGCCGACCCTGATCCGCATCGAGACCTCGGCCGGCCATGGCGCCGGTACGCCGACCTCGAAACTGATCGAGTCCCACGCCGACCAGTGGGCCTTCCTGGTCGCGACCCTCCACATGAAACTCGCCGGCGACTGAGGCGGTGGCGTCAGGCGGCACGAGGCCCTCGTTTCGCTTCGGAACCGCCTGACCGCGCCGTCGGCTCCTTGCCGGCGGCGCGGTCGTTTCCGGAATGGCGATTCAGGTCGCCCCTAGGACGAGACCTGAACCGTGACTCGCGGTGCGTCGCGGCCCGCGTCGAAGTCATCTTCACTACCGTCTGCAATTCGGGCCCGATTCATGCGACAATCCGCGCCGTCGTCCGCCCGACCCCCGGTCGTGGCGAAGCCCGTTCGGGCTGCGCTCACCTTCCCTGCAGGGAGAATCGAAGATGCGATCGAGGACGCTGCTCACGTCCTTTCTCCTCTTGCTCCTGCCCGCCCTCGTGGCCCGGGCCCAGGAGATCCGCGAGAGCCTTCCCGCCCTGAGGGGGGAGGTCGCCATGACCGCGAAGATCTGGCGCGACTGGAAGTTCCGCCTGCCGGCCGAGACCAGCCGGGAGGTGGGGACCGCGATCGATCTCGGGGCCGCGCTCGGCACCAGCTTCAAGGCCGGACTCGACGGGCTGACCCTCCTGCTCGACGCGGACGGCGACGGTGAACTGGAGACCAGCGTCAAGGGCAAGGCGGGCTTCGTCGTCCTCCAGCGCGAGGGCCGACGCTACGCCGTTCGCCTCGAGGCCAATCCCGGCTGGGTCTTCCAGCCCGGCTCCACCATGGAGGGCGAGATCGACGGCGTCCGCGTCGCCCTCATCGACCAGAACCTCAACGGTCGCTTCGACGACTTCGGCGCCGACGCGATGGTCCTGGGCCGCGGTCGCAACGCCAGCTTCCTGTCCCGCGTCGTCGACCTCGGCGGCGGCCGCCTGGTGACGCTCCAGCCGAGCGCCGACGGCTCGAAGCTCGCCTGGGAGGCCTACGACGGGCCCCGCGGTCGGATCGACCTCGGCTACACGACCAGCGGCAAGGTTCTGAACGCGGTGCTCCTGAGTTCGGACCGCAGCGTCTCGGTCGCGGTCTCCGGTGCTGCCGCGAGCGTCGTCCTGCCGACCGGTGACTACCGGCTGCACTCGGGCCTTCTCGTCCTCGGCGGCAACCAGGCGACCGTCACCACCGGCCGGTCACGACCGGTGTCGGTGGTCGCCGACGGGTCTTCGGCCCTGGCGCTGGGCGGTCCGGTGCACGCCGAATTCGCCTACGGCCGCAAGGGCGATGCCTACACCTTCGATCCCGCGGCGATCTGGTTCTACGGCAAGGCCGGCGAGCAGTACGAGGGCTGGGAGCCGCTCGGCAAGTCGCCGAAGATCAGCATCCTCGCCCGGAAGAGCGGCCGCGAGATCGCGCAGGCCTACTTTCCGGGCTCCTGCTGAGGCCGCGGCATGGTTCCGGTCGCCGTGAGCGTGCCGGCCACGACCGAGGAGCTCGAGCTCCGCATGACCTTCGACAACTGGGCCTTCGGCGAGATCGTCGGCCAGCCCCGTTGATCGGCAGTCGATCCGCCACCGGCGCAGAGGCGAGCCGCATCGCCTCTGCGCCGTCATCATCCAGGGCAGCATGAAACTCCTCGAACGCCTCGCTCCCCAGCTCGTCCTCGCCATCCTGCTCGCGACCTCCGCTCCGGCCCAAGGCGGCGAAGCCCGGATCCCGATCCGCGTCCTCGACGGCCGTCTGGTCGCCCGTTGTCGCCTGAGCGGTCCGGCGAAGGCCATACCGGTCAACCTCTTCATCGCCTACGACCGCCTCTGCGGCCTCGAGCTGCACAACAAGGTGGTCGGCCCCCTGGAGGTCGAGCACGAGGACGGCACCTTCGATCCGATCACGATCGAGTTCCCGGGCATGGACGTCCAGGTCGAGCAGCGTGACCACGGCGACGAGGCGGACATGGAACGCTTCACCCGCCGATTCGCGCCCCAGATCGACGAGGTGGCCTGCGTCGGCACGATCGGCGCCAAGCTGCTGTCGCGCTACGTCGTGGTCTTCGACCTCGCCGAGGGCATGATCACGCTGCGCGAACCCTCGCCCGGCGTGGCCGGCGAGTTGCCGACCGGTCCCGAGAAGTTCTATCTGCCGGCCTCGGCGGCCGGCGACATGCTCTGGTTCCCGGTCACCCTGGCCGATGGATCGACCCGGATGATGGCGGTCGGTGGCGGCCGCGTCGACAGCGTCATCGACGAGCTCTACTGCGAGGAACGGGGCGCCTGGGACGGCGACATCGGTCCCCTCCTGCTCGGGACGGAGGACCTGTCGCAGAGCATCGCCTGGCGACCCGAGGAGTACGATCTGGTCCATCCTGGCGGCGCTCTCGGGACGCTCGGCTCCAATTTCCTCGAGGACTTCCGGGTCGAGATCGACGCCAGCAACGGCTGGGTCGGTTTCACGCGGCTCGGCCGCCGGCCCTTCCCGAGCGAGGAGCGCGCCTTCTTCGCCGCCCGGTCCGAGCACGCTCCCGAGCCCCTGCTCGCCTGGCTCGGAAAGCACGGTTCGACCCGCCTCGGTCGCGAGGCCGCCGAACTCCTGATGCGCCTCCTGCTCGACGAGGGTGGCGACCTGAGCGCGATGAAGGTCGCGATCGACTGGGTGGACAAGACCCGCGATCCCGACCTCCGGGCCAGCGAGGCGATCGACACCGCGCGCGTGCTGCGCACCGGCCAACGTGACGACGCCGCGGCCTACGCCGCCGAACTGGGAGTCGCCTCCGGGCGGACCGATCGCTATCCGGAGAGCGTGCATCGCCTCCACGCGATGCTGGGCGAGATCAACCTCGCCGCCGGCGAGGACCGCAAGGCCTGGGAGCATCTGCTGTCGGCGGCCTTCGGCCTTTCCGACGCGATCGGCCTGGCCGAACGGGCCGAGGTCGATCTCATGTTGGGCGAGTACTACGAGCGCCAGGGCCGACTCGGCCGGGCGATGTCTCGCTACGTGCAGGCGGTGATCACGCCCGAGGCCGGGCCGCGCGCCGTCGCCGCCATCGAGCGGGTCCAGGACAAGATGGGGGGCGAGCCCTACTCGGTCGCCCTGGTCGAGAAGCTGATCTCCGGCAAGGTGCGCGGGATGTCGGCGCCGACCCGGTTCGAGGAGACGCCCGACAGCGCTCGCGGCAACCACGTGGTCCTGGTCGAGCACCTCGCCAATCCGCACTTCGGTCGCAAGGACGGCGAGAGCTGGCTGGCCCTGGCCGAAGGTGGCGCCATGGTCTTCGAGGCCCTGCTCAGCCACTTCCCGCGCGAGCGCGTGGTCCTGCTCAGCCAGCACGGTGACTTCCCGCAGCCGGTCGCCACCATGACCGAGGACGCCCTGCGCTTCGCCGAACAGGTGGGCGGCAAGCCCGCCTTCTGTCTCGACGGTCAGCCGGTCGCGCCCGGCGGTCTGCCCTTCTTCGAGACCGACAAGCTCTACGAGGCCATGCGCGACGAGATCGTGCGGCGTCTGGCGCGGACCTCCACCTACGAGCTGGGCGGGCGCATGACGCTCGAGGATGGCCGGGTGAAGGGCGTCGTCTCGGTGAGCGGCGACGACGGTAGCGATCTGCGCCTCGAGGTCTACCTGGTCGAGAAGGCCGTCCTCTACCCGGGGCTCGGCGGCGCCGTGATCCATCGCATGCTCGTCCGCGGCCATCTGACCGCGTCGAGCGCCGGCGAGCTGCTCCGCAGCGGTTCGCCTGCTCGCGCGGTCGCGGTCGACCTCGCCCTCGACGACCTGGTCGCGCGCAATCGCCGCTTCCTCGAGGACTACGAGAAGCGCGGCGGCAGTTCGGCGACGCGCCTGTCCCTGGAGCCCGACCCGCGCGAACTGGCGGTGGTCGCCGTTCTCCGTCCCGATCATGGCCGCGCCGCCTTGCAGTCGATCTGGTTCGATCTGTCCCCCAAGGCCGCCCACGAGGCCAGGTGACCATGACGCCGAGCAACCAAGAGATCCGCTTCCGTCTGGCCCAGCTCGCGCGTCCCGTCGCCGGGCGCATCGCCGAGCATCGTCGTCGCGAGGCCCTGGCCCGCGCGGTGCGGACGGTCTGGCCCTGGTTCCTCGCCGCGCCGATCGCGCGCTTCGTGCTCGCCTTCGTCGGCTTCGACCTGCCGGGCCCGCTGGCCTTCCTGGTCCTGGCGCCGGTCGCGCCCGCGGCCGTCCTGATCCTGGCCATCCTCTCCCGCGAGGGCGAGCGCGCCGGTCAGCGCGAGGCCCTGATCCTGATCGACGACAAGCTCGGTCTGGCCGATCGCATGAGCACCGCCGCGGAGTTCCTCGCCCGGCGGCAGCGCAGCCCGCTGATGGAGGCCGCCATCCACGACGCCGAGACCCACATCGCCGCGGTCGCCGAGCGCTGGGTGGCACCGCCGCCGGTGCGGTTCCGCGTGGGCGCGCAGGCCTTCTGGATGCTCTTCGTCATGGCCCTCCTCCTCGGCCTGCCCACCTGGACACCGGAGTGGCGGCCGAACTCGCGTCGCGAGCCCCTGGGCGCGGATAAGGTCGCCCGCCTGCCGGAAGAGGAGCTGCCCGCGCGCGAACCCGAGAGCCGTCGCGGTCGCGACGACGTCGCGCTCGATCCGCGCGACGAGAGCGCCGCGCGGCGCGCGACCGAGGACAGCGAAGCCGAGGTCGACGAGGCCGCCGAACCCGAGGACGGCGATCAGCTCCAGAAGCGGTCCTCGAGCGCCGCGGGCCGCAGCGCGCGCACCCGGACCACGGGCGGCGGCAGCGCCAGCCGTGGTCAGGCGAGCTCCCAGTCGCAGCCCTCGAAGACCGGCGAGAAGGGCAAGGAGAAGGCCCAACGTCGCAACGCGAAGGAGCGCGAGGACTCGCCCGAGTCGCCCCGCGAACGGCGCGAGGAGAAGGAGTCCGGAGCGACCGTGGGGCGGGGCAGCGGGCGCGGCTCGTCGAAGAGCCCGACCGCGACGCCCTGGGCCAGCAAGGACCAGGTCACCGCCAAGGAGGAGCAGGAGCTCGAAGACGACGAGGAGGTCGAGGACGACTTCGACGAGTCCAAGGCCCGCGGTGGCGTCCAGCCCCAGCTCCGCTCGCGCAAGCCACCGGTCAATCGCGATCTCCAGATCGGCTTCGGCGGCGGCCGCCCGAACCCCATGGCCAACGGGCGTGGCGGCGCCGGCCCGCCCAAGAAGCAGCGGGGCGTGGCGCAGCTCGTGCTCGGCGTCCACTTCCCCGACCAGATCTCCGGCAAGCCCAATCCGGGCATGAGCAAGATCACGCAGGAACAGATCGAGCCCCAGCCCGAGGCCGCCGACCCGGCGGTCGCGGCCGAGCGCGGCCGTCGTTCCGCGGCCATCGGTCACGTCGCGCGCCCGCGTCTGCTGCCCTGGATGCAGCGGATCGTTCGCGACTACTTCTCGTCTTCTCGTCCCAGTTTCTGAGGGAGTGACATCGTGGCATCCGCAGAGGTTCAGATCGCCGAACAGGACGCGCAGTTCTTCCGCGAGCTGCACGCCAGGGTCAAGGCCGAGGTGCAGCGTTTCATCGTCGGTCAGGAGAAGGTGATCGATGCCGCCCTGACCGCGCTCTTCGCCGGTGGACACGTACTCCTCGAGGGCGTTCCCGGCCTGGGCAAGACGATGCTGGTCCGGTCGATCGGCGAGGCCGTCCACGTCCAGTTCTCGCGCATCCAGTTCACCCCCGACATGATGCCGGCCGACATCCAGGGCACGAACGTGCTGGTGGAGACCGAGGGCGGCGGTCACGAGCTGAGCTTCCAGCAGGGGCCCCTGGTGGCCAACCTGGTGCTCGCCGACGAGATCAACCGCGCCACCCCCCGGACCCAGAGCGCGCTGCTCGAGGCCATGCAGGAGAAGCAGATCTCGGTCGGCAAGCGGACGATCAAGCTCTCCGAACCCTACTGCGTCATGGCCACCCAGAACCCGGTGGAGCAGGAGGGCACCTACCCCTTGCCCGAGGCCCAGCTCGACCGCTTCCTGATGAAGATCCTGGTGGGCTACCCCGAGCTGCGCGACTACGTCGCCATCGTCGATCGCACCACCGGCAACGAACAGCCGGTGATCAACCAGGTCTCGACCGGCGAGGAGGTGATGCGCCTGCGCCAGGTCGTGCGCGCGGTGCCGGTCCCGGAGCGGGCCAAGAACTACGCCATCCACCTGGTCGTCGGCACGCAGCCGGGTTCGCCCTTCGCGCCGCCGGAGGTCAACGAGTACGTCGCCCTCGGCGCCAGTCCGCGCGGCGTCCAGGGCCTCATGCTCGCGGCCAAGGTCAAGGCCCTCCTGGCCGGTCGCTTCGCGGTGGCGGCCGAGGACATCAAGGCCTGCGCGCACGACGTGCTCCGGCACCGCGTGCTGATCAACTTCCATGGTCAGGCCGACCGGGTGAGCCCCGACGCCGTCATCGACGCGGTCCTCGCCCGCGTGAGTCCGCCCAACGCCTGAAGGATCGATGGTCTCGATGTCCGAGAATCGCCTGACCGTCCAGGAACTGCTCGACCCGGCCTTCCTCGACGAGGTATCCCGCCTGCAGCTCTTCGCGCGTCGCGTGGCGCGTGGTGGTCGGCCGGCCGAACAGCGCTCCCGGCACCTCGGTGCCGGCATGGAGTTCCGTGACTTCCGGGCCTACACCCCCGGCGACGACTTCCGCGCCATCGACTGGAACATCTACCGCCGGCTCGGCCGCGTCGTCCTGCGCCTGTTCGAGGAGCTGGAGGACCTCCCGGTCTACCTGGCGGTGGATCTGTCGCGCAGCATGTTCCAGGGCGAGGCGCCGCGCGGCCACGCGGCGCTGAAGGCCGCCTTCGCCATCGCCGCCATCGCCCTGCAGCAGCACGATCGCGTCGGCGTGTTTCCCTTCGCCGAGGATCTCGAGCTGGGGCTCCGGCCCACCAGCGGTCGCGGCCGTCAGTTCCGCATCGCCGAGGTCCTGGCCGCCGCCGAGCCGCGTGGTCGCACCGACCTGCGCCAGGCGATGCGGCGCTTCACCAGCTTCGGCCTGCGCCAGGGTCTCCTGGTGATCATCTCCGACTTCTTCGATCCCGCCGGGATCGAGGCGGTGGCGGAAGCCCTGCGCGGGCTCAGGCATCGCCTGCTCCTGGTCCAGCTGTTCCGCAAGGCGGACCTGGCGCCGAGCCTCTCCGGCGACCTGCGGGTCACCGACTGCGAGACCGGCGAGGCCTACGACATCTCCGCCACCCGCGAGGTGGTCGCGGCCTATCGTCAGGCCTACGAGCGCTTCCAGGACGGTCTCCTGCGCGCGGCCCAGGCCAAGCAGGCCGGATTCCTGCGCCTCGACGTCGACGAGAACCTGGTCGAGCAGCTGGCCGCGGTCCTGGCCGAAGGAGACTTCGCATGACCTTCGGCAATCTGGGCCCCGGCGTCGTCTTCGCCGGCTTGGCCGTCCTGGCCATCGGTTTCTACCTCCTGCAGCGCCTCCGGGTCCGCTACCGGCCGATCACGGTCGAGACCACGCTGTTCTGGAAGGAGGCGCTCGAAGAGGCCCGCGCCCGGGTCCTGGTCAAGCGCTTCCGGCATCCCTGGGCCTATGCCCTGGTCCTCGCCATCGCCGCCTTCCTCTGGCTGGCGCTCGCCGGGCCGGAGCTCGGCGCCGGCGCGCCGCGGCGCCACCTGATCCTGATCGACGGATCGCGGGCGATGGTCGCGGAGGGCCGCTTCGAGGCGGCGGTCGCGCTCGCCGAGGACGCCTCGAGGGGTCTGCCCAGCGCGGCGCGCAGCGTCGTGCTCTGCGCCGACCGACCGCGTAGCCTGCTCCTGCCCGGGGAGAATCCGCTCCTTCTGCGCGCCCGCCTCGGCGCCTTCGTGCCCACCGAGTCGCGGCCGCGCTTCGAGGAGTTGCTCGCCGACTACGCGCGCGTGGCGGCGGCACCACCGCTCGACGTCATCCTGGTCGGCGACGGCGAACTCGACGGCGCGATCGTCGACCGGCTGCCAGCGGGCTCGAGCCTGAAGCGGCTTCGTCCCGGCGGCTTCGCGCCGCGCGCGCGCCTGGTCGACCTCGGGCAGGCGCCCGCGCGATCGGGCGCGGTGGATCGCGTCGACGTCCTGGTCCGTCTGGCCCTTCCCGAGCGGACGGATCTCACGCCGCGCGGCCGGCTCGATGGCCTCGACCTGCCCGCTCCCGAGGTCGGGGCCGAGCCGGCGCTCTTCGTCTGGCGCGATCTGCCGGCGCGGGCCCAGGTTCTCGATGTCCTGCTCGACGACCGGCCGCTCGGCCGACTCCTGCTCGACGATCGTCGGCCGCTGCCCTACGCCCTCGACGAGGAACTTCCGGCCGCGCTCCGCGCCGCCCTGGCCGCCGATCCGGGCCTGCTGCGCGACGACGAGCACGCGGAGGTGGTGGTCCGGCGTCACGGGAACGAACTCGGCGCCGGGCTGCCGGCCTTCGAGGTCGACGACATGGCCGCCGGTGGCGCCGCCTTCCGCTTCCGTCACCAGGACGGCGACGACTCCGAGCTGATCCTCGGCGAGCTGGTCGACGAACTCGGGCTGGCGCGCCTCGACGGCGCCGAGCTGGCGGCGCGGCTCCAGCGCGATCTCGGCGTGACCGTCACCGCCGGAGGGAGCCGCGGTCTCACCATCTGGACCGAGCTGCTCGACGAGGAGCGCGGCTTCACCCGGAGCCTCGAGTTCCCGGTCTTCGTCGCCCGCGGTCTGCGCTGGCTCGCCGGTCGCCGCGAGGCGCCCGCCCGGGTGGCGGTGGCCGAACCGATCCGCCTCGCCTCGGGGCCGGTCGAGCCGCCCGCTCCCGCCGGTCCGGCGGCCGACGTCCTCGATGACGACTACCTGCCGCTGCGCGGCGGCCGTCACGTCGACGCCCGCGGTCAGGCCGTGGAGGCCAGTCTGCTCGAACCGGTGACCGCCGCCGCTCTCGCCGAACTGGTCGAGAGCGACGACGCCGGCACCGGCGGTCTCGATCTGTTCGAGACCCTGGTCCTGCTCGCGCTCGCCCTGCTCGCCCTCGAATGGTTCCTGGTCCAGACCAGCCGGATTCCCTGAAGCATGACCACCAGTTTCCTCGAACCGGGTTTCCTCTGGCTGCTGATCCTGGCACCGCTGGCCTTCCTCCCGCTCGCCGGCCGCCCGCCGCGTCGGGCCTGGTTGCGGGCCCTCGTCGTCGCCCTGGTCGTGGTCGGGCTCGCCCGTCCGGTGATGATCCGCAGCGAGGCGCGACCGGTGCGCGTCGTCGTCCTCGATCGCAGCGCCAGCGCCACGGCGGCGGCTCTCGAGGCCGCCGAGCGCCAGCTCGAAGCGCTCCTCGCCCGGCCGCGCGAGGGCGCCGAGCTGGCCCTGGTCAGCCTCGGCCGCCCTCCGCGTCCCGAACTCGCCGGCGAGTTCGATCATCGTCTCGACCTCGGCGACCGCGAGAGTTCGCTGGCGACCGCGCTCGCCCTGGCCCTCCGGCTCGTTCCCGAGGGCAGCGCCGGATCGATCTGCCTGATCAGCGACGCCGCCGCCACCGATCATCGATTCGCCCCGGCGTTGATCGAGGCGCGCGAGCGCGGCGTGACCATCGATTGCCTGGCTCTCGACCGTGAGCCGGGCGCGCTCCGTCCCGTCGACGTCGTGCCGCTCGACGACCTGCGCGTCGGCCAGGTGGCGCGCCTGCGCGTCGACCTCGCCGGTCGGCCCCGGCCGGCGACCCTGGAGGTCCGCCTCGGGGCCGACGAGCCGACCCGCGTCGAGCTGGCCGCCGGCGTGGACCAGGCCGAACTCGAGATCGAGCCCGGCCGGGCCGGTTTCCAGGCGCTCGATCTGCGTCTGGTCGACGAGCGTGGCGAGGTGCTGGCCCGCCTCGAGCGCGCGGTCGCCGTGCAGGACGCCCTGCGTCTGGCCTATCTCGGTGCCCGGATGGAAGGCGGTCGCGAACGGCTCGCCGACCTCCTCGGCCGCGGCTTCGAGCTGCGCCAGCCGGGCGAGGAGGGCGCCCTCGACCTGACCGATCTCGACGGCATCCTGCTCGACGATCGGCCGGCGACCCAGCTCCCCGCCGACTGGCAGCGCGAGATCGCCCGCGCGGTCGACGAGGAAGGGCTCGGGCTCTTCCTCTCCGGTGGCCGCGCGGCCTTCGGTCCCGGCGGCTACGACGGCACGCCGATCGAGGACCTCGCGCCGGTCGAGTTCATGCAGAAGGAGGAGAAGAAGGATCCGAGCACCACGCTCGCGATCATCATCGACACCTCGGGCTCGATGATCGGCAACCGGATGACCATCGCGAAGGAGGTGGCGCGCCTCGCCATCCGGCGCCTCGAGCCGCACGACAAGGTGGGCATCGTCGAGTTCTATGGCACCAAGCAGTGGGCGGCGCCGATCCAGTCGGCGGCGAACGCGATCGACCTCCAGCGCGCGATCAACCGGCTCGGGGCCGAGGGCGGCACCGTCCTCTACCCGGCGGTGGAGGAGGCCTACTACGCGCTCAAGAACGTCGAGACCCGCTTCAAGCACGTCCTCATCCTCACCGATGCCGGCGTCGAGACCGGTCCCTACGAGACCCTGCTTCGCCACATGGCGGACGACGGCGTCACCGTGTCCACCGTCCTGGTCGGACCGGGCCGGCACAGCGAGTTCCTGGTCGAGCTCGCCGACTGGGGTGGTGGGCGCTACTACGGCGCGCCCGACCGCTTCAACCTGCCCGAGCTGATGCTCAAGAAGCCCAACACCTCGGCCTTGCCGGCCTACCGCCCCGGGCGGGTCGAGGTCGAGGCACGCGGTGGCCGCGGCTGGTGGGGGGGTGACCGACCCGAGAGCCTCCCGCCCCTGGACGGCTACGTCGAGACCCGGCTCAAGCCCGGCGCCGAACTCCTCCTCAGGACCCGCGCCGGAACGAAGCCCCTGCTCGCCTCCTGGCAGCGTGGCCTCGGGCGGGTCAGCGCCCTGATGACCGAACCGACCGGTGCCGGCACCGCGGGCTGGGCGGACTGGACCGACTACGGCCGGCTGCTCGGCCGCCTGATCGGCCGGACCACCGCCTTCAGGCGGCCGCCCTTCGCGGTCGAGCTGAAGCGCCGGGACTGGCGTCTCGTGGTCGATCTCCGCCGGCTCGACGAGACGGCCGATCGGCCGCTGCTCCGGCGGTTGAACGCGGACGCGGGCGAGGAGCTGCAGCCGCGGGAGATCGCGCCCGGGCTCTACCGGGCGGTCCTCGCGGTCGACCACGACGAGGTCGCCCGGCTCGAACTCACCGCCTCGGGGCATCCCGGCTGGCGCTGGCGGGTCGCCAGCGATCCCAGCGCCGCCAACATGCCCGAGACGGACACGGTGCCGTGGCGGTCCTTCGACCTTGCCGCGGCCGCGACCGCCACCGGCGGCAGCCTGATGGTCAGCGACGACCTGCCGGCCCTGTGGCCGCGGATCGACGCCGCGCGCGGCCATGCCGCGACCGCGCTCTGGCCCTTCATCCTGCTCCTGGCCCTGCTCGCCTTCGCCACCGAGGTCCTGCTCCGGCGCCTGCCGCGTGACCGCGCGAGGAACGAACGATGACCGCACGAACGATCGCCCTGCTCCTCTTCCTCGCCCTGGGCCTCGCCGCCCAGGAGACCATCGTGCGCGACCGCTTCGACGAGGTCTATGCGGCGGCCCTGGCCGACGGCGCGCGGCCCTGGGACCACGACGAGGTCCTGTGGCAGGTGGGCATTCGCGACCACGGTCAGATCGAACCGGTGCTCGTCCTCCTCAGGGCGGAACTGGAGGGGCTCGAGGGCCGCGTCCGTCGGGCGCGCATCCTGATCGGCCTCCTGCTCGAACGCGACGGCCGCGCGGAGGAGGCCCTGCCGGTCCTCGAGGCCGTGGCCGAGGCCGAGCGCGACCTCGATCTCCAGCTGGAGCTGGCCCAGCTTCGCGATCTGCTCGGCAAGACGGACGACGCGCGCGCGGCCTACCAGGCGCTGCTCGATCGGGAACTGCCGGCCGACCTGAAGAAGACCGTCCTCCTCCGGCTGGCCCTGCTCGACCCGGGCAAGAACTACGATGGCTTCCTGGCCTACGCGCGCGGCGACGACCTGACGCCGGAACGCCGCAACGAGGCGGCGGTGATCCTCGCGCTCGGCGATCGCCAGCTAGAGGCGGTCGAGCTGTTCACGGTCACCGGCGAGAAGGGCGATCGCTATCGCCAGCTCGTCCGGCTGGCCGAGTGGGCCCTCGGTGGCCAGAACTTCGCCGCCGCCCAGACCTTCGCCTGGGCCGCGGTCGACGCGGCGATCACCAAGCGCGATCGCCGCTATGGACTCAGCCTGGTGATCAGCGCCTATCGCGCCGCCGACCAGATCGACGCGCTGCTGCTGCGTTTCGCCGAGGAGGCGAAGCTCCACGACGACACCCGGCGGATGTGGATCGAGGTCCTGCGCGAGGAGGGGCGCGCCACCGAGGCGCTCCGCCTGGTGCGCGAGGGCGCCGGCAGTGACTGGACTCCGGCCTTGAAGCGCCAGCTCCTCGAGATCTGCCGGGAGGCGGGCGAGGTCGAGGTCCTGGTCGCCAACTACCGCGAGCTGATCGCCGCCGAACCGGAGAACCTCGAGTGGCGCAGCGGCCTGAGCCGTCACTACCTCGAGAACGGTCAACGCGAGGAGGCCCGCGCCGTCTGGAGCGGCTATCTCGGCCAGGGGCGTTCGGCCGACGATCTGCTCGAGGCCGCGCGGGGGATGGAGGAGGTCGGGCTCGCCGACCTCGCGGTCGACTTCGCCCGCGAGGCCGCCCGGACCGAAGCCCGCCGCGCCGGCGCGCTGCTCTTCATCGCCCAGCTCGAACAGCAGCGTGGCCGCTACGAAGCGGCCGTCGCCGTGCTGCAGGAGATCGACGCCAGCGCCGAGCCGGGTGCCGGCATCCGCGCCGAGGTCGCCGGAGAGTACGAGCGGATCGGTCGCATCGACCTGGCCGTGGCCACGCTCGAGTCGTTGCGCCGGGCGCACGACGACTTCCTCGGCACCGACCTCGAGATGAAGTACGCGCTCTCCCTGTCCAAGCTCGGTCGCGAGGACGAGGCCCTGGTGGTCTGGCGCGAACTGTGGACCAGGCTCCGAGGCACGCCGCGCGGACGCTATGTCGAGGACCGGTTGATGACCGTGGCCTCGCGAATCGGCAAGCTGGCGAAGATCGCGATCGAACTCGAGGACCGGCTGGCGCAGGGATCGGCCGATACCAAGGACATCGACCTCCTGGTGCGGCTCTACATCAAGGTCAACGACCCGGCCTCGGCCACCGAGATCGTCGAGGAGTACCTGAAGCGGATCGGCAGCGCCGACCTCGACATCCTCAAGCGCAAGGCGCAGGTCTACGCCGCCTGCAGCGATTTCTATCACTACGAGGAGGTCTGCCACCAGCTGATCGAGCTGGACGTCGACAACCGCCTCGATCACATGCGCGAGCTGGTCATGTCGCAGCTCGATCGTGGTCGTCGTGACCAGGCGATCGCGATGCTGCCGAAGATCCGTGCCGCCGGCGGCGACCAGGAGGACATCGCCGACGAGTTCGAGGCCGGCGTCTACGGTCTCGCCGGGATGAAGAACGAGGCGCTCGAATCCTACATGCGCGGCATGGGCCGGGCGCCGGACCGGATCGACACCCTGCTGCTCATCGCCAACCTGCTCCAGGAGACCGGTCGGGAGATGCAGGCGGCGCGTCGCTTCCAGTACCTGGCGATGCGCGCCGACAAGGACGACCTGTTCACCATCGCCATCGACGGCATCCTCAACCTGCGCGCGCCGCGCGAGACGCGCGTGCCCCCGGCGGTGGTGAGCTGGGCGCGCCGGGTCTGCCTCGAGCGCCTGGCGCGCAACGCCGACCGCTTCTACCTCCACCGCCTGGTCACCGATCTCGCCGAGGATCTCAACGACCTCCCCTTCGCCATCCGCTGCCTCAAGGCCGCGGTGCCGATCGCCGGCGAGCGGCGCACGCCGCTCCTGCGCGAGATCATGAGCAAGTGCCGCAGTCTCGATCGGCGCGCGCGCCAGAACTTCGGTCTCGATTCGGGCATCAAGGTGAGCCCGGACTGGAACGCGGACGACTACCTCATGGTCGGTCGTCGTCTCCTCGGTCAGGGCGAGTACGTGCCGCCGCAGGTGTTCATGGACATGGCCGCGGTCTTCCTGGCCAAGGACCGCATCGACGATGCCATGCGGACCTTCAGCCGGGCCTCCGAGCTGCTCGATCGCGGCGAGGTCACCCTGCAGGCGGCCCAGGTCCTGGAGAAGGCGCGCCACTATCAGGAGTCGCTGACCTTCTACCGCCGGTTGCTCGCCACCGAGGCCGGCGACGTGGTCCTGATCGAGAAGGTCGCCGAGCTCGAGGAACTCTCCGCCGACGAGAAGGCCGCGCGCGACCTCTATGCCCGCGGTCTCGACGTGGCCCTGGGCCAGCTCGCCAGGCGGGTCACGCGCGAGGTCGAGAGCGAGACGGACCCCGAGGACCCCTGGGGCCCCAGAGGCGGCAACCAGCGCAACCTGAATGCGCTCGACGTGACCGTGCCCAAGCTGGTCGCCGGGCTGATGGCGACGATTCCCGACCGTGAGGCCGCCCGCGAATTCACCGTCAGGATGGTCGCGGAGGTCGATGAACAGCTCGCGGCACTCGATCCCGAGTCGGGCGGCCGGGCGCCGACGATCGCCGAACACCCACGCCTCGCCCGGTCGAGCGAGGCCTGTCGGCGCATCGGCCTGATCTATCGCATGCCGGAGCTGGTCGATCCGGCCGACGCCCGGCTGCTCGCCGCCTTCCCCCAGGATCGCGACCTGCTGCGCCAGGCGATCGTCGCCCGCACCCAGCGCGGCCTCGATCGTTCCGCCGCCGAGCTGCTTCGGGGAGCCGGCAAGGAGACGGACCTCGAACTCGCCGCGCTCGCCGGGATCGCCGCCCTCGACGGGCGTCGGCTCTCGCCCGCGGCCGTCGCCCAGGAGATCGTTCCGCGCAGCGCGGAGCCCGAGGTCCTGGCCCGCCTGATCGAGCGCGTCGACTGCGCCCGGCTCAACGACGCCGAGGTCCGCGTGCTGCCGCAGCTCATGGCGGCGGCGCTGACCCTCGACCTGCCCAGCTCGGCGGAGAACTTCGCCCGGGCCGCGATCCGGCTGATCGCCGGGCGCGGCTACGAGGCGCTCGACCAGGGCATGGCGATGCTCGGCGTCGCCTCTCGGGTCTCGCCGCAGCTCTCCCGCGAGCTGCTCGAGGTCCTGGTCGATCGCGTGCTCGAGCGCGAGCCCCAGCTCGCCAGCGCGCTGTCCTGGCGGATCGAGGAGATCCCGGGAATCGAGGTCTCGGACGAGCTGATCCGCCGCGTGGCCAAGCGCATGGTCGAGGTCGCGGTCAAGGGCCGGCCGGTCTACGGGCTTTCCAACTGGGTCCAGATGCTACCGGAGGGCGACCGCCCGGCCCTGACGCGTGAGCTGCACGATGCGCTCGAGGCCGACCAGAAGCTCGCCTTCCTCGTCGACGTCTCCGGTGCGTTCCAGGACCCGCTCGATGATGCCTTCGTCGCCTGGTTCGGCAATGCCATGACCGCGGCCCTCGAGGCCACCGGCAGCAACAAGCCCCAGTACACGAACTACGGCTCCGGTCGGGAGGGTTCCTCGGTGAAGCTGCGCCTCGCGGTCATCGACGCCCTCGAGAAGGCCGGAGCCGGCGAGAGCCTCCAGCTGCAACGCTGGTTGATCTGGTTCGAACAGGGTCGCGACGACGAGGTCGTCGCCGCCCTGCTGGCCGACATCGACTTCCTGCTCGGCGCCCGACGGCCCGGGGCGTCGGCGTCCTACTCGGCCCGTCAGGTCCTGGATCGGCTGGCCACGAGCCCGCGCGCGAGCGAGGTCCTGAGCCTCATCGAGACCAGGCTCGCGACCGCGACCGAGCGCAAGCCTCTCGAGGATCTCCGTCTCGATCTCGCCGCCAAGATCGGTGGCCCGGCCTATGGCCGGATCATCGAGGCCATGCTGGCCGAGAAGCCCGACGATGCCGGCCTCCTCGGCCGCCTGCGTCAACACCACCTGCGTGAAGGGAACGCGATCGCGGCGCTTCGCATCCTGATCCAGCTCGCCGAGGCGAAGCCGGACGACGACAACCTCCAGTGGCAGCTGATGCAGGCCTACCTCGTGCGCCACATGCCCCTCGAGGCGGAGGGCATCCGCCTCGCCCTCGAGGCCAAGAAGATCGCGGCCGAGAACGGTCAGGGCGGCGCGATGGCGGCGGTGAAGCTCCAGGCCGCCGGGATCGTCGTGGCCCGTGGCGTCGTACGGATCGGGGGCGAGGGCGGCGAGGGGCTGGCGGGCATCCGCAAGCAGCTCGAGGAAGGCCATCCCGAGCAGGCCCGGGCGGCCCTGCGGCGCCTCTGGCGCGGCTTGGGCTCGACCGATCGCTACCAGCCCGGGATCTCCTACCGATTGGCCTGGAACGAAAGGCCGCAGAAGCCGGCCAAGGAGGGCGAGAAGCTGCCGCGGACGATCCTGGGCGCGCTCGCCGACGTCGCCGATTTCGTTCCCGACGAGGCCCGGCGCGTGCTTTGCTTCCTCGAGGACGAGGACGAGGCTCCCGACGAGGAGGTCGTGAACGAGCTGATCGAACTCACGTTGCCCCGCGACGAGCCCGCTCGACGGACATTGCTCGAGCGGCTGACCACCGATGCCGTGGCCGGCCAGGGTGGCGCCATGGAGGTCGCGCGGATCTTCATCCTGCTCGAGGACTCCTGGGTCGACGATGCCGAGCGGGCTCGGATCATCGACTCGCTCGTGGCCCGGCGCTCGATCCCCGAGGCGCGGCAGCTTCGTGGCCTGGCTCGCGGCCTGGCGGTGGGGGGGCGCAAGGAAGTGGCCGCGCGTCTCTACGCCATGACCGCCTTGCTCGCGAATGCTGCCCGCGATGGCGGCTACCTGTCCGAGACCGAGAACTGGCGCGAGCTGATCCACGAGGCCCACGGGGTTCTCGGCGAGGAACTCGGTCTGCCGACCGCGCTGCGCATGCTCGTCAACCTGCGTCCGACCGACTACCGGCTCGCGTCCTGGTGCGACCTGGCGATGGATGTCTGGGAGTCCTTCCTGCCCGTGGAGCAGGCCCTCGAGCAGGCGCTGGCGCTGCGCGCGGCCATGGACGACGAGCGGGACTTCTGGATGCTCGAACAGATCCGGCCGACGCTGGTGCGGCTCGCCCTGAAGGCCGGGCGTCGCGACCAGGTGCTCGCCAATCTGGCGCCGGCGATCGGCAAGAACGTGGCCGTGGCCCGCAACCGTCGTGGCTTCATCACCCGGGTCGATCGGAATGCCGCCCAGACCCGGGGCAGTCTCTCCCGGATCTGGTCTTCCTGGGATCGGAAGTCCGGGAAGCAGGTCAAGCTGGACGTCGATCTGCCGCTGCTCTGCGACTGCCTGGTCGAGCTCGAGGAGCACGACGATCTCGCGCAGCCGGCCGCGGCCTTCGGCGCCCTGGCCTCGCGCTACTGCGAACTGGAGCCGGCCGATCCGGAGTTCGGCCGGCGGCTCACCGATCGCCTCCGCGGTTATCCCGACGACGATGATCAGCACCTGAGGGTCAGAGCCGCCATCGAGCGGAAGATCGGCGAGACGGAGATCGCCTACGGCCTGGAGTCGGTGTTGCGTGCGCGTGGCCGGCTGACCTGTGATCGCCTGGCGCAACACCTGCACGAGTACGCCGAGCACGAGGGGGCGGGGAAGGCCCTCGATCTCGGGGTCGAGATGGCGGAGTTCTGCAACGAACCCGCCCTGCTCGACGAGGTCGTCCGACTCGCGGCGGCCCTGGAGGACGAAGGCCGGGCCACGAAGTTCCGCGAGTTGAAGGAGGCCGTCGTCGCCCAGGACGCCGCCGACAAGGAGCGCCTCGAGGCCGAGAAGGAAGCTCCCGAGGAAGAAGAAGAGCCCTGAACCTCGCCCCGGATCGCCGCCGGCGGACCTGCCGGCTGGGCAGCCGGCGCTCCAAGGGCGGTCGAGGCGCAGCAGGCGCTGCGCGGTCCGTCGGAGCGCCAGCCGCTGGCTGGCCTAGCCCGTATCGCTCACCACATTTACTAGAAAACAGCCGCCAAGCTTGGAAGAGTGGGGTGAAACAACAGATCCCAGGACTTCCAGCGAGGTGGCTGTAGGTGACAGAGTGTAACGGCGAGCGGGTGACGAGCCGAGGCCCGGGCAGGCGAGAATTCACGGCATCTTTCGACGGCGGCCAGATCAGCTCGGACGCAGGCGGTTTGCTCCTACACGAGGTCGATCGCCGCCTTTCCCTCTTCGATCGCTTCGCATCTTGCTTCCACGACTACCGAGATCCGAGCCGGATCGACCACAGCGTCCGCGACCTGGTGGCTCAGCGTGTGATGGCGATTGCGCTCGGCTACGAGGACCTGAACGACCACGACGAGCTCAGCCGCGATCCGCTTCTGGCCGCCCTGGTCGGGAAGGCCGACCCGACGGGCTTGGAGCGCCGTCGCGACCGTGATCGAGGTCGGCCTCTCGCGAGCAGCAGCACCCTGAATCGCGTCGAGCTCTCGCGTAGCGGCGAGGCGTCCAAGGACCGCTACCGTCGGATCGAGCTGAGCTCGGATGCCGTCGACGAGCTTCTGGTGGATCTCTTCGTCGAGTCTCACGCGGACGAGCCCGAGGAGATCATCCTCGACTTCGACGCGACCGACGATCCGATCCACGGCCGTCAGGAAGGTCGCTTCTTCCACGGTTACTACGACTGCTACTGCTACATGCCGCTCTACATCTTCGCCGGCGATCATCTGCTGTCGGCACGATTGCGCATGAGCAACCAGGACGGTGCGGCCGGCTCGCTCGAGGAGCTGCAACGCATTGTGGCCCAGCTCCGTACGCGCTGGACGAAGACGAGGATCATCGTCCGCGCCGACTCCGGCTTCTGCCGCAATGGCTTCCTCGATTGGTGCGAGGAAAACGGGGTCGACTACGTGATCGGCCTTGCTCGCAACGCCCGCCTCGAGTCCGAGCTCGAGGATCACCTGCTCGACGCTGAGGACCTCTGCGAGAGCTTCGGCCGCAAGGTCGCGCTCTTCCACTGCTTCAACTGGCGGACGATCGACTCCTGGTCTCGCGAGCGGCGGGTGATCGGCAAAGCGGAGTGCTCGAGGAAGGGGCGAAACCCACGCTTCATCGTCACCTCGCTTCCTTGCGACGATCACCACGAAGCCGAACGAATCTACCGCGACATCTACTGTCAGCGCGGCGAAATGGAGAACCGGATCAAGGAGCAGCAGCTCGACCTCTTTGCCGACCGGACGAGCGCCCACACGATGCAGGCGAACCAGATCCGCCTCTACTTCTCGTCGATAGCCTACGTCCTCGTCGACGCGCTGCGACGGATCGGGCTGAAGGGGACGGAAGCCGAGCGGGCGCAGTGTGGCACCATCCGGCTGAAGCTGCTGAAGATCGGCGCTCGGGTCCGGGTGACCTGCCGGCGAATCTGGATCAACATGTCGAGCGCCTGCCCCTACAAGGACATCTTCTTCGCCGCCTGGCGGAACATCTGCGCCACGACGTAGAGAACCCAACCTCCAATCAGCACGCGCGGAAACGACCTGCGCCCGAGGTCCGCACAGGGCGTCCCAATACGCCCATTCTCGGCCTCGAGACCCGCTCAGGTCCCCACACTCGCACCGATCTCAGGCGGGACGACCCAGAGTCGACCCTCGGACATCGCAGATCCCGGGAGTAGACCACCTGCGGATCGGCGTGGTGAGCGAAGCGGGCTAGTCTGCTCGCCCCAAGCTCACGCTCTCGCCCCGACGATCTCGTCACCGTCGGAGTCCTCGTCGCCTTGGTCGCGATGACGAAGCGCCGGCCAGCGGCCGGCGATCCTGCCGGCTGGGCAGCCGGCGCTCCGGGGCGCGGTCCGCTCGGAGCGCCAGCCGCTGGCTGGCCTAGTCTGCTCGCCCCATGCTCACGCTCTCGCCCCGACGATCTCGTCACCGTCGGAGTCCTCGTCGCCTTGGTCGCGATGACGAAGCGCCGGCCAGCGGCCGGCGATCCTGCCGGCTGGGCAGCCGGCGCTCCGAAGCACGATCGGCTTCCTGCCGGCTGGGCAGCCGGCGCTCCGAGTCGCCGACCGGTCGGAATTTGGCCAGGCAGCCGGCGCTCCGAGTCGCCGACCGGTCGGAACCTGGCTAGGTAGCCGGCGCTCCGGAGCGCTGCGCGGGCGGTCGAGGCGCAGCCGGCGCTGCGCGGTCCGGTCGGAACCTGGATGGGCAGGTGTCGCACCGGCGCCACCGGGGTCCGAGCGATTCGGCGGCGCCGGTGGCGGCTGCGGAGCGAGGGAGTTAGCCTCTGGAGTTCCTCGAAGGAGTTCCGACGTGAGCGAGAACGACAACGAAGGGGTCTCGGCGCGTATCCGGGCCCGCCTGGTCGCGGCCGGCCGGCGGTTCCACGCCAACGACAACATCGCGGACCAGATCGAGCCCGGTGAACTCGAGGCGCTCCATGCCGAGGTCCGGGACCGGCTCCAGGAGGTGCTGAACGCGCTCGTCATCGATACCGAGAGCGACCACAACACCCAGGAGACGGCCCACCGGGTCGCCAAGATGTTCCTGAACGAGGTCTTTCGCGGGCGCTACGTCGCCCAGCCGCCGGTGACCGAATTCCCCAACATCGAGCGCCTGAACGAGCTGATGATCGTGGGGCCGGTCACCGTGCGGAGCGCCTGCTCGCACCACCTCTGTCCGATCATCGGGAAGCTCTGGGTCGGCGTGATGCCGAACGAGCACTCGGCGTTGATCGGCCTGTCGAAGTATGCGCGGCTGGTGGAATGGGTCATGGCCAGGCCGCAGATCCAGGAGGAGGCCATCGTCCAGCTCGCCGACCTCCTGCAGGAGAAGATGCGCCCCGACGGCCTCGCCATCATCATGCGCGCCGACCACTACTGCATGCAGTGGCGCGGCGTGAAGGACATGGATTCCAAGATGGTCAACAGCGTGATGCGCGGTACCTTCCTGAAGAACCCCAATCTGCGGCGCGAACTCCTGGCCCTCGTCGGTCAGGGTGATCGCTGAGGAGGCCGAAACCATGCTCGTGCGTCTGATCTACGCCAGCCGTTCGTCGAGGTCGATCACCCCGGATCTGATCGAGAGCATCCTGGCGCCGTCGCGGCGTCACAATCTCGAGTCCGGGGTCACCGGCGTGCTCTGCGTCTGCCATGGCGACGTCTTCCTGCAGGTCCTCGAGGGCGCTCGGGAGGAGGTCAATCTGCTCTACGGCAAGATCCTCCACGACGAGCGCCACAGCCAGGTGACCCTGCTGCACTACGAGGAGGTCGAGCAGCGTCGCTTCTCGAGCTGGCGCATGGGCCGCGTCGATCTCGACAAGCTCAACGTCGGCATCATCCTCAAGTACTCGGAGAAGCCGATCCTCGACCCCTTCGCCATCAGCGGCCGGGTGGCGCTCGCGCTGCTCGAGGAGCTGATCGAAGGCGCGGCGATCGTCGGCGGTTGCTGAGGTCGACGAGAAAAGGGGTCCCGAAGCTCGTTCGGGACCCCTGAGGTCGGGCTGCGCTCGTCGCCGATCGCCTTCGGACGGGGCGGTCGACGGGTTCCGATCCGGCGGCCCTCAGGCCGCCGAGGTCTTCACGCCACGGCCGCGCCGCAGCTCCCAGCGCTCGAGGCGCATGAAGCCGAGGATCGCGCCGATCGCCAGGGCGGCGAGGAACCACCAGGGGCTGATTCCCGTGCTGCTGGCGAGCGTCTCCTTGCCCAGATCCGAGACCTGGAGGACGTGAGTCTTGAACCAGGGATGGAGCTCCGCGTAGAGAGCGCTGCCGAAGATCATGCCGAGGATGCCGTAGATCGCGTGCTTGGAGCCGTCGCCCAGCGCCGCGACGCCCGTGCCGGGGCAGTAGCCGAGCAGGGCCATGCCGACGCCGAAGATGACGCCGCCGAGGGCGTTGCCCCAGAGGGTGGCGCTCTTGATGTGCATCTTGAGGGCCACGCCGGCGTCGACCATCCCGTAGATGCCGATACCGCCGACGATGATCGCGGTGAACATCACCTTCATCACGGTGTGGTCGCGCATCAGGAACTGGCCGACGATCGTCTGGAAGCGGGTGACGCCACCCTTCTGGAGCAGGAAGCCGAAGACCAGGCCGGTGAGGGCGCCGTAGATCAGATCACGGGGCTCGGCGAAGAAGTTCGAGTCAAACATGGGCCCGGCCCTCCTTTCCGTAGATGAGGAAGGCGGCGGCGGTGCCGGCCGCGAACATCGAGAGCAGGAAGGTCCAGGACGAGAGGGCGAGCTGCAGGCTGCCGGAAATGCCGTGACCGGAGGTGCAACCACCAGCCAGGCGGGCGCCGAAGAGCAGGATCGCCCCGCCCAGGAAGGCGCCGATGTAGCGCTTGGCCTTCGAGGGGCCGAAGCGGGCGGCCCAGACCTCCGGGACGGTCTCCGAGAAGCGGGAGCGCGCCAGGCGGGCGGCGATGAAGGCGCCGAAACCCATGGTCAGGACCAGGGCGAACTGCCAGTCGATGGCCGGAGTTCCGACCAGGTGCTTGGCCATGTAGTCGTTGTTGCGGACGTGGCTTTCGCTCACCACGCCCTCGGCCAGTCCCGCCACCTTGACCATCGTGGTCGAGGTGCCGAGGGCCTTTTCCATGAAGTAGAAGGTGATCCAGCTGAGCACCCCGAGCAGGGTGCCCACGAGGTAGGGTGACCACCTCGCTTTCTTGAACAGGTCGGTCATCGTTACGTCCTCCACTGCGAGAGGGGCCGGGATTGGTCCTGAGGTTCCCGGCCGGGAGAAAAAAGAACTCCGACCCTCGGAAAGGGCTCCGCGGGCCGGGGCCGGCTCAGGCGAGCCGGGCGAGGAGGCGGGCGCGCAGATCGCGGGGGAGCAGGTCGCGGCCGAGGTCGCGGCAGACCACCCCCGTCAGATCGAGGGTCGAGAACAGGGACCGGCAGCGCTCGCAGACCACCTCGTCGAGGGGAAAGTCGACCTCACGGTCGAGGGCCTCCTGCTTCGCCTGCAGGAGGTCGAGGCAGACCTGCCGGTCATAGGCGACCGGCGTGCTCGGTCGCTGGGGCAGGACCTTCTCCAGCGACTGCCGGATGCGCAGCCGCGCGCGATGGAGCCTCGTCTTCACCGTGGCCTCCTTGAGGCCGAGGATGGCGGCCACCTCGGCGACCGGCAGACCGACGACTTCTTTCAGGACCAGCGGCAGGCGAAAGTCCTCCGGCAGCAGGGCGATGGCGGCCTCGACCGCCTCCCGGCGCTCCAACGCGTCGTGGTCCTCCTCGAGCGCTGCGACGTCCACCATCGTGGCGGCCAGGAAGGGAAGCGCCTCCTCCAGCGGGGCCATCTGCTCCGGCTCGCCGGCGCGCCGCTTCTGGAGCCGCTGGCAAGCGCGGGCCGCGATCGCGTAGAGCCAGGTCCGCGGGCTGGACCGGCCCTCGAATCCCGACCAGTCCTTGTAGGCCTGGAGGAAGACCTCCTGGACCAGGTCCTCGGCCGCGTCGTCACCGCCACAGAGCCGCCGACCGAGCCCGAACAGGCGCCCACCCTCCTGCTCGAGAAGGACCGGAATGGCCTCCTCGCGCGGCATGCCCGCCTTCGGTTCCGGCTGCCCGTCGCTCATGTCCGGATGATAGCCGCAGCGGGACCGGCCTTCGAAGATCCGATTGCCGCTTCTCCGTCGCATCCCCTTCCCGGGCGTCGAGTACGTGTCTCCGAGAGATGACGCCATCGGCTGCCGGCCGGCGGTCGATCGCGGTGTCCCGGGCGCGGGACGGCTCCGTCGGGCCCGGGTTGCGACCGGTCCGATGGCGCTGATGACCGGGCTTGGGCTCCGCCGTCGCTCCGAGGGGCGGCCGGAGCCGGATGGCCTCAATGGGTCTGATGTGAATGCAGGACGCCGTCCGCCGGACGATCACCATTCGTGTTCTGCCCGGTGAACCGGGGGTCCGTGGGAATGACCCCGGGCGGCATGCAGCCGTCGCCGTTGACGTTCCAACTGAGGTCGTCGTAGAAGACGCCCGTTCCGGTGACCAACCAGACATCGGCCACCTTCGTCTCGTGCGCGCCGCTGCCGCCCACCTTGACGTGGTAGAGATCGAAACGAGTGAAGATGCGACCGACGCAAAGGTAGCCATCGAGACAGGTCCAGGGATAGGTCGAATGGAGACAGGTTCCCGTTGCCGAATCGACGAGTCCCGTCTGGGTCACCTTGCCATCCGTCGTCGACTTCGAGAGCTTGCCGCCGACCTTGGCGGCGACCTTGCCCTGGAACTTGCCCCAGGACTGGCTCACTTCGGTGCCCACTTCCGTGGCGATCTCGGAGGAGACCTCCGTGGCCATCGTGACCTCCGATGAGAACGTGTCGGAAGCGGTGAGTGCCACGGTGGCGCTCGCACCTCCGGTCGATCCGGCGATCATGGGCACATGGGACACGCATTGTGACCAGGATGGTCCGGTCTTGACCACCAGGAAGGAGAACGACGCATCCGGCGGGCTGGCGAGCGAGTGGTCGTAGCCCTGCGCCAGCACGTTCTCGCCATCGGCCAGGGTGAAGGTGACGGTCCTCGTGTCGATCTCGTAGTCGGCCGCGGTTTCGGCCACCAGATTCCGGTTCGAGTCGATTAGGTACGAGCGCCACACCCAGGGGCAGTTCGTGGTCCCGTCGTGCTGGTTCTCCTCCGGCTCGATGGCGAGGCGGAAGGAGCCCGATCCCGAGCCGATGACGTTCGGTACGACGGCGCCCTGGACGTCTTCCGCCCTGACGTACACGTGCTTGACGTTGAAGCCGAACCTGGACTCGTCGAATCCGGCGAAGTCGAGCAGCGAGATGACGCGGATTCTGACCCCTCCGGCCGAATTCGGAATCGCGCCGGCCTCGATGGTCAGCGTCCCGAGATCGGGGATGTTGAAGACGCCGCCCGCGGCTCCCACCTCATCTGGCGTGACGTAGCCGGAATGAAGGGCGGTGAGCGGGCAGGACAGAACGGAATACCAGCCTTCCTGGGCACCGATCAACGAGAGTCGCCTGGAGAAGGGAAGGTAGCCACCGGCCGCCACCGTGACCAGGATCTCCGGATGGTCGGCATCGATGATCAGGTTCTGGAGCTGGTCCTTGCCGGCGGCATCCGATTGCCCCGGGACGGAACAGAGGCTCGATGTGGCCTCTATCGCGGCACCCGAGATGACCTCTCCCGTCGAGGCGTCGAAGAGTCGCACGCGAATCTCGCCGGTGGCCGTGCCCGACACCGTCGATCGCGCGCGGGGGTCGGACTCGGCAGGTTGCACGCTTCCCCGAGCGGAGGCTTCCGGTGTTGCCGGCCAGGGCGTCAGGGCCACGATCGCCAGCGCGGCGACCATCATCGCGAGGGCTGCGGACTGCTTCATTCCTCTCTCCCATCTCATCAGGGGGCAGCCTTCCCAGGGGGCACATGGGCCCAAGGCTGCCGCGAGATACGCCTCGTTTCTCGTGGTGGAATGCTACCCCCCCCCCCTGATTCGCGGCAAGCGCGTTCCGGATTCCGGGGGGGAGCCGGGCTTCGTGGCGGGGCGGTCAGGGGCCGGGCCAGCGTGGCAGGCGGACGAGGCCCAGGTCGGTGACGCCTTCCCGGGCGGTGAAGACCAGCATCCGGTCGGGGCGGTTGACGTCGCGGGAACGTGACCAGAGCCAGAGGACGTAGCGTCGTCCCGGCACGAGGCGCTCGCCGAGGTCGATGATGTAGCCGCGGTCGTCGCCGCGCATCTTGCGCCAAGGGTCGTACCAGGCGCCGTTGTGGCCGACGTGGAGGCGGGCCGCGTCGTCGCCGAGAGCCTGCCAGAGCTTCTCGCCGACGTGCCGCTCGAGGCCCGAGATGTCGCTGCCCACGCGCAGGGCGGAGAGGGCGATGCGGTCGAGGTCGTCGACCAGGAAGCCGGTCTCGAGCGAGACGTCGACGCCGCCTTCGGCGAGGATCGATCGGACCCGGAGCGCGACCGGCAGGCTGGACGCCTCCATCAGGCTGGCCTCGACCCAGGGCAGGGCCCGGCCCTCTTCGTCGAGGGCGCGCAGGGCCAGGCCGGAGAGCTCGGGTTCGAGTTCGACCAGACCCCGGCGGGCCGCCTCGCTCATCGCCGCGGTCCAGGCGATGGCAGCGCTCCGGCGGCTCCAGCGGGCATCGCCGGAGAGCGTGAGTTCGAGGCGCGCGCGGAAGAGCGGGCGGCCGTTCTCGTCGAGCGGGACCGCGGTCTCGATCCGGAAGCCGTCGTCGTCGCGGAGCGCGCGACGCGGGCCGGGGCGGTAGCGCTCCTCGTCGGCCCAGTCCAGGGTCAGGCCGCGCGCCCAGGCATCGAGCGTCGGACCGAGGCTGCCCAGGCGGACCGCGAAGGGCAGGTGCCCGAAGCGGTCCTCGATCTCCTGGAGCTGGCCGCTGGCGGGCAGCTCGGACCGGCCGCGCTTGCGCGTCGTCGTCCGCAGGAGGGCGCCGTCGTCCCAGGACCAGGCGAGATCGAGGTCGCGGCCGACCGCGATGTCGCTGTACCAGACCCCCTCGACCTCCTGCTCCGCGCGGTCCCGGTAGCGTCGCTCGAAGTGGCTGACCGAGCTGCCGAAGTCGGGCTCGTGGACGTCGAGCGCGAGATGCGGGATCTCGGGGCCGCGGAAGACCACCCGGCTCCAGCCCACCGGGGTCTCGGTCCCGAAGTCGAGCGGATCGGGTTCCCGCGCCGATTTCGTCCGAAGGTCGAGAACACTCTGGTTGCCCGGATCCTCGGCATTGGCGAGGGTGAAGCGCGCCAGGCGGCTACGCTGGGTCTCGGTGGGGTCGAGGACCACCAGATGGTCGTCCCAGTCGGGTTCGAGGAAGGCGCCGCTGACGTCGATCGGGCCGCAGCCGTCGCGTCCGGCGCTGAGGCTGACGTGGAGCTTGCCCTCGCCGCCCGCCACCACCCGCAGGAACCAGCAGCCGTCCTGGGTCGCCCAGGCCCGTGAGCCGCGGCGAGCGCCGAAGCTGCCGCCGGAACCGCCGCCGCCGATGAAGATGTTGTCGGTCTCGACGTACCCGGGTGGCTCGCGCAAGAGCAGGCCGGGGCCGTCCGGCAGCTTGCGATCGGGGACGCGGAGATCGCTCGCGCTGTAGCTCGGGGCCACCGCCAGCCGGGGAATCGGACGGCCGTCCCGGTCGACGAAGCGCAGCTTGATGACCCGGGACCAGGTCGCGACCCTCAGGCATTCGCTCAGGAGCTGACCACGACCCAGCTCGAAGTCCTTCCAGCCGCCGCCGTAGGGGCCGGCCTGGTAGCGCAGCGCGTAACGGCCCGGCTCCAGGCCGGAACCGACTTCGCCGACGCAGTGGAGCGTCTTCCGTTCCTGGTCGACCCGGACGCCCTCGTGGATGCGGGTCCCGCTCTCGAGGCGATGGAGCCAGGCCCGGAGCTCGATCTCCGCCGGCAGGGGTCGATCGTGGGCGTCGCGGATCTCGAAGGTGGCGCGGGCATCGCCGCTGAAGAGCGCCTCGGCCGGATACTCGATCGGGTCGTCCGGGGGCAGATCGGGGTCGGTCGCCTCGGTCGCCGGCGACTCCAGGACGGGCCTGAGCTCGGAACGACGACGCGGTCCGCCGGTCTCGAGCGGCTGCGTCGCTTCTTCGGCCACCCCCGGACCGCGACCGGCATCGAGGAGGTCGGGACCGCCCTCGAGGAAGATCAGGAAGATGAGGCCCGCCGTGATCGCGAGCAGCGTCACGGCGACCAGGGGCAGCCGGTCACGAGCCATGGTTTCGGTCCGATCGGGTCACCCCGCTCGCAACGAAGGCAGGATACCAGGGTTCGTCGGAGTATCCGGTATTCGGGCCCGATGGCATGTCCTTGCCACCGGAGCCGGCGGCGGGAGAACCGGTGGTCGGCGGGCGCGCGGCCCGGTCCTGGTCCGCGCCTCGGCGATCCGCGTCCGACCGAGGGGTCGGACGCGGTCAAACGGCCGGGCAGTCTGCCGTTCAGCCCTCGGTCGGTTCCTCACCGAGGCCGACGGTGACCGCGAAGCGCTCGCCCTCGGTCGGTTCGCCGATCTCGAGGCTGAGACCGGCCGGGTCGACGTTGCCGGCCTCGATCACGTCGGCCTGGACCGCGCGGAAGGCGTCGAGATCCTCGCCGCGCCCCCGGACCTCGAGACGGGCCACCGGCCAGCGGAGGCTCTTCTGCGCGTCCGACTTGGCGCCACGGATCTTCGAGGTGACCTCGACCGCGGCGGTCATCGCCAGGGCGCCCGCGCCTTCGCCGATCCCGAGGAGTTCGTTCTGGTCGGGCCAGGGACTGGTGTGGATCGAGGCCTCGCGCCCGGTCCCCGTGAGCCGCCAGGACCAGACCTCCTCGGTCACATAGGGGAGGAAGGGTGCCAGGAGGCGGAGGTAGGTGGACAGGCCGAGACGCAGCGCTGCCAGGGCCGAACGCCGGCCGGGCGTGTCCTCGTCGGCGTAGGAACGGCCCTTGACCAGCTCGACGTAGTGATCGCAGAACTGCCAGAAGCTCTCCTCGGCGGTCTGCAGGGCGGCCGCGTAGTCGAAGCGTTCGAAGGCGTCGGTGGCCTGCTTCAGCACCTGCCGCAGCCGGGCGACCATGGCCTGGTCGAGGGGCTCGACGATGGCGGCCGCGGGCAGGGCCTGGGTCACGCCGGCCCGATCGAGCTGGGAGAAGACGAAGCGGCTGGCGTTGAAGATCTTGGTGGCCAGACGCTTGCCGACCTTGAACACGGTCTCGTCGAAGGCGGTGTCGGCGCCGAGGCGCGCGCGGGCGGCCCAGTAGCGGACGCCGTCGACCGAGTGCTGGTCGAGCAGGTGTCCGGGGGTCACCACGTTGCCCTTCGACTTGCTCATCTTCTTGCGGTCGGGATCGAGGATCCAGCCGGAGATGAGCACGTTGCGCCAGGGGATCTCGTTCTCGTGCATCCAGGCCTTGACGATGGTGTAGAAGGCCCAGGTGCGGATGATCTCGTGGCTCTGCGGCCGCACGTCCATCGGGAAGAGCCGGGCGTGGCGCTCGGCGTCGAGACCCCAGTGGCTCATGATCTGCGGCGTGAGCGAGCTGGTCGCCCAGGTGTCCATCACGTCCGGGTCGCCGAGGAAGCCGCCGGGCTTGCCGCGCTGGCTCTCGTCGAAGCCGGCCGGACAGGCGCTCATCGGGTCGATCGGGAGCTGGTCGCGATCGGCGTAGATCGGCTGCCGGAAGTCCGGCAGGCCGTTGTCGCGGACCGGGTACCAGACCGGGAAGGGCACGCCGAAGTAGCGCTGGCGCGAGATGCACCAGTCCTGGTTGAGGCCCTCGACCCAGTGGTCGTAGCGGGTCCGCATGTAGGCCGGATGCCAGTCGATCTTGCGCCCCTGCTCCAGGAGCGCGGCCTTGTGCTCGAGGATCTTCACGAACCACTGGCGCGTGGGCACGAACTCGAGCGGGCGGTCGCCCTTCTCGTAGAACTTCACCGGATGCTCGATCGGCTGCGGCTCGGCGATCATCGCCGCGCCCTGGCCGTGCGGGCCGCTGCCGTCCTCGCGCAGGAGTTCGGCGATCCGGGTCTTGGCCTGCTTGGTCCAGAGGCCGGCGATCTGGTCGTAGGTCCGCTGGGCGCGGTCGACGTCGACGGAGGCGAAGGGCGCCTCGCCGAAGGTCACCGGCACCATGCGGCCGTCCATGCCGATCACCTGTTTCAGGGGCAGACCGGACTGCTTCCACCAGTCGACGTCGTTGGCGTCGCCGAAGGTGCAGACCATGAGGATGCCGGTGCCCTTCTCGGGGTCGGCGTGGTCGGCGGCGAGGATCGGCACCTCGGCCCCGAACAAGGGCGTGATCGCGGTCTGGCCGAAGAGCGGCTTGAAGCGCGCGTCGTCGGGATGGGCGACCACCGCGATGCAGGCGGCGAGCAGCTCCGGGCGCGTGGTCGAGATGGTGAACTCGCCGCCGCCCTTCACCGCGAAGCGGAGATCGTGCATGAAGCCGGGACGGCCACGATCCTCGACCTCCGCCTGCGCCACCGCGGTCTGGAAGTCGACGTCCCACATCGTCGGCGATTCGGTGTTGTAGACCTGCCCCTTGGCGACCAGATCGAGGAACGAGAGCTGCGAGATCCGTCGGCAGTGCTCGTCGATGGTGGCGTAGGTGCGGCTCCAGTCGAGCGACAGGCCGAGCCGGCGCCAGAGATCCTCGAAGGCGCGCTCGTCCTCCTCGGTGATGATGGCGCAGGCCTCGATGAAGTTGCGCCGCGACACCTGCTCGATCTCGTCGTCCTTCTTCTTGTCGCGCCGCGGCTTCCAGGCCGGGTCGTAGGGCAGGGCCGGGTCGCAGCGGATGCCGAAGATGTTCTGCACCCGGCGCTCGGTGGGCAGGCCGTTGTCGTCCCAGCCCATCGGATAGGCGATGTTCTTGCCCAGCATCCGCTGGTAGCGGACGACGAGATCCTGGTGGGTGTAGCTGAAGACGTGGCCGACGTGGAGCGAGCCGGAGACGGTGGGCGGCGGCGTGTCCACCACGAAGGTGGCGTCCCGGCCGAGGCTCTCGTCCCAGCGATAGATGCCAGACTTCTCCCAGGCGGCGGCCCAGCGGCTCTCCGCCTCGGCATGATCGAACTTCTTCGGGATCTCGGTCACCGTCCCGCTCCTCGCAAACTCGGGTTCATCAGGGGGTCGGGCGGCATGGTATCAGGCCGGCCCCCGGGCCTCCAATCCGTGGATGAAGCCGGACTTCGCGCTCGGGAGGCGGTCGAGTTAGACTTCCGGCCATGAGACGCAAGCGGACGATCGACCCGGCCAGGACGGCCACGGACGTCGAGGCCGAGCTCGCCGAGCTGCACGCCCGGTTCGAGGATCTGGCCCGCCGGCTCTTCCTCAGCCGACCCCACGCGCGCGACGTGGTCCGGTCGCTGCCGCCCTTCGAGGCCGGCTTCCGGCTCGGCTTCAGCGGCCGGGGCGAGGAGCGGGTGGAGGAGGTCCGGCGCCTGCTCGGGCGGCTCGAGGCCCACATCGACGACGCCATTGCCTCGCATGCGGCCTACGTGCCCGGCGTGGTCTACAACTTCTTCAAGAACGCCGCCTGCCCCGAGACCGGCCGGCCGCGCTCGCCGCGCGAGGTCTTCGTCGGATACGGGGAGACCGGCGCGCCCCGCTTCCAGACCATGCTCGACTTCGCCATCGAGCGCGGTGACCCCGGCGTGGACCAGCTCGCCGGCGAGCGCGGGCGGGTGGTGATCATCGCCAGCGACCGCGACGATCTGGTGGCGCGGCGGCTGCCCGGCTTCGGACGTCAGGACCGGGCCTACGATCTCCGGGGCCAGATCGTCCTCGGCTACTTCAGCGGCACCAACGGCGCCGGCCGGGAGAAGTACGCGGTCAGTCTCCAGCTGGTCCGCACCTCGACCCGATCGCGGAGCGTGCGCCTGAGCCTGAACACCATCGGTCTCCTGCCGGACGGACGCTCGGCCGAGATCCTGCTGGTGGAGGACGTCGACCACCAGGTCTCGCGCCTCGTGCGCGCGGCCGAACGGGATCTGGCCCGGATCAACAGCGAACTGAAGGGGCTCGACCCCCGGCGGCGGATGCCGCACGCCGAGGAGGCCGCGCGGAGCCTCCTCCACGACATGGCGCTCGGGCTCGGTCGCGAACGGCGCCGGGCCGGCTGGCGGACCGAGCACGCGCGCGAGCGCGCCGACGAGGGCCAGAGGCCGACCGGGATGGCCCGTCACGACCTGGAACGCGCCCGCGCCGAGCGCTGTTTCCAGGACCAGAAGACCGGGACCTTCGTGGTCATGGGGGGGCGAGGTCGGACGCACGTCTTCAGCCCCGAAGGCCTGCACGTCACCAGCCTCCATCTCGACCGCAAGGCGATCGAGACCCGCATCGCCCAGAAGCGCTGGCTACCCCTCACCGAGGAGGCGACCCGCGACCTGCTCGACCGGGCCCGCGCCGCCTTCGAACGCGCGGCCGATTGAGCCCTCGTTCATCCGGACGATCCTTCCCCGACCCTCCTCGGGACCCTATGGTCGAGGTACCGTTCCGGCCACGGGCCGGGCCGACCCTCACCGAAGCGAGCCGACCATGTCGAGATCCAGCGCAACCCTCGTCGTCCTCTGCCTGTTCCTGGCGCTGCCGGCCCCGGCCCAGGCGCCGGCGCGTCCGCTCCTGATCGGCTACTGGCACAACTGGGGCAACTCGCCGAACAGCCTCACGCTGGCCCAGGTGCCGTCCGAGTACGACGTGATCAACGCCTCCTTCGCGGTGCCGTCGGTTCCCGGCGGCGCCAGCATGGTCTTCGCGCCCGACCCGCAGCTCTATCCCCAGGCGGCCGCCTTCGACGGCGACCTCCAGGCCCTGCGGGCGCAGGGCCGGAAGGTCCTGATCTCGATCGGCGGGGCCAACGGCCCGGTCCATCTGGACACCGCCGCCGACCAGGCCGCCTTCGTGTCGTCGATGCTGGGCATCCTCGCCGCCCACGCCTTCGATGGCCTCGACATCGATCTCGAGGGCTCGAGCCTCCTCCTCGCCGCCGGCGACTTCGACTTCCGGACGCCGACCAGCCCGCGGGTGGTGAACTTCATCGCCGCCATCAACCAGATCCTCGCCGCGCAGCCGCCCGGCTTCCTGCTCACCGCGGCCCCGGAGACCGCGACCCTGCAAGGCGCGGCCGCCGCCTACGGTGGGGTCTGGGGCGCCTACCTGCCGGTCATCCATGCCCTGCGCAACGACCTCGACTGGGTCCAGACCCAGCACTACAACACCGGCAGCATGTTCGGCCGCGACGGCCAGATCTACCTGCCGGCCACCGCCGACTTCCACGTCGCGATGGCGGACATGCTGATCAGCGGCTTCTTCGTGCCGGCGGCGGGGGCGACCTTCGCCCCGCTGCGCGCCGACCAGGTGGTCATCGGCCTCCCGGCCTCGACCTCGGCCGCGGGCTCCGGCTTCACCGCCGCCGGCCCGGTCCAGGACGCGGTGGACAACCTGGCCCTCGGTCTCGGCTACGGCGGCAGCTACCAGCAGGGAACGCCGGCCGGCCATCGCGATTTCCGTGGGCTCATGACCTGGTCGATCAACTGGGACGTCGCCGCCGGCCAGGCCTTCTCGCTGCCGCATCGAGCCCACCTCGACGCGCTGGAGCTGGGCGTCGACCGCAGCGTCGTCTCCTACTCCCAGGGCGGTCCGGTCCACTTCGGCCTCAGGGCGGGGCCGGCCCGGGCGGGACGGCTCTACTATCTGGTGCCGACCCTGAGCGGGACCTGGCCCGGCACCTGGTTGCCCGGCAACCGCTACTTCCCGATCAACCTCGATCCGGTCTCGCAATGGCCCTTCCAGGCTGGTACCGCGGCCTACTTCCCCGGCTTCCTCGGGCTGCTCGACGCCAACGGCAGCGCCACGGCGACGATGAACGTGCCGCCGACGCCGGGGGTCGCGCCCTTCGGCTCGCACTTCGCCTTCATCGTCGACTGGCCCTGGGACTTCTTCTCCCGGCCGGTCGCGGTCGACTTCCTGCCCTGAGGAGGTCGCCCGGTTCGCGGCGTCATGCCGCACGGCCATCGGCCGCGATTGAAATGATCGGACGATCCTGTTCCAATTCCGACGCCATCCCCGTTCCCCGAGCAGGAGCGTCCTCGTGAGCAGGAAACCCGTCGTACTCGTGACCGGCGCCAACGGCGAGGTCGGCCACGGACTCATCAATGCCCTCGCGGACGAGGCACGCTACGAGGTGCTCGCGCTCGATCTGCGCGAGGTCGATCCCGGTCTGGCCAAGCGCTGCGCCGCGACCATCGCCGGCGACATCCTCGACGGCCATCTCCTCGATCGCATCGCCAGCGAATACGAGATCCACGCCGTGTTCCACCTGGCGGCCTTGTTGTCGACCCGAGCCGAGTTCGTTCCGGAGACGGCCCACGCGGTCAACGTCGAGGGCACCCTGAAGCTGCTCAAGCTGGCCATGGACGAGGGACGCTCCCACGGCCAGCCGGTCAAGTTCATGTTCCCGAGCTCGATCGCGGTCTATGGCCTGCCGGATCTCGCCGCGAAGGCCGCGGCGGGCGCGGTCACCGAGACCGAGTGGACCACACCGCGGACGATGTACGGCTGCAACAAGCTCTACTGCGAGCAGCTCGGGCGCTACTACGCCGATTTCTACCGCCAGCTCGCGGTCAACGAGGCCCGCGGTCAGGTCGATTTCCGGGCGATCCGGTTCCCGGGTCTGATCTCGGCCTTCACCGTGCCGAGCGGCGGCACCAGCGACTACGTGCCGGAGATGCTGCACGCGGCCGCCAAGGGCGAGCCCTACGCCTGTTTCGTGCGTCCGGACACGAGGATCACCTTCATGGCGATGCCGGACGCCATCGATGCGCTCCTGAAGCTGACCCGCGCCCCGGCGGAGAAGCTCAGCCGACGCGTCTACAACATCGGCGCCTTCAACCCGAGCGCCGGCGAGTTCGCCGATCTCGTCCGGCGGCACTTCCCGGGCGCCGAGATCGGCTTCGCGCCGCACGAGCAGCGCCAGGCGATCGTCGACAGCTGGCCCGCGGACGTGGTCGACCGGGCGGCGCGCGAGGACTGGGGCCATGAACCGGCCTACGACCTCGAACGGGCCATGACCGAGTACCTGATCCCCAACATCAGCAAGCGTTACGCCTGAAGGAGCAGAAGATGTACGGCGCCACCCGAGACCGACTGCGCGCGGAACTGGACGAGATCGAGAAGGCCGGACTCTGGAAGGGCGAGCGCGTCATCGAGAGCCAGCAGAGCGCGGTCATCCGCGTGAAGGGCGAGGAGGTGCTCAACTTCTGCGCCAACAACTACCTCGGACTCGCCAACGAGCCCCGGCTGATCGAGGCCGCGCGGGCCGGCGTCGATCGCTGGGGCTTCGGCCTGTCGAGCGTGCGGTTCATCTGCGGCACGCAGACCATCCACAAGGAGCTCGAGGCCGCGATCAGCGCCTTCCTCGGGACCGAGGACACGATCCTCTACACCTCCTGCTTCGATGCCAACGGCGGTCTGTTCGAGACCCTGCTCGGTACCGAGGACGCGATCATCTCCGACGCGCTCAACCATGCCTCGATCATCGACGGGGTCCGCCTGTGCAAGGCGCAGCGCCTGCGCTACGCGAACGGCGACATGGCCGAACTCGAGAACTGCCTCAAGGAAGCCAGTGGCGCCCGGACCCGCATGATCGCCACCGACGGTGTGTTCTCGATGGACGGTTACGTCGCCAAGCTGGAGCAGATCTGCGATCTGGCCGAGAAGTACGATGCCCTGGTCATGGTGGACGACAGCCACGCGACCGGCTTCTTCGGACCGACCGGTCGCGGCTCGATCGAGCACTGCGGGGTCATGGATCGCGTCGACGTCGTGACCTCGACCCTGGGCAAGGCCCTCGGCGGCGCCAGCGGCGGCTTCACCACCGGCAAGAAGGAGATCATCGCGCTCCTGCGCCAGCGGTCGCGGCCCTACCTGTTCTCGAACACCGTGGCGCCGGCCATCGTCTGCGCCTCCATCGCCTGTCTGGAGATGCTCTCGGCGACGACCGAGCTGCGTGATCGACTGGAGGACAACACGCGCTACTTCCGCGACCGGATGACGGCCGCCGGCTTCGAGATCAAGCCCGGCGTCCATCCGATCGTGCCGATCATGCTGGGCGACGCCCGCCTGGCCCAGGAGATGGCCGCGGAGATGCTGAAGGAAGGCATCTACGTGATCGGCTTCTCCTTCCCGGTCGTGCCCCGCGGCGAGGCGCGGATCCGGACCCAGATCAGCGCCGCGCATCGGCGCGAGCATCTCGATCGGGCGATCGCGGCCTTCGTCAAGGTCGGCAAGAAGCTCGGCGTCGTCTGAGTCCAGCGGCGTTCGATCTCGCGACGGCCGGGAACGGAGACGTTTCCGGCCGTCGTCGCGTCTGCCGACGGGGGAGCCTCTCCGGTCGGTGGCGCCAAGGATCGTCGCGAGTGAGGGCCTAGGCATCGCGCCCGGAGCCGCCCCAGCCGATTCTTCATGATCCGAATCGCCCCGGCAGGCTCTTCGTCGGTGACAAGGGTCAGCGCGCCCACTACCATCCAGACCGCGATCGATTGCAGGCTCATCGACTTCGAGCGACGTCGTGACGTTCCAGCGCAGCACCATCCTGCCACTCGTGCTCTTCGTCCTGCTGGCCGGCCTCCTGGTCGGAAGCTGGTACTTCATCCAGCTCCGTGAGCGCGACGTCCTGGAGGCCCGGCTCGAGGTGACGGCGCGGCAGGTGGGTGCCCGACTCGAGGTGGTCATGGACAATCACCTCGGCGCCCTGCGGCAGCTCGGCAGGACCCTGCTCGCGCATGGGCAGGTCGACGAGGCGACCTTCCGCGCGGCCTCCTTGGCCCACCAACAGGCCTACCAGGGTCTCCAGGCCCTGAACTGGGTCGATGGTCAGGGCGTGATCGTCTGGGTCGAGCCGGAGGCTCAGAACCAGGGTGCTCTCGGCCATGACCTGACCCGGCACCCGGTGGCGAGCGGGACCGTGATCGCCGCGCTGTCATCGGACGAGATCCAGGTCACACCGCCGCTGGAACTCCTCCAGGGTGGTTGGGGCTTCGCGGCCTATCTGCGTCTCCGGCGCGATGGCGAGACCTTGGGCCTCCTCGATGCGGTCTTCCGTCTGCCCGACCTGCTCGAGTCCTGCATCGACGAGGCCGACCAGACCCAGTTCGCCTACCTGCTCCGTGATGGCGACGAGCTGCTCGGTGCCTTCGGACCCAGACCGGACGCGAGTCCGAGCCTGCCGATGGCCGCGACGACCGTCGCGGTCGCGGGTCGCCAGCTCGAGCTCGACGTCGTGGCGGCGCCGCAGGTGGAGGTCGCCAAGGGAACCTGGGTCGACGAGGCCTTGCTGGTCTTCGGTCTGATCCTGGCCGCGACCCTGGCCTTCCTGATCCGTGTCGCCGCCGATCGCGGCGACCGGGCCGAGCTGAGCGCGCGGCGCCTGCGCATCCTGGTCGAGAATGCCCCCGACGCGATCGTGTCGCTCGACCCGGCCACGGGCTGCTTCATCGACGGCAATCAACGCTTCCTGCGCATGTTCGGCCTGAGCGCGGAGCGTCTGCCGGCGACCCGGCCCATCGACCTCAGCCCCGAACTCCAGCCAGGGGGCGAGACCTCGGCGGCGGCCTTCGCGAAGCAGGTCGAGAAGGCACGTGCGGGCGAGGGCTCCGCCTTCGAGTGGACCTTCATCGGTCCGGACGGCGAGCACATCCTCGGCGAGGTCCACCTGATCGACGTCCCCAATCGCAGACGGGAGATCGTCCGGGCCAGCATCACCGACATCACGCGTCGCCATGAACTCGAGGTGCAGCTCCGACGCACGCAGGCCAACGAGGCCATGGGGCGACTCGCCGGCTGCGTGGCCCATGACTTCAACAACCTCTTGACCGCCATCCTCGGCTCGGCCGAGATGATCGGCGACGGCCCGACGGCCGACGGCGAGACCCGCGAGCTGTCCACGACCATCATCGAGATCTGCGGCCGGGCGGGGAACCTGACCCGGCAGCTCCTCGCCTTCAGCCGCCATACCGCGCTGAAGCCGCGGCCGCTCGACCTGGCCGACGTGGTGCGCGGGCTGCAGCCGATGCTCGACCGGCTGCTGCGCGGCGGCATCGAGATCGTGACCCGGCTGGACTCCACGCGGCGGATCGTCGCCGACCCCGGGCAGATCGAGATCCTGCTCCTCAACCTGGTGGTCAACGCGCGTGACGCCATGCCGAGAGGGGGACGGATCATGCTGGTCGTGGCCGACGAGGGCGAGGATCGGGTCATGCTCGCGGTCGAGGACGATGGCGAGGGGATCGCCGCGGAGATCCGCGAGCGGATCTTCGAGCCTTACTTCACCACCAAGCACCCGGATGTCGGCACCGGCATCGGGCTGGCCACGGTGAAACAGATCGTGAAGGAGGCCGGGGGCCGGATCTCGGTGACCAGCTCGCCCGGTCAAGGGGCGCGTTTCTCGGCCGTCTTTCCGGCCTGCGAGCAGAAGGTCGTGGCCGTCGGCATTCCGGCGGTCGAGAACCGCCGGAGCATCGTGAGTGAACGCACGGTGCTGGTGGTGGAGGACGACCCGGACGTGCGCGAATCCCTGGTTCGTGCCCTGAGGAGCTGCGGCTGCAAGGTGCTGGCGGCGGGCAGTGGCGAGGATGCCGTCCGGGTCGAGCAACGAAGCGCGCGATTGGACCTTCTGGTGACCGACATCGTCCTGCCGGGGATGACCGGCATCGAATTGCTCGGCCTGTTGCAGGCGCGGCGGCCGCGGCTGCCGGCGCTCCTGGTGTCGGGCTACGCGGTCTCGGCGCTCGACTTCGACCAGCTCGAGGGCGCGACCGTCGATCTGCTCACCAAGCCCTTCCCGCCCTCCGTGTTCCTGGCCAGGGTGGAGGAGTTGCTCGCCAGCGTCGTCGACGACGACCGAGGACGGGGTCGCGGGCCGCGATCCTGATCACGGCCCGCTCGATCCGGTCGTTCAGATGATGGTGATGCGGTAGAGCTCGCTCAGGCGGCCGAAGAAGCCGTCATACTCGTAGCTCTGCGTGTCGATCGTCTGGCCGACGAGCCAGGGGAAGTTCGGCACGGTGAAGGGGATGTTGTAGAAACCGCCGGCGGGAATCGTGGCGAAGGGCACGCTGTAGCCGAGGGGCGGGTAGGTACCGAGCCAGTAGATGCCGTAGGGCGGTGCGATCAGCGGCGCGGTCGTGAAGTTGTAGCCGACGAAGATCGTGTGGCCCTGGACACCGGTGTGCTGCGCCACCGCATTCTGGCCGATGGCGACCGTGGCCGGTCCGGTGAGCGAGGGGCCGGGGATGGCCTCGATCGCCTTCGGCTGGCCGAAGTCGACCGCGCCCGGGTTGGCCGTGTTGTGCAGGGTGATCGTCTCGGCGGCGGTGTCGATGATGCCGTTGCCGTTCAGGTCGTAGAGGAGGAGGACGCGATCGTCACCGCCGTCCTCGGCGACCAGCAGGGCGGTCGAGCCGTCGTGGAGCACGATCTCGCCGATGTTGTCGATCAGGCTGGTCAGGGTCGGCGTCCAGTAGACCCGGGCCTCGTTGGGATCGGCGACGTCGCCGTCGTTGTTCAGATCCTCGAGCACGTAGATCGTGTCCGGCGTCCCGCGGTCGGCGACCCAGATCCGGCCGTCGCGGCCGAGGGTCATGTCGAAGGCCGCGGCGACGCTGCCGGGCAGGATGAAGTAGGGGGTGACCTCGCCGGCGTCGTTGAAGTCGAGATCGCCGTTCAGGTCGTCGAGCGCGTAGACGCCGCCGGAGGCGCCGGTATTGGTGGCCTGGAGGACGAACAGGCGTCCGCTGGCGTTGGCGAGCACCGAAGAGGGAATCGCGATGTCGGGGTTGCCGGCGGCGATCGCGACCTGGTTCTCCCAGACCACCGTGGCGTCACCGGCATCGTTGGCGTCGCCGTTGTCGTTGACGTCGACCAGCTTGATGATCCGGTCGGCGGAGAAGGTACCGTTGCCCGAGACGGCGAGGTACATCGACACCGGTGATCCGGCCTGCATGCTGATGCCCAGGATCGAGCCGAACTGCACCGCGGACTGGTTGCTGGCGTCGAAGAAGACCCCGGCCTCGCCGGCGTCGTCGGCATCGCCGTCCAGGTTGTTGTTGAGCAACCAGACCACCTGGCTGTTGCTGGAGTCGGCGACGAAGACCCGACCGTCCTGGCTCACCGTGATGTCCTGGATGGTCGCGATCGCGGGACCGTTGGCGCCCGTGTACCAGGGCACGCATTCGCCGGCGCCTTCGGTGCTGAAGTCGAAGTTGAAGTCGTTGAGCGCCCAGATCTGATCCCCGGCGCGATCGCCGAGGAGGATGAAGCCGGAGCGTCGTGGGAGATAGTCCTGCGCCTGCGCGCACACGCAGATCAGCAGGACTGCGCTGAGACTAGTCAGAATCTTCATGGCCGGGACCTCTTCTACTGGCTGAAGGAAACAGGGTCAGACTGCGAGCATACGCTGGCGGTCGGCCCGTTGTAGAGCTTATGAGAATGAATCTCAATAGCTTTTGTCGAGGTCGTCGAGGAAGCCGGCCAGCGCGTCGGCCTGTTCGGCACTGAACTCGTGGCCGCTGGGGAAGATACGGAAGTCGACCGGAGCCCCCCGCGCGCCGAGCTTGGCGACGGAGGCCTCGCTGGCCGTCCGGGGCAGGAACTCGTCGTGTTCGCCGTGGAGGACCAGGATGGGGGGGAGCCGGGACGCGTCGGCGTCGTCGGGCCAGATCTCGGCCTTGAGACGTGAGCAGACCGAGACCAGCGAGGCGTAGCGCTCCGGCGATTGCAGCAGCATCAGGCCGGCCTGGTAGCCACCCTGGGAGTAGCCGACCAGGTGAACACGTCCCGGCTCGAGACCCTCCGCGGCGACCACCCGGTCGATCTCGGCCTCCAGCCAGCGACTGGTCCGCCCGGCGGACTCGAGGAAGGCCTCCTGGTCACCGGTGTAGAGGTACCAGGCGCGGCCGACGATGCGGCCGTCACCCAGCTTCTTCTCGAAGGGCAAGGGGCCGTCCGGCACCAGGAGGTGGCGTCCGCCGGCGAGCAGGCGTTCGCCGAGTCGGCGTTGGATCACCGTGCCGTTCTGCCCCATGCCATGGAGGAGCACGGCGAGCGAGCGAGCCGGTCCGGGCCGCGCCGGTCTGAGGAGGCGCATCGGGACCTCGATCTCGAATCGGCTGTTCCAGGTCTGCTCGTCCATGCCGCCCACTCCGCATTTGAGAGCCGGACGCTCGCCGGCTATCCTGCCGGATCGCTCCGGGTCGCTTCGTCCCGCGTGCCGCCGCCTGCGCCTCGGGGTCCGAGCCGGCGGTCGGCGGCGTCCGCATCATAGGCGGGCGACCGCGATGGCTCCCATGTTTCCGGGTGGGTTCATGTACCAGCTCTCAGAACTCCTGCCGCCGACGCGCATCGTCAACCTCGAGACCACCGACAAGGCTTCGGCGCTCCAGCGCCTGCTCGACGTTCTCGCCGAGACCAGGGCGATCAAGGAGCGGGTCGCCGCCGAGGAGGCGATCATGAGTCGCGAGGTCCTGATGAGTACCGGAGTCGGCTACGGCATCGCGGTGCCGCACGCCCGTCTCGGCACGGTCGACGAGTTCGCCTGCGCGCTGGGCATCTCCCAGGACGGCATCAACTACTCGTCCATCATCGACGACCGGCCGGTGAAGCTGGTCTGCATGATCGTCGGACCCAACGGCAAGCACGACGAGTACCTCAAGATCCTCGCCATGCTGATGCGGTTCCTGAAGAGCGAGCGCGGCAAGATCCTGGCCGCCTACAGCCTCGGTGAGGTCCATGGCTTCACCCTGAAGTACGACACCTCCGAGGGCGGCCCGTCGTCCTCGGCCACGCGGTTCGGGGGCGCGTCCTGAGGACGGCCGCCGCGACCACGCCCGCAACCGAACAGAAGGAAGACCATGATCTACGAACTCGAGACCGGAATCGAGAAGCTGCGCGAGGGCCTGTCCAACCTGAAGGACTCTCTTTGACTTCGCCGGCAAGCAGGTGAAGGTCGGCGAGCTCGAGGCTCGCATGTCGGATGCCGGATTCTGGGACGACCAGGAGAAGGCCCAGGGCGTCATCCGTGAGCTCAAGGTCGCGCGGCGCGTGGTCGAGTCCCTGGGCTCGCTCGACGCCGAACTCGTCGATCTCGCCGAACTGGCCGAGATGGTCGAGGGCGACCCCGAGCAGGAGAAACAGATCCTCTCCGAGCTCGAGGGGCTGACCGAGCGCTTCGAGCGGCTCGAACTCGAGGCCCTGTTCAGCGGCCCGAACGACACCCGTCCGGCCATCATGACCATCCAGGCCGGCAACGGCGGCACCGATGCCACCGATTTCGCCGAGATGCTGATGCGCATGTACATCCGCTGGGCCGAGGCCTCGGAGATCAAGTACAAGACGCAGGAGCTGACTCCCAACGACGAGGCCGGGATCAAGAACGCCACGATCCGTTTCGAGGGCGAGTACGCCTACGGTCGCCTCAAGAGCGAGGTCGGCGTCCACCGGCTGATCCGCATCTCGCCCTTCAACGCAGCCGGCAAGCGCCAGACCTCCTTCGTCGGCATCGACGTCATCCCCGAGATCGAGGACGACGACACCATCGAGATCCTCGACAAGGACCTCAAGATCGACACCTACCGCGCCGGCGGCAAGGGTGGTCAGCACGTCAACACCTCGGACTCGGCGGTGCGGATCACGCACCTGCCCACCGGACTCGTCGTGCAGTGTCAGAACGAACGGTCGCAGCACAAGAACAAGGCGCAGGCCCTCAAGGTGCTCAAGGGGCGCCTGGCCAGGCTGCGCGAGGAAGAACGCGAGAAGGAGATCGCCTCGGCCTACGACGCCAAGGGCGAGATCGCCTTCGGAAGCCAGATCCGGACCTACACCCTGCAGCCCTACACGCTGGTCAAGGACCATCGCACGGGTTGTGAGAACGGCGACGTCCAGGGCGTCCTCGACGGCGACCTCGACCGATTCATGGAGGCCTGGCTCCGCGAGCAGGCCGGAAAGGGGGACCAGAAGTGAGCAGCAAGGAGATCAGGATCGAACGCGCGCTCCTGAGCGTGTTCAAGAAGGACGGCATCCTCGATCTCGCCCGCGCCCTGGCGCGTCGAGGGGTCGAGATCCTGTCGACCGGCGGGACCGCGCGCATGCTGCGCGAGGCGGGCCTGGAGATCGTCGACGTCGCCGAGGTCACCGGCTTTCCCGAGATGATGGACGGCCGGGTCAAGACCCTGCATCCCCGCGTCCATGGCGGCCTGCTCATGCGCCGTGACCTCGCCGAACATCGCGAGGCCGCGACCCGGAACGGCATCCGACCGATCGATCTGGTCGTGGTGAACCTCTATCCCTTCGGCGAGGTGATCGCCAAGCCCGAGGTCGACGAGGCCGAGGCGATCGAGATGATCGACATCGGCGGGCCGACCATGATCAGGAGCGCGGCCAAGAACCACGAGTTCGTCACCGTCCTCACCCAGCCCGAGGACTACGCCGACTTCGTCGATGCCTTCGAGGGTCAGGACGGCCGGACGACCCACGCCCAGCGTCGGGCCTGGGCGCGCAAGGCCTTCCAGACCACGGCCGCCTACGACGCGGCCATCCAGGACTGGATGGGCGCCGAGTTCCTCCCCGAGCGACTCACGGTGAGCTTCACCCGCAAGCAGGCCCTCCGCTACGGCGAGAATCCGCACCAGGAGGCCGCCGCCTACCTCGCCGACCGCCGTCCGGCCGACGCCGCCGTCGCCTGGGCCGAGCAGCTCAACGGCAAGGAACTGAGCTTCAACAACTACCTCGACGCCGATGCCGCGTTCGAGTGCGCCAAGAGCCTGCCCGACGTCTCCTGCGCGGTGATCAAGCACAAGAACCCCTGCGGCGCCGCCAGCCACGCCAGCAGCCAGAGCGAGGCCTTCCTCGCCGCGCACGCGGGCGACCCGGTCTCGGCCTACGGCGGCATCGTCGCCTTCAACCGTCCGCTCGAGCGTGGCACCGCGGAACTCATCGCCACGAAGGACAAGTTCTTCGAGGTGATCATCGCACCGAGCTACGAGGACGGCGCGATCGAGGTCCTGCAGACCGGAGCCAAGTGGGGCAAGAACGTCCGCATCCTCGCGACCGGTCCGATCGGCCCGCGTCAGGACGACGGTGAACGCGAGCTGCGCTGGATCCGCGGCGGCATGCTGGTGGAGACCCCGGACCGCAGCATTCCGCCGGAGCTCGAGCCGGCGACCAGTCGCGTGCCGGACGACCGCGAGCGCCAGGACCTGCTCTTCGCCTGGGCCCTCTGCCGGCACGTCACCAGCAACGCGATCGTCTTCGTCAAGGATCGCCGGCTGATCGGCGTCGGCGCCGGCCAGATGAGCCGCATCGACTCGGTCGAGCTGGCGGCGAAGAAGGGTGGCGCGCTCTGCGATGGCGCCGTGATGGCCTCGGATGCCTTCTTCCCCTTCGCCGACGGCATCCTCGCCGCGCATGCCGCGGGCGTGCGCGCCGTCATCCAGCCGGGGGGCTCGATCCGCGACCAGGAGGTCACGAAGGCCTGTGACGAGGCCGGTATCGCGATGGTTCTCACCGGGCGCCGGCACTTCCGCCATTGAGCCCGACCACGACCGCGCCGGACCCCGCCGACTGCCATCGGTGGGGTCCGATCGTTTTTTCGCCCAGCTCCGGGATTCGCTGACGCCGGTGCCGATCCGGCGACATGGTGCTGCGAAACCCGAAAGGAGCATCCCATGCCGAGACTCATCGCCTCGGTCGTCGCCGGCTACGCCGTGATGGCCGTCATCCTCATGGCCCTGTTCTTCGTCCTCGTCGTCGCCGGTGCCTTCGGCGCCGATCCGCGGAACGCCCCGGAGCTTCCCGGCACGCCGATCATCCTCCTGATCCTCGCCATCGGCATCCTCGCGGCCGCGGTCGGCGCCGTGGTCACCACCATCGTGGCGCGCCAGGGGCATGCCCGGGCGATCCTGGGTCTGATCCTCCTCGTCCTCCTGCTCTGGGTCGTCTCGAGTTTCGGCCAGAACGACGAGCCCCTGCTTCTGCGCTTCGGCAATCTGGTCACCGGCATCACGGGGATCGTCCTGGGCTGGCGCTTCGAGCTGCGACGTCGGCAGCTCCGGGAACTGCGCGCGGACTGACCGGGTCAGTCGATCTCGTCGAAGACCGAGGGGCCGAGCACCTGGCGCAGCCGGGCCAGGGCGCGGTTGTAGCGCAGGGAACAGGCGTTCGGGCTGCAACCGATCAGGTTCGCGACCACCCCGTTGTCGAGCCCTTCGATCGCGCGCAGGACCACCACCGCGCGATCCTGGGCCTCCAGGGTCTCGATCGCATCGAGCACGAGGTCGCGGCGCTCTGGGTCCGGAGTCCCCGGAGACGGGGCGGAGGGCTCGAAGGCGAGCCCCGCGTTCGGGCCACGGCGCAGCAGCTTGCGGAGCAGGTTGTTGAGCAGCTGCAGCTGGGTGGTCGCCAGGAAGCGAAGCAGGACGGGCGTGACCCGTCCGGCGCGTTCCTCGATCTCGGGCAGGCGGGGGAGCGCTACGGCCCAGGTCTCCTGGACCAGGTCCTCGGGCTCCAGGAGCCCGGTCGCGCCACCGGCGAGCCGGTGGCGGGCCTGGGCGAGGAGGAGCGGACCGAAGCGGTGGATGATCCAGGCGATGCTCTGCTCGTCGCCGGCGCGGGCGGCGCGCACGTGGATGCTGGTGAGGTCGTAGCAGTCGGCGGTCATGGCGACATGGTAGACCCGGCTCGGGACTTCCGGGCAAGATGATCCGGAATGAAGGAAGCCAGACGACACGAGATCCTGCGGAGACTGCTCGCCGACCGTGCCGCCGGCGGTCTGCGCCCGGTCGATGACTATCGTCGCGAGTTCGCGACCGACCTGGATCTCCTCGAGGAGGAGCTGGCGGCGCTCGGCTCGAACGAGGATATCCAGGGTCTGCCGGCGCTCCGTCACTACCGCCCGATCCGTGAGCTCGGCCGGGGCGGCCAGGGGATCGTCTATCTGGCCGAGGACGAGCGCCTCGGTCGCCGGGTGGCGCTCAAGGTGCTGCAGCTCGCCGGCCCGGCGGCCGTCCCGCTCCTCGCCCGCTTCCGTCGCGAAGCCCTGGCCGCGTCCCGACTCGACCACGCCAACATCTGCCCGGTGATCGAATCCGGCGTGGAGGGAACCCTGGCCTACATCGCGATGCGCTACGTCGAGGGTGAGACCCTGGCCGCCCGGCTGGCCGGATCCCGCGATCGCCGATCCTTCCACGTCGGGGTCGAGAACGCGGACGATGGCGAAACCGGGGCGGGCAGGGCGACGACTGAACCGGCGCCGGCCGAGCCGGATCGCCGCCAGCTCCTGGTCATGGTCGAGAAGATCGCGCGCGCCCTCCACGCGGCCCACGAGCTGGGGATCGTCCATCGGGACGTGAAGCCGGGCAACGTCATCGTGACCCCGAACGGTGAGCCCGTCGTGCTCGACTTCGGCCTGGCCACGGCCCTCGATGGCGACGATTCGAGCCTCACGCGCAGCGGCGAGCTTCTCGGCACGCCGGCCTACATGGCGCCCGAACAGCTCCGCGCCGGCGAGCCGAGGGTCGATCGCCGGGTCGACGTCTGGGCGCTCGGGGTCATCCTCTTCGAGCTGCTCGCCGGCCGACGACCCTTCGCCGCGCCGACGCGGGTGGCGCTCGTCCGCCGCATCGTCGAGGAGGAGGCACCGGCCCTGGGGCTGGTCGTTCGCGGCCTGCCCCGCGATCTGGAAGTGATCGTCCAGGTCGCCCTCGCTCGTGAGCGCGATCGTCGCTATGCGACCGCGGAGGACCTGGCCGACGACATCCGTCGCCATCTGGAGAACCGACCGCTGCGCGCACGGCCGAGTTCGGTCCTCGACCGTTGCCGGCGCTGGTCACGCCGCAATCCCGTGATCGCCCTGTTCCTGCCCGCGCTCACCGTGATCCTGGCGCTCGCGCTCCTGATGACCGACGACGCCCTCGAGAAGAGCAAGCGGCAGGCGGCCCGGCTGGGCGCCCTGGAGAGCGTGCAGGCCGATCATCGGGCGCTGGACCAGGCCTTCGCCCTCATCGATGCCGGGGCGATCGATCAGGGCCGGCGTCTTCTCGGCGACCTGCTGGCCCGGGGCGTCGAGGCCGACTGGTGTCGCTTCGGCCTCGAAGACCGATTCGTCGTCTCCCCTCCGGCGGTCGATCGGCCCCTCGTCTTTCTCTGCCGAGCTCGTGCCGCCCGTCTGGCCGGCGCGTTCGACGAGGCGGAGATCGCGATCGTGGCCGCGATCATCGCCAGCGATCGGCCCCGCCGTGTCCTGCACGGCGAACTACGGCGGCTCCGCCTGGCGCAGGGACGCGGAACCGAGGCGCGCGACCTGCTCGAGGACATCCGGTCGCTGTGGCCGGAGTTGCCCGAGCCCCTCGAGCCGCGGTGAGGGACGAGAAAGGCCCCGTCGCCGGGCGACGGGGCCTGCAATCCGCGCGCTGGTGTTCGGGTCAGAGGACCTTCTTGAACTCCGCGGTCAGCGCCGGAAGGACCTCGAACAGGTCGCCGACGATGCCGTAGTTCGCCACCTTGAAGATGGGCGCCTCGGGGTCCTTGTTGATGGCCACGATCACCTTGCTGGTGCGCATGCCGGCGAGGTGCTGGATGGCTCCGGAGATGCCGCAGGCGAAGTAGAGCGTCGGCGCCACCACCTTGCCGGTCTGCCCGATCTGGTCGGCATGATCGCGCCAGCCCGAGTCGACCACGGCGCGCGAGGCACCGACCGCGGCGCCGAGCACCTTGGCCAGCTCCTCGAGCGGCGCCCAGCCCTCCGGGCTGCCGATGCCGCGACCGCCGGCCACGACGATGTCCGCCTCGGCGACGTCCAACCGGGCCTCCGCCGGCGCGGCGATCCGCTTGACCATCGCCCGGATGCTCTCGGCCGAGAACTCGATCGGCAGCACCTTGACCGGCGCTTCGGTCCCCGGAGCGCTCTCCTTGGCGGCGAAGACGTTGGGGCGGATGGCGGCGACCAGGGCTCCGGTGGTCGGCTCGAGCGTGGCGAAGGCCTTGCCGGCGTAGACCGGGCGGCGAACCCGGGGCTTGCCGCCCTCGGCCTTGATCTCGACGCAGTCCATGGCGCAGGCGACGCCCAGCTTGGCGGCTGCCCAGGCGGCCAGATCCCGGCCCATCGTGGTGGCCGGAACGATGATCAGGGCCGGATCACAGACCTGGACGGCCTGGACCAGCGCCCGGCCGTAGCCGCCGGTGGAGTACTTGTCGAACAGATCCTGGTCGAAGGCCAGGACCTCGTCGGCGCCGTAGGCGCCCAGCTTGGCCGCGATGGCCTGCACGCCCTTGCCGATCACCACCGAGGTGACCTTGCCACCGAAGTCGGCCTTGAGCGCCGCGGCGGCCGAGGTCGCCTCGAAGGCCACCTTCTTGAAGCTGCCGTCGCGCTGCTCGGCGAAAGTCAGGATTCCCTGGGGCATCTCGATCTCCTTTGCTGTCCGGAACGTCTCGGTCCCGGTCGATGCGGTTGCTCGGTCTCAGATGACCTTGGCTTCTTCCTTGAGCAGGCGGACCACCTCGGCCGCCACGGCGGCGCCCTCGCCGACGATGCGACCCTCGGGGCGTGCCGGCGGCAGGCCGAGGGACAGGCAGGTCACGCGGGCCGCTTCGAGCTGGACCTCGACCTCCTCGAGGGGCTTCTTCTTGGCCGCCATGATGCCCTTGAGCGAGGGATAGCGGGGTTCGTTGAGGCCCTTCTCCGCGCTGAAGACCGCCGGCAGCCGGCCCTCGATGATCTCGACGCCACCCTCGATCTCGCGCTGGGCGGTGAAGGAGTCGCCATCGAAGGCGAGCTTGGAGACCTTGCCGACCAGGGGCCAGTCGAGGGCGACCGCGACGTGCGCCGGAACCTGCGAGTTGTCGCCGTCCACCGCCTGCTTGCCGAAGAAGACCACCTGGCTCGCGCCGGCGCCGATCCGCGCCGCCAGGGCCCCCGCGATCGCGGCGGAGTCGGCCGCGCTGGTGTCGGCCTTGAGGATCGCCGCGCTGTCGGCGCCGCGGGCGAGACACTTGCGGATCTCCTCCTTCTGGGAGCCGTCACCCACCGTCAGGACCTCGACCTGGCCCTCGCCCCGCGCCTCGCGCAGGCGGAGTGCCTCCTCGAGCGCGAACTCGTCGTAGGGGTTGAGCTCGAACTTCACCTCGGCGACATCGAGGCTCTTGCCGTCCGGCGCGACCTTGACCTTGGTCTCGGTGGAGGGCGTAACGGCAACGCAGACAGTGATTTGCACGTGAACTACTCCTTCGTGGGAGGGGCATGCGAAGCCTGGAATCCTACGCCGGAGACCGGCCGCGGACAAGCCGAGGACCTGGGGCAGGAGGTCCCAGTCGCCGGCGGCCGGTGATGCGGAGAGGACGGGCTCGCCGACGGCTCAGGCGACCGATTCGAGCTGCTTCTGGTGGAGCGCGATGAACAGGTCCACGAGCACCGGGTCGAAGTAGCGGCCGCGCTCGCTCAACACCATGTCGAGCGCCTCTTCGAGGCTCGCGGGTTCGCGATAGGGGCGCTTCGAGGTGATCGCGTCGAAGAAGTCGCAGAGGCCGACGATGCGCGCGTCGAGGGGGATCTCCTCGCCCGCCAGGCCATCCGGGTAACCGGTGCCGTCCCAGCGCTCGTGGTGCCAGCGCACGGCCGGCACGATCTCGCGGAAGAAAGAGACCGGCTTGATGATGTACTCGCCGATCTCGGAGTGCCGCTTCATCTGCTCGAATTCGCCGTCGGTCAGGCGACCCGGCTTGTTGAGGATGGCGTCGTCGATGCCGATCTTGCCGATGTCGTGGAGCTTGCTGGCGAGCTCCAGGAGGGCGAGCCGCTCCTCGGAGAAGCACAGGGCCTGGCCGAGGCGGAGCGCATAGGCCCCGACCCGTCGACCGTGACCGATGTTCAGGCGGTCGCGGCCCTCGGCGGCGCGCGCCAGGCTGAGCGCGGTCTCGCGCTGAAGCTGACGTTCGCGCCTCTCGAGCAGGAAGCGCTGGCTGTCGACGCGAACGTCGAGGTGCTCGTGCAGCCGCTCGACGGTGTAGGCGATCTTGTCGAAGTTGAAGGGCTTGTGGAAGAAGTCGTAGGCGCCCTGGCGCATGCCCTGGATGGCGAGACCGAGGTCGAGGTAGCCCGAGAGGAGGATCACCTCGGGCGCGCGCTGGCGATCTCGCGCCAGCTCGAGCAGGTCGAGGCCGTTGCCGTCGGCGAGCGAGATGGCCGCGATGACCAGCTCGAAGGGCGCCGTCTCGAGCCGCTCCCGAGCCTCGAGCACGGTTCCGATGCCCGTGACCTCGTAGCCGCGACTCGACAGGAAACCCGTCAGCGCCTTGCGCTGCGCGGTCTCGTCGTCGACCACGAGGATCCTGAAGCCCCCTGCTTTGGCCGTCATCATCACCCCCCGGACGAGTCAACGCCCGGGCCCCCCCGGTGTCGATCGCGGATCATCGAGCTTCCTGGAGCGGCGCAGATCTCGGCCCCGTGGCCCGACCTGGCGCACTTCCGGCTTCCCTTCTCGCTTGGCGAGCGCCGTGACTATAAGGGGGGGACAATGGCACTGGACAGGACAAAATCCGACATTTGTCCACCGACGCCAGCATCGCGGAAGTCCAGTGGCAGCCGGGAGATCAGCACTCCGATCGAGGCTCGATCCGCAAGGGGCTTTAGCAGGTCCTGCTTAACAACATGTCACAGGGCCCCCTGGCGCCACCGCGGCCGCCGGTCGCGGACGATGTCGGTCCGGGAATCCACGGTTCGTTCAGGGCTTTTCCCCACGCGGACGACCGTCGAGTTCCGGCATCGCGAAGCTACGCCCGAGGTAGGCCCGGCGCACCGCCTCGTCGTCGATCAGGTCGCGCGCCGGTCCCTGCCTGAGGATTCGGCCCTCGGCGATGATGTAGGCGCGATCGGTGATGCTCAGGGTCTCGCGCACGTTGTGGTCGGTGATCAGCAGGCCGACGCCCCGTTGCTTGAGGGAGAGGACGAGTTCCTGGATCTCCTCGACGGCGATCGGATCGACGCCCGCGAAGGGCTCGTCGAGGAGGATGAGTTCCGGTTCCGTGACCAGGATCCGCGCGATCTCCAGCCGCCGTCGTTCGCCGCCCGAGAGCAGGTCGGCCCGCTGGGTCGAGAGCCGACCGAGTTCGAGTTCCTCCAGGACGGCCGTGGCGCGTTCGTGGCGTTCGGCCCGGCTCAGACCAGGAACCCACTCGAGCACGGCGAGGACGTTGTCGCGCACGTTCAGGCCCCGGAAGACCGAGGGCTCCTGGGCAAGGTAGCCGATGCCGGCCTGGGCGCGGGCCGACACCGTGAGCCGCGTGATGTCGCGGTCGAGGAGGAGGAGGCGGCCGGCATCCGGCCGCACCAGCCCCATCACCATGGCGAAGGTCGTGGTCTTGCCGGCGCCGTTCGGACCGAGGAGCCCGACGATCTCGCCCGGCTCGACGCGCAGGGACACGTCCTGCACCACGGTTTTCTTACCGTAGCGCTTGGCCAGGCCCTCGGCGACGAAGAGGGTCACCTGATGATCCCGATCTGCAAGATCGGGAAGAACACGAAGTAGGCCCGACCCTGGACGAAATCGCGCGAGACCAGGTTGCCGAAGCGCACCCGCGCCTGGGTCTCGGCGGGCTTGCCCTCGGCGTCGACGAAGCCGACCTTCTCGATCCGCGCCGGATCGAGCACGCGGGTGTTGCCGAAGACGTCGAGGAACCGGGTCTCGCCGCTTTCGGCGTCGACGTAGGGGTTGATGTTGGGACGCGTCGGGGCGTCGCTGACCGCCTGGCTGTCACCCTCGTAGACGACCAGCTCGCCATCGTCGTTCCGGTAACGGAGCTCGGAGCGCATCCAGGCCCGGCCGTCGAGGCTGTCGGGAGAGTTGTCGCCCAGCATCAGGTAGTGCCGCGCCGGGATGTGGAAGTCGGTCGCCTGCGGCACCGATGCGTAGTCGCGGCGCGGGTCGCCGCTGTCGCCGATCTTGATCTCGGTCGACGACTCGAGGTAGTGGATGTCGCGAGCCAGATCGAAGTCGCGGAAGTCGGCGGCGCCGCCGGCGATGCCCCAGAGCGCCGTGTTCTCACCATGGCGCAGCTCGCCCTCGCTGGGCAGGCGTTCCTCCGGAAAGGGGTAGACCTGGCTGTCGTTCAGCGTCGGCGCCTGGGCCGGCGGGATCGCATGGCTGTAGTCCCGCTCCAGGACGACGTCGCCGTCGACCTTCACCACGACGTGGTCGTCGTAGTTCAGCAGGGCCAGCTCGGTCCAGTCGCCGACCGGGAGCTGGGTCCCGATCTCGACCCGATCGGCGCCGATCGTCAGCGCGCCGCGCGCCCCGGCTCCGGCGACCGGCAGCTCGAGCACGATGGCCTCCGGATGACTCCAGTCGCGGATCTCGAGGCGCACCGTCCCGGCCGCCGCGGTCGGCCGTACCGACAACTCGAGGCGCATGTCACCGACCGGGACGAAGTTGCGGGACCGTTCGGGGCTCTCCGAAGCGCTCGGCAGGCCGAGGAAGCGGCTGAAGATGCCACGATCCTCGCCCCGCTGCGACCAGTCGTCGTTGCGTCGGTTGTTGACCGCGTAGTCCTCGGGCTTCGCATTCTCGATGCCGGCGATGAGATAGTCCGGGACCTCGGTCACGAAACGCTGGAGCACCGGGCTGGTGCGGCCATCGGCCGTGACCAGACCCTCCTCCTCGTTCAGCCGCAAGCTGCCGCCGGCAACCGGATCGACCGGTTTCCAGTGGCGGCGGAAGGAGTCGATCGCGCGCTCGGCCGGCGGGATGCAGGAGCCCTGATCGAAGAGGATCTCCTGGATCTCGAGCGGCTTGCGTACCACCTCCGCGGCAGCCAGGGCCGCCGCGCGGTCGAGGTCGTAGTCGGCGCGATAGAGATCGCCGCCGCGGACGAAGAGCCACTCCGGGCCGACGCCGACGCAACGCTTGACGTAGTTGAGCAGGCGATTGAGCGGGTACTGGAAGATCACCACGTCGAAGCGCTCGGGGTCCTTCAACATGTAGGTGAACTTGTTGGCGATCAGACGCGCGCCACCGACGTCACGGCCGATGATGGTCGGCTCCATCGACTGGGTCGGCACGTTGTAGGCCTCGAAGGCGAACTGCTTGACCACCAGCGCCATGATCACGGCGAAGGTGAGGGCCTCGGCGTTCTCGCGCCAGAAGCCCAGCGTGGCCTTGTCGTCCTTCTTCTTCCTCGCGTTCATCGTCGTTCTCGCTCCAGCCGTCTCGCGGACGGGGCCCGGGCCACCCCGGCCGTCGGCGGTCATCTTACGAGTCTCAGTCGTTCCAGGGGCAGGAAGATCGCGAAGGCGCGACCCACCAGCAGACGGCGCGGTACCAGGGGCGCGGGCAGCTCGCTGCGCCGCGAACCCCGCGCCGGGTCGTAGCCATCGAGTCGGCGATCGTTGCCGAACTCGTCGACGAACCAGGTCTCGGCCTGGTCGCCCTTCATCCTGACGTAGGGGTTCTCGCGCCGGTCGTCGAGGCGCTCTGGGTCGACGACCGCCATCACGTCGCCGGCGATCTCGTCCCGGCCGTCGACCTGGATGCTCACCCGTCGCCACTCCCGCGAGTCGTGGGAGGCCGGCGAGTTGTCGCCGAGGACGAAGTAGTGGCCCGCGGGGACGTCGACGCAGCAGTTCTCGTAGGAGGGGTCGAAGATCGACCGGCTGCGGCCACCGCCGCCGCGGTAGTAGATGTCGCGATAGACCTGGGCGTCGCAGAAGGTCGCCGTGCCGTCTTCGAGGCCGAAGGAGACCCGCGCCGGCCAGCGCAGGGCACCTTGCGCGACCATCGGCTCGTGGCGGTAGTCGGCACGGCCGACCTCCTTGCCGTCGACCTCGAGCGTGATCCGATCGTCCGCGTTGGCGAAGGACAGGCGATGACGCCGACCGGGCATGAGCCGCAGTCCGCCGAGGTCGTGCAGTCGTCGGTCGCCGAGGTAGATCCCGGCCTCGGCGCGCGAATCGCCGAAGGGGAGCCGGGCCTCGATGAACTCCGACAGCTCGGAGTCGCGGATCTGGAGGAGGATGCGCCCTCCCGGACCTTCGGGGCGCAGGCCGAGGTCGATCCGCAGGTCGCCGACGTCGTGCAGGCCCTCGCAGTTGGTCGAGCTGACCGGCGACCAGGGATCGAGCCGGTCCTTGATCGGGTTGCGAAAGTGGGCCCAGGTACGCGAGGCCGAGTCGATCCGCAGCCCCTCGCCGGTGAAGGCGAAGGAACTGTCGTCGTCGAGTTCGGCGCGCGGCGTGAACCAGAACTCGGCGAAGGCCTCGGCATCGGCGAGCGGCACCGCCTCGTCGAGCACCTGGGGATAGCGCTCGAAAGTCGCGGCGCGCAGGGCGTCCGGCTTGCGCTGGATCGCCAGGCCGTCAGCCTGCCAGAGGTCGGCGATGGTCTCCTCGGAGCTGCCATAGGCCGAGGTCCAGATGTCGCCATCGGCGATGCGGACGGTCTCGGGGCCGATGCCGACGAAACGCTTGACGTAGTTGATGCGCTGGTTGAGCGGATACTGGAACACCCAGATCTCCCAGCGCCGGGGCTCGCGGACGATCGCGGCCATCTTGTTGACCAGGATGTGATCGCCACCCTCGACGTCGCCATGGATGGTCGGCTCCATGGAGCCGGTCGGCACCTTGTAGGCCTCTCCGAGGATGTTCTTCACCACCATCGCGATGATGACCGCGAGGACGAAGCTCTCGATCACGTCGCGGAAGAGCGAGGGCACCTCGGCCGCGGGCGTCGGTCCGACCAGGGGTCGGATCTCCTCGCGCGGCTCGCCCTCGCCGTCGGTCATCGGTCGCGGTCCACCTTCAAGGCGGCGAAGAACGCCTCCTGGGGGATCTCCACGTTGCCGACGGCCTTCATCCGGCGCTTGCCTTCCTTCTGCTTCTCCAGCAGCTTCCGCTTGCGGGTGATGTCGCCGCCGTAGCACTTGGCGGTCACGTTCTTGCGCATGGCGCGGATCGTCTCGCGGGCCACCACCTTGGCGCCGATCGCCGCCTGCAGCGGGACCTCGAACATGTGGCGCGGGATCTCGTCCTTGAGCTTGCTCAGGATCTGGCGGCCGCGCCGCTCGGCCACGGTGCGGTGCACGATGATCGACAGCGCGTCCACTTCGGTGCCGTTCACCAGGATTCTCAGTTTCACCAGATCGGCCGCCTCGTAGCCGGTCACGTGGTAGTCCATGGTCCCGAAGCCCTGGGTGGCGCTCTTCAGGCGGTCGTAGAAGTCGAAGATGATCTCCGACAGCGGCAGCCGGTACTGGAGCAGGACGCGCTGGGGGCCGAGGTACTCGGTCCGCAGGTAGATGCCGCGGCGATCCTCGCAGAGCTTCATGATGCCGCCGATCGCCGTCTGCGGGACGATCATGCCCACGTCGGCCACCGGTTCGGCGATCTCGGCGAGCCGGCCGTCGGTGGGCAGCTTGGAGGGGTTGTCGATCATCTCGACCCTCCCGTCCTTGTGGGTCAGCCGGTAGGTCACGTTCGGCGGCGTCTGGACCAGGTCGATGCCGGCCTCGCGCTCGAGGCGCTCCTGGACGATCTCCATGTGCAGGAGGCCGAGGAAGCCGGCGCGGAAGCCGAAGCCGAGCGCGTCCGAGGTCTCGGGCGTGAAGCTGAAGGAGGCGTCGTTCAGGTGCAGGCGCTCGAGGGCGTGGCGGAGGTCCTCGTAATCGCCCGCGGTGGCAGGGTAGAGGCCGCAGTAGACGTAGGCCACCGGCTCCTTGTAGCCGGGGAGGGCCGCCACCTCCGACTTCGCGTGCGCGACCGTGTCGCCGATCTTGACGTCGTGGATCGTCTTGATGTTGCAGATGACGTAGCCCACCTCGCCGGCGATCATCTCGTCGGTCGGCGCCATCTCGGGGCGGAACTTGCCCAGTTCGAGGACCTCGTAGGCGCGATTCGTGCCCAGCATGCGGATGCGGTCGCGCTTCTTGATCCGACCCTCGACCACGCGCACGTAGACGATGACACCTCGGTAGTCGTCGAAGTGCGAGTCGAAGATCAGCGCGCGCAGCGGCGCGTCGGGCTGGCCGCTCGGCGGCGGGAAGCGGTCGATCAGGCGGTCGAGGATCGTCGGCACGCCCTCGCCGGTCTTGGCCGAACAGCGCATGACCTCGTCGCCGGGCAGGCCGATCACGTGCTCGATCTCGGCGATCACCTCGTCGGGACGGGCCGTGGGCAGATCGAGCTTGTTGAGGACGGGGATGATCTCGAGATCCGCCTCGACCGCGAGGTAGGCATTGGCCGCGGTCTGCGCCTCGACGCCCTGGGCCGCGTCCACCAGCAAGAGGGCGCCCTCGCAGGCGGCCATGGCGCGGGAGACCTCGTAGCTGAAGTCGACGTGGCCGGGCGTGTCGATCAGGTGGATGAGGTATTCGACCCCATCCTTCTGCCAGTGGATCTCGACCGCCTTGGCCTTGATGGTGATGCCGCGCTCGCGTTCGAGATCCATCCCGTCGAGCAGCTGGTCGCGCATCTGCCGGGCACTGATGGTGCCGGTGATCTCGAGGATGCGATCCGCCAGCGTCGACTTGCCGTGGTCGATGTGGGCGATGATGCAGAAGTTCCGGATCTGGGCCGGGCTGACCTTGGCTGTCGACATCAGAATGCCCGTCGATTGCGGATGATGGTCAGGACGGCCGGGAGCATTCGCTTCAGCTCCGCCATGGCCTGTCCTCGATGGGAGACGCTGGCCTTCTCCGCGGCGCTCAGCTCGGCGAAGCTCCGACCGAAGCCCTCGTGGAAGAACAGGGGGTCGTAGCCGAAGCCGCCCTCGCCACGCGCGGCGTGGAGGATCCGGCCCTCGACCACGCCCGTGGTCTCGAGATGGATGCTGCCGGGGCTGGCCAGGCAGACGACGGTGCGGAAGCGCGCGGTCCGGGCCTGGTCGGGGACCGCCGCCAGCTCGGCGAGGAGCTTGGCGTTGTTGGCCTCGTCGTCGCCGTCGCGACCGGCGTAGCGCGAGGAGTAGACGCCGGGCGCTCCGCCGAGGGCGTCGACCTCGAGTCCCGAGTCGTCGGCAACCACGATCTCGCCGCTGCCGCTGGCGAAATGGAGCGCCTTCAGGCGCGCGTTGTCCTCGAAGGTCGTGCCCGTCTCCTCGGGACTCGCGAGCTCGGGCGCGAAGCTCGCGACCGTCTGGACCTCGATGCCGAGGTCGGCCAGGAGCTCGCTCATCTCGCGGGCCTTCTTCTCGTTGCGGGAGCCGATCAGGATGCGCATCGGGTCGTCCTCAGAGCGTGCCGATGAGCACCTGGTTCTGGATCGACATCAATCGCTTGATGCCGACCTCGGCCAGATCGTGGCAGGCCAGGAAGAGGTCGCGTTTCACCGGGTGCTTCTCGGCGCTGCCCTGCACCTCGATCACGTCGCCCTCGTGGGTCATGAAGAAGTTGAAATCGGCTTCGGCCCGGCTGTCCTCCTCGTAGGAGAGGTCGAGCCGCGGCTCGCCGTCGACGATGCCGACGCTGACGCCGGCGACGCCGCTGATCAGCGGGTCCTTCTTGAGCTGGCCCCGGTCGCGCAGCTTCTTGATCGCCAGGTAGAGGGCGACCCAGGCCCCGGTGACGCTGGCCGTGCGGGTGCCGCCGTCGGCCTGGATCACGTCGCAGTCGATCCAGATCGTCCGCGGGCCCAGGGCCTTCTGCTTGACCACGCCGCGCAGCACGCGGCCGATGATCCGCTGGATCTCCACCGTGCGGCCGTCGACCTGGCCGCCACGGCGACCGTCACGCTGCTTGCGCTTGTCGGTCGAGGCCGGGAGCATGCCGTACTCGGCGCTCACCCAGCCCATGCCGGTGTTCATCAGGAAGGGGGGGACCTTCTCCTCGATGCTGGCGGTGCAGACCACGCGGGTCTTGCCCCACTCGATGAAGACCGAGCCGTCGGCGCTGTCGATGAAGCCCGGGCTGAGCTTGATCTCGCGGAGCTGGTCGTTGGCGCGGCCGTCCGATCGGCTCATGTTCCGGACCTCGTGATGCTCAGGGACGCGGTGAAGCCCGCCTGGGCGGGCTGGGACCTGCCGTTATAGGCGCTGCGGCGACGGCGATCAATCGGCCTGCATGGCGTGCAGTTCGGCGTAGAGACCACCGCGATCGAGGAGTTCCTCGTGCCGGCCGATCTCGCGGATCCGGCCCTGGTCGAGGACGACGATCCGGTCGGCCCGGCGGATCGTGCTGAGCCGATGGGCGATGACCAGGGTGGTGCGTTGCGCGCTCAGCCGGTCCAGGGCCTCCTGGACCAGCTTCTCGCCCATGGTGTCGAGGGCGCTGGTCGCCTCGTCGAGGATCAGGAAGTCGGCGTTGCGCAGCACGGCGCGGGCGATGGTCAGGCGCTGGAGCTGGCCGCCGGAGAGGCTCACCCCGCGCTCGCCCACGACCGTGTCGTAGCCCTCGGGGAGGGCCGTGATCATGTCGTGGATGTTGGCGGCCCGGGCCGCCTCCTCGACCTCCTCCTGGCTCGCCCCGGGGCGCCCGAACAGGATGTTGTCGCGGATGCTGGTGTTGAAGACAAAGGGGGATTGCGAGACCAGCGCGATGCGGGCCAGGTAGGAGCCGCGATCGATGGTCCAGAGTTCCCGGCCGTCCACCAGGATCTCGCCCTCGTCCGGGCGGTAGAAGCCGGCGATCAGATCGGCGAGGGTCGATTTGCCGGCGCCGCTCGGACCGACCAGGGCGACCGTCTCGCCGGCGCGGATCTCGAGGTCGATGTCCTCGAGGGCGCGCTGGCGGTCGCTCTCGTAGCCGAAGCGCAGTCCTCGGACCACGACGTCGCCGATGTGATCGATGCGGCTGCCGCTGATCCCGTGCTCGTCGGCGCGGGGCAGGTCGAGGATCTCGAAGATCCGGGCCGAGGCGGCCAGGGACTCCTGGAAGCCGTTGTAGGCGGCGGCGAGCCGCTTGAGCGGCCGATAGACCAGCATCATCGCGGTCAGGTAGGCGACCAGCTTGGCGCCGGTGAGGCCCCAGGTCCCGGCCAGGGCCAGGTGACCGCCGACGAGCACCGCGACGGTGATCGCCAGCCAGTAGGCCGTGTCCATGACGCCGCGGCCGACCGCCTTGGTCCGGGCGAGCTTCAGATTGCGACGGCGGAAGACCTCGTTGGCGGCCTGGAAGCGCTCGTACTGGATGGTCTCGGCCCGGAAGGCCTTGATGGTCCGCACGCCGGAGATGGTCTGGAGCATGACCTCGGTGGTCTCGCCCAGGGATTCGAGGCCCCGGCGCGACCGGCGCTTGACCCGCGAGCCCAGGCGGAGGACCGGCCAGATGACCAGGGCCAGCACCGGGAGGGTCAGGAGACCGAGCTGCCAGGACAGGGTGAAGGCCATCGCCAGGGCGGAGAGCGCCATGAAGGGGAGGAGGACGATCTCCGAGAGCAGGATGTTCAGGGTCCGGTAGGTGACCTGGACGTCGTTGGTGATCCGGGAGACCAGATCACCCATCCGCTCCTTGTTGAAGAAGCGCAGTGGCAGGCTCAGGAGGTGATCCATGAGCTCGCTGCGCATCGCCACCAGGACCTGGGTCGAGATCCACTTGAAGAAGTACTCGTTCAGAACGAAGGTCACCGAGCCGATGATGGCAGCAGCGAGCATTTGCAGGCTGACCCGCCAGAGTTCCCGACTGGTCTCGGCGGCGCTGTGACCCTGGCTGAAGACCTCCTCGAGGAGGTCGTCGATGACCAGGATCGGATAGTTGCGGCACAAGGAGTGGATCAGCATCGACAGGAGTGCGAAGCCGATCAGTCGCCGATGGCCCGACACGTAGGCCAGCATGCGGCGGATCAGTCGAAGGAAATCGTCGCCTTCACTTCGGTCCATGCCGACCCGGCTCCCATACCGGCCGCCCGATCCGAGCAGCTCCTGTAAGTCGATTTGCTGTTGGCGTTTATGCCGAAAGTTCGCGGCGATGATAGCAAGGCCCCCAGGGCTGCGCCAGAGCGGCCCGCGCTGCCGGGCTCCGGATTCGAAGGCATCCGGAATGGCGGCATGCCGATTGCGTTTCTCGTCTATGTAAGGCTTGGCGACCTGGAGCGGGTCGCAAATGTTACCTCTGGGTAACGAGCCGGAAACGAGGTGAGCCATGCGCTTCCTGAACAAACTCATCCCCGTCCTGGTCCTGGGCGTTCTCCTGCTCGCGGAATTGGGTCATGCCCAGGTTCCGCTGCCGGCGCCCGCACCCAGCACTGGCGCGAGACCGACGAGCGGAACCCCGGCCCGGCCCAGCGCCTCGGGCTACGACGGTCCCAGCGGCACCGGTGAACGTGGCGGCTACGCTCCGACCGGAACCGGCCAGCCCTCGCCCTACGAGGGGCCGACCGGCGTGGGCAAGACCGGCCACGAGAACGATCCCCCCACGGGCCAGGGCAGCACCGGCGGCCAGACCGGCGGTCAGACCGGCGGGAGTGGCGGCAGCGGTGGTGGTTCGACCCCGATCGAGCCGCCCTCCGGTTTCGGGCCGCCCCCGGCCAGCTCCGGCCCCGGCTCCGGCGCGGCGACCCCGGCGACCAAGCCCCACGCCGGTGAGACCGGCCCCCTGGGCGAATCGCACGGAGACGATTCCTGGCAGAACTGGTGGCTCCTGAACGAGGGCTGGATGCTCGACGTCGAGCGCCGCTACCGCAGCCAGAGCGATGCCCGCGAGATCTCCCGTGATCTCTTCGCCGGCGACATCGACCCGGAGGCGGGCGCGCCGATCGAGGCCCGCGGCGCCACCGCCCGGCGCCAGACCCTGCCCGTCTTCAAGCGCTTCCTCGACCACGACCACCCGCGCGTGCGCGCCGAGGCCTGCATCGCGATCGGCCGGGCCGGCGGGGAGGAGCAGGTCGCCTGGCTGGCGCCGATGACCAAGGACCGTGAGCGCGACGTCCGCAAGGCGGCGATCATCGGCCTCGGTCTGCTCCGGCAGTCGGCCGGTCTGCCCTACCTCCAGCACATCCTCCGCGACCGTGGGGCGCAGATCATCGAGCGAGCCTACGCCGCCCTGGCGGTCGGCATGGTCGGCGACAAGGACAGCGCCGAGTTCCTCATCGATCGACTGACCACCGGCACCCGGGTCCAGGAGGTCGACGCGGCCCTGCTCTACGGGCTCGGTCTGATCGAAGGTGACGCGCGCGCGCGCCGCTACCTGGAGGACTACCTGAACCGCGGCATCGCCGACGACGTGCTGCGCTCGGTCGCGGCCATGGGCCTCGGCCTGCAGCGGGACATCGAAAGCTGCGAGAGCCTCCTTGTCGCCCTGCGCGACGCGGACGTCCGCGTCCGGCGTTCGGCCGCGATCGCGCTGGGGCAGCTCGACTACGGCAGCGCCTACCGCAAGGAGTGGGACGAACTCGAGGCCAGCATCGCGAAGGATGGCGGTGAGGTCGCTTCCGACCGCGTCATCGGCGAGCTGGAGAGCTACCGCGCCCGCCTGCGCGTCAAGCTGGAGGCCGACGAGAAGAAGCTCGACGGCCTGCGCGACAAGGTGATCGATGCCCTGGCGCAGGACGCGCTCGAGGACAGCGACGTCATGGTCCGGAACTTCGCCCTGATCGCCCTCGGCGAGCTGGGCGGCGAACGGCCGCTGGCGATCCTGCGTGGTCAGCTCTACGACGCGAGGCTCGACTCCACCCGGGCCTTCGCGGCGCTGGGCATGGCCGTGCACGGCGATCCCTCGGCCGGTGAGCAGGTCTACAAGCGGCTGGCCCGCAAGGCCATGGACCAGGAGACCCGGGCGGCGATGATGCTGGCCATCGGCCTCCTCGGCGAGAACGACGCCATCGAGGTCATCCGCCGGCAGTTCAAGGCCCAGGGCGACGTCGCCGTGGCCCGGGCGAGCGCGGTCGCGCTCGGCCTCCTCGGCGACGAGACCGCGGTGAAGCCGCTCCAGCAGCTGCTGTTCTCGCGGAGCCGCCCGGAGCTGAAGCGCGCCTACGGCCAGGCCCTGGCCCTGCTCGGCGACAACGAGATGATCAAGCAGGCCGGCAAGGCCCTGCGCGAGCGCGGGTCGATCGCCAGCAAGGTGGAGATCGCCGCGGCGCTCGCCCAGGTCTACGATCAGCGCAGCCTGGGGACTCTCCTCGAGGTCGCCGATCCGGCCAAGCGCAAGGATCTGGTCCTCGCGGCCGTGGTCCGGGCCCTGGGCATCCTCTCGGAGCGGGGTGAACGTCCCCTGACCGCGCCGATGTTCCGGCACCTGAACTACACCCTGCGCTTCCAGAGCCTGAACGAGGTCGCCCTGATCTGAGTCCAGGCGCATGCCGACGTGAACGGCCCGTGGCCCCTTCGGCGTCACGGGCCGTTTTCTTGCGTCGACCACGCCCGCCCGCAGGCGTCTTGCCATCCTGGGTGGGCTCGGGGAGGATCGGGGCATGTGCACGCGAACGCCGCTCCTCGTCCTCCTGCTCGGACTCCTCGTCGTCCCGATCGTCGCCCAGGAGTCCCGCCCCGCCGCGCGGGCGATCACGGCCACGGATCTCGAACCGCACCTGACCGCGCTCTGCTCGAAGGAGCAGGCCGGCCGCTTCGGCGCCGGCGCCGCCCTCAGTCGCGACTATCTGGCGCGGCGTTTCCGTGACCTCGGGCTCGAGCCGATCCGGGGCGAGAGCTATGAGCTCCCCTTCGCCCTCGGCGGTCTGAAGGGTACGAACCTCGCCGGCCGCCTGGTGGCCAAGGCCGCGCGGAAGCGCGAGGGCTACCTCATCCTCAGCGCCCACTACGATCATCTCGGTGCTCGCGGAGGCGTCTGGTTCCCCGGTGCCTGCGACAACGCCAGCGGGGTCGCGGCCATGCTCGAGATCGCCGCCCGCATCGATCCCGCCCGCCTCGAACGGGACCTGGTCCTGGTCGCCTTCGATCTCGAGGAGCGCGGCCTGCTCGGTTCCTCGGCCTGGTGCGAGGAGCCGCCGCTCGCCCTCGAGGACTGCCGCCTCTTCATCACCATGGACATGCTCGGGCGGCAGGGCCTGGGTGTCGTCGACGGTCTGCTCTTCGCGCAGGGCTGGGAGTGGACGCCCGAGATCCTCGGGGGGCTCGAGGCCGCCGACGCGGCCGAGGAAGCGGTGGAGCTGTCCTACTTCTGGACCGACATCGCGGGCGATCGCAGCGACTTCGCGCCCTTCAAGCGCAAGCGCGTGCCCCATCTCTTCTTCGGTACCGGCGAGAACGAGGACTACCACCAGCCCAGCGATCGACCCGACCGGCTCGATCTGCCGCTCCTCGCCCGTCAGGCCGAGCTCGTTCGCGCGTTCCTGGTCGCCGAGGCGGCGCGCGTGGACGCGCTCGACTATCGGCAGGAGCCCCTGCGCCACCTGATCGAGTTCCGGTCGCTGGAACATCTCGCCAACGAACTCTACGCCTCGAAGAGCCCGCGCATGGACCGCAAGAGCCGGTTCTCGGCCCTGCTTCTCTCCGGCATCGCCGCGCGCGTGGTCAAGTCGGGCGCGGTGAAGGAGAGTGACCGGGGCTTCCTCAAGCGGGTGGCGCGCCGCCTCCAGCAGGAGATGCGCTGAGACCGGGCCGGCCAGGTCCAGGGCGCCAGCCCGTGACTGGCTGGATTCCTCGCCGGGAGCCTTCGAGCCTCAGATGGTCAGCCGGTGCCGCGCGGTTCTGATGCCGGCTGGGCAGCCGGCGCTCCGAGTCGCCGACCGGAGCGCCAGCCGCTGGCTGGCCTAGATTCCTGGCCCGGGGGTCGTCGAGTTCCGGATGCGTAGCCAGCGCTCCGTAAGGACCGCGGAGCGCCTGCTCCGCTTCGTCCTGTCGGCCTCCCGGCAAGAACAGCATGCGCAGCCGGCGCTGCGCAGCCGGCGCTGCGCGGTCCAGGCGCTGCGCGGTCCGACCGCCGTTAGGCCTGCTGGGCAGCCGGCGTCCCGGAGTGCCCGAGATCGATCAACATCGACAGGTCGAGGGCCTTGACGCTGTGGGTGAGGGCGCCGATCGAGATCCGGTCGACGCCGGTCTCGGCGACCGCGCGCAGATTCGCGGCGGAGATGCCACCGGAGGCCTCGAGCAAGGCGGACCGGCCGCTCGCGTCCCGCTCATGCACCGCGGTGGCCATGTCGTCGAGGCTCATGTCGTCGAGGAGGATCATCTCGACCCCGGCGCCGAGGGCGGCGCGGAATTCGTCGAGGTTCTCGACCTCGACCTCGACCGCGACGCCCGCGGGACGATGGTTCATGAGCCAGGCGACGCGGGCCGCGAAGTCGGCCCCCGGGCAGAGCGCGAAGTGGTTCTCCTTGGCCAGGATCTGGTCGAAGAGACCGAGCCTGTGGTTGTCGCCGCCGCCCACCAGCACCGCGTACTTGTCGAGCCGGCGCCAGCCGGGGATGGTCTTGCGGGTCTCGAGGATCCGGGCCCTGGTCCCGACGACCAGGGCGACGAAGCGCGCGGTGGTGCTGGCGACGCCGCCGATCCGCTGGAGGAAGTTCAGGATGCTGCGCTCGAGGGTGAGCAGGGCGCGTGCCGAGCCTTCGAGGCGCGCCACCTCCTGGTCGCCTCGAACCCGGCTGCCCTCCGGAAGGCGCTCGACGAAGCGGACCTCGCCCCCGGCCAGCTCGAGCAGGCGCTCCACGATCGGGAAGCCCCCGACGACGCCGTCCTCGCGGACGAGGATGCGGGCCTCGGCCCGAGCCTCCTCCGGAACCATGGTCCTGGTGGTGACGTCGCCCGCGCCGATGTCCTCGGCGAGGGCGGCCCTCAGCAGGTTTTCGACGGCCGGCTCGGCCGCCAGGGCACGGCCCCGATTCTCGATCTCGCTCATCTCTCCTCCGTGCGCACGCGGTCGCGGATCCGGTCGAGGCGATTCTTGCCGATCGAGGGCAGGCGGGACAAGTCGTCCGCTCGCCGGAAGGGCCCGAGAAGACGACGCCGGGCGAGGATGCGTTCGGCCTGGACCGGGCCGATGCCGGGCAGGGATTCCAGACTCTCGGCGTCGGCCTCGTTGAGGTCGAGGCGGCCGGGCCGGTCGCGTTCGAGGCGGCGCAGGTCGGCCCGCTCCTCGGATCGGGCTCGCGCCCGCAGGAAGGGCAGGACGAGGCCGGTGGCCAGGATCAGCACCAGGAGGAGAGCCTGACGTCGACGCCGCTGCGTCTCTTCCCGCCGGGCCGCGACGATGCGGGTCGCGAATTCGGCCGCCAGGCTCATCGACACCTCCAGCGGAAAGGTCGTCTCGGGCGGATCTTCGGACCGCGGAATCTCCCGGTCGAGACCCCGCCACCTGTCCCGGGGGCGGAAACCGGGCCCTCCCCGGCCCAAAAAGGAAAAGTCGCGGCCGGCGCCGGAGTGGGTCCTACAATGCCCTGCGCCGCAAGTCTTTAGGTCCGATGCCACGGGGCCGGACGAGCCGCCGCGGCCGGCCGGAGCGATCCGGGCGAGCGGCCTTTGCCGTCGAGCACGATAAGTCTTTGTCCTTTAGTTCAATAGGGCGGCCGAGCGGGGCCGATAGGTGGGAGCAGTATCGACCCGGGGCGTGGCGCTGTCGTCGCAAACCGGTCCTCAGAAGTTGCTTCCGGCGACCGCTCCGCGAGGATCGACAAGCTGCCGGGGACGCACAAGGGCGACAAGGGGAGGCATTCATGGCCACCATCACCAAGAAGGAGCTCGTCAATCGGATCTCCGAGAAGACCGGCCAGACCAAGGTCGTGACCAAGCAGGTCATCCAGATGTTCCTCGACGAGATCATCGACGAGCTCGGTAGCGGTAACCGCTTGGAATTCCGTGAGTTCGGCGTGTTCGAGATCAAGGAGCGGGCGGCTCGCAAGGCGCAGAACCCGCGCACCCTCCAGAAGGTCGACGTGCCCGCGAAGCGGGTGGTCAAGTTCAAGGTCGGCCGGATGATGAAGGAGAAGGTCTGCGACGTGATCGATGCCCGCAGCGAGTGGCATCAGGCTCACGGTCAGGACGCCGCCAAGGGCGCCCCGTCGAACAGCTCGGTTTCGCAGCCCTCCACCTCCGATCGACGCTGAAGCGGCGGCGTGGATCGGGATCGCGCACGCGATCACCTCTCCCGCCCGGCCCCTTCGTCCGATCGACCGCCGACCCGGGCCACGCCCCCCGGCCCAGGGTCCCGGATGAGGCGGGCATCCTTGCCGATTGCCGGATCGTCCACGGGAAACCCAGGGTCCATCCACCGACTGTCCCCCCCGGCGGCGGACAATGCCACCGGTCCGCGCGGCCACGGGCAGCAGCCCGGCGCCGCGCCAGTACGGAGGCTGAGCCATGTTCAAGTCCTTCCTTTCCGAAGCGGCGGTTCTCCTGGCCTGCGCGGCGATCATGGCCCTTGCCCTGATCTGAGCGTCGGCCGGAGCAGCTCGATGGCGACGACCGCGCGTCGGCGATAGATTGCCGCGATGGACGTCCATAGCATCGAGGTGCTCGAATTCGACCGTGTGCGCCTGCTGCTCGCAGCGCAGGCCGCCGGTCCGCTCGGCCGCGCGGTCGCGGTGGCGCTCGAACCCGGTCGGGACGAGCAGGCCATCCGCCTGGCCCTTCGCCAGGTCGAAGAGGCGCGCGCCCTGCTCGAAACCAACGAGGCCCCACGGCTGGACGACCTGGCCGACCCGATCCAGATCCTCGACCAGGCCCATGACCGGAGCCGGCCCCTGGAGCCGGCCGAAGCCCGCGCGATCCAGGTCGCCCTCGACCGTGCCCGCGCCCTGCGCGACCACTTCGCCCGACGGCGGGAGCGGGCCCCGGAACTCGACCGTCTCGCCGAGCGCTTCCGCGACCTGTCGGCGCTGAGCGCCGCCATCGACGCCGTCGTGGCCCCGCCGGCCGACGTGAAGGACTCGGCGAGTCCCCGTCTCTGGGAGCTGCGCAAGGAGCGCGCCGGGCTCGAGGACGAGATCCGCGCCCGCCTCCAGGCCCAGGTCGAGAGCAGCGCGATGCGCTCGGTCCTCCAGAGTCCCAGCTTCACGATCCGCAACGGCCGCTGGGTGCTACCGGTGAAGCTCGACATGAAGGGCAAGGTCCGGGGCATCCTGCACGACAGCAGCCAGACCGGCGCCACGGTCTTCATCGAGCCGGCCGGCATCGTGCCGCTGAGCAACCGGATGCGGGAGCTCGACGGCCAGATCCGGACCGAACTGGGGCGGATCCTCTGGGAGCTCACCCGGACCCTCGGCGCCGCCCGGAACGAGATCCTGCATGCCGCGAATCTCCTGGCCTGGTTCGACTTCAGCTTCGCCAAGGCGCGGCTCGCCGCCGCCATGGACATGACCAGCCCCGAAGCCTCTCCCGATGGCCGCCTGCGCCTGGTCGCGGCCCGTCATCCGCTGCTCATGGACCTCGAACGCGAGCGGGGCGGCGAGGCCGTGGTCCCCCTCGACCTCCGCCTCCGCGAGGGCTTCCGGATCCTGGTCATCACCGGACCGAACACGGGTGGCAAGACGGTCACCCTGAAGACCCTCGGGCTGCTCCAGCTGATGTATCAGGCCGGCATGCAGGTCCCCGCGGGCGCCGGAACGCGCCTGCCGGTCTTCCGTGACGTGTTCGCCGACATCGGGGACGAGCAGAGCCTCAGCCAGAGCCTGTCCACCTTCAGCGGCCACGTCCGCAACGTCGTCCGCATCCTCGAAGGCGCCTCGAACCGTTCCCTGGTGCTGCTCGACGAGCTCGGCGCCGGAACCGATCCGGCCGAAGGCGCCGCCCTCGGGCGCGCCATCCTCGAGGAGCTGCGCGGCCGCCGTTCCGCGGTCGTGGTCACGACCCATCTCGGCTCGCTCAAGAACTACGCCTTCAGCCATGCCGAGGTGGAGAACGCCTCGGTCGAATTCGACGTCGCCACCCTGCGCCCGACCTATCGGCTCCTGATCGGCCAGCCGGGCAACAGCAAGGCTCTCGAGATCGCCTCGCGCCATGGCCTCGCGGACGAGATCCTCGACGCGGCCCGTCGCGAGCTGGAGACCGGTGGCCGACGCGACGAGACCGAACTGATCGAGAAGCTCCAGGAGAGTCGCATCGCCCTGGAACGCACCCGGGCCGAGTCGGAGCGTCACCTGCAGCGTTCGCGCAACCTGGCCAAGGCCGCGGAGGAGCGTCAGCGCCACCTGGAGAAGAAGGCCCAGCGCATCGGCGGCGAGGCCGAGAACGTGATCGACGACACCCTGCGTCGCCTCCTGCTCGACATCGATGCCGAATTGCGCGAGCTGGGCAACGTGCCCAAGGCCCTGCGCCCCGCCTACGACCGTCTGCGCGACAAGCTCCGGTCCGCGAGCCGCGGCACCAGTCTCGCCGAGAAGCGACGCGCCTACATCGCGACCCTGCGCAAGCAGGACGAGATCTACGTGCCCCGCCTCGGCCAGAACTGCATCGTCCGCAAGTTCAATCGGGCCGAGGAGACGATCAGCGTGCTCATGGGCAAGCTGGTGGTCGAGATCTCTTATGACGAGGTCGGCCTCCCCGACGCGCGCGAGCTTCGCTGAGCGTTCAGGGCAGGCAGCGCATCTCCAGGCCGTTGCTGCCGCCGTAGGGGAAGACCAGGTCGTAGGACTGCATCCAGAGCGACACGCCGGCCAGGTAGGGTTGACGCAGGTCCACCGCGAAGGCGATGGAGCCGGTCTGGTCGTAGAGGAAGCCGTGTTGCAGCACCAGAAGGCTCGGATCCGGCGCCACCAGGATCCGCAGGACGCCGATGTCGATGTCCGCGGCCGCGAGGCTCACCGCGATCAGGCCCGAGGACCAGCTTCCGGCCCCGCTCAGCTCGAGCTGACCCAGGGCGCCGGCCGCGGTGGCCGGCCGGTAGGCGAGGTCGAGCGTCGGCGTGAAGCCGGACCTGCCGTAGCGGCGGAAGCCGGCCACCGAGAGGATGCGAACCGCGCCCCCGAGGACCGCCCCGGCCGAGGAACCCGGCAGGGCGACGGCCAGATCGGCCAGGCCGTCGCCATCGCCATCGCCGAGGGCGCAGAGCCGCTCCCCGAGATGGGCGTTGGGGCCACCGCCGCCCTGAAGCAGGAGCAGGCGGCCGTCGCTGCCGGAGTGGACCCGCAGCGCGCCCGCGTCGACCGCGCCCAGATCCTCGAACCAGGCCCCGGTCCCGTAGTCGGGAACGCCGTCGCCGTCGACGTCACCGAGCGCCGCGCAGGCCTGGCCCAGCAGCGCGAAGGCCTGGGTTCCGATGTGGGCGCGCAGGAGGCCGGCGCCGGCCAGGGAATGGAGTTCCAGCGCGCCGGCGTCGGGGCCGCCCTGATCCCGGCCCGGGATGCCGATCAGGAGCTCGGCGAGGCCGTCGCCGTCGAGGTCGCCGACCGTGGCCAGGCTGGCGCCGAAGCCGTCGTCCACGACCAGGCCGCCCCGATCGAAGAGGATCGCGCTGCCGCTCCCGGCCAGGACCAGCACCCGACCGCAGCGCGGGACGCCCTGCCAGTCCGCCCGGGGCGCGCCCACGGCGAGTTCGTCGAGGCCGTCGCCGTCGAGGTCCGGCACCCGAGCGAGCGCGCTCCCGGTGCCGTCGTCGGCCGTCTGTCCCCAGTAGGAGACCAGCGTCGTTCCGTTGGCGGCGAAGACGCGGATGTAGCCCGGGAGCGCCGTGCTCGGCGCGCCCACGATCATCTCGGGCCGACCGTCGCCGTCGAGGTCGGACCAGGGAATGATGGCGGAGCCGAGACGATCGTCGGCATAGTCGCCGACCAGGCTGCGGATGATGCTGAAGTCGGCCCCCGAATGGACCAGGACGCGACCGCAATCGCCGCCGTTGCCATCGTGCCCCGGGGCGCCGACGGCCAGGTCGCCGATGCCGTCGCCGTCGACGTCGCCGATCCCGGCGACCGCGTAGCCGTAGTCCTCGTAGGGGCTCGGGCCGAGGAGCGTGCCGAGGAGCGCCCCCGTGCGGCCGGAGATGATGTCGACCCGACCGAGACTCGGCGAGCCGACCAGCAGGTCGTCCGCGCCGTCGCCATCGTGGTCGGGCATCCGGGCAATCGCGCCGCCGAAGCCCTGAAAGAGCTGCTGGCCGCGGATCTCGTGGCGTAGCGGCAGCTGGCCGCGGGCCGGGATCGTCGCGGTCAGGAGGAGGACGGCCAGGATGAAACGATGGCGGGCAAGCATGGGTGACGACGAGGTTAGCCCTCGCGCCGGTCGGAAGGAAGCTTGCATTTTGTTGCCGCGGCGTGGCTGGCGCCCGCTCAGCGGCCGAAGATCAGGCTGAGCCGTGGCGACGCCAAGAGGCCGCTCGCGGAGCCGGCGTAGGCCTGGAGATGGAAGACCAGGCCGTCGAGGCCCGGTCCGGCGAGGTCGAGCGGTCGGGTCGAGATTCCGGCGGGACCGAGCTGAAGGTGGTCGAAGGCCAGGATCGAGCCATGGTCGATCAGGACCCGGATCGGGCCGACCTGCGCGTCCTGGATCCCGGCGCTGAGGTAGAGCCGGCCGACGGCGCCGGCGGGGCCGGTCACCTCGAGGCTGCCCCGGCGGGGTTGGCCCGGGCCCGGGCGGAACCGCAGGCCGAGACCGAAGACCGCGCCCGTCGGCGCATCGGTCCGGGCGCCGACCCGGCTGAGCAGCGCCATGGCGCCTTCCTGACCGTTGGCGCCGTTGCCGCGGGCGCTGAACAGGAAGTCGTCGATGCCGTCGCCCTCCAGATCGCCGGCGCTGGCGACCTGCTGACCGAGATAGGAACCCGGGAGACCGTCGAAGCGGTCGATCAGGCCGCCGCCGAAGTCGACGAGGCTGACGCTCCCGGCGCCGAGGCCTCCCTGGCGGTCGCCGGTGGCGCCGACCAGGAGATCCGGCCGGCCATCGCCGTCGAAATCGCCCGTCGCCAGGCTGATGCCGAAGCGGTCGAGCGAGCTGTCGGCGTCGCGCGCGGCCAGGATGTCGCCGGTGAGTCCGTCGTAGATCTCCACCCGGCCGCCGTTCACGCCGGGGCGCGGATCGGTGGGGGCCGAGATGGCGTAGTCCTCGACCCCGTCGGCGTTGATGTCACCGAGCCGGACGATCGCGGTGCCGTAGCCCGAGTGGGCCGTGATCCCGAAGTGCCGGCGTAGCACGGCGCCGCTGGCGCCGCTCATGATCCGGACCTCGCCGCCATCGACGATCACCTGGTCGATCCCCGGGATGCCGATGGCGTAGTCGTCGAAGCCATCACCGTCGAGGTCGCCGATCCCGGCCACCGCGGTGCCGAGCGAGTCGTTGGCGGCGTCGCCCAGGTGGTCGCGGATCACGGTGCCGAACCTGCCGTCGATCACCGAGGCCAGGCCCTGGGTGAAGGCGGTCAGGCTGGTGCCCGGGGCCCCCACGAGCAGGTCCGGCCAGCCGTCGCCGTTGACGTCGCCGGCGTTGCCGAGGGCCGATCCGAAGTAGGCGCGCAGGTTCTTGCCGTCGAGTCGGGTCACCAGGGTCAGGCCGGCACCCGAGAACAGGTAGACGCGACCGGCGTCGATATTGGCGTAATCCTGGTCCCAACCAGGGGCTGCGACGGCGAAGTCCGCGACGCCGTCCTGGTCGAAATCGAAGCCCGAGAGGACCCGATGGCCGAAGCGATCTCCTGGATTGCGCCCGATCTTGGTCTGGATCAGGCTGCCATCCCGGGATGAGCGGATCTCCAGGCGGCCGAAATCCTGACCGGAAGGGTCCAGCCAGCCGGGGGCGCCGACCAGGAGGTCGGGCCGGCCGTCGCCGTCGAAGTCGGCGCCGACCGCCAGGCCGGTCCCGAGTCCCTCGCTGGCCTGGCTGCCGGACAGGCGGAGGTGGAAGGGGAGCTGGGCCGCGCTCGGGCCGGTCAGGAGGCCGAGGAGGAGGAGCAGGGTTCCGGTGCGCGAGACGGCGACCCGGCTGCGCAGGGTGAAGCCGCGGCAAGAAGGGGTGCCGGGAGCCGTCGTCGATCGGTTCATGAGCGGTTCGTCCTTCTCGCGCTGCCCGCGCCGGCCGGCCACCAGGCCGGTCCGCGGCCGATCGGCCCGGTCCCGCCCGCGGGGCGAGGTCTCGGCCGGCGCCGGTTCCCGGCACCGGGCTCCGGGGCCCCGATTGCCGGCGTCCGTCCCGGAGCATAGCCTGAGCGGGTCCTCGCCCGCGAGTCCGGACCGGATCCCACCCGGAATCGTGGCCGACCGCGGCGGGACCGCGGCGCTGATCCCGCGGCCCGATCCGGGATCGGACTCCGTGCCCGAGTAGGGGCGGCGCCCGCCCTCGCCGTCGCCGCCTGGTGACCCCGCCGGAAACCGCGCCCGCGAGACCTAAGCGCGGGCCCGAATCCGGCTTAGTTCGAGGCCGCCCTTTTTGGCGGCCCGGCCTTGATCGGGCGGGGGACCCGCATATCATCTCAACTCCAAATTGGCGCGTGGGCCCCTTTGCCAGCGTAGCTCAGTGGCAGAGCAGCGGTTTTGTAAACCGCAGGTCGTCGGTTCGACCCCGACCGCTGGCTCTCGCGAGCGAAGCTGGCGCGGCCGTCTTCGGGCGGTGGGGCGGCGTCGCTGGACTCGAACGATCGCGAGATCGTCGGGATCGTCCGGGGAGATGCCGGAGTGGTCAAACGGGGCGGACTGTAAATCCGTTGGCTTTGCCTACGAAGGTTCGAATCCTTCTCTCCCCACTCCCTCGATCGAGGCGCTCGCGTTTCGATCGAAGGTCCGACCTCGGTCGGAAGTTCGTAGTTGATCAAGCTGCTGTGGCTCAGGGGTAGAGCACGTCCTTGGTAAGGACGGGGTCGCGGGTTCAAATCCCGCCAGCAGCTCTCTTATCGTTTCGCGGTGCTGCCGAGCCTTCTTGATCGGCGGCGAACCTGAAGGGGTGCGCAGGGCGACGTCCTCGTGCCGCTTCATTCAAGGATTGTCGCTGGCGCGGCCCTGGCCGCGGCCCAAGGACAGAAGGAGTGTTTTCCCATGGCGAAGGAAATCTTCGAAAGAAACAAGCCGCACGTCAACGTCGGCACCATCGGTCACGTCGACCACGGCAAGACCACCCTCACCGCGGCCATCACCGCCGCCCTGTCGATGAAGGGCCTCGCCGAGAAGCGTGCCTTCGACCAGATCGACAATGCGCCCGAGGAGCGTGAGCGTGGCATCACCATCGCCGCGTCGCACGTCGAGTACCAGACCGTGGCGCGTCACTACGCCCACGTCGACTGCCCCGGCCACGCCGACTACGTCAAGAACATGATCACCGGCGCCGCCCAGATGGACGGCACCATCCTCGTCGTCGCCTCGACCGACGGCCCGATGCCCCAGACCCGCGAGCACATCCTGCTCGCCCGTCAGGTCGGCGTTCCGGCCATCGTCGTGTTCATGAACAAGGTCGACATGGTCGACGACGCCGAGCTCCTCGACCTGGTCGAGATGGAGATCCGCGAGCTGCTTTCCATCTACGAGTTCCCGGGTGACGACATCCCGATCATTCGCGGTTCGGCCCTCAAGGCCCTCGAGGCCGCCCAGGCCGGCAAGCCCGCCGACGATCCGGCCTATCAGTGCATCTACGAACTGATGGAGGCGGTCGACAGCTACATCCCGACCCCCGAGCGCGACATCGACAAGCCCTTCCTGATGCCGGTCGAGGACGTGTTCTCGATCGAAGGCCGTGGCACCGTCGCCACCGGCCGTATCGAGCGCGGCAAGGTCAACGTCAACGACAAGGTCGAGCTGATCGGCATCCGTCCCACCTCGGACACCGTCGTCACCGGCGTCGAGATGTTCAAGAAGACCCTCAACGAGGGTCAGGCCGGCGACAACGTCGGTCTGCTGCTCCGCGGCATCAAGAAGACGGACATCGAGCGCGGCCAGGTCATCGCCAAGCCGGGTTCGATCACCCCGCACCGGAAGTTCACCGGCGAGCTCTACGTCCTCTCGAAGGACGAGGGTGGCCGCCACACGCCCTTCTTCGATGGCTACCGGCCGCAGTTCTACTTCCGGACGACCGACGTGACCGGCACCGTCAAGCTGCCCGAGGGCGTCGAGATGGTCATGCCCGGCGACAACGTCTCGGTCGAGGTCGAGCTGATCACCCCGATCGCCATGGAGCAGGAGCTCCGCTTCGCCATCCGCGAGGGTGGTCGGACGGTCGGCGCCGGCGTCGTCGCCAAGATCGTCGAGTGAGCCCTTCGGGCTCAGGCCCGAAGCCATGATCGAGGCTGCGGTTGTGTGCCGCAGTCCGATGCCCGACAGGAACGTCGCGGCGGTCCCCGTGGGGCCGCCGCGACGATTCCGTAGAACTTGCTCCTTTGTTCATGCGCGCCCGGAGGGCTGGTCGTGGAGATCTACAAGAAAGGCGAGGGAAAGCTGACCCGGCGGGTCGCCTTCTATTCGCTGCTGGCCCTGTCGGTCTGGGGCTTCAAGACCCTGGCGATCCAGCTCTCGAGCTTCAAATGGGCCAACACGGAGCTGCTCGGCTTCGAGATGCCCTACTACAAGCTGCCGCTGACCATCGGCGTGGCTCTGAGCATCGCGCTCAACGTGGTGCTGGGAATCTGGCTGTTCAAGCTGCTCAACGGCGAGAAGGTCGCGCCCACCCTGATCGAGACCGAGGCCGAGCTCAAGAAGGTGTCCTGGCCCTCCTGGGAGGACGCGCGTCAGTCCACCGTCATCGTCCTGATCTTCGTCGCCGCCACCGCCGTCTACCTGACCGCGGTCGAGTACGCGCTGAAGACCATCTTCGAAGTCATTCTCTGATGACCGGGGGCGAGACGATGGAGAGGGCTTGGTACGCGATTCGGGTCCAGAGCAACAAGGAGGACCACGTTCGCCGGACCCTCGAGCGCAAGGTCGAGACCCACGGCCTGCAGGAGAAGATCTTCTCCGTCGTCGTGCCGGTCAAGAAGTACGAAGAGATCAAGAACGGCAAGAAGCGCGTCCGCACCGAGAAGATCTACCCCGGCTACGTGCTGGTGGAGATGGTGATGGACGACGTCACCTGGCTGTTCATCCGCGAGACCTCGGGCGTGGGCGACTTCGTCGGCGCGCAGGCCGAGGCGACCGGCAAGCCCTTCCCCCTGACCGAAGAGGAGGTCGGCAAGATCTTCGGTACGGGTGAGGAAGCCGGTGGAAAGCCCGCCATCAAGATCGACTTCGAGATCGGCGAGCAGGTCAAGATCAAGGACGGGCCATTCGAGGACTTCGATGGCGTCGTCGAGGAGATCTTCCCCGACAAGGGCCGTATCCGCGTCACCGTGAACATCTTCGGGCGCGCGGCCCCGGTCGAGCTGGAGTACTGGCAGGCCGAGAAGATCTGAGCCTCCCGGTCACCCCCGAGAATCAACCCGGACCAGGACGCCGCTGGCGTCCGGACCCCGACTGCCAAGGAACGTGAGCCATGGCCAAGCAAGTCACCGCCAAGATCAAGCTGCAGTGCCCCGCCGGCAAGGCGACCCCGGCCCCGCCGGTCGGTCCCGCCCTGGGTCAGCACGGCGTCAACATCGCGGAGTTCGTCAAGCGTTTCAATGACGCCACCCGCGACCAGGACCCCACCCTGATCATCCCGGTCGAGATCACGGTCTACAGCGACCGCAGCTTCGAGTTCGTCCTCAAGTCGCCCCCGGCGGCCGTGCTGCTCAGGAAGGCGGCCGGTGTCCTCAAGGGCTCGGGCGAGCCGAACATCAACAAGGTCGGTCAGGTCACCAAGGCCCAGGTCCGCGACATCGCCGAGACCAAGATGAAGGGCCTCAACGCCGCCGACATCGACGCCGCCATGCGCATCATCGAGGGCACGGCCCGGTCGATGGGCCTGGTCGTCGTCGACTGAGAAACGACCGCGCGGGCCGTGGTTCCGCGCGTTCGCGACCTCGACGAATCGAGGTCCAGGGAGGCAAGCCTCCTCTGACAATCTGCGTGACACCGGTGGGAGACCTGAAGAGGTGCGGTCCTACCACCGGATGGAATCAAGCACCTCAAGGAGGCTATGCCTATGCCGAAACGGAGCAAGAGATACCGTACGGCCAAGGCCCGAGCCCCTCAGGAACCGTCGGCACTCGAGGACGCCCTCGTGAAGCTGGCCGAGTTCCCGAAGGCAAAGTTCGACGAGACCGTCGAGCTTTGCGTGCGACTGGGCGTCGACCCCAAGAAGTCGGACCAGATGGTCCGTGGGGCGATCTCCCTGCCGCATGGCATCGGCAAGACGCTGCGCGTCGTCTGCTTCGCCGAAGGCCCCAAGGCCGACGAGGCGCGAGCTGCCGGCGCGATCGAAGTCGGCTCCGCCGACCTGGCTCAGAAGATCCAGGACGGCTGGATGGACTTCGACGTGGCGATCGCAACGCCCGACATGATGAAGCACGTCGGACGGCTCGGTAAGGTCCTGGGTCCCCAGGGCAAGATGCCGAGTCCGAAGGCTGGCACCGTCACCATGGACGTCGCGAATGCCGTCAAGGACTTCGTCGCTGGCAAGATCGAGTTCCGAGTCGACTCGGGCGGCAACGTGCACGCCCCGGTCGGCAAGCGCTCCTTCGACGCTTCGAAGCTCGCCGACAACATCCGTGCCCTGATCGATCATCTGCTGGCGATCAAGCCGAGCGCCGCCAAGGGCCAGTACCTGGTCAAGGCGACGGTGGCTGCCACGATGAGCCCGGGCGTTCCCATCAAGTTGTGACCCTCGAGACGAAAGGACTGAACTCATGAGCAAAGCCATGAAGACTGCCATCGTCGACGAGTTCGTCGCCACCTTCGATGGGGTCGACTCGGCGGTCGTGGTGAATCCCGGAAAGTTGACGGTTGCGGAATCGGAGCAGCTCAGGACCCGCTTCCGGAGCGAAGGCATCAAGTTCCTGCACGTCAGGAACAACCTTGCTGCCGTCGCCTTCGCGAAGACCGGGGTCACCGGCCTGGAGAGGATTCTCAAGGGGCCGGCCGGCATCGCCTTCGGCGGTGAGGGAGCGATCGCGATCTCGAAGATCGTCGTCGACGAGGCCAAGAAGATCAAGAACCTGAGCGTCGTCGGTGGCTTCATCGACGGCGAGTTGCTCGACGCGGAAGGTGTCGACCGCCTGTCCCAGTTGCCCGGCAAGAAGGAGCTCCAGTCGATGGTGCTCCAGGGCCTCTTCGGACCGGTCAGCGACTTCCACCGCGCCATGGGCGACCTGCTCACGGAGGTTCACGGCCTCATCGAAGCCTTGCAAGAGAAGGGAGGCGCCCAGGCCTGGGCCTGGCCTCCTCGGTAATACAAAATTGATCTTGCGCGACACGCGCAGGTTGCACAGGAGACAGATATGTCGTACTCGGAGAAGACTCAGCAGATTCTCGACAGCATCGGCGCCATGACCGTCATGGAGCTGGTCGAGCTGAAGGAGGCGTTCAAGGAGACCTTCAAGGTCGAGGCCGCCGCCCCGATGATGATGGCCGCGATGCCGGGCGCCGGTGGCGCCGCCCAGGAGGCCGAGGAGCAGACGGAATTCGCCGTCATCCTCAAGGCCGCCGGCGGCAACAAGATCGCCGTCATCAAGGTCGTCCGTGCCCTCACCGGCCTGGGCCTCAAGGAGGCCAAGGACCTGGTCGACGGCGCCCCGAAGCCCCTCAAGGAGGGTGTCTCGAAGGACGAGGCCGAGGACATCAAGAAGCAGCTCACCGAGGCCGGCGCCGAGGTCGAGGTCAAGTAAGACCCGATCACGCGCAGGTCGGACGTCGGCGGGACTTCCAGGAAGTCCTGCCGGCGTCCTTGAATCTTGCCTCGGCAAGGTTTAGGACTACGAGTGGCGAAACCTGCAACGTGGGCTGCGCGCTCTTTTGCGTGCGGCCCCGATTCCGTCCATATGCGAGCCCCATCGGGTTCGGGAGGGCGGTCCGTCCAGCGAGGGGACGGCGGGTGGAGCAGGACGCGGCAGAGTCTGGCCGCGACGGCCTGGGATCGAGGCGCGACCCGTCGCGTCGGGCCGTGCGGACGGCCACCCGTTCGAGCCGGGTGGAGCCTCCGCAGCGCATGAGGGACAAGGGGCAAGGATGAGCAGGCAGAAGACCTTCCGCGATATTCGGCACTACGGCAAGCACCGCGAAGTCATCGAGGTTCCCAACCTCATCGCGCTTCAGCTGGATGCCTACGAGGAATTCCTGCAGCCGGACGTGCCGCCGGCGGATCGCAGCCTTTCGGGACTCGAGGAGATCATCCGCGAGGTCTTCCCGATCCAGAGCTACGACAAGACGCTGACCCTCGAGTACCTCGGCTTCGAGCTGGGTCGGCCGCGCTACACGCCTTCCGAGTGCCGCAACCTCCGGCTCACCTACAGCATGCCCTTCAAGATCCGCTGCCGCCTGGACAAGGCGGAGCCGGTCGAGGAGGAGGTCTACCTGGGCGAGATCCCGATCATGGTGGGCGGTGGCGAGTTCATCGTCAACGGCGCCGAGCGCGTGATCGTCAGCCAGCTCCACCGCTCGCCGGGTGTCGACTTCTCGGTCGAGGTGCAGGCGAACGAGAAGAAGCTCCACTCCTGCTGGATCATCCCCGAGCGCGGCTCCTGGATCGAGATCTCGGTCACCAAGAAGGACGCGCTCCACGTCAAGATCGACCAGAGCGGCAAGTTCCTCGCCACCACGCTCCTGCGGGCGATGAGCGACAAGTACTCGACCGACGAGGAGATCATCCGTCTCTTCCACGAGACCAAGAAGATCAAGATCGACACCCGCAACGCGCCGAAGCTGAAGGACAAGTTCGTCGTCGGCGACGTGGTCGATTCCGAGACCGGCGAGATCCTGATCAACTCCGGTGAGCAGCTCACCGACGAGTACATCAAGATCCTCCAGGCCTCGAAGCTGAAGACCATCGAGGTGATCGAGAAGGTCACCGACTTCCTGGTCCTCAACACCCTGCGCGAGGACAACGTCAAGAGCCACCACGAGGCGCTGCTGAAGATCTACAGCCGCTTCCGGCCCGGCAACCCGCCGCAGATCGAGAAGGCGAAGGAACTCTTCGCCGAGAAGTTCTACGACCCCGCCCGTTATCGCCTCGGCAAGGTGGGCCGCTTCCGCCTGAACCGCAAGTTCAAGCAGGAGATCGACGAGGAGACGATGACCCTCCAGGCGGAGGACCTCATCGCCTCGATGCGCTACATCCTCGACCTGCGCGCCGGCAACGGCATCGTCGACGACATCGACCACCTGGGCAACCGTCGCGTCCGCACCATCGCGGAGCTGGCCGCCGACGAGTTCCGCAAGGGCTTCCTGAAGCTGCGCAAGACGGCTCAGGAGCGCATGAACATCGAGAAGGAGAACGTCACCCCCCGCAGCCTGATCAACGCCAAGACGATCAGCTCGGCGATCGACTACTTCTTCGGCCGCGGCGAGCTCTCGCAGGTCGTCGACCAGACGAATCCGCTGTCGCAGCTCACCCACGAGCGTCGCCTCTCGGCCCTCGGCCCGGGCGGTCTCAACCGCAAGCGCGCCGGCTTCGAGGTGCGCGACGTCCACCTGTCGCACTACGGCCGCATCTGCCCGATCGAGACGCCGGAAGGCACCAACATCGGCCTGATCGCGTCGCTCGGCATCTACGCCGACGTCGACGAGTACGGCTTCCTGATCACGCCCTACCGCGCCGTCCGGGCCGGTCGGGTCACCGACGAGGTGGTCTGGCTGCGAGCCGACGAGGAGAGCGAATCGACCATCATTCCGGCCGACACCCTGATGGACAAGACCGGCAAGCTCGACGGCGACCGCGTGCTGGCGCGGGTCCTCGGCGACTTCCGTTTCGTCGACAAGAAGACCGTCCAGTACATGGACGTGTCGCCCAAGCAGCTGGTCGGCGTGTCCTCGAGCCTCATTCCCTTCCTCGAGCACGACGACGCCAACCGCGCGCTGATGGGCTCGAACATGCAGCGCCAGGCGGTGCCGCTCCTGCGCACCGAGCCGCCCTGCGTGGCCACGGGCATGGAGCGCCACGTCGCCGCCAACTCGGGCATGGTGATCCTGGCCCGCAACGCCGGTCGCGTGAAGTACGTCTCCGCCACGGAGATCCACGTCGGCGACGACATGTACAGCCTGCGCAAGTTCACCGGCCTGAACGAGCGTACCTGCCTCAACCAGCGTCCGATCGTCGCCGAGGGTGACGAGGTGGAGCAGGGGCAGATCATCGCCGACGGCGCCGCCACCGACTTCGGTGAGCTCGCGCTCGGCCGCAACGTGCTGGTCGGCTTCATGACCTGGGACGGCTACAACTTCGAGGACGCCGTCCTGGTCAGCGAGCGCCTGGTGAAGGAGGAGTACTTCACCTCGATCCACATCGACGAGTTCGAGATCGAGATCCGCGAGACCAAGCTCGGCCGCGAGGAATTCACCCGCGACATCCCGAACGTGCCGGAGCGCGCGCTCAAGAACCTCGACGAGGACGGCATCGTTCGCATCGGCACCCGCGTTCGCCCGGGCGACATCCTGGTCGGCAAGGTGGCGCCGAAGAGCAAGAACGAGCTCTCGCCGGAAGAGAAGCTGCTCCACGCCATCTTCGGCCGCGCCGGCGAAGACGTGAAGAACGACTCGCTGGAGGTGCCCTCGGGCGTCGAGGGCGTGGTCATCAACACCCAGAAGTTCTCCCGCAAGGTCAACATGACCGAGGAGGAGCGGCAGCGGAACCTGGCCGAGATCAAGAAGGCCGAGACCCGCTTCCTCGATCGCTACCGCGATACCCTCTCCCAGCTCATCGAGCGCCTGGAGGAGATCGGCGGCGAGAAGCTGATCGACGCCGCGAAGGGTGAGGAGATCACTGCCAAGAGCGCCGAGAACTACTACCTGTGCAAGCTGGTGCGCGAGCAGGTGCTGAGCGCCGTCGACGTCCAGTTCGGCAAGGGCAAGAAGCGCGATCAGGCCCAGAACGCGGTCAAGGCCTACCTCGACCGCATCGACAGCTTCGAGAGCGACAAGACCAAGCTGGTCAACCGTCTGTCGCGCGGCGACGAGCTGCCCACCGGCGTGCTCGAGATGGTCAAGGTCTACGTCGCCACCAAGCGCCAGCTGTCGGTGGGTGACAAGATCGCCGGTCGCCATGGCAACAAGGGTGTCATCGCGCGCATCCTGCCCGAACAGGACATGCCGTTCACCGAGGACGGCCGTCCGGTCGACATCTGCCTCAACCCGCTGGGCGTGCCGTCGCGTATGAACGTCGGCCAGATCCTCGAGACCCACCTGGGTTGGGCGGCGATGACCATGGGCTTCCAGGCCCTGACGCCGGTCTTCGACGGCGCCAAGGAGATCGACATCGAGGCCGTGCTCGGCGAGGCCGGCCTGCCGCCGTCCGGCAAGGTCCAGCTCTACGACGGCCGCACGGGCGCGCCCTTCGAGCAGCAGACCACGGTCGGCTACATGTACATCCTGAAGCTCCACCATCTCGTGGACGAGAAGGTTCACGCTCGCGCCACCGGCCCCTACTCGCTGATCACCCAGCAGCCCCTGGGCGGCAAGGCTCGTTTCGGCGGCCAGCGCTTCGGCGAGATGGAAGTCTGGGCGCTGGAGGCCTACGGCGCCGCCTACATCCTCCAGGAGCTCCTCACCGTCAAGTCGGACGACGTCGACGGTCGGACCAAGATCTACGAGTCGATGGTCAAGGGCGAGAACACCCTCGAGGCCGGAACGCCGGTCAGCTTCGACGTGCTCTGCCACGAGCTCCGAGGCCTCTGCCTCAACGTCGAGCTGCGCAAGCACGAGAGCGACATCAACGCGGTCATGGGCGCCTGATCGGAGATCGGAAGAAGCAGATGAGCACCACCTACAACCGAGTCAACGACGTCAGCGCAGTGACCATCCGGATGGCCTCCCCGGCCGACATCCGCAACTGGTCCTACGGTGAGGTGAAGAAGCCCGAGACCATCAACTACCGGACCTACCGGTCCGAGAAGGATGGCCTCTTCTGCGAGCGCATCTTCGGTCCCGAGAAGGACTGGGAGTGCGCCTGCGGCAAGTACAAGGGCATCAAGCACAAGGGCATCATCTGCGACCGCTGCGGCGTCCTGGTGACCCACTCCCGCGTGCGCCGGACCCGGATGGGCCACATCAACCTGGCCGCCCCGGTCGCGCACATCTGGTTCTTCAAGGCGATGCCCTCGCGCATGGGCACGCTGCTCGCCATGAAGACCTCGGACCTCGAGAAGGTCATCTACTTCCAGGACTACGTGGTCGTCGACCCCGGAAATCCCGAGGAGACCCAGCTCCAGGAGAAGCAGCTCCTCACCGAGGAGGAGTTCCGTCAGGCCAAGGCGCGCTTCGGCGACAAGTTCGAGGCCTCGATGGGCGCCGAGGCGATCAAGAAGCTGCTGATGAAGCTCGACCTGCCGCGCATCTCCGAGGAGCTGCGGCACGAGCTGGAGGAGACTCGCTCCAAGCAGCGCGCCAAGGACATCGTCAAGCGTCTGAAGACGGTCGAGTCGCTCCGTGACTCGGAGAACCGGCCGGAGTGGATGATCCTGGACGTGATTCCGGTGATCCCGCCGGACCTGCGCCCGCTCGTCCTGCTCGAGAGCGGCAACTTCGCCAGCTCCGACCTCAACGATCTCTATCGGCGTCTGATCAACCGCAACAACCGCCTGAAGAAGTTCCTCGACCTCAACGCCCCCGAGGTCATCATCCGGAACGAGAAGCGCATGCTTCAGCAGTCGGTCGATGCGCTCTTCGACAACGCCCGTTGCCGTCGCAGCGTGCTCGGTTCCAACAACCGGCCGCTCAAGTCGCTCACCGACATGATCAAGGGCAAGCAGGGTCGCTTCCGCGAGAACCTGCTCGGCAAGCGCGTCGACTACTCGGCGCGTTCGGTCATCGTCGTCGGGCCCGACCTCAAGCTGCATCAGTGCGGTCTGCCCAAGAAGATCGCCCTCGAGCTCTACCAGCCTTTCATCATCCGCCGCCTCAAGGAGCTCGGCTTCGCGGACACCATCCGCAGCGCCAAGAAGATGCTCGAGCGCAAGGACGACGAGGTCTGGGACATCCTCGAGGAGGTGATCTTCGAGCACCCGGTTCTCCTGAACCGCGCGCCGACCCTGCACCGCATGGGCATCCAGGCCTTCGAGCCGGTGCTCATCGAGGGCAACGCCATCCGCCTGCACCCGCTGGTCTGCACCGGCTTCAACGCCGACTTCGACGGCGACCAGATGGCCGTCCACCTGCCGCTTTCCTACGAGGCGCAGGTCGAGGCCCGCACGCTGATGCTGGCGCCGAACAACATCTTCTCGCCGGCGAGCGGTCAGCCGATCATCTCGCCGACCCAGGACGTGGTGCTCGGCTGCTTCTACATCACCACCGATCAGCCCCACGAGCGTCTGGTGGAGCGGCCCTTCTCCTCGCCCCTGGAGGTGATGACCGCTTTCGCCAACGGCAAGCTGCGCACCCACACCAAGGTGAAGGTGCGCTTCCCCGGGCGCCGGACCTTCCTGAATCGCGACGCCGAGGTCGAACTGGTCGACGGCGTGGTGCAGACCACCGTCGGCAGGATCCTGTTCAACGACATCCTTCCGCGGAGCATGAAGTTCTACAACGTGGAGATGTCGAAGAAGTCCCTCTCGCGGGTCATCACCGACTGCCACAAGCTGCTCGGCAAGAAGCACACGCTGATGCTCCTCGACTCGCTCAAGGAGATCGGCTTCAAGTCGTCGACGCGGGCCGGTCTGTCCTTCGCCAAGGGCGACATGAGGATGCCGCAGCGCAAGCGGGAGATCATCGAGGAGGCCGAGAACAAGGTCCTCGAGATCGAGAACAACTACGCCAACGGTGTCATCACCGACGGCGAGCGCTACAACCAGGTCATCGACGCCTGGACCCACACCCGCGAGCTGATCGGCGAGGAGATGATGGCCGAGCTGCGTCACGACTTCGGTGACGACGGCCTGCGCGTCAATCCGATCTTCATGATGGCCGCGTCCGGCGCCCGTGGTTCGGTCGAGCAGATCCGCCAGCTCGCCGGCATGCGCGGCCTGATGGCCAAGCCGAACGGCAAGATCATCGAGACCCCGATCAAGGCCAACTTCCGCGAAGGTCTCCGCGTGCTCGAGTACTTCTCGTCCACGCACGGCGCCCGCAAGGGTCTGGCCGACACCGCGCTCAAGACCGCCGACTCCGGTTACCTGACCCGCAAGCTGACCGACGTCACCCAGAACGTGGTCGTGCGGCAGATCGACTGCGGCACCACCCGCGGCATCTTCAAGGGTGCGGTCTACAAGGGTGAGCACGTCGAGGTGTCGCTCGCCGACAACATCCGCGGGCGTACCGCCTGTGACACCATCACCGACGTCGTCTCGGGCGACGTCGTCGTGGCCTCGGGCGACCCCATCGACGAGATCAAGTCGAAGGCGATCGAGCGTCTCGGCTACGAGAAGGTCCGGGTCCGTTCGGCCCTGACCTGCGAGACTCCGCGCGGCGTCTGCGCCAAGTGCTACGGCCAGGATCTCTCCCGCGGCCGCTCGGTGGAGCTGGGCCAGGCGGTCGGCGTGATCGCCGCCCAGTCGATCGGCGAGCCGGGAACGCAGCTCACGATGCGTACCTTCCACATCGGTGGTACGGCGAGCCGCTCGGTGGCGGAAAGCCACATCACCGCGCGCGGTTCGGGTCTGGTCGAGTTCCGCAACCTGCGCACCGTGGAGTCGGCGGAAGGCATCGTGGTCCTCAACCGGAATGGCGAGATCGCCATCATGGACGAGAAGGACCGCGAGCTCGAGAAGTACTCCGTGCCGCTGGGCGCGGTGATGCTGGTCGAGGACGCCAAGCAGATCAAGGCCAAGACCATGCTCTGCCGCTGGGACCCGCACAACATCCCGATCATCGCCGAGCGCCCCGGTCGCGTCCGCTTCGAGGACATCGTCGAGGGCGAGACCATGAAGCGCGACAAGGAGCCCGGCTCCAACATCAAGCGCATGGTCATCATGGAGCACAAGGGCGAGCTGCACCCGCAGATCGTCATCGAGGACAACGACGGCAACCCGATCGGGCTCTACCCGATTCCGGAGAAGGCGCACCTCGAGGTGAAGGACGGCGCGAAGATCAAGGCGGGCGCGATGCTCGCCAAGACGCCGCGCGAGATGACCGGTACCCAGGACATCACCGGCGGTCTGCCGCGCGTCACCGAGCTCTTCGAGGCCCGGACGCCGAAGGACCCCTCCGTGATTGCGGAGATCGACGGCTCCGTCGAGCTGGGCGAGAAGAAGCGCGGCAAGCGCGTCATCGTCATCAAGGGCGAGGGCGGACTCGAGCGCGCGCACCTGGTGCCGCACTCGAAGCACCTCCGCGTGCACCGCGGCGACTACGTTCGCGCCGGTGAGCCCCTGGTCGACGGTTCCCCGGTGCCGCACGACATCCTGCGGATCTCGGGCATGGACTCGCTGCACGAGTACCTCCTGCGCGAGATCCAGACCGTCTACCGGTCACAGGGCGTCCGGATCGACGACAAGCACATCGAGCTGGTCATCAGCCAGATGCTGCGCAAGGTGAAGGTGGACAACCCCGGTGACACGGAGTTCCTCTCCGGCTTCGTCATCGACAAGCACACCTTCAAGGAGGCGAACGAGCGAGTGAAGCTCCAGAAGGGCAAGCCGGCGACGGCCCATCCGCTCCTTCTGGGCATCACCAAGGCGGCGCTGCAGAACGAGAGCTTCCTTTCGGCGGCCTCCTTCCAGGAGACCACCAAGGTACTCACCGAGGCGGCTCTGGCCGGCAAGCTCGACAACCTCCAGGGCCTGAAGGAGAACGTCCTCCTGGGCCACCTCATCCCGGCCGGAACGGGCTTCACCGAGTACCACAACACCTTGGTGAAGCACAACTTCGAGTTCGAGGACGAGGATGACGTCGAGATCGCGGAGGAAGCCGCGGTCTGAATGGGCCGGGTCTCCGGGGAGCCTCGACGAGGCTTCCCGAGGCCTTGCCGAATCATGGTTGATGGCGGAGGAGGCCGTTCATAGAATCCCCGCCCGCCCCCTCCGGGGGTGATCGAAATTACCTCCTTGCAAAGGAGTTGAATCGTCATGCCGACGATCAACCAGCTGGTCCGGAAGGGCCGCAAGAAGATCAAGAATAAGAGCAAGTCGCCGGTTCTCGACTGCTGCCCGCAGAAGAGCGGCGTCTGCCTCCAGGTGAAGACCCAGACCCCCAAGAAGCCGAACTCGGCGCTCCGCAAGATCGCGCGTGTGCGTCTGTCGAACGGCAAGGAGGTCACGGCCTACATCGGTGGCGAGGGACACAACCTCCAGGAGCACTCGATCGTGCTCGTGCGTGGTGGTCGTGTGCGCGACCTCCCCGGTGTCCGGTATCACATCGTGCGTGGCTCGCTCGACTCGACCGGCGTCGACGATCGTCGTCGCAGCCGCTCGAAGTACGGCGCGAAGCGGCCCAAGTAGGCTGCAGTATCAGGAGTACCTGAGAAGTGCCCAGGAAGTATCAGTCCACCGAGCGGTTCCTGAAGCCCGATCCGCGCTTCAACAGCCGTCTCGTGTCCAAGTTCATCAACTGCCTCATGCTCGACGGCAAGAAGTCCGTCGCGCAGCAGGTCTTCTACGACGCCATGGACATGGTCGAGCAGAAGATCAAGGATCGCTCTCCGGACGAGGTGTTCGCGACCGCGGTGAACAACCTGAAGCCGGTGATCGAGGTCCGGTCGAAGCGTGTCGGTGGCGCCACCTACCAGGTGCCGATCGAGGTCAAGCGGACCCGCCAGCAGAGCCTGGCCTTCCGCTGGATCCTCGAGGTCGCCCGCAAGAAGAAGGGCCGTCCCACCAGCCATTTCCTCGCCGAGGAGATCGTCGCCGCCTTCAACAAGGAAGGCGCCGCGATGACGATTCGCGAGAACACGCACAAGATGGCCGACGCCAACAAGATGAACGCTCACTTCGCCTGGTGATCCTTCGGGGTCGCCTGGCCGAGGTCGAACGAACAGCGGGTCTTCACTTTCGGGTGAAGACCCTTTTTCTTGGCTCGCGGGTCGCGGATGGTGTCTCGTCGCGCGGCCTCGAGCTTCGGTCGTCCGGGCGGCGAATCGTCGCCCGGGGGCCAGAACGGATGGGCCTTCCGCCCTGGTGGAAGGGAATCGTCTCGCCTGGGTGCGAGGTCGCGACCGCGGATGGTCGCGGGTCGAGGAGTCGCGAGGCTCCAGGTCGCGAGAGTGGTAGAGCAGCAAGATGAGCCATCCGATCGACAAGATCCGCAACATCGGCATCATCGCGCACATCGACGCCGGCAAGACGACGGTGACCGAGCGGATCCTCTATTACACCGGCAAGGAGCATCGCATCGGCGAGGTCCACGAGGGCACCGCCACGATGGACTACCTGCAGGAGGAGCAGGAGCGCGGCATCACCATCACCTCCGCCGCGACGACCTGCCTCTGGCGTGATTGCCAGATCAACCTGATCGACACCCCGGGCCACGTCGACTTCACGGCCGAGGTCGAGCGTTCGCTGCGCGTCCTCGACGGCGCCATCGGCGTCTTCTGCGCCGTCGCGGGCGTCGAGGCCCAGTCGGAGACGGTCTGGCGCCAGGCCAACGTCTACCACGTCCCGCGCCTCGCCTTCGTCAACAAGATGGATCGGATCGGCGCCAACTTCTTCCGGGTCGTGGAGCAGATCAAGAAGCGGCTGAAGGCGAACCCCGTCGTCCTCCTGATGCCGATCGGAGCCGAGAAGGAGTTTCGGGGTGTGATCGACCTCGTCCGCATGGAGGCGATCCACTATGACGACGAGAGTCAGGGCGCTCGCTTCCACCGGGTGCCGATCCCGCCCGAGCTCGAGGAGACGGCTCGCGAGCATCGCGCCATTCTCGAGGAGCAGCTCGCCGAGACCGATGACGTCCTGACCGAGAAGTTCCTGATGGAGGAGAAGATCGAGACCGAGGATCTGGTCCGTGGCATCCGTGCCGCGACCATCTCGGGCAAGATCGTGCCGGTGTTCTGCGGTTCGGCCCTCAAGAACAAGGGCGTCCAGCGACTCCTGGACGGCGTGACCGCATTCCTGCCCTCGCCGAGCGAGGTGCCTCCGGCGCGCGGCCATGATCCCGAGGACGTCGATCGGATCATCGACGTGCCCTCCGATGCGACGGGCCACCTGGTGGCCATGTGCTTCAAGACGATCGGCGACCGCCACGGCGATCTCACCTTCGTCCGGGTCTATTCCGGCACCCTGAAGGCCGGGACCCAGGTCTACAATCCCCGGACCCGGAAGGTCGAGCGCATCTCGCGGATCTTCCTGATGCACGCCGCGGCCCGCCAGCCCATCGACCAGGCGGAAGCCGGATCGATCTGCGCGGTGACCGGTCTCAAGCAATCGGTCACCGGCGACACCCTCTGCGAGAAGGCCTGGATCGTCGCCCTCGAGAGCATGCACTTCCCCGAGACCGTGATCTCGATGGCGATCGAGCCCAAGACCACGGCCGACCGCGACCGCCTCGCCGAGGCCCTGGCCCAGCTCGCCAAGGAGGACCCCACCTTCCGCTGCACCGTGCAGGAGGAGACCGGGCAGCTCCTGATCTACGGCATGGGCGAATTGCACCTCGAGATCATCCGCCACCGTCTCCTGAACGACTTCAAGGTGGCGGTCTCGGTGGGCAAGCCCCGGGTCGCTTTCAAGCAGGCGGTCGAGGGGACGCTTGTGGGGGAGGCGCGATTTGTTAAACAGACCGGCGGACATGGTCAATATGGCCATGTGAAGCTGCGGGTCGAGCCCTGGCCCGAGGAGAACTTCGCCTTCGTGGACCAGACCCAAGGCGGCGTGATTCCGAAGGAGTTCATGGGCGCGGTGAAGGAGGGGGCCAAGGCCGCCTGCGACGCCGGCTATGAACTCGGTTATCCGGTGATCAACGCCAAGGTCACGGTCCTGGATGGATCGTTCCACGAGGTGGATTCCTCCGACATCGCCTTCCAGCAGGCGGCCTTCCTCGCGGTCGAGGATGCCTTCGCGCGGGGAGGGGTGGTCCTGCTCGAGCCCTACATGAAGCTCCAGGTCCGGACGCCGGCGGAGTTTCTGAGCAACGTGATCGGCGACCTCAATGCGAGGCGCGCGAGCATCGACGAGATCGACACGGCCGAAGAGCCGAACGAGATCACGGTGAGCGTGCCCCTCAGCGAGGTCTTCGGCTATGCGTCGGTCGTCCGTTCCCTGTCCCAGGGGCGCGCGGCCTTCGCGATGGAACCTCTGGAGTACCGCCCGGTGCCTCCTCAGCTGCGCGACAAGCTCGTCGGCTGAGGGCTCAGCCTGGGTAGGCTCTGAAGACTTTTTGCGCGATTTTCGCCGCGTGCGGGTCCTCCCGCCCCCGGCGACAGTGCCTAAGTCTCGATTGGTTCGTGATTTCGGTGAGTGGCGTCGTCGTCCTCGAGATGGCGGCACCGGGCTTTTGTCGGGCAGGGGCGGCTGCTATCGTCGCCTCCTTTCCCCGGGGGCCTCGGCCAAGCTCGCCTAAATCCCGGAAGATCAAGGACTTTTGCGCTTCGCCATGACGCCCCTTCGGCGTCGCGTCGGCTTTTGAAGGGCCTCGAAGGATTCGGGGCGCGGACATGAGGGCCTCGAGGGAATCGAGGCACGGTTGCAATGAACGACAAGATCAAGATTCGACTGGAAGGCTACGACCACGAGGCGATCGACCAGTCGGCCACCGAGATCGTCGAGGTCGCGCGTCGTACCGGCGCCACGCTGGTGGGGCCGATCCCGCTGCCCACGAAGATCGAGCGTTACACGGTTCTCCGTTCGCCGCACATCGACAAGAAGTCGCGCGAGCAGTTCGAGATCCGCACGCACAAGCGGGTGCTCTACCTGAAGGACCCGACCAAGAAGACGGTCGATGCCCTCAGCCGCCTGAATCTCCCGGCCGGCGTCGAGGTGAAGATCAAGGCTTGAACCGCAGCGCCTGGCCGCGCGCCGGGCGAGCGTTTTGAAGGACGAAGCGATGACGAAGTTCATCCTGGGTCGCAAGGGACGGATGTCCCAGATGTACACGGAGGCCGGCGAGGTCGTCCCCGTCACCATCCTCGAGGTCGGCCCCTGCTACGTGACGCGCGTGCTCAGCGTCGACTCGGACGGCTATGACGCCATCCAGGTCGGCTACGAGAAGACCCGCGAGAAGGTTCTGTCGAAGGCCGAGGTCGGCCATTGCAAGAAGGCCGGGCTCGAGCCTCTGCGCCACCTGCGCGAGCTGCGCCTGAAGGCGCCCGCCGAGCTCGCCGTCGGGGCCGAGATCAAGGCCGACGTCTTCGAGGTCGGTGACATGGTCGACGTGGTCGGCACCACCAAGGGACGCGGTTTCGCCGGTGGCATCAAGCGCTACGGCTTCGGCGGTGGTCCCATGACCCACGGCGGCATGTGCCGCCGCTTCCCGGGTTCGCTCGGCGCCGGTTCCGATCCGGGCCGCGTGTTCAAGGGCAAGCGGGCTCCGGGTCACTACGGTGACGCGCGCTTCACGATGAAGAACCTGAAGGTCGTCGGCATCGACGTCGAGCACAACCTGCTCATCGTCAAGGGTGCCGTCCCCGGCGCCTCGGGCGGCCTGATCCAGGTCTGCCGCGCCAAGACCGCCAAGATCAAGGCCTCGAGCTGAGGAGCCGCTAACGATGGAAACCACCTTCATGAAGGGCGGCGCCGTCTCGAAGGGCGACTTCGACACCGACTTCCTCGGTGACGTCGTCCGCGTCCGCCTGCTGCGTCACGCCGTGCGCATGTACGAGATGAATCAGCGCGCCGGCACCCACAAGACCAAGACCCGCGCCGAGGTTGCCTTCCGCAAGGGCCGCAACTTCAAGCAGAAGGGCACCGGCCGCGCCCGCGTGCGTCGCAACTCGGTGCCGCAGTGCTACAAGGGCGGTGTCGCCCACGGCCCGATCCCGCGTGATTACGGCTACCAGATGCCGCGCCGCGCCAAGGTCGAGGCCCTGCGTTCGGCCCTGCTCTCGAAGTTCCGCGACGGCGAGGTCGCGCTGGTCGACAGCCTCAGCTTCTCCGCGCCGCGGACCAAGGAGCTGAAGGGCAAGCTCGATGCCCTGGGCATGACCGCGAGCTGCCTGATCGTCACCCACGAGCGTGACGACAACCTGCTCCTCTCGGCGCGCAACCTGCGCCGGGTCCAGGTGCTGCCGGTCGAAGAGGTGAACGCCTACCACCTCCTCTACTTCAAGAACCTCTTGATCACCGAGGGCGCCGTCGAGGCGATCCGGGAGAAGGCCAACGATGAGGCTTGATCACAGTCAGATCATCCGTCGCCCGCTGGTGACGGAGCGCAACATGCACCGCGCCGAGGTGCGCAACCAGTACACCTTCGAGGTGGTCGGGACCGCGAACAAGGTCGAGATCCGCAAGGCGATCGAGTCGCTCTTCAACGTGCGTGTCCAGAGCGTGAACACGACCAACGTGAAGGGCAAGGTCAAGCGCCGCGGCTGGCACGTCTACACCACCGGGAAGATGAAGAAGGCCGTGGTCACGCTTCACCCGGAAGACAAGATCGACCTGCTCTGAGAGCGGATTAGCGAGGAGATAGGACAATGGCCATTCGGCGATTCAAGCCGACATCCCCCGGACGGCGCCAGGGCTCGGTGCTCGATTTCCGCAAGGAGATCACCTGCTCGGAGCCCGAGAAGAGCCTGCTCGAGTCGCTGCGTCGGACCGGCGGCCGCAACAACCGCGGCCGGATGACGATGCGGCGCATGGGTGGTGGTGCCCGGCATCACTACCGCAAGATCGACTTCAAGCGCAACAAGGACGGGATTCCCGCTCGCGTCGATTCGATCCAGTACGATCCGAACCGGACCGCGAACATCGCCCTCCTGGTCTACGCCGACGGCGAGAAGCGCTACATCCTGGCGCCCAAGGGCCTGGAAGTCGGCCGCACGGTCACCAGCGGACACGGCTCGGAGCCCAAGGTCGGCAACTCGATGCTGCTGAGCGACATCCCGCTCGGCCTCGACATCCACAACGTCGAACTCACTCCCGGCAAGGGCGGCCAGATGTGCCGCAGCGCCGGTTCGGTCGCGCGCCTGATGGCTCGCGACGGTGACTACGCGGTCGTCGTGTTGCCCTCGGGCGAGATGCGCCGGGTCCACGTCAACTGCAAGGCCACCATCGGTGCCATCGGCAATGCCGATCACCAGCACGTTTCCCTCGGCAAGGCCGGTCGCGCCCGTCACCTGGGCCGCCGCCCCAAGGTCCGCGGCACGGCGCAGAACCCCGTCGCCCACCCGATGGGTGGTGGCGAGGGTCGCAGCTCCGGCGGTCGCCATCCCTGCTCGAAGTGGGGCGTCCTCTCGAAGGGCGGCAAGACCCGCAAGCGCAACAAGGCGAGCAACAAGTTCATCATCCGCCGCCGCAAGAAGAGGAAGTGAGGAGCGCTGAGGCATGAGTCGTTCCACCAAGAAGGGTCCCTTCGTCGACGAGAAGCTCGAGAAGAAGGTCACCAAGCTCGATCAGGCCGGTCGCAAGGAAGCGATCAAGACCTGGGCCCGGGCCAGCACCATCATTCCCGAGTTCGTCGGCCACACCTTCAACGTTCACAACGGCAAGATCCACGTGAAGGTCTACGTGACGGAAGACATGGTCGGGCACAAGCTCGGCGAGTTCGCTCCGACGCGTACCTATCGCGGTCACGGCAAGGACAAGAAGTAGACGAGCGTGAGGCCCCGGCCAGGCCGGGGTCGCGCGGAGGTTCATGATGGAATTCAAGGCCAGTCACATGTACGCCCCGATCTCGGCCCGCAAGGCCCGGATCGTGATGGACATGGTTCGGGGCATGGGCGTGAACGACGCTCTCGAGGCCCTGACCACCACTCACCGCCGGGCGGCTTCCATGATCGGCAAGGTGATCCGCTCCGCGGTCGCCAATGCCGAGCAGGGCCAGGCGACCGGAGCGAACGAGCTCTTCGTCAAGGTCGGGTTCGTCAACGAGGGGCCGCTGAAGCAAGGTCGGCTCCGTTACCGCCCCGGTGCCCAGGGTCGCATGAACCCGTACCGGAAGCGCACCAGCCACATCCACGTGGTCCTTGGCCTGGGCCAGGGTGGCACGAAGGACAAGAAGAAGAACCGGGCCTGAGGCCGGACCAGGAGCAGCTGACATGGGTCAGAAGATCAATCCGAATGGCTACCGAGTCGGCATCACGCTTCCCTGGATCTCCCGGTGGAACGCGTCGAAGTCCGACTTCTCGAAGCTGATCGTCGAGGACGCCAAGATCCGCAAGCACGTCATGAAGAACTACGAGTTCGCCGGCGTGTCTCAGGTGGACATCGAGCGCTCGGGCGAGAACGTGACGGTCATCATCTCGACCGCGCGTCCCGGCCTCCTCATCGGTCGCAAGGGCCGCAAGCTCGACGAGATGAAGGCCGAGTTGCAACAGCTCCTCGGCAAGAACAGCAACCGGATCGTCAAGGTCAACATCAACGAGCTGGGTCGCCCCGAACTCGACTCGAAGGTGGTGGCCCAGAGCATCAAGGAACAGCTCCAGAAGCGCATGCCCTTCCGCCGGGTCCTGAAGAAGACCCTGGCCGCCTCGATGGCTGCCGGCGCCGCGGGCATCAAGGTTCGTCTCGCCGGTCGCCTCGGTGGCGCCGAGATGGCCCGCGTGATGGTGCAGACCGAGGGGCGCGTGCCGCTCACCACCCTGGATGCGGACATCAGCTACTCGCTGGACATCGCCCGCACGACCTACGGCGTCATCGGCGTCAAGGTCTGGATCAACCGCGGCAACTTCAGCGACCGCTCCCGCGCGAGCGTCTGAGACAGGGCCCCGCGGGGCCGTGGAGGTTAAGTCATGGCTTTGATGCCAAAGAGAGTCAAGCACAGGAAGCAGGGCCGCGGTCGCATCCGCACGAAGGCCAATCGTGGCAACACGGTCGCCTTCGGTGACTACGGACTCCAGGCCCTGGAGCCGGGCTGGATCACCGCTCGCCAGATCGAGGCGGGTCGTGTGTCGGCCAACCAGGTCGCCCGTACCGGCGGTGGTCGCGTCTGGATCCGGATCTTCCCGCACAAGCCCGTCACCTCGACCCCGCTCGAGACGCGAATGGGCAAGGGCAAGGGTGACATCGATTTCTGGTGCGCCGTGATCAAGGAAGGCACCGTCCTCTACGAGGTCGGCGGCGTTCCGGAGGATCTCGCCAAGAAGGCGCTCGCGCGTACCGCGCACAAGATGCCGATGCGGTGCCGGATGATCAAGCGGAGGCACAAGGTATGAGACTGGACGAGATTCGTGGCAAGGACGACGCCGATCTGGAGCTTCTCCTCGAGAAGACCCGGCGCGATCTGTTCGACTTCCGCTTCAAGTCGGTGACCGGTGAGAACGAGCGGCCGCACACGGCCGGCGAGATGCGCAAGACCGTGGCGCGCATCATGACCGTCCTCGCGGAGCGCCGTCAGGGCATCCGGGGCGAGCAGCCCCATGTGAGCGAGTGAATCGATGAGCGAGACACGCAACAACCGCAAGACGGTGGTCGGGGTCGTGACCAGCGACAAGATGGCCAAGACCATCACCGTCAAGTCCGAGCGCCTCGTGATGCACCCCACGTTCCGCAAGTACGTGAAGCGCTACACGACCTACAAGGCGCACGACGAGAACAGCGACGCCAAGGTCGGCGACTACGTCGAGCTGACCGAGTGCCGCCCGCTCTCGAAGAGCAAGTTCTTCCGGCTCACCCGGATCATCCGTCGTGGCAAGGCCTTCCAGGCCGCGCAGGGAGCTGAATCATGATCCAGATGCAGACGCGCCTCGACGTCGCCGACAACACCGGCGCCAAGGAGATCATGTGCATCAAGGTGCTCGGCGGTTCCGGCCGTCGTTACGCCAGCATCGGTGACGTGATCAAGGGCTCGGTCAAGAAGGCCCTCCCGGGTGGCAACGTCAAGGCTGGCGACGTGGTCCGTGGCGTGATCGTGCGCTCGAAGAGCGCGGTCCGTCGCGATGACGGCTCCTACGTCCGCTTCGACAAGAACGCCGTGGTGCTGATCGACAACGACGGCAACCCCCGCGGCACTCGTATCTTCGGCGCCGTCGCTCGCGAGCTGCGCCAGAAGAACTTCATGAAGATCGTGTCGCTGGCCTCGGAAGTGGTCTGAGGCGGAGAGGCATCATGGCTCAGAGAATCAAGCGAGGCGACATCGTCGTGGTGATCGCCGGCAAGGACAAGGGGAAGCGCGGTCGCGTGGTCTCCGTCGGTCGCGACGCCGAGCGGATCGTCGTCGAGGGGGTGAACAAGGTCGTTCGCCACCTGAAGCGCAATCCGAACAACCCCTCCGAGGGCGGGCGCGTGGAGCGGGAAGCCCCGATCCACATCTCCAACGTCATGCCCTGGTCTGACAAGGACCAGAAGGGCGTGCGCGTGCGCTCGGGCGTCGACAAGGGCAAGAAGGTCCGCATCTCCGCCGCCTCCGGCGAGGTCCTGCGGGCCGCGAGCTCGAGCATCAACACGGGCGACAAGGAAGAAGGCGGCGACGAGTGATCGCCGGTAGCGTTCGATGACGACTGAAACCAAATACCAGCCGCGCCTGCGCGAGAAGTACTTCGGCGAGATCGCCTCGGCGATCCGCGAGAAGTTCAAGCTCGAGAACCCGCACCAGGTTCCCCGCCTCCAGAAGGTGGTGGTCAACATGGGCGTGGGCAAGGCGATCGAGAACAAGAAGCGCCTCGAGGCGGCCGCCAAGGACCTGGGCACGATCACCGGCCAGCGCCCGCAGATCTGCAACGCCAAGAAGTCGGTGGCGCAGTTCAAGGTGCGTGAGGGCTGGCCGATCGGCTGCCGGGTCACGTTGCGCGGTGACCGGATGTACGAGTTCGTCGATCGCCTGTTCACCCTGGCGATTCCGCGTATTCGCGACTTCCGCGGCATCAAGCGCAAGAGTTTCGATGGTCGGGGCAACTTCAGCATGGGTCTGCCCGACCAGGTCGTCTTCCCCGAGATCAACGTCGACAAGGTCGAGTGGCCTCAGGGCATGGACATCACCTTCGTCATCACCGGTGGCAGCGACGAGATGTCGCTCGAGCTTCTGAAGATGCTCGGCATGCCCTTCCGCAAGGACTAGGAGTCAGCACGTGGCCAGGAAAGCCCTGATCGAGAAGTGCAACAGCAAGCCGAAGTTCGCGGTGCGGTCCTACAACCGCTGCAACCTCTGCGGCCGGTCGCGCGCCTTCTACCGGAAGTTCGGACTCTGCCGCGTCTGCCTGAGGAACATGGCGCACGACGGCGTCATCCCGGGCCTGCGCAAGGCCAGCTGGTAACCAGATTCGGTCGCCCTGCGGGACGACCAGGCATTGAACGAGGAAATCAAAGATGAGCATGACCGATCCCATCGCGGACATGCTGACCCGGATCCGGAACGCCAACTCGATCGGGCGCAAGCAGGTCGACGTTCCGACGAGCAAGGTCAAGATCGGCATCGCCGAGGCCCTGAAGCGCAGCGGTTACATCCGCGACTTCCGGCTCCTCGACGGGGCGCCGAACGAGCGAGTGATCCGGATCGATCTCAAGTACGGCCCCGACGGCGAGAACGTGATCAACCACATCACGCGCTACAGCAAGCCGGGGCGGCGAGTCTACAGCGGGGTCTCCGACCTTCCGCGCCCCCTCAACGGGTTGGGCGTGGCGATCGTCAGCACCTCGCGCGGCATCCTGAACGATGCCGAGGCTCGTGAGCAGAACGTGGGCGGCGAGATTCTCGCCACCATCTGGTAAGCGGAACGGAACCATGTCGCGAATCGGCAACAAACCGGTCAGCGTGCCCTCGGACGTCTCCGTCGACGTCTCGGGCGCCACGATCAAGGTGAAGGGCGCGAAGGGTGAGCTCTCGCAGAGCTTCGAGCGCTACTACGTGGACATCAAGGTCGAGAGCAACGAGGTGCTCGTCGAGCGGAAGGGCGATACCAAGCCCCACCGCGCTCGGCACGGCCTCTACCGCGCGCTCGTCGCCAACATGGTCGAAGGCTGCTCGAAGGGCTTCAAGAAGACCCTCGAGATCACCGGCGTCGGCTACAACGCGAAGGCCGCCGGCCAGAAGCTCACCATGAACATCGGCTTCTGCCACCCGGTCGAGTTCGAGATGCCCGCTGGCGTGAAGGTCGAGACTCCGACCAACACCCAGATCGTGCTCACCGGCCCGGACAAGCAGATGATCGGTCAGCTCGCCGCGAACATCCGCGGCGTTCGTCCGCCCGAGCCCTACAAGGGCAAGGGCATCAGGTACTCGGATGAAGTCATCCGTCGGAAGGCCGGCAAGGCCGTCGGCGGCAAGTAACGGGAGGCTCGCGAGATGGCTAACCGCATCCTCGTGAAGCGTCGTCGCTTCGAGCGCCGGAAGCTCTCCGTGCGCAAGAACGTCTACGGCACCAAGGAGAGGCCCCGCCTCTCGGTGTATCGCAGCGTGCAGCACATCTATGCCCAGATCATCGACGACAGCGAGGGGCGCACGATCTGCGCCAGCTCGACGATCGCCAAGGACGTGAAGGGCAAGCTGAAGTACGGCGGCAACAAGGACGCCGCCAAGCTGGTCGGCGAGGACCTGGCCGCCAAGGCGCTCGCCGCCGGCGTGGAGCAGGTGGTCTTCGACCGCAACGGCTTCAAGTACCATGGCCGGCTGCAGGCGCTCGCCGATGCGGCCCGTGAGAAGGGATTGAAGTTCTGATGGCGTCCCCGAAGAGCAACAACCCGGGCGGCGGCCGTGGCCGTCGCGACCGCGAAGAGCAGCAGCAGCCGAGCGAGTTCCAGGAGACCGTCGTCCGCATCAACCGCTGTGCCGCGGTGGTGAAGGGTGGCCGTCGCTTCAGCTTCTCGGCCCTGGTGGTCGTCGGCAACGGCAAGGGCAAGGTGGGCGTCGGCTTCGGCAAGGCCAAGGACGTCCAGGGTGCCGTGGAGAAGGGCACCAAGGAAGCCCGCCGCAGCATGCTGGACATCGCCATCGCCGCCAACACGATCCCGCACGAGATCATCGGCCGCTTCGGTTCGGCCGTGGTCAAGCTGCGCCCGGCCCCCAAGGGTCGCGGTGTCGTGGCCTGCGCCGCCGTTCGCGCCGTGGTCGAGAATGCCGGCATCCAGGACATCGTCACCAAGTCGCTGGGCAACCCGAATCCGGTCAACCTGGTCAAGGCGACCATGGACGCCGTGACCCGCCTCCGCACCCGCGAGCAGGTCGAGGCGCTGCGTGGAGTGAAGCTGTCATGAATCTTTCCGACCTGAACGCCATCCCGCTGAAGCGGGATCGGAAGAAGCGCCTGGGTCGCGGCCCCGGTAGCGGCACCGGCAAGACCTCCGGTCGAGGAGTGAAGGGTCAGAAGTCGCGTTCCGGCTACAGCCGGAAGATCGGCTTCGAGGGTGGCCAGATGCCGCTCTACCGTCGCCTGCCGAAGAAGGGCTTCACCAACGCGCTCTTCCGGGTCACCTACGACATCGTCAACACCGGCCAGCTCAACGTCTTCGACGAGGGCACCCGGATCGACATCGAGGTGCTCAAGGCGGCCGGCCTGATCAAGAAGAACGCCGAGCGCGTCAAGGTCCTCGCCAAGGGGGCCCTCTCCAAGAACCTGCAGATCGAGGCCGCGCGCTTCAGCGCCGCCGCCCGTCAGATGATCGAGGCGGCGGGCGGCAAGGCCCAGGAGCTCGCCGAGCGATGAGCGGAACCGCCGCGTTTCTGAACATCTTTCGCGTGCCGGAGCTGAGGAAGAAGATCTTCATCACGCTCTCGCTGCTGTTCATCTACCGAATCGGCTTCCACATCCCGCTCCCGGGCGTGGATGTGAACGTCCTCCGGAATCTGACCCATCAGAACTCCGGCAGCGACGTCCTCGGCCTGATGAACGTCCTTTCCGGTGGCCAGCTCCAGTGGCCGGTGGTCTTCTCGCTGGGCATCCTGCCCTACATCAGCGCGTCGATCATCTTCAGCCTCCTGGCGAAGGTCATTCCTCGTCTCGAGGAACTCTCCAAGGAGGGGCCGGCAGGACAGCGCAAGATCAATCAGCTGACGCGGCTGGCGACCGTCCCGCTCTGCATCGTCCAGGGTATCGCGCTCTGCTTCACCCGGTTCAAGGGCCTGGCCGGTCCCGAGTCCGAAGCCGTCAACAGCTCCGCCTGGGTCGTCCCCATGCTGCACGAGGGCTTCTGGCACAGCTTCGGCTTCATCGTGATGGTGGTGATCGGCATGACCGCCGGCACCCTCTTCATCATGTGGCTGGGTGAGCAGATTACCGAGTACGGCATCGGCAACGGCGCCTCGCTGATCATCATGGCGGGCATCATCGCCTCGCTGCCGAGCGCCGCGAGCCGCGTCGTCGGCAACGCCATGGAGGATCGCTCGCAGATCCTCACCATCGCCATGCTGGTGGCGAGCTACCTGATCGTGGTCCTGGCGGTCGTGATGATCACCAAGGGGCAGCGTCGCATTCCGATGCAGCAGGCCAAGCTGATGAAGGGCCGCAAGCTCTACGGCGGCGCCAAGCACTACCTGCCGATCAAGGTGAACATGGCGAACGTCATGCCCGTGATCTTCGCCTCCTCGCTGCTCATGTTCCCGAATCTGATCGCGGGTGCCTTCCGCGACCAGGCCTCGGGCCCGCTGATCGCGCCGGGTGGTTTCGTCTACGTCACGATCTTCGTGGTGCTGATCTTCTTCTTCTCCTTCTTCTGGACCTCGATGATGTTCCAGCCGCAGGAGATGGCGAACAACCTGAAGGAGTACGGCTCCTTCATCCCCGGCATCCGTCCGGGCCGGAAGACCGCCGAGTACCTCGAGAAGGTGATGACCCGCATCACGATCGTGGGCGGCGCCTTCCTCGCGGTCATCGCGATCATCCCGACCCTGGTGGTGAGCACGATGGAAGTCGACTACATGGTGGCGAGCTTCCTGGGTGGCACCGGCATCCTCATCGTCGTGGGCGTGGCCCTCGATCTGGTGGACAAGCTGAATTCGCACCTGATGAGTCGCAACTACGAGGGCTTCATGTCGGCCTCGGCGGCGAAGCGAGGCGCACGCGGAGGTCGTTGAGAGATGAAACTCGTCTTCCTGGGGCCCCCCGGAGCCGGTAAGGGAACGCAGGCCAAGTTGATCGCGAAGCAGCGGTCCTGGGCCCACATCTCCACCGGTGACATGCTGCGCGCCGCGGTCAAGGCCGGCACGCCGCTGGGACTCCAGGCCAAGACGATCATGGATCGGGGCGAGCTGATCCCGGACGACCTCATGTGCGCGGTCGTCGCCGACCGGCTCGGCGCAGCGGATTGTGGACAGGGCTTCATCCTCGACGGCTTCCCCCGGACCCGGGTCCAGGCCGATCGGTTGGACGAGACCCTGGCGAAGCTGAAGATGACGCTCGATCGTTGCGTCTACTTCCACATCGACACGGAGGTGCTGGTGGCCCGGATGACCGGCCGCCTCACCTGCCGGAGCTGTGGTGCCAATTTTCACGTCACGGCGATACCGCCGAAGGTCGCGGGCATCTGCGATGCCTGCGGTGGCGAGCTGTTTCAGCGTGACGACGACAGGGAGGAGACGGTCAGGAACCGCCTCCAGGTCTATCAGCGCTCGACGGCCGAGCTGATCGACTTCTACGCGGGGAAGGGCAACCTTCTGCGGGTGGATGCCGACGGCCAGGTCGAAGAAGTGGCGGCGAGGCTTGCCGCCGGTTTGGGGGATTCATAGAATTCCCGGCTCCAGAGCGTCCCGAGGTCGGGGTGCGAGGGGCTAAGTCATTCTGATCGCGACGGTTATGCTCGTTGACCATGGCCTGGGTCATGGACTCGTCGATCGTCCGCGAGGTACTGGAACCGGGAGCGGAGCTCCCGACGCGAGGCTCAGCCATGAAGGTCAAGGCATCGGTCAAGCGGATTTGCGAGAACTGCCGGATCGTCCGCCGTCGCGGCGTGGTCCGGATCATCTGCAGCGCGAACCCGCGTCACAAGCAGCGTCAGGGCTGAAGCCCCTCAAGAGGAAATAAGGCATGGCTCGTATTGCCGGTACGGACATTCCCAGCGACAAGAAGCTGAAGATCGCTCTGCGCTACGTCTACGGACTCGGCCCGAAGCTCTCGATGGACGTCATCGGGCGCGTCGGTCTGGACCCGGAGATGAAGGCGCGCGACCTCTCCGAAGAGGACGTGACCCGAATCAACGTCGAGCTCGAGAAGCACTTCGCCGTCGAGGGTCAGCTCCGTCGCCAGATCATTCTGAACATCCAGCGGCTGAAGGACATCCGCTGCTACCGGGGCATCCGGCACATCCGGAAGCTGCCCGTTCGCGGTCAGCAGACCCAGTCCAACGCGCGCACCCGGAAGGGTCCCCGCGTCACCGTCGCCGGCAAGAAGAAGTAGACTCAGGACTGAATCATGGCCAAGGGTCAGAAGAAGCGCATTCGCAAGAACGTGGTGAAGGGCATCGCCCACATCAAGGCCACGTTCAACAACACGCTCATCACCATCACCGACACGACGGGCGCCACCCTCTGCTGGGACAGCGCCGGTTCGATCGGCTACAAGGGCTCCCGCAAGAGCACGCCCTTCGCCGCCCAGCGGGCCGGCGAGCGCGTCTCCGACAAGGCCAAGAAGTTTGGCATGCGGGAGGTCGAGGTCTGGATCAAGGGACCCGGCAGTGGTCGCGAGTCGGCGGTTCGCGCCATTCGCTCCTCGGGTCTCGAGATCAAGGCGATCCAGGACGTGACTCCGATGCCGCACAACGGCTGCCGGCCGCGCAAGCGTCGTCGCGTCTGATACCGAACAGTTAAACCCGCCGGAGCTCCCCGAGCTCGGGCCTGGCAGATTGAGACGGATTCGTCATGGCGAGAATCACGGGACCGAAGTGCCGGCTTTGCCGGCGTGAGGGCTTGAAGCTCTTCCTGAAGGGCGAGCGTTGCTACACGGTGAAGTGCGCGGTCGAGCGCCGCGGCACGCCCCCGGGTGTCCACACCTGGAGCCGGCAGCGCAAGTCGTCCTACGGCCTGCAGCTGCGCGAAAAGCAGCGCCTGAAGCGCATGTACGGCGTGATGGAGCGGCAGTTCCGCATCTACTTCGCCCGCGCCGTGCAGAAGAAGGGCAACACCGGTGCCAACCTCCTGCTCGAGGTGGAGCGCCGGCTCGACAACGTGCTGCGCCTTTCCGGCTTCGCCACCGGCCCCGGCGCCGCGCGTCAGATGATCGTCCACGGTCATGTGGCCGTGAACGGTCGCCGCTGCGATCGTCCCTCGCGGCAGATTCGCGCCGGCGACCTGATCAAGGTCACCGCGCACGAGCGTCGGCGCAAGCACGTCGCCGCCATGGCCGAATCCACGAAGGCCTACATGACCGAGTCGCCCGCCTGGCTGGAGGTCGATCGCGAGAAGCTGGAGATCAAGGTTCTCCTGCTCCCGACTCGCGAGCAGTTCCCCTTCGGCATCAACGAGCAGCTCATCGTCGAGGGCATGTCGAAGTAGTCACGGCCCCCTCGGGTCGGCACGCGGATTCAGGCACTGGAGGAGCAGCCAATGCGTATCAGGTGGCGGAACCTCGAACTCCCCAACAAGGTCACCGTGAACCGGGAGACCTTCAATGACACCTATGGTGTCTTCACCGTCGAGCCCTTCGAGCGCGGCTTCGGTCACACCATTGGCAATGGTCTCCGTCGCGTGCTGCTGAGCTCTCTCGAGGGCGCGGCCGTCGTCTGGGTGAAGATCCCCGGCGTCGAGCACGAGTTCATGGCCATCGACGACGTCGTCGAGGACGTGACCGACATCGTCCTCAATCTCAAGAGCCTGAAGGTCTCCTACGGCGGCGACCGTCCGATCCGGCTCACCCTCGACGTCAAGAAGAAGGGTGCGGTGACCGCGGCCGACTTCGCCTGCGAGGCGGACGCCGAGATCATCAATCCCGAGCTGCACCTCTGCACGCTGTCCAAGGAGAAGCAGTTCTCCATGGAGGTCGAGGTGCGCAAGGCGCGCGGCTATCTGACCGCGGAGGAGAACGAGTACGGCTCCGTGCGTGGCGCCTCGCGGTCGACCCGCAAGGACGTCGACCAGGAGATCGGCAAGATCTGGATGGATGCCAGCTTCTCGCCGGTCCTGCGCGTTCGCTACCGCATCGAGGACACCCGCGTCGGCAAGCTCACCGACTACGACAAGCTCCACCTCGAGGTCTGGACCGACGGCACCGTCCGACCGGACCATGCCCTGGTGGAAGCCAGCAAGATCTACCGCAAGCACCTCAACCCCTTCGTCAGTTACGACGATGCCGGGGGCGAGATGCCCGATACCGACGACGTGCCGGAGCCGAAGCAGGAGCAGGCCACCCAGGAGGAGGAGCACCTGCTGCGCCGACTGAACACGCCGATCGCCGACCTGCACCTTTCGATGCGCTCGAGCAACTGCCTCGAGGCCGAGCAGATCCGCACCGTCGGCGAGCTCGTCCAGCGGACCGAGTCGGACCTTCTCAACGTGCGCAACTTCGGCAAGACCTCGCTCAAGGAGATCGTGACCAAGCTCGAGGAGCTGGGTCTCGGCCTGGGCATGCAGGTGCCGCAGCAGACCTGAACCGGACAAGAACGGAAGAATCGAGTCATGAGACATCGTGTTGCTGGACGCAAGCTGAACCGGAGCCCCTCGCACCGGAAGCGCCTCCTCCAGAACCTCGCCTGCCAGGTGCTGAAGCACGGCAGGATCGTCACCACGGTCGAGAAGGCCAAGGAGACGCGTCCCTACGTCGAGAAGCTGATCACCCTCGCGCGCGAGAAGAACGTCGCCAACGTCCGTCGGGCGGTCGCCCTGCTGGGCAACCACCAGGAGGCCAAGGACGTCGCGCGGCACCTCTTCGACCACGTGGCGCCGTCCTTCAAGGAGCGTCCGGGTGGCTATACCCGGATCCTGCGGCTGTCGAACCGTCGCCTCGGCGACGGCGGCCAGCAGGCGCTCTTCGAGCTGGTGACCTACGTGAAGGCCGAGGCCGCCGCCGAGTGAGCGGGACGGCCGCGCCCGAGGCGCGGCCCGCCTGACCGGATCAACGAAACCTGGGAAAGGCGTCGGCAAGTGGCCGTCGCCTTCCTTCGTTTCCGGCCCTCGATCGGTCGATTGGCGCGAGCCGGTCGAAGGGTGTCGCAAGGGGTCACGAGGCCCGAGCAGGAGACAGCATGGCGGGGACGAGCATCATCGTGGGCGCATCCTCCGGGATCGGGGCCGCCCTGGCTCGCCAGTACGCGCTGGAGGAGGGCCGCTCCGTCGCCATCCTCGCGCGCCGCGCTGCCGAGCTGGAGGCGCTCCGCGCCGAGATCGAGGCCGCGGGCGGGCGGGTCCTCGCCCTCGTCCACGACGTGCGCGACTTCTCCGCGGTTCCGCAGCTCTGGGAGCGGATCGAGGCCGAGCTGGGCGAGGCCGATCTGCTCGTCCAGGCCGCCGGCGTCCTGCCCCGGGAGGAGAGCCCCGAGAATGACCGACTCACCGTCGAGGTCGGCCTCGTCGGCGCCATCGGCTGGCTCGACGAGGCCGCGGCCCGCTTCGGAGCCCGGGGCAAGGGTGCCATCGTCGGCATCTCCTCGATTGCCGGCGACCGCGGCCGTCAGGCCTTCCCCGCCTATCACGCCGCCAAGGCGGGGCTCAGCACCTTCCTGGAGTCCTTGCACTACCGCCTGCACCGGAAGGGCGTCAGCGTGACCACGATCAAGCCGGGCTTCATCGACACGGCGATGACCCGGGGCAAGACCGGCCTCTTCTGGCTGATCACACCGGACCAGGCCGCGCGGACGATCCGCAGGAAGGTGGCGGCCCGACGCCGCCAGGCCTACGTCCCGGCCCGCTGGGCTCTCGTGTCCTTCGTGGTCCGGGCGGTTCCGGCCTTCCTGATGCGCAGGATGCGGTTTTGAGCCTCGATCTGGATCGACTGCCGGAGGAGGAGCTGGGCTCCTGGGGCATGCTCCAGCGCGCGCGCTGTCGCGTGCTGCGCCCCCGCAGTCGTGAGGAACTGGTCGCCCAGGTCGCCGAGCTCTCCTGTCGCGAACGGCCCTTCGCCCTGCGGGGTGGGGGTAACAGCTACGGCGATCCGGCGCAGCTCGATGGTGGCTTCGTGCTCGATCTCTCCGGGCTCGACGCGGTGCTCGACTGGCAGCCCGAGCAGGGGCGGATCAGCGTCGAGCCGGGGCTCAGCTTCGAGGGGCTCTGGCGGCGCGTCCTGCCGGAGGGTTGGTGGCCCGCCGTCAGCCCGGGAACGATGAAGGTCACCATGGGAGGCGCTGCGGCCTTCGATGTCCATGGCAAGAACCACTTCCGCGCCGGCAGCTTCCGCGATCACGTGCTCGGACTCGAGCTGCTGACGCCGGCCGGCGAGACCCTTCATCTCTCCAGGCAGCACGATCCCGATCTCTTCGCGGCGGTCCTGGGCTGTGGCGGCCTGCTCGGCATCATCACCCGACTCGATCTCCGGCTTCATCGTCTTCACGGCGGCCGGGTTGCCGTCCGCCCCCTGGCGGTGGCGTCCTTCGAGGAGATGGTGACGGTCTTCGAGCGCGAGATCGCCAGCGTCGACTACGCGGTCGGCTGGCACGATCTGCTCGCCGCCGGCGAGGCGCGGGGGCGCGGGATCATCCACCTGGCACGCTACCCGGAGGCGGGCGAGGACCCGGAGGGCGAGGCCTACCTCGACCCCGCGCGCCACGCGCTGCCGGCGCGACTCTTCGGCATCTGGCCGATGGCCTGGCTCTGGCCGCTGCTCGGCCTCACTCTCAACGTTCCCGGCATGCGCCTGGTGAATGCGCTGAAGATGCGCTCCGGTCGTCGCGCAGAGCGCCGGGGCGAATTCCTCGAGCCCCTCGCGCTCTTCCACTACCTGCTCGACCAGGTCCCGAACTGGAAGCGCGCCTATCGACCGGGAGGGCTGATCCAGTTCCAGTCCTTCGTGCCGGTGGCGACGGCGGCCGAGACCTTCATGAGCCTGGCCGGGATCTGCCATCGACACGGGATGCCGCCATTCCTCTGCGTCACCAAGCGTCACCGCGAAACCGATGCCCTGATCGGCTACGCCCGTGACGGCTACTCCCAGGCGCTCGACATCCGGGTCGCCCCCGGTCACGAGGCCGCGGTCGAACGGCTCTGTCGCGAACTCGAGGAGCGGGTCTTCGCCGCCGGTGGCGCCCTCTACCTCGCCAAGGACGCCATGCTTCGCCCCTCCGGTCTGCGCGCCTTCCTGGACGCCGATCGTCTCGATCGTCTGGCGGCGCTCAAACGCAGGCTCGATCCGGCCGGACTCCTACGCAGCGACCAGGCCGCGCGCCTCGAGATTCCCTGAGCCCGACCCACGACGCCGAGCCGGCCGAATCGTCGTCCTCGCCCGTGGCGGCGGCGCGCGATCCGAGTCAGGATGGGCGCGTTCCGGAACCGGAGGACGAGAGATGGCGAAACAGGACACGGTGATCTGCCACTATCGCGTGCGCCGGGGGCAGGAGGCGGCCTTCGAGGAACTCCTGCGTCGTCATTGGCCCACCCTCGATCGCCTTGGGCTCGTCGTCGGCGAACCCTCGCGGATCTACCGTGGTGAGGAGGGCGGCGCGCCGATCTACTACGAGATCTTCACCTGGAAGGACGGCGAGCAGGGTTCCCGTCAGGCCCACGAGAGCCCCGAGGTCGGCGAGATCTGGCGTGCGATGGGGGCCCTGGTCGAAGAGCGCGACGGGCGCCCCATGTTCGAGTTCCCCCACGTCACGCCGCTCGCGGTCTGAGCGCGTCGGGGGCGGCGCGAAGGCCCGGCTGCGGGCTCTCGCGCGCGCCAGGCCGCGAGGCCCCTTGCGGGCTCGCGGCGGCGGCGGTCAGGAGGACTCGTCCTCCTTCTCGTGCTGGAAGTGCGCGCCGGCCTTCCGGAACTTGTCGCCCAGCTCGTGCCAGATCTTCTCGGTCTCGAAGAGCAGCTTGCGATAGCCGTCGCCGCTCGACTTCTGCACCTCGTGGAGCTTCTGGCGAGCGTGCTCGAGGCCATGATGCAGATCGTCGACGACCTTCTTCTTGAGGTCGCGCGCCTCCATGCCGCCGAGGTGCATCTTGAGCCGGAACTCGTCCAGCATCGCCTTGAAGGTGCTGTACTCGCCCTCGAAGTGGTCGACGAAGACGGTCTTGTCGATGGTCATGACTCGTCTCCTTTCCGCGGTTCATGGACCGCGGGAAGAAGGCGCGCAATCTTCGTGCCGGCCCCGACGCCACGTTTCCATCCATCGGATCGATCAGCACTTGCGCAAGAGTCGCAGGCCCTCGACGCCGTTGTAGCTGAGGAAGAGCGCGCCGCTTCCCGCAACCCGGTCGAACAGGCGTTCGAAGAGCCCCTGCTCGCCCGGCCAGGGGTAGGCGTAGACCAGGTCGGCGTCGGCGGGGTCGAGGTCGAGGAGCTCGTGGCCGTCGAGGCCACCATCGCCGATCCAGAAGCCCTCGCCGGCCTCCTCGACCGCGTCCTGGGCCGCGGTCGGGACGCAGCTGCCGCAGACGAAGGCGCAGGAGACGCCGAGCTCGTCGGCCAGTTCCTCGGCCTGGTCCACGAGTTCGGGGAGGATCTCGATGCCCTGGGCCTCGTAACCGATCTCGGCCGCGACCATCGTGATGATGCCCAGGCCGGAACCCCACTCGACGAAGAGGTCGCCGGCGAGCAGGGGATGCTCGCGCAGGCTCAGCAACGCCAGGGCCACGAGCTGATGATCGGCCGGGACGAAGCCGGCCAGTTCGCCGTCACGGCGATGCCGTCCGAAGCTCTCGATGACCTCCTCGCCGCGACGGATGATCTGCCGCAGTCGTCGGGGCAGATCCTGATCGAGCTCGAGATCGACCGGTTCAAGGGCCATGCGCGGGTCTCCTCCCGATCGCGAATTCGTTGGCCCTCAGGCACCGGTCGCCGGCGAACCCGCTCCGACCGGGCGATCAGTCCGCCAGCTTCAGGAGGTGGTTCTTCAGCTTCAGGTCCAGGGCCGCCAGGACATCATCGCCGAAGACCGCGGTCAGGGCGACCTCCATGGCCAGCCCCTCGCGCAATTTGCCCAGGTAGGCGTCGAAGAGCGGCCGTCCCCAGTCGTCGTTCAGCAGGAAGTGCAGCGTCAGCCAGGCCTGGCCGTAGTGCTGGATGATGGCCATCGGGTCCTGGAAGTCCCGCGGGGAGAAGCGCAGGAACCGGGCGCTGGGCACCAGTACCGAACCCTCCAGCACGCGCAGGTAGTCGCGGCGGGTCTCGCCCACCTTCCACTTGCCGTATTCGAGCTTGCCGGTCTCGTTGTAGACCGCCAGCCCCTCGTTGAGCCAGATCGGCGCGTTCGGCAGCACCCGATCCAGGTACTGGTGGAAGCCCTCGTGGCGGATCGTCTGGTCCATGGTCTCGCGGGTCGGCGCGTTCCAGATCAGGAGCTGCTTGAGCATCGGCGTGAACAGCCCGAGCGAGCCCCGCGGCCGGCCGCCGAAGACCTCGTTGGCGAAGTCGAGGTAGCCGTCCTGTCCGGCGAAGACGAAGACCGCGAAGGGCGCCTCCTCGACCTCCGGGGGCGCGACCAGTTCCTTCGAGAAGACCTCGTAGCCCTGCTCGAGGATGGCCGCCGTCTGACGGCAGACCTTGCTGTCGATGTCCGAGACCACCAGGTAGTGCTCGCTCCGATGCTCGAAGCGACGGCTGAAGACGGGGCCCTTCAGGGCCTTCACCAGGCTTCGATTGAGCTCGCGCAGCTTGTCGGAGTCGACGCCGCGACCGATGGCCAGATCGAGGATGTCCTTGCCGTCCTGGGCGCGACCGGCGACCAGCAGGACCGGGATCGCGGTCTCGTAGGCCAGGGCTTCATCCGGGTGGGCCTCCAACAGGGTCCGGGCCGCTCGGGTGGCCTCCGCCCGTCGTTCCAGGGCCAGGAGCGCCTCGACCCGAAGCACCTCCGCGTCGAGGTGGCCGGGTTCCTGCCCTTCGAGTTCCGCGAGCTTGTCGAGCACGCCGCTCCAGTCGCCCTCGATCGCGGCGATCCTGGTCTCGAGCCAGAGCGCGCCGTTGGCGTCGAGGCCACGCTCCTGGGCCTTGGCGAGCATGGCCCGGGCCGTGGCGACGTCGGCCTTGTCGATGGCCTCGAAGAAGTTCTCGACCGGCGAGGGGTGGATCGCGTCGAGATTGCCGGGGCGGGGGCGCTTCGCAGCGGTCGGTCGCACTTCTGACCGCGTTCCGCCGGCGATCGACGTCCCGTCGCTCCCGGTCGTGGGGCCGGGTTCGCCGGCCGGAACGGACTGGCCGGGGGACTCGATGGCCTCGAAGAGCCAGGCGGGCAGGACCGCCTTCGGGTCGAAGCGCTCGTCGAAGCGCCGTCTCTGGAAGGCGAGGGCACCATCGAGCCGATCCTGGAGGAAGGCCGGCTCGGCCTTGCCGGAGATCTTCAGCTTGGCCCCCGGGAGTCCGTCCGTGGGCAGGGCGATGCAGCCGAACCGGCCGTCGTTGTCGTGGCGGACGATCGGTCGGTTGTCGATCACCAGCTCGATGCTCCGGGTGGTGACCTTCACCCGGAAATCGAGACCGTCCCGGCGTCCGGTCCACTTCAGCGACGCGGTCTTCGCCTCGCCGATCTTGCCCTTCTCGACCCTTGCGATGCTGCCCTGGATGTCGATGGCCAGCGGCAAGCCGTCGACCACCAGGACGAGCAGGGACATCCCGCAGATGTAGCCCTCGTCCTCGCCCTGCATCACCATGATCCCGGTGAGCTGCTTGGTCGGGACCGAGATGTCGACCGTGTAGGGACCCGCGAACTGGACCTTGTGGATGCATAGGTCGCCGGCGATCTGGAAGTCGGACTTCGAGTCCGGATCGGCGGACCATTTGGCCGCCTCCTTCCCGATGTCGTACTCGAGCGTGAGTTGACCGGTGTTCAGGCTGTACTTGCTGAGCTTGCCGCTGACCAGATCCTTGGGATCGGGGCGCTTCATCACCGCGGCGAAGTCGATCCGCCGGCGCAGCTCGACGAGCTCCTCGCGGCGGGCGCGGACGTAGTCACGTTCCGCATGGGCCTCGAGCAGGTCATCGAGCCCCTTGCCGGCCCGGCGATGGTCCTTGCGCTCGAGGAAACGCTCGATCCTGGCCAGCTCCTCGGTGAAGGCCGCGATGCCGACCTGCGCGGCGATCGGCCCGCCGAGCATGACGACGACCAGGGCGGCCAGCAGAAAGCGCGTCGACCTCATGAGGAGTCCTCCTACGCTCGAGAACGACCCCACCATAGCCCGGTCCGCCCAGGAGGTGAACGGTGATTCGTCCCGCGGGCGGGCGCGGTCGGATCGGCAGGCCCCTGGAAGGCCTCGATCGGCCCGGCCTGCGTCAAGGCGCCGCGGCGCCCTCGGGTCGCCCCGGTCCCGGGATCAGTTGTAGACGATCGCCTGGCGGCCCAGCACCGACTCGAGATCCTCGAAGAGGGCCTCGTTGGCCGAGACCCGAAAACCGTTGCCGGCCTGGACGGTGACCCGGCCGAAGTCGGCGGTCTCGATCTCGAAGACCAACGGAATGCGGCCGGGATGGTCGCGCAGCATCCGCTTGATCGCGACGATCTGCAGGTCGAGGTCGTCGCCGAGGTCGCCCTTGATCCGCAGGGTGAGGCGGCGGGTGAGCTGGCTCTTGGCGCGGTCGAGACCGATCACCTCGTTGACCTTGAGCGAGGGTTCGCTGCGGCTGGTGTCGACCTCGCCACGCAGGAAGAGGATCTCGTCGGTGCGCACCAGCTCGGCGACGTCCTGGTAGACCGAGGCGAAGATCACGCAGTCGATCGTGCCGCTGAAATCCTCGAGCTTCACGAAGGCCATGCGCTTGCCCTCGTACTTGCCGCGCTTGGTGAGCATCAGCCGGACCGAGCGCACGATGCCGCCGACCGTGACCTCGCGATTCTCCTGCAGGCCGGCGAGGTCCTTGATCCGGGCGTTCGAGAGCTTCTCGATCGCGTCGCGGTAGGCGTTCAGGGGGTGGCCCGACAGGTAGAAACCGAGGGCCGACTTCTCGAGGACGAGGCGCTCGCGCTCGGGCAGCTCGGGCAGGTCCGGGAGCTGGCTCGAACCGCTCTTCTTCGCCGTCTCCTCCAGCTCCTCCACTCCGAACAGGCCGAGCTGACCGGAGCGGAGGTCGTCCTGCGCGCTCTGGCCGAGCTTGAGGGCCTCCTCCATCACCGCGAGGTTCTGGGCCCGGTTGCCCTCGAGGGAATCGAGGGCGCCACCGTGGATCAGGGCCTCGAGGCAGCCCTTGTTCATGACCTTGGTGTCGACCCGTTCGCAGAGGTCGTAGATGGAAACGAAGGGGCGATCGTCCTGCTCGCGGGCCTGCGCGATCAGTTCGCTGGGCTTCTGGCCGGCCCCGCGGATCGCGCCCAGCGCGTAGCGGATCTTGGCGTCCTCGACCTCGAACTCGTAGTGGCTCTTGTTGACGTCGGGAGGCAGGATCTCGATGCCCATCACCCGGCATTCCTCGATGTACTCGACCGTCTTCTCGATCGCGACCATTTCGCAGGTGAGCAGGGCGGCCATGTACTCGACCGGGTAGTTCGCCTTCAGCCAGGCGGTCTGGTAGGTGACCAGGGCGTAGGCGGCGGAGTGGCTCTTGTTGAAGCCGTAACCGGCGAAGTACTCGATCTGCTCCCAGATCTGCGTGGCGATGGCCGGGTCGACGCCGTTGCCCGCGGCCCCATCGACGAACTTCTGCTTGAACTTGTCGAGGATCTCCTTCTTCTTCTTGCCCATGGCCTTGCGCAGGCCGTCGGCCTCGTTGAGCGAGAAACCGGAGAGCGACGCGGCGATGCGCATCACCTGTTCCTGGTACAGGATGACGCCGTTCGACTCCTCCAGGATCGGCTCCAGGAGCGGATGGAGGTACTCGATCTTCTCCTCGCCGTGCTTGCGCTTGCAGTACATCTCGTGCATGCCCGAACCGAGCGGTCCCGGGCGGTAGAGCGCGAGCACGGCGATCACGTCGTCGAAACGGTCGGCCTCGAGCTTCTTCAGAAGCTCGCGCATGCCGTTGGATTCGAGCTGGAACACGCCGACCGTCTCGGCGCGGCGGAACAGCTCGTAGGCCTTCGGGTCGTCGAGCGGCAGGGTGTCCACGTCGATCTTCCGACCGGTGGTCTTCTCGATGTTCTTGATCGCCTTGTCGATGATCGTCAGCGTTCGCAGGCCGAGGAAGTCCATCTTGAGGAGGCCGACCTCCTCGCAGACGTCCATGGTCCACTGCGTGGTCACCGTGTCGCCGTTCTTCTGGATCGGCACGCGCTCGGTCAGCGGCGCGTCGGTGATGATGACGCCGGCGGCATGGACCGAGCTGTGGCGGGCGGCACCCTCGACCTTGAGCGCGATGTCGAAGAGCTCGCGGTTCTCGTCGTTGGCGTCGCGGAGCTGGCGCAGCTCCTCGTCGGCCTCGAGCGACTTGCTGAGGGTCACGCCCGGGCCGCCCGGGATCTTCTTGCAGATGGCGTCGACCTCGGGCAGCGGCACGTTGAGGGCGCGGCCGACGTCGCGGATCACGCCCTTGGCCGCCATGGTGCCGAAGGTGATGATCTGGGCCACGTTGTCGTGGCCGTACTTGCGGGCCACGTAATCGATCACCTTCTCGCGGCCGTCCTTGCAGAAGTCGATGTCGATGTCGGGCATCGAGATGCGCTCGGCGTTGAGGAAGCGCTCGAAGAGCAGGTCGTAGGCCAGGGGGTCGAGCTTGGTGATGCCCAGCGAGTAGGCGACGATCGAGCCGGCCGCCGAGCCGCGGCCCGGTCCGACCGGGATGCCGTTCTCGCGGGCGTAGCGGATGAAGTCCCAGACGATCAGGAAGTAGTCGACGAAGCCCATCTTGATGATGACGTCCATCTCGTACTTCAGGCGTTGCTCGACCTTCTCGCCCCAGCCGGGGTAGAGGCGTTCGATGCCCTCGTAGCAGAGCTGGCGGAAGTACTGCTCGCTGGTCAGGCCCTCGGGGGTCTCGAAGCGGGGCAGGAAGCGGTTGTCGAAGGAGACGTCGACCTGGCAGCGGTCGGCGATCACCCGGGTGTTCTCGATCGCCGAGAGCTGGTGCCGGAAGAGCGTCATCATCTCCTCCGGCGAGCGCAGGAACAGGTCGCGCGAGCCCATCTTGAACCGGTTCGGATCGGTCCGGAGCTTGCCGGTGCCGATGCAGAGCATCACGTCCTGGGCCTCGTAGTCCTGAGGCAGGAGGTAGTGCACGTCGTTGGTCGCGACCAGCGGCGTGCCGGTCTGCTCGGCCAGCTCGATCAGCCGGGCATTGGCCTCGACCTGGAGGTCGATGCCGTTGTCCATCAGCTCGAGGTAGTAGTTGTCGGCGCCGAAGAGTTCCTTGTACTCGGCGATGATGCGCTTGGCGCCCTCCATGCCGTCCGTGCGCATGGTCTGGATCAGCTCGCCACCGAGGCAGCCGGACAGGCAGATGAGGCCCGAGCCCCAGCGCTGCAGGAGCTCCCGGTCCATGCGCGGCCGGTAGTAGAAGCCCTCGGTGTAGGCGGCGCTCGACAGCTTGATCAGGTTCTGGAAGCCCTCGTTCGTCCGTGCCAGCAGGGTGACGTGGTAGCTGTTCTTGCCGGTCTTGGCCTTCTCGCGTCCGAAGCGACTGCCGGCGGCGACGTAGCCTTCCATGCCGATCAACGGCTTGATGCCGTTCTTTCGGGCCGCCTTGTAGAAGGCCACCGAACCGAAGAGGTTGCCGTGGTCGGTGAGCGCGACCGAATCCATGCCCAGCTCCCCCGTGCGCTTCACCAGATCGTCGAGGCGGCAGTTGCCGTCGAGGAGGGAGTAGTCGCTGTGGACGTGGAGGTGGACGAAGTCGCTGTTCTGCATCTCTGCCGGGTCGCTTCCTGCTGGTCGGACGCGCGTTCCGCCGCGCGGGCTTCGCATCCTAAGCGATCGGGGGCCCCCTCGGGAGAGCGAGGCGCCGACCGCGAGAGCGCTCTCGCGCGGCAAAAAAAAGGAGCCTCCCGGATCGTTCCGGGACGCCCCTTTCTCGAGCCGCGACCTGACGGCGCCGACGCTGGCCGACCGGAGGTTCCGGGATCGAGGCCTCGACGGCGCCGGGCGCGGTTCCAACCCAAACGCTCTCTCTGACCGGCGACCGTAGCGGCGGGGAGGGACGATCGCGGCCGCGGCCCTTGAAACCGGCCGACCCGGGCGATCGTGGAGCCTCGAGGGCGCCTTTGGTATCGTCTGCCGTCCTCCTCGGCATGGGCCGGGGCGGCGACTCCCCGAACAGGATCCGTCCGAATCGAGACCTCCCGATGCGCATCTCGTCGATCTTCTTCCTTCTCGTCGTCGCGCACCTGGCCTCCGCCTGCGAGAGCAGTGGCGGCCGCGCCGACACCGGCGCCGGTGCCCGGGGCGACACGCCGCGGCTCGAGGAGTCCCGATCCCAGGGGGCCGGACTCTGGGACATGCTGGACGCCTCGCGCAAGGAGAAGGAGAACCGGCTGCGTCTCGAACGAGCCCGCGAGGGGCGGATGCGTGACGAGGTGGAGAAGGGCATGGCCCAGGTGCCGGCCGACCAGCGCGACAAGATGATGCTCTGGTGGGGCGAGTTCCTGCGCGGCGATCCCGGCTGGGTCCAGCATCGCCACGACTGGCGGAGCTTCGGTCCGGAGGCGCGCGAGATCCTGGTCGAGAACCTGCTCATCGCCATGGTCAAGGCCTACGAGCAGAACAACGGTGTCGTCTACCGGCGCGCCCGATCCGAACTCTACGAGCTGCCGACGGAGTCGACGCCCTACCTCGTCGCCGGCATCGCCGAGCGGATGGGCGACGCGGCGGTGCGGATGCACTGCGTCGAGATGCTCGGCCTGATCGGTCGACCGGCCCTGCCCGCGATCGGCAAGACCTATCGTTCCCGGTCGCCGGAGATCCAGATCGAGCTGCTCAACGCGGTCAAGGAGATGGGGCCCCTGGGCGCGCCGGACTCGGTGGCCTTCCTCGAGAAGGCGCTCGACGACGCCGACGACTACCGGGTCAAGCTGGCGGCCATCCAGGCCCTGGGCACCAGCCAGGACCGGCGCAGTATCCCGGTGCTGGTACGGTGCCTCCGCGACGACGACGTCTCGGTACGCAAGTTCGCCGCCGGCAGCCTCGGCTACTTCAAGGGCACGGAGCCGGTGCCGGCGCTCATCGACGCGCTCGAGCGGGCCGAGTCCCGCCGGGCCGCCGGCAACCGTGAAGGCGAGGTCGCCGACAACTGCCGCAACTCGCTGGTGATCCTCACGGGTCAGCGGTTCCGGCGCGCGAGCGAGTGGAGAAGGTGGTGGAACGCAAGGTGACGAAGCTTCCCCTCGACTGGGAGCACACCCTGAAGAAGCCGGAGGCCACGTGCGCGGCGACCGGTCGCGTCTTCGAGCCCGGCGACGAGTACGTCAGCTTCCTCGCCTACGAGCCGGAGCTGGGCTGGCAGCGCCGCGAGGTCGCGCCCGAGGTCTTCGAGGCGCTCGAGGACAAGCCCTTCGCCTTCTGGCGTCACCGGGTCCCGATGCCCGAGGCGAAGAAGCAGCGTCCCCTCGACCTCAACTTCCTCACCGAGTTCTTCAAGCGCCTGCAGGAGAATCGCGAAGGTCCGGACCATCGCGAGGTCGGCTACATCGTCACCCTCCTGCTCGTCCGCAAGAAGGTCCTGAGCCAGGTCGGCATGGCCAGCGAGAACGGCGAGGAGTACCTCGAGGTCCGCTTCGCCAAGGACAAGGACGGCAAGGTCCATCGTGTCCTCGTGCCCGAGATCGATGGCGACAAGATGGAGATGATCCGCGACGACCTCGGCCGCATCTTCAACCTCGAGGACGGCGCCGCCGCCGGCCCCGAGGAGGCCGCCCCCCTCATGGACGCGGAGGCCGACGAGGACTGAGTCCTTGGTTCCGAATTGCCTGATCGATGATCGATCGGGAACACACGGCCCGCTACGGACCTTCGGTCCGTAGCGGGCCGTCGCCGTTCTCGGAACCCTGAGAGCACGGTCTTCCGACCGAAGAAAGCGCATCAGAAGCGCAATCGACATGCCCTCGAGCCGGCTGGAGAAGCAGACGACGGAAGGGCAGTGGCTCTGGCCCTGGGCTCCATCCCTGATTGGCGCAGGAGGGGATGCGGGGTCGGCTGCGATCAGGCCTTGGGGCCGAAGGCGAGGTCGCCGGCGTCGCCGAGGCCGGGGACGATGTAGCCGCGTTCGTCGAGGTCGTCGTCGCAGGTGGCGAACCAGACCTCGACCCCCGGGATCGCGGCCTCGAGTCGACGGGCCGCCTCGCGGTAACCGACCAGGCCGGCGACGATGAACCGGCCGGGCCGGCGGCCCGATGCCACCAGGGCCGCGTGGATGTCGATGATCGTGCTCCCGGTGGCCACCATCGGGTCGGCGAAGATCACCGTGCGGCCGGCGCAGTCGGCGAGGGCCGAGTAGCCCAGGGCGACCGGGATCGAGCCCGAGGCGTCGGGGCCCCGGCCTTCGACCCGCGCCGCGCCGAAGAACATGGTGTCGCTGTCGCGGAAGACCTCCAGCATGCCGTCCAGGAAGGGCAGACCGGCCCGGAGCGCCGTGGCCAGGATCGGCGGCTCGGCCAGGACCGAGACCGGCTTGGTGCCGAGCGGGGTCTGGACCGTTTCAAGGCGGCCGGGAAGGCCGGCGCCGATCTCGAAGGCCAGGAGGCAACCGACCAGGCGCATGTTGGCCCGGAACCGGTGGCGGTCGTTCTGGAGGTGGATCGAGCGCAGTTCCCTCAGGATGCCACCGAGCGCCGGTTGGCCGGATTCGTCGAGCACGTTCAGCATGGCGGAATCATAGGCCTTCCCCGGAGGGGCGCCAGGGTGCCGGGTGGGGGCAGGTGGGGCGGGTTGGACAGGTGGCCGGGGCCGGAGCGTCGGAAGGCCGCGCTCGTCCCCGCTTTTTTTTGCCGGGTCGCCCGCGTCACGATCCCCTGCATATGGTGGTCGACTCGCTCCATGGACCATCCATATGGTTGAGCCGGGGAATACCTCATTAAGCCCACGTCAGAACGTCCTTTACAGCGCGTGGGGCGAGGGGTAGATTTTTGTCGGTTGGTGGGGTGAAGTGTCGCCTGAGGGCGGCATGAGTCTCTGAGACCCAGGTGGGGGCGATGGTCGGAGGGCCGGAGCCTCGGATGGGGCCTACCGCGGTGCTGGTGGGAAACTGGTCCGCGGAATCGACGCTGGTCGACCGGAAGTGAAGGCACCGGAGCCCCGAGTTGAATGGGTCGCGGCCTGGAGGGGTCGCAACGGTTGCGGGGCCCCGCGCTTTCCTGAGGAGGGAGCGCGGGACCCGATCGCCGCCTGGAAGGGGGCGAGCAACCCTCGAACGGGGAGATCGGTCGGTGCTCTTGGGCCGCCTGTCGAACACGCTCACGGTGGACCAGAAGGGACGGATCGTGGTTCCGTCCCGACTGCGGGAATCCGTGGGCCTGGCCGACGAGGAGCCGGCGGACTTCCAGGTGGGTTGTCTGGTCGACAACTGCCTCTACCTCCACACCGAGGATCAGCACCAGGCCTTCCTCGACAACTTCGAGCAGGTGCTCGGCGAGACCGCCCAGGATCGCATGTTGAAGACGATCCTGAACTCGTCCTTCGTGCAGGTGAGCACCGACAAGGCCAACCGACTGAGCATTCCGAGCTTCCTCCTGAAGAAGGCCGGAATCAAGAAGGAAGTGGTCGTCGTCGGCATGCGCGAGCGGGTCGAGATCTGGGACGCGGCCGTGCACGCGGCCATGGAAGCGAAACACCGGAGCGAATTCGAGCTCCGCTTGGAGGAGGCCCTGGAGAGGGCCGGCAAGTTGAATCGTCGCCGTGACGAGGGCGACGATCAGCATGACTGAGGGATTCGGACACGTACCCGTCCTCGCTACCGAGACCCTCGAGCATCTCGCAGCCCGCCCAGGCGATCGGATCGTCGATCTGACGCTCGGGGCCGGCGGGCACAGCGCGTTGATCCTCGAGGAGGTCGGTCCCGGGGGCCAGGTGATCGCCTTCGATCGTGATCCCGTGGCCTTGGCGATCGCCCGCCACCGGCTCGCGGATCGGGGCGAGCGCCTGATCACGGTCGAGTCGAACTTCGCCGAGGCGCCGCGGCACCTCGACGAACTCGGCATCGACCGCCTCGACGGCGTCCTCATCGATCTCGGCGTCTCCTCGATGCAGCTCGACGATCCGGAACGTGGATTCTCGTTCCAGGGGGATGGCCCCCTGGACATGCGGATGTCGCCCGGAGGCGAGACCGCGGCCGAGCTGCTCGCGCGCGCCAGCGCGGAGGAACTCGAACGCATCTTCCGGGAGTTCGGAGAAGAGCCGCGAGCGCGAGCGATCGCGGCCAGGATCGTCGACCTGAGGAGGCGCACCCGGCTCGAGCGTACCGTCGAGCTGGCTGAGCTGGTGCGATCGGTCTACGGCGGGAAGGATGGTCGGATCCATCCTGCCACCCGGGTGTTCCAGGCCCTTCGCATCGCCCTCAACGGGGAGCTCGACGCCGTGGCGCAGGTTCTGCGTCCGTTGATCGAGCGTCTCGCGCCGGGGCGCCGACTCGTCGCGATCAGCTTCCATTCGCTCGAGGACCGCATCGTCAAGCAGGAGATGCGGGCCGCCGAGAAGGAGGGGTTCGGTCGGGTGCTCACCAAGCGCCCGATCAGCGCCACCGAGGAGGAAACCCGTGGCAATCCTCGCAGCCGGAGTGCCCGGCTGCGGGCCTTCGAGAGGGCTTGAACCGATCCCCTGGGATCGGAGCGAAAGGCAGGACGCATGCGCCAGATCATCTTCGTGATCGCGATCCTCGTCGTCTTCGCCTCGCTGGCACGGCTGGTCTGGGTCGAGTCCCAGGTCCTGGCCGAGGCCTACGAGATCCAGCGGCTGCGTCGCCTCGACGGCAGGAACATGAACGACGTCCGGATGTTCGAGCTCACCATCGAGGAGCGTGTCTCGGACCCGGAGATGGACGAGCTGGCCCGCCGCCTGGACCTCGGTCTCGGCGCAGCGCGGATCTTGCCCAGGCGGGAGTGGCAGGGGCCCGAAGCGGCTCACTGAGAAGGGGAGGGGCCTGGTGCAGGCCGTCAAGACACAACAGGTCCTGCGGATCTCGCTGCTCCTCTTCGGGATGTACGCGCTCCTGGCCGCGCGCATCTTTCACGTCCAGTACGCCCCCGATCAGAAGGTGCTCGAGGAACAGGCCTCGAAGGAGAGCCGTTCGCGCTGGCGCTGGGGCAAGGACCTCTTCGAGCGTCCGGCTCGTGGTCAGATCCGCGACCGCAATCTCCGCCTTCTCGCCGGCAGCTACGAGGACTTCGACCTCATCTGCAATCCCAACGCCAAGTACCGCAAGCCGCCTGGCGCCGAGACCGGACTCGCCCTCTACGAGCGGGTCGAGATCCTGAGCGAACTGCTGCTGGATCGCGGCATCGCGCACGATCGTGACCAGTTCCTGATCGATGGCACCCGCCAGTATCGGATGGTGGAGGGTGACGACGGCAAGCCCAAGGCCAAGAAGATCCGGGGCGTGAAGCTCCTCTCCGGCATCCGTGAGCTCGATCGGGCCTACATGCAGCGGGTGCTGGTCGCCCAGGGCATCCCGAATTTCAGCTTCCCGCCGGTGAGCCGGCGCGAGTATCCGCAGGGCGACCTGCTCGCCGACGTCGTCGGCAAGGTGGGCTGGATCGGCAAGCAGGACGAGGCACCGCGCTTCCAGGGCGCCACCGGCCTCGAGCTGGCCTACGACGCCCTCCTGGCCGCCCGTCCCGGTCGCTTCGTCTGCGAGAAGGACGGTCGCGGCCAGGAGATGGACGTCGACGGCCGCTGGCTGGAGGAGCCCGAGGCGGGCTGGGATCTGACCACCAGTCTCGATCTGCGGATCCAGGCCATCCTCGACCGCGAGCTGGCGGCGGCGGTCCTCGCCCATCCCTGCAGCGGCGGCGCGGCCCTGGTGATGGACTCGCAGACCGGCGAGATCCTCGCCGTCGCCGGTCACAGCCACGACCCGAAGAAGGCGCGCAGCGGCGCCATCGCCCTGACCGAGGCCCGCGAGCCCGGTTCGACCATCAAGCCGCTGATCGTGGCCAAGGCGCTCGAGTACGGTCTGGTGACCTGGGCCGACGTCTTCGCGATCAACGGCGGCCATCACGTCTTCCGCGACGGCAAGCTCAGCCGCGGGGTCCACGACAGCCACCCGAACGGCGTCCTCGATCTCGCCGGCGTGGTGATCCAGAGCTCGAACATCGGCATGGCGATGATCGGCGCCGAGCGTCTGGGCGCGGATCGCCTCCTGCAGGCGCTGAAGGAGCTCGAGCTGGACCGGTTGCCGGAGATCCAGTTCCCGGCCCTCGCCCGCACGACCTTCCCGGCCCGGAGCGAGAACCGGCTCGACCGCGCCATCTCGCCCAGCTTCGGCCACGCGATCTCGATGTCGCCCCTGATGCTCACCACCACCATGAACGTCTTCGCCACCGGCGGTCTGCGCCACGAGCCGCTCCTGGTCCTGCGAGCCGAGCGCGACGGCGAGGTGGTCGAGGCCCGGCGGGAACAGAAGCGGCTCCTGCCGCCGGAGATCGCCCAGGACATGCTCGAGACCATGGCGCGGGTCGTGGAGGAGGGCACCGGCAAGGTCCTCGCAAAGATGCCCTGGCGGGTGGCGGCCAAGACCGGCACCGCCCAGGCCCTGCCCTATGGCAGCGGCAAGTACCACTCCTCGATGGTGGCCATCGCGCCGGTCGCGGCGCCGCGGCTCACCATCTACGTCGGGCTCTACGACGTCCATGGCCAGACGATCTACGGCGGTTCGGTCGCCGGCCCGGTGATCAAGAAGGTCCTCGAACAGGTCCTGCCGATGCTCGGCGTGGCCCCCGACCAGGAGAAATGACCATGCGCTTCGATCTCCTGTCCCGCAACTCGGTCTTCGCCCGCGGCCGCACCACCGCGACCGCGGCGCGATCGGCCCGACCGCGGCGTGGCTTCTGGCGCAACCTGATCGACTGGTTCACGGAGTACTGACGTGGATGCGGAGGCGGCCCTGGAACCTCGCCTAACCAATCTGCGCGACCTCCTGCGCGCGCTCGATCTCGACCTGGAGAACCTGCCCGATCTCCAGATCACGGGGGTCGTCCGCGATTCGCGCAAGGTCCGTGGCGGCGAGCTCTATTGCCTCCTCGGCGACGATCCGGACGCGCGCGCGCGGCACCTGGCCGAGGCCCGTCGGCATGGCGCCGTGGCGGTCGCCGCCGCCGGTGAGCTCGCCACCGACCTGCCGCGGCTCCAGCTCGCCCGGCCGCGCGCGGATTCGGCCCGGCTCATCGCCGCCTGCCACGGATTTCCGGCCCGGGCGCTCGATCTGGTCGGCATCACCGGCACCAACGGCAAGACCACGACCAGCATGATGGTCGAGTCGATCCTCGCCGCCTCCGGCCGCCCCTTCGGTCTGGTCGGGACCGTGCGCACCCGCACCGGTCGCCGTGATCTCGCCTCCAGCATGACCACGCCCGATCCCGAGGAGATGCAGGCCCTGCTGGCCGAGATGCGGGACGCGGGGCTCGCCGGCGCCGCGCTCGAGATCTCGTCCCACGCCCTGGACCAGGAACGCTGCGCCGGGCTGGAGCTCGCGGTCGCCGCCTTCAGCCGGATGACCCGCGACCACCTCGACTATCACGGTGACGTCGCCGCCTATCACGCCGCCAAGCTCAAGCTCCTCGACCTCCTCCGTCCCGGTGGCGTCGTCGTGGTCAACGCCGACGCGCCCGAGTGGGAGCGCATCGTCGCGGCCCATCCCCGGGGCAGTCGCGTGCTCAGCTATGCCCTGCGCGCCCAGGCCGATCTGGTCGGCCGGATCCTCGACATGAAGCTCGACGGCATGGAACTCGAGGTCCGGGAGGGCGACGAGGTCGCGCGCGGACGACTCGCCCTGATCGGGGCCTGGAACGCCGAGAACGCGCTCGCCGCCGTCGCCGCCGCCCGCGGGCTCGGCCTCGGCCTGGCCGAGGCTGTGGCCGGCCTCGAGGCGGTGCGCCGGGTGCCGGGCCGGCTCGAACACCGGCGGGTCGAGGATCTCGACCTGGTCATCGACTACGCCCACAGTCCGGATGCCTTCGAGCGGGTCATGGCGACCTTGCGCGGACTCGCGCGTCACCGCCTGGTGGTGGTCTTCGGCTGCGGCGGCGACCGCGACCGCGGCAAGCGCCCGGAGATGGGGCGCATCGCCGAACTGTTGGCCCACAAGGTGATCCTCACCGACGACAACCCGCGGTCCGAGAACCCGGCCGCGATCGTGATGCAGATCCGCGCCGGCATGAAGGAAGGCGACCGCGCCCTCTACGTCGCCGATCGCCGGGAGGCCATCCTCTGCGCCCTCGACGAGGCCGAACCGGGCGACCTGGTGCTCCTCGCCGGCAAGGGTCACGAGGACTACCAGATCATCGGCGACCGGCGCCTCCACCACGAGGACGCCCAGGTCGTCACCGACTGGCTCGACTGGCGGGCCGGCCGACGGAGCCAGGCGCCATGATCGCCATGACCGTGGCCGACATCGCCGCCGCCATCGGCGGTCGCCTCGAGGGCCCCGGCGGCGAGCTCAGGGTCACCGGTCTGGCCACCGATACCCGTCGCGTGCGCGCCGGCGACTGCTTCTTCGCCCTCGATGGCGCCCGCTTCCGTGGTTCGGATTTCCTCGACGAGGCCTTCCGCGCCGGCGCCGTGATGGCGGTCAGCTCGCGGCCGCGCCCGGTCTCGGGCCCGGTGATCGAAGCCGCCGACCCGGGCCAGGCCTTGATCGATCTGGCCACCATCCTGCGTTCCCGGCTGCGTGCCCGGGTCGTGGCGATCACCGGCAGCAACGGCAAGACCACCACCAAGGACGCGCTCGCCCGGGTGCTGGCCGGTCGGCTCCGCGTGGTCGCGCCCGAGGGCAGCTTCAACAACCGCGTCGGCCTGCCCCTCACCATCGCCCGCGCCGACGAGAACACCGAGGCCCTCGTGCTCGAGCTGGGCACCAGCCTGCCCGGCGAGATCCGTCGGCTGACCGCCGTGGCCCGACCGCAGCACGCCATCTTCACCTCGATCGGCGCCAGCCATCTCGAGGGTCTGGGCTCGATCGAAGGCGTCCTGGCCGAGAAGCTCGACCTGCTCGCGGGGCTCCAGGACGGTGGCCTCGTCGTGGTGAACGGCGACGACCCGATGCTCGCCGGCGCCCGGGTCGCCGAGCGCGTCGCCGCGGCCGGTGGCCGTCTGCTTCGGGTCGGTCTCGGCGCCGACAACGACCTGGTCGCGATCGAACCCCGGAGCGACGGCGCCCGGAGCAGCTTCGCGCTCGGGCCGGGAGGACCCCGGTTCGAAGCGGCCCTGCCCGGTCGGCACAACCTGGGCAACCTGCTCGCCGTCGTGGCGATGGCGCGCGAGCTCGGGCTGGACGACGACGAGATCCGCGTCGGCTTCGGCGAACTCCGGCCCTCGCGCTGGCGGATGGAGACGGTCGAGCGGGAGGGCGCCACCTACGTCCTCGACTGCTACAACGCCAACCCCTCGTCGATGCGGGCGGCGATCGCCCATCTCGCCGAGCGGCGGCATCCGGGCCGCAAGATCGCGGTCCTCGGCGACATGCTCGAGCTCGGCGCCGAAAGCGTGGCCCGGCACGAGGAGGTCGGCCTCCGGCTGGCCGAGGCGGCGCCGGCGCTGGTGGTCCTGGTCGGGCGCGAGATGCGCGCCGCCGAGCCGGTCTGCCGGAGTCTGGGCCTGGAGACGATCCAGGTCGAGAACGTCGTCCAGGCGCGGGCCGAGCTCCGGCTGCAGCTTCGTCCCGGCGACCTCGTGCTGGTCAAGGGCTCGCGGGGCATGGCGATGGAAGGCCTGCTGGGGGAGGGCTCATGAGCGACTCCGCCATCGGCAAGGGACTGAGCGCCCGCAACAGCGCCGGCTTCATCGGCGCCATCGTGCTCTTCCTGACCCTGCTCGGCCTGCTCCACGTCATGAGCGCCACGACCGTCGCCGCCCTCAGGGCCGGCGAGGGCATGTCGCGCTTCGTGCTCAAGCAGGCGATCACCGTGGCCGTGGCCTCCGCCGGCGGCCTCTTCTGCTACCTCTACGGCTATCGGCGCCTGGTCGCCCTCGGCAAGCTGCTGCTGCCGCTGTCCTGGCTCCTGCTCCTGGCCGTGCTCCTCCTGGGCGAGCGCACCTACGGGGCGCGGCGCTGGATCGACTTCGGCTTCTTCAGCCTCCAGGCCTCCGAGGTGGCGAAGTTCGCCATCGTCCTGGCCGCGGCGCGCTACGTCAGCCTGCGCGCCGACCGGATCGACAGCTACCTGCACGGTTTCCTGCCCGCGTTGCGCTGGCTCGCGCCCACCGCCCTGCTGATCGCGGTCGAGCCGGATTTCGGCACCAGCATGTTCATCCTGGTGATCGGCTTCCTCCTGCTCTTCCTCGGCGGCGTCCGGCTGACCCACATCGTCGCCACCGCCGTGGTGACCCTGCCGGTCTTCGTGGCGATGATGATCATGAACTTCGATCACATCCTGAAGCGCTTCTCCAACTTCAACGGTGGCGCCCACGAGCAGGTCGAGAATTCGGCGGCGGTGATGGCGAAGGGAGGACTCGTGGGCGTGGGCATCGGCAGCGGCCGGGCCCAGTTCGGTTTCGTGCCCTTCGTCGAGTCCGACTTCATCTTCGCCTCGGTCGGCGAGCAGCTCGGCCTCGCCGGCACCTTCGGGCTCCTGCTGCTCTTCGCCCTCTTCTTCTGGCACGGGCTGAAGATCGCCCTCAGGGCCCGCGATCGCGCCGGCTTCATCGTCGGCTTCGGGCTGAGCTTCATGATCGTATTCCAGGCCGGCATCAACATGGCCGTGGTGACGGGCATCGTGCCCCCGAAGGGAATCGGCCTGCCCTTCGTCTCCTACGGCGGCTCCTCCCTGATGATGCTGGGAGCGGCCGTCGGCACCCTGGCCAGCGTGGCTCGTCTCGGTCTCGATGGTCCTGCGGCGCGCGTCGACGGGGTCGACGCGCCGGATCCGACCGCCGAGTCCTGGGACGACGACCTGGAAGCAGCGATGGAACACTGAAGGAGAACCGAACAAGATCCGGCGCCGAGGCCTCCAATCCCGCCTTGTCGTCTAGTCGCACACGTGAATGAACCGAAACCGGAACCGGCCTCCTGACGAGGCCATCATGAGCACCGGTTTCCCCCTCTTCCCGGCGCCGGATCTTTCTCTTCTCCTCCTGCGCGGAGTACGAGTCATGGGAATCGAAAAGAAGGCGGCCCTGATCTGTGTCGTCGTGGTGGCCCTGCTCTTCGGCATCGGCCTGGCGAATCGCGAACACCGTCCCGACACCGAGACGGCGCGAGCCACGCTCGGTCCGGCGAGCTCGGCGGTCATCCTGCCGGCGGGTGCCGAAAGCTCGGATCTCGGCGCTGGCCGGAAGGAGCGCTCACCGGCGCCGACGCCCGGTCCTGCCGAAGGCGGGGACGGCGGTCGGAACGTCGGCGGCGACGCCCTGCCCGGGTTCCGCGAGGTCGTCGTGCTCGCCCGCGACAACTACTGGAAGATCGCCGAGCGGGAACTCGGCGACGCGGCCCAGTTCCAGCGGATCGCCGATGCCAACCCCGGCGTCGATCCGCGGCGCCTCCGCGTTGGCCAGAAGCTGAGGGTGCCGGCCGTCGCGACCGCGACCAGGCCGCAGGCGGATGCGAACAGGCCGCGGGAGGAGGCGACGAACCCGGCCGCGGGACGCGAGTACCGGATCAGGAAGGACGAGACCCTGAGCAGCATCGCCGAAAGGGTCTACGGCAAGAGTTCGCGCTGGCGCGACATCTGGGCCGCCAACCGGACGCGGATTCCCGACCCGAGGCGGATGCGCGCCGGCCTCACCATCGTCCTGCCCTGACCCGCAGGGGCGAGGCGCCGCCGGCGCTGCGGGCGGCGCCACGCGCGCGGTCGTCGTCATCCGTTCGTGGTTCAATGCGCGGACACTTGCTCCGGAGTCCGCGGTGTCGTCCGAGATCCAACACGATCCAGAGGCCCGTCCCGCCGCCTTGCCGGTCGGCGGGCGCGTGCATTTCATCGGCATCGGCGGCATCGGCATGTCCGCGGTGGCGCGCCAGCTCGTCGATCGCGGGCACCGGGTCAGCGGTTCGGACGCGGTCGCCTCGTCGGTCACCGAGGCGCTCGTCGCCGAGGGGATCGACGTGCATCTCGGCCATGCGGCCAAGCAGCTGCCGCGCGGCGCCTGCACCGTGGTCACCACGGCGGCGTTGACCGAGGACAATCCCGAGCTCCAGGCCGCGCGCCGGCGCAAGCTCCGGGTCCTGCGCTATGGCGAGGCGCTCGATCTGGTCTGCCGCGACCGGCACTGCGTCGCGATCGCCGGCACCCACGGCAAGACCACGACCACGGCGATGATCGCCTGGGTCCTGAAGCAGGCCGGGCTCGATCCGGGCGCCGTCGTCGGCGGCATCGTGCCCCAGCTCGGCGGTAACGTCCTCCTCGGCCGGGGCCCGGCTTTCGTCACCGAGGCCTGCGAGTACGCCCACTCCTTCCTCCACCTCCGGCCCCGTCACGCGGTCATCACCAACGTCGGTGACGATCATCTCGACTTCTACCGTTCGCTCGATCGCCTGCGGGCCGCCTTCCGCCAGTTCGTCGAGTCGCTGCCGGCGGACGGCCTCCTGGTGACCTCGTCGCGAGCCGCGCGCGACCTCGATCTGCGCGGGGTGCTCCGGGCGCGCCTGCTCACCCTGGGCGCCAAGCACCACGACGTCCGCATGCTCGATCGCGAACGCGGCTTCCAGCTCCTGATGCCGGACGGCGAACGTTCGGGCGAGCTGCGGTTGCGCATCCCGGGGCGGCACAATCGCTTCGACGCCGCCCTCGCCGCCACGCTCTGTCGTCGGGCCTTCGATCTGTCCTTCGCCACCATCACCGCGGCGCTGGCCGAATTCGAGGGTGTGGAGCGGCGCTTCAGGGTCCTCGTGGATCGTCCCGAGCGCAGCATCGTCGACGACTACGCCCATCATCCCGCCGAGGTCGAGGCGACGCTCCTGGCCGCGCGCGAGCGCTTTCCCGATCGCCGCCTGGTCGCGGTCTTCCAGCCGCACCTCGCCGATCGCGTCCGCCGACACCGCGCCGGCTTCCTCAACGCCCTGGCCTATGCCGACGAGGTCGAGGTCCTGCGCGACTACCAGGTGGTGGGCCGGGACGAGGCCGATCGGGGCGGCGCCGCGATCCTGAGCGAGGCCTTCCACAGCCTCGGCATGCGCATTCCCTGCCATGCCGACCTCGACTCGGCCTTCCGGAGCATCAGCGCGCGCCCGGCCCAGGGGGAGGTCTTCTGCATCATGGGGGCGGGCGACATCGGGGAGCTGAGCCTTGAGCTGGCGCGCGCGCTACGCTGAGATCCTCGACGAGGATCGCTCGCTCGCCGAGCTGACCACCTGGAAGATCGGTGGTCGCGCGCGTTCCTTCCTGATGCCGCGTAGCGAGGCCGAAGCGCTCGCCCTGCAGGCCGACCTCGCCGCCGCGGGCGTCACCCCGCTGATCCTCGGCGGTGGGGCCAACCTGCTGATCGACGACGCCGAGCACGAGCGGCCGATCATCCATCTCGGCGCGCTCGCCGCGATCGAGGAGGAGGGCGACTGCCTGCGCGTCCAGGCCGGGCATCCCTTCCTGCGCCTGGTGGCCGAGGCCGCGCGCGTCGGCCGCTCCGGGCTCGAGGGCCTCGCCGGCATCCCCGGTCAGATGGGCGGCATCTGCCGGATGAACGCCGGCGGTCGCTGGGGTGAGATCAAGGATCTGATCGAGCAGGTGGTGGTGGCCACGCCGGCGGGCGAGCGCCTCATCCTGGCTCGCGACGAATGCGGCTTCGGCTATCGCCGCTCCGCCATCGACGGGCTGATCATGGCGGTGGTCCTGCGCCTCGGGCGCGGCGATCCGGATCGTCTGCGCGCGAGCGCAGCCGAGCACCTGCGCATCAAGGCCGCGGCCCAGCCGCTGAAGCTGCCGAGCGGTGGCTGCTGTTTCGCGAACCCCGCGGAGATCTCCGCCGGACGCCTGGTCGACGAGCTGGGTCTGAAGGGCGAGCGTCGTGGCGACGCGCAGATCTCCGAGCAGCACGGCAACTTCATCGTCAATCTCGGCCGGGCCCGCTTTGCCGAGGTGATGGAACTGATCGAACTGATCGAACGCGAGGCCCTCGATCGCCGCGGCATCCGGCTCAGGCGCGAGATCGGCATCTGGCGCGGCCCCGCCGCCTGCGGCTAGGGCGCGCGCAAGCGCAGCCGGGGCTGCGGGATCCGGCCGCGGGCGGCGAGTCCAGCCGATCTGTCCCCTTCGCCCCTTAGGGTGCCGGAACGGGTCAAGGGAGACCCGCCGCGCTGGCCTTCAACCGAAAGGAATCCTCATGGACGCTGGAAAGTACATCGACCGTCGCCTGCATCCCGTTCGCGTCGCCATCGGCCTCCTCAACCACGAGCTGGAGCTCGCCGGCGGCGAGACCGTCGTGACCATCGACAAGGAGACGCTGCGCAGCATCGTCGAGACGACCCAGCTCTTCGTCGAGGACTTCGACCGCAGCCTCGGCAAGCTGAAGGAGAAGAGCAACAAGCACTTCATGAACACCGCCGCCGCCACCAAGGTCGGCTGAGCCCGATTTCGTGAAGGCGCGCGAACCGGGGCGGCGTCGAGGACGCCGTCTCGCCGCCTCCCGGTTCTGCATCCCCCCCGGCCGCGACGCGATCCGCGGCGAGCCGCTGCGAGGATGAAGCGCGGGGCCGCGGGCTGTTAGGCTCGCGGGCGGAGGAGCCCTGAATGGCGCGGAAGCCGAAGAGTCAGAAGGTCGATCCCGAGCCGAGCGTAGCGCGCGGCCAGGTACCGGCCGCGCTCCTCTTGCTCGTCGCGCTGGTCGTCCTGGCCTCCTACCTGTTCAAGAGCCGCGCGGACGATCCGCGCTACGCCATCGACCTCGATCGCGCCATCGACGAGGCCGTCGCCGGTCATCCGGACGCCGAGAGCATCAGCGCCTCCCTGCGCGGGCAGCTCGCCGGCCTGGCCGACGGGGCGAACATCCTCGCCAGCGGACTCACCAGCCGGATCGAGGAGGTTCTCGCCCGCAATCCCTGGGTCAAGAAGGTCAAGGGCACGCGCCGGGTCTTTCCCGGTCGCCTGGAACTCGACATCGAACTCCGCGAGCCCTACGCCGAACTCGAGGTCGGCGGGCGCTACCTGCTGGTCGACGAGGATGGTGAGGTCCTGCCCCAGGCCTACGACGAATCCCGCGGTCTCGCCCGGCGCCTCGTCCTCCATCCCGACGGCGACCCCCAGGCTCCGGTCGGCGCCTGGGAGGATGCCTGGCTGCGCGATGCGATCAGGAACGGCGTCCAGGTCTGGCGCGATCTCGAGGCGCTCGACCTTGGCGAACTGGTAGACCTTCTGGGCGCGGCCGGCGTCGTCGCCATCGACATCTCCAACCACGCGGGCCGGCTCGATCGAGCCAAGGCCGAGCTGAGCCTGATCTCGGCCCATACCCGGATCGTGCCGGGCAGCGCCCACGCCGTACCCTTCGTGATCCGCTGGGGACGCTCGACGATCCACCACCTCTCCGCCATCGAACTGTCGCCGCGGCGCAAGCTCGAGAACCTGAAGATCCTCTTCTCCAGCCGCCCCCGTGGCTTCGATGGCCTGCACGCGGTCGATCTCCGCTTCGACGACCCGATCGCCAGCGATCCCTGATCCGGCGCTCCGGGGCGCCGTCGACGGCAGTCGGGCTTGGGATGCGCAGCGGGCGCTGCGCGGTCCACCCGGAGCTTGGGTACGCCGCCGCTCGGAGCCTGGATGCGTAGCCGTTCGGAGCCTGGATGCGCAGCCGCTCGGAGCGCCAGCCGCTGGCTGGCCTAGTCGGACTCGCCGGTTGCGTGCCTTCGCGACGGCAAGCCCACCGCCCTTGGATTCATCTTCGTCTCGGATACATCGACGAAGAGCCGGCCGGCGGCCGGCGGTCCTGCCGGCTGGGCAGCCGGCGCTCCGAAGCACGATCGGCCTCCTGCCGGCTGGGCAGCGGGCGCTCCGGGGCGCGGTCGATGGCAATCGGGCTTGGGATGCGCAGCGGGCGCTGCGCAGTCCACCCGGAGCTTGGGATGCGCAGCGGGCGCTGCGCGGTCCGAGCAGGCCGCGCGCCGGAGCACTCGTCGTCGAGGTGGGGGCGGGATAGGATCGGGGCGTGAACGAGGAGCGAGCGAAGAGCATGAGTCCCGCCAATCGCCGGATCACCTGGCTGATCCTGGCCTTCGTGTTCCTGAGCCTGGCGGGCTCGGTGCTGCCGCTCCTCCCCGGAGTCGAGACCCTTCTGCCGCTCCCGCTGGTCGGACGCGACTCGGCCCTCGCCCTCCACACCCTGGTGTTGATGGCCTACATGGCCTTCGTCTTCCCCCTGTCGCTCCTCGCGCCGGAGCCCGGTCTCGATGCCCGCGATCGCCGCCGCTGGGACCTGGCCTGGTGGTGGGTGGGGGGCTTCATCCTCGCCTTCTCGGGTGTTCCGCTCTTCGTCCTCGCCTACATCGCCGGGGTCCATCTCAAGGTGGTCATCGCGGTTCTGGCCTGGGCCGGCATCTTTCATGGCCTCGCCATCGTCTGGACCCGGCTCTTCGGCTACCGCTGGCGGTCCGTGCTGGTCGTGCTCAACTTCCTTCTCGCGGTGCCGGTGACCGCGCTCGACCATTTCTCGCGCCTGCTCGACCGGCCGGTGTCCTGGTGGAGCCCCTTCGCCGAGGTCCGGGGCATGACCCTCGACTTCCAGGAGCCGGGGCTCCTGCTGCCGCTGGGGCTCCTCGGTGCCATCAGTTTGCTGGTCTGGTTGCCGAACCGCATGCCTCGGATCGGCCCGGGCGCCCTCGTCCTGCTGCTGGCGCTCGTCTCCCTCGTCGGCGCCGGTCAAGGCGGCGGCGGGGCGGAGGTGCGACTGCTCGGCAACGCCTTCTTCGTCCCGGGACGCGCCCTGCCGATCGAGCTGCGCGCCGAGCCGGGCCAGAGCATCAGCCTGGACGTCGCCGGCCGCGAGCGGCTGCGCTGGGCGCCCCGGCCCGGCGAACCGGCCATCCGCCACTATCACGCCAGCCTGCTCCAATCGGGCGAGCGGATCGTCGCGCGCGACGGCCGTGGGCGGATCCTGATCGATCAGGGCGTCCTGGCGCTGGCCGCCGATCGTCGCCTCGTCCTCGTGGTCGGTGAGATCGCGCTCGACTGGCCGGCCGAGGCCGAGCTGGTGCGGATCGAGCCCGAAGCCCTCGATCGTTCGGCCAGCGGTCTCGGACTCTATGCTGCCCTGGTCCTCGCGAGCGGCGCCGAGGCGCGACTCGATCGTGACCAGCGCGCGGCCCTGGTCGATGCCCTGGCCCGCGGCCAGGTCCTGATCGGGCCCCTGGCGGAGGGCTACACCGACGAGGTCCTGGGGCGTGGACGCCGGCTCGGTCACGACGGCCACCGCTGGCCCGAGGGATTGACTCTCGAGGGCCGCGAGGCGCCGGTCGCCGAGGCCAACCTCTACTCCAGCTTCGCCCTGCCGGACTGGGGCCGGGTCGATCTGCGCGGTCTGATGGCCTTCCTCGGCCTCTACCACCTGGTCTTCTACCTGATCTTCCTGCTCCCGCTCCTGATCGACGCCCGCAAGGGTCTCGGGGTCTATCTGGTGAGTGTGGCCTTCGTGCTCGGCCTGCTGATCGGTGGCGCCTACCTGGTGCTGAAGCGTGTCTTCCTGAACGAGAACCAGATCCTGCAGCAGAACGTCGGCGTGTTCGTGATGACCGACATGGGCGGTGACCAACCCCTGCTGCTATCGCAGTCGACCTGCTTCGCGTCCTTCAACGGGGCGGTCGTCGGGATCGAACTCGGCCTCGACGAGGACCCGGTCCTGGTCTATCCGCCGGCGGCGCGCGGGCCGGGCCGCCTCGAGCTGGAGGGCGACCACCTGACCCTGGCCGCGCTCCGCCTCGATCGCCGCGCCAGCAAGCAGATGGTGCGGTTCGAGGCCAGGGCCGACAGCCCCTGGCGGCTCGAGCCCGGTCCGGAGGGCTACCAGATCGTCACGCGCCCCGGCGTCGTCGATCGTTTCGGCCTGAACTCGGCCCGGATCCGTGCCGCCTTCCTCCGGCGTGGCGGGCATCTCCACGAGGTCCGGGTCGAGGGGCGGCTGCTCCGCCCCGCGGCCGAGAAGGCGGCCTTGCGCTGGCACCAGGTCGTGCCGGAGGACCTGCGCGCGGAGGGCATTCCCTTCCTGACTCACGCCCTCGGCCGTCTGGGTCCGGAAGGGGACGTGATGGGCGTCCTGCTGGCGGGCGCGCGGCTGATGCACGACGAGGCCGGCTATCTGCAACGTCGCGACGTTCTCCAGCTCCTCCTGATCCCCCTTGCCGAGAACTGAGCTTGGTGTCATAAACGCCAGTCCCAGTTGGTGTTTGTGACGATCATCCGGGACCCTGCCGGAGATTGCGATCTTTGGCCGACCGCCATTGAAGAGGGGACCTTCCCTGCTATCATCCCCGTCCCGACCGCGACCTCGGTATGTCCGCGGCCGGTTCCGACCGTATTTGTGGAAAGCCGCTATGAAGACCTTCATGGCCAAGGAGAGCGAGTTCCAGCGCGAGTGGCATCTGGTCGATGCCTCCCAGCTGCCCGTCGGCCGCCTGGCCGCGCGTATCGCTCAGATCCTCATGGGCAAGCACAAGCCCACCTACACGCCTCACGTGGACACCGGCGATTACGTCGTGGTCACCAACGCCAAGGAGTCGGTTCTGACCGGCCGCAAGGCGGAACAGCGCGTCTACCGCCATCACACCGGCTACATCGGTGGTCTCAAGGAGATCAGCCATCGCCGGATGATGGAGGAGCATCCCGAGCGCGTCATCCGCCTGGCCGTGCGCCGCATGCTCCCCAAGTCGACCCTCGGTCGGCACATGCTCTCGAAGCTGAAGATCTACGAGGGCGCCGAGCATCCGCACGCTGCCCAGCAGCCGAAGCCGCTCAGCCTCTGAGGCGATCGAGAGAAAGGAAGCGAATAGTGTCCGTCGACAACACCTACATCTGGGGAACCGGTCGCCGCAAGAGTTCGGTCGCTCGCGTTCGGATCAAGCCCGGTACCGGCGCCTTCCGGATCAACAGCCGTGACCTGAAGGACTACTTCCCGCGTCCGGACCATCAGTTCGAGTGCGCCGTGCCCCTCATCGACACCGCGACCAGCGGCAAGTTCGATGTCTTCGTCAACGTCAGCGGTGGCGGTCAGAGCGGTCAGGCCGGCGCCGTGCGCCTGGGCCTCGCCCGCGCCCTGGTGACCTTCGACGAGACCAACCTCAGCGACCTGAAGGCCGCGGGTCACACCACCCGTGACGCGCGCATGAAGGAACGGAAGAAGTACGGTCTGCGCGGTGCGCGCCGGGCCTTCCAGTTCTCGAAGCGCTGATCTCCATCGACCTCGTGTCGCGACCGCAGGGCGGCCCCCGAGCCGCCCTGTCGGCGTTTCGAAGCCGCTCCCGCGCGTTCGTCGGTCAGGGCGGCCGCTCGCGTAGTCCCTCCGCGAGCAGCAGCCGGTCGAGTTCCGGATCGAGCGGCCAGAGCATCCGGTAGCGGTTGGGACGGAATTCCCGCACCAGATCGAGGGCGAGCCAGCTCGGGCAGGGGCCGCCGAAGACGATCTCGTCGACCGGCGCCCAGCCCAGGCCGCCGACTCGATCGTGAGCGGCCCCCAGGACGAGGCGGCGCGTCCCGCCCTCGTCATGCCGCAGCGCGATGACGCCGGCCGGTGACGAGAGCCAGAGCAGGCGACGATCTCCGGGTTCGCTCTCGCCCACCGTCAGCGGCCCGTCGTTTTCTCGTCGCGAGATCTCGAAGACGCGGCTCCCGGCGCGGTAGCGGAAGCTCGCCGATCCCGCCCGGGCCTCGATGAGCGCCGGCGTCGACGTCCACCAGGCCGCGGCCAGCATGACCAGGAAGCCGGACCAGATCAGCAGGCGTGTTCGCCAGGGGGCCTGGCCCCCTTGCCGGAACCAGCCGCCGAGGCCGAGGGTCGCCCAGGCGAGAAGGACGAAGGCGAGCGGTGGTCGGCCGACCTCGATCCGGGCCGCCGGCAAGGACGAAAGCCCGGCGAGCAGCCGCTCGAGCAGTCCGATCAGCACCCCGATGGGACCGGCCGGCAGGGGCCCGAGGAGGGCCAGCGCGCTGAGCACCAGGAGGGCGCCGACCAGCGGGAGCAGCAGCAGGCTGCCCGGGATCGAGGCCGGCGTGCAGACGCCGCGCCCGAGCAGGGCGAGCGGCGCCGTGGCCAGGAAGGCCGCCTCCGCCACCCGCAGGGTGCCGAGCGGTCCGCGGAGCCAGCGGCGATGACCCTTGCGGGCGAGGAAGCGCGCCAGGGCCTCCCGATCACGTGGGCGCGGGCCGGCGAGGCAGAGGATGCCGGCGACGGCGGAGAAGGAGAAGCTGAAGGACGGATCGCGCAGCAGGTCGGGGTCGGCGAGCAGGAACAGGGCGGCGACCACGAGGAGCAGTCGCAAGGGGCGGAGAGGTCGGTCGAGCCGGTCGGCGACGAAGAGGAAGAGGAGGAGCAGCAGGGCGCGGAGGACCGGCGGGCGCCCGCCGCAAAGCAGGGCGTAGCCGACCAGGCAGATCGCGACCAGGGGCGCGGCGCGGCGCCGTTCCCAACCGAGACGCAGGGCGAGCCGTAGGAGCAGGCCGGCCAGCAGGCCGACGTGGAGTCCACTCACCACGAAGAAGTGGCCCGCGCCGCTCGCGGCCAGCAGCTCACGCCGATCCGGATCGTCGAGCTCCTTGCCCAGGGCGAGCGCGGCGAACCAGGGCCCGGCCCCTTCGGGGACGTGGCGAGCCAGACGCCCGGCCGCCGCGCGCCGCCAGCGCGCGATGGGCGCCGGCAGGTCGAGATCCTCACGCAAGCGACCCAGCAGACGGCTCCGTCCGGGACCCGGCTCCAGGAAGCCCTCGCATTCGAGCGGTAGTCCGCGCGGTGCCCCGAGAAGATCCCGGGGCAGTTCGGCGATCGCGTCCGGCAAGCTGGTCGCCGGATCGTCCCGTCGTCGCAGGGAACCGACCAGGGCGCGTGGCGGCAGACCCGGCCGGCCGCTGAGCCGGCGTAACATGCGGCCCTCGAAACGACCGAAGAGCGTCGTCTCGAGCCGGGCCGAGGGCGTGGCCGACTGCCAGCCCAGGGCGCCGATCTGCACCAGCACGAGGCCGAGGACGAGGCCTGTCGCCCCCGGCTTCGGCGCGAGCAGGCGCCGGCCCAGCATCATCAGCAGGCCGCCCAGGAGCGTGCCGACGAGGCTCCAGGGCGAGGGCAGGGCGGCGGCCAGGAACAGCCCCAGCAGCAGGGCGGGCGCCGCGCTTTCCAGCAGTCCCGACATCGACGACCTCCGGGAGAAGGTCGACTTTCAGCGCGCCGGGTGACGCGGAAATCGCTCCCGCTGGGCATGATGGCGGCATGAGCGAGCAAACCCATCGTCCGCGGGTCCTGGCGGCCCTGGTCAGTCCCCGTCGTGCCGGCCACCTCGACGAGTCGGCCCTGGGCCTCCTCGTCGATCGTCTCGCCGGAGCCGGGCTCGACGGCTTCCTGGTCGGCGGCAGCACCGGGCGCGGCGATCGGCTGAGCGCCGAGGAACTCGATCGGTCGGTCGACCTCGTCCGCCGCCGTCATGCCGGCCTCGAGATCGTCGCCGGCTTCGGCGCCTCGCCCCTCGACCCGGACCTCCTGCGTCGGCGCCTCGACGGTCTCGTCGGTCGCGTCGATCGCGTCCTGATCCCGCCGCCCGAGGACGACGGCGCGGTGCCCGAGTACTTCGCCGCCCTGGTCCGCGACTCGGCGATCCCGGTGCTGGTCTACCAGCCGCCGGCGCGGCGGTCGCGGCCCTTCCCGACCGCCCTCGCCCGCGAGCTGGCCGAGCTGCCGGGTCTCGACGGCGTGAAGGACTCGAGCGGCGCCGAGGAGCTGATCGCCGCCTGGCGTTCCGGGCGGCCCGGATTCCGCCTCCTGCTCGGTTCGATCTCGCTCTTCGCCCGACGCGCGGCCGAGGTCGACGGGGCGATTCTCGCCTTCGCCAACCTCCATCCGACCCACTGCCTGGCCCTGGCGCGAGGGGCGGCGCGATCCGACCCCGCGGTGGAGGCCGACCTGCGCCGGCTGGGCGAGGGTGGGCTGGAAGCGCTCGAGGCCATGCTCGGGATCAGCGGCCGCCCCTGAAGGGAGCGGCTCAGGCGATGCGACTGCCGTCGGGCACCGGCCGCTCGGGTGCGAGCAGCACGACGCCGCCGGCGGGCGTGGCGCCCAGCACCAGGACCTCGCTCTTCACCCCGGCGATGCGGATCGGCGCGAAGTTCATCACCGCCACCACCTGCCGCCCGACGAGCTCCTCGGCGCGGTAGAGATCGGTGATCCGCGCCGAACTGAGCCGTCGGCCCAGCTCCGGACCGAAGTCGATCTCGAGCACCAGGGCCGGGACGCGCGCCTTCGGATTGGGCGTCGCCGCGATCACCGTGCCGACCCGCATCTCGACCCGCTCGAACTCCGCCCGGTCGAGTGCTTCGCTCACGAGACCGGCTCCGCCGCGTCGCCATCGGCGGTCGGCTTCGGACGCAGACGGTCGAGCGGCAGCTCGATGCAGACCGTCGTGCCCTTGCCCTCCTCGGAGCGGATCGCGACCGTGCCGCCGTAGCCCTCGATCGTCTTCTTGCAGATCGCCAGGCCGAGCCCGGTGCCCGAGCTGCGGGTGGTGAAGTAGGGCTCGAACAGGCGCTCGGTCATCTCCGCGGCGATGCCTCGACCGGTGTCCTTGATGCGGATGTCGAGGGTCGGTCCCTCGTCCTTCTCCAGCCGGAACAGGCTGACGCTGAGCAGGCCGCCCTCGGGCATGGCCTCGAAGGCGTTGTTGAACACGTTGTAGAAGACCCGCCGGATCTCGTCCTCGTCCACCAGGATCTCGATGTCCTCGTCGAGGAAGGATTCGAAGCGGATCTCCACGCCCGAACTCGCGCGATTCTCGTAGCTGCGCACGCAATCGCGGGCGAGGGCCACGATCCGGCAAGGCCGCGGGTCGCGCTTCGGGAAGGCGGCGAAGTTCGAGAACTCGGAGGCGATCTTCCGCAGCGACTCCGACTGGCCGACGATGTTGCGCACGCTCTCCTTGAGGATGGCCTCGAAGTCGGGATGGCGGTCGTCCCAGGCCCGCTCCACGAGCTGCGCCGAGAGCTTGATCGGCGTCAGCGGATTCTTGATCTCGTGGGCCACCTGGCGGGCCATCTCCCGCCAGGCGGCGGTCTTCTCGGCCTGGACCAGCCGCTTGTTGGAGGCCTTCAGGTCCTCGGCCATCTTGTTGAAGGAGTCACCGAGCAGTCCGATCTCGTCGCGCGAGGAGGTCTCGACCCGGGCATCGAGGTTGCCGCGCGCGATCTCGTTCGACTGCTTGATCAGGTTCGTGATCGGCCGGGTGATGCGGCGCGAGGTCACCGCGATGAACAGCACGATCAGGCCGGCGACGATCAGCCCGATCACCAGCATCAGGTCGCGCATCCGTCGCGTGGCCTCGAGGTAGTCCGACTCGTTGATGCCGAAGCCGATCTCCCAGCCGGTGGTCGCCACCGGCGCGAAGCCGGCGACCTTGCCGACCCGGTAGGTGTAGTAGTGGTGGCCGCTGCGGCGCGGACTCTGCTCGATCGCCTGGCGCAGGCCTTCCTGCCCATGATCGCGGATCAGGCTGGTGCCGTAGAGCTGCCGGTAGCGATGGGCGATCACCGTGTCGAAGTCGCGGCCGAAGAGGAAGGTGTAGCCGGACCGGTACTGCTCGTGCTGGTTCTGGAATTCCGAGTTGATGTTGTCGAGGAAGGCCTGGACCGCGGTCCAGTTGAAGAAGGCCACCAGGATCGCCTGCGGCCCGAGCGTGCCGGCGACGTCGTCCGGCTGGTGGATGGCGCGGGTGAAGCCGAAGGCGTAGGCCTCGGCGTTGCGCTCGCGCAGGGCATCGGGCTGGTCGGTGGCGTCGTCGCCGAAGGGCGGATAGCCGTACTGCTCCAGGACCAGGGCCTCGAGGCCCCAGTCGATGTCGCTGCTCGTCGACTCCCGCGCCTCGCGCCACCAGGCCCGCTCGACCAGGTCGCGGCGACCCTCCAGCGGGTTGGAACTCTCGTCGCTCCACAGCGGTCTCGGTCCGGCCGGCAGGCCGCCCAGGCGACCGGTCGAGACCGGGCTGCGGGCGAGGTTGCTGGTGACCAGGATGCGGCCGTCCAGGTCGACCACCGCGAGAAGGTCGACCGTGCCGAGGATCTCCACCGTGTCGTTGAGATCGGACTGGATGTCGGCGATGGCCTGGGCGTAGCCGCGTTCCTCGCGCTGGTAGGCGTAGAGCGCGATTACGTTCTGCCGCATGCTGCTGGAGGCGCCGAGCAGGTCGATGTTGCGGCGCGAGCTGCGCAGCATGGTGTCGAGGTTGATCGCCGCGTCGCGGGCGACGCGCTCGACGAAGTTCTCGATGTAGGCCTCGGCCATGGTCCGCTCGGCGACGTAGGAGGCGATGATCCCCACCGTCGCCATGGGCACGAGGCCCAGGATCAGGAAGACGATCGCCAGCTTGACCGCGAGACCCCGAGGCCAGTGCACCTCAGCTCTCCTCGGGCGGATCGATCCTGGGGAAGAGCGGCGCGATCTTCTCCAGCCGCGTGCCCGCGGCCAGGCCGCCGAAGGCGGCCTGCTCGAGCCGCGGCGCCTCGGCCTCGCAGCGCAGCGCGAGGCGGAGATCGCGCATCTTCGTGGGCATGACCGGGCCGAGCAGGACGCTGGCGGCGCGGCAGCTCTCGAGCAGCTCGTAGAGCACGCGGTCGAGACGTTCGGCCTGGCTCGGGTCCTTCGCCAGCGCCCAGGGTGCCTCGTCGTCGACCAGCTTGTTGGCGTGGATGACGATGCTCATGGCCGCCTCGACGCCGCCCTTCAGGTCGAGCGCATCCATCGCCCGGCGGTAGTCCTCGATCGCCCGGGCGGTCACCGCCGCGCTGGCGCAGTCGGTCGGGACCGCCGGCACGACGCCGTCGCGGTACTTGATCAGCATCGAGATCGCGCGCGAGAGCAGGTTGCCGAGACCGTTGGCCAGATCGCTGTTGGCGCGGATCGCCAGGCGGTCCTCGCCGTACTCGAGGTCGCGGCCGAAGGTCGCCTCGGCGCAGAGATAGAAGCGGATCGCGTCGGCGCCGTAGCGTGCCACCAGCGCCTTCGGGTCGACGATCGTGCCCAGGCTCTTCGACATCCGGTCCTTGCCCAGGTTGACGAAGCCGTGGCCGAAGATGGCGCGCGGCAGCGGCAGGCCGGCCGACTTCAGCATCGCCGGCCAGATGATGCAGTGGAAGCGCGTGATGTCCTTGCCGACCAGGTGCAGGTCGGCGGGCCACCAGGACTGGAAGCGCGCCTCGTCGTCGGGCCAGCCCACGCCGGCGACGTAGTTGATCAGGGCGTCGAACCAGACGTAGACCACGGCATCGGGATCGAAGGGGACCGGAACCCCCCAGCTGGCCGATTCGCGGGAGATGCTGATGTCCTTCAGCCCACCGCGCAGGAGTTCGAGGAGTTCGTTCTTGCGAACCTCGGGCCGGACGAAGTCGGCCTCCTTGGCGTAGTGCTCGACGAGGAAGTCCTGGTAGCGCGACAGGCGGAAGAAGTGGTTCTTTTCCTTGAGCCAGGCCAGCTCGAGGCCGACGTGGTCCGGGCAGCGACCCTCGACCAGGTCGCCCTCGTTCTTGAAGGCCTCGCAGCCGTTGCAGTACCAGCCCTCGTAGTCGGCCTGGTAGACGTCGCCGTTGGCGTGGATGCGGGTGAGCAGCTCGGCGACCGCGCGCTTGTGCCGCTCCTGCGAGGTGCGGATGAAGTCGTCGTAGTCGATGTCGAGGAGCTTCCAGACCTCGGTGAAGGCCTCCTCCATCCGATCGCAGTAGGCTTCGGGCTCGAGGCCCTGCTGACGCGCGGCCTGCTCCACCTTGAGGCTGTGCTCGTCGTTGCCCATGAGGAAGAAGACGCGGTCGCCGCGCAGGCGGCGGTAGCGGGCGATGACGTCGGCGGTGACCTTCTCGTAGGCGGTACCGAGATGAGGCCGGCTGTTGACGTAGTCGATGGCCGTCGTGATGTAGAACTTGGCGTCGCTCATGAGCGGTCGGGATCCTCGCGGTCGCGCCCGGTCAGGTCCGGGCAGGCGACCCAAGTCTAACCCGAGGCCGACGGATTCCCACCTTCGGTACGCCGCCCGCTCGGAGCGCGGATGCGCAGCCGGCGCTCCGGAGCGCCAGCCGCTGGGGGCTGTCGGAAAAGTCCCGGCCGGATTCCACCGTTGAGGGGGCTTCCGGGGCTTCGTGGGACCGTTCAATCAAGGGGTTTGAGCCGGGATCTGTTGGCTCGGAGTTCCGTTCTGGTTCTTGGGCGCCGTAGGCGCCGTTTTCGGTGGGGAGAAGCCCCCCGGGGGGCTAGATGATCGGCTTGACGAGCTGCCAAGCCGACACCAGGACGCGGATGTTGGTGGCTATGGCGGCGAGGCTCCATTCGAGCTTGGCTCCGGCCCTACCGAAACGGCTCACCCGGCGTCTGCCCGTGACCGCGGTCATCAGCGCGATTCGTCCTTCCACGCTGGGTGCGCGGGCCCGGTAGATCTCGCGGCCTCGCTCGCTGGACATCCGATGGCGTAGCCTCTGGCGAGAGCCTTCATGTCGGTCTCTGGTGATGGTCCTGACCTTCTTGCTGCCGCCGCAGCAGGAAGCGAGCAGTGGGCAGCGGCTACAGTCTTCGGACTCGTAGGTCCGCCGCTTGACCTTCCGCCCCTTCAGCCTCTGGGTCTGCGTCCGCACGAAGCGCAGACGCGCACCAAGCGGACAGACGTATAGGTCCTCGTCTTCTCGATAGTGGAAACAGAGTCGGTGCAGGCGCCCGTTGCGGCCGCGTGGCATCCGAGCGACCTCCTCGACCGTCAGAATCTCGCCTCCGGCGATCCGCTCCCGCTGTGCCGCCAGAGCTTCCTCATCGATCGATTCGCCCTCGGGGACCGCAATGAAACCCTCGATCCCGGCTTCCTCTAATGCCGTGAGATCAGGACCCGGACCGTAGGCCGAGTCGGCCAGCACGGCTTCCGGCTTCTCGCCGCAGTTGCGTTCGATCTCCTCGACCATCGGAATGAGCTGGCCAGCATCACCGGTCTCATCGTTCAGGTCGACGGCCACGACCATGCCGGAATCGACGTCCACCGCCACCTGGGCGTTGTAGTGGAGGCCGAAGCAACCGTCCTTGCCGGCCATTCCTCGGGCTTCCGGATCGGTCACCGAGACCTGTTCCTGCACTCTGCTCGACCCTCGCGCAGAGCGCTTCTGGCGCTCGGAAAACTCCGCGAGCGCCGCCTGCAAGGCTCGTTGCTGCCGCTCGAAGCGACGCTTCTGTTGAGCCGGCGTCTTGTCCGGATCCCCGCCCCAGTCGAGGCCCCCGGTCAGCGATTCCCGACGCTCGTTCTCCTCGTACTCGGAAGAAAGTCGGGCGACCTCTCGATCGGCCTCCTCGAGCTCGCGCTCGATCCGAGCACGCCGCAGGATGGAGCCCTTGCTGCCGCGTGCCTTCAGCTTCGTCCCGTCGAGGGCCACACGACTCAGCTTGAGCACGCCGGCCCGACGACCGAGCGTCAGCGTGTCCCGCAAGAGTCCCTGAAGCTCGGAGCCGTGGCGCACGACGAATTCCGCAATCGTCGCGTGGTCCGGTCGCTGACACTCCATCAGATAGCGCACGTCGATCCGATTGTGGCAGGCGTCCTCGAGCTGACGGCTCGAACGGTAGCCCGTCAGCATGCCGTAGACGTAGAGCGCAGCCATGTAACGCGGATGGTAGGGCGGGCGACCTCGTGCCAGGTCATAGACCCGCTCCATCGCCTGAATCGAACCGGAAAGCGCCTCCGACTCGAAGAGCGCAAGGACATGGCGCACAAGATGATCCGCCGGAATCACGTCATCCAGGCGCTCCGGAAAGAGCACCATCTGAAAACGTCGTTCCTCTGGAGCTCGAAATCCCGCCATCCGACCCTCCCCGATCAATCCGTGATCGGGGGGAGTCTAGCTGATCCGGACTTTTCCGACAGCCCCCGCTGGCTGGCCCTGGGTTCTGCATCGAGGACCTTCGAGCTTCGGATGCGCAGCCGGCGCTGCGCGGTCCTTTCGCGTCGGATCGTGACGCGGCCTCTCCGTAGGGACCGCGGAGCGCCTGCTCCGCCTCTTCCACCAGGCCGGCTGGGCAGCCGGCGCTCCAGTTCACCGCCCACCCGGACCGCGGAGCGCCTGCTCCGCCTCTTCCTCCAGGCCGGCTATGCAGCCGGCGCTCCAGCTCGCCACCCGCGCGAATCGCCGGTCTCGTCCGTGGAGCTGCCGCGCGCCGCCGGTTAGGCTGGCGGCGGCCGGAGACGGTCCGAAGGAGACGCGCATGACCCGTAAGGCCCTCTACGCCGGTAGTTTCGACCCGATGACCCGCGGTCATCTCGACATCATCCGCAGGGCACGGCTGCTCGCAGACGAGCTGGTCGTCGCGGTGGGCACGAACGCGGGCAAGAAGGCCCTGTTCAGCGCCGAGGAGCGGGTGGCGATGCTCGCCCGCGCGACCGACGATCTCGACGGCGTCGAGGTGGTCGCCTTCTCCGGCCTGGTCGTCGACGAGGCACGGCGGCGCGGCGCCACCATCCTGGTCCGCGGCATCCGCTCGGTGGCGGACTTCGAGGACGAGCGTACCATGGCCCTCACCAACCGTTGCCTCGCCCCGGACATCGACACGATCATCCTCGTGCCCAGCGAGGAGTACGCCTTCCTGTCATCGCGCCTGGTGAAGGAGGTCGTCGGCTCCGGCGGGAACCTCGACCGGTTCCTCGACCCGGAGACCGCCGCCGCCCTCAGGGCCAGGCTTTCGGAGTCGCAACGTGACTGAGCGCAAGCGTGCCATCTCGACGCCCCGGGCCCCGGCGGCGATCGGGCCCTATTCCCAGGCCATCGCCATGGACGGCTGGCTCCATTGTTCCGGCCAGATCCCGCTCGACCCCGAGACCGGCAGCATCGTCGGCGACGACGTCGCCGCGCAGACGCGGCAGGTCCTGACCAATCTCGAGAACGTGCTGCGCGCCGCCGGCTGCACGCTCGACGACGTGGTCAAGGCCAACGTCTACCTGGTCGACCTCGGTGAATTCCAGGCGATGAACGAGGTCTACGCCGAGTACTTCAAGGCCAGGCCGCCGGCCCGGGCCTGCGTCCAGGTGGCGGCGCTGCCCAAGGGCTCGCTGGTCGAGATCGACTGCATCGCCCGCCTCGATCGCTGAACCCGGCCGACGTCGCGCGCCCGTACTTCGGGCGGCGATCCCGCGGCCCGGACCCGATCGGCGCCGCCCGCTTCGGCGGGCAGGTCGCTCAGGGCGCCTTCGGCTCCTCGAGCCGCGCGCGGAAGGCCTCGAGGCGCTGTCGATCATCCGCCCGCACCGCTCGGCCGAGCTGGCGCTCGCAGAGCACGCGGAGGTTGTCGAGGCCGATGCCGCCCTGGCGGCGCAGGTAGTCGAGCTGATGCAGGCTGCGCAGGGCGAGGATCTGGTCGGCGGGCCCCCGGGCCCGATCGAGGGCCTCGACGTAGAGCCGCGTGGCCAGGCCCAGGTCGCCGGCGCGCTGGGCGTCCTGCGCCAGCCAGTAACGGGACAGGCCGTCCGACGGGTCGGCGAGCCCGCGTTGCCAGTGGTCGCGGGCGCGCCCGAGATCGCCGGTGGCCGCCGCGAGCGCCCCGGCCAGACCCTGGAGCCCGGCGATCCGGCGCGGATCGGCCAGGAGGGCGCGGATCGCGCCCTCGGCCTCGTTCGCGTGACCTCCGGGGCGGAGTTCGATCCGGACCCGCTCGAGGAGGAGCCGCGGTTCGCCGGGATGGTCGGCCAGGGCCGCGTCGATGATCTCGCGTTCGCTCCGGCGCGGATCGCGGCTGGTTGCCGCCGCCGCCTCGGCCCGGGCGATCGCGGCCAGCGGGCCCTCGGGGCGGAGGGAGTCCAGGAGCAGCTGCGGATCACGCCAGGGCAGGCAGCGGATCACCGACAGCAGGCCGAGAGCGGCGATGCCGAGACCGAGAACCCAGCGCAGCGGCCGCCGCGGGCGGAGCAGGAGGAGGGCGAGGCCACCGCCAAGCGGCAGGGCGAAGGGCAGGAGGACGGGTAGGAGGTCGGCCGGCCGGACCAGCGCGCCACCACCGAGGATCGGCGTCGTCGGCAGGAGCAGAAGGGGCAGGAAGGCCAGCGCGAGCGCCAGGCGACCCTGGCGCGCGAGTCGCGCCCGAAAGGCCAGGAGCAGGGAAGCGAGGAGGACGAGGCCGCCGACCAAGGCCTGGCCGCCACCCAGGGCCTCGGCGCCGGGGGCCGCCGGGTCCGGGCTCGCGGCGCCGGGACCGAGCAGGACCGGGATCTCGGCGCCGCCGATCTGGGCCAGGCCCGCGGCCAGGCTGCCGAAGAGACCGGTGCCGTCGTAGGCGCGGGCCTCCGGGGCCAGGCCGATCCGGCCCATCAGCAGGGTGGCGGCGATCAGGACCAGGACCATGGCGACGACCATGGGGCGGGCCCGGCGCCAGGCCTCGTCGAGCGGCTGGCCATGGGCCCAGGCCGCCACCAGGGGCCAGGCCGCCAGCGGCGCGCAGGCCGGAGCCGCCATACCGCCCAGGATCGCGAAGCTGAAGGCCGCGCCGCGGTCGCGCCGGCCCGGCGTCGGGCGCGAGGCGAAGAGGTTGGCGAGCAGGAAGGCGAGCATGGCCAGGAGCGTGGCGCGGCCCGAGATCGTGCCCAGGGTCGGGACGAAGGCCGGATGGAGGCTCACCAGCAGGGCCGCGAGGGCGGCCGGTAGCGGCGGCAGGCCGTGGCGCCGCAGCAGGCGCTGGAGGGCGACCAGGATCGCGAGCAGCAGGAGGAGGTTGCCCAGGCGCAGGACCAGGAGGCCACCGTCACCGAGTTCCAGGTCGCTGGCGACGCTGAGGGTGGCCAGCGGTCGCCAGCGGGCCTCGGGTGCGTCCGCCGGGCTGCCGTAGAGCAGGGCCTCGATCGCCGGGGCGGCGGCGCGCAGCGCCGGATCGGCCTCGATCGCCATGGCGTCGGGGAGGCTCGGCGCCGAACAGACGAGCGGTACCTTGACCAGGACGGCGACCAGCATCAGCAGGGCCAGCTCCCGTCCCTTCACGATCGTCGACAGGTCGATCCTCTTCATGCGCCGGGGATCATACCAGACCCCCCGGGGATGGAAGCGGGGCCGGCGCCGCCTTTGGCGGGGCGCCGCCTTCGGCTATGTTCGCTCCGCGACCGAGACCGGAGGACGAGCATGCTCTACTGCCCCAAGTGCGAGACGATCTACGACGACGGCGAGGAGGTTTGCCCGCCCTGCGGCATCGAGCTGGTCAGCCGTCTGAGCCGCCGCGAGAGTCTCGACGAGCTGGAGGAGGACTACGCCCGCGACCTGTTCGCGGACGAGGGCGACGTCATGCGCTACTGCGGGCGCTGCCTGCGCGAGTTCACCCGCACGTCGACGCACTGCGGTGACTGCGGCGGTGTCGGTCTCGCCGAGCTGCCGCGGGCGGCCTTCCTGACCGCGATGGCGCGCAGCCAGGTCGAGCCCTTCCTCTTCCGCGAGCAGCCGACCGCGCCCGAGACCGAGCTGGTCCGCGTGCTCGAGGCCCCGACGCCGGGGCAGGCAGCCTTCGCGGCGGCGACGCTCGAGGGCATGGGCGTGGACGTGTTCATCGGTGACGACCTGATCGAAGCCGATCCCATGGCCGAGGGCATCGGCATCTTCGTGCCGGCGGACGAGGTCGAGGCCTGCTCGATGATCATCCCCGACGACCTCGCCGACTGGTTCGACGACGAGGACGACGAGATCGACGCGGCGCGCGACACGCGCAGCCCCTACGACCGCAAGCTCGCCCTGGCGGAGAGCCATCGCGCGATCGGCCGGCGCGGTCGCGCCATGATGCTCGCCGCCGAGGCGATCGAGCTGGCGCCCGACGAGCCCCGGGCCTTCGACCTGCTCGGTCAGCTCGCCGCCGAAGAGGGCGACCATCGCCGCGCGGTCGAGTGCTTCGAGGAGGCCGTGCGTCGGTCGCCGGACCCGGTCACCTGCATGAGCATGTGGCGTTTCATCGTCCATTCGCTCGCCGACGCCGAGGGCCGTCCGGCGTTCAAGGGACCGGCGGCCGACCGGGCCCTGGAAGCCCTGGTCGCGTTCAGCGATCGGCACTCGCGGATGATGGGCGCCTGGTTGCTCCGGCTGGAGTTGCAGAGCGTTCGCGACGCCAAGACCGCCGCCGCGGCGACGGTGGCGCGCATCCGCCAGGTGAACCGCTGGCTCCTCGACCTCGAGGGCCCCGCTCGCGCCACCGTCGAACGCTGGAAGCTCTGACCAGCAGCGCTCGGAGCACCGACCGCTCGGAGCGCCAGCCGGTCGGAGCGCCAGCCGCTGGCTGGCCAAGGTTTCCTCGCCGTGGAATCGTCGAGCTTCGGATGCGCAGCAGGCGCTGCGCGGTCCTTCCGGAGCGCCAGCCGCTCGGAGCGCCAGCCGCTGGCTGGCCTAGTCTTCTTCGCCCGTCGTTCGTGGTCTTGCCGCGACGATGGCCATGCTTGGCGTCGTCGACGATTCGAGAGCGATCGGCGTCTAGGCCGGCTTGGCAGCCGGCGCTCCGGGGCGCGTCGTCGCCGAGAGCAATCGGGCTTCGGATGCGCAGCAGGCGCTGCGCGGTCCAACCGAGCGTAGCGGGCGCTGCGCGGTCCTTTCGGAGCGCCAGCCGCTGGCTGGCCTAGTTCTCTTCGCCCGTGGTTCGTGGACTTGCCGCGACGATGGCCATGCTTGGCGTCGTCGACGATTCGAGAGCGATCGGCGTCTAGGCCGGCTTGGCAGCCGGCGCTCCGGGGCGCGTCGTCGCCGAGAGCAATCGGGCTTCGGATGCGCAGCAGGCGCTGCGCGGTCCTTTCGGAGCGCCAGCCGCTGGCTGGCCTAGTTCTCTTCGCCCGTGGTTCGTGGACTTGCCGCGACGATGGCCATGCTTGGCGTCGTCGACGATTCGAGAGCGATCGGCGTCTAGGCCGGCTTGGCAGCCGGCGCTCCGGGGCGCGTCGTCGCCGAGAGCAATCGGGCTTCGGATGCGCAGCGGGCGCTGCGCGGTCCAATCAGAGCGCAGCAGGCGCTGCGCGGTCCGTTCGGAGCGCCAGCCGGTCGGAGCGCCAGCCGCTGGCTGGCCCGGTCCGTCAGCGCTGGTCGATCCAGGCCTGGAGGAGGCGGATGCCGGTCATGTCCTGCACGGTCGAGAGTTCGTCGGGCATGCGGGCGTCGGAGACCGTCAGCATGCGCCGGGTGAGCATCGAATTCTCGGCGTCGCCGGGAACCAGCACGCCGTCGTCGAGGGTGAAGTCCTCGGAGATGCGGATCATGCCGGTGAGGTGCATCGGCGTGGTCGCCCGCAGGTCGAGCGTGCCGCTGCCATGGCCACCAGGGACGTGGCAGACACCGCAGTTGACGTCGAGATAGCTCCGGGCCCGGGTCTCCAGGTCGAGGCTGGTATCGCGATAGTCGGCCTGGTGGGGCAGGGCGCTGCGATCGGCGGGCAGGCCCTCGAGGACGCCGAGCCGAGCCCAGTGCTCGAGCTGGTTGCGGCTCTCGCCGGTGATCGTCACCGGGCGATCGAGCTGCGCCGGCTTGAAGCCGAGGATCAGCTCCGAGGCCCGGCTGTGGCAGCGCTGGCAGCGATCGTCGGCGGTGATCTTCCACAGCTGCGAGCTCTTGCCGTAGTTGGCGTAGAAGCTCGAGCCCTCGCGGACGCGGTCGGCCTCCTTCTGGTCCTCGCGCCACTGGTAGGTGGCGAAGTGCAGGCGGCGGCCGCGGATCTCGATCATCCGGCTCTCGAGGTAGAGACGGTCACCATCCTCCTCGATGAAGATGGTGAACATGAAGCGCGTGCCCTCGGGAAAGACGAGACGGCCGTCGTCGCCCCAGCGCAGCTTGCCTTCCTTCGGCAGGAGGATGAAGCGCTCCTTCTGGGCGCCGTCGGTCCAGAGCGGCGCGATGATCTCGTAGGGCAGGAGTCCGGGCGCGAAGGTCTTGCCGGCGACGTCGGCGTAGAAGCCGGTCTCCGACAGCAGCGTCGGGAAGTCGTCCGCCCGGGCCGCGCGCCGGCGACCCTCGTCCTGAGGCCGCGGACCGCCTTCCGCGACGAGGAAGGGAACGAAGACGAGGGCCAGGGTGCTGAGCAGGGCGAGGCTTCTGAACATGGCGGGTTTCCTGATCGGGGACCGGCGCCGATCTTAGCCCGCGGCGCCCGCCAGCTCCACGTCCGAGTACGGCGATTCGTCTCCCGATCCGATCCGGCCCTGCCGGGTCGTCATGTCGCGGTCCGTTCGGCAGCCACTCCGATGGCGTCGCGGCGATGACGGGAAGCACTCCGGCCGGTTCCGGGTGAGGCCCTCTCTCCGCGCGAACCACCTCGCCCCCGAGCGCCCGGGGAGTGCCCCTACTACTCGTCGCCGCAGGGGTACCCCGTCGCGGCCATAATTCCGCCATGAAGGTTCCGGGTCCCGTCTGCCGAGCCGCCGTCGTGGCGGTCCTGGTCGTGCTTTGCGCCTGCGGTTTCACCGGCGACGTCTCGCGGCACGGCGATCGGGTTCTGGTGATGAACAACATGGCCGAACCCGGGCATCTCGACCCGGGACTGGTGACCGCGGCCGAGGACCAGCGCATCGCCCTCGCGCTCTTCGAGGGGCTCACGGTTCCGGACCCGCAGACCCTGGAACCCCGGCCCGGCGTGGCCGAGAGCTGGGAGGTCTCGCCCGACGGCCGGCGCTATCGCTTCCAGCTCCGGGCCACGACCTGGTCCGATGGCGTGCCCCTGGTCGCGGCCGACTTCCGGCACGCCTGGCGGCGGGTGCTGACCCCGCCCTCGTCCGACCCCCGGCGCCAGTTCGCCGATCAGCGCCACTACATCGCCTCGGGCAGCGCCGAGCTGCTCTACGTCATCGCCGGGGCCCAGGCCTGGCATCAGGGTCGACTCGATGACTTCGACCAGGTCGGCATCCGGGTGCTCGGCGATCGACTGCTCGAGGTCGAGCTCGAGCGACCGACGCCCTGGTTCCTCGAGCTGACCAGCTTCCCGACCTTCGCGCCGGTGCCCCGCGCCGTGGTCGAGGGCCTTGGTCGCGACTGGACGCGCATCGATCACCTCGTCGGCAACGGACCCTTCCGGCCGGTCCAGCGTCGCCTCGGCGACCTCCTCCGGGTCGAGCGCAATCCCCGCTACTGGGATCGCGACGCCGTGGGCCTGGATGCCATCGTCTACCTGTCGACCGATCAGATCGACACCGCCATCGACCAGTATCTCGCCGGCGAGAGCGACTGGGTGCGGTCGTTCAACCCGAAGAAGGTCCGCGCCTGGCGCGCCGATCCCGAACTCTCGCGCCAGCTCAACGCGCCGCCCTTCCTCGCCACCTACTTCTACCGTTTCAATCTCCGCCGGCCGGAGTTCCGCGATCCGCGCCTGCGCCGCGCCCTGGCCCTGGCGGTCGATCGCGAGGCCATCACCCGCTTCGTCACCGGTCTCGGCGAGCTGCCGGCGCTCGGCATCGTCCCACCCTACGTCGCCACGGACTGGGGCGGGGCCCAGCCGCGCGGCCTGGCCTACGATCCCGCGCGAGCCAGGGCCTTGCTGGCGGAGGCCGGGTTCCCCGGCGGTCGCGGCCTCGCGCCCCTCACCATCGCCTTCAACACCGACGTCAAGAACCGCGCCATCGCCGAGGCCATCCAGGAGATGTGGCAACGCGAGCTGGGCATCGAGGTGCGGCTCGAGAACCGCGAGAAGCGCGTCCACGTCGCCCGCGAGAAGGACGGCGACTACCTGATCTCGCGCGGGAGCTGGATCGCGGACTTCTCCGACCCGGTCACCTTCCTCGACTTCCTGCGCGCCGGGCGGGCGAGCAACCGCACCGGCTGGCGGAACGACGACTACGAGCGCCTGCTCGACCAGGCGGCCGATTGCCTCGACCGCGCTCGACGGCTGGAACTCCTGCGCGCCGCCGAGGAGATCCTCTGCGTCGAGGACCCGCCGATCCTGCCGATCTTCCACTACAACACCGCCTATCTGCTCCGGCCCGGCAAGTTCGAGGGCCTCCACGCCAATCCGCGCAACGTCCATCCGCCCAAGTTCATCAGGATGCGCGACCGATGATCCGCGGCTTCCTGGTCCGGCTCGGCGAGGGCGCGCTCACCCTCCTGGTGATCGTCTCGCTCAGCTTCTTCATGCAGCGGCTGGCGCCGGGCGGTCCCTTCGATCACGAACGCGAGCTGCCGCCGGAGACGCGGCGCGCCCTCGAGGCCGAGTGGGGGCTCGATCGGCCCCTGGGCGAGCAGTTCCTCGGCTATCTCGGCGGCATCTTCCGCCTGCCGCCCGACCTCAAGCGCTCGATGACCCGGCCCGACTTCGGCGTGACCGAACTGATCGCGCCGCGGCTGGCGGTGAGCCTCTCCCTCGGCCTGGTGGTCCTCCTGTTCAGCCTGGTCCTGGGCATCGGCCTGGGCGCCCTGGCCGCGGCGCGCCGCAACGGTTTCCTCGACCATGCGGTCATGGCGCTGGCGCTGCTCGGTCTGGCCCTGCCGAACTTCGTGATCGGCCCCCTGCTCAAGTGGGTCTTCGCCATCGAGCTGGGCTGGTTGCCCGAGTCGCGCTGGGTGTCGCCGGCCAGCATGGTGTTGCCGGTCCTGGCGACCAGCGCGCTCTACGTCGCGATCATCGCCCGCATGGTCCGTTCGGGGCTGGTCGCGGCCCTCGGCCAGGACTTCGTCCGCGCCGCGCGCGCCCGCGGCTTCTCCGAGCGGCGGGTGCTCCTGGTCCACGCGCTGCCGGCCGCGCTCGCCCCGGTGATCGCCTGGCTCGGTCCCGCCGCGGCCGGCCTCGCGGTGGGCTCGGTGGTGATCGAACGGGTCTTCGACATTCCCGGCCTGGGCAACACCCTGATCGACGCCGCCTTCAACCGCGACTACACCATGGTGATGGGCGCGGTGATCGTCTATTCCGCGATCCTGATCGCTCTCAACCTCCTCGCCGATCTCCTGCTCCTGCGGGTCGACCCGCGCATCGGAGAGCGGCGATGAGGTCGGCCGGCGCCCGCTTCCGTCGTCATCGCGGCGCCCTGGTCGGCGTCCTCGTCCTGGTCCTGGTGACGATGGCCGTCCTGCTCGGTCCGGCGCTGCTCGATCGGCCGCCGGAACGGCAGGATCTCGCCCTCGGTCCCACCGCGCCCTCGTTCGCCCATCCCTTCGGCACCGACTACGAGGGCCGAGACCTCCTGGCCCGGGTGCTCGCCGGCGGTCGCATCTCGCTGCTCGTCGGACTGGTGGCGACCCTGGTCTCGCTGGTGATCGGTGTGGTCTGGGGCGCGGTCGCCGGCTTCGTGGGCGGGCGCCTCGACCGGCTGATGATGCGCATCGTCGACGTGCTCTACGGCCTGCCCTACATGTTCTTCGTCATCATCCTGATGGTCTGGTTCGGCCGCAGCCTGGTGAACGTCTTCATCGGCCTGGGCGCGATCTCCTGGCTGACCATGGCCCGGATCGTGCGCGCCGAGGTGGCCGGTCTCGCCGGGCGCGACTTCGTCCTGGCGTCCCGCCTCGCCGGCGTCTCGCCGCTTGGCGCGCTCCTGCGCCACGTCCTGCCCAACGCCGCGGGACCGATCATCGTCTACGGCACGCTGACCGTGCCGCGGGTGATGATCGAGGAGTCCTTCCTCAGCTTCCTCGGACTCGGCGTGCAGCCGCCGGCCGCGAGCTGGGGTTCGCTTCTCGCCGAGGGCGCCTCGCTCTTCCGCGAGTATCCCTGGCTGCTCTTCTTTCCGGCGCTCCTCCTCTCCGCGACCCTCCTCGCCCTGAACTTCGTCGGCGACGGTCTGCGCGAGAGCTTCGACCCCGGGGAGGCGCGGCGATGAGCGCGACCCTGCGGATCGAGGACCTGCGGGTCGGCCGCCGCGGCGGTCATGGTCCCGACCTTTTGCGCGGCGTCGACCTCGAGCTCCGCTCCGGCGAGACCCTGGCGCTCGTGGGCGAGAGCGGCAGCGGCAAGAGCCTCACCGGACTGGCCCTGCTCGGCCTGCTCGACGAGGGGCTCGAACTGCGTGGCGGACGGATCGGACTCGCCGGTCGCGACCTCGCCTCGCTGGCGCCCCGGGCGCGGCGCGCGCTGCTCGGCCGCGAGCTGGCGGCGATCTTCCAGGACCCGGGAGCCGCGCTCAATCCGCACCACCGCGTCGGTCCGGCGCTGGTCGAGATCCTCCGCCATCGCGGTGGACTCGATCGCCGCGCGGCGCGCCAGAAGGCGCTCCGGCTGCTCGCCGACTGCGGACTCGACGAGGTCGAGCGCATCGCCGCCAGCCACCCGCACCGGCTCTCCGGCGGGCAGAAGCAGCGGGCGATGATCGCCATGGCCATCGCCCTCGACCCCGACTTCCTGGTCGCGGACGAGGCCACCACGGCGCTCGACGTCGCGACCCAGGCGCGCGTGGTCGAGCTGCTCGACCGCCTGCGCCGCGAGCGCGGTCTCGGACTCCTGTTCATCTCCCACGACCTCGGGGTGGTGCAGCGGCTCGCCGATCGGGTGGCCCTGATGTACGCCGGGCGCGTGGTCGAGTCGGCGCCGGCCGCGCTCTTCTTCGCCGGGCCGCGCCATCCCTATGGCCGCGCCCTCCTGGCGGCCCGGCCGACCCTCTTCGGTCCCTTCGAGCGTCGGGCGCCGATCGCCGGCAGCGCGCCCGGCCCGGAGGAGATCGGCGCGGGCTGCGCCTTCGCGCCGCGCTGCCCGCTGGCGCGCGCCACCTGCCACGAGGTCGATCCCCCGGCCCGGGCCCTGGCCGATGGTCGGACGCTCGCCTGTCCCGTGGCGGAGGAGGGCGGATGAGCGAGCCGGTCCTGCGTCTGAAGGGGCTGAGCGCCGGCCATCGCGGTCGCCGGGTCCTACACGAGGTCTCGCTCGATCTGGCCGCCGGCGAGGTCCTCGCCCTGGTCGGCGCCAGCGGCAGCGGCAAGACCACACTGCTCCGGGTCCTGCTCGGGATGCTGCCGCTCGACGCCGGTTCGATCGAGCTGGCGGGACGTCGCTTCGAGCCGCGCTCGCGCCGACGCCTCGGCGACCTGGCCGATCGGGTCCAGATGGTCTTCCAGGATCCGCTGGCCGCGCTCGACCCGCGCTGGTCGGCCGCCCGAAGCCTGGCCGAGGCCCTGCCGCGCGGTCGCGATCCAGCGGTCCTGCCGGCGCTCCTGGCCGAGGTCGGTCTGCCGATCGAGGTCGCCGACCGGCGCCCGCGGGAACTCTCCGGCGGCCAGCGCCAGCGCCTCGCCATCGCCCGGGCCCTCGCCGCCGAGCCGCGCCTGCTGCTCCTGGACGAGGCCACCTCGGCCCTGGACGTCTCGGTCCAAGCCCAGATCCTGGAGCTGCTCGAGCGCCTGATCGCCGAGCGGGGCCTGGCCGCCCTCTTCGTCTCCCACGACCTCGCCGTGGTCCGGCGCCTGGCCGGGCGTTGCGCGCTGCTCGATCAGGGGCGGCTGGTCGAGTGCCGGCCCACGGAGGAACTCCTCCGGGCGCCGGAGGCGGCCGCCACCCGCGCCCTGATCGCCGCCGCCCGTTTCGCCGCCGCCGATTCACCCGGGCCGCCGCCGGGCTGATCGGTTATCGTCCGCGCATGGAACTCCGGGTCGAGGATCTCGAGATCCGCTCCCGTGATCGGCGGGGGCTCGATGAGACCGTGATCACGAGCGGGCTCGACTTCAGCCTGCGTCGGGGCGAGATCCTCGCCCTGAGCGGCCCATCGGGCGCCGGCAAGACCAGCGTCGCCCTCGCCATCCTCGATCTCCTCCCGCCGGGCCTTCGCCGAAGCCGCGGGCGGATCAGCCTCGACGACGGCCGTTCGATCGCCACGGGCCGCGGCTCGCTGGTGGGGATGATCTTCCAGGAGCCGGCGCTGGCCCTCGATCCGAACTTCGTGATCGGCGCCCAGCTCGAGGAGGTGGCCCGTCTCGACGGCGATGGCGCCGCGGCGGCGCGGCGCCGGTCGCTGGCCATGCTCGAGCGGGTCGGCATCGCCGAGCCGGCACGTCGGGCCGGCGATCGGCCGGCGTCCTTCTCGGGCGGCGAGCTGCAACGCATCGTCATCGCCCGCGCCCTCCTGCGCCGACCGGCCTTCCTGATCGCCGACGAGCCGACCAGCTCGCTCGATCTGCTGGTCCAGGGGCGCATCCTCGGTCTGCTCGAGTCCTGCCGGCGCGAATTCGATCTCGGCATCCTCCTGATCAGCCACGACCGCCGGGTGGTGGCGGCGCTGGCCGATCGCGAGATCGTCCTGCCCGGACGCCGGGAGGTCGGCTGATGGCGGCGCCCCTGCTCGAGGCCCGCGATCTCCTGGTCCGGCCGCCCGGCGCGCCGGCCCCGGTGGCGGCGGTCGACGAACTCGTCGTCGATCCCGGCCGGGTCCTGGCGCTGGTCGGCGAGTCCGGTGCCGGCAAGTCGAGCCTGGCCCGGGCCCTGGTGGCGTTCGAGGCGCTCGATCGGGGTCGGGTGCGCTTCGCCGGTGAACTGATCGCTTCCGCCGACCGGCGCGAACGACCGCGTGCCGGGTTCCTGCGCCGGCTGCGTCGCCGGTTCCAGATCGTCTTCCAGGACCCGGATGCGAGCCTCGACCCGCGGATGACCCTGGGCGAGTCGGTCGCCGAGGGTGCCCTGGGCCACGGGCTGTGGACGCGGCGGGACGCGCCGGAGCGAGCGGCCGGGGAACTCGCCCGGCTGGGCCTCGACCCGACCCTTGCCGCGCGCTTTCCGGCCGAGGTCTCCGGCGGCCAGCGCCGGCGGGCCGCGCTCGCCCGCGTGCTCGCGCTCGAACCGGAACTCCTCGTCCTCGACGAGATCAGCGCCGGGATCGAGGCCGAGCGCGCCGTCGCCATCCTCGACCTCGTGCTCGGCTGGGCCCGCGCCGCCGGCAGCGCCTTGATCCTGGTCAGTCACGACATCGGCCTGCTCGAGGGACGGGTCGACGAGCTCCTGGTGATGCGCGCCGGACGGGTTCTCGAGCGCGGTCCGGCCGAGCGGCTGTTCGGCGCGCCCGAACAGGCCTACACCCGGAGCCTGCTCAGCGCGGCCCGTGGCGAGCGGGCCTGGATCGAGGGCCCCTGAGCGTCCGTCAGGTCTCGCCGCGAAGCCCTCGAACGGCGCCCCGTGGCCGCGCGTCGGCGCCGGTTCGAATGGCCAGGCGCGAAGGGCGAAAGTCCCGCCGATCCAACGCGGGTCCCGAGGCCGGCCGTCGACCGGCGATTCACCGTCCTCGTCCGTGGAGCTGGTGAACGATGCGGGTTAGGATCGCCGACCAAGGAGAACCCCGGATGCTGCCCAAGTTCGGACGTCTTGCCACTTTCGCGCCCCTGTTCGTCGCGCTCCTCGTGCTCGCCGCCTGCGGCGGCGGCGACAACCGTGGTCGCTTCGCCTACCAGCTCCGCCTGACCGGGCTGCCGGATTCGGCGACCGTCGGCGGGCACTACGAGGGCTGGGCCATCGTCGACGGCGTGGCGATGAGTACCGGTCGGTTCATCGTCGAGGGCAGCGGCCCCGGCGCCGGCGTGTTCAATCCGGAGCACAACCGCTATCTCGGCACCGCGAGCAACGCCAGCTTCGGGCCCAGCAGCACCGGCCTCGGCGAGGACTTCCCCTATCTGACCGAGTCCAGTCATCTGTTCATCACCCTCGAGCCCGAGGGTGACAACGACCGGGTGCCGAGCTGCAACGTGATCCTCGCCGGGGCCATCGTCGACTCGCGCGCGGTCCTCTTGCCCACCGGGGTCTCGGTGCCGGCCGGCTTCCCCTGTGCCCAGGACGACGGCCAGGGCGGCCACTTCCTCGGCCTGCAGGACTTCGCCGGAGCCACTGGCGTCTTCCAGCTCCGCTCGCCCACCGACGACCCGAGCTCGGGCCAGGCCAACGACTTCGCCGGCGTCTGGTTCATCGCCAGCACGGCTGCCCCCCTGAACGGTCAGGAGCTGGCGCCGCCGCAGACCTTCGCGCCCGGTCTCGATCTGCCGCCGCTGGCCGAGAACCTTCGCTACGAGGGCTGGGCGGTGGTGGACGGCGTCGAGCGCAGCCTCGGCCGCTTCCGCGATCCGGCGGCCCGCGACGAGGACGCGATGATCGCCCTCCAGCGCGGTCCCGACGGGCCCGGCTACGACTTCCCCGGTGGTGACTTCGTCGTCGCCTACGTGCCGCCCTTCGCCATCGATCCGCCGGCGCTCGATCTGACCACGAGCGCGAACTTCATGGACGGCGACTACCGCGTCTTCATCGGCGTCGAGCCCGAGCGCGACAACGACCTCGCGCCCTTCGGCCTCGAGATCCTCTCGGCGGTGATCCCGCCGGACGCGGTCAACGCCAACTTCCAGAGCGTTCGCGACGTCGCCCTCGACTCCGTCGCCGCCACCCTGCCCGGCGCGAGCGCGACCTTCACCGCGACCTCGGTCACGCTCGGCGCCATCGGCCTGCGCGAGCTCGCCGCCAACGGACTCGATCGTCGCGGCCACTACGAGCTCTGGCTCGACGTCGCCGGCAACGCCCAGAGTTGCGGCCGCTTCCTGATCGACGGCACCATGGTGGTCTCGCTCGACACCCAGGGCGTCCAGGGCAGCACCGCCATGGCGCTCTTCGACGCCGCCAGCAGCGGCAACCCCGGCTTCCCCGACCCGACCACGGCGACCAGCCTGTTCGTCACCTTCGAGGACGAGGGTGATCTCGACGCGACTCCGGGTCTCGTCCTGCTCGCCGGCGCCGCGGTCGGCAACCAGGCGAGCCTGACCGTCGCCGGCGACGGCATGGGTCTCGGCCTGGCCGACTTCTCGGCGGTGGCCGGCAGCTTCCACCTGGCGACGCCCACCGACAACGACGGCGCCACCGCGCCCGACGACAACTTCGGCGTCCACTTCCGGCTGCGTGGGGTGAGCCTCGATCTCTTCGGCCAGAGTCTCGACCTGCCGGCCCTGCCGGCGGGTTGGGTCTACGAGGGCTTCGTCGAGGATCGCGCCAGCGGGCGCCTCTACTCGACCGGTCGTTTCCGCGACCCCGGTGGCCCCGACTCGAGCCATGCCCTGGTGCCTTCGGCCGGCGATCGTCCCGGCTTCAACCTGCCCGGTCAGGACTTCGTCAACGACGTGATGCCGGCGATGTACGCGGCCGCCCAGGCCAACTCGATCAGCTCGGTCTTCGTCACCATCGAGACCGAGCCCGACGATTCGCCGGCGCCATCCTTCCTGCGCGTTCTCGTGGCCGCCGTGGCTCCCGGCACCGCGACCGCGACGGACCTGTCGATGACCCTGGTGTTTCCGGCAACCGCGGCCTTCTCGGCCGAGATGAGCTTCGAAGTCACCAACTGACGCCGGCCGGCGCTTCGGAGCATCGACCGAGAAGACTAGGCCAGCCAGCGGCTGGCGCTCCGGCAGGACCGCGCAGCGCCGGCTGTGCATCCGGGCCGCACGACGGCGCTCCGAATGGACTGCGCAGCGCCTGCTGCGCATCCGGCAGGATCGTCGGGCGAGAGCGTGGGCGACGGGCGAAGAAGACTAGGCCAGCCAGCGGCTGGCGCTCCGAGACGGCGGTGCTTCGGAGCGCCGGCTGCCCAGCCGGCATCGGCCGAGAAGACCGAGCCAGCCAGCGGCTCGGCGCTTCGGCGGTTAGCGCGGCGGCGTCTCGACGCCGCCGAGCAGGGCGGCGGTGACCGGGCAGAGGGGGAGCGCGGCGGCTCGGCGGGTGATCAGCTGACGGCCGCCCTGGAAGGCCCGCTCCGGCCGACCGCGACGCAGGGCGCCGAAGTCGTGGAACAGGCCGACCTGGCGATCGAGCAGACGGCCGTCGAGGATCTCGCCGTCGAGCGGGATCAGCGCCGCCTGGTCGGCGATCTCGATCAATCGAATCGACTCGATGCCGAAGCCCTCGACGTCGAAGCAGAGCTTGATGCCCTCGGTGACCTGCTCGCGGTCGCCGTCGATCACCCTCACGCGATCCGGTCCGACCCGAGGTCGGTAGGCCAGCGGCCGGCCGATCGCGGCGCCGAGCCGCTGCTTCCAGAGCTTGAGCGCGAGCCGGGTCTCGGCCTCGAGTTCGGCGCCCTCCAGGGCGCGCAGGAGGCCGCGCTTCGGATCATGGAAGAGCAGCTCCTCGTGGGCCTCGCGCGCGAGCAGCTCCTCGATCGCGAGCAGCTCGTGCCGAGAGCCGGAACCGCCGTTGGCGACGTTCCAGCCGGCGGGCGGGATGTCGCGCGCGAACAGCAGCGGCTGCTGCTCGGGACCGAGCAGGGCGAGCACCCCGGCGCTCGCATGGCGGAGACCGAAGCGGGCGAAGTGGACGTCGAGCCGCGTGCCGGGAGCGGCGCGGCCGATCGCCGCCAGCGCCGCGAGGAAATCGCGGCCCTCGGCGCGGTCGAGCCGGTCGGAGAGGAGACGCTTGTCGGCGTTGCCGCGCAGGACGGCGTCGTCCTCGCGGATCCGCAGCACCAGCTCGAGGCCGGCGACCTGACGCTCGAGGCTCAGCTCGCGGACCAGCACCTGCAGGGGTTGCTCGGGATCGACCTCCGCCAGGCGCGGCAGGCCCTCGTCGATGGCAGCGCTCATGCGCCCAGGAGAGTGGATCGGAGGCCGGCCGTCAACCGGGCCGGATCACCGCAGGGTGATCAGGAAGCGGAGGTGCTGCAGCGCGGTGCGCAGCACCTTCATCTTCGAGCGTCCGGCGACCCGGGGCGCCAGCCAGCTCGGCACCTCGGCGACCCGGAGGCCGGCGCGGAGTCCGCGGACCAGGATCTCGGCGGTGGCCAGGAAGCCGTCGTGGCGGTGGGCGATCGTCTCGAGGATCTCCCGGCGGTAGGCCCGGAAGCCGCAGGTGACGCAGGTGATGCCGCGGAGCTTCCGCGGCAGGCGCAGGCGGTAGGCCAGATGGGCCAGGCGGGAGATGCGCAGGCGTTCGGGCGCGACGTCGCGGACGCCGCCCTCGGGGTGGAAGGGCGAGGCGGTGACGATGTCGTGGCCCTCGTCCAGCTTGTCCATGAGCTTGCCGAGGTCGGCCAGCGGATAGCTCATGTCGGCATCGTAGGTGATGACCGCCCGGCCGAGCGCGAAGCGGAAGCCGGTCCGCAGGGCGCCACCGAGTCCCTCGCAGGGATTCTGGCGGAATACCTTCACCGGGAACCGGGCCCGCTCGGCCCAATCCCAGGCGATCTCGAAGCTGTGGTCGGTCGAGCCGTCGTCGACCAGGATCGCCTCGAAGCAGCGCGCCGGGGCCATGGCCTCGTAGGTCCGGTCGAGGGCCGGCAGGAGGCTGGCCAGGGCCTCGGCCTCGTCATGCATCGGAATCACGATGGAGAAGTCCATCGCGATGTATAACAATCGACCCTCCACCAGGCAGGGTGGCGGAGCGCCGGCGGCGGCGCCGGATCAGGACGGGAGCATCGACGTGGCTGCGGCCAGGACCTTTCGCGTACACGAACTCGGCTGCAAGGTGAACCAGTGGGAAGGCCAGTGGCTCCGGGAGGGGCTCGAGGCCCTCGGCCTCGAGGAGGCCGCCGCCGACGGCCCGGCCGACCTCTTCCTGGTCAACTCCTGCTCGGTGACCGAGTCGGGCGGCTCCAAGAGCCGGCATTCGGTGCGCCACTTCATGCGCCGCAACCCCGCGGCCCGGGTCATCGTCACCGGCTGCTATGCCGAGTCGGACCGGGACGAGGTCGCGGCCCTGCCCGGCGTCGTGCGCGCCTTCGGCAACCAGGAGAAGGGCGAGATCGTGCCCTGGGTCGCGCGCGCTCTCCTGGGCATGGACGGCGAGCTGCCCGAGCTGCCCCGCGGCATCTCCCGCTTCGCCGGCCACACCCGCGCCTTCGTCAAGATCCAGGACGGCTGCCGCGACCACTGCGCCTTCTGCATCATCCCCAGCCTGAGGAGCCGGATCGAGAGCCGGCCCGTCGACGAGATCGTCGCCGAGGTCGAGACCCTGGTGGCCCGCGGGCACAAGGAGGTCGTCCTCACCGGCGTCCACCTCGGCTACTTCGGCTGGGATCGCGACGAGCCGCGGGCGATCAAGGATCTGCTCGGGCGCCTCGCCGGGCTGCCCGGTCTCCAGCGGTTGAAGCTCTCCAGCATCGAGGTCCACGAGATCGACGAGGAACTGGTCGATCTCTTCGCCGGCCATCCGGTCTTCGTGCCGCACTTCCACCTGCCGCTCCAGGCCGGGTCCGACGCCACCCTGCGGCGGATGCGCCGCCGCTACAACCTGGCCCGCTTCCGCGAGGCCGTGGCGCTGCTCCGGGCCCGGCTCGACGATCCCGCCCTCACCACCGACCTGATCGTCGGCTTCCCCGGCGAGACCGCGGCCGACTTCGACGAGTCGATGGCCTTCTGCGCTGAGATGGCCTTCGCCAAGATGCACGTCTTCCCCTACAGCGTCCGGCGCGGCACCGCGGCCGAGGCGATGCCCGGCCATCTGCCGGCCGCCGAGATCGCCAGACGGAAGAAGATCGCCGCCGAGCTGGACGACCGGATGGCCGAGGCCTACCGCCGCCGCCATCTCGGCCGGATCGTGCCGGTCCTGGCCGAGGAGCGGGCCGGCCTCGTGCCCGGGACCCTCACCGGGCTCTCGGACCGCTTCCTCCGGGTCGATTTCCCCGCCGGCGACGAGCTGATGAACCGCATCGTCCGGCTCCGGCTCGAGGCGCTCGACGGCGACCGCCTGCGCGGGCGCCTCGTGGACGAGGTCGAGGTGGCCGGGGCATGAGCGGCAAGGAACCTCTCGACCAGGAGCTGGCGCGGGCCCTGGCGCTCGCGCTCGAGGCGGAGAGGCTCTTCGGCATCGAGGAACTGCCGCGCGGCCCCCTGGTCGCGGCGCCGGCGGAACCCGCCATCGAACCGGAGGCCGAACCGGCTCGCCCGGAGCCCGCGGCCACGCCCTCGGCCTCGGTGGCTCGCGAGGGCGCGGCGCCGGTCGCCCTGGCGGAGCTGGCCGACCGCATCGCCGCCTGCCGCGACTGTCGCCTGGCGGAGACCCGCTGCCGGACCGTGCCGGGGCAGGGCGCGGCGCCGGCGCGCCTGATGTTCGTGGGCGAGGCGCCGGGGGCCGACGAGGACCAGAGCGGTCTGGCCTTCGTCGGGCGCGCCGGTCAGCTCCTCGGCAAGATGATCCAGGCCATGGGGCTCGAACGCGAGCAGGTCTTCATCGCCAACATCCTGAAGTGCCGGCCGCCGGAGAACCGCAGACCCCAGCCCGACGAGGTCGGGGCCTGCTTCCACCACCTGCTCGATCAGATCGACCTGGTTAATCCGGAGCTGATCTGCGCGCTCGGCGCCACCGCGGCCGGAAACCTGCTCGAACGCCAGGACGGCATCGGCCGCCTGCGCGGCCGGGTCTTCGACTTCCAGGGGCGCAAGCTGGTCGCCACCTATCACCCCAGCTACCTCCTGCGCGAGCCGGCCAAGAAACGCGAGGCCTGGGAGGATCTCAAGCTGGTGATGCGCCTTCTCGGCCTCGAAGCGCCGCCGGCGCCAGACCGTCGAGCTTGACCCTTAGTCCGCGGCGCGACTATATTTCCATTCCACGCGCGACCGCGACCGGAGAAGGGTACTGAGAATGGCCGATCTTCCCGTCTGGGGAATCCACATCACGACGGCGTCGGTTCGCGCCGTCAAGCTCGAGCGGATCGAGGGCGAGATCCGGGTCGTGGCTCACGACCAGCTCGACTTCGCCGACGACATCGAGGACGTCGCCAGCCTGGATCGGCACCTCGCCCTCGTCCACGCCCTCGCGGTGTTGATGAAGCGGCACGACCTCGGTCGGGCCCGGGTGATGGTCTCGGTCGACGCGGCCACCTCCTTCAACCGCTTCCTCAGCGCGCCGATGGTCGAGAACGAGAACCTGATGCGGATCCTCGCCTACGAGGCCCAGCAGCAGATCCCCTTCGATCTCGACCAGGTCCACTGGGACCACAAGGTCCTGGAACTACGCGAGGGCGACCGCGAGGCCGACGTCCTGCTGTTCGCGATCAAGAAGGAACTCGTCGAGGAACGCCTGCGCCGGTTGCAGAAGCTGCGCTTCCCGGTGGACGGCGTCCAGCTCGGGCCGATCGCGCTCTACAACTTCGCCGTTCGCGAGCGCCTGGTGCGCGACGGCCAGGTGCTGGTCTCGGTCGACTTCGACCGCTGCGACGTGATCGCCTGCCTGGGCAAGCGGCTCTGGTTCCGGAGCCTGCCGATCGGCTTCCATCCGCTGTTCAAGGCGGTCGCCGAGGCCTACGGCGTCGGCCATCGCCAGGCGGTGAAGATCGTCCGGGGCGAGCTGGAGGTCGACGACGAGGCCGAGCTCGAACAGGCCCGGCGCAGCGTGGGCGAGAAGATCGCGCGCGAGCTGTCGCGGATGATCTCCTACTTCGCGGGCGCGGTCCCGGAGCTGACCCCGCGTAGCATCGTCTACTTCCCGGGCAGTCCGATCCAGGTGCCGGTCGTCCCCTACCTGCAGCGCCTGAGCGGCCTCGAGGTGCACACCTTCAAGTCCTTCAGGCAGTTGCCGGTGGCGATGCCGGAGCTGTCGCCGAACCTGGCCGGGTTGGCCCAGGCCGCCGGCCTCGGCCTGCAGCTCCTGGGCGAGGCCGACATCGACATCAAGCTCTACCCACCGGACCTCGAACGCCTGATCACCGGCCGGCGGGTGTTCTGGGCGGCGAGCATCGTGCTGCTCTTCATCATGGTCGCGGCGATCTGGATGATGCTCGATTCGTCGCGCGCCCGGGTCGAGGAGGCGGACGTCGAGCTGGGCAAGATGGTCCGGGAGGCCGAGGGCCTGATCGAGGTCTTCAACTCCGAACGGCGTGAACGGCAGCTCCGCGACGACATGGAGCCCTACGTCACGGCGGGGCGCCATCGCCTGGTCCCGGCGATGGCGGCGGACCGGCTGCTCGACGTCCTGGAGCGGGCGCAGGCGGACCAGGACCCGGACCAGCGGCTCTACCTGGCCGCGCTCGACACCCGGATCGTCGCCGAGGGCGGGGCCGCGGCGGCCCTGGCCGAATCCGGCAGCCGGCGCCTCGAGCTGGTGGTCGGCATGGTCGACCTCGGTGGGGCCAAGGCGGCCGAGGACTACCTGCGCCGGCAGATCTGGCCGCGCCTCGAGGCCAGCGGTCACTTCCGTGACCTGAAGGTGAAGAACAGCTTCACCGGCGTCCGGCTCTCGGCCGCTCCGAAGCCCCAGGAGGAGGGCGTCGAGTACCGGCGCCGCTTCGTCATGCTCGAACTGAGCTGCCTCTACGAGGCCGGCGAGGAGGATTGACCATGGGCAAGTACGGCTTCTGGATCCTCCTCGGCTGCTGCCTGGCGGCGATCGCGGCGGTCTACGCCATCGAGGTCCGCAAGAGCGCCGACGAGCTGCGGGCGACGGTCGAGACCAGCCACGGCCGCGCGGCCCTCGCCCGCGAGACCGCCAAGGTGGCGGTGGGGCGGAGCGCGCTCGAGGGCCTGAAGGAGGCCCAGGCCCGGACCCGGGCCCAGGTCGACGATCTCCACCAGTTCTTCGTCGATCGCGACGACCAGAACCTCGACTGCTGGTTTCCCGATCTGCGCCTGCCCTGGCGCACGGCGCCCAAGCCCGAGCCCTTCCTGCGCGAGTACCAGCTCTCCCAGGATCGGCTGGCCCGGGAACTGCTCCGGCTCCTGGTCGACGCCGGCGCACCCGACGCCCCGGTCCCCCTGATCGATCCCGGTCCGCTCGATCCGAAGGACTACCCCGACGCCAAGGCCCTCGGCGCCGAGATGCGCCGCCGGCAGCGGGAGTTCTGGATCCAGGACCATCTGCTTCTCGCCTTCGCCCGTTACGGCGCCTGGCCGGCCCGGACCATCCGCCACGGCGAGGCGATCGGCGCGACCGGCGCCTCGCCCTTCGAGCGTCTGCGCTACGACGTCCAGGTCTGGGCCGACCCGACCCGCGTCTCCGAGGTGTTGCACGCCTTCGATTCTCCCTTCGTCCACGTGACCGAGGACGGCCAGCGGATCGACATCGCGATCAACGCGGTGGTCGACAACGTCTCGATCCGTCCGGCCGAGCCCGACGAGAAGACCCTGGCCACCTTCAAGGACCGGTTGCCGGTGCTGGTGAGCTTCTACCTGACCATCCTGGACTACGATCCGAAGGCTCGCGGTTAGGCCCGCGCGGAGGAGTTGCCGTGAGCAAGCTGATCGATTCCCTCGACCTCGTCGTCTTCGGCCTGGTGCTGCTCTTCGTCGCCTGGGTCCTCGGCACCGGCCAGGGAAGCCTGAGCGACGAGCGCGACGCCGCCATCGCCGACCTCGAGGGCGCTCGGGCCCAACTGGCGACGGCGCTCCAGGAGCGGAGCTACGACCAGGACGCAGGGGCCGAAGTCCTCGAACAGGCGCGGCGCGTCCCGGCCAAGGTCAAGGCCGCCTGGTGGCCGGAGACCGAGACCCGCAAGCTCGATCCCGGGATCTTCCGTCACGAGGCCTCGCTCCGCGATCTGCTGGAGGGGCGGGATCTGGCCCTGCGTTTCACCGCTCCGGTCGACCTGGTCGCCGACGCGGTCCCCGGCTCCATCCGCATCGCCTGGGCGCGGCCCGAGGGCGATACCGTCGAGGCGAGCGGCTATCGCCTCTATCGCCGGGTCGAGGGCGGCGAGGAGGAACTCCTGGCCAACACCTCGGGCGAGCAGCTCCGGTACGAGGACAAGGACGTCGTCCCCGGGCAGGTCTACCGCTACCAGGTGGCGGCGGTGACCCGCGATCCGGCGATGGCTCGCCTGGGTCGTGGTGAATCACCACGATCGGCGCCCACCGAGCTGCGCGCCGCGCGCGACTTCGGGGTCGAGCCGCGCAGCCTGGCCGAGGACGGCCAGTCGGCCCGCTTCATGGTCAAGAAGCTGGTCGGCGGGGTCTGGTACGAGAAGGAGTTCAGTGCCGCCCTGGGCGAGGAGGTCGGCGCCGCCGATCCCGGTTCCGGCGTGGATTACGCCAGCCATTGCCGTTTCCTCCGGGTCGAGAACGACGTCCGGACCGTTCCCGAGGAGCGCGACGAGGTCGTCTTCGATGCCGAGGGTCGGGTCCTCCTCGAAGCGGGCAAGCCGATGACCAGGCGGGTGGCCTGGGAGCGCCGGATCGAGACCCGCTACGCGGTGGTCATGAACGAACTGGGCCGCGAGGAGCGCCTCGCCTTCGCGACTCCCTGAGCCCGCCTTCGCCCGGTCCCGTGGCGCGCGCTCGTGGAGGCCCGCGTCCGGGCCGCCCAGGACGCGGTTTACAGCCGTTTCGCCGGGGTGGTTTCAAAACTTCAAGCTCTTTTCCGCTCGTGATTTGCGGCGATCTGGCGCGGCCCGCCCGGCTAATGATGGCGAGGCTTGCATCTTGGGGGGCCACTCCTATAATTCGCTTCCAACCACGGGAAGACAGAAACAAGGAATGGTCCCACCGCGCGCCCGAGCCTGAACCCGGCATGACCTGCATCCGGGCGAGTCCGATGCTCGGGCACGAAGGAAACAGCAACAGCGGATGGGAAGACGGGAGATGTCAATGAATCTGTCGAAGTCGTCGGCTCTGCTCATGAGCCTGCTGGCCGCTCTCTTCTTGATCACGGCCTGCAGCTCCGACGAGGGCCAGATGAACGGATCGGACAATGCCAACGGCATGGCCGCTACCGACATGAGCACGCAGGACGAGGGTGCCCTCGATCGCGCGCGCATGGACGAGGAGCGTCGTCAGGCCCTGGTTGCGGATCTGCTCGGGCGTGCGCGTGGCGCGGCCAACGAGGGCCGGCACGAGGATGCCAAGGGCTACTACCGTCAGGCGCTCGACTACGAGCCCACCAACACCGAGGCCTCGCGCGGCTACGCCTCGATGGTCGAACTGCTCGGCGGCGCCAAGCAGGACGAGAACTTCGACGCCGCGGTCGCCCGGCAGCAGGAGCGGCAGTCGAAGGCGCAGTTCTTCTTCCGTCGCGGCATCGAGGCTCGCGCCGACGGCCGGCTCCAGGACGCGGTCGACGATCTCGATCGCGCCTACCAGCTGCTCAAGTTCTCCGAGTCGCCGCTGGCGATCGACCTCAACGCGGACATCGTGAAGCGCGCCTACGACGAGACCGTCGAGCTCAAGCGCCGCGAGGACGAGACCCGCATGCAGGCCGAGCAGGACGCCATCGCCCAGCGCAACGCGGTCGAGGAGGAGCGTGAGCGCCTCGAGCTCGATCGCAAGCTGAAGGCCCTCTGGGAGAGCCTGCTCGACAACTTCGAGGCCGAGCGCTACGAGCGCGCCGAGCGCATCGCCGACACCATCCTCGCGCTCGACTACAAGGATCAGAACGCCGCCCAGGTGAAGGAGTCCGCCCGTCGCGCCCGCCTGGCGCTGATCGAAGGCGAGAACATCGCCAACATCCGCGAGCAGACCCAGCGCACCTTCTCCGAGATCAAGGTGGCGATGCTGCCTCCGGCCGGCGAGGTGGGCTTCCCGAATCCCCGTGATTGGAAGAAGATCGCCGATCGCGGTCCGATCCAGATCAGCCGCGAGCAGATCTCGGAGGAGACCGAGCGTGATCGCGCCGTCCGCGAGCGCCTGGCGCAGACCGTGCTGCCCAAGGTCGACTGGAACGGCAAGACCCTTCCCGAGGTCATCGACGAGCTGAAGACCCAGGTCAACGTCAACATCATCGCCACCGGTGAGGCCCTCACCAAGGCGGAGGACGTCGGCGAGCTGGCGGTCGAGTTCACCCAGTTCACCGCCAAGGACGCGCTCGACAACGTCTGCAGCCGTCTCGAGCTGGCCTACACCGTCGAGGCCGGCCTGGTGAAGGTGCAGACCGTCGAGGAAGCCCGGCGCAACAAGGTCGTCGAGTTCTACGACGTCCGCGACCTGGTCTCGCCGATCCGCTCCTTCCCCGGCGTGAAGATCAACCTCAACGCTTCCGGCGTCGGTGGCGAGGAGGAGGCCGACGAGTTCGGCGACGAGGAGCCGAACATGGCCATCGACATGGATCGCCTCATGGAGGTGATCAAGACCGCCGTCGATCCGGCCTGGGAAGAGGACGAGGGCAACCGCCTGTCGCCGAAGGCCGGCACCCTGATCGTGCGCCAGACCCCCGAGAAGCAGCGCCTCGTGCGCAAGCTGCTCAACGACCTGCGCAAGAACACCGGCATCCAGGTGTCGATCGAGAGCCGCTTCATCACGGTCGAGAACAACTTCCTCCAGGACATCGGCGTCGACCTCCGTGGTCTCGGTGACGACACCGCCGGCGTCGGCGTTCCCGGCCCCGGCACCAGCCGCACCTTCGACGACTTCGGTCAGGCGGGCAGCGGCTTCGGCACCTCGGCCGTTCCGACCGGCCTCGGCACCGACAACAGCTCCGGCGTGTTCTTCTCGGATCGCGAGGGCAACTACGACGTCCGCTCGCGCGCCGAGAACCTCTTCGACGAGCAGCTCGGCGATCCGTCGCGCCTCGACAACTCGGGTGGCGTGAGCTTCCAGTTCGCCTACCTCGACGACGTCCAGCTCGAGGCCATCCTCCGCGCCGTGCAGAAGTACGAGCGCATCAACACCGTGACCGCGCCGCGCCTGATGGTCTACAACACCCAGCGCGCCCACCTCACGGTGCTGAACGAGGTCGCCTACGTGAAGGACTTCGACGTCGAGATCGCCCAGGCCGCGGTCATCGCCGACCCGATCATCGACAAGGTGCGCGAGGGCGTGGTCCTCGACGTGCGGCCGATCGTCTCGCACGACCGCCGTTACGTCACCCTCGAGCTGCGGCCGACGGTCGCCACCCTGGTCCGTCCGATCCGCAACTTCACCACCAACCTGGCGAACGGCTCGGCCGTCACCCTGCAGCTCCCCGAGCTGCAGAAGCAGAGCGTGAACACCACGGTCGTCGTTCCCGACGGCGGCACCCTGCTCCTGGGCGGCATGAAGTTCGCCGAGGAGAAGACCCTCGACTCCGGCGTCCCGGTCCTGAAGGACGTCCCGATCCTGGGCTACTTCTTCTCGCGCAACGGCAAGTACACGGCCATGCGGGACCTGATCATCCTCCTCAAGGTGAAGATCATCGTCCTGCCCGAGATGGAGCCCACCGCCGACGATCCGGCCGAGCTCCTGTCGGCCCGCTGATCGAGGCGGAGGTCGCCGAACCGACTCGAGAAGGCCCCCCGAACAGCCTCGGGGGGCCTTCGTTCTTTCGCAAATTCGCTTTTGAATGAACCCTCGCCTGGGCGCCGAGTTTGGTACCATGCCCACCCCTCGAGCCCTGGGCACGGTCGCGGCAGTTTCTGCGCGCGCCACCGCGCTTCGTCCAGGCACCACTTTCCCGAGACCGGCATGGCCGGAACAGTAAGGACAGCTCGCTCCGTCGCGAACTGAAGGAAAGGATCTGTCTTCGATGAGATCGATCTCGCTCACCAAGCTCGGACTCACCGGCTTGTTCGCCCTCCTCGTGCTGCTCGGCGCCAAGCCCTGCGCGGCGCAGTCCTATCGCTATCAGTGGGCCACCAAGCTCATGGAGGAGTACCGCTTCGACGAGATGGCCGAGTCCATCTTCAAGCGGATGTCCGAGGACTCCGACAAGACGGAGCAGCTCTACGGGCGCAAGGGCCTGGCGGCGCTGAAGCGCAAGCAGGCTCTCCGCGCCGAGGACTTCAAGCTGCGCGACGCCCTGAACGAGGAGTCGCTGTCGATGTACCGCAAGGTGGCCGAGGGCCTGCCGCGCGGGACCACCGGCTACTTCAAGGTGCTCTTCGAGTTCGCCGACACCCTGCAGAGCGTCGTCGCCGAGGACATCGACCTGATCGAGACCGGCAAGGTCTCCTCCGATCTCTACGCCGAGACGGTCAAGCGTGACGAGAACCGGCTCAACGAAGCCGAGCAGATCTACGTCCGCGCCCAGGGCAGCTTCGATCCCAACTCGGAAGACCAGGACATCCAGGACCTGATCAAGGAGGGCATCCTGAGCCAGCAGCGCGTTCGCCTGCTGCGCGCCGAGCTGATCGGAACCGACAAGAAGAACCTGCGCTCGCCGACCCGCGTCACCATCCTGGTGGAGGCCCGCGACGGCCTCGAGGACTTCGGCATCCTCAACGAGGGTTCCGGTTGGGGCTACTGGTCCTACCTCTGGATGGGCCGCGTGATGGCCGCGCTCTTCGAGAGCGAGGAGAAGGGCGTCAGCCCCAGCGACGTCCTGGTCTCCTACGACTCGGTCTTCCGCGACCTGGTGGAGCAGGCCGAGAGCCCCGACCCCTACTGGGTCTACATGGGCTCGCTGGCCGAGAACTGGGGCTTCCAGTTCCTCAACCGCCACGGTCTCGGCGACGAGGTCATCAAGCGCGGCGAGCAGATGCGGAAGGTCTTCAAGGAGAAGGATCTGAGCTACGAGGTGAACGGCCAGCTCGCCCTGATCGAGCTGGCGCGCGCCTACCAGAACTCGGGTCGCTCGGCCGAGGCTCTCGAGGTCGCCGCCTTCGTTTCCGACAAGGGCGGCTTCGCCGGCCAGGAGGCCGACAAGCTGATGAGCCTCATCATCCGCACGGCCGCCAACAAGGAGCAGTTCTCGCCCGAGATCCTCGCCTCCGGTGCCAACGGCGCCTACGTCGCCGCGGCCAAGAACCCCGAGAAGTACGGTGAGGCCATCGAGCTCTACCAGAACGTGGTCGCCAACCTGAGCCAGATCGCCGACGCCTCCCAGCGCGATCTGATGGGACGCAACGCGCTCTATCGCATCGGCCGCGCCTACGACAGCATCGGCTTCGACTTCGAGTCCTACGTGGCTCTCGAGCAGTGCTATCGCCGCTTCAACACCGACAACGTCGGCGACGACCAGAACATCAACCAGAAGGTGGCGGACTACTGGATCGCGGTCTCGAAGGACATCGTCGCCTCGACCGGCGGTTCCGCCTTCGCCCGCGACCTGGCCACCCGGACATCGGACGCCATCATCAAGAATCCGCCGAAGGGCAGCGTCTCCAGCCCGACCAAGCTGATGTGGGACAAGGCCGAGGGCCTGCGGGCCCAGAAGCAGTACGCCGAGGCCCTGAAGGTCTATCGCGACATCGCGGCCCAGGAGTCGGAGTACCGCGAGCGCGCCATGGTGAAGGTCGGTGTGGTCAACGTCCTCGTCCAGCGCGAGAAGGACAAGGCCAAGGAGAGCCTCACCGCGGCCGACTGGGTCGCCGCCGCCAAGGAGTTCGAGGACTACATCAAGTTCGCCGCCGGCAATCCGCCGAAGGACGATGCCGCCGCCGAGGCCCGCAAGACCGCCATGGTCGAGGCCTACTTCCAGATCTCCGAGTGCTACAACGAGGCGGCCCAGCTCGAGGAGGACCTCGAGGTCAAGAAGGGCTACATCCCCAAGATCAAGGCGGCGGCCGAGGAGGTCCTCAGCCGCAGCTCCGACGTCAACGTCGAGCAGCACGCCCGCTACAACCTCCTCGGCGCCCTGGTCGACCTCGGCACCAAGGACTGGCAGCGCGTGATCAAGCTCTTCGACGAGATGCAGGCCGCCGACTCCGAGCACAAGCTGATCGAGACCGCGGCCCAGAAGGGTGGCCTCTACCTGTCCGAGGTCACCAAGGACATGCCCACCCAGACCAGCGCCCAGGTCGCCGCCAAGCGGGAGATCGACAAGGTCCAGGCCCGGCTCTGGTCGATCTGGCTGTTCAAGAAGGACCCGCGCGAGGCCAAGAACTGGTACTACGTCCTGAAGCAGTTCGACGACCTCGAGGACTGGGTCAAGTCGAAGGAGATCGCCGACGCCGCGATGAAGCGTTGCGGCGGCAAGAAGAACGACAAGTACGTCCGCTACTTCGAGAAGAGCCTGGCCCGCTCGACCCTGGAGATGGCCAAGCTCGCCTACGCCGGCGAGAACAAGGAGGAGGGCGATCGCCTCTTCGCCCAGGCCCGCCCGGTCTACGCCGAGCTGGTCGGCGAGAAAAACAACGCCACCAACGAGATCCTCGAGCAGGCGGCGCAGGTTTTCGGCGGCTTCCTGGTCGGTCCGGATGCCCGCGGTCGCTACTCCTTCATCCAGGGCAACGCCGAGTTCGATCGGGCCTCGACCATCTGGCAGACGCTCGAGCGCCGTTTCGCCGCCGAGCGCGACAAGGCCAAGACCGAGGCCGAACGCGACGTCGCCGAGCGGTCCTACCAGCGGGCCAAGTTCTACAAGTTCCTGACTTACTACCAGTCGATCAAGGACAACGAGGCCGCCAAGCGCAAGCTTCGCGACAGCATCGACGCCCTGTTCCTGAAGGAGAAGGGCCAGCCCGGTGGCCCCGAGTTCACGAACATGTGGCGCTGGTTGAAGGACCAGAGGTGATCACGCGAGGACGAGGAGCAGAAAGACCGAGACCATGAAGACTCTCAACTGGATCCTGGCCGCACTCCTGATCGCGGCGCTGCCGGCTCGCGCGGACACCATCGTGGTGCGGGGCAAGCCGGCCATCTCGGGCGTGAAGGTCACGGCCGAGAGCTACAAGGAAGTCAGCTACACGCAGGGCGGCAAGAAGCTCACCATTCCCGCGGGCGACGTGCTCGAGGTGATCTTCGATCGCCGGCCGATCAACTTCCGTTTGGGCTTCGAGCGTTACAACCTCGGCGATTTCGTCGAGGCGGCCTCGCGACTCGCGCTGGCGGTCGACGAGGGCACCGACGATCAGCGCTGGGTGAAGGAGTACGCGCTCTTCTACCTGGGCAAGGCGCAGCTCGCCTCCGGCCAGTACCAGGAGGCGGCGAACACCCTGGAAAAGATGATCAAGCTGAAGGCGGACAGCCGCCTCTACCCGGAGGCGACCCTTGCCCTGGCGCGGGCCCGGACCTTGTCGGGGTCTCACGATGAGGCGCAGAAGCTGCTCAAGGCCCTCGGCGACGTCATCGACCAGAACAAGATCGGCGGCAACTGGGCCGAGCGGGTCAAGGTCGCCCGGGCCGAGGCCCTCCTCGACGCCGGCAAGTGCGACCCCGCGGCCGAGCTGGTGAAGGAGGTCTATTCCGCCCTCGCCGGCGGCAAGAGCCCCTTCGAACTCGAACTGGCGATGCACGCCAAGAGCATCCAGCTCGAGGCCTACGTCCAGAACGAGGACCTGCCCAAGGCGAAGTTCGTGATCGAGGACCTGCAGAAGGCCTCTTCGGGCGGCGATGCCGCGGCCCAGGCGGCCTACCGGAACGCGCGCGCGGCGATGGTCCTGGTCGACAAGGCGCCCTCGTCCGAGGATCTCCTGAATGCCGCCTACGACCTCGCACGCGTGCGTTCAGAAAATTTCACGGTTGTTTCCGAGTTGCCGCGAACTTGCTACCTTCTGGGCCTCATTCACCTGAAGCTTGACGGTACGCTCGCCAAGGCAAAGGATCTCGCCAAGTCCTACTTCGACGAGGCCCGCAGACGGTTTCCGGAGTCCAGGCAGGCCGTGCTGGCGAGAGAGAAGCTGAAGTCCATGTGAAGCTCCGCCTGGCGGGATCTTCACATCGGCAGCATCCGAGATATGGTGACGGCGGACTGAACGTCGGCATCAGGAAAATGGGCTCGGGCAGTTCGCTCGACCCCAGCTTTGAGACGGGAGAAGTAACGGAATCATGCGCATCAAGACCTCGTTCATCATGACGGCCGCCGCCCTGGTCGCGCTGGCCACGCCGAGCTACGCCGCGGAGACGAACCTGATCACCGGCGGTGGCGCCATCGGCTACATCCTCTGGGGCCTCTCGATCGTCGGCATCGCTCTCATCATCGAGCACTTCATCAACGTCCGCCGCGAGAAGCTGGCGCCGCCGGAGCTCATCGACGAGCTCGAGACCCTCTTGAACGAGAGCCAGTTCCAGGAGGCGCTCGAGCTCTGCGAGCAGGAGCCGAACTTCCTCACCAACATCATGGCCGCCGCCCTGCCGAAGATGGAGCACGGCTATGACTCGATGGAGCAGGCCGCCCACGACATCTCCGAGGAAGAGGCCATCAAGCTGCACTCGAAGGTGAGCTGGCTGTCGCTGCTCTCCGCCATCTCCCCGATGCTCGGTCTGCTCGGCACGGTGTGGGGCATGATCGGCGCGTTCAACGTCATCGCCGACTCGGCCGCGCCGGAGCCCTCCGACTTCGCCGCCACGATTTCGCTGGCGCTCATCACGACCGTGCTCGGTCTGATCGTCGCCATCCCGATGATGATCGGCTTCTTCTACTTCCGGAACAAGGTGACCCGCATCGTCCTCGAGATCGGCGCCATCTCGGAAGACATGCTCGACCGCTTCCGCAACTGATCGACTCCCGACCGTCTCATGGGGCGGGATCGCCGATCCCGCCCCCCAAGCTGGTCCGGGCGGCATGACCGATGAGCGGCCCCCGTGGTCGCAAAGGGAGCGCAATTCATGGCGAAGAAAGTCAAAGAACACACGATTCCGGACTCCACGGTCGATCTGGACATGACCCCCATGATCGACATGGTGTTCCAGATGATCCTCTTCTTCATCATCATCACCGACTTCAGCCAGAAGGAGATCGCGCTGCTGACGCTCCCCTGGTCGACCGTGGGTGTCGATGACGAGGGCGAGGATCCCGGCCGTCTCGTGATCAACGTCACGGCTCCGGTCCCGACTGGCGAGAGCTGGCCGGAGAAGAAGACCGAGCAGGCCGACAAGATCATGATCAAGGGCAAGTACATCGGCTTCCGCGAGCTCTACGAGATCCTTCGCGGCGCCGGCGTCAACAATCCCAAGTACCGCGATCCCGAGAACCCGCGGCTCTCCACCCGCTCGGTGCTGGTCCGCTGCGACTGCGCTCAGGCCTTCGACTACGTCAAGGGCGTGCTCCAGGTCTGCGCCAGTCCGGACATCGCGATCTACAAGATCGAGATCGCCACCGCCGAGAAGCAGCACGACGACAAGAAGCCGGCCAAGAGCGGCGAAGAGAAGTAGGGGAGGGATAGACCATGGCCAACAGGAAAGCCAAGGGCGAGGAGAAGGTCGAGCTGAACATGACGCCGATGATCGACGTCACCTTCCAGCTCCTGATCTTCTTCATCGTCACCATGAAGTTCCGTCTCCTCGAGAAGAAGCTCCTCTCGCACCTGCCCACGGATTTCGGTCTCAACAACTCGACCGACATCGTGGAGGAGAACTTCGTCACCGTGAAGCTGAAGCAGCGTCGGGATCGTCCTGGCAAGCGGCTGGCCGAGCAGTCGACCCAGTACTACATCGAATCGCAGGAGATCGAAGGTCGGACCAAGACCGAGATCTACCAGAAGATCCTGACCCAGATCACCAGCTTCCGGACCCAGATGAAGGACGCGAAGGGCAAGATCGATGCCGGACGCGGCGTTCCTCACCAGGAGGTCGTGAGCGTGCTGGATCTCTTCCACAAGGCGAACTTCGAGTCGATCACCTTCGTCGGTCTGTCCACCACGAAGAACGTGATCGACGGTGAGAACTGGTTCAACAAGCTGCGTACGGAGCTCCGGGCCCCGGTCCAGTGACTCCGAGCGAGGCAGGCGCGATCGGCACCCGTGGCGCGATCTGCGCCTGCCTCCTGATCCTCCTCGCCGCCTGCGGCGAGGAGCCCGCGCGGCCGACGGCCGCGCCCCCCCGCCACGACGTCATCCTCATCACGCTCGACACGACCCGCGCCGACCACCTCGGCTGCTACGGTCGTCGTCAGGGGGACTGGACGGGCACGCCGGCCCTGGATGCGCTGGCCTCGGACGGCCGGGCCTTCAGCCGGGCGCTGGCCTCGGCGCCGCTGACCCTCCCGTCCCACGCCACCATGCTGACCGGCCTCGAGCCGCCCCAGCACGGCCTGCGCGAGAACAACGACTTCCATCTGCCCGGGCCCGAAGGGCGCCACTTCGCCACCATCGCCGAGCGACTCCGGGCCCGCGGCCTCATCACCGCCGCCTTCACCAGCGCCCGGGTGCTGGCGCGGGACTTCGGCCTCGCCGCCGGCTTCGATCACTGGGACGAGGTGCCCGCGGGTGGGGGTGGCCAGCTCCACTACGAGGAGCGCGACGCGGTCGCCACCACCGATCAAGCCCTGGCCTGGTTAGACGGGATCGGCGACGAGCGCTTCTTCCTCTGGGTCCACTACTTCGACCCGCACCATCCGCATCTCGAGCACGGCGGTCGCGCCGGTGAGAGCGCCCGGATCCTCGGCAGCGCCTACGATGGCGAGATCGCCCACATGGACGCCCAGATCGGCCGTCTGGTCGCCGCCCTCCGCAAGCGCGGGCGCTACGACGACGCCCTCATCCTCTGCGTCGGCGATCACGGCGAGGGACTCGGAGATCATGGCGAGGAGACCCATGGCTTCCTGCTCCACCAGGCGACCTTGCGGGTGCCCTTCATCCTCAAGCCGCCGCGCGACCGGGCCGTCCCGGCCGACCAGCCGGTGGCGACCGCGGACGTCGCGCCCACGATCGCGGCGGTGATGGGGCTCGAGCCGTCGCCGGTCCCTCTCGCCGGGCGCGATCTGTTCGCGGCGCCGGCGGAGCGACGGAGCTTCTACGCCGAGACCGTCCATCCCTTCCGCCAGTTCGGCTGGGCCGCGCTCCAGGGCATCGTCGTCGGTGACCTCGAACTGGTCCTGGGCGGCGGACGGCGGCAGCTCTTCGATCTGGCCGCCGACCCCGGCGAGACCCGTGACCTGGCCGCGTCCCGACCCGAGGACGCGGCGCGGCTCGAACGTCTCCTCCATGCCCGGCGCCAGGAGCTGGGTCCGCGCGAACGCTACCTGGCGGTGGACACCCGGGGTGCCGACCTCGACGGCCTGCGCGCCAACGGCTATGCGGGCGGTCCGTCGCGCGACGTGCTCGAGGAGCCCGAGCCGGACGCGCGCCTCGCGCATCCGGCCGACCGCCTCGAACTGGTGGCGATGCTCGACGAGCTCACCCGCGCGCTCGAGGCCCTGCGGGCACAGGAAGGCGACCCGCGTCAGCGGGAGACCTACACCCGGGCCGAAGGGCTGCTCCGCACCCTCGAGCAGCGCGACCGGCAGAGTCCGGCGATCCTGTTCTGGATCGGCCGGGCCCGGCTCCTGCTCGCCGAGAGCGGCGCCGCCGCGGAGCTCGGTTCCGAGGTGGCCCTGCGCCTGCTCGGGTTGGCGGTGAAGGACCTCGGCGACTACGCGGCCCTCAGGCCCCTCGATCATCGCGCTCTCGACATGCGTCACCTGGCGAGGTTGGCCGAGTACCGGATCGGCAAGAACGAGACCGCGCTCGAGACGCTGGTCGCGGAGTTCGCGCTGCAGGAGCGCAAGGGCCTCGCCGATGGCCTGGCCCACGCCCTCTGCGGCCGTGCTCTCGAGGCTCTCGGTCGCAAGGACGAGGCCCTGGAGCGCTACCGACAGGCTGCCAGTCTCGCCCCCGAGCGCCAGGCCTTCGCTTTCGATCGGGATCGCCTCGAGCGCGAACTCGGCCGGCGCTGATCCGCGGCCGGCGGCACTCCGGAGCGCCAGCTGCTCGGAGCGCCAGCCGCTGGCTGGTCCAATCGTCGCCGAGAAGATTCGAGCCTCGGATGCGCGGCGGGCGCTGTGGAGCGCGGAGCGCCTGCTCCGCAACTTGCCGGCAAGCTCCCGCGAGAAACGCAGTGCGCAGCGGGCGCTGCGCGGTCCGACTGGAGTGCCAGCTGCTCGGAGCGCCAGCCGCTGGGGGCTGTCGGAAAAGTCCCGATCGGCTAGACTCCCTCCGATCACGGATTGATTGGGGAGGGTCGGATGGCGGGATTTCGAGCTCCAGAGGAACGACGTTTTCAGATGGTGCTCTTTCCGGAGCGCCTGGATGACGTGATTCCGGCGGATCATCTTGTGCGCCATGTCCTTGCGCTCTTCGAGTCGGAGGCGCTTTCCGGTTCGATTCAGGCGATGGAGCGGGTCTATGACCTGGCACGAGGTCGCCCGCCCTACCATCCGCGTTACATGGCTGCGCTCTACGTCTACGGCATGCTGACGGGCTACCGTTCGAGCCGTCAGCTCGAGGACGCCTGCCACAATCGGATCGACGTGCGCTATCTGATGGAGTGTCAGCGACCGGACCACGCGACGATTGCGGAATTCGTCGTGCGCCACGGCTCCGAGCTTCAGGGACTCTTGCGGGACACGCTGACGCTCGGTCGTCGGGCCGGCGTGCTCAAGCTGAGTCGTGTGGCCCTCGACGGGACGAAGCTGAAGGCACGCGGCAGCAAGGGCTCCATCCTGCGGCGTGCTCGGATCGAGCGCGAGCTCGAGGAGGCCGATCGAGAGGTCGCCCGACTTTCTTCCGAGTACGAGGAGAACGAGCGTCGGGAATCGCTGACCGGGGGCCTCGACTGGGGCGGGGATCCGGACAAGACGCCGGCTCAACAGAAGCGTCGCTTCGAGCGGCAGCAACGAGCCTTGCAGGCGGCGCTCGCGGAGTTTTCCGAGCGCCAGAAGCGCTCTGCGCGAGGGTCGAGCAGAGTGCAGGAACAGGTCTCGGTGACCGATCCGGAAGCCCGAGGAATGGCCGGCAAGGACGGTTGCTTCGGCCTCCACTACAACGCCCAGGTGGCGGTGGACGTCGATTCCGGCATGGTCGTGGCCGTCGACCTGAACGATGAGACCGGTGATGCTGGCCAGCTCATTCCGATGGTCGAGGAGATCGAACGCAACTGCGGCGAGAAGCCGGAAGCCGTGCTGGCCGACTCGGCCTACGGTCCGGGTCCTGATCTCACGGCATTAGAGGAAGCCGGGATCGAGGGTTTCATTGCGGTCCCCGAGGGCGAATCGATCGATGAGGAAGCTCTGGCGGCACAGCGGGAGCGGATCGCCGGAGGCGAGATTCTGACGGTCGAGGAGGTCGCTCGGATGCCACGCGGCCGCAACGGGCGCCTGCACCGACTCTGTTTCCACTATCGAGAAGACGAGGACCTATACGTCTGTCCGCTTGGTGCGCGTCTGCGCTTCGTGCGGACGCAGACCCAGAGGCTGAAGGGGCGGAAGGTCAAGCGGCGGACCTACGAGTCCGAAGACTGTAGCCGCTGCCCACTGCTCGCTTCCTGCTGCGGCGGCAGCAAGAAGGTCAGGACCATCACCAGAGACCGACATGAAGGCTCTCGCCAGAGGCTACGCCATCGGATGTCCAGCGAGCGAGGCCGCGAGATCTACCGGGCCCGCGCACCCAGCGTGGAAGGACGAATCGCGCTGATGACCGCGGTCACGGGCAGACGCCGGGTGAGCCGTTTCGGTAGGGCCGGAGCCAAGCTCGAATGGAGCCTCGCCGCCATAGCCACCAACATCCGGGTCTTGGTGTCGGCTTGGCAGCTCGTCAAGCCGATCATCTAGCCCCCCGGGGGGGTTCTCCCCACCGAAAACGGCGCCTACGGCGCCCAAGAACCAGAACGGAACTCCGAGCCAACAGATCCCGGCTCAAACTCCTTGATTGAACGGTCCCACGAAGCCCCGGAATCCCCCCCAGCGGTGGAATCCGGCCGGCACTTTTCCGACAGCCCCCGCTGGCTGGCCTAGTCGAACTCGTCCGTTGCTCGCGGTCTCGCCTCGACGATCTCGTCGCCGTCGGAGTCCTCGTCGCCCTGGTCGCGCCATCGAAAGGCCGGCCAGCGGCCGGCGGACCTGCCGGCTGGGCAGCCGGCGCTCCGGAGGGCGTCGTCGGAGTTCGACTGCGCAGCGGGCGCTGCGCGGTCCGACCGGAGCAGGTGGCGCTCGAAGCCGCCCGCCGAACGATCCGTCGTCCCCGGGCGTGTCCCCGAGCGCCCCGCGGGCCGGATCCGGGCCTTCTCGAACCGTGGGGCGCCGATCGCGTTTCGAGCAGGGAAAGGAGGGCTCGCCATGACGCGCAAGAAGCCCATCGACGAGAAGGTCGAGCTGAACATGACGCCGATGATCGACGTCACCTTCCAGCTCCTGATCTTCTTCATCGTGACCATGAAGTTCCGCCTCCTGGAGAAGAAGCTGGTCACCCACCTGCCCACGGATTTCGGTCTCACGCCCGGCTCGCCGGTCGAGGAGAACTTCGTCACCGTGAAGCTCCGTCAGCGCCGTGTCGATCCGGAACGGTCGCTCATCGAGCAGCCCACCGAGATCCTGGTCGAGGGTCAGGTGCTCGGGGAGAGGGAGCTGCTCGACCGGCTGGCGCGGTTCCGCCTCGTGGTGACCGACGCCTACGGCAAGATCGACGCCGGACCCGGCGTGCCCCATGGCCAGGTGGTCGGGGTCATCGATCTGTTCAACCGGGCCGGCTTCGATCGGGTCAGTTTCGTCGGCCTCCAGGGCCTGCGGAGCGGGTCCGAACTCGAGGCCCTCGGGCTCCGGTTGCGGAGCGAACTGGCGGCACCGCTCCATTGACCCCCGTCGCGGCCGGGGCCGGTCCCGGCCGCGACCTTTTTGAAACCGCCCAAACCGCCACTACGTCTGGACTTGCGGGAGCGGGATACCCTTTGCCCGGAGCACTTGACATGCTCTTGAAGGGTTATGTAGAATCCCGCCCCGACAAGGGCCACGTCCGTCCTTATCTAGCGGCGGCACCGACCCTTAGAGCATAGGGAAAAGGGAAATCGTAAGAGCGCGCGACCGGGGAACCGCCGCGTTCTTCGCCTCCGTCATGACAAGTCGCCCCCGGATAGCGGGCCACCTTCCTCGCGAAAGGTCTGACATGATCCAAATGAAAAGGCTCCATCTGTTCATCCTGCTCATGAGCGCGCTCGCCGTTCTCGGCGCCTGCTCCTCGGACGAGACCTCGAGCGATGCCGGGATGATGGAGGAGAGTGCCAGCACCAGCGCCACGGAAATGGGCGCGATGCAGGACGAGAGCGTCTCCGGCCAGAAGAAGCAGGCCTGGGTCGACGCCTACCTCGAGATGGCCGACAAGATGATCGCCGCCGGCAAGCTGGCCGAAGCCAAGTCGGAGGTCCTGACCGCCCTCAACATTGATCCCAAGAACGCGGCCGCCACGGCCAAGCTCCAGGAGATCTCGATCATGATGGGCGAGGGCGCCGCGACCCAGGACCTCGCCAACGAGGTCGTCGCCCACAAGAAGGCGATGCGCGCCAAGCAGGTGGCCGAGGTCAACGACCGCTACACCCAGGCGCTGCAGGCCTACAACCGCGGTGAACTCGAGGATGCCAAGAAGCAGCTCGAGCTCGCCCGTCTGGTGATCGAGTACGACGCCTACCAGACCGACTTCGCCGGCCAGGCGGAGAACGTCAAGAAGCTCGCCGCCGAGGTGCAGCGCGAGATCGAGCGCACCGCCGCCGCTCGCGAGCGCAAGCAGTACGAGGACGCCTACGATCGTCTCAAGGCCGAGGAGGACCGCGACCAGGCGCGGCGCACCGAGGCCGTCCGGGCGATGATGATCGAGGCCTACGAGGCCTTCGAGCGCCAGGACTTCGACGACTCCGAGCACATCGCCCAGAACGTGCTCGACATGACCCCGGCCTTCCGGCCGGCCAAGGATCTGGTCGAGATGAGCCGTCAGGCCCGCTCGGTCGCCTGGCGCGAGGCCTACTACAACAAGCGTCGCGAGCAGATCCAGGCCTGGAAGACCGAGATGCGTGACGTCCAGGTTCCCTGGACCCGCATCATCCAGTTCCCGGCCCGCAGCGTCTGGGACGACATCACCGCCAAGCGCGCCGCCAACGACGCCGTGGCCGATGCCCTCGAGGACAGCGAGGCCGTCCGCGTCCTGAAGAACAAGCTCGCGGTCGAGACCGTGAACTGGAGCTTCGAGGACATGACCCTGGCCGAGGTCATCACCTTCATCCGTGATACCCAGGCGGTGAACATCTACGCCTCGCGGATGGCGACCGAGGAGAAGGGCGAGGAGACCGTCAACTTCAGCGTTCGCGAGCTGAACTTCGGCGACGCCCTCCGCACCGCCCTCCAGCCTCTCGAGCTGACCTACACCTTCCGCAACAACGCCATCGTCGTCGTCGGCAAGACCGAGGCCTCCGGCCAGGTCATTCCCCGCGTCTACGAGGTCCGCGACCTGACCATCCAGCTGCCCGACTTCCGGCCGCCGAACCTCTCGCTGCGTCCCGGCCCGGCCGGCGAGGCCTCGGCCATCGCCGTCTTCGGCGAGGAGGGCGAGCCGGTCCGCGAGACCGAGCCCGAGCAGCTCATCGACCTGGTCCGTGACAACGTCCGGCCGACCAGCTGGGAGATCGAGGGTCGCAGCCTCGAGCTGTCCGCCGGTCAGCTCGTCGCCGTCACCACCCCCGAGGTGCACCGCGAGATCGACAACTTCCTCGAGGACCTCCGCCGCTTCACCAAGGTCATCGTCCACGTCGAGACCCGGGTGATCGCCATCCGCGAGGGCTTCCTCTCCGAGTTCGGCGTCGACGTCCGCGGCCTCGGCGGCACCAACCCGGGCAGCATCGCGCTGCTCGACGACGTCGTGAACGGCCCGGTGAACAACGCCTCGGCCGGTCGTGACAACGGTGGCGCGGGCCTGCCGGCCGCCGGCGCCCAGTCGCCTTCCTCGGGTGCCTTCTTCCAGGACGGCAACACCCTCGACTTCCGTAGCCGCAGCGAGAACATCTTCAACAACGCGCTCGGCAGCATGCTCAGCAACACCGGTGGCGCCACCATCGGCTTCACCTTCCTCGACGACATCGAGCTGGGCGTCGTCTTCGACGCGGTCGAGAAGTCGGCCTTCGCCAACGTCCTCACCGCGCCGCGCCTGACCATCTACAACAACCAGCGCGCCAACCTGACCCTGGTCAACCAGGTCGCCTACATCAAGGACTACGACGTCGAGGTGGCCCAGACGGCCTTCATCGCCGACCCGCTGGTGGACATCGTCCAGGACGGCCTCGTCCTCGACGTGCGCCCCACGGTCAGCCATGACCGGCGCTACGTCACCCTCGAGCTCCGTCCGACCGTCGCCATCCTGGCCCGTCCGATCCAGACCTTCGTGACCCCGCTCGCCGGCCTCACCACGAACGTCATCATCGAGCTCCCCGAGCTCGAGTACCGCGCCGCGGCGACGACCGTGCGCGTGCCGGATCGCGGCTGGGTGGTCATCGGCGGGCTCAAGAGCGTGACCACGGTCGACCGTCGCAGCGAGGTCCCGATCCTCTCCGACATCCCGATCCTCTCCTTCTTCTTCTCGCGGAAGGGTCGTTCGGACGAGGTCTCGGACCTGATCCTCCTGCTCCACGTCCAGATCGTCGATCTGGAGGAGGAAGAGGCTCGCCTGGCCCGCTGAGTCCGGTTCCGATCGTCGCGAGCCCCCGGAGCCCGAGGTTCCGGGGGCTCGCTCGTTTCCGGGGTGATTGAAGCCCGGCGGCGGAAAGGCCGCGTATTCACCATCGGCTCGCCGGGTCCTTGTTGCCAGAATGAGGACGACCCGGGACCTGGAGCCGGATGACCACGATGAACCGCAAGCTGGACGCGATCTTCTTCGACATCGACGACACGCTGTTCTCCACCACGCGCTTCGCGGAGACCGCGCGCCGGAGCAGCATCGAGGCGATGATCAGGCTCGGGTTGCGCATCGAGGCCGAGGAGGCCTACAAGGAACTCCTCGAGGTGATCAGCGAGTTCAGCAGCAACTACGGCAACCACTACGACAAGCTGCTCTCGCGCCTGCCGGCCGCCGCCACCGCCGGATTGCATCAGAGCCTGCTCGTGGCCGCCGCGGTCGTCGCCTATCACGAGACCAAGTTCCGCGAGCTGGCCACCTACGAGGACGTGCTGGAGGTGATGCAGCTCCTCGCCCAGTCCCGCCTCGAACTCGGCATCATCACCTCGGGGCTGCGCATCAAGCAGGCCGAGAAGATCATCCGTCTGCAGATCGCCCGTTTCCTCAACCCGCGGGGCATCTTCATCACCGACGAGGTCGGCATCGGCAAGCCGAACCCGAAGCTCTTCCTCCGCGCCTGCTCGGTGCTCGATCTCGATCCGCGCCGCACCATGTACGTGGGTGACCATCCCACCAACGACATCGACCCGGCCAACGAGGTCGGCATGATCACGGTCTGGAACAAGCGCGAGGGCAAGCACATCGACAAGCGTGGCGTCACCCGACCGGACTACGTGATCTACAACTTCATCGACCTGCTCGACCTGCTGCAGCGCGACTTCGGCTTCGATTTCGGTCTGGTGGTCTGAGGGCGGGCCTGATCCGAATGTGCGGAATCGTCGGATACATCGACCCTGAGGGGGGCGCCGCGATCGACCTCGAGGCCATGCTCGGCGCCGTCGCCCACCGTGGCCCCGACGAGTCGAGGCTGCTCCGGCAGGGCACGGTCGGGCTCGGCAGCGCGCGGCTCGCGCTCGTGGGCGGGCCGCAAGGCGCGCAGCCTCGCCGCTCGGAACGCGGCAGCCTGCTGGCGCTGAACGGCGAGATCTACAACTGGCGCGATCTGGGCGACGACGAGGGCGAGGGAGAGGGCGAGTCCGACACCGCCACCCTCCACGACCTGCTCGACCGCGAGGGCCCGGAGATCCTCGCGCAGCTGCGTGGTGGCTTCGCCCTCGCCTGGGCCCCGAAGCCCGGACGTCTCCTGCTCGCGCGCGATCCCTTCGGTCAGCGGCCGCTCTACTGGGCTCGCCTCGGCCGGGCCCTGATCTTCGCCTCCGAGATCCGCGCGCTTCATGCCGCGGGCCTCGCCCGGGGCGTCGACCAGGCGGCTCTCGCCTCGCTGCTCCGCTGGCAGTTCCTCGCTCCCGGCCGCTCCCTGCACGCCGGCGTCACCGCCCTGGCGCCCGGCGAGATCCTCGATCTGCGGCTCAAGGGCGAGTCGCTGTCCTTCCGGCGCCGGCGGATCGATCTCGCCGAACTGGCCCTCGGGGCCGGCGAGGACGAGATCGGCGACCTGCTCCACGAGTCGGCCTGGCTCCAGGGCCGCGGCGAGGTGGCCACCGGCATCCTGCTCTCCGGGGGTCTCGACTCGACCGCGACCCTCGCCCTCCTCGACCGCGAGGGACGGCGTCCCGACCGGGCCTTTCTCGGCTGGTTTCCCGAGGGACCGGCGGAGATCGACGAGCGGCCCTTCGCGCGGCTCGCCGCCGAGACCTTCGGCCTGCCGCTGGTCGAGCTGCCGATCCACGCCGCGGACTTCGCCGCCGCCCTGCCGCGGACCATCGCGGCGCTGGAGGAACCCCTGGCCGGACCGGGCGCGGTCTCGCAGCTTCTGCTCTGTGAACGCGCGGCCGCCGAGGTTCGGGTGCTCTTCGGCGGGCAGGGCGGCGACGAACTCTTCGGCGGCTACGAGCGACTGCGCATCCTGGCCGCGCTCGAGGCCGGCCTCGAAGCCGACTTCCATCCGGCCTACGCGCCGCTCGCGACCAGGATGCTCGCCGCCCGCGAGCGGTCGCCCGGCGATTCCCTGGCGGCCTATCGGGCCGCGGTCGATCGCGGCTCGGCTCTCGCCGAGCTGGGCAACGACCGGGCCCGGGAGCTGCTCGGCGGCGCTCCCGATCTGCGCGACCTCCTGCCCGAGGCACCGGCCGGCGCCACCGCCTTCGCCGCGGCCTTCGAATGGCAGGTCCTGCTCCCGGGACTGCTCCAGGTCGACGATCGCTGCTGCGCCGCCTTCGGTATCGAGGGCCGCTCCATCTTCCTCGACCAGGCCCTCGCCGCCGAGCTCCTGGCGATGCCGCTCGCGCGGCGGAGTCCCGCCGGCTCGCCGCGGGCGCTCTTCCATCGCCTGCTCGATCCCATCCTGCCCCCGGCGATCGCGGCCCGGCGCGAGAAGCTGGGCTTTCCCTTGCCGCTGGCATCCTGGTGGCGCGGTCCCCTGCGCGAGCTGGCGCGGGACGAGTTGGGGACGGCCGCGACGGCGGGCCGTGGCCTGGTCGATGCGAAGGGGCTCGATCGCCTGCTCGAGGACGACGGCCAGGGCGGCCGACTGATCTACTTCCTGCTGATGCTCGAGCTGTGGTTCCGGCGACTCGAGGCGGGCCGCGCCGGCGGCGCCATGGAGGACCAAGTCCGGTGACCCACGCACTCGCCCGCAACCTGGTCCTGGCGTCGGCCTTCGTCCTGCTCGGCGCCCTGGCCTTCTTCGGCTCCTGGTCATTCGGCTTCGTCAACTACGACGACCCGACGGTGGTGGTGGCGAACGAGCTGATCGAGGGCCCCGGCGACGGTCACGCGGCGGCGATCTTCAGTGCCCCTCACGATCACGCCTACCTGCCGCTTTACTACGCCAGCTTCTGGATCGATCACGCCCTCGGCGGCAAGTCGCCCCGGGTCTACCATCTGATCAACCTGCTCATCCACGGCGGCAACGCCCTCCTGCTCGCCGCCCTGATCCGCCGCCTGCCGCTGGGGGAGCCGCGCCGGCGCTTCGTCGCCGCCGGGCTCGGCGCCGCGGTCTTCCTCGTCCATCCGGTCGTGGTCGAGTCGGTGGTCTGGGTCTCGGGCCGCAAGGACCTGGTCTCGGGCTTCCTCCTCCTCCTCGCTCTCACCCTGTTCCTGGACGGCGTCACCCGCGCCCGGCCCTGGCGTTCGCGCTTCCTGGCCCCGCTCCTCTACCTCGCGGCGCTCTTCGCCAAGGCCAGCGTCCTGCCCGGCTTCCTGATCGCCTTCCTTCTCGCCCGGCTGAGCACGCCCGCGGAACGCAAGGGAACGAGGGCACTGGTGCTCGAGACCCTGCCGCTCGCCCTGGTCGCCCTGCTGGCCCTGGTGGTCCACCTCGCGGTCGCCGCGGCCGAGGGCACGACCGGCGGCCACGAGGGTGCCTTCCTGCCGCGCGCGGTCGGCATGGCGGGTGCGCTGGGCCGCTACCTGGTCAATGCGCTCGCTCCGGTCCGGCTGGCGCTGGTCTACGACCTGCCTCTCGACGGCAGCTTCGGAGCCTGGCAGCTCCTCGGCCTGCTCGCCCTCTTCCTCGGTCTGCTCGCCCTCTTCACCTGGCGGCGATCCGCGGGACCGCGTCGGGCGGCCCTGCTCTGGTTCCTCGTCGCCCTCCTGCCCTTCAACAACCTGCTGCCGCGCTTCGCCGGCGTCATGGCGGATCGCTATCTCTACCTGCCGATCATGGGCCTCGCTCTCCTGGTCGCCAGCCTGGTGGCGCGCGCGCGCCGGCCGCGCGCCGGGCTCGTCCTGGTGCTGCTCCTGATCGCCGGTTTCGGCACGCTCAGCTTCTTCCGGACCCGGGTCTGGTCCGATTCGCGTCGGCTCTGGGAGAGCGCGCGGGCCGCGGCGCCCGCGGCGGCCTTGCCGCTCCTGCAGCTCGGGCAGATCCAGGAGGAGGAAGCCCTGGGGGCCGACCCGGCGCGCGCGCAGGTCCTGCTCGACGACGCGGCCCGGCTCTTCGCCGAGGCCGAGGACAAGGCGGCCGATCGCCGGCAGCGGGCCCAGGCCCTGCTCAAGCTGGCCTCGCTCGAGACCCGACGGGGGCGCTTCCAGCTCGCCCTCGAGGCCTACGAGCGCCTCGATCCCCTGATCCCGGAGCAGCCCTCGGCCCGTGATCGCGACGAACTCGATCACGCCGCCGTCACCCGGGCCACCGCGCTCGCCGGCCTCGGTCGTCTCGACGAGGCGAAGGCCCTGCTCGCCACCATCGACGGCGAGTCGAGCGCCTGGAAGGAGGCCCGCCACAACGAGGCGGTCGTCATTCTGCTCGAGGCCGATCGGATCCTGCGCGAGGCGACCTTCGACGTCGACCGCAAGCGCGGCGTCGAGCTCTATCAGGAGGGGCTCGGGATCTACGCCAGCCTCGCGCGGCGCTTCCCCGACTTCCGGCGCGCGCGCGTCGACCAGGCCAGCGCCCTGATCGGCGCCCGCTGGATCAAGGACTACGAGATCGAGGTGACCAAGGCCGTGAACGCCCTGGTCGCGGACTTTCCCGACGATGCCCAGGCCTGGTACCACCACGCTCGCGTCTACGGCGAGCTGGCCCTCGCCGGCAACCAGGAGGCGGCGCTCCAGGCCCTGAACGACCTCAAGGTGAGCGTCCGGCTCGACCCCCATCGCGAGGAACCCTATCTCCTCCTGGTGCGACTCCTGCGCGCGCTCGGTTCCAACAAGGAGGCCAAGCTGGTCCTCGACAAGGGCCTCGCCTCGCTGCCGGATTCGAGTCGCCTGAAGCTGGCCCTGGCCGAGACCTACGTCTCCTTCGGCTATCACCACCGCAACACCGGCGCCCTCGATCTCGCCCTCGAGGCGGCGGGCCGCGCGATCGACGTGTTGCCGGACTCGCCCACGGCCTGGCAGCTCCTCGGCGAGGTCGATCAGGCCCAGGCCGAGGCCGCACGCGACCCGAACGAGCAGGCCGAGGCCTGGGGCCGGGCCGAGAAGGCCTACCGCCACCTGCTCGAACTCGATCCCGGGAACGCGGTCGCGCGCCGGGGCATCGCGCTCTTCCATCGCGTGCGCGGCTACGCCTACCTGCGGACCGTCCTGCCCGACGACATCCCCGAGACGATGCGTCGCGAGCAGCGGGCCGAGATCCGGAGGCAGGCCATGGAGGAGTTCCGCAGCGCCGTCGCCAGCGCGCCCGGGCTCGAGGACCTGGAGGCGATCCGCGCCCAGCTCGAGGGCTACGCCGCCGAGTTCCGCGACCAGGCCGACCAGCTGATCGAGTCCGGCCGCGCCGCCGAGGCCTGGTTGCCCGCGCGGTCGGCGCTGCATTTCGCGCCCGACGATCCGGAGAACCTCGCCCTGGCCGCCCGGACCAAGGCGGCCATGGCGCTCACCGACGACGCGATCGCCTACTACGAGCAGGCGCTCGAGCAGGATCCGCGCCACCTGCGCAGCCTCTTCGACTGCGGCCGGCTGCTCTTCGAACGCAACCGCCCGGCACCGGCCCGCGCGCTGATGCGCCGCTTCCTCGAGGCGGCGCCGGACGATGACGAGGGCGCGCTCGGCGCGCTCCGCCGCGCCGCCCGCGAGGTGATCGCGGTGGTGGACCGGGACCTCGGTCCGGAGTCCGATCGATGAGCCTCGAGCGCTTCCACGTCGGTCGCTCCCTCGCCGGGGCGCGCTCGGTCCTGGTCGCGGAGACCGAGGCCCGGCACATGACCAAGGTGATGCGTAAGCGGCCGGGCGACGAGGTCACCGTCTTCGATGGCGAGGGCCGCGAGGCCCGGGCGCGGATCCTGGCGGTGGCCCGGGATCAGGTCGAGCTGGAGATCCTCGAGATCCTCGAGCTGGACCGCGCTCCGGCCTGTCGGATCGCGCTGGAGGTGGCCCTGCCCCGCGGCGGCGAGGCCCAGGACCTGGTTCGCCGCGCGGTCGAGTGCGGCGTCGCCGAGCTGCGGCCGATCCACTGCGAGCGCTCGGTCCACCGCAGCGACCGCAAGGACCCGGAGAAGCGGCGCGAACGCTTCGAGGCCGCGGCGCTCGCGGCCCTGAAGCAGAGCGGTCGCAACCGCATGCCCGAGTTGCGCGAGCCGGTCGAGCTCGCCGCCGTCGAGCTCTTCCCGGGCGAACGCGGCTTCTACGGTTCGACCCGCGGGGGCCTGAGCCCACGCCGGCTCGAACGCGCCGGGACGCCGGCGCGCGTGCGGCTCGTGGTCGGGCCCGAAGGCGGACTCGGCGAGGCCGAGGAGGAAGCCCTGCGCGCGCGCGGCTTCGAGGCGCTCTCGCTCGGCGCGGGCGTGCTCCGGGTCGAGACCGCGGTGATCGCCCTGGTGTCCTGGTTCGCCGCCGCCGCCGCCGACGAGATCGCCGGGGCCTGAACCCGATCGCGCTTGCCTCGGGCCCGTCGCGACCGCATGCTCGGCCCATGCCCGTACGGTTCTCGGTGGAGCAGGGCGGGGTGACCCGCACCTATGACCTGAAACGCAGCGTCGTGACCTTCGGGCGCTCGCGCGCCTGCACGGTCACGCTCGACGACCCGGCCCTGTCGCGCAGTCACTGCCAGATCGAGACCGAGGGCGAGGCCGCCTTCATCCGCGATCTCAACTCGCGCAACGGCACCCTGATGGCGGGCGAGCGCGTTCGCCGCCAGCGTCTCCACGAGGGCGATCCGTTCCGCATCGGCAACTGCGTCATCACCTTCCTCGGCCAGATGGAGTCCGCCGGGCTGACCACCGCGGCGCCGCAGACGGCCAGCTTCACGGCGCGCCTCTTCGACCGCGAGGCCGGCAACGCCCGCGCGCGCGACGATCGGCGCGACGAGGAGTTCCGGCGCATGGAGCGGCTGCTCGAACTCAACCGGCGCATCGCGGCCGAGATCGAGCCCGAACGCGTCCTGGTCGCCATCCTCGATGCCGCGCTCGAGTTCGTCGACGCCGAGCGCGGCTTCCTGATGACCGTCGAGGGCGACCGGCTCTACATCCCGGTGGCCCGCGACTTCTGGCGCAAGGACATCCCGGCGCCGGCCTTCGAGATCAGCCGCAACATCGCGCTCGAGACCATCCGTCGGGGCAAGTGCCTGGTCACCGATGATGCCAGCGAGGACGTCCGCTTCGACGAGAAGGCCTCGGTCGTCAACCTGAAGATCCGCTCGGTGCTCTGCGTGCCGCTCAAGGACAAGGAGCGGGTGATCGGCGCCATCTACCTCGACAACCGCTTCACCCGGGGCAGCTTCGGCGAGAAGGACATCCGCGCGATCGAGGCCTTCGCCGACCAGGCGGCGATCTCGCTGATCAACTCGGGCCTGATCGAGAAGGAGCGCGAGGTCTCGCGCCACTGGCGCGAGAAGGCCAAGAAGAGCGTCATCGAGCTGGAGACCCTGAAGGTCCAGATGGCGCAGCTCGAGCGCGAGGAGGGCCTGGTCGGCGATCACGCCGAGGTCGTCGGCCGATCGGAGCCGATGCTGGCGGTCCTGCGCCTCGCCGACCGGGTGGCTTCGAGCGATCTCGCCGTCCTCATCCGCGGCGAGAGCGGTACCGGCAAGGAGCTGATCGCCCGCAGCCTGCACCGCAACGGGGCGCGCGTGGCCGGTCCCTTCGTCGCGGTCGATTGCGGCGCCTTCGCGCCCAGCGTCCTCGAGGCCGAGCTCTTCGGCCATGCCGCCGGCGCCTTCACCGGCGCGCGCGGCGAACGCCCGGGCCTGCTCGAGAGCGCCCACGGCGGCACGCTCTTCCTCGACGAGGTGGGCGAGCTCGATCCCGAGGCGCAGAAGAGCCTGCTGCGGGTCCTCGAGACCGGGGAGTTCCGTCGGCTCGGCGAGACCCGGCTCCGCCAGGCCGACTTCCGGCTGATCTCGGCCACCCACCGTGATCTCGAGGCGATGATCGAGGCCGGCCCCTTCCGCCGGGATCTCTACTACCGGCTGAAGGGGGTCGAGATCGAGCTGCCGCCCTTGCGCCAGCGGCTCGAGGATCTCCCGGCCCTGGTCCGCCACTTCCTGCGCGGCAAGGGGCGTCAGCTCCGGTTCAGCGCCGCCGCGAAGGCCGCCCTCTATGCCTGCTCCTGGCCGGGCAACCTGCGCCAGCTCCGCAACGAGATCGAGCGCCTGAGCGTGGTGGCCGGCGACGAGGTGCGGCTCGAGGACCTGTCGCCGGAGCTCCGCGAGGGCGGCACGTCGACCCCGATCGGGAACCTGAAGGAACAGGTCGACGCGCTCGAGCGCCGGCTGATCGAGGAGGCCCTCCAGCGGACCGAGGGCAACAAGACCCGGGCGGCCGAGATCCTGGGCCTGTCCCGGCTCGGCCTACGCAAGAAGATGGCCCGGCTGGGCCTCGACGACGGCGACTGAGATCCCCCGGCTCCTCCCTGGTAACCAGGTTTCCGCTCGGCCCCCGGGGGCTTTACGTCCCGGCCGATGCCCAGGTGTCTAAGTCACTTGCCGACAAAACCTTGTGAGCTTGCCAGGGTCTCGTCGCCGTGGTACGGTCCTTGCTGGCCGTCCGGAGGCTCCGGGCGGCGGATGTGACGAAGACGAGCCCGAGATCGATAGCCCCGCCTCAACCCGACGGATCGGAATGGTCCGCCGTCGCGTGACCATCTGGATGGACACATGCCCAAGATCATCGTCTACGACGGCGAGAGCGAGCGCGAGGTCGCCCTGGCCGAACAGGAAGTCACGATCGGCCGGGTCGCCAAGACCTGCGACGTCGTCATCAAGGTGCCCGAAGCCTCGCGGCAGCATTGTCGGCTGAAGCGCGAGGGCTCGAGCTGGTTCGTCGAGGACCTCGGCTCCAGCAACGGCACCCGGGTCAACGGTCGCAAGGTCACCACCTTCGAGCTGGCCGACGGCGACGAGATCCAGGTGGGCAAGGCGACGATCCGCTTCCTGGAATCGGACCTGGTCAGCCCGCCACCGGCGGCCGACGACGAGCTCGAGCTGGAGATCAGCCTCGAGGACGAATGCTGGCTGAAGTTCCTCTCCGGCGAGCGGGCCGGTGATCGGCTCGACCTCAGCGGTCGGCTCACCTTCGGCCGGCGCAGCTCGAACGACATCGCCCTGACCGAGAAGGGCGTCTCCGGCAGCCACATCGAGATCGTCGCCGATGGCGACGGCTGGCTGGTGCGCGACCTCGGCAGCACCAACGGCACCCTGGTGAACGGCGAGCGCGTGGTCGAGGCCCGGCTCGCCGCCGGCGACCGCATCCGCGTCGGCGTGGTCGAGCTCCTCTACGGCGAGGGCGAGGACGTCGGCGACGACCTGGTCGGCACCGTCAGCTTCGAGGAGGTCGACCTCGGCCAGGAGGTCTTCGCCATCTCCGAGGCCAACTTCCGCAAGAAGCGCAAGTCGGCCCTGGTCCTCACCCTCTTCTTCCTGATCGCGGTCCTGGGCAGCGGCGCCTGGTGGTTCATGCAGGGCGGCAAGGGCGACGCCGGCGCGCGGCGCGTCGAGGTGGTCGCCGGCAGCTCGCTCGGCAAGGCCGGCACCTTCGAGCCCGGCGACGACGAGGAGGAGGCGCTGGCCTCCGATTCCGACTCGCTCGAGTACGACCTGGTGACCAAGCGCCCGCACAGCGGCGCCCAGGCCCTCGAGGTCAGCGGCGGCGGCGACGGCGACCATCGCATCGTCTTCCTCGACGAGATCCTCAGCGTCAGCATCGCCGACCGGATCACCCTCGGCGGCTGGGTGCGGAACGCCGGCCTGAGCGGCGCCGCCGGCCTGGAGCTGCTGTGGAAGAACGCCGACGGTCAGATCATCGGCAACTCGGTGCTGAATGCTCCCGAGGGCCTCGGCTCCTGGACGCGCTTCGAGGGCGTCTTCCGGCCGCCCTCGGGCAGCGACCGCGCGGCGGTCGCCGTGGCCTACCACGACGCCAGCGGCAAGCTGCAGCTCGACGACGTCTACGCCGTTCGCCAGCGCCAGAGCGACGAGGATCTCGACGTCGGCGAGCACAAGATCCTGCTCGACCGCTCGTCCTCGTTGTCGATCTCGCAGGTCGGGAGCGAGGTCATCGACCTCGGCGGATTCTGGCTCCTCGACGGCGACGAGCCCCGCTTCCTCGACCGGCTCTTCGCCGCCGACGAGGGCGGCGCCAGCGAGGGCAAGGCCTCGGTGACCGGGGCCTTCTCGGCCGCGGCCGGGCTCGAGGCCGGTAAGGCCGAGTTCGCGGTGGCCCGGGCCGAGGGCGGCATCCTCTGGACCGGCAGCACGCAGGCCGGGGGCAAGCTCCACTGCGGCATGCGCGTGGCGCTCGATGACGGCCTGGTCACCCTCGGCGCCGACGGCGCCCGGCGTCACGGCGCCGCCTTCGAACGCTCCGGGGTCGAGGAGATCGTGGTCGCCAGCGGTCCTCGGGCCCTGCGCCTGCGCCTCGGCGCGCCCGGCACGGTGCGCCTGGTCGAGAGCCGCCAGGGGGCGATCCTGCTCCTGCCGCTCGCGGCCAGCGACGGCGGCCGTGGCTTCTCGTTGCCGATCCAGCTCGACTTCTCGGCCGAGACCAGCAAGGCCACCGAGCTGATGCAGGAGGCCCAGCTCGCCGACAGCGGCGCCGGCGACTACGGCCGGGCGATGGCGCTCTATGGCGAGCTGATCAATCGCTACTCCTTCCGCAAGGACCTCGCCGACCGCGCCGCCGAGCGCATCGCGATGCTCTCGACCCGGGCGGAGAACGAACTCGACCGGCTCGAGCGCGAGACCGACGACGTGATCTTCTTCCGCACCTTCATCGCCGACCACGACCGTCTCGCCGACGCTCTCCGTCGGGGACGGCAGGCCTTCGCCGGTTCGACCTACGAGGCCCGCTACGACCAGATCCTGGATCGTCTCGATCAGGCGGCCGGGCTGGCCACCGAGGAGAGCCGTCTGGCCAAGGCCGTGGTCCAGCTCCGTCGCGGTCGCGACCTGATGACTCCGGGGCGTTCGGCGCCGGTGCTCGCCCGCGGCTTCTTCGAGAGCGTCGTCCTGCTGGCGCCGGAGAGCGAGCTGGCCGGCGAGGCGCGCCAGGAGCTGGACAAGATCGCGGCCCTGATCGGAAAGGAATGAGGAACTGACCATGGCGATCCAGACGGGCATCGATCCGGGCACCTTCAGCATCAAGGTCGTCCAGGGCCAGATGAAGGGCCCCCTGTTCCAGCTCGGCCGGGTGATCGAGATTCCGATCGACCCGAGCGGCGACGTCGAGAGCGAGATCCTGACCTCGATCCAGGCCGAGCTGCCGCCGCTGAAACTCAAGCCGGGCAAGATCCGGGCCGGCATCACCGGGCGCGACCTGATGATCCGCTACACCACGGTGCCGCCGGTCCCGGTCTGGCGCCTGCGGATGCTGATGGACTTCGAGGTGGAGGACATGTCGTCCTCGACCGGCGAGGCCCTGACCGCGGACTACAACATCCTCCACGCCGGCGGCGAGGACGGTGACGAGACCGTGCTCGTGGCCCTGGCCAAGAGCCACTTCCTCGACTCCCGCCTGCGCGCCTTCGAGGGCGCTGGACAGAAGATCGAGGCGACCACGCCGAACTGCGTGGCGCTGTTCAACTCCTACCTGGCCTTCGGCGAGCCGGTGGACGACGAGTACGTCTTCCTGCTCGACATCGGCGACCACAACCTCGAGATGGCGATCATGCGCGACCGCGAGCTCCTGTTCGCGCGCAACCTCTCGGGCGGTGGCGAGATGTTCACCAAGGCCATCCAGGAGGCCTGGAACGTCGGCGTGCCCAAGGCGCGCGAACTGAAGGGCGACCTGGGCAACGTCACCCCGCGCGGTCGGGCGAGCTACGGCTCGAGCCAGGAGGAGAAGGTCGCCAACGCGCTCATGGGCGTGGCCGGCCAGCTCTCCTCGATGGTGCAGTCGACGATGGGTTTCGCCCGGTCCCAGAACGGCCTCCGGGGCATGCAGATCGGTCGGCTGTGCATCTCGGGCGGTGGCGCGGCCCTGCGGGGTCTCGACGCCTACCTGGAACAGAACCTGTCGGTCCCGGTTTTCCGCTACGTGCCGGACGCGGGCCTCGATCTCTCGGCGCTGCCGCCGGCCGACCTCGAGCTCTTCGAGGCCGATCCCTCCCGTTTCGGCTGTGCCCTCGGCCTGGCGCGGATGAGCAGCGACGCCGAGGCCTTCCACGTCGACCTGGTGCCCGAGCGGACCCGCAAGAAGCGCCGCTTCATGCAGCGCCAGCTCTGGATGGTCGCCGCCGGTGTCGCCGCGGTGATCTTCCTCGGACTCCTCTGGGTGAACCTGTCCTCGCAGGTCGAGGCCTCGGCGGCGCGCGCCCGTGACGCCAAGCGCAAGGAGCGTGACGCCAGCCGGGTGCGTGGCCGCTACGACGAGGCCGCCCAGGAGGCCGCGATCCTCAAGAAGAAGGTGGACCTCCTGTCCTGGGAGAGCCGCGGCGGCGCCTTCCTGGTCATGGCCCAGACCCGGGTCCAGCAGGCCGCGCCGGCCGCCGTCTTCATCCGCTCGATGGCGGTGGAGACCAAGGCCGTGAGCCCGCCCGGCTCGGCCGGCGACAAGAAGTCCGCGGTGGAGAAGGTCCTGGTCACCGTCGACGGCGAGATCCGCCAGCTCGGCGAGGGCGTGACCGCCACCTTCAACCGTTTCGTCGAGGCCCTGCGCGAGGGCGAGGGCGCGCCGACGGTCGAGATCGTCGATCGCCCGGCCGACTCCGGCGGCGACTTCAAGCTGACGCTCGACTACATCGGCTGGCCCGGCGCGGCCGCGCCGGTCGAGGAGGAGAACTGATGAAGTTCGAGGACATCTGGCAGGAGAACAAGGGCTTCATCCTGGGGCTCCTGGGCGGGCTGATCGTCTTTTTCACCGCCTACGCCATCATCGACGGCTCCAAGGCCGCGGACGTGCGCAGCAATCTGGCCCGGGTCGCCAGCTCCGAGCGGCGCGAGCGGGGCATGCGTCTGCAGGCGGGCGAGCTGCAGGGCATCCAGCGCCGGCGCGAGGAACTGAGCCAGGATCTCGGCCGGCTCGAAAAGGAGCTGGCCTTCCGGCCGGCGCCCGGCTTCACCCTGACCGGGGTCACGCGGTCGCCGGACATCCACTTCAACGAGACCGTCCAGCGGCTCCTGGTCGAGGTGGTCGAACCGGCCGCGGCGCTCGACATCCGCATCCCCGCCGATCTCGGTCTGGGCGACGTGACCCCGCGCACCAACGAGGAGCGCGAGTGGTATCTCAACGGTCTCGACGTGGTCAACCGGATCTGCATCGCCGGCATGGCCGGCGGCGTCGAGGCGATCGAGCCGATCCGCATCGCCCGGGTGAGCAAGAAGAGCCGGCGGGAACGCAACGAGGTCGATCCCTACCTGCGCAGCCTCACGGTCAGCTTCAGCGCCCGGGGCACGCCGGTCGCCATCGACCGCCTGATCCGCGGCCTGCAGATCCCGGGGCAACGCCTGGTGATCGAGAAGGCCAGGATCCAGTCGCTCGACGGCCTGGCCGGCAAGCAGAAGATCTTCGTGGACGAGTCCCTGGTCGTCCTCGACCTGACGGTGAAGGCCCTGCTCCTCGACGCCGAGGGCGCGCCGCGGACTCCGCCCGTGGGCCGGATGTGAGGGGGGAACGATGAAGCTCAAGAAGGAAGTCGTCGTCTTCGTCCTGGTGATCCTGGGCCTCGGGGTCCTGGCCTACGCGAAGTTCAGCGCCGACCACGCCCCCAGGACGCCGAAGCGTGGCTCCCGCGGTGGCGGCGGCACGGTCGACCTGGCCGAACTCGCCAGCATGCGGGCCGTCCTGCTCACGCCGAGCGAAGCCGGCTGGAGCGCCACCGGTCGCAACATCTACCGGGCTCCGGCGGAGAAGACGCCGATGCCGCCGCTGAGCCTGCCGGCACCGCCGCGCGCCAATCTCGTGGCCAGTCCGCCGCAGCCCGTGCCCGGTCCCGACCTCCACAACCGGCTCGCGGTCGCCGAGATCATCGTCCCGGTGGCCGGCGTCGAGTTGCCGCCGCGGGCCGAGGAGACCGGTGCCGGTGCCGAGGGCGAGGAGCTGGGCGAGGACTTCCTCGACGACGAGGGCGAGGGCGACGAGACCACCGACGCCATCGAGGGCGACTTCATCCCGCCCCTGACCGCGGACACGGTCAAGGTCGCCGATCCCGGCCAGGGCGACGGCAAACAGGACGAGCGCGAGAAGCGGCGCGAGAAGAAGGTCCTCGGCCTGCGCGAGCGTCTGGCCCAGGACGCCCAGGCCCGGCTGGAGAAGGAGCGCGCCAAGCAGCAGCGCCTCCAGGCGATCGAGGAGCGGCAGCGCACCCTCGACAAGATCCACTGGCTGTCCGGCGAGGTCTGGTACGGCGAGGTCATGAACGACGCCGAGAAGAAGGAGGGACAGCAGGGCTTCGACCGCTACCAGATCAAGATCCGCATCGACGAGCTGCGCAACGACGCGGCGCTCGCCGAGGCCGATCGTGACGCGGCCCTCAAGGATCGGGAGCTGGGCCTGGAGTTCCGGCGCTGGACCGAGAAGGGCTTCGGCAGCAAGCAGAAGTACGGCGCCGGCAACATCAAGAAGATCGAGTTCGCCGAGAGCACGACCCGCGGCGCCTACACCGTCGACGCCTTCGAGGTCGCCCGCCGGCTGACCCCCCTGACCGACGTCGCCGCGCATCTGACGCTGATCGATCGCCTGGGCGAGATCGGCGAATGGGCCCGGGCGAAGGAACATGCCGACCGCCTGCTCGCGGCCGGCCACGAGGAACTCGCCGTCTTCCGCGCGCTGGCCCACGCGGCGCGGCGCGACTTCGACTACGACGCCGAGATGAAGGCGGTCGGCGAGGGCCTGAAGCGCTATGCCGACGATGTCCGCCTGACCGCGCACCTCGGCGAGCTCTACAGCCGCCTCGGCCTCGACGAGCTGGCCCGGCGCAGCTTCGAGAAGGCCCTCGGCGCCGAACCGCGTTCGGTGGGCGCCAATGCCGGCCTCGGTCGCCATCTCCTGCTCGGCATCGGCGGTGGCGCCGAGCGCAACGTCGCCGCGCTCCAGTACCTCGAGAAGGCCGCCAGCGGCCGCTTCGAGGACGAGGAACGCCGGCGCGAGGTCCTCTGCGACCTGGGCTGCGCCGAGCTGGCCCAGAACCGGCCGGGTTCGGCGCGGCGCACCTTCGAGCGCGTCATCAACGAGGCGCCGGACCATGCCGACGCCCTGCTCGGGCTGGCCGCCACCGCCCTGGTCGAGGGCAAGGTCGCGGAGGCGCGCGAGCTGCTGAAGGACCTGCTCGGCCGCGATCCCGAGAACGGCCGCGGCTACTACACGATGGGTTTCGTCGCCATGGCCGAAGGCGGCTGGGTCGAGGCCCGCAACGCCTTCTACGACGCCATGCGCGCCGACCCGCTGCTCGGCGCGCGGGCCCAGGTCGCCCTGGGCAACCTCTATGAACATCTCGGCCTGGTCTCCGAGGCCCAGGCCGCCTACCAGGCCGCCTACGAGGCCGACCCGGAAGACCCCGAGGTCCTCCTCCGCCAGGGCCGCGGCTTCCTCCTCGTCGGCGACGACCAGCAGGCGAAGGACTTCCTCGACCGGGCCCTCGCCCTCCTGCCCAACCAGTTCGACGTCCTGGTTTCGCTCTCCGAGGCCTGCTTCAACCTGGGCCAGTCGGAGGACGCGCTGCGCTATCTGGACGCCGCCATGGCGCTGCGGCCGCAGTCGCCCTCGCTCCTCGTCCGCAAGGCGCAGACCCTGGTCAAGCTGCGGCGCTTCGACGAGGCCAAGGCCTGCCTCGAGAGCTCGAAGCAGCTCAAGGACGGCGACGACGTCGAGGTGAGCCTCGCGTACTACTACTACCTGGCCGGCAACCACGAGGAGGCGCTGAAGCGCTTCCGCACCGTCGAGCGCAGCCTCAAACGCGAGGACGAACGACCGCTCGCCGCCTACGTGCGAGAATACGCCACGGCGATCGCCGACAACCTGGCCAAGAGCGTCTGGGTCGACCACTTCGACCGCGTCGCCACCGGCCGCGACCTGCTGCGCGACTGGCGATCCCAGGCTCCGGGCAGCGGCATCAACATCAGCCTGGTCGGCAACCAGGTCCAGTTCGGCGGCACCCAGAAGCAGTCCGACGTGCCCAGCTCGATCGTGCAGCGCCGCAGCGGCAAGGAGCTGGTCTCCTTCGAGGCCGCGCTGACCTCGCGGGCCGACGATCAGGTGGTCTGCGGCATCGGGCTGTTCACCTTCAGGAAGAACAGCGGCGACCAGAACCCCTACGTGGACCAGGACTCGGACGGCATCGCCTACGACGCCCTGATCTTCGGCAAGACCCGCGAGGGCCGGCTGGCCTATCGCCTGGTGAACCGCTACGAGCTGTCGCGCTGGGAGCCGGTCGGCGAGGTCTGGCCGAAGGGCGACAACGGCGCCGCCAGCACCCTGTCGCTCGGCATCGAGGTGGCGGACGCGGCCAAGGGCACCTTCGACCTCCTCGTGAACGGCGTCCCCGTGGTCTCCGCCCTCGAGGTGAAGGGCCTGCGGCGCACCGCCAAGGACGTCCAGCTCTGGGCCTTCAGCCAGGCCGAGATCGACAAGCGCGTGGACCTCAAGGTCGACGACGTGCGGATCGTGACCCGGGAGGATTGATCATGACCTCGACCGACCTGAACCGCCGCCGCGTCGCCGAGCGCGGCTTCACGCTGATGGAGCTGCTGATCGTGATCGCGATCATCGCCCTGCTCGGCGGCCTGGGCATCTCGCGGATCATGTCCGCCAAGCGGGAGGCCATCGTCGACCAGACCCGGGCCTTCATCCTCAACCTGGGCGCCGCCGCCGACGCCTACCAGCTCGATCGCAAGAACGGCGTCTATCCGCCGACGACGCTCGAGGGCTTCCCGAACCTGGGCTCGAAGCAGCCCAACCGGACCAACCTCGGCATCGAGGCCCTGGTCACCTGCCTCTGCGCTCCCGGGACCCAGAACCAGGGCGCCTTCGAGCAGATCGAGGCCAACCTGATCAACACCGACGAGGACCAGTCGACCCGGCCGATGACGGTGTTCAAGAACCGGGACCTGTTCGAGGTGGCCGATCCCTGGGGCAACCCCTACGCCTACTTCAACGCCGCCGACTACGACGACCAGAAGCTGCGCTTCTACCTGGCGGCGGAGGAGGGCTCCGGGAGCTTCGAGGACGTGACCGTGGTGCCCTGGAAGAACCCGAAGACCGGTTCCTACTACAACCTCAACACCTTCCAGCTGTTCTCGGCCGGCCCCGACGGCATCTTCAACACCGAGGACGACATCGGCAACTGGACCGCGCGATGAACCGACGCCCGGGCCGCGCCGGCGGCATGACCATCCTCGAATTGCTGGTCGTGATGACGATCATCGCCCTGATGAGCGCCGTCACGGTCGGCATGATCCGACGCGGCGACACGACCCTCACGGTCGAGGTCAACGGCCGGCTCGTGCGCAGCATCCTGCGCCAGGCCCGCAACTCGGCCCTGTCGACCGGCGGTGGCGTCATGGTCAGGCTCGATCCGGAGCGCAGCATCATCGAGGCCAGCCCGATGGAACTCGGCGGCAACTGGCACTTCGAGGACGAGACCGGCGCCCGGCGCACGACCGTGCCCGGCAGCCTCGAGCTGGTCGAGGAGGGCAAGATGGGGCGGGCGCTGAAGCTCGGCGGCGGCGCCGTCGACCTCGGCCAGTCGGTGCAGTTCGGCGGCGACCAGGGTCTGCGGGTCCAGCTCTGGGTCAAGGCCGAACGCCTCACCGACGGTCACCTGCTCACTCGCGAGAACGGCTACCGGCTCTCGCTCACCGAGACCGGCGCGATCCGCGCCGAGCTGCCGGTGGGCGAGCAGAAGGACCGGATCTCGCTCGAGACCCGCGACGGCCTGCTGCGGCCGGGCCGCTGGACCCGTGTCGCCTTCGGCTATGACCGGATCGAGCTGGCGATCGAGGTCGACGGCGTGCTCCAGGCCTTCCGGCCGGAGTCGCGGCCGATCTTCGAGGACGGCAAGCCGCCGCAGCTCTCGCTGGGTGGTGGCTTCGAGGGGCTGATCGACGAGGTCCGGGTCGACGTCGCCCGCTCCGGCGTGGTCGAGGAGATCGCGCGGTCCTGCGACATCGGCCCCGGTTGCGACCTGATCGTGCGCTTCGACGGCAAGGGGCGGCTCGACCGTCGCTTCCACAAGCAGCCGGTGCGCATCGTCCTCTCCGGCGAGGCGCCGGAGGACGGCGAGGAGGGCGCCGGCAAGCGCATCGAGGAGGTGATCAAGGTGGAATTCTCGGGAGCGATCCGATGACGCGGAGCCTCGAGTGCCGTGGTGACCGGGGCGTGGCCCTGATCGTGGTGCTGAGCGTCCTGGCGATGCTCCTGGTGATCGCCACGCCCTTCGTGCTCCAGGCCAAGAAGGACTACCAGAGCTCCCTCACCACCGCGGAACAGCGACGGGCCCGGCGGATCGCCGAGTCGGCCCTGCTCCAGGCCAAGCTGGGGCTCGAGGCCACGAACCAGGGCCTCGAACATGCCGGCGGCGGCGCCGCCACGCCCTGGTGGGACGACGCCGCCGAGCTCGGCGTCGATGCCCATCCCGACTTCCTGCGCGAGTTCGGCGGCGGTCGCGCCCGCTACATGGGCGATCCGCGCGGCGACCTCTGGTCGATCGCGGTGCGCGACGAGCAGGCCTTCGTCAACGCCGACAGCGCGCCGCCCTTCCTGTGGAGCGGGCTCCTCGGTCGGGCCGAACTGAGCCGCGACCACGCGCCTTCGGACGGGGTGCTGCAGGTGGACTCCACCGCCGGATTCCCGGCCGAGAACGGCAAGGTCGTGATCGGCGGGCGCGTGCTCTCCTACCGCAAGACGACGCCGGATTCCTTCCAGGGCGTCCAGCTCGAGGAGGCCTATCCGAAGGGCGCCTGGGTGCTGAACAAGTCGGCCTGGGACCTCGCCCTCTACTCGATCCGCTCGCCGCGCGCGGCCGGCGGCATCACCTCGATGCCGAGCCTCACCGCGATCAAGGAGCTGGCGCTCTACGGCAGCCAGGCCCTCGACGAGGCCGAGCTCGATCGCATCCTCGGTCCCTTCACGGTCTACGGGGCGCGCGATGCCGTCTCCGGCTGGCTCAGCGCCCAGAGCCTGGTCGCCGACGTCGACCCCGACGCCTTCGACGAGAAGCGCGGTCAGCCGGTGCGGGTGGCCAACCCGGACTTCTTCAACGAGGGCACGATCGTGCGCCTCGCCGATGCCGCCGGTGCCGAATACCACGTGGTCAGCGCGGTCCGCCGCCGGGGCGGGGAGGGCGTGCTCTACCTGGTCGAGCCGGTGACGCGGGTCTTCGACTGGCGCGAGAGCAGCGTGGCCGCGCGCATGCGCCATCCGGTCAACGTCAACGCCTGCTCGCGCGAGGTCCTCCTGCTCCTGCTCGAGGGCCTCGAGTACGCCGGTGGCGCCCGACGATTCTCCGACCCCAACGACCGGATCGGTCCGCAGCTCGCCGCCAACATCGCCGAGGTGATGATCAAGAACCGGCCATTGCGCGGCATCGAGCACCTGGTCCAGCTCCTGTCGGCCATGTACCAGGTGAAGGCCGGCACCTTCAGCGGCGGCGGCGCGATCGACGCCGCGCAGGTGACCATCCCCGGCTACGAGCGGGTCGAGATGCGGCCCGAGCACGCCCTGGCCGTGGTCCAGAACGCGATCAACCCGAACCATCGTCTGCTCATCGGCTCCACCATGCCGATGTCCTTCGTCTCGGGCGACTACTTCAGCGTCGAAGCCGGCGCGAGCGTCAACGACGCCAGCGGCTCGGAGCTGGCCCGGCATCGCATCCGCGAGGTCTTCCGCAGCGCGCCGGTCGCCGAGCTGCGCTACCGGCTCGACAGCCAGGCCGATTTCGAGGCGCCGATCCTCTCCGGACGCGGGGCGCGCTACATCGAGACCCACCCCAACCCGGTGGCGCGTTTCGTCAGCTCGTCGGCGCGGCCCGAGCAGCGGCTGCTGCGCTTCATGCACGACTTCGAGGAGCCCGGTGGCTTGGGCATCTTCCCCAGCACGACCGAGGGCGACATCCGGCTCCAGCCCGCGCGCCTCTACGGCGGCTGGACCGAGCACTTCGACGGTGCCCTCAGCGGCATCGCCGCCCGTGGCGTGCCCGGCAAGGGCACCCGGCTCGGTCCCGAGTTCATCGACCCCGAGGGCTTCCCGCTGCGGGCCACCGCTTTCCCGCTCGAGCTCGGCGTCTCCGGCCGCAGCGCCGGCCGTGGTCGCGCCGCCGCCACCGTCGCCGACGGCCGCGGCCTCAACCCCTTCGTCCTCGAGTTCTTCCTCAAGCCGAGGAGCTGGGGTGGCGGCGTCGGCCTGTTCTCGGCCTACGGTCGCGATCCGGCGCTCGACAAGATCGAGGCCTGGTACGAAAGCAGCGACCGCAGCCTGCGGCTCAAGGTCCACGACGTCGCCCTCGACGACCCGCGCTTCGCGGTCGAGTCGGCGGCGGAGGTGTCCTGGTCGCCCCGCAGCGGCCGGCTCGAGGACGACACCTGGTACCACCTCGGCTTCCAGGTCGAGGGCAGCAAGCCGGGCCAGATCGCGCTGCACGTCGACGGCTTCAAGCGCGGCAAGAGCAAGTTCATCTCCACGCTCAGCGGCGCGATGAACGAGTCGGCCGACACCTTCTCGGTCGAGGATGCCAACGACTGGCCGGACGAAGGTGCCTTCCTGATCGGCACCGAGGTCGTCAACGCCGTCCGGACCACGGGCAACGACTTCCAGGTCTTCCAGAACCCGAATGGCGCCGGCGCGCCGGGCGGTCGCGGGGTCCGCGGCACCGAGGCGCTGTCGCATCGGGCCGGCGAGACGGTGACGCTCTTCGGCTACTCGGCGGTGCTCAGCCACTTCGACGCCGATCAGGCCGGCGAGGTCCTCGGCGAGGGCGGCGCCGCGCTCGAGAGCGAACTCCGACCCTTCGACTACGGCGCCCTCGTGGGCGACGAGACCGACGTCATCAAGCTGCCGATGAACCTCACCCTCGGGGTCGAGATCCTCGACCTGCCGGCGGTGACCGAACTCGAACTCCGCACCTTCGCCGATGGCGACCTGGCGGTGGAGCAGGAGTGCTTCCAGAGCAGCGGCGGCTACGCGATCATCGTCGCCCCCGAGTTCCCGGGCGACAACGAGCTCGACGAGATCGGCGACCTCTCGGACTGGAACATCGTCCAGATGATCCGCTACGAGAGCCGCGACGACGAGAAGCTGCTCGGGGTCAGCGCGGTCAACGATCCGCTCAATCCCGACCTGGTCGAAGGCCAGGGCCTGAGCGGCGCGGCCGGCGGCAACGGTGGCCAGGCCCAGCTTCGTTTTTACTCGCGTGCGCTGCGCAAGATCGTCACCCGCAACACCTCGGCCGGCAGCAAGGCGCCGCCGCTCGCCTTCATCTTTCCGATCTCGGTCGAGCTCACCGGCAACGAGGGTTACCGGGGGCCGGAGTTCAACGGCAACGGCAGCCCGCAGAACGAATACCTGCAGGTCGGCCGGGCCCAGCTCGTGCCCAGCCTGAGGAGTTTCGCCGCCCATCGCATCGAGTGGATCGCCTACACCGGGGTCGACCGGCAACGGAATTCCTTCGTCTTCAACGCCAAGAACCGGCTCAACACCGTCTGCCGCCTGTTCTCGAACTACGTCGGCCAGGCCTTGCTGGGCAACCTGGCCACCCGCCCCGATCCGGCGGCGATCGCGGCGCAGTTCAACTGGCGCTTCCGGGCCGGAACCGACCAGTTCGGCTGGGACGATCCGACCGACGCCAACGATCGTCATGCCGGCGGCACGGCGGCGATTCCCTGCTTCCGGGTGAGCACCGTCGGCGGCAACCCTCTCGGCTATGGTGACTGCGTCACGCTGATGCGAGCGGACAACGGCGCCCGCGAGCTGGCCTTCGTCTCCTGGGCCTGGAACGACTGGGCCGCGCTCACGTCGAACGTGCGCAGCCGCGTGCTCCAGATCGGCCTGCCGCAGGTGGCCAACTCGAACCTCGCCAACTCCGACGACGTCAGCGACCGGCGACGCTACGCCCGCCTGGTCAAGTTCCCCAGCGGCGAACTGCCGCTGATCGACGCCAACGGCGATGCCAACATCGGCATGACCGCGGCCCAGGGCCAGGTCGACGGCCATCTCGACGAGGTCCGGCTGCGGACGCTGGCGCGCGAGCAGTTCACGCTCTGGGACGAGAGCGTGGCCGCCTACGGTGGCGGCGTCACCCCGCCGCGGCCCTATCCGCTCGGCGTCGACGGCGACGCCACCGAGATCCCGATCGTCGGCTCGCTCTGGGTACCCAGGCTGCCGCAGTCCTTCACCTCGACCAACGGCTTCGTCACCGTCAACTGGCTGCCGGACGGTCGCCAGCTCGACCTGGTCGACCCGCTCGCGGTTCTCCAGGGCGACGCCGGACTGGTGATGATCGACGACGAGATCATCGCCTTCCGCGAACTCGATCAGAGCCCGACCAGCGGCGGCTACGTCCTCCGTGACTGCGAACGCGGCTTCATGAACACGGAGCGCAAGGACCACTCCTTCGGCGCCCGGATCGTGTTCCTCGACTTCCGCCCGGTCAGTCGGCTGGCGCAGCAGATCCAGCCGGACGACGCGGACCTGCTCGTGGTCGACGGCCAGGACTTCGGCATCACCGACATCAACGAACGCAGCGGCGGCACGGTGCTGATCGACCGCGAGATGGTCCACTTCAGCCGGATCGACCAGAACGTGATGCGGATGCCGCAGCACGTCGATCCGGCCAGCGGCGACAGGGTCGGCATCTTCCGAGGCCGTTACGGCACGCGGCGGGGTTCGCATGCCCAGGACGCCATCGTCCTCGACATGCCCTTCCGCTACTGGGACCGCTACGCGCCGGCCTGCGACGATCCGGAACTGGCCTTCTACGAGTTCTCGGTCAACCAGCCGCGTTCCTTCTTCAAGCGCATCTCCTGGCGGACGCGCTACGAGAAGCCGCACATCCGGGTCGAGCTGCTCTGCCGCCTCGACCCGACCGTGCCCTGGGACCTGCCGCCCGAGCGCAGCGGTGGCCGCCTGGTCCGCTTCGGCGGCGATTCCGGGACCAGCCAGGACAAGCTGGAGGAGGCCCTCCTCAACGTCGACGGCAAGGGCATGGAGGTGCGGGTCTTCTTCGTCTACGAGCCCGAGGCCTTCGATCCCGACGAGCTCCGGATCAACGACTGGAAGGAGACGCCGCGGTTGCTCGACCTCGAGCTGCGCTACCTGGCCGCCCCCTGGGTGCTCCAGCGGGAGGAGTTGCGATGAGCGGTGGACCGATCCACGGGCCGGTGTGCCGAGGAGGCCGCGCGTGGCGGGCCCGCCAGGCCGCGCGTGGTGCGCTCGGCGTCACCCTGATCGAACTCCTGGTGGCGATGACCATCTTCTCGGTGCTGGGCATCTTTCTGTTCAGCCTGATGCGCAACTCGCTGTCGATCTACCGGAGCTCGAACGCCTCCGGCGAGCTCTACGACAAGTTCGACCAGGCCGTGGGCGTGCTCGAGGACGACCTCGTCGCCACCGCGGTGGGTGACCCCGAGGGCGCGGGCCTCAAGCTCGAGTTCCGGCTGTCGCATGATCGACCCTGGGTGCCGCCGACCGAGGCGCAGGCCGACCAGGCCAGCCTCGCCCGCAACCAGTTCGCCGCCGGCGACCCCCGCTCCTTCTTGCTCCGTTTCGTCCGCAGCTTTCCGGGCGGCGAGCTCAACGACACCATCGGTCGTTTCGCCGGCACCTACGCCGATGCCGAGGCCGTCATCGACGGCGTCGACGACCTCGAGGAGAGCCGGGCCCGCGAGATCCTCGATCGCCGGCGCAAGGGCCTCTCGACGAACGAGGACGAGAAGGACGAACAGAATCGCAAGCCCGGACTGAAGCCGCCGGCCAACCTGATGGAGGTGATGTACTTCCTCGATCGCGGGCCGGAGGATCTCGCCGGTACCTTCACGCTCTACCGGGCGATCCGCTCGCCGGTGGGCGGCGAGGGCTCCTTCTTCGACCAGCGCACGATCGAGCGCATGACGCCCGCCTGGGTGGAAGCCCACGCGACGCCGCTGGTCTCCGGAGTCCTCTTCTTCGGCGTGGTCCTCTGGGGCCAGAACACGACCAGCTGGGCCACCGACCGCTGCCTCGACGGCGAAGGCCTCGGCGCCCGTGGTGCCCGGGAAATCGCCGAGCTCTGGTGGGACAGCAGCCGGAGCCGCTACGACGCGTTCTCGCTCAATCGTGGGCAGGCCTCGGCCGGCTACTTCGAGGACGACGTCTTCCCGGCCAAGGCGCAGATCGTGCTGACCGTGGTGCCCGAGGGCATCGAGGAACCGGACGCCCGGCTGCTCACGCCGCTCAACGCGCAGGGCAAGAACCTGCGCGTCGACGATCCCGAGCTCTTCGATCCGGCCGGCGGCGAGGCGCCGGGCTATTTCCGCATCGACGACGAGTGGTTCAAGCTGCGGTCCGCGAGCGGTCGCGACCTCGTCGTCAACCGCGGCGCGCGCCAGAGCACGGCCGCGAAGCACGATGCCGGCCAGCCGGTGCTGGTGGGGCGGACCTTCCGGGTGACCGTCGACATTCCGGCGCATCGGTCATGGTTCCGTGGTCCGGGAGAGAAGCGATGAGCGACCGACGACCGGCGTCCGCCGCGGCGGGCTTCACCCTGATCGAGGTCCTGGTGGCGATGAGCGTGCTGCTGATCGGCATGACCGGGATCATCACGCTGTTCTCGACCGGTCTCGGTCTCGAACGGCGCGGCAGTCTCGCGGTCGACGCCGCCGTGGCTCTCGAGGACGTCATGCCCGAGGTCCGGCGGCAGATCGAGGAACGGCTCGGTGAGGATGGCGGCGTCGACGCCGTCGATCTGCCGCGCAATCCCATTCCCGGCTGGGTCGGACTCGACTACCTGGCCCGGGCCCGGCGGATGCCGGAATCGAACAACCCCAGCGCCTGGATGCTCGAGGTCCGCGTGATCCCGCGCGGCGTACCCGAGGACCAGGGCCTGAGCTACGGATATCTCCCGGCTCGCTTCGGCAGGACCTACGAGACCCTGGTCCGCGAGGCCGAGCAGGAGAAACTGACGACCAATCGCGCCGGTCAGACCGGCAGAAGGGAGCCGCGATGAGAAGCCCGATGAAGGTCCTCCTCTCCATGATCATCGTCCTGATGTTCGCGCTGACGCTGAAGGCCGAGATCATCTTCCTCAAGGACGGGCGCCTCCTGCACGTGAAGGTGCTGTCCGGCGACGAACGCGGCATCGCGGTGGAGCGCCTCGACAACGGCGGCCGCTTGTTCCTGCGCTGGGATCATCTGCGCGAGCGTGATCGCAAGCGTCTGCGCATCGAATTCGGCCTCGAGGACGACGACTCCGGTTCCGATCTCCTCATGCCGGGGCATCGGATCCACGTCCGCAAGGGCGACTACGTCGATGGTCTGGTGATCGAGGAGACCCAGGACAAGGTCGTGGTCATGCGCGAGGGTGGCCGGGTCGAGTACCTGCGCGCCGCGGTGCGGCGGATCGAGGAACGGCAGGTGAGCGTCTTCGACGTCTACACCCCCGAGGAACTCTACCAGCAGCATCTCGCCGAGATCCAGCCGGTCGACGGCGACGTCGTGGGTCACTTCGAGATGGCCCGCTGGGCCGCCAAGGTCGAGGTCTACCACGAGGCCATCGGTCACTACCTCAAGGTTCGCGAGGCCGACCCCGAATACAAGGCCGAGTTCATCGAGAACCAGCTCAAGCGGCTCGAGATCCTCGACCGCAACAAGGAGCTGCGCGACGCGATCCGTCTTGCCGAGCGGGCCGGCAACAACCACAAGTACGGCGAGTGCCTGGCCTACTTCGACGAGATCCTGGCCGCCAGCGGACTCGACCCCGAGCTCAAGAAGGAGGTCGAGAAGAAGAAGGATCGCTACGTCAAGAAGCGCTGGAAGTACTTCTCCGAGCTGGTGGTCAAGACCTACCACCGCGAGGTGCGGAAGCGCCTGAAGGACATCGCGCAGAGCAAGGACATCCGCTCGACCGACGCCGAGAAGGCCCTCGGCATCCAGAAGGCGATGAGCTACTGCCGCTCGCAGCTCCACAAGGACATCGTCGAGGAGATCGCCCGGCGCCACGAACTCGAGCCCAAGAAGGAGGTCGAGGAGATGTGGAAGAACCGCAAGTTCAACATCAAGCTCTCGGCGACCTACGGCTCGGGAACCTTCATCGTCGAGAGCGCCGGCGGCGGCAACAACGGTGGCCTCCAGGACGCCCAGCTCAATCGTCGGGTGCAGGAGGCGCGCCTGCGGGCCCGACGCGCCGACCTGGCGCGCGCCGAGGCGCGGAGCGGCGGCAACCAGCAGGATCAGCAGCAGGCGGCGCAGCCCAAGCTGATCAGCAAGGACGAGTGGTGGGTTCAGGTCGACTCCGTGCAGCGCGAGTTCTTCCTGCGCGCCTACTACGCCGAGCACTGCGGGCAGATGCAGGTGATCTCCAGCTCCTGGCGCGTCTGCCAGACCTGTGGCGGCACCGGCACGATCAAGCAGCTCGGCGCCCAGGGTGGCTACACCAAGGTGACTTGCCCGCGCAGTCACGGTTTGAAGGGCGACAAGGTCATCTACTACAAGTAGGGAACGGTGGCCCCGTCGGCCGCTCCGTCCATGCTGTTCCGAGGAGTCGCCGTCATGAGAGTGCCGCTGGTCGTCCTGCTCGGTCTCGTCTGCCTGGGTTGCCGGTCGACGCCCAACCTGCGCGAGGCGCGGGTCGAGCCCCGGCCGGCCCTGACCGGGTCCGATTCCGTGGAGGCGGAGGCAGCGCCGGCGGATGTCGGGCGCCGGGCCTTTCCCCAGCCGCTCGGCACCTCGGGGCGGGGGCCGGGCTTCCTGGCCTGGCCGCGCGCGGACGACCGCGTCGTCGCCACCGTCGGCGACGAGGAGCTACGCAAGAGCCAGGTCTTCGACGCGATGCTCGAGACCATGCCCGAGGAGACCCGCGGGACGATCGCCGTGCTCCTGGCGAATCGGGTGCTGGCGGCCGAGTGCGCCCGGCACGGCATCGAGGTTCCGGGGGAGGAGGTCGACGGCTGGTACCGCGCGCAGGAGAAGATCCTGCGCAGCCGGGCCGAGGCCGAGTTCGGGACCGGGGCCGACTTCTCGCGCTTCATGGAACTCCGCTTCGGGCAGACTCCGGCCCAGTACGAGCGGACCGCCAAGGATCGGGAGCGCGCGCGCCGTCTGCTCGCCCGCCTGATCCGCTTCCAGGAGCTGCTCGAGGACCGGGTCGAGCTGCGCATCATCAGCGTCACCGATCGGAGCCTCGCCCAGCGACTGCGCGAGCAGGTCGACGTGGGCGCCGACTTCGAGATCCTGGCCGAGCAGTACAGCGTGCACCCCTCGGCCGAGTCCGGCGGGCTCATGGTCCCGGTCTGGCGCGGTACCCTGAACGCCGAGCTGGACCAGGTGGCCTTCGACCTGAGCCCCGGCGGCGTGAGCCCGGTGATCCATGCCCGCGACCAGGGTGGCCGTGACCGCTTCCAGATCATCAAGCTGGTCCGCCGTCTGCCCGGTCGTGCCCTCGGCTGGCGGGAGGTGGAGGACGAGGTCGTCGCCGGAATCGTCAGCCAGCCACTCAGCCAGGACGAGTGGTACATGTGGCAGCTCCGCCTGGAGCGCTCCGGGAAGATCAAGCTCCACGACCTCTGAGCCCGGCGGCCCTGTCCCGAGGCCCTGTTAGCATGGCGCCGTCCCAGGAGACGACGATGCCGGAAGTCCAGCCCGAGAGAGAGATCGAGAACCCGGTCGAGTCCGAGGTCACCGAGACGGTGGCGACCGCCGCGGACCAGGACGAGACCCTCGCCTCCAGCGACCAGGAGGCCGAGGGCGGGGACCCGGCCGGCGACGCCCCGGCGGACGATGGGGCCTCGACCGGGCGGGTCAGGATCGAGCGGGCGGCGCGGGACGAGAACCCGGGCGACGACGACGACGATGACGGTGGCGACGACGGCCGCCGCCGCCGGCCCTGGGCCCAAGCCCGGGTCGAGGCGACCATCGAAGCCCTGCTCTTCGCCTCGCCCGACGTGCTCGGTTTCCGTCAGATCCGCGGCATCCTCCCCGAGGACACGGTCAGCAACGAGGCCATCCGCGCCGCGTTGAAGGGCCTCGAGGAGCGCTACCAGGCCAAGGGCAGCGGGATCGTCCTGGCCGAGATCTCCGGCGGCTGGCAGATCCAGACCCGCGAGGAGCACTTCGACTTCGTCAGTCTCCTGGCCAAGGTCCGGATCGACGAGAAGATCACCCCGGCGACCCTCGAGACCCTGGCGATCATCGCCTACAAGCAGCCGATCACCCGGGCCGAGGTGGACGCCATCCGCGGCGTCGGTTCGGGGCAGATCGTGCGCAACCTCATGGACAAGAATCTGGTGAAGGTCGTCGGCCGGGTCGACCTGCCCGGAAGGCCCTTCCAGTACGGCACCACCAAGCACTTCCTCGATCACTTCGGCCTGAAGGGGCTGAAGGACTTGCCCCGGGGCAAGGACCTCTGATCGGGACCGGCGCCGGAGCATCTTGCCGGGCAGGAGCTTAGGGCGAAACGGGCCGTTCTTGTCTCGGCGCGTCCCGCCCGTATAATTCGCGATCCTCCTGGGGTGGCGATCCGGCCTCGCCTGGCTGCCGTCGACTCTCTCAAGTGGCTACGCACTCACGACTTGGAGTCATCGATGTTCCGGTTCATGGAAAAGTACAGGGTGCACATCCTGCTGGTGGTCCTGCTCGCCATGGTGGGATTCGGCGCCTGGGCCCAGCTGGTCGACCTCGTCGGTCGGGACAAACGACGGACCATCGACCCCGAGGAGGTCTACGCCTCGCTGAACCTCTTCGGCGAGAAGCTCGACCTCAGTCGTCAGGAGGTCGCCGAGGTCACCCGCACGCTGGAATTCGTCGGCAGCGAAGACGAGGCGGGCCGCGCCCTCGGTCAGCTCGTGCGCCAGGAGATCGCCCAGTCGCCCTACGGCTACCCGGTCTCCAAGGAAGAGCAGGAGCTGGGCCTCAACGAGCGCTTCAAGGAGCCGATCCAGGAGGCCAACGACGGCCGCTTCGACCAGAAGCTCTACGAGCAGTACACCGGTCAGTTCCTGCCCCAGTTCGGCCTGCCGCCCATGACCCGCGCCAAGTTCGAGGCGCGCTTCCTGGAAGAGTGCCGGCTGGCCAAGACCATGCGCGAGATCGACCGGGCCGGTTCCGAGCCCGACCTGGCCCGCACCTTCGCGGTCTGCAAGAAGGACAACATGCTGGTCAAGCTGCGCGGCATCTTCGTCGATGCCGCCAACTTCAAGGAGCAGGCCAAGCTCGCCCGTGACGCCAACGACAACCTCACCGCCGAGGCGCTGACGACCCTCCGCGATCGCTTCGAGGCCATGGACGACGAGCAGAAGCGCGCCCTCGCCACCAAGGGCCCGATGGTGAGCGTCGACTTCATCGGCTACGACTTCGCCAACCAGGCCGACGATCAGGCCTTCCTGGACGACTACCGCAAGGTCAGCGACGTCTCGGGCAAGTCGCTCGAGCAGCTCTGCGCCGAGGTCAACGTCGGTGAGGCCGACGTCGCGATCATGAAGGAGCGCCTCAACCGCCGTGGCGACCGCTACGGCCTGGCCGAGGGGGCCGACGTCGAGGCGGTCTGGAATGAGCGCAAGGAGCGTTTCGAGGCCGAGATCAAGGTGATCAAGTTCGTCCGCAACCTGTGGACGAAGATCGACGGCGAGACCAAGGCCGGCCACGAGGTCGACCTCGCCCAGGTGGCCGCCGACAACAACCTGACCCATTTCACCTGGAAGAAGAAGTACCTGCGCGATCTGGTCAAGGAGGGCAGCTCCTTCCAGGGCCAGGATCTCCTCGGCCTCCAGGGCGTCGTCCCCGGCCAGCTCCTCGACGTCCGGCCGCAGGCCGACGTCGCCTCGATGCGCTTCGGCACCGGTGCCTCCGACGTCATCGGTCGTCACGTCGCCATCTACCGGGTGACCGAGAAGGAGATGCGGCCGCTCGCCGATTTCGGCGATCCCGACATCCGCCAGACCCTGATCGAGCGCTACGAGACCGAGCGTGGCAACGAGCTTCGCGACGAGGCCTTCGCCAAGATCCAGGACGCGATGAACGCGGTCATGGACGAGAAGGCCAAGGACAAGATCGCCGAGCTGCGCGGCCGCTTCGAGAAGGAGATCGCCGAGGCCACGGCCAAGCTCGATCCCGAGAAGGACGAGGACAAGGCCGAGATCGAGCGCATCACCAAGGAGAAGAACGAGGAGCTCGATCTTCTCATCGAGGACGAGCGGGCGCCGTTCCGGACCGAGGCCTTCGACGCGCTCATCGCCGATCATGGCGACCTGGGCCTGGTCGTCGAGGAGGGCTTCTTCCGTCCCTTCGAGTCGACCCGCGAGCAGCCGATCGATCGCATGTCGCCCTTCGAGGCGCGCGCCCGGTCGTCCCTGCGTCGTGAATTCCGCAGTCTCCACGACGAGGGCTACCAGCAGAAGTACGTCGAGATCGGGCAGGTGAGCGACGTCGTCGACTCGCCCAGCTACCCCGGTCTGAAGGGCATCGCCAAGCTGATCGCCAAGAAGGAGATCAGCGACCGTCAGCTCGCCCTCCGCCCCGAGTTGCTCCGCACCTCGAAGCAGAACGCCCTGAGCGCGCTCAACAAGGAGCGTGGCCAGCGCGACCTCTGGGGCTACGAGTCCATGCAGAAGCGCAACTTCGCTCTCGATCCCGGTGGTTTCGCCAAGGGCATCGAACAGAAGAAGAAGGACGAGGAGGCCGCGGCCGAGCGGCAGCGGAAGTTCAAGGAGGAGCAGGAGCGCATGCTCAAGGAGCGGGGCGCGATGAAGAGCCCCGACGAGATGAACGAGGGCGCCACCGACCGGGGCCAGCGCTCGCTCAGCACCACGACGGGCGGCGACAAGTAGCCCCGCGGCTCTCCGACCTGCGACCGCGATGAATCAAGGGGACGCGTCCGCCGGACGCGTCCCTGCTTTTTTGGCTCCCCGCCGCCCGGACCGCCCGAACCGCCCGCCGCCCGGAGCACAAGTCGCTCGGACCGCCCGCCCCCGGAGCGCCAGCCGCTGGCTGGCCTAGTCAGATTGAACTTGCCGATCATCGTGGTCCTCGCCCCGACGATCGATTCGCGCTTGGAGTCTTGTCGACTCCCTGGTGATGGCGATCGCCGGCCGGCGGCCGGCGGCCTGCCAGCTGGGCAGCCGGCGCTCGGAGCGCCAGCCGCTGGCTGGCCTAGTCTTCTTCGCCCGAGGTTCGTGGTCCTGCCGCGACGATGGCCATGCTTGGAGTCGTCGACGATTCGAACGCGATCGGCCTCTAGGCCGGCTGGGCAGCCGGCGCTCCGGAGCGCCAGCCGCTGGCTGGCCTCAGCTTCTTCGCCCGCTTCTCACGCTCTCGCCCGACGATCCTGTCGGCTGCGCAGCAGGCGCTCCGGAGCGCCAGCCGCTGGCTGGCCTAGTTTTCTTCGCCCGAGGTTCGTGGTCCTGCCGCGACGATGGCCATGCTTGGAGTCGTCGACGATTCGAACGCGATCGGCCTCTAGGCCGGCTGGGCAGCCGGCGCTCCGGAGCGCCAGCCGCTGGCTGGCCTAGTCTTCTTCGTCCGCTGCTCACGTTCTCGCCCGACGATCCTGTCGGCTGCGCAGCAGGCGCTGCGCGGTCCGCTCGGACCGCCAGCCGCTGGCTGGCCTAGTCTTCTTCGCCCGCTTCTCACGCTCTCGCCCGACGATCCTGTCGGCTGCGCAGCAGGCGCTGCGCGGTCCGCTCGGAGCGCCAGCCGCTGGCTGGCCTAGTCTTCTTCGTCCGTTGCTCACGCTCTCGCCCGACGATCCTGTCGGCTGCGCAGCAGGCGCTGCGCGGTCCGCTCGGAGCGCCAGCCGCTGGCTGGCCTAGTTGTCGAAGGTCCTCGAGCTTCGGATGCGCAGCCGGCGCTGCGTGGTCCGAGCCTCTGATCGGCGGGATTCGCTCGCGGCGATTCGGTTCTGGTCAGGGACGGGGAGGGGAGTCGGGGAACTGGCGCAGGAGCTCGGCCTCGTAGGCGCGCCGGCTTTCCTCCTCCTCGCCTGGGACCGGATCGAAGCCACCCTCGCTCCAGGGGTGGCAGCGGCCGATGCGCTTGAAGCCGAGATAGCCACCCCGGAGGAGGCCGTGGCGGCGCAGCGCCCGCAGCATGTACTCGCTGCAGCTCGGGCGGTAGCGGCACATGGGCGGCATGAAGCGTCCGGGGAAGACGCGCCAGGCCCGGACCAGGAGCTGGGCCAGGAACGCCGGCAGGCGCAGGGGACTCACGACCTCACTCCCTTTCCTCGCCCGCGAGTTCGCGCTCGAGCTTGCGGGCCAGATGGCGGAAGGAAGAGAGCATGCGCGCGTGGTCGGCGGCGCTGTGGTAGGCCCGGGGGATCACGATCAGGTCGAGCGGTCGCGCCAGGGTCCCGGCCTCGTGGCGGAAGACCTCGCGCAGGACGCGCTTCACCCGGTTGCGTTCCACCGCGCCGCCGATGCGCCTGCCGACCGACAGCCCCAGCCGGCTCCGATCACCCTCGGCCGGACGCCAGCAGAAGGTCAGGTCGCGATTGCGGATCGATCGACGGCCCCCGTAGATCTCCTGGAAGTCCCGGCGGGAGCGGACCCGCCGGTCGCGGCCGAAGCGGCGATCCGGCGTGGTCACTGGCCCTCGACGTCGCTGCGGCCGAGCTTCTGGAGAAGTCGCGAGCGCAGCTTGTAGGCGCGCTGGGTGTCCTCGGTGAAGCCCGGCGTCGAGCGGATGAAGAGGTCGATGTGCTCGAGGGCCTTCTCGTCGTTCTCGAGATGCTCGTAGCACTCGGCCAGGGGCACGTGGAGCTGGTAGCGCGCCGGATCGAGCGCCAGCGCCTCCTTGAGGTAGCCGATGCAGTCGGCGTAGTTCCGCTTGCGGAACTTGATCTCGGCCAGACGTTCGAGGACTCCCACCGTCTTCTCGGTGGCCTGGTCCTGCTTGCGCTTGATGACCTCGAGCGCGGCGCGCAGCTCGTTGCGGCTCTTGTACTCGTCCGGCGCGGCGACGCGCTTCTGGTTCCACATCTCGACGCTCTGCTTGGCGATGTCGAGATAGTCGAGGTAGGCACGTTCGGCCGAGACCTCGTTGCCGACGACCAGGTGCATTTCGCCGAGGTTGAGGAGGGCGTCCGGGGCCGCGTTCTTCATCCGCGCCAGGCGCTCGAACTTGTCCAGGGCCTCGCGACCGTAGTGCTGCCGACGCTCGTCGTGGCGCTTCTGCTCGGTCAGCATCTCGGCGCGGCGCTTGGGGTCCTCGTTGCGGGTGATGCGCCGGTCGATCGCCTCGATGTAGCGGCGCTCCAGTGCCGCGATGGCGCGCTCGGTCATGGCGAGCCCGAGGCAGGCCTTCCAGTTGAAGTCGTCGGCGATCTCGGTGTCGGCGACGAGCTGGCCGTTCCAGAGCTCGCGCAGGATGCTCTCGGCGCGGGTGAAGCGCGCCTCCGCGTCGCCGAGGCGACCGCGCGCGGCCTGGTCGAGGCCGATCTGGTAGGTCGACAGGGACAGGCCGAGGCGGCCCGGACGCGAGGTCGGATCGAGCTTCAGCTGGCGCTCGAACTGATCGAGGGCACGGATGTAGTCGCCGGCGCCGTAGTACTCCTGGGCGTTGGCGGCGTAGAACTCGGAGTCGCCCTCGAAGCCGTCGTCGGGGCTCTTGACCTCGACGTCGTTGTAGTGGAGGTCCGAGTCGTCTCCGGTCGAGCAGGCGGCGACCGAGATCAGCGAGACGGCGAGCAGGAGCAGGGACTTGCGCATGGATGGATTCCCGAGGAAGAACGGCAAATCCTAAGAACGTAGCGGTTTGCGGTCAAGAACGGCCACCCCGGACCGATCCCGTCATCTGAACACGTCGCGAGGGCCGCGCCGGTTTCACATCCCCGGGCCGGCCGGTTCGACCGAATCGTGGGGCCGATCCGCCGGCGCGGGGCCGGCGAGCGCGGGCGGCGGCGCGGGAACTCAGCCCTCGCTCCGACCGGACTCGAGACGCTCCAGGCGCTCGTCCTCGAAGCGCACCAGGATGGTCTTGTGGCTCTTCAGCTGCACCTGGCCGGGTCGGGCGCCCTTGAACTTCGAGACGTTCTTGCGCCGGGTGTAGCTGACCGCCTGCTTGCCACCGGAACGAGCCTTCGAGTACTGGACCGCGAGCGTCGCCGCGTCGATCAGGGTCTGCTCGGGCAACTCGTCGCTGGTCTTCACCACCACGTGGGAGCCGGCGTGATCCTGGGCGTGAAGCCACCATTCGTTGCCGAGGCAGTGTTGGAAGGTGAGTTCGTCGTTGTCCTGGCTGGATCGTCCGACCCGGATCTCGAGGCCGTCGCGCGAACGGTAGCTCCGGTAGCACTTGCGCCGCGGCTGCTCCTTCGGCTTCTTCGCGGCCGCGCCCGGCTCGGCGCGCTTGACCTCGAGGCCGAGGGCCTCGGCCCGCGGCGCCAGGCTCTCGAGCGCATCGTCGTCGACGGTCCGCAGTTCGGCCTCGAAGGCGCGTAGCTGGTCGAGCTGCGCCCGTTCGATCTGCAGCCGCTCCTCGATCGCGATCCGTCCCCGGTCCCCGCGCCGCGCGTCCTGGAAGAGCTTGTCGAGGTTCTCCTGCGGCGAGAGCTTGGGGTCGAGGGCGATGGTGACCCAGGTCTCGTCCTCGGCGGCCCAGTCGCGCACGCGCACCTCGGTCATGCCGCGGCTGAGCTCGTGGAGCGAGGGCTTCAGGAGTTCGCCGAGATTGCGGACCTCGGCACCTTCGGGCAGCTTGCGCAGGTCGACCTCGATCTTGTTGATCTTCTTGAGCTGGCGGGTGAGTCGCCGATCGAGGTCCTTCAGCAGCGCCTTGCGGTCGAGCCCGGTGACCACCTCCATCTCGGCGTCGAGCAGCGCGAAGAGCTCGGCCGGGTCGAAGGCGCCGAAGCGCTTGAAGCAGGGCAGCTCGCGATCGGTCGGCGCCGGGGCCGGCGGCGGCCGGTAGTGGTCGCCACGGGCCAGGCTGCGCTGCTCGTTGTGGACCGCGCCGCTGGCGGCGAGGATGCGATCGTCACCGTCCAGGACGAAGAGCAGGGGGTAGCCCGGGATCAGCTCGAGCAGGAGGTCGTGCGGTACCGGTCCGGCCTCGGTCATGCGGTCGATCCGCAACCGGAGCAGTCGATCACCGCCGACCTGCTCGACGCCACGGATGCGACCGTTCTGGATCAGCTTGCGCAGCACCGCGCAGAAGGCCGGTGGCGCCGGCGGATTGGGCAGCTTGCGCTCGCTCAGCAGCACCGTCGCGTGGCCCCGGCGCAGATCGATGACCAGACGCTCGCGGCCCTCGGCACCGCCGTAGACCTCGAGCACGAAGAGCGCCTCCACCGGGTGATGGACCTTCTGGATCATCGCTCCGTCGAGGCGACGGTCGAGCAGGTCGGCGATCAGTCCGATCTCGCGCTGGTTCATGGCTGGACTTCAGGGCCTCCGGGTCCGGGCTCGCGACGGCCGGCCGTCACGGCGTCGGCGGGCGCGCGTCTCGGCCGCGATCCCCGGACATGAGGACGCCGCCGGCGCGCCTCGTCCTCCGGGGACGGTCGGGCCGGCGGCGACGGAACGCCAGAGGGGAGGATCAGAGCTCCTCGGCGGCGTCGTAGATCCAGTGCAGGTTGCCCAGCTCGTAGCTCACCACCTCGCCCTTGGCGAAGAAGAGCTCGAGCTCGCGGGCGGCGGCCTCGGGGGAGTCGGAGCCGTGGATCAGGTTGAAGCTGTTCGAGACCCCGAAGTCACCGCGGATGGTGCCGGCCTCGGCCTTCGAGCCGAAGGTCGCGCCCATCATCTTGCGGCAGATCTCGATGGCGTTGACGCCGCGCACCGCGAGGACCACCACGGGCGAGCTGGTCATGAAGCGGACCAGGCCGGCGTAGAAGGGGCGCTCCTTGTGCTGGGCGTAGTGGGTGCTCGCCAGCTCGTTGGAGATCTGCATCATCTTCATGCCGACGAGCTGGAGGCCCTTGCGCTCGAAGCGCGTGATGATCTCGCCGACCAGGCTGCGCTGCACGCCGTCCGGCTTCACGATGAGAAGGGTGGTTTCCATCGCCATGATGGTGTCCTTTCGTTGCGGTGAATGCGGTTCGTAGGTGGCCGGAGTCTAACGAGTCCCCCCGGGCAACAAAGGTCGCCGACCGGCGTGATCGCCCCGGGCGGCGCGGCTCAATGGTCGGCCGGGGCGGGCTGCGAGGTCGGCGCGGGCGGTTCCTCGGCCGGCGCCTCCTCGACCTCGGCCGTGGCGCTGAAGTCGGGGAGCATGGCCAGGAGCGGGACGATGGCCGCGGCCAGCTCCTCGTGCCGCTGCCGGGCCTCCTCCAGGCGGAGGACCCAGTCGCGCCGCTCTTCCGCCAGCTTGTTCAGTTCCGCCTCCGCGCCGGTGACCAGGGCCTTCTCGCTGCCCGCGGCGGTGCCCAGCTCGGCCTTCTTCTTCTGCAAGGTGGCGATCTCCGCCTCGAGGGCGGCGACCTCCTTCTTGAGGCCCTGGATCTCCTGGGCGCGGCGGCCGGCCTCGGCGCGGAGGTCGCGGACCTCGTCGCGCTTGACCTTCAGCCGCGACTCGATGCCGCCGGCCAGCTCGACGTAGTCCTCGAGCTTCGCCTCGGCGCGCCGGGTCCGGCGGGCATAGGCGGCCACGAGGTTCTCGGTCGAGGCGGCCCGGGCCGCTCCGGACTCGAGCTCGTCGATGTTCTCCTTGCTCTTGCAGGCGCCCAGGAGGACGAGGGCGAGGATCGTGATCAGGGCCGTTCGCATGGGCTTCGGAGCTCCTCGGCCGAGACCTTAGCACGATCCGGGGAGCCGCCGAAGCCGCCCCTGCGACAAGCTGCCACGATCGGCGCAAGGTCATTCTTCACAAGAGCTTGCCACCGTCGCCCGGGGCCGCGCCGCCGGCTTGACGGGGTCGGCTCGCCTGTTATGATCCTCGGACTTTCGGGTCCGACCCGAGTCCTCTCGCCGAACCGAACAAGCTGGACCAAGGCCCTCGCGGAGCAAGCCCATGGGCGGCTCGAGCATCAAGCGCAAGCTCGACGCCATGAGCTTCCTCGGGGTGGGTTTCAGCTTCATCTGCGAGGTGGGAGTCCTCGGTCTCGCAGGTTACTGGCTCGACCGTCGCTGGGACAGCGCCCCCTGGCTCCTCGGCGCCGGCATCGGCCTCGGCATGGTCCTCGCCCTGACCCACCTCCTGAGCAGCGCGGCGCGCTGGGAGGAGCAGGAGCGGCAACGAAGGAAAGAGCGTGACGAGCGTGAGCATGGCGACTGAGGACGGGCAGGAGCGAGCGGAACGGTCGGCGCCGGTGGCGCTACCGACCTTTCTCGTCCTGTCGGTGCTGGTCGCGGCCCTCGCCGCCGGTCTGGTCGCGGTCCTGGCGCCGCTCTTCGGCTCCGCCCTCGCGGCCAAGGTCCTGGTGCTGGCCGGGGTGGCCGGCTTCGCGGTCTCGACCGCCGGCTGGCTGATCGTGCTGCGCGGCTTCACGGCCGGTGGCAACCGGATGATGGCGCACTTCGCGGCCGGGCTCCTGACCAAGCTCGTGCTCCTCGGCCTCGTCGCCATCCTGGTGTCCAGTCTGGGGATAGCGAAACTCGACGAGTTTCTGCTGCCCTTTGCCGCCGTATTCTTCATCACGGGTTTCGCTCAGCTCGGCATCGCGGTAAAAGGTGCCACGAAGCTCCTGAACGAGACCCGCGGCCCGGGAACGCGGGCCACTCCAGCGGCGCCCGGCGCCGCCGTCGATCGCGGGGAGCGCGGCTCAACGCCCAGCTCTTGATGACCAAGGATCAGGCTCGACCTCGAGTCGGGCTCGGGTAGGTAGGACATGATGCCTTTTCTCACGACTGGCGAAGAGATGGACCCGATCCAGTGGATCTTCATCCACACCATGGATCACAGGATGGGTCCGGCCGGCATCACCAAGTTCACCCTCAACATGTGGCTGGCGGGCGCGGTCCTGACCCTCCTCATGTGGCTGGCGCGGAAGAGCGGTCCGGTGCCGAGCGGCAAGCTCCGCGGCATCTTCGAGATGATCTTCTTCTTCATCCGCGACGAGATCGTCTACCCGGTCATGGGGGAGCACCACGGCAAGACCTTCCTGCCCTTCTTCCTGACCATGTTCAGCTTCATCTTCACGATGAACCTGATCGGCATGGTGCCGATCCCCGGCATCGGCGGCGCCGCCACCGGCACCCTCGGTTCCACGATCGCCCTGGCCGCCATCGTCTTCCTGGTCTCGACCATCGCGGGCATCAAGTTCAACGGCGTTGGCGGCTTCCTGAAGGGCTTCCTGCCTCACGGCATCCCGGCCTTCGTGATCCCGTTGCTGTTCCCGATCGAGCTGGTCGGCTACTGCATCAAGCACGGCGTGCTGGCCATTCGTCTCTTCGCCAACATGCTGGCCGGCCACCTCGTGATCGGTGGCTTCCTCGGCCTGATCTTCACCATGAAGGCCTACGGCGCGGCCGGCATCTCGGTCCCGCTGGCCCTGTTCATCAGCTTTCTGGAACTGCTGGTCGCGTTCCTGCAAGCCTACGTCTTCACCCTGCTCGCCACCCTGTTCATCGGCGGCACGGTCCACCCGGAACACTGATCCGGGGTCGCCGGGCCGGATGCCCGGCGGCGAGATTGAATCGCGGTGCGCCCGGCGGTCGGGTTCATCGAAGTGATTGACCCGGTCTCAGCGTGCGGGCCGGTTCGAGAGAAAGTGGACGCGGAGCCTCGGCTCCCGACGATCAAGCACGACCAAGGAGAGCCTCAGGATGCTTGCCAAGTTCGCCAAGACTGCTTTCGTGTTCTTCGCCACCCTCTTCGTCTGCGCCGTCAGCGCGTCCGCCCAGGGCGCCGAGGCCGCCAAGGCCGTCGACTTCGGCTTCGCCCACCTCGCCGCCGGTATCGCCGCCGGTCTCGCCACCATCGGTGGTGCCTACGGCATCGGCAAGCTCGCCACCGCGGCCATGGAGGGTACCGCCCGTCAGCCCGAGGCCGGTGGTGCGATCCGCGTGTCGATGATCATCGCGGCGGCGCTCATCGAGGGTTTCACCTTCTTCGCCATCATCGTCGCGATGCAGCTCGCCGGTAAGTGATTCGACGGCTCCAGCGACCACGACCCTGTTTCACCCTTCGGGGAACGCGGAGACGACGATGATCTTCCTGAACGCTGCCCATGACCACTTCGACCCGCTCTACTACGAGACCGGGTTCCTGTTCTGGTCGGCCATCACCTTCGCCATCCTCCTGGCCATCCTCTACAAGATCGGCTGGGGTCCGCTGACGAAGGCGATCGAGGACCGCGAGTCCAAGATCCGTGGCGACATCGACGCGGCCGAGAAGGCCCGCGCCGAGGCCGAGGCGGACATGGCCCGTTACAAGAAGCAGCTCGACGAGGCGGCCGAGGAGGCCAAGCGACTGCTGCAGGATGCCCGCGAGGCGGCCGAACGCGCCAAGGAATCGATCGTGACCGAGGCCAAGGAGCAGGCCGAAGGCCTGCGCCAGCAGGCCACGCGCGAGATCGAGGCCGCGCGCGACAAGGCGATGGCCGAGATCAAGGGCTACATCGTCGACGTCGCCATGGCGGCCTCGAAGCGCTTCGTGGCCGGCAGCGTCGACGAGGCGACCCACAAGCGCCTGGTCGACGAGGTCCTGGCCAAGACCGCGGAGCACAACTGATGAGTCAGGCAGCGGCTGAACGCTACGCCGGCGCGCTCTTCGAGCTCGCCAGCGAGAAGAACGCCGTCGAGGACGTGGGCCAGGGTCTGCTCGCGGTGCGCAAGGCTCTCCAGGCGGATGCCGGGGCGGCGAAGACCTTCTTCGCCCCCCGCGTCCCCGCGACGGAGAAGCGGCGCCTCGCCGACCAGAAGCTGCTCACGGGCGTCCATCCGCTGGTCGCCAAGCTCGTGCGGCTCCTGATCGACCGGCGCCGGGAAGGTTCGCTCTGGTCCCTGATCCTCTGCTTCTTCGAGCTGAAGGAGACGGCCGAGGGCATCCTCCGGCTCACCATCGAGACGGCGCGTCCGCTGGACGACGCGGCCAGGACGGCCCTGGTCGCCAAGCTGTCCAGCGCGACCGGCAAGAAGGTGCTGCCCGAGATCGTCGACAACGCCGATCTGCTCGGCGGCATGCGCATCACCATTGGATCGACGCGGATCGACGGCTCCTTGAAGCGTGCGCTCGAGAGCCTCGGTAAGCGACTGAAGGCGGCCGTCTGAGGCCGAGCCACGACACCGAACAAGGACGCGACAGCGCGGAGTTCATTCATGGATATCAATCCTGCGGAAATCACCTCGGTCCTGAAGCGGGAGATCGAGGGCTACGACTCGAAGGTCGAGGTCGAATCGATCGGAACGCTGATCAGCATCGGTGACGGCGTGGCCCGCATCAGCGGCCTGCGCGACTGCCAGATGAGCGAGATGCTCGACTTCGGCGACGGCGTCTTCGGCATCGCGCTCAACCTCGAGTCCGACACCGTCGGCGCGGTCGTGCTCGGTGACTTCACCAAGGCCAAGGAAGGCCAGACGGTGAAGGGCACCGGTCAGATCATGTCGGTGCCGGTGGGCCCGGCCATGCTCGGCCGCGTCGTCAACGCGATCGGCGAGCCGGTCGACGGCAAGGGCGCGATCAAGACCGAGGTCAGCTATCCGGTCGAGGGCCGGGCGCCGAACGTGCTCGAGCGCCAGCCGGTGCACGAGCCGGTGCAGACCGGCATCGTTTCGATCGACGCGATGATCCCGATCGGTCGTGGTCAGCGCGAGCTGATCATCGGCGACCGTCAGACGGGCAAGACCGCCATCTGCGTCGACACGATCCTCAACCAGAAGGGCAAGGACCTGATCTGCATCTACGTGGCCGTCGGCCAGAAGATGTCGACCACGAAGAGCGTCCAGGCCGTCCTCGAGAAGCACGGCGCGATGGACTATACCATCATCGTCAACGCGCCCGCTTCGGAGAGCGCCGCCCTCCAGTGGCTCGCTCCCTTCGCCGGCACGGCGATGGGCGAGTACTTCCGCGACCGTGGCCAGCACGCGCTGGTCATCTACGACGACCTCTACAAGCACGCCATGGCCTGGCGCGAGGTCTCGCTGCTGCTGCGCCGTCCTCCGGGTCGCGAGGCCTTCCCGGGCGACGTCTTCGCGCTCCACAGCCGCCTGCTCGAGCGCTCGGCCAAGCTCGCCGCCGACGCCCACGAGCAGAACCCGGGCCAGTACCAGGCCGGTAGCGGTTCGCTCACCGCGCTGCCGATCGTCGAGATCCAGCAGGGCGACGTGACCGCCTACATCCCGACCAACGTCATCTCGATCACCGACGGCCAGATCTACCTCGAGACCGACCTGTTCAACTCGGGCGTCCGCCCGGCCGTGAACGCCGGCCTCTCGGTGTCCCGCGTCGGTGGCTCGGCGCAGATCAAGGCGATGAAGAAGGTCGCCGGCCAGCTCCGCCTGCAGATGGCCCAGTTCCGCGAGCTGGCGGCCTTCACCCAGTTCGCCTCCGACCTCGACGCCGCGACCCTCGCCCAGCTGACCCGTGGCGAGCGTCTGGTCGAGATCCTGAAGCAGCCCCAGTACGAGCCGATGCCGGTCGAGGAGCAGATCTTCATGATCTACGCCGGCACCAACCGCTACCTGGACGACGTCCCGATCGCGAAGGTGAAGAAGTTCCAGAAGGAGTTCCTCGCCTTCATGCGCGATCGCTACCCCCAGTGCGGTCAGGCGATCCTCAAGTCCGGCAAGTTCGAGGGCGACACGGTCGAGATGCTCAAGGCTGCTCTCGCCGAGTTCAAGAAGACTTTCACCGCCTGAGGTATAGAGCGTGAAGGGCGTCAAGGAACTCAAAGCCCGACTGAAGAGCGTCGGCAACATCAAGAAGGTCACGAGCACGATGGAGCTCGTGGCCACGGCCAAGATGAAGAAGCTGCAGGAGCGCGCCCTGGCGACGCGTCCCTACGCCGACACCATCCGGGCCATGATGTCGCGGGTCGCTTCCTTCGTCGGTGACGACATCTCGCCGCTGCTCGCGCGGCCCGAGAAGGTCGAGCGGGAATGCGTGGTCCTGGTCGCTGGCGACAAGGGCCTCTGCGGCGCCTTCAACGCCAACGTCATCCGCAAGGCCTGGAACTACGTCAAGGACCGCAAGGCCGAGGGGATCGCCGTCGACAGCTACACCTTCGGGCGTCGGGCCACCGGCGCGATGAAGAAGCTCAAGGTGACCTCCTTCGGTTTCTGCGCCGAGCGCGTCGAGCTGGTCAGCTACCGCGAGGTGGCGGACGTCATGCGGCTCCTGGCCGGCGCCTTCGTCCGGGGAGAGTATCAGCAGGTGACGCTGGTCTTCACCGAGCTGAAGGGCACGATGAGCTTCAATCCCACGGTCGAGACCCTGCTGCCGCTGCCGGTGGCGGAGAAGGCCGACGAGGAGTCGGAGGCGGAGCTGGACTACATCCTCGAGCCTTCGCCCGAGATGATCATGTCCCGCCTGATCCCCAAGTCTCTGGAGATGAAGCTCTACAACGGCGTGCTGGAGTCCCTGGCCTCCGAGTTCGCGTCCCGTCGCGTGGCCATGAAGAACGCGACTGACTCGGCCTCCGAGATGATCACGGACCTCACGCGCGAGTACAACAAGGCCCGCCAGGCGGGCATCACGTCGGAATTGCTCGAGATCACCGCCGGCGCCGAGGCGCTGAAGGGCTGATCGCTGTCGAAGTTTTGAGGAGACAGGCCGTGAACATCGGCAAGGTCCACGAAGTCGTCGGCGTCGTCGTTGACGTCAAGTTCGAGCCCGGTCAGCTGCCCGAGATCTACAACGCTCTCGAGGTGACCAGCGGTACCGGCGCCCTGGTGGTTCTCGAGGTCCAGCAGCATCTCGGCAACGACGTCGTCCGCACGGTCGCGATGAGCACGACGGACGGCATCACCCGCGGCGCCGACGTCAAGGACACCGGCCAGCCGATCACGGTGCCGGTCGGCGAGGCGGCCCTCGGCCGCGTCTATAACCTGCTCGGTCAGCCGCTCGACTCCGACCCGGCTCCGACCGGCACGCGCTGGCCCATCCACCGCGCGGCTCCCGCTTTCGAGAGCCAGAAGACGGTCTCCGAGACCTTCGCGACCGGCATCAAGGTCATCGACCTGCTGGTGCCCTTCGCCAAGGGCGGCAAGATCGGCCTCTTCGGCGGCGCGGGCGTGGGCAAGACCGTGCTCATCCAGGAGCTGATCCACGTCGTCGCCAAGCAGCACTCCGGCTACTCGGCCTTCGCCGGCGTCGGTGAGCGTACCCGCGAGGGCAACGACCTCTTCCTCGAGATGAAGGAAGCGAACGTGCTCCCGTCGACCGCCCTGGTCTTCGGTCAGATGAACGAGCCGCCGGGTGCCCGTCTCCGCGTCGCGCTCTCCGCGCTGACGATGTGCGAGTACTTCCGCGACCAGATGGGCAAGGACGTGCTCCTGTTCATCGACAACATCTTCCGCTTCGTGCAGGCCGGTTCCGAGGTGTCCGCGCTCCTCGGCCGCATGCCCTCGGCGGTGGGTTACCAGCCGACCCTGAACTCGGAGATGGGTGCGCTCCAGGAGCGCATCACGACCACCGACAAGGGTTCGATCACGTCGATGCAGGCGATCTACGTGCCGGCCGACGACTACACCGACCCGGCGCCGGTCGCCACCTTCCCTCACCTCGACGCCACCGTGGCCCTCGAGCGTTCGCTGGCCGAGCTCGGCATCTACCCCGCGGTGGACCCGCTGCGCTCGACCTCGCGTCAGCTCAGCCCGGACTTCGTCGGTCACGAGCACTACCAGGTCGCCCGTGACGTGCAGGGCATCCTGCAGCGCTACAAGGAACTGAAGGACATCATCGCCATCCTCGGCATGGAGGAGCTTTCGGACGACGACAAGCTCACCGTCTACCGCGCGCGCAAGATCCAGAAGTTCCTGGCCCAGCCCTTCGCCGTGGCCGAGCAGTTCACCGGCCAGCCCGGCATCTTCGTGAAGATCGAGGACACCGTCCGCAGCTTCAAGGAGATCCTCGAGGGCAAGCACGACAACCTGCCCGAGGATGCCTTCTACATGGTCGGCACCATCGAGGAGGCGATCGAGAAGGCCGAGAAGATCAAGGCCGGCGCCTGATCGCCGACCGGAAGAGGTGAAACGTGGCTGAGAAGTCCTTCGAAGTCGAGATCGTCACGCCGGAGCGCTCCGTCTACAAGGGGCGCGCGAAGTCGCTGGTCCTGCCGGCGATCGACGGCCTGATGGGCATCCTGCCCAACCACGCCCCGATCGTGGCGGCGCTCGACATCGGACCGGTCAAGCTGGAGCAGGAGGACGGTCGGGTCCTGACCCTCATGGTCTCCGACGGCTTCCTGGAGATGGCCGACAATCACGCCCGCATTCTCGCGGACGTGGGCGAAAAGTCGTCCGACATCGACGTCGAGCGGGCCCGCGAGGCCGAGCGCCGCGCGCGCGAGCGCCTGGGCCTGCGCGGCAAGGCGACGACCGACGACGTCGACTTCCACCGGGCCGAGCGCGCCCTCCAGCGGGCCCTCTGGCGCCTCAGCATCGCCGGCAAGCCGACCAGCCTCGGTTAGGCCGACCGCGCCTCGCGATCATCCGAGATGGCCCCCGACGTCAGGCGTCGGGGGCCATTCTCTTGGTGGGCGATTCGGGACGAGGACGGCGCTCGGGCGCCGGGGCGGGGCGGGGCCGCCGAATCCGGGAGCGCTCATATGGCTTCCTGGGCCTCGGGTTTCATAGAGTGGCGCCGTTCCCGGAATCGGAAGGCGATCATGAAGCTCAAGAGAACCCACGACTGTGGCCAGTTGACCAGGGCGAACGTCGGCGAGGAGGTGATCCTCAACGGCTGGGTGGACAGCTGCCGGAACCACGGCGGGCTGATCTTCCTCGACCTGCGTGATCGCTACGGCATCACCCAGTGCCAGATCGACCCGGCGACCACGGTCGGCGGCGAGGAGTTCAAGACCGAGTCCGTGGTGGCCGTCCGCGGGACCGTCCAGCCGCGCCCCGAGGGCAACGTCAACCGGAAGCGGGCGACCGGCGAGATCGAGCTGATGGCGCTCGAATGCGAGCTGCTCGGCCCGACCAAGACCATCCCCTTCGAGATCGTCGACGACAGCGACACCCGCGAGGATCTCCGGCTCAAGTACCGCTATCTCGACATGCGTCGGGCCCCGCTCACGCGCGCGATGGTCTTCCGCAGCGAGGTGACCCGGATCATCCGCGAAGTCTTCCACGCCGAGCGTTTCGTCGAGGTCGAGACGCCGCTGCTGATGAAGACCACCCCCGAGGGCGCGCGCGACTACATCGTTCCCTCGCGCCTGCAGCCGGGCAAGGTCTACGCCCTGCCGCAGTCGCCCCAGCTCTTCAAGCAGACCCTGATGGTCTGCGGTCTCGACCGCTACTTCCAGATCTGCAAGTGCCTCCGCGACGAGGATCTGCGCGCCGACCGTCAGCCCGAGTTCACCCAGCTCGACATGGAGATGTCCTTCGTCGAGCCGGACGACGTCTTCGCCGTGATCGAGAAGACCGTCACGCGCCTGTGGAAGGAACTGCTCGGCAAGGATCTTCCGGCCACCTTCCCGCGGCTCAGCTACCGCGAGGTGATGGACCGCTACGGCATCGACAAGCCGGACACGCGCTTCGGGCTCGAGCTGCAGGACGTCTCGGCGATCGCCGCCAGCTGTGGCTTCCAGGTCTTCAGCGGCGCGGTCGCGGCCGGCGGCAGCGTCCGCGCGATCGTGGTTCCCGGTGGCGCCGAGCTCGGTCGCAAGAAGATCGACGCCCTCGAGGCCGTGGCCAAGACCTACGGCGCCAAGGGTCTGGCCTGGGTCAAGATCAACGCCGACGGCTTCCAGGGCCCGGTCGGCAAGTTCCTCACCGAGGACGAGCTGCGCGCCATGATGGCGAAGGCCGGCGCGAACACCGGCGACCTCATGCTCTTCGTCGCCGACCGCAACCCGGTGGTCTACGCCTCCCTGGCGCAGGTCCGTCTGGCGCTCGGCCGCGAACTCGACCTGATCGACAAGAGCCGCACCGACGTCCTCTGGGTCACCGAGTTCCCGCTCTTCGAATACGACGAGGAGGCCGGAGCCTGGTTCGCGATGCACCACATGTTCACCATGCCCTCGACCCCGCTGCCGGACCGGCCGGGCGCGGCCATGGCCGACATCCACGGCAAGCTCTACGACCTGGTGATCAACGGCAACGAGATGGGCTCGGGCTCGGTCCGAATCCATCTGCCCGAAGTCCAGCGCAAGGTCTTCGAGCTGGTCGGCATGGGGCAGGAGGAGGCGGACATGAAGTTCGGCTGGTTCCTCCGCGCCCTCGAGTACGGCGCTCCGCCGCACGGTGGCATCGCGCTCGGCCTCGACCGGCTGGTGATGGTGATGCTCGGCTACGACAACATCCGTGACGTGATCGCCTTCCCCAAGAACGCGAGCGGCGTCTGCCCCCTCACCGAGTCGCCCTCGGAGCCGCTCGGCGACACGCTCGACGTCCTCGGCCTCCAGTTGAATCCCGACTTCTTCAAGAAGGTCGAGACCGAAGGCTGAGCGCGGGGCCGCGCATCGTGCCGAACCGGCGCGGCCCGCGGCCTCCATTCACGCGTTGACCGCGTCCCGCGCGGTCTGGTAGCGTCCACCGGCGAGACGACGGGCGGGACCACGGTCGACCCTGCATCCATGGCTCTGACCGTCTCCCCTCCGGGCGCCATGACCGCCGCCGCGAGGGGAGGGGCCGACGTCGTCCCTGGCCGTGCTCGTTCGCGACGGTGGAGAGAACCATGCAAGAGATCATCTGCCCCCATTGCGGCAAGGCCTTCAAGATCGACGAGGCCGGCTACGCCGACATCCTCAGGCAGGTGCGGGATCGGGAGTTCGACAAGCAGCTGCACGAACGCCTCGAAGCGGCGGAGCGGGAGAAGCGGCACGCCGTCGACTTGGCCAGGTCCCAGGCCGCGGGCGAGGCCCAGAAGGCGGCCGCGACCAAGGACGAGGAGATCCGGAAGCTCCAGTCCCGGATCGAGGCCAGCGAGGCCGACCGCAAGCTCGCCGTCGCGGAAGCGCTCGCGGCCGTCGAGAAGGAACGCGACCGGATCGCCAACGAACTCGAGAAGGTGACCCGCGAGACCGAGGCGAAGTCGGAGCTGACCGAGGCTCGGCACGCGGGCGAGTTGCAGCTGGCGGTGACGAAGAAGGATCAGGAGATCCGGGATCTGAAGGCTCGGCTCGAGTCCCTCGAGGTCGCCGAGCGGCTGAAGATCAGGGAGGCCGTCGGGGCGGTCGAGAAAGAGCGTGACGAGCTGAAGAGCGGCCTCGAGAAGGCGCGGCTCGAGAAACAGCTCGCCGAGAGCTCGCTGAGGGACAAGTACGAGACCCAGCTCAAGGATCGCGACCAGGAGATCGAACGCCTCCGGGAGATGAAGGCGCGCCTCTCGACCAAGATGATCGGCGAGACCCTCGAGCAGCACTGCGAGACGGAATTCAACCGCATCCGCGCCACCGCATTCCCGAGAGCCTATTTCGAGAAGGACAACGACGCCCGGACGGGCAGCAAGGGCGACTACATCTTCCGTGACTTCGACGAGAACGGGGTCGAGATCGTCTCGATCATGTTCGAGATGAAGAACGAGGCCGATCACACCGCCACGAAGAAGAAGAACGAGGACTTCCTCAAGGAGCTGGACAAGGACCGCAACGAGAAGAGCTGTGAGTATGCCGTCCTGGTGTCGCTCCTCGAAGCCGAGAGCGAACTCTACAACACCGGGATCGTGGACGTCTTCCACCGCCATCCGAAGATGTACGTCATCCGGCCGCAGTTCTTCATCCCGATCATCACCCTGCTACGCAATGCGGCGATGAAGGCGCTGGAGTACAAGACGGAGCTCGCGCTGGTGAAGGCGCAGAACATCGACATCACCAGCTTCGAGAGCGATCTGGAGTCCTTCAAGAGCGCCTTCGCGAGGAACTACGATCTGGCGGCGAGACGCTTCCAGACGGCGATCGAGGAGATCGACAAGTCGATCAACCACCTGCAGAAGACGAAGGAAGCCCTCCTGGGCGCCGATCGGAACCTCCGCCTCGCGAACGACAAGGCCCAGGACGTCACGATCAAGAAGCTGACCAGGCACAACCCGACCATGGCGGCGAAGTTCGCCGAACTCGAGGAAGGCGGACCCGATCCGGCCGAGTGACGGGGACGCCCCTGGTCTGACGAATGACCCGAATCGATCGGCGCGAAGGGAAGAGGACATGAGCGAACATCGGATCTACACCATGAAGGTCGCGGGCGTCTACCCGCACTACGTCCAGAAGGCGGAGCGGAAGGGCCGGACGAAGGAGGAGGTCGACCGGATCATCGGCTGGCTCACCGGCTACGACGAGGTCGGGCTGCAACGCGTACTGGAGTCCGGAGTCGACTTCCGGACCTTCTTCGCCGAGGCTCCGGCGATGAACCCGAAGGTCTCGATGATCAAGGGCCTGGTCTGCGGCGTCCGGGTCGAGGAGGTCGAGGACCCGCTGATGCGGAACATCCGTTACCTGGACAAGCTCATCGACGAACTCGCCCGTGGCAAGGCGATGGAGAAGATCCTCCGGAGCTGAAACTCGGCCGCCGGCCAGGCGGCCGACCGGTCGAAGGGCGCGGATCGGATGGCTGGGCCACGGGCCCGGGAGAACGACGGATGGTGACGCGAACCCTGATCATGATCGTGGCCCTCCTCCTGCCCCTGCTCGGCGGCTGTCGCGACGAGGGCGCGCCGACGAAGGCGCCGACCACGAAGTCCGGCGACGGCGTCCGGCCGGCCCCGGAGACGACCGGCCAGGCTCCGGTGCTGAAGCTCGCGGTCTTCGCCGATGGTCGGTTCAAAGTGAACGGCGAGGCGGCGACCCTGCCCGCGCTGAAGACGGCACTCGAGGTCGCGAAGGAGGCGCGGGGCGAGGTCTGGTACTATCGCCAAGCCGGTGAGACCGAGCCGCCGCCGATCGCGCTCGAGCTGCTCACCCTGGTGGCCGGTTCGGGGCTGCCGCTTCGCCTGTCGAACCGACCGGATTACTCCGACGTCAGTGCTCCGGTCAGGCCAAGTTCAGTCCGCTGAGCCGGCGGGACCGAGGACCGGGACCGTCGCGAGCGTCCTTCCGAGCGCGGCTCTCGACCACCCGGATTTGCCTTCCCGTCGGTCGGCGACAGAATGGGACGACCGGAATCGCCCGGTCGGAGGAACCGATGCCCGTCACCACGATCGAGCTGCCGGACGAGCCGGCCGCCGCCGCCGCGCGGCTCCGCGAGGCCTCGCGCGAGCGGGCCGTGCTGGTCTTCAAGAAGAGCCCGGTCTGTCCGGTCAGCTTCCACGCCGAATCGGAATACCGGGAGTTCCTGTCCGAGCTGGGGGAGGCCACCGACCTCGCCGTGGTCGAGATCGACGTCATCGCCCGGAGGCCCCTGGCCCGCGGTCTGACCGCCGAGCTGGGCATCCGGCACGAGTCGCCCCAGGCGCTGCTGTTCCGGGCGGGGGAGTTGGTCTGGCACGACTCCCACGAGGCCTTGTCGGTCGGCAACTTCCGGGCGAAGCTCGCCTGAAGGGGGTCCGGCCCGGGCGCCGGGCCGATTGTCGCAAGTCCCGGTCAGAGCGGCATGAAGGTCCTCCCTGGTCGCGTTGACGGCCCCGAATCGATCTGCTACAACTGCCCGCTTCATGGCGAAGGCCGGAGTCCGTCCGTACCGAGACCGACCTCCGTGGGCCCGCTCCAGAAGCCGATTTCAACGACCAGGACGGAAAGGCCAATCGCGTGAGTGACGCGCAAGTCGAGTCGGACAAGATGGTTACGGTGACCCTGCCGGACGGCTCCAGCCGCCAGGTGGCGGCCGGGACCACAGTCCTCGAGCTTGCCCGCTCGATCGGCGCCGGTCTCGCCAAGGCGACCCTGGGAGCGCGTCTCGACGGCGCCGCCGAGATCGTCGATCTCCGCCGGCCACTCGACGCCGACTGCTCGATCGAGATCGTCACCGCCAACAGCGAGGCGGGACTCGAGGTGATCCGGCACTCGGCCTCGCACGTCATGGCCGACGCCATCTGCCAGCTCTGGCCGGAGGCGCGTCTGTCCATCGGTCCGGCCACGGCCGAGGGCTTCTACTACGACATCGACCTGGGCCATAAGATCAGCGACGACGAGCTCGGCGCCATCGAGCAGAAGATGGCCGAGATCATCGCCGCCGACAGCCCCTTCGAGCGCTGCGCGATCGATCGCGAGGCGAGTCTCCAGCGCTTCCGCGCCGCAGGCGAGATCTACAAGGCCGAGCTCATCGAGGGCTTCGACCCCAACGACGAGATCTCGGTCTATCGCCACGGCAACGGTGCCTTCGAGGACCTCTGCCGTGGTCCGCACGTGCCCAGCACCGGCTACATCAAGGCCTTCAAGCTCTTGAAGGTGGCCGGCGCCTACTGGCGCGGCGACGAGACCCGGCCGATGCTCCAGCGCATCTACGGCACCGCCTTCAACTCGAAGAAGGAGCTGCAGGAGCACCTCGAACGGATCGAGGAGGCCAAGCGGCGCGACCATCGCAAGCTGGGCAAGGAGCTCGAGCTCTTCATCTTCGACGAGACCGCGCCGGCGACGCCCTTCTTCCTGCCGAAGGGGGCCTTCATCTACAACGCGCTCGTCGACTTCATGCGCGAGAAGTACCGGGTCTACGGCTACGACGAGGTCATCACCCCGCAGATCCTCGACCTGGAGTTGTGGAAGCGGTCGGGTCACTGGGACAAGTACAGGGACAACATGTACTTCACCCACTTCGACAAGGCGGACTTCGGCGTCAAGCCGATGAACTGCCCGACCCACTGCCTCATCTTCCGGTCGAAGGGGCGGAGCTATCGGGACCTCCCGCTGCGCATCGCCGACTTCGGGCGCCTGCATCGCTACGAGCGTTCCGGCGTCACCGCCGGCCTGACCCGCGTCCGCAGCTTCTGCCAGGACGACGGCCACATCTTCTGCCGTGACGACCAGATCGGCGACGAGATCGCCCGCGTGATCCGGCTCCTGCGCGAGGTCTACCAGACCTTCGGCTTCCCGGACGTGCGGGTCTACTTCTCGACCCGGCCGGAGATGAGCGTCGGCACCGACGAGGTCTGGGAGAAGGCCGAGGCCGGTCTCCAGCGGGCCCTCGAGGACAACGGCCTCGACTACACGGTGAACCCCGGCGATGGCGCCTTCTACGGCCCGAAGATCGACTTCGTGGTCCTCGACGCGCTGCGCCGCGAGTGGCAGCTCGGCACCGTGCAGCTCGACTTCAACATGCCGGCGCGCTTCGAGCTCCACTACACGAACGCCCAGGACGGGCGTTCGCAGCCGGTGATGATCCACCGGGCGATCCTCGGTTCGCTCGAGCGTTTCATCGGCATCGCCGTGGAGCACTTCGCCGGCAACTTCCCGCTCTGGCTCGCGCCGGTGCAGGTGCGGGTGCTGAACATCTCCGAGGCCCAGCTCGACCATGCCAACCGCGTGGTCGAACGGCTGAAGGCCGAGGGATACCGGGTCGAGACCGATTTCGGCAATGGCCGGATCGGCGGCAAGATCCGCGAGGCACGCAACAGTCGCGTGCCCTACATCGCCGTCATCGGCGACCGCGAGGTCGAAGACGGAACGCTCAACCTCCGCCGCCGCGGCGGCGAGGAGCTGGGCGCCAAGACGGTGGACGAGTTCTGTGCACTGCTGCGGGAGGAAGTCAGCTCCCGCAGCATGCTGTGATGACCTGGGCCGCGCCGGTCGCGACCCGGTCGAAAGGAGAGTCGATGTTGGTGGAGATGGATTCTTGAAGCGAGGAGACCGCCGAGCGCCGCCGCCGGAGCCCCGGATGCGCATCAACCGCCAGATCCGGATCTCGCCGCTGCGCGTGATCGGGGACGATGGCGAACAGATCGGCGTGATCAGCCGCGACGAAGCCCTGGACATGGCCTTGCGCTTGGGCCTCGACCTGGTCGAGATCTCGCCCACGGCTTCGCCCCCGGTCTGCAAGCTGATGGACTTCGGTCGCTACAAGTACGAGCTCAAGAAGAAGACGCAGAAGGCGAAGGCGCGTCAGCACACCATGCAGGTGAAGGAGATCCGCATTCGCCCGAAGACCGACAAGCACGACATCGAGACCAAGCTGAAGAAGGCCCGAGGCTTCCTCGAGGAGGGCGACAAGGTCCAGTTCACCGTGATGTTCCGTGGCCGCGAGGTCACCCATCCGGAGATCCCGCTCGAGATCCTCAAGGGGATGGTGGAGGAACTCTCCGACATCTCCAAGGTCGAACGCCAGCCGGCCATCGAAGGTCGGCGCATGACGATGATCGTGGCGCCCACGGGCAGCAAGAGCTGAGCGCCACGGGGCGGCGACCTCGGAGGTCGTCGTCGGAACCAAGAAAGGAAAGACGATGCCCAAGATGAAGTCGAACCGCTCTGCCAAGAAGCGGTTCAAGTTGACCAAGACCGGCAAGGTCCGGCGCTACAAGGCCTTCAAGGGCCACATGCGTCAGACCAAGTCCGCCAAGCGCAAGCGCGCCATTCGCCGCCCCGTCATCGCCTTCGAGGGCGACGCCAGGGTCGCGCGCATGCTGCTCGGGCAGTGAGCCGGTCGCGGCTCCAGGGGAGCCGCAGAATCGTGGGTCCGCCACAGGGGTTGGACCCGGGAAGTTTGTGTCCTGAAACGACAAACCCGTCGCGACGGTCGTCACCACGCGGCGGACCAGGAGCAAGAAGACAATGAGAGTCACGAACGCCGTTCCGCGGCATCGACGCAAGAAGCGCATCGCCAAGAGAGCGAAGGGATTCGTCGGCGGCCGCCGGAAGCTGCTGAAGGTCACCAAGGAGACCATCCTTCGCGCCGATCGCTACGCCTTCCGGGATCGCAAGCAGCGCAAGCGCCACTTCCGGAGCCTGTGGATCACCCGCATCAGCGCGGCCGCCCGGATCAACGGCATGAACTACAGCCAGTTCATGAACGGCCTGCTCAAGGCCGAGGTCACGCTCGATCGCAAGCAGCTCGCGGAGATCGCCGTGTCGGATCCCCAGGGATTCGCCAGCCTGGTCGAGACCGCCAAGTCCGCTCTCTGATCGATCGGCACCAGCCAGACTCTCCCGCCCACCGGCGGGAGTTCGACACGCCACACATCGTCGCGAGGCACCGGACTCGGTCCAGGACTCCGACCTTGTGTGGCGTGATGATTCCAGGCCCCCGTTCCGGTCGGGCCGCGCTCGCCCGAGGACATGAGGATGAGTGACATCGAGACCACCCGCGCCACCGCGCTCGCCGAACTCGAGGCCCTGACCGATGCCCGCGCCCTGGAACAGTGGCGCATCCGCTATCTCGGCAAGAAGGGCCCGGTGCAGGACCTGATGGGCCGGCTGAAGGATCTGCCCGCCGAGGAACGCCCCGGTTACGGCCAGGACGTCAATCGCCTCAAGCAGGAACTGGTCGCCGCCCACGCGGCCCGCAAGGAGAGCCTCGGGACCGCTCCGGCGGCCGGTGCTCGAATCGAGGACTTCAGCCTCCCGGGCCTGCAACCCCTGATCGGCGCCTTCCATCCGATCTCGAGGATGATGCAGGAGATGATCACCTGCATGCAATCGCTCGGCTTCGAGGTCGCCGAGGGACCCGAGATCGAGGACGAGTTCCACAACTTCAACGCCCTCAACATCCCGCCGAATCACCCGGCGCGCTCCGAGAGCGACAACTTCTACCTCGAGGGCAATCGGCTCCTGCGCAGCCAGACCTCGACCGTGCAGATCCGCGTGATGGAGAGCCGCAAGCCGCCGCTGCGGATCATCGCGCCGGGGCGCGTCTACCGTCCGGACACGGTCGATGCGAGCCATCACTACATGTTCCATCAGATCGAGGGCCTCGCGGTCGATCGCGACCTCACCATGAAGGACCTCAAGGCGACGCTGATCCTCTTCTTCTCCGGGCTCTTCGGCGAGGACGTCGACATCCGCCTGCGACCGAACTTCTTCCCCTTCACCGAGCCGAGCGCCGAGGTCGACGTGCGTTGCGTCTTCTGCAAGGGCCGGGGCTGCCCGACCTGCCAGCAGAAGGGCTGGATCGAGATGGGCGGCTGCGGCATGGTCGATCCCAACGTCTTCAAGGCGGTCGGCTACGACCCCGAGGTCTACACCGGTTTCGCCTTCGGCATCGGCATCGAACGCATGGCGATGCGCCGCTTCGGCATCCCGGACATCCGCCTGCTCACCGAGAACGACCTTCGTTTCCTGCGTCAATTCGCCTGATCGACGGCGACGACAGAGACTGGCCACGCCATGAAAGCGACCTACGACTGGATCAGGGAATACGTGCCCGCGTTTCAGGGTGACGTGCGCGAGATGTGCGAGCGCTTCACCATGTCGGGAACGGAAGTCGAGTACTTCGAACAGGTCGGCGACGACTGGGTGATCGAGTTCGCGGTGACCTCGAATCGCGTCGACTGTCTCGGCGTGCTCGGGCTCGCACGCGAGCTGGCCGCGGCCACCGGTCTGCCCTTCGTGCCGCCGCGCGTCGAACTTGACGAGACGGCCGCGGCCGCCGACGAGGTCTGCTCGGTGGCGATCGAGGACCTGGACCTCTGCTCGCGCTACACGGCGCGGATCATCGAGGGTGTCGTGGTCGGCCCCTCGCCGGACTGGATGGTGAAGCGGCTCGAGGCCATCGGGCTGCGGTCCATCAACAACATCGTCGACGCCACGAACTACGCGCTCTTCGAGACCAACCAACCCTTTCACGCCTTCGACCTCGATCGGCTGAAGGACGGCGCCATCGTGGTCCGGCGGGCGCGAAAGGGCGAGAGCATCCGCGCCCTCAACGACAAGGTCTACGAGCTCGACTCCGAGATGCTGGCGATCACCGACCCGAGCGGGCCGGTCGCCATCGCCGGCGTCATGGGCGGCGCCGCCACCGAGGTGGGGGAGGGCACGACCCGGGTCCTGCTGGAGACCGCCTGGTTCGAGCCGATGTCGATCCGCGCCAGTTCGCGGCGGCTCGGCCTGGCCTCCGACAGCTCCTTCCGCTTCGAGCGCGGGATCGATCGCGGCAACGTCGATCGCGCCGCCGGTCGTTGTGCCCAGCTCATCGTCCAGGTGGCGGGCGGGCGTCATCGGCGCGGGCTCGTCGCGGCGCAGGGCGAGGTCCCGGCCGGGCGGGTGATCCCCTTCCGCCACGACCAGGTGAAGCGGATCACCGGCATCGACATCCCGCTCCCCCGTTGCCTGGAGATCTTCACCGCCCTGGATTGCGCCACCGTCGTCGACGACCCGGCACGCATCTCGGTGGTGCCGCCGAGCTGGCGCGGCGATCTCGAGCGCGAGATCGACCTGGTCGAGGAGGTGATCCGCATCCACGGGCTCGAGGCCCTGCCGGTCGAGAGCGGCATGCGTGTCATGACCGTGAAGGAAGGCCGCCAGCGCAAGATCCAGGGCCTGGTCAAGAACGTCTTCGTCGCCGCCGGCTTCCACGAGACCCTGACCACTTCGTTCCTGGCCGAGGACGCGGCCCGGGCGTCTTTCTTCGCCAAGGCGACGCCGATCACCATCGCCAACGCCATGCGCAAGGACGAGAACGCCCTGCGCCAGAGCCTGCTGCACAGCCTGCTCGCGGTCCGCAAGACCAACCAGGACCATGGCAACGACGAGGTGCGGATCTTCGAGGCCACGGTGGTCTATCTCGACCACGACGGCCGCTCGATCCCAGAGCATCTGCCCATCGTCGGCGCGGCTCTCGACGGCGGTCTGCGCGAGGCGCGCGGCGTGGTCGAGCGTCTGCTCCGTGGGCTCGGTATCGAGGGCAGTGTCTTCGGTCGGCTCGACGAAGAGGTCTCCTCGCTCCTCGATCCGACCTGCGCCACGACCCTGCGGCTGGCCGACGGCCGCGTGCTGGGGCATCTCGGCCGGCCCGACCGGCGGATCGCGGCGGCGCACGACCTGAAGAGCCTGCCCTGCTACCTCGAGCTCCGTCTCGACCGCCTGAGCGAGCTGGCCTCGCTGGAGCCGAAGTACCGGCCGCTGTCCCGCTATCCGGCGGTGAAGCGCGATCTGGCGATCGTCGTCGACGAAGGCCTCCTCTGGCAGGAGGTGGAGTCCCTGGTTCGTTCGCTCGAACTGGCCGATCTCGACGCGGTCGAGTTCTTCGACGAGTACCGCGGCAAACAGGTGGGGACCGGCAAGAAGAGCCTCGCCTTCTCGCTCACCTACCGGAGCCACGAGCGCACGCTCACCGGCGACGAGGTCGACGCCTCGCAGCAGCGCCTGATCGCGGTGCTGGGGGAGCGCTTCGGAGCGCAGATCCGCGCCTGATCGACCGGCGCTCCGGCACGCGGTCCTTTCGGATCGCCAGCCGCTGACAGGTCAGATCGTCGCCGACGGCCTTCGAGCTTCGGATGCGCAGCAGGCGCTGCGCGGTCCGCTCCGGGCGCCAGCCGCTGGCTGGCCTAGTTACCTTGCCGATTGATCTCGTCCTTGCCGGTCGTTCAGTCGCCATCCGCGCGGCCGGCGGACCTGCCGGCTGGGCAGCCGGCGCTCCGGAGCGCCAGCCGCTGGCAGGTCAGGTCGTCGCCGACGGCCTTCGAGCTTCGGATGCGCAGCAGGCGCTGCGCGGTCCGCTCCGGAGCGCCAGCCGCTGGCTGGCCTAGTTCCCTTGCCGATTGATCTCGTCCTTGCCGGTCGTTCAGTCGCCATGCCGGCTGGGCAGCCGGCGCTCCGGGGCGCCAGCCGCTGGCTGGTCAGGTCGTCGCCGACGGCCTTCGAGCTTCGGATGCGCAGCAGGCGCTGCGCGGTCCGCTCGGAGCGCCAGCCGCTGGCTGGTCAAGTCGTCGCCGACGGCCTTCGAGCTTCGGATGCGCAGCAGGCGCTGCGCGGTCGCCGCCAGCCGCTGGCTGGGCCTTTGCCGATTGATCTCGTCGGTCGTTGTCGCCATCCGGCGCTGCGCGGTCCGCTCGCAGCCGGCGCTCCAGCCGCCGCTGGCTGGCTGGTCGTCGCCGACGGCCTTCGAGCCGATTGAGCGCTGCGCGTCCGGAGCGCCGGCTGGCGTTCAGTCGCCGATTGATCTCGCGCGGCCGGCGGACCTGCCGGCTGGGCAGCCGGCGCTCCGGAGCGCCAGCCGCTGGCTGGTCAGGTCGTCGCCGACGGCCTTCGAGCTTCGGATGCGCAGCAGGCGCTGCGCGGTCCGCTCGGAGCGCCAGCCGCTGGCTGGCCTAGTTCCCTTGCCGATTGATCTCGTCCTTGCCGGTCGTTCAGTCGCTATCCGCGCGGCCGGCGGACCTGCCGGCTGGGCAGCCGGCGCTCCGGGGCGCCAGCCGCTGGCTGGCCGGCCTTCGGTGCTCCGGCACGTCGTCGTCAGTGCGCGTCCTCGACATCGTCGAAGGCCTGCCCTTCCGCGCCCTCGCTGGCGTAGCGACTCGATTCGACGACCTGCACCCTGAAGCCGGCCTCGAGCAGGGCCTCGGCGGCCGCCGGCACGTGGGCGCCGCCGATCAGCATCATGGCACGGGTCGCCTGACGCTCGTCCATCAGCCGGGCGAGGTTCCGGCCGGCGGCGGCACCGCGGGCGGCCACGTTGGCGCTCATCTTGCGGTGAAGCTCGTTCATCCGGCGGGCGAGTTCGGCGCGATCCTCCTCGGTCAGATCCTTGCGGGCGAGCTTCTTCCGGGCCCGGGCGAAGAGATCGAAGTCGTCGAGGTCGGAACCGAAGAGATCGGGGTCCTCGACGCCGAGGACCTCGAGGCGGCCGCGGAACATGAGCTGGAAGCGGATGGGCTGGAACACGCCGTACTCGTCCAGCTCGCGCTCGTCGTCGAGGCGACCGCGGATGATCCGGTACTGGGTGGCGGTGCTGTCGTCTTCCTCGATCGGGCCGAGGGGGAACTCGCAGCCCAGGAGACGATAGTCCCGGCCGAGCAGGTAGGCGACCAGGAGCCGGTTGTCCCGCTGCACCTGGCGAAGCTGCGGACGGAGCCGATTGAAGCCCGGGTAGGTGGAATGGCGGTCCTTGATCAGGACCACCTCGCCCCGGGCCTCGGCCGGTTCCAGCACCGGTCCCGGGCGGCCAACCAGACGGAAAGCCGATTCCAGCGGCAGGTTCGCGGGAATCTTCTCTATCTGTCTGCTGGAGCATGCCGCGACCAGGACCAGTGCCGCGACCACGACCAGCGGGCCGAGGCGGCGGGAATCGAGGCTGTGCGACTTGGGCGGGGGCATGGAAGGCGGGATTATATCCGCCGCGCCCGACGTCGAGGCAACCGGTCTGACCGGCATTTCACCCGCGTTTCACCCCGGGTGCCTCGTGGGTTCGATAAGAAGAGTCGGAGGAGCGCCCGGGGACGGCGCCCTCGGCTTGGAACGGATTGCCGGAAGGACCAGCACCCTGCGCGCCATTCACCTCCTGGATCACTCCCTGCCGCAGTATTCCGGATACAGCTTCCGGAGCCGCTACATCCTGCGCAGCCTGCAACGGGCCGGGGTCGATCTCCGGGTCGTGACCTCGGCCCGGCATGGCGCGCCGGACTGCCTCGACGAGGTCTTCGATGACATCCCGCATGCCCGGACGCCGCGTCCCGAGGGCTTCCTGGACCGCCTGCAGTTGAAGATCCCGTTCTGGCGCGAGCGGGTCATGACCCGCGCGATGGCCGACCGACTGGAAGCCGTGGCCCGGGAATTCGCGCCGCAACTCATCCACGCCCACTCGCCCCTGTTCAACGGTCAGGCCGCGCTACGGGTCGGCCGCAAGCTCGGCATCCCGGTGGTCTACGAGATCCGTGCCTTCTGGGAAGACGACGCGGTCGACAAGAAGAAGATCGCCGAGGATGGCTTCGTCTACCGCCAGGTGCGGCGCCTCGAGACCGAGGTGGTGCGCGGTGCCGATCGGGTCGTCTGCATCTGCGAGGGCCTGCGCCAGGACCTGATGGGGCGGGGCATCCCCGAGGAGAAGATCACCGTGGTGAAGAACGGGGTCGAGGTGGAGACCTTCGATCCCCGTCCCGCCGACCCCGAGCTGGCGGCGAGCCTCGGTCTGACCGGGCGCCGGGTGATCGGCTTCATCGGCAGCTTCTTCTTTTACGAGGGCCTGCCCTTCCTGGTCGAGGCCGTGGCGGAGCTGCGGCGCCAGCGCGACGACTTCGCCCTGCTCCTGATCGGCTCCGGCGAGGATCTCGAGCCCGTCCGGGCCGCGATCGCGCGGGCCGGACTCGACGACGTGGTCAAGTGTCCGGGACGGGTCCCGCACGAGAAGATCCAGGACTACTACGCCCTGATCGACGTGTTCTGCTACCCGCGCCATTCCAAGCGCCTGACCGAGACGGTGACCCCGCTGAAGCCGCTCGAGGCGATGGCGATGGAGCGGAGCTGCATCGGATCGGACGTCGGTGGCATCCGCGAGCTCTTCGAGGAGTGCGGGGTCGGCCGGACCTTCCGGGCCGGCGACCGGGCCGACCTGGTCCGCCTCCTGGGCGAGACCCTCGACCGGAGCGCGGCGGAGCTCGAGGCCGAGGGCCGGGCGGGGCGCGAGGCGGTGATCCGGAAACGACGCTGGGATTTCACCCTGGCCCCCATCCTCCAGGTCTACTCCCGGATTCCGGGTGTCGATGCCGGGGAGATCACGCAGATGCCGGTCGAGGACCCAGGGCTTCTGCGCCGATAGTTTGGTAGGTGTTTGCTTGTGTAACCTGGGCGCCATAGACTCGACCCTCGGTCAGCGCCCTTTCGAGACTGAAACAGCGAGCCCAGATCATGGCCGGTGTCGCCAACCTACTTCGCGCGGGCATGTCCGTGTTGACCCGATCCCAGAAGGCCGGGAACAGCCCGCTCCACCTGCAGATCGAGCCCTCCACCTTCTGTAACCTGAAGTGCGGTTTCTGCGTCCGCGAGAAGAACGTCTTCACGCCGAAGCACATGCCCTTCGAGCGCTTCAAGGAGGTCTTCGACCAGGCCAAGCCGATGCGGGTGACCTTCGCCGGCGATGGTGAGCCGACCCTCTGCCCCGATCTGTTCCGGATGATCCGCTATGCCAGCGACCAGGGGGCGAAGACGATCGTCACCTCGAACGGCACCCGTGGTGTCGATCTGGTCGACGAGATCCTCGATTCCGGTCTTTCGGCCCTGCGCATCTCGATCGACGCCGCCACCGCCCAGACCTACATCGCGATGCGTCTGGCGGACTTCCATGACGGCATCATCGAGGGCATCCGCAAGCTCCAGGAGGCCAAGAAGGCCCGTGGCCTCGCCCACCCGGACGTGGGCTTCGAGTACGTCCTGGGGCGCGACAACTTCCATGAGATCCAGGACGTCGTCACCTTGGCAGCCGATCTCGGCCTCTGCCGGGTCAACTTCCGCCCGCTCAATCTGGTGGGCATCGAGGAGCGCGAGGACGAGCTGGTCGGCGGAATCACCCGGGATCAGTACCGCGAGGCCCTCGAAGCGACCGAGCGTCACGCCAAGGGCCTGGGGATGGCCACGAATCTCGAGGAGATTCTTGGCCTCCTGCCCTTCTACGAGGCCCGCTACGGCGAGGACTTCAACCCCGAGCAGAAGAGCCCCGACTGCATCTATCCCTGGGTCCAGATCTACGTCGCCATCGATGGCAAGGTGACCCCCTGCTGCGCCCTGCAGATGGACGAGAAGGTGGACTTCGGCAACATCTTCCGCGACGGCTTCGACCAGGTCTGGAACGGCGAGCGCTATCGGAAGCTCCGCCAGCAGATGAAGGCCCACAGCGCCCCCTACAAGAGCTGCATCACCTGCGAGGGCCGGAGCCTGGGCAAGGTCACCGACCTGGCCTTCCGGACGCCGGGGTTCCTCAAGAAGGCCCGCTGACGGCCGGGAGCGCATTCGCTCCCGAGGTCGAAGGAAGCCCTCTTCGGCGGGGGAGGGGCTTGTTATCATCGGCGCTCATCGAGGAGCTCCCATGAATCGACCGGTCATCGGCGTCTCATCGCGCAAGATCTACTACACCCATAACGACCGTCCCTATCCGCGTTTCGGCGTGTCGATGCACTACGTCCAGGCGGTCGAGGCCGCCGGCGGCGCGCCGCTGATGCTGCCCCTCAGCCAGAGCGGGGACGTCCTCAAGCAGCTCCTCGGCGTCTGCGACGGTCTGCTCCTGACCGGCGGCTTCGATCTCGACCCCTCCTGGTACGGCGAGGAGCCGCACCGGCGGATCGCCCAGATCAACCCCCTGCGCGACATCACCGAGATGATCCTCACCAAGGAGGCTCTCGAGCGGGACATGCCCATCTTCGGCGTCTGCCGTGGCATGCAGGTCCTGAACGTGGCGGCCGGCGGCAACCTCTACCAGGACCTCGAGAGCCAGGTGAAGGGCGAGGTCCTCCTGCACTTCCAGAAGCTCACCGAGGAATTCCCCTCGCACAGCATCCGGATCGAGAAGGGGAGCTGGCTCCATCACGTCACCAATTCCGAGTCGGTGCGGGTGAACAGCTACCACCACCAGGCGGTCAAGGACATCGCCCCCGGCTTCCGCATCACCGCTCGCGCCACCGACGGCGTGGTCGAGGCCATGTCGAGCGACCGCCACTTCTTCGCCCATGGCGTCCAGTGGCATCCCGAGCTCACCTACACCAATCTGGACTTCAACCTGGCCATGTTTCGGTCGCACGTCGAGGCGGCCGGTCACTTCCGCGTGCGCCGCGGCCAGACGGTCGGTTGAAAGGCCCTCGGGCCGGCTTCATAATCTGCGCCGGTGGAGCGATTCCAAGTCTCCGCCCCCAAACCTCTTCCGACCAAGGATGACAGGTCGATGTCGAAGCCGGCCGACACCATGGAGAAGCTCGTCTCGCTCTGCAAGCGACGCGGCTTCATCTTCCCCAGCAGCGAGATCTACGGTGGGCTCAAGTCCTGCTGGGACTACGGTCCGCTCGGCGTCGAGCTGAAGCGGAACGTCAAGGAGGCCTGGTGGAGCCGCATGGTCCGCCGCCGCCGCGACGTCGTCGGACTCGACGCCAGCATCCTGATGCACCCCAAGGTCTGGGAGACCTCGGGCCATGTCTCGGGTTTCAACGACCCGCTCATCGACTGCAAGAAGTGCAAGGCCCGCTTCCGTGCCGACACGCTCGACCAGCAGGTCTGCCCGGAAAAGCCCTCGAAGCGTCCGGGCGAGTGTGGCGGCGAGCTGACCGAGCCCCGGCAGTTCAACCTCATGTTCAAGACCAACATGGGGCCGGTCGAGAGCAGCGAGTCGGTGGTCTACCTGCGGCCGGAGACGGCCCAGGGGATCTTCGTCAACTTCAAGAACGTGGTGGATACCTCGCGGGTGCGTCCGCCCTTCGGCATCGCCCAGCAGGGCAAGTCCTTCCGCAACGAGATCGTCACCGAGAACTTCATCTTCCGGAGCCGCGAGTTCGAGCAGATGGAGATGGAGTTCTTCGTGCCGCCGGCCGAGGCGCCCGAGTGGTATCGCTACTGGCGCGACGCGCGCTACAAGTGGTTCACCGATCTCGGGGTGACCCCGGCGAAGCTGCGCCTCCGCGAGCACGACAAGGACGAACTGGCGCACTACTCCGCCGCCTGCGCCGACGTCGAGTACGAGTTCCCCTTCGGCTGGAAGGAGCTCGAGGGCATCGCCAACCGCACCGACTTCGACCTGCAGCGACATGCCGAGGCGACCGGTCGCGACCTGATGTTCTTCGACGACCAGACCAAGGAGCGCTACTTCCCCTACGTGGTCGAGCCGGCCCTGGGCGTCGACCGCGCCGTCCTCACCTTCCTGGTGGACGGCTACGACGAGGAGAAGCTGGAGGACGGCGACGTTCGGACCGTCCTGCACCTGCATCCGGCCCTGGCGCCGATCAAGTGTGGCATCTTCCCGCTGGTCAAGAAGGAAGGCCTGCCGGAGATCGCCGAGAAACTCGAGGACGAGCTCAAGCGGCACTTCTCGGTCTTCTTCGATCAGAGCGGCGCCATCGGTCGGCGCTACCGGCGTCAGGACGAGATCGGCACACCCTACGGCGTGACCATCGACTTCGACACCAAGACCGACCAGACGGTCACGATCCGCGAGCGCGACTCGATGAGCCAGACGCGGATCGGCATCGACAAGGTGCTCGACTTCCTTCGCGACAAGCTCGACTTCTGAGGCGCGGCGAAGAGCCACGAGGCAAGACGAGGGGCCCGGTCCTTGGCGACCGGGCCCTGTCGATTTCGAATCGGTCGTGATGACGAAGCGCCGGCCAGCGGCCGGCGATCCTGCCGCCTGGGCAGGCGGCGCTCCGGGACGCCGTCGATGGCGGTCGGGCTTGGGAGGCGCAGCGGGCGCTGCGCGGTCCGCTCGGAACTTGGGATGCGTAGTCGCTCGGAGCGCCGACCGCTCGGAGTATGGATGCACAACGGGCGCTGCGCGGTCCGCTCGGAGCTTGGATGCGCAGCCGCTCGGAGCGCCGACCGCTGGTCGGCCTAGTCGGACTCGCTGGTTGCGCGCCTTCGCGACGGCACGCTCACCGCGCTTGGAGTCATCGTCGTCTCGGATACCTCAACGAAGCGCCGGCCAGCGGCCGGCGATCCTGCCGCCTGGGCAGGCGGCGCTCCGGGGCGCCGTCGATGGCGGTCGGGCTTGGGAGGCGCAGCGGGCGCTGCGCGGTCCGCTCGGAACTTGGAGGCGTAGTCGCTCGGAGCGCCGACCGCTCGGAGTATGGATGCGCAACGGGCGCTGCGCGGTCCGCGCGGAACTTGGGATGCGCAGCCGCTCGGAGCGCCGACCGCTGGTCGGCCTAGTCGGCCTCGCTGGTTGCGCGCCTTCGCCATGGCACGCTCACCGCGCTTGGAGTCATCGTCGTCTCGGATACCTCGACGAAGCGCCGGCCAGCGGCCGGCGATCCTGCCGCCTGGGCAGCCGGCGCTCCGGGGCGCTTCGAAACGAAGAACCCCGGTCGAGGCGACCGGGGTCCTTCGGTTCACGTTACGAGAGCTTGCTTCAGAGGGTGGTGCGAGCCGGGGCGCCGATCACGCCACCGACCGGGATGATCTCGACGATCACGCCGGTGGTGTTGGCGACGCCGTCGGTGCTGGCACTCCAGTGCACCGTGCGGGTGCCGGGCGCCAGGTTGACCGTCGCCTTGAAGTCGGTGAGCGTCGCCATGTGGAACGACGAGCCACCGTCCGTGCTGTAGCGGACGATCACGAAGGAGCAGTCGCCCTCCGCGTCAGCCAGGCTGAAGCTGATCGTCAGATCGGCGACGCTGCCCGAGGCGCTGATGTTCGAGACGCTCGGAGCACCGTTCTGGAACTGGAAGACCTCGATGGTATCGAGCACGGTGTTCGATCCGGTGGTGCCGGTCACACCGCCGACCACCGCCGCGGAGCCCGTGGCGGTCGTGGTCTGGGTGTGGCGAGCGCGGCTCGACGCCAGGTCCATGCCGGCGACGAGGCCGGGGTTGGTCTGGGTGAAGAAGCCGATCGCCGGGTCGGTGAACTTCGAGGGGATGAAGACCTCCGAGGAATTCAGCGTGCTGCCCAGGCCGTCGAAGCCGCCCGAGAAGAGCAGGCTGCCGTCACCGAGACGCGAGGCGCCGTGCTCGGCGCGCGAGATCGCCAGGTTGACGCCGCTCACCGTGGTGAAGCCGACGGGCAGGGTGCCGCTGGTGTCGGTTTCGGAGAAGGTCCGGTAGAAGGTGACGCTGTTGAGAACGGCGCCCGCGTTGGTACGGCCACCGACCAGGGCGCAGATGCCGTTGACCAGCATCGTGGCCGAGTGACCGACGCGGTCGACCTGGGTGCCGGTGTCGGTCCAGGTGCCGCTGCGCGGGTCGTAGAGGAAGGCGTTGAGGGCGCCGTTGGCGCCGTCATGACCGCCGGCGATCAGGACCATGCCGTTCGGCAGCAGCGAGCAGGTGTGCATGACCCGCGCCGGGACGCCCATCGGGAAGATCAGCCCGCTGAAGCTGCCGGTGGCGGGGTCGTAGATCTCCGCGCTGGCGAGCGCGTTGTTGGCGGCGTCGAAACCGCCAAAGACGAAGATGCGGTTGTCCGGCAACCAGCAGGCCGAATGCGCGCGACGCGGGGTGTTCATCGGCGAGGTGGTCGACACCGACTCCGCGCCGCTGGGGCCGAAGGAGTAGATGTCGGCCGTCGCGGTCGGGGCTCCGGCGATCGAACCGCCGCAGACGAGGACGCGGATCGCGGTGCCGTTGAAGAACGAGGCCGAGGCGTGCTCGCGACGGACGTTGGCGGAGTTGAAGGTGCCGCTCGCGTTCGCCGTCTGGGTGTTGCCGTCGATCGAGAAGCGATCGATGTTCGACAGGTCGTTGGCCGAGTTGCGACCGCCGATGATCAGGACCTCGTTACCGTTGTCCGAGAGGATCGCGGTGCTGCCGAGATCGGAGACCAGGGCCTCGGTGTGGTCGGTACGGCCGTTGCCGCTGCCGGCGCCACCGATGCTGCCCATGTAGGTCGCGGGCGGGTTGCCCGCGGTGTAGGTCATCGCGCCGGTGGTCGCACCCGCGACGACGGCCTGACCGGCCATGCCGTTGCTCGGCGTGATGACCACGCCGAAGGCAGTGCCGACGAAACCGAGGTCGGCGCCGGCCTGCCACAGGAAGGTGGCCGAGGCCATGCTCTGCGACGCGCTGAAGCCGGAGAGATCGCCCGACGACGTGATGCCGAGCTGAGTCTCCAGGGCCATGCTCGCCTCGGTCATGTTCAGCAGCGGCTCATTGCTGTCGCGCATGCCGTTCATGTTGGCGTCGATGAAGTACTGGAAGAGGAGGTCGAAGGTCTGGCCCGCCTCGCCCTGCACCGTGAAGTCGACGCGGACGGCGCTCTGGCCTCCACCCGAAGTCACGGTCGCGACGTTGGTGATCGTCACGGCGAGATTGGCGACTCCGCCACCATTGTTGTTGGGGTTGAACCCACCACCACTGCAAGCGCAGAGCGTGATGAGCGTCGACACCAGTCCCAAGACCAGCATCCTGCGAAGAGCATCGCAGACGCGGGTCTTGCCCTCGGCCCGCAGGGACCTGCTACCCGAGCTAACCTTGCCCGTCATAAGTGATCTTCCCTCGTAACGTGAACTTGGCGCGATGTAACGGCTTACAACGTCCCGATCCCAGGCGGGATCTTACCCGGACGCCCCGACATCGCCAAGGAGGATTTCCTCCTCCCTCTGCGACAAGTCCGACCCTCCAAATGACTTTCGGTCGACAACCGAAGTTTCTTGAACGACGGCCAGGAAGGGAAGGGGGGCCAAGGGAAAAAGCTGGGGCTTCGGACCGGGGACGATGCTCCTTCACAGCGGCGTTGCGCTCCGATCGGGGCGCGACCAGGCACCCCACTTCGTCCTCGGTGGTATAGCACTCGTATCGCTCGGGAGATGATTTCCATCCTGAAGCGACCCACCAAGGAAGCTACGAAGTTCATAGAAAGGCGTTGGCGCAGTCTTCCGGCATTCCGACGACTTCGCCCTTCGGCGCCGAACTGATATCGTCGCCGGCCATGGATCCGACCCAGCAGCCCAGGCTTCTTCCCCTCCGCCTTCTCGAGGGCTTGCTCTTTCTGCTCGTCCTGGTGACGCCGCTCGCCTTTCACGCGCCGCTCCAGGAACAGACCGAGCCGGTGAAGGCCTGTCTTCTCGGCCTGGGCGGCTCGACCCTGGCCGCCCTGGCCCTTGCGGCCGGGTGCGGCGGGGGGCTGCGCTGGCCCCTCGCCCTCGTCCTCCTTCTGGGCCTCATCCTCTGGTCGCTCGGCACCGCCCCCTTCGCGCTCAGCGCGGCCGCCGCCAGCGAGGCCCTCCTGCGCGATCTCGGGGCAGCGGCCTTCCTGCTCGGCGCCTGGCTGGTGCTGGAGCGGCCGGGCGCCCGGCGGGCCGCGTTGGTCGCCCTGGTTCTCGGCTCGCTGATCGCGGCACTCCTGGGACTCGCCCAGTACGAGCAGGCGACCGACCCGGCCGTCGGCGGCCCCTTCAGCCGGGGCCTGGCGCTGCTCGAGGCCAGGATTCCGGTCCTCACCGGCCTCGCCAGCCTCGAACAGACCGATGCCCCGGGCTCCTTCTTCGGCCATACCAACGTCGCGGCCGAGTTCGTTCTGGTCGGCGCGCTCCTGGCCCTGGCCTTCGCCGCCCGGCGGCTGCTGCGCGGCCCGGGCGGACCCTTCGGCCTGATGCTGGCCGTCCTGGCCCTCGGCCTGGTCGTCCTGGATGGCCTCTTCATCGTCCGGAGCGGCTCGCGCGGGGTCCTGCTCGGCCTCGCCCTCGGCGCCGCCATGATCTGGTCGCACCTCGTCCTGGCCGGAGCCCGTCGGCAGCCACTCCTCGGGCATTGGAGCCGTCATCTGGTCCTCCATGGCGCCGTCCTCGCGCTGCTCCTCGCGGGCCTCTACTTCGGACTGGGTGGGCTGGCGACGAGTCCGCGCACCGGGCAGGAGAGCGTCGGGCTGGTGGCGCGCCTGCGAACGGCGCTGGATCTCGAGAACACCACCGTGCGCGAGCGGCTCGACCTTTGGGGCAACACCCTGGAGATGATCGAGGATCGCCCCGTCTTCGGCGTCGGTCCCGGCAACTTCCGGGTCGCCTACCCCGACTATGCCGACCGCCGACGGCGGCACGAGCAAGGCCGCTACGGCCTGCGGCGCCAGCCCTCCCGCCCCCATAACGAGTACCTGGCGGTGATCGCCGAGGGCGGGCTTCCCGCGGGCATCTTGTTCCTGGCCGCCCTTGCCGCCCTGCTCTTGCCGGCGATCTGGCGATTCTCCGCCCTGCGTCGCGCCGAGGCGGCGGGCGAGACCCTGGTGCTCGCCGCGCTCGCCGGTCTGGCGGGAATCCTGGTCTGTTCCTGCTTCTCCTTCCCGCTCCAGATGAGCGGGACGCGCCTTGCCTTCGCGCTGCTGGTGGCGGTGCTCTTCCGCGAGGCTCCGGGCTGGACGATCGGGAGCCCGGGGCCCGGCGGGCGCGCCCTGCTGGTCGTGGTCCTGGCCACGCTGTTCGTCGTTCTCGCCGCCGCCCACCGCGCGCGGCTGAAGAGCTCCGCGGATCTGCGGCTGGCGACCTCCGCCGTGACCGCCGGGATCACCCCCCTGGGGATCGATCGCGCCCTCGACCAGGGCATCGCGCGTTCTCCGGGACGCGACGATCTCCTGCTCCTCAGGGCCCAGATGGACGGCAGCCTGGGGCGGCTGGCGGAGGCCGAGCGGGGATACCAGCTTGCCCTCGAAGCGCATCCCGCGCTGGCCAATGCCTGGATCGGGCTCGCCGGCGTCGGTTTTCGTCGTGGCAGCTTCGAGGCGGTGCGGGTCGCGCTCCGTCGGGCCACCCGCCTGCAAGCCCGGGACCCCGGAATCCGCATCGCGGCCGGTCGGATCCATGCCGGCCTCGGCGATCGTCGGGCCGCGATCAAGGACTACGAGGATGCCCTGGCCCTGGCCACGACCGGACCCGATCGCCTGGCCGCGATGATCGCCCTCGCCCAGCTCCAGGCCGACGCCGACCGGCCGACCTCCGCGATGCACTGGCTCGAGCAGGCGACGACGCTGGCGCCCGACGACCCGGCGGTCCTCGAGATCCGGGCCCGTTTCCACGAACGCTACTTCGCCGGCAGCGAGCGGACCCACGAGGCCTGGGCAGCGCTCCGCGCGGTCCGACCGGAGCATGCCGAGGCAAACCTCCGCTGCGGTCAGGCCGAGATGAAGGCCGGTCGCTACGAGGATGCCCTGGCCTCCTTCGAGACCGCCTTCGTCGTCGATCCCCGGCTGCTCGTCGCCCTGGTGGAACGAGGGGCGGCCCAGGCGGCTCTCGGCCGCCTCGCCGAGGCGCGCGGCAGCCTGATCGAGGCCATGCGCCGGGCGGTGCTGCCTGAGAGTCGTGACCCGGTCCTGTTCGAACGGGCCCGGGATCTGATCGGTCGCATCGAAGCGCGGGCCCGGGAGGAGGGGCTGATGAAGGAAGACGACCGATGAATCCCGGTCGCGCGCTCGTCATCACCGTGGCCGTCGTCGCGTCCGCAACCCCCGGGCGGCTCGCCGCCCAGGATCAGGTGATCAAGGACGATCGGCCGCTGCGGAACGAGACCCAGCCGGATCGCGACCTGACCGCCGACGACTTTCGCGACCGTGGCGGCCGCGGCGGCGTCGGACACCTCGAGCTGATCCTGGGTTGCCTCTTTCTGGTGTTGGTGCTGGTCGTGGCCGGCATCCGGCGCGAGCGACGCCCTCGCTGATCCGGTTCCTGACCGGTCCCGGGCCCGCGAAGGGTTCGCGCCGCGTCCCGGTCGGTCGGCCTCACGACCCCTTGCCCGCGGTGATTACCGCCAGGGTCCGGCCGTCGTCCTGATCCTCGACCGGTCGCCGTCGTCCCTGTCGCCAGGGGCCGGGCTCCGCCGGCATGGCCGCGCGCGGCGCGGATGGCCGGACCTCAGGCCTTCGAACGAGGACGGGCCCCCTTCGCGCGAAGGGGGCCCGTCTCGTCGGACTCGATCGAGTCCTCAGGAACTGCGTGCCGGCTTGTAGTTGTTCTTCACGTACTCGCGCCAGTCACGCTCCAGGTCGGCGGTCGACTTCTGGGTGCCGTTCTGGATGCCCTCGTTGACGATCTGCACCGGGTCCTGACCCTTGCTGGCCCGCTGGGCCTTGATCACGCCGATCAGGTCCGCCAGCCGGGTGCTGTAGAGGTACTCGATGATGCTGAAGCCCTGCGCCAGGTGGTCCTGGTTGAGGGAGTTCAGGGTCTGCTTCGAGAGCTCCGAGATCGAGATGTCGTCACCCGCCTTGACGATGCCGCGGGTCTGCGGCCGGGCGTCCTTGGTGTTGAACTCCTTGCCGGCGATACCGCCGCTGTTGGCGTAGCGGCTCCGGGTCGACAGACTGACGATGCCGTTCTTCTCGCCGCTGAACAGCTCCTCGATCAGGTGGCCCATGCCCTCGGCCTCCCATTCGGCGTAACGGCCGTGGGTCTGGTAGAGCATGGCGGAGTAGCCGAAGTAGTGGAGGAGCGGATTCTCGACGTCCTTGGCGTCCTCACGCACGATCACCCAGAGGTGCTTGTGGGGAATGAGGTGACCGCCCGGACGCTCGCGGAAGTCCTTCTTCTCCTCGTCGGTGAAGGCGTAGGTCTCCTGGTAGAGCGTCACCCAGTCCTGGAACTGCTGCGAGGTCTCGAAGGTCCAGACGTCGACCACGCCGCCGAAGAACTGGCCGCGGTAGTTCTCCTCGACCTGCAGGGTCTCCATGTACCAGTCATAGACCTTCTCGATCAGCTCGCAGTACTGCTGCACGAACTTGACCGGGATCGAGGTGTGCATGCGGAAGTGGGGCGTCGAGACCACGAGGATGTCCTCGCCGGTGTGCTTGCGGTGGTACTCGATGGCCTTGCGGTCCTCGTCGTTCATCCGCAGCCACTCGCCCTTGTAGAGCGTGTAGCCCTTGGCCGACATGACCTCCTCGTAGGACAACCAGACGTCCTCGTCGTTCTTCTCCCACTTGGAGTTCCAGTCCCGCTTGGCGGTCTTCTTGATCCAGCCGTTCTTGAACCAGACGTAGCCCTGGGCCTCCATCTTGGCTTCCATGGCCTTCTTGCGGGCCTTGGCGGCTTCCTTCTTGTCCGTGTACCACTCGTCGCCGACCTTGACGTGGCCGAGGGCCTCGCGCGCCCCGGCGTGGTCGGGATCCATGTCGATGACCTCCTTCATCCAGTCGCGACCCTTGCCGCGGATCTTGGCGGAGGACTTGTTGCCGATCGCCCAGCTGGCCAGCTCGTAGAGCGCCTCCGGGTCGGTGAAGTCGGTGGCCTCCACGCGCTTCTCGAGCTCGGCGTCGTCGCCCGGTTGGGCCTTGAGCGGTGTGCCGAGGACGAAGCCGAGCGTCAGCGCGCCGAGCAGGAGCAGGAGAGTGCTTCTCATGGATCGTGTTCCCTTGTCTTCGTTCGGGACCGCCGATCCGCGGCCGGGTCCCATTCGCGAGATCTGGATGCCTTCCGGGCGGTTCCTGGCGAGGGGGCGCGTCCCGACGCCGCCTCGGCCCTTCAACCACCTGTTACGGGCCCACATCCTAACAAAGAGATCGGGCCGGAGGATTCACAAAATCCCCGGCCCCGTGCCGACATGCAGGGCCGAAAGCCCGACCAGCCGGGGACTTGGGTCATTCGCCCCGAACGGTGGGGCCGGTCGCGGGGCTACTTCAGGAGCTGGCTGACCGAGAGCTTCTGGTTGATGTTGAAGATGACCCGGGCGAAGAGCGGGGCCACCGAGACTTCGTGATACCAGGGGTGCTGGGCCGAGAACTCCGCGCCGCGGTGGACCGAATCGGTGCCCACCAGGTTGTCGAAATAGCCCTCGGCGTGGGCCTTGTCGAAGCGCTCGATCGCGTTGCCGTTCAGGAAGGGCATGGCACAGGCCAGGTTGACCCGGTTGGCGCCCTCGTTCTTCAGCAGCCGGGCGGCGGTGAGCAGGGTCCCGCCGGTGGCGATCAGGTCGTCCGGCATGAGGACGTCACGGCCCGCGACCTCGCCCACCAGATGCATGCTCTCGATCACGCTGGCCTTGCTGTAATCGCGGGCCTTGTGGACGATCGCCAGCGGGCAGCCGAAGCGGTTGGCGTAGTAGCGGGCCATGTCGGCGCCACCGACGTCCGGCGACACCACGACCAGGTTCTCGATGTTCAGGTTCTGGCGCACCCAGTTGATCAGGACGGTCGAGGCATGCAGGTCCTCGAGGGTGCAGCGGTCGAAGAAGCCCATGATGGCTTCGGAGTGGATGTCGAGCGTGATGACCCGGTCGGCGCCGGCATCCTCCAGGAGCCGGGCCACGACCCGGGCGGTGATCGCCTCGCGGGTCTTCTTGCGCTCCTGGCGCGAGTAGGGGAACTGCGGCACCACCGCGGTGATCTTCTCGGCGTCGGACTGCCGGGCGGCGTGCAGGGCGGTCACCAGCGCCATCAGGTTGTCGTTCACCGAGCGATGGCTGAAGGGGTCGTCCAGGCACTGGAAGACGTAGACGTCGTCGCCGCGGATGTTCTCGTGGATGACGGTCTTGATCTCGCCGTTGGCGAATTCGACCTCGGTCGAGTCGCGCAGCATGCCGTTCACGCCCGGCGTCGAATCGCCGATCAGCTCCACCAGCCGCTCGCGCACGCGCTCGGCGAAGGGGCGACCGGAATCGCAGGCAATCAGGCTCAGGCGACCTCGGGCGCGGACCGGTTGCTGGTAACGCTCTGTCATGGCTCGCTCGAAATCATCGGGAGCGCCGGCCGCCGAGCCCTTCGGACCCCCCGCCCGACTTGCTCCTTCGTTCATGCTTGGATCGCAGGTGAATGACGTCGACCGCATCTTAGAACAGGCCCCGGACACAGACAACGGCAAGCCCCGAAGCGGCCGGCCGGCTCAATGGGCCTCGGCCCAGCTGAAGCCCTGGCCCAGCTCCACCACCAGCGGCACGGCCAGGTCGGCGGCGCCGGCCATGATGGCCGGGACCCGGTCCCGGAAGGTCGCCAGCTCGTCCTCCGGCAGGTCGAAGACCAGCTCGTCGTGGACCTGGAGGATCATCTGGCCGCGCAGGCCTTCCCGCTCGATCCAGCGGTCGATCTCGATCATGGCCATCTTGATCAGGTCGGCCGCGGCGCCCTGGATCGGGGTGTTCACCGCCATGTTCTCGGCCGCGGCCCGCAGCCGCCCGTTGCTGCTGTCGATGTCGGGGATGGGCCGCCGGCGGCCGAAGATCGTGGTCACGTAGCCGTCGCGTCGCGCCTTCGCCTTGCAGTCCTCGAGGTAGGCCCGGACGCTGGGGAAGTTGTCGAAGTAGCGCTGGATGAAACCCTCGGCCTCCTTCGGGCTCATCCGCGTCTCGCGCGCCAGGCGCTGGGGGCCCATGCCGTACATGATCCCGAAGTTGATGCTCTTCGCCCGCGCGCGCATGTCGCCGTCGACCGCGGCGGGCTCGACCCCGAAGATCCGCGCCGCGGTGTCGCGGTGGATGTCGGCGCCCTGCTCGAAGGAGCGGATCATGAACTCGTCGCCGGAGACGTGGGCCATGATCCGGAGTTCGACCTGGGAGTAGTCGGCCGAGAGCAGGAGGTAGCCCGGCTCCCGGGCGACGAAGGCGCCGCGGACGCGCCGGCCGAGCGGGCTGCGGATGGGGATGTTCTGCAGGTTGGGGTCGCTCGAGCTGAGCCGTCCGGTGGCGGCCACGGCCTGGTTGAACGAGCTGTGGATCCGACCGTCCTCGGGGCGGACCAGGCCGGGAAGGGCGCGGACGTAGGTCGAGAGCAGCTTGGCCACGCCGCGGTACTCGAGGATCTTGCCCGGCAGGGGGTGGTCCATGTCCGGGCTGGCGCCGAGGGCCTCGAGCACCTCCTGGTTGGTCGACCAGCCGGTCTTGGTCTTCTTCAGGCGGATGCCCGCCTTCTCGTGGAGCGCGAGCTCGTCGAAGAGGATCTCCGAGAGCTGCTTCGGCGAGTTGATCGAGAACTCGCGGCCGGCGAGGGCGTGGATCTCCGCCATCAGGCCCTCGAGGCGGGCGTCGAGCTCGGCTTCGAGCTCGGCCAGGACGGCCTTGTCCAGCCGGATTCCGGCCCGCTCCATCTTCTCCAGCACCGGGATCAGCGGGGCCTCGAGCCGGTCCATCACCGCGTGCAGCTCGGGTCCGAGCTGGCGATCGAAGTGCTCGTAGAGGCGCCAGGTGAAGTCGGCGTCCTCGGCGGCGTACTCGCCGACCAGCTCCGGCGCGACCTCGGCCATGGTGATCTGGTCGTCGCCCTCGCCGATCAGCTCGGTGGTCTTGATCTTGGTGTAGTCGAAGTGGCGCAGGGCCAGGCTGTCGAGGTTGTGGTCGCGCGAGCCCGGATCGATCAGGTAGCTGGCGAGCATGGTGTCGAAGCGGATGCCTCGGGGCTCGAGTCCGGCCGTCCGCATCACCGCCAGGTCGTATTTGATGTTCTGACCGCACTTGCCGATCTTCGGGTTCTCCAGCAAGGGCCGCAGGCGTTCGATCACCCCGGTCCCGCGCGGGAAGCCGAGCGGATCGGGCAGGACCGGCGGGTCGAGGTTGAGGGGCACGTAGATGCCCTGGCCGGCCTGGACCGAGAAGGCGAAGCCGACGATCTCGGCGCTGAGGACGTCGAGGCTCGTGGTCTCGAGATCGACCACGAAGATCGGGACCTTCTCGAGCCGCGTGATCAAGGCCTCGAGCCCGGCCTCGTCGCGGATGATCCGGTAGTCCTTCTCGACCGCCACCTCCTTCTTGCCGTGCTGATCGAGGAACTCGGCCCGCAGGTTGTCGAAGGCGAGCTCCTTCAGCAGCGGGTCGAGGCGGGGCATGTCCGGCGCTCGACGGTGCAGGTCCTCCGGCGCGAGGTCGAGGTCGAGGTCGGTGCGGATGGTCACCAGCTCCTTCGACAGCAGGGCCATGTCGCGCTGGTCGATCAGCTTCTGGCGGATCGCCTTCTTCGGGTATTCCTCGGCCCGATCGAGCGCGGCCTCGACGCTGCCGAAGGTGGTGATCAGGTCGAGGGCGGTCTTCTCGCCGACGCCGGCCACGCCGGGCACGTTGTCGGAACTGTCGCCCATGAGCGCGAGCACGTCGATCACCCGCTCCGGGGGAACGCCGAACTTGTCGACCACCTTGGCCGGGTCGACGATGATCAGGTCGCTGCCGGACTTCATGATGTCGTAGAGGACCACGTCCTCGCCGACGATCTGCATGAAGTCCTTGTCGCCGGTGACGATGTTGACGAAGAAGCCCTCGGCCGCGGCCCGACGCGCGAGCGTGCCGATGACGTCGTCGGCCTCGAAGCCCGGCTTCTCGAGCAGGGGAATGGCGAGGGCCTCGGTCACCTGGCGCATGTAGGGGAGCTGCTCGCGCATCTCCGGCGGCATCTTCTCCCGGGTCGCCTTGTAGTCCGGAAACAGCTCGTGGCGGAAGGTGGGCTGCGGGGTGTCGAAGACCACCGCCATGTGGCTGGGATTCTCCCGGGCGATGATCCGCAGGAGCGTTCGCGTGTAGCCGTAGATGGCGCCGGTCTCGAGTCCCTTGCCGTTCGACAGCCGGGCCTTGAGAAAGGCGAAGTAGGAGCGGTAGGCGAGGGCGGAGCCGTCGACCAGGAAGAGAACCTTGTCCTTCTCGCGCGACACGGGCTCGGACCTCTCGAATCTTCGGGATGACGTGACCGGCCCATCCTAAGGCTCCGGGGCGACGCCGTCTCCGGGCCCATCCTTCCCAGGGCGGGCCCGGTTCTCTAAGCTCTCGGTGGAGCGCAATCATCGGGTGGGCCCACGTGTCGCGGATCTTCGCCGTCATCATCCTGTGCCTGGCCGCCGGTCTCGAGGCGACGGCGCAGGACCGTCCGGTCGATGAACTCGATCGTTTCTTCGCCGGTCAGCGGGGCGAGCCCACCGAGGCCCAGATGGCCGAGGTGAAGGCCCTGTGGCGCAAGGCCCAGATCGGGGCCCGCGACGATCGCCAGGACGCGCGCGTGCGCCTCACCGAACTCGGCCGAGTGGCCACGGCCTTCCTCGAGAACGAACTCCGCTCCTCGAGCGCCGACGACGTTCGCGTCGCGGCCATGGTCCTCGGTCGCGTCGGCGACGAGGCCGTGGCCGATCTCCTGCGCGAGCTGATCTTCGGCGAGAAGGGTCTGCCGGCCGGCGGACGTCATCTGGTCCTGGCCCTCGGTCTCGTCGGGGATCGTGGCGACCTGCCGCGCCTGCTCGGACTCCTGCACGAGACCAAGCGCAACGACGAGCGGCGCGCGCTCTGTTACGCGATCGGCGCGCTCGGTGGTCCGGAGCAGGCCGCCGCCCTGGCCGCGCACTGGAAGGAAGACAAGGCCCAGGAGTTCCGGGCCGCCCTCCTTCTGGCCCTCGGCCGGATGGGTGGCGATGGGGCCCTCGACGTCCTGCGCGAGGGACTGCGCTCGAACAAGGAGACCATTCGGCGCGCGGCGACCCTGGCCGCGGCCGATCTCCGCCTCGCCGAGCTGGTGCCGGACCTGATCCGCGCCCTCAAGGACAACGACGAGGACGTGGTCAAGGCCGCGCTCATCGGCCTGGCCCTGCGGCCCGACGAGGCCGCCGCGCAGGCCCTGCGGCGTTCGAACCTCTGGCGGGACGGCGACGACGAGCTGCGTTCCCTCTGCCTGATGGCGCTCGGCGCCCAGGCCGGGGAAGCCGTCGATCGTCTGCTCCAGTCCCGACTGAAGCCGCGCGGCGAACATGCCGACGAGGTCCTGCGCTCCCTCGCCTTCGCGTTGCTCGGCGAACCGGGGCGTCTCGCCGGCGAGGCGCGTGATCGACTGCTGGCGGTGACCGACCCCGAGGTGGCCCGTGCCCTCTGGTGCGGGCTCGCGCTGCGGAGCCGGCAGAGCGCCGGGCTCATGGCCACGGCCTTCGCGGCGCCGAGCTGCCACGATCGCCTGCGGGCCACGCTGCTGGAGCTCCTGGCCCACGTCGATCCCGAGCGGGCGGCGGAGCTCTGTCGCGAGATCATCGACCGGCGTGAGCACAAGAAGGAGTTGCTCGAGCGCGCGCAGGAGCTGCTCGACCTGATCACCGGCAAGGAGCCCGGCGGCCGGGCGCTCCTCTCGGCCCGGGTCCAGGTGGAGATCGACGACCTGGGGGGCTCCCGAGAGTGGAACCTCCTCCGTGCCATCGCGCGCGAGATCCGCCGGACCGAGGACATCGATCGCGATTTCTCCAGCGCCTTCCAGAATCGCCCCGGTCAGCCTCCGCGGCGGCCGGAGCCCTGGACCCACGAGGACGAGGATCTGCGCCTCTGGTACGACCGGCACCCCTATTTCGACCGTCGCCGGGCCCTCGACGTCGACCCCTGAGGCCGCGCTTCGGAGCGCGGAGCGCCTGCTCCGCAACTTCCCGGCAAGCTCCGGGGAGAAACGCGGTGCGCAGCGGGCGCTGCGCGGTCCTTGCCGAAGCGCAGCCGCTCGGAGCGCCAGCCGCTGGCTGGCCCAGTCTTCTTCGCCCGTGGTTCGTGGTCTTGCCGCGACGATGGCCATGCTCGGAGTCGTCGACGATTCGAACGCGATCGGCCTCTAGGCCGGCTGGGCAGCCGGCGCTCCGGAGCGCCAGCCGCTGGCTGGCCCAGATTCCGGGCCCGGGGGCATCCGAGTTCCGGATGCGCAGCCGGCGCTGCGCGGTCCTGCCGGAGCGCAGCCGGCGCCGCGCGGTCCGCTCCGGAGCCGGCAAGGACTGTGGAAGGGGGCCTTCTGGGGTCGACCTCGTCCCGATAGAGTCTGGCCTGGTTTCCCGGCTCCGTGAAAGGGCAGCATGTATCGTCTGAGTCTGGCATTCCGCTACCTGCGCCGGCGCAAGATCGCCTACGTCTCGGTCGTCGCCATCGCCGTCGGCGTGATGGCGATGATCGTGGTGAACTCGGTGATGGAGGGCTTCCAGCGCCGGATCAAGGACAGCATCTTCCGCGTCGACGGCAGCCTGAAGGTCCAGATCCGCGATCTCGATCCGATCGACACGCCCGACTACGAGCAACGTATCCTCGCCCGCCTCGCGCCCTTCATGGCCAGTCGCGGCGGCGAGATCGTCGCCGCCTCGCCGCGGCTCGTCCAGCCGGCGATGCTGTCGACCCGCGATCGCGAGATCGGCTGGCCGCCGGAGATCGACCTCCGCCAGGACTTCATCACCCTGATCGGCATCGACGCCGCGACCGAGCGCCGGGTCACCCCGCTCGACGAGCTGCTCGACGCCATGCGCGACCGGTCGCGCAAGCCCGGCGAGGCCCGCTTCGACGCCGCGGGCAGCTACCGCTGGGACCAGTATCTGCCACCCTCGGCGCGTGACGACATCTTCCGCTACCAGCCGGAGGACCTGCCGCCCTCGTCCCAGCCGGGCATCATCCTCGGCTCGCAGCTCGCCCATTCGCTCTACCTGCAGCGCGGCATGCGGGCGACGATCATCACGGTCAGTCCGGACACCGATCCGAGCGCCGCCGACATCGAACCCCTGCAGCAGCGTTTCGTCGTCACCGGCTGCTTCGAGTCCGGTCGCTACGAGTACGACAAGCATCTCGCCTTCTGCGACATCCGCGTGCTCCGGGATTTCCTGGGCTGGCGCGGTGGCTGCAGCGAGGTGCGCCTGTCGCTGAAGGACCCGGGGCGCGCTCGCGAGGTGAAGGAGGCCATCCTGGCCAGCAACCGGGGCGCCGACGAGTGGCTCGAGGTGCTGACCTGGGAGGACCAGATGCGCACCCTGGCCCAGGCCCTCGAATTCGAGCGCCTCGCCATGTGGCTGGTCACCGCCTTCGTGGTCATCGTCGCCGGGGTCTCGATCGGCGGTCTGCTCTACATGGTGGTGCTGGAGAAGACCCGCGACATCGGCATCCTCCAGTCGATGGGCGCGACCAGTGGCGGCATCGTCCAGACCTTCATCCTCTACGGCGGCCTGCTCGGCCTGCTCGGTACCCTGCTCGGCGTCTGGCTCGGCATCTACGTCTCCGAGCACCTGAACGACATCATCAAGTGGCTGGAGCGGGTCCTCGACCGGCCGCTCTTTCCGCCCGACGTCTACGAGTTCGGCAGCCTGCCCAGCCACCTCGATGGCGGCATGATCGTCTCCTACGCCTGCTTCACCTTCGGCTGGTGCCTGCTCGTGTCGATCCTCCCCGCCTTCTTCGCCTCGCGGCTCGATCCCCTGAAGTGCCTGGCCTATGAGTGATCCGCAACCGGTCCCCGAGGGCTCGATCGACGCCACCGCCACGCGGGAACCCGTCTACCGGGTCCGTGGGCTGAAGAAGAGCTTCGCCCAGCCGAACGGCAACCGCCTGGTGGTGCTGGAGGACGCCGATCTCGACGTCCATCACGGCGAGTTCCTTCTCGTCCGCGGCAAGAGCGGCATCGGCAAGAGCACCTTCCTCCACATCCTCGGGCTGCTCGATCGCGCCGATTCCGGCAGCCTGATCTTCGCCGGCGAGGACGTGCTCAAGGCCTCGCGCCGGCGTCGCGCCGAGCTGCGCGCCTCGAGCATCGGCTTCGTCTTCCAGTTCTTCCACCTGCTGCCCGAGTTCAGCGCGCTCGAGAACCTGCTCCTGTCCGGAAAGGTCCGTCACGGACCACTGGCCTGGAGCAGGCGACGAGGGGAGGCGCAGGAGCGCGCTCGCGAGCTGCTCGACCTGGTCGGTCTCGCCGACCGGGCCGATCATCGGCCCAACCAGCTTTCCGGCGGTGAACGCCAGCGGGTCGCCCTGGCCCGGGCGATGTTCAACGAGCCGCGCATCCTGCTCTGCGACGAGCCCACCGGCAACCTCGACGTGAAGACCTCGGAGGCGATGCACGAGCTGCTCGCCGAGCTGCACGCCCGCACCGGCCAGACGCTGATCGTGGTGACCCACGATCCGAGCCTCATGCGCTACGCCGGGCGTTGCGTCGATCTGGTCTCGGGGCGTTTCGTCGCCAGCGAGGACGAGGCTCAGACCGGCTCGAACCAGACGTCCTCGCCCTGACTGCGGGCCCGGACGCGGCCCTCGCGTTCGAGCCAGCCGAGGATCTCGCAGGTGATCGCCACCGGGACGTCGAGATCCTCGGCCAGATCCTCGGGCAGGGCGCCACGGCGATCGGCCAGGCGACGATGCACCGCGTCGGTGAGATTGCGGCGCTGGAAGAGGCGCGGCGTCCGGCCGGGGGCGAGGATCAGCTCGTCGCGACCGATCAGGAAGTCGAGACAGCGCGACATCAGCTCCTCGTCGTCGTCGAGCGACCTGCGGATCTCGTCGCAGTCGAGGAACAAGCGCTCGCCGTAGGAATCGAGCAGCACCTCGGCGATCCTCAGCAGGCGCCCGTCACTCATTCCCGGCCGTCCTCCTGGCGCAGGGCGAGCGGTGCGTCGAGCAGCTCCTTCATGATGAAGGCGCGGCGCAGATCGCCTCCGCCGAGGCCGAAGCCGCCGAGCGCCTTGCCGCCACTCCGGGCGCCGGCCCGCTGGGCGCGCTGGGCGCGCTGGGCCTTGGGCGCCCGGGCCTCGGCCTCCATCGAGGGTGCCTCGTCGATGACCTCGACCCGCGGCTTCTGCACCGTCATGATGCCGCGCGGGACCTGGCGCGGCCGGCGTTCGGGAGCCTCCGCCTCGTTCTCCTCGACGATCACGCTGGGGCGGACCGCCTCGTGGAACTCGTGCGGCGTCTCACCCTTCGACTTGATGCTCTCCTGCGGGACCTTGCCGCTGGGTCGGAGCGCCTCGTGGCGCTGGTGATGGACGACGACCTCCTCCTCGGCCATGGCCGGCGGTGGCGCGGCCACGGGCCGGGACTCGCTCGCGGTGTGCCGGCGGACCTCCTCGATCCACTCGGCGAGGCTCTTGCCCTGGGGCGAAGGAGCACTCGTCGTCGTTTCCTGGTGACCCTCGGCGGGGTCGCGGCGCGCATTCCGTTCCTCGCGCTTCTTCTTGGCGTCGGCCGCCGACTTCGCGATCGAGCCGATGATGATCGCCAGGAAGACGAGGAGCTTGAAGAGGTCCTCCATCAGGCTTCCTTCTCGCCGCCGTCACCCTCGGCGATCGAGTCGCGCATCGCGGTGTCGGCCTGGATGTTCTTCAGGCGATAGAAGTCCATGACGCCCAGGTTGCCCGACCGGAAGGCCTCGGCGATGGCCAGCGGGATCTCGGCCTCGGCCTCGACCACCTTGGCGCGGTTCTCCTGGGTCTGCGCCACCATCTCGTGCTCGCGGGCGATGGCCATCGCCTTGCGCTCCTCGGCCTTGGCCTGGGCGACGCGCTTGTCCGCCTCGGCCTGGTCGATCTGGAGCTGCGACCGGATGTTGCGCCCGACGTCGATGTCGGCGATGTCGATGGACAGGATCTCGAAGGCGGTGTTGGCGTCGAGACCCTTGCTGAGCACCTGGCGCGAGATCAGGTCGGGGTTCTCGAGCACCTGGAAGTGGTTCTGGGCCGAACCGATGGTGGTCAGGATGCCCTCCTGGACGCGAGCCGTGATGGTCTCCTCGGTGGCGCCACCGACCAGGCGGGCGAGGTTGGCCCGCACGGTGACGCGCGCCTTGGCGAGGAGTTCGATGCCGTCGCCGGCCACGGCCGAGATCTTGCGAGTGCCGGAGCTGGCGTCCGGGCAGTCGATCACCTTGGGATTGACCGAGGTCCGCACCGCCTCGAGGATGTTCCGGCCGGCGAGGTCGATGGCCGCGGCCTGGTGGAAGCCGAGGTCGATGCCGGCGCGATCGGCGGCGATCAGGGCCGAGACGACGTTGGGCACGTTGCCGCCGGCGAGGTAGTGGGCCTCGAGCTCGGCGCGCGAGATGTCCAGACCCGACTGCACGATCCGGATGCGCGAATCGACGATCACCTTCGGGTTCACCTTCCTCAGCGACATGCCGATCAGCTCGAAGATGCCGATGTTGGCGCGGGAGAAGAGCGCCCGGATGTAGAGGTTGATGTACTTGACCACGAAGATGAACAGGAGGAAGACGATGATCGCCAGGACGACCAGGACGATCACCGTGGGGTTCACTTCGGCGAAGAACGGGGACATGGCTCGGACTCCTTCTCGACTGTCCGCGAATCGCGGGCCCGGGTGGGCCCGCGTCTGATCCTTCAGGTCTCGGCGCGGGCCTCCTCCGGCCCGATCACCTCGACCACGACACGATTGCCCTCGACGTGGCGGACGCGGACCCGTTGTCCGCGTTCGATGAATCCGCCGTCACTGACCGCGTCGATCTGACGCTCGTCGATGATGACCACGCCGGAGGGGCGCAGCGGGGTCTCGGTGCGGCCCTCGCGGCCACGCAGGGTGGCGAGGCCGAGGTCGGCACCGCGGCCGCGCACCTCCTCCGGCTTCGGTCCGGCCAGGAGCAGCCGGTTGCCCACCGGGGTGTGCTTGAGCAGGACGAAGCCGAGCCAGAGGGCACCCGGCACCAGGAAGACGATGGCGATGATGACGCCGTATCCGGTCCGGGCGCCGATGGCGAAGCCCTCCAGCACCGCGATCAGCATGGCGGTCGCGGACAGGAGGCCCAGGATGCCGAAGCTCGGGAACATCACCTCGGCGACGACGAGGGCGCAGCCGACCAGCAAGAGGACGATGATCAGGGTCACGACCGGCTCTCCTCGGCACGCACCACGACGCGGTTGCCCGAGACCTCCACCACGCGAACCGGCGTGCCGGCCTCGAGGAAGGCGCCGCGGGTGACCACGTCGACCTTGCGGTCGCCGATGCGGACGACGCCGGAGGGCCGGAGCGCGGTGACCGCCACGCCCTGCTCGCCCGGCTCCACGCGGGTCCAGCCCGTCGTGCTGCCGGCCTGCCGGCTCGAGGTCGTGGCCGCGGTCGCCGCCAAGGTCAGCCCGCGTGGGGGCAGCAGCACCAGTTTGTTCAGGATCGGCAGGCGATGGGCCAATCGGCCGAAGGTGAAGGTCAGGCTGAAGCCGCCGACCAGGCCGCCGATCATCAGGCCCGCCCAGGCCAGGGCCGCCTGCGAGTCCTCGGCCTGGCTGAGGTCGGGGAAGGGCGGCAACGAGGTCTCGCCGGGATGCGCGACGCCGAGCCAGGTGGAGTAGAGGATGAGCAGGACGCCGACGATGCCGGGCAGGATGAAGCCCGGCATGATCACCACCTCGACGACCAGCAGGAAGGCGCCGAAGAGGAACAGACCGATCGGCCACAGGCTGGCGTCGCTCCATTCGCTCCGGATCAGGAAGAACAGCACGAAGAGAGCCACGCCGCCGATGCCGAAGACCCCCAGGCCCGGGGTCTTGATCTCGAGGACGACCAGGACGATGCCGCCGATCAAAAGGAGGAGCGAGAAATCGAGGCTGATCCCCAGCGGCTTGCGCGGGCCGAAGTCGAGCTTCTCGAAGCTCGCCCCCGCCGTGCCGAGCAGATCGAGGAGCTTCTCGGGCGGGGGCTCCATCAGCTTCACCCGGAAGCCGAAGTCGAGCAGGCCGCTGCCGGTGGTGGTGAGGGCCTTGCTGGGCAGGGAGACCATCCGGCTCACCAGACCCTCGCGCTGGCGTTCGGTCTTCGCCGACCAGTCCTCGATGCGCATGTACTCGCTGGTGCCCAGGGTCTCGTTGGTGACCCTGGTGATCTCGATGTCGCGATCGACCATCGCCTCCAGGAAGAGGCGCGGATAATCGTCCTCGAGGCCGTTGTCCTGGCAGGTGTAGCGGATCTTCTCGGTGAGCGCCGTGACGACCTTCTCGGGCGCCCGCTCCATGCCCTGGTAGCTGGCGACCAGAGGCTGGATGTCACCGATGTAGGCACCCGGCGCGATCACCAGGCCGCGACAGGACAGGGCGATCCAGGCCGCCGCGGAGTAGGCCTGGCGGGGTACCCAGGCGATGATGCGGAGCTCTTCCGAGTTCCGGTGCTCCCGGATCAGGCCGACGATGGCCTCGGCCGCGTCGACCAGCCCGCCGCCCGAGTCGATCTCCAGGATGAGGAGGGCCTGGCGGTGTTGTTCGGCCCTGGCGATCGCCTTCTCGACGTCGCGCCTCAGGCCGTCGTCCACGGTCCGATCGCGACCGAAGCTGGCCAGGAAGACCTTCTCGTAGCGCTCCTCGATCCGCAGTTCCCGCTCGTCCCCGACCACCTGGGCGCCGAGGCGCAGGTCGAGGAGGAGGAACAGGGTCGCCAGGACCGCCAGGGGGATTCTCGCCATGCCGTCAGGGGCTCGCTTCATGCGCCTCGCCTGGAATCCGGACCTCGGGTCGCGATCGCGTCGACGACCGTGACGAAAGCCAATCGCGCCGGAAGGCGGTGATTTTCGACCGCCGCCACGACGAGGTCGATCTTAGCCCCCATCGGGTACCAGATCCACTGGAGCGGGGCCCGGGGGGGGTAGTCGGCGGCGGGCCCCGGAGGCCCGTGGAGCGAGGGCTGGCGCCCCGAGCCCGGTCCTCGGCAGTTCGTGGCGGCGGCATCGATGCCGGCCATGAGGCGGGGTCGATCCGGAATGGACGAGGAGCCGGCGATGGCGGGCATCGTCGGCTCCCTCGTCGCGGTCGCGCTGGAGTCAGTTGGTTCCGGGGCGGGTCGGAATGGGCAGGATCGGCTTCGGGGTCTCGCCGCCGCCGCCGCCGGCGTCGATCGGACGCGGCTTCCCGGCCTCCTTCTCGACCGGCACCACGACTCGCGGCGGAGCCAGGAGGCGTCGGCGCTCGAGCCGCTCCTGGCGCAGCCCCTCCATCTCGCGCAGCAGCCGGCTCGCCTCCGCCATGTCGCCGTTGGCGCGGGCCGCGCGCAGCGCGCGGGCCAGCTCGATCCGGCGGCGGTCGATGCGGTCGAGGACCGGGTCCCCGGCTTCGGTCGCGGCGGTCGTTTCGAAGACGACCTTCACCGGATCGCGGTGGCTTCTCACGACCGGCATGACTTGGGGTACGCTGAGCATCGGCGGGACCGGCTGGCCCTGGCCGTCCTGGTTGCCACCGCGGGCGTTCTTGAGCCGCTCGAAGGGTTGTTTGATCTTGGTCGAGGACTGGGCCTCGGCCCGCCAGGCCAGGGCCGGGAGCAGGATGAGGGACAGGACGATGCAGCTGATGGTCTTCATCTCGATCTCCTCGCGAGCCCGGATTCCTCCTGCCGTCATCGGCCGAAGGCCCCGCCCGGACCTTAGTCAATACCCGTATTCGGGCTCAAGTCGAGGCTGGAAAGGAAGATCCTGACCGATGAACGACTGGCACGTCAGCGCGAGCCGCGAGGTCTTCGCGAACCTCGTCCTCCGGCTCGACTTGGAGAGGATCCGCACGCCCGCCGGCGACGAGACCGACTGGACCGTGGTCACGATCGGGGACGGTGCGGCCGTCTGTCCCATCCACGAGGACGGCTCGGTGACGCTCATCCGCCAGTACCGCCACGCGCTCGGGCGGACCTTGTGGGAGTTCCCGGCCGGCCGGGTCGAGCCCGACGAGAGTCCGCTCGAAGCGGCGCGGCGCGAGCTGGCCGAGGAGGCCGGCCTGGCCGCCGCCGAGATCATCGGTCGTGGCCTGGTGGTGCCGCTCGACGGCATCTGTCGCCACGTCATCCACGTCTTCGAGGCCCGCGGCCTCGCCGAGCGCCCCGCGGCGCACGAGACCTTCGAGACGATCGAGGTCCATCGGATCGAGCGTGATCGCCTGCGCGCCATGGTCCGCTCGGGGGCGATCGACTGCGGCATCACCCTGTCGATCATGGCCCGGCTCGGCGTCCTGGAGGAAGGGCGATGAGGCTCTCCCTGCTGCTGGTCGTCGCCGCCCTGTTGCCGTTGACCGCGCCGACCGAGCGCCGACCCGCGCCGCGACCGGCCCGGGTCGCGATCTTCCTCTGGGAGAACTCGCCCAACGACCTCGAGGCCCTGGCCGGACTGCGGCGCGGACTCGAGGTGATGGCGATCGAGGTGGTGGCGGAGATCCGCGCCGATCAGGACGAGGCCCGCGCCCGGCGCGAGCTGCTCGCGCTCGAGGACGACGGCATCGACCTCCTGGTCGCCCTGGGCACGCGCAGCGTGTTGCTGGCGCGCGAGGTCCTGCCGAGGACCCGCATCGTCTTCAGCGCGGTGACCAACCCGGTCCTGGCCGGGATCGCGCCGGGCTGGGCCGGGTCGGGAGGCCCGATCGCCGGCAACAGCAACTGGCTCGATCGCCGGCGGATGCTCGAGGTCTTCGGCCAGGGCGTGCCGGGGCTGCGGCGGCTGGCCTGCCTGCGGACGCCGGGCAACGCGGTCAGCGCCGCGGAGTTCGAGGAGGCGCGCGTCGCGGCGGCGGCAATCGAGGGACTCGAGATCGTCGATGCGCCGGTCGCCGATCCGGCCGAGCTGCCCCGGCTGCTCGACCGGCTCCTGCCCGAGGTCGACGCCGTCTGGCTGCCCATCGACATCGCCCTCTACCAGAAGGAACCCATGCGCGTCCTCTTCGAGCACGCGGTCGAGGCCCGCAAGCCGGTGGTGGCCTCGGTCGCCCGGGCGGCGGGCGCCGGCGCGCTCCTGACCCTCTCCGTCGACTACCGTCAGCTCGGTCTCAAGGCCTCGTCGCTGGTCCGGCGGGTCCTCGAGGGAGAAGACCCCGGGACGATCCCGATCGGGAGGATGAGCGCCACCCGCCTCCACGTCGACCTCGACGCGGCCCGGCGGATCGGCCTGGAGCTGCCGATCGATCTCCTGCTCGATGCCCACGTGATCTCCCGGCGGGAGTACGTCAAATGATGACGCCCGCCGCGTCGCTGGCCCGGCGCTTCTACATCGTGCTCTTCTTCTGCTTCCTGGTCGGCGCCCTCGTCTGGGGCACCTTCGCCGCCCGCAAGGCCGGCGATCGCCTCGAGGAACGATCGCGCGCCTTCCTCGAGGCCGGCGCGGCGCGGGTCGACGAGATCCTCGGCGCCAGTGCCGACCGGCAGGCCGACCTGATGGACCGCGCGGTCTCCCGGCTCAGCGCCAATCTCGATCGCGAGTTCGCCGACGTCCCCTTCGACGTGTTCCGCGATCGCGAGGATCTGCTGCTCGAGTACCTGCGCGAACGTCTCGATCAGGCGCGCGAACGTCAGCGGGCCAACACGGCGCTGATCGCCGACATCTTCCGCGAGGAGGCCCGCGACCGCGCTTTCCACGCCTTCGAGGGCCTGGTGACCGATCAGGAGCGGCAGGTCGGCGAGCTGGCCGATCGGCTGTCCCGCGATCTCCTGGTCTGGGGCGGCGCCTTCCTGCTCGGCATCGGCGTCCTGCTCGGCCTGGTCTTCCATGCCACGGTGATCCGGCCGCTGCGGCGCGCCACCCTGGTCTTCGAGCAGATGCGCGCCGGTGACCTGAGCCGCCGCCTGCGTCCTGGCGGCGGCGAGGAGATCGACCGATTGGCCCGGAGCTTCAACGCGATGGCCGAGGAGATCGAGAGCTACCAGCGCGACCTCGAGGACCGCGTGGCCCGGAAGACCGCCGCCCTGAGCTCGGCCCTGGCCGAACAGCAGGAGACCAACGACACCCTGCGAGCGACCCTCGACGAGCTGTCGTCGACCCAGAAGCAGCTGATCGAGTCGGCCAAGATGGCGGCCCTCGGCACCATGGCTCGCGGCATGGCCCACGAATTCAACAACATCCTCGGTGGCATCAGCGGCTGCGCCGCCGACCTGGCCGAGGACGTCGACGACGAGGATGCCCGGCGCGTGCTCGACGTCATCGCCCGCAGCTCGCGCCGCGCCCTGGTCATCACCGAGAACCTGCTCAGCTTCTCGCGCGGTTCCCAGCACGTCCGTGGCATGGTGGCGCTTCGCGAACTCCTCGATCAGGCGGTGGCGCTGGTCGAGCCCGAGGCCAGCCGGCGCGGCCTGGTCATCGAGGTCTCGGGTCCGGAGGCCGAACCGTTGCGGACCGATGGTCGCGGACTGCAACAGGTCCTGCTCAACCTGCTGATCAACGCGGTCCAGGCCTCGACGACCGGTGGTCGCGTCCGGGCCCGCTTCCTGGTCGAGGAGGACGCGCAGATCTTCGAGATCGAGGACGAGGGCGCCGGCATCGCCGCCGCCGACATGGACCACATCTTCGAGCCCTTCTTCAGTACCAAGGAGCAGGAACCGGGCGCCGGCGGCACCGGTCTCGGTCTCTCCGTGGCGCGCGGGATCGTCACCGAGCTGGATGGTCGGATCGAGGCCAGCTCGGCCGGGCCGGGTCGGGGTTCGTGCTTTCGCGTCGTCGTTCCGGTAAGCTCGAGGTCATGAGCAAAACCCTGGTCGAGCGCGAGCGGGTCCTGGTCGTCGACGACGAGGAGGCGATGCGGACCTTCCTGGTCCGAACCCTCAGGAAGCGCGGTCTCGAGCTGGTCGAGGCCGCCGACGGTGCCGCCGCCCGCCGGCTGCTCGAGGACCGCAGTTTCGACCTCGTGCTCACCGACCTCCGCATGCCCGAGCTCGACGGCATCGAACTCCTGCATTGGATCAAGCGCACCAAGCCGAAGACCCCGGTCATCGTCATGACCGGCTTCGGTTCGATCCCCAGCGCCATCGAGGCCCTGAAGGCGGGGGCCGAGGACTACGTCACCAAACCTTTCGATCGCGACGAGATCATGCGTTCGGTCGATGCCGCGCTCGAGGCCGGACGCCTGGCGGCGGAGAACCGCATGCTCCGCGGCTTGCTCGCCGAGGGCCGGCGCTACGGCACCATGATCGGCTCGAGCCCGGTGATGCGCGACCTCTACACCCGGATCGAGGCCGTCGCCGATCGCGAGGGCGCGGTCCTGGTCCAGGGCGAGAGCGGCACCGGCAAGGAGCTGGTCGCGCGCGCCATCCACCAGCGGGGCAGCCGCCGGAGCCGGCCCTTCGTCGCCATCCAGCTCGGCGCGATCCCCCCGAACCTCGTGGCGGCCGAGCTCTTCGGCGTCGAGCAGGGCGGCTTCACCGGTGCCGGCGCCGGCAGGAAGGGCGCGGCGCGCCGCGCCGAGGGCGGCACCCTCTTCCTCGACGAGATCGGCGACGTGCCCCTCGAGGTGCAGAGCTCGCTCCTGCGCCTCTTGGAACAGGGCGAGGTGGCGCCGATCGGGGCCGCGACCACCAGCTCGGTCGATCTCCGGATCATCGCCGCGACCCACCGCAACCTGCAGGCCCTGGTGGAGTCGGGCGCCTTCCGTCGCGATCTCTACTACCGGCTCAACGTCTTCCCGATCGAGGTCCCGCCGTTGCGTCGACGGCGCGAGGACATCCCCGATCTCGCCCGCCACTTCCTTGCTCGCCTCGGCGCCGACGATCGTGAACTCGCGCTCGAAACCCTGGCGATCCTGGAGGGTCATGATTGGCCGGGCAACGTTCGCGAGCTGGAGAACGCCGTCGCCCGGATGCTGGCGCTCTCGGACGACCGGCTCCTCGGGCCGGAGCTCCTGCCCGAATTCGTCCGCAGCTCGGCACGACCGCGGACCGAGGGTTTCCAGGCCCTGAAGGAGGCGCTGGCCGACTTCGAGCAGGCCTACCTGGAGCAGCTCCTCGCCGAGGTGAAGGGCAACATCTCCGAGGCCGCCCGTCGGGCCGGGGTCTCCCGTCCGACCCTCCACGCGAAGATCCAGCACCACCGGATCGACCCCGACCGCTTCCGCTGATCCGGCTCTCCGGGCCCGCGGTCCGGGGCGTCGGCGGGAAGCCACGAGCGATCGCCCCCGACGGTCGGGACCGAATGCCGCGGGCGAAGGGCCACACTTCCGCCAAGTTTCCTCAACTCGGCCTCGGTCCGGGCCGATTGATGGAGTCCCGCGACCCCCGGCGGCCGAATGCGTCCTTCCACCAAGGGAGGGTGCCCAACGAGGACAGCGTGATGAACAAGACCGACCTCGAGACCATCCGCGCCAAGCTGCTCGCCCGCCGGGACGCCATCCTGGAGGAGCGGGGGCGCTCCTTCCGCCGCATGCAGGAATCGACTTGTGACGTCGCCGCCGACCCGGTCGATCGCGCCGCCGGCAACTGCGACTTCGATGTCGCCGTGGGCCAGGCCTCGATCGAGGGAGAGGAGCTGGTGGCGGTCGCCGAGGCCCTGGCCCGGATCGAGGACGGTGCCTTCGGCCTCTGTGAAGAATGCGAGCAGCCGATCGGCGACAAGCGCCTCCTGGCCCTGCCTTCCGCCCGCTACTGCATCGGCTGCCAGACGGCGCTCGAGAAGGCCGGGCTGGACCCGCTCGGAGCCTGAGAGGACCGCCGAAGCGTGCGGATTGATCCCGATCCGGGCTCGTCCCGCGCCACGCCCAGGCCCCTCCGGCACCCGGGGTCAGGGCTTCTCGCACAGGTGGAAGTCGTTGGAAAATAGAATCTTGCGAGAATCCATTTAGGCTTTCGCGGGCCCTGGGCAGGGGAGTAGACTTGGTCCCGTCATCGTCCCGGGAGTGCCTCAAAGGGATGGGCCCGCGCACCACCAAAAAGTCCGCCATGAAGGCGCGCCTCCTCGGCGTCCTTCTCGCCTTCGTCCTCTTGGGCGCGGGGCTGGGGACCGGTGTGCCCGTCCGGGCCGGTGGCCTGATGCCACGGACCCAGGACGGCTTCCAGAAGTGGGTGATCAAGGCGCCCGAGTTCGTCGTCTCCGGGAGCACGATGAAATGCTCGGTCGATGGCCCGCCCCCGGGCACCTCGGCCGATCCACCGTTCAAGGGCCAGGTCTTCCTGAACGGTTGGTTCATTGCCGACGTGGATCCGCACTACAACCCCGAAACCGGTGAGTGGGAGTTCTCGGTCCCCATTCCTTCCGGGGCGATGGGCGGCGAGATCATGATCTGGATCCACCCGATCCCGACCGGCGGCGGTCCGCCGCCACCATCCCTGTCGACCCAGCGCCAGGTCATCTGAAGGGCCCGGACGGTCCTCCCGTCACCTCGCGGTCAAGGCCAGGCCGCTCTGTGATAGAGTCGCGCTGCCGGTCCGAACACGGGCCGCGCTTGATCGATCGGCTCCGGCTGGGAGGCCTCCTTGCAAGCTGCAGCGCTGAAGTTCGTCCCGGCCCTGATCCTGGCCGGCGTGGTGGTGGTATTCGGCCTCCCGGTCCTGAAGAACGGCTTCGTGCTCGATGCCGAGCGCATCGTCGTGGGGCGCGAGCTCCTCGTCTCGGGCTCGTTCGCCGACGTGGCGCGCGCGCCCTGGTGGCCGGAAGAGGAGGGCGATCAGGGGCTCTACCGGCCGGTCACCCTGCTTCTCTACCGGCTGCTCGCTCCCGGGGCTGGCGAGGCGCAGGGCCCCGAGATCTACAACGGCGCCTGTCTCATCCTTCATGCCCTCAACGCGGCGCTGCGCTTCATCCTGGTGGCCGGCTTCCTGGCCGGTCGTCGGCTCCGCATCCCGCTTGCCTTCGCCGCCGCCGCCCTGCCGGCCCTTCATGCGATCTCCTACGAGTCGGTCGTCGGCGTCGTCGGTGCCGCGGAGCTGCTCGCGGCCCTGTTCATGGGCCTGTCCTGGCTCGCCTTCAATCGCGGCCGGGAGGGCCGTGGCCCGGTAGGCGGCGGCCTCTGGTGCTTCATCGCCGTCGTCGCCTGGGTCCTGGCCTTCCTGTCCAAGGAGACCGCCGTCTTCTTCCCGCTGCTGCCGATCTTCCAGGTCCTTCTCCTGCGTCCGGCGCGGCGCGCGAAGACTCCCGTCCTCGTGCTCGCCTTGCTGCTCGCGGTGGGCGCCGGAGGCGCGGCGCTCGCCCTGCGCCATCAGGCCATCGGAACCTACGTGGTCGACACCCGCCAGGCCGTGCATCGGGAGTTCACCACCGGCGAGCGCGTGGCCTCGTCACTCGCGGTGCTGTCCTCGCGCTACCTGCCGCAGATCGTCCTGCCGCTCGAGCTGATGCCGAACCTGACCCACCAGGACGTCCCGCCGCCGCGCGGCTTCGGCGACCGCCGGGTCCTGTTCGGCATGCTGATCTGGCTGCTCCTGCTCGGCTGGCTCCTGCGCGCGACCCTCGGCGGTCAACCCGAGGCCCTGTTCCTCCTCTTCGCCATCCTCAGCTATCTGCCGACCAGCAACCTCCTGGTCCCGATCGGCGCCCTCGGCGCCTGGCGCTTCCTCTATTCGCCGCTCTTCGGCCTCGCCGCCGCCGCGGCCCTGATGATCGAGCGTCAGATCCGGCTGCAGTCGCGCCTGCGCCTGCTCTCGATCGCCTGCTTCGTCCTGGTCCTCGGACTCGGTGCCTATGGCACGCCCAGGCTCCTGGCCATGTGGCGCGATGCCCGCACGCTCTATGCCCGGGCCTACGAGATGAATCCGAACAGCATCTGGGCCCTGCACAACCACGCGACCGCCGAATTCCAGGCCGGCAACGATCTCGAGGCCTTCATGACGATGCTCGCCTCCTATCGCGCCTTCGAGCACGAACTCGCGACCTTGCCCGACGGCAAGCGGCTCGACCACCAGACCCGGCAGATCGCCTTCCGTCTGCTGATGAATGTCGCCTCCGGGGAGGGGACCCGGGCCCAGGCTCCGGAACTCGACCCCAGCCGCGCGGCCGATGCCGCCGGGCGTGGCGTCAGCGCCGCGGTGGCCGCCGAGGCCATGCTCTGGGACGAGCCGGAACACGCCTTCGATGCCCGGCTCACGGCCTTCCAGCTCCGCCAGCTCGAGATCATCCAGCTTCGCCGGCTCGAGAACCGCAGCGCCGAGGCCGAGAGCTTGCGCATCCAGCAGGCCGGTGACGACCTCGCCGCGCTCGAATCCCAGCTGCGCCAGCCGCTCGACGACGCCCGCCGGATCAAGCTGGCGGTCGCGGCCGCTGAGTTCGGCGAGATGATCGGCGATCGGCGCCTCGCCCTGCGTCATCTCGAGCGCGCGGCCGAGATCGATCGCAGCGAACCCGGCATCGCCTCGGTGCGGGCCCGGCTCGCGGCCGGAGCGCGCGATCTGGTCGGTGCCCTCGAGGTGCTCGATCCGGTCTTCGCCGCCGGCCGCGCCGGCATCGATCAACATGAGCTGGCGGCGCGCATCCTGCTCGCGCTCGGTCGGGGCGACGAGGCGCGCCGCCATCGGCTCGCGATTCTCGACCTCGCGCCGGCGAATCCGGTCGAGGCGGGAATCAAGGACCAGGTGATGAGGGAACTCGGTCTCGGAGGGGGACGATGACGCGCATCGGCATCCGCACCGCGAGCCGGAGCTCGGCGGGCGCTTTTCTGCTGCTCGTCCTGGCACTGCTTGCCATCCGGGCCTGCGGTGATCGCGAGCGGCCCGGTCCCGGGCCCGCGAAGGTGGAGAGCCTGCCCCTGCCGGCGAAGGCCGGGCTGTTCGTCGTCGGTCGCGACCTCGGCATGCTCAGGCCTTGCGGCTGCTCGAAACCGCTGCTCGGCGGCATCGTCCGCCGCGGCGCCTTCTTCGCGACGGTCGATCCCGAGATCCGCGCGGCCTCCACGATCGTCGCGGTGGGCGGCATGATCCACGGCGGCGGTCGCCAGCAGGAACTGAAGCTGGAGGCCTTCCTGGACAGCCTCGCGGAGCTCGGGGCGGCGGTCATCCTGCCCGCCGAAGAGGATCTCCTGGTCGGCAGCCGGTTCTGGACCGAGCTGCTCTTCGACCGTCCGGCCACGGCCCCGCCGCTGGTCGCCGGCAATCTGAAGGTCGACGGCGTGCCCTTGTTCGCGACCGAGACCCTGATCGAGCTGGGCGGGCACGAACTCGTGGTCACCAGCTGGCTCTGGCCCGAGTCGGGGATTCTCTCCGAGCCCGGTGTGACCCTCGATCCGCGCCCCGATCTCGACCCGCTCCGCGCGCTGCTCGTCGCTGCCGACGGCAAGGCCCGCGACCTGATCGTCTACAGCAGCGCGCCCGAAAGCGTCGCCCGCGCCTGGCTGCGGGAAGAGGGCCTGCTGGAGCGCGCGAATCGGGTCCTCCTCCTGCTCGGAGGCGCCTCGGATCTGCCCATCGTCCTCGCCGGCGAGGAGGGCTACCTCGCCGCCGAGGTCGGGCAGAAGGGGCGAGACGTGGCCCGCCTCGACTGGCCGGGCGCCGACGGCCTGGAGAGCTTCAACCTGGTGGAGGCCTACGGCGGCCACGAGGCCCAGCAGGCCATCCTCGAGCGCTACCGCGCCGCCGTGCGCGCGGAGCAGCTCCTGCTCCAGACGCCGAAGTTCGAACCGGCGGAAGGGGGCTATGCCGGCCACGAGGCCTGCGCGAGCTGTCACGAGGAGGCCTACGCGGTCTGGAAGGATAGCCGGCATGCCCACGCCTTCGCCACCCTGAAGCGCGTCGGCGACGACGAGGACCCCGAGTGCGTTCGCTGTCACGTGGTCGACTTCGACCGCCTCGGAGGTTTCGACCCGGTCTCGGTGGAGCCGGTCGACGTCCAGTGCGAGGCCTGCCACGGTCCCTCGGCCGAGCATGCCGACGACCCGACCCGGCCGACGCCGCGCGGCAAGATGGACGACTACGGCTGTCGCTCCTGTCACGACCTCGCCAACAGCCCGCGCTACGACTTCGAGATCTACTGGCCGAAGATCAGCCACGGCCGCTGAAGTCGTCCTCGACCGCCTCCGTCCCTGGCGGTGTTATGCTCCGGCCCCGGGAGATCGATTCGGATGAACGAATACCTCATGCTCGCGGCCGGCCTCGGCCTGCTTCTCGTCGGTGGCTGGGCCCTGGTGAAGGGCGCCTCCTCGCTGGCCAGCGCGCTCGGCGTCTCGCCGATGATCGTCGGTCTCACCGTCGTCGCCTTCGGCACCAGCGCGCCGGAGCTCGCCGTCAACCTCCTGGCCAGCGCCTCGGGCAGCAGCGACATGGCCTTCGGCAACGTCGTCGGCTCGAACCTGGCCAACATCGGGCTCATCCTCGGCCTCTCGGCCCTGCTGAAGCCGCTGGAGATCCAGGGCATCCTGGTGCGCCGCGAGATCCCGCTCATGCTCCTGGCCACGGCCGCGATGCTGGTGCTCGGGCTGAGTCCCGATCTGCGCTGGCGGGCCGACGCCTACCAGCGTGGTGATGGCGTCATCCTGCTCCTCCTGTTCTCGATCTTCCTCTACACCTCGATCAACGAGGCCCTGCGCCAGCGCCGTGACCCGCTGGTCGAGGAGGTGGAGGAGGCGGTCGAGAAGGCGGCGCGACCGAGCATCCCGCTGGCCGGCCTGCTGATCCTCGTCGGACTGGGCGGTCTCGTCTATGGCGGCGATCTGACCGTGGACGCCGCCACCAGTGTGGCCCGCAACCTCGGCCTCAGCGAGGCCGTGATCGGTCTCACCATCGTCGCCATCGGCACCAGCCTGCCCGAACTGGTCACCTCGATCATCGCCGCCACGCGCGGCCAGACCGACATCGCGGTCGGCAACGTCGTCGGCTCGAACATCTTCAACGTGCTCTTCATCCTCGGCACCTCGTCCACCGTGATGCCGGTCCAGGTGCCGGCCGGAGGACTCTGGGACCTCCTGGTGCTGCTCGGCGTCTCGGTGCTCCTCATGCCCCTGTCGATCACCCACCGGAACCGCATCGTCCGCTCGGAGGGTCTCCTGCTCCTCCTCTGCTGGTGCGGCTACACCTGGTGGCGCGTGCGGGGTCTCCCCGGCTCGTGATGATGCTGCGTCGCGCCGACCCGGACGACGTCGCCGGCATGCACCGGGTCCGCTTGGCGGTGCGCGAGAACGTATTGGCCTCGTCCTCGGTGACGCCGGCCGCCTACCTGGCCCGCCTGGAGGAGGAGGGCCGCTCCTGGGTGGTCGCCGAGGGCCCTGACGTCGTCGCCTTCGCTGTCGCCGAGAACGACGGCCGGATCTGGGCCCTCTTCGTCGACCCCGAGCACGAGGGCCGCGGTCACGGTCGCGCGCTCCACGAGATCATGCTCGCCTGGCTCCACGACCGCGGTCTCGCCCGCGCCGTCCTCGCCACCGAACCCGCGACCCGCGCCGAACGCTTCTATCGCCGCCTCGGCTGGCGCTTCACCGGTCTGCTCGCCAACGGCGAGGCCGCCTTCGAATACGATCTCCGCGCCCGACCCGATCTCGGTCGCTGATCCGGGGCCCGGTTCGCATCGCGGCGGGAATTCCTGCACCGGTTCCGCCTTCTCCTGCTACTTCAGGGACGATGCGAGAGGATGAACTCGAGATCGGCCCGGACATCGAGGAACTCGGGGCTCAGCTCGGCTGGCTCGAAGGCCTCGCCCGGCGACTCGTCGCCGATCCCGAGGAGGCGCGCGATCTCGTCCAGGACACCATGCTCGCCGCCCTCCAGGCGCCGCCGCGTTCGCAAGTCGGCTTGCGGGCCTGGCTCGCGACGGTGCTCCGGCGCCGGAGACTGCGCCGCCCGCGGCGCCTCGCGGCCCTGGACTTCGAGCCCGCGGACAGCGGTGATCCGGCGGCGCGACTGCGGACGCAGCGCCTGCTGATCGACGCCGTGCTGGGCCTGCCGGCGCCTTATCGCCTCGTCCTCCTGCGCCGCTACTGGGATGGCTGGCCGCCGCGACGCATCGCGCGCGAACTCGCGCTCCCGGTCGAGACCGTGCGCAGCCGCCACCAGCGTGCCCTCGCGCTGCTGCGCCAGACCCTCGATCTGGAACTCGGCGACCGCCGGTCCTGGGCCCTCGTCCTGCCCGCCCTGGTGGCGGTGGAGCGCGGGAGCTTGCCGAGCCTCTCCGCCATCCTGAAAGGAGCGAGCCTCGTGACCCTCAAGAAGAGCCAGGTCGCCATCGTCGGCCTCCTGATCGGCCTCGTGGCCCTGGTCGTCGTCTCGACCTCTCGGGTCGAGGAGGAAGCGGCACTCGGTCGAGGCCTGAACTCGCCCGAGATCACCCGGCGGCCGCGGCGCGAGCCGGAGGTCCGCCCGGCGCCGGTCGAGGACAGGGCGGAGGCGTCGCGAACCGTGCTCGCCGTCGTCGAGACCTCGCTCACGACCGTACTCGGGCGGGTGGTCGAGGCCGGAAGCCACGCGCCGGTGGGCGGCGCCCAGGTCGACTGCGTCTACCAGGGCGTGACGGTGGTGGGCGGGAGTCCGGAACGTCATCGAGCCGTCGTGACGACCACCGCCGATGGTGGCTTCCGCCTGGATCTCGTCGGCCTCGATGCCGCGGCCGGCCTTCGGCTCGTCGCCCGCCACGAGGACTACGTGCCGAGCTGGGACCTCGGTCCGCTGCGCATCGAGAAGATCGACGACGCCTGGCGTCTCGCCGACGACCTCGAGCTCCGCCGCGGCCTTCGGGTCGCCGGCCGGGTCCTGCGGGCGCGCGATCGCAGTCCGGTCGCCGCCGCGGCCGTTCTCGAGTCCTCCAGTCTCCTCGACGGATTCGTCCTGCGCCGAGCTCGGGTCGTGGCGAGAAGCGACCGGGATGGTCGCTTCGCCACGGAATGGCCGATCGAGGTCCGGCCGCCGTCGGGGGCGCTCTTCGTCATCTCGACCGAGGGTGTCGGCTGGTGCCGATTGGCGCTGCCGATCGATCGGACCTTGCCGCCGGAGCTCGAGTTCCTCGTCCATGACGGCGTCGACTGCGAGGTGCGCGTGGTCGACCTGCAGGGGCGTCCGGTCCCCGGCGCCGAGGTCGTCGTCCTGCCGCGCTACGCGCCGCTCTGGTACGACCCGCGGAGCGTCGTCGATCGCTGGCATGGGGCCGGTGGCGGGACCGAGGTGGCCGATCGCTTCCGGGCGATCGCCGACGCGGACGGCCGGGCGTGCTTCGGCGCCTTGCCGATCGAGGAGGCCTGGAACGATCCCGCGGACCAGGCCCGGTTCGTGGGCTCGCGGCGGCCCTATGTCGTCCAGGCCCGCGCGCGAGGCTTCGAGGCGAACACGCTGGACGGCGTCGACCTCGCCGATCCCGCGGCCCGGATCGTGGTCCTGCGACTGGGCCCGAGCGAAGCCCGGCGCCTGGGCGGGAGGATCCATGATCGCCGCGGCCTGCCGATCGCCGGGGCCCGAATCGAGGCCGGAGGCTCCATGACGACGAGCGCGGCCGATGGCCGCTACGAGATCGGCATTCCCGTCGCCCACGACGGTGTCACCCTGCGGGTCTCGGCCGCGGGTTTCGCGCCGGAGAGACGCCTGGTGAATGGGCTCCGTGCGACGCCGATCAAGGACGGGCTCGACGTCGAGCTTCGACCTCAGGTGATCACGACGGGCGAACTCGTCGACCACGACGGCGCGCCGCTCCCCGGCGTCGTCATCCGTTTCGAGGCTCACGACCGCGGGGATCTGGAGCCGCGTCTGGTCGAGGTCCGCACCGACTCCACCGGGAGTTTCGCCACCGAGGAGCTGACCGCCGGCGACTGGGAGGTCTCCTACCCGCTGCCGTCGGACTCGGAGTACGAGACCATCCTCGGCACGACCACCATCATCCGGGGCGGCGACCAGGCGCTGAGGATCGTCGCGTCGTTGCGCCGGCGCGGGCGGGTCGTGGCCGATCTCGATCTGGTCGATCTCGACACCGGAGCGCCCCTCCAACCCGATGAAGCCTGGGCGGTGGACCTCGGCGACGATCTCGCGCGCTCGCGGCGCGCGCATCCCTTCCGCGGTCCGGACCTCCGCGCGACCGGCCTCCGGGCGGGGCGCTGGCTCGTCCGGGGGCAGGCGGGCGACCGGAAGTTCAGACAGGAGTTCGAGGTCGCCCCCGGCGAGCTCGAGACCAAGGTGGTGGTGCGGCTCGGCCGCCCGGCGACCTTGCGCGGTCGCGTCGATCTCGCGGCGCTACCCCCGGCCTCGCGTTCCGAGGGCGTCATGTTGCTCAGCGACCCGCCGGGAGAGGGCTACTCGATCCGTGGCGACGGCACCCGGTTTCAGGGTGGCTGTCTGGTCGGTGCCGACGGTGACTTCGTCTTGACCGGCGTCACGCCGGGGACCCGCATCACGCTGCGCTCGGAGACGGACTTCGTGTCCTGCGAGGCGAGCCTCGAGATTCCTCAGGAGGGCGGAGAGCAGCGACTCGACCTCGTGGCCCGGCCCGCCGGCATGCTGGAGGTCGAACGCGATGACTCCGGCGGAGGATCGGTGCTCGTGGAGATCGTCGGCCCGGGCGACGATCTCTCCGTCCAGCGGCGGTGGATCGGCGAGACTCCCGAGGCCTTGAGCCTCCTGCCGGGCACCTACCAATGGCGCGCGAGGCTGCGGCCCGACTACCTCCGCTCCGGCGAGGCCGCCGAGGTCTCTCGAGAGGGAAGGGTCGAGATCACGCTCGGCCAGACGCGGAGAATCCGACTCGAACCGCGATGAACGCGGCCGACGGCGCGAAGGCACGGAAACGGAAAGGACCGGACGAAGGCCTGCGGATCGGCTATCATCCCGTGCGACGAGCGCCGGCGAAGGAGAGTCGATCGTGGAGTTCATCGAACGGGGCTTCATCAGCCCCAAGGCGACGGAGCGGGAACGCTCCTTCCTCGAGGCCGCGCTGCAGTTCTGGAAGACCCGCCCGGATCTCGTCGCCTTGTACGACCCGTCGTCCTTGCGGGGCCTGCTCGGCTACTGGTACTGGCTCAACTGGCACGGACTCGATCCCGCGTTGAACCAGCGCGCCGACGAGTTCCGGGCGCTGTTCCCGGCCCTGCCGCCGCAGCATCTAGCCGGGCGGGTGTTCGGTGACGAGTCGACCGAATCGACCTTCCTGCGTAGCGGCCTGGTCAACTGCCGGCGCTTCTTCTACTGCCATGACGAGGTCTTCGGCTTCGAGACCCTGACCGCGGCGCAGCCCCGGCTCCTCGACTTCGGCGCCGGCTGCGGTCGGATCATCCGGCACCTGCTGCCGGTCTCGGGTCTGCTGAGGATCTCGGCCTGCGACGTCGACGCCGAGGCCATGGCCTGGATGGCCGAGGCCATGCCCTGGGTCGACGCCCGGCCCTCGCCCGAGCTGCCTCCGCTCGACTACGAGGCCGGCAGCTTCGACCTGGTCCATGCCTACTCCGTCTTCAGCCACCTCCCCCCGGACCGCTGCCTGGCCTGGGTCGCCGAGCTCAGGCGCATCCTGCGGCCCGGCGGGATCGCGATCGTCACCACGCAGGGCCAGAACGTGATCGACCTCACCGTTTCCGGCGCGCAGGAGCATTGCCACCCTCGGCCCGAGGTGCTGGCTCCCGAATTGCCCCGGTGGCGGGAGGAAGGACAGCTCTTCTTCCCCTATCGCAAGATCGCGTGCGCCAGCGCGGAGAACCAGCGCTTCTTCTCCGAATGGGACCTCGACGTCTACGGCGACCTCTTCCTCTCGCCCGCGCGCGTCGCGGCCGATTGGGCGCCCTTCTTCCGCGTGCTGCGGTCCTACGAGGCGCCGGATGCCTGGCAGGACTTCCACGTCCTCGAGGCGATCTGAGTCCGGTCGTCGTTCAGACGATGTTGCGGACGAAGTGGCGGGGCAGCAGGTTGCGGAAGCGGCCCTGGCGGGTCGCGGCGAAGCCGAGCGGCAGACCCTGCCAGCGCAGCAGGGTCGGATCGACGGCGAGTTCGAGGTCGACCTGGAGTCCGGCGAGATAGCGTCGCGCCTGCTCGCGATCGAGTTCCACGACGTCATGCCGGAAGTTCGAGCCCAGCACGAGCGCCAGCTCGTGGTCGGGCTCGAAGCCGTCGATCTCGAAGCGTCCGGCCCGGAAGCCGGGGCGCGCGAGGGGCAGACCCTCGATCAGGGCGCCGGCGCCGATCGGCACCAGGAAGAAGTCCTGGCCGCGACGCAGGGCGCGGAGTCCGAGCGTCTCGAGATCCAGTCCGTAGCGGTCGGCGAGCGCGCGCTCCGCCTCGACCTCGATCGCGGGCAGCGCCAGCTCGACCGGCTCGAGCCGGCCGGGCTTGCGGAGCGCCGCCACGAAGAAGCCACCGCTGTCGTGGTGATGGGGGAAGACCTGCAGCCGGCCGCGCCCGTCGAGGCTGCGTTCGAGTTCGGGAAAGGCGGGGCCGAGGTCCACCGCGACCGCGTCGCTGGTGGCGAGCAGGTGGTCGACGACCTCCTCGTTCTCGCCCGGCGCATGGGTGCAGGTGGAGTAGACCAGGAGTCCACCCGGGGCGAGCGCGGCCCAGCCGGACGCGATCAGTTCCTTCTGCAGCGCCGGCAGCTTGCGGTTGCGGTCGGGGCGCCAGCCCTCGAGGGCCTGGCGATCGCGGCGGATCGTGCCCTCGCCGCTGCAGGGAGCGTCGACGAGGACCACGTCGAAGGACTCCGGCATGCGCGCGCCGATCTCGCGGCCGTCGAGCTGGCTGACCAGCGCGCGGGCCACGCCGCAGCGCAGCAGATTGGCCACCAGCACGCCGGCCCGGCTGCCCTGGAGCTCGTTGGCGAGCAGGAAGCCGCCCGGAGCGAGCAGGGTGGCGAGCTGGGTCGACTTCGACCCGGGGGCGGCGCAGAGATCGAGGGCTCGACGCGGCAGCTCCGGCGCGAGGCGCTCGACCACCGTCGCCGGGATCATCGAGGCGAAGTCCTGCAGGTAGAACAGGCCGAGCGCATGCTCGAGGCTGCGCCCCGGATCGCCCCCGCCGGCCAGCCGATAGGCCGTGGCCGGGAGGTCGAGCGGCTCGAGCGCGAGGTCGAGGCCGGTCGGAACCTCGCCGTTCAGCGCCCCGCAACGCAGGGGATTGAAGCGCAGGGTCGTGGGCAGGGGACGCGCGCAGGCGGCGAGGAAGGCCTCCAGCTCGGCCTCGTCGGCGAGCCGTTCCCGCATGAATTCGCGATAGCGGTCGGGGATCGGGCCCCTGTCCGCCGCCTTGCGTCCGGTCGTCCGGCTCAACGTCGATCTCCTTCCGGCCGCTTGCGGCCTCGTCGGCGAGCCTTAGGATCGCCACCACGCGACCTGCTCGCGGCCCCCGATTGTAGAGGATTCACGATGAAACACCGGCTTCTCCTGCTCCTTCTCGCGCTTCTCACAATCCCCCTGGCCTGCACGAAGAGCGAACCCGCGACCGGCGGGCCCGCCGCGAGCCAGGAGCCGGAACGCCTCCGCCTCGCGACCACCACCAGCACCCGCGATTCCGGACTGCTCGATCTCCTCCTCCCGGTCTTCGAACACGAGACGGGCTGCGCCGTCGACGTGATCGCCGTGGGCACCGGCGCCGCGCTCCAGCTCGGCCGCAACGGCGACGTCGACGTCGTCCTGGTCCACGCCCGCAAGGCCGAGGAGGCCTTCATGGCCGAGGGCCACGCCCGGCGGCACGAGGAGTTCATGGTCAACTACTTCCTGATCCTCGGCCCGCGCGACGATCCGGCCGCCGTCCGGGGTTGCGAGGCCGAGGAGGCGATGAAGCGGATGGCGGCGGCGGGCGCCACCTTCGTGTCGCGCGGCGACGATTCCGGCACCCACAAGAAGGAGAAGGCGATCCGGGCCGCGGCCGGCCTGGCCGAGGGCTGGCCGCAACTCATCGAGAGTGGCCAGGGCATGGGCGCGACCCTGCTGATGGCCGACGAGAAGAACGCCTACGTGCTCGCCGACGAGGCCACCTGGATCAGCCGCCGCGCCGAGATGCGGCTCGAGCCCCTGGTCGAGAAGAAGGCCGGCCTCCGCAATCCCTACGCGGTGATGCCGCTCGATCCGGAGAAGCACCCGGGCAGCCGCTCCGCGCTCGCCGAGAAGCTCGCCGACTTCCTGATCTCGACCCGATGCCAGGAGCTGATCCGTGACTACGAGATCGGCGGCGCCCGGCTGTTCACGCCGACGCGGCTCTGACTTCGAACCGCGCGGATGACGCTCTTCGTCGAGGGTTTCCGTGAAGCGCTCCGGCTCATCGCCGGAGGTGATCCGCTCGTGCTCGACGCGGCCTGGCGGAGTCTGTGGATCTCGGCCCTGGCGGTGCTCGCGGCCGGCGCCCTCGGCACCCTCGGCGGTCTCGGGCTCGCCCTCCTGCGCTTTCCCGGGCGCGGGCTCCTGATCGCGCTGGCCCGGGCCGGGATGAACGCGCCGACCGTCCTCATCGGCCTCCTGGGCTACGGCCTCCTGTCCCGGCGCGGGCCGCTCGGCTCCCTGGAGCTGCTCTACTCGCCCTGGGCCGTCGTGATGGGGGAGTTCGTCCTTGCCCTGCCCATCGTCCTGACCTGGACCCAGGGCTCGATCCGCAAACTCGATCATCGGGTCTTCGAGACCGCGATCACGCTCGGCCTCCGGCCCTGGCAACGCGCCCGCGTCTACCTCTCGGAGGCCCGGCTCGCCATCGCCCTGGCCTTCCTCACCGCCTTCGCGCGCTGCTTCACCGAGCTCGGCATCGCCATGATGCTGGGCGGCAACATCAAGGAGCGGACACGCACCCTGGCGACCGCGACCGCGCTCGAGACCTCGCGTGGCGACTTCGCGCGCGGCATGGCGATGAGTCTCCTCCTGCTCCTGATCGGCCTGATCATCACCCTCGGCCTGGGCTGGCTCAACGCGCGGCGACGGGAGGAGGAGGAATGATCCGCGTGACGGGGCTCCGCCTGATGAAGGCCGGCCGCGCGATCTGCGCCCTCGAGGCGCTGGAGATCGCGGCCGGCGAGAGGCTCCTGGTCGGCGGCGCCAACGGCAGCGGCAAGACCAGCCTCCTGCGCATCCTCGCCGGTCTCGAACCGCAGTTCGAGGGACAGGCCCTCGGCCTGCCGGAACGCCGCGCGCGCGTGCTCGTTCATCAGGCTCCCTACCTCTTCCGCGGCGATGTCGCCGGCAACGTCGCGCTCGGCCTCCGAGCGCGGCGGCTCGCGCGCGATGAACAGGAGAGGCGCGTCGAGGAGCTGCTGCGCGCCTTCGATCTCGGCGATCTCGCCCGCCGATCGGTCACGCGCCTCTCCGGCGGCGAGCGCCGCCGCGTCGCGCTCGCCCGCGCCCTCGTCCTCGACCCCGAACTCCTGCTCCTCGACGAGCCTCTCGCCGACCTCGACGTCGCCGGTCGGACGGCGCTGGAACACGTTCTCGCCGCCCGCCCCGCGCTCACCGTGGTCACCGCCTCGCCGGTCGCCATGCCCGCCTTCCTCGCCGCGCGCGCGATCCGTCTCGGCTGAGTTCGCCAATCCGCCGTGGGTCGCTTGACAGGGATCCACGCCCGGTCCAGTCTCGGTTCGAGACCGAGCGCAAGGGACCCCGATCGGAAGGAGATCACCACCATGAGAAGCCGGCCACGAGCCGCGGCAGCCGCGTTGCTGCTGGTCACCGCCCTGTTCCTCGTCCTGTTCTCAGCTGGCCTGCGGGCCCAGCATCCGCTGACCCCGCCGGTGAATCCCGCCGACGTCGTGCCGCCCGGGCTGCCGTTGACGCCGATCGCGAGCCTGCCGCCCGGCACGGTCTATGGCCACTACCTCGATGGCGACGGCATCGGCACCTTGCCGGGGACCACGGACCTGGATCGGCACATCGTGATGCTGTCTCCCGGGGCCGGCGTCACCGCCAACGGCGCCGGGCTGATCTACATCGACAGCTCCGGCTTCCGCTCGCACGACACGGGCTACTGGCAGGATCCCGACGGCGACGTGCGTCAATTCAATCCCTACCTGGCCGCCGGCTACCACGTCTTCATCCTCTGCCACCCCGACGGCAAGGACTTCTACGAGTCGGTCTCGACGCCCACGCGACAGCCGACGGACACGCACGAGCCCTGGGTGATCCCCGAGATCCAGGAGTACCTGCTCTACTCGATCTACAAGGTGAAGCAGCTCCATGACGGTGTTCCCGCCGGCGAGACCCTGCTCACCAAGTGGGCGATCCGGGGCGGCAGCGCCGGCGCCTATCTGGCCCTCAACCTCGGTCTCACCGATCCGACCTACCAGTATCAGGACGGTTTCGGCGTCACCACCGGCGTCGACGCGATCATCGCCGGCGTCCCGGGTTGCGATCTGCTCAACTACCGCTTTCCGGGCGACTACGGCGGCGTCTATCGTTTCGCCGCCGGGATCTTCCATCCCGACTACTCGGGCCTCGGGGGCAGCACCCTGCCGGCGCCGACCTATCCGCCGATTCCTCATCATCTCCACGACAAGCAGCTGCCCGGGACGATCGCCTGGCCGCTCGCCGCGGACGTCGCCAGCTTCTACGTCGTCAGTTCCGAGTCCCTCCTGCCGCTCCATGCCTCCTTCCCGGAGGAATGCCTGACCGTGCCCTTCGCGGCCCTCAACGGGACGCGCATGACGCTGGCGCAGGTCGGCGACCCCGCGCAGCTCATGAACCATCTGTCGACCACCAACACCGTAGCCGTCAACCAGGCGGCCATGGCGAGCGCGTCGATCTACCAGCCGGCCATCCCGGCCAGCGTCCTGACTTACGTCGGGACCAATGACCTGCTGTCCAAGTTCAGTGCCAACGACCCCCCGGTCCTGCATCTCTGGGGCACGAGGGACTTCATCCAGTACGAGTATCAGCAGACGCTGATCTCGGCCCAGGCGACGGCGGCCGGCATCGACTACCGACCGATTCCGCGCCCGGGCCTCGGCCACGGCTGGCGCGACATCGACGGCGAGGACGAGGCCGAGCTGATCGCCTTCCTCGACGACGTCCTCCTCGGGTTGCCCGATGCCGATCGCGATCGACTCCCCGACGTCCTCGACGCCGACGACACCCTGCCGGACCAGGACGGTGACGGTCAGAACGACCTCGCCGAATACGGCCAGGGGACCTGGGATCAGGACGCCACCAGCGTGTTCCGGATCGATGCCTTCCTCTACTCCCTGAACGCGACGACCGGCAACTGGGACATCGAACTCCGCTTCAATGTGCCGCCGAACGTGCAGAGCACGCCGGTCGTGCTCCAGGAGTGCGCGGAGCTGGCGCGGCGCGACGTCGTGGTCACGCCGCTGGGCTCCTTCGAGGGTCGTCCGATCTGGGAGCCGCTGTGGGCCGACGCGAACCCCATCGGTCTGGTCTACACGGCACCCGGCGGCACGGTGACCTACCACCGGCTCAACTTCTCGATCACGCCGGCGATGGCGGTGAAGAACTTCTACCGTCTCGGTCTGGCCACGCCGGCCGGCGGCTTCGTGACCGTCGTCACCGAGCCGATCGGCATCCGCCAGGGACGCATCGTCCGCTCGACGACCGGCACCGTCGTCAACCATCTCGCTCCCGCCTTCGAGCGCCAGTCGCTGGGGCGGACCCTGGTCGGCTCGGCGACCCAGAATGCCGTCGACCCCCTGCTCTGTGACCTGCTCTTCTACAACGCCGGGCAGGGCGCGCCGGCCTTCGCGCTCAACGGCGTGAATCCGGGTCCCGACCCCAATCTGGGGACCACCTTCACCAACTGCTCGAACTATCGCTACTACCTGAAGGTGGAGGACGACGAGTCGGTGAGCCGACCGACCGCGATCCCCGACGAGCGTGGCCTGGAAGGGCACTGGTGGTTCGTCGACGGCGTCACCACCAGCGGTGGCGCGCTCACGGGCCTGAGCGTTCGCGAGCGGGCGCTGCCGGGGACGGCGCTCACGCGCGCCGACCAGATGACCGGGCAGGGGCAGTCGGTGTCGATCAGGCCCCTCGTGTCCCTGGCTGACCTGTTCGCTCCCTACCGCAATCCCGCCAATCCGAACCAGTGGCGGGCCTACGACTCCACCATCGGGGCGGCGAGCCACGCCGCCACGCCCTTCCACATCGGCGACAAGATCATCTTCGTGAAGCGCGACCACGTCACCTTGAACTTCAGCCTCTCGGGCACGCAGCCGACCACGCCGCCGCTTCTCACGCTCCAGTTCCAGTCGACTGCTTCACGGGACTGGGGCAAGTGGTGCGTGGCCGGAACCACGACCGCGCGCAACCTCGACGACCTCCGCTTCCGCCCGGACGAGGCCGTCCAGTACCTGGCCGTGGCCTATGGCGGCGCGAGCCTCGACTCGAACTACGTCGAGGCCGGCTTCGTCGCCACCGCCGACGTCGTCGCCTACCTGAATGCCGATGCGGGAGTCCCCTCGCCGACCAATCCGACGACGCCGAAGCACGGCCTCTGCCTGGTCGGCTGGCGCTTCCCCGAGCCCTCCTTCCTCCAGTCGCGGGCCTGTTCGGATGGGCGTTTCTTCCGCGACAATCCCTACCCGATCTCCGTCAACGGCGTCATCCCGGACGGCAGCCAGCGCGGCTCCCTGCTGTTCTGGTCGGATCCGGACTTCAGCGGCTATCTCGGTGACGACCCCTTCGCCTCGTCCGCCTGGGCGACCTTCGGCGAGCAGGATGGCGATCACGCCTACTTCTTCGACCCGATGCCCTCGGTGCGGGGCCTCCGGGTCTACGGCGGCAATCTCGAGCTCTACGACAACCGGCACCCGCTGACCGGCGATGCCTCGCCGATCGTGGATCGTCAGTTCCTTCCGGGCCGTGGCTACGCCGTGCTGACCAACGACGCCACGGGCACCGACCCCGTTCCGGTGGGGGAGGAGATCCGCGAGTGGCGCCTGCGTCGGCCCTATCGCAAGCCCTGATCGTCGGCGCGGGCTCTCGGTCCTCGGAACGAGATCCCGCGCTCTTTCTCGTTCGCCGGCGAAAAGAAGCTTGCCGCGGCGAAGCGTGGCGGGTAGAACCTGCGCCATGAACGGACGGAATCTGAAAGCGAAGAAAGCCGACCAGCGACCCGTGAGGGCCGGTTAGCCGCTTTCCGTTTTCAGCTTCCCGAAAACAGATGCAGCCGCCAGGTCCTCGGACCTGGCGGTTTTTTTTCGTCTCGGCCTCGGGGCGGGTTCGCGAGCTGCGCGCGTTCCCGTCTCGGGGCTCTCGAGGCCCCGGTGATCCAGAAGGTCGGATCGGAGTGAAGGTCATGAGCCAGAAACGCAAAGCCCTCGGCGTCGGTCGCGTCCGTTTCCCGATCCAGGTCCAGGCACCGGAGAATCCAGGTGATCCCCCCCAGACAGCCACTCATCGTTGACAGCACCCTCCGCGAGGGCGAGCAACATCCCGGCATCCACTGGAGCTCGTCCGACCGCCTCGTCATCGCCGAGGCCCTCGACGCCCTCGGCGTCGACCTGATCGAGATGCCGTCCCCCGCCGTGTCGGCCGTGGTCGCCGACGATCTCCGGCTGATCGCCGGCCGCGGCTTCGCCGCCCGCGTCGCCGCCCACGTGCGCTGCATACCGGCCGAACTCCAGGCCGCGGTCGACTGCGGCGCCCAGATCCTCCACGTCTACCTGGGTTCCTCGCCCCAGCTCAGGCTGAACGGTCACGGCCGCGACTGGCCGCGCATGTTCGAGCTGGTCCGCGAGGCCGGCGACGTGGTCCGGCGGACCGGCGTTCCGGCCCGCTTCAGCTGCGAGGACGCCTTCCGGACCCCGCTGCCGGATCTGGCGCGGATCTTCCAGGTCGCCGAGGATGCCGGTTTCGAGCGCATCGGCCTGGCCGACACCATCGGCGTCGCCACGCCGGATCAGGTGCGCGAGACGGTCGCGGTCATGCGCCACGTGCTGCGCTGCGACATCGAGTTCCATGGTCACAACGACTCCGGCTGCGCGGTCGCCAACACCCATGCGGCCTTCCGCGCCGGCGCGACCCATCTCGACACCACGGTGCTCGGCATCGGCGAACGCAACGGCATCGCCCCGCTCGGGGACCTGCTGGCGCGGCTCTGGCTCGACGATCGGGGCATCGGCGAGCGCTACCGCCTGGAACTCCTGCCGGCGATCGCCGACCTGGTCGCCGGTCTCGCCGGCATCCCGGTGCCGCACACCGCCTGCGTCGGCAGCCGTCACGCCTTCACCCACAAGGCCGGGCCGCACGTCAAGGCGGTGATCTCGGACCCGAGCAGCTACGAGGCCCTGCCGCCGGAGGTCTTCGGGCGAACCCGGCGGATCGAGGTGGCCCATCGCCTGGTGGGTCATCACGCCATCGCCCACCGGGCCGAACACCTCGGCCTGGATCTCAGCGCCGAGGGATTGAGGGCCGCCACCCAGGCGGCGAAGGAACTCGCCGATCGCGGCGGGCTCGACGAGATCGCGCTCGACGCCCTGCTCATCGAGCGGGCGCGGGTGGAACGGGAGAACGTCCATGGCCAGCTTGGCTGAGAAGATCCTCGGGCGCGCGGTCGGTCGCGGCCTGCGCCCGGGCGAGGTGGTCGAGGTGACCGCGCAGCGCATCATGGTCCACGACAGCATTGCTCCGGCGGTGCGTCGCATCCTGACGGCGAACCTGGGCCACGACCGCCCGCTTCATCCGGAGCGCATGGCGGTGGTCATCGACCACGTGGCCCCGGCGGCCAACCTGGCGACCGCCGAGTCGCAGCGCGACCTGCGTGGCTGGGTCGCCGCCAACGGCATCCGCGACTTCCATGACGCGGGCGACGGCATCGCCCATCAGCTGCTGATCGAGGACCGGATCGCCCGGCCCGGCGAGATCGTGATCGGCAGCGACTCGCATTCGACCTCCTACGGCGCCGTCTGCGCCTTCGGCACCGGTATGGGCGCGACCGACATCGCTCTGGCGGTCGCGACCGGCAGGACCTGGTTCAGGGTTCCCGAGACCATCCGGATCGAAGTAACGGGTTCCTTCGGTCCGGGGGTGGGAGCCAAGGATCTGGCCCTCACGGTGACGGGCCGCCTCGGCGCGGACGGCGCCATCTATTCCGCGCTCGAGTACCGGGGCGTCGCGGCGCTCTCGGTGGCCGAACGCACGACGCTCGCCAGCATGGCGGTGGAGGCGGGCGCCAAAGTCGGGCTCGTCCACCCCGAAGGCCTGCCGGCCGAACAGGCAGCCCCGGACTGGCTCCTCGCCGACGACGACCACGAACCGCGCGGTCGGCGGCTCGAGATCGATCTCGATCGCCTCGAGCCGATGCTCGCCCGGCCCGGGCGGGTCGACGACGTGGCCCCGATCTCGGAGTTCGAGGGGCGGGCGGTGGACGTGGTCTACGTCGGCACCTGCACCAACGGCCGGCACGAGGACATCGCCCGCGTCGCCGGGCTCCTGCGCGGCCGTCGGGTCGCGGCCGGCACCCGGCTGATCGTGGTCCCGGCCTCGCGCGCCAGCATGGCCGCGGCGGTCGCCGACGGCAGCATCGCCACGCTCCTCGAGGCCGGTGCGGTGATCGGTCCACCCGGCTGCGGCGCCTGCATCGGCCGGCACATGGGCGTCCTCGCCGCCGGCGAGGTCTGCCTGTTCACCGGCAACCGCAACTTCCGCGGCCGCATGGGTTCGCCGGAGGCCGAGATCTACCTCGGTTCGCCGGAGGTCGCGGCCGCCACCGCCGTCGCCGGTCGCCTCGGCGACCCGCGCGCGATCCTGGAGGTGATCTGCTGATGGCGAGGATCTGGAGCTTCGGCAGCGACGTGGACACCGATCAGATCGTCCCCGGTCGCTACGCCCCCTACATGACCCGTGACGAGGAGCTGGGGCGCTACGCCTTCATCGAGGCCCGCCCGGACTTCGCCGCCGCCGTCCGTCCCGGCGATCTGATCGTCGCCGGCCCCAACTTCGGCTGCGGTTCCTCGCGCGAGTACGCCGCCCAGGCCCTGCACCTGACCGGACTGGCCGGGATCTTCGCGCCCAGCTTCGCGCGGATCTTCTACCGCAACGCCGCCAACCTCGGGCTCCGGCTGTTCGAGGCCGATCTGCGCGAGGAACTCGGCGACGGCGAGGAGGTCGACTTCGACTTCGAGGGCCGGGTGATCCGCGCCGGTGGTCGCGAGCTGGCGATCGAGGAACCGCCCGAACTCCTGCTCCGGGCCTGGCAGGCCGGCGGGCTGGCCGCGCTGCTCTTCGCGGAGGCCCGTCGATGAGCTTCCGCATCGGTCTGGTGCCGGGCGACGGCATCGGCGTCGAGGTGGTGGCCGCCGCGCGTCCGCTCCTCGACCGGCTGTTGCCCGGCGCGGAGCTGCTCGAGCGGCAACTCGGCTTCGGACGCTGGCAGCGGGACGGCGTCGCCTTCGACCAGGAGGATCTCGACCTGCTCGCCGGCTGCGACGCGATCCTGCTCGGCGCGGTGGGTTCACCCTCGGGGCCGGCGCCCGGCTATGCGAGTCCGGTGGTGGCCCTGCGTCGCCACCTCGGCCTCTTCGCCACCGTCCGACCGGCGCGCCTGCCGGAGGCGGGCGTCGACCTGGTCGTCCTGCGCGAGACCAGCGAAGGGCTCTATTCCGGACTCGAGCACAGCGATGGTGAACGCGCCGAGTGCCGCCGCGTCGTGACCCGGGCCGGCTGCGAGCGCTTCCTGCGCTTCTGCCGCGGCTGGGTCGAAAGCCGGGGCCGGCGGCGCGTGACCCTGGTCCACAAGGCCAACGTGCTGCGCGAGACCTGTGGCCTCTTTCGCCAGGTGGCGCTCGAGGTCTTCGCGGGCGCGGCCTTCGCCGTCGACGAGATGCTGGTGGACTCGGCGGCCTACCGGCTGGCGCGCGATCCGCGCGCCTTCGACGTCATCGTCACCACGAACCTCTTCGGCGACATCCTCTCCGATCTGGCCGCGGCCTTCGCGGGCGGGCTGGGCCTGGCGGCCTCGGCCAGCCTCGGGGTCGACCAGGCGCTGTTCGAGCCGGTGCACGGCAGCGCGCCCGACATCGCCGGCCGCGGTCTCGCCAACCCGCTGGCCACCTTCCGGGCGCTCGAGTTCCTGCTCGAGCGCCTCGAGCGTCCGCGGGAGGCGGCGGCCCTCGGCGCCGCGCTCGACCGGGTCCTGGTCGCCGGTCCGGCCACGCCCGATCGTGGTGGTCGCGCCACCACCGCCGAGGTCGGCGCGGCCGTCCTCGCCGCCATCGAAGACATCGAGGTCGAGTCGATCTCGGTTCCCGTTACCCCACGAAACCTGATCCATGGAGAAGAAGAATGAGCGATTGCATCGAGTGCGGTGGCAGCATCCGGCTGCCCGAGAATCCCATGGTGGGCGAGGTCCTCGCCTGCGCGTCCTGCGGCATCGAGCTCGAGGTGGCCGGGCTGAGTCCGCTGCAGCTCCAGCTCGCGCCCGAGATCGACGAGGACTGGGGCGAATGAGGCCACGCATCGCGGTCAGCTTCAGCCGCATCCGGCTGGAGGACAAGATGATCCTCGAGGAGTTCGCCGCCCGCGGCCTCGAGGTCGATCGGATCGACGACGGCGACGTGATCTGGTCGCTGCAGGATCGCCAGCCGCGCTGGGACCTGCTGCTCGATCGGTCGCTCGGCTTCGGCCGGGCGCGGGCGACCGCGCAGATCCTGGAGAGCCGCGGCGTCCTCTGCGTCAACTCGGCGCGGACCGTGGCGATCTGCGGCGACAAGCTCGCCGCCCAGGTCGCGATCGAGGCCGCCGGCGTGCCGACGCCGGCGACCCGGGTCGCCTTCTCGCGCGAGGCGGCGCTCGCGGCCGCCGAGGAGCTGGGCTACCCGGTGGTGATCAAGCCCACGGTCGGGTCCTGGGGACGGCTCGTCGCCCGGCTCAACGATCGCGACGCGGCCGAGGCCGTGCTCGAGGATCGCGAGCTGCTCGGCAACTGGACCCACCACGTCTACTACCTGCAGAAGCTGGTCGACAAGCCCGGGCGCGACATCCGCCTGTTCGTGATCGGCGGCCGCGCGGTCGCCGCGGTCTATCGGGTCTCGGAGCACTGGATCACCAACACCGCGCGCGGCGGCCGCACCGAGAACTGTCCGGTCGACGATCGCCTGGCCGAGTTCGGCCGGCTGTGCGCGTCGGCCTGCGGCGCCGAGATCCTGGCGGTCGACCTGGTCGAGGACCGTGAAGGCGCGCTCTACGTGCTCGAGCTGAACCACTCGATGGAGTTCCGCAACAGCGTGGCGCCCACCGGCGTGAACATCCCGGGCCTCGTGGTCGATCACCTGTTGCAGCTGGCGACGGAGCGCGGGTCATGAGCCGGCTCCGCGTCTCGGTCGCCGGCGCCAGCGGCTACGTGGGCGGCGAGATCATGCGCCTCGTGCTCGGCCATCCCGGGCTCGAACTGGTCTCGGCCAGCTCGGAGCGGAACGCCGGCACCTGGCTGCATCAGGTGCATCCCCATCTCCGCGGCCGTTGCGAGCTCCAGTTCGTGCCGCTGGCGCGCCTGGAGCCGGCGGACGTCCTGATCCTCGCCCTGCCGCACGGCGAGGCGGCAGGGCGGATCGAACACTTCGCCGGACTCGGCGAACGCATCATCGACTGCTCGGGCGACTTCCGGCTCGATGACGCGGCCGTCTGGGCGCGGCACTACGGTCGCGAACATCCCGCGGTCGACTGGCTCGATCGTTTCGTCTACGGCCTGCCCGAGGCGCGGCGCGAGGCTCTGCGCGGCGCCCGATACGCCAGCGGCGTCGGCTGCAACGCCACCGCGGTCAACCTCGCGATCCTGCCGCTCGTCCGGGCCGGCGTCCTCGACCCCGATCGCGACCTGGTCGCCGACGTGAAGGCCGGCTCCTCGGAGGCGGGGCGGGCGGCGTCCACCTCGGGGCAGCATGCGGAGCGCCGCGGCGTCATCCGTAGCTACGCTCCGGTCGGCCATCGGCACCAGGCCGAGGTCGAGATGGTGAGCGGGCTCCGTCGCCTGCACCTGTCGGTGACCGCCGTGGACACCGTCCGCGGCGCGCTGGCCACGGTGCATGCCTTCACCCGTGAGCCGCTCGAGGAGCGCACGGCCTGGAGCCTCTGGCGGGACGCGATCGCCGACGAGCCTTTCCTGCGCATCGTCCACGAGCGCCGCGGCGACTATCGCCATCCGGATCCGAAGACCCTGAGCGGCACCAACGTGGCCGATCTCGGCTGGTCGATCGACCCGGAGTCGGGACGGGTCGTCGCCCTGTGCGCGATCGACAACCTGATGAAGGGCGCGGCGGGCTCGGCGATCCAGAGCCTGAACCTGATGTGCGGATTCGCGGAGACGGCCGGCCTCGAGCTGGCCGCGATCTGGCCCCTGTGACCGACGGGAGAGGACGATGAGGACCGACACCATCGTGGTGAAGATCGGCGGCGCCGCCGGCAACGAGCAGGCGGGGCTCCTGGACGACCTGGTCGCGCTCGGCGGCGATCGCGGACGCATCGTCCTGGTTCATGGCGGTTCGGCCGAGACAGATCGACTCGCCACGGCCCTGGGCCATCCCAGCGAGACCCTGGTCTCGCCCCAGGGGCAGGAGAGCCGACGTTGCGACCGCCGCACGCTGGAGATCTTCGCCCAGGCCACCGCGCTGGTGAATCGTCGGCTGGTCGAGGAGGCGCGGGGCCGAGGGCTCGATGCCTTCGGCCTCTCGGGTCTGGACGGCGGCCTGGTGCGAGCCCGACGCAAGGACACCCTGCGCGCGCTGATCGGCGGCCGACCGGTGATCGTTCGCGACGACTGGACCGGGCGGATCGAGTCGGTCCGGGTCGAGATCCTCGAGCGGCTCCTCGGCCTCGGCCTGCTGCCGGTGGTCGCGCCCCTGGCGAGCGGAGTGGCCGGCGAGATGCTCAACGTCGACGGCGACCGCCTCGCGGCGGCGATCGCGGTGGCCCTGCGGGCGACGCGACTGGTGATCCTCTCCGACGTCGAGGGGCTGCGCCGCCGCGCCGTCGATCCGTCCAGCCTGGTGCCGAGGATCGGTCGCGGCGAGCTGGTCGAGGCCGGCCGCTGGGCCGAGGGACGGATGAAGAAGAAGGTGCTCGGCGTCGAGGAGGCGCTCGCGGGCGGGGTCGAAGTCGCGATCATCGCGACCAGCCGTGGCGAACGGCCGCTCTCCGCGGCCCTCGCCGGCGGCGGCAGCCACTTCGGTGACCAGGCCGCCCATGAGGCGCAACGATGACCGGGGCGTTCGTCGATCCGCTCGCCGTCGAGCGCGACCACGGGCCGGCGGTCTACGGCAGTCGCGGTCTCGGCTTCGCGAGCGGTCAGGGCGCCCGGCTCCGGGGGCTCGACGGCCGCGACTACGTCGACTGCGGCGCGATGATCGGCGTGGCCTCGATCGGCCATGCCCATCCCGCCCTGGTCGCGGCCCTGGGCGCGCAGGCCGCGCGTCTCGTCGCCTGCTTCGGCTCCTTCGCCAGCGACCGACGATCCGAACTCTACGCCCGCCTGATCGCGCTCCTGCCCTGGGCCCGGCGCGTCTTCCTGTGCAACTCGGGCACCGAGGCCCTCGAGGCCGCCCTGAAGCTGGCCTGCGCCGCCACCGGTCGGGTCGGCCTCGCGCACGTCGAGGGCAGCTTCCACGGGCGGACCCTCGGGTCCCTGGCCCTGTGCTCGCGACCCGCCCATCGCGCGCCCTTCGAGAGCATGCTGGCCCGGACCAGGAAGATCCGCTGCGACGACCACGAGGATCTCGTCGCCGCGATCGACGAGAACACGGCGGCCCTCGTGGTCGAGACCATCCAGGGCGAGGGCGGCCTGCGACCGCTCGACCCCGACTGGCTGCGGCATGCCCAGGAGATCTGTCGCGAACGCGGCGCGCTCTTCATCGTCGACGAGGTGCAGACCGGCGTCGGTCGCACCGGCCGCTTCTTCGACCACGAGTCGATCGGGCTGGTGCCGGACGCGGTCTGTCTCGCCAAGGGTCTGGCCGGTGGTCTGCCCATCGGTTGCACGCTCCTCGGCGAGGCCTTCGGTGAGCCGGCATCCGGCATCCACGGCAGCACCTTCGGCGGCAACCCCCTGGTTGCCGCGGCGGCTCTCGCCACCCTCGACGTGATTCGTGCCGAGGATCTGGTCGCGCGCGCCGCGCGGCTCGGCGAGCGGGCCTTCGCCACCCTGCGCGCCGGCCTCGACGGCAGGGTGCGCGACATCCGCGGTCGCGGCCTGATGATCGGCATCGAGACCCGCGGTCGGGTCCAGGACGCCCTGAAGACCCTGCAGGAGCGTGGCGTCATCGCGCTCGCCGCCGGTCCCTGCGTCCTGCGTCTCCTGCCACCCCTGGTGATCGACGAGAGCGACTGGGATCTCGCCCTCGAAGCCGTCGTGGAGGTCTTGCGCCGATGAAGGACGCCGAGGTTCTCGATCTGCTCGAAGCGAGCCTGCGCATCCCCAGCCCCTCGGGCGAGGAGCGCGTCCTGGCCGAGTTCCTGGCCGGCTTCCTGCCGCGCTGGGGTTTCGAATGCGCCATCGATCCGGTGGGCAACCTGATCGCGGCGATGGGGGAGGGGCCCGACGAGGGCGTCCTGCTCGGTCACATCGACACCGTGCCCGGCGACCTGCCGGTCTATCGCGAACACGGCATCCTCCACGGCCGGGGTTCGGTCGACGCCAAGGCCTCCTTCGTCACCTTTCTCGCCGCGATCGCCCGGGCGGCGCCGAGCCTCGCGGGCGGGCGGCTCGTCGCCATCGGTTGCGTCGAGGAAGAAGCCGCGTCGTCGCGTGGCGCGCATGCCGCCAAGCTCAGGCCGCCACCGCGCTTCTGCATCGTCGGCGAACCGAGCGGCTGGGACGCGATCACGCTCGGCTACAAGGGCTTCCTGATGATGGAGCTGCGCGGCGAGATCGGTCGGGCGCATGGCGCCCATGCCGCGGAGTCGGCCACCGAGATCGCCGCCGAGGCCTGGCAGCGGATCCAGGGGCATGCCCGGGAACGCAACCAGGGTCGGGAGAAGCTCTTCGACCGGCTCATGCTCCGCCTGGTCGGGGGCCGCGGGGGCGCCGATCGCGATGGCATCGATCGGGCACGTTTCGAGTTCCAGTGGCGGCTGCCGCCGGACATCGGCTCGGCCGAACTCGAGGCCGAGATCCGGCCGCTCCTCGAGGATCTCGATCTGCGGGTCCGCTTCCAGGGCGCGATCGAGGCCTGGCAGGGTCCGCGGACGACCGGCCTGCATCGCAACCTGCTCGCCGCGATCCGCGCCGAAGGCGGCGCCGCCCGCTGTCTGCTCAAGACCGGAACCGCCGACCTCAACATCGTGGCGCCGCACTGGGGTTGCCCGGCGCTGGCCTACGGACCGGGCGACGCCTCGCTCGACCACGCACCCGACGAGCGGATCGCCTGCGACGAGGTCCTGCGCGCCACGCGCATCCTCACCCGGGCCTTGCCTGGTATCATGGCCGACTGCCGTTGAACCCGATGGTCGGGTCGAGCGGCCCGGTCCCGGAGCGAGCCCGCGACGATGATGCCCCCCGAGTGCGAGGTCTGCGATCAGCCCTTCGATCCCGGTCCCGGTGGCGACCTCGTGCTGTTCAGCAACCATCGCCCGCTGCCGGAGGGCGAGGTCGGTCATCCGCCGGGCTGCGGCTGGTTCTGCGCCCGGCACCTCGAGGCGGCCCGTGCCCTGACCCACCTGGACCTGGCCGAGGCCCGGCGGCGCCTGCGCGCCGCGGAGGCCTGAGCGGGCGTTCGGAAGGGCGGACGTCGGAGAGGGGGTGACGAGCACGGCCGGAACGGCGACCCGCCGGCCTGCGCCAGGGACGAGGAGCCGCGGCCCTCCGCGAGCCGGATTCGGCGGAACCCGCCGGTTCCGGGGTTCGGTCTGGATCAATTCCCCCGCCGTCTCGATTCGGGAGCGCGCATCCCCCCAGTGACCGAGTCGAAACGACCATCCCGGGTACCCGTTCGATCGCATGGAAGGCCGGACAGCCCGCTCCGACCCGGCCGGCAGCCCTTGGGCACGGCGCTTGCTTCACGACGATTTCACCCGGATCACGGTCCGGCCCGGACCGCGAAACCCAGAAGCGGATGCACGACGATGTCCGACCAACATCCCGAACACCAGGACCACCACTGCAGCGGCATGCACGAGGCCGGCTGCGGTGGCGGCGCCAACCCCGAGGCCGACGAGCGCCTGATGCTCTCCCTGCCTGAAGGCCACGTGATCCGCGTCCTCATGCAGGAGCACGTCGCGATCCGCGCCTCGATGGACGAACTCGAGGCCCTGGCCGATCGTCTCGCCCGGGGCCAGGACCGGAAGGCCGATCTCGCCGCGCTCGCCGCCATGGGCACGCGCCTGGTGACGACGGAATCCCATCACCAGCGCGAGGAGCGCATCCTCTTCCCGCGGCTCTTCGATCGGGGCCTGGTGGGGCCGCCCAGCGTGATGAACGACGAGCACATCGAACTCCGGCTCCTGAAGCATCGACTCGCCGAGGAGCCGCTCGAGCTGGTCGACGACCCGGAGGCGAAGCTGGACGGCCTGATCGGCGCGGCGCGGATGCTGGTGGCGATCCTCAGGGCCCACGTCATCAAGGAGAACAACATCCTCTACCCGATGGCGCTCGGCATCATCCGCGAGGACGCGGTCTGGGACGAGATGCGCCGCGAATCGGAGGAACTGGGGGAGGTCGTGGGCTCCTGATCTCGAGGTCGGCGGGCCTCCGGGCGCCGGCACGTGCCGGTCGGGCCGTCCCGCGCCGCGGGCCAGCTCCAGGGGCGAGGTCTCCGGGGCTCGTTCCCGCGGGTCCGGTAATCTCCGCGAGGCTGGCCTGTTCCGGCCGGAACGACTATCTTTCGGGCCGAAGTCGTCTCGAGTCCGTTCCTGCTCGCGTCCCTCCGGGGGCCGCGAGACGCCGTCATGCCCCAGACCCGATCCAGTCCCCCGAAGGCGGGCGATGAAGCCACGGCGCCGCGTCCGCCGGCCGGCGATCTCCTGCGCCTCCTGATCGTCGCGCTCCAGGTCGGTCTCTGGGCGGTCGTCGTCCAGCACTTCCATCTCCTCGAGGCGCGGCTCCTCTCGTCGCTCGCCATCTGGCTCCTGCCGGCCTTCCTGATCCACGCCGTCCTGCCCAGGAGGTTCCGCAAGGCCTTCTTCGTCCTGGTCGCCCTGGCGACGCTCCTGGAGGTCGCGGGGCTCGGCGAGGGCGCGGTCCTGATCGGCGTGGGGCTCGGGCTGATCGGTCTCTGTCACCTGCCGATCCCCTACTACGGCCGGGTCGGACTGGTGGCGCTCGCGACCCTCGCCCTGGCGGCGGTGAGGGCCGAGCTGGTGACCCCGCCGGGGCCGCAGGAGACCTGGCTGGCCCTGATGCCGATCTTCGCCTCGATCTTCATGTTCCGGCTCGTGGTCTACCTCTACGACCTGAAGCACATGAAGGCGAACGACGGCCTCTGGCACCGCCTGGCCTACTTCTTCATGCCGCCCTCGCCCTTCTTCGCCATGTATCCGGTGGTGGACTACAAGGCCTTCGGCAAGCACTGGTACGACCGGCCGGCGACGGACATCTACCAGAAGGGCTGCCACTGGATGTTCCGGGGCGTCACCCACCTGCTCTTCTACCGCCTGATCTACTTCCACGTGGCGCCCACGCCCTCGGAGGTGGACGGGGCGGCGAGCTTCGTGCTCTACGTGTTCTCGAGCTACCTGCTCTACACCCGGATCTCCGGTGAGTTCCACACCATCATCGGCGTGCTGGCGCTGTTCGGCTACAACCTGCCCGAGAGCCACCACTACTTCTTCCTCGCGCGCAGCTTCAGCGACGTCTGGCGGCGGATCAACATCTACTGGCGCGACTTCATGATGAAGATCGCCTTCTATCCGACCTACTTCCGCCTGAAGAAGCTGCCCACGGTGACCGCGGTGACGATCGCGACCCTGGTGGCCTTCTTCGCCACCTGGTTCTTCCACGCCTGGCAGTTCTTCTGGCTGCGCGGCACCTGGCTCCTCCAGGCCACGGACATGACCTTCTGGGGCGCGCTCGCGATCCTGGTTCTCGGGTCGGCGCTTCGCCAGCTGAAGGCCGCCAAGGCGGCCCGGAAACCGGCCGACGCGCCCTGGTCCCTCGCCGAGGCCCTGCGCGTCACCCGTTCGGCCTCGATCGTCTTCGTCTCCATGTGCTGCCTGCTCAGCTACTGGAGCTGCAACCGGCCGGGCGACTGGTTCGGCATGTTCGGTCTCGCGTTCCGCGACGGGCTCCTGCTCGCGCCGGCCTTCTGGCTGCTGGTGCTGGGCGTGCCGACCCTCGGAGTCCTGCTCCACCTGGGCGCCCATCTCCGCGACCGCCGCTTCGGCCGCGGCCCCCTCGCCTTCGGTCCGAAGGCGACGCTGGTGCTCTCCGGCGGCCTCCTCATCGCGCTGCTCGGCCAGCCGGCCCTCCATCGCCGACTTCCCGACGAGATGGCAACCTTCCTGCGCAGCCTCACCCAGGACAGCTTCCGTCAGAGCGACGTGGAGCTGATGGAGCGGGGCTACTACGAGAACCTCCTCGGCACCGACCGCTTCACCAGCCACCTCTGGGACCTCCAGATGCAGAGGCCGAGCGACTGGGTGCCCTTCGCCGACAGCGAGTTCGCCGAACCGATCGACGACGAGATCCTCCAGTACCGGATCAAGGCGGGGGTCGACGGCATCTTCCATCGCGTCCCCTTCATCACCAACCGCTGGGGCATGCGCGATCGCGACTACGAGGAGACCAAGCCGGAGGGGGCCTTGCGCATCGTGCTCTACGGCAGCTCCTACGCCGTCGGCAGCGGCGTCGAGCAGGAAGATGCCTGGGAGAAGCGGACCGAACGCTGGCTGAACGAGGAGAAGGCGGGCGGCCGCTACTCCAGCTACGAGATCCTCAACCTCGCCGTGCCGGGTTACACGACCGTGCATCGGGCGCTCTTCGCCCGGCGGACGATGGCCCGGTTCGCGCCCGACATCGTCCTGGTCACGCTCCTCGATCGTGACGACTCCTTCACCGCCTCGCGGCTGGTCCGGCCGATCCGGCGTGGCGCCCGTCTGCCCGCCGAGCTGGAGGACGTCCGGCGGCGCGCCGGCATCGATCGCGACACGCCGGAGGATCAGGCCATCGCCCGGCTGCGTCCCTTCGTCGACGAGATCGTCCTCTGGAGCTGGCGGATGATCGAGGAGGACTGCCGGAAGCTGGGCGCCAGGCCGGTGCTCGTGGCGATGATGACCGAGCGCGAGGGTGCCGATCACGATGCCTGCAAGCGTCTCTGCCGGCTCGCCCGCGAGCAGACCGGGCTGTTCGTCCTGGAGCTGGAGGGCATCTGGGGCGATCATGATCCGCGCAAGCTGAACGTCGCCCCCTGGGATCGACATCCGAATTCCTTCGGTCACCAGTTGATGGCCGAAGCCCTGATCAAGGCCCTCGAGGCCGAGGGCGAGGCGCTCGGCCTCGGCCTGAAGAACTGAGTCGCCGTCTGGCGACGGGAGCAGAGGACATGGCAAGCCAAGAGATCCGCGCCGCGGTCAAGGACTACATCATGGAGGAGTTCCTGCCCGGCGAGGACCCCGCCACCGTCAGCGACTCGACCGCGCTGCTCAGCGAGGGCATCCTCGACTCGATCGCCACGATCAAGCTCGCGGCCTGGCTCGAGGATCACTACGGCATCGAACTCGAGGCCCACGAGATGAGCGTGGACAATCTCGACAGCATCGCGGCGATCGCGGCGATCGTCACCAGCAAGCTCGAAGCCCGGGGCTGATGAGCGGCCGCCGGCTCCAGGATCTGCTCGCGAGCTCGGTCGCCGCGCGGCCGGACGCGGCGGCGCTGATCGAGGCCGGGAGTCCCGGGCCGGCCTGGAGCTACCGCGACCTGGCCGCCGCCGCGGCCGCGATCGACGCCGTCCTCGCCGAGATCGGGGTCGGGCCCGGCGATCGCGTCGGCATCCACCTGGCCAAGAGCCAGGCCGCGGTGGCCGCGCTCTTCGCCGTCCTCGGCCGGGGCGCGGCCTACGTGCCACTCGACGTCACCGCGCCGGTCTCGCGCCTGGCCTGGGTCGCGCGCGACTGCGGCCTGCGCGCCCTGGTCGGGGCAGCGCCCGCGTTCGAGGCCCTCGTCGCCGAGCTCGATCTCGTCCCGACCGCGGCCCGCGACCTCGGTCTTTCCGGCCTGGCCGAGCCCCTGAAGATCCTCGCCAGCGGCTGGAGCGAGGCCGACCACCGCGCCGAGCTGCCGGCGGGCGAGGAGCTGGCCTACATCCTCTACACCTCGGGATCGACCGGTAGGCCCAAGGGCGTCATGCACTCGCATCGGAGCGCGCTCGCCTTCGTCGACTGGTGCAGCGAGGTCTTCGAGCCGCGACCGGAGGACGTGTTCTCCTCGCATGCTCCCTTCCACTTCGACCTGTCCATCCTCGACCTCTACGTCTCGTTGAAGCACGGGGCCAGCCTGGTGCTGATCGGCGAGGAGCTGGGCAAGCAGCCACGCGCCCTGGCCCCGATCATCGCGGAGCATCGGATCAGCATCTGGTATTCGACCCCGTCGATCCTCTCGCTGCTCTGCTTCTACGGCCGTCCCGAGCGGAGCGATTGCACCAGCCTGCGTCTGGTCCTCTTCGCCGGCGAGGTCTTCCCGCTCAAGAACCTGAACGCGTTGCGCGAGCTCTGGCCCTGGCCGCGCTACGCCAATCTCTACGGCCCGACCGAGACCAACGTCTGCACCTGGTACGAGCTGCCCGAGGGCCCGATCACGGCCGATCTGCCGATCGGCGCCGTCTGTGCCCCGGACCGGGGCCTGGTGGTCGACCCCGAGGGGCGAGTGGTGGCGGCGGGCGAGGAAGGCGAGCTGGTGATCGCCGGCGGCACCGTGATGAAGGGCTACTGGAACCTGCCCGAGCGTTCCGCCGGCGCCTTCCTCGAGCTCGACACCGGGGCCGGCTACTACCGCACCGGCGACCTCGTGCGCGACCGTGGTGATGGCCAGCTCCTCTTCGTCGGCCGGCGCGATCGCATGGTGAAGCGGCGCGGCTACCGGGTCGAGCTGGGGGAGATCGAGGCGGCGCTCTGCCGGCTCGACGAGGTCTACGAGGCCGCGGCGGTGGCGCTCGTCGATGCCGAGGGTGCCACCCTCATCCGGGCCTTCGTGGTCTGGCGCGCGCCCGAGCCGCCGGCCCTGGTCGCGATCAAGAAGGCCCTCGGTCGTGAGCTGCCGCTCTACATGCTTCCCGACTCCTTCGTCTGGGTCGAGAATCTGCCCAAGAACGCGAACGACAAGATCGACTACGAGGCCCTGAAGAGGACCGGTTCATGAGCCTGGAGCTGAGCGCTGACCAGAAGACCCTGCGGCGCGAGATCGTCGCCTTCGCGCGCCGGGAGCTGGGGCCGGGAGCGGGCGAGCGCGATCGCGAGGCCAGCTTCTCGCGCGAGCTCTGGCAGGCCTGCGGTCGCATGTCCCTCCCGGGGCTCTGCGTCGCCGAGGAACATGGCGGCCTGGGCCTGTCGCCGATCGACACCGCCGTGGCCCTCGAGGCTCTCGGCTACGGCTGCGAGGACGGCGGCCTGGTCTTCGCCATCTGCGCCCATCTGCTGGCCTGCGTGGTGCCGATCGCCCGTCACGGTCGGGACGAGCAACGGGCGCACTACCTCCCCGGCCTGGTGGACGGCCGGTTGATCGCGGTCAACGGCATGACCGAGACCGAGTCCGGTTCCGATGCCTTCGCCATGAGCACGACGGCGCGGCCGGTGCCGGGAGGCTTCATTCTCGAAGGACGCAAGACCTTCTCCTCGAACGGGCCGGTGGCCGATCTCGCGCTCGTCTACGCCGCGACCGATCGCGCCAAGGGTTTCGCCGGCGGCGTCACCGCCTTCCTGGTCGACACGGACAGCCCCGGATTCTCCTCCGGGCAGCGCTTCTCGAAGATGGGCCTGCGTTCCTGCGCCATCGGCGAGCTGGTGCTGGAGGGGGTCTTCGTCCCGGAAGGCCGGGTGCTCGGCGGCGTCGGCGGCGGCGGTGCGATCTTCGCCGAGTCGATGAACTGGGAGCGTGCCCTCCTCGCGGCGAGCCACGTGGGCACGATGGAACGGTTGCTCGAGACCGCGGTCGGCTATGCCCGGAGCCGTCGATCCGCCGGCAAGGCGATCGGCAAGTACCAGGCCGTCGCCCACAAGCTGGCCGACATGCGCATTCGCCTCGAAGCCGCCCGGCTCATGGTCTGGCAGGCCGCCGGCAAGCTGGAGAGCGCGCGCGATGCCTCGCTCTACGCCTCGATGGTCAAGCTCGCGGTGAGCGAATCGCTGGTCGAGTCGGCGATGGCGACGGTGCAGGTCCTGGGCGGCTACGGCATCATGACCGAGTACGGCGTCGAGCGGGTCCTGCGCGACGCGATGGCCAGCACCATCTACTCCGGCACCTCGGAGATCCAGCGCAACATCGTCGCCCGCTGGCTGGGTCTCTGAGGCGAGGCTCGAGGTCCAGTGCGCCGGTCCGATCGACCCTGCGCGAGGACCGCGACCGGTCGAGAATCCCCGGGGTCGGGCCCCGAATGAAGGGCCTCGTGTCGACAAGGAGCGAGTGATGATCCGGGTTCAGGCCCTGAGAAAGTCCTTCGGTGAGGTCACGGCGGTCGCCGGTCTCGACCTCGAGGTCGAGGAGGGCGAGATCCTCGGCCTGCTCGGGCCCAACGGCGCCGGGAAGTCCACCACCATCGGGATGATGGTGGGCGTCGTCCGGCCCGATTCGGGCAGCATCGACGTGGGTGGGCTCGGGCCGCCGAGCGGGCCGGAGGCCCGCCAGCTGATGGGCGTCGCGCCGCAGCGGCTCTCGCTCTACGAGGAGCTGAGCGGCATCGAGAACCTGCGCTTCTTCGCCCGCTACCAGGGCGTGTCCCCGGAACGGCTGGCCGAGCGCGTGGCCTGGGCCCTGGCCTTCGCCGGTCTGGAAGAGAAGGCCGGAAAGCGCGTGCGGGGCTACTCGGGTGGCATGCAGCGCCGCCTCAACCTGGCCTGCGCGGTCATCCACGAGCCACGCCTGCTCTTCCTGGACGAGCCGACCGCCGGCGTCGATCCCCAGTCCCGGGCGCGCCTCTTCGACAGCATCGAGGAACTCAAGGCGACCGGAGTCACCATCGTCTACACCACCCACCACATGGAGGAGGCGGAGCGTCTCTGTGATCGCGTGGCCATCATGGATCACGGTCGCATCCTCGACCTCGGCCGCGTCGCCGACCTGATCGGCCGTCATGGCGGCGCGAGCCGGGTCGAGGCGCGGCTCGCGGCGGCCCCGCCCGCGGCGGCGGTGGCTCCGGGGCCGATCGAGGGCGACCGGCTGACCTTCACCTCGAACCGCGCCCTCGAGGATCTCCTCGCCCTGGGTCAGGCCGGCTGGCAGCTCGCCGACTTCAAGGTCACCCAGCCGAACCTGGAGACGGTCTTCATGGAACTCACTGGTCGGAGGCTTCGGGACTGATGTTGCGCTCGATCTGGATCCTCGCCAGGAAGGACCTCCGTCTGCTCGGTCGCGACCCGATGAGCCTGTTCTTCATCGCCGTCTTTCCGGTGATCCTCGGCGTCGCCTTCGGCCTCATGAACGAGGGCTTCGCCGACGAACCGGAGGTGGCCGAGGCCGTCCTGCTGGTTCACGACGCCGACGCCAGCGAGGTATCGCGCGACTTCATCGCCGCGCTCGACGCCCAGGCCGCGGTCGCGGTGAAACGCGTCGACTCGCTCGACGCCGGCCGCCAGGAGGTGATGAAGGGCCGCGCGCTCGGCCTGTTCGAGATCGTCCCCGGCTTCGGCGAATCCGCCGGCCTGGTCTTTGCCGAGAAGGCTCCGCGCGTCGGTCTGGCGATCGATCCCTCACGGCCGGCCGAAGGGCAGCTCCTGCGCGGGGCCGTGATGCAGGGGATCGGCGACCTCGTCGCCCGCCGGTCACCCTTACCGGGCCGCGAGGGTCGGGCGCTCGAGCTGGTGACCATCGAGGCCATCGCCCTCGGCCACGAGACGGCCGACGGGGCGCCGGTCGATCGGATCCGTTCCGGCTACGACGTCAGCTTTCCGTCGGCGATCCTCTGGGGCGTGCTCGGCTGCATCGCCGGCTTCGCGATCTCGATCGCGCGCGAGCGGGCGAGTGGCACCTTCTATCGCCTGAGCGTGGCGCCGCAGCCGCGGGCGGCCATCCTCCTCGGCAAGGGCCTGGCCTGCGCCTTGACCGCGATCGCGGTGGTGCTGTTCCTCACCCTGATCGGCTGCGCCCTGGGCCTCGAGCTGCGGAGTCCCTTCCTCTTCGTCCTCGCGACCCTCGGGATCGCCTGGTGCTTCTCGGGCCTGATGATGGCCCTCGCCACGATCAGCCGGTCGGAGAACGCCGTGGCCGGCGCGGGCTGGGCCCTCAACGTCACCATGAGCCTGATCGGCGGCGGGATGATCCCGCTCGCCTTCATGCCCGCCGGGATGCGGACCCTGTCCGACTTCAGCCCGGTGAAGTGGGGCATCCTCGCGCTCGAAGGCGCGATCTGGCGCGGCTTCGACCTCGTGGACCTGCTGCCGGCCCTCGGCGTCCTGATCCTGCTCGGCGCCCTCGGCTATCTCTTCGGGGTCCGTCGGCTCGCGGCCATCGACTCCTGAGTGGAGCTTGGCGACGACGCCCGCGGACGCCGGACCGGGTCAGGGCTTGAACGAGAACCGCTTGGTGGCGCCGTTGGTGTAGTGCACGACCGCCTCGATGGCCGGCGCCTGGCTGCCGTAGGCGCGGTGCTCGAAGCCGTCGAAGAACTCGCCCCAGCGCCGGGTCACCCGGGCCGAGCGCGCCCGATCGTCCTCGTAGCCGTAGACCACGTGGTCGATCACCTCGAGCAAGCGCTCGGGGCCGGTGATCCGCATCACCCATTCGGGCACGGTCGCCAGCTCGTGCTTGAAGGGGGAGGGCGCGACCGTGAGGACCAGTTCCTCGCCGGTCTTCTGGCTCTCGTCACCGAGGACGATCGTCGCGCCGGCCAGCTTGCCGTCCTGGCCGTAGCCGCCGGGGACCACGGTGTAGCTGCCCGCCTTGGCGTAGGCGCGCTTGCGACTCTGGGGCCAGGCGCCGACGTCCTCGAACTTGAGCTTGTCCGCCGGATTGCCGATCCGGAACGACTTCCACAGGTCCTTGATGCGCCACCAGTCGCCGATCGCCCGCGCATCGACCTGCCACCAGTCGTTGCCCCAGTAGCGCACCGAGTAGGTCCAGTTGATGGGGGCCAACGGCAGGCCGATCTTGGGCTTCCAGGTCATGGTCTTGCCGTCGTCGCGCGTGAGGGTGACCGTCATGGTCTCCTCTCCGCCGGCGGTCCGTGAGTAGGCCAGGACGCCGGGGACTCCATTGCGGCAGTCGACCCGCTGGTCGAAGTACTCGAGATCGGCGTCCCAGAAGACCTCGGCGATCTTCGACCGCATGCCCACCCAGGCGTCGAGCACCATGAGGTCGCGATCCGGGTGCTCCCACTGGTAGTTGTCGTGGAGCATCAGCAGCGAATAGGGCTGCTCGCGCCGGATCGCATCGGCCGTGGCGACGGTCGTCAGCGTCTCCTTGCGACCGTCCTTGAACAGCACCTCGGCGGTGATCGTGCACGAGCGATCGATGCGGATGTCGAGCCGACCGTCCGGGTCGGTCGACTGGAAGGGCTTGTAGGGCTTCTCCATGTCGATCGACTGGACGACGTAGTCGACCCTCTCGACCCCGGCGGCCTGCTGCTTCTCGTCACGGGCGATCATGAGGTCGATCTGCCACCAGGGCCGACCCTCGTCGTAACCCCAGAACTTCTCCTTCGCCCGCAGCGACAGCTCGGGGCGGAACTCGCCCGAGCTGAGCCTGGTCATCGGCAGCCTGATCCACTCCTCCCAGCCGGTGTGATAGTGGAGCTTGGCCTCGAGTTCGAAGGGCTTGGTGAGCACGCTGGTCAGCGTTCGGCCGGCCGGGAAGCCGGTCCGGTTGAAGTTGTGGATGGTCTGCTCGCGGCGGGTCAGCGGATTGTGATACCACTCGACGCAGATCACGCGCACCAGGTCCTCGTCGGGGCCGAAGGGACGGACCGTGAACTGGTGCGTGTCCTGATGCTTGAAGTCGAGGTAGGTCTCCGGCTTCGCCTGCATGTCGACGACCAGGCCGATGTTGTCGTTCGGCTTGATCGTCCGGCGGTGGACGTGGCGGATCTTCTTCTCGCGCCCGTCCTTCATGACGATGCGCACGTTGAGGACGGCCTCCTCGCCGCCGCTGAGACTCCAGTCCCAGCGCGGCGCGTCCGCGGCGGTCCAGGCCTGGTACTCCTTGTGATCCTTGCCGGTCTCCTCCTGGTAGAAGACCTTGTCGACGCGCTCCAGCGCCCGGCGATCGCCGACCAGGTACACGTGGCCGGTGAAGCGCGGCGTGCCGGTCTCGCGGCCGAGGTAGCGGTTCCAGGACTCGACCTCGATCCGGTCGGGATCGGCGTAGGCGGTGCCCTTCTCGAAGGTCACCCACTTCTCCAGCGTTCGCGTGCCACCCTTGGTGAGGTGCAGGGTGGCGATGGCGCGGAAGTCACGGGAGGTGGTGCCGAAGCAGGGGAAGCCCTGGAAGACCTTGTTCTCCCAGACCGTGGGCTGGGTGAAGAAGGGGTCGAGCGTCCAGACCACGTGGTCGACGTCGAACTGCTGCCGCACCGGGCGGTCGACCGTGAGCTCGAAGGAGTAGAGCGGGCGGCCGTCGTCGTCGACGCCGATCCGGCGCGACTCGACCTCGATCTTGTGTTCCTCGCTGACGTCGTCGGTGATCTTCGGATCGAGGTGGACGGTCTTGATGCCGCCGTCGATGTAGTGGATCTCGGCCGAGATCCGGCTCGGCGTCTGGCACATGCCGATGGCCTTCTCCTCGCCCGGCTTGCCATTGAATCCGGTGTTGGTCTGGACCGTGCTGCGCCAGTTCATGTTGCTGCCCACGTTCCAGACCACCTTGACGATGTCGTCGCGCTGTTCCAGCGGGAAGTCCAGTCCGGCCTCCCACCAGAAGTCGGGACGGCCGCCCGCGCCCGGGCCGTAGTAGTCGTCCCGGAAGATGATCCTGGCCTCGCGGAAGTCCGCCTTCGGGTTGGGACCGACGATCTCGCTGGCGATCTTCTGGGTCTTGCCGTCCTTGAACTGGATCAGACCTTCCAGCACCAGCGGATTCTGGGTGGTGCCGGCCACCGGCAGGAGGAAACGCAGGACGGCGAGGGGCGAGACGTAGCTCTGCCTCTCGTTCTTCTCGTTGGTCCAGGACCAGGTGACCTTCTCCACCTGGTCGAGCAGGGCCTTCGGGCCGCGCAGGTCGGCGGAGAAGACGTAGATGAACTTGCCCAGGTCACGATCGTAGTGCGAGATGTCGGAGTAGCCGTGGGCCTTGAGGCTCTTGCGGTCGAGCGGCTTCGGCCGGGCGATGCCGTCGGCGCCGATCTGGACCGGTTCCTCGACGTCCTCGATCGTGCAGGCCCAGTTGCAGAAGACGCTGTCGTCCTTGGCGATCTTGATCAGGTCGAAGAGGGCGTAGTCGACCCAGGCGTAGCCGTTCTTGTTCCACTTCGTGCCCCAGGAGTTCTGGATCAGGAAGGCGCCCTTCGAATCGTCGTAGCCGACCACCACCATCGCGTGCTTGCCGTGGCGTTGGTTGGGCTGGCGGAGCTTGCAATCGCGGACGAAGAGATCGGCGCCGTAGACCTCGAAGCGGCCGGAGAGGAAGATCGGGTTCACGTGCGCGCCGAAGACCACCACCTGGCGGCGCTGGAGCGCCCGGCGGATGCTCTTGCGATCCTTGATCAGGATCAGGTCCAGCACCGGGAAGGACCGGGCCTCGAGCTTGGCCCGGTCGGTCGGCTGGCGCCGGAAGTCGCCGGCGGCGTAGGGCGCCGTGGCCAGGGTGGCGGCGCCGTTCTCGGCCATGAACTTGACCATCTTGTAGAAGTTGGTGCCGTCGTCCTTGCCCTCGTTCAGCTGGTTGTAGAGGAAGGTGGGCGAGAACACGCGCTGGGGCGCATCGGGTCTCCAGCCCTGGTCGCGCGCCTCCAGGTAGCTCTTGGCCCCGTAGCCGACCGCCCAGGCCGTGCAGTCGTTCATCGACTGGTTGCCCACGGGCGGCATCCAGCGCCGGAGGTCGACGACCTTCTCCTCGATCAGCTCGACCTCCGGGGCCTCGAAGACCCTGAGGCCGGTGAGCTGTTCTTCGGTCGGATCGATGCTGCCGGTCTGGGCCGAGAGAAGGGCGGCGGACCCGAGCAGGATGAGGACGGGGAGCAGCTTCGTCATCGGTCTGGTCTCGTTGCGGACTGCGGAACCGGAGTGGGGTGGCGAGAGCGGGGGCGTCTCAGGGGCCGAGGCCGAAGGCGGCGGGGTCGGAGTCCCTGGGCAGGAGCGCGCGGGCATCGCGACCGTCATCGGCGCGCAGGCTCGGGTCGGCTCCGGCTGCGAGCAGACGGCGCGCGATGGCCGGGGCCCCACGATGACAGGCCGCCTGGAGCGGCGTCCAGCCACCGGCCTGACGAACGTCGGGATCGGCGCGGAACGAGAGCAGCAGGTCGACCATCGCGTCGGCATTGGCGGCGACCGCGCTGTGGAGCGGGCGGACGTGGCTCGGATTCTCGGCGGCGCAGTTCGGGTCCGCACCCTTCTCGAGCAACCAGCGCGCGACTTCGAGGCGCCGGAAGTAGGCGGCGAGGTGCAGGGGCGTGAAGCCGTCGCCGGCGAAGGGCTCGGGGGCGCGATCGACCGGCAGGAGGGACTCGAGCAGATCGACGCGACCCATGGCGGCGGCCTCGAAGACGTCGAGCGCCGGGAGCCGACCGGCCAGGCTCTCGGCGAACTCGTCCTCGCGGCGGTAGAGCGCCATCATCAGCAACGAGATGCCGTTCTGATCCCGGGCGGAGGCCAGTTCGGGGTCCTGCTCGATGGCCCGGTTCAGGACCTCGATGTCCCCGGTCATCAGCACTTCGAATGGATTCAGCTTGCAGCCCAAGTCGTCGTCCTCGATCCTGTCCTTCGCCAGGGAAGCCCGTCCGGGTCGCAGCCCGAGAAAGGCCAAGCCAGTGAACTTCTTCGGTCACGCCGTCGTCGCGTCGGCCTTCTCGACTGAACCCGATTTCCTGCTCGGGTCGATGCTGCCCGACCTGATCGCGATGGCAGGCGTCGATGGCCGAGGGCTCATCGGCGGCGATCTGGCGAGCGGAGTCAGTTTGCATCATGCCACCGACGCCGTCTATCACGAGCACCCGCTGGTGAAGAGGCGGATGGCGGAGGGGGCTGCCGCCCTGGTATCCAGTGGCCTTTCTCGCCACCAGGCGCGCGGCCTGGCCCACGTTGGCGTCGAGCTGGTCAGCGACGGCATCCTCGCGGTCGAGCGGGCGCCGGAAGTCGCCTTCAGGCCCGCGCTGCGCCGCGCGCGAGACTCGGGCGTGGTTGCCGACGGGCTTCGTGATGACGAGGATCGTCGACGCTGGCATCGTCTCCTCGACCTCATCCTCGACTCGGGACTTCCGGAAGCCTATCGCGAGCCGGGCTTCGTCACCGCGCGGCTCGAGTCGATGACGAGGCAGCGACCGCGCTTTCGCCTCGGTCCCGGGCAGGTCGAGTTCCTAGGCCTCTGGGTGGAGAGCGTCGCGGCGCGAATCGACCCCGAGGTGGAGCAGGTGCTCGACGACGTTCTCGACCGGCTCGGTCGGGTCCCGACCCGACGGGCGGGGCGCGGGGCGGCCTCGGAGTCGGCAAGTTCCCTCCCTGGCGCGACTTCCGACCCTGCCTCGAAACGGTACGGTCGACCTTGACCCGACGTTCATCCAGGCCTGCGACAATTCAATTCGAGTCGAACTTGTCGGGAGCCGAGAACAACGCTATCCCGAGGGCATGAGTGAACGTTTGCGTGAGGTCGTGGAACGTCTCGGCTTGCTGCTTCGTGCGGAGGAGCGGCGCGCCGCGGCCGAACTCGGCATCCAACCGGTTCAGCTCCAGGTTCTCGTCTATCTCGATCGCTGCAACCGCTTCAGCGATCACCCCGCCGCGGTCGCCGAGTATCTCGGCGCCACGAAGGGGACCATCTCGCAGAGCATCCAGCGTCTTCAGGAGAAGGGCCTCATCGAGGCCAATCGCGACGAGGTCGATCGTCGTCGCATCCACCTGACCCTGACGACGGCCGGGAAGGCCCTGGTCAAGAGCGCGGCCACGGTCGATCGCCTCGGGCGCGCCCTGGCCGGCCTCGGTCGCCGTGGCAACGCCAAGGCGATCCTGGAGTCGCTGGTCGACGCCGTCCAGTCGGCCCAGGAACAGCCGGCCTTCGGGACCTGCGAGAGCTGCTGCTACCTGGATCGCAAGGGCAGGAGGCCAACCTGCACCTTGTTCGACGAGACCCTGAACAAGTCGGACCTGGGTCGGATCTGCCGAGAACACGACCGCTGACCGCTGCCCCGCGGGGCGCCTCGGTCATTTGCCTTTTCTTCAAAATCGGTCGAACCGGACCCGCGGTTCGTCGTTGCTTGCCCACGATGCCGGACGGCTGGCCGCCGTCGGTGAAGAAGCGGTAGACGAGACCCTAGGAAGCAACGACCCCATGATCCAGACGACCCGCCAGGCGGCGTGCCTCATCACGCTGCTCCTCTGCACGTCCATCTCCTGTTTCGCCCAGTCGGGCACCGATCGTCGCGCCCACGACGAGGACCGCGTCGCCCACGAGGTGGAGCAGATGCGTCAGCAGCAGCAGGAAGAACGCAAGGAACCGCGGAACGAACTCGACGAGGCGGTCCGCACCCTGGACGAGACCTACGTCATCGCCAGCCGCAGCGGTCGCAACACTTTCGACATGGCCACCGGCGCCACCGTCGTCGGTCGGCGCGAGCTGCGCGAGATCCAGCCGCGAACCGTTGCGGAATCCTTGCGTCGCAAGCCGGGCATCTGGGTCCAGAAGACCGGACACATCGGCGGCGCGCCGATCATCCGCGGCTTCATGGGCAACCAGGTGATCTACCTCTTCGACGGCATCCGGCGCAACACCGCCGGCCTCTTCGCTGGCCCGAACAGCTTCCTGCAGACCATCGACGTCCTCGACGTCGATCGGGTCGAGGTGATCCGTGGGCCGGGTTCGGTGCTCTACGGCTCCGATGCCATCGGCGGCGTGATCGACGTCATCTCGAACGAGGAACCGCGGTTCAGCGATTCGCTCGAGGTCCACGGCCGGACGCTCCTGCGCTACGCCAGCGCCGACACCGAGCTGAGCGGTCGCCAGGAGTTCTGGCTCAGCTCGCCGGAGATCTTCGCCTTCGGCGGCATCAGCGGCCGCGACATCGACGATCTGCGCGGCGGCGGCGACGTCGGCGACCAGGATCCGAGCAGCTGGAACGAGGTCAACTTCGACATCGAGCTCGGCTGGGCCGTGGCCAGCAACCAGACCCTGAGCTTCTTCGTCCAGAGCTACAACCGCCGGGACACGACGCGCTTCGACCGTCCCTCGCAGGAGAGCGAGGCCGATCGCGATCTCTACGGCCTGCGCTACGAGGCCGAGGGCCTGGGCTTCGTCGACGACCTCAAGGCCACGGTCTACTACCAGGACCAGCAGAGCCGTTCCGACGACAGCAACTCCGACTCCGATGGCAACGACCGCACCATCGGCTACGACATCCAGGCCCGGTCCCGGATCGGCGATCGGCTGCAGGTGACCTACGGCAGCCAGTTCTACCAGGACGACATCGACTCCTCGGATCCGCAGAACGGGACCGCCGACCCCGACGTCCTCTGGACCACCTTCGCGCTCTTCGCGCTCGCCGAGTGGCAGGTGGTCGACGACTTCCGCGTCGACCTGGGCCTGCGCTGGGACCACTTCAACCTCGAGTCCGACGCCCCGGCCCTGAGCCGGCTCGATCCCACCGTGCAGGCGGCCATCGCCAGCGGCGACATCAGCCTCGCCGACCTCGAGCTCGACCAGTCCGACGACGCGATCACCGGCTCCCTCGGCTTCGTCTGGAACCTGAACGAGAACATCGCCTGGGTCGGCCACGTCGGCCGCGCCTTCCGGGCCCCGAACAAGGCGGATCAGCTCGACTTCGGCCAGTTCACCTTCGGCTTCGGCGTGCCCAGCACCGGCGTCGATCCCGAGTCCTCCTGGACCTTCGAGACCGGCTTCCACTTCGACTACCCGGACTTCCGGGGGTCGCTCACCGGCTTCTACACCATCGTCAAGGACGGCATCGTCCGCGCCGAGGGCACCTTCGCCGGCCTCAGCTACATCGACGTCAACCAGAACGGCATCGAGGACTCGACCGAGCACGTCTACGTCAAGACCAACTCCGACGACGACATCGTCGCCAAGGGCATCGAGGCGGAGTTCGACTGGCGGCTGCCGCGCGACTGGACGGACGGATTCCTGGCCGAGCATCCGCTGTCCGTCTACGGCAACCTGACCTTCATCGACGGTCATGACTTCGGCAGCAACCAGCCGCTCGACCGCGGATTCCCGCTCAACGGTCTCATCGGCCTGCGACTCGACGACCAGCGCGACCCGGCCGCCAGCCGCTGGTGGGTCGAGATCGAGGCCCAGCTCGTCGACCGCTTCGACAAGATCGATCCCAGCCGCTACGCCCGCGACTCCGCCTTCCGCCGCAATCCCCAGTCCGGCGCCCAGGGTCTCCTGCGCTCCGACAACTCGGTGCCCGGCTATTCGGTCTACAACCTGCGCGGCGGCTACAAGATCTGCGATAACGCCACGCTCTCGGTCGCGCTCGAGAACTTCACCGACAAGAAGTACCGGGTGAAGGACTCGCGCATCGACGCGGCCGGCATCAACGCCATCATCGGCCTGGAGTTGACCTTCTGATCATGTTCCGCCTCCTCGGAACCGGGCGTCGCGGCCATCCCGTCGGTCGACGGCGTCCAGCCCGGATCGTCCGCCCGTCCCGGGGACCCATCGCGACGCCGGGCGCCGCGGTTCGAGGGCCGGTCTCTCCCGCCGTCCTCGAACCGGCGCCAGGGGGTCGCGTCGGGCGATCCAGGTGCGGGGTGAGGTCCGCCGCGCTTCGGCGCGGCGGACTGATCCTCCTCCTCGCAGTCCTGTTCACCTCCCTCTTTCCCTCGACCTCGTCGGCCCAGGCCGGCGGGGTCTCCTTCGTCTTCTTCGGGGTCTGGGATCGGGCCCGGCCGATGCTCGAGCGGGTCGGTCGGGAACAGGGCGTCGACCTGCGTTTCCTGCCCGGCCGGCTCGAGGCCGCGGAGCTCGATCAGGCCCTCGCCGGCGGCGGCCTGTGGCTGGCGCTGAACGTCGACCCCGCCACCGCCAACGAGCTGGCGCTTCGTCTCGCCGCGATGCCGGCGGCCACGCGACCCCGACTTCTCGCCCTCGACGAGCGCGACAGCCAGTCGGCGCTCCGCAAGGCCGGCCTGCTCGAGGCCGACGACAAGCTCAGGGCCTACTGGCGCGCCAACGGCCTGGTCAACATCCGCCGGCTCTTCGTCTACCTCCTGGTGACCCGCTGCGGAGGGAGCGGCGAGATCAAGCCGCCGGCCGCGGTGCCGGAACGCGGCTACCGCCTGCCCGGGGCGGAGGAGGTGCTCGAGACCCTCGCCGAGCTGAAGGCCGCCAGCGCCTGGGACGACGCGGCGCCGACCGCGGTCTTGCTCATCCAGCGCTCCTTCTGGATCACCGGCGACGTCAAGGTCATCGACGCCGAGGCCGCGGCCCTCCGCCGCGAGGGCATGAACGTCGCCATCCTGTTCTCGGAGAGCACCGCCGACCTGCAGGGGATGATGAAGGAGGTCGCCCCCGACCTGGTCGTCGAGGACCGGCACGGGGCGATCTGGGAGGGCGCGCGGGGCCAGTTCCTGAGCGAGCTGGGCGTTCCCTACCTGCGCCCGATCTCGATGCTGGCCTACACCCTCGCCGAGTGGCGGGCCGACCCGCAGGGTCTGGCCGCTCGCGACCGCAACATGTTCATGGCGCTCCAGGAGCTGCACGGGACCGTCGAGCCGATCGTGGTCGGCGGCCTCGTCGCGAGCATCCAGGGCTTCAAGCTCCACGAGCCCGAGCCCGAACGCATCGCCCACTTCGCCCGGCGCGCGCGCCGGCTGGTCGACCTGCGGCGCAAGCCGGTCGCCGAACGCAAGGTGGCGCTGATCCACTACAGCAAGTCGCTGGGCAAGGGCGACGTCATGCGCGGCAGTCCGACCGGCGCCTTCCTCGACGCCCCCACCAGCACCGTGATCGTGCTCGAGCGGATGAAGCAGCGCGGCTACGCCATCGACCGGCTGCCCGCCGATGCCGACCAGCTCATGCGCTGGATGATGGCCTCGGGCCGGAACATCGGTCCCTGGGCCCAGGGCGAGCTCGAGGAGCTGGCCGATTCCGGCCGGGCCGTGCTGGTGCCGCTGGCGCGTTTCCAATCCTGGCTCGGGAGCAAGCTGAGCGCCGAGGCGCGCGCGCGGCTCGAGCAGGATTTCGGCCCGCCGCCCGGGTCCCTGATGGTGGTGCGACGCAACGGCGAGCCACAGATCGTCCTGCCGGTGATCCGGCTCGGCAACGTCGTTCTCGCCCCCCAGCCGGAGCGCGGCGAGAAACAGGACCAGAAGCTCCTGCATTCGAAGACCGTGCCGCCGCCCTACAACTACCTGGCCTTCTACTGGTGGCTCGAGGAGGACTTCGGCGCCGACGTGATCTCGCACTTCGGCACCCATGGATCGCTGGAGCTCCTGCCCGGGAAGGAAGCCGGCCTGGCGCCGGGTGACTGGGGCGACGTCTGCGTCGGCAGCATGCCGGTGGTCAACCTCTGGATCATGGACAACCTGGGCGAGGCCAGCCTGTCGCGGCGGCGTTCCTACGCCACCCTGGTCGACCATCTGCCGCCGCCGGCGCAGCAGGCCGGGATGAACGCCGATCTCCGCGACCTCCACGAGGCGATCCACAAGTGGCGCGGCCTCGAGGCGGGGCTCCTGCGGCGCAAGTTCCTCGAGGAACTGAGCGGGCAGGCACGCGCGCTCGGCCTGCTCCAGGCCCTTCACCTCGATCTGGACGCGGAGGGCGTCATCCTGCCGACCGCGGTCGAGGCGCTCGACGACCACCTCCACGCGATCGAGGCCGAGGCGACGCCGCTCGACCTGCACGTGATCGGTCGCAACCTCGACGAGGCCATCCTGCCGGCCTACCTCACCCGCTGCCTGCATCGCGACTTCCTCGAGGCGGTCGCGGCGCTCCGACCGGAGGACGCCGGTTTCGCCGCCGATCGCGAGCGGGCCGCGATCGTCCGCCGGCGTGCCGAGGCCCTGGTCGGGCGGGCGCTGTTCGGCGACGGCGAGGCACCGGAGGGTTTCGGCGACCGGCTCGATCGCGGTCGACGCATCCTCGAGGCCCTGCGCCAGACCGACCGCGAGATCGAGGGCTTCCTGGACGGCCTCGACGGGCGCTTCGTCGCGCCCGGGCCGGGGCCGGACCCGATCCGCAACGCGCTCTGCGCGCCGGGCGGGCGCAATCTCTTCGGCCTCAATCCCGAGGAGATCCCGACCCGGCCATCCTGGGAGGTCGCCGGCATCCTGGTCGACCGCCTGCTGGCCGATCGCCGGCCGGAGAAGGTGGGCATCGACCTCAACGGCATGAACACGATGCGGGACTTCGGCGTGATGGAGGGCCAGATCCTCCGCCTCCTCGGCGTCCGCCCGGTCTGGGACGAGAACGAGCTGGTCATCGACGTCGAGCTGATCCCCCGCGCCGAGCTGGGCCGTGATCGGGTCGACGTCTTCGTCGCCCTCGGCGGCACCTACAAGGAGAACTTCCCCTCGCGGGTGAAGCTGATCGACAAGGCGATCCGCCTGGCGGCGGCGGCCGAGGACGAACTCAATCCGCTGCGCGAGCACAGTCGCGAGCAGGAGCGTCGGCTGCTCGCGGCCGGCTACTCGACCGAGCTGGCCGCCGAACTGCGCGACGCCCGGATCTTCGGGGTCAAGCCCGGCGACGTGACCGGCACCAAGATCCTCGACCTGGTGCCCCGCAGCGGGGTCTGGGAATCCGACACCGAGATCTCCGACGTCTACGTCGACACCATGAGCCACGTCTACACCGGTTCCTACCAGGGCCGGAAGTTCGACGGTCTCTACGAGAGCGCGATCGAGGGCACCGACACCTTGCTCCGGGTCTGGGCCTCGAACATGACCAGCCAGCTCTCGAACCATCACGCCTACGAGTACCTGGGCGGGCTCAGCATGGCGGTGAAGGCGATCACCGGGCGCGAGCCGGAGGCCTTCATCGCCGATCTACGCGACCCGAACGGCGCCCGGCTCCGGAGCTTCGAGGAGGTGCTGGCGACCAATCTCCAGACCGAACTCCTCAACGAGGCCTGGATCAAGGGCATGAAGGAACACGACTATGCCGGCGCCGGGATGATGGCGGAGCTGGTCAAGAACACCTTCGGCTGGGACGTCACCCGATCCTCGGCGGTCCCCGAGGAGGTCTGGGCCCGGATCGACGAGGTCTACGCCCGCGACGCCCGGGAGCTGGGACTGAAGGACTGGTTCGAACGGGTCAACCCGCACGCGCGCCAGGAGATCCTGGCCACCATGATCGAGGCCGCGCGCAAGAGCTACTGGCACGCGGACGACGAGACCCTCGAACGGCTGGAGCGCGACTTCGCCGACTCGGTGGCCCGCCACGGCCTCTCGGCCGGGCTGGTGACCGGCGGCAACGAGAAGCTGCAGGACCTGGTCCGGGCCCGGTTGGACGCCCCCGGCGACCAGGCGCTGCGATCGGCCTACGATCAGGCCCTGGCGAAGTCGACCGGCAACAAGGCGGAGGCGGGCAAGGAACAGGTCTTCGGGCCCGCCCTCGAGAGAGAGGTCGAGGCGGAAAGACCGGCGATCGCGCCCCCCGCGACCGGTCGGCGCGACCTGCTGCTGATCGGCGCCGTCGTGCTCGGACTTCTCTTCCTCGTGATCGGCTATCGCGCCAAGAGCGGAGGACTCTCGTGATGGAACTCCTGGTCGATCTCCTGGCCCGCCTGGCCGATCTCCTGCTCCTGCCCACGATGCTGCTGCTCGTGCTGGGCTTCTTCTGGACCCTGGCGCTGCTCGGCGGTCATCTCGCCGAGTGGCGGCGTCGGCGGGCGGTCCTGGCCGGCTATCGCTCCTGGCTGCGGACCCAGGTCGCCGCGGCGCCGCGGACGGAGGCGCCGCCCGCTCCCGAACTGGTCGGTCTGGCCCTCGCCGATCGGCCACGCGGCGCCGACGCCGTCAAGCGTCTCGCCGACCTCGAGATCGTGGCCCGCCGGGCCCTCGGGCGCCTGATGATCGGCATCCGGGTCGGGCCGGTGCTGGGCCTCGCCGGCACCCTGATCCCGCTCGGCCCGGCGCTCGTGGCGCTCTCGGCCGGCGACACCGAGACCCTCGCCCGCAAGCTGGTCGTGGCCTTCTCGACCTCGGTGCTCGGCCTCTTCATCAGCGGCTGCTGTTTCGTCATGCACTCCAGTCGCAAGCTCTGGTACGCCCAGGATCTCGCCGACGCCGAGTTCCTGCTCGGTGCCGAGAGGAACGAGGGATGAGCCGCTTGCGCCTGCACGATCAGGGCGAGGACGACGATCCCCTCGCCGGCGTGGCCAACTTCTTCGACCTCGGCATCGTCTTCGCGCTGGGCTTCATGCTCGCGATCACCACCTGGGTCGGTCTGCCCGAGCTGCTCGATCGCCGCGACGTCACCCTGGTCAAGAACGCCGGCTCGCCGCAGATGGAGATCATCCACAAGCAGGGCCGCAAGGTGGAACGCTACAAGGTGACCCGGCAGAACCTCGGCGGCGAGGGCGAGCGTCTCGGCATCGCCTACCGCCTCGAGAACGGCCAGGTCGTCTTCGTGCCCGAGGCCGGCGAGTCCGATCACTGAGGGATCGGTCTCAGAGCCAGGCGAGGAACTCCTTCTCGGCGGCCTCGAAGCTCATCCCGAAGTGCTTCTCGAACAGCCGGTCGACGCCGGTCTCGAAGTCGGGGTCGTGGAGGAAGGCGATCAGGGCCTCGCGCCGGGTCTGGAGCATCCAGTCGAGCAGGGTGACGCCGTACTGATCGGTCGCCTCGTCGAGCTGGATGCCGGTGGCGAAGAACCAGGACCGCAGGCTGATCTTCCGGGTCTTCAGGGTCTCCTTCAGGCGCTTGCGGAGGTCCGCGACGTCGGCATCGACGTTGCCGTGGAAGTCGTTCATCCCGGAGCGGTCGTACTTCGACTCCTCGGTGGCCGAGGAGACCCGGGTCTTGCCCATGGCCACGATCTCCGCGTAGGTCGCGGCGGCGGCGACCATGGCATCCGGGATCATCCGGCCCGGCTCGTCGGGCATGTCGACCATGAGCCTCATGCCGATCAGGTGGATCATCATGTGCGCCTCGTCCAATTCGCCCGTGGCCCGCGGCGACTCGATCAGGCCCGCCGGGAGGCCGGGCACGGCGATCTCGTCATGCGCCACCGCTCCGAGCAGATCGGTGAAGCCGAGTCCGAAGGCCTCGCCCATGTCGGGGCGGGGGCTCATCGCCGGCGGCATGGCGATGGCGTCGCCGATCCGGGCCTTGAAGGTCTCGAAGGCGGCCTTCTTCTCCAGCACCACCTCCAGCCCGAGCGGCTTGCGCGCCGCCGCCGGGCGGCGGAAGGTCTCGGCGAACCAGTCGCGCGCGGCCATGAGCTTGGCCGAGAGCCGCTTGGCGTGTTCCCTGCCCTTGTAGTGGAGGACCACCGAGCAGCCGGTCTGGGCGCCGTCGAGGACCAGCTCGCAGCGGGCCGCGACCACCTCCGAGTAATGGACGAAGTCCTTCTCCTCGGGCGCATACCAGTTGCCGCGCAGCTCCAGGTTGCCGCGTTCCTTCATCACCTCGAGCCGGGGACGCCAGGCCCCTTCGTCCACCATGAAGTCCTCGGGCTCGGCCTTGAAGTCCGCCTCCGCCTCCGGGCCGATCCAGGCGCCCTTCGTCTTGCTCCAGCCCAGCTCCTTGTAGTGGGCGTCGATCGCCTTGCCGGCGCTCTTCTCGTCCTCGAACCAGCGGTCCAGCGCATGCACCTGGCCGAGCAGCTCGCGGACCTTCGGGTACTGGTCGTCGAGGGCGAGCACGCGGCGGAGCAGGCGCTGGCCATCCTTCGCGGTCTTGCGATCGGCGAGCGCCTCGCGGGCGATCGCGAACAGGGCGTCGGGGTCGGCCTCGTTGACCTCCTCGAGCCTGGAGGCGATCGCCTTGCCGAAGCCCTTGCCCTTCTTCGCGCTCTTGACCTCGGCGCGAGGGAAGGAGTGCTTGGTTCCCACGAGGTCGACGATGTCGACCTGGCTCTTGTCCTCGTAGACGATGTCGCCGTCGATCCGGCTGCCGTCCTGCAGCTTGACCGTGTCCTGGGCCGCCGCGGCGATGGAAATGGTCGCCAGCGCGACCAGCGTGATGATGCATCTCATGGCCTGAATCTCCTTCCAGGCGTCGATCTTCCGCCGCGGCTCGATCGGGTGTCAACCCGGATCCTCGGTGGCGTCTCGTCGCGTCCACCCGGGGCCGGCGGCGGATTTCCTCGAACTCCCGTTCGAGCTCCACGTCCAGGGTTCGGAGCCACGAGGAGCCGACATGACCAAGCACGACCACCGGACCGGGATCGACCTGAACGACCTGAAGATCGCGACGCCCTGCCCCGAGTCCTGGGCGGACATGCGGGGCGACGATCGCCGTCGTTTCTGCAAGCGCTGCGCCATGAACGTCTACGACCTCTCGGGCATGACCCGGGCCGAGGCGGCCGCCCTGGTGGGGGAGGCCGAGGGCCGCCTCTGCATCCGCCTGCACCGGCGCCGCGACGGCACCGTGATCACCCGCGACTGCCCGGTCGGCCTCGCCGCCCGGACCGGCCGATTCCTCAAGGCCTGCGCGGCCGGGCTCCTGACCCTCCTGGGCTTCCTGCCCGGCTGTCAGGGCCGGGAGCCCGAGGTCACGACCGGCAAGACCTGTCCCGAGGTCGAAGGCCCGCGGCCGGAGGACGAACTCGAACCCCTGATGGGCGAGATGGTCATGCCGGAGGACGCGACCGGTCTCGAGCCGCGCGATCAGGACCAGGACCGGGAGGTCCTGATTGGCAAGGTCCACATGGGCCAGCGGCGGCTCGAGAACGAGCCCGCCGACGACGATCGCTGATCGCCGTCGACCGGCCCCGGTCCGGCCTCAGATGAAGTCGAGGTCGTGGGCCTCGGTCACCGCGTAGGCGCCGTTGCCGGCCAGGGGGGTCACCGCGAAACCCTGGAACCGGAACGAGAAGCCGGCGAGACCGGGCGGGACCAGGTAGGCCAGCTCGACACCGTCGCTCGGGATGCTGGGCCCGAACAGGAAGGCGCCCGAGGGATCGCCGTAGATCACCTGGAGCCCGAAACCGTCGAGGTGCACGCCCGGCAGGGTGGCCGGGCTCTGCGGCGGGAAGCCGGTGGCGTAGGCCTGACCGACGATCAGGGCCGGCGCGCCGGTGAGGCCGCCGCCCGCCGAGATCAGGCGGATGAGCAGGAGGTCGCCGACCGCGAGCGGGAGCGTGGGGTCGTTGGGATCGCTGCCGGTCGACCGCCAGGCATGCATCTCGAGATCCTCGGCGCTGCCATTCAGGAAGTTGTCCGGGACCTCGTCGGCGCCAATGTCGATCAGGCCGTTGCTGATCCGCGGCGTGCCGTCGCGATCGAAGGTTGCCGCGCCGGTGGCGAAGGGATCGCCGGCGTCGAGGCAGGGCGACCGGCGGCTGAGGTGGTAGTCGCCGGCCACGCGGTCGACGAAGAGCGGGTCGGCGTTGATCAGGCCGGTGCCGGAGATCGGCGTCGAGCTGCCGATGTCGGAATGGATGGCGTTGACGGTCGCGACCAGGCTGTACACGTCGAGGGTGGCGTTGCCGTGGACGATCGAGTTGGCGATGTCGATCGTGGCCATCGCGCTGTCCGAGCGGATCGCGCCGGCGATCGGCGCCAGGTTGTCGGTGACCGTCGACCCGTGGAGGGTGAGCGTCGTCGGCGTGCTGGTCGTGTACTCGATGGCGCCGCCGGTGAGGTTCGAGCCGTTACGGAGCAGGTAGCAGTCACGCAGCGTGACGTTGCAGTTCTTGGCCGCGAGACCACCGCCGCCACCGAAGATCGCCGCGTTGTTGCCGATGGTCGTCGATCGGATCGTGCAGGGTCCGGCGCCTTCCAGGTAGATGCCGCCTCCGGACTGGGGTGTGGTGTTGTGGTCGACCCGCGAGTCGTCCATCAGCAGGGTCGCCGTTCCACCGCCGCCGGCGGTGCGGGCGAAGACGTGGATGCCGCCGCCACCGGCGGTGGGGCAGGGGCCACCGCCGATGCCGCAGCTCGCGCTGCTGCCGTTGGCGCCGAGCGCGAGGTTGGCGTAGACCTCGTCCCGGTTCATGGTCAGGACGCAGACCGAGGCCGAATCGCGCACCTCGATCTGGACCCCGCCGCCGCCGTTGGCGCTGGTGTTGCCGCGGATGATGCAGTCCTGGACGATCGGCATCGAGGCCTCGCCGTTCTCGGCGACGATGAGGATGCCACCGCCGCCCTCGAGCCCGGTCGTCTGGTTGTTCTCGATGATGCAGTGGCTGATCAGCGGCGAGGCCGTGCCGGTGATGAGGACGCCCCCCTGACCGCCGGTGAAGGTGAAGCCGGAGACCACGGTCGTGGCGTTGGTGTTGCCCAGGTCGAGGACCCGGCCGCTACCGCTGCCCCGGATGATCGTCTGCGCCGCGCCGGCCGAGGAGACCAGGGTCAAGGACTTGCCGAGGAGATCGAGATCCTCGGTGTAGGTTCCCGGCGCGACCACGATGGTGGCGCCGGAGAGCAGGGAGTTGATCGCGGCCTGGATGGTGGGTTGATTGGTCGGGACGTTGACGGTGACCCCCACCTGGCCGGCGGAGAAGGTGCCCAGGACCAGGATGACGGCCGTGCACAGCAGCGCTACGCGCATCTCGACGACTCCTCGATTCGACTTCTCGGCGCGCATCGAAAACGGCATTTCGACCGCGAAAGAGTAGCAGAGGGGCGGCCTCCAGGCCCGACCCGACCGGCCAAAAGCGACCGAAAAGCCCGCCGAGCCGGCGCGAGGAGGTGGTCCGGAGGCGACCACTTCGCCTATCATGGCCCGGAATCGAGCGCCCGGGGCGCCGAGGTGGTCGGTCGCGGTCCTTCCCGACCCGGCCGGCTTCGGTGGCTTCGCGCGGAGCGAGAAGCCCGGGACGGCGTGGGTCGCCGGAGCCCGCGATCCCGCCACGGCCGATTCCTGAACAGACCCGGCCTCGAGGAGACCGTCGACTGAGACCATCCGACGATCGACAGCCCCGACGAACCACCGAGTTCCTCGAGCCGAGAAGCCCTTCCCGCCGCGCCAGGCGCGCGCCGACCTACCACTTGGACACCCCCGAACGATGACCTTCCAGTCCCTCGGACTTCACCCGAAGCTCCTCCGGGCCATCGGCGACCTCGGCTACGAGACGCCGACCTCGATCCAGCACGACGCCATTCCACCCGCCCTCGACGGCGCCGACGTGCTCGCCTGCGCCGCCACCGGCAGCGGCAAGACGGCGGCCTTCCTCCTGCCGACCCTCGACTACCTGCTCGAGGAGGATCTGAGCGGCCCGCGCGTGCTCGTGCTCACGCCGACCCGCGAACTCGCCGGCCAGATCCTCGCCGACATGAAGGACCTGGCTCGCCACACCAAGCTGCGGGGGGCCGCCGTTTACGGCGGCGTCGGCATGAAGCCCCAGGAACAGGCCTTCCGCGACAAGGTCGAGGTGATCGTCGCCTGTCCGGGGCGGCTCCTCGACCACATGCAGCAGGGCTACGTCGACCTCGCCGACGTCGAGATCCTCATCCTCGACGAGGCCGACCGGATGCTCGACATGGGCTTCCTCCCCGACGTGCGCCGGATCATCCGCGCCGTTCCCGAGGATCGCCAGACCTTGCTGTTCTCGGCCACCATGCCGACCGAGATCGCCCGCCTGGCCGATGACCTGCTCATCGATCCGGTGCGCATCGCGATCGAACGCCGGCAGGCGCCGGCGGCCGGCGTTCGGCAGCGTGTGTTCTACGTCGAGCAGGCGCGCAAGTCGCGCCTCCTGGTCGACATCATCGACGATCGCGAGGGTGACTCGGTGCTGGTCTTCACCCGCACCAAGAGCCGCGCCAACCGGCTGGCCACCTTCCTGGTGAAGCACGGCATCGAGGCCGAGCGGATCCACGGCAACCGCAGCCAGAGCCAGCGCGAGAAGGCGCTCGGCGCCTTCAAGGGCGGTCGTTGCCGGGTGCTGGTGGCGACCGACGTCGCCGCCCGCGGCATCGACGTCGATTCCCTCGCCCTGGTGGTCAACTTCGATTGCCCGGCCCAGCCCGAGGACTACATCCATCGGGTCGGCCGTACCGCGCGGGCGCAGAAGCAGGGTGATGCCTACACCTTCGTGTCGCCGGAGGAGAAGGACCATCTGCGCGACATCCAGAAGAAGATCGGCGACAAGATCGAGACCGGCGTCCTGCCGCCGCCGTCGCGGCGCGAGCTCAACTCCGGTGGACCGGGTAGCGGGCCGCCGGCGGAGCGCGGCGAACGGGGTGGTCGCGGCGGTCGAGGTCGCGGGGCCGCGGGCACGCGCCCGGCAGCCGAACGACCTGCGAGTCGTGGTGGTGGCGAGCGCAAGCGCTCCGGTACCGGCGGCACCCCGGCCCGCAAGAAGAGCGCCCGGCGCCGATCGGGTCGTGGTCGGCCGCCGCGCGCCTGAGCTTCAGGGCCGTTCGAAGCGCAGGAAGTAGTTCTCCTTGAAGCCGGCGATCGTCACCTCCTCGAGGAAGCGGAAGCCGGCCTTCTCGATCTCGGCGCGGAAGACCTCCTTGCCGGCGCGCAGGTGGCCGAGGACCCAGGGTCGCGAGACGCCTTCGATGCGTTCGAAGTCCACCACGATCAGGCGACCGCCGGGTCGGAGGGCCCGGTAGAGCGAGGCAAGGGTCTTGGTCGGTTCCTCGAAGTGATGGTAGGTGTCGCAGACGAAGGCGAATTCCACCGCGCCCTCGGGCAGGTCGACCGAGTCGGCGGAACAGAGGCGGGCCTCGACGTTGTCGAGGCCTTCCCGTCGCGCCCGTTCGGCGAGGTGCTTCACGAAGGCCGGCGCGATGTCGATGGCGAGGACCCGGCCATGGGGTCCGACCGCCTCGGACAGCGGCTTCGTGAACAGGCCGGTGCCGGCGCCGACGTCGGCGATCTCGTCGCCGGGCGCGAGCCCGATCGCGGCGACGATCTCGCGGCGGGCGGCGTAGATCTCGCGACTCTCGACTTCCCAGCGTTTCACCCAGTCTTCGGGATCGAGGTCCGGGTCCATGAACTTGGCGTTGATGCCCTCGCTCTTCTCCTCGGTGCCGGCACAGCCGGGCAGGAGGATGGTGGTGAGGAGGGCCAGGACGAGGATGGCGTGGCTTCGGCTCATGGCCCGATCCTAACCCGCAGCGCCGACCACGACGACGAGCCACCGGCCAGCGGCCGGCGATCCTGCCGGATGCGCAGCAGGCGCTGCGCGGTCCGCTCGGGATTCAGATGCGCAGCAGGCGCTGCGCGGTCCTGCCGGAGCGCCAGCCGACCGGAGCGCCAGCCGACCGGAGCGCCAGCCGCTGGCTGGCCTAGTTTTCTTCGCTCGTTGTTCGACATCTCGCCCCGAAGACTCGTCGGCCTTGCTTCTCCACATCGACTCGATCGCGAAGAGGAAGAGCCGGCCAGCGGCCGGCGGTCCTGCCGGCTGGGCAGCCGGCGCTCCGAGGCAACCGGTACTCCGAGCGCTTGGGGTTCGGATGCGCAGCAGGCGCTGCGCGGTCCTGCCGGAGCGCCAGCCGCTCGAAGCACCGACTGCTCGGAGCGCCAACCGACCGGAGCGCCAGCCGCTGGCTGGCCTAGTCTTCCTCGCCCGTTGCCCACGCTCTCGCCCGACGATCCTGCCGGCTGTGCAGCAGGCGCTGCGCGGTCCGACCGGAACCTTCGCTCAGGGCCGGCTACGGAACCAACCGGCGATGCTTCGCCGTTCCTTTCGCGCGGGCAGGACCTCGTGCGGGAAGCGGTCGCTGAGGAAGACGACGGCCCGGCCGGCGAGGGGGGCCACGACCTCGATGCCGCCGTCGGGCAGATGGACGCGCAGCTCGCCGCCATCGCCTTCGCGCCAACCCTCATTGAGATAACTCACCAGGGTGAGGATGCGCCGACCGCTCCGGCTGAAACGATCGCGATGACGGCGGTAACGGGCGCCGTTCCGGTAGAGGGCGTGGCAGGCCTCGTAGTCGAAGAGCCCGAGGAAGAGCCGGCGGTTGAGCGCCAGTCGGACCTCCTCGACCCGGGCCAGGAGTTCGGCCTCGGCCGGGTCCGGTTCGACCGGGTCGATCCAGGAGATGAGGTCACCGCGCTGGTCGCGGTCGAGTCGACGGCTCTCGCCCTTGCCGATCCGCGCCGGCCGCATCCGTCCGTCCGCCAGGAGGCTCTCGCCTCGCCGGCGCAGCAGCGTGACCAGTTCGGGGCCGAGGAAACCGTCCACAACCGAGAGCCCACGCTCGGCGAGTTCGCCGGCCAGCCGGTCCGGCAGCGAGTCGATCGTCGTCACCGCGACCATGGCCACGGCTCCAATTGCCTCGAGCCTCGTCGCCGGACGAGCGCTCGCGATCCGGATTCTCCCTCGCCCCCGGTCGGACGCAATGGCCGAGGGGCGGACTTTCGGGTCCGATTCCCGGACGCCGCGTCGATCGTCGGCGCGCCGGGTCCCGGAGCGACGAGGATCGGAGATTCCGGTCCCGCGCCGGACCGCCGTCTGGTAGGCTCGCCGGATCGCCCGGTCTGACGAGCCCGGCGGAGCGCGCGCAGGAGAATCCCATGAATGAAGGCCGGACGGTCCTGCTCCGCCTCGTGCTGCTTCTTGCCTTCTCCACCTCGGCGCCGATCGCGGCCCAGGTTCCCGATCTCGTCTATCTGCGCTTCAACGAAGGCTCCGGCCAGGCCACGGCCGATGCCGCGGTTCCGGGGCTCGGCGGCTCGGCGCCAATGCTCTCCGATCCGGCGAGCTGGAACACGACCGACCCCTACCTCGGCGCCGCCTGTCTTTCGCCGGCGACGCCGGGGACGAGCGTCGCCCATCTCGGCGCCAACTACGCCACGGCGGGCGGCGACTACAGCTTCGAGTTCGCCATCCGGCCGCGTTCGGCGCCCAGCATCAACTTCCCGCGCTACTTCCTCGGTGGCCCGGGCGCGGGCGACTACCGCATCGGTCTGCTCGAGGTCTTCCCGGGTGAATCCCAGCTCTACTTCGAGGCCGGCGCCGGCCGGCTGATCGTGACGCCGACCCTGCCGCACGATCGCTGGACCTTCGTATCGCTGGTCTTCGCCGACTCCGAGAACCAGATCCGGGTCTACTACGACGCCAAGCTGGTGAAGCGCTTCGACGTCTGGCAGCCCCTCGCCCTGCCGTCCTCCGGCCCGCTCGCGATCGGTCGCAGCGACTACCTGCCCCAGGCGCCCCAGCCCGCCGACCTGGACGAATTCCGGCTCTGGGGATCAGCCCGCCCGGCGAAGTTCATCGAGATGAACTGCGGCTTCGAGATCGAGTCCTTCGACCTCGGGATCGGCGATCTCCTCGCTCCGGCGCCGCTCGCCAATCCGGCCCAGTTCTACGGCAACGCCGAGACCGTGAAGGTCGAGATCATCAACGGTGGTTCGGCGGCCTATCCCGCCGGCAGCCTGCCGCTGCTCGACCTCTACGTCGACGGTCAGCTCGTCGCCAGCGAGGGTCACTACCTGGCCACGGGCCTCCAGCCGGGTGCCGCGGAGACCCATGTCTTCCTCGCCACCGCCGATCTGAGCTGGCCCGGGGCGCATCGCATCGAGGTCGTGGTCACCGATCCGGGCGACCTGCAGCACGGCAACGACGCCCGGAGCTTCGTCCGCCACGGTGGCGGGCCCGGCACGATCGCCGAGCTACCCTTCCTGGAGTACTTCGGCGCGCCCTTCCTGCCCGGAACCGCGCCGAGCGGCGGTTGGGAGGACGCCTACGGTGGTGGCGGTTCCTGGCGGATCGAGAACAGCAGCTCGACCTGGGACGGTGGTCCCATCGTCGGCAACCATACGAGCAGCCACTATCTGGCGGCGACGCCGCCAACGCTCACGACCTCGGCTCTGGCTTCGGAACTGCTTTCGCCGGTGATCGACCTCGGCGCCGCGATCGCGCCACGCTGCCAGTTCTACCTGCATCACGACCTGCCCCATCCCTCGAACACCGCCAACGGGGGCCTGCCCTGGCTGCCCTCGCAGCTCGCCATCGACGTGCTCGAATACGGACCCGGAGCCGCGACGGCCCTTCATCTCGACCAGGTCCCGGCCGCGAGTCTCGCGGCGCCGACCTCGGGTTGGACGCGTCGAATCGTCGACCTGACGCCCTTCGCCGGCAAGGTCATCCGGCTGCGCTTCCGCGCCAGCTTGAACCAGACGATCATCGCCCTCGACGAGTTCGGTATCGACGACGCGGGCCTGATCACCGCCGGGCAGGCGGCCCGTCCCGGTCTGGCCCTCCTGCGCCTCACCGACGTCCTCGGTCACGAGAGCGAGACGCGCGGCTACGAGCTCGCCGCCAGCGGCCGCCCGGGGCCCTACGCCATCGCTCACGGTCAGGTCAACGCCAGCGTGGTCGTCGGCATCGAAGCGGCTCCCCTGCAGCCGATCATGTTCATCCGCGGTCGCCCCGCCATCGCCAGCGCGAGCTTCCCCGGCATCGGCCAGCTCGACATCGGCGGCGATCTGGACCCGCTCACCGGTCTCCCCGAACATCTGGTCGTGGTCGCCAACGGTTTCAACCCGGTCGGAATCGCCGACTTCTATTGCTTCACCGACGCCGCCGGTCAGTGCAACCTGACCACGCTCTTTCCGCCCGCCTGGCCGGGGTGGAGCTGGGGCCTCCAGGCCCTGGTGGGCAGCCCGCAGGCGCCCTTCATCCTGCTCAGCAACGCGATCCACGGTAGCCAGGACTTCCTCGGCTACTGAGTGCCTTCGCGGACGGCGGCGGCGAGGATGAGTCCGGGCCAGCCAGCGGCTGGCGCTCCGACCGGACCGCGCAGCGCCTGCTGCGCCTCGACCAACCGCGCAGCGCATCAGAGTGCCGTCTGCCCAGCCGAATCTCGAGCGCTCTCGACCAGCCAGCGGCTGGCGCTCCGATGGGGTCGCCGAGCGGGCCCGTCGTTCAGGTCGAGACCATCTCGGCCTCGCGGGTCCGCAGTTCCTCCTCGACCAGTGCCAGGCTCGGTGCCGGAACCCGTCGGGCCGCGGCGAACTCCGGGAAGCGCCGGACCGCGGCGCGGACCTCGTCGAGGATTCGCGAGGCCCGCTTGATGCCGAAGGTCGTGGCCAGGTCCAGGAGGTCGCGATCACGGATGCCGGCGGTCTTGTCGGCGAGGCGCATCTGGTGCCGGCGCGTGAATCCCTGACCGCGGGCGAAGGTGAGGTCGTAGGCCGGCGAGAGCATCCAGCTGCCGCCGCGCGGCAAGAGGAAGGAGAGGTTCTTGACGTGGTCGTCCTGGTTCACCGCCATGACGTTGAAGGCCGCGCGCCGGAAGCCCTCCTCGATCGCGGCGCCGGCCATGCCCAGGCTCAGGATGCAGCGCAGGTACTCCTCGTAGCTCGAGGCCCCCGGGACGTTGTAGTCGACGTGGGTCATGCCGCCGAAGGAGTGCTGGTGGACCCGCTCGTCGCCATCGAGGTCGAAGCGGTAGATCAGCAGGTGAGCGTGGTCGCCCTGCTCGAGGACCTCGAGCTCGGCGGTTCCGAGGCCGGCCGCGCGCGCCATGTCGTTGTAGGCGGCCTCGATCCGGTTGAAGGGGAGGGGCGCGCCAAGGGCCTCGTTGCCGGTCCCGTCGCCGACCCCGTCGAACTTCAGGATCGCCGGGCGGTCGTCGGGACCACGGCTGGCGTAGGCGCTCTTCAGGAGCCCGCGCGTGGCGTCGTGGAGCACCACGGCCTTCGGGCGCATGCCGCCGGCCGAGGACCCGATCCGGTAGATCTCCGGGATCGCCACCTCCGATCGACCTTCGACGATGCCGCGGGCATCGCGCACCAGCTCGGCGAGATCGAGGGATTCCTGCTCCGCGAGGCGGGCCGGCAGCGGCGTGGCCGGCCGGAAGGAGAGCGCGCCGAGGGCGCGGTCGCCGACGTAGAGGAGACGCTGGACCGGGCTCAGGGCCTCCGCCTCCCGCCCGCGCGCCGCGAACCAGGCCCGGATCACCTTGTTGCCGAAGGCGTCGGGCAAAGCGTCGGCCAGGAGCCCCGGCAGGCCGTTGAAGGCCGGGCTCCGCGCCAGCTCGTCGAAGGCCACCGGTCCGACCAGGCTGGTGGGCAGGAGGAGCGGCGAGAGTTCGATGCCCCGCCGCGCGAAGGCCGGGTCGTACTCGAAGAGGATCCGTCCCGAATCGAGTTCCGCCACCGCGCCGACCCTTTCGCCCCATGCCAGCACCTCGGCGTGGACGCGCAGGTCAGCCACGGTCGGGCTCCCCCTTCCGCTCCGCGAGCAGGCTCAGGGGCGAGACCTCCGGCCTGGGGATGAAGGACTCGAGGGCGCCGAGGCGGCCCAGCACCCGCAGGAGCTGGATCAGGGTGGCGAGGGTCGGGTTGTCGCCGGCCTCGGCCCGCGCGACGGTCCGCCGCGAGAGGCCGGTCCGCTCGGCGACCGCCACCATGCTGAGTCCCGCCGCCTGGCGCAGGGCGCGCAGCCGGCCGCCGAGGGCCACCATGATCTCCGGGTCGCTTGCCGTGCGCAGGTTGACTTCGGCCACCGTGATCCTCCATGGCTCCCGCCCTCCTTCCCGTCGACCGGCTGGGAGCATTGATGTGACATGAACATGCCAAATTGCTCCGAATCATGCCATATTGCGACTTTTAATGACCAATCACGACGATCGCCGCCGGGGCCCGGCGGCCTCGGCGACGAGCTGCGCGGTCCGGGCGCGACGCTTCGCGCCCGCCCAGCCGAGGATCAGCGGCCAGAGGGAGAGAGACAGGAACAGGACCAGGCTAAGCGGGCCGAAGGGGGAGCCCGGCGTCCCGCCCCGCTCCGGCCGGAGCGGGGCCGCCAGGATCGCCAGGAAGTCGAGGGCCACGAAGACCAGCAGGGGGCCGGTATGGACCAGCATGAGGAAGCCCGGCAGGACCGGCCGGCGGTGGTCCGGCCGTCGCTTCAGGTAGTTGAGGAAGACCAGGAGGGCGCCGAGCCAGACCAGGCTCCGCCCCCAGTCGAGCGCCACCGTCGGTTCGCCCAGGGGGCCGAGCGCCAGGGTGACGGCGACGGCCACGAGCAGGACCCCGACCAGGAGCTCGACCGGCAGGGGGCCGAAGAGGCTCAGTTCCTGCTCGTCCAGGGAGCCGGTGACCAGGCGGGCCACGACGGCCAGGGCGAAGGCCGCGCCGATGCCGGTCAGGCGCTCGATCAGGATCAGGCTCTCGACGCCGGGAGCCAGGAAGCGGGCGCCCCCGACCAGCGCGCAGAGGAGGAAGAGCAGGACCGGCAGGAGGGGGCGGCGATCGTCGATCGGCCGCGCGATCCGCAGGGCCCCGAGGGCGGCCAGGACACCCCCCGGGACGGCGAGGGGCCAGTCACGACCGTCGAGGATGAAGCGGGTGGCGATGAACAGCGCGCCGAGGAAGACCGCGAGCGTGGCGCCGCGCAGACGGCCCTCGGGCGCGCGCCCGAGGACGAGTCCGGCCAGGCCGCCGAGAAGCCCGAGGAGGAAGGGCAGGAGGAGGGGCCAGGTCGTGAGGACGAAGTCCGAGGCCGGGGCGCGGCGGTCGCCATGGTCCTCGAGTCGCCGCCGGTCCCAGTCGCCGAGCGGCGCGCCTGCCCGGCGATCGGCCTCGAGCAGCTCGTCGAGCTTCTCCGGGTTTGCGAGGCGCCCGGCCGCCAGGCCGCGGGCCGCCCCGCCGGCCGCGTTGCGCGCCAGCCAGAACCAGAGGGCCTCCCCGAGCGCTTCGACCTCGCCGCCCGGGCGGAAGGCGTGGCCGCCGCCCTGGACCACCGCCACGGCCTGATCGTCGCCGGCCATCAGGCGGGCGACGACGACCAGGTCGGCGATCTCGCGGAACCACTCGTCGGTGCCATCGACCTCGGTCTGGAGGGCCCGCAGGGTCGGGATCGCCTCGGGCAGGGCGACGAGGAGAGCCGGTCTGATCAGCTCCGGCAGGTCGAGGAGATGGTCGTTGCCGTCCTCGCCGCGCAGGCTCTCGAGCTCCAGCTCGAGACCGCGCGCGATCCGCCGCCGCCAAGCGTCCAGGTCGGCTCCTGGTGCCTCCTCGCCGGCCGGCAGGACGACGAGCAGGGCCAGGGGATCGTTGCCCCGGAGGCCCGACCCGACCAGGGCCACGCGGCCTTCGCGCAGGGGCCGACCGGCGAAGCCGGTCGACGATCGCGAGCTCGGCGTGGACCAGCTCTGATCGACCGTGGTCCGGTAGCGGCCGTCCTCGTCCGCCCGCAGATCGAGCTGGAGCTGGTAGTGGAGGTCCATGGCCCGGACCGGCAGCCAGGGCAGGCCGGGCGCCGAGAGGGCCACCGCCGCGGGTGACATCAGGTCGAAGGCGTGACCGAGGAGGATCCGCGTCGCCGCGTTCGTGGTCAGGAAACCGGGGAGCTGCGCGTCGAGGGCGACCGCTTCCGCCGCGACCGCGCGCTCGTCGAGCCGCTGGTTGGCGGCGACGAAGAGCGCGGCGTGGCCGGTCCTGGGTTGGGTCGTTCCCGCCTCCTGGCGGAGGACGAGCCGCCAGCGGTCGGCCCGGGCCGAGGTCGCGCGGCCGGCCGCCCGGGGCCGCTGCCAGAGGAGGAGGCGGTGGAGCGCCGCGGCCTCCTCGTCCGAGGCCTCGGCCAGCATGGCGACCAGATCCTCGTCGCGGCGCGGTCCGTCGAGGCCGGCGCGCTCCAGCCAGCGCGCCGACGGGTCGTCGTCGCGCCGGTCGCGCCACCAGGAACGAAGCTCCGCGGCCTCGGTCGTCTTCGTCGGCCGCCCGAGCGCGTCCTCGAGCCAGCCGCGGATCCAGTCGCCGTCGTCCTCGAGGCGCGAGAAGGCCTCGTCGACGCGGAGCCGGTAGGCCGTCATCGGCTCGGCCTCCCAGACGGCGCGCGCCAGGCTCCGGATCGCGGGGAGGGTCTCGTCGCGGAAGGAATGGAACTCGTTGCGGTCGCGGCCGGGCGGGAGGTCCAGGAGCTGCTGGACGAGGAGGGCGCCGGCCCGCAGCGCCGCCGGGCTCGAGACCGGATCGTCGAGCAGATCGAGGACGGTCTCGATCGCCGCGCCGTCGACCACCTCGATCCGGGTCGTCGCCGACCAGCGACTGGAGAAGCGGAACTCTCCCGGCCGCTGGAGCATGCGGCGGAGGATCGAGGCCTGGTAGGGATGCGGCCAGGCCACCGCCGACTGACCCATCAGGTAGGGCTCGTCGCCTCCGAAGAAGTCCGCCGCCCAGGCGCCCAGGTTGCCCTCGTCCTCGGCGGCATGGGGCGCGAGCAGGCGCGCCAGCCTGATCTCGGTCCCATTGCCGATGCCGACCTCCCCCCAGAACTCCCGTTGTCTGGCCTGGGCGACGGCGACGCCGCGCGCCTGGCAGGTGGCGAGGAGGATCTCGCCCTCGACGTCGAGGCCCTGGGGCCAGGCCGCGAAGGGCTCCCGGCGACGGTCCGGTCGCTTCTCCCAGCGTTCGAGGCCGCGGCGCCGCAGGTCCTCGAGCAGGGCCAGGACCTCCTCCGGGTGGCCCGCGGCGCCGAGCTGGCGGGCCTCCACCAGCCGACCGGTGACCAGCTTCTCGAACAGCGGGTCCGGCAGCTCGGAGTCGGCGATGGTCGCGTAGAGGGACGCGGCCGCCGCCTGGTCGCCGCGGGCCCAGAGACGTTCGGCGAGGGCGACGGTGGTCGCCGGGTCGCGGCCATAGCGGGGCAGGATCAGCAGGACGAAGAGGATGACGCCCAGGAGGATCACGCTCAGCGCGGCGATCACCGCCACCCGCTGCCGGCGCGCGAGGCGCAGGATCGCCCGGCTCCGGCTCGGCGGCTCGGCGCGCGGTGTCCGGCCCTCGGCGAAGCGCTCCAGATCCTCGAGCAGCGCCCGCGCCCCGCCGTAGCGGCGCGCGGGTTCCTTCTCCAGGGCCTTGGTGACGATCGCCTCCAGACCCGACGGCGTCGAGCGGGCGACGCGACCGAGGCGCGGCGGATCGCGATGGATGATCTCGTTCAGCACCACCAGCGGGCTCGAGGCGGTGAAGGGGGGGCGACCGGCGAGACACTCGTAGAGGATCGTGCCCAGCGCCCAGACGTCGGTCTGCTCGCCGACCGCGCCGAGGTCGCCGCGGGCCTGTTCGGGGCTCATGTAGCGCGGGGTCCCGAGGACCTGGCCGCTGCGCGTCAGGTCGGCCGAGTCGGTCAGGTGGCGCGCGAGGCCGAAGTCGCCGAGGTAGGGCTTCCCGTCGCGATCGATGAGGATGTTCGCCGGCTTGAGGTCGCGATGGATGATCCCGCGTTCATGGACGTAGGCCACGGCGCTGGTGATCTGGCGGAGGATCATCAGGCTGCGCGCCGGTGTGAGGCGGCCGCTGGCGATCAGATCGGCGAGGGTCTCGCCCTCGATCAGGTCCATGCTGAAGTAGACCAGGCCGTCGATCTCGCCCACCTCGTGGATGCCGACGATGTTCGGATGGCGCAGGCGCGCCAGGGCCTGGGCTTCCTTCTTGAAGCGGGCCAGCGCCGGGCCGAAGACCAGTTCGCCCGGCTTGAGGATCTTGATCGCCACCTCCCGGTGCAGCGAACGCTGGTGGGCGCGGTAGACGATGCCCATGCCGCCCCGGCCGATCTCGCCCCTGATCTCGTAGTCCGCCGGCAGCCGCGGCGGCGCCTCGGCCGGTGCGGGATCGACCTCGCAGTGGAAGTCCGAACTCTCCTCGCGCAGGGCGGCGAGGCCGGCGAGGCAATCACGGACCAGCCGGCGATCCAGGTCGAAGCGCAGGGCGAGGATGAGTTCGTCGGGCTCCTCGCCGCGGTCCCAGGCCGCCAGCGCCTCGTCCAGGACCCGGGCCAGCCCGTCGATCTCGTCGCGACTCGAATCGTTCATGGTTCGCCCCCCAGCTCTCGCAGGGCGGCGCCGATCCGGGCGGCGGCCTCGGCCAGCAGGCGGCGCAGGCCGCTCGGCGAGCGGCCGGTCTCGGCGGCGATCTGGTCGAGGCTCTTGCCCTCGAAGAAGCGGGCGAGGAGGACCTGGCGGACCTCGTCGTCCTCGGCGTCGAGCCGGTCGAGCACGAGGCGGCGCCGCTCGCCGGCGGCGGCCGCGCTGACCGGTCCGGTCATCGAGGCCCGCAGGCGATCGACGATGGCCGAGAACTGGCGGCGTTCGCCGGGCGCGCGGCGCTTGGCCGCGTCCTGGTGCTCGGCCTGCTTGAGGATGCGGTGCTCCGCGATCCGGAACAGCCAGGCCATGTAGCTGCCTCCCTCGCCGATCTCGAAGCGATCCGCCTGCTCGTGGGCGACGAAGAGGGACTCCTGGAGGAGGTCGAGGGAGTCGACCTCCTGGCGCAACCGCGGCCCGAGCCGCAGACGGATGTAGGTCAGGAGCCGGTCGGAGACCCGCTCGAAGAGCCGCTCCTCGGCGTCGCCGTCGCCACCTCGGGCGGCGAGGACCAGCTCGGTGATCGATTCGTTCATGTCCATGCTCCGCTTTCCGGAGGCCTCAGCCGGAACGGAGGCGGCTTCCGCCGGGAAATCCCGGGCTTTTTCCGCGCCGGCCGGGTCCCGGCTCAGGGGAAGAGGACCATGACCGGGCGCACGCCCACCGCGTTGCCCTTCGAAACCGGCGGTTGCAGGTTGCGCACCGCGATGCGCGCCAGGGTGGCATCGCCGTTGAAGCCGCCGCCGCGGACCCGTCGCGCCCGGCTGCGTTCCGGGTCGCTGCGCAGGCCACGGCCTCGGGCCGGCCGCTTGTAGCTGTCCTCGGCGCCATCGAGACAGAACTCCCAGACGTTGCCGCCGAGATCATGGAAGCCCCAGGGGTTGGGGGCGAGGCGCCCGACCTCGGTGTGGACCACGAAGTCGTCGCGGAAGTCCTTCTGGAGGTGGGTCGAACTCAGGATGTCGACGGTCTCCTCGCCGCAGATGTTGGCGAAGCGGCCGAGTTCCTCGAGCAGGGAGGTGCCGGGCCAGACCTGGTCGTCCCGGCCGGCGCGCGCGGCCCGTTCCCATTCGGCCTCGGTCGGCAGGTCGAGGCCGATCCTGGGCAGCATCGTCCGGCAGTCCTGCCAGGAGACCGTCTCGACCGGGCAGAGCAGACTGGACCTGGTCGCGACCTTCTTGTTCTGGAAGCCGGGATGGATCGAGCTCGGGTTGGCGCCGAAGGCCCGGAGCCACTGTCCCTGGGTCATCTCGTGCTTGCCGAGCAGGTAGGGGCGGAGCTCGACCAGGTTCGGCGGCCGCTCGTCCGAACGCGAGTCGGGGTCGTAGTTCGGCTGCCGCGGGTCGTCCTTCTGGGACCCCATCAGGAAGCGGCCTCCGGGAACGAGCACGAGGATCAGGCCGAGTTTCTCGTCGAGCGCGATGCGTCCGGTCGCCGGATCGCGCCGCGGCACCGGCCCCTCGTGGCTCAGCCAGTGCAGGAACTCCTCCAGGCCCGAGTCCGGATCGGGGCCGAGCGGGATCAGTCCGATCTGCGGCTCCAACTGGAGGCCGGCGTAGAGCGGCTGGGCGGCGAGGCGTTCCCGAGCCGCGCGCCAGGCCTCCGCCGCCTCGTCGAGCGTGATACGCGCGATGGTCCGGCAGTCCTCGGTCCGGCGCCGGACCGTGTCGTAGAAGCCGGCCTCCGGCAGGGTGAAGGCGTCGAGCTCCTCGATGAGACGCGTGAGCGTGTCGTGCTGGAACTGGTCGTTCTCGTCGGTGAGGTGCCAGCTCAGGCGTCGGGCGATCGTGGCCTCGAGTTCGGCCTTGCGGATCTGATGCTTGTCCACGCGGGCCTGGACATCGGTCGGCAGGCTCTGGTCACCGCGCGCGATGCGATCGGCCTCGGTGGCGGCGAGGGCGCGGTCGACCTCGCCCAGCTCCTCGTATTCCCGGGCGTAGTCGCGGCGGCGATCGGCTTCGGAGTAGGGCAGGGCGCGCGCGCGCAGGTCGGCGAGGTCGGCCTCGTGGACCGACCGGCGCGCCACCACGGGTTCGTAGCGGCGGAGCCAGCGCGCGAGCCGCTCGATGAGTTCGAGATCGGGCGGGTAGAGGGCGCCGGCGGCGACCTCCGCGACCTCGAGGAGCTGGAGGTCGGCGAGGCGGAGGTTCTCCCTCAGGGCCCGCTCCTTGGCCTGGCGCTCGCGACGCTCCGCCTCGAGGGCCGCGGTCCGGTCGGCCAGCGCCCGCTGCTCCCGGTGCAGGGCCTCGTCCTTCGCCTGGTTGCTGCGTCGGGCCTCGGCCAGGGCCCGGGTCACGTCGCGGTTCTTGACGTAGAGCACGAGGCTGACGGTCAGAAGGGCGAGGAAGATCACCGCGGCCAGACCGCTGAGGAGCGCATTGCGCCGGACCCAGCGCGCCATCCGCAGGGTCGGGCCGATCCGCCGGGCGCGGATCGGCTCGTGCCGGCGGCAGCGGCGGAGATCGTCCGCCATCTCGGCGGCGCTCTGGTAGCGACGGCGCGGGTCCGGGTCGATCGCGGTGAGGATGATGGCCTCGAGATCGGCGCTCAGTCCGGGGTTGATCGACCGCGGCCGGCGAGCCGCGTCGTCGGTGATCGCCCGCAGGAGATCGTGTCGGGTCGAGCCGGCGAAGGGACGACCGAGCGTGCAGCACTCGAAGAGCGTGACCCCGAGCGAATAGATGTCGCTGCGGTGGTCGACGGCCCCGCGATCGCCGCGCACCTGCTCCGGGGCCATGTAGGCCGGCGTGCCGAGCAGCTGGCCCGTGCGGGTCAGGGTGACGCCCTCGGAGTCGAGGTCCTGCGCCAGGCCGAAGTCGAGGATCACCGGCTGGCCGTCGCAGCGCAGCATGATGTTGGCCGGCTTCAGGTCGCGATGGACCAGGCCCTTGGCATGCGCGGCCTCGAGGCCGTCCGCGACCTCCTCGAAGACCTCGAGGAGGCGGTTGATCGGGCGCCTCGGTCCGGCCGCGCGCTGGCTGCCCGTGCTGCTGCCACGACCCGCCGTCTCGCCGGGTCGCGCGCCGGCGCCTCCGATCGTGCTCTCGTCGTCGAGCTGGCAGCTGTCGCTACCGTCGGCCCGCGCCGCCTCGACGTAGGCGGCGAGGGTCCGGCCCTCGATGTACTCCATGGCCATGTAGACCTGGCCGTCGAGATTGCCGATCTCGTAGATCTTGGCCACGCAGGCGTGATTGATGCGGGCGGTGGTCTCGGCCTCGCGCTCCAGGCGGAGGCGCGCGTCGGCCGAGCTGGCGTAATCGGGGGGCAGGATCTTGAGCGCGACCTCGCGATGGAGCTTGAGGTCCTCGGCCAGATGGACGGTGCCCTGGCCGCCGCGCCCGATCTGGCGAATCAGGCGGTAGTTGCCGAATCGTGCCGAGCCGGCCTCCTCGCCGGGCTGTGGGTCGTCGTCGCTCATGGGCCTCCGGCGCCGAGGATAAGGGGCCGGTCGAGCGCCGTAAAGTGACGCGCCGACCGTGGATCCCGTGCATCGTCCCGGCTGCGGCGATCCGACCGCCCCCGGCCCGCCGCGCGATCCTGGACCCGCCGGCCCGCATCCGGTCTAATGCCCCGGTCGGCGACGGCGCGCGTCCTGGGGGGCTCTCATGAGCGAGGATTCATCGAGCTGGCCGGAAACGCAGTGGTCCGTCATCGGTCGGACCCGCGAGCAGCGGGATCCGGCGGTGCGCGGCGCCGCCTGGCACGACCTGGTCGATACCTATCGCATCCCGATCGAGACCGTCCTGCGCCGCTACCTCGGCGGTCGGAGCGACGTCTCGGAAGCGGTCCAGTCCTTCTTCGGCTACCTCTACGAGTACGACCTGCTGCGTCGCCCGAGCTCCGGCGAGGGGCGCTTCCGTGCCTTCATCCAGGCGGTCGCGCGGCGCTACGCCTGGCAGTGGCGGAACGACCGCTTTGGTCACGGCCCCCTGGCCGACGACTTCGAGATCGAGGATTCGGCCGAGGTCGATGGCGCCGCCTGGCTGCCGACCATCCTCGAGGCCGGCCTGCGGCGGATGAGACCGAAGGATGCCGACCTCCTGCGCCGCTTCCATGGCCTCGGGCTGGACGAGGCCAGCACCGCCGAGGCGCTGGCCTCCGAACTCGACGTCCGCGCCGGCGCGGTCTACAAGCGCGTCCACGGTGCCCGGCTCCGGCTCCGGGAGGAACTCGGCCGGATCCTCAGGGAACTCTCCGCCAACGACGAGGCCTGGCGCCTCGAGCTGGCCTGGCTCGAACGGGCGATGGACGAGCGGCTGCCGGAACCGGAGTGAAGGGGAAGACCGCAAGGCGCGGGAATGAAGGTCGATCTTCCCGGGAGTCGCCTGGGGGGGGTGTTCGGCGTGCTCCCGGGAAGACGGCCTGCATGCGAGGGGGTCCCAAAGGACCTTCCTTCCAGTCACCCATCCATGTCGCGAGATGGCGGAATTGGAGGGTCAATCCCGGAAGATTCCCGTGCCCTCCCGGATGCTGGCCGGGCGGCGACCCTGGAGCAGGACCCGACGCGTCCCGGGCTCGAGCTCAGCAGATCCGCGGCAGGAGTTCCCCGCTCGGCATCTGCAGCAGGCGGCGGGCGCCGAGTCCCCCGGCGAGGCTGACCCGGCCGGCCGGGCCGGCCTCGACCTCGCCGATCACCGCCGCCGAGGCCGTGACCGGGAAGGCGGCGAGCACCGCCAGCGCGGCCCCCACCTGGCTCGCCGGCAGGCAGCAGATGAAGCGGCCCTCGTTGGCGACCTGGAAGGGGTCGAGCCCGAGCAGCTCGCAGGCACCCCGGACCTCCGGGGCGACGGCCACCGAGGCCTCGTCGACCACCAGGTGGAGGGCGGCGTCCTCGGCGATCTCCACGAGGGCGGCGCTGAGCCCGCCGCGGGTGAGGTCGCGGAGGACGTGGACCTCGAGCCCGGCGGCGACGAGCGCCAGGGCCGGTTCGTGCAGCAGGGCGCAATCGCTCTCGAGCGCGGTCTCGAGGCCGAGCTCGTCGCGGGCGACCAGCATGGTCACGCCGTGGCGGCCGAGATCGCCGCTGAGAATGATGGCGTCGCCGGACCTGAGGGCGGCCGGACCGATCAGGTGGTCGGAGAGACAGAGCCCGAAGCCCGAGGTGACCACGAAGACGCCGTCGCCCGAGCCGCGCTCGACCACCTTGGTGTCGGCCGCGCCGATCGCCACCTCGGCCGCGCGCGCGGTCTCGCCGAGCGACCGGGCCAGGCGGCGCAGGAGTTCGAAATCGGTGCCTTCCTCGATGATGAAGCCGGCGGTGAGCTGGAGCGGTCGGGCGCCGCACATGGCGAGGTCGTTGACCGTGCCGCAGACGGCGAGCTTGCCGAGGTCACCGCCGGGGAAGACCATCGGTCGGGCCACGAAGCCGTCGGTCGTGGTGGCGAAGCGCTCGCCGCGGTAGCTGAAGACCGCGCCGTCGTGGCGCTGGCCGAGGAAGTCGTTGTCGATGGCCGGCAGGAAGATCTCGCGGACGAGATCCCGCGTCATCGTGCCGCCGCCGCCATGGCCGAGGAGGACGCGATCCGGGTGGCCCGGTCGCGGACAGCTCATGCGGCCGAAATCCGCTCTTCCGTCACTCATGATTCCTCTCCTCCGCGATAACGCAGGTAGGCGGCGCAGGCGCCCTCGCTCGACACCATCGGGGCGCCGAGCGGGTGTTCCGGTCGGCAGTCACGGCCGAAGGCGTCGCAGTCGGTGGGCAGGCCGAGGCCGCGCAGGAGCCGGCCGGCGATGCAGGGCCCCTCGTCCTCGTCGGTCGCGACGCTGATCTCGAAGCGCCGCTCGGCATCGAAGCGAAGGTAGTCCTCACGCAGGCCGAGACCGCTCCGGGGAATGCGGCCGATGCCGCGCCAGTCGCGGTCGATGACCCGGAAGACCCGGGCCATCGCCTCGCGCGCGAGCGCGTTGCCCTCGCGCCGGACGCTGCGCGCGTACTGGTTCTCGAGCTGATGACGGCCCTCTTCGAGCTGACGCAGGCACATCAGGCAACCCTGCAGGATGTCGACCGGCTCGAAGCCGGTGATCACGATCGGCACCCGGTAGCGGCGCGCCAGGTCGTGGTACTCCGCCTCGCCGGTGATCGTGCACACGTGACCGGCGGCCAGGAAACCCTGGACCTGGTTGTCCGCCGCCTCGAGGATCGTCGCCATCGCCGGCGGGACCAGGACCTGGGAACAGAGCAGGGAGAAGTTGTCCAGACCGAGGCGCTCGGCCTGGAGCACGGCCATGGCGTTGGCCGGGGCCGTGGTCTCGAAGCCGACGGCGAGGAACACGACCTGCCGGTCCGGCCGTCGGGCCGCGATCGTCACCGCGTCGAGCGGCGAGTAGACGGTCACCACCTCGGCGCCGGCGGCCCGGGCCGAGAGCAGGTCGCCGACCCGTCCGGGCACGCGCAACATGTCGCCGAAGGAGCAGAGGACGACCTCGTGCCGGAGCGCCAGCTCCACCGCGAGATCGAGGATCGCCGCCGGCGTCACGCAGACCGGGCAACCGGGGCCGTGAAGCAGACGGACGCCCTCGGGCAGCATGCGGTCGAGACCATGGCGGAGGATCGAATGGGTCTGGCCGCCGCAGATCTCCATCAGGGTCCAGGGCCGGGTGACCAGCCTGCCGATGCCTTCGGCGACGCTCCGGGCCAGCTCGGCGTCGCGGTACTCGTCGAGGTACTTCATTGCTCGTACTCGTCGATCTTCTTCAGCTCGGTGATCAGCCGCAGGGCTTCCGACTCGTCGATCGTGGCGATGGCCATGCCGACGTGCACCAGGACCCAGTCGCCGCACTGGACCTCGGGGACGAAGGCGAGATGGACCTCGCGCCGGACCCCGGAGAAGTCGACGGTGCCGCTTCGTTCCATCGGGTCGTCACCGCGCACGGCGATCAGCAGTCCGGGAATGGCCAGGCACATCTCAGTTCCTCCCTCCAGCGGCGAAGGCCGCGATCTGGCCGACCGCGATGCCGCCATCGTTCGCCGGCACGCGCCGGTGCCGGAGCACCCGGTAGCCCTGGTCCTTGAGCAACAGGGTCGCCCGCTCGGCGAGCAGGGCGTTCTGGAAACAGCCGCCGGTCAGGACCACCCGCCGGCAGGCGGGATCGGCGAAGGCGAGCACCGCGTCGCGGATGCCGCGTGCGAGCGCCTCGTGCGCCCAGGCCGCGAGCCGCTCCGGGTCGTCACCCGCCGCCCGCGCGCGCCGCAGGCCGACGAGCAGGGGGCGCCAGTCGAGCCGATCGCCGTCGAGGCGACAGCCTAGCTCTTGCACCAGCGGCGACCGATCTCCAGGCTCGCGCTCCCGGGCCAGGAGGGCACGGGATTCGAGAGCCATCGCCGCCTGGCCTTCGTAGCTCGAGCGCGCGCCGAGACCGAGCAGGGCGGCGATGCCGTCGAAGAGACGACCGGCGCTGGTGGTCACCGGCGCCAGGCGACCGCCGGCGATCATCCGGGTGAGGACGCGCAGCTCCTCGCGGCGGAAGAGCGTCCGGAGCTCGGTCGCCTGCTCGACCGCCGCCCCGTCGACCACGGCGAGCAGGGCCAGCAGCGCGCGCCGGGGCTCGCGCTGGGCCTGGTCACCGCCGGGCAGGCGGAAGGGGAGGAGGTGGCCGACGCGTCGGGCCGGGCCGGCGCCGAGCGCCAGGAACTCGCCGCCCCAGACGCTGCCGTCGCCTCCGTGGCCGGCTCCGTCCCAGGCCACGGCGAGACAAGGATCGCCGACCGCCTCGTGATCCACCAGCGCGGCCAGGGCGTGGGCCTCGTGGTGACCGAGTTCGAGGACCTCGTCGGCCAGACGGCGGGCGAGGCGGCCGGCGAACCAATCCGGATGGGAGTCGGCGACGACGCGCGCGAGCGGCGCTCCGGCCAGGCGACCGAGCGTGGCGATCGAACGCGCCGCTGCCTCCTGGCTACGCAGGGTCTCGAGGTCGCCGACGTGGGGACCGAGGACGATCTCGCCCGCGCGGCCGAGGGCCACGGCCGCCTTCAGGTCGCCGCCGAGGGCCGCCAGCCCGCTGGCGTCGCCCGCGAAGGGCAGCCGGAGCGGCGCGAGCCCGCGGGCGCAGCGGATCGTGCTGGGCTCGCCGGCGATGACCCGGACGACCGAATCGTCGATCGGGTTCCTGATCTCGCGATCGTGGCGCAGGAAGAGGTCGGCGACGCCGGCGAGCCCGGCGAGGGCCTCGTCGTCGGCGGCCAGGATCGGATCGCCGGCGATGTTGCCGCTGGTCGCGACCAGCGGACGATCCAGCGTCCGGGCGAGCAGGTGATGCAGCGGCGTCGTCGGCAGCATCAGGCCGAGCTGGGCCAGTTCGGGGGCGACGGCCGGAGCGATCGCCGCGTCGGGTCGCCGTCGGAGGAGCACGATGGCGCCGGCGCGATCGCCGAGGGTCGCGGTCGCGGCGCCGTCGATCCGCGCCAGGCGCGCCGCCGCCTCGAGGTCGCGAACCATCAGGGCGAGCGGCTTGTCCGGTCGGTGCTTGCGTTCGCGGAGTCGCCGCACCACCTGCTCGGAGGTGGCATCGCAGAGTAGCTGGTAGCCCCCCAGCCCCTTCAGGGCCAGGATGCCGCCGGCCTCGAGCGTCGCCGCGGCCAGCTCCAGGGCGGCCTCCGGGCCGGCCAGCTCCCGCCCACTCGGATCGACGGCCTCGAGCCGCGGTCCGCAGTCCGGACAGGCGATCGTCTCGGCGTGGAAGCGTCGATCGGCCGGGTCGTGATACTCGCTCCGGCAGCGGGGACACATCGGGAAGGCCCGCATGCTGCTGCGGGCGCGATCCCAGGGCAGGCTCTCGACGATGCTGTAGCGCGGCCCGCAGACCGCGCAGCTGATGAAGGGGTAACGGAACCGGCGGTCGTTCGGGTCGAGGAGTTCGCGCAGGCAGGCCTCGCAGACCACGAGGTCCGGCAAGAGGGCCAGCGCCGCGGGACCTTCGAGCCGGCTCTCGCGGATGACGAATTCGACCTCGTCGACCGGATCTCGCGCCTCGCGGCCGATCGATTCGACCCGGATGGGCGCCGACAGCCGGAGCAGGCGGTTCTCGAACTCGGCCAGTCTCGCGGCCTCGCCCTCGACCTCGATCTCGACCCCGCCCGGTCCGTTGCGGACGAAGCCGCCGAGGCCGAGGTCATGCGCCAGTCGCCAGACCGTGGGGCGGAAGCCGACTCCCTGGACCGCGCCGCCCACCTCCAGACGCAGGCGCGCGATCGTGGTCACCCCTGGCCGTCACGATCCACCAGGACCGACTCGATCAACACGTCCTGGGCGTGCGGATGGCCGATGTCGTCGGAGAGCACGCAGTCGAGCCTCGCGCCCTCGGCGCGGGTGCCGGTCGCGGCCTGGACGAAGTGCTCCTCGAAGTGGCTGGGCGAGAAGTGCGACAGCGCGCCGAGCCAGACCTTGACGCCCAGGACGCGCCCGGCGCCTTCGCGATCGGCGACCTCGTCGACCTTGCGCATCAGGCTCTTCATCAGGGACAGCTCATGCATCGTCGATCTCCTCGCGGATGAGGGCGACGACCTGGTCGAGCGCCCCGAGGACGGCGGGCGAGGGGCTGCTGCCGGTGGCGAAGTCGGCGCCCTCGATGCCGTAGATCAGCACCCGGTCCGGCAGGCGACCGAGCGCGCGTCCGAGTTCGATGGCCTCCGCCAGGCCGAGCGCATGGCTCGAGGTCGACGAGAACAGGGCCGCGCTGAGCGAGGCCTCGGTCGCGTCGATCACCCGGAGCTCGCCCGCCTGGCCCCCGGAAAGGAGAGCGTCGACCAGGATGGCCTGGTCGGCGCCCTCCCAGGCGAGGAGGAGGTCCATTCCGTCGCCGTCGTGCTCGAGCACGCGGCAGTTGGCGGGCGGCAACGCGGCGAGGCGCCGGGCGACGAGCAGGCCGATGGCGTCGTCGCCGCGCCTCTCTTGTCCGATTCCGATGACCACGGTGCCGCCCATCGATCAATCCCCGTCGATCTCGAGCTTCAGGAAGTGGGTCGCGCAGGAGATGCAGGGGTCGTAGTTGCGGATCGCCTGCTCGCACTTCCAGGTGAGGTTCTCCTGGTCGAGGTCGATGTGCTCGGTCACGAAGTGACGGAGGTCGGCCTCGATCGCGGGCAGGTTCTGCGCCGTCGGCGGGATGATCCGGGCGCTGACGATGTCGCCCTTCTCGTCCACCTCGTAGCGATGGTAGAGGATGCCCCGGGGCGCTTCGGTGCAGCCGTGGCCCACGCCGGCCTTGATCTCGTAGTCGACGAAGGGGCGGTCCGGCCGCTCGTAGGCGTCGAGGATGCGGATGGCCTCGGCGCAGGCCTCGACCGTCTCGACCGCGCGGACGACGATGCTCTTGAACGGGTTGTCGCAACGGGCGCCCAGACCGGCTCGGTCGGCCGCCTCGCGCGCGATCGGGCTGAGCCGATCACGGTTGAGGTTGTAGCGCGCCTGGGGCCCGACGAAGTAGGGACCCCGGGCCTTGATCCGACCGTGCAGGGCGTTCGAGTGCCGCACGTGCAGCTCCTCGAAGTGCTCGAGGAAGTCGTCCTTCTTGATCCGTAGGCCGGCCGTCGAGGCGATGTCGCCCTCGTTGAAGGGGTACTCCTCGGGATGGAGGAGCGCCACGTACTCGTGCTGGGGCTCGAAGTCGGGGAAGGGGAGGCCGGCGACGAAATCCACCGTCTTGACCGCGGCGTCGAGAGCCCAGTCGAGCTCCTTGCGCAGCTTGGCGAAATCCTCGCGCAGGGGCACGCGATAGAAGCCGCCGACGCGGACGTTGATGGGATGGATCTCGCGGCCGGCCAGGGTGGTGACGATCTCGTTGCCGATCTTCTTCAGACGCAGTCCCTGCTCGACCACCGCGCGATGGTCGCGCGCCAGGCTGATGGCGTCCTGGTAGCCGAGGAAGTCGGGCGCATGGAGCATGTAGACGTGGAGCACGTGGCTCTCGATCCACTCGCCGCAATAGAGCAGCCGGCGCAGCTCGCGGAGCTGGCCGCCGACGGTGACCCCGAAGGCCTGCTCCATCGCGTGCACCGCGCTCATCTGGTAGGCGACCGGACAGATGCCGCAGATGCGGGCGGTGATGTCCGAGGCCTCGATGTACTTGCGTCCGCGCAGGAAGGCCTCGAAGAACCGGGGCGGCTCGTAGATGCGGACCTGGACGTCCTCGACCTTGCCGTCCCGGACCTTGACGGTCATCCCACCCTCACCCTCGACCCGGGCCAGGTAGTCGACCTTGATCTCGCGTGCTTCGCTCATGATTTCGACTCCGGGACCTTGCCGCTGGTGACCAGCTCGCGATGCTCGCGGTAGGCCTTGGCGTTGACGTAGAAGCTGGCGAAAGCCCGCTCCCGATCGCGCGCGCTGGCACCGAGGTCCGCCAGACGGTGATCGAGAGCGGCCATGTTGGGAGTGTCCATCGGGCCGTAGCAGCCGAAGCAACCCCGGTCGTAGCTGGGGCAGAGGGCGCCGCAGCCGGCATGGGTCACCGGGCCGAGGCAGGTGTCGCCCCGCGCGACCATCGTGCAGGTCACGCCCTTGCGCTTGCACTCGACGCAGAGGCTGTGATGCGGGATGCGTGGCGCGCGACCCTGGACCGCGGACAGGACCAGCTCCAGGAGCTGCAACTTGTTGATGGGACAGCCCTGCAGCTCGAAGTCGACCTTGACGTGCTTCGAGATCGGGTCGGAGGTGGTCAGCGTGTCGATGAACTCGGGCGAGGCGTAGACCGTGCGGATGAAGTCGCCGACCTCGCCGAAGTTCTTCAGGGCCTGGATGCCGCCGCTGGTCGCGCAGGCGCCGATCGTGACCAGGCTGCGCGATTGCTTGCGGATCTCGACGATGCGTTGGGCGTCGTGGGGCGTGGTCACCGAGCCCTCCACGATCGAGAGATCGTAGGGACCGGCCACCGTCGCGCGCGTCGCCTCGAGGAAGTAGGCGATCTCGATGGCGTCGGCGACGGCCAGGAGCTCGTCCTCGCAGTCGAGGAGACTGAGCTGGCAGCCGTCGCAGGACGCGAACTTCCAGACCGCGACCTTGAGTTTCTTGCTCATCACATCTCCCTGGTCGCGAGCAGGTTCGCGATCCGTTCCAAGGGGTAGACGGGGCCGGTCTTGCATACGAACTCCGGGCCGACCTGACAGTGGCCGCAGAGACCGACACCGCACTTCATGTTGCGTTCCATGGACACCCAGATGGAGTCCTGGTTCATCCCGGCATCGAGCAGCGTCTGCGCGGAGTACTGCATCATGATCTCGGGGCCGCAGACCAGGGCGGCGGCGCCGTCGACCTCGAAGGGGTTGCGCCGGACCAGACGCGTCACCGTGCCGACGTTGCCGAACCAGCTCGAATCGGCGGCGTCCACGGTGATGAGCACGTCGAGTTCCATCCGGCCGCGCCAGCCGCTGAGCTCGTTGGCGAAGAGGATGTCCTCCGGCCGCCGCGCGCCGTAGAGCAGGGACACGCGGCCGAAGTCCTCGCGGTTGGCCAGGATGTGGTAGACCACCGGGCGCAAGGGCGCGAGTCCGATGCCGCCCGCCATGATGATCAGGTCGCGGCCCTTCAGGCTCTCGATCGGCCAGGGCTTGCCGTAGGGGCCGCGCAGGCCCACGACCTCGCCTGCCTTCATCGCGCAGAGCTTGCGGGTGACGTTGCCGCAGGCCCGGATGGTGTGCACCAGGGGGCCGGTGCCGTGGGTCGGTCCGCTGATCGAGATCGCGGACTCGCCGACGCCGAAGGCCCAGAGCATGTTGAACTGTCCCGGTTCGCCGCGGTCGGCCTGCAGCCAAGCCTCCGCGGGTTCGAGGGCCATCGACCAGGTGTCCGCCGTCTCCTGCCACTTGTCGCGCAGCACGTAGGGGACGGGACGCAGGGTCTCAGCCTTGGTTGTCAGGGTCATCGTCTTTCTTCCCGTAGATGTCGATGATCTGGAGCCGAGCCGCTTCGAGGCGCCGGGCGGCGACCGCCGCGAAGCGCTTCATGAAGTCGTAGCCGAGGACCGGATCGTCATCGCATTTCTTGCGCAGGCAGTGGCCGTCGAAGCGCACCGCCCGGGTGAGTTCCAGGGCCCGGATGTCGAAGTGCCAGCGATAGGGCTCGAACAGCCAGGACCAGCCGACGACCGAGTTCTCCGACACGGTCTCGAGGCGCAGGGCGCCGGAGCTGGGCACGTAGATCTCCACCGCGACCCGGCCGTGCCGGATGGCGAGGAAGAAATCGGCGGCCGTGCCCTGGCGGGCGATGAGCTCGCCGGGCTGATAGACGACGTTGCTGCCGCAGCCGGCCACGAGGGCCAGATCCTCCGCCTTCATCCCGTCGAAGAAGTCGTGGCTGCCGAGCAGCTTTTCGATGGTCATGTCCTCCATGGTCGTCCTCCTGTTTCAGGTCGTGACGGCGCCGCGCAGGGCCGCCAGTTCTTCGGTCAGATCGATCGCGGCGGGGCACCAAGTGATGCAGCGTCCGCAGCCGACGCAGCCGGACGTGCCGAACTGATCGATCCAGCCGGCGAACTTGTGGGTGAGCCACTGGCGGTAACGCGATCGGATCGTCGGTCGCATGTTGCCGCCGTGGACGTAGGAGTGCTGGGAGTTGAAGCAGGAGTCCCAGCGCCGCCAGCGTTCGTCGTGGTCGCCGCTCAGGTCGGCGACGTCCTCGACCGTGCTGCAGAAGCAGGTCGGGCAGACCATCGTGCAGTTGGCGCAGGCGAGGCAGCGTTCGGCCGTCTTCGCCCAGTGCGGATGCTCGAGGTTGGCCATCAGGGCCTCCGCGAGGCCGTCGGTCTCGACCCGTCGGGTCATCGACCCGGCGAGCTCCGCGGCCTTCTTGCGGGCCGCTTCGAGGGCGTCCTTGCCGGCCGGTTTCAGCTCGAGAGCCTCGAGCAGGGTCGCGCCGCGCTCGCTGCCGACCTCGACCAGGAACTCGTGACGACCGCGACCGAGGATCTCGGTCAGGGCGAGGTCGTAGCCATCCTCGGCCCGCGGCCCGGTTCCCATCGAGCCGCAGAAGCAGGTCGGCGCCGCCTCGGCGCAGTTCACCGTGACGATGAAGGCACGGGTACGCAGCGCCGCATAGTGCGGGTCGACGTGCTCCTCGCCGAAGAAGACCCGATCCTGGATCTCGAGGGCGGCGAGCTCGCAGGGGCGGACGCCGATGAAGGCCAGCCGGTGGTCGGCCTCGTGCTGCGGCTTGATCTCGAAGCTCCCGCCGCTGCGCTTCGCGGCCCAGAGCCGGTGGTTCGGCGGGAAGAGGTAGCGTTTCCAGGATTGTGGGCCGACCGTGTGACCGAAGACGGCCTCGTCCCGGCGCGCCTGCAATCGATAATGGCCGGCCTCCTGGTCCTCGCGGAGGCCGACCGGGAGGTCGGCGCTCGCGTGGATCTCGTCGAGCACGATCGCACCGTCGCGAGCGGTCGGACCGATGGTGGTGTAACCCTGCTCGCGCAGGGCGACCAGCAGCCGATCGGGTAGTTTCGAGTCGGCCTTGAAGACGTCGTGACTCATGTCGTTGTTCGCTCGTCTCGCCCGGGCCGCGCGCCATCGTTCCGGGGACGACGCCGCGTCCACAGGAACAGCACGAAGACCGGGACCATCAGTGGAAAGGGATGAGGGGAAAGAACATCGATGTGGGCGAGTAACTCGAGCATGTCATCGACTCCCGAAAGAGCGCCGCGAAGGAAGTGATCGCGACCTGACAGTCTCGTCGGAACGTGAGCAAAGCCCGGGCCGTTGGGCGACTGAGCCGGCGTTCCAGGGGATTGCGCCAACCCGGGCCGCGATCAGCGGCAGACTGCGTGATCAGCCGTTAATCGCCGGTTCGAAGCGTTTCGGGCCCGGTCTCGTTCTGGGGCTTTTCCCCGCCGGTTCGGCGCGTGGTCTGGGCCAAATGGGACAGGCTCGGTCAGGGCACGCGCGCGCCACGAGTTCGCCGTAGGCAGCGGTCGCCGGAACTGCGATGATGCCGCCTTCCTTGATGATGGAGAGATCGCAGATGAAGACTCCGTTGCTGCTCGTCGCCCTGCTCGCGCTCGGTGCCTGTTCGAGTCGAAGCTTCTCGGCGCGGCTCGATCTCGCGCCCGGCGGCAGCTTCAGTCACCGCGGCGCGGGGGGCGAGGTCGCGGTCGAGAACGAGGGCCCGGGCAGCGTCGAGGTGAGCACCGAGGACGAGGACGGGCACCAGCAGGTCGAGACCACGCTCGATGCCGACGAGGACTGCGAACTCGAACTCGAGGAGGGCGGGCGGCTGAAGATCCGCAACGATTCGGAACGCCTGGCGCGCGTCCGCATCGAGGGCGAGGAAGACTGAGGCCGCGGAGCGCTCGAACGCGCGTTCAGCGCCACGAATGGAGGCGGGCCGGGCCCGAGGGCCCGGCCCGCGCCGCGGCGAGTCGATCGTGGCTCCCGGCGCGGCTCAGCCGCGCGGGTCGGCGCAGCGGCCGTGGAAGAGGATCAGCCCGCTCTTGCCGTCGACGATGAAGAAGAGGAAGGGCTCATCGCAGCAGAACTCCAGCGGCTTCGAGGGCTGCATGGCCGAGCCGACCTTCATGATCAGGGCGGTGGCGGCCGCCGCCTCGGTTCCCTTCTCGTCGACCGCGACATAGGACTGGTGGATCGCTCGCGAGATGAAGAGCTGCCCGGCTCCGTCGTCGATGCCGCCGAAGTCGGCGTCGCCCCCGCCGAAGGCCCGCTTCATGCCCATGGCGCTGAGGATCTCGGCCAGCTCGAGCTTGCGTTCGATCTTGAACCTGGGCAGCCGGAGGATGACGTCGGTGGCGGCGAGCTTGCCGAGCAGCGCGTCCAGACGGCGACCGGTCAAGGACTTCTCGACCGTGGCCAGGTCGTGGCGCCGCGACGGCAGGACGATGACCATCGACTGGTCGCCCTGGGCATAGGGCAGGCGCAGGACCCGCATGTCGTCCCGCTCCAGGTAATCGAAGGCACTCCGCCGGGCCATCATCGGGATGGAGACCGGCTTGCCGGCGGCGAGTTCGAAGTCCTGGTCCTGGGTGGCGTGATCGGAGAAGGGCTCGGCCCAGGCGTTCTTGAAGTAGATCGCGTTGGTGAGCACCAGTCGGGTGAGATCCGAGATAGCGTCCGGCGGCAGGAGGTCGCGGATCTTGTCATGGGTGTCGCGGGCGATCTGGTCGTTGATCGCCTGGCGCGAGCCCCTCGGGTCGCCGGCGAAGTCGAGCTGGTGCAGCTCGCTCAGGAATCCCTCCTTCAGGCGACGCAGGTAGTCGGCGCGGAAGGGGTGGCCCTTCTGGCCCCAGAGGGCGTTGGCGAGACTCAGCGTGGCCACGGGCCGCCCTCCGTCCGGGCGCTTGTGCCCGGGTCGGCGATCGTCGTCGATCTCCCGATCGAGCTGGGCGATGAGGCTGCGCACCGAGCGCTCGAACTCGGCGCTGGTGGGCGCGAAGTCCTCGATGCCGAGCACCCTCGCCATCTCCGCCGCGGTCTCGCCGCGGGCGCCGGCGTAGGCCATGTAGAGCGCGGTGGAGATGCTCGCCGGCGAGAAGAACATGTTGCCCTCCGCGTCGAGGCGAGGCGCCAGGGCGAAGGAGAAGTCGTTCGAGGCCTCGACGATCGGACGGGCCGGTCGGTGGCCTTCCGACTGGGCCGAAGTCAGGCCGGCGACGAGCGCCAGGGCGAGAAGGAAGAGGACGATGATCATGGGCTTGATGTCGCGGTGATACATGGCGGCGATTCTCCTCGTGCGTCTGCCGCCACCGACGCCGACCCGGAGGGCGAGTTCCAGGAAATGCTGGTGTCCGGGGAGGACGGGAGGACTCGAGCGCCGACCCGGAGCCGGGAGCTTCGCCCTCCCTGACCCGGGCATGGACCGGGGATCGGCGAGCTGAGATGATCGGTGCTTCGGCGCTTGCGGGCGGGGACTTCGGCGGGCCGACATGGGACGGCCGCGACCGGGAACACCGAGAGACCCCTTCGCGACAGCAGCGGGGAGCACGACGGCATGCGTGACGTCGGCGATCTGAAACCGATCGACTTCGTCGAGGTCGGGGCCGGTCTGCTGGTCTTCTGCGCGATCGTCCTTCTGGGCCTGGCGCTCGCCTTGGAGCGGGCCGAAGGTCGGTCGAGCTGGCTCGAGACCCCCTGTCGGATCATCGAGGCAAGCGGGCAACAGCTCGGCCCGAGCGCCGGGGAATGGCGCGTGCGGTTCGATGTCGACTACCGCTACGATCACGGGGGTCGCAGCCACGAGGGTCGCGGCGAGGGCCGGCCCCGGCTGGTCGACCCGGGCTGGCGACGCCTCGAGCTGGTCGACTTCGTCGCCGCCGGCGGGCTCCGGGACGCCGTCGATCACGGCCTGGTGGATCCGCAGGATCCCTCGGGTTCGGTGTTCCGCCACGAGGAGCCGGACGAGATCCGGCGGCTGATCCTGATCACCACGATCGCCGCGGCGGTCTTCGCCGCGATCCTGGTCCTCGGCATCGTCCGCGGCCTGAGGCTCGGCTTCCGCTGACCCGCGTGGTCACCGGGTCGATCGCCCGCCCAGGCCCGGCGCGCGGGATTCGCCCGGAATTCGCCAACGGGTCCGGGTCGGCCGGCCATGGTGTGACGAGCGGTCGAGGATCCGATGAGCCAGAGCGACGCCGAACTTCTCGAGACCTATGCCGACCGGCGCGACGAGGAGGCCTTCGGGCTCCTCGTCCGACGCCACGGGGCCCTGGTCCGGCGGGTCGCGCGCAGGATCCTCCACGACGACGACCTGGCCGAGGACGCCGCGCAGGCGGCCTTCCTGGTCCTTGCCCGACGCGCCCGGGCGCTCGGTCGCGAGGCGAAGGTGATCGCCTTCCTGGTCGGCGTGGCCCGGCGGACCGCGCTCGAGATCCTGCGGACTCGCCGACGGAGCGCGGCGCGCGAGAGGAGCGCGATCATGGCCAGAGCGGAGGAGGTCGACCACGCGCAGGTGGTCGAAACCGGCGATCTGATGCTGCAGCTCGACCGGGTGCTCGCCAGCCTGCCGGCGGATCTTCGCGCCGCGGTCGTCCTGCGCCACCTCGAAGGACTCGATCAGGCCGAAGCGGCACGGGTCGCCGGTTGTCCCCAGGGTACGCTTGCCTGGCGCACCCGTCGTGGGCTCGAACTCCTGCGCCGGCGACTGCGCCGCGACGACCCACGTCTCGCGGCGATCGCCGTCGTCGACCTGCTCGAGCTCGAGCGCGCCGCGATCGCCGCCGAGCCCCCGCTGGTCAGTCCGCTCGGCCGTGACCTCGGTCCCGAGCTGGGGCGTCTCATCGACCGGATCGCGCGTCAGCTGGGGCGTCGCGCCCTCATCGGCCGGCTGACGATCGCGCTGGTACTTCTGCTCGTCCTGGCCGGCCTGGCGACGGCGGTCCTCCGGGTGCTGCCCGGAGACCTGGACCGACCCCGGCCGGAACCGGCGTCGATCTCGTTCCGGCCGCCGACCACGGCCATCGCCCTCGACTGGAAGGCCGAGCCGATCACCGCCGCCGACCTGCCGGCACCCTTCCGGCGCCTGCAGCGCGGCTGGCGCGGGCGCGCGGAGAGCTGCGTCCTGCCGTCCGGGACTCCCCTGCGGGCCGTCGCGCCCGGTCGGGTCCTGGTCGCGGTCGAGCTGCGCGCCGGCCCGGGATCGCTGCCCTGGTCCCTGATCGCCCTCGAGCATCGTTCGGCTCCGGAGGCCGGCGCGCTGGCCACGAGCCTGATGATCTTTCGCGGCTCCCTGGCGGCCGGTCTGGCGGTCGGCGATCAGGTCGGCGCGGAGACGATCGGGTCGGCGCTCGCCGGCATCGAGGCCGGCGACCAGGCGTCGCGGCTCCTTCTGGTCCTGCACGAGGGGCCCTGGCGTCAGGTCAGCCCCCGCTTCCTCGCCGAGGCGCGCCGCGAGGCGATCGGACTCGCGCGCCTGGCCGGTCGCGACCTGCCCGACGACGCCGAGGTCGATCACGACTGGGCCGGTGAGGAAACGCTCCGACTGAGCGTCGATGGCGAGGAGATCGTTCAGGTCGCGATCGCGCAGCGCTTCAGCGCCGATCCGGTCGCGATGCCGGCGCTGCCGGTCTGGTGTTTCGGTGACGATCCGGATGATCTGGCCTGGCGGAGGCCTTCCGCCTGGATTGCCGAGGAGGATTCTCGATGACCATTCGATTTTCAGGCCTGCCAACGTCCCTTGCCTTCGTTCTCCTGGCGGTCGTCGCCGCGGCGCCGGGCCTGCGAGCGCAGCAGGACGGTCCGGTCTTCGTGCCGGTGGCCGAGCACGAGGGCGTGCTCAAGGGCGTAATCGATCGCCATGACGGCAAACCGGACTGGATCGCGGTGCTCAAGACCGACGAGGCGGCCTATCTCATCGTCGGGCCCACCGACACCTACCAGGAGATGAAGCGCTTCGCCGGCAAGAAGGTCGTCGTGAAGGGGGGCGTCGCCACCTACATGCGGATGTCCGATGGCGAGGTGATCAAGCTGGAGGGGCGGGTCGGCAACATCCGCTACCAGGGCAACCTCGAGATCGCGAGCGTCGACGAGATCCGTCTCGCCGGCGAGCGGAACGGTCCGGAGTCGGCCCTGGTCTGTCGGATCAGGACCAAGCGTTTCCTCGGCAAACGCTGGCAGGGCGCCCTGGTGGTGGTGGAGGTGACCAACAAGGGCAAGGTCGCGCTCGAACCGGCGGCCTTCACCGTCTCGGTGACGCCGAACCCGCAGCGGCTGGACGCCTCGGCGCGCCTCATCCGGCGGGTGACCGCGCCCCAGGCCGGCAACCTCGGTCGACCGGTCGCGCCGGGAAAGAAGATGGACTACTGGTTCATGGTCGCCTGTGAGTCCGCCGGCGACCGGCTGGCGGTCGAGGTGGCCGAGTCCTTCGAACCGGCTCCGGGTGAGTCGGTGCGTCCCGAGATCGAGATCGGCCCCTTCGAGGACGGCCGCTTCGAGGAACTCGGCACCGAGCACCCGGCGACGTCGGTGCGGCTGGTCAACCACGATGACCGCGACCTCGATCTGGTGTTCCTGGCCAGCTTCCGTCGGCCGACCGAGGCGGTGGTGGCGCTCCAGGTCAGGCTGGCCGCCGGCGAGACCAGGAAGCTCTCGATCACCCACCTGCCGGTGCACGGTCTGGGCGAGAGGGCCTGGCAGTGGCCGGGCGCGGCGGTCGACAAGCTCGAACTGGTCGACTGGTGCGGCCACGCCCGGACGGTGGACACCGGGGCGGCGACGCCGGCGGCGGTGGACCCGCGCGCGGCGCCGACCGGTGCCGGCGCCGCGGCGCTGGCGACGGCATGGTCCCGGGGCTACGCCTATCCCGGCCGATCGGGAACGCTCCGTGGCCGCTTCGAGTTCGGCACCAGGAAAGACGGCGACGACCTCTGGGAGGGTTTCGAGAAGCTGAGCGGTCGGTTCGAGATCGAGGGCTTTCGGGGCCTGATGAACGCCGGGTCGGGTTTCGGCAAGGCGCGCGTCGAGTTCGACCAGGCGGTCACCGAGGCACAGCACGGACAGTTCGAGTCGGCCATCTTTGATCGCTTCGCGATGTGGGCCGGCCGTGACTTCGCCGGCCGCGGTTCCTTCGCCGACCGCTTCGCCGGCTCCCGCATCGAGGAGAAGCCCGGCCGGAAGGGCGTGTTCGTCGTCGAGGGTTCGACGATCCGGGAGGTGGCGGTCGAGGACGGCCGTGTCGTCGCCATGCTGATCGAGGGCTGGCCGCTGCGGCGCTTCGGCTGGTCGACCTCCGGTAACGAGGGACAGGTCCTCCGGATAACCACCGGCCAGGAGGTGCTCTCCGGGCGCTATGCCGCGGTTCCCGGCGTCGTCGGGCTGATGCTGCCGGTGTCGATGCGCTTCGAGCGTGTCTTCGGCCCGGACTGGGGCCCGGAGACCCTGGAACTCGGCGAGCTGTCCTTCAGCGCCGATCCCTGACCGGAGCGCCGCGCGTCCCGAAGGTCGATCGCGTTCCCAACCTTGCCGGCCGGCGGCCGGCGAGCCTGCCGGCTTGGCAGCCGGCGCTCCGGGGCGCCAGCCGCTGGCTGGCCTAGTGTTCCTCGCCCGGAGCCTTCGAGCTTCGGATGCGCAGCCGGCGCCGCGCGGTCCGACTCGGAGCGCCAGCCGCTGGCTGGCCAGATTTCCCTGCCTCGTGCGCGGGCTCGCGCCCGGACGACTCGAAGATCGGCGGCGTCGTTCTCGCTCCCCTCGTGGATCAGAGGGAGACCACCTTGCAGTCGGGATTCGTCATGTAGATGGGCGAACCGTTGGCCGGCACGATCGCGGACTGTCCGTAGAGGGTCACGCCCACGAGCCAGGGAATGTTGGGCAGCGTGCCGCTGACGTCGAACTCGCCGTTGCCGTCGGTCAGACCCTGGCCGAGGAGGACGCTCGAGGGGATGTCGAGCAGGTAGTAGAGGTTCGAGCCGACCGGCACGAAGCCGGTGCCGAAGGAGTAGAAGGTGTAGGCCAGATCACCCGGGGCCGTCATCGCGGTGAAGGAGATGTTGTGGCCGATCGAGCCGTTGCCGCCGATCGCGAAGGTCTCGGTGACGACGCTGAGATTGGTGATGTCGATGGCCGCCGCGCTCGTCGAGCCGTTCCACAGCCCGTCGATCTCGACCTGGGTCCCGATGTAGAGGTTCAGGTCGTAGGCCGAGCTGGTCACCTTCGTGTAGTTGCAGTCGATGACGAACTGGTAGCCCGGGCAGTAGTAGCAGACGTTCTCGGCATCCTCGATCTTGCCGCGCAGATGCACGCTCTGGGCGAAGGCGGCGGAGGACATGACGAGGAGGATGGCGACGTTCAGGATCTTGCGGAGCATGGTTCGGTTCCCTGGGTTGGCGTGGTCCGACCGCGCGCATCACGCGGCTCGTGTCCCCTGATTCACAAGTCGCGGACCGGTCGCGGTTCGACTGTGCAAGTCGTGGGTTCGGAGACACTTGCGTCCTGGAGCCAGCGGCGGCGCGGGGCAACGCGACCGCCCAGATGTCCGGAATTCGGGCAGGATGCCGGGACGCGGCGCCGCGAAGTACCCTTCGCCACGCGCGGTCGCCTAGTCTCCGGGATGATCAAGGTCCGTAGGGCAAGGCCCGGAAGCGGGCCCGCGGTGGGGCGAAGGCAAGGACCTCGCCCTGAACGGTCTTCATGCTGGCCGGCCAGCGGGACCTGCACTAACCTCTGCCCATGAACGAAGCGAGCGCAGCCGACGGCCGGAACCGGATCGGCCCCTACGAGATCGTGAAGGAGCTCGGCCGAGGCGGCCAGGGCGTCGTCCAGCTGGTGCGCGACACCCGGCTCGATCGACTCGCCGCCCTCAAGCTCATGCTCGGCTGGGCGGGTGCGGGGGAGAGCGCCATCGAGCGCTTCCGTCGCGAGGCTCGGGTCTGCTCCGGCCTGGACGATCCGGGCATCTGCGCCATCTACGACATGGGCCTGCACGAGGGCGCGCCCTGGATCGTCATGCGCTACGTCCCCGGGCGGACGCTGCAGGAACTCATCCGCCGGCCGGAGAACGAGGCCGCCAGCGAGGAGACGATGTTCGTCGACTTCTCCCAGGCCTCGGTCTCCGCGGCTCCCGCGGACCAGGAGACGACCGGCGACACGACCTGGGGCGGGAGCGCATCCGATCGGAGCACGACCGGGGTCTCGAAGGCCGAAGTCCACGATCTCGTCGCCGTGGTCGAGAAGGTGGCGCGGAGCCTCCAGGTCGCGCACGAGGCGGGCATCACCCACCGCGACATCAAGCCCGGCAACATCATGGTGACCGAGTCGGGACAGCCGGTCATCCTCGACTTCGGTCTCGCCAGCGTCGAGGAAGCGGACGGCCCGGGCCTCACCCAGACCGGCGACCAGATGGGCACGCCGGCCTACATGGCGCCGGAACAGATCAAGGGCGAACGCCGCCGGATCGGCCCGCGCACCGACGTCTACGCGCTGGGCGTCACCCTGTTCGAGTGCGTCACCCGGAGACGGCCCTTCGAAGCCGCGACCCGGCAGGGACTCTATCGCTCGATCATCGACGACCCGGCGCCCTCCGCGCGCACGTTCAGACCGGAACTGCCGCGCGACCTCGAGGTGATCATCGCCTGCGCGCTCGAGAAGGAGCCGGATCGCCGCTACCAGTCGGCCGTGGCCTTCGCCGACGACCTGCGCCGCTTCCGCCATCATGAGCCGATCGCGGCACGCCGGATCGGTCCGATCGGCCGGCTCACGCGCTGGAGTCGGCGCCATCCGGCTCGCGCGGTCCTGCTCCTGGTCGCCCTGCTCGGCCTGCCGATCCTCACCGGTCTTCTGGTGAACGTCGTCGCCAACCGCGAGAAGGTCGAGCGCCAGCAACGACTCGAGCTGGAGGAGCGCGTCGAGGGCCTCCTCGCCGCGGGCTATGCCGACATCTTCCACGGCGACCGGCCGACCTCGATCCGCCGCTTCGAGGAGGCCTGCGATCTGATCCCGGAGTGGGGCGAGGGTTTCGCTGGCCTGGCGATCGTCGAGGCGGTGGAGCAGGACTACGAGGCGGCAGCGGCGGCGCTCGACCGCTCGCCGATCGCGCACCCGGGCTTCGATGCGATCCGCATCCAGCTGCTCCTCCGCCAGGGGCGGACGGAGGAAGCCGAGGCCTTGCGTGCCGACACCCCCGAACCCGGCGAGGCGATCGACTTCTTCCTGCGTGGCCAGCTCGCGCTGGTCGAGGGCCATCGTCACGGCAACTACGACGACGAGGCCCAGAAGGCCTATCGCGAGGCCCTGAACTCCTTCGAGGCCGCCGTGATGCTCCTGCCCCGCGCCCGGCGGGAATACCACGCGGCCGTGGCCCACGCGCGCGGTCACGTCTCCAATCTCGATGGCGCGCCGCCGATCGGGGTCGCGCTGGCGCGGCTCTGGCCGAAGGACGCCGAGAGCCTGCGTTGGGCGGCCTTCGCCCTGCACGAGGCCGACCCCGCGACCGCGCTGGTGATGATCGACCGTGCGCTCGCGCGCGTGCCGGAGGATCGGCTCGCCAGGCAGACCCGGGCCGGGCTCCTGCGCGCGCTCGGCCGGCGCGAGGAGGCGATCGCCGCCTATCGTGACCTGGCCAGCGACGACGGCGAGATCAGCCAGACCTGCCAGTTGATGATCGGCGACACGCTCCTGGAACTCGGCCGCAACGAGGAAGCGGTCGTGGCCCTCGAGAAGGCCACCTCGATGGCACCCTCCTCCCGCGTCGCCCAGGGCAGCCTCGGTCGGGCCCTGTTGATGGCCGGGCGGCCGGTCGATGCCGAGGCCGTCCTCGAGAAGGCGCTCGCCCTGCCGGTGAACGACGACGCGGTCACCGCGGACGGCTCGAACATGCAGGTCTTCCTCGGCACGGCCCTGTTGCAGCAGGGACGGATCGACGAGGCCTGGGACGCCTTCGGGGCGGCGCTGGCGGCGCAGCCCGGTCATCAGGTGGCCCACTACTATCGTGGGATCATCCTGCAGGGACGCGGCGACGAGGTCGGGGCCGAGACGGCGCTGCGGGCCTCCATCGCCGGCGCCGAGCCCGGGAAGGCGCCGATGATCGAATCCTATCTCGCGCTCGCCGCGATGCTGATCAACGGCGATCACACCGAGGCGGGCCGTGATCTTCTGCTGCGCGCGATCGCCGACTACCCCGAAAACGCGGTGGCCCAGGAGTTCCTGGGCAACGCCTGGCGGAAGCTGAACCAGCCGGCGAAGGCCGAGCCCTGCTACGAGCGCGCGATCCAGCTCGACCCGACGCGCGACGGCGCGCTGTTCAACGTCGGGATGATCTACCTCCAGACCGGTCGCGACGAGCTCGGTCTCGAACGACTCACGAGCTGCTGGGAACTCGCGCGGCCGGGCGGAGGTGCGGCGCCTCCGTTCCGACCTCTGCTCATCCAGGCCGCCCTCGGTTGCGCGGCGAAGCTCCGCAAGGCCGATCGCGGCGACGAGGCGGTCGCGATCCTCGATCGGACGGCGACCCTGGTCGCCGACTCCACGACCCTCTGGTCGGCGCTGGGCGACCTCCATACCCGGCTCGGACGGCAGCACGAGGCGGCCGAGGCCTGGCGCCGCGCGGTCGAGCTGAAGGAAGACCCGCGGCTCCTCGACGGTCTCTCCCGGGCCCTGATCGCCCCCGGCGACCGGGAGGAGGCGATCCGGGTCATGCGCCGCCTGCTCGAGATCCTCGATGGCCACGACCAGGGGCGGATCAAGGTGGCCGAGGTCGAGGAACGCCTCGCCGAGGCGACCGGTTCCAATTGAACAGGTCTCCGCGGGTTCTCCCGCGCCGCGGGCCGCCGGGCCCCGATCGCCCTCGACGCCGCGGCGACGCGGCTCGCCGCCGGGTCGGCTTTCGATTCCCGACGAATCATCGGGCGCTCGGCCCGAATCGGGCCGGTTGCATCGGGGGAGTCGTGGCTGCGCGACACGGCTCGGCCGTCGACCCGAGGTGGAACGACCAGGAGATTCGGTCGGGCGGGGCGCCGAGGCGGGGCCGCGCTCGCCCCGTCGGAGTTCACGATCGTTCCCGGGCATGGCAGGATCGGGCTCGACCATGCCGGTCGTCGGGTCGATGGGAGGAGAGCATCGAGATGTACTGTCACCACTGCGGCCAGCAGGTCATCGACGGCGCCCGCTTCTGCAACCACTGCGGCGGCGGCCTCGTCACCGGGGGGGACCTGACCCCACCGCGGTCGGATCGTCCGCGCGGCTTCGGCTTCCTCGAGATGGAGGCCGGGCCCGGCCTGACCCCGCCGCCCGCGACCACGCCGCCCCCCTTTCCCGCCGGTACCCTGAGCGGCCAGGGCATGACCCAGGTGAGTCCGGGCCCCGCGTCCTCGTCGTGGTCCGCCCTCGCGCTCCAGCCCGGGGCGGTGATCCACGACCGCTACCGGATCGAGGACTGCATCGGCTCGGGCGGCATGGGCCTGGTTTTCCGGGTCGACGACCCGCGCAGCGGGGAGACCCTCTGTCTGAAGGTGATCCGGCCCGACCTCGTGGCCAGCTCGTCGATCGCCGAGCGCTTCCGCAACGAAGGCCTGATGACGCGGAAGCTTCGCCACCCCGGGATCGTCGCGGTGCACGACGTCTACGTCGGCAGCGACCTCTGCTTCATCACCATGGAGCACCTCGAGGGCCGGACCCTGCGCCGCTGGATCGACGAGCGGCGCCGCGCGGGCGAGGAGACCTCGCTCGCCACCGCCGCCGGCATCGTCGGGTCGATCCTCGACGGCCTCGGCGCGGCCCACGTCGCGGGAGTCGTCCACCGCGACCTCAAGCCCGAGAACGTCATGCTTCTGGGCGAGCCCTTGGAGGGCGACTTCCGCAGCAAGATCATGGACTTCGGCATCGCCCGCGCGCTCGCCGGCGACTCGGCGCTCACCCTCGAGGGCGCGGTCATCGGCACCCGTGGTTACATGGCGCCGGAGCAGGAATTCGGCGGCGGCGCCGTCGGCCCGCAGGCCGACGTCTACGCCTGCGGCGCCATCCTCTACGAGCTGCTCTGCGAGATCGTGCCCGCCGGTCGCTGGCTCGACCCGACCGAGGTCCGGCCCGACCTCGAGCCGGCGATCGACCAGCTCATGAAGCGGGTGCTGGCCCAGCATCCCCGGGTCCGGACCGGCTCCGCCGCCGAATTCGGGCGCGCCTTGCGGACCCTGGTCGCGGCGACCTCGCGCGCCGAGGCCGGCCCGAGCGCGGCGCCGAAGGGCGGTTCCGCCGCGGCCGCGAAAGCGCCGGAACCGCCGACCTCGCCGGCGAGCAGCAGGCCGCGGCTCGTCATGCCGGACTGGGCCGAACCGATTCCGGGCGACCCCTGGTCGAGCGAGGCCGGTGACCGCGGCTTCGCCCGCGCGGTCCGCGACCGCCAGACCGGCATCGAACTCCTGCTGGTCCCGGCTGGGAGCTATCGCCGCGGCGCCTCCCCAGGCGACGAGGAAGCGTGGCCCTACGAGAGACCCGCGCACCACGTGACCATCACCCGGCCCTTCTACCTCGGTCGCTATCCGGTGACCCAGGAGGAGTGGCGCGGCCTCACGGGCGAGCGTCCGAGCCGGTTCACGGGTGATCGCCGCCCGGTCGAACAGGTCTCCTGGACGAGGGTCATGAAGGCGCTCGAGGGCACGGGCCTGAGGCTGCCCACCGAGGCCGAGTGGGAGTACGCCGCCCGCGCCGGCTGCACCGAAGCCCGCTACGGCAAGCTTGATGAGATCGCCTGGCATGGTGGAAACTCCGGCGGGAAGACCCAACCGGTCGGCGACAAGCGGCCGAATCCCTGGGGATTCCATGACCTGCTCGGCATCGTTCTCGAGTGGTGCGCCGACTGTTTCGAGAACGATGAGTACGAGCGCTGCAAGGGGGGAGTCGTCGACCCGATCGGGCCGAATGGCGGCCTTCGCCGCGTGTTGCGGGGCGGCTCCTGGCTCACCCTGCCGGCGGCATGTCGCCTGTCGGCCCGCGACGGGATCGAATCGACGGGCGAGGGCAGCAGCATCGGCTTCCGCGTCGCCAGGACTCCCTGACTACCTCGACCCTGAGTTCGCGTGGGCAAGGAGGGCAGGTGGTCGCGCCTGAATCGGGGACCGGGCGCGGCATCTGGTTTCGACCCGCCAGTGCCCGGTCGGTCTCGGGGCGTGGGAATTCGTTTCCCGGGGCCCGGTCGGGGATGGTAGCGTTCCGCCCTCGACGGCGAGGTCGGGCGAGCGCCCGTGCCGCCATCCCCGGTAGGAGCTCGCCATGAGCCGCCCCGAAGCCAATCGACTCGTCTCCAACTCGGCCTCCATCCTCGTCGTGGTCCTGTCCGCGGCCTTCGCGGTGGCGGCGCCGGCGCAGCGCTCCGGCTCCCAGACCTTGCCCTCGGGTTTCACCAACACCCTGGGAACAAGCGGCCTGGCGGACCCCTTCAACGGCGGTTCCGATCAGCTCTGGCAGTACCAGTACGACTCGACGGAGTTCGTCGAGCAGGGACCAATGATGATCAACGAGCTCTACTTCCGCTCGCCCATCACCGGCGACGACGTGGGTGCCTTCGACTTCGCCGACGTCGAGGTCGTGCTCGCCGAGGCCGCGACCGATCTTGCCGCGACCAGCGCGACCTTCGCCGCCAACATCCATCGCGGAGTCGTCGTGCGGGCTGGCCCCTACCAGCCCAGCTCGGACACGAGCTCCGCCGTCGGCGGCGGCCCGGCCTTCATCCCCTTGCGCCTGCAGAAGGGCTTTCTCTACGACCCGAGCCTGGGCCGGGACCTGGTGGTCCAGATCCGGGTCTGCGGGGTGAACGTGCCCTTCGGGCTCTTCGGCGGCATCGATCACGTCACCACCACTGTGGGACGACGCTCCGGCAACACGACCAGCTGCACGGCCACCACCCGCAACGTCGGTCCGTCGCTTCAGATGCCGATCATCTTGATCGACTACACGCCGCTGCTCGAACAGGCCCTGCCGGCTAGCGAGCTGGCGGCGAACTCGAACTCGTCGTCGTCGTTGCCGGTGAACACCACCGCCGATCAGACCTGGCAATGGCATTACGACAGCGCGCAGTTCCTCGCCAGCGGGCCGATCACGATCACCGAGATCTCGGTCCGCGCCGACAGCTCTTCCGCGACGGTCGCCGCCTTCGACTTCAGCTCCTTCGAGGTCCGGGTCGGCCGAGCCGCGACCGACTACGGCGTTGGCGGACACCTGCCCACATTCGCCAGCAACTTCGTCGACAGCAAGGTCGTGCGTAGCGGCCGCTGGTCGGCGACCGCGACCCTGCCGAGCTTCGGCGCCTCCTCGACCTGGATCTCCTTCCAGCTCAAGGACAGCTACGTCTACGACCCGAGCCTGGGCGACGACTTCATCATCGAGATCCGCAGCTGCGCGCCGACGGTCCCCTGGGCTGCCGCCATCGACGCCCGGGCGGGCGCGCCCGGGACGAACGGCGGCAATCGCTATGGCCACAACACCGACTGCACGGCGACGGTGCAGAACTTCAACAACAACGAGTTCGTCCCGGTGGTGAAGATCTCCTACGTGGAGAACACGGTGACGACGCTTCCCTACGCCGAGGATTTCGACCGCTACGGCGCCCAGCACCGCGGTAGGAAGCTGCCGCCGGGATGGAGCGGCGACGTCGGCAACACGGCCGGCTGGCGTTCGCATCACTCCGGCAGCGGCGCGGGCACCGCGCCGGGCGACCGCAACACGCGGCGCGTGGGCGCCGGCTTCTACCTGACCACCGACGACGGACTCTCGGCGGTTCCGGCGGAGATCCTCTACAGCCCCTGGATCGATCTCACCGGCACGGTGGCGCCGGTCGCGAGCTTCTGGGTCTTCAGCGACTCCGCGCTACCGAAGAACCTCCTCGACCCGAACCGGCTCACCATCGGCGTGCAGCGCCTGGTCGGCGGGGCCATCCAGGGCACGCTCGCGCCGGTCGAGACCATCCAGCTGATCGAGCACGGCTGCTGGACCCGATACGCGCTCTTCCTCGGCAACTTCGTCGGCGACGTGGTGCGCCTGCGCTTCGCCGCCGCCACCGACAGCCTGGATGGGTCGGCGCACGATCTGGCCATCGACGACTTCTCGGTGTTCGCGTCGGCCCCGGAGGAAGGGGGCCAGGCCCCTCGCCTCGACGTCGCCCTGGACATCAACGAATGCGCCAACGTGAACGGTCGCCACGTCGCGAGCCGGAGGCCAGGGCCCTACTACGCCACGGCGAAACCCGCGGGGGCCTTCAACGTGTTCCTGGAGACCGCCTACCCGGTCGAGCCGCTGGCCTTCTGGGCCGGTCCGCGCAACATCGCGGTGGCCACCTTCGGCCTGGCCGGTCAGATGGATACCGGGACTCCCGACACCACCGGCGACGGCATTCCCGAGAGCATCTTCATCTTCGGCACGGGTCTGAGCCTCACGCCTTCGTTCAACGACCTCTTCTACTTCACCGACATGATGGGCGAGTGGCGCCTGTCCTTGCAGCTTCACCCGCTCCTGCCCCTGGGGACACTGACCGACTTCCAGGCCGTCGTCGCCACCGGCCAGGGAACGCTCCTGCTCTCCAACTCCGTCAGCCTGGAGATCGTGGACTTCTGAGCGGGTCCTCCGGATCAGGATGCTCGCCGCAGCCACGCGGGGATGCCCAACCGCCCGAATCCGCTGACGCCGATGCGTCGCAGGTTTTCCGTCCTCTCGTTCAGGTCGCCTTGCCACAGTCCTTCGAAGCGTCTCCTTCGGGGCAGCAGCCCTCCGTCGTCCTGAGGCGGATGCCCATCTCGCGATCGCCGGCATATTGGGGCAGGGCGCCGCAGGGCTCGAGGGCCGAGTAGAGGGCCGTCTGGATCGAATCTCGATCCCGGTGGAGGTCGTAGAAGGCCCAGAGTCCGGAGCGCCGGACCGAGACCAGTCCGGCCCGCTTCAGGATCGCGAGGTTGCGCGAGACGGTCGGCTGCGGGGCGTCGAGTAGGACGACCAGGTCACCCACGCAGATCTCGCCGTCCTGGAGGACGTTGAGGATGCGGAGGCGCTGCTCGTCCGCCATCGCCTTCAGCCGCAGGACCGGGTCCACGGTCGTCGTTGCCGCCCTCATGATTCAGCTCCCTCTGCCCCCGGTACCGACGCATGGCCGAAGCGGTTCCGCCAGCGCAGTGCGAGCCCGACGAGGGAGACCAGAATCGGCACTTCGACCAGGGGACCGATCACCGCCGCGAAGGCGACACCGGAGCCGATGCCGAAGACGGCCACGGCCACCGCGATGGCGAGCTCGAAGTTGTTGCTGGCGGCGGTGAAGGCGATGGTCGTGGTCTTCGGATAGTCCGCTCCGAGGCGTTTCGCGAGTGCGAAGGAGAGGACGAACATGATGAGGAAGTAGAGGCAGAGCGGGATCGCCACCCGGAGCACGTCGAGCGGCAGCTCGACGATCGCGTCGCCCTTCAACGAGAACATCGCCACGATCGTGAAGAGGAGCGCAATGAGCGTGAGGGGGGCGATGCGGGGGATGAAACGGTTCTCGTACCAGTCCCGACCACGCGCCCGGACGAAGAGGATTCGCGTGGCCATGCCGCCGAAGAAGGGGATGCCGAGGTAGATGAAGACGCTCACCGCGATCTCCCCGATGGTCACGTCGACGACGGCACTCTCGACACCGAAGAGCGGCGGCAGGACGGTGACGAAGAGCCAGGCGTAGGCGGAGAAGAGGAGCATCTGGAAGACCGAATTGAAGGCGACGAGACCGGCAGCGTACTCCGCGTCGCCGCGAGCGAGGTCGTTCCAGACGATGACCATCGCGATGCAGCGCGCGAGCCCGATCAGGATCAGGCCGATCCGGTACTCGGGAAGGTCCGGAAGGAAGAGCAGGGCCAGCGCGAACATCAGCACTGGCCCGATCACCCAGTTGAGAAGGAGCGAGATCCCGAGAACCTTCCGGTCGCGCAGGACGTCGCCGAGCTCCTCGTAGTGGACCTTCGCGAGCGGCGGGTACATCATCAGGATGAGCCCGATCGCGATGGGGATGTTGGTCGAGCCGACGCTCATCCGGTCGAGCAGCTCGCCGACGCCGTGGAAAGCGCGGCCGAGGCCGACCCCGATCGCCATGGCGGCGAAGATCCAGAGGGTCAGGTAGCGGTCCAGGAAGCCGAGGCGTCCGCCTCGACCGCATCCCGGGCCATCGCCATGGGTCGCCATCTTCGATCCTCCAGAACTCGTGGCCGATCGCCCTCCTTTGTATGGCGAAAAACGAATATAGCAAGGTGCGGCGGTCTGGAGCCCTGCAGGCGGCACCCGCGACGTCCCTTCGCCCATGTGTCGGTCAAGGCGGGACAAGCGAACTGGCAACGAAGTGTCAGGAGAGAATTCGACTGCCTGAGCCCCTCGACGTTGTCGTCGAGGGCTTCTTCGGCACGGTCAAGACCGAGCCAATTCACCGGCCGACCGGGCCGGCGCACCCGTCGGCCAGGCAGCAGAGCTGCCTGCACCGCGCACCTGTTACTGCCCTTGTGGTGGGCAGGAGGGATGATGCTCAGGGATCGAAGTGCTCCCGACAGGACTCGACCTAAGGCCCCGTGCGGAGCACGGAGCCGAGGCACGGACAGCCGGCAGAGCCGGCTGCACCGTGAACCTGTTACCTCGCTGGTGGATGGCAGGAAGTTAGAGACATCGAGTGAGGAGTGCTCCCGACAGGACTCGACCTAAGGCCCCGTGCAGAGCACGGAGCCGTGGCACGGACAGCCGGCAAGGCCGGCTGCACCGTGAACCTGTTACTACCTGTGTGGGGGAAGGAGGGACGATCCTCAGGGATCGAAGTGCTCCCGACAGGACTCGAACCTGTTACCTGCGGTTTAGGAAACCGCCGAGGGCTCCTGGACACAGATGGGCAGTTCCGGACTCAGTGAGACTAAGCTCATGGGAAAAGGAGGCTTACGCATCGCGACGCGAGACGTGGCCGGACCGCTCCGGACAGTCCAAGACACCAAGTCTGGCAACATTTGGCAACACGGCTCCTTCTTCGCACCGTAGAGAGCCGAGTGAGGATCGTGCCGCATGACACAGAAGGTGACGAAGCCGCGCCGGGTCCAAGCCCGGCGCACGAAGAACTACAAGGCCGTCCACCGGCCAACCCGCTGGGGCAACCCCTTCCCGGTGGAGGAGCATGGACGCGACGAAGCGATGCGCCTCTACCGCGCCTGGCTGAACAAGCGCCTCGCCGAGGACCCTTACTTCCTTGAGCCCCTGCGCGGCTTCAACCTGGGCTGCTTCTGCTCTCCGGAGGTGGCCTGCCACGCGGACATCATCCTGGAGAAGCTGTATGGGCAGTCTGCGCCGTGAAGGTGCGCCGTGCCACACCTTGGTCATTACCAACGACGGTTGCGCACCACGCCGAGTCGTCTCGTCCTGATGGTCTCGCCTATCGTCGTGGCGGGGACGGTATCGGACGGATTTCGAGCTGCCTCCCTCGGCACCTTGGACAGTAGTTGGGGATTCCTGAACCGGCACGACTTGTCCACTCGTGCTTGCAATCGAGGCACTTCGCTCGATAGAGGGGCGTTGGTCTCCGCGCCATTGTGGTCTCCTCGTTGAGTCCACGGCGTAGACTATACGTGCTGACCAATCCTGGCAATTGGGCATCAGGAAGGCATTTCGCGGACCCTCAGGTCTTCCGGCCATTCCTCCCAAGCCCCGCCGTGCGCAGGCTTGAGCCGCAGCCGATAAGGCTCCCCGTTCTCCACCGGAGCGCCACCAAGCTGCTTCAGGAAGAACGGTATCTCCAGTGCTCGGCATTCATCCCGGAGCTTTCGTGCCCATGCCAGATCGAAGGGCTTCGCAGGGCGAGCCTTCTGGCTGCTCTCGCCGCCGACGATGACCCACCAGTTGCCGAGCATGAAGTGGCCGCTGATGGAGATCTCCTCCCAGAGCGGCTCGATGCTCAGGAAACGGCGCGTGGATGCGTCACCGACCTCGGAGAGCGCGTCCAAGCGCCAGAGCGTCTTCGTGGAGGTGATCGACGTGCCGGGCCAGACGTTGGGTGGCCAAGGCTTGCCGCGCCACTCCGCGAACTCGGCCATCCTCTCCGGGCGCTTGGTCAGCCATAGCCAGATGTGGCGACGGCCTCGCGATGAGGTTGCCATGTCCATGATCTCCTCTTCGAGGAATTCGAAGGGAACGCCGCCAGTCATGATCTTGTCATCGCCTGGCTTGAAGTGGGTCTTCCCCTGGCCGACCGGAAATCCCTCAAGATCGTCGCGGTGGAGGTACCTCCCTTCGGACAGAGCATCGCCCATGTCGCTCACGAAGATCATGCGAGGCATTCCGTCCAGCCAGGGTTTCTTCGGTCGGGGACGGCCGCGGAGATCGGGTTCTCCCGCCATCTTCGCCGTGCGACCAGGAAAGAGGGTCGGCACGTTGAACTGCGGAGCGTAGTAAGGAGAAGCGCCAGCCAGACGGCCGTCATGCCATTCGCTCGCGTAGCAGACGTCGAGGAGCTCGCAACCCGCGCAGCCCATGACGGGGTTCACGGTGCTGTCGCACCACTGGATAAGTGTCTTGTCGCCCATGAGATTTCTCCGGCTGTTGGTGTTGCTCCCCGACTGCTCGATAGCAGACGGCAGCACCCCACGGGAGAAGGTGAGCGCGAAGGTCTACGGTTGTCTCGAACTGTCCGGGATTGTCCGAGGCCGACCCCTGAGGAATTTCAGAGGGGCTACCCAGAGGCTTGGCCTTCCGGCATGCTCATCGCCGGAGCTTCCACGATGACGAACCAAGCACCCCCCAAGGCCTCGTACCTCAACCCGATCGATTCTCGATCCGTCTTGTCGCCAGCGATCTCGGACGAGGCCTGCCGCGTCTTGCTCCTCCTGCAAGCCTTCTACGCGCAGCGCGACGGGCGTTCGAAGCCCAGCGCGAAGGTGGAGACTCTTGGAGCCGTCGCGGGCTGGAATCAGCCGCGCATCGAGCACTGCCTCGGAGAGCTTGCCGAGATCGGCTTGCTGGAAAGGAAGGTCACCGGCTGGGATCCTGTTGGTGAGCCGACCTTCGGCGGGCATGAGATCGCCGATGCTCTTGGCCTGCCTCTGATCGAGAAGGTCAAGATCGACACGAGGACCTTTCTCTGCCCGGCGCTCTCCCCCGAGGCCATCAGGCTTTGGACCATAGCCTCGCTCCGCCCCGATGCAGACAGAATCATCCTCGATGACCTTGAGTGGGAGGCCGACGACCTGGAGTCGGTCGGCAAGGAGCTCGTGAAGGTCGGCCTCGCATCCATGTCCATGACGAAGACAGGCTGCACGATCAAGGCGCTTCCTTTTCCCCAGGACGGCCCGCAAGTTCGGGAGTTCCTTTTTGAGGAACTCGGCAAGGGGCGAGGGACGACCTCGGATGCCATCAAGAAGGAGATGGCGGAGAGGAAGCGCCGGGCGGCGTCGAGGAGCAAGTGATGCTGGATGGCTCCCGCGAGATCGAGCTACTTGCCGACGTCCTCGACGGAATCGAGCCCCTGCTGCTCGATGCCTACGTTCACGGGGACCTGTACGTCGAGGCCGATTCGCAGGCCCTTGTCTACGGCCATCTGCGCGGTGAGCTTCCACGAGCCGACTGGATCGTCAGGTGCGAGGTGCCGCTGGGCTCGGCACGGATCGATGTGGCCGTCTTTCGCAGGCCCGCGCCCGAGCACCTTGAATCGTTCTTCTGTGACCCACGGTCAGCGCTCGCGGCGGCGGTGGAGATCAAGCACGCGAGCGTCATCCATCAAGACCTGGAGAAGCTGAGACGCTACCAACAAGGTCGGGACGATGTGCTCAGCTGGATGGTCTACTCAGATCACTTCATCGAAGCGATCTACCCGGATATCTTCAGGGAGCAGGAGGAGAGGGCGAAGAGCATCAAGGACTGGGTTGAGGAAGCACCGGCGCTCCGAGGAGCCTCCGTCGTTCGCCTTGGGGACGCCGACGTCGAGCCAAGCAGCCGTGAGCGGCGAGTTCTCGATGCCTTCCGAAACGGCTGGTGGAGCCACGGATAGGCCAGCGTCTCGAAGGAAAAAATAGATCCGGCCACCTGACGTGCAGCCGGACCTACTCGTTCTCCCAAATCCTCGACTACTTCAGCCTGAGGAGCTTCGCGTCGTTGAAGGTGAGCTGGCATACGCCGTCAGGCGTGCCCGCTCCTGCCATCCTCCCTTCAATCTCAATCCGCATTCCCATCATGGCACGGAGCCTGTCGTAGAGGCCCTCCTGGGCAGCGAAGTTGACCGTCACGTCACCACCTTCCGGGGACCTGGAGATGACCATGACCATGTTCTTGAGGTCAGGCGAGTAAGCTCCGAGGTTCTCAACATGATTCACTTCGACCTCGGCGCACATTGTCTTCCCGAGGAACTCGTCGCGAAACGCATCGACATCGAACTTCGCTTTCTTCATCAGATCTGATTGGATCCAGATCGTCGGTCCTTGAGCCTTCTCGTTCGTCTTCTCAACGACTTCTTCGCCGCAGCCGGTCAATAGGACCAGAAGGGCGACGATCGCTGCCGTCATCAACTTCATCTCGCTTCCTCCATCTTGGTCTCACGTAGAAGGCGGTCCATGTCTTCGTCGAACCACCTCGGGTGTTGTTGGATGAGCTCGTAGATTCCCTGCGTGATGCCGAGCCAGGCCGCGTAGGTCGCGGAATCCCGAATGGGCTGGCAGTAGCCGTCCGTCGGCATGCGCCGGGATAGGTCGGTGAGCTGCTTTTCAAGCTCGTCGCGGGCGGCACCGACGTCGCCCTTGCGGCTTCCGTCCTTCGAGTCGGACGCGGTCACCGAGACCACCCGTGCAAAGGCGAGGGCCTTCTCGAACTCGTAGCGCCAGTCCTCGTTCCGAGAGAGGGCGTCGAAGTCCGGGCACATGGTTTTCGGATCGAAGGGCTGGGCCAGGACGGCCTCGTCGATGTGTTTGAACTTCGATGCTGCTGCCTGGGCTGGCGTCGACTCTGGTTCCTTGTCCGTGCATCCTGCGCCGGACAGAAGAAGGAGCGCGATGCAGGCTGTGATGACGATGCGCATGAAGAACTCCGATTCAGGTGCCAATCACTGTTCTCATGCCGCATCCCCGCCCGCCTCTTGGACCGCTCAAGCCCCCGGTGAGCGCCGCGATCCCACCATGATCGTCACGCCCGCCACGACCACGGCGCTGAGCCCCGCCACAATCGTCCTGGCCCGCTGGCTCCAAGGCGGGCTGGCCTTTCTGCCGTCGTGGTGGACCTCGAAGCAGTGCTGGGCGAAGTCCTCGCAGTTTCGGAATGCGGCGTTGTAGCGGCCGTTCCAGGAGTGGGGGGCCGAAAGGACCCGTCGGGCCTCGGCCGCGATGGCCGAGCCATGGCCTTCTGACTCGGGAACGGCGAGCTCGGAGAGGCGGCGGCCCTTCGAGAAGCCGTGAAGGCTCGTCTCCTCGATGGTTGCCTCAGTACCGGCACCAGGAGCGCCGTTGAAGTGGATGACCCGCCCCAGGCCGACGTAGACCCCGACATGGGAGTAGGCGAGGCCCGGAAGGCCGTCGAGGTCCCGCTTCAGGATGGTGCCGGGGAGGATGGCTTCTTCGTCATGGCTCGTCATGGGGTCCTCCCTCGTGGCGCAATCATGTGTCGGCACTGGAGACACAGGGACGCCGATGGCCGATTCGCTCCCGGCGACCATCATTCTGGGATCAGGCGGCCGCGCACTTCGGGTTCGAGCACTTCTCCTGACCCACAGGGATCTTCTCGCCGCAGGAGCCGCATCGGGTCCTTGATGCCTCTCTCGCGGCCTCCTGTGCGTCCTTCCAGGCCCGGTACTTCCGGATGTCGTCGCGGAGGATCTTCATGCAGAACGCCACCATCGCCGCATCGTCGACGAAGCCCAGGATGGGAATGAAGTCCGGAATGGCGTCGATGGGGGAGACGAAGTAGATGACCGTCGCCGCGACGATGGCGATGACGTTCCAGGGCGTCTCGGTGTAGTCGCCCGAGACGTAGTCGCCGATCAGCTCGATGAGGGTTTTCAGATCCTCCCAGACTTCCTCCAGGGCACTGGGCTTGTCGTCTTCGAGCTTCCTGAACTTCTCCTCGCCGGAGCGGGAAGCTTCGCCGACGTCTTCCCTGGAGATGTGCTCGGCGGTCTGTTTGACCGCCTCCTCGGCCTCGGCCCGTTTCTTAGGATCGAAGTCATCGGGGCTCGCAACCTGCTTGCTCATGGGATTCCTCGCGATCATGGATGCCTGAGGGCCAGCGCCATGTTGGCGACTTGGCCACATGC
>JACKGY010000005.1 GCA_020639295.1 Planctomycetota bacterium
AGCATACCCGAGACCGCCTGCTGGGAGAGCTGCCAGAAGCGAAGCACCGGGATCCCGTGGTCGAGCCTCAGGACGGCGATGCCGGGATGATTAAGAAGAAGGTCCTCGACTGGTTCAGCACCGGCGTCCTCTGGCGCTGGGGCGAGGCCCTCGAGCAATACGGCGTGCGCCTACGCAAGTAGACCGGCGATGGCCCCAAAGGAAGACCGATGAGCTCCACCGGATGCAGGCCGGCATGAAGGGCTAACCGCTATGACAGATTCCTTTCCGGGGCCTCCGACTCACGACAATTCCGCTTGACCGCAGGACCTCTTGCCACCATGCTCCACGATGAGAGACGGCAAAGAAGTCGGTCTCTCAAGGACACGTCCGGTGTCCGAACAGGCGTGAGATGTGCAGACAGGCGAATCTTGACGACGGCTGCAAGGTGAACCCATGCACCAGCCACTCCTGCTTTCCTGCTAATCTGAAAAGGAGCAAGAAATGCTGAGAGCAACCTTCCTACTCATCCTTCCCCTCATGGTCTTGTGCGGTACCGTGTTCGCACAGGGGAGCATGGAGGTCACCACGACGGTGCCGGCGACGGGCAGCAACCTGACTGTGGAGATCGACGGTGGAAGCACGACCGGAACGATCGACATCACCGCGGTCGTGTTCGAAGATGGAAAATCCGTCCCGTCGTCTTGCTACGTCATAGTGACGAACAACTCACCCAAGGTGAAGGTCCGCTTCTTCGAGGAGTGCGAAGGAGAGTCCTTGCGGGGCAAGGTCGTGAAGATTCGCGGCGGGACGACCAAGAAGGGCCAACATGCCAACGGGGAGGGAGGAGACATCGACGACGACGACATAACTTGGGACGACGAATAGGGATGACCTCTGCCACCCGAGAGGCATTCGAGCCCTCTCGGGTGGCCGGCCTCTCCGGATCTGGAGACTGACTTGATGCAAAAAACGAGCGTGATTGCACTCACACTGCTTGTAGCAGCGAGCATTGCCCTATTTCGCACGCTCTTCACGGCCGACGATGGTCCGTCCTTGAGTTCCAACGGTAGCCTCGAGGAGTCGCGAGGGTCTGCTCCGATCGTACGACGCGATCAGACAGGGACAGTCGCCTCGGGCAGTGAGACACGCACGACCACCGAACTCTCGAGTTCGAAGGGCCGCGCTGGTGATTCCGGACGAGATTCGACTCCTCTCGAATCCAGGTTGGTTTCGGGAAGGGTGATATGGCGGAGCACGGGGGTGCCTGTCTTGCGGAGCGTGATAGAAGTTCGCTCTGCAGCCGCCACGACGACCCTGGAGACACGTGCCGATGGGTCGTTCTCGACTCTGCTGAGCGTCTCGTCCGCAGCGACCGTGAACGTACTTGGAAGCGGTCTCTCGAGGGAGATCACAGTGGGCGACGACGATGTCGAACTTGGCGACATCGTCGTGGACGCTTCGACGGTACGCGTTGTTGCTCACTTCATCGACGCCATGGACGAGAGCATCCCGGGTGCTCGTCTCGCCATGGGGCCATTCGGGACGAGGTTGAGCCAGCCTTCCGGCGCGGATGGCATCTGCACGATGACTCTCGAGATACCCGCCCGGCAAGTTGCTGGCGGCAAGTATGGCTGGTCGACGATGGTCCTCGATTTCTCGAGCCCACCGGTTCGCGAGCTAGAGATCGTCCTTTCGAGGCTACCGAGTCTGATCATCTCCGTCGCAGGGACGATTCGTGGGCCATATGCGATTGAGCTGAAGGCGAGCCATGGAGACATGATCTTCGGTGCGCCATTCGGCGTCGAGCACGCCCTTTCCGTACCTCCTCCACCGATCGTCAGGCAATCGAATGGCTACCTCATTCCCGCGGAGAGTTCACAGCGCGAGTTGAAGATCCTGGGAATCGTCGCTCTACATCTCGACGCTGCATTGATGACGAGCTTCGGTGACGCTGTTCAGCGGACAGTCGTCGATGTCGCTCCTGGGTCGAACGAGGTGGAGTTCAATGGTGAACTCATTCGTTGCGGTGACATCCATGGTCAGGTCATCGCGACGAATGGTGTAGCAAATAGCGGACGAGTGGTCCTTCGCCGGGGATCGATGTCGCGAATTGCGGAGCTCGACCTGGCTGGAGAGGTCGTGTTCGAGGACGTCCCGCGAGGCCACGAATACGACATCTCACTTCTCGCCGCCGACTTGGCCGGGTCGATAACCGTCATGCACAACAGCCAGAACACTTTCTTTCATTTGACCGCTCAGAAGAAGAAGGAGGTCGCGATCAGGTTCGAAGACGAGTTCGGGAAGCCGGCTGATCCAGAGCTCGTTCGCGTCGGATCGATACGTGTGCGCCCGAAGAAGAAGGGAGTCTACGAGTGGAAGTGCGATTCAGACTTCCCGGATACGCTCTCGTATCGCATTGGAGTCGATACGAGGGAAGTCGTCCTGCAGGACGATCAAGTGATCGTCCTACCTGCGACGCAGAAGGTCACGGTCCTCGTGAGCGGTTCCAGGGACGTCCCCGGCGACAGCTTCCTGCTCATCGAGAGCGCGACGACCAAGCAAACCAGGGAGTTTGAACTGCATCTGACAAACGGGTCGGGGACGGTGACCACCCGTCTGCCGAACGGAGTCTACTTCCTACGCGTCGAGGCAACCACGCAGAACGCGGCACCTCTCGAGAGAAGGATCGAAGTACTTCGAGTCGCGGGCGCGTCGGTGAGCGTCCAGATCGGGTTCTGAAGACGAACCTCCCCCGACTCATGGCGCAGGTCAGGCGCGCTGCTGTGCCGCTCAACGAATCGACTTGCCACGCCTGATCCCGCGCGCAGCACTCTTCGCCGCCTCCCAGAGGCCCTCTTGGGGCCGGAAGGGAGGCTTCGATTGAGGTGCCCAGACGCGAGGAGGAGGTAACCGTCCGGTCATCCCATCCCTCACGCCTTGAGAGCGACGGAGACGCAGGTCGTCGATTCAGTTGGCGGTAAGCGTCCGGTCAACCCATCTCGTCGGGTATCCTGACCCTGGCTATCAGGGCTCCTTTCGTCAGGAGTCCCGATGCCGAAGTCCCCGCTCACGCCCCGCGCCCTGGAGATCCGGGCGCTCTGAATCGGCCCGGGTTTCCCGGAGACCACTTCTCTTGGGAGAATGGTCGTCATGAGAAGAAAGAGTAAGTACTCGGCGGAGGTTCGCGAAAGAGCCGTCCGCATGGTCATGGAGCATCGGGCCGAGCACGCTTCCGAATGGGAGGCGATCTGCTCGATCGCGGCGAAGATCGGCTGCTCGGCCGAGACGCTTCGGAAGTGGAAGCGGAGGGCCGAGGTGGACGGGGGCAGTGGTGACGGAGTCGCGACTGCCGAGCGGCAGCGCGTGAAGGAACTCGAGCGCGAGAATCGCGAGCTTCGGCGCGCCAACCTGATCCTTCGCCAAGCCTCCGCGTATTTCGCCCAGGCGGAGCTCGACCGCCGACAGAAGTGATGGTCCGCTTCATCGACGAGCGTCGCGATGAGCATGGGGTCGAGCCGATCTGCAAGGTCTTGCCGATCGCCCCGTCCGTCTACTACGAAGAGAAGCTCCGGCAGGCCGATCCCTCGCGGCGTCCCAAGCGATTCCATCGGGACGCCGACCTTCGTCAAGAGATCAAGCGCGTCTACACCGAGAACTTCGGTGTCTACGGCGCGGAGAGTGTCTGGCGACAGCTTGTACGCGAAGACCATCCGGCAGCGCGATGCACGATCGAGCGGTTGATGCGAGGCCTTGGCCTCGAGGGCGCGAGGCGTGGGAAGAGGCCCCGGACGACCGTGCCGGCCGAGAGTGCCGAACGGCACCCGGATCTGGTCGATCGCAACTTCGAAGCCGAGGCTCCGAACCGACTCTGGGTCGCCGACCTCACCTGCGTCGCGAGCTGGAAGGGCTTCATCTGGGTCGCCTTTGTCATCGACGTCTACTCGCGCATGATCGTCGGCTGGCGGGTGAGCACGTCGCCGAACACCGGACTCGCCATCGACGCCCTCGAGCAGGCGATCCACGCCCGGAAGGTCGAAGAGGGCCTGGTCCATCACAGCGACCACGGCGTCCAGTACCTCTCTATCAGGTACACGGAGAGGTTGGCGGAGGTCGGGATCGAGACCTCGGTCGGCAGCGTCGGCGACTCCTACGACAACGCCCTGGCCGAGTCGGTGAACGGGCTCTAAAAGACCGAGCTCATCCGTCCTCGAGGCCCCTGACGGGGCCTCGAGCAGTTGGAACTGGCTACGCTGGAATGGGTGGACTGGTACAACCGGAGGCGTCTCCACAGCGCAATCGGATACTTACCGCCCATGGAATTCGAAGAACGGTATCATCGGACGCTGGAAGCTCAGACTGTGGGGGTCTGAGTCAAGCAATTCGGTCTCCGGGGAACCCGGGCCGATTCGAATCCCCGTTGCCGCATGACCCTCTCGTCGCCCGTCGTTGGGCGGCCATGTCGTCCAGGCTCTCGCGCAGGACGAGCACGAGGTCGGTGAGGGCGAGCGCACGCTCGCCCCGGATCTCCTCCAGGCTCAGCCGATCGCGCATGCCCTCCTTCAGCGAGCGCATCGCCCGCTCGACCCAGCAGTTGTGCTGCGGTGTCCGGGGCAGATTCACGAGCAGGATCATGCCCTCCTTCTCGGCGTAGCTCTTGAGCTTGCGGCTGGCGTAATCGTTGTCGATGGCCAGCACGAGCGGGAGCCGGCCCTGCTCCTCTTTCGCCCGCTCCAGGAGCGCCGTCGCGTCCTCCGCCTTCGGCGGCGGCCCCAGGCTGGCGGCACGAGGCAGGCCGCTCCTCACGTCCACGATCAGCTGCGCCACGAGCTTCCTGCCGTCGTCCTGGTGGCCGAGCTGGGTCGCGTCCAGCGACCAGACCAGGTCATCCTCGCTGGGTACCAGGCTCAGCCGGAGCTCCCGCGCCATCGTCCTGAGCTTGCGTCGATGCCGCGCCTTCAGCGTCCCGAGCGCCCAGCGCACCAGCCGCCGCGGTGGCGGCTCCTTGCTAACGAATGCAGAGTATCACCAGGATCTTGACGCCGACGATGATCGGCAACCAGAACCAGCTCAGGATGCCGTTTCGGGTCAAGAGGAGCCGTTGCAGCTTGATGCCCTGAAAATCCGGCTCCGACTCGTGGGCTCCAATCCAACGTCTCCGCCCGTCCTCGGATTGGTCCGCGAAACGAGGTTCGAGTTCCTCGATGAGTGCCAAGAGGCTCTTCTCACTGATCCTCGCTCTTCGTGTTGGCAGTCGGTTCGAGACGACGCCGGAGTGAACCAGGACGTCGTCGCGACTCTTCTCGCTCTCGAAGAGCAGGCCCTCGATCGCCTCGGACTCCTTCAATTCGAGCCTTCGCCATTTCGGCACCCGGTGGTTGTGTCGCCGCCAGATCGGCACGATCCGCTTGATCTGGGCCACGTGGCTACGGGTCCTCAGGACGCGACGCTCCTTGACGGAAAGCCGGTCGCCGCTGACGGTCACCCGACCCCAGAAGATCCGGCCGATGACGAGGTAGAAGAGCGCGAGGAGAAACAGACCGGGATGGGTCGGATCCAGCAGCGGCACGAGCAGGATTCCGGCTGGCACGACGATCGACAGGCCGCGCTCGAAGCGGCTTCCCGCCCAGACGGCAACAGTCGGCCTCTCCTGCGTCGGTGTTTCGTTCACGCCCGCCTCTGCCGTCACGCTCACTCGAAGGAGTCGCCGGCGCTCACGGCGCCGTCTTCAAGCTCCGACCGTGTGAGTGTATCCGAAAGCGCCACCGAGACATTTCTCCCAGCAGACGCCGTGACCTCCCCCCGGGAACGTCGGACGTTGCCGTCTGCCGGAAGGGCGTGGATGCGTCCAGGACCCGCCTGGTCGCGGCCTGCCTGGGTCCAGCGGTGGTCCATGGCACCGGCCTTCGGGACGGCAGCGCCTTCGAGTACCACCCGATCGACGACTTCGATCAAGCCGGCCGGCGCGCTGCGCTCCGCTCCCCTGGCTCCCCGGAGCGAGGCCTGCCGCCGAGATGATCGGACCGCGAAGCGCCTGCTGCGCTTGGAGCCGGACCGTCGACTGGGCTTCGGAGCGCCCCCTGCCCGGCCGGCAACAGGACCGAGGGCGACCGACGAACGGAGGGGCAACGATCGACTGCGATCCGCCCGACCGGATCGAGAGCAACGGCGGGAGATGTCCAGGCCAGCCCGCGGCCGACGATCCGCTCCCCCGACGTGTCCGGCGCTCGCGTCGCGGATCAGTCGAGCGGGGTCAGGCCCTCGCGGATCGCGTACTTGGTGAGTTCCGCGATGCTGCGGATGTCGAGCTTGTCCATCACCGACTTGCGGTGAGTCTCGATGGTCTTGGCCGAGAGGTTGAGGCGGCCCGCGATCATCTTGGTGGTCAGGCCCTCCGAGAGCAGCTGCAGCACCTCCCGTTCCCGGGCGGAGAGGACGGAGAAGGTGCCGGCGTCATCGGACTCGGAGAGGCTCAGGTATTCCCCGATGACCTGCTCGCTCAGGGACGAGCAGAGATGGAGTCGCCCGGCCACCACCGAACGGACCGCCAGGACCAGCTCGTCGAAGCCCGAGTCCTTGAGGACGTAGCCGCGCGCGCCCGCCCGCAGCGCCTCGCGCACGAAGCGGCGGTCGCTGTTCATCGACAGGATCACGACCCGGATCTCCGGCGACTCCTGGAGCAGCCGGCGGGTGACCTCGAGCCCGTTCAGCCCCGGCATCGAGATGTCCAGCACCGCCACCGTGGGTCTGACCTCGCGCGCCAGGCGCAGGGCGTCGAGCCCGTTGTCCGCCTCGGCCACCACCTCCAGGTCCGGCTGCGCCGCCAGGAGGGGACGCAGGCCGTCCCGGAAGATCCGATGATCGTCGGCAAGGAGGATCCGCTGGGTCATGGGTCGTCTCCGTGGTCCGCGCTGAGCCGCACCCGGGTCCCGCGACCCGGGGCCGTTTCCAGCTCGAAGGTCCCGCCGAGCTGGCGCAGTCGCTCCTCGATCGAGAACAGGCCGAAATGCCCGCCGACGTCACGGCGCAGGCCGCCGCGCTCGAAGCCGCGGCCGTCGTCGCGGACCTTGAGGACGACCCGGTCGCCCTCCGAGGTCAGCTCGATGTCCACCCGGCGGGCGCCGGAGTGCTTCAGGGCGTTGTGCACCAGCTCGCAGGCCGATTTCCAGAACATGACCTTGAGGTCCTCCGGGAGGTCGCGGCGCAGACGATCACGGACCCGGACGTCGAGGCCGTGCTTCCTGAGGGTCTTCTCGGCCAACCATTCCAGGGTCGGACCCAGGCCCAGCTCGTAGAGCACCGGCGGCGACAGCTCGAAGGTCAGATCGCGGGTGTAGCGGATCGCCTGATCGCCGAGCGCGACCAGCTCGTCGAGGGAGGCATCGTGTCCGCCCAGGGCCGCATCGCCGCGCAGCTGCTTCAGACGGATCTTGATCAACGCCAGGGCCTGGCCGAGATGGTCGTGGAGATCGGCGGCGATCCGTCGCCGCTCCCGTTCTTCGGCGAGGCAAACCTCCGAGGCCAAGCGCCGCAGGCTCGCGGTCCGCTCGGCCACCTGCAGCTCGAGCGATTCGTTGATGGCGATGATCTCGGCGTCGTCGATGCCGCGCTGCAGGAAGGCGCGCACCATCTCCGCCACCGACCGGATCAGATCGCGTTCCTCGGCCAGGAAGGGCCCTTCCGGCGGAGTCGGCCGGTGCTCCAGATAGACGGTCTCGACCGAGCCAGTGACGCCGTTCCGCAGCCGGAAGGTCTCCAGCTGCCGCCAGGGTCTGTCGCGGAAGCCGGCGGTCGACCAGCGGCGCTCGCCCCAGCGGATGCTCGCCGCGGCCGCCTCCGGATACTGCAGCGCGGGCGGGAGCAGCTCGGCGACCGCCTGCAGGGTCTCCTCCAGGGAACGGTCGTTCTCCTGGAGCAACCTCGCCGTGGCGTGCAGCGCGCTGAGTTCCTTCACGCGCTCTTTGAGCCGGTGTTCGAAGTTGTCCGACATCGCTGGCGGTCCTCGGGACGGAGCATGGCCTCCGGGCGCAGCGTAGGAAACCGCTCCGGTCCAGGGAAGCGGGCTTCGCCTTACCTGAGTCGGGGTCGGAGAAACACCGAGCGACAATCAGGGAACGTCCGATTGCCGCTCGGGTGGCCCGGAGCGGATCATCGTTCGGCATGCCGGGTTGCGGCGGCTGTTCCCGCCCATCGCCTGGCGCGCCGATGCCGATCGGTCGGCTACCGAAGGAGAACGAGATGGACACCGGAAACACCGCCTTCATGCTGCTGGCAACGAGCCTCGTGATGCTCATGACCCCTGGTCTGGCCTTCTTCTATGGCGGCTTGGTAGGTCGCAAGAACGTACTCTCGATCATGATCCAGAGCTTCGTCTCGATGGGTGTGACGACGATTCTCTGGTACGCCGTCGGGTTCTCCCTCTGCTTCTCGGGTGGGGAAGGGGGCGTCATCGGAAACCTGGACCACGCCTTCCTGCGTGGGATCGATCCGACGACGCCGTTCGGTGACGGCCAGATCCCGATGCTCGTGTTCATCGCGTACCAGATGATGTTCGCGATCATCACGCCGGCGCTCATCACCGGCGCCTTCAGCAACCGGGTTCGGTTCCCCGCCTACCTCATCTTCCTCGTGGTTTGGCTGTTGGCGGTCTACTTCCCCTTCGTCCACATGATTTGGGGCGGCGGGCTCCTTGCGGAGTGGGGAGTTCTGGACTTCGCCGGCGGTATCGCCGTCCACAACATCGCCGGAATGGCTGCACTGGCATCGGTGCTCTACGTTGGGAAGCGCCGTGTCGCGGAATCGGGCCCGCACTCGATCCCGCTCGTCGCGTTGGGAACGGGACTCCTCTGGTTCGGTTGGTACGGCTTCAATGCAGGTAGCCAGCTTCGGGTCGATCAGATCACGTCGCTCGCCTTCCTCAACACAGACATCGCCGCCAGCTTCGCAGCCATTACCTGGCTCGTCATCGAGTGGAGTCGGGTGCGGAAGCCTCGCTTCGTCGGTCTTCTCACCGGCGCAGTGGCCGGGCTCGCAACGATCACACCGGCCGCAGCCTACGTTCCGACCTGGGGCGCTGCGCTGATCGGTATCGCCGCGGGACTCGTCTGCTACTTGGCAGTCGAGCTGAAGAACCACCTCGGCTGGGATGACGCCCTCGACGTTTGGGGCGTCCACGGTGTGGGAGGAGCTCTCGGAATCATCCTGCTCGGCGTCTTCGGTTCGACTGCGATCAATGCTGCAGGTGCCGACGGGCTCTTCTTCGGCGGTGGCGACTTCCTCTTCAAGCAGGTAGTCGCCGTGGTCGTGTCGAGCGTCTACGCCTTCGGCTTCACCTGGGCGATGCTCTGGATCATCGATCGGATCACCCCGGTGAAGACCACCGAGGAGATGGAGAAGACCCTGGACGCCTCGCTCCACGGCGAGCAGGCCTACATCGCCTGACCGTCCCGCCGGCCGCGGGAAACCGTCGAGCCGGGAACGACGTGGCGGCCCGCCCGGGCCCCATCAAGGAAAGGAAACTGCCATGCGCTGCTTGTTCGTGTCGACCATCCTCTGCCTCGCGCTCACGCTCCAGGCCCAGGAGACCACGTCGACGACCGACCGGGCTCTGGCCACGGCGGTCGAGGAGACGGCCGAATCGGGGATCGGGATCTCCGGCAACCTCGGCCTCGACTGCTACACCCACTACTTCTTCAGGGGCATCATCCAGGAGAACGACGACCTCATCCTGCAACCCTCCGTGGGCGTGAACCTGCGGGTCCTCGAGCATCACGAGGACTGGCTCAGCTCGGTGGACATCGGCCTCGGCCTGTGGAACAGCCTGCACTGGGGTCCGACCGGCGCCGACGGCGGCGGCACCGACCCCGAGCTCTGGTACGAGGCCGACTTCACCGCCTCGCTGAGCTTCGGCTTCTTCGACACCGTCACGCTCGGCCTGAGCTACGTGGCGCTCACCAGCCCGAACGACTTCTTCGGCACCGTCGAGGAGCTGGACATCGCCCTCGCCTACGACGACGCCGAGCTCTGGGGCGGGGACTTCGGCGGCCTCCAGCCCTCGGCGACCCTGGTCTTCGAGCTCGACGGTCAGTCCGACGGTGGTCAGGACGAAGGCGTCTACCTCGAGCTCGGCATCGCGCCGGGCTTCACCCTGCTGGAGGACGAGACCTACCCGATCACGATCAAGCTGCCGGTCAAGGTGGGCCTCAGTCTCTCGGACTACTACGAGGTCGCGACCTCGGATGACGACGCCTTCGGCTACCTCGACTTCGGCGTCGATCTCGCCGTACCGCTCGCCTTCATCGACCAGGCCTTCGGCGCCTGGGAACTCGGTGCCGGCGTGCACGGCCTCTACCTCGGCGACAACACCAGGATCTACAACTCAGGCGACGAGTTCGAGGTCTACGGCTTCGTCGGCATCTCGGTCTCGTTCTGACCCGAGGTCGTCGACGACAGGGCGCGGGGCTCCGGCTCCGCGCCTTCTTCCTTGCCCGCGGGGCAACCCACCGCGGTCGGCACGCAATCGGCTGGCCGGGTCGCGAGACCGGCGACGGCTCAGAGGCCGAAGTTGCTGCGCAGGCAGTAGTAGATGCCGATGCCGATGAGGACGAGGCCGGTGAGGAGGCGGATCTTGCCCTCGACCGCCTTGATGCGATCGAAGGTGCGGCCGATCTGCCGGCTGCCGAGAGCCACCATCACCGCGAAGACCAGGACCGGGAGGCCGGTGGCGATGCCGTAGGTCACCGGGACCAGGATCACCGAGCCACTCCGCGTGGTCAGGGGCAGGAGGCTGCCGAAGAAGAGCGCGGCCGAGGACGGACAGAAGGAGAGCGCGAAGAGGACGCCGAGCGCGAAGGCCCCGAGAGCGTCGCCACGCTTGCCGAGCGCGTCACGGACGCCTGACCCGACCTCGCCGAAGCTCGGTGCCGGCAGGAGGCCCAGGAGCAGCGCGCCGGCGATCACCAGGACCGGACCGAGCAGGAGCCCGACGTAGCGCCCCAGCGCGGCCGACGCGGTCGCCGCGGCGAGCATGCCCGCGGCCAGGATCGCCGCGAGGGCGGTGTAGCACAGGGTGCGACCGGCGACGTAGGCCAGCCCCGAGGTCAGCGACCGGCGCGGCGACTGCGCGTGCCGGCCCAGGAAGGACACCGCGGCGACGTTGGTCGCCAGGGGACAGGGGCTCACCGCGGTGAGCAGGCCGAGCGAGGCGGCGGTTGCCAGTTCGGCGATCATCGGCCCGACTCCAGCATCTGCCGCAGATTGGCGACCAGGTAGTCCTCGAAGGCCGGCGGGTCGGCGTTGACGTGATCCCAGACCTCCTCGAGGTTCTTCCAGGCCGCCTCCTCGCCCCGCCCGCGAACGAGGACGGTGCCGAAGGCGAGCTGATAGTCGTCACGATAGTGCAGGTTCTCGGGCCGGTCGAAGTTGACCACCTTCAGGACCAGCTCACCGGAGGCCAGCTCGGCGGCGAAGCGCGTGCTGACCACCCGCTCGGTCTCGGCCTCGATCTTGTTGCAGGTCCGGCAGCGCTCGTCGCCGTGGAAGTAGAAGACCGTCACCGCCGCGGCCTCGGTCTTCTCGACCTCGATCTCCGCGGCCGCCCGCGAGATCGCCCGTTCCCGGTAGACGCCGACCACCAGCGCGACGACGGCGAAGAGGAGGAGGGTGAGGCCCAGACCGCGCTTCAGGCGCTCGGCCGGGCGAGATTCGGTCGCGTCCGCCATGACCCACCTCCTAGCGGATGAGCTTCTCGATCTCGTCGCGTCCCAGCGCCCGGCCGGACGAGACGACCTTGCCGTCGACCACCAGCGCCGGGGTCATCATCACGCCGCGTTCGATGATCGCGTCCATGTCCTGGACCTTCCTCACCTCGGCGTCGAGGCCGAGGTGGGCCACGGCCTCGCGGGCCGACTTCTCGAGCGCCGCGCACTTGGCGCAGCCGGTGCCGAGGACTTCGATGATCTTGATGGTCATGCGTCGTTCCTTTCCGGTCAGAAGAACAGGCCGTAGACGAGGCCGAGGGCGGTGGAGCCGAGGACCACGAGGGCGACGTAGGTCGCGGTCCGCCTGGGCCCCATGATCCCGTTGATGACGATCATGTTGGGCAGGGAGAGCGCTGGGCCGGCGAGCAGGAGGCTCAGCGACGGACCCTTGCCCATGCCGGCGCCGATCAGGCCCTGCAGGATCGGCACCTCGGTGAGGGTCGCGAAGTACATGAAGGCGCCGACCAGCGCGGCGCCGAAGTTCGCCCCGAGTCCGTTGCCCCCGACCGCGCTGGCCACCCACTCCGGCGGGATCAGGCCGCGTTCACCGGGTCGCCCGAGGAGCAGGCCGGCGACGAAGACGCCGCCGAGCAGGAGGGGCGTGATCAGCTTGGCGTGGCTCCAGGTCTGGCTCCACCACTCGCGACCCGCGCTCCCGGCCCGGGGCATGAGCAGGCAGAGGGCGACGACGCCCAGGGCGAAGGGCGGGTTCGGCCCGACCGGCAGCAGTCGGGCGACGAGCGCGACCGCGAAGCCGGCGACCACGAGCCCGGCCGCGGGAAAGGCGAACCAGCGCCAGAGCACGAAGGCGAAGGCCAGGGCGAAGCCGGAGGCCAGCCACCACTTGGCCCCGACCAGGGCCCGCCAGAGACCGCCGGCCTCGGTCGAGCTGCTCCAGTTGGCGAAGATCAGCACGCCGAACATGCTCAGGAAGAGCAGGATGAGCGGGCGCAGCGGCCGGGCCTCACCGAGGTCCGGCATCACCGCCGCCCGCCGCTCGTCGTCGCGATCGGCGCCGCGCTCGAAGATCGCCGCCATCACCAGACCCACGACCAGGCTGAAGACGACCGCGGCGATGGCCCGCGCGAAGCCGATCTCGGCCCCGAGGATGCGCGCGGTGAGGATCACCGCCAGGACGTTGATCGCCGGTCCGGCATAGAGGAAGGAGCTGGCCGGGCCCAGACCGGCGCCCATCCGATAGATGCCGGCGAAGAGCGGCAGGATGGTGCAGGAGCAGACCGCCAGGACCGACCCGGAGGTGGCGCCGACGCCGTAGGCCTGGACCTTGCGCGCCTTCGGGCCGAGGTACTTCATCACCGCGGCGCGATCGACGAAGGCGCCGATCGCGCCGGCGATCAGGAACGCGGGCAAGAGGCAGAGGATGACGTGTTCCCGGGCGTACCAGCGGCCGAGCGCGAGGCCCTCCCCGACCGCCGCCCGCACCCCTTCGCCATCGACCGGCAGAAGGTAGAGGGCGAGGAAGACGGTGACGAGCCCGACCAGCTTGAGGATCTCACGGCGCTCCATGTCTCAATCCTCCCCCACCGGGGCGCAGCAGGACCGAGGTCCGCTTCCCCCCTCGCCGGCGAGATTCGGACACCAGGCCGCGATCGCCTCGATCAGGGCGTGGAGCCGATCGCAGAGGTCGGCGCAACGCGCCTGGTACCAGACCGAGCGCCCCTCCTTGGCGGCGGCCAGGACCTCGGCCTCGACCAGGACCTTCAGATGCTTGTTCACCACCGAGAAGTCGACCTGGCAACAGGCCGCGAGTTCCGAGGCGGTGCAGGGCCGCCCCACCTTGACCAGCGCCGAGAAGACCCGCAGGCGGGTCGCGTCCGAAAGGGCGCGGAAGAGCGCCTGATCGAGATGGAGGTCGAGCGCCGCGACGATCCTGGTCGCGGCCTCGGGAGTGGCTGGCTGGGTCGGCATCACTGGCATGGCATTGCCAGTTTCAGCGCCAGGCCGCGGCGAGACAAGGAGACCGCTTGTCGCAGCCCCCAGGTTGGCCGCGGACCGGACGCCGTCCACCCTGCCACCGCGCCCTCACGCGCCTTCGGTCCGGGTCCCGGAGCCGGGGTCCTCCTCCGGGTGGTCCGCGCCGGGGGCGAGGTAGTTGCTCCGGGGCGTGTGCCGCAGGAGCGGCCGGGGCCGCGGGGCGTCACCCTGGAGGGAGTGGCCGCTGGTCGCGATCAGCTGGTGGATCTCCGCCAGACGGGCGAGCACCTCGGCCGCCAGCTCCCGCTGACCACCCTTCATGCCGTAGCTGCCCGGATGCCGGTCGCGACCGCGCGCCAGGAGTTCCTCGTAGTCCGGCTCGTCCTCGCCCCTGCTCTCGAGCCCCTCGAACAGGGCCCCCAGCCACTCCTCGAAACTCGCCAGGGTGGACCGGAACCGCGTCCAGCGGTGGTGGGTCCAGCTGAGTTCCTGGGGGGCGCCGTCGATCCGGAGGAAGCGCTCGCGCAGCTGTCGGCCGGCCTCGGCGCCGTGGCCGGCCAGGCCGGCGATGGTCTCGGCCGGCATCTCCAGGTTGAGGCCGCCCTCGTCGGCCTGGAGATGGATGGTGGCGAATCGATCGCGATAGCCCGGCAGCTTCAGCAGGGTACCGTCGGTCCAGTTCTGCATCGCGTTGAGGATGCTGGCCAAGAACCGGCCGAGCGACTCCCGCGCCGGCTTCTCCGTCCCGGCGAGACGCGTCCAGACCTCGTCGACGCCGCCGGAGGCGGACGAGACCAGGACCACCCGATCGGAGGGCAGTCGCCGCCCTGGCTGGTGATAGGCGAGATTCAGGCCGATCGTCGGCCGCGACGGCAGGGGTGCGTCGAAGAGGTGCATCGGGAAGTTGCTGGAGATGCCGCCATCCGAGAACCAGATCCGCTCCGGCACCGGGCCATCGGGTCGCCCCGGCTGAACGATCTCGGGGTCGCGGAGGAAGGCGGCCGCCGCCGCGCGCTCGGTCTTCGCCCAGGTCCGGAAGGCCCGGCGCCGGCGGCTCGCCTCGCTCTCGCCGAGCCCGCTGCCGCCCCAGTCGAAGTCCCAGAGCGGCAGGGCGCCGAGGAGGAGCGGGAAGGACAGGCTCATGCGCACGGCCACCAGGACCGGCAGGTCGCCGTCCTTCGGCAACGGCAGGCGCGGATGCATGAAGGCATGGGTCAGCCGCCGCGAGGCCTTGGTCTCCTCGGCGACCACCTTCTGCCCGGCCGCCTCGAGCCGGGCCACGATCGCCTCGGGGAAGAGCCGCCGGAATTCGGCGGGCGCGAAGTAGAAGCGGCGACGCAGACCGGGGAGACCGTAGGGACGGCCGTGGGTGAGGCAGGTGGTGATCACCTGCAGCTCGATGCCGCGTTCCTCGAGCATCCGGAAGCTCAGCGGCGGATCGTCGGGACCGAGGGCCGCGAGCGCCTGGATCTCCCGGTGCAGCCAGTCGGTGAGAGCCGGTCGCGCCGCGGCGTCCGTCCCCTGCCCGCTGCAGATGCCGAAGTGCTGGCGCGGCAGGTGATGGACGAGGATGCGCCACTGCCGGGCGAGCGCGGCCGCCGTGGCTCCCACCAGGAACATGAGGACGAGACCGAGGATGCCGTGCCAGTCGATGGGCCGGTCGTCGATGAGGAGCCAGATCAGGAGGCCGAGGGCGGGCAACGAGCCGACCAGGGACCAGAGGCCACCCTGGACGAGGAGCGCGGCGTAGAGACGGGCCGGCTTCAGGGCCCGGGGACGCAGTGCGCCGAGCAGGAGCGCGAACAGGGGGCGCGTGGCCGCGCTCGGCTGGAACAGGGAAAGCAGGCGAGGCCTGCCAGCGACCTTCTCGCCGAGCCGCTCGGGCAGACCCGCGAGGAGCTCGAAGCCGGCGCCCGCCCGGCCACGCCCATGCTCCGCCGCCGCGGCGCAGGCCGCCGCGATCGCCCCGGCCGAGGTGCCGCCGATGCTGCGCAGGCGGAAGCTCCGGGCCAGCTCGCAGATCGCGCCGGGATAGACCACGCCACTGGTGATGCCGCCCTTCATGACCACGTCGCATTCGCGCGTGGGCGGGACCTGGGGCCCGGCCGGTGATTCCTCCGCAGTCGAACCGCCGTTCTGCCGCCGCGCCGGGGCGCTCCCGGCTCGTTCCTGGTGGTCGGACATCGTGATCGTCGCCTCGTGGGTGGGAAGGGTCCGGGTCATCGACCATAGCCGATCGGGTCCGGGCGCATGAGCCGGAATCTCGCCCGTTCGAGCGTACCCGCGCCCCGTTCCTCGGCGCCCGCGACGAATCGCGCCGGATTCCGGCCCGACACTTGCGCCTCCGACCGGCCAGGGGTCGGCGGTGAGGGGAGGTCCAGGCAGGGAGATTCCGTCATGTCACGACTGTCCTTCCTGGTGGCGGTCCTCGCGGCGGCCATCGCAACGTCCGTGTCCGCCCAGTGGTCGCCCCCCATGATCCACCAGGGCAATGCCTTCGGGGGCCTCTTCGGCCAGGCGCTCGCCTTCGTCGGCGACGTCGACGGCGACGGTCGGGACGATCTCGCGGTCGGCGCGCCGCTGGACGCCGCCAACGGCCCGAGTTCCGGCCGCGTCGTCGTCTACTCGGGCGCCGACGGCAGCGTCATCCACGGACTGGCCGGCTACGCGGCGGGTGACGAATTCGGCAGCTCCATCACCGGCCTCGGCGACATCGATGGCGACGGGCTCGCCGACTTCGCCGTCGGCGCGCCCCTGAGCGATCTCTGGGACCTGGACGCGGGTGCGGTCCATCTCTACTCGGGTGCCGACGCCTCGTTGATCACCACCTACACCGGCCAGGCCGCGGGCGACGAGTTCGGCCGGGTGATCGCCGGCGGTGGTGACCTCGACGGCGACGGTCAACCCGACCTGCTGGTCGGCATCCCCCACGAATCGAGTCACGCGACCTGGTCCGGGAAGGTCATGGTCTATCGGAGTTCCGCGGTCCCCTATCCCCAGCTCGAGGGCAGCGGCGTCTTCGAACGCTACGGCAACGCCGTGGCGATCGTCGGCGACGTCGACGGCGACGGTCGCGACGACTTCGCGATCGGGGCGCCCGGCGACGGCAGCAACGGGGTCAACGCCGGTCGGGTGGAGCTGCGCTCCGGTTACGACGGCGCCCCGCTAGCGCAGTTCCTCGGGGCCTCGGCGGCGGACTTCTTCGGCGAGGCCCTGGCGGGCGCCGGCGACGTCGACGGCGACGGCCGCGCCGATCTGGCCGTCGCGGCGCCGCGGAGCGACCTCGCCGGTCCCGATGCCGGTAGCGTCACGGTCTTGAGCGGCGCGACCGGCGCGATCCTCCTGCAGCTGCACCCCCTCGTCGCCGGAGATCGCTACGGCTCGGCCCTGGCCGGGTCCGGCGACGTCGACGGCGACGGCTTCGACGATCTCATCGTCGGCGCCTTCGCTCATGCCGGCTTCGCCGGCTACGCGGAGGTCCGCTCCGGCGCCGATGGCAGCCTGATCCGCGCGTTCACCGGCGCGGGCGCCAACGATCAGCTGGGCACGGCGGTGACCGGCGGCGGCGATCTCGATGGCGACGGTTTCGCCGACTTCGCCTGCTCCGCGCCCCGGGCCGCCCTCACCCTCGGCGAGGTCCTGGTCCAGAGGTCACCGACCGGACCGGTGCTGGTCTACCGGAGCGACCTCGGTCTCGCCCACGGGATCGATCTCGCCTGGCTGCCGCTGAACGGCGATCCGCTGGCTCTCCAGGGCCGCTTCGCGGTGAGCGGAGGCTCGGCCTTCGGCCAGGGCCTCTACCTGGCGAGCCTGGCTCGGATCGACTATCCGGCCTTCGGCACCTTGCCGCTCGTCGTCGCCATCGACCCGATCAACCTGGTCGCCAGCGGTGGCTTCGTCCTCGACGCCGGCGGCGACCATCTCGGCGCAGCGGTCGATCGCCAGATCCCCTGGCTCGCCGGCTGGAGGCTCCACGTCCAGGCCTTCGAGCTGGGCCCGATCCTGGCCTCGTCGCCCGGAGTCCGCCTCGAGATCCTGCCCTGAGTCGCGGCAACCCAGGTCGGTGGCGCCGCGGTCTTGATCGGAAGTTGATCCGTTTCCCGAGGAGGGTCGTCGAGTTGCCCTACCACCCCCGCCGGACGCTTGGTTCAATGCGACCATGAACAGGTACCTGCCCGGCGTGCTCGTGCTGGCGATCGGGCTGGCGATCAGCATCGCCCTGCCCTTCTTCACCGCGACGCGGATCGACGACGATCCGACCCCGAACCGGAACCGCCGGGCACCGTCCTTTTCGATGACGGCAGCGCTCGAGAAGGTCCCCGATCCCCACGATCTGCCACGCTTCGAGAACGTCGCCGAGACCAACAGCGAGATGTCCGGCGCGGTCCTCCAGGACCGTGACGGCTTCATCTGGGTCGGGACCTATGGTGGTGGCCTGCAGCGCTACGACGGGCGCGAGCTGGCTCCTTTCCATCCGGCTCGGGGGCAGCTCTCCGGCAAGAACGTGACCGCGCTCCACGAGGACGAGAACGGGCTGATCTGGATCGGCTCCCTGGCGGGTCTCGACCGCTACGACAAGGAGACCGGGACCATCTCACCCGCTCCGGTGGCGACCGGCGGCGAGATCGGCGGGATCTGGACCATCTGCGCCCTGGACGGCGACCTCTGGTTGGGGACGAACGGGCGCGGCCTGTTGCGCTACGACCCGGCCGCGGCGACCTTGCAGAGCCATCGCCACGACGACTCCGACCCCGAGAGCCTCGTCCATGACAACCTCTATCGCGTCCTCCCGGCCCGCGACGGCGGTCTCTGGCTGGGCAGCTTCGGTGGCGGCGTCGCGCACTTCGATCCGCGCAGCGGACGTTGCGATCGCCGGATCGACACGACGAGCGGCCTGGCGAGCAACCAGATCTGGTCGCTCCACGAGGACGGCCGCGGTCGCCTCTGGATCGGCACGCAGGAGGGCCTCTACCGGCTGGGGCTCGCCGACGGGACGCTTCAGGAGTACGGCCACGACCTCGCCGACCCCGAGACCATCGGCGGCCGGGTGATCACCGGTATCCGCGAGGACGCTGACGGCGGCATCTGGCTGACCTCCTTCAACGGGCCATCCGTGCTGGGACGCCTCGATCCCGCCAGCGGCGTGGTGCAGCGCTTCGCCGAGGACTGCGGCCTCGGCCGTCGGGGCGCGCGTTGCGTGTTCGAGGACGATGCCGGCCTGTTCTGGGTCGTGACCATGGGCGGGCTGGCGAAGTACGACGAGAACAGCCTCGGCTTCCAGATCACGCAGATCGGCAGCGGGCTCCTGCCGATGTACGAGGACCTGGACGGAGCCATGTGGCTCGGCACCATGGACGGCCTGCGCGTGATCAGGCGGCGCGGCGGCAAGCTCGACGAGGTCCGGGAGCCGCTCCTGCACCAGAGCCTGACCTCGGCCCTGAACGAGGATCGCAAGGGACGCTTCTGGGTCGCGACCTTCGGCGGCGCCCTGCAGCTCTATGATCGCGCGACCGACCGGATCGTCGGCAGCTTCCAGAACGACCCGAGCGACGCGACCAGCCTCCCGGCCTCGAACTGCATCCGCCGCATCCTTCCCGACCGTGCTGACGACGACCTCCTCTGGCTCGCCACCCAGGGCGGCGGGCTCACGGCCTTCGACTGCTCGAGCGGCAAGGCGCGCCGCTTCCAACACGACCCGGCCGATCCGGAGAGCGTCAGCAACGACACCGCCAGCTACGGCGCGCTCCTGCAGGACGCGGACGGAAGTCTCTGGTTCGGAACGGACGACGGTCTCAACCACGTCGATCCGGGCAGCGGCAAAAGCCACCGCTACCAGGCCGAGAGCCGGCCCGACGGCCTGAGATCGAGCGTGATCCAGGCCCTGCATCGCGACCGGCAGGGCCGTCTCTGGGTGGCCACGGCCGCCGGTCTGCACCGGCTCGACGACGCGGAGAAGGGTCGGTTCACCGTCTTCGGCGTCGCCGAGGGCCTCCCGGACGACGTGGTCCTCGGCATCCTCGAGGATCAGGATCGCCTGTGGCTGAGCACGCCCCGCGGGGTCGCCTCCTTCGATCCGGACGGCAAGCTCCCGATCGAGATCTACGGCCGCGAGGAGGGCCTGCAGGCCGACGGCTTCCTGCTGACCTCCTTCTACCGGACCCGCGACGGCGAGCTCTGGTTCGGCGGCGCGCGCGGCGCCAGCCACTTCAAGCCCCAGGCGGCGCGCGCGACCAGCTACCTGCCTCCGGTCGCCCTCACGGCGCTCCGCCAGAATGGCAAGGACCTCGCGCTCGAGCGCGACGTCTGTCAGGTGACCAAGATCGACCTCAGCTGGCCCGCGAACAGCTTCGAATTCGAGGTGGCCGCGCTCGGTTTCTCCCGGCCCGGCTCCAACCGCTACCGCTACAAGCTCGAGGGTCTGGACGACGACTGGTACGAGTCGGATCGCGGCTTCGGGCGCTACAGCGGTCTCGACGGTGGCGAGTATCTCCTGCGCATCCGCGCGGCTGGCGCCGCGGGGATCTTCGGATCGGAGGGCGTCGACCTGAGGGTCCGGGTGGAGCCCCCCTTCTGGCGCGCGCGCTGGTTCACCACCTCGATCCTCGTCCTGATCACCTTGCTGGTGTCCGGCGCCGTGCACCACAACGGCCTGCTCCGCGCCGAGATCCGGCAGCGCCGGGAGGCCGAACAGCGTCGCGATGCGGCCGAGGCACGGCTGCGTGAGGCCACCCGCGCCGAGGCCCTGGGCCGGCTCTCGGCCGGTGTCGCCCACGACTTCAACAACCTGCTGATGGTCGTGCTCGGCGAGATCGACCTGCTCCGCGACAAGCTGCCCCGCGCGCTGGCGCTCGAGCTCGACGAGGATTGCCGGGCGATCGAGACCGCCGCCCTCCGGGGCGCGGACCTCACCGCGCAGCTTCTCGCCTTCAGCTCGCGCCGGGCGACCTCGCCGCGCAACATCGACCTGAACTCGGTGGTCTCGGCCTCGCGCCGGTTGTTCGAACGCGTGCTGGGCGAGGACGTCAAGGTCGAATACCGGCTCGCCCGCTCCCGGCTGGTCGTCCTCGCCGATCCCGGCAAGCTGGGCCAGGTCCTGATGAACCTGGTGGTCAATGCCCGCCAGGCGATGGCGGAGGGCGGCCGGCTCACGATCACGACCCGCCGCCACGAACTACCCGCCGGCGACCAGTACGCCGAGGTCTCGGTCGCCGACAGCGGCCACGGCATTCCCGCCGAGGTCATCGATCGCATCTTCGATCCCTACTTCACCACCAAGCGCCAGGGCGAAGGCACCGGGCTCGGGCTCGCGATCGTCCGTGAGGTCATCGAACAGCACGACGGCTTCGTCGACGTGAGCAGCTCGCCGGGCGAGGGAACCGTCTTCCGCGCCTATCTGCCTCTCGTCGACGCCGAAGAGGACGAGCAGGCGCCGGTGAGGATCGAACGTCGCCGACGCGAGTCGGGCGGCCGCATCCTGCTGGTGGAGGACGACCTCCACGTGCGCCGGATGTTCGCGGCCTTCCTCGACCGGGCCGGCTGGGAGGTGGTGAGCGCGGCCGGCGGCGGAGAGGCCCTGACCCTCTGGCAGGCCGAGCGGCGTGGCTTCCGTGCCGTGGTCACCGACATCGTCCTGCCCGAGATGGGCGGGGACGAACTCGTCGATCGCTTCCGCGCCGACGACGGCGACCTGCCGCTGATCCTGGTCTCGGGCTACGCTCCGGATCGGATCAGGATCGATCCTCGTGGCGGCGGTCCCTGGCGTCTCCTGAGCAAGCCGCTCCGCCCCAGCCAGCTGCTCGAGGCGCTGGAGGACCTGCTGGGGACCGAGAGCAGCGATCAGGCGAGCTGACCCGGTCGCCGACGACCGAACCGATCGGGGTCCGCGCGATCCGCGGCCGCGAAGGTCGCCGGCCTCGTCCGGGGTCCTGGCGAACGGCGCGGCTCAGTCGTTCAGTTCGACTCCGCTCACGGCGGAGAAACACTCGCAGAGCATTCAGGCGTTCGGCGCCGGGAGTTTCTCCGGCGCCATCATGCGGGTGCCGATGCGTAGGCCGATCAAGGCGACGGCCGCGACCAGGGCGGTGACGATGGCCGCCTTCTTCCAGGTGGCGGAGAGCCCGAAGAAGCGTGGCCCCAGGAGGGCGGTCGCCAGGCCGAGCGCGAAGCACAGGCGGACGACGATGGTGATGGGTCCCAACATGACCTGATTCTGGACTCCGAAACCGCCGCGGCCAACTCCAGGCCGACGAAAACGAGACCCGGCCGAACCCCGCGGGGATCGGCCGGGTCGGTCACGGACGCGGTCCGGGTTCAGGGCAGGGCCGGAACCGGTTGCCCACAGGTCCAGGGCAGGTCGGGCCAGAAGCGGACGCGCCGGCCCTTCTCGTCGACGATCAGCTCCTTGGTCCCCTCCGGCAGGATCTGCAGGGACTTCAGGAACTCGATCAGCTCGTTCTTCTGGCCGGTGCTGAGCGCCGCCCAGTTGGCCATCACGCCGCTGGCCTCGCCGGCATGGGCCTCGATCGCCTGGCGCAGGGTGCTGAACTTGCCGTGATGGAAGTGCGGCATCTGGTTGGCGACGCCCCAGAGACGGCTGGAGAGGAAGCGCGCGTTGCCGGCGAAGAAGGCCGTGCTGCCCGCCGGAGCGTGCATGTCGAGGCTCTCGCGGTTGGGGTCGTTCGGACCGCTGGTGATGTCGTGGAGCTTGAAGTCGCTGAACACCGGCACGATCACCTTGCCCCGCTTCTCCTCGAGCCGCGGCTGCGGCAGACGATTGCTGTTCAGGTTGATGGTCAGGCTGCCCCAGGTGCTCTCGTAGCTGTCGCCGACGCTCAGGTTGCCGGCCGGGTTGTAGGGATTGGGCTCGCTGTAGATCCAGCCCTGGTTGTCGAGCGGCAGCGAGGGGACGTGGCAGCCCGAGCAGCCGATCGAGACGAAGTGATTCTGCCCCTGGGCGACCGCCCAGCGCAGGGACGGGTTGCTCGGGATGACGCGACCGGGCACCTCGAGGGTCGCCTGGAAGGCGGTCACGGCGGTCACGTCGGCGATGCCGAGTTCGTCGATGACCCCGTCGCCGTCCGGATCCATGCCGGCGCCGAAGCGCTCGACGGTCTGGATGCCGTGGTGGTGGTTCATCGCGTTGTTGGTGAACTGGCGCAGCGAGATGACCGCGCCGGCCTGATGGAAGGGACGGATGATCAGGTTCGGCGGGTCGGTGGGCCCGGAGCTGGCGATGCTCGGCGCCGGCAGGCCCTCGACCAGCGAGACGTCCCAGTTGCCGGCCGCGTCGCGGGTGAGCTGCCCGAAGCTGATGCCCTTGGAGACGAGCGCGACCGAGGCGCCCGGGGCGAGCCCGTCACGGAGGGTCTGGAGATCCGCGGTGATCTGGCGCGCCAGCATCTCGACGTAACCGGAACCGAACATGCCCACGGTCTGGCGGGAGTTGCCGATCGTGTCCAGGGTCTCGGGAGCACCGACCTCGTTCATGGTGCCCCGCATCGACAGGCTGTCGTTGCCGTCGAAGGTGGCGAAGTCGAAGCGCTGGCCGAGCACGACGACGTTCGTGGCGAAGTCGCCGGAGCCGCCCGGACGGGGGCCGTTGTGGCAGCCGGCGCAGGAATTGGAGTCCATCGCCGAGACGCGGTTCATGTTGCGGGGAAAGACGAGCGGCGCATTGGGGTCGCTGATCGGAGCGCCGGTGCCCTTGGTGAGCGGCCGGCCCTGGCCATCCTCGATGGTCCAGTTGGCCGAGAAGATCTTCGCGCCGCGCTCGATCAGGTCGCGCAGGCTCATGGAGAACTCGGCGCCGGCCGGCAGGGCGTTGGGAAGGGCTCGCTCGGAGCCGATGCCCTGCGCCCGGAGCTGGACGGAGGACAGGATCAGGACCGCCAGAACGGCGGCGCAGACGGGAATGCGACGGATCATGGGGCGATGTTCCGCTAGTTGATTGTGGTGACTTGGCAACGCTCGCTCCGGAGGTCGCCGGCGCGAGGGCCCCATGAAAGCAAGCGCGGTCCCTCGATACACGCGCATTCCGGATTCGCTCGGCGCCGCCGCGCGCGCCTGCGGCAAGACCGGCAGAACATGCAGGCCGACCCGGTCCGCTCGCGGTCCGGCCAGGGGATTCCAAGCGATGATCGGCACAGGGCATGCGTTCGTGGGGTCGAACGCGCCGAGCCCGAAGCGGCGCCCTCCATCCGGGCCGTCGCGGGCCTCCGGACGAATCGTCGCAGCCTCGTCGACACCCGGCCGGAAGACCGACCGCGAGGGGCAGCGCCCGGCTCGAGGAGCGATCCGGTCGATCGATTCGCCGTCTTCGCTCATGGCCGCGTCGAGCGCTGCGGGGTAGCCTTGCCCGCCACCCGCCGCCGCGATCGACGGGGGCGGACCGGCGCGCCCTGCATGACGCCGGGTATTCTCTCAAGTAGGAGTCCGGGTCGGTCGATGAGCCGAGAAGAAGACGAACGAGGCGCCCGGGCGCTGCGCATGCGGGCGCAAGCCAACTTCCAGGCGGCTCGGCGCCTGATGGCGCAGACGGACAGGGACTTCACGATGCCGGCCGCCAGCAGACTCTACTATGCCCTCCTCGAAGGCATGAACGCCGAGTTCGCCTCCCGCGGCCTGACGATCCCGCTCGACCCGCGCCCGGGTCGGCGCTATTCGGGACACGCCGACACCAAGAATCGGGCCCACGAGATCAGCGCCGACTCGAGGGAGACGACCGACCTGAGGGATCTGTTCCAGACCCTGAAGGACCGCCGGGTCTGGGCCGACTACGGCAGGACCACGCTGCCGATGCCGCTGCCCCGAAGCCTGTTCGACCGGACCGAGGCCTACCTTCGTTCCTGGGGAGTCGAGCCATGAGCCATCGCGAACGAGCGCTCGCCCGGGCCGTCCTGGATGCGCTGACCCGGAAACGGATCGAGGTCGCCGTGGCGATCCTCCCGGGACTCGGTCACGACGAGGAGACCGACGACCTCTGCCTCCTGGCCGTCGTCGCCGATGACCGCGCGATCGAAGCACTCGAAAGCCGTCTCATCGACCTGATGAACGAGGTCGAACGCGACCTCGGCCAGACCATCGACTACACCATCCAGTTCGAACTCGAGGCCCAGGCCGGCGACCACCAGGAGCGGGCGCTCGGCAACTACCGGCCGGACCGGAAGGCCGCAGCCGAGGTCGAAGTCCGAGGACGGCAGGTCGAGGACGAGGACCAGCAGGCCGACGAGATGTGCCTGCGGCCCTCGCGCTGGAACTTCTGAGTCACCACGGCGGCCATGCGACCGGTCGCCTCGCTCGGGACCAGGGTGCAGGCCGCCGCGTCTCGACCTGATCAGCTCAGGCCACCGTCACGCGCAGCACGGCCGATCCCGCCCACCACCATCGCCGCTCACAGGTCTTCGAACGACCGGACCGGCGGAGATCCCCTCGTCCGCCGGTCCGATCATCGACCTCATCGTCGGCTGCGGCGCCACCGGGACGCCGCGGACGGAGGCTCAGATCCGCTGCCCGCCGCAGGGGCCGAGTCCGAGACAACCCTGGCCGGGCTGGCGCGAACGAACGCGGTCAGCGCCGCCGGGCGTCACCGGAGTCGCGTCGCCGCCCTGGAGGAGACGACGCCTGAGGAACGGCCGCTTCGGCTCGGCCGGCACGGTGGCCGGCTTCTCGACCGGCTCCGCCGCCGGAGCGTCGACCGGAGCCTTTGCCGGCCGGCGCAGGCGCGGAGCCTCCGGACCTGGTTGCCGGGGGTCGATCTGGCGTCCGAATCCCGGGCGCAGGACCCGCTGCTGAGGGCGGACCGCGGCCCCCGGCTCCTGTCCTTGCCCCTGCCCCGGCCCCGCCCGGCGACCCGCTCCCGGAACCTGACGCTGACGTTGCGGGCGAAGGTCGGTCCCCTTCTCCCGCCCCGGTCGCGGCTGGCCCATTATCCCCGGGCCCTGGCCCCGACCGGAACCATCACGGAGACGACGCAGGCAGCCGACCGCGGCCCGTCGTTCGATCGGGCCGAGGCGGCCATCGTCGTTGCGATCGAAGGCATCGATCAGGGCGCAGCGGAGGCATGACCGATTGGCGGCCCGCCGCGGACGGTCGCCCTGGTCCTGGCGCGGCCTGATTCCGGGGCGCTCCGCGCGCCGGGCCGCGCGCCGCTCCTCACGGAGCTTCGGCAGCTCGGCGCGGAGGGTCTGGCGCATGACCTCGTGCTCCGCCTGGTCGAGGTTGCCGTCGCCGTTCCGGTCGAAGCGCTCGAGCAGACGCGCGCGCCGAGGTGTCGAGTCGTCGTCCTGGGCGGCGGCGGCCAGCGCGAAGCCGAGACCGAAGCCCAGGGCGAGTGTCAGGGTGATCAGCTTTCTCATGTGTCGTTCCTCGCAAGGCCGCGAGGTCGGGAATGAACGACCTCGGGACGATCTGATCAACAACGCCGATCGCCGCCGGTTCCGCCACGAGGACGATCATCGAGCGGACGCTCTGTCGCAGGTCATCACTCGAAGCAGAGGCCGTCGATCCAGACGGTGAAGGGATCGCCGCCCCAGGAGTCGAACTGGAAGCTGATCGACTGGATGAAGTCGAGCTCGATCTTGCCGTCACGGCTGCGTTCGAAGCCTCCCCCGCCCGCGAGCGGGATCGAGAATCGGGTCCAGCCCTCGCGACCCTCCGGGTCGGGAAGTTCCCAGAGAATGTTGCGCGGACCTTTCGGGCCCTGTGGCACGTAGGTGAAGTAGCCGTCGCGCGTGAGCAGACGCAGCACCGGATTGGGGCCCTGGAAGCCCCAGAAGTTCGGGTTCCGGTAGCGGATCCAGAAGGACAGACAACGCCGCTTCGAGACGTCGAGCGGTCGTTCGGGGAAGGCGACCACGGCGGCGACGTCACGCCCCATGTAGCGCTCGACGCGCATCTCCAGCGCGTAGCGGCCCTCGACCGCGTCGGGGTCGTCGACGAAGCGGACCTCACCGCGATGATCGGGATCGAGGCCCATGACGAAGCTCCAGTGCCGCGCCGTGCCCTCGGTACCGATCTCGGCGCCGCCGCTGCCGACCAGGACGTCGACGTGGTCGGTGTCGGCGCCCACGGCGTCGGTCACCTGCAGCGCGACCCGATGGCGCCCAGGACGCTCGAAGGCGACCTCGACCTGCGTGCTCTCGACGAGTCGATCGTCGACACGCCAGCGATGGCGCAGTCCGGTGCCTGAGAAGCCCAGGCTGCGCGCGGCATCGAACACGACCTTCTGACCGACGGTGGCCCGAGACGGTCCCTCGAGTCGCGCCCGGGGACGCCGACCCGGCGCAACCGTGCCGCGGTCGTCATCGACGTCGACCACCTCGGCCATCCGGTCGTCCTCGAGGTTCTCGAGCTCGCGGTTGCCGCGCAGGACGGCGAAGGCACCCCGCTCGAGCCAGAGCCCCCAGCGGTTCCGCTCCAGGCGATTGCCCTGGATGAGGAGGTCGAAGAAGGGCCAGTCGACCGCATCGGCCACACGGTGGCCACGCACGACGATCCCTGGACCGGCGTTGTCGTGGCAGTGGTTGTCCTCGAGCCGCAGGTGCTGGGCCGCGCCCCGGACGAAGACGATGCCGCCGTGGCCGATCCCGGCTTCGGGCGCGTTGTGCGGTCCGTCCTCGCGCCCGTTCCATCCGGCCTCGTTGCCGATCATCACCGTGCCGTCCGAGCCGCCCATCCAGAAGCCGTAGCTGCAGTGGTTGGCCCGGTTGCGCAGGAAGGTGTTGCCCGGGCTCCAGCACTCGACCCCGTGGTTGTGGGCGTGCGAACAATCGTTGTCGACGAACCGGTTGCCGGTCGAGATCCAGCCGCTCGAGATCCGCACGAAGAGACCGTCGCCGCCGTGGCTCAGGTCGTTGCCGACGACCAGGTTCCGATCGGAACCGGACTCGATCATGAGACAGCAGGAATCGCGGGCGTGCGCCTCCCCCGGCCGCAGACGGATGCCATGGGAAAGATCGTTGTGACGCAGCAGGTTCTCGCTCGAGAGCCGCAGCCGGGCGCCGTTGTTCGAGCAATGCGAGAAGTCGCAATCCTCGATCAGGCACTCGCGGCAGTCGTGGAGATCGAGACCGTTCCAACACCGACGGGCGCGGACCCGGCGCAGGGTCGCGCCACGCAGCGCCTCCAGGCGCAGCCCGCCGGCCACGCGCTCGTCGTTCCAGCCGGCCTCGGGGTCGTCCTGGTTGCCGCCCAGGTCGCAATCCTCCACCAGGAGGGCCTCGGTCGCCTCGGCCGAGAGCCCGAGAGCGAAGCCCTCGACCCGCAGGTTGCGGATGGTGATCGCCGAGCCGCCCTCGATCCGGATGCCGACGCCCAGGAAGGTCCCGGGTCGGCCGGCCTCGCCCGGGCCCTGGATGGTCGCGCCGCGACCATCGATGACCAGGCCATGTCCCCGGACGACGAGGCCGCGACGCAGGACCTGACCGGGCTCCAGCGTCAGGTCACCGGTGACCTGGACTGGCTCCGATTCGGGCGTCTCCTGGGCGACGACGACTCGCCAGGGGATCGTGAGGAGCAGGACGAGGATCGGGACGAATCGGCTCATGTCTTCCTCCGCTGCCGACCATGGTACCGGCGGGGGTCGGGGCCGCCGCCCGACGCTGATCCGCAGGGCCCAGAGGCTCCCGGGTCCTCGGTGGCCGGTCCCGGCCGCCACTGGCCGGGGGGCGCCGACAGCAACGATGGTAGGATCGGCGCGGGACCTGTCGAGGGAGTGCGATGAGCGAGGACCAGATCATCCCGGCGACGCGCGTTCGCGGCGTTCGCATCCTGGAGGGCGCCGCCTGGCGGATCGACCTCAGGGCCCCGAAGGGCAACATCATCGACCGGGTCATGATGGCCGAGCTCGAGGAGCACTTCCGGGCCGCGGGTCGGGAACGGAGCCTGCGCGCGATCTTGCTCGCCGCCGAGGGCCCGCACTTCAGCTACGGCGCCAGCATCGAGGAGCATCGGGCCGACCAGGTCGCCGCCATGCTCGCCGGCTTCCGCGCGCTCTTCCGCGCGATCACGGAGGCGGCCGTCCCGGTCGTGGCCGCGACCCGCGGCCTCTGCCTGGGCGGCGGCCTCGAGCTCGCGGCCTTCTGCCAGCGCCTGATCGCCCGGCCCGATGCCGTCTTCGGCCAGCCGGAGATCACCCTCGGCGTCTTCGCCCCCTTCGCCTCGCTGATCCTGCCCGAACGCTGCGGCCGCGGCCCGGCCGAGACCCTGCTCCTGGGCGGTGGCCGGCTGACCGCGCCGGAGGCCCGGGCGATCGGCCTGGTGGACGAGATCGCCGAGGATCCGGAGGAAGCCGCCACGGCCTTCATCCGCGAGCGGCTGCTGCCCCACTCGGCGGCCGCGCTGCGCTTCGCCCTCCGGGCCGCCCGACACGACTTCAACGAGCGCTTCGAGCGCGGGTCCGAAGTCCTCGAACGCCTCTATCTCGACGGGCTGATGGCCACGCAGGACGCCCATGAGGGTCTCGACGCCTTCCTGGCCCACCGCCGTCCCGATTGGAAACACCGATGACCGTGCGCATCCTGGTCGAGGAGGTTTGACGGCGGCGCCCCGGCAGCCGATCATGTCGCGATGCAGATCGAGCTGATCCATCTCGACGGGCCAAAACGCGGACTGGACGACGTCCGGCCCGAGAAGGAGGTGGTTCTCGGCACGGCGGCGAGCGCCCAGATCCGTTATCCGGAGGATGGCATCGTCGCGCCCGAGCATGCCCTGGTCCGCTTCCACGAGGAGGGCTGCTCGTTTCACGCCGAGGCCCTCGACGGCCGGGTCTTCGTCAACGGCCGGGAGATCCAGGAGATCATCCTGGTCCATGGCGACCTGATCGAACTCGGAGCCGATGGTCCCCGACTGCGATTCCGGGTCCATGCCCGTCCCGGTGAGGTCTGCAAGCCCATCCGCCAGATGATCCGCGACGCCAGCGACCTGCGCGAGCAGCGCGGGATCCTGCGGGCGACCCGCAGCCTCGGCCGCGACTTCGTCTTCCGCTCCAGCTGGAAGGTGAAGCTGATGACGCCGATCCTGATGGCCACCGTGATCTTCGCCGCCGCCTTCCTGGGCGGCCACCTGGCCTCGTCGCGCGCCGCCCGGGAAGCGGCCGAGTCGCGGCGACTGGAAGAGGAGAACCGCCTCTCCGAGATGGGGCGCTTGCGCGGCTACATCGCCCGACTGGAAGAGGCGCAGCGCCGACTGGTGGACAAGGAGGAGATCGGCCGCATCCGCAGCGAGCTGGAGCACCAGCGCGAGCTGGTCGGCACCGCCCTGGCCGAGGACCAGGTCATGGCCGAGGTTCTCGAGCGCTACAGCGCCTCGGTCTGCCTGATCCACGGCATCTACGGCTTCACCTACGAGAAGGGCGGCAAGACCACGGACGCGAGCTACCCGGGCGGCGGGCCGCTCGAGATCGAGTACACCGGCTCGGGCTTCCTCGCCTCCGCGGAGGGCCGGGTACTCACCAATCGCCACGTCGCCGAACCCTGGTGGCAGAGTGACGACGTCGCCCGGTTCATCGACACCGGCTTCAAGCCGGTGTTTCGCCGGCTCGACGTGCTCTTCCCCGGGCGCGCCGCCATCGCCGTCGACCCGGCCTCGATCCGGATCTCCGGAGAGGACGTCGACCTCGCCTCGCTCCTGGTCGAGGCCGGCGACGTTCCGGTCGTCCCGATCGAGGACGGGCCCTTGGAGTCCTACCGGGGCCGACGGGTGGTGCTGCTCGGCTATCCGACCGGCGTCGGTGCCCTCCTGGCGCGCGCGGAACGCGACGAGTTCGAGGCCATCTTCAAGACCGCGACCGACCTCACCTCGGTCATCGAGGCCCTCGCCGAGCGCAAGAGCATCTCGCCGATCATCACCCAGGGCGCCCTGAACGAGGTCAAGGAGCGGCGGCTGGTCTACGACGCGGCCACGACCTCCGGCGGCTCCGGCGGTCCGGTCTTCGGGCCGGGCGGTCGGGTCATCGGCGTCAACTTCGCGATCACCAGGGACTTCGACGGCTCGAACTTCGGCGTGCCGATCGGCTTCGCCAAGCAGCTCCTCCAGCCCTGATCGCAGCTCTGTCTCGGCCTGATCCGGCCCCGGATTGCCGCTTCACCTCGACGCGCTCCAGGCTATCATCGGCGGGTCGCAAGCCACGGAGCGCAGCATGCCGCACGATCTCGACCAGCCCCGACCGATCCATCGCCGTCAGTTCCTCGGCCTGGGCCTCGCCGCCCTCGGCTCGTCCTGGCTCTTCGCCTGCGGCGGAAAGACGGAAGCGCCCGTCGTCGCCAGCCGATCCGCCGCAGCCGGCAAGAAGGGCCTGATCATCGGCGCCTCGCGCGCGGTCAGCCCGACCGGCGAGAATGGGTTCTGGCTCGGCACGGTCGACTTCGACCAGCCGGAGGTCCAGGTCGCGCACATGAAGATGCCCTTCTTCGGCCACGGCATGGTCCCCCACCCGATCGAACGGCAACGCCTCGCCGTCTTCGAGAAGCGCGGCCGGGGAGCCTGCGAGGTCGACCTGGCGGTCGGCGGCGTGACCCGCATGATCGAGACCCTGCCCAATCGCGAATTCTACGGCCATGGCGCCTTCTCGGCCGACGGCAAGCTCTGCTACGCGGCGGAGAGTGACGTCGAGGACGACTACGTCGGCGTCATCGCGCTCCGCGATGCCACGACGATGGCGATCATCGGCGAGTTCCCGAGCTTCGGCAGCGCGCCCCACGACCTGCACCTCATCGACGGCGGCCGGCGCATGGTGGTCACGAACGGCGGCGACAAGTGGGGCGGCGAGGTCCTGCCCTCGGTCACCATCATCGACGTCGCCAAGCGCAGCCTGATCGAGAAGATCGAGTTCGACGGCCCCCGGATCAACGCCGGCCACGTGGCGATCGCGCAGGACGGAGGCCTGGCCATCGTCTCGGCGCCGCGCGAGGGCATGGGCGATGGCAAGAAGGAGATCGGAGCCCTCAGCCTGCGGCCGGCCGGTGGCAAGCTCGTCACCATGAGGGAGCCGGAGGCGGTCACCTCGGCGATGATCTCCGAGACGCTGAGCGTGGCGATCCACGAGGGCCGCCGCCTGGTCGCGGCGACCACGCCCCTCGGCAACCTGGTCACCTTCTGGGATCTCGACCGCTGCCGTCACGTCGCCTCGCTGGAGTTCGACGGGCCGCGCGGCGTGGTGCTGAGCGAGGACCAGAGCGAGTTCATCGTCAGCTATGGGACCGGCAAGGGCTTCATCACCCGGATCTCGGTGGCGACCTTGAAAGAGGTACCGGGGAGCAAGCCGGTGAGCACGGTGATCACGGGCTCGCATCTGATCAACTACCGCTGGAACGCCTGAGCTCGGCGCGGCGACGCCTCGACGAACCGGCCCAGCCGGCGCCCCGGAGCGCCAGCCGCTGGCTGGCCTAACCCGCTTCGCTCACCACGCCGATCCGCAGGTGGTCTACTCCCGGGATCTGCGATGTCCGAGGGTCGACTCTGGGTCGTCCCGCCTGAAATCGGTGCGAGTGTGGGGACCTGAGCGGGTCTCGAGGCCGAGAATGGGCGTATTGGGACGCCCTGTGCGGACCTCGGGCGCAGGTCGTTTCCGCGCGTGCTGATTGGAGGTTGGGTTCTCTACGTCGTGGCGCAGATGTTCCGCCAGGCGGCGAAGAAGATGTCCTTGTAGGGGCAGGCGCTCGACATGTTGATCCAGATTCGCCGGCAGGTCACCCGGACCCGAGCGCCGATCTTCAGCAGCTTCAGCCGGATGGTGCCACACTGCGCCCGCTCGGCTTCCGTCCCCTTCAGCCCGATCCGTCGCAGCGCGTCGACGAGGACGTAGGCTATCGACGAGAAGTAGAGGCGGATCTGGTTCGCCTGCATCGTGTGGGCGCTCGTCCGGTCGGCAAAGAGGTCGAGCTGCTGCTCCTTGATCCGGTTCTCCATTTCGCCGCGCTGACAGTAGATGTCGCGGTAGATTCGTTCGGCTTCGTGGTGATCGTCGCAAGGAAGCGAGGTGACGATGAAGCGTGGGTTTCGCCCCTTCCTCGAGCACTCCGCTTTGCCGATCACCCGCCGCTCGCGAGACCAGGAGTCGATCGTCCGCCAGTTGAAGCAGTGGAAGAGCGCGACCTTGCGGCCGAAGCTCTCGCAGAGGTCCTCAGCGTCGAGCAGGTGATCCTCGAGCTCGGACTCGAGGCGGGCGTTGCGAGCAAGGCCGATCACGTAGTCGACCCCGTTTTCCTCGCACCAATCGAGGAAGCCATTGCGGCAGAAGCCGGAGTCGGCGCGGACGATGATCCTCGTCTTCGTCCAGCGCGTACGGAGCTGGGCCACAATGCGTTGCAGCTCCTCGAGCGAGCCGGCCGCACCGTCCTGGTTGCTCATGCGCAATCGTGCCGACAGCAGATGATCGCCGGCGAAGATGTAGAGCGGCATGTAGCAGTAGCAGTCGTAGTAACCGTGGAAGAAGCGACCTTCCTGACGGCCGTGGATCGGATCGTCGGTCGCGTCGAAGTCGAGGATGATCTCCTCGGGCTCGTCCGCGTGAGACTCGACGAAGAGATCCACCAGAAGCTCGTCGACGGCATCCGAGCTCAGCTCGATCCGACGGTAGCGGTCCTTGGACGCCTCGCCGCTACGCGAGAGCTCGACGCGATTCAGGGTGCTGCTGCTCGCGAGAGGCCGACCTCGATCACGGTCGCGACGGCGCTCCAAGCCCGTCGGGTCGGCCTTCCCGACCAGGGCGGCCAGAAGCGGATCGCGGCTGAGCTCGTCGTGGTCGTTCAGGTCCTCGTAGCCGAGCGCAATCGCCATCACACGCTGAGCCACCAGGTCGCGGACGCTGTGGTCGATCCGGCTCGGATCTCGGTAGTCGTGGAAGCAAGATGCGAAGCGATCGAAGAGGGAAAGGCGGCGATCGACCTCGTGTAGGAGCAAACCGCCTGCGTCCGAGCTGATCTGGCCGCCGTCGAAAGATGCCGTGAATTCTCGCCTGCCCGGGCCTCGGCTCGTCACCCGCTCGCCGTTACACTCTGTCACCTACAGCCACCTCGCTGGAAGTCCTGGGATCTGTTGTTTCACCCCACTCTTCCAAGCTTGGCGGCTGTTTTCTAGTAAATGTGGTGAGCGATACGGGCTAGTCCTCTTCGCCCGTCGTTCGTGGTCTCGCCGCGCCGATGGCCATGCTCGACGTCGTCGGCGACTTGAACGCGATCGGCATCTGGGCCGGCTTGGCAGCCGGCGCTCCGGAAAGCCGTCGTCCGGTTGGCCCCCGCTGGATTCGTCGCCGCTCGGAGCGCCAGCCGCTGGCTGGCCTAGTCTTCTTCGCCCGTCGTTCGTGGTCTCGCTGCGCCGATGGCCATGCTCGACGTCGTCGGCGACTTGAACGCGATCGGCATCTAGGCCGGCTTGGCAGCCGGCGCTCCGGAAAGCCGTCGTCCGGTTGGCCCCCGCTGGATTCGTCGCCGCTCGGAGCGCCAGCCGCTGGCTGGCCTAGCCTTCTTCGCCCGTCGTTCGTGGTCTCGCTGCGCCGATGGCCGTGCTCGACGTCGTCGGCGACTTGAACGCGATCGGCATCTAGGCCGGCTTGGCAGCCGGCGCTCCGGAAAGCCGTCGTCCGGTTGGCCCCCGCTGGATTCGTCGCCGCTCGGAGCGCCAGCCGCTGGCTGGCCTAGTCTTCTTCGCCCGTCGTTCGTGGTCTCGCTGCGCCGATGGCCATGCTCGACGTCGTCGGCGACTTGAACGCGATCGGCATCTAGGCCGGCTTGGCAGCCGGCGCTCCGGAAAGCCGTCGTCCGGTTGGCCCCCGCTGGATTCGTCGCCGCTCGGAGCGCCAGCCGCTGGCTGGCCTAGTCTTCTTCGCCCGTCGTTCGTGGTCTCGCTGCGCCGATGGCCATGCTCGACGTCGTCGGCGACTTGAACGCGATCGGCATCTAGGCCGGCTTGGCAGCCGGCGCTCCGGAAAGCCGTCGTCCGGTTGGCCCCCGCTGGATTCGTCGCCGCTCGGAGCGCCAGCCGCTGGCTGGCCTAGTCTTCTTCGCCCGTCGTTCGTGGTCTCGCTGCGCCGATGGCCGTGCTCGACGTCGTCGGCGACTTGAACGCGATCGGCATCTAGGCCGGCTTGGCAGCCGGCGCTCCGGAAAGCCGTCGTCCGGTTGGCCCCCGCTGGATTCGTCGCCGCTCGGAGCGCCAGCCGCTGGCTGGCCTAGCCTTCTTCGCCCGTCGTTCGTGGTCTCGCTGCGCCGATGGCCGTGCTCGACGTCGTCGGCGACTTGAACGCGATCGGCATCTAGGCCGGCTTGGCAGCCGGCGCTCCGGAAAGCCGTCGTCCGGTTGGCCCCCGCTGGATTCGTCGCCGCTCGGAGCGCCAGCCGCTGGCTGGCCTAGCCTTCTTCGCCCGTCGTTCGTGGTCTCGCTGCGCCGATGGCCGTGCTCGACGTCGTCGGCGACTTGAACGCGATCGGCATCTAGGCCGGCTTGGCAGCCGGCGCTCCGGAAAGCCGTCGTCCGGTTGGCCCCCGCTGGATTCGTCGCCGCTCGGAGCGCCAGCCGCTGGCTGGCCTAGTCTTCCTCGCCCGTCGTTCGTGGTCTCGCTGCGCCGATGGCCGTGCTCGACGTCGTCGGCGACTTGAACGCGATCGGCATCTAGGCCGGCTTGGCAGCCGGCGCTCCGGAAAGCCGTCGTCCGGTTGGCCCCCGCTGGATTCGTCGCCGCTCGGAGCGCCAGCCGCTGGCTGGCCTAGCCTTCTTCGCCCGTCGTTCGTGGTCTCGCTGCGCCGATGGCCGTGCTCGACGTCGTCGGCGACTTGAACGCGATCGGCATCTAGGCCGGCTTGGCAGCCGGCGCTCCGGAAAGCCGTCGTCCGGTTGGCCCCCGCTGGATTCGTCGCCGCTCGGAGCGCCAGCCGCTGGCTGGCCTAGTCTTCTTCGCCCGTCGTTCGTGGTCTCGCTGCGCCGATGGCCGTGCTCGACGTCGTCGGCGACTTGAACGCGATCGGCATCTAGGCCGGCTGGGCAGCCGGCGCTCCGGAAAGCCGTCGTCCGGTTGGCCCCCGCTGGATTCGTCGCCGCTCGGAGCGCCAGCCGCTGGCTGGCCTAGTCTTCCTCGCCCGTCGTGCCGCGACGCGATGCGGGTCAGTGGCGCTCGCCGCGCGCCAGGCGGTGGAGACAGACCGCCGAGGCGGCGGCGACGTTGAGCGAATCGACCCCGGGCGCCATCGGAATGCGCAGGACCCGAGAGGCCGCGCCGAGACTGATGGCCGAAACGCCTTCGCGCTCCTGCCCCACGACCAGCGCCACGCGGTCGGGCACCTCGTAGTCATCGAGCGCGATCGACCCGGGACCGAGCGCGGCGACCGCCAGGTCGTAGCCCGCCCCGCGCAGCTCGGCGAGCGCGCCGCTCCAGTCGGCGACCCGCGCGAAGGGCAGGCTCAGGACGTGCCCGAGCGAGACCCGCAGGGCCTTGCGGTAGAGCGGGTCGTGGCAGGACTCGCTGAGGACGACACCGTCGCAGGCGAAGGCCGCGGCATTGCGGAACAGGAGACCGATGTTGTCGACGTTGGTGACCCCGTCGATCACGAGGAGGGTCGAACGCCGTCGGACGTCACGCAGCAGGTCGGCGAGGCTCCTGCCGTCGAAGGAGGCGCGGTCGCCGAGGGCCAGGACGCCGCGATGGAAGGCGAAGCCCACGATCGCCGAGAGTGCCGCCTCGGAGGCGGCGTAGATCGTGACCTCGGCGCCCGCCAGGGCGCGATAGCGCTCGGCCTGGTTGGCGACGACGAGGAGCGATCGGGTCACGCCGGGCAGGGCCAGCATGCGTTCGACGGTGAGCGGACCCTCCCCGATGAAGAGGCCATCGCGCCCTTTCAGATCCCGCTCGCGAACCGAGCGGAAGGCGTCGACGCGGGGGTCGCGCGCGACGTCCTCGATCGTGACGACCTCGGCCACCGGCCCTCAGCGCCGCGCGCCCAGGGCGCTGAACAGGGCGGCGATGACGAAGGCCAGGGCGCCGATCGGCACCAGGACGATGCCGAGCCCGGGGTCGCCGCGATAGGCGAAGAGGCCACCGGCGAAAAAGCCGAGGGGCACCAGGGTCGTCGCCACGCCGAGGAAGACCGAGGCCAGGGCGCGCTGCCGGACGCCGAGCCGTGGCAGGCCGCCGAGACCGCGCGCCCAGGCGAGGTTCACCAGGCCCAGAAGGGTCCCGTGGGCGTGGCCGAGGGTCCACATGTGGCGGCGGGTCGAGTTGGCGAGATCCATGTACCAGCCGACCTTGAAGCCGTTCAGGGACTCCAGGACCAGACCCAGGAGACCGAAACCGAAGAGGCACCACCAGCCGAGGGCCGTGTGCCGCAGGGAGAGGAGTTCGTCCTGGTTGCTCGCCATCGTCACTCGCCGAGTGCCAGTTGCAGATCGTTCCTTCGCGCCGCCAGGCGGCGGAGTTCCTGGTCGAGAGGCAGGCCGTCGGCGGCCTGCAGCAGGGTCGCGTCCCGGATGAGATCCGGCCGCCGTCGCGCCTGCCAGCGCTCGCGCAGGGCCGCGATGGCCGTCCGCCGCTCCTCGCCGGGCGCGAGCATGTCGTACTCGAAATCGGCGTAGCCGTCGACCCGACGGAGGCTGCGCTCGGCGACGTAGCGCACCGCGCCGTAGGGATCGTCGAGCAGGTGGCCGAGGATCGGAACCATCCAGTCGTCCCCGGCGACCGCCCGTCGCTCGGCCAGGCCCATCGCGTTGGCGATCAAGGCCCGTTGTCCGGCATCACCCTGGAGCGCCAGGAGGATCGCGGCGGAGTAGCGCTTCTGGTCGGCGTCGAGTTCACGGGCCTCGCCGCCCCAGAACCGGACCATCGCGTCCTGGGTCCAGGCCAGGCTGCGATCGAGGTGGCAGAGCGTGCAGGCGTTGGGCCGGCCGATGTCGAGCTGCTCGGCGACCGAGGGCGAGGCGATCTGGTGGTTCCGGATGCCCTTGAGGAGACCGTAGGTCACCTCGGTCATGTGGCAGTTGATGCAGCTCGAACCGCTCGAGCCGACCGCGTGATGGCTGTGGGCCTCGGGCTTGGCGGCGATCTCACGGTGGCAGTCCATGCAGACCTGATCCGTGGTCCGGTCGCGCACGAGCAGGTCGTTCGGGTCGGCGTCGTGCATCGAGTGGCAGTCGAGGCAGCCGACCTTGCCCTTCGTGAAGCAGGCCGACTTGCGCAGGCTGCTGTAGTCGCGCCCGGAGACCCGGACCATGCCGTCGTTCCAGAAGTGATTGACCAGGTAGACCGGATCGTTGCGGACGACCTCGTCCCAGTAGCGCTTCTGCTTCGGGTCCTTCGGGTCCTGGAGGACGCGCGTGTCATCGAGATCGTCGCCGGGACGATAGGGGGTCCCGTCACGATCGATCCGGTCGAGCGGCGAGGAATAGAAGGCCATGCCGTGGCACTGACCGCAGACCTCGGAGGAGCGCTCGTGGTCGAGACGCGCCGGGTTGACGATGGTCGGATCGGCGCGGTCATCGCCGGCGAGATGCAGTTCGTAACGACGCAGGGGGCTGCGGTTGGCCTCGACGTGCTCCTGCCCGGGGCCATGACAGGCCTCGCAGGCGATGCCCAGCTCGGCCACCGCGGTGTTCATCGGCACCGTGTTGGTCGCCGAACCACCCTTCGCCCGGGTCCTCGGGTTGGTGGAATGACAGCGCGAGCAGGTGCGATTCCACAGGGTCAGGTACTCGACGCTCTCCGGGTACTTGAGGAAGGCGTCCGCGAGCGGCACCCAGCGCGAGGTCTCGATCTTCCAGACCAGGGGGAAGAAGTTCAGGCGCCGGTCATCGTGGTGCCCGGGCAACCAGTAGACCTGCGTGTCGTGGGAACCGGTGACCATGACCACCTGGCGCCAGACCCGCGGCGCGGTGGCGCCGGCGGCGAGCGGCGAGCGCTGGCCCCCGTTCGTGAACCAGTCCCAGTCGGGGTCGACCAGCTCGACCCAGAACTCGTCGCCCCGGCGCTCGAGCCGGTATTCACGCCCCCGATCGACGATGCTGCGCCGGTCGAAATCGCCCTTCACCACCTCCGGCGAGGCGACCTGGGTCATGCTGCGATGATAGGTCTCCCGCCAGCTGGCATGCTCGCCTGGATGACAGGCCTGGCAGGCGTCGGAGCCGACGTAACCGTCCTCGTCGTGAACGATCGGGGTCGCCTTGTCGAAGACCTCGCGCGCGGCGCGCAGGTCCTCGGTCTGCCGCTCCTGCAGCCTGACCCCGACCACGGCGAGGACCACCATGGTCAGCAAGGAACTGAGCGCCACCGCGCGATGGCGGCCGAGGAGCCGGCGGAAGGGGACGGCGGCGAGTCCCAGGATGAGAATGAGGAGTACGAGTTCGGGAGTCATCGTGCACTTTCGGTTCGTCGCCGCATTCAAGGGGCTGCGGCCGCTCCTGTCAACGACGCACCCGATGGCGGCTCCCTCGGATCACCGGCGGCCGTGGACCCGCGCAGCTTCGAAGCGAAGGAGCCCACGGCTGTGCCGTGGGCTCGTGATAAGGACGCGACCGAGGGAAAGATTTCAGGCGTAGAGAGGAAGGAAGGTTGGTTTTACGTGCATGGGACACAACCTCGATCGCGTTGATCGTTCCTGCGCCGGCCGGGGCCGAGCACGAAGCCAGGATAAACCCTGGCCACCGGACTACAAATACGAATCCGCTCGTCCCCTGATGGGGAATTGACCCGAGACTCGATCACCCTGCCCGGCGAGATTCGTCTAAGCGGCGCGGATCCAAAAACTTGCCGGTCGTGATCAGACCACGATCAGGACGACGCCGACGGCCATCAGGGCCACGCCGCGAAGTTTTGCCGCAGTCACGGCCTCGGCGAAGACGAGGCGCCCGAGCACGACGGCCGAGGTCAGGCCGATCACCCGCTTGATGGTCTCGGCCAGGCCTACCGGGCCGGCCCGGTAGGCGACGAGCTGGAGCCCCAGGGCCGCGATCGCCACCAGGATCGCCAGGCCGAGCAACCGTAGCGCGGGCGCGGCGACGATCAGGGCGTGGAGACGCCGCCGCTTGATCATCATCAGGAGCAGCAGGAGACCGACGCCGCAGGCGGCCAGGAAGGCGTGCATCCGCAGCTCGGTGAGCCGGAGCGCCCGCTTGTCGAAGGGCGCGGCGAGGCCCCAACAGGCCGCCGTGCCCACCATCATCAGGCTGCCCGATTCCCGACGCAGGGCCGAGAAGGCCGCGATCAGACCTCCGCTCTCGAAGTTGAGGGCCAGAGCGCCGGCGACGACCAGGGCGATGCCCAACCACTGCCGCACGGCCAGATGCTCATGGAGGACGACCAGGCCGGCGAGCGCCGCGAAGGCCGGACTCAGGGCCAGGAAGGGGATGGTCCGGCTCAGGTGCGAGCGGCGCAGCGCCTCGAGGAAGAGCAGGTTGGCGATGAAGTTGGCCACCACCGAGACGGCCAGAGGCGGCCAGTAGCCCGGGCCCGGAACCGCGACCGGATCGAAGGCGACCCAGGCCCCGAAGATCAGGATCTGCCCCCCCACCAGATAGGAGACGACGACGCTCGGACGCTCGCTACGGCTGAGGAACTTGCGGATCAGGTCGAGGGTCGCGAAGGCCAACCCGGCCGACACCGCGAACAACAGGAAGCGACTGATGACGGCTCTCCCTTCCCCTCGGAGTCGCTCCGGTCCCCGTCGCCCTGAAGGCGGCGGGGACCGGAACCAGGCGGCGGGTCAGCGCTTCAGCCCGAGTTCCACGAGCAGACGCTCGGCGCCATAGACCTTGTCGAGGGCCTCGGCGATGAAGCGGACGTCGACGCAGACCGAGCGGCAGACCACCTCCTCGTAGAGGTTGTCGGTGAGCAGGCTCTCGATGTTGCCGTCGAAGAGCAGGCCGACGATCTCGCCCTTGCGATTCACGACCGGGCTGCCGGAGTTGCCGCCGGTCGTGTCGGCGGTGCAGACGAAGTCGACCGGCGTGTCCAGGTCGAGCTTCTCGCGCGCGTCGAGCCAGCGTTGCGGCAGCTCGTAGGGCGCCATGTTGTCGAAGGAGCTGTTGCGACCGAAGAGTCCCCAGACGTTGGTCTTCCAGGGCACGTCGGTGGTCCCCAGCTCGTAGCCCTTCACCTCGCCGTAGCTCAGCCGCAGGGTGAAGGTGGCGTCCGGATAGATGGTGTCGCCCATGAGCGCGAAGCGCGCCCGGGCGATGACCTTGAGCGCCTTCTCCTCGGCCTCCTCGATCCGCGCCATCTCGGGCCCGTAGGTCTCGTTGGCCTCGCGCTTCATGCGCGCCAGGGCCAGCAACGGTTCGCCGGCGATCTCGGACTCCGGCAGCTCACCGGCGAGCAGCCGGGCGCGGAAGTCGGCGTCGAGGAGCCGGGTGCCGTCGACCATCGCGCGCGCCGCCTCCTCGGCCTTCAGGTCACCCAGCGCCCGGGTCACGAAGGGATGGGTCTCGCCCAGCACCGCGCGCGAGGTCTCGAGCGAGGCCGCCAGCATCCGCCAGGACAGCTCGACGTTGATCTTCTGCCCCACCAGGACCCCCTTCATCCGCTCGAACGACTCGCCCTTGAAGGCCGCGGCGCGCTGATCCTCCGGCCGGGACAGCTGGTCGAGCGCGTGCTCGAGCTGGGAGGCGAACTGGGCCAGCGGGCCGTCGAGCCGCATGAAGCCGGTCTCCTTGGTCATCGGGCCGAGGCGCCGCCGCCCCTCCTCGATGGTCTCGAAGGCCGCCACGACCTCGGGCTGATCGGCCGTGCGCCGCCGGAACTCCGACTCGTTGCGCTGGAGCGTGCCCCAGATGGCCGGGTCGACGAAGGAACGCATGTTGCCGCGATAGAACTTGAGGCTGTTGCGCAGCGAGAAGATGGTGTCCAGCACCTCGATGCGCTGCTCGGCGCCCAGATCGGAGTAGCTCACCAGGGCCTGCTCGCGATCGACGATGAGCTTCAGGACGGCGGGCACGCGGACGTCGCGCTTGAAGCGGAGCTGGCCCATCGTTTCGTAGCGACCGGTACGCGCCGGGTTGCCGGAGATGAACACCAGATCGTGCTCGGCGACGCCGGCCCGGCTCCACTCGAGGTAGTCGGGCGTGCTGGCCGGCTTGCCGTTCTCGTAGGCCCGCAGGAGGCAGACGTCGAGGCAGAAGCGCGGGTAGCAGAAGTTGTCGCTGTCGCCGCCGAAGTAGCCGAGCTGCTTCTCGGGGGCGAAGACCAGGCGCAGGTCGTCATAGACCTTGTAGCGGTAGAGGAAGTGCCGGGCGCCACCGTGCATCGCGACGACCTGGCAGTCGAGGCCGGTCCGGGCGCTCTCGCCCTTCTCGAGCGCCGTGATCTGCGCCTGGCGCTCGACGCCGGTCTTGGTGATCCGCGCGCTGACGTCTTCCATCTCGACCAGCTGGTGGAGCTTGCCGCCCGGGCAGCGCAGCTCCTCGTCCGAGCTGTTGGCGAGAAAGCCGTGCTCGACCAGGTCGCGGTCGGGAGTCGACAGGGCGTTGATGAAGTCGAGGCCGACATGGTGGTTGGTCGCCACCAACCCGGTCGGGGAGATGAAGGACCCCGAGCCGCCGGAGCTCACCTTCACCGAAGCCAGACGGAGGTGGTCGTACCAGGCCTGATCGGCCTCGAAGCCGTACCTCTCCTTCAGCTGCTTCAGGGGCAGATCATGGAAGGGCCACATGCCCTCGTCGGGCATGCCGGCCGCGAACAGGAAGAGGAAGAGCGGGAGGATCGCAAGTCGCTTGAGCATCGTCGGTCTCGTCCTTCTCGAGGAAATGGTCGCGGGCTGGAGTCTAACCCGGAGCGCAGCGCGCCACTACGAGCGGGGGCGGCGAATCGGGCCGGGGCCCTGGCCCACCGGTGAATCTGTTATGGTCCCCGCGGAGTACCCCCACGCATGGCCTCGTCCGTTCTCCATCCCATCGCCGCCCGAGGCCTCGTCCGCCGCTTCGGCGACCTGACCGCGGTCGCCGGCATCGACCTCGAAGCCCGGGCCGGCAGCTGTCTCGGCCTGCTCGGACCCAACGGCGCCGGCAAGACCACCACGATCGAGATGCTGGAAGGCCTGCAGAGCCCCGACGAGGGCGAGATCAGCATCCTCGGCCGAAGCTGGGCAACGGACGCGGCGGGCATCCGGGAGCGGATCGGTGTCCAGCTCCAGGAGACCAGCTTCCAGGACAAGTTGAGCGTCCAGGAGACCCTGTCGCTCTTCGCCAGCTTCTACCGGCGACCGCGCCCGGTGCCCGAGGTCCTGGCCCTGGTCAACCTCACCGAGAAGGCCACGGCCCGGGTCCATCAGCTCTCCGGTGGTCAGCGCCAGCGCCTGGCGCTCGGCTGCGCCCTGGTGAACGCCCCCGAGGTCCTCTTCCTCGACGAGCCGACCACGGGCCTCGATCCCCAGGCCCGACGCCGGGTCTGGGAGATCGTGGAGGAGTTCAAGCGCGCCGGCGGCGCGGTCCTGCTCACCACGCACTACATGGACGAGGCCGAGCGTCTCGCCGACGACCTGGTGATCGTCGACCACGGCAAGGTCATCGCCCGCGGCACGCCGCCGGAGATCATCCGGAGCCTCGCGGTCGAGAGCATCGTCGAGTTCAGCCTCGCCGAAGGCTCGACGCTCGATGCCGGCCAGCTCGCCGAGCTCGGCGGCCTGCCCGGCGTGATCGAGGCCCGCAACCTCGCCGGCGGCTACCTGCTCGAAGTCGACGACACGCGGGCCGCGCTCGGCTCGCTGATCGGCTGGCTCGAGCGCAGCGGCACGGTGGCGACCGACATCGGCACCCACCGTCCCACCCTCGAGGACGTCTTCGTGTCGCTCACCGGCAAGCACCTGAGGGAGGCCTGAGATGCGCCTGCGCCAGCTTCACGAGCTCACCCTGGTCCGCTTCAAGCTCTTCGTCCGCGAGCCCGAGGCGGTCTTCTGGGCCATCTGCTTCCCGCTGATCCTCTCCGTCGTGCTCGGCTTCGCCTTCGCGCGCGAGGAGGTGGAGGATTCACGGGTCCTGGTGCTCGAATCGGTCGGTGCCGAGGAGCTGGCCGCGCGCCTGACCGCGGTCGAGGGTCTCGTCGTCGAACGCGGCCGCGACCCCGAGGAGGCCCGCCGCCGCCTGCGCAAGGCCGCGGTCGACGCCCTGCTCCGGGCCGGCGATCCGGTCGACCTGCGCTTCGACCCGCGCCGCCCCGAAGGAGCGCTCGCCCGCCTGCGGGTCGAGGCCGCCCTGCGCGGCGGCGCGGCGGTGACCCGGCCCGAGGCCGAGGACGAGACCGGCTTCCGCTACATCGACTTCCTCTTCCCCGGCCTGCTCGGCATGGGCCTGATGGGCACCGGCGTCTGGGCGATCGGCTTCGCGGTGGTGGACCTCAGGCGCAAGAAGCTGCTCAAGCGTTTCCTGGTCACGCCGATGAGCCGCGCGAGCTTCCTCATGTCCTTCATGAGCTCGCGCATCGTCTTCCTCGGCCTCGAATTCGCCGTGCTCCTGCCCTTCGGCCTCCTGCTGCTGAAGGTGCCCTTCGCCGGCTCGATCCTCGCCTTCGCGATCACGATCATCCTCGGCACCCTGGCCTTCGCCTCGATCGGTCTGTTGATCGCCGCGCGGCCGAAGACCGTCGAAGGCGCCTCCGGGATCATGAACGTGGTGATGATGCCGATGTGGCTGGGCTCGGGTCTGTTCTTCAGCTACGAGCGCTTCCCGGCCTTCCTGCAGCCCTTCCTCAAGGCGCTGCCGCTGACCGCCGTCAACGACGCCCTGCGGGCGATCATGCTGGACGGTGCCGGCTGCGCGACGATCTGGCCCGAGGCCCTGCTCCTGGTCGGTTGGGCGCTGGTCAGCTTCTGGCTGGCCCTGAAGCTCTTCCGCTGGCAGTGAGCGGCGCTCAGAAGCGGTACTGCGCGCTCAGGCCGACGATCAGGCCGGGGGCGGCCTCCCAGACCCGGTCATTCCGACCGTCGCGATCGGAGAGCCGGTACTCGCGGTAGAGATCGACGCCGATCGAGACGGCGAGTTCGAGCTTCTCCAGCCCGCGCCAGCGGGCCTCGAGCACGAGCGGCACGCGGAACTCCTGCACGATGCCGTCGTTCTTCGAACCCTGATCGGAGAGACGGAACCGGCGGCCGTCGAAACCGCAGCTCAGGTTGAAGCTCCAGGCCTCGTCGGCCTTGAATTCGAGGCTCGCGCGCGGCCCGAACAGCGAGAAGCGCCAGGCCTCGTCGATGCGCCAGTCGAGGTAGAAGCCGGGGAAGACCAGCAGGTCCTCCTCGAAGCGGGCGAGCAGGGCCAGGCCCAGACCGGCGCGAAAGTCCGGCGTGCACTGGTGGCCGATGCCGAGCATGGTGAGCGCCGAGAGACCGTCGTCGAGCGCGGCCCCCTTCTCCGCCGCGGCCCGCCCCTCGAAGTAGAGCAAGGCGCCCCAGTCGTCGCCCAGCGCCTGGAGCAGGCTCAGGCGGAGGCTGGCCGAGTTCACCGATCGCCAGGGATCGTTCGAGCCGACGAAGAAGTCGTTGCGGCCCTCGAAGTCGTATTCCTGATGCTCGTAGCCGAGACCGAGGTCGACGAAGGCCCCGCGCCAGAGCGGTCCGCTCAGGCGCAGGTCGAGGCGGTTGGACCAGGTGTCGATCGACTCGCTCGGGCCGTCCAGGTCGGAACCGACCCGGTACTGGCTTCGGGCCAGGAGTTCGACCTCGACCACGGCCTCCCGCAGGGCCTGGTCCTCGACGGTCGCGACCTCGATCGCGTCACGGGCATCCTGCTGGGCCGCCAGCTCGAGGGCCAGCAGCGTCAGGACGAGGACGAAAAGGGGCTTCGGGCTCAGGGTCATCGCTTCCTCCAGGGGCGCGCAGACACCTATGTAAGGGCCAGGGGGCGCGAGGCCAAGAAAACCCTGGGCATCCGGGGAAGGGAGACCCGGGTCGACGCCGGGGCAGGCCCCCGTCGCCAGATGACGAAGGCGTGGGCGAACCGGGAGAAGTCGGAGGGTTTCCCGGCCACGAGCCGCATCGTCCCGCTGGGGCATGGAGCTGCCGGGCGCGGCGGGGTAGGCTCGGTCCAGGAGAACGGCGATGACGGAAACGAGCGGTTCCCGACGCGATCTGATCCTCCTCGGCGGAGTCCTGGCCCTGGTCCTCGTCCTGGGCCTCGTCCTGTTCCTCCTCCTCCGCGGAAGCCCGCAGGACGGGATGACCGAACCGGAAGGCAAGGACGAGCTGGCCGCGGAGGCCGAGCCGGGACCGGCCCTTCGGCCGGCGCGCGAGCGACGACCGGACCACGGGCCGCGTCATCGCCGACAGCCCGCCGCCACCAAGGTCGAGACCGCGGGGCCAGCGCAGCCGGTGACCCCCGAGACACGCCCCCTGGGCCCGCCCGCTCGACCCTACGTGCTCGAGAAGGGACGCCTCATCGTCCGGCTCGGTGACCGCGATGGCGAGGGGGAGCTGCCGATCGAGCAGCGCCCCCGCTACCTCCTGGTGATGATGCCGGTGACCGGCGTCGACGCGCGGCTCCACGGCCGTGTCGTGGAGGTCCGCGCCGGCCAGACCCTGATCGAGGACCTGCCCTGCGTGAGCTGGGACTGCCGGCTCGTCGGCGACCGGGAGCAGCGCGGCGACATCGTGACCCTGCGGCCGGGCGCGGACGGCCTGTTCCAACGCCTGGTCGGCTACCGCGAGGGTTTCGCCGTCCCGCTGCTCGATTGCGAAATCCCCGAGAATGCGGTCCTGGCCGACCTGCGCCTCGTGCTGCACGTTCAGCGGCCCTGGCCGCGGCTCCTGGACCTGGTCCGCTATCGCGAGGACCCGGAGGGGCTCTTCATCAGGATCGGCCGCTCCACCGACGAGCTGGCCGCCCAGGCGCGGCTCTTCGACGCCCAGGAGCTGGGCTCGCGGACGACCGCCGGCCTCGCGGGCCCCGATGGATTGCCGCTCCGGTATCCAGGTCAGGGCTTCAAGGTCCGCTTCGAGGCGGCGACGCGGCCGGTGGCGATCCAGGTCCGCGGCCCTTCCGGTGGCCCGATCCTCGACGGCACGGTGGTCTTCTCGGCCGGCGACTCGCCGAACGAGACCCTGGCACGACTGCGGCAACCGGAGTCGTCCTCCTTGAGGCGACCGGAGCGCATCCCCCGGATGGCCAGGACCAACCTGGACGGCAAGGCCACGATGGAACTGCCGGAGGCGGAGTCCGGCGCCTTCTGGGTCGCCGTCCCGGGACTCTGGCAGCGGCGGCCGAACTACTGGAACGGCGAGGGCGAGCCGGAACCGATCCGACTGGAGAAGGCGCGGCGGGTCGTCGCCATGGTGGCACCCGATGCCGAAACCGGCGCGGCGCCCGAGGCCTGGTTCGGGCCGCTCGACGATCCGCTCTGCCGCATCCGGCCGGCCGAGGATGGTTCGATCTTGCTGGAGAGCCTCCCCGACGAACGCTGCGGGATCGGCCGCTTCATCGACCCCTGCAGCGAATCGGCCGGCAGCGTCTGGACGGTCGAGATCGATCAACCGGTCGATCAGCCCTTCCGGCTGGATTGAGCCCCCGATCGCCGGCGGCCGACGCCGGGACCGCCGCAGTCGCCGACCGGATCGGCAGGACCCGCGCGGCATTCGCCTCGACCGGGTTCGTGGCCGCGAAGGTCGTCGACCTCGCCGTCGTCGGTCGGGCGCGCGCCACGGAAATCGAATGGCGGGCCGGAGCCGCCAGGCTCCCGGGTAGGATGGCGCCATGGCCGAAGGAAGACGGCTCCCTCTTCTCGCCCTCCTGATCGCGACCACGGGGCTCGTGGGCATCGCCCTCCTGCTTCCCTGGCGCCCCGCGGAGCCGCCGAAGGTGGGACCGGCCCGCCTCGAGACCGCGGACCCGGGCATGGCCGACCCGATCCCGGCGAGTTTCGCCCGCCGCAACGACGTGCCCGAGGTCCCGGCCGACGACGCGGGCATCTCCCCGGCTCGCCACGAGGCCTTCGTCCGCGACTTCCTGGACATGAGGCCACCCGAGGCGGTCGACGTCCTGCGGAGCGGCCGCGTCGAGATCCTGCTCGATGGCCACGACGAGCCGGGGCCAGGCTCCATCTACGCGTTCCTCCTGGTCCCGCTCACCGGTCTGGATCCGCTGGTCGAGACCCAGGTCCGCCTGCTCGGCAACGGCTGGCACCAGCTCGACCTTCCGGCCGTCGACTGGTCGATCCAGCTGGTCGGCGACCCCGAAGGCGCGCACCGTCTGGTGATCAGGCCCGGCGGCCTCCAGACCCTGACCTGGACCCGGGTCGACCTGGCCGGCTACGAGGAACTCGAAGTCCCCCGGGAAGGCCGGGACGGCAACGACATCGCCGACCAGAGCCTCGCCTGTCGGGGCGCGGAGCTGGGCCTGACCTGGCCCATCACGCCGCTGCCGCCGGCCGACGGCCGACGCCTCCTCGTCGGTCCGAAGCATCGGGGACTCGAGCTGCGCGCCCGGGGTTGGGTGCCGTTGCAGCTCGGCGACGGCGCCCCGGGTAGGAGGCATGGCCTCCAATTCCGCCGCCGCAGCACGATCCTCCGCGTCCGGGCCACGGCGACCGAGGACGCCTCCTCGATGCGGCTGGTCTTCGTCCCCGAGGACGACGAGCGCAAGGCCCGCGTTCGGTTCCAGCGCGCCGTCGGTGGCCTCGACCCCGACCCGGGCTGCGTCGTCGCGACCAGCGGTCGGAACTTCGCCGAGTTCGACCTGGAACCCGGCGTGACCGGCTACGTCGTGGGCCGATCGCGGTTCTGGCGCCCCTTCGAGGCGCCGAAGGTCAACGTCTCGTCGACTCGACGACTACAGGAGATCGTCCTCCCCTGGGAACGGGCCCGGGTGCAGCTCGGGCGGACGGCGCCGAACTGGAAGCGGCTCGCCGAGCGGCTCGAGGCCAGGGGCGTCCATGGTCCACTCCTGCCCTTCGGCGCCCGCGTCCGCCCCTCCCGTGACGGCTACTACCTCGTGCCCGCCCTCCCCTTCGGCCGCATCGGCGTGGCCCGTTTCGGCGAGGTCGACGAGGACAGGCCCGAGCGGACCTGGATGAAGGACATCAGCACCGACCTGGCGGCCATCGACACGCCCTGACCCGTGGTGGCGGCCTCTCCCGACGGCGCGAGGCTCCGGCCATGAAAAGGGGCGCCGTCGCGATGACGGCGCCCCTTCCCGATCAAATTCCGGCCGGATGGGCCATTGAGTTCACTGGGTGAATTCGATGGTGCCGACGTCCGCGGTGCCATTGGCGGTGACGGTGACGTCGACCGTGGCCATGGTGGTCTTGGCGTTGGCGTGCTCGAGGCGGAGCTTCCAGCTACCGGCGGGAATACCGCTGATGCTGAAGCTGCCGTCGGCGGCGCTGACCGCGAAGCAGGGGTGTTCGAAGATCTTGATGTTGCACTGCATCCAGGGATGGATGTCGCAACGGAAGTAGGCGTCGGACTCGGCGTTGTCGAAGACCAGGAGGGCCTTGTCGCCCTGGTTGGCCTGGGTCTTGTTGATCTCGTCGTTGGCGCGGCCGGTGAAGTGGTAGTTGTGGCTGGTGTTGTCGCCGTTGACGACCTCCAGCTCCTGACCGGTACGGATGCAGAGGACGTGGGGCACGTACTGGCAGCCCTTCTGCTCCAGGCGCGCCGGGGCGTCCGGCTCCGGGAACTTGCTGGCGTGGGCGTCCATGCCCTCGATGTAGCAGACGACGTCGCGCAGACCGCCGTTGGCGTCGACGACGAAGGTCTCCTTCTTCGGCGCCGCGTGCTCCTTGCACCAGCTGTCCTTCGAGGTGTCGAGCGCCTCCATGGCCGGAGCCGCGCCCTTGAAGACGGCCTTGCCCTTGACGCTGCCCAGCTTGGTCATGTCGATGCCCGAGCTGGCGGCCGGCTTGGCGGTGCTGCTGCTGCCCGAGGAGGCGGGCTTGCTGCTGGCGCTGCCGCCCTTCTTGGCGGGCTTCTCCTCGCCGCCGCCGCAGGCGACGACCACGAGGCTGAAGACGACGGCCAGGGCGATGGCCCCGATGCTGCGAATGTTCCTGTGCATGTTGGTCCTTCTCCGTACGGAAATCGAATCACACGGTCCGCCGCGAAACGAACCGTTCGGTTGTCATAAGGTGATCGGGCCTCGGTAGCAACATCCGTTCCAGCCCAAGCTGAGACGAGGGATCGATGATTGGGCCATCACGAGGCGCGCAAAGGACTCCATCGTCGGGCTTTCGGAACCGCGCCGCGCGAGGCGGGGCGATTTGTCGCGGCGCTCGTGAGCCATTTCACCCAGTCTTCTGTTCCACCGGGGTCTCGTCGACCCGACCGAAACGCAAGGGCGGCACCTCGCCGGGTCGCTTCTTGAACACCATCCGGCAGGCTTCGACGCAGTCGCCGCAGCGGATGCACTCGGCGTCACCGTAGCGCTCGGGCTCGGCGTCGTAGTTGGTGGCCTCCTGGACCACCTCCTTGCCGAGGGCCTTCGGGTCGATGTTGACCGGACAGATCTTCTCGCAGGCGCCGCATTCGATGCAGGGGCTGGGCACCTCGATGAAGGCGATCCCGACCGGCGCGCGCGAGGTGACGAAACGGTAGTAGAGGCCGATCGGGCAGACGTTCAGGCAGAAGCCGAAGCGCCACATGAAGGCATGGCCGAAGCCACCGGCCCAGAGCAGCGCGAAGACGCCGATCGTCACCAGCCGGGCCGTCCAGCTGCCCTCCACCATCACCATGGGGTCGACCCACCAGAGCATCACCGCGATGATGAAGGTGCCGACGAAACCGGCGCCCTTCAGGTGATTGAGGAGCTTGCTCCTCTTGGTCCGGGCGTTGGCCACGTCCTCGCCGAAGCGGCTCACGAAGCCGACCGGGCAGCCCCAGCCGCAGAAGAACCGGCCGACCACCATGTTCGAGATGAAGGTACCGCCGTAGATGACCATCATCGCCACCACGAAGCCCTTCAGCGCGGTGATGATGTCGACGGACTTGCCCAAGAGCAGGTGATGACCGCGCCAGAGGTCGACCTGGACGATGCCGAGGAGCGGAATGGCGAGGAGGATGCCCAGCGAGAGCGTGATGACCACGACCCGGATGGCGGTGAAGGCCGCACCGCGGGAGTGGACCGCGGCCAGCATGCGAACGCGTTCTTGTTTCTTCAATGGCAACACGGTGCGGCTCCCGGCTCGGCCAGCAGTGGTCCCAGTGCGCGCCAGAGAGCCACGGCCCCCATCGCGATCAACAGGATAGCACCCGCAATTCGAAGGCCAACCGGACCGAGCCAGCCGCGACGATGGAGACCACCGCCGAGAGTTCCGACGACGATGAGGGCCGGCATCGTGCCGAGCCCGAAAGCAGCCATGAGGACGGCGCTGTTGAGGACGCTGCCGGCCACCGCCGCCTGCAACGCGGCCAGGTAGACGAGGCCACAAGGGAGGAGACCGGTGAGCGCGCCGAGCGTGAAACCCGACGACCCATGCCCTCCGAGGGCCCTGACCAGAGGCTGGATGACCGGGCCGAGGAAACCGGCGAGGGACGAGGCGGAGCGCCGGGGCAGGAGTCCGAGAAGTCCCACGACCAGCATCACCGCGGCGGCGCCGACGCCGAGCCAGGCCCGCCAGTCGCTCGAGTCGTCCAGGAAGCGTGAGCCGAAGTAGCCGGCGATGCTACCGAGGAATACGTAAGTGAAGGTCTTCCCGCCGAGGTAGCTGGCGAAGCGCAGGAAGGCCGCCGCGCCGGAGGTCGCCGCCGCGGCGCGCAGGGCGAAGACCCCACACATCGCGGCGCAGTGGACCGCCCCGGCGATGCCGAGCCCGGCGCCGGTGAGAAAGGCCTCGCCGAGGGTCACGCCTCGCCCTCCGCTCCGAAGTCCATCAACCGGTAGCTCCTGGCGCAGACCACGAGGCTCGACCCGATCATCAGGCTCACGGCCGCCAGCGGGTGGAGCTTGCCCAGCGCCGCCAGCGCCAGGGCCACCAGATTGTAGGCGCAGGTCCAGATCAGGTTGCCACGGGCGACCTGGCGGAGTCGCCGCGCGGCGCGCACCAGGAGGGGCAGACCGCGCAGATCGTCGGCGAGGATCTCGATGCCGGCCTGGGCCCGCGCCGCCGCGGTGGCCTCGGCGACCGCCACGCCGACGTCGGCGGCCCGGAGGACCGGTGCGTCGTTGAGACCGTCGCCCACCATGAGGACGCGGCGCCCGGCCGCTTTCAGCTCGGCCAGACGGGCCGCCTTCGCCTCCGGCTTCAGGCCACCATGGGCCTCGATTCCCAGTTCGAGACCGATCTGATGGACCGCCTCCTCGGCGTCGCCGGAGACCAGCTCGACGGCGAGCCCGAGTTCGCGCAGCGCGGCGACGGCCTCGCCGGCGCTCGGCTTCAGCTTCTGCTCCAGGGCCGCCAGACCTTCGACCCGATCGTTCTCGGCGTAGGCGACGAGGGTCGCGCCGCGGGCGCGCAGTTCGTCGCGACGACGTTCGAGCTCGGGCCCCCAGGTCAGTCCCTCGCGATCCATCCAGGCCGGACTGCCGGCCCGACAGTCGAGGCCGTCGAGCCGCCCCCTGACGCCGGCGCCGGGCACCACGCGCAGGTCCTCGGGACGGCGGTCGTTGGCCACCACGGCGCGGGCGAGCGGATGACTCGAGGCCGCGACCAGCGCCGCCATGCGCTCCATGCCGAGCGCCGACGAGCCGGCCACGGGTTCCAGGCGGCCGAGGGATTCGGTCAGGGTCCCGGTCTTGTCCAGCAACGCCTGGTCGACGTCGGCGGCCGCTTCCAGGGCGGCGGACTCCCGCACCAGGATGCCGCGCCGCGCGAGAGCGCCCCGCATGGCCCTGAAGGCGAGCGGCGTCGCCAGCCCGAGAGCGCAGGGACAGGCGACCAGGAGGACGCTGAGCGCGACCTCGATCGCCACGCCGAGACCCTCCGCGCGGGCGGCCCGCCAGGCTCCGGCCACGGCGAGGACGATGGCCAGGAAGGCCAGTCGGCCGGCCAGCCGATCGGCCAGACGGATGAAGCTGCTGGTTCCCAGCGGCGAGTCGAGAAGCCGACGGATGCGGCCGAGGCTACCCTCTTCGGCCGGGCGGAGAACGCGGGCCTCGAGCAGGCCGGTACCGTTGAGGGCGCCGGCGGGCAGTTCGGTGCCGGGAGCGGCCGCGACCGGCTTGTGCTCGCCGGTGACGTGCGCGGCGCGGGTCTCGCTCTCGCCCTCGAGCACGACGACGTCGGCCGGAACGGCCTCTCCGGGGAGGATCCGGACCCGATCGTCCACGACCAGTTCCTTCGGATCGACGTCCTCCGGTTCGCCAGCCCGCAAGCGATGGGCCCGCTCGGGCAGGAGCTCGGCCAGTTCGGCCGCGGCGTCGCGGCCACGGAGCCGCGAGGCCGCTTCCAGACGCCGACCGAAGGTCACCAGGACGAGCACCATGGTGGCGGTCTCGTAATAGACCTCCCCCGAGCCGGCGAGGGTGTTGCGGATGCTCAGGCCGTAGGCGGCGACCGTGGCCAGGGTGATGAGGCCGTCCATGCGGAAGGCGCCGGCGCGTAGATCGAGGATCGCGCCGCGCATCAGCGGGACACCGAGCAGCAGGAAGACCGGCAAGGAGAACAGCGCCAGGGCCAGGCGGCCGATCGAGCGCACGGCCTCCATCGCCCCGTCCTTCTCGGCGCCGTAGACCGACTCTCCGTAGAGGACGAGGCTGAAGGTCATGACGCCCATGGCCAGGAAGGCGGAGAAGAGGAGCCTGGCCTCGAGGAAGTCGAGCGGCCCCTTGCCCTCGCCGGCCAGGGACTGGGCCATCCGACAGCCCACGCAGCAGAAGCGTGGAAGCGCGGCCTGCCCCCGACCATGGTCGGTGATGGGCAGGCCGCAGTGATCACAACTGGCTTCAGCCACCGAGCTCCACCCCGACGGCGGGCAGCAGGAAGGACACGATGTACCAGCAGCTCAGGGCGAGGAAGAAGATCCAGACGAGCTTCATGAAGAAGGGCATGCGCCCGTGATCGTACTGGAACTCGTAGGGCTCCTGGTCGGTGCCCAGCGATTCGACATCAGGCGAATTCTTGGCGGTCATGACGCTCCTCCTCCTCTAGCATGTCGAACTTGGGCTTCTCGATCTCGGCGAAGTGGCCGGTGACGAAACCATAGATGAGCAGCAGCAGGAATCCGGCCGCCACCAGGCAGTAGGTCAGGAGATGGGACCCGGCGAAGTGGAGCCCGTCCTTGGCCGTGAGATCGCTGAGGAACTCCCAGAGCTTCCAGAAGAAGGCCCCACCGCCGGCGAAGACGACCAGGATGAAGAGCCCGAGCATCAGGCGATGCCGCGGGCCGAGATCGCGCGCGATCCCTTCGGTCTTGATCTCGGTCATTCCTTGGCCTCCTTGCGGGTGTCCTCGGGACGCCAGGTGCCCAGCCACTGCAGGTAGCTGATCAGCGCCAGACCGTCGGCGTTGGGGCCGATGCCCTCGCCGACGAAGAGCCGCTCGGCCTCCGGCGCCAGGTCCTGGTCCTTGGCCAGCTCGGCCGCGAGCCGGGCCATGGCGGCCTCGGCGTCGGCCTTGCTGTCGTAGATGCCCGGGTAGGGATAGGCGGTCTCGGGGTCGAGACCACCGAGATCGGCCGCCCGCTCGGAAACCCGGCGGTAGACCTGGAAGCCCTCCCGGAAGTACCAGGGGTACTTCGGCATCACGCTCTTCGGCGAGGTGCTGCGCGGATCGTGGAGGTGCGCGGCGTGCCAGTCGTTCGACCGCTTGCCACCCTCGTAGGTGAGGTCGGGACCGACGCGACGGGTGCCCCAGAGCATCGGGCGCTGCAGGGCGTTGTTGTCCTGCGCGATCGTGCTCACCGGACCGTAGCGCATGTCCTCGTTGGCGACCGGACGCACGTACTGGCTGTGGCAGTGCCAGCAGGCCTCGGAGATGTAGATGTCACGACCGCGCTGGAGCGCCGCCGCCATCGCCACCGGCCAGGCCTCGTCGCTCTTGGCCTTGGCGGCCGCGACCTGCTCGTCCATCTGCGCCTGGCTGAGGCCGCCGGCGGCGACCTCCTTGCGGAGACGCTGCTCGAGCTTGCGCAGCCCCACGGTGCTGAGGGTCTCCTCGGCACGCGGGAAGCCGCTCTCGAAGGCGACCGGCCAGCCGTCACGCAGGTCCTCGTAGTCCGGCAGGATCACCGTGGCCAGCTCGGCGATGCTCGCCTCGTTGGTCGCGTCGGTGATGATGATCGGGTACAGGCCCGAGAGCAGGAAGGCGAAGATGAAACAGCCGAATCCGGCCACCAGAAGGATACCGTTGAACTTGTCCATGAATCAGCCCTCCGTGGTCGCGACCAGATCGACGCGATAGTCGTAGGCCTTGTTCGTGCCCTTGGCCGTCTTCCACATGTTGATGAAGAAGAGGATCTGACCGGTGAGGATCATGCCACCCGCGAAGGTCCGGATGCCCCAGAAGGGCTTCAGGGCCTCGATGATGCCGATCCAGGGGGCGAGGTTCTTGAACATGAAGCCATGAACCAGGCCGGCGGCGGTCAGGTCGACGAACATGATGAACAGGCCGAGCAGGGTCAGCCAGTACTGCCAGTGGTTGAGGCGACGGTTGTACCAGTCGTTGCCGGTCAGCCGCGGCCAGACCCAGGTCATCATGCCGATGATCCAGAAGGCGAACACACCCAGCATGACGAGGTGCGCGTGGCCGGGCACCCAGTCGGTGAAGTGGATGTACTCCTGGAGGGTCAGCGTGGTGTGGAAGGAGCACTGCAGACAGGTGATGAAGTAGCAGACCATGCCGGTGTAGAACCAGCGGATCGGCAGGTTGGTCCGCAGCGCCTCGCCCCGGCCCCACATGGTCGCGAAGAAGTTCACCACCACGGTGGTGACGACGATCTCGACCGCGATGGTGGAGATGACGGCACCGTACTGGACGCTCATCGGGATCGACGACAACAGGAAGTGGTGGACGCCGTTCAGGGGATAGAAGAAGGCGAGGGCCCAGAAGCCGATGACGCTCAGCGCATGGCTCCAGATCGGCTTGCGCAGGATGATCGGCACGAAGAAGTACATCAGGCCCCAGCCCATCGGGGTCACGAAGAGGCCGACGAGGTCGTGGATGAACAGGCCGACGGTGGCGCCGCCGGAGGAACCCGGGAGGGACCACTCGGGCAGGGTGTTGCCCATCACGTAGGTGAGGATCAGCCAGACGATGCCGGAGCTGAGGTACCAGAGCGACACGTACATGCGCTTGTGGACGGCCTTGGCGATCGGGATCAGGAACTGGGCGGCGACCAGGAGGGCGCCGATCTCGATCAGGAAGTCCACCGGGATGTAGTTCATCTCCCAGGTGCCCGGGCGGAAGCCGGTCGGGGTCTCGCCCCACTCGACCGCCTGCGCCTTGCCGAGCATCTGACCGATCGAGGTCAGGAGCACGAGGCCCTGCCAGACCCAGAAGATGAGCCAGCCGAGGCGCTTGTCGAGGACCGGACGACCGGTCAGGCGCGGCACGGCGTAGTACATCATGCCGATGAAGCCATTGACGAGGAAGCCGTAGGCGATCTCGTTGGTGTGCATCAGGCGCACGCGACCGTAGGAGAGGAACTCGGTCACGCCGTCGAGCGGGTAGTGGTTGAAGAACTGGAAGGAGATGATGAAGCCCGCGGTCATCGAGGTCAGCATGAAGAGCATGGCTGCCTTGATGTGGGCCATCACCAGGCCCTTCTCCACCAGCGGACGATCACCCCAGGTCTTGCCGATGGGATCGTTGGTCATGGCGTCTGCGTTCATCACTTACCTCCCTGGACGCCGCGGCCAGCGTGCACGCGGTTGACGTAGGTCGACGGGTCCTTGAGGCTGACGATGTAGTGCGCCAGGCCCCAGATCTCCTCGTCGGTACCCGGGATCGCCGGCATCGGGGTACCCGAGAGGCCGGTCCGCATCCGCCGGAAGATGTCCTCGGGACGACTGCCGGCGCGGAACACGCCGCCGGTGAAGTCGCGGGCGAGGATGATGTCGTCCTTCCAGTCGCGCAGCGTGAAGCTCGAGTTGCCGTCGCCGCGACCGGTGTCGCCGTGGCAACGGTTGCACTCGCCGAGGTAGCGCTTCTTGCCCAGGGCGAGCAGTTCCGGCGTCACCGGCGGCGACGGCGGCACCGCGACCGCCTGCATCGAGTCGACGCGCTCGTTCCAGACCTCGCCCTTGACCTGGGCGATCCGGGTCTCCACCACCTGCTCGTAGGAGAGACCTTCGCGCTTCATGATCTTCTGGACCTCGCGCTCGCCGTACTTCAGGGTCGCGAGGTGGAGGACGTACTGGGCGACGTCCTCGCGTTCGACCTCGGGAACGAGGCGGAACTCGGGCATCGACGATCCGGGCAGGCCCCAGGTGATCGTGTTGACGAGGTCACTGGCCAGCGGCAGCTTGCCGTAGGGCGTGCTGCGGAACTTGAAGGCACCGTGCTGGAAGTTGCGCGGTCTCGGCGACAGCATCTTCGACGCGGGACCATCGCCGCGTCCTTCGTTGCCGTGACAGCCGATGCAGTACCTCTCGTAAACCACTCGTCCACGCGTCGCCGACTCGGACATCGGCCAGTCCTTCAGCGCGAGGCCTTCCGCCTCCTGCGCCTGCTGGGACCCGGCTCGACTGTCCGAGGGCAGAACGAGGACGACCACGGGGGCGGCCATGATCAGCGCGAACAGCACGATCAGGACGCGGAATCGTCTTCTATCGTTCAATGGGCTTCTCCTTCGGGGAACGGCGGCCCTTATAGCCACCACGGGGGTCGAAACAACCATCGTGCGCGCCGATCCCTCGGGGCGGAGGGGCGCGCTGGCCTCGAACGCACGATCGTGGTTTCAGGTGCCTTTAATCCCTTTTCGCGGGCGAGTTGTCAATCAGGACATTCCCCCCACCCGAAGGGCGATTTCGCCCACGAGACAACTCGTCGCAACACTTGCCCCCTCGCGCTCAATCGGCATGCTGTCGACCGAGGTGGTCGACATGAAAACGAAGTTGAATCTTCTCCTTCTCGTTTTGATCCAGCTGCTGGCCGGAGCGGCCTTTACGCAGCAGGGCATGCCGGATGATCCGAGCTGGGGCCGTGGAGCTCATCAGCCGACGGCGGCAAACCCTCTGTTCGCGACCGGTGACGGCTGTGCGCTCTGTCATTCGGCGACACCGCAGGCAGTCGCAATGCGCGGACCCATCGGCGAGGACATCTCGCCACACGGACTCTGGAAGGGGACGATGATGGCGAACGCCTTCCGCGACCCCTACTGGCGCGCCCAGGTGGCGCGCGAGATCGAGGCGGCGCCGGAGGCCGCGGGCGAGGTCCAGGCGCTGTGCATCCGTTGTCATGCGCCGATGGCCCATCACACGGCCCGCATCGCCGGCTTCGCGGCCCAGTCGGTGCGCGAGCTGGCCAGCCAGGCCCTGGCGGTGGACGGCGTCTCCTGCACCGTCTGCCATCAGGCGCGACCCGACAATCTCGGCAAGCCCGAGTCTTTCGCCGGCAACCTCGACATCCGCCCGGGGCGGCAGATCTTCGGCCCCTACGAGGATCCGATCCCCGGCCCGATGCGGATGCACTCCGCCTACACGCCGACCCATGGCGCCCACATCCGCGACGCCGGGCTCTGTGGCTCCTGCCATACCCTCGAGACGCGGCACGCGCCCGAGGCGGCGCCCTTCCTCGAGCAGGGCCCCTATCTGGAGTGGCTCAACTCGAACTTCGCCGGCGAGAAGGGCCGGAGCTGCCAGCAGTGCCACATGCCGGAGTACGGCATGACCCGCATCGCCCGCGCGCCCTTCGGCGGCGACTTCAACATCAAGCCCCGCCCGGCCTATCGGGGCCACTCCTTCTTCGGCGGCAACGCCTTCATGCTCGATCTCCTCGCCGACAACCGCGAGGAGCTGGGCGTCGAGGCCGACGCCGACCTGCTCCGCCGTGGCGCCCTCGCCACCAGGCGCCAGCTCGCCGAGAAGACGGCGCGCGCGATGGTCGAGAACGCCCGGATCGAGGACGGCCACGCCCGCTTCGACGTGCGGGTCATCAACATGACCGGGCACAAGCTGCCCACCGGCTATCCCTCGCGCCGGCTCTGGCTGATGGTCGAGGTGCTGGACGGCCGCGAGCGCGTCTTCGTCTCCGGCGCCGTCGACGAGCGCGGTCGGATCGTCGGGCTCGAGCAGGAGCTCGGCCAGCCCCACGTCGATCGGGTCACCAGCCCGAAGGACGTGCCGATCTGGGAGACCATCGTCCTGGACGGCGAGGGCAAGATCACCACGCGCCTGGCCTCCATGGCGGCCTACGCCAAGGACAACCGTCTCCTGCCGAACGGCTGGAAGAAGGACGGCCCCTACGGCGACCGGACCAGCCCGATCGGCATCGGTGACGACGCCGACTTCAAGGCCGGCGGCGACGTGGTCCACTACGACCTTCCGGTGGGCGATGTCGGTCGCTTGCGGGTGATCACGCGGCTCTTCTATCAGCCGATCCCGCCGGCCTGGGCGGCCGGACTCGATGGCGTCGAGGCCGAGGAGGCCGCGGTCTTCCGCAAGCTCTACGAAGGCGCCTCGCCGACCCCGGAGATCGTGTCGCTGTCGGTGGACTTCATCGACGGCTGAGGTCGCGGCACGCCCAGGAAGGGAGCTCGTCCCTTCTGCAGGACGAAGCGCGCCACGCTGCCGAGAAAGGGCGTGGCGCGCCCCGACCCGCGCAGGCCGCAGATGGTCAGCTCGGCGTCGAAGGCCCGTTCGGCGCGCAGGATCTCGACCCCCGGCTGGCCGCTCTCCACCCGACTCTCGAAGTCGACCGCGTCGAGCCGCGCCGCGGCGATCAGACCCGCCAACCAGCTCCGCCCCTGTCGCCGCTGGAGCGCCGCCATGTCGTCGGCCTCGCGGTCGTTGAGATGGAGCCGGACCTGATCCGCGTACCAGCAGCTCTCGACGTGGAGAACGAGCAGGCGTGCGCGATGGAGTTCGGCGAGGTAGCGGGCCCAGTCGAGGGTCTCGGCGGCCTCGGGCGAATCCGCGAGGCTGACGAGGATGCGCCGAGGTGGCCGCTCGGCGACGCCGCGGACCACCAGCAGGGGTCGATCGGTCTCGCGGGCGAGTCGGTCCGGCACCGAGCCGAGGAGGCGCCCGAGACCGCGACGGCGGCCGTGTTCGGCCACCGCGATCATGTCGGCCTCGACCCGCTCGGCGGCGGCGAGGAGCGCATCGGCGGGAGCCCCGTCGCGTTCGAGGATCGTGCCCGGACGGCGCGGATCGAGGGTTCGGGCCAGTTCGGAGAGCCGCTCGCCGGCGCCGCATGCGAGGGTCTCCAGGGTCTGCTCCAGATGCGGAAAGGCCCCGACCAGGAAACCGGGCGGCCTGCGGGCGTCGAGGGCGTGGACCAGGTCGAGATGGGCCCGGGGGGCGAAGTGCTCCGTGATCCAGCGCGCGGCGCGGGCGGCGGCGTCGCCGAAGTCCGTGCCCAGCGCGATCCTGTCCAGGGAGAACATCGAGGGGCCTCCAAGCGCTCTTCGTCCCGGCCGACGCGAGGCATCCTCCGCGCGCCGGGCGACCTTCAGGGTACGTCGATCTCGAGCGCGGCGCGACAGACGAAAGCGGGATCCTCCCGACCTCGCCAGCTCGCGAGCAGCGCCTTCAGGCTCGGCGCGACCCGCCCCTCGTGGACGACCTTGCCGTTCACGCGCAGACGCAGGGGGCGGTCGAGGTCGATCAGGGCCTCGTCGAGGAAGACGGTGAGCCGTTCGACCCCGCTGCTGCGCAGCTCGATCTCGTGATCGCTCAGGATCCGACCTTCGACCCTTCCGGTCGAGGCCCAGAGCCGATCGATGCCGAGCCAGAACGAGCGCGACGGCCGGTCCTCGATCACCCGGTGCATGACCCGGCGCGGGTGCGGATCACGGCGGCTGCCGAGGAAATGCTCGCGCAGCGCCGGCATGATCGGGCCCCGGTCACCCAGGTCGACCAGGTGGCCGGCCCCGCGGATCTCGAGGTAGCGGTGCTCGATCTCGCGCTCGGTCAGCTCCTCGTGCAGCCGGCGCTCGAAGGCGACCGGAACGATCTCGTCCCGATCGCCGTGGGCGAAGAGCATGGGCAGGTGGATCGCGTTGTCGAGCAGGAGGTGGAAGCGCCGATGCGGCTTCGAACCGAGGTACTCCCGCCGCGACAGGCCGCCGGAGAGCGAGGCCGCGGCAGCGAAACGATCGGCGAAGCGGAGGCCGAGATTCCAGACCCCGAAGCCGCCCATGCTGTGGCCGCAGAGATAGACCCGGTTGCGATCGAAGCCGTACTGGCGGGCGAGCCCAAGGAGGGACTGCATGACGATGCCGCGCTCGTCGTAGCTCCACCATTGCGCCTGGACCTTGGCGAGCAGACCGAGATCGCCGTTGGTGTGGGCCAGGGGCTCGCCCTGGGCGCAGGGCGCGAGCAGGATCATGCCCTCGCGATCGAGCACCTCGCCGCTGACCGCGCGAGCCAGCTGGGTCTCGTTGCCGCCGAGGCCGTGGAGGAGGATCAGCACCGCCCGGGGCCGGGGCGGCACCCGCAGGTAGATCCGCGTCTTGCGGCCGAAGGCGTCCTCGAAGGGGACGACGCCCTCGGCGGCGGTCACCTCGGTCGGGAAGGGACGGCCCGCCTTCAGGATTCCGTAGAGCCGGTCGAGGTCCTGACCGGCCAGCTCCCGCTCGCGCCCGGCATTCAGGAGGGCGAACAGCTGCTTGGCCTCGATCGGCTTCGGGCCGGGCGCGACGGCCGTCTGGGCCCCGCAACGAGGCGACGCCAGGACCAACAGGAAGAGCAAGGTGATGCGCGGCATCCGGACTTCCTCCCTCGCCCCCATCCGCTCCCAGGGTGGGCGATGCCGCCCCGACCGGGGTCGGGACCGATCAGTTGTAGCCGAAAGCCGCGGGCGATGCCCAGGCCCGCCGGCGAAAGGTCGGGCCCGCGGGTCTCGGCCAGGTCAACCGCAGATATTCGTGGCGACGGGCGATGGACCGGCTTATGGTGGTGGTTTGCCTGGAGGTCATCGCCCATGAAGATTCGAGAAGTGCTCGCCCGCAAGGGCGGCGAGGTCAAGAGCATCGCCCCGGAAGCCAGCATCGAGGAGGCGATCCGCGGCATGGTGGAGGCGGGAATCGGCGCCCTGATGGTGATCGACCGGGAGGGCGCCGTCGTCGGCATCATCAGCGAGCGCGATTGCATGCGGGCGACCGCGGCCGACGCCAGCCAGCTCGGCAAGCGCCGGGTCGCCGAGGTCATGACCCGCGAACTCGTGGTGGCGGACGCGGAGGAAGACGTCAATCAGGTCGGGCGCCTGATGCGGGACCGCAACTGCCGCCACATCCCGATCATCAGCGAGGGCCGGCTCTGCGGCATCCTGTCGATGCGCGACGTGATGCGCGAGCGTCTCGAGGAGACCCGCACGGAACTCGAGCACCTGCGCAACTACATCGGCGGACAGGCCTGAGGGCCGCCGGCGACCTCGGGCCGCCGGCCGGCTCCCGGCCGGGCCCCGGTCAGTCGCCCAGGGCCTTGCGGAGGAGGTCGCCGAGGTTGACGCCGCCGCGAGAATCGGGCTTGCGCATCACCTCGTCGAGGACGTCGTCCTCGGCCTCGTCGACCGTGCCGATCACGTTGCCACGCCGATCCAGACGCGACAACGAGATGCGCTGACGTTCCAGGTCCACGCTCTGGACCCGCACGGTGAGTTCCTGGCCGGCCTTGGCCACCTCGTGCACCGGCCGGCCTCGCTCGCCACCGAGCTGCGAGATGTGCACCAGGCCCTCGATCCCCGCCATCAGCTCGACGAAGGCGCCGAAGTTGGTCGTCCGGGTCACCTTGCCGGTGACCACGGTGTCGGCCGGGAAGCGCTCGGCCACCTCGTCCCAGGGGTCCGGCTCGAGCTGCTTCAGACCGAGCCCGATGCGGCGACCGCCTTCCTTGATCTCGAGGATCTTGAGGTCCAGCTCCTGGCCGATGGCGACGACCTCGCTCGGATCCTCGACCCGACGGCGCGCCATGTTGGAGATGTGCAGCAGGCCCTCGACACCGGGCCTGATCTCGACGAAGGCGCCAAAGCTCTCCAGCTTGACGACCTTGCCGTGGACGAGCTGGCCGGCGACCAGACCGGACCGGGCCTTCGCCTGTTCCACCTCGACCTGCTTCTTGAGCAGGACGCGACGCGAGATCAACACGCGCTTGCGCTTGCGGTCGACCTCGAGGACCTCGGCGTTCATCGTCTGGCCGATGAACTGGGCCAGATCCTCGACGTGGTGCAGGGCGACGTGGGAGGCCGGCATGAAGGCGGCGAGCGGGCCGATCTTCAGCTCGAGGCCGCCCGTGTTCTGACCGACGACCTTGGCCTTGATCAGGCTGCCCGGCTCGAGGTCGCGCCAGCTCGCCTCCTCGCGGAGCGCGCCACGGCTGAGCAGGTAGAGGTCGTCCTCCTGACCGACGACGTCGAACTCGAATTCGGCGCCGACCGCCGGGGTCTCCTCGAACTCGGAGAGCGCGATCAGGCCCTGGGTGCGCGGACCGAGCTCGACGAAGACGTCCTTGCCGCGCACGCCGACGACCAGACCCTTCCGCCGGGTCGGACCGTCCTCGGCGCGCTCGATCTCGTCGGCCGCCTTGCCTTCATCGCCCAGGTTCTGGAGCGAGGCCTCGATCTGGGCCTCGATGCTGTCCTTCGGTTCGCTGTCTTCGCCGCTCATGCTTGGATTCCGTGCAAATGGAAGAGCCTCATCGTAGCCCGGGGACCGCCGGAGGCAAGGTTCATGAAAAGGACCTGGAGGGGCCCCCGAGACCGCTTCGTCCCGACCGGGGCGGGCCTCAGCCGTCCACGCTCTCCTTGAGCCAGCGGCCGATCCATTCCCCCATCTCGGCGCCGTCCAGGCCCCAGACCTCGCTCAGGGCGTTCTCGAAGTTCATGCCCCGACCGATCCGGTCCAGGAAGGGGTCGAGTCGTTCCGGAGCCCCCTCCACCAGGTAGGCGGCGAAGGCATAGGCCAGGACCAGATCCTCGACCTCCATCTGGTTGACCTCGAGGCCGAGCAGGCGCCGGCAGTCGGGGGCCCGGGCCCGGGCCCGGCGCTTGGCGAGCTTGAGCCAGCTCTTCTCCAGCTTCAGCGTGTCGATCGCGATCCGGTCGTCACGCTTCTGGTCGTAGCGGGTCTGGCGGACGTACCAGGTCGAGCGCAGATCGGTGACCTTGTGGGACAGATAGAGACCGAGGCCCTCGTAGATCGCCCCGCGTTCGGCACCGATCCCGTAGCCGGTCTTGAGCAGCATGGCGATGGTCTGGCGGGCCACCCACTCCTTGCGCAGGTCCTGGTCGGCCGCCCAGATCAGGACCGTGGATGAACCCGGCACCCAGAAGCTGCTGAGGTCGGCGGCGAAACGCCGGGCCGAGTCGTCGATCCGGCGGTCGAAGTGGAGGTAGAGATCACGATCCCCGGCGCTGGCGAGGAGCACGATCCGGTAGTCGGGAAAGGTGGCCGCGTCACGCCGGGTCGCGAGGCGAAACCAGTTGATCGTCGCCCAGGCGATCCGCGTCGCGGCTTCGATCTCCTCGTCGCTGACCGTGCCGACGACCTCGACGCCGGGCAGGAGCCGGGCCTTGCGCCAGCGGAGGTCGAGGTCGCCCTCCGGGTCGGGGACCGGCATCTTCGCCGGCTCGCCCGCGCCCTCGAGCAGGAGCTTGGCCTGGCGACGCAGGTTGGCGCGGCGTTCGCGCGCGGCGAGGCTGTCGTCGAGATACCAGCGGCTGCCCTTCTTGCGTTCGCCCAGGGCCTCACGCAGGCGGTCGTCACGGGGCAGGATCAGGGCCATCGCCTCGACCAGGTCGCGGCGATCGGCGAGCGGCAGCGGCGCCTCGCCCTCCCGCACCAGGCTCGCGACGGTGGCGAGCGTGAGATCGACCAGGGAGTCGAAGCGCTGCTCGAAGTCCGGCCAGACCTCGGCATCGGTGCGCAGGGGGCTGCGGAAGCCCTTGCGACGCTCCCAGCGCTTGCTGGTGATCGGCACGTAGCCGGCCGCCTCGCGCAGGTCGCGGTCGTGGGGCACGAGGACCAGGATCATCTCGAGCAGGCGCTGGCGCTCGCGCAAGAGCCCCTTCTCCCGGCACCAGTCCGCGAGCGCGACCAGTCGCTGCCGGAGGTCCCCGGTGCGCTCCTCGAGCCGCGGATCCCGATCCTGCGCGGTCAGCGGCATGGCGAGACCGACGAGGAGGACGAACAGGAGCAGGGACGCGAGGCGCATGGCGATACCGGACCGACTCGAGGAGCTGGATTAGAGCGAATCGGCGCGGTCGCTCCAAGGGCAAAGCCCGGAAGCGCCCGGCAAACGCGAAGGCGCGGCGTTCTGCCCGAACGCCGCGCCTCGTGATGCGATCGGTCGAGAGCTACTCGATCTCGCCGCGCCGCGTGACCACGCGATTGACCAGACCGTAGTCGGCGGCCGCCTGGGCGGTGAGCCAGAAGTCGCGGCTGACGGCGCGGTCGACGTCCTCCATCGACTTGCCGGTCGCCTGGGCGACGATCTGGTTGTACTGGAGCTTCATGCGGTCGATCTCCTTGGCGACGATCTCGAGATCGCTGGCCTGGCCCATCGTCCGCATCGACGGCTGGTGGAGCATGAAGCGCGCATTCGGGCTCGCGAAGCGCATGCCCTCGTCGCCGCCGAGGTAGATCATCACGCCGGCCGACGCGCAGAGGCCCATGACGATGGTCCGCACCGGGCAGCTCACGAAACGCATGGCGTCGTAGATGGCGAAACCGGAGTCGGCCGAGCCTCCGGGCGAATTCACGATCATCGTGATCGGCTTGTCGCCGTCGTCCTGCTCGAGCATGAAGAGCTGGCCGATGACGCTGCGGGCCAGCTCGTCGTCGACCGCCTTCGAGCAGATGATCGTGCGGGACTCGAGCAGCTTGGCCAGCATCGGGTCCTGCGGGCTCTTCTTGTCCTCGCCTTCCTTGTCGCAATCGAAAGCGGGCGTGATGGGCGAATCGATCATCTCGGTCCTTGCTCCTCGGGGCCGCGCCCCTCCTCCTCCGTGCCGACCGTGGGGTCGGCGGGCCGGGTCAATGTAGCGCCCGCCCATCGGGCATCAAGCCCAGACGGGGACGGCGGCCTCGACCCCGTTATCGGGCGTGGTCGTCCCGAAACCGAAGCGGATCCCGGAGCTTCCGGCGGCCCGGTTCAGGCCTGAATGCCGGCAAGATCGAATTCGATGCTCCCCACGAGATCTCCGGCGCAGTTGCGTCGCTCGCGCGAACACCAGGGTTCGAGGGCGGCGAACTCCTCGTCATGGAGGTGACCGCGGGCCCTGAGGATGGCGACCATGAGCCGCTCGGAGATCGCGGTGGCGCCGTCGTCGACGTGCAAGGCGAGGCCCTGACCCTGATCCCGGATGGCGACGCCATAGAAGCCGTCGGCGCCGACCTTGGCCAGGATGCGGCCCCCGGTGACCCGGGCGATCGCGCTGCAGAGGCGATCCTCGCCGGCGACCATGTTCGGGCGGCGGGCGATGGCGTCGCCGAGCCGAAGCGCGGCCGCGGCCAGCTCGGGCTCGATCTCCTGATCGGGTCGACCGAAGCGGGCGAAGGCCCGGGCGCTGTGCTTCAAGGGCAGGATGAAGGTCGGCACGCCGCAACCGTCGATCGCGTGCTCGATCGCGCGGTCCTCGACGCCGGCGAAGTGGCCCAGGATCCGCCGGATCTCGCGCTGGATCGGATGCTCGGGCTCGGTGTAGCCCCGCGGCGACTCGCCGCGAGCGACCGCCGAGAGCATCATCCCGGCGTGCTTGCCGGAGCAGTTGTTGTGGATGCGCGTCGGCCGGAGATGCTCGGCGCTGAGGCGCGCGGCGGTGGCCGGGTGCATGGGCGGATGGGGACCGCAGGCGAGGTCGTTCTCCGAGAGCCCCGCCGCCGCCAGCATGCGCCGGGCGATGGCCACGTGCTCGGGCTCGGCGTTGTGCGAGCCACAGGCGAGGGCCAGGGCCCGATCGCCGAGATGGAAGCGCTCGGCCGCTCCGGAGGTGAGGCAGGGAATCGCCTGGAAGAACTTGGCGCCCGAGCGCAGGAAGCTCGGGGCATCGACGTCGCCGCAGGAGGCGATCAGGCCGCGCCCATCGGCGATGGCGATGGCGGCGCGATGCCGGGTCTCGATGCGCGGGCCACGCGTCTGCAGGACGACGACGGGGTTGTTGCTGCTGTCGTTCATGGATCGAGTCACTCCATCCGTGGTCAGCTTGCCCTTGGCCGGTCGACTGTCAATCCCCTGCGACAAGGTGTACGATCGCCGCGTCGCGCATCTCGGACCGGAGTTCGAAGACGGCCGTGGACCCGGCCGTGACGAGGAGCCCGCATGAGGGAACTGCTGCTGGTACCGACCGCGCTCGAGGCCCGAGCCCTGGTCGCCGAGTTGCCGCGAGAGCGCGAGGCGATACCTCTGGCCGAGGATCGCTGGCTGGCCATCTGCGGCTTCGGCCTGGCCGCCGCCGGGGCGGTCGCGGCCCGGCAGATCGCTCGGCTCGCGCCGGAGCGGATCGGTCTCTGTGGCATCGCCGGGAGTCACGACCTCGACCGGGCACCGGTCGGCAGCCTGGTCGGCGGCGACCGGGTCCGGTCCTGGGGCATCGGCGCCGGTCAGGGTGGAGCGCACCTCGATGCCGAGACCATCGGCATTCCCGAGGCGCCCGGGCTGGCCTTCGAGCTCGCCCTCGATCCGGTCCCGGGCATGCCGGCCGCCTCGATCGTCAGCGTGGCCGCCGCCAGCGGCGACGCCGAGGAGGCCCGCCTGCTTCGGACCCGGCGGCCGGGCGTCGTGGTCGAGGACATGGAGACCTGGGCGGTCGCCCTCGCGGCGGCGGATGCCGGCATCCCCCTGCGCGTGCTCCGGGCGATCAGCAACGCCGCCGGTGACCGCGACCAGGCCCACTGGCGGATCGGCGCCGCCCTCGCCGCCCTCCGCAGGGCCCTCCCCCGCCTCTTCGCCTGACCTCCTGAACTCGGGGCCGCCGGGCCACCCCGCGCTTCGGAGCGCTGATCGCTGGTCGGGCCGAACGAACTTGCCGATGCCCTGGTGACGTTCGACGAAGCCGGCCAGCGGCCGGCGGACCTGCCGGCTGGGCAGCCGGCGCTCCGGAGCGCCAGCCGCTGGCTGGCCGGATCGATGTCGAGAGCGTTCGAGCTTCGGCTGCGCAGCAGGCGCTGCGCGGTCCGCTCGGAGCGCCGTCGTGCGGCCTGGATGCGCAGCCGGCGCTGCGCGGTCCGCTCGGAGCGCCAGCCGCTGGCTGGCCGGGTCGATGTCGAGAGCGTTCGAGCTTCGGCTGCGCAGCAGGCGCTGCGCGGTCCGCTCGGAGCGCCAGCCGCTGGCTGGCCTAGTCCTCGGCTCCGGTCAGGTCGTCCCGCCGGCGCTCCCCTCGCTGGTTCCGGCTCGCGAAGCGGGCTAAGCTCGCGCCGGTCGTGGTGGGAGGTCGTCATGCTCTTCGTGTCCTGGAACGTCAACGGCATCCGCGCCGCCCGCACCAAGGGGCTGCTCCAATGGCTCGACCGGAGCCGCCCCGACGTGCTCGGGCTGCAGGAGATCAAGGCGCGGCCCGAGCAGCTCGGCGCCGACCTCCTCGAGGAACACGGCTACCACGTGGTCTGGAACCCGGCGCAGCGCCCCGGCTACTCGGGGGTCGCCACCTTCTCGCGGACGGAGCCGGACGAGGTGGAGCTGGGCTTCGGGATCGAGCGCTTCGACGTCGAGGGCCGGGTGATCGGCAGCCGTCACGGCAAGGTCTGGTTCTACAACGTCTACTTCCCCAACGGCGGAGCCGGCGACGAGCGCCTCCAGTACAAGCTGGAGTTCTACGAGGCCCTGCGCGAGCACCTGAACGCCCGGGTCGCCCGCCGCCAGAAGGTGATCGTGGCCGGCGATTGGAACACGGCCCACCGCGAGATCGACCTGGCCCGTCCGGGACCGAATCGCAAGATCTCCGGCTTCATGCCGATCGAGTGCGATACCCTCGATCTCTGGTTCCAGGACGGCTGGATCGACAGCTTCCGCCACTTCCACCCCGACCGGGCCGGCGCCTATTCCTGGTGGTCCATGCGCGCCGGCTCCCGCGAGCGCAACGTCGGCTGGCGCATCGACTACCAGGTGGTCTCGAAGAACCTGGCGAAGGACCTGGAATCGGCCGCGATCTGGCCCGAGGTGCCGGGCTCCGACCACTGCCCGATCGCGCTCGAGCTCGGCGCCTGAGGCCCGCAGGCCACCGCCCTGGCCCCGCGCCGCGCGGGGTCGTTTCCCGCGGCGGGGGATCGTAGAATCCTCGCGGTTCCATCCGGAGGAAAGCCCTTGTCCCTCGACATCCGCCGCATCCTCGACTCGGCTCGAGGCCGCCAGTTCGACGACTTCGCCGAGCACGTCCACCCCCAGTGGACCCGGGTCCTCCGCACGATCGGCTTCAACAAGAACTACGTCGCCGCCGAGGGCGCGCACCTGATCGACGCCGAGGGCAAGCGCTACCTCGACTTCATGTCCGGCTGGGGCGTGTTCAACTTCGGCCGCAACCACCCGACCATCAAGCAGGCCCTGCTCGACGTCCTCGAGAGCGACTTTCCCGGCTGGATCGCCTTCGACGCTCCCATCCTCGCCGCCGAGCTGGCCCGCGAACTCAAGGCCCGGGTGCCCAACCGCCTCGAGCGGGTCTACTTCTGCAACTCCGGCACCGAGACGGTCGAGGCCGCGCTCAAGTTCGCCCGCCGGGCGACCGGCAAGACCGGCTTCGTCCACCTCAAGAAGGCCTTCCACGGCCTCACCAACGGCGCCCTCGCCGCCAACGGCGACGACAGCTTCCGCGCCGGCTTCGAGCCCTTCTATCCGGGCGGGGTCCAGATCGAGCTGAACGACCTCGCCGCGCTGGAACGCGCGCTCGAGACCGGCACGATCGGCGCCTTCATCTTCGAGCCGATCCAGGGCAAGGGCGTCTTCCTGCCCGAGCCGGGCTTCCTGCGCGAGGCCGAGCGGCTCTGCCGCCAGCACGGCGCCCTGCTCATCGCCGACGAGGTCCAGAGCGGCATGGGCCGCACCGGCAAGTTCGTCGGTTACGAGTGGGAGGACGTCGATCCCGACATCGTGCTGTTCTCGAAGGCGCTCTCGGGCGGCTACGTGCCGGTCGGCGCCGTGCTGATGCGCAAGGAGATCTACGACAAGGTCTACTCCTCGATGGAGAAGGCCATGGTCCACGCCTGCACCTTCGGCATGGGCAACCTGGCCATGGCCGCGGGCCTGGCCGCGCTGCAGGTGCTCGATCAGGAGCAGCTGATCGAGCGCGCGGCGCGGATGGGCGCCCTGTTCCGGCGCGGGCTCGATGACCTGAAGGATCGCTTCGAGCTGATCGCCGACGTCCGCGGCCGCGGCCTGATGATCGGCATCGAGTTCGGCAAGCCGAAGTCGCTCGGCCTGCGCACCGGCTGGAGCCTGATCCACAAGATGGACCAGAACCTCTTCCCGCAGGCGGTGGTGATCCCGCTCATGGACGACCATCGCATCCTCAGCCAGGTGGCCGGTCACGCCATCGACGTGGTCAAGATCCTGCCGCCGCTGGTGGTGGACGAGAGCGACGTCGCCTGGTTCCTGCGCGGCTTCGAGGAGGTCATGGTCAACCTCCACAAGTTCCCGGGCCCGGTCTGGGAGGTGCTGAAGAAGCTGTCCAAGCACGCGGTCTCCTCGCGCTCGCGCGAGAAGGCCCAGCACGACGGCTGATCGGCGCCGATGCGTGATCGCGTCCTCGAGATCCTGGCCGACCTGGCCATCCGCCGGCCCCGCCTGGTGCTCGGCCTGGCCCTGCTGATCGCCGTCCTCTCCGGCGCCTACGCCGCGGCCGAGCTGCGGATGAACGCCAACACGGACGACCTGATCGCCCCCGACCGCCCCTACATGAAGCGCTACCGGGCCTTCATCGACGAGTTCGGCGACCTCGAGAGCATCTTCGCCGTCGTCGCCGCGCCCCCCGGCCGGGAGGCCGAAGCCCGGACCGCGGTCGACGAGCTGGCGGCGCGGATCGCGACTCACCCGGAGCTGCCCCGGCCCCACTGCCGGATCGAGGCCGAGGAACAGACCCGGCTCGCGGCCTGGAACATGGATCTCGACCAGCTCCGCGGTCTGATCGACGCCGGCGCGGCCATCGGCCTCCTGCGCGCGGGGGTCGGGGCCGAGGCGCTGGCCCGGGACGCGCTCGGCCGCGCCGAGGAACTCGGCCGCAGCATCCTTCCCGGACGCCAGCGCGAGCTGGGCGCGAGCCTCGTGCTCTCGGCCCAGGCCCTGAGCGCGCTGGTCCAGGGCGGTCGGGGGGAGCGGGAACTCGGCGGGCTCCTGGTCGGCGAGCCGCGCTACCTGGTCTCGGAGACCGGACGGCTGCACTTCGTCGAGCTGCTGCCGGCCAAGGACTACGGCACGCTCGAGGTGATCGAGCGACCGCTCGAGCTGCTCCGGCTCGAGATCGCGGCGGTCATGGCCGCCCATCCCGACCTCGAGATCGGTCTCACCGGCAAGCCGGTGCTCCAGGCCGACGAGATGAAGACCACGGACCGCGACATGACCCGGTCGTCGATCGTCGCCATCGTCCTGGTCGCGCTGCTGTTCATGCTGGTGATCGGCAACGTCCGGCGCCCCTTCCTGGCCGTGGTCACCCTGCTGATCGCGATCACCTGGACCTTCGGCCTGACCACGCTGGTGATCGGCCAGCTCAACCTGCTCTCGATCGTCTTCACCCTGATCCTGGTCGGCATCGGCATCGACTTCGGCGTGCACGTCATCGCGCGCTACCAGGAGGAGCGGAGCCGAGCCGAGCGGGAGCCGGCCCTGCGCGCGGCGCTCCGCCAGGTCGGCCGCGGCAACACCAGCGGCGCGATCACCACCTCGCTCGCCTTCTTCATGGCGCTGCTCACCGATTTCCGCGGTCTCCAGGAACTCGGCTTCGTCGCCGGCACCGGCATCGTGCTCTGCCTCCTGGCGATGTCGGTCGTGCTCCCGGCCCTGCTCGTCCTCTTCGACCGCGGCCCGGTCCGCTCCGGCGGGCGGCTCGCCGACCTGGCGGGGCGCCTCGAACCCCGCTTCCTGTTCCGGCGACCGATCCTCTCCCTGTCGCTGTTCGCCGCGCTCACCCTCGCGGTGACGCCCTTCGTCGAGCTGCCCGGATTCAGCGGCAACGTGCTCGAACTCCAGGCCACCGGCCTCGACTCGGTCCGCTGGGAGCATCGCGTCCTCGAGGACTCGGCCGCGGCGAGCTGGTTCGGCGCCGCGATCGCCGACGATCTCGACCAGCTCCAGGACTTCGTCACCCGGGCGCGCGGCGAGGACGCGGTCGGCGAGGTGCTCTCGGCCCTCGACTTCGTGCCCCGTCCCGAGGCCTCCCGCCGGGAGCTGCTCGATCGGCTGGTCACGGCGGCGGCCAGGCCCGAGCTGCAGCCGACGACGCCGGAGCCGCTGAGCGCGGCGACGACCAAGGAACTCGCCCGCGCCCTGCGCGCGCTGGCCGGCAAGGCCGAGGGCCTCGCCCCGGCCGAGGAGGTCGCGATGCTCGCGGCCCTGGCCCTCGACGTCGCCCGGATCGCGCGCACGCTGGAGAGCGACGACGACGCCGCGCTCGAGCGCTTCCGCGGCCGGGTCGAGAGCCGGCTCGCCGAGTTCGGCGAGGCCTTCGATCTGATCGTCGACGGCGCCGGCTCGCCGATCCCCGCCCTCCTGCCCGAGGCCCTGCGCCACCGCCTGGTCGCGCCGAGCGGCCGCTACCTGGCCTCGATCCACCCGCGCCAGAACGTCTGGGACATCGGCAACATGAAGAACTTCGTCGCCGCCCTGCATCGGGTCGACGCCGAGGTGACCGGCGTGCCCCTGACCCACTATCTGTCGATCATCGACATGCACGAGGGCTTCGAGCGCGCGGCCCTCTACGCGCTCGCCGCGGTCCTCCTGGTGGTCGGCCTCGACTTCCGCCGCGGCCTGGCGATCGCGCTCGCGGTGACGCCCCTGGTGATCGGCGCCATCTGGTTGCTCCAGGCCATGGGCCTCTTCGGGATCTCCTTCAACCTGGCCAACTTCTTCTCGGTGCCGATCCTGATCGGCATCGGCGTCGACAACGGCATCCACCTGGTCCACCGCTTCCGCGAGGGCGGCCCCGACCGGCTGCGCTTCTCGGCCACGCATCGCGGGGTCTTCCTGACCTCCGCGACCTCGTTGATCGGCTTCGGCTGCCTGGCCTTCGCCAGCCATCGCGGCCTCCAGAGCCTCGGCCTGGTGATGGCGATGGGCTGCGCGGCCTGCCTCCTCGCGGCGCTCTCGATCCTCCCCTCGCTCCTGGCCCTGGTCGACCGCCGGAACCGATCCTCGGGGCTGTGACCGGGGCCCGGCCCGGATAAGATGGCGGCGTCATGGGATCCGCTGCCTCCATCGACCTCAGTCCTCCCCGGCTCCTGGCCGAATCGCTGACGGCCTGCGGGCTCGATCCGCTCGCGCCCCGGGTGCGCGACTACGAGGAGGCCCAGGCCTACGCCCGCCACCTCGCCACCTCGCACTACGAGAACTTCCACGTCGGCACCTGGCTGTTTCCGAAGGCCGCCCGGGAACACGCCTACAACGTCTACGCCTACTGCCGCTGGTCGGACGACCTGGCCGACGAGACCGGTGACCGCGAGCGCAGTCTCGCCCTGCTCGCCTGGTGGCGCGAGGAACTCGAGGCCTGCTTCGCCGGCGAGCCGCGGCACCCGGTCTTCGTCGCCCTGCGCCGCAGCATCGAGGTCTGCGAGCTGGAGGCCAAGCCCTTCCACGACCTCCTCGACGCCTTCGTGCAGGACCAGCGGGTGTTCCGCTATCCGACCTTCGCCGAGCTCCTCGACTACTGCAGGCGCAGCGCCGATCCGGTCGGTCGCATCGTCCTCGCGCTCCTCGGCCACCGCGACGAGCGGCGCCGGCTCCTCTCCGATGCGACCTGCACCGGCCTCCAGCTCGCCAACTTCTGGCAGGACGTCGAGAACGACCTCCGCCGCGGTCGGATCTACCTGCCGCTCGAGGACATGGCCCGCTTCGGCGTCAACGAGGAGGATCTCGCCATGCCGGAGGCGAACGAGGCCGTGCGCGAACTCCTGCGCTTCGAGGTCGAGCGCGCGCGCGAGTTCTTCGCGCGTGGTCTCGAGCTCGTGGGCCTGGTGGCCGGACGCGCCCGCTTCGACATCGATCTGTTCAATCGCGGTGGCATCGCCATCCTGGACGCGATCGCGGCCCAGGGTTTCGACGTCCTGCGCCGACGCCCGAGGATCACGAAGGGCCGCAAGATCGGCCTCCTGCTCGGCGCCCTCGCGCGAGGTCTGGTGACGAGGAGCGGAAGGTGAGCGAACCGGCCCTCGACCTGCGGGCCTCGGCCCGCTACTGCCGCGACATCACCCGCCGATCGGCGACCAGCTTCTACTACGCCTTCAAGACCCTGCCCCGGCGCAAGAGCCGGGCCTTCGAGATCGTCTACGCCTTCATGCGACTCTCCGACGACTGGTCGGACGACGAGGGCCTCGGCGATCGCCGGCGGTTGATCGAGGACTGGCGCGCCGTCCTCCACCGTGCCGCGGCCGGCGACGTCTCCGGTCACCCGGTCATGCCCGCGCTGGTGCAGGTCATGGAGGAGTTCGAGATCCCGCTCAGGTTCATGGACGAGCTCCTCGACGGCACCCTCCAGGACCTCGACGTCACCCGCTTCGCCGATTTCCAGGCCACCTGGGACTACTGCTACAAGGTCGCCTCGGTGGTCGGCCTGGTGAGCCTGAGGATCTTCGGGCTCCGTGAGCCGAGCCGCGGCTGGGATGAGGCCGACCGGCTGGCGATCGACTGCGGCCAGGCCTTCCAGCTCACCAACATCCTCCGCGACCTCAAGGAGGACATGGAGCGCGACCGGGTCTACCTGCCCCAGGACGAACTCGCCCGCTTCGGCCTGGACGACGACGATCTGCGCCGCGAGGTCATGGACGAGCGGTTCCGGGCCTTCATGGACTTCCAGGTGGCGCGCGCCGAATCCTACTACCGTGGTTCCGAGCCCCTGCTCGACCTCGTCGCCCGCGACGCCCGGCCCTGCCTCAAGGCGATGCGCGACATCTACCACGGCATCCTCGAGCGCATCATCGCCGCCGACTTCGACGTCTGGTCGCGCCGCGCCTCGGTTCCGCTCCGCAACAAGATCCAGATCGCGGCCCGCGCCTTCCTCGGTCGCTTCCGCCCATGAGCGAGACGATCGCCGTCGTCGGAGCCGGCATGGCCGGCTGCGCCGCGGCCCTGCGGCTCAGCGAACGCGGCGAGCAGGTGGTGCTGATCGAGCGCCGGCGGTTCCTCGGCGGGCGCGCGACCTCCTTCGCCGACCGGGTCACCGGCGACGAGATCGACAACGCCCAGCACGTCCTCCTCGGCTGCTGCACCAACGTCATCGACCTCCTCGGCCAGCTCGGCCAGGCCGAGCAGCTGCGCTGGCACGACCGCTTCCACTACTTCGACCCCGAGGGCCGGCGGCACGATCTCGCGCGCTGCTTCCTGCCGGCGCCCTTGCACTACGGACCATCGCTCCTCGGCTGGGGCGCCCTCGGTCTCGGTGAACGTCTCGGTCTCGTACGCGCCTTCCTCCGCCTGATGCTCGGGTCGGGCGCGGAGCTGGAGAGCCTGCGGCAGCGGACGATCGGCGACTGGTTGCGGGCGCGTGGCCAGTCCGAGCGCAGCATCGCCCGCTTCTGGCGCCCGATCATCGTCAGCGCCGTGAACGAGGAGGTCGAGGTCGCGGCCGCCCTGCCCGCGCTCCAGGTCTTCGTCGAGGGCTTCCTGCCCCACCGCCGCGCCGCCCTGCTGGGGGTGCCGCGCCTCGGCCTGGCCCGGCTCTTCGCCGAACCGACGGCCGCCCTGCTGACCGGGCGCGGCGCCAGGCTGCGCACGCAGACCTACGTGCGCGAGATCCTGGTCGATCGCGGCCACCTGAGCGGTCTGCGCCTGGCCACGGGCGAGGCCATCACCTGCCGTCGCGCGGTCCTGGCGATTCCGCCCGAGGCCCTGGCCGGCATCCCGGTCTCCGACGGTCGGCCGCTGCTCGAGACGATGGAACCGGCCGCCCTGCGCCACAGCCCGATCGTCGGCCTCCACCTCTGGTTCGACCGCGAGGTGATGGACCTGCCCCACGCGGCCCTCCTCGACGCGCGCCTGGAATGGGCCTTCGCCCACGAACCCGGCCCCGGCGGCCGCGCGCTCGGCGCCCGTCAGCGCGTCCAGGGCGTCTTCTCCGCCGGCCGCGACCTGATCGCCACGAGCCCGGAGGCGATCGTCGAGCGCTCGCTGACCGAGCTGGCGCGGGCCTTCCCCGGACTGCGCGAGGCGCGCCTCGTGCACGCGACCGTGGTGAAGGAGAACCGGGCGACGCTGGTCCTCGACCCGGCCACGGAGAGCCGCCGGCCGGGAGCGCGGACGCGGATCGAGGGTCTGGTGCTCGCCGGCGACTGGACCCGCTCGGGCTGGCCGGCCACGCTCGAGGGTTCCTGCCGCAGCGGTCGGCTCGCGGCCGCGGTGTTGCTCGACGAGGACCCGGCGCGGTCGCTGACCCCGGACCTGCCGCGCGGCCTCATCGCCCGCCTGCTGATGGCGCGCCTGCCGCGCCGGATCGAAACGCCGTGGGAACCCCGATGACCCGCTTCGCCCGCCTGGTGGTCCGCGGACGCTGGGCGATCATCGTCGCCTTCCTGCTCCTCCTTTTCCTGTGCGGCCGCCATGCCCTCGACCTCGAGGTCAGCTTTTCGATCCTGCCGCTGCTCGAGTCCGACGCGGAGGTGCGGGCCGAGGTCGACCGCTACGTCGCCGAGCTGCCACCGCAGGTCTACGACCAGCTGGTCACGCTCGAACGGGACCGGAAGCTCGAGCGCGCGGACCTGCTCGAACTGGACGCGCTGCGCCGCCGGCTCGAGGCGACGCCCGAGATCGCCCGGGTGATCGGCCTCGCCGATTTCGAGGTCGTCGACCCCAACGGTCCGCTGCCCCGGCCACGTCCCTTCCTCGACCTCGCCGGGGATCGCGATCTCCTCGAGGTCGCCGCCGAGCACCCCCTGCTGCTCCGCCGTCTCCTCTCGGCCGATGGTCGGGCCACCGCCTTGCTGGTGACCGCCGATCGGCGCTGGCCGGATCACGACCTCGGCCTGCTCGGCCTCCTGGAGCGGCGACTCCCGGAACTCCTGAGCCCCGGCTGGCGGCTGCGCTTCATCGGCAACGAGGTCTCCAGGCGCGCGATGACCCGGCACATGAAGTCGGATCTGCGCACGAGCCTCCTGTTCCAGGCGCTCTTCTTCACCCTGATCCTGCCCTTCATCTTCCGCAGCCTGCGCGGCATCGCGATCCCGCTCGCGGCGGTGCTCGGCGCCGAGCTGATCTGCCTCGGCGGCCTGGCCTGGTTCGAGCACCCGCTGGGCCTGATCGACCTCGCCGTGCCCGGGATCATCATGATGATCGCGATCTGCGACTCGATCCACATGATCCAGCGCTACGAGGAGGACCTGGCCGGAGGCCATCAGCCGGTCACGATGGACGACCGCCACGAAGCGGTGGTCGCCATGCTGCGCCACGTCGGCTTCGCCTGCTTCCAGACCTCGCTCACCACGGCGATCGGCTTCCTGTCGCTCGCGGTCGCGCGCCATCAGGTGGTACGCAGCTTCGGCATCACGGCCGCGCTCGCGGTGATGGCGACCTTCCTGGTCGTGCTGCTCCTCGTGCCCGCCCTGCTCGCCGTCTGGCCGAGCCGGGCCGCGATCCGGCCGCGCGTGCCCGGCATCGGACTCGGGTGCTACGGCCGCCGACGACCGGCCTTCCTGGGCACGGCGCTGATCTTCCTGGTCGCGCTCTTCGGCATCGGCCGGATGACGATCGACTCGCACTGGCTCGAGGAGCTGCCCGAGGACGAGCCGATCGTCCACGATCTCGCCTGGTTCGAGCGGGCCTTCGCCGGCATCATGATCCTCGACGTGCGGGTCGATGGCGACCTGAGCCGGATCGAGAACCTGCGCGCCCTCGATCGCTTCGAGAAGGCCATGCTCGCCGAACCCGACCTGGGACACGGCGAGTCCCTGGTCGACTGGATCGCGGAGATCGCCGGCAATCCCGCGACGCTGAGCGACGTCGACCTGATGCGCGGCCTCGGCTTCCTGCAGCTCGTGCCCGAGCGTTTCCCCCGCCACGTCGTCCGTCCCGACCTCCAGGCCGGCCGCGTCGTCTTCCGCAGCCACGACGAGGGCACCCGTCGCTTCTTCGCGCTCCGCGATCGGGTGACCGAGCTCGGGGCCGAGCTGCCGCCCGGGCTGAAGGTGCGGGTCGCCGGCTTCCTGGAGATGGCACATGAGAGCAGCCACCTGGTGGCGACGACGATGCTCGAGAGCATCGGTCTGTCGCTGCTCGCCATCTCGCTGCTGATCGGCTTCATCTACCGATCCTGGCGCATCGGCCTGGCGGCGGTGATCCCCAACGTGATGCCGATCCTGATCGCCCTCGGGGTCAACGGCCTCTTCGACATCCCGGTGCGGATCGGCATCGTGATGATCTACAGCCTGGGACTCGGACTGGCGGTCGACGACTCGATCCACCTGATCAGCCGCTTCCTGGAGGAGCGCCGCTCGACCGGCTCCTCGCGCGGCGCCCTGGAGGCGGCCCTGCGGAGCTCGGGCTCCGCGCTGATCACGACCTCGGTGATCCTCGCGGTCGGCACCGTCTGCTACCTACCTTCGGGTTTCCGCTCATTGCACGACGTCGGCCTGCTGCTCACGACCATCGTGGTCACGGCCCTCGTCTTCGACCTGTTCCTCCTGCCCCACCTGCTCGAGATGGCGGTCCCGGACGACCAGGGTGACGGGGTCGCGAAGCCCGACGAAGACCGGTTCAGCGCAGCTTCGCGGCGCGATTGACCATCGCGGTCAGGGCCCGGGCTTCGGCCCCTTCGAGACCGGACCGGAGCGCGCTGAAGCGTTCCTGCAGGGCATCGAAGGCCGCCCAATCCTCGACCAGGAACTGCAACCGTGAGAGCAGGAGGAAGCCCTGACGCCGCTGTGCCGCCCGCTCGTCGCCAGCGGCGTCGATCAGCGGAGCGAGCCGTCTCGTCACCAGCGCCACGGCGCTCGCATGCCGGTCGCGGAGCTCGGCCGCCAGGCGGTTTTCGGGGCCGAGGCTCGCCATCAGCCGGGCGTCGAGCATGCGCGCCTGGAACAGGATGATGCCGAGGTCGTCGACGTGGCGATCGGCGAGCTGGTCGAGATCGCGCTCGGCGCCGGCGAGGTCGCCGAGCAGGACCCGCAGCCGGAATTCGAGCAGCCGGGCCTCGAGGCCACGCGGGTCGCCCTCCGGCAGGTCGCCGAGGAGCTCGAGCAGCTCGTCGCGCAGGGCCACGACGCGGGTCTGGTGTTCGTCTCCCGCGGGCAGGTTGCTCAGCCGGGTGGCCAGGCCCAGGACCATGAGTTCGGCCTGGATCAGCACGAAGCGCGCTTCGGCGCGGCCATGACGCGAGAGCCGCTTGTCGAGCGCGATGGTCGCCGAGGCCCGGGCATGATCGAGGTCACCGTCGTTGAGGGAGCGCACCGCGGCGACGAGGTCGAAGTGGCCCTGGTCGGGCCAGCGCCCGCGCGCCTCGGCGAGGAGATCCGCGAAGGATCTGGACCCGATGCCGCGGGCGGCGAGGTCGAGCTCGAGCCGGAGGACGTTGGGGTCTCGTGACCTCGCCTCGGATTCGACCAGGGCCAGCGCCTCGTCGTGGCGACCGAGGGCGATCTGGCACTGGGCGATCGCCCGGGCCACGAAGGCCGGCCGCCGGTCCGGACGGTCGAGGCCACGGTAATAGGCGAGGGCCGCCTCGTGCTCGCCGCGCTGGAAGGCGACGCGGCCGGCCAGATGGCGGGCGGCGAAGAGGCCGGGATCGCGTTCGAGCGCCCGCTCGAGTTCCTGTCGGCGGTCGTCGAGCGCGACGTCCGCGAGGGTCATGGCCAGGGCGGTGAAGCAGTGTTCGCGGGCGATCGACGGCCCGGACAGGCCGGCGGACGGCTCCGGCAGGGAGACGGCGGCACCGCCGCGATTCTCGTCGGCGAGACCACCCTCGAGCAGGAGGCGGAAGGCCCGGGCGCTGCGGCGCGAGGCCGGTCGCGCCTCGAGCCGGCTCACCAGCTCCTCCTCGCGCTCCCGGTCGTCGAGCATGTGGGCCGCGGCGGCGAGCACCTCGAGATTGCTCTCGACGTCGAGGTCGTCACCGTCGAGCAGGTCGCGAAGATGTCCGGCCTCGTACAGGTTGCCGAAGTCGATGACCAGATCCTCGATGTCCTCGGCGCGCAGGCGGCCGCGGGCGCGAGCCAGGAGCCCGGCGATCTCGGGGTCGTCGGCGAAGGGCGAGCCCAGATCGAGCGTCGCCAGCAGACGACCCTCGCCCAGGGCCGTCCTGGCCCGCTCCCGGGCGGTCGTCCGCCGGCGGTCCTGGTCCAACCGGGTCCAGAGCAGCGAGCCGATCAGGAGCGAGACCGCGATCAGGGCGACCAGCAGCGCCGCCGTCGCGCGCGGATTGCGCGCCGCGCGCAGACCGATCCGGCCGACCACCGAGATCCGCCGCGAGCTGATCGGCTGCCCGGCGAGATAGCGGCGCAGGTCGGCCGCCATGTTGGCGGCGGTGGTGAAGCGTCGGTCGCGGTCCTTGTCGAGCGCTCGGAGCAGGATGGTCTCGAGGTCGCGATGGCGCCGCGGCAGCCCGAGCGGCGCCGGGTCGTCGTGACCGATCCGCCGCACGACCTCGCCCGGCGACGGGGCCATGAAGGGCGCCTCCCCGCTCAGGAGTTCCCAGAGGGTGCCGCCGAGGGAGAAGAGGTCGCTGCGCGGATCGAGCCCCGACTGACCGTCGAGCTGTTCCGGCGACATGTAGACCAGCGTGCCCGGCGCCATGTCGGAGTCGGTGAGGTCGACGCGACCCAGCGCCCAGGCGAGACCGAAGTCGAGCAGGACCGGCTGACCGTCCACGATCATGACGTTGGCGGGCTTGACGTCGCGATGGATCACGCCGGCGACGTGGGCGTGGTGCAGCGCCTCCGCCAGGGCCACGCCGAGGCGGGCGACCTCCTCCGGCGGCAGGGGCCGCTCGATCTCGCTCAGGTTCTGCCCCTCGAGCAGGGGCATCGCGATGTAGGCCCGACCGTCCACCTCGCCGACCTCGTGGATCGGCACGATGCCGGGATGGACGAGCGCCGCGGTGACCTCCGCCTCGCGCTTGAAGCGGGCCCGGCAGCGTTCCTCGGCCGCATGCTCGGCCTTCAGGACCTTCAGGGCCACCCGCCGCGAGAGCGAACGCTGCCGGGCCTCGTAGACCCGGCTCATGCCACCGACGCCGATCAGCCGCAGGAGCTCATAGTCGCCCAGGAGTTCGTGTCGGGCCTCCGGACCGGTGGCCGGGGCCGCGATTCCGGTCAGGAAGTCCGCGGCCCGGCTACCTTCGTCCAGGAGCGATCGGGCCATCTCGGCCAGTTCGGGATCGCCCTTGCTGAGTTCCTTCCAGTCGACGGCGTGGCCCTCGTCCACGAGCAGATAGGCCTGCTCGAGAATCAGGCGCAGCTCCTGACTGTCGAGCAGCTCGCGGTGGCGATCGCCGTTGCGGGGAAGGTCGGTCATGGCGCCGTCATTCCGATTCAGAGACCGTAGGCCACCCAGTCGAGCGGCGAGGGTCCGAAGACGACGACGTCACCGGGGATCGTCGTGGCGATACGGGTCAAGGTCACCGGCGCCAGGGGATCGAGTGCCGACTTCGGGCAGGGCAAGCCGCAGCAGTAGACGCCCAGCCAGGGCATGCTGGCGATGACCGGGTAGACCGGCTGATGGATCGGCCCGCCCGCGAGGGGCGTGAACACGGCGGTGTCGACCTGGAGGGAGTTGCCGGCGTAGAAGATCACCGCGTCGGTGGGATTCGGGCCGGTGAGGATGACGCCGGGCGCACTCGACTCGACGTTGCCGCCGGGACCGACGTCGGGCGCGGAAAGCGGCAGGCTGATGGTCACCGGCGGCGAGAAGTCGATCATCCAGTCGTCGTCGCCCGTCTCCGGCACGTGCGGCAGCTCGTCGAAGCCGGGCAGGATGAAGGGGTCGTACCAGGGCTCCGGCTTGCGGAGGACGATCGCCTGGACGACCAGCTCGAGGCCACCGCCGGGCACCTCGAGCAGATCGGCGTAGGCCGGACTCGCGAGGAAGGCGTTGACCAGGTTCACGTCCACGGCCTGGGCCTCCATGGCCATCTCGGCGACGCGCTGCATGTTGAGGAAGATGAGGCCCGAGTCGTCGAACTGGAAGGTCTTCGCCCAGAGCTTGGTGCCGAGGCCGCCGTCCCAATGGTCGACGTTGTGACGCCAGTAGGCCTTGCCGTCGCCTTCCGCCGGGACGGCGATGCCCATCTGCCGGAGCATGTCCGGAACCAGGAAGGAGAGGTCGAGCGTCGCCTGGGTCGGCACCGGGCTGGCGAGCACGGACATGCTGCCCAGGGCGCTCGCGGCCTCACTGCCGAGCATCGCCTGCACGGGACTGGACACGATGGTGGAGGCCGGGAAGCCCGCGAGCTGCGCGGTCGGCGTGATCAGCCAGCTCGGCAGGCCAGCCACGGTCGCGGTGGCGCGGATGCGAGTGGCCAGCAGGACCCAGGCGCCGCCGAGATCCTCGTTCTGGTCGACGACGCGGATGCTGGCGTGATTGTTCACCGGGGCCTCGTACCAGCTGAGCTGCCCCAGGGAGTCGAGATGGCCGAACTGGAGTTCGATCTGGGCCGTGGCGGGAAGCGTCGCGAGGGCGACGACGAGGACGTAGAGAAGTGGGGTGTAGCGTGTCATGGTCATACCTGGATCGACGAGGATGGGCTCGGTTCGAGCCACGATGCCCTCTCGGGATCGGGAATTGCTCTTGCGCAACGGGGATTTGGGCTAAATTGACGACCGTGTTTCCACGTAGGGTTCCGCGGCGGGACATTAGAGCGCCCCAAGAGACCATGGATCAAGACGAAAACGTCCAGCAGGAAATCCTCGAGCGCGCCCGCGCCGGCCAGCGGGAAGCGCTCGAGGCGGTCTTCGCCGATTGCCTCGACTTCGTCCGCGACAAGGTGCGACAACTCGCCCCGAACCAGGCGCGCGATCGGCACTCCGATCTCGTCCAGAGCGCGATCCTGCAGGCCATCAACGACTTCAAGAGCTTTCGCGGCTCCTCGCGGCTGTCGTTCCTGGCCTGGCTCGGCACGGTGGTGCGCAACACGATGCTGCGCAAGAAGCGTTACTGGGGCGCCGGCAAGCGGGCGGCCGCGACCAGCGACTCGGACGTCAACCTGCTCAGCGCCACCACGAGGACCCCGAGCAACGAGGCGATCAGGGTGGAGTATCTGGTGACCCTGGCGAGCGCGCTCCAGACCCTGGAGCCGGCGGATCGCGACCTGATCGAGATGCGGGTCCTCAACGAGCTGCCCTACCAGGAGATCGCCGAGCTCACCGGCAAGAGCGAGGCCGCCGCGCGCATGGCCGTATCGCGGGCCCGCGCCTCGCTCTCGCTCGCCCTCGGAAGACTCCAGGCCCCGGATGCCTGACGGCGCCGGCCGGAACGCGAACTGACCACGCCATCCGGCTCGGCGCCGACGACGCGCCCGATCAGTAGCCGATGATGAGGTCGACGGCGCCCACTCATCCGACATGTTCGGGACCGGAGGAGAGCGGCATCGGCCGAACGGCACGACCGGCGCGCCCAGGTCGGCCGAAAGGAAAAGAGGTCGCGAACCAGGTGGTCCGCGACCCGGGGCTTCCTCTCCGTTGCGTTCCGTCTCCGGGACCGGGCCCGGAGCGGACACCTGCCGGCGCCCTCCCCTGCCCTGCCGTCTCGGCATGGCCGGCCCCTGCCGGGGCGGCCAACAGGCTCAAAGGGATCGAACGGAGCGCCCCGCAACGAAGAAAATCCGCGCCGAGAAGATTCCGGTCCGAAACGCGCGGCGAACGGGGCCGCGGCCATGAAGCGCCGCGGCCCACGAGGCGTCCGGATCGAGGATCAGTAGCCGATGGTGTAGTCCACCGCGTTGGTGAACTCGAAGCCGACCGGCCCCAGCGCGTAGGCCTGGGCGGTGAAGGTCATGCCGATGAGCCAGGGATTCGCGGGGATCGGGTAGGCGACCGGCGCCACGAAGCCCGCGGTGATGTTCTGGGAGTAGAGAGGATTGAGCCAGCTGAAGAAGTTCGGCGCCAGCACGAGGAAGCCGGGATTCGGCGTGCCGGTCACCACCTGACCCGCGCTGCCGACCTGGCTGAAGCTCTGGATCAGGGTGAAGGCGGAGTTGCCGACGGTGGGCAGGCCGCTCCAGCTCAGCTTGGGAACCATGACCAGCGGCGGCGCCATGGCGCCGAAGCCGCGATTCGCGACCGAGGCCTTGGGGCCACCGACGTAGAGCAGGACCGAGGCGTCGGTGCCGAGGGTGCCGCCGACGATGTAGTCGTCCCAGCCGTTGCCGCTGACGTCACCGGCATTCTCGACGTAGGTGATCGCCGGCTGGCCCCGGAAGGCGGGCGTGAAGCTGAAGTCGATCGCGCCGGCGGCCGAGACCTTGTGGAAGTCGTAGGACGGGGCGCCGATCTCGGCGGTGATGAAGTCGATCCCGCCCCCCGGGACCGCCACGGGGGCGACCGAGAAGCCGAAGTAGCTGCCGGCCGCAGCGGTGACCACGGAGACCTGATTCACCGAGGGCTGGATGAGGTCGAGCTTCCAGATCTCGACGCTGGCGGCGGTGTAGGCTCCGATCGCCACCATGTGCGTGCCACCGCCGGCACCGAGATGACAGACGTCGGAACCGAAGCCGCTGCCACTCGTCCCGACGATCGAGGTGAGGAGGCTGCCGACCGACGCCGGCCGACCGTCGTAGAGGTAGACGGTGTCGACCGAGAAGTCGCCGATCGCGAAGTCGTCGTAGCCGTCGCCGTTGGCGTCGTAGACGGCCAGGTCTCGGCCCCAGGGATTGGGCGAGGTCGCGATGGCCGAGCGGCCGAGGTTGGCGCCGCTGACGCCGTCGACGACGTTGACGTAGCCGGTCTCGAAGACCAGAAGATCGGCGATGCCGTCGCCGGTGACGTCGGCGATCGACTCGATGGCCCGGCCGAAGGATGCCGATCCGGCGACGCCGAAGAAGGTCGCCTGGATGCCGAGGTTCGTCGGATCGACGATGTCGATCCGGCCGGCGCCGCCGCTGCTGCCGACCGCGAACTCGGCGATGCCGTCGTTGTTGAAGTCGCTCACCCGCGCCAGGGCGATGCCGAGTTCCTGGTTGGTCGATCCGTAGAGGCTGCCGAGGTAGGCAGCGGGCACGCCGGCGCCGTCGAAGAGGTGCACGGCGCCGAGGCCGAGCAGGCTCGGCACGTTGCGGTCACCGGTGTAGCCGAAGTCGGAAACGGCGAAGTCGATGGTGCCGTTGCCGTTGAGATCGCCGAGCGCCAGCGTCTGCAGACCGAAGAGGGCGCCTTCGCCGTTCGGGAAGGTCGCGGTGGCGTCGACCTGGTCGAAGCGGGCGCCCGCCGGTTGAGCCTGGGCGAATCCGACCATCACCAGGAGCGCGATGATCGCGAGGGGGAACGTGCGTGTCATGGTCTTCTTCTCGTCCTTGTTGGGAGCACGCGGGGCAGCACCGGATCAGGGGCCGCGGTCCGAGAGGCGCAACCGGGATTCCGGTTCTCGGCTAAGGACTTGCGTCCTAGGCCGACGTCGTTGCCCGCGGAGAACCGGTTCGAGTCGATCACGCCCCCTCATCCGCGTCGTTCGGCCGGGAGACGAACCGACCTCGAACGTTGCGACGTCGCCGAACCCGCGCGCCAGGGAGCGGAGCCACGCTCAGGCCGTGGCTCCGCGGGTCATCGCGTCGAGGATCAGTAGCCGATGGTGTAGTCCACCGCGTTGGTGAACTCGAAGCCGACCGGCCCCAGCACGAAGGCCTGGGCGGTGAAGGTCATGCCGATGAGCAAGGGATTCGCGGGAATCGGGTAGGCGACCGGCGCCCCGAGGCTCGTGGTGATGGCCTGGGAGTAGAGAGGATTGAGCCAGCTGTAGAAATTCGGCGCCAGCACCAGGAAGCCGGGGTTCGGCGTGCCGGTCACCACCTGACCGGTGATGCCGACCTGACTGAAGCTCGGGACCAGGGAGAAGGCGGAGTTGCCGACGCTGGGTCGGCCGATCCAGCCCAGCGTGGGAACCATGACCAGCGGCGAGGCCATGGCACCGAAGCCACGGCTCAGGGCCGAGGCCCTGGGGCCACCGACGTAGAGCAGGACCGAACGCAGGACCGCCGGAGGGGGCAGGGTCGGGTCGCCGGTGTCCTGGCCCAGCACGCTGGCGACGAGGTAGTCGTCGTAGCCGTTGCCGCTGACGTCGCCGGCGCTCTCGACGACGGGGTAGACCGTGGCGGTGCGCGGCTCGAACTGCAGCTGGATGTCGAAGTCGACGGCGCCGGCCGAGTCGATGTTGACGAAGTCTGGCGCGGAGCGGTCGATCGTCGGGGTGATCACGTTCATCGTCCCGTTCGGCTTCGCCACCGCCGCCACGGAGCGACCGAAGCCGCTGGTGGCCGCCCCGGAGACGGTCGCGACCCGCCCGAAGACGGGGCCACGGTGATCGAGGTTCCAGATCTCGAGGCTGTCGCTCAGCGACGCGCCGATCGCGACCCGGTGGACGCCGCCGACCTCGCCGAGGTAGCAGACGTCAGAACCGAAGTTGCTGCCCGCGGCGCCGGACGCGATCAGGAGCAGGGCGCAGAAGGCGGTCGGGCTGCCGCTGTAGACCCGGACGATGTGGTTGGTGAGATCGCCGATCGCGAAGTCGTCGTAGCCGTCGCCGTTGGCGTCGTAGATGGCGATCGAACGCCCGAGGGTGACGATGTTGCCCTGGATCGAGGCGCTGGCGAGGATGCTGCCGGTGACGCCATCGAGGACGATCGCGTGGCTGTCGTCGAAGACGAGCAGGTCGTCGCTCTCGTCGTCATCGAAGCTGGCGATGGTCTCGATCGCGAGGCCGAAGTGGGTCGAGCCGGAGAGGCCGGTGTAGGTGGCCGTCAGGTTCATGGTGGAGAGATCGTAGATCTCGACCTTGCCGGCGCCAGTGGTACTGCCGATGGCGAGATCCGGGGCACCGTCGCTGTCGATGTCGCCGACGGCTTCGAGCGCCGTGCCCAGCGACTGGCTCATGGTGGTCCCGAAGATCGAGGCGATCGGCGGCGCCTGGAAGCCCGTGCCCTCGAAGAAGTGCACCGCCCCGATGGACGACAGGGCCGGGATGGCGGGGTCGCCGGAGTATCCGCTGTCGGAGATCGCGAAGTCGATGGTTCCGTTGCCGTTGATGTCGCCGACCGGCACGATCTGCTGCCCGAAGGTATCTCCGGCCTTGCCGTTCGGATAGGTCGTGGTGGCGTTCACCTCGTCGAATCGCGATAGCGGCGCCTGCGCCGAGGCGATGGCCGCGAGGGCCAGGACGGCCACGAGCGCGAGGGGGAATTGACGTGTCATCTGTCTCTTCTCTTCCATGTCGGGAGCACGCGGGGCGACACCGGAAGAGGAGCGTCGAGCCCGCCGGCGCAACGAGCTTTCTCGAACTCGCGGATCGTTCACGATCACGACCTCGAGGACCGGGACGACGCCGGTCCGGCGTCGTCTCGCGCTCGCCGCCGACGCCCGCGCCGACCCGGAACTCCGGTACGCTGGGAGCCCTTGATCGAACTCCGCAACGGAATCCGCGCCGCCGTTCAGCGCCCGAGCGTCAGGGTCCAGTCGCCGAGCAAGGACCAGAAGTAGGCGCGCTTGCGACCGATGTCACCGCCGACCTCGGCCCAGGACTTCGCCTTCGACTCGACGTCGAAGTAGTGGCGCCAGGTCTCACCGAAGGAGGCATTGGAACGCAGCACCTCGGCGAAACCACGCGGCTCGTCGTAGAAGACCTTCGAGCGCCCGATCAGAGCCAGACCGCCGCCGAAGAAGAGCAGGGACTCTCCGCCCGAACGCAGGCCGTAGGCCGGATGGTCATGGCGACGGTCACGCGCTCCCGGCGGCGAGACCGCGTTGCAGCCGGTGTGGAGATAGAAGCAGGGCGCGGCGACGAGCTTCGGGTCGCGCCAGAAGGCCTGGAGCAGGAACCAGTCGACCTTGCCCTTGCCGGCGGCGGCGGCGAGCGAGGGCACCAGGCCGTGCCCCCGGGGCGACCAGGCGACCGGCGGGCCGGTGAAGCGCTGATCGAGCGCCGCCGGATCGCCCTTGCCGAGCTGACTGCCCCATTCGTCGCTGTGCGCGCGCAGGGTCCGCAGGATGGCCGGACGCGCCAGCCAGTCGACGAAGTCGCCCGGCCCCGGCCTGCCCGCCACGTCGTCGCGGGCGATCACGACCTCGCGCCAGTCGGCGCGCGCCGCGGCGACCTGTCGGTAGCCGCTGCCGAGGTCGCAGGCGAAGGAGGCCGGTCGCCAGCCCTCGGCGGGACCCGAGCGTCGATGACGATGGTTGCGATCCAGGTACTCGACCAGCAGACGACCCTCGAGCTCCGGATCGAAGACCCAGAGGTCCTTCGCCCAGTGCGGGGGCTTCCGGCCCTCGGCGACGACCAGCGCGCGCGGCCGGCCGCGCTCGTCGATGAGACCGCGGCCCTCGGCGTCGGTCAGATCCTCCCGCGGGCGGAGCGCGATGCCGCGGGCGTCGAGTCGCGAGATCAGGATCTCGGGCCGCGCGATCACGTTCGGCCGCTGGCGATCGGCGGCGGAGCACTCGTGGTCGGCCGCCTCGTCGTGGATGACCAGGCGCTCGCGCCCCGGCTCGGAACCGACCGCGATCTCGAGCCTGCCGTCCGCGACCTGGAAGAAGTCGGTGAAGGATCGCGTCCGGCGACCGATCGCGACGCAGTCGCCGCCCTCCGGCGGAATCGCCCCGGCGAAGACCGCCTCGATTGCCTCGAGTTCGGTCTTCTCCTCGACGTAGAGGTCCTCCCAGCGGCCGTCGAGATCGGCGAGGACGAGGTCGCCCCGGCGGGCGACGTCCTCGGGCACGCGACGCAGGTAGTGGACCGCGCTGAACTTCTTCTTCCCCGCCGCGAGCTGGAGTTCGACGTCACCCTTCTTGCGCCAGTTGCAGGAGCGGACGATGAGGGCGTCCGGGAAGCGACCGACGAGGATCGCCCCGGCGAGCCCCTCCCGCGCCGCGACCGCGCGGAAGAACTCGCGCAGGGCCAGGAGCAGGCGGCCGTCCCGATGACGCGTCGACGCCCGGAAGCGCAGGCCGATCAGGGCCGCGCGTCGCCCCTCGGCCGCGAGGTCGGCGATCAGGCGGTCGAGCGCCTGGCGCAGGGCCTCGCTCCCCGCGCCGAGGAGCCGCTGCTCGACCACGACCAGGACCAGCTCCTTGCCGTCCCCGGCCGCGCCGAGGAGTTCCAGATCGTCGATCTCCGGCTCGCCGTCGCCGTCCTGATCGAAGCCACGGAAGGAGGCGACCGTGCCGCCGAGACCGGTCTGAGCCGACAGACCGGCGCCGAGGGCGAGCAGCAGGACGAGGAGACTGACCGGGCGCATCAGATCCCGTCGCCACAGCCGAGTCGGATCTCGCAGTTGAAGATCATCGGATCGAAGCGGATGACGTGGAATTCCGCCGCCGCGGGCAAGAGGAGCCTCACCGTTTCGAGGAGTTCGCGGTAGCGGAACAGATGCCCCTGGTAGTGGCTCCCCTCCACGAGTTCTTCCTCTCGGGCATCAGCCTGGTCGGCCAGGACCTCGTCGACGAAGTCCCGCGTCCGGCTCTCCGTGCCGGCGGCGAGCGCCTCGAGCGGCACGTAGCCCTCGCCGTCCTCCGGGTCGGCCAGGACCTGGAAGCGGAAGCGGCCGCCGGCGACGAGGAGCGGCAGGGCCTGCTCGAGGTAGGCGACGACGATCGGTCGCGGGCAATGGATGAAGACCGCGGCGGCGAAGATCAGGTCGTAGCGCTCGTCGTTCAGGGCCGCGGGGATGCGGGCGCCGTCGCCCTCGAGGAATCGCGTCCGCCCCAGGCCCGTGGTGACGGTACGGGCCTCGGCGAGATAGGTCTCGCAGAGATCGAAGCCGTGGTAGCGGGCCACCCGAGGGGCGATCTGCCGGGCCAGACGACCGTTGCCGCAGCCGATCTCGAGCACCTTCATCCGAGCGAGGGCCTCGGGGTCGAGTCCGAGGAGGACGAAGTCGGCGTCGATCACCGCTTGCCGCTCCCAGGTCTCGTCATCCTGCCAGCCCGGATGCGAGGCCACGTAGAAGCGGCCGCGCGGCGAGCGGGCGCGGGCGCGCCACTCGGCCTTGAGGAGCGGTGCCCAGTCCTCGGCCTCCTGGTTGCTCATGTTCGGTCCTCGGTGGGAGTCGCGGGCCTTCATCGAAGCCCGCTGGGTCCTCGCTGTCAAGGCGCGGGTCCGCGTCAACCGGATCGACCCGACGACGATCGGCGCAAGCGACTCCTTCGACCGACCTTGCCGCGATCGGACCGAATGCGGAACATGGGTCGCAGGCCCGAAGATCGCGGAGTGCCGCTGCCTTGAGCGACGACCAGGACAGGAATCTCGGCTTCGAGGAAACCTACCGCGATGCCGACTTCGCGGCGCGCTACGCCCGCAAGCACGACCGCAGCGCCGGCCATCGACTCCGCGACCGCCGTGAGCAGTCGATGTGGCGCCGCGCCCTCGAACCGGTGGGCCGGGTCGCCGCCATTCTCGACTGCCCGGCCGGAACCGGTCGATTCTGGCCGCTGCTGGTAGAAATGACCGGGTCGCTGCACGCGGTCGACGCCTCGGCGGAGATGCTCGCCGCGGCTCGTGCCCGCCATCCCGATCTGCCTCTCGCCGACGCGAGGGTCGCGATGGCCCAGGACCTGCCGCAGGCGGACGCGAGCTTCCCGCTGGTGTTCTCGAGTCGTCTCCTCCACCACCTGCCGGCCCGCGAGGATCGCCGGGCCGTGCTGGCCGGTCTGGCGCGCGTCAGCTCCGGCTGGCTCGCGTTTTCGACCTGGCGCAGCGGCAACTGGATGAGCTGGCGTCGCGGCCGCGCCGGTCGCCAGGAGGAACGAGCGAGCCGCTACTTCCTCCCCATCGAGGAGATCCTCGCCGACGTCGCGGCCTGCGGCCTGGAGCCGGTCCGGATCGTCCACAAGCAGCGCCTGCTCTCGCCGGTGGTGGCGATCCTCTGCCGCAAGCTCGTCTGAGCGTCGAGAAACTCGCTGATTCCACCCCGGCGCGGCCGCTCGCGGCGGCCTCGGGGATCAGTCGCCGTCGCGCTCACCCTCCTCGTGCTCGCCGGCATGGCCGGTCATCCCGGCCCAGGCGCGCAGGGTCGCCAGGTCGTCGCGATCGAGCTTCGCCTCGTCGTGCATCTTCAGGTAGATCGCGAGCGGCATCTCGCCCTCCTCCACCTCCTCGATGATCTCCTCCCGGGCCTCGGCCTGGTCCTTGGCCGACATCAGGCTCCAGTCGGAGAAGTTGAGGTGCTCGCGGCCCTCCTCGATGTCGTGGGCCACCAGCCAGGAGACCGGCGCCACCCGGCCATACCAGGGAATCCTCGGGGCCGCCGAGTGACAGTCGTAGCAGGCCCGATGCAGGATCGCCTGCACCTCCGGCGGCGCCTGGATCTCGCCCCGCGCCTCGATCTCGGCGGCCGAATAGGGCACGAACTGGATCAGGATGAAGAGGACGAGGCCGGCAAGGAACGAACGGCGGATGAACTTGCGCATGATCGTGGATCGCTCTGGGCGGCTGCCGGACCGAGCCGGGAGGAAGATCCCCCGGGGCCGGAGACCGCGAACCGTGACTCCTGGTCTCAGCAAGCCGCGTACCTCGACCTGGTGGATTCGAGCGGATTCCGGGTCGATCCGGTATCATGCGCCGGCGCCCGAACCCGGACACCCAGCCGATGCCCGAACCTGGAACCACCACGGTGACCGCCGCCAAGACCACCCGTCGTCTCCTCCTGGTCGAGGATGACGAGACCTTCCGCCATCTCCTCGCCGAACAACTCGAGGACTGCGGCTACGAGGTCCACCACACGGCACGCGGCGAGCAGGGCCTTCAGATCATCTCCTCCGAGACGATCGACGTCGCGCTGATCGACCTCCGCATGCCCGGCATGGACGGTCTCCGCTTCATGCAGCGCCTGCGCGAGCAGGAGGAGGAGCCGCCGCCGGTGATCGTCCTCACCGGTCACGGCAGCATCGAATCCGCCATCGAGGTCACCCGCGCCGGCGCCTTCCACTTCGCCACCAAGCCCTGCCCCTTCGGCGAGCTGGTCAGCCTGATCGAACGCGCGATCGAATCCCGCGACGATCGCGCCCGCGTCCAGGGACTGCTGCGGCAGATGGACCAGGTGCGGCCCAACGGCAGCATGATCGGCAACAGCGCGCCGATGCGGAAGCTGGCGGACGACCTGAAGAAGATCGCCGCCGCCGACGCGTCGGTGCTGATCACCGGCGAGAGCGGCACCGGCAAGGAGCTGGTCGCGCGTCTGCTCCATGAGCGTTCACCTCGGCGTGACGAGCCCTTCCTCGCCATCAACTGCGCCGCCCTTCCCGACAGCCTCCTGGAATCCGAACTCTTCGGCTACGAGAAGGGCGCGTTCACCGGGGCCCAGAGCCGCAAACCCGGTCTGCTCGAGAGCGCCAGCCGCGGAACGATCCTCCTCGACGAGATCGCCGAGATGCCGGCGACGACCCAGGCGAAGCTGCTTCGGGTCCTGCAGTTCGGCACCTTCACCCGCGTCGGCGGTCTGCGCGAGAATCGCATGAGCGCCCGCATCCTGGCCGCCACCAATCGCGACCTCGCGGCGCGGATCCGCGAGGGCAGCTTCCGCGAGGACCTCTTCTATCGCCTCAACACGGTCGAGCTGCACGTTCCGGCCCTGCGCGAACGCGTCGAGGATCTCCCCGATCTCGCCGCCGCCTTCCTGGCGCGCGCCGGCCGGCCGGAGTGGGCGCGGGAACTCGATCGCGAGACGCTCGAACTGCTGCGCGGCCATGGCTGGCCCGGCAACGTCCGCGAGCTCGAGAACCTGATGGAGCGGGTGATGATCCTGGCCGAGGAAGCCGGCGACCTGCCGGTGATCATCGGCGACTACATCCGCTCACGGCGCCGCGAGGGTCTCGAGGGCGAGTCCTTCCTCCTCGAGGAGGTGGAGCGCCGGCACATCCAGCGGGTGCTGGCCATGTGCGACGGCAACAAGACCAAGGCCGCGGCCCTGCTCGGCATCGCGATCAAGACCCTCTACAACAAGCTCAAGAGCTACGAGTGACGGCCTGACCGCGGCGGAGCGGAACGACCGCGCGCCCGCGTCGACCCGAAACGCCCGGATTCAGCGCAGCTTGTCCGCGCGGCGCCGGAGCGCCGCCACGACCCGGAGGTTCTGATCCGTCGCCAGGGCCCCGCCCGAGCTCTCGAAGCGGGCGGCCCAGCGATCGAAGCCCTCCCAGTCCTCGGCCCAGTAGCTGAGTCGGACGAGCAGGAGGATCGCGGTGGCCTGGGCCGACCCCGGCGCCAGTTCGTCGGCGAGCGCGCCGAGCCGGGCCACGGACCGGTCGAGTTCGTCATGCCCCGACCAGGTCGCCGGCAACCGGCGCTCGTTGCCGGCCGCGGCCAGGCAATCGCGATCGGTCAGCCTGGCCAGGAGCAGGACCGGCTCGGGATCGTGGGGATGATCCTGTCCCGTGGCCTCGATCAGCCTTCGGGCCTCGGCCTCGCGGCCCAGCAGGATCAGGAGTCGCGCGGCGCTGAGGCCGCGGTCGCGGGTCACCGCCAGACCCGGGCTGAGGCTGGCCGCGGCCCGGTCAAGGTCGTCGAGCAGGGTTTCGACCTCGGCACGCCTGGCGTCGTCAGCCGGCAGGGCCACGAGCCGCTCGGCGAAGCCGAGTTCGACCAGGCGCGCGTTGCCGAGGACGATCTGGGCCGCCAGGCGCTCCTGGTCGTCGAGCTCGAGCGCCAGGGCGCGGCCGGCCGCCGCCGCGGCCTCGGCGATCCGGCCGCGATTGAAGTCGCGGGTGGCCGCCAGGAGCTGGAAGACCCCGAGCGCCGGCCAGCTCGACACGGCACGGGCGAGACCGGCTTCGAACGCGGCGTCATCGGCCAGGGAGGCGCTCAGCTCGAGCAGGACCACGGCGCTGCCCGGGTCGTCGGCCGGCGGCGGGAAGCGTTCGAGCAGGGCGCGCGCCTCGGCGGAACGATCGAGGCGGAGTAGACAGCGCGCGATCGAACGCACGACCACCGGCCCGGGCTCGCCACGGGGATCGATGCCGCGGCTGTGCGCCAGGGCCGCCGCGTAGTCACCCTTCTCGAAGGCGATGCGGGCGGCGAGCTGACGACCACCGCGATGATTGGGCACCGAGGCGAAGCAGCGATCGAGTTCGCCTTCGCGGGTCGCCATGGCCGCGCCGCCGAGGTTCGCCGCCAGGGCGGTGAACAGGTGCTCGTCCGCCCGGGCCCCGGCGTCGAGACTCGAGGAGATCGGCGGCAACTCGGCCAGATCGACGAGTCGGCGCTCGCTGAGGAGGCGGCGGAAGGCCGCGCTCGCCCGCGAGGGGCCAAAGCGCTCGTCGCGACGATCGAGCCAGCGCAACGCGGCCTCGGGCTCGGCGATCATGATCGAGGCCCCGGCGAGGACGATCATCGCGCTCGGCAGGACCTCCGGGTCTTCCTCGGGCAAGCGGGATCGGTCCAGGAGCCGGCCTAGCCGCCGCGGGTCCTTGAGGCTGCTGAAGTCGATCACCCGGTCGCGCAGTTCCTCGAGCGCGCGGCGGGACTCGATCCGGCGCAACAGGGGCGCGTACCCGGCCTCCGGCAGTCCGGCGCCGAGCGCCGCGGCGGTGGCCAGTTCCCCGCGCCGGTACTCCTGTTCGACCCGGCGAGCGAGGCCTTCGATCCGATCGCGTTCGCGCCAGTGGAGGAAGCCGAGGGTCGCGGCCAGACCGAGCAGGACCACGAGGCCGGAGGCCGTACCGAGAGCGAGTCGCGGATGCCGGCGCCCGGCCAGAAGGAGCCGCCCCGCGAGCGAGACGCGACGGGCCAGGATCGGACGGCCGTCCCGGAACCGACGGAGGTCGTCGGCGAGATCCTGCGCGGTCCGGTAACGGAGTTCGCGATCCCGGGCCATGGCCTTGGTCAGGATGGTCTCGAGATCGCGATCCCGACCGCCGAGCCCGAGAGCCGGCGCGTCGTGGTGCAGGATCTGGTGGATGATGGCGCCGGGCGTGTCGCCGCGATGCAGCGGTCGGTCGGCGAGGAGCTCCCAGAGCGTGACCGCCAGGGAGTAGAGGTCGGTCCTCGGATCGAGGCCGCGGCTGCCCTCGAGCTGCTCCGGCGACATGTAGGCCAGGGTCCCGGGTGCCCGATCCGGCGCGGTCAGGTCGACCCGACCGAAGGCCCAGGCCAGCCCGAAGTCGAGCAGGATCGGGCGTCCGTTCTCGACCACGACGTTCGACGGCTTGACGTCGCGATGGATGACGCCCTCCACGTGAGCATGGTGGAGGGCCTCGGCGATCACGATGCCCAGCTCGGCGACCCGACGCGGCTCGAGCGGTCGGGCGAGGGCGTCGAGGGTCGGCCCCTCGAGCAGCTTCATCGCGATGTAGGGCAGGCCGTCGATCTCGCCGACGCCGTGGATCGGCACGATCGCCGGATGGTCGAGGGAGGCGGTGATCTCGGCCTCGCGCCGGAAGCGCGCGCGGCGACCGGGATCGCGCGCCAGGCCGGCGTCGAGCAGCTTGAGCGCCACCAACCGGTCGAGCGAAACCTGACGGGCGAGGTGGACCCGGCTCATGCCGCCGGAGCCGATCAGGTCGATGATCTCGAAGTCGCCGAGCCGGCGGCCGGTGCCGGCCTCGTCGGCGCCCGTGCGCCGCGACCCGAGCGGCGCGGTCACCCGGTCGCAACCGCCGGCCACCGCGCGGGCCCGGGCCGCCAGGCCCTCGTCACCCCGGGCGAGCGCGAGCCAGTCCGGCTCGGAACCGCTCTCCCGGGCGAGGAAGGCCTGGGTCAGGACCTCGCGCAGGGCCTCCTCCTCGGCCGAGGAGGCCGCGGACGATCCGGACGCGCGCGTTCGCTTCTCCTCGGCCAAGTCGACCTCCCTCCGACGCGGTCTCTCAGTTCAGGAAGGTGGCCGGGATGTCGTCGTAGATCACCAGGTCGGGCGGCGTCGGCTGGCCCACCTTGATCAGGCTGATCACGCCCTCCTTGTCGATCAGAGCGGCATCGACCGGCAGGAGCGCGTAGTGGATGCCGAATTCCGGGAAGCCCGGGATCACCGGCAGCAGGCTGGCGCAGGCGGCCGGCCCGTTCTCGAGCGGGAAGCAGGCGGTGTCGACGTCGACCGCGTTGCCGGTGAAGAAGTAGACCGGCGAACCCTGGCTGAGACCGCTGACCATGGTCCCCGGCGCCTGCACGCGGACGTTGCCCGGGGGACCGCTCGGGGGCTCGATCGGGATGGCGAGCTGGATCGGGATCGAGAAGTCGAGGAAGGCGTCGTCATCTTCGTCCGGCCCCTCGGGCAGGCCCTCGAAGCCGGGCAGTTCCATGCCCTCGTCGAAGGGCGCCGGCTTCAGGATCACCATCGCCTGGAGATCGAAACGGAAGGCGCCGAGGTGTACCAGCTCGGCGTAGGTCGGACTGCGCAGGAAGTCGCGGACGATGCCGGCGCTGCCGGCCTGGAGCTGCATGGCGCCCTCGGCGAGACGACCGAGGCTGAGCAGGTCGAAGCCGTCGCCCGGCTCCTGGTAGGAGCGGGCCCAGATCATGGTGCCGAAGCCGCCGCCCCAGTAGGGAGCGTTCGAGGGCCAGTAGACCTCGCTGCCCGTGTCCTGGAGCGCCGCGACCCCGAACTCGGCGATCGAATCGGTCACGGTGAAGGCGGTCTCGAGGTAGAGCGAGGTGAGCACCGGGTCGGCCATCACCGTCTGGTTGGCGACGTGGGCGAGCGCCTCCGGGGAGAGTCGCGCGGCGACGTTGGCGGAGATCAGGCTCGACGCGGCGACGCCGTTCGCCGGCCGCTGCAGCCAGCTCGGGATGACCAGATTCGAGCCGGCGGGCGCGGTGGCGCTGATGCGGGTCAGCAGGACGACCCAGGCCCCATCCAGATCGGCCCCGGTCGAATCGACGACCCGGATGGCGGCGGTCTGTTCGCCCGCCGGAGTCGGCAGCCAGAGATAGCTGCCCTGACCATCGGGAAGGCCGAACTGGATCTCGATGTCACTCTGGGCCCTGAGCCCGGTCAACAGGGAGGTCGCCATCAGGGCGACGAGCGCCAGGAGCTTGCGCATGGTGATCAATCCTCGTCGTGGTTCGTTGGCGGCGGAAGGGTTCCGACTCGTCGCGGAGGAATGATGCCGGAGTCTCCGACTTGCATCGAGAAAAAGTGTAGATTCTGCGGACCTGGGTGATCGGAGCGCCCACAAGGACGGGATCTGCCGCGATGACCGACCCCAACGAGCCCGCCGACCTCGCCCCCGGGGACGAGATCAAGGAACTCGAGGCCGCACGGAAGGGCGACCCCGAGGCGCTGGGCAGCCTCCTCGGCGGCCATCTCGGCTTCATCCGCGATCGGGTCCGACGCCTGGCGCCGCGCGACGGCGCCTATCGCGACTCCGATTTCGTCCAGAGCGCCCTCCTGAAGGCGATCGAGGGCCTGCCCGGCTTCAACGGCAGCTCGCGCGGCGCCTTCGTGGCCTGGCTGGGCAGCATCGTCCGCAACACCGTGCTCCAGCGCCAGCGCTACCGGAACGCCGCCAAGCGCGCCGGCAAGACCTCGGGGTCGGGGGTCGACGAGCTGGCGGCCATGACCCATACGCCCAGCTCCGAGGCGGCGCAGCTCGACTCGCTGGTCACCGTCGCGCGGGCGATGCGCGCGCTCACCGACGAACAGCGTCGGGCGATCGAGCTGCGGATCATCGACGAGTTGCCCTACCCGGTCGTGGCCGCCGAACTGGGCCTCGGCGAAGGCGCGGCGCGCATGGCCGTCTCCCGCGCCCGGGCGGCCCTGGCCCTCGAGATCAGCCGACTCGAAGGTGAAGACGGCTGAAAGAGAGCGGGCCCCGTCCCGGAACGAGACGAGGCCCCGACATCTCCCCTCCCCGCCGCCCGGCTCAGGGCCGGAAACCGATGGTGAACTCCAGCGCCCGGGTCAGGTACAGGTTGCCCTGGGCATCGAAGCCGGCCGCCTGGGCCCGGTAGGTCCGGCCGCTGAAGACCGGATCGTTGCTGATCGGGAGGGAGTAGAGCCCGAAGGACGAGAGGTGCACCGTCCCCAGCGTCGGATCGACGTGGAGCTGGTAGTTGGCCGGGAAGCCCGGAATCGGCTGCGGCTCGATCGGGTCACCGAACATCAACGCGACGTCCGTCACCGAGCCCATGAAGGCCGTCATGCTGAAGGTGGCGTTGCCGAAATAGGGTTTCGTCGAACCGGCGGTGAGCGATGGCGGGAACTGGCCGACCGGAGCGGCCGCGCTGCCGACGTAGCCGTAGCTGGCCGGCGGCGCGCCCTGGTAGAAGAACAGGCGGTCGTCACTGCCGCTGCCGACGTAGCGGACCAGGAACTCGGCCTCGCCGTCACCGAGGACGTCACCGAAGGCGAAGACCTGCCTGGCCACGAGGGTCGTCGCCGGGGCCGAGAGCGCCGAGCGGCGGAAGCCATCGGTGAAGGTGAACAGGCAAGCGGGCGGCATGCCGAAGGAACTCGGATCAAGGCCCAGGATGTCGCGACCGCCATCCCGGCCCGCCGCGGCCAGGCTGCCGCCGTAGCCGCCGCCCGGGATGCCGGGCCGGATCACCTGCTGCTGCAGGGTCTGGGCCCCGAGGATCAGGACCTGAAAGCCAAAGGGCGCGCCGACCGCCAGCACGTCCGGCGTGCCGCTGGCGGTGGTGATCACCGCCATGGCGCTGCCGAGACCGATCCCGGCGCTGCCCTGATGGCTGCCGAGGGTCGCGTAGAGGTCGGCCGGCTCGCCGCTGATGACCTCGATCCGGCCGAGCGGCACGTCCGCGGTCACGACGTCGAGGTAGCCGTCCTGGTCGTAGTCGTAGATCGCGAGCGCGATGGCGGCGCCGGGAGCGCCGCCGTCGGTGATCGTCGCCAGGCCGCCGATCAGGTTGCCGGTGGCCAGGTCGTAGAAGTGGAGCTGGTTCCTGGACGCGACGACCAGGTCGGCGAAACCGTCGCCGCTGAGGTCGGAGACCCGCCCGAGACCGCGACCGAAGTCCTCGGCGCTCTCGGGCGCCATGATGGTCGTCAGGGTACCGCTGCTCAGGTCGACGATCTTCACGTAGCCGCCGCCGGGCGCGCTGATCGCGACCTCGAGCAGGCCGTCCTGGTCGAGATCGTCGATCGCGGCGACGGCGAAACCGAACTCGTCGCCGGCCGCCTGGCCGTAGAAGCTGCCGAGCAGGTTCCTGGTGATCGGTCCGTCGAGATGATGCACGGCGCCGAAGTCGACGCCGTCCTCGTAGGGCGTGTCGTAGCCGGAGTCGGCGACGACGAGGTCGAGGTTGGCGCTGACGCGGGCGATGGCGTTGCCGAAGTTGCCCGGCGTGCCACCGCCGAGCGAACCGGTGCCGGTCAGGGCGTCGATCGTGGCGGTAGGAAACTGCGCCGAGGCACTCGCCGCCAGCAGGACGGCGAGGAGACAGGAGAGGCCGAGTCGATACATGGTGGAGTTCCGTTTCTGGTCGAGATGACGATTCGAGGCGGATCGAGGCACCGCCCCACATCGACTGGGATGCGCTGGAAGACCAGCCGTCACGCGCGACCGGGACATTCTCGAGATCGTCCCGGGCCGAGTTCGGGCAGACGAGGAGCGACACCCGCCGCCAGGCAGCTCGGCGCGCGCGGTGACGAACGCGACGAGGCCCCGTTCCCGGCGGGAACGGGGCCTCCGGAGGCGCTGGGCGCGACGGGCGTCGCGATCAGGGCCGGTAGCCGATGACGAACTCGATCGCCTGGGAGAGCTGCAGCTCACCCTGGGGACTGATGCCGGCCGCCTGGGCCCGCAGGACCAGACCGCTGAAGACCGGGTCGTTGCCGATCGGCAGCGGGACGAAGACCGGGCCATTGAACTGGAAGGGGATCGATCCCAGCACCGGGTTGACGAAGAGCTGGAAGTTGGCGGGTTGACCGGGGATCGGCGTCGCCGCCATCGGGATGCCCAGCAGCAGCGAGGCGTTGCTGCCGTTCACCATCGAGTTGACCAGGAAGGCGAAGGCGGCATTGCCGAAGTAGGGCCCGGACTGCGCCACCGCGAGCTGCGGAACCGGCAGGCCCACCGGCGCCGCGCCGGCACCGATCGAGGTCGTGCTGGCGGGCGGCGCGCCCTGATAGAAGACCACCAGATCGGTGACGCCGGGCCCGCCGGCCAGGCGCACCAGGAACTCGACCTCGGTCCCGCCGAGGAAGTCGCCGAAGGCCTCGACCCGGTCGACCATCGAGAGCGGGAAGGCCCAGTTGTCGATCACCGAGCGCCGGGCCCCGTTGACGTCGAAGAGGAGGCAACCGAGCGGCGCGGCCGGCAGGGTCTGGTCGATGCCGATCAGCTCGTCGCGATTCGCCCCGACCGTCGCCAGGCTGCCGCCGAAACCGCTGCCCGCCGCACCGGTCCGCGTGGCCAGATAGCCGAGATTCTGCGCCTTGAGGATCACCGCCTGGTCGGCGAGCGGCGCGCCGACCACCAGGGTCTCGGCCGCGCCCGCCGAGTCGTAGGTCAGGGTCATCGCCGCGCCGAAGCCGCTCGCGGGCGCACCGAAGTAGCTGGCGAGGATGCCGAAGCCGCTGCTGGGATCACCGTCGATGACGTCGATCAGACCGTTCGCCGGATTGGCGATCGCGACGTCGAGGAAGCCGTCGAGGTCGTAGTCGTAGGGAGCCAGGGTGATCGGGCCTCCCGGGACCAGGCTGTCGCAGATGGTGGTGGCCGAGGCGATCGGGGCGCCGGTGGCGCCGTCGTGGAAATGGAGGACGTTGACGGCCGCGACGACGAGATCGGCGACACCGTCGCCGTTGAGGTCGGAGACCCGGGCCAGGCCACGGCCGAAGGCGGTGGCGCCGGCCGGCGCCGAGATGGTCGCGAGCGTGCCGTTCACCAGGTCGACGAGCTGCACGTAGCCGCCGCCCGGAGCGCTGATCGCCACCTCGGCGATGCCGTCCTGGTTGACGTCGTCCAGCGCCACGACACGGAAACCGAACTCGTCGCCGGCGGACTGACCGTAGAGGCTGGCCAGGATGTTCTGGGTGATCGGGCCGTCCAGGTAGTGGACGACGCCGATGTCGATGCCGGTGGCGCCCGGCGCGTCGTAGCCGGCGTCGGCGATGACCAGGTCGAGGGCCGCGCTCACCCGCGCCGTGGCGTTGCCGAAGGTGCCGGGCGTTCCGCCGCTCAGCGGACCGATGCCGCCGAGGGGGCCGATGATCGCCACCGGGTTCTGGGCCGTCGCCAGGCTGGCGAGGGCGAGGACGAGGAGGGAGCAGAGTGTCAGTCGTCGCATGTCGATGTCCTGTTCGCGTTCGAGTCGAGGTTCCGGGAGCAGGCTCGACGCCGCCCCACCATCCGCAGAGATGCGGACGGCCGGGCCGCGTCACGGAAACTCGAACCGAAGTCGGAATCGATCAGAGTCGATCGACGAGATCACCCGGCAGCATGCTCGCGCGGGGCAACGAGAGCGTGGCCCGGAAGCCACCCTCGGCGCGGTTCTCGAGCCGCAGATCGCCGTGGTGGCGCTTGACGATGCCGTAGGACACGCTGAGACCGAGACCGGTGCCGCGGCCCGGCTCCTTCGTGGTGTAGAAGGGATCGAGCAGCCGGTCGAGCTGATCCTCGGGGACGCCGGGGCCGTCGTCCTCGACCGCGACCAGCGCCCGACCGGCGGCGCCGGTGCCGATCCGGATCAGGACCTGACCATTGGCGGCGACCGCGTCGAGGGCGTTCTTGAGCAGGTTGAGCAGCACCTGCTCCATCTCGTCGCCGGAGGCCCGCACCACGAGCGGACCGCCGACGACGGTCACCTGCACGCCCTTGGCGCCGACCTCGAACTCGAGCAGGCGCAGGCTACGGTCGACCAGTTCGCGGAGCTCGGCCTCGCCCGGCTCGTCCTGATCGGCGGGCCTCGAGAAGTCGAGGAGCTGCCGGGTGATGCGCTTGCAGCGGAAGGCCTCGTCGCGAATCGTCTCGAGGTACTTGCGATCGCGGGCCGCGAGGCCGTCGCCGCGGCGCAACAGGCCCTCCGCGCAGGTCGAGATGCTCGCCAGCGGCGTGTTCACCTCGTGGGCCATGCCGGCGGCGAGCGTGCCGACCGCGGCGAGCCGATCGGCGGCGACCAGATCGCGCGCCGCGCGTTCGACCTTCTGTTCCAGGTCCTCGGTGAGCGCACCCAGCTTGGCGTTGAGATCGCGCGCCTCCTCGAGATAGCGGGTGCGCGCGGCGCGCTCCTCCTCGATCGCCCGGCTGCCGCGACGAACGATGAAGACGTTGCCGACGAAGAGCAGGAACATGGCGCCGATCGCCGCCAGGCTGAGCCGGCGCTTGGAGGCACGCACGGCCGCGAGGTTGTCCTCGCCTTCCTGGTAGATCTCGATCGCGCGCAGCGCGACGCCGCCGAGTTCGAGGCGGATCGGCAGGTAGCTCTCGAGGTAGGGCGGCCGCGAGGTCTCGCGTTCGTGCATCTCCTCCTCGGCGACGACCAGCTTGGTCACCGGCTCGCCGGCGAGCGCGCGACGCAGGGCCGGGCTCTTGCCGTAGTCGGAGCCGATCCGGTCGTGATCGCTGCTGTAGACCACGCGGCCCGCGCCGTCGAAGACGTTGACCCGGCGGACGCCGAGGTTGCGGGTGTTGAAGCGGACCACACGATCGATTTCGGCCAGCTGCTCGGGATCGGCCGGGCGCAGGGCGGCCCCCCGCGCGGCGAGCCAGGGCTGGAGATGCTCCTCGAGCTGCACCTGCAGGACGTCGGCCACCAGACGGGCGTAGCGCCGGTCCTTGGCCAGGAGATCCTGCTCGGCCTCCCCCGCCGAGGCGAAGGACAGGAGCAGGGCCACGATCCCGGTGGTCAGGACCGACCAGAGCAGGAAGTGGCGCATCAGCGGAAAGGCGGCCTTGTCCAAGTCTCACTCCCTGATCGCGATCGGTCGTCGCCATCCTACCCTGCCGCCCGAACCGGATCCCGGTCGATCCCCAGGCGCGGCCCGATCGGCGTCCGGCGAGGTGGCCGCCGACCTGGTCGACGCCCGCCTCCATCGAAGTCGCCATGAACACCGGCGCGCTGACGGCCCGCGACCGGATCGCCCCCGAGGAGAGGATCGTTGACAGCGGCAGGCGTCGGTCCTTAGGCTCGACCGACCCTCGATTCAGGAGTAGCCGCCATGTCCCCGGTCCGCCCCGCCCTCGTCGCCGTCCTGCTGGCCGGCCTCGCCGTCATCGGCACCGCCCAGTCGGTCACCCGTTTCCGATACGAGCTGACCGGCAACCCGATCGGCGGAGTCCCGCGGGCCGCTCCGGCCGGCGACGTGAATGCCGACGGCATCCCCGACTACATGGCCGCCACCACGAACGGGGTCAACGCGGGACGGGTCCTGGTCTTCTCCGGCGCCGACGGGTCGGTCCTCCATGCCTTCGCGGGCGCCGGGGCCTCGGGCATCTCGCTGTCGAGCCTCGGCGACATCGATGGCGACGGCCACGACGACATCATCTACGCCCTGGGCCACGATCCCTCGGTCTCCAGCACCGGCATCGCGGCCAAGATCCGTTCGGGCGCGACCGGCGCCCTGATCGTCGACAAGTACTATCCGCCCGGCCTGCCGATCTGGGCCAGCGTGACCGGGCTCGGCGACGTCGACGGCGATACCATCCCCGACTATGCGATCGGCTTTCCCAGACAGGGCACGAGCGGTGCCGGCGACGGCCGGGTCGAGGTCTACTCCGGAGCCACCCACGCCGTGATCCGGAGCTTCGCGGGCGCCCCGGGCGATCAGCTCGGCTGGAGTCTGGCCAACGCCGGCGACGTCGACAGCGACGGGGTCGACGATCTCCTGATCGGCGCGCCCCAGGGCGACTCCTCGGGCAACGCCCTCGGCAGCGGCCGGGCCGAGGTCCGCTCGGGCGCCACCGGCGCCCTGATCCACTCCTTCCCCGGCAACGGACTCGCGGCCACCGGCTACGAGGTCGACGGCATCGGCGACGTGAACGGCGACGGCATCCCCGACCTCCTGCTCGGCGAGCCCGGCGGGTTCAGCCCCGGGGGCGCGGGCTACGTCGGCCGGGCGCGGGTCATGTCGGGGGCGACCGGCGCGCTCCTCAAGAGCTTCGTGCTCTCGGGCAGCCAGCTCGGCCACTCGGTCGACGGACTCGGCGACGTGACCGGCGACGGGGTGCCGGACTACGCGATCGGCGTGGCCGCCGTCATCGGCGTGGACTCGTCCAGGACCTACTCCGGAGCGACCAACGCCCCGGTGGACCTCTTCGGCCACCCCTCCGGCTTCCTCACGTTTCCGAGCCACTTCGCCCAGGACATGGCCCGCATCGGCGACCTCGACGGCGACGGGATCGGCGACTTCGTGTTGGCCGAGATGGTGAAGGAGGACGCCAGTTCGCCCCTGACCCTGCGCGTGCGCGCCTTCCTCGGTGGCCGGGATCCGGTGGTCTCCTACCAGTCGGCCTCGAGTTCGACCTCGATGACGCTGACCTGGCATCCGGAGGGCGGCCTGATCCACGAGAACGGCGGCGATCTGATCTGCACCGGCGCGACCCCGGGTGGCCTCGGCATCGCCCTGGTGAGCCTGGCGGCGGCCGACTACCCGATCTTCGGCACCAGCCTCCTGGTGGCGGTCGACAACACCAACTTCCTCTTCGCCGGCACCCTGGGCGCCAACGCCGCCGGCGCCTTCGCCGCCGGCAACGTGTCACGGAGCCAGCCCTACCTGGTGGGCAGCCCGATCCACGTCCAGTTCTTCCAGACCAGCCCCGTCGTCCGCGCCTCGAACGGCCTCCGCTTCATCGCCATCCCCTGAGTCGTCCGGGCCTGACCGAGGTCAGGAGTCGAACAGGCAGGAGGCGAGGCGCTGGCTGCAGAGGCGGGCGCGGCGGCGGAGGGCGAGGAGGTCGCGGCGGCTGCGGCCGCTGGTGATGAAGGCACGGAGGATCGGGGCCAGGCGGAAGCGGCGGCCGTCGAAGGCCTCCTGGACGCAGGCCGGGATCTCGTCGGCGAGGGCGTCGCTGACCACGCGGATGCCGGTCCAGGGGATGCCGTTCAGGCGGCAGTGATCGAGCACCTGCGCCGACTCCATGTCGACCAGATCGCCGGCATCGTGGCCCCGCATCACCGCCTTGTCGGCGGCGCCGAGCGGCGCCGGCGCGGTCACCAACCGGGCCGCCGGCAGGTCGGGCAGGGCCGCGTGGATCGGCGCCGGCTCGACCGGGATGACCTCCGGTCCGCGCCGCACCGAGACCACGCGGTAGAGTTCGCCCGGGGCGAAGTCGGGTCGGAGGGCGCCGGCGAAGCCCACCTGGAGGATCGCGCTCGGCGACCGGCCGGCCAGGGCCTCGATCACCGACCCGGCGCCCGGACCGCTGATCAGGAGTTCGTGGCGGACGCCGCCGACGCGGAGAAAGTCGCGGCCCGCGTCGCGCTGGCAGGACGGGAAGGCCTGGGCCTCCTCCTTCATCGCCACCAGGAGCAGGGGCGGATCGGCGGCCACCTCAGCTCGCCGCCTGCTCCGAGATGCGGGCGTCATCGACCTCCGCCGACCGCAGGGCATCGCGCCAGAGCGCGAGGGCCGCGATCGGGAAGTAGAGACGGTAGAGGTGGTAGCGCAGGTAGAAGACCTTCGGGAAGCCGGTGCCGGTCCAGTACTCCTCCTCCCAGGTGCCGTCGCCGAGCTGGGTGGAGGTCAGGTACTCGACCGCGCGCCGCGCGGCGGCATCGCGCTCGCGGCCGGCGGCCACCAGGCCCATGAGGGCCCAGGCGGTCTGGCTCGGCGTGCTCGGTCCCTTGCCCTTCAGGGTGGGGTCGTCGTAGGAGGCGATGCTCTCGCCGAAACCGCCGTCCGGATTCTGCACCGACTCCAGCCAGTCGGCGCCACGCTGGACCCAGCGCTCGCCCATGTCCTGGCCGATCTCCTTCAGGCCACGCAGCACCTGCCAGGTGCCGTAGATGTAGTTGACGCCCCAGCGGCCGTACCAGCAGCCCTCGGCCCCCTGGTCGTTCTTGATGAACCGGATCGCCGCCTGGACCTGGGCGTCGTCCAGGCCGACGCCGAAGAGGCCCATCATCTCGAGCGTCCGCGCCGTGATGTCGGCGGTCGGCGGATCGAGCATGGCGTTGTGGTCGGCGAAGGGCACGTTGGTGAGGAGATAGCGGTTGTTGTCGCGATCGAAGGCCGCCCAGCCGCCGTCCTTGGACTGCATGGCCCGGACCCACTTCATCGCCCGCTCCAGCGCCGGCTGGGCCTCGGGGAAGCCGGCCCGCTCGAGGGCCATCATCACCATGATCGTGTCGTCGATGTCCGGGTAGTACTCGTTGGCGTACTCGAAGTACCAGCCGGCCGGCTCGACGCCGTTGACCTTGTTGGCCCAGTCGCCCGGCTTCTTGACCTCGCGATCGAGCAGCCAGCGGACCGCCTGACGGACCGGCTCCTTGACCGAGTCGCCGCCGGCGAGGGCCAGGGCGTTGACCGCGAGCCCGGTGTCCCAGACCGGCGAATGGCAGGGCTGGATGCGGATCTGCTCGTCGTCGGTGAAGACCCGGAGCCCCTTCATGGCCTTCCGGGTCATCTCGAAGTGGTGGTCGTCCTCCGGCACGCCCAGGGCGTGGAAGGCGATCAGGGAGTTGATGATGGGCGGGAAGATGCCGCCCAGGCCGTCGCTGTCCTCGAAGCGCTCCTTCATCCAGTCCAGGGCCCGGCGGATCGCCAGGTTGCGGAGCGGCCGGATCTTCAGGCGACCGGTGAGGCTCTCGGTGAGCTTGGCGGCCTTGTCGATCGAGGTGAAGACGAGCTGCCAGGTCTTGGAGGTGCCTTCCACCTCGAGCGGCTGGTACTCGGGGGCGGTCTCCAGCGACACCTTGAGCTCGTCGAGCCGGGCGTGATCCGGGACCTTCCGCAGCGGCTTCTGCGACCAGATGATCGACAGCGGGATGACGATGGTCCGGGACCAGCTCGACATCTCGTAGATGTTGAAGGGGAACCAGCGCGGGAAGAGGATCAGCTCCGGCGGCACCGCCGGGCACTCCCTCCAGGACACCTGGCCGAAGAGGGCCAGGTAGATCTTGGTGAAGGTGTTGCAGGCGTCGATCCCGCCCAGGCGCTGGATCTTGCCGCGGGCCTTGACCATGTGCGGCGCCTGCGGGTCGTCCCCGAAGAGCTTGAGCACGAAGTAGGCCTTGACGCTGGCGCTGATGTCGGAGGGCCCGCCCGGGTAGAGCGAGAAGCCGCCCTCCTCGTTCTGCTGCCGGCGCAGGAAGGCCAGGCAACGCTCCATCTCGTCGGCATCGCGTTCGTGCCAGCCGAGGAAGTAGTGCAGGAGGATGTACTCCGACGACAGGATCGTGTCGCCTTCGAGTTCGCCGACCCAGTGACCGTCGTGGTTCTGCAGGGCGATGAGGGCTTCGGCGGCCCGGGCGATGACCATGTCCGGGAGCCTGAGGTCGGCTCCCTCGGGGAGGACGCTACCGTTCTCGTTCATGTCGCCTCGTTCGGGGGAGCACCCCTCGGCATGAGCCTGGCTCGTTGGGACCACCACGCCATCCCGGGGCGCGCGGTCGGGTTGCGCGAGTTCGTGCCCGAGATTTATCAAGAAGGAGGGTCTTTGCAAGTCGCCAGGGTGGCCCCGGGGGGCCGGGCAAACTTCGCTTCAACCCTTGTCGGGCCGCGATTTATGAGCAAAATCCTTGGCTGGCTCCAGAACGGGGCGATGGCTGTCCGCGAGCCCGCAGGAGGCCGCCTAAACTTTCTCCCGACCGTGACTTGGGCGGGTGTTAGCATGCCCCGATCCGGGACTGGAAGTCTTCGATGAAGGTCAATCTCGCAGAACCCCGCGGCTTTTGTGCCGGCGTCGAGCGCGCCATCAAGATCGTCGAACTCGCCCTCGAGCGCTTCGGCGCGCCGATCTACGTCCGCAAGGAGATCGTGCACAACCGCACCGTGGTCGACGGCCTGAAACCCAAGGGCGCGATCTTCGTCGACGAGCTCGACGAGGTGCCCTCGGGCGCCGTGACCATCTTCAGCGCCCACGGGGTCTCCCCCGCCGTGCGCGAGGACGCCGAGCGCCGCGGCCTCCGGGTGATCGACGCCACCTGCCCCCTGGTGGCCAAGGTCCACATCGAGGTCCAGCACTACGTCACCCAGGGCTACAAGATCCTCCTGATCGGCCATGCCGGCCACGAGGAGGTCGAGGGCACCATGGGCGAGGCGCCGCGCTCCAGCTACCTGATCGAGACGGTCGAGGACGTCGACCGGCTCGACTTCCCGCCGGACCAGAAGCTCGCCCTGGTCACCCAGACCACGCTGAGCCTGGACGACACCGCCAACGTCATGGAGGCGGTCAAGCGCAAGTTCCCGCAGGTCCGCCTGCCGGCCAAGGAAGACATCTGCTACGCCACCCAGAACCGCCAGCGGGCGATCAAGCAGATGGTCCCGAACACCGACGTGTTCCTGATCCTGGGCGCGTCGAATTCCTCCAATTCCCTGCGCCTGCGCGAGGTGGCGGTCAGCGCCGGTCGCGAGGCCTATCTGATTCCCACCGCCGAATCCCTCGACCCGCGCTGGCTCGAGGGCAAGACCTCGGTGGGCGTCAGCGCGGGCGCCTCGGCGCCCGAGAGCCTGGTCGAGGAGCTCCTCGAACGCCTGGCCGCGCTGGGCTACGGCGAGCACCACGTCGAGGTCTATGCCGAAGAGAACGTCGAGTTCGCCCTGCCGAAGGAACTCGCCGACGCGGAGATCAGCCATGAGTGATGCACGCGAGGACGCGAAGCTCCTCGACACCATCAACGGCCCCGAAGACCTGAAGAACTTCTCGATCGCCCAGCTCGAGCGCATCGCCGAGGAGATCCGCGATCGCATCGTCGAGGTCATGCCGGTGAACGGCGGCCATTTCGGCTCGGGTCTCGGCATCGCCGACCTGACGGTCGCCCTGCACCGGGTCTTCGACTTCAAGCGCGATCAGTTCGTCCTCGACGTCTCGCACCAGTGCTACCCGCACAAGATGCTCACCGGGCGCAACGAGCTCTACGACAACATCCGCATCAAGGGCGGCCCGGCGGGCTACACCCGCCCGGCGGAGAGCCCCTACGACTGGTGGCTCTGGGCCCACGCCGGCTCGTCCATCTCCACCGCGCTGGGCCTCGCCCGCGGCAACCGAGATCGCGACAGCTACGCGGTGGCGATCATCGGCGACGCCTCGATCCCGACCGGCATGTCGATGGAGGCCCTCAACCACTGGGCCGACCTCGAGAACGAGCGCCTGATCGTCATCCTGAACGACAACGACATGTCGATCGCGCCCACGGTGGGCGGCCTCTCCCGCCACCTGAAGGCGATCAAGCGCGAGGCCCACGACCGCGGCGCGATCGCCGACGGCAACGGCGCCAACGCCGATCTGGGTCACTTCTGGTCCGCTTTCGGCCATCGCTACGTCGGTCCGGTGGACGGCCACGACATGGCCGGCATGGTCGCCCTCTTCGAGCGTCTCAAGGCCGAGGGCCGGGGCGCCTTCGTCCACGTCAAGACGGTGAAGGGCAAGGGCCACATCGAGGCCGAGAAGGACCAGTGGAAGTGGCACGCGGTCTCCCCGGCCAAGAAGTCGGGCCCGAAGAAGCTCGAATTCGCCCGGGTCGGCAAGGTCCCCTACACCGACATCTTCGCCGAGGCCGTGATCGAGCGGGCCCGGCGTGATCCGGAGGTCGAGGCGATCACCGCGGCCATGCCCTGCGGCACCGGGCTCCGGGCCTTCGCGCCCGAGTTCCCCGACCGCTTCTACGACACCGGCATCGCCGAGCAGCACGCCGTGGGCTTCGCCGCCGGCCTGGCCAAGGCCGGCAAGAAGGTGATCTGCGCGATCTACAGCACCTTCATGCAGCGGGCCTACGACCAGCTCTTCCAGGAGATCGCCCTGAACGACCAGCCCGTGGTCCTGTGCATGGACCGCGGCGGCATCGTCGGCCCGGACGGCGTGACCCACAACGGCACCTTCGACATCGCCTACACCCGCAGCCTGCCGCGCATCAACATCATGGCGCCGGCGGACGGCAGCGAGCTCCGCGACATGATCAACATGGCGCTCGACCTGGGCCGGCCCTGCGTCATCCGCTACCCGCGGACGGCGGCGCCGGAGCCGGAGAAGGAGTACCCGCGCAACCGGGCCCTGGAGCTGGGCCGGGCCGACCTCCTGCGCGAGGGTCGCGACGGCGCGGTCCTGGCCTACGGTTCGATGGTCTACCCGGCCATGGAGGCGGCCGAGATCCTCGCCCGCCGCGGCATCGAGCTGACCGTGTGGAACGCCCGCTTCGTGCGGCCGCTCGACCTGGAGATGCTCCGCCACGCCCTGGACGAGCACCCGATCGTGTTCACGGTCGAGGAGAACAGCCTGAACGGCGGCTTCGGCTCGGCCTGTCTCGAGGCGGCCGCGTTGAATCGCCTCGGCGCCGACAAGATCCTGCCGATCGGCCTGCCCGACTCCTTCGTCGAGCACGGCGACCGGGCGGAGATGCTCGAGGAGCACCGTCTCGATCCGGCCTCCCTCGCCAACCGCTTCGCGGAGGAGATCGCCGGGTTGGAGGGACGCCCGAGCCGGGGCGTCCGCCAGGCCGAGGCCTACTGAGGTCCTGCCCCTCGCGAACGAGGCGGGGAGCCGCGCATCCGGGCATCCGGATCGGCGGTTCCCCGCCTCGCTTCGTTCTCGGCCGACCAACCCGACCCACGGAGCGGCAAGCCGCATCCCGGCGCCGCGACGATTCGCCGGGGGGTGAATCGTCGCTCCGGTTTTCATAGTGTCCGACAGTCGATGTCGACCCGACCGGAAGGGAATCAACCAATGCCCAGAGTCTTCGTTCCCCGGGAGGTGGCGAGCGGCGAGACACGCGTCGCGGCGACTCCCGAAACCGTGGTCAAGTTCGTCAAGGCGGGCCTCGAGGTCCAGGTGGAGAAGGGCGCCGGACTCGGCTCGGCGATCGCCGACGCCGAGTACGAGGCGGCCGGAGCCAAGATCGTCGCCGACTGGAAGGCGGCCTTCGCCGAGGCGGACGTCGTCTTCAAGGTCCGCGAGCCCCAGCACCGCGACGACGATGGCGCCGAGCTGGAGCTGCTCAAGCCCGGAGCGATCTGGGTCAGCTTCCTGGTGCCACAGTCGGAACTCGATTGGGTGCGCAGCGCGCGTGACCGAAAGATCAGCTTCTTCTCGATGAACCTCGTGCCGCGCATCTCGCGCGCGCAGAGCATGGACGCGCTCTCGTCGCAGGCGAACATCGCCGGCTACAAGGCCGTGCTCCTCGCCGCCGCGCGCCTGCCCCGCTACTTCCCGCTGCTCATGACCGCCGCCGGCACCGTCAAGCCGGCCAAGGTCGTGATCATGGGCGCCGGCGTGGCCGGCCTCCAGGCGATCGCCACCGCCAAGCGACTCGGCGCCCAGGTCTGGGCGACCGACGTGCGCATCGCGGTGAAGGAGCAGATCGAGTCGCTCGGCGCCAAGTTCATCGACGTCCCCGGCATGGAGGACCTCGAGGACGAGCGCGGCTACGCGAAGGAGGCGACGCCGGAGTTCCTCGCCAAGCAGCGCGAGGTCGTCGGCAACCAGATCGCCGAGAGCGACGTGGTCATCACCACCGCCCTCGTCCCCGGCCGCAAGGCCCCCCTCCTCATCCCCAAGTCACTCGTCCAGCGCATGAAGGCCGGCAGCGTCATCGTCGACATCGCGGCCGAGCAAGGAGGCAACTGCGAGTGCACCCGGGCCGGCGAGGAGGTGGTCGAGAACGGGGTGATCATCCTCGGCCCGCGCAATCTGCCGGCCTCGGTGGCCACCAACGCCAGCGAGCTCTACGCCCGCAACATCGCCAACTTCTTCCTGCCGGTCGTGAAGCAGGCGGTGATCACCCTCGACTTCGAGGACGAGGTGATCGCCGACTCCTGCGTCACCCACGACGGCGTCATCAAGCACAAACCCACGGCCGATCTGGTCCAGAATCAGGGAGCTAACGGCTGATGCTCATCATCGGACTCTACGTCTTCGTGCTCGCCCTCTTCCTGGGCGTCGAGGTCATCACCAAGGTTCCGCCGACTCTCCACACGCCGCTGATGTCGGGCGCCAACGCGATCTCCGGCATCACCATCGTGGGCGCGCTCGGATGCGCGACGACGGCGGCCTTCAGTGGCCACAACATCTTCGGCTTCCTGGCCATCGTCCTGGCGACGGTCAACTGCGTCGGTGGCTTCGTGGTCACCGATCGGATGCTGCGGATGTTCGGCGGGCCCGCGAAGGGCAAGAACTAGGAAGGGAACCCATGCGCGAGCTAATCATTCACGGCTCCTACCTGGTCGGCGCCGCTCTCTTCATCTTCGGCATCAAGCGCATGTCGCGCGTCCGCACGGCCCTGCGCGGCAACCAGCTGGCCGCGATCGGCATGCTCCTCGCGGTGATCGGCACGCTCGTCGCCCTCGGCTCGATCAACTATCTCTGGATCATCATGGGCCTGGTGGTCGGCGGCGGCATCGGCGCGGTCGCGGCCAAGAAGGTCGAGATGACCTCGATGCCCGAGATGGTGGCGCTCTTCAACGGCCTCGGCGGCGCGGCGAGCTTCCTGGTCGCCCTGTCGGTCTACTTCGCGATGCCCGAGATGCCCGATTGGATCAAGGAACGGACCCTCTCGAGCCATCCCATGGGCGGAGCCACGACCGGTGTCGCCCTGGTGCTCAGCCTCCTGGTCGGCGGCGTGACGCTGACCGGCTCGCTGATCGCCTTCGCCAAGCTCTCCGGCAAGATGAAGGGCGCGCCGATCATCCTGCCGGCGCGGCACGCCATCAACCTGGGCTCCTTCGCGGCCACGCTCGTGCTCGGCGCCATCGCCGTTTTCGGCACCGACTGCGGTGGCTTCATGACCGGCCTCCTGATGGTGGTCATCCTGGCCCTCGCCCTGGCGCTCGGCGTCCTGCTGGTCATCCCGATCGGCGGCGCGGACATGCCGGTGGTGATCTCGCTGCTGAACTCCTACTCGGGCATCGCGGCCTCGATGACCGGCTTCGTCCTCCTCGGCGGCGGCGCGGCCAGCCAGGGCGCGCTGATGCTGATCGTCTGCGGCGCCCTGGTCGGCGCGGCCGGCATCATCCTCACCGGCCTGATGTGCAAGGCGATGAACCGGTCGCTGCTCAACGTCCTCGCCGGTGGCTTCGGTGACACCGGTTCGAGCGGTGGCGGCGGCAAGGAGGAGTACGGCCCGGTTCGTTCGCTCTCCCCCGAGGAGGGCGCGATGCTGCTCGACGGAGCCCAGCAGGTCATCATCGTGCCGGGTTACGGCCTCGCGGTCGCCCAGGCCCAGCACGCGATCGCCGAGCTGGACGCCCTGCTCGAGAAGCGGGGCACCTCGGTCAAGTACGCCGTCCACCCGGTCGCCGGCCGCATGCCGGGCCACATGAACGTGCTCCTCGCCGAGGCCAACATCCCCTACGAGAAGCTCTACGACATGGACGACATCAACGGCGAGTTCAAGAACACGCAGGTCGCCATCATCGTCGGCGCCAACGACGTCGTGAACCCCGCGGCCATCAAGGATCCGAAATCGCCGATCGCCGGCATGCCGATCCTCAACAGCCACGAGGCCCAGAACGTCATCGTGATCAAGCGCAGCCTCTCGCCGGGCTACGCCGGCATCAAGAACGAGCTCTTCGAGTATCCGAACGCCTCGCTCATGTTCATGGACGCCAAGGCGGCCGTGCAGGGCCTGGTGAAGGAACTGAAGGACCTCTGATCATCGCCGATCACCGACCGGAACGCCGTCGGGCCCGCGGGCCCGACGGCGTTCGTCGTTCCGGCGCTCCGAAAGGACCGCGCAGCGCCGGCTGCGCATTCGACTTCCAACGACACCCATCGGAGCGCCGGCTGCGCATTCGACTTCCGATGACACCCTTCGGAGCGCCGGCTGCGCATTCGAAGCTCGATTGCTCTCGGCGACGACGCGGCCCGGAGCGCCGGCTGCCAAGCCGGCCTAGACGCCGATCGCTCTCGAATCGTCGACGACGCCAAGCATGGCCATCGTCGCGGCAAGACCACGAACCACGGGCGAAGAACTCTAGGCCAGCCAGCGGCTGGCGCTCCGGCAGGACCGCGCAGCGCCGGCTGCGCATCCGACTTCCAACGACACCCATCGGAGCGCCGGCTGCGCATTCGACTTCCAACGACACCCATCGGAGCGCCGGCTGCGCATTCGACTTCCGACGACACCCTTCGGAGCGACGGCTGCGCATTCGAAGCTCGATTGCTCTCGGCGACGACGCGGCCCGGAGCGCCGGCTGCCAAGCCGGCCTGGACGCCGATCGCTCTCGAATCGTCGACGACGCCAAGCATGGCCATCGTCGCGGCAAGACCACGAACCACGGGCGAAGAACACTAGGCCAGCCAGCGGCTGGCGCTCCGGCAGGACCGCGCAGCGCCTGCTGCGCATTCGACTTCCAACGACACCCATCGGAGCGCCAGCGGCGCATCCGAAGCTCGATTGCTCTCGGCGACGACGCGGCCCGGAGCGCCGGCTGCCAAGCCGGCCTAGACGCCGATCGCTCTCGAATCGTCGACGACGCCAAGCATGGCCATCGTCGCGGCAAGACCACGAACCACGGGCGAAGATTACTAGGCCAGCCAGCGGCTGGCGCTCCGGCAGGACCGCGCAGCGCCGGCTGCGCATTCGACTTCCGACGACGCCCTTCGGGCTGCCGGCATTCCGCTTCAGGACCTCTCGACCCGGCCCTCGAAGCCGCGCAGGCCCGCATCGGTTCCGAGGATGATGAGGCGGGCCCCGGCCTCGATCCGGTCGTCGGCCTTCGGCGCGGTCAGCACCGGGCGTCCGGGCGAGCAGATCGCCAGGACGGTGACGCCGAAGGACTCGCGGGCCTTGGTGTCGGCGAGGGTCTTGCCGACCAGCGTGCTCTCCGCCGGGACGATGATCTCCTCCATCCGGAGCTCGAGGTCGTCGGAGTGCATGACCACGTCGAGGAAGTCGGCGACGCTCGGCCGGCTCACCAGGCTGACGACGCGTTGTCCGGAGAGCAGATAGGGCAGGATCACGCGCGAGGCGCCGGCGCGACGGAGCTTCGGCTCGCTGTCCTCGCGGTTGGCGCGGGCGATGATCTGGATGTCGGGCCGAATGGCCCGGGCGGTGAGCACGATGAAAACGCTCTCGGCGTCGGAATCGACCGCCGCGATCAGGGAGCGCGCCCGCTCGATGCCCGCCTTCTCGAGGATGCCCTCCTCGCTGGCGTTGCCATCGAGGCAGACCAGGCCCTTCTGCCGCGCCTGTTCGGCGGCGAGCTCGTCGCGCTCGATGATCATGAAGGGGATCTGCTCGCGGGTCAGGTTGGCGGCGACGCTGCGTCCCATCTGACCGTAGCCGCAGATGATGACGTGATTGTCCATCTGGTCCACCATGCGTCGTCTCCTCCGTTCGATCCAGGCACGCCGCGACTCGTCACTGAGGAGCAGGGCGTACATCGACGACACGCCGTAGGCCACCGTGCCCACGCCGAAGATGATCAGGAAGGTGCCGAAGAGCTTGCCTTCGGACGTATGCGGAACGATGTCGCCGTAGCCGACCGTCGTGAGCGTGATGACGGTGAGGTAGAAGGCGTCGAGGACGGAGAGCCCCTCGAAGCGGTGGAAGCCCCAGATCCCCGCGAGGGTGAGCAGGAACAGGATGCCGGCCACCAGGAAGACCCGTCTCGGAATCACCGGCGCTCCCCAAGCTCGTGCCCGTGATGGCTGGGCCGACGAGGCTCGGGCCTCGCCGGTCCGCAATGCGAAGGGAGGGACTCGAACCCTCACACCTTTCGGTACAGGAACCTAAATCCTGCGCGTCTGCCAGTTTCGCCACCCTCGCGCAGCCCGATCCTATACCGCCCGCGAGTTCCGCTCAACGCGGCGGCGCCCGCCCCCTCCCTTCCCGGCGGCCGGCTCGCTTGCTATCGTCGACCCTTCCGGAAGTCATGGCCAAAGCACTCAGCGAACTCATCCTCGATCACCTCGTGCCCTGGGAGCGCCTGCCCTGGCCGCTCGACCTGGAGACCATCTTCGGTCGCCGCGCCCCCCTCACCATCGAGATCGGCTTCGGTGACGGCGCCTTCCTGCTCGACCAGGCCGCGAAGCGGCCCGAGGAGGACTTCCTGGCCATCGAACTGGCCTGGGGGCAGGTCGATCGTTTGCTGCCCAGGTTGGAGCGGGCCGGGCTCGGCAACGTCCGTCTCATCAACGGAGATGCCGCCCTGGTGCTGGAGAGGATGATCGAGAGCGGCAGCGTCGCCCGCTTCGTCATCAACCACCCGGACCCCTGGCCCAAGGAGCGGCACCACCACCGCCGCCTGATCCAGGCCGAGCTCCTCACCGAGCTGGCGCGCGCCCTGGAACCAGACGGAATGGTGGAGATCGCCACCGACCACGCCGACTACGCCGCCTGGATCGGCGAACGCCTGGAGGCCCGGACCGACCTGATCAGCGACCTCGAGGCCACCGAGGTCGGGGAGCTGCCCGATCGCCTGGTGACCCGCTACCAGATGAAGGCGCGGCAGGTCGGCATCGGCAACCATTTCTTCGTCTGGCGGAAGGTCGGACCGACCGCCGCCCCAGTCCAGCCCGAGAGGTTCGAGGACATGCCCAACGTCGCCTTCCGTGGTGAGGTCGACATGACCCGGCTGCTCGCCGACTTCCAGCCCTCCTCCGTCCACGAGCGCCACCGGAACGTCGACCTGGTGATCAACTTCGTCCGCGCCTTCCGCCAGGTCGACCAGGCACAGTGGTTGGTCGAGGCGCTGGTCAAGGAAGGCCGCTTCCACCAGCAGGTCGGCCTCTCCGTTCTCGGTCTCGAGCCCGGGCGCTGCACGGTGAAGGCCTCGAGCATCGGCTATCCGCGCCCGACCCAGGGCCTGAAGCGCGCGGTCTGGCATCTTGCCCGACTCGTCCAGGCACGGTGCCCGAGCCTCGAGGTCGACACCTCCACCGTCGGCCCCCTCGAGGACTGAACGGCCGCCAACCGGCTGTCCCTTTCAGGGTGACGCGGGTAGCGCGCCTGCACCATTTCGTCAATCGGGCGCCCTGGCATCTCCGAGCGAGCATCCGCAAAGCACCACCGATTCGACACTTGCATGATGTGGCCCATTTCGGGGGTCATTGGCCATCCCTTTGCTCCTCCCGGATGCAAGTGATCTTGTTCTTTGACTCGTGAACGACGACGACCCCGGTGATCCGGTCGACTTGGCCCCTGGCTCGGTCCCGCCACCTGGTTCCCGTCAACCGGTGATCAGCGCTGCCACCATCATCTTCCGCCCAGGTCCCACCCCAGATCCCACCAACCAAAAGGTAGCGAGAATCGAATCGGCGCCTCACCGGACACGAGCGCATGCCGTCTGCGAGCGGCATCGGGAGAAGAGCAGAAGAGAGAGGCCTCGGGTGACTCCCGGGGCCTTCTTTTTTCGGGCGCTCGGCAGCAGCGGAAGCCGGGTCGCGACCGGAACGCCTCCGGGAACGAGGAGGGCGGGCGCCATCGCAAGCCCTCCCCTCGCCGGCCGTCGCGGTGGACGGGGCTTTTTCCGGGGAGGCTTTGGCTTCCTTCTTGCGTCCCCCTGGACCGCGGCGGAGTCGATGGTGGGTAAGCTGGCGTAAGTCGCTCCCCTGCCCCGCCTTCCACCGTTCGGTATCGCTCGGAGCGGAGCGGATGCTTACAAGGAGCTGGCGATGAACCGGCGCAGGGACCTGCTCGGATGCGGCCTCATGGTCGCCCTCTTCCTCTTCCTGGCCCAGGGTCAGGCCTGGGCCCACGGTGGCAGCTACGGTGGCCCGGGCCCGGGCGGCGCCGGAACCCCCGGCCCCGGTCCCGGCAACCCCCGCAACGGCGGGACGACCCCGGGCACCGACCCCTCGTGGATCAACTGGTGGGATCGCAATCGCGAGGAGTTCTTCGACGTCCGCAAGCGCCGGCTCGAAGGCAGCCTGCAGGGCGAGAACAAGCGCTACGATCGCGACGACGTCCACCAGCTCCCGAGCCGCGACGAGGTGCGCGACCAGGTCGTCCCCGTCCTGCAGGGACTCCTCGGCGACAAGAGCGCGGACGTGCGTGACGCGGCGGCGATCGCCCTCGGTCGGGCCGGCGAGGCTCCAGTCGTCGAGTCGCTCGCCGCCCTGCTCTCCGATGGCGACCGCTCGGTCCGCCAGGCGGCGGTGATGGGCCTCGGCCTGGTCCGCCACCCGATGGCGGAGCAGATCCTGATCGACTACATGCTGGCGCAGGACACGGCCTACAAGGAACGGGGCATGGCGGCCCTCGCCCTCGGCTTCTCCGGCGGTGACAAGGCGCTCAAGGCCCTGCTCGATCGACTCGGCGAGACCCAGCCCTTCACCCGGCTCGCGGCCATCAAGACCCGACAGGTCGACGGCTGTCGGGCGCTGGGCCTCGGCCTCGCCGGCGCGGCCTCCGCGGCCGGCCCGCTGATCCAGGCGGTCCAGAAGGACCGCTCCAAGGACCGCGCCTTCAACCCGCTCGCCCTCACGGGCCTCGCCAAGCTCGCCGACCCCGGCGCCGGATCGACCGTCCTCGCCGGCCTCGACGCCCGTCACAACGACGACCGCCGGGCGGCGGCGATCGCCGCCGGCCGCTGCCTCGGTCGGGACGACCCGAAGGTGCTGAAGAAGCTGCTCACGACCTGGAAGGAGGAGAAGGACGCGCACGCCCGCTACTTCCTCACCATCAGCCTCGGCCGGATCGGCGGCGACGAGATCCTCGCGGCCCTGCGCAAGAACCTCGACCGGAACCGGAACCGTGAGGATCGCGCCTTCACCGCCCTCGCGCTCGGCATCGCCGGAGATCTCGACTCGGCCGCCACGCTTCTCGGCCTGCTCGAGAAGGAGAAGGACATCTCCCTGCGCGGCGCCGCCGCCATCGCGCTCGGCATCCTGGGCGACGCGAACGCCGCCCCGGCGCTGATGAAGACCCTCGCCGACACCGCCAATCCCGAGCTGCGCTCCTTCGTGATCACCGCCCTGGCCATGCTCGACCACCGCGAGGCCTTGCCCTCGATCCGCGACATCCTGGCGCGCAGCGCGCGTGACGAGCGGCTCGGGCGCGCCTGCGGTCTGGCCCTGGCGGTGATGTTCGAGGCCGACTCCCTCGAGTTGATGATGACGATCATGCGCAACTCGGGCAGCATCCAGGTCAAGGGCGGCATGGCGACGGCCCTCGGGCGCGCCGGCGATCGGCGCTCGATCGAGGGGCTGGTCAAGCTGGCCACGGACGGCGGCGAGACCGACCTCACCCGGGCCTTCGCCGTCGTGGCCCTCGGCCTCGTGGCCGACAAGTCGCCGAGCAGCGACTTCGCCCGGGCGGCCATCGATTCCAACTACGCCATGGAGAACGCCGAGGCCCTGCTCGAGGTGATCGACATCTTCTGAGGCGCGACCATCCAGCGACGGAAGGAGGCGCGGAGCCGATGTTCAGCGCCCGCGCCTCCGGCTATGATGGGTCGCGCATCCGAGCCTCCGAGTAGTCGACCCCATGCCAGCACGATCCATCCTCGCAGCCCTCCTTCTCGCCCTCCTCGTCACCGCCGCCCGGGGCCAGACGTACGAGGAGGCCGAACTTTACGTCGCCGATCGTGGTCTCATGTCCGACGGCAGCGACGGTGAGGTGCGGCTCTATAACCACGCCGGCTTCTTCGTCGGCGTGTTGCCCCAGGTGGGCAGCGGCCAGATCCGCGGCATCGAGACCTCCGGCGCCGACGTCGTCTATCTGGCCCGCGGCAACGAGATTCGCCGCTACTCGGGGCCGATGTCGACGCCCGACGTCACCCCCTTCGCCTCCGGGAACAAGGCCCAGGACGTGGCCGTGAATCCGGTCACCGGCAACGTCTGGTGCGCCTTCGGCACCAGCTCCAGCTCGGCCCAGATCCTCGAGGTCTCGCCGGCCGGCGCGCTGCTCCGCACCATCACCAGCTCGGCCCTGGTCCACCCGCGCTCGCTCGACTGGAGCTACGACGGCCAGACCCTCTTCGTCTGCAACCAGACCGCGGCGGACATCGTCACGGTCGACGAGGCGACCGGCACCGTCAGCCAGTACATCGATCTCGCCGTGAGCTTCCCGAACCTCCTGCCGCAGTCGGTCTCGGTCGCCCGCGACGTCGACGACCTGCTCTACGTCACCGGCGACTACGGCGGCGATCAGAAGATCATCCAGGTGACCGGCCCGGCGGCCACGGCCACCGCGACCGTGTTCCTCGACTACTCCATGGCCAGCGACATCCTGGCGCCGGCCGACGGCGTGGTGGACAACCATGGCAACGTCTGGTTCAGCAACCGCGACGCCAACATGGGCGTCCCCGGGGTCTATTGCTTCGACCGCGGCAACGCCCTGCAGACCGTCCTGCCCTGGACCGGGAGCGAGCACATCTCGCCGATCGACCTGGCCTTCCGCAAGAGCCGGCTCGACCTGACCCTGACCAGCCTCGACGGCGTCGATGGCAACGGCGTCCCGAAGGTGCCCGGCGGTGCCGGCCAGACCACGCTGGTGCTGGACATCCTGGCGCCCGACTTCGTCGGCAGCCCCTACGCCATCCTCTACTCGCTGCTCTCGCCGACCGACTTCGCGGCCTCCGAGATCGGCCGGCCCTTCCTGGGCGGGGTCCCGATCGAGCGGCCGGATCCCCGCAACCTGCCGCTCTTCGTCGACGACGCGCTGCTGCAGTCGATCGGGCTGATCCAGGCCGGCGGGATCGGCGCCCTGATCCCACCGAACCCGATCTGCGGCGGCATCGTCCCGGGCTTCTTCATGCATCCCCAGGGCGTGATCGGCGCCAACGGGATCGCCCAGGCGCTGCTCATCTTCCCGGCCATGCCCTGCCTCTACCCGGCCTTCGAGTACTACATGAACTTCGCGGTGGTGGTCGTCGACGGGGCCACGGGCCCGGCCCAGCTCGGGCTGGTCGGCAGTCGCCTGAACTGCGTCCGCCTCGGCGGCTGAGCGTGATCTTCGGGGTCGGGATTCAGAGCGAGTCGAGCGTGCACTCGATCGCGTTGCGGAGCGCCGGCACCAGATCCTGACGGCCGAGCAGGCGACGAAGGGCCCGCTCCAGTCGGACCGGATCGCCCTCGGCCTCGAGGGCACGGACCAGGCCATCGAAGATCGCCAGGCCGGCGCTGCCGTCGATCTCGGCCAGGGCGCGGTGGAGGAAGTCCTCGCGACCCGCATGCCCGACCTCGAGCCGGGTGACCAGCTGGACCACGGTCTGGCGCCAGTCGACCGAGGGCGCCTGATCGTGGATCCGGCACATCTCCTCGAAACCCTCGCCCTCGCCCAGCGCCGCCGCCAGGAAGGCGGCGCTCAGGCGCAGATCGCTGTCCTGCTCGCGCTTCATCACGGCGACGAAGTGCGAACCCAGTTCCGCCTCGCCGCGTCGGCTGAGGATGAGCAGCGAAGCCTTGCGCACGCGCAGGTCGGAGTCGCGGGCTGCGGCGATCAGGAAGTCACGGGCCCCGGCACCGGGGATCGAGCTGACCAGCCCGAGCAGGGCGCGCCGCGCCAGCGGCGGCCCGGCCTCGGCGAACAGGGCTTCGATCTCACTCAGGGCCTCGTCGCCACGGCTGGCGACCTGTTCCATCATGGCCCGGCTGGCCCGGTCCGGATCGACGATGTTGAGGCCACCGTCGGCGACGACACGATCGAGCCAGCGCTCGATCCGCGCCCGCACCGATCCGAGCGGCAGCCCGACCAGGCCGGCACGCCCGCCGACCATGTCGGTGGGGGCCTCCTCCAGCCGGACGCCGAGATCGATCCGCGACTTGACCGCGAGCCTTGCCTCACCGACCTCGCCCTCGGGCCGATCGAAGGCCACCAGCATGCCGTCCCGGAGACCGTAGACGTCGCCCTCGTCCAGGCGCCGGCAGCCGCCGAGCTCGGCGCGGGCGACGACCGAGCCCCGGATCACCGAGACCCGGAGACCGTCTTCCCTCGCCCCGTCCCGCTCCGCCCGCAGATCGCAGGCCAGGTCGTCACCGGCGAGCTCCAGACCAAGACTGCGCAGCTCCAGGCCGCGGCCGCGCAGGTCGCAGGAGAAGTGGCCTCCGTCCAGCTCGATCCGCAGGACGCCGTCGAGCCCATCCAGGCGCCCGGTCGAGTTCTCGCCCAGGACGAAGTGATCGCCGGTCCCGAGATCGACCAGGACCAGCGAGTCCCGCCGCGCCCGGATCTCGACCCCGGCGACGATCTCGTCCGCCGCCACCAGGGGTCGCCAGTCGCCGCCAGCGGCGCGCAGTTCGACCTGACCCTGGGGATAGATGCGCGTGCCGGCCGGCCGGCTCTCCACGACCGCCAGGGCCCGACCCGGAGCCGGCTGCCGTGTGCCCTGACCGTTCCGCAGGCCGAAGACGAGGAGCAGCGCCGCCGCGAGCCCGGCCAACAAGGTCGGCACCAGATGGCGTCCGCGCTCGACGACGACCGTGGTCGAATGGTGCCCGACCGGCCGTTCCTCACCGACGCGCGGAATCCGCGGTCGATGCTCGTCGCGAGGCAGGAGCTGCCCGGGATCGAGCTCCGGCGCCAGGGCCAGCAGGAGTTCCTCGGCGACGACCTCGTCACCGGCCCAGTGCCGGGCGCAATCCTCGCACTCCTTCAGGTGCTGCTGGAAGCGAAAGCTCTCCGAACCGGAAAGCTCGCCGTCGAGGAAGAGCTCCAGGCGCTCGCGGAACCACTCGCAGAGGTCGTCCGGTCGGAAGGGGCTCATGCTTCCTCCTCCCCGACCAGGAACTCACGGAGCTTGAGCTTGCCGCGATGCAGGATGATGCTGACCGTGTTGGCCGAGATGCCGAGTTCGAGGCCGATGTCGCGGCAGCTCATCCCGTCGCGATAGCGCATGAGCAGGACGCTGCGATAGCGTTCGGAGAGCTCGCGGAAGCCGTTCATGATCGCCCGCGCCCGTTCCTCGCGCATCATCCCCTCGACCGGGCTCTCCGAGCCGGCCGCGCGCAGGAGGCCGTGGCGCTGGACGCCCTCCTGGCTGAAGGTGTCGGACTCGAGCTTCACCCGCCGCATGCGCGAGATGCCCAGGTTGACGCCGATGCGAAACAGCCAGGTGGAGAACCGGAAGCTCTTCCGGTAGCGATCGAGGAACTGGTAGGCGCGCAGGAAGGTCTCCTGGGCCACGTCCCGGGCCAGCTCGGCGTCGCCCACGACCCCGAAGACGATGTTGAAGAGCGAGCGCTCGTAGCGCCGCACCAGCTCGGCGAAGGCCTCGTCGTCGCGCGCCAGGGCGCGTTCGACCAGCCGTTCCTCCTCGATGTGGGCGAAGTCGGACATGCAAGCTCCAGGACCGGAACAGGCATGTTACCCGCGAGATGCGCGGTCCTTTCTCGTCTTTCGCCACCGAAGCCGGGCCGGCCCGGGGCCACCGACGCAAGGACATGCCTTCAAACGACTTGAGGATCGAGATCAGGAGGAGGCGAAGCGCCGGATGCCCTCCGAACGCCCGATGATGGTGACCCGATCACCGCGATCGATCCGCAGGGTGGCCGAGGGCGGCATGATCACGGTGCCGTCCTCGCGGATCACCCGGACCACCAGGACGCCGAACTCGGAGTTGGGCTTGATCTCCGCCAGGCTGCGATCGAGGAAGCTCGCGGGCGTGGCCAGGGTGGCCACCTCGACCCCGTCGCCGAGATCCACCGACTCGGCCACCAGGGGATGGGTCAGGGACTGGGCGACGCGCTTGGCGGACTCCTCCTCCGGGCTGACCACGTGGTGGGCCCCGATCCGCCGCAGGATGCGCCGGCGATCCTCGGTCTGGGCCCGACCGATGATGTGCTTGGCCTCCATCCGCCGCAGCGCCAGGACGGTCTCCTGGGCGGCCTCGAAGTCCTCGCCGATCGCCACCACGACCACGTCCACCTGACCGACGCCGGCCTTCTCGAGCTCGCGACCGTCGCGGGCATCGAGACGCACGACTTCGGTCACCTTGCCCTCGTGGTTCTTGACGTGCTCCTCGTTGGTGTCGAGCGCCAGCACCTCGACGCCCGCTTCCTCGAGGGCCAGCGCCAGGGCGCTGCCGAACCGACCGAGTCCGATGACCGCTACGCTGCGCATGACGTCCTCATCCGATGATGACCCGTTCCTCGGGATAGTCGATCGCGGCCGGCACGCGGTTGGAGGCCGCGAACAGGACCAGGGTCAGGGGCCCGACGCGTCCCGCGAACATCAGGGCGACGAACACCAGCTTGCCGAAATCGCTCAGCTCCGGCGAGGTGGAAACGCCGCAGGAGAAACCGACGGTGCCGATCGCCGAGACCGCCTCGAAGAGCAGCTCGTTGAGCCGGAAGGCATCGCCCTCGCTGATCAGCAGCGCCAGCAGGGCGCCGAACAGCGTCAGGGCGTAGATCATGACCACGGCACCCGCCTGCTTGACGATGCTGTCGGCGATGCGCCGCCCCATCGCCTCGGCGTTTCGACGCCGCCGCATCTCCGAGATGATCGCCAGGACCAGCACCATGAAGGTCACGGTCTTGATGCCGCCGCCGGTCGAACCGGGCGAGGCGCCGATCAGCATGAAGGGGATCAGCATGAAGCGGCCCGCCTGGGACATGCCGCCCTCGCCCGAGAAGGGCACGGTGGCGAAACCGGCGGTACGCGCCGACACCGACTGGAACAGCGAGGCCAGGACCGACTCCCCGGCCGACTTGCCGGCGAGTGAAGCGTCGCGCTCGAGGAAGTAGAAGCCCACCGCGGCGATCAGGACCAGGGCGAGGCTCAGGCTGAGGACGATCCGGCTGTGCAGGCTCATCGGCGGCAGACGCTTGCCTTCGAGGCGCATGCGCAGGCGCCGGAAGACCTCGCTCAGGACGGTGAAGCCGAGACCGCCGGCGGTGATCAGGACCATCACGATGCCGTTGAAGGTCCAGCTCGACGAGTGCGGGATGAAGCTCTGGGTGTCGAGCGCGAAACCGGCGTTGCAGAAGGCCGAGATCGAGTGGAACACGGCGCCGAAGAAGGGATGCTCGCCGCCGACGAACCAGGGCAGGAGGCAGAGCGCGCCGATCAGCTCGAAGCTGATCGTGAACAGGAGGATCGCGGTCATCAGGCCGGAGAGCGAATGGGCGCTCTCGAGGTTCATGCTCGCCCGCACCATGGCCCGATCGGAGACGCCCATGCGATGACCGCTCGAGAGCACCAGGAAGGTGCCGAGGGTCATGATCCCGAGGCCGCCGAGCTGGATGAGCAGGAGCACGATCCCCTGGCCGAAGGGCGAGAAGGTCTCCACGGTCGGCACGACCTCGAGCCCGGTCACGCAGGTCGCCGAGGTGGCGGTGAAGATGGCGTCGACCAGGCTCAGCTGTCGTCCCGGAGCCAACGCCCGAGGCGACAGCCAGAGGAAGATCGAACCCAGGCCGATGATCATGATGAAGGTGGCGCCGAGGGCGAGGGCCGGCCGGCCGTCGAAGAGCCGCGACCGCATCAGACCATGGATGCCACGGTGGAGGGCGACGCAGAACAGGCCGGCGGCCATCACCGCTTCGAGCCCCAGCTCGCCGCCGACCACGAGACCGAGGACGGTGGCGGCGAGGTTGAGGGTCAGGAAGGTGGCCCAGCCTCGCCACTCGCGCAGGAAGCGGGGTCGCGACGCGGCGAGGCGCAGCGAATCGAGGAAGCCGGCATAGAGGACCAGACCGGTCACCGAGATCACCACGCTGGAGAGGACGTGGTGGTGGTCCTCGAAGTCGAGACCGCTGAACCGCACCAGCAGCGCGACCGGCAGGAGCGGCAGCAGGAGACCGAGCAGGAGACCGGCACGGAAGGTCCTGGTGCCGGCATCGTAGTGCCCGAGCAGGAACTGCCGGCGGCTCTGCGGCGTGTGTCTCTCGTGGCGCGCGGTCATCGCCGCTCGAGCAGGCTGCGACCGTTCATCACGGCCGGCTTGGCGATGCCCATGACGTCGAGGAGCGTCGGGATGACGTCGGCGAGCCGCCCACCCCGCGGATCGAGCCGGCCGGCGCGGAAGCGCTCGTCGATGAGCACCAGCGGCACCGGGTTGGTCGTGTGAGCGGTGTGCGCCTGGTTCGTCTTCGGGTCCCACATCTGCTCGATGTTGCCGTGGTCGGCGGTGAGCAGGATGCCGCCGCCGCGACCGATGATCGCCTCCGCGATCGCCCCGACCGCGCGATCGACGGCTTCGACCGCCTTGACCGCGGCGTCGAACTTGCCGGTGTGCCCGACCATGTCGGCGTTGGCGAAGTTCATGATCATCAGATCGTGGGCGCCGGCGGCGACCGCGTCGAGCACCTTCTCGGTGACCAGCGGCGCGCTCATCTCCGGCTGGAGGTCGTAGGTGGCCACCTTGGGCGAGGGGATGAGGATGCGCTCCTCGCCCTTGAAGGGCTCCTCCTTGCCGCCGTTGAAGAAGAAGGTGACGTGGGCGTACTTCTCGGTCTCGGCGATGCGGAGCTGGCTCAGGCCCTCGCGTTCGGCCAGCTCGCCGAAGACCAGTTCGAGATCGATCTTCTCGAAGGCGACCTGGACGGGGTAGCCCTCCTTGTATTCGGTCATCGTCGCGTAGGCGAGATCGAGGTCGGACTCGACCGCGAAGCCGGCGAAGTCCTTCACCATGAAGGCCTCGGTGAGCTGGCGCACGCGGTCGGCGCGGAAGTTGAACATGATGATGCCGTCGCCGCGCTGGATGCGCGGCGCGCCGGCGATGATGCGCGGCTTGACGAACTCGTCGTCCTCGCCGGCGTCGTAGGCGGCGCCGAGGGCCTCGAGCGCGCTGCCGGCGCGCTGGCCGTCGCCGCGCACCAGGGCATCGTAGGCGATCTGGACCCGCTCCCAGCGGCGGTCGCGATCCATCGCCCAGTAGCGGCCGACGACGGTGCCGATGAGACCCGCCCCGTGGGTCGTCATCGTCGCCTCGAGCTCGCGCAGGTAGCGCTCGGCCGAGCGCGGCGGCGTGTCCCGGCCATCGAGGAAGGCATGGAAGACGCAACGGTCGCCGGACAGCCCGTGACGGGCGGCCAGCTCGATCAAGGCCTGGTAGTGGTAGTCGGAGCTGTGCACGCCGCCATCGGAGAGGAGCCCCATCAGATGCAGGCGAGATCCGCGATCTCGGACCGCCTCGATCACGGCGAGGAAGGCCGGATTGGCGAAGAAGCTGCCCTCGGCGACGGTGGCGTTGATCCGGTCGATGTCCTGGGCCACGACGCGGCCGGCGCCGATGTTCATGTGCCCCACCTCGGAGTTGCCCATCAGGCCCGGCATCAGGCCGACGTCGGTGCCGTGGGCCGCGATCCGCGTGTGCGGGTAGCGGCCGAAGATGCGATCGAAGTGGGGAGTGCTCGCCGCCCTGATGGCGTTGCCGTCGACGGCTTCGGAGATGCCGAAGCCGTCGAGGACGATGATCGCGTGGGGAGTCCGCATGCGGGCCCTGTCCTCCTGGCCTGGTGCCGGGAACGGCCCGGCGGCCTCAGTCGTCGCGTCCGCCCAGGAGTCCGGTCCTGAGCGCGAAGTAGATCAAGGTGGCCAGCGAGGAGATGGCCGCCGCGACGTAGGTCGAGGCCGCCGCACGCAGCACGGCGCGAGCGCCGTCCAGCTCCTCTCCGACCAGGATCCGCCCGTCGGCGAGCGCCACCATGGCGCGCTTGCTGGCGTCGAACTCCACGGGCAGGGTGACCAAGGTGAACAGGGTCGTCAAGCCGAAGACCACGACGCCGATCTGCGCCAGGCCCACCGAGTGCAGGATCATGCCCAGGAAGATCAGCGGGATGGCGAGATTGGAGCCGATGCCCACCAGCGGAACGAGCGCCGACCGGAAGCCCAGCCAGGCATAGGCCCGGGCGTGCTGGACCGCATGGCCGACCTCGTGGGCGGCGATGCCCAGGGCGGCCACGGAACGGCCACCGTAGTTCTGCGGCGAGAGCCTCAGGGTCTTGCTGCGCGGGTCGTAGTGGTCGCTGAGGAAGCCCCCGACCTGCTCGATGCTGACGTCGCGAATGCCGTTGAAGTCCAGGATCGCCTTGGCGACCTGGGCCCCGGTCATGCCGTTGCGCGCCCCCACCTGGCTCCACTTGGAGAAGGAACTCTTCACCCAGGCGGAGCAGAGGAAACTGAGGAGGAGGCAGGGCCCGACGATGAACCAGTAGAGGGGGTCGAAGGTCAGCATCATGGTCGTCTCCTTTCAGCCGGTCTCAGAACAGGCCCTGGACCTGTCCGTTCTCGTCGATGTCGATGCTCCGCAGCGCCGGCCGGCTGCCGAGGCCCGGCATCAGCATCATGTCACCCGCCAGCGGGTAGACGAAGCCGGCGCCCGCCGCGAGGCGGACGCCGCGAACCGGGAACAGGTAGCCCTCGGGCGCGCCCTTCAGGGTCGGGTCGTGCGAGATGCTGAGGTGGGTCTTCGCCATGCAGATCGGCAGATTCCCGAATCCCCAGGCCTCGATCCGCTCGATGCTCTCGCGCGCGGCCTCGGCGAGTTCGATCTCCGCGGCGCCGTAGAAGCGGGTCGCGAGGGTCCGGATCTTGTTCTCGATCGAGTCCTCCAGCTCGTAGCCGTGCTGGAACCGGGCACCCTTCTCGGCCGCGGCCACGACCGCCAGGGCGAGGGCCTCGCCGCCGACGCCGCCTCTGCCGTGGACCTCGGAGAGCTCGGCCGCGTCGGCGCCGAACTCGAGCGCCTTGGCCCGGACGTAGGCCAGCTCCTCCTCGTTGTCGTTGCCGAAGCGGTTGATCGCCACCACGACCGGGATGCCGTGGGCGCGGACGTTGGCGATGTGCCGGCGGAGGTTGGGCAGGCCGGCGTCGATCGCGGCGACGTCCTTCTCGAACAGGCCCGGATCGAGGGGCTTGCCGGCCTTGATGTCGAAGCGGTCGCAGTGGGCCTTGAGCGCCCGCACGGTGACCACGACGACGGCCGCGTCCGGGGTGATGCCGGAGGCGCGCGCCTTGATGTTGCAGAGCTTCTCGAAGCCCATGTCGGCGCCGAAACCGCTCTCGGTCACGGTGTAGTCGGCCAGGCGCGTCGCGATCTGGTCGGCGATCACCGAGCTGTTGCCATAGGCGATGTTCGCGAAGGGACCGGCATGGACGAAGGCGATGGTGCCCTCGTTGGTCTGCATCACGGTGGGATTGACGGCGTCCTTGAGGATCGCCGCCATCGCGCCGGCGCACTCCAGGGTCTCGGCCGTGACCGGGCGCCCCTCGTGGTCCTCGCCGACGATGATCCGGCCCAGCCGCGCCCGGAGATCGAAGATGTCCCGGGACAGGCCGAGGATGGCCATCACCTCCGAGGCCGGGGTGATGTCGAAGCCGGTGAGACGCGGAACGCCGTTCTTCTTGCCGCCGAGACCGACCTCGATCTCGCGTAGGGCCCGGTCGTTGATGTCCACGACGCGACGGTAGGTCACCTTCTCCGGATTCAGGCCGAAGGGGTTCTTGAGCAGGATCGAGCTGTCCACCCAGGCGGCCAGGAGGTTGTGGGCCGCGCTCACCGCGTGCATGTCGCCGGTGAGATGGAGGTTGAAATCCTCCATCGGGACCACCTGGGAATGGCCGCCGCCGGCGGCGCCGCCCTTGACCCCGAAGACCGGCCCCATCGAGGGCTGGCGGATGGTGATGATCGCCTTCTTGCCGATGCGGTTCAGGGCCAAGCCGAGGCCGATCGTGGTGACGGTCTTGCCCTCCCCCAGGGGGGTGGGGGTCACGGCGGTGACGTCGATGTACTTGCCCCGGGGCCGGTCGGCCAGGCGGGCGGTCATCGCCCGGGCGTCGACCTTGGCCTTCCAGGGGCCGTAGAGCAGGAGTTCCGAGTCCAGGATGCCGAAGCGGCCGGCCACCTCGCCGATGGGCTCGAGGCGGTAGTCGCGGGCAATTTCGAGGTCACTGCGCATGCTGCGTTCCATTCGGGTTGCGTCTCCGGATTGATACGACAACGACCTGACTTCCAAAAGGAGCCCGCCGACCCCGGTTTCCCCCTCCCGACCGCCTGATGGGGGGACAGATTCGACGAAATTCGCTCTGACGGATGGTTGACCGGGGCCGCCCCATCTCTATACTGACGCTCGGTTCGCACATGACAGTGGACTCCTCACCTGCTGTCGCGAACCTTGGACCTCCGCGATCACGGTCACGTAGGTCGAACCACCACCACAGCAAGACCACACGATCTCTCATCAGTGGTTACCGACCGGCATCGGCGCCTTCACCGATGCCGGCTTTTTTTTGTCGGCCGGAGAAGGGATCTCGTGGCCTCCGACCGGGTCTTCGCGGCTCCGGCGGCGTCGCTTCGACCTACGACGTGGCTTGGGCCACGCCTCCGGCCTCGCTCCTTGCCGAGAACCACGAATCCCACGGCCTCGGCGACTCGATCTCCCTTCACCGACCTCCGAGATGGCAAAGGCAGATTCGAGCCTCGCCACGAAAGACCAACTCCTCGGCACACCTGTTGGATTCTCCGATGCCGCAGGGAAGCGGTTGTTGCCTGGGGCGAAGATCGGTGCCGAGAACCACGAATCCCACGGCCTCGGCGACTCGATCTCCCTTCACCGACCTCCAGGATGGCAAGGGCAGATTCGAGCCTTGCCACGAAAGACCAACTCCCCGGCAGGACTGGTCGGTCGCGTCGAGGGGGGGGGACCGGATCAGAGCTGGTAGATCAGCGCGGAGCCGAACTGGGCGGTCATCATCAGGAGGTACATGTGGGTCCAGGCCGGGTGGTTCTCGGTGCGGGCGAGGGCCTCGGGATCACGCATGAGCAGGCGGACGAGAAAGGCGCCGTAGAGCGAGCAGATCGAGCCGAGGACGATCAGGGCCCAGGCCGGTGCCGACAGCGGCGAGTCCGGCAGGAGACCGGCCAGGATCAGGAGCAACCAGGGCAGGACGAAGAAGGGCGCGGTCACCCGCATCGCGCCCCGCACCCCGAGCCGGATCGGCAGGTTCCGCACCCCCGCCTCGCGGTCGCCGCGCAGGTCGGCGTAGTCCTTCGTGGTGGTCGCCCCGAGAAGGAAGAGGAAGAAGACCAGGCCGAGGCACCAGGGCTCCGGATCGGAGAAGACCGGGGCCACGCTCGACCAGCCGGCGACCTTCAGCAGGAGACCGCGCGGCAGGGCCACCGTCAGGTTGGCGCGCCAGCCGAACCGCCGCCAGCGGAACGGCGGTCCGCTGTAGGCGTAGGTCACGAAGGTGGTGAAGAGCACGATGAAGAAGCACTCGTGCCCCGCCCCGGCCTCGACGAACCAGGCCATGGTCAGGGCGGCGAGATAGAGCAGGCTGCCGAGGACCCAGGCCGCCCGGATCGAGAGGGCCCCCGAGGGCAGGGGCCGCTCCGGCTTGTTGATCCGGTCCTGAGCCAGGTCGAAGATCTGGTTGATGACGTTCGAGGCCGCGTTCAGCGTCCCCGCCATGAGGATGCCCAGGAGCACCGATCGGACGAGCCCGGGGCGATCGAGGGCGGTCCCCAGCGCGCCGTGGGCCGCCGCGGCGCCGGTCGCCATGCCGAGCATCGGCGGCAGGAGCGTGAAGGGTCGGGTGATCCTGAGCAGGGCTCGCATGGCGGACTATGCCCCTCCCCTCCGCCCCGATCAAGACGGCCCAAGTCCCTGGCCCGCAAGAGGTCAGGGAAAGCGGGAGATTTCCTCCGGATTGTCGTTCCGGCCCCGGAACGCCGCCCGATCTTGATGCATGGCCCTGGATGCCCTTTTCCTTGGTGCCGGCGCGCGTGACCGGCACCATGACACGACCCTTTTCGTCCAGCTCAGCTCCCGTCGCGCCCTCACGAGGAGTCCGAACATGTACCGCGCCATCCTCTTCGCCCTGGTCATCAGCCTGACCCAGCTGGTCCAGGCCCAGTCGCTGGCCCACATCGAGATCATCGAGGACGTGATGCAAGGCACGTCGATGCAGATCTACCTCGACTTCGCGCCCAGTTCGGCGATCGCCGGCCTGCCCCCCCTGATCACCGCGGCCGAGGACGTCCTCGTCGTCCTGGAGCCCACCGGCGAGGATCTGAGCTCCGCCGCCTTCGCCAACCTGCTCGCCAACGCGATCAACGACTCCTCCCGCGGCAAGGGTCTCGGCTACAAGGCCCGCTTCCGCGAGAAGGAGGACGAGGAACGGGGTCATGACGCGGTCAGCATCAGCTCGCCCTCGGCCCTGGTGGGGCTCTACATCTCGCCGGACTCCGCCACGCACCCGAACACCCTGGTGACCGGCTACGGCGCGATTTCCTTCAACCCGACCTTCGCCGACATCAGCAGCCGGATCGACCACGCCTGGCCGGGCTGGATGAACGCGAGACTGCAGATCAACGACCAGGATCCCACCCAGGACCCGCGCCACCAGGTCGAGGTCTTCGCCCCGGGCAACCTGAAGTTCAGCTTCCTCTCCGGCACCAACGTCAACCAGCCGGTGGCCTTCCTGCTCTCGGACTACTACAACCCCGAGACCATCCCCCAGGCCTTCATCAACTTCCCGGGCTCCCTCGACATCGGCACCCACAACGGCGTGTCGTACCAGAACGTGATCGCGGTGGCCGACGCGATCACCGGCAGCTCGGGCAACGCCCTGCTCGATCAGTTCTTCTTCACCGACCAGACCGGCCGGCTCGACTTCCAGATCAGCCTGGGCGTGAATGCCGCCGGTCAGAGCGTCGCCGCGCAGGCGATCATCTACGACCCGACCCTGCCCGTGAGCCTCGCCTTCACCGAGGCCGCGCACATCAACGCCGCGGCCGGCAAGGAGCAGATCCTGCCCCTCGGCGACGATGGCGGCATGCAGGTGGTCTTCCAGCCCGGCAAGAGCTTCGACTTCTACGGCACGACCTACACCGCGATCAACGTCAACGCGAACGGCTTCGTGACCTTCGGCGGCCCGGCCCCGAGCGGCGCGGCCACCGCGGTGATCGATCCGCAGTCGGCCCTCGCCGGTCAACCCGGCATCTTCGCGGCCTGGAACGACTGGGATACGACCGGTGTCGGCGTCACCTACCGCGAGTTCGGCAACGAGCTGCGCATCTCCTGGGGCAAGCAGTCCACCCCGGTCATCCGCGCCGGCACCAGCGCCAAGGCCGCCTTCACCCTCACCCTGCACCTCGACGCTCCGGCCGGAACGGTTCCCGAGAGCCAGCGTTTCGCCGGCGACGGCCCCGGATCGATCGCGCCCAGCGCCGGCAGCATCTTCCTCGACCTCGGTGACTACCAGCCGGTCGCCGGCGGCCTCGCGGCCTTCGATTCGCTGATCGGCATCTCGCCGGGAAGCGTCGCCAGCCCGGCCCAGGTGCCGAACCGGTCCTTCAACCTGCCCTTCTATCCCCAGCTCCCGGACCGTCCCTTCCTGATGCAACACGACCTGTCGGATGCCGCGGCCACCAACATCGGTCCGGCCAGCGGCGGCGCCGCGCTCTACCGTAACGGTGCGGCGGTCGCCGGCCGGACCATCGGCCTCTTCCCCACCGGAATCGCCGGCGGCACCGGCTACGTGGTCATGCCCGAGGAGGACCAGGAGACCGACCTCCAGGGCGCCAACGTGGTCCAGGTCTCGGCCACGGCGGTTGGCTCGGGACCGGTGAACCTGATCATGGTGGGCTACTTCCGCTACCTCTACAGCTTCGCGCCCAACGCGCCCCAGCCCCTGGTCCGTCTGATCGACGCCGGCACATCCGTTCCCGTCGCCACCCTGAACGTCCTCAACCTCATGACCCCGAACGGGCCGGCCGACGCGGGTACCCTGGTGGCCGCGCCCAACACCGTGTTCCCGGCGGTGGGCTTCCGGGCCTTCGAGGGCGCGGGCGTCCAGATCCCGGCCAATTCCTTCGGTCCCGGCCTGGTGGGAACGCCGCTCCTGCTCGCGGTGACCTTCCCCGACGGCAAGCAGCTGATCGCGAGGCAGCCGATCACCGTCTCACCCTGAGTTGGTTTCCTGACAATCCCCAGATGTCAGCAAATGCCATCGCCTTGAAAGCGATGGCATTTGCTTGTCACTATCCCTGCCAATCGATCGCCAATCAGAATCGACCACAGGGGGATGAAATCCACGATGGCCAAGCGCGCACGTTTCGATGACGGGGTCAAGAAGCAGGCCCTCGCCGACCTCGCGGCCGGCATGACCCTGGCCGAGGTCGCCGACAAGTACGGCGCCAGCATCGGCAGCATCCAGAACTGGAAGAAGAAGGTGATCGGCCCGGCCAGCAGCGGCGGCTCGCCCCATGCCCGGCTCCAGGAGATCACCAAGATGCTGGCCGACCTCGAGAACGAGAAGGTCTCGATCCAGCGCCGCCTCCGTTCCGAGCAGGCGATCCCGCGCATCAAGGAGATCCTCCTCAAGCTGAGCGAGGCCGACCTCAAGAAGCTCGATCTGGCCGTGCCCGCCCTCGGCGAGCAGGCCCGCTTCCTCCGCGATCTCTGATCCGGCCGTTCAGGCCAGCATGAGCTGGACGCCGCCGATGCCCGCCAGGGCCGCGGCGGCGTTCACCAGCGCTCCGCCGTGGCGGCCGAGCCAGGGCTCGACGGTGGCCCCCAGGACACTGTCCACCAGGTTGCCGCCGAAGCCGGCCAGGCCCAGGATCGGCAGGATCCCGGCCCCGAACCAGGGCGTCGCCACCAGGCCGCAGGCAAAAGCCGCCAGGGCGGCCGCGACCAGACCGGCCGGACTGACGCCGCCGTCCACCCCCACCGGCACCACCCTCCAGCTCAGGATGCTGCGTGGCCGCGCCGCCAGCCACTGGCCGAACTCGCTGGCGCAGGTGTCGGCGAGCACCGCCGCCAGTCCTCCGCAGGCCATCATCTCGACCAGGCCCTCAGGCCGGGCGCCCTGATCGAGCCGCGCGAGCAGCACCAGGAGGGCGCTGGGCCCGGCGTTGGCGAGGGCATGGGACCAGCCCCGGCGGCCGCCCTCCTTCTGCGCGACCCCGAGGGCCTGCTTGCGCGCCGCTCCGAGCCGGGTGCCGAGGCTGCCCAGGACGACGAAGAGCAGGAAGGTGGCGAAGGGCGCCGGAGTCGCCGTCCAGGCCAGGGCGAGACCGATGAGGATGCCGGCGATGGCCCCGTCCGGGCGCACCGCGCCCAGCTTCCAGGCCAGGACCGCGAGCGGGACGAGGATCGCCAGCGCGACGAGGAGGTTCACCGCGGACTCCCGAGGACGTGGGCCAGGGCGGCGCCGAGGCCGACGCCGAGGTTGTCGATCCGGGGCCAGGGCGAGGCCTCGATCGCGGCGCCCACGAGCGCCGGGGGCAGGGCCCGCGCCAGGGCCTGGAGGACGGAGCGCCCCTGGCCGAGCTCGATCAGCGCGACCGCGACCAGGGCGGTCAGGGCGAAGGCGAGGCTGCCGCGAGGGCTCTTGCGCGCGTTGAAGGGCCAGCGCCTCCGGGCGCCGCGGCCGGCCCAGGCCGCCATCGGATCGCCGAAGGCGAGGCTCGCGAAGCCGGCGGCCGCGCTGACCGGATGGCCGCGGAAGATCAGGACCAGCAGGAGCACGGTCAGCGGATAGAGGACGATGCCCCCGAGGCGCGGCTCGTCCGGTCGCATCCAGGCCCGGCCGATGGTCGTCCGGGGCAGGAACTCGAGGTTGGCGAGCAGCGCCAGGAAGGCGAGGCCGGCCGCCAGCCGCCAGTCGAGGACCGGCAGGGCGAAGGCCGCGAGGCCGAAGAGCGCATGGGCGAGCCGCCGGCCGGTCTCGCTGCGCGCCCGCCCCGCCGTGGTCGTCACTTGCCGCCCCGGGCGCCGGGCTGGAGCAGCGAGCGACCGTCACGCTCGTCCTTGGCCTCGAAGTCGAGACCGGCCCAGTCGAGCACGGTGGCGGCGATGTCGACCACGCGGGCCTCGCCGGCCACGAGCGGCAGGTCGCTGAACAGCACCCCGGGCACCTCCGCCGGATCGACGCTGCAGTGGTCGCCGCTCCAGGCGGTGTCGTTGACGAAGATCACCGGCTCGTCGGCGCCGCCGAGACAGGTCTGCCAGGAGACGCGATAGCCGCGGGCGAAGCCGACGTAGATCTCGGCCGCGCCGCCCGGGATCGCCTCCCCGGCATGCAGTTGATCGCCGCGACCGGCGCTGGCGACGACCTGGCGATCACCGTCGCGCAGGGCGAGGAGATCGCCGCGGATCGACTCGATCAGGGCATCGGCCTCCTCGGCGCCGACGATGCCGGCCGGCTCGCGGCCGGCGCGGTTGAGGTAGATCCGACCGAGACCGAGCGAGTAGGCCTTGGTCCGGCTCCAGTCGACGTGCGCCATGTCGACGCCGTTCCGGATCGACCGGTCGAGCTTGCGCGGACCGATCCGCTGGCGGAGCACCAGGAGCCCGCGCTCGATCAGGAATGCGTTCAGGTTCACCGCCTTCTCGAAGGGCGCCATGCCGTGGTCCGAGACGATCATCAGCCGGTCGCCGGGCCGGCTGAACTTGTCCCGCACCAGGCCGACGAAGTGATCGACGCGCTCGTAGGCCTCGGTCACGGTGCGGGCGAAGCGCGGATCCCGGTCGCGCAGGCTCTTCGGGTCGACACCGACGTAGCGCTGGAACATGTGCTGGATGCGATCGGGGACGGTGATCACGCAGGTGACGACCCGGGCGTCGCGGCGGCGCAGCTCGTGCATCGCCAGGTTCTCCTGCTCCTCCCAGACGCGGTTGGCGTCCTCGAGGAAGGAGCCCTCGTCGAGCGCGCCGTCCTTCAGGGCGTTGGTGGCGCAGGCCCAGCCGACGGTCTCGTAGGGCCCGATTTCCTTCATCAGGTCGAGGGCGTAGTCCTCGGGACTGCTGAGGCGGACCCCGCGCGGCAAGGCGGTCGGGTCGAGGCTGATCGGGTCGAGGTAGAGCCGGACGCGCTCGTTGGCCTCGAGCAGCTTGAAGCGCGAGAAACCGCGGACCGCGAGCCAGTCGCTCTGCTTGAAGGTGAAGGGATAGGGATTCGACCAGCTCCGCGGCCCGATCGAGACGTCGTCGCGACCGTTGGAGAGGTAGAGGGCACCGGTGTCGTGGGAGAAGGTCATCGCCATCGGCGCGACCGTGGTGGAGCCGTCGTCGCGGACGATGTTCGGCGGGCCCTCGACCAGGACCGGCTCGAAGCGGCCGTCCCCCGCCTCCGGGTCGAGGTAGCGCAGCGGCACGTAGCTGCCCCCGGTCTCGCTGTCGCGCTCGGCGTCGATGTCGTCGCGGAAGACGCGCCAGGTACCGAAGGTGCCCAGCGCGTCGGGAGTGCCGAGGCCGGCCAGGACGCGCCCCCGGTCCAGGACCGGCGCCGGGAAGCTGCAGGGCGCGAGCATCGTGGCGGTGCTGACGCCGGCGCGATCGAGTCGCTCCCAGTAGGTCTCGCCCTGGCGGAGGTTCACCGGGTAGGGGAAGCCGTCGGGGAAGGAGCCCTCGGAGACGCGCAGGGCGAGGGCGAAGACGATCGCGACCAGACCATGGACCACCGCGCGACCGCGGCGACCGCGGCGCCAGGCCAGGGCGGCGGCGAGGACGAAGAGCACCAGGAAGGGCAGGATCAGCCAGCGGCGGGCGGCGCGGGTGGCGAGGCCACCCAGCTCGATCCGACGCTCCACCAGGCTCGGCTTGATCAGGATGCCGTCGGGGCCGAACTCGCGGCGGAGGAAGCCGTCGATGCCGGTGCGGCCGGGATCGCGACCGGTCGAGAGCGCGGACCAGGACACCGGCGAGATCGCCGGGTTCGTGGTCTCGAGCCGGCGGAAGTCGCCCTGCTCGGCCAGGGCGGCCAGGTTGGGCAGCCGACCGGCCTCGATCAGCGAGCGGGTCATGTGGTAGTCGAGGCCGTCGAAGCCGAGGACGATCAGGCGCCCCGGTTCCTGGCCCCGGAGCTCGCCGGTGGCGAGGACCAGGCCGACGACCAGGAAGGCGATGAGGAGACGAGCCATCAGACCCCCTTCTTCAGGCGCGAGTCGATGAAGCCCCAGACTCCGCGCTTCTTCTCGATGCCGCTGCGGGCCCCGAGATACTGGCCCATGTTCTGCCCGAGCGAGTAGAAGGGCACCTTCAGCCACCAGCCGATCTTCGCGCGCAGGGGAATCCGCGCCCGCCGGATCACGCCGCCGAGATGGCGCGTGCCGGCCAGGGTGAAGCGGAACACGTCGGCAAACCGCTGGACCAGGTGCATCCCGACCAGGTCGTGGAGATTCTGATGGTCGAGGTAGACCCGCTTGAATTCGTACCAGATCGAGTTGTTGTGGCTGTGCACCACGACCGCGTTCGGGTCCATCACCAGCTTCCAGCCGGCCAGGATCGCCTGCTTGCCCCAGGCGACGTCCTCGCCGAACTGACGGCGTTCGAAGGGGATCGTCGCCATCACCGACTTGCGCACGCAGCTGGCGACGTCGTCGAAGGCGATCAGACGATAGCGCTCCCAGGCGCTCATCGACTCCCAGTCGGCGCGGCTGGCGAGCTGCTTCACCTGGCGCTCGCCCTCCCCTTTCGTCCAGCCCTCGAGGCGATCGCGCATGAAGGGGTTGCAGTCCGAGCGCGGCAGCTGGTGGCAGTAGGCGCCGGCGACCTCGGGGTCGTCGAAGTTGCGCACCAGGCTCTCGAGCCAGCTGTCGTCGTAGGGAACGGCGTCGTGGGTGAGCAGGGCGACGATGCGCCCCCGGGCCTCGTGGACCGCGCGATTCCGGGTGAGGCCGTGGTTGAACTCGTAGTTGGGGATCTTGATCAGCCGTAGCGGATACCGCGCGAGCACATCGAGGGTACCGTCGGTCGAGCCGGAGTCGATGATCAGGACCTCGTAGCGGAAGCTGGTCTTCTGGGCGAAGACGGCCTCGATCACCGCCTCGAAGGTGCGCCCGCCGTTGTAGGTGGGAATGAAGACGGTGACGTCGACCTCGCCCTCCTCCGCCGTCGTCGCGGCGCGCGGCGCCGCCACCGGCAGCGCCAGGTTCGGGTCGCGGCCGAGGTCGCGCAGAACGCCGCCGTAGAGGTCGAGCATCTCGCGCGCGTTGCGCGCCATGTCCTTGACCACGTGCCCCTTGTTGCGATGGCGCCGCGCCAGGGCCGGATCGTCGAGCAGGGCGCGCAGCTTGGCGGCCAGGTCGCTGGCCGAGCCGGGCTCGAACAGGATGCCGTCGCGCCCCATCGCCAGGGCCTCGCTCATCGGCCCGTGGTCGGCCGCGACCACGATCGCACCGGCGAGCAGACCCTCGCGGATGGTGAGGCAGAAGCTCTCCCACCACAGCGACGGGACCACCAGCACGTCGATGTCGCGCAGGATCATCGCCAGCTCGCGCTGGTCGTAGGCGCCGTGGAAGCGCACCTGGAGCCCGGGCCGGAGTCCGGCCTTCATCCGCTCGACGTAGCCCGTGTCGCCGTGGAACGACGGCGCCTCGCCCCAGATGGACAGCTCGAGGTCGGGCCGACCGAGGAGGTCGAAGGCCTCGGTGAGCAGGTGGACGCCCTTCGAGGGGATGACGCTGCCGATGAAGCCGATCCGCCGGATCGGCGCCTCGGGATCGCGCTGCTGGAGCAGGGCCCGGGTGTCGAGGCCGTGCGGCAGGGCCGTCATCCGCTCCCGCGGCAGCGGGAACTCGAGCATCTTCTCGAGGTGGAATTCGCTCGGGGTGATCAGGAGGTTGCAACGCGCGAGGACGCGCTGGATGAAGGCATCCCAGTCCTCGATCTGGCGCGGAGCGCGATCGGCGACCAGCCGCCCCGCGGCCGCGTCGGGAAAGAGATGCGGCCAGAGCCGGGCGAGACAGGCGTGGCACTTGACCCGATCGATGCGATCGCAGATCCGCAGCTCGGGATCGATCCGCTGGCCGCGCGGACAGACCATCCAGAAGTCGTGGAGGGTCATCACCGTCGGCAGGCCGCGGTCGCGGGCCACGTCGATGATCGAGGTCGACAGGCAGGTCAGGTGATGGATGTGGACCAGATCGGGCGCGAAGCGATCGAGCTCCTCGGCGAACAGCGCGTCCATCCGCGGGTTGGTGTAGAGATCGCGGAAGGAACGCACGTCGCCGAAGTTGTAGTTGATCCGGGTGACCGGCAGGCCCTCGACCTCGATCTCGTCACGCTCGTAGTCCGGTCGGCTCGCGTCGCCGCAGCGGGTCAGGATGCGCAGCTCGTGGCCGAGCCGCACCAGCTCGCGGGCGAGCTGAAAGGCATGCAGCTCGGTGCCGCCCCGGCTGTCGGGCAAGAAGGCGCTGGTGACCGCGAGGATCCTCACCGGGCGACGCTCCCCACCAGGCCGAGGTAGATCGCCTCGATCTCGCGCGCGTTGTCGGCGATCGGCTTCACCGGCCCCGGCTTCGCGCCCAGGCGGCGCGCCAGCCCACGGTCGGCGATGAAGAGCCGCATCTTGCGGCGGAGGTCGTCGGCGTCGCCGAGCCGGAAGTGGAAACCGTTGCCGCCGTCGTCGACCAGCTCGGCCATGCCGCCGCGATCGGAGGCGATCACCGGGATGCCCGCGAGCCAGGCCTCGTGGATGGTGAGCGGTGAGTTCTCGAACCAGAGCGAGGGCACGATCAGCACGTCGATGCCGGCCAGGACCTCGGCGATGCGATCGTTGGCGAAACGCCCCATCAGCCGGATCGCCGGGTTGTCGATCATCGGCAGGAGCCGCGCCTTGTAGTCCTGGAAGGTCTCGACGTCTCCCCAGATCTGCAGCTCGACGCCGGCATCGCGGATGCCGTTCATCGCCTCGACCATGACGTGGATGCCCTTGTACTCGGCGATGGTGCCGACGAAGCCGAAGCGCAGCTCGGCCGCCGGTCGGTGGGCGACGCCGGCGAAGGGCGACAGGTCGAAACCGTTGTCCGAATGGATGATCTGGTCCGGGCGCACCATGCCGGCGGCGATGAAGCGGTCGCGCAGGAAGGCGCTCGGCGAGATGAACAGGTCGACCTTCGCGGCGCTCGCCTTGATGAACTCGAGCCGGGCCGCGGCGGCCCGGGCGTAGACGGCGCGGCTCTCGTCGTCGAGCTGGGCCGGTCGACGCGGTCCCGCGAAGCCCTCGAAGGCCCGCTGCAGCGTGGCCGGCAGGAGGTCGGCGACCCGCTCCCGGGCCTGGCGTTCCTGACCCTGGCCGTAGTCGCCGGCGAGCTTCTGATGGCGGATGCAGTCGGCGCAACGCTCCGGCACCGGCAGCTCGCAGATCTCGAGGTCCTCCCGCAGGAGCTGACCCCCGCGGGCGCAGAGCAGCATGAACTCGTGCAGGGTGTAGACCACCGGCAGTCCGCGGTCCTTGGCCAGGTCGACGAAGCGGATCGAGAAGTAGTGCAGGTGCTGGATGTGGACGAGGTCGGGCTCGAAGTCGTCGAGGACCTCGGCGAAGATCGCCTCCATCCGCGGGTCGTGGTAGGTCTCCTCGAAGCTCTCCCACTGGTAGTTGTGCACCACCTCGGTGTAGGGCAGGCCCTCGTAGCTGCCCTTGCTGACCGCGTAGCGCGGCTGCTCGTGCCGGGCCTCGCAGAACAGGAGATGGACGTCGTGGCGCGCCGCCAGCTCGCGCGCCAGGTTGAAGGTGTAGATCTCGGTGCCGGCGTTGTGCCGGGGCAGGAAGTCGTGAACGACGATCAGGATGCGCAGGCGCTCACCCTCGCGCTTGCGCTCCATCCGCCGCTTCAACCGGGCGATCCGTCGCCGCAGACCGCCGGCAGCGCCACCCTGGGCGCGAGCCTGATCGGCGCCGTCGCCGGCCGGCGCCAGGCGGCGCTCGTAGTCGTCGATCCTGAGGACCAGCTCGCGCAGGAGTTCGTCCCGCTGCCCGATCAGCTCGTGCAGGCGGTAGTGGTTGCCGACCGCGAACTCGATCAGCTCCTCCGCCGGCCGGTGCTCGGCTCCGACCAGGCCGTCCGCGCTCGCGATCGGGGCCAGGTCCGCGATCAGGCGCCCGACCAGGCGACGCTGCTCCTCGCTCCGGGATTCGAGTTCGAAAAGGGCGCGCTCGAGCGCGGCGCTGGTATCGGCCAGCTTCGCCCGCTCGCCTTCGAGTTCCTCGCGCAGGTTGGCCGCCATCCGGCGCAGGCGTTCCCGCCCGCGCTCGGCCTCGTCGAGACGCTGCGCGGTCTCCTCCTCGGCGCGGCGGACCTCGTCGAGACGGCGCTCGAGCGCCTCGTGCTCGGCGCGGGCCGCCGCGAGCCGCCGGTCGGTTTCGACCTGCGCCGCCGCGAGCCGCCCTTCCGCGTCCGCCTGCGCCGCCGCGAGCCGCCGGTCGGCTTCGGCTTGCGCCGCCGCGAGCCGGCGTTCCCGATCGGCCTCGCCCGCGACGATCCGACTCTCGGCCTCGGCCCGGAGCCGCTCGAGCGTCTGGCCGTGCTCGACGAACTTCTCCCGCTCGCGGGCGGCGGACTCCAGGTCGCGGCCGGCCTGGAGCCTGAGCGCGCGCTCGCCGGCGAGGGCCTCGTTCAGGACGCCGACCTCGCCCTCGAGCTCCTGCCGGCGGCGGAGGATCAGCTCGCGATCCGCCTCGAGGTCGGTCAGCCGCTGGCGGAGCTGGTTCGCCGAGCGCTCGAACTCCGCCAGGGTGGCGTCGCGCTTCTGGGCCTCGACGTCGCGCCGGGCGAGCTCGGCGCGCAGCTCGTTCTCGATCCTCGCCCGGGCCTCCAGGGCCCCGTTGAGCTCACCTTCGAGTTCGCGACCACGGTCGGCGAGGCGGGCCACGTTGGCGTGGCCCTCGGCGAGGATCCGGTCGCGACGCCGGATCTCGCCGTCGCGCACCTCGACCTCGCTCAGGAGGCCCTCGGCGCGATCGATCTCCTGGTCCACCCGCCCGCGCAGGCGCAGTAGCTCCTGCTCGCGCGCCCGCGTGACGCCCTGGAGGAAGACCGCGCGCCGTTCCGAGTCGGGCGCCGCGGCGCGGCCGGGCACGGCGAGGCAATCGCGGTAGAGGCCGTCGAGCGCCTCGCGATGGCGATCGAGTTCGAGCAGGCGCGGGATCCTCGACCGCAGCGCGGCGAGGCGTTCCGGTCGGGCGAGCAGCTCGGTCAGGACCCGCGCGAGATCGCGATCGTCCTCGGCCTTGAAGACGAGACCGCCGCCCCCGAGTCGTTCCGCCGGCGCGCCCCGGTCGGGCACGAGCACCGGGATGCCCCGGACCAGGGCCTCGTCGACCGCGAAGGAGTGGCTCTCGAGCGCGATCGAGGGCAGGACCACCAGGTCGTAGGCGGCCGGGATCTCGTCGGCGCGGAAGCGCCCGCGGCGCCGCACCGGCAGCTCGGCCATCAGATCCTCGAGCCGCTCGCGGTAGAGCGGGTCGGCGGCCTCGAGATCGCCCCAGAGGTCGAGCTGCCAGCCCCGGGCGGGCAGGCGGCGCAGGGCCTGGAGCAGGAGGTGCGGCCCCTTCATCGGCTGGAGGGCGCCCCAGAAGGCCAGGCGCAGGTCGCCATGCCCCGGGCGCCAGGCGAGGGCCTCGGCCAAGACCGGCAGGGGCGCGATCTCGAGCGCCGACTTCAGGCCCGGCGCCTCGTCACCGAGCCGGGCGACGAGTTCGAGGGCGAGCGCTCGCGACGGGGTCAGGACGCGATTGGCGGCGCCGAGCTCGGCGACCATCTCCTCGCGCCAGAGGTCGATGCGCGCGTCGATCTCCTCGTCGCCCTGGTAGTCGAAGCGATCGACGCAGTCGCGGCAGCTCGCCGGCACCGGCGGCCGCTCGCAGTAGCTCTCGCTCCGGACGCGGAAGAAGCGGGCGCAGCTCGCGCTCAGGTCGTGCAGGCTGAGCACCACCGGCCAGCCGGCGCCGCGGAGCACGCGCACGATGCCCGAGCCGAGGCGCCGCCAGTGATGGACGTGGATCAGCTCGGGACCGAAGTCGGCGGCGATCTCGAGGACCACGCGCTCGGCCGCCGGGTCGAAGACCCGCTGCCAGGAGTCGAGGTCGAGACCGGTGCGGCGCAGGCGGTAGAGGACGTGGCCCAGCTCGCGGGTCTTCTCGAAATGGTGCTCGGCGGCTCCCTCCTCCGAGCCGGTCGCCACCGCGACCTCGTGGCCGGCCTCGCGCTGCGCGCGGACCAGCGCCGCGACGTAGTGCTCGGTTCCACCACGATGCCGAGGCAGGTAGCCGTGAACGAAATGGAGGATCCTCATCCCATGCCTCGACCGGAACCGACGGCGCCTCCCGCGCGCGTCGCCGCATTATGACCGGGCCGGGCCCCGACGCCAAACCGCGCCGCGGCGCTCAGTCCTCGTCCTCGACGTCCTCGACCTCGAGGAAGGCGTCGAAATCCTCGAGCCCGTCGTCGTCCTCGATGTGGCCGAAGTCCTCGAAGACCTCGCTGCGATGGTCGTCCAGGGCCTGCTCGTAGTGCTCCAGGACCGCCTCGAAGAGCTGCTCGTGGAAGGCCGCGTCGGCCTTCATGTTGCGGGGCTCGTCGATGCCGGCCTTGAGCTTCTCGAGCAGGGCCCGGTCGCCGGCCAGGAGTTCGAGCTTGGCGGCGAGGTCGTCCGCATCGCCGGCCGCGAAATGCAGGCCGTCGACGCCGTCGGTCACCAGCTCCGCCATGCCCCCGATGTCGGAGCAGACCACCGGGATGCCGGCGGCGAAGGCCTCGTGGATGACCAGGGGCGAGTTCTCCCACCAGATCGAGGGCACGACCAGGACGTCGAGCCCCGACAGGATGCGCGGGACCTCCTCGGCCGGGCTCTCGCCACGCAGGCGGATCGACGGCGGCAGCTTGCCACCCAGGGCGGCCACGTACTCGGGCTTGGCCTCGGCGTTGCCGTGGAGCTCGGCCTCGTAGCTGGCGGGGTCGAGCCGGGCGAGGGCGGCGAGCAGGACGTGCAGACCCTTCACCGGCTGCATCGAGCCGAGGAAGCCGATGCGCAGCGGACCCTCGCCGAGGGGCACGCGGGTGAGGTCGCGGAAGTCGCGCAGCTCGGTGCCGTAGTCGGAATGGACGATGCGGTCGGGATCGAGGCCGAAGTCGATGAAGCGGTCGCGCAGGAAGGCCGAGGGCGCGACGAAGCAATCGACGAACTCGAACAGGTCGCGCACGCTGGCCTCGCGCAGCAGCAGGTCCTTGCGGAGCTGATCGACGCGCGCCGGGTCGAGCCGGCGTTCCCGGAACTTCTTCAGGCGGTGGCTCCGCGCCCGGGCCTTGAGGTCGATCCGCAGGTAGCGCTTCAGCCGATCGAGACCGCGCAGCACCGCCAGGTCGAGACCGCGCCGCCGCCACATGAAGGAGGTCATGCAGCGGGCGCACTTCTCGAGGCCCGGACCGAGACAGCGTTCCTCGTCGGCATCGAAGAGCTGGCCGTTGCGGGCGCAGAGGAGCCAGTACTCGTGCAGGGTCAGGATGGTCGGGATGCCGGCCGACGAGGCGATCGCCGGGTAGTTGAAGCTGTGATGCAGCAGGTGCTGGAAGTGGACGATGTCCGGGCGGTACTGGGCCAGGATCTGCTGGAAGTGGGCCTCCATCACCGGGTCCGAGTAGCTGTGCTCGAAGCTCTCGTGGCGGCGGTGATTGGTGACCGAGATGACGCGCAGGCCGTCGTGCTCGCCGTGCCAACGCTCGTGGTTCTTGCGGGCGAGATCGTCGTCGGCGCTGAAGACCAGGATGTCGTGCTGCTTCGCCAGGCGCTTGGCGAGGCGGTAGCTGTAGAGCTCCGCCCCGGTGTGGTGGCGCGGCAGGAAGCGATGGACGACGACCAGGATCTTCATGTGTCTCGTGTTCGCGGCGGACGGGCCTCGCGGCCGAGCAACGCATGCACCATGCCGCGGAGCTTGGCGACCGCGGCCCGACGCCGCCCGCGCAGGATAGCGGCCAGCATGAGGAGCGGCCAGCCGAGAAGCTCGATCAGGACGAAAGCCGTCCACAGGCGGAGATCCCGCCGCTTCTTCAGGACCAGGACCAGGTCGTAGGCGACCATGTACTTGCGCCAGGCGTTGTAGCCGCCGCCGGAGGCGGAGCTGGCCTCGTGGGTCATCCGCGCCCCGGGCACGTAGAGACAGGCGAAACCGGCGTCGCGCGCCCGCAGGGCGTAGTCGACGTCCTCGACGTAGACGAAGAGGCTCTCGTCGAAGGTGCCGATCGCCTCGATCAGCTCGCGCCGGACCAGGAGACCGCAGCCGGTCAACGCGTCGACCTCCTCCTCGCGCTCGAAGCTGCCGTCGTCGGGCCGGCCGAAGCCGCGCATCCGCTGCAGGTTGTGATGGAAGCCGAGGTCGACGCCCGCGCACCAGATGCGGGTCCCGCCGCCGTCGAGGATCTTGCCGGCCAGGAGGCCGGCGCGCGGCCGCCGCGCCGCCGCCTCGAGCAGGGCCGGCAGGGTCCTGGGCTCCATGCGGGCGTCGTTGTTGAGCAGGAAGACGAAATCCGCGCCGCGCTCGAGCGCCCGGACCATGCCCTGGTTGGCCGCCCGGGCGAAACCGCGGTTGTCGGGATTGCGCAGGATCTCGGCCGCGCGACCGGCGAGGATCGCCTCCGCCGCCTCGGCCGAGCCGTCGGTCGAGCCGTTGTCCACCAGCACGAGATCGGCGAAGCCCAGGCCGGGAAGATGCTCGAGACAGGCCGAGGTCAGCGCGCCACCGTTCCAGTTGACGATGACGGCCGCGACGCGGGGTGGGCTCGGAATGTCGGGGCCGGGCTCGGGCATGGGCGCATTATGCCCGAGCGCGCCCGGTCCATCAGGGGGCGCCGACTTGCCAGCACCGGTCGGTCCGGACAGGATCGCCGGTATGGAGAGCGAAGGCCCCACCATCGACGATCCGGGATGCGCGCGACTCGCGGGCGTCGACCTCGCCCGCGGCCTCGCCTATCTCGGCATGGTGGCGGTCAACTTCCACCTGGTGATGACCTGGGGACGGACCCGGGCGAGCCTGGTGCCGGCCCCGGCTGAGGCCCTGATCGAGAGCCTCTTCGGGCGCTGCGCGGCCGCCTTCGTCCTGATCGCCGGTCTCTCCCTGAGCCTGCGATCGCGGCGACCGCCCGCCGCCCGCCCCGGTCGGGCCGCGCTGATCGGGTCCCGGATCGCCCTCCTGGTCTTCGGCGCCCTCGCCGTCCTGGGCGCCGCCTTCCACGCCGATCGCGCCGCGCGCCGCGGGCTGGCCTCGATCGGCGGGCTCGGTCGACGGGCCGACTGGGGCCATTTCCTGGCCGACCTCCTCGCCCTGCCCCGGAGCGGCTTCGGGCCGGCGGGCCGGAGCATCCTCGTCGCCGGCGGCGCGGCGCTGGTCCTGCTCGCCCTCTCCTTCCTGGTCCGCCCGGGCCTCTATCGCGGTCCGCGCGGCGGCATCTTCCTGCGCGCGCTCTTCCTGCTCGGCCTCGGCTACCTCTGGCAGCCGATCTGGAGCGGCGACATCCTCCACTTCTACGGTCTCTGGCTGCTCCTCGCCCTCCCGCTGCTGCGCGCCCCGAGCTGGGCGCTCCTCGCCCTCGCCCTCGCGACCGCCCTGGGCGCGGCGGGCCTCCACCTGCTCTGGGACTACCGCGAGAACTGGTCGGCGACCCTCGAGCCCCTGCGCTTCTGGACCGGGGCCGGGCAGCTCCGTGATCTGCTCTTCGACGGCTGGCATCCGCTCCTGCCCTGGTTCGGCTTCCTCCTGGTGGGACTCGTCCTGGGCCGCTGCCGGCTGGACGGCCGTCGCGCCCCGATCCTAGCCCTGATCCTCGGCCTCGTTCTGGTGGTGGCGGCGCCGCCGCTCGTGCGCGCCGGCAGCGCCGCGGTGATCGCGGTCACCGACCTGGGCGGCGGCTTCGAGCCGGCCCCGGCGGCCCCGGCCCCGACGCCGGGACCGGACCGACCGCTCTTCGCCCGCGGCGCGATCCCGATCGAGGAGGCCGCGCCGGCGACCACCGACCCGGCGCTGCGGGCGGGGGCGCGCTTCCTGGCCGGCCGGCTCGACTGGGCCCGGATCGAGGCGATCGAGATCGACCCGGCCGAGGACCCGGGTCTGCTCGTCCTCCGCCTGCGCGCGGGCGCCGACCAGGCTGAGCTCGACCGCCAGGTGACCGGGCTCTTGCGCTGGCTCCAGGGCCTCGACGACCACCCGGCCTGGCCGGTGGCGGTCGCCCGGCTGCGGGTCGAGGCCCGTGACCGGCAGGGCGACGTCGTGGCGGTCGCGATCGACGCCCGCACGCCCGGGCGGTTGCCCTTCGACGAGCGGGTGCGGATCGTCCTCGGTCTCGACGCCCTGCCCCCCGGGCCCTTCTTCTTCGTCCAGGCGCTGGGTTCGGCCCTGGTCCTGGTGGCCCTGGCCCTCCTCCTCGTCCGCGTCGGCCCGCTTCGGCGTCTGCTGCGGCCCGTCGTCCTGGCCGGTCGCGCGGCCTTCAGTCTCTACCTGCTGCACGTGCTGATCGGGATGGGCGGCCTGGACCAGCTCCGGCTCCTCGGCGGCCAGGGTCTGCCGCTCTGCCTGGCGGTCATCGTGGTGACGATGCTGCTCTCGCTCGCCTTCGCCAGCGCCTGGCTCGCCCTCTTCCGCCGCGGCCCGGTCGAGGCCCTGATGCGCTGGCTGGCGCGCTGACGACGGCCGACCGCGCGCGCCGGCCCGGGCCGGTCATCGGTCGTCGGGCAGGACGACCTCCTGTTCGGCGTCACCCGGCCAGAGCGGCGGCGTCCGATCGGCGCTGAAGTCGATCCGTTCCTGGGCGCGACGCAGCTCACCGATCCGGAAGGGACCCTCCTCGAGGGTGAGGAAGGCGAGACCGCCGTCGCTGCCGACCGCGACCGTCCGCGCCATCGCGCCTCCTTCGATCTTGGCCAGCCAGTTGCCGCGCGGCCGACGCGCGGAATCGACGACCCGGGCTCGCACCAGGGCCGCCTTGCGCAGGCGGTAGACCAGGTGTTCCGCGGCGCCGGGTTCGAGGTCGAGCCGTCTCGTCACGACCTCGCCGGGCACCGGCAGGTGGCCGTTCGTCGCCGGCAGCTCGGCCTGGCGATCGAAGTCACGCCGATTGTTGAACCCGCCGGATCGGCCCGCGCTCGCCAGTTCGACCCGGATCGGCCCGGGCGGCAGCTCGGCCCGGAGCCGGCCATCGTTCCCGGTGCTGGCCCGGAAGAACTCGCGGCCGTTCTCCCACTGGAGTTCGCCCGAGACCCGGAGCAGGCGGAACTCCACCCCAGGCACCGGACGATCGAGTTCGTCGAGGGCCTCGATCACGAGCGCGGCCGGCGCGTCGAGGTGCAGGATCAGCTCCTCCGGGCGGTCGTCGGGCTCGACCTCGAGCCGGGCGAGCAGCCCGCTGGCGCCGGACCTGGTCCAGGCCCTGAAGCACCAGCTGCCCTGCGGCAGATGATCGATGATGAAACGGCCATCTTCGTCGGTCACGACCTCGAGCGCCGGGCTCACGCCGACGCTCGCCGTCTGCGCGTAGAGGATGCGCGCCGCCGCGACCGCCCGACCCTGGTGATCGAGGAGCCGGCCGCGGAGCGCGGGCGCGGCGAGCACCGGTAGTTCGAGCCGGCCAAGGTCGACTCCTGGCCGGGCCTCCAGGCGCCAGATCCTCTTCCGCTGGTCGAACTCGAAGCCTCGGGGCCACAACAGGGGATCGGCCTGACCCATGAAGCCATCGAAGGGCGATGACGGACGATGATCGCGCTCGAAGAAGCCGGGCTCGCCCGTGATCGACAGGCTACAGGCGCCGGGTGGCACCGGTGGGAACTCGAAGGCGCCCTCGGCGTCGGTCCGCAGGACGTAGGCGGTCGGGCCCCAGGGCCGATCGGGTCGTGGCGCCGCGATGACCGTGACCGCGCCGAGCTTGCGCTCGACCGGGAAGCGCGACAGGAGTCCGAAGCCCAGACCGGCCGAGAGTGTGAGCTCACGATCCACGGCCGGGGCGCCGCTCAGGCCGTCGACCAGGCGGCCCGCGATGCGCTGGGCCAGTCCGAAAGGAAGAATCTGGACTCCCTCGTCGATCTCCGCCACCAGCAGCTCGAGCCGGCCGGTCGCGTCCGGAAGTCGCCGGTCGTCGGGCGGGAACAGGCGCCAGCCCTCGCTGCGCGACCGGAGACCGATCCGCTCGCAGCCGGCGGGCAGTTCGATCGAGAAGGGCGCGCGCCAATCGGCCTCGACGCCCGTCGTCGGCGCCCCCTGGTCGAAGTCGCAGTCGAGGACAAGGGGCAGGAAGGGCGCCAGCTCACCGAGGGGCTGCAGCCTGAAGCCGAGCCGCCTCGTCCGGTCCTCGCTGCGCGACTCGTCCGGCCGCCGCTGCGGGGTCGGCCGATCGACGGCGACCTCCTGGTCGGCCCCGGTCGTCACCGGTCTGGCGCCCACCTGCCGTGGCAGGCGGTCATCGTCAGCGGACCCGCCAAAGCGCAGGATGACCAGCAGCGCGAGCCCGACGACGACAGCGAAGACGACGAGCAGCCGCGCCATGACCCTCCCTCCTTCCGGCGGAACCGCTCCCCGCCCCTCCCAGGTCCGCTTCACCCGCGTCGCCCCCTCACGGCCTCCGCCTCCGGCGCACCATGATACCGCCCCCCGTGATCCCCGGCTGCCCGACCGCCGATTCGCCTCTCAACGAGATGACCTCCTCTCCCCCGGTCCGCCGCGGCCGCAGCGCCGCCTCCCCGCGGCGCCGAGCCCGGCTGCAAGGAACCTCTCATGAACGAGCCACGACCTGATGCGGACTCTTGGCCGTAGTGGGCCTGAGTCGAGCAATCGGTCTCCGGGAAACCCGAAGCGATTCAACTACGGCACGGAGGGCGTCTCAGGCTGCACGATCACCCGAACGGACGAATGCATGGGAGAGATCGAAGGATCGTAGACCTCGACTTCCATGATGCTGAACACTCTTCCCTCGCTCGGCGCTGGAACCTCGATGACAACCTTGCGTTGCTTCACCGGAGAAATCGATAGGCTCCCGGTCACGTCGACGCCGTCCAGTCTGACGACATAGCTGACGTTCGGGCCACTCAGCTGTTCGCCAATGAGGGCCAGAGCCTCACCCGGTCGGACCCTTCTCGCGGGGTGAACCACGAGAATCGGTCGCAGAGGACTCGCTACCTGATACTCTCGCGAGACGATTGCCGGATCTTGAGCGTCCTCGACTTTGACGACATCTCCCAACTGCAGGGCCTGACTGATCAGGACCGTACACAGTCCGGTCTGGGGATCCGTCTCTTTCGACCCGGTAACGTCGAATTCGCTTCCGGAGCGAACGACCTTCACGCGCGCATGGAGCCCTCTGCCGTACCTGAACGCCAACGCCCGCTGGCCTACCGACAAGTCATCAACAACCAGCGCTGGCCGGAGATCGCCGCCTGCCCAGGGTCGGAAGGCAACCAATGACTGACTCCCCCCTGCTGTCTCGAGCCGCCAACGGTCGGCCAGGATTCGCTGGTCCCGCACGACAAGCTCAAAGCCGAACACGTCACTCTTGCAGATCTCCCGAGGACTCAATCCGATCGGACTGCAATCGACGCTTCCCCAGGACCCAGCGAGATCCGGCAGCAGATCGCCATCACTATCGTCGTATCGACAGACCGAATTCGAGGCGACATCGAAGACGAATAGTCGACATTCGTCAAGAAACGCGGTGATCGGTATTCCGGACGTCAGCCCGGTCAGTAACGTGGCTTTCCATGACACCGCTGGCGACGACCCAGACAGGTCGTAGCGACCCACCTTGATGACCGGAACTCCGTTCTTGAGCCCGCAGGCGAGAAACTCATTGTCATACCCTCGTACCGCCGAGACATGAAGCACATGGTCGAAGTCAGATCCCCCTAAGGTGCCTACCAGTGTCGAAGTTCCGGTTGCGGGGTCGCCCCAGAAGCACAGGACTTCGCCATGTAACCCGTGCGCGACGACGATCCAGTCCAATGTCCGGCCGATGCACTGATGCAGGTTGTTGAGCCGGTGAAGCCCACGCTGCAAGGGAATCGCCGGGAATGCCGGATGAATCACCTGCGGATCGGCGACTTCCGTGGGGTTTGCGTACCAGCTCGGATAGCTTTGCGCCATGACCCGGTCGGCGATCAACAGAACTGTGATCGAATAGAGAACTGCAAAATAGAACCGTTGCTTCGTCACGAGGCCACTCCCCAATATCAGGCTCCTCCGGGTTTCGTGTGGGTAGGCATCATGTCCAGCACTGCACACGTTGATTCTCACCACGCCACCAGCCTCCGGTGCCTACCGCCCGGGGCCCGCGACACGAGCCCGCTTCAGGCGATGTGACCTTCCCCCGATTCAGTTGGCACCTGATACTCAGGCAGCCGCCTGAAGCGCTCCTCGAAAGCGCTCGGCGGGTGGCCGAGCGAGTCTCGGCGCGCGTGCTCACGCCAGTCGACGACGCAATTCGCGATCGTAGTGTCGGCCGGTCGCGCCGTCACGATCAAATGCCTGATCCCCGTCCCCGCGCGGCCCTCGCGCCGCCGGCCCCTGGAGTCGCGAGCCTCGGGCCCTGGGACCGGGCAATGCCCCGACCACCGGTTCCGTCGGAAGAAGCTGCCCGCCTGCGCGGTCGGTGTGCCCCGCCGTGGGATGACCGGTCGCCTGCTCCCCCCCAGGAGCGCCTCGTGATGGTGATGGCGAGTTGACCCTGGAGCGGACAGCTCATCCGCGTTGCCGAGAAAACGTGCCTGACGCCGTAGGGCTACTTGACCGGTAGTTCGAAGTCCTGGGCCCGGCAGACCTGGCGGCGCTTCAGGCAGTAGGGCAGCGACCAGAAGGCGGCGACGGTGGCCTTGATGCAGATCCACAGGCCGTTCCGGGTCTCGCGGATCATCGAGAAGCCGCCGATCGAACCGACCGCGTCGGCGGTGACCTCGGCGCTCTTGCGTCGGGGCAGGAGCGGCTTCAGGAAGAGCCGCAGGACGAAGCCGAGGATCTTGGTGAAGGCGACGTTCTTGAACAGGTAGAGCCAGAGATTGCGGACGTGGTAGTAGAGGCTGCGCGGCGTCTTCTTCATGCCGAAGGGCGTGCCGTGGCGGACCTCCACCTCCGGGAACTGGAGGATGCGGTAGCCCAGGTTGAGCACGCGGCAGCTCAGGTCGCGCTCGTTGCCGTAGATGAAGAAGTGCTCGTCGTAGTAGCCGGCGCGGGCCAGCACGTCGCGCCGGGCCATCGTGGCGCAACCGCGGAAGGTGGCCATGTAGCGCTCGGCGTTCACCGCCGGATGCGCGTCGTACCAGTCCGGCGTGCCCGGTTCGATCACCTTGCTGGAGATCAGGCCGGTGGTCTCGGGCTCGGCGGCGAACTTCGCCAGCACCTTGGCGACCCACTCCGGCGGCAGGATGACGTCGTCGTCGAGGATGGCGACGAAGTCGGTCGTGGCGTTGCCGAAGCCGATGTTGAAGGTCTCGCAGGCGCCGTAGCTCGAGTCGTGCATCTCGATGAAGGTCACCTCGGGGTAGTCGCGGCGGACCATCTCCTGGGTGCCGTCCGAGGAGTGGTTGTCGACGACGATGACCTCGTCGAAGGGGATCGTCTGCGCCCGGATGCCGTCGAGGTTCCGGCGGACGTCCTCGCGCTTGTTGAACGAGGTCATGACCGCGGCCACGCTGGCCCGCCCGGCCCGGGGGCTCAGGTTGAGGTAGCGGCGGCGGGCCTCCTCGAAGGCGATCGGCGCGATCTCGGTCGGCGTCGTCTCAGACATGCGGCGGTCTCGGGGTCATCGAATCGATCAGGCGGCACAGCTCGTCGGCGGTCCGACGATATTCGGGAAAGCGCCCCGGCGCCACCACCAGATAGCCTTCGCAATGGCTGATCTCGGCCATCGGCACGTTGGCCGTGCGGGCCCGGTCGCGGGCCTCGACCTTGCCCGGGATGTCGTGGTGCTCGATCTGGGAGGCGTAGCAGGCCAGCGCCCGGAGCTTGCGCTCCTCGTGACCGCTCAGGTCGAGCAGCAGGTTGATCGGCATCAGCGAACCGACCTCGTAGGCGATCAGGGCGGGCGCCGACTCCAGGCCGACCAGGGCCAGCTCGCCGATCAGGCAGGCGGCCTTGTGGTCGGGGTGGAGCTCGAAGGGCGAGGGCAGCGCGACCCGGTCCGGCTCGACCTCCTTCAGGATCGCCCGCAGCCGGCGGACCGCCTCGGAGTCCTGCCCCCCGGCCAGCTCGCGCAGGCCGCCGTCCGGCAGGTCGAGGAAGCGGAGATCGCTGACGCCGAGCTCGCGCGCGGCGGCCCGGCACTCGTCCTGGCGCAGGCGGGCGTAGTCCGGTCCGCTCGGACTGCCGGGCACCCCCTGCGAGCCGTCGCTGAGGACGACCAGGGTCACCGGCCGACCGGCGTCGACGTGGCCCATGATCAGGCCGGCGGCGCCGATGACCTCGTCGTCCGGATGCGGCGCCACGACCAGCAACGAACCGGTGGCCAGCGCCGTCGGCGGCAGGAGCGGCTCCCAGGAGCGGTAGTGCGGCTCCCTCATGCGCCCCGGGCCTCCAGCCTGGCGATCCGCGCCTCGAGATCGACCACCCGCGCCGCCAGCTCCTCCGCCCGCGCGCCGGCCGCGAGCAGCTGGCCGCGGCCGTCGAGGAGCATGCGCATGATGTCGCCGATGGCGGTGTGCAGGTACTTCTTGCACAGCATCTCGTTGGTCTCGGAGAACTCCTTGCGCATCGAGGTGATGGCGTTGCTTTGGTCGGTGCGGACGTGGAACTGCGCGGTGTAGCGGCGCAGGTGATGGAAGTGGTGGTCGAAGGCGTAGCGGAAGAAGAGGTCGAGATCCTCGAGCACGTCCAGCTCGACGTCGAAGCCGCCGTAGGTGGCGTAGAGCTCCCTGCGGTGGCAGAAGGTCGACAGATGGATGTAGCAGCCGAGGTAGAAGCCGGCCCGCGAGAAGTCCTCCGAGGGCCCGTTCTCCAGCCGCGTGACCACGTAGCCGCCGGCGCCGTCCGGCTCCTCGATGCCCTTCATCGCGTCGCTGTAGACCACCTTGGCGCCGCTGGCCGCCGCCGCGGCCATCAGCGACTCGACGTGGTCCGGATACCAGACGTCGTCGTCGTCCAGGTAGCAGATCCAGGCGCCGGTGGCGGCCTCGATGGCGAGGTTCGCGGCGCGGGAGCGGCCCGGCTTGTTCTCGGGCGCGTAGTCGAGGTAGTGGAGATCGAGCCGGCCGGCGAACTCGTCGACCAGGTCCTGGACGCTGGCGCCACCGTCGTTGATCAGCATCACCTCGACCGCCGGCCAGGTCTGGGCCGCGACCGACTCGAGCGCGCGGCGCAGCATGCGCGGCCGGTTGAACGTGCGGATGATCACCGAGACCTTGTCCTGGCTCATGCGTCCTTCTCTTCCTGATCGGCGCCACCCAGCCGGATGGCGAGTTCGGGGTCGGCGGCGGTGAGGGCGACGAGGGCGGCCCGATCGCCGCGGATCGCCTCCTCCAGCATCGTCTTGCGTTCGAGCAGGGAGCCGACGAAACGGGCGATCTCGGCCAGGCGCGCGTTGCGGAAGGCCAGGCGGTCGCGGGCGAGGTCGCGGCCCGCCGGCGGCGCCCCCTCGGCGACCACGTCCTCGTAGATGCGTTCGATCATCCCGGCGTACTCCTCGCCGGTGACCAGATGCCCGGGTTCGCCGGCGGCGAGACCTTCGCGTCCCTCGCGCGGCACCAGTTCCTCGAGCACCTTGCGCAGGGCTTCGACGTCGCCGGCCGGGACCACCCGACCACGCCCGCCGACCCGTTCGGCCATGGCCCCGACGTCGCTCACGACCACCGGGAGGCCCAGCATCAGGGCCTCGTCGACCACCAGCGAGTGGGTCTCCATCGCCCGCGAGGGGAAGACCGCGACGTCGGTCTCGGCCAGGATCTCGGACAGGCGCTCCGGCTCGTAGGGGCCGGTGAAACGGAGTTCGACCGGACCGGCGAGGCGGCGCATCTCGTTCTCCAGCCCGGCCTCGACCGAGGCGCCGGCGAAGTGCAGGCGGATGCGGCTGGCCAGCGGCGAGCCGGCCGCCGCGCGGACCAGATCGAGCACGCCCTTGAGCCGCGAGAGATTGCCCCAGTGCGAGAAGGTCACCGGCTGATCGCGGCGGTCGGGGACGGGACGCGATCGGTTCGGGCGCCCGTGCAGGACGCCCAGCGGTTCGAGCCGTACCTTGTGGAACACCGAACGCGGGAAGCGGCCCAGCTCGCCCAGCTTCACCAGCTGCCGCTGGGTCGAGACGATCAGGGCCCGGGCGAGGGCCAGTTCCTGGTCGAGGTCGGCGAAACGCATCTCCAGGCCGAAGCGCATCTCGCCCTCCTCCATCGGCCGCCGGATCATCAGGCATTCCTGGCAGGCGGCGAGCCCCTCGGGGACGGCGCAGAAGCGCTCGTCGTCCGGCATGCGGAAGAAGAGCGCGCAGCTGGTCCAGTAGTCGTGCAGGGTCACCGCCGCCGGGATGCCGGCGCGCGCGGCCAGGCCGACCAGGCCGGTGGTGAGGCCGTACCAGTGGTGCACGTGGACCAGGTCGGGGCGGAAGCCGGCGAGCAGGTTCTCGACCGCGGCGTCGGCGAGCGGGTCGTGGAGGTCGACCGGGTTGATGTAGCCCTCGGCGCGATGGAAGCGGTGGACCAGGATGCCCTCGTGCTCCTCCTGCTCGAGCTGCGCCACCGGGCGACGGCGCTCGGAGCCGGCAAGGATGCGCAGCTCGTGGCCGCGCTTCACGAGTTCGCGGGCGAGCACCACTACCGAACGCTCGACGCCGCCGGTGAACTCGGGCGGATAGTTGTGCAGGGCCATGAGGACCTTCATGGACGATCCTCCTCGGGATGAAGGCCGACGAAGGCCTCGGCGTGACGTTCGCCGCCGGGACCGACGTAGGGCAGGAGCATGGCGCGATAGCGGTTCATGCCGGCGACCACGCCGGCGAGGTCGACGTAGCGGCCCTGGCTGACGTAGCGGGCGATCGCCTCGCGCTTGCGCGCGAAGACCGCGCTCACGTCGACCAGGAATTCGGGCAGGAGGGTCGACCAGACCTCGTAGCCAAGGAGCGCGACCTCGCCGAGGAGGTCTCTCCGGTTGCGCGCGAGCTGGCGCACCGCGGCGGCGCAACCCCAGTGGTCGGCGTGGACCTCGCCGATCCAGGGGTAGTAGAGGCTGCGCGGCGAAACGCGCTCGATCTCCGCCTCCAGCCGGGCCGCGAGACCGTCGATCAGGACGCGGCGCTTCTCGTCCGGGTCGCTGGGCAGACCGGGATAGATGGCGTCGACGTTGCCCTCGGTGACGCCGTCGACGAAGCCGAAGAAAACCACGTCCTCGCAGCCGAGGAAGTCGCGCAGGACGCCGCGGCTCTCGGCCTGGCGCAGGGCGACGTAGTCTCGCGGCTCGTAGTAGCGCTCCGGGTCGCCGAGACTGCCGTCGAAGACGATCACGGCGTGGATCGGGTCGCCCTGGTCCGCATGGCGAAGGAGGGTTCCGCCCGGCCCAACCATCTCGTCGTCGGGATGGGGCGCGATCACCAGCACCGGACCGGCCGGCAGCGCGCTCAGGACCCGGGGCATCGAGGGCGGGCCGAAGGCCATCAGGCGCCTCCTCCGAACGCCGGCTGGCGAGCGAGCTGGACCTCGGCCTGGAGGTCGAGGCAGTCCTGCCAGAGCCGGTGCCAGCTCTCCTCGTCGAGGCCGGGCTGACGCAGCGGCAGATGGACCTCGCGATTCCAGGCCGCCTCGCCGGTCGGCATCATGTCCTCGGCCAGGGCGAGCGCGTGCCAGGGATGGCCATGGGTCGGCGAGAAGGGCAGGAAGCGCAGGGCCTCGGGAGCGAGGGCGCGGACGAGCTCGATCTTGGCGCCGAGATCGGCCGCCGACTCCCGGGGCAGCCCGGCCGAGACCAGGAGGCCGACCTCGAAGCCGCGCCCGCGCGCGAGCTCGACCAGGGCCCGGACCCGATCCTCGGTCTGAGCGCCCGGCAGGACCGCGGCCGCGGAGCCGGTGATCGCGTCGAGCTCGCAGACGATGCGACGGACGAGACCCGGAGCGGTGCCGCGGACCAGGTCGAGATTGGCGGTCGAGGCCAGCATCCGCAGGCTCACCGGCCGGCCTTCGACCAGCTCGGGCAGCGCGGCCAGGACCTCGCCGTAGTGGCTGCCCGGGAAGCCGAACTCGCGATCGACGATCTCGAAGCCGCGCGCCCGCGGCCGGAGGGCCGCGGCCCGTTCCCGGAGGCGGTCGAGTGGCAGGAGCCGAGGCGCATGGCTGCTCGGCTGGTTGAAGGTCGTGAGCGCGACGTTGCCGGCGAGGCCGGAGGGGGCGCCGATCACGGTCTCCAGCGGCAGGGTTCCGGGCTCGCCGAAGAGCGAGCCGCCGATCGCCGCGGCGGAGAAGCCGGGCTCGAAGAGGTCGTAGGCCGGCAGCGGGGCCAGGGCCGGGTCGGCCGGCGGGGCCTCGGCGCCGAAACGCGCCTGCCCGGCGACGACCGCGATCAGACCGGGCCCGGGTTCCGCCTCGGCGCGGTCGAGGCCGGCGGCCACGAGCCCGGCGAGCCCGACCTCGGGATCGCCACGCAGGACGAAGCAGCGCGGCGCCATGCTGGTCACCGCGTCGGGGGCGGCCGAGGCGAGCGGGCCATGGAAGGCGAAGCGCAGCCCGGGAGCCGCCTCGCGAAGCTTGTCGACCACGTGGACGAGGGCCTCGCGGACCTCGCCGCTGACGCGGATCAGCACCAGCTCCGGCGCCGAGGCCACGAGGGCCTCGAGCAGGCTTTCCTGGCGCGAGCCGAAGTCGGCCGGCAGGCGGGTCACGGCGCAGCCCAGCGCCCGGGCCAGGCCGGCGAGGGCGGCGGTGCCCGGTTCGTAAAGGGTCGGGTCGACGATGTGGACGAAGGTCAGTCGCATGGGCTATCCCGGGTGGCCTGTTATCATGCGCCACCCATCACCGGGACGGTACCAAAGTTGCGCCGGGCGCGAAGGAGACGATGAGCGAGTCGACGCCGGAGATCGAGACCCTGGCTCCGGCGCGTGACCGCGCCGCGACCTGGTTGCTCGCCGCCCTCCTCGTGGCCCTCGCCCTCCTCGCCCTTCCCGAACGACTCCAGGTCGCCGAGGCCGATCTCCTGGTCCGGGTCCTCGACGGCGAGGTCGCGGCGCGGGCCGAGAAGGTCCAGCGGGTCTGGTCCTACATCGTCGGCACGATGGAGCGGCCCGCTCGGCTTCTGGGTCTTCTCTCGGCCGCGCTGACCCTCGTCCTCCTCCACGCCGCGAGCCGCGGTCTCGGCCGGGGCGGTCGCGTCGCCGCCCTGCTCGGGCTCGCGGCCTGCGTTCCCTTCTGGACCGGCGCCCTCCGGATCGGGGGCGAGGGCTGGTGGCTCCCCGCCGGCGCCCTGCCGCTGGCGCTGCTCCGCGCGGCGCGCTGGCACCCGGCCTGGGCCAGCCTGGGCGGCGGCCTGGCGGCGGGGCTTCTGCCCTTCTGGCTCGGCGGCGACGGCCCGCGGCTCGCGGAATTCGGGCTCTTCGTCCCGGACCTCGGCCTGCCTGGCCCGACCTGGCTGCCGGCGGCGCTCCTGGCCGCGGCCGGGCTGATCCTGGTCGTCCTCGCCGGCCGGCGCGGCAGCCTGCCCCTGGTGACGCTCGCCCTCGCCTCCGGTCCGGCCCTGGTGGCGGCCCGGGCCGAGCTGGAAGCCGGCGCGCTTCGACCCGCGCTCCTGGCGGTCGCCCCGGCGCTCGGGCTCGCCCTGGGTCACGCCGTCGCCGGCGGCGGCCGTCGCCGCGCCCAGCTGCTGATCCTCCTCCTGCTGGCGGCCGCCGCCATCACGGTTTCGGCGCGGGAACGCTGGCCCCGGGCGCGGCTCGACCGCGACCGTCTCGACCAGGCCGCGACCCTCCTGCCGGAGGCGGGTTGGCTGGTCCTGGCCGGGGACCGGGCACCGGTCCTGCGCTACTACGAGAAGGTGGGCCATCGGACCGCGGCGCGGTCCTTCCTCGCCCGCGACCAGGATGAGGCCGGCCGGATCCTCGACCAGGCCCTGCTCGACCAGCCCCCGGTCATCCTGCTGGTCGACGGCGCTCCGGAACTGGCGGACCGGCTGGCGCCGCGCTACCGGCCGCTCGCGCAACCCGGACTCGGCCCCGGTCTCGTCCTCCTCGGCTTCGCCCGGCGCTGAATCCCCGGCTCAGCGGATCAGGACGTTGCCCAGGGCGCGCAGGACCTGGCTGGCGTGGGCCACGAACTCGCGGTTGCTCTCGAGGTTGCGCCGGATGCGCCGCAGCTCGCGCAGGGCGACGTAGATCATCGCCATCTTGACCACGAAGCTGCCCAGGACGTGGTAGTGCTTGCGGTAGAAGTGCAGGCGGTTTTTGTGCCACTCGAAGGGGAAGGTCGGGAAGCGCCCGGTGCTCTGACCGAGGTGGTGGAGGACCGAGGTACCCTCGTGCAGGTACCAGATCCGCCAGCCGGCGCGGCGGATGCGCAGGCACCAGTCGACGTCGTTGAAGAACAGCCAGAGCATGCGATCCATCGGCCCCACCGCCTCGTAGACCGCGCGCTTCACCATCAGGCAGGTGCCGGGCGGCTGGTCGACGATTGCGTCGTGGTCGTGGCTCCAGTCCTGGTACTTGTAGCGGTCGAGGATGCGATCGGCGAGCCCGAGATCCTCGAGCGCCGTGTCGTAGGCCAGGGCGACCCGGAGGTCGGGAAAGCGCATGCAGGCGCGCTGGATCGAGCCGTCCGGGTTGACCAGGCGCGGCGCCACCGCCCCCACCTCGGGATGCTCGTCCAGGAAGCCGAGCAGGCGCTCGAAGGTGCCGGGCCGGACCTCCGTGTCGCTGCCCAGGAGGCAGATGCTCCGGCCGGTGGCCAGGGCCAGACCCTGGTTGACGCCGCGGGCGTAGCCCTGGTTGACGTCGTTGCGATAGAGCCGGACCTCGGGGAACTCGGCCCGGATCATCGCCAGCGAATCGTCGCCCGAGGCGTTGTCGATGACGATGACCTCGAGCCGGAGCGGTGAGCCCTCGGCGCAGATCCGGAGCGCGCCGAGACAGGCCCGGGTGAGCTCCATCGTGTTCCAGGAGAGCACGACGACCGAGATGTCGGGCACTGGGTCCATCGTCCATCCCATCGGCCGGCGACGGCCGCGACTGTGGCAAAAGCCCTTCGTGGCCGCAAGCTCGGCCCGGGGTGGCAAATACGACCGTGATTGGTTCAGAAATGTTGGCCCGGCGGCCGAAGTCAGGATAATGACGGCACTGGCGTGGCGGACCCTCGAGGGTCATGCTCCGCCGGTGGACGGCCCCGAGGGATGGAGCGCATGGGCTACCTCGATCAGATCTACACCGAGGCGCACAAGGACCGCGACCACGGGGACTACCCCTTCAGCCTCGGCGTGGAGGTCACCAACCACTGCAACCTGCGTTGCCCCATGTGCCCGCGGGAGACGGCGGCGCGGGGCTTCGACAACATCGACCCCGAGCTGTTCAAGAAGATCGCCGACGAGACCGCCGGACGCGACCGGGTGCTCTTTCTGCCCTCCGGCATGGGCGAGAGCTTCATCAACCCGCGCTTCCGTGAACTGCTGGCCTACAGCCGCGACGCCGGGGTCAAGCTGACCATGCTGGTGACCAACGGCACCTACCTGAACGAGAAGAACATCCACGCCCTGATCGACGCCCAGGTCACCTTCGTCAACATCAGCCTCGACGGCACGGTGAAGGAGGTCTACGAGAAGATCCGGGTCAACGCCGACTTCGACCAGGTCATCGCCAACGTCAAGAACTTCTTCCGCATCCGCAAGGAGCGCGGCTCGACCCTGCCCTACATCATCCTGCGGATGATCAAGATGGACGAGACCGCGGACGACGTCGACGCCTTCCAGGACTACTGGGAGCCCTTCCTGGAGGAGCACGACGAGGTCGCCTTCTCCGCCTACCAGACCTGGAACAACAGCGTCGAGGACCGGCGCGTCGGCGAGCCCCAGGGCCTGGCCGAGGCGGCCGAGATCGAACGCCGCGAGGGCAAGCTGCCGCCCTGCCGGATGATCTACAAGACCATGCAGGTCTACCACGACGGCTCGACCTCGCTCTGCTGCTACGACTACGACTGCACCATGAACATCGGCAATGCGAAGGAACGGAGCATCGCCGAACTCTGGGTCGGGGAGAAGGCGCAGCACTATCGCCGTCTCCACGAGGAAGGCCGCATGGACGAGATCCCGATCTGCCGCGGCTGCCAGGAGTACATCCCCTGAGCACCCGGACCGCGCAGCAGCCTTTGCATGTCCGCAGCGCGACGACTCGACGGCGAGGAATTCTAGGCCAGCCAGCGGCTGGCGCTCCGGAGCGCCGGCTGCCCAGCCGGCCTCACTACCGATCGCCGAAGAGAAGTCGAGAGCGCGATCCGGCGATGCATCCGGGCGAGGAATTCTAGGCTAGCCAGCGGCTGGCGCTCCGGAGCGCCAGCTACGCATCCCCTCTCCGGTCGGACCGCGTGGCGCCAGCCGCGCATCTCCTCCTTTCCGCGCCGAGCATCCCGCCAGGACGACCCTCGCTCGTCCGCGGCTCCTCCCCTGCCAGACTGGAAGCACGAGGTGCCAATTCGGCAGCCGGCGACCGGTTCCCGCACGCCTTCATCGATCGTCCCGAGGCGGCTCCGCCCACCGCGCTGAAGTCGTTCTGCGACCGGATGATGCGAGCGTCGACCGGGGCCGCGGGACCGCGGCCGATCGCGGCTTTGGCCCGGCATTCGCTTTTCTCCCTCCCGGTACAGGTCGGGACGGTGCGCGCGAGGGCGCCGGACCGGGAAAGGACGATGCGTCATGAATCCACAGAAGCTCACCCAGAAGTCGCAGGAGGCCCTGCAGGCCGCGCAGGGCGAGGCCCTGCGCCTGGGGCACCAGGAGGTCGACGTCGAGCATCTCCTGCTCGCGCTCATCGAGCAGGAAGGCGGGCTGGTCCCGCGCCTGATCGCGAAGATGGGGCACGACGCCGGCGTCCTCCGCAAGGCACTCGAGGCCGAGCTGGGCCGGAGACCGCAGGTCTCGGGCGCCGCGACGGAGGCCGGCAAGGTCTACGTCAGCCAGACCCTGGGCCGCGTTCTCGGCGAGGCCGAGACCCGCGCCAAGAAGATGAAGGACGACTACGTCTCGGTCGAGCACCTGCTGCTCGCCATCACCGTCGCCGCCAGGGAGACCGGAACCGGCAAGCTGCTCCAGACCTTCGGCATCGACGAGAAGCGGGTCGCCGAGGTGATCCAGGAGGTCCGCGGCAACCAGCGGGTCCAGACCGACAACCCCGAGGCGACCTACGAGGCGCTCGAGAAGTACGGTCGCGACCTGGTCCAGATGGCGCGCGACGGCAAGCTCGATCCGGTGATCGGGCGCGACGAGGAGATCCGCCGCGTCGTCCGCATCCTGTCCCGCAAGACCAAGAACAACCCGGTGCTCATCGGCGAGCCGGGCGTCGGCAAGACCGCGATCGCCGAGGGCCTCGCCCACCGCATCGTGCGCGGCGACGTGCCCGAGGGCTTGAAGGACCGTTCCCTCTTCGCCCTCGACATGGGCTCGCTGGTCGCCGGCGCCAAGTACCGCGGCGAGTTCGAGGAGCGGTTGAAGGCGGTCCTCGACGAGGTCAAGAAGAGCGAGGGCCGGATCATCCTCTTCATCGACGAGCTGCACACCGTGGTTGGCGCCGGCAAGACCGAGGGCGCCCTCGACGCCGGCAACATGCTGAAGCCGCTCCTCGCCCGCGGCGAGCTGCACTGCATCGGCGCCACGACCCTCGACGAGTACCGCAAGTACATCGAGAAGGACGCCGCGCTGGAGCGTCGCTTCCAGCCGGTGCTGGTCGACCAGCCGACCGTCGAGGACTCGATCTCCATCCTCCGCGGCCTGCGCGAACGCTTCGAGGTGCATCACGGCGTGAAGATCCAGGACAACGCCCTGGTCGCCGCGGCGACGCTCTCGAACCGCTACGTCAGCGACCGCTTCCTGCCCGACAAGGCCATCGACCTGGTCGACGAGGCCTGCGCCATGATCCGGACCGAGATCGACTCGATGCCGGCCGAACTCGACGCCGCCACGCGTCGGGTGATGCAGCTCGAGATCGAGGAGGCCGCGCTGGCCAAGGAGAAGGACAAGGCCTCGAAGGCCCGGCTCGAAGACCTGAAGCGCGACCTGGCCGACGAACGCGCCACGGCCGATGGTCTGCGCGCCCAGTACGAGGCCGAGAAGGCCGCGATCGTCCAGGTGCAGAAGCTGCGCGAGCGGATCGAGCAGACCCGCTTCGAGGTCCAGCAGGCCGAGCGCAACTACGACCTGAACCGCGCCGCCGAGCTGAAGCACGGCATCCTGCCCCGGCTCGAGGCCGAGCTGCGCCAGGAGGAGGAACGCCTGGAACAGGACCAGGGCGGCGCGAAGCTCCTGCGCGAGGAGGTCACCGAGGAGGAGATCGCCGAGATCGTCGCCCGCTGGACCGGCATCCCGGTGTCGCGACTGGTCGAGGGTGAGCGGGAGAAGCTGCTCAAGCTGGACCAGATCCTGCACGAGCGCGTGATCGGCCAGGACGAGGCGGTGCAGCTGGTCACCGACGCGGTCATCCGCGCCCGGGCCGGCATCAAGGACCCGCGCCGACCGATCGGCTCGTTCATCTTCCTGGGCCCCACCGGCGTCGGCAAGACCGAGCTGGCCAAGACCCTCGCCGCCTCGCTCTTCGACTCCGAGGACAACATGGTCCGCATCGACATGTCCGAGTACATGGAGAAGCACGCGGTGAGCCGCCTGGTCGGCGCGCCTCCCGGCTACGTGGGCTACGAGGAGGGTGGCCAGCTCACCGAGGCGGTCCGGCGCAAGCCCTACTCCGTGGTGCTCTTCGACGAGATCGAGAAGGCGCATCACGACGTGTTCAACATCCTGCTGCAGATCCTCGACGACGGCCGGATCACCGACAGTCAGGGACGCACGGTCAACTTCAAGAACACCGTGGTGATCATGACCTCGAACATCGGCGCGCCGCGGCTGATCGAGGGCATCGAGAGGAGCCTCGACTTCGCCATCGACGAGGGCACGCGCGAGGCGGTGATGGCCGAGCTGCGCGGCCACTTCCGGCCCGAATTCCTGAACCGGGTCGACGACATCGTGCTGTTCAAGCCCCTGGCGCTGGCCGAGATCAAGCAGATCGTCGGCCTCCTGGTGAAGGAGCTCGGCCGCCGGCTCGCCGATCGCGAGGTGGGCCTCGAGCTGAGCGAGGCCGCGGTCGAGCGGATCGCCCGCGCGGGCTACGACCCGGTCTACGGGGCCAGACCGCTGCGCCGCTACATGCAGCGCGAACTCGAGACCAGGATCGGGCGGGCCTTGATCGCCGGCGAGATCCTTCCCGGCGCGGTCATCGAGGTCGGCGTCGAGCGCGGCGAGCTGGTGGTCCGGCCGGTCGCGCGCCAGGAGGCGCAGACCGCTTCCTGACCCGCTGCCCTATCGACGAGGAGGGCCGGCGGCACCGAGGCCGTCGGCCCTCCTCGTCCACGATCGACCCGGCCGTCCCGTTTCGAGCCGATCACCGGCGACGAACCAGGCGCGACCGCCGAATTCGAAACTCCGTCAACGAAGGGGAGCTCGGCGGCCGAGAGACGGTTAGCGGACCGACTCCGGTCCGACCAGGCGCTGGAGTTCGTCATGGATCATCGAAGCCCGAGCGCGCGGTGGCGCATGATGACGTTCCTGGTCGCGGCCCTCCTCGGCGCCGTCGACCTCCGGGCCCAGGACGACTCCGCCGATGGCCTCGACCATGCGGTCCTGGCCCTGGCCAGGGCACCGATGCTCGCCTCGCCCCAGGAGGTCCTGGAGGATCCGGCCACTCCCTCGTGGTCGGAGGGTGAACACCTCCTCGGCGACTGGGCTGGCCTGCGCCCGGCGCTGGAGGAGGTCGGCATCGCCTTCGATCTGGTCTACACCTTCGACCTGGTGACGCCGATCGCGGGCGGCATCCGCAAGCGGGCCACGCCCCTCGGCTGGGCCGACCTCGGCGTCGGTTTCGACCTCGAGACGATCATCGGCCTCGAGGGCGGCAGCCTCTTCGCCGGCCTGATGGCCCAACACGGCCGGAGCCCGTCGATCGACACCCTCGACTTCCAGCTCCTCTCCAACATCGACGTCGACGACACCGTCGTCCTCTACGAGCTCTGGTACGAGCAGGTCCTGTTCGAGGGCCTGTTCCGGTTCAAGATCGGCAAGGTCGACTTCAACACCGAGTTCGCCTACCTCGATGCAGCCGGCGCGGTAATGAATGCCTCGGCCTCGTTCTCACCGACGATCGCCCTCGGACCGAGCACGCCGGACTCGGCCATGAGCGTGAACCTGTTCCTACGCCCGCTCGACTGGCTGCAGATCGGCTTCGGGCTCTACGAGGCCGACCCCGGCGGGCTGGTGCCCGGCACCCGCACGCTCGACGCGCAGTTCCACGAGCTCTTCCTGATCGGCGAGATCGCGTTCGACTGGGAGATCGCCTGGGGACCGGGCCGCGCCGGCCTCGGCGGCTGGCATCACGGCGGGGACTTCGGCACCTGGTCGGGTGGGCGCCGGGAGGGCACGAGCGGCCTGCAGATCACCTTCGAGCAGACGCTCTGGCGTGAGCGTCCCGAACCCGGGCGACGAGCAGGCGCTGGTCTTCTTCTTCCAGTACGGCCACGCCGAGGCCGAGGTCATGGAGGTGGAGCACCACCTCGCCTTCGGTCTCGACTGGGTCGGCCTCTTCCCCGGGCGGGACGCCGACCGCACCGGCTTCTACTGCAGCTTCGTCGACCTGGTCGAGAAGGCGGGCTACACCGAGGACGAGATCGCCCTCGAGCTCTATCACCGCTTCCAGATCACGCCCTTCTTCGCCCTCCAGCCCGATCTCCAGTACGTGATCGACGCCGGCGGCGCCAGCGAGGACGCCGTCGCCGCCAGCCTCAGGCTCGAGATCGTCTTCTGACCAAGCCCCTCCGCTCCGGACATCCCCGCGCTCGCGGCGCTTCCCGCGCCGAAACCAAACCGACCAGCGGCTGGCGCTCCGAGCGGTCGGCTCTCCGAGCGGACCGCGCAGCGCCGGCTGCGCCTCGACCGCCCGCACAGCGCTCCGGAGCGCCGGCTGCCCAGCCGGCAGGATCGCCGGCCGCTGGCCGGCGAGTTCGTCATCGCGACCAAGGCGACGAGGACTCCGACGACGAGATCGTCGAGGCGAGACCGCGAGCAACGGACGAGTTCGACTAGGCCAGCCAGCGGCTGGCGCTCCGAGCGGTCGGCTCTCCGAGCGGTCGGCTCTCCGAGCGGCTGGCTCTCCGACCGGACCGCGCAGCGCCTGCTGCGCCTCGACCGCCCGCACAGCGCTCCGGAGCGCCGACTGCCCAGCCGGCAGGATCGCCGGCCGCTGGCCGGCGAGTTCGTCATCGCGACCAAGGCGACGAGGACTCCCACGACGACGAGATCGTCGAAGCGAGACCGCGAGCAACGGGCGAGTTCGACTAGGCCAGCCAGCGGCTGGCGCTCCGAGCGGCTGGCGCTCCGGAGCGCCGGCTGCCCAGCCGGCAGGATCGCCGGCCGCTGGCCGGCGAGTTCGTCGACGGACTGATCGTCAATGATCGGGGTGCGTGGCGACCACCGACAGCTCGACCCGTTCGAAACCCTGGGCCGGCACCGGGAGCTCGAAGCTGGCGTTGCGGGCCGGATCGATGGCGCGACTGCCGGCGCGCGCCCGGAGTCGGGCATGTGAAGTGGCCACCATCTCGCCACGTGCGTCGTAGTAGCGGGCCTCGACGTAAGGACGGATCGGCTCCTGGGCTCCGGCCGAGGTCACCTGCCCGACCAGGACCTCGCGTTCCTGGTCCACCGCGACCTCGGTCAATCGACTGCCGCGTGCGTCCCGGAAGGTGACCTGTTCGACCTTCTGGAAGCGGTCCTCATCCTTCGGCCGACTGCTGCAGGCGGCCAGGAGACAGATCGAGAGCAGGGCGATTACACCGGGTCGGATGGCGAACATGCAGGAAACCTCGTAGGCGCGGAATCGGTCGTCCGTGGCCATTGAAGGGCTTCCAGGGGCCCAAGTCAAAAGGCCTTCAAGTCAGCCCAAGTGAATATTCGATCATGCTCTGGATCGACGGCACACCATGCCCAGCCCCCCCGGCTGCAGCATCCGAGAGGAACATCCATGCGCATCGGACATAAGATCGGGCTGGGCTTCGCCTGCGGTGGTCTTCTACTCCTGCTCACCGCCGTGGCCGGCTACATCGGCCTCGATCGGATCGCGGTGACCCTGGAGGAGCTGACCGGCCCCGTCTGGCTCGCCGCCGATGCCGCCATGGAAGCCAGCATCAAGGTCGAGGACGAGATCCTCGCGGTCCGCGACATCCTCGACAACGGGGCCAGCAAGACGCGTGACCGTGTGCTCGACGAGGCCCGGGAAGGCTCCGCCGACTGTTTCGCGCGGCTCGACCGCTCCGGCATCCTCACGCGCGAGCATTCGTTGGCGGTCGCCGAGGGCTACGGGGAATTCCGCGGCCTGACCGACTCGCTACTGGCGAGCCACGAACGCTTCCGCGCCGCCAAGGAGGCCTTCGAGGCCCAGACGCGGGACTTCCTCGAGATCAGTACCACGATCGAGGAGATCGGCGACTCCGCGGTCGAGACCCTGGAGGAGAGCCCCGACCAGGCGCTGTCCTGGAACTCGGGGCTGCGGCAGAAGTGGGAAGCGGCCGATGGCGGCATGGAGGCGAGCATCGCCTTCCTCACCCGTCTCCACGACATGAGCCGGGTCTTCTCGCATCAGATCGACGTCGCCGAGGGCCGTCGGCTGGTCGCAGCCTCGTTCGAGCTTCAGGGTGAGCGAGCCCGCTCGATGTTCGCCGGCGGCCTGTTCGAGGGGCCCTGCGGCCTGCCCGGCCACCAGGGCCAGAGTCTCTCCGCCGCCTATCTCGCCTCCTTGGCCGAGAACGGTCGGCTCGGCAAGGACTACCTCGACGCCTGCGAGGCCTACCGGAAGCTGATGGTCGAGCAGAAGAAGGAGGCCGACTCCCTGCTCGAACTCCTGTGGACGGTGGAGACCCGCTGCGACGAGGCGATGGACGCGAAGAGCGCCGAGGTCGCGTCGATCCGCGACGGCGTCCAGACCATGATCCTCGTCTCGGCCATCGGAGCCCTGCTGGTCGCCACCGGCATCGGCTTCTTCCTCACCCGCCGCATCGTGTCGCGCATCGAGCACCTCCGTGGCGTCGTGGGCAAGCTCTCCGGCGGCGATCTCGACGCCGATGCCGAACTCGGCGGCCGGGACGAGATCAGCCAGATGGGCGAGGATCTGCAGCGGGTCCTCGAGGGTCTCCGCGAGGCCTTCGCGGCCCACCAGGTGAGCTGGAGCGACCTCGCGCGCGATCGCCGGGAGATCCGGCGCTACAAGCCGATGATCGAATCCGCCGCGACGCCGATCGCCCTCGCCGATCCGGACGGCGGCTTGGTCTACGCGAATCCGGCGGCCCGCGAATCCCTCACCCTTCTCGGCCTGCCGGGCGAGGTGGAGGGGCGCCATCTGGCGCAGCTCTTCCCGGTATTCGCCGACGCGGACCTGAGCGCCCCGGACCGGAGTTCGCGGAAGGAGGTGGTCGAGATCGGCGCGGAGGTGGTCGAGATCCGTCTCGAGCCGATCCGCGATGCCGACGGCGACTACATCGGCCCCATGTGCGTCTGGAAGCGGATCACCGCCGCGCTCGAACAGCGGCGCAAGATCCAGACCATGGCCGAGAACGAGCGACGCGCCGCGGCCGAACTGGCCGCCCGGGCCGAGATGCTGCGCGAGTCGGTCCACGAGGTCGCCACCGGCAACCTCGACTTCGACCCGAGCCTCGCCGGCGACGACGCCTGCGCCCGGATCTCGAGCTCGCTGGTCGAACTCATCGAGCAGCTCGACGGCAACCTCTCCACCATCGCCGGCACGGCCCGCGACCTGCAGACCTCGGCCGACGAGATCGGCAGTCTCGCCCACGACATGAGCCGCGTGGCGAACGCCACCCGCGGCCAGGCCGAGGACGTCTCCCGGAATTCCACCGCGGTCAACGACGGCATCGCCTCGGTCGCCTCCGCGACCGAGGAACTCTCGGCCAGCATCCGGGAGATCGCCCACAACGCCAGCGACGCGGCCTCGCGAGCGATCGAGGCCCGCCGCATCGCCCAGGAGGCCGACGGGACCGTGACCAAGCTGGGGGAGTCGAGCCGCCGCATCGGCGAGGTCGTCCAGCTGATCACGTCCATCGCCGAGCAGACCAATCTGCTGGCGCTCAACGCGACGATCGAGGCCGCCCGCGCCGGCGACAGCGGCAAGGGCTTCGCCGTCGTGGCCCACGAGGTCAAGGAACTCGCCAGCGAGACGGCCCGGGCGACGGAGGAGATCTCGGCCCAGATCGTCAGCCTCCAGGGCGACGCCAGCCGTTCCATCAAGGCCATGAGCGATATCCGCCAGGTCATCGACCAGGTCAGCGAATTCCAGAGCGCCATCGCGAGCGCGGTCGAGGAGCAGGCCGCCACGGCCTCCGAGATGAGCCATGGCGTCACCACGGCGGCCAAGGGCTCGTCGAGCATCGCACGCGCCATCGCCGAGCTGGCCGCGGCCATCGGTAGCCTCGACGAGAAGGCCGACCAGGCGGGCCGGTCCTCCGAGGGGCTCCTCGATCTGTCGCGGGACCTCGGCACGCTACTCGCCCATTTCAAGGTGCGATCGGGGTCGATGGCCGCGGTGCCGGCGTGAACGCCGCGTCGAACGAAACCGGCCCGGTCTCCGCGCCGCGGGACCTGGGGACCACGGCCCCATCCTCCGGGCCGAGACTCCTCTTCGTCGACGACGAGAGCAGCCTTCGTGGCCTCGAAGGCCTTCGCGGCTCACCCGGGATCCCGGGCAGCTGGATGTGGGCCAGCGATCGGGTGCGCGCGCGGGCGGTGCTCGGGAACGATCGGGTCGACGTCGTGGTCAGCGACCTCGAGCTGTCGGACAGGGTGTTCGAGAACCTGTCCGCGAACGCGGACAGATTCGGCGAGGTGGAGCAAACACCCCAGATCCGCGTCCGGCGTAAGTGACCCGATGAGTCCTGGCGCATCCGCGTCGGCGATGACGGGATTGGTTTCGAGCCGGAACACTCCGAGAAGATACTCCGGATCTTCCAGCGCCTCGGCGACCGCAAGTCGCAGCCGGGCGTCGGCATAGGCCTCGGCATCGTGCGCCGGATAATCCGCCGTTTCGGCGGGTCGATCCGGGCCGAATCGCGGCACGGAGCTGGCGCGACCTTCCAGATCGACCTCCCGGCGCGAGAGGAAACGTCGACGCCGGCCGGAACAACCTGGCGAGCAGCCTTTGAAGTGGAACCGCCCGGGGACTATCCTCTGCCGTCATGGTTGATCACCTGCCCAGCGAGACGATGGAACAAGTCATCGTCGTCGACGACAACGACGGCGACCTCTACCTCGTCAAGCTCTGCTACGAGGAAGCCGGCTACTCGCGTCCCATGCTCCAGTTCACGAGCGGACGGGAGTTCCTGGACCATCTGCGCTGCGTTCGCCGGGGGCAGGCACCCAACCCGCACATCGTCCTCCTCGACCTCAACATGCCGGGGCTCAACGGCCTCGAAGTCCTGGAACGGATCGGCGACGAAACCGCGCCGGAGACCATGCCCGAGGTCTGGATGTTCACCAGTTCCACCGATCCCGCTGACCGGGAACGGGCCCTGGCGCTCGGTGCCCGGGGTCTCGTGGTGAAGCCGGACAGCATGGACGACTACGTGAAGCTCTTCGCCCGGCTCCTCCAGAATCGCAACTGAGGCGACCGCCCACCCTCGCCGCTCGGGGCCTCCCCTCGGGCTGGAGCCTCGAACTCGCCGCGATCTTCTGCCAATCCTGGGCCTCGGTGCGGAGGATCCAAGAGGGTCCAGACCAGCGACTCCGGAACGAAAGCCATCGACCTGCCGACCGTGCTCGCCTGAATCCCGATGCTGGCGGAGGCCGGCGCCCTGGTTCGCGGTCTCAGGTCGATGAAGAACGAGAGAAACGACCTTCCCCGGCTCGGCCACGCCGCGTTGCTCGCCGAACTCGCCAGGGTCCGGGCGCCGGAGGTCCCAGTCCGGCGGCGTCTTGCGACCTGCCCGGCCCGACCTGCGGTTTCAAGTAGCCCCCTACGGATTTACCGATGGTCGGTGTTCCCCCTACCCGTGGATACCGGACGGTTGATGAAGCAAGTCCTTCCGGATCTGCTACGATGCCCTCTCGTCGCCCGGCGTCCGTTCCGCGGGTGGCGACTTCGTTGGCGGGGTCATTCCGATCGACGACCGGAGGCGGCGGTAGGCCCCACGTGGAACGCACCCTTGGTCGAGGCACAACCTCCTTGGCTCCCGACGGTGAACTGTTCGGTCGCATCTTCGACGCCGCTCCCAACGCGATGCTCCTCGTCGATGACGACGGCTCGATCCGCCTGGCGAACGTCGGCGCGGAGCAGCTCTTCGGGCGTCGGCGCGATCAGCTCGTCGGGAGACCCGTCACGATGCTCGTGCCGACGGAGCTCCGCGCCAGCCACGCCGAGCTGATGCGATCCTATTTCGAGGCGCCGACCCGACGACCGATGGGGTCGGGCCGACCGCTCCATGCCTTGGGCAACGACGGACGCGAGATCCCGGTCGAGATCGGGCTCAATCCGATCGAGACCGAAAAGGGCCGCTTCGTCATCGCCTCGATCACCGATTTGACCGAATCCCTGCGGCACGAGGAGAGGTTCCGACTGCTGCTCGATTCGGTCCCCAATGCCTCCCTCATGGTCGATGCCGCCGGGACGATCCGGCTGGCCAATCGAAAGGCCGTGGAGCTCTTCGGCTACGACCGCCGCGACCTGATCGGCAGCCCGGTCGAACTGCTCGTCCCCGATTCGATCCGCCGTGAGCATCCGCGCCTCATGGCCGAATTCATGGCCGCACCTCGAACCCGTCTGCTTGGGGCCGGTCGCGACCTGCGGGGCCGGCGCCGGGACGGCTCGGAGGTCCCGGTCGAGATCGGTCTGGCCCCGATCATCATGCCTGACGGCCTCTACGTCTTCGCCTCGATCATGGACATCACCGAGCGCCGACGTCGCGAGGACGATCTGAAGCGCAGCAACGCCGAACTCGAGCAGTTCGCCCATGTCGCCTCGCACGACCTTCAGGAGCCACTGCGGACGATCGCCAACTACGGAGCGCTGCTCGAGCGCCGCTATCAGGGACGGCTCGACGAGAAGGCCGACAAGTACATCTTCTACATGGTCGACGGCGCCCGGCGCATGCAGCGCCTGGTGAGCGACCTGCTCGCCTTCTCACGGGTCGGCTCGACCGGCCGAGAGCTGGTACCGGTGGCACTCAAGACGATCGTCGACACCGTGCTCCACGCCCTGCGCAGCGCCATCAGGGAGTCCGGAGCGAGAATCGAGTTCGGCGAGCTGCCCCGGGTCCTCGCCGACCCCGACCAGATCGGCCTGCTGCTGCAGAACCTGCTCACGAACGCCCTCAAGTTCCGTTCCGAGGCCCCGCCCGAGATCCGGATCGAGGCCGACCGCGACCCGATCGGCTGGCGGATCTCGGTGACGGACAACGGCATCGGCATGGACCCGCGTTACGCCGATCGGGCCTTCCAGATGTTCCAGCGCCTGCATGAGCGCGACGCCTATCCGGGAAGCGGCCTCGGCCTCGCCATCGCCCGCAAGATCGTCGAGCAGCATGGTGGCTCGATCGGCCTCGAGTCCGAACCCGGTCGCGGCACGACGATCCACTTCACGCTCGCCGAGGCCAACGAAGGGCCGGCACCATGAACCAGCCGATCCGCGTCCTCCTGGTCGAAGACAACCCCGCAGATCAGGACCTCATCATCGAATCGCTCGAGGAGAGTCGCCTGCCCATGGCCGTCACGGTGGCCCGCGACGGGGCCACGGCAGTCGACATGTTGCTGGGGCGCCAGGGCCACGCCGAGGCCCTACGCCCGGATCTCATCCTCCTCGATCTCAACCTGCCCAAGATGGATGGCAGGGACGTTCTCGCGATCATCAAGTCGCATGATGACCTCCACTCGATCCCCCTGGTCATCCTGAGCGGCTCCGACAACGAGCGCGCCAACCTGGAGGGCTACACGCTCGGCGCCTGCTGCTACCTGACCAAGTCGATGGAGGTGGATGCCATGAAGGGCATCCTCGACATCATCGAGAGATACTGGGCCTGGTCGGCCCGGGAAGGCTGAGATCACCAGATGTACGACGTGGAATCGAAGCCGCCGACCGGGGAACGGAGCACCAGGACCATCCTGCTGGTCGAAGACGAGGCTCGTGACGCCGAGCTCATCAGCGAGCTGATCATCGAGTCGGGGCGCCACGGCGACCGGGTCCTCCACGTGACCAGCCTGCAGGCGGCGCTCCAGACCATGGCCGCCGAGCCGGTCGATCTGATCCTCCTCGACCTGCGCTTGCCGGATGGAGTCGGCCTGGATTGTCTGCAGACCGTCCGCCAGGAGTCGGTCGAGATCCCGGTGGTGGTCCTCACCGGCGTCGAGGACGAGCACCTGGCCCTGAGCTGCATCTCCGGCGGCGCGCAGGACTACCTGACCAAGAACGAACTCGAGGGACGGACCCTCAACCGGGCGATCGCCTACGCGCTCACCCGCTCCCGCGAGCTGTCGGAACGGCGCCGGGCCAACGACCTGCAGAGGCGGCTCGCCTCGATCGTCGAGGCCTCCCAGGATGCGATCGTGAGCATCTCGCCCGATGGGCTGCTGATGAGCTGGAATCCCGGAGCCGAGCGGACTTTCGGTCTGGGCGAGGTCGAGGCGCTCGGCCGTCCCTTCGCCGACTTCGTCCGGCCTCTTGGAGCCGACGGCGAGACGACCGACCTGAGCCTGGACCGACTCCTGGCCGCCGACCAGGGCATGCCCATCGAGATGATGAGTCGACGCGCCGACGGCCAGAGGATCACCCTTTCGGTCGCCACCTGCCACCTCCGTGACGACGACGACCGCCTCATCGGTCTGGCCGCGATCTGCCGCGACGTCACCGAGGCCCGGAGGAGACGGGCCGAGCTCGTCCAGCGCAACGCCGAGCTGACCCTACGGGACGAGCAGATGCGAGCCCTGACCCAACGGATGAACGAGCTGATCGAGACCGAGCGTTCCCGCATCTCGCGTACGGTCCACGACGTTCTCGGCCAGCTCCTCACCGCCATCAATCTCGATCTGCACTGGATCGGCCGTCGGGTACCCGAGAAGGACGAGCGCGGCATCGCGGCCAAGATCAAGGAGGCCACCGAACTGGTCGAGCGGACGGTGACCGAGGTCCAGCAGATCTCGGTCGATCTGCGCCCGAGCGTGCTCGATTCGCTGGGCCTTGCCGCCGGCATCCGCGACGAATTGCGCCGCTTCCAGAAGCGGACCGGCATCCGGGTCGACGCCCGGATCGAGGACCGGGCCTCGATCGGCGCCTCGGCCGAGTCCAACCTCTTCCGCATCCTCCAGGAGCTGCTCACCAACGTGGCGCGCCACTCCCGGGCGGCCCGGGTCAGCGTCGGGCTGGTTCTCCGCGACGGCCAGCTGGAGCTCCAGGTGGCGGACGACGGCGTCGGCTTCGCACCGGAGGCCGATCGGAAGTTGACATCCCTGGGCTTCCTCGGAATAAGGGAGCGGTCCCTCGCCATCGGGGGCCGCTGTGCGATCGAAAGCGCCCCGGGCCAAGGCTGTCGAGTCTCGATCGCGATTCCCGTTGCTCAGGACGGCTGAGATCATGCGCCAGGTACTGATTGCCGATGACCACGAGGTCACCCGCCGAGGCATCCGTGACCTCCTCCGTGACGCTCATGGCGAACTCGTGATGGTCGAGGTCGGCGACACCGAGGCCATCCTCGAGGCGATGAAGGACAGGGCCTGGGATCTGCTCATCCTCGACATCGCCATGCCCGGCCCGCCCATCTTCGACATCCTCCCCGCCATCCGCGAACTCGATCCCGAGGTGCCGATCCTGATGATCACCGCCCTGCCCGAGGTCGAGATCGTCCTCCGGGTCCTGCGTTCGGGCGCCAACGGGGTGATCCACAAGCACCGGGCGGCAAACGACCTCCTTGCCGCCATCTCCCAGGTCCTGATCGGCAAGACCTACCTCCATCCCGAGACGGCGGCCGAAATCGCCGAGTCGATCGACCAGGAGGCTCGGCCGCGGCCGCACGAGCTCCTTTCCGAGCGGGAGTCCGAGATCTTCCGGATGATCGCGCGTGGCCTGAGCATCAAGCAGATCGCCACCGAGCTGACCCTGAGCGACAAGACCGTCTCGACCTACGTCTCCCGCATCCGCGAGAAGACCGGCCTGGCCAGCTACGTCGAGATGGCTCGCTACGCCCTGCAGAACGGCATCGTCGACTGACGCCGGCCTGTAGGGCAAATCCCGACAGCGCCGAGGAAGCGCCCGACATGCAGACTGGTCGGGTCGAGGCTATGCTCGACCTACCATGTCGCAGTCCAGGTGCCCACCTCGCGTGCTCATCGCCGACGAATCCGCGGAAGTCGCGGCGCGGCTCTCCGATGCCGTGCGTGACGCGGGCGAGATCCACCTCATCGGCCCCGCGAACGATGGCCTGGAGGCCCTCCAGCTGTTCGATCGCCATCGTCCCGATGCCGTGGTCCTCGACCTCGAGATTCCCGGCACCAACGGTCTCGAGGTCACCCGCACCATCCGCGACCGGGACGGCGGTTGCCTGATCGTCATCGTCTCCTTCGGCGCGAACCGGGACTTCATCGACGAGGCACGGGCCGCCGGCGCCGACCACCTGCTCAGCAAGATCGACGACATCGAGACCCTCGTCGAGCTGATCCGCTCACTTTGATACCTCCGTCTCCCCGACCCTCCTGACGACGCTGTCAGAAACGATCTTACGGCGATCGAGGAAACTGCCGACTGAGCGGCGCTCGGAGATCGCGCGAGAATGAGAACCGACGACAGGAGGTCCTCATGTTCCCCTACGCCGAGCTGACCAGCGTGAGCGGCAATGGCCCCCGAGCCACGGGTCCGGACACCAAGGCACCAATCGGCCGTCCGGCGAGAAACCTCCGAGTCGTCGATGCGGAACCCGGCACTTCGAACGAGCGGACGGTAGGACCTCCGCCGTGGCTGGCATCACCGGGGATGCCCAACGAGACGAGGATCCCGTCAACAAGGGAAGAGAACATGGAGACTCCCCTCATGACACGGGTGCTCATCGTCGTGGCCTCGGCCGATGACGACGAGCTCTGCGCCCTGGCGCTTCGCGGCGAGGATGAAGACGAGCAGTTCGACGTCATTCCGACCAACGACCTCGACGAGGCGATACATACGCTCGACAGCGACCGCATCGACGTCGTGGTGATGAGCCTCGACCACTCCGATGGCCCTCGAGTCGACGCCATCGAGCGGATTCGCGCCGCCGCTCGCGAAGCGGCGATCATCGTCATCACCAGGGAACCGGTCGACGAGCTGACGCGGTCCTGCATCGAGGCCGGCGCCCAGGACTTCCTCTGCCGCGACGAGGTCACGGCCAGGAACCTCCACCGTGCCATCGGTCACGCGATGACCCGCAAGCGGGAGAACCAGCTCCGCGAGCTGAAAGAGAGCCTCGCGCACTACCGCCATCTCTCCTCGACCAGCCAGCACACCACGGTCACCGCCGCCCTGGCTGGAACCGGGTCCGTCAAGCTGCGCAGCGCCACCGTCTATGACGGTCTGATCCGCTCGTACGTCGGCATCCTGGACGGCACCACCCTGAGCCGCGATGCGAAAGAGAGCATCGTGACCCGGCTCGGCGATGCCAACGGTGGACCGAGGGATCTGGTCGACCTTCACATCGGCGCCCTCGACCTGCTCATGGCCAAGATCGATGAATCGAACTCGCATCACATGGTCTTCGAGGCTCGTCTTCTCGCGCTCGAGATGATGGGGCTCCTCGTCGACTACTACCGTGTCGGTCTCAGGCGTTCCGACGTGAAAGGAGGGTCTTCATGAGCGCATTCAAGCTGCGCCTCTACGTCACCGGGAGGACTCCGCAATCGCAGCGGGCCATCGCGAACCTGCGCGCCATCTGCGAAAGCGAACTCGGCGGGACCTACGAGGTCGAGGTGATCGACGTGCTCGAGAATCCGACCTTGGCCGAGAACGAGAAGATCCTCGCCACGCCGACGTTGGTCCGGCGCCTACCCGAGCCGGTGCGAAAGATCATCGGTGACCTCAGCGATCGCGAGAAGGTCCTGCTCGGCCTCGACATCGAGCACATCATGGGAGGAAATGGACGATGAACGCCAGGCCCCGCACCGAACTCGCCAAGGTTCCGACCGGCATCCATGGCTTCGACCAGATCGCCAACGGCGGCATTCCGCGCGGGCGCAGCACCCTGCTCGTCGGCACCGCCGGCAGCGGCAAGACCGTCTTCGCGCTCCAGTTTCTCCTGGAAGGCGTCCGCCACTACGGGGAGAACGGGGTCTTCGTGACCTTCGAGGAGGCACCGAGCGATCTCATGCACAACGTGAGTTCCTTCGGTTGGGACCTCGAAGGCCTGGTCGCCGAGCGCGGCATCGCCGTGGTCGACGTCACGCCGGAACCTGGCGAGGAGACGATCGCGACCGGCCCCTATGACCTCTCCGCGCTGCTCGCCCGGCTCGAGAGCGCGATCCGCTCGGTCGACGCCAAGCGCGTCATCCTCGACTCGATCGGCGCCCTCTTCCCCCAGCTCACCGACGCGAACATCATCCGCCGTGAGCTCCATCGGATCGCCGCCGGCCTTCGGGCTCTCGAGGTCACGACCCTGGTCACGATGGAACGGACCGAGGAAGACGGCGGCGTCGGCCGCTGGGGCGTCGAGGAATTCGTCGCCGACAACGTCATCCTCCTGCGCAATCGCCTCGAGCAGGAGAAGCGGCGGCGTACCGTCGAGATCCTGAAGGTCCGCGGCGCCACGCACCAGAAGGGTGAGTACCCCTTCACCATCGACGCCGAGGATGCGGTCACGGTCATCCCGCTCTCGGCCATCGAGCTCAAGCAGAAGTCCTCGGAGATCCGCGTCTCCTCGGGAATCGCCGAACTCGACAAGATGTGTGGCGGCGGCATGTACCGCGACTCCATCATCCTGGTCAGCGGCGCGACCGGCACCGGCAAGACCATGATGGTCACCCAGTACATCAAGGCGGCCATCGAGGCCGGCGAGAAGGCCCTGCTCTTCGGCGCCGAGGAGAGCCGCGAGCAGCTGACCCGGAACGCCACGCTCTGGGGCGTCGACTTCGACCAGGCCGAGCGCGATGGCCTGCTCAAGATCGTCTGCCGCTACCCGGAGGTCATGGGCCTCGAGGATCACCTCATCCACATGAAGCGGGAGATCCTCGAGTTCCAGCCCAAGCGGGTCGCGGTGGACAGCATGTCCGCCTTCGAGCGCGTGTCGTCGAACAAGTCCTTCCGCGAGTTCGTCATCGCTCTCACCTGCACGATCAAGCACCTCGAGATCACCGGCCTGTTCACCAACACGACCTCGATGCTGAGCGGTGGTGAGTCGATCACGGAGACCCACATCTCGACCATCACGGACACGATCATCTTGCTCCGCTACGTCGAGCTTCGCGGCGAGATGCGCCGCGGCCTCACCGTCCTCAAGATGCGGGGAACGTTCCACGACAAGGACATCCGTGAGTACGTGATCGACGGCAGTGGCCTGCACATCATGGCGCCATTCCGTGGCGTCCACGGCATCCTCAGCGGCAGTCCGACCTATACCTTCGAGGACGAACGCGCTCGGCTCGCCGACATGTTCAGGGGGCGGTCGATGGAAGCACAGGACGGCCACATCGGAGACTGACCGTGAGTCGCGAAGGTCCGGAGCGGAAGGAGTCCGAGCTGCACGGACTGTCGGCCGTGCATCGCTCCATCCTCTTGATCGGTGGCAAGGATGACGACGAGAACGACCTCGTCGCCATGTTCGGGTCCGGGGTCGACCTCCGTCGGGTCGCGGGCGTCGCCCAGGCCCTCGAGGCCATGACGCAGGCGAGATTCGACGTCGCGATCGTCGATACCGCGCTTCGCGAGGCCCGGAGCCTGGCCAACGACGTGGGTGGGACCCAGGGTCTCACCCTGCCTCTCGTCTTCCTCACCGAGACCAAGGATCTCGAGTTCGAGAGGCTGCTCGATCTCTCGATCTTCGATCCCCAGATCGTTCGCGGTCACTATGGCCGCACCGATCTCGCCCGGGCGATCTCCTTCGCTCTGGGGCGACGTGAGTCGCTCACCCAGTACCGGACGCTCCTCAAGGAGAGCCCGGACGGGATCCTCATCGTCAGCTCGACGGGGATCATCCTGTTCGCCAACCCGGCCGCGGCACTGGCCTTCGCCGTCCCGGCCGACGAACTGGTGGGAACGAGCTTCGGCGTACCCATCGTCGACGACCTGGTCACCGAGATTTCGCTCCGAGGAGGTCGGACCATGGAGATGCGGGTGGCATCGATTCCCTGGCATGGACGCGAGTCGCATCTGGTCATGCTTCGCGACGTCACCGATCGCGTCGCCATGCTGCAGGACCTCTCGCGGACCAACGAGCAGCTGGAACGTCTCAGCGTCGCCGATCCGCTCACGGGTCTGCTCAACCGCCGCGGCATGGAGGCGATCATCCTCGATTCGGCCAGGCGATCGGTCCGCGATGGTTCGCACAACTCGGTCATCCTGATCGACTGTGACGACTTCAAGTCGATCAACGAGCGCGGCGGCTATGCAGCCGGTGACGCAGCCCTGAGGATGATCGCCAACGGGCTGCAGAACTCGATCCGCTTCACCTCGGACCGGGTGAGCCGCATCGGCGGCGACGAGTTCCTCGTCTTCCTCAACGACACGACCCCGGCCCAGGCTCTGGTCGTCGCCCAGAAGATCCGGGAAGCGATCGCCGCGATGCCGGCGCCGAGCCGGGCACTGTCGGCCACGGCCGTGACCGTGAGCCTCGGGATCGCGGCGGTCCCGAACGAGATCCGGTCCCTCAACGAGGTGGTCGCCCTGGCCGAGCCCTCGATGCTGTCGAGCAAGCGTCACGGCAAGAACCGGGTCACGCTCGACCAGCAGGGTGATCTCTCCGAGGAGGACGGGCTGCTGGTGCGCTCTCTCGTCTCGGCCCCGCAGTTCCTGCGAGTCGTGGGCCAAGCGATCGTGGCGATCGGCACGGCCGAGGTGCTCGGCTACGAGCTGTTCGCCCGTGGCCCACGTTCGAGCCGGATCGAGTCGCCCTTCTCGCTCTTCTGTGCCGCCCGCGCGGAGAACATCCTCGGCGCGACGGACCTCCTGTGCCTGAGGCGCTGTCTCGAAGAGTCCGCGCGCATCCAGGGCGACCTGCAGGTCCACGTCAACCTGCTGCCGGCGACTCTGATGGAACTTCCGGAGGAGGGTCTCGATGATCTCCTGGCCGACGTCGACCCGCGGCGCCTGGTGCTGGAGATGAGCGAGCAGGAATTCCTCGGCGAACCGGCCCTGCTCCTTCCTTCGCTGACGCGGCTCCGGTCTCGAGGAGTCCGCTTCGCGATCGACGACGTCGGCTTCGGGCGCACCTCGCTCGAGACCCTCCTCGTGGTCGAACCCGAGGTGGTCAAGGTCGATCAGAGCCTGATCTCGAACGTCGCGGCCTGCCCCGAGAAGCAGCGCATCCTCGGCCGCTTGCTGCGCTGCACCGACGCCCTGGGGACCGACGTCATCGCCGAGGGGATCGAGTCCGAGGCCGACGCCGAGGTCGTCCGGGAGCTGGGAATCCACCACGCCCAGGGCTACCTCTGGAGCCGCCCGAAGGCCATCCGGGACCCGGAAACCGTCTGACCTCGGACCCGAACCAGGCGAGTGGCATCGGCCGGATGGGTCGTCAGGCACTCGAACCATGGTGATGGAATCCGGACGTTTCGGCGATTCAGTCGAAGCGAGTCGATTGAATCCGGCGACGGAGGGCCTCGGGCCGGTGCCGTTCGGCCCGATTGCGTGCCACCAGGCGGGTCGCTCGACTCAGGAATCGTCGCCGGGGTGAAGGACTTTCCTGTCCAGGGAGCCGCTCCCTCCCCGAGATCCATCCTGGACAAGAGGGCGGGGTTGGTGGATCCTGGTCGGACGCGGATCATCGCCGTCTCGGGGGCCGTCCCCCGACTGGGTGGACGATCGTCCCGATGCCGCAATGGCCGGGTCGGTCCTTTCGTCGGGAGCCGGCGGCCCTACCGGTGCCGGTCGGTGAGTTTTCATGGAGCTTGGGAGCCCTACGCGCCAAGTCATGTCGTCGTCGTCGTCGAAACTGTTCTCCGTACTCGTGGTAGAAGACAACCCCGCGGATGCGGACCTGGCCATCGAATGGCTCGGCGAGTCGGGTCGCTTCGCGGTCCATCAGGTTCGTTCCCTGGCCGAGGCCGTGACCTGGCTGCAAGGCAACGTCTGTGACGTCACGATGCTGGACCTCCATCTGCCGGATTCCCAGGGACTTGAGACGTTGCTACGGATCAAGACCTTCCATCCCGACCTTCCCGTCCTCGTGGTCAGCGGCACGGAGGACCAGAGCCTACGGGAGGAGCTCATCCGCGCCGGCGCCACCGAGGTTCTCACCAAGCAGGAGATGAGCGACCGCTGGCTCTCGCTCGCGGTCCTCTACGTGGCGGCATGGAGCCGGGCGCGTGAGCAGCAGGCACAGATCGCCAAGATCCTCGACACCGCGCTGGACGCGATCATCGTGGTCGACGAAAGCGGCGAGGTCCAGCACGTCAACCAGGGCGCGCTGACCCTGTTCGATCGGAAACGCGAGGACTTCGCCGAGGAACGCCTGCTGTTCTCGCTCGAGGAGGGCAGCTCCGCCGAACTCATGGTGCACGGCCCGGCGGGCAGCAAGATCGGCGAGATGAGGGTCACGGAATTCGGTTGGGCCGGGCGGCGGTCCTTCCTGGCCTCGATCCGCGACGTCACCCAGCAGCGAAACATGGAGCGCCAGCTCCTCCTGGCCGACAAGCTCTCGGCGCTGGGCACGATCGCCGCCGGCCTGGCCCACGAGATCAACAACCCCCTGGCCGCGGTGCTCGGCAACATCGAGTTCTCCCTCTGCAGTCTCGACGCCTTCGATGCCGGCGACGAGAAACTCCGCCCCCTCCTCGAGAGCCTGCAGGACGCGCGCGAGGCGGCGGACCGCATGCGCCAGATCGTCCAGGACGTGAAGCTGTTCTCGCGCGCGGAGGATTCGCCACGGCGTCTCCTCGACCTCCATCAGGTGCTCGATTCGGCGACGAGGATGGCCTGGAACGAGATCCGCGGCCGGGCTCGCCTGGTCAAGGACTACGGCGACCTCCCGGAGATCGAGTCGAACGAGACCCAGCTCATCCAGGTCTTCCTGAATCTCCTGGTCAACGCGGGCCAGGCGATCGGCAAGGGGAACCCGGAACGCGACCGGATCCGGATCTTCACTGCGGTGGACGAGCAGCGTCGGGTGGTGATCGAGATCAGCGACACCGGCCCGGGAATGAACGCCGAGGTGCAACGGAACCTGTTCACGGCCTTCTTCACGACCAAGCCGGTCGGCGAAGGCACCGGCCTGGGCCTGTCCATCTGCAAGCGGATCATCGAAGGCCTGGGCGGCCGGATCTCCTTCACCAGCGAGCCGGGCCAGGGAACCACCTTCAGGATCAGCTTCCCCTGCCCGCGGCCGGAACCCGCGGCCGGAGGGCCCATCAGGAGGGAGACCGCGGGCCCCGAGCGTCGCGGCCTCGTCCTGGTGGTCGACGACAGCGCGCAGATCGGCCAGACGCTGGAACGCATCCTCGGCCGGGAGCACGACGTCAAGTGGTTCTCGAGCGCTCAGGCAGCGATCGACTACCTCGAGGCCGGCCATGTCCCGGATCTGATCCTCGCCGACATCCACATGCCCGAGATGAATGGCCTCCAGTTCCACGAGGAGGTCCGGCGCCGCCCGGGCACCACCTGCGGGAACTTCCTGTTCATGACCGGACCAGCGCCCGGAGACGGGATCGAGTCCCTGATCGCGGCCCGCGGGCTGGACTGCATCCGGAAGCCCTTCGAGGTCCGGAGCATTCGCGCGACGGTCAACGCCCTCATCCGCTGACTCCGCCCGCGACGACCGCCGGCCGAACCGCCCTCGGCAAGCCCTCAGCACTCGATCCAAGCCCTTGCCATGTTTGGCCTTAAGCCACGGTTCGATGGATTGAGGGGGCCAGGGTCGCTTGCTATAACCCGGCACAATCGCCGGCGTCCTCGTGGAGCTCGACGAGAGAGGGCGTCCCGGCCCCGGGCCCAGGCCGCGATCGGCCCGTCCGGCAGGACCACGTCGAGCCGGTGAGACCTTCATGCACGAGACGATCGCCCCCTACCAGCCCCGGAACCACATCCGCATCGTGACCGCGGCCTCGCTCTTCGACGGTCATGACGCCGCGATCAACATCATGCGACGCATCCTCCAGGCCTCCGGCGCCGAGGTGATCCATCTCGGACACAACCGCTCGGTGGCCGAGATCGTCGACTGCGCGATCCAGGAGGATGCCCAGGGCATCGCCATCACCTCCTACCAGGGCGGGCACATCGAGTACTTCAAGTACATGCACGACCTGCTCGACGAGCGCGGGGCGAAGATCAAGATCTTCGGCGGCGGTGGCGGCACGATCCTCCCCGACGAGATCGAGGAGCTGCAGGGCTACGGGATCGCCCGGATCTACTCCCCGGACGACGGCCGGGCGATGGGGCTCCAGGGCATGATCAACGACCTGCTGGAGACCTGCGACTTCCCGACCCGCGAGGCGGCCCGCCCCGAGGACTTCGAGCGCCTGGACGCGCGCGACGGCCAGGCCGTCGCGCAGTTGGTCAGCCTGGCCGAGAACCGCGGCGACGACGAGCTCCTGCGCCGCTTCCTCACCACCTTCGATCGACAGCGGAAGGTGCCGGTCATCGGCATCACCGGTACCGGCGGCGCCGGCAAGTCCTCGCTGGTGGACGAGCTGGTGCGGCGCTTCCTGCTCGACTTCGAGCGCGAGACCATCGCCATCATCTCGGTCGACCCCTCGAAGCGGAAGAGCGGCGGCGCCCTCCTCGGCGACCGCATCCGCATGAACGCGATCCACAACCCGCGCGTCTACATGCGGTCGCTGGCCACGCGTCAGGCCAACCTGGCGCTCTCCAAGCACGTCCAGGCCTCGATCGACATCTGCAAGGCCGCCGGCTACGACCTGATCATCGTCGAGACCTCCGGCATCGGCCAGTCCGACACCGAGATCACCGCCCATGCCGACATTTCGATGTACGTGATGACCGCCGAGTACGGCGCGGCGACCCAGCTCGAGAAGATCGACATGCTCGACTTCGCCGACCTGATCGTCATCAACAAGTTCGACAAGCGCGGCTCGCTGGACGCGCTGCGCGACGTCCGCAAGCAGTACAAGCGCAATCACGGCATCTTCGAGGCCGCCGACGACGACCTGCCGATCTACGGCACGATCGCCTCCCAGTTCAACGACCCCGGCACCAACCTGGTCTATCGCAAGCTCATGGATCTGGTCCGCGAGCGGACCGGCGTCGAGCTGGCGTCCGGCTTCGAGATCACCCGGGCGATGAGCGAGAAGCGCTTCGTGATCCCGCCGGATCGGGTGCGCTACCTGGCCGAGATCGTCGAGAATTCCGAGCGCTACGATCGTTTCGTCAGCGACCAGGCCGCGATCGCCCGCCAGCTCTACCAGCTCCACGGCACGATCGAGACCCTGCGCGCGAACGTCGGCAAGAAGGAGTTCCGGATCGTCGAACGCAGCGAGGACGACGTCGTCGCCGTCGTCGAGCACGTCCAGGGCGAGCCCGACTACCTGAAGGACCTGGTCGACCTCTATCGGGGCCTGCACGAGTCGCTCGATCCGGAGTGCCGCCGGGCGCTGCGTGACTGGCCCGAGACCCGGAGGCGCTACGCCGCTTCCCGGTATCGTTTCCAGGTCCGCGACAAGGTGATCGAACAGGAGCTCACCACCCGGTCCCTCTCCGGTCTCGACGTGCCGAAGGTCGCCCTGCCTCGCTACCACGACTGGGGCGACATCCTGACCTGGATCCTCACCGAGAACACGCCCGGCTTCTTTCCCTTCGCCGGCGGCGTCTTCCCGCTCAAGCGTCAGGGCGAGGACCCGGCGCGGATGTTCGCCGGCGAGGGCGGCCCGGAGCGGACCAACAAGCGCTTCCACTACGTCTCGCGCGGCATGCCGGCGAAGCGACTCTCGACCGCCTTCGACTCGGTCACCCTCTACGGCGAGGACCCGGACCACCGCCCCGACATCTACGGCAAGGTGGGCAACTCGGGCGTCTCGATCTGCACGGTCGACGACGCCAAGAAGCTCTACTCGGGCTTCGATCTCGCCCATGCCTCGACCAGCGTGTCGATGACGATCAACGGCCCCGCGCCCATGCTCCTCGGCTTCTTCATGAACGCCGCCATCGACCAGGGCTGCGAGAAGTACATCCATGCCCAGAGTCTGCGCGACCAGGTCGAGGCCCGGATCGACGCCCTCTATGCCGAGCGCGGCCTGCCCCGCCCGCGCTATCAGGGCGACCTGCCCGAGGGCAACGACGGCCTCGGCCTGATGCTCCTCGGGGTCTCGGGCGACGAGGTGCTCGACCGCGAGGTCTACGAGAGGATCAAGGCCGAAACCCTCTGCTCGGTGCGCGGCACCGTCCAGGCCGACATCCTCAAGGAGGATCAGGCCCAGAACACCTGCATCTTCTCGACCGAGTTCGCCCTGCGGATGATGGGCGACATCCAGCAGTACTTCATCGATCACGACGTCCGCAACTTCTACTCGGTCTCGATCTCGGGCTACCACATCGCCGAGGCCGGTGCGAACCCGATCACCCAGCTCGCCTTCACGCTGGCGAACGGCTTCACCTTCGTCGAGTACTATCTGTCGCGCGGGATGCCGATCGACGCCTTCGCGCCGAACCTGAGTTTCTTCTTCTCGAACGGCCTCGATCCCGAGTACTCGGTGATCGGCCGGGTGGCGCGGCGGATCTGGGCCAAGGCCATCAAGCTCAAGTACGGCGGCAACGAGCGCTCGCAGAAGCTGAAGTACCACATCCAGACCTCGGGCCGCTCCCTGCACGCCCAGGAGATCGCCTTCAACGACATCCGCACCACCCTGCAGGCGCTCTACGCCCTGTACGACAACTGCAACTCGCTGCACACCAACGCCTACGACGAGGCGATCACGACTCCCACCGAGGAGAGCGTGCGTCGCGCCATGGCGATCCAGCTGATCATCAACAAGGAACTCGGCCTGGCGAAGAACGAGAACCCGATCCAGGGTTCCTTCATCATCGAACAGCTCACCGACCTGGTGGAGCAGGCGGTGCTGAACGAGTTCCGCAGCATCTCGGAACGGGGCGGCGTCCTCGGCGCGATGGAACGCATGTACCAGCGCTCCAAGATCCAGGAGGAGTCGCTCTTCTACGAGAGCCAGAAGCACAGCGGGGAGCTGCCGATCATCGGCGTCAACACCTTCCTCGACGACAAGGGCTCGCCCACGATCATCCCGGGCGAGGTCATCCGGGCCACCGAGGAGGAGAAGCGCTACGCGATCGACTCGCGCCTCGCTTTCCAGAAGCGCAACGAGGACCGGGCCTCGACCGCGCTCTCGGAACTCCGCCGGCGGGCGGTCGAGAACGGCAACGTCTTCGACAGCCTGATGGAGGCCTGCAAGATCGCGACGCTCGGCCAGATCTCGAGCGCGCTCTACGAGGTCGGCGGCCAGTACCGCCGCAACATGTGATCGCAAACACCCGTCGAGCGCGCGGCCCGGTCCGCGCCTCGCGAACGAGAGAACGATGAACCCGGAATTTCCCGCGTCGGATCTCGCCGCCTGGAAAGCCCGCGTCGAGCGGGACCTCGGCGGCCGGGACTTCGACCGAAGCCTCGTGCTCGGCAACGAGGACGGTTTCCTCATCCAGCCGGTCTACGATGCCAGCAATTCGGCCGCGCCCGCGGAGGACGCACCCGGCGCCTTCCCCTACACCCGGGGAAGCGGCGGCGTCTCACCCGCCCTCCTGGTCCAGGAATACGGCGACAGCGATGCCGAGGGTCTCCGCCGCGAGATCGAGCGCGACCTCGAGGGCGGCGTCGCCGGCGTCCGACTGCGCTTCGACCGACGCCTCCGGCTCGGCCTGGACCCTCTCGCCGAGACGACGCGCGGCTGCGACGGCGTGCTCGCCTGCGAGCTGGGTGGCCTGCGCGACCTGCTGGCTCCGGTCTTCGAACGCGCCGAGGCCGGCCGGCCACGAGCGCGACTCCTGGCCCTCGCCGCCGGCGCCGAGGTCTTGCCCCTGGCCGGGCTCACCCTGGCCCTGAGGCGGCTCGAGGGCGTGGCGGCCGGCGACCTTTGCTGCCACTTCGCGCTCGATCCCTTCGCCGCACTGGCCCGCGACGGCCGGCTCCCCCGCCCGCTCGACCGTCACCTCGCCGAAGGCGTGGAGCTGGCGCAGGCCCTCGACGGCGACGATCGCGCGATCGAGATCGACGGCGGCGTCTGGCATGAGCGAGGCGCCGACACGCCCTTCGAGCTCGGCCTCGTGGCCGCCGCGCTCGCCGCCTGGCTGCGCGCCGGACTCGCCGCCGGCTGCGACCCGGCGGTCCTCGCCCGGCGGATCACGCTGCGCACCGCGACCGAGCGCGACGTCTTCGTCGCCATCGCCAAGCTCCGGGCCCTGCGCAAGCTCTGGGCACTCGTGCTGGCCCACTTCGGAGTCGTGGACGTGGCGCCGCTGGTCTGGGCGACCAGCTCGCGGCGTTCGCTGAGCCAGACCGATCCCTGGGTCAACCTCCTGCGCACGACCACGCAGGGCTTCGCCGCGGCCTGCGGCGGGGCCGACCTGATGACGATCCTGCCCTTCGATTTCCGCGCCGACGGACCGATGCCGCCGGAACAGGAACTCCTGGCCGAGGAGCAGGGCGACCTCGCCGCCGGCTCCCCCGAGAGTTGGCAGGACAGCAGCACGCCGCTCGGCCGCCGCCTGGCGCGCAACGAATTCCTGATGCTGGACGAGGAGTCCGGCCTCTTCCGGGTCCAGGACCCGGCCGGCGGTTCCTACTACGTCGAGTCCCTCACCGAGAGGCTGGTCGAGGCGGCCTTCGCGGAACTGAAGAGCATCGAGGCCTCGGGCGGCCTGGCCGCGGTCCTCGACGACGGCTCCCTCGGCGAGGCGCTCATGTCCCGTTCGGCGCGACGCCTCGACGACGCTCGCCATCGCCGGCTCGCCATCACCGGCACCAACGAGTTCCCGGTGCTGGACGACCGGTTCCGCGCCGCCCGCGAGCGGCGCGACGAGCGCGACCTGAACGTCCTCCGCCAGCGGCTCAAGCAGCATCGCCGGACGCGGGGCGGCCTCGAGCCGATCGAGATCGGCGACGATCTCGTCGGCGGCCTGGTCGCCGCGGCCGAGAACGGCGCCCTGGCCTGTGAGATCGGCGAGGCCCTCGGCGGCAACGCCGGCGGGCCGGTGATCGAGGCCCTGCCGGCGATCCGGGACGGCCATCAGTTCGAGGAGCTGCGCCAGTCCGCCCAGGTGATCGAGAGCCTGCGTGGCTCGCTCCGGGTCTACCTCGCCAACCTCGGCCCCCTGGCCGAACACCTGCCGCGCGCGACCTTCGCGCGCAACCTGTTCACGATCGCCGCCCTCGAGGTCGTGGACGGCGGCGGCACCGAGCCGGGCGACCCCGAGGCCGCCGCCCGACGGATCACCGACGACCTGGCGGCCCTCGACGACGCGCCGATCGCCATCTGCCTCTGCGCCGCCGACGAGCGCTACGACGAGCAGGCCCTGGCGGTCACCCGCGCGCTGCGCGCCCGGGTCGGCCCGGAGCGGAGGTTGATCCTCGCCGGCAAGCCGCGCCCGGAGCTGGCCGAGGCCGGCATCGACGACTTCATCCATCTCGGCTGCGACGTGTGGATGGCGCTGAGCAAGATCATCACGCCGCTGATCCTGGCGCTCGACGAGCTCCACTCACAGGAGGACGAGTGATGAACCGCCTGCCCGACTTCGGTGCCATGGACTGGCCCGCCTTCCGCGCCCCCGCCGAACGACGGGGATCGGCACCCGCCGCCGCGGCGACCACCTTCTCGACGCCCGAGGGGATCGAGCTGGCGAGCCTCTACCAGGCCGCGGATCTCGAGGACGTCGACCACCTCGGCTCCCTGCCCGGCTTCGCGCCCTTCGTGCGCGGCCCCTACCCGACGATGTACGTCCGCCGGCCCTGGACGATCCGGCAGTACGCCGGCTTCTCGACCGCCGAGGAGTCGAACGCCTTCTACCGGCGCAACCTCGCCGCCGGCCAGAAGGGCCTGTCGATCGCCTTCGATCTGGCCACGCACCGCGGCTACGACTCCGACCACCCGCGCGTGATCGGCGACGTCGGCATGGCCGGCGTCGCGATCGACTCGATCGAGGACATGCGCATCCTGTTCGCGGGCATCCCGCTCGACCGCATGAGCGTGTCCATGACCATGAACGGCGCGGTCCTGCCGGTCCTCGCCCTCTACGTCGTCGCCGCCGAGGAGCAGGGCGTGCCCGCGGCCAGACTCACCGGCACGATCCAGAACGACATCCTCAAGGAGTTCATGGTCCGGAACACCTACATCTACCCGCCCGCGCCCTCGATGCGGATCATCGCCGACATCTTCCGCTACACCTCGACCGAGATGCCCCGGTTCAACAGCATCTCGATCTCCGGCTACCACATGCAGGAGGCGGGCGCGACCGCCGACATCGAGCTGGGCTACACCCTCGCCGACGGCCTCGAGTACGTCCGCTCCGGCATCGCCGCCGGCCTCGACGTCGACGACTTCGCGCCGCGGCTGAGCTTCTTCTTCGCGGTCGGGATGAACTTCTTCATGGAGGTGGCCAAGCTGCGCGCCGCCCGGCTCGTCTGGGCGCGCCTGATGAGCCGCTTCGCGCCGAAGAGCGACAAGTCGCTGATGCTGCGGACGCACTGCCAGACCTCGGGCTGGTCGCTGACCGCCCAGGACGTCTACAACAACGTCACGCGGACCTGCATCGAGGCCCTGGCGGCGGCCCACGGCCACACCCAGAGCCTCCATACCAACTCCTTCGACGAGGCCCTGGCGCTGCCGACCGACTTCTCGGCCCGGATCGCCCGCAACACCCAGATCCAGCTCCAGCAGGAGTCCGGTTCCTGCCGGGTGGCCGACCCCTGGGGCGGCAGCCATTACGTCGAACGCCTCACCCACGAGCTGGCCGCGAAGGCGATGGCGCACATCGAGGAGATCGAGGGTCTGGGCGGCATGGTCAAGGCCATCGAGGCCGGCATTCCCAAGATGCGCATCGAGGAGGCCGCGGCGCGGACCCAGGCCCGGATCGACTCCGGCCGCCAGACCATCGTCGGCGTCAACCGCTACCGCCCGCTCGAACGGGACGAGGTGGAGGTGCTGTCGGTCGACAACCGCAAGGTCCGCGAGGCGCAGCTCGCCCGCCTGAAGAAGCTGCGCGCCGAGCGCGATCCACGCGCGGTCGAGGAAGCCCTGGACGCGCTGACCCGGAGCGCCGAGACTGGCGAGGGCAACCTCCTCGACCTGGCCGTGCGCGCCGCGCGGTCGCGAGCGACGGTGGGCGAGATCTCGGCGGCCCTCGAGAAGGTCTGGGGTCGCCACGAGGCGACGACGCGCTCGATCAGCGGCGTCTATGGAGGCGAGATGGGCGACGACGACGCCAGCGTCAGGAAGGTCCGGCAGCGGGTCGAGCGCTTCGCCGCGCTCGATGGCCGGCGGCCCCGCATCCTGGTGGCCAAGATGGGCCAGGATGGCCACGATCGCGGCCAGAAGGTGATCGCCACCGCGTTCTCGGACCTCGGCTTCGACGTCGACATCGGCAGCCTGTTCCAGACCCCGGAGGAGACCGCCCGCCAGGCGATCGAGAACGACGTCCACGTGGTCGGCGCCAGCTCGCTGGCGGCCGGCCATCTGACCCTGATTCCGGCGCTCCGCGCCGAGCTCGACCGTCTCGGCCGCTCCGACATCCTCGTGGTCGCCGGCGGGGTCATCCCGCCCAAGGACTACAAGGCCCTGCTCGCCTCCGGCGCGGTCGCGGTCTACGGTCCGGGCACGGTGATCGCGGACGCCGCGCTGGAACTCCTCGACCTGGTCGAGGAGCGCCTCCGCGAGGGTGAGCCGAGCTGATGGCCCGTCGTCTCGGCCTCGAGGACTACGTCACGGGTCTGGCGCGGGGCGACCGCGGCCTGCTCGCCCGCGCCATCACCCTGATCGAGTCCTCGCGGCCGGACGACCGGCTGATCGCGCGCGGCCTGCTCGACGCGATCATGCCGCGTACCGGCGGTGCGCGCCGGATCGGCATCTCCGGGGTTCCGGGGGTCGGCAAGAGCAGCTTCATCGAAGCGCTCGGAACCAGACTCTGCGACGCGGGTCATCGGGTGGCGGTGATCGCGGTCGACCCCTCCAGCACGATCTCCGGCGGGTCCATCCTCGGCGACAAGGCGCGGATGAACCGACTGGCGCAGCGTGACGAGGCCTTCATCCGGCCCTCGCCCAGCGCCCGGAGCCTGGGCGGCGTCGCCCGCCGCAGCCGTGAGACCCTCCTGCTCTGCGAGGCGGCCGGCTTCGACGTGGTCCTGGTCGAGACGGTTGGCGTCGGTCAGTCCGAGACGCTGGTCGAGGAGATGGTCGACCTCTTCCTGGTCCTGATGCTCCCGGGCGCGGGTGACGAACTCCAGGGCATCAAGAAGGGCATCCTCGAACTGGCCGACATCATCGCGGTCAACAAGGCCGACGGCGACAACCTCGCCCGTGCGCGTGAAGCGCAGGCCGAGTACGCGACCGCGCTCCGCTACCAGCGACCGAAGTACGACTGGTGGCGTCCGCGCTCGCTCATGGTCTCGGCCCGGGAAGGCACCGGTCTCGACCAGCTCTGGCAGGCGGTCGACGAGCACCGCGCCGCGCTCGAGTCCGACGACAACCTCGCGCGGCTTCGCCGGAGCCAGCTCATGGCCTGGACGCGACGCGAGATCGAGGACTCCCTCCTCGAGTCCTTCAAGAACCACCCGCGGGTGAAGGCCCGCCTGCCCGAACTCGAAGCCGCCCTCGAGGACGGTCGCCTCTCCCCTTCCTCGGCCGCCGAGACCCTGCTCGCCGACTTCGGCCTCGACGCCGTCTGATCCGGAATCGCCACGGATCGCGACAGGGTCGCTCCGGGCGAAGCGCCGGGGCCACTCCCCAGGACTCAGGCCAGCGGCAGGGGATCGTGGCAGCGCGTCAGCCGATCGTGCAGATCGATCAGGCGGGCGACGTCCGGGGCCGGCCGACCCTCGCCCAGCGTCTCCAGGTAACGGCAGGTCGCGTAGTCGGCGCTGCCCTTCTCGTAGTCCTCGAGCCAGGCCGCGAATTCACGCTGCTCGGGTTCGCTGCGCGGGTAGCTCCGCGGTGGCTTGGCGAGCCGGCAACGCCAGGGTTTGGGACCGAGGCGGGCCCGGAAGGACTGCTGGACCTTGCACAGGCGCGCGAAGCGTCGATCGGTGCCGGTCGCCTGCATCAGCTCGAGTGCCTCCCGACCGGCGGGATCGAAATCCCGGTCGACGGCCATGACCCGGAGCCCCGCGGCGGTGCGGTAGATGCGGAAGGTCGCGGTCGAGCCAGCGCGCAGACCGTCGCGAAGCCTGGTCAGGCTTCTCTCCTCGGCCGATGGACCGATGCCGAAGAGACGCAAGAGGCCGGCGAGAAGACCCGGCGACTCGAAGTCGACGTCGAGGAAGAGCAGCCGCGCCGTGTTGAGGACCATGCAGCCGTAACCGTTACGCGTCACCACGGCATCGGGCGTGTCCCGACCTTGGCCTTGGTAGACGTGGAGGATCTCCTCGCGGAGCGGTCGGCTGCCGCCGTAGGGATAGGAGCCAGGCATGGGCTCCCCGCGTTTCAGGCGGGCCATGAGCCGGGCCAGCCGTTCGATCGCGGTCCGCTGCGCGCTGGCCTCGTCGTCGCCCCAGCCCCAGACCGACAGGGGTATGCGGCGACCGTCGGGCAGCTCGCCTTCGTCTCCTACCTTGGTCCAGAACCGTGGGATCAGCATGGGGGCCGTCCTTTCGCTGGGATGACGGACTCGGGCCATCCCCGAAGCCGGCCGGCGGAAGTTCGAGCCTCAGTACCAGTGCAGACCCGTGCCGGCGAGCGGGTCGATCATCGCGGCCTCGGCGACCGAGCGGACGCGGGCCTTCTCCCACCAGGCGGAATAGGCCGCCAGCAGGGCCTCGTGGTTGGCCTCCGAGGCGGCGCCCCAGTCCTGCCCATCCGCCATCGCGTCGCGGAAGCAGAGGGCGTTGAGCGAGGCGAAGTGACCGCCCTGACGGATGCCCTCCATCAGCCAGAGCGCGACCATGCCTTCCGAGCATTCCACCTGGTACTGGGAGGAGATCGGATTGCGCGGGAAGTCGGTGAGAGTCTCCCGGCTGGCGGCGCGATCGAGCAGGGCCCGCAGGTCCTCCCAGCCCAGCTCGGGGAAGGAGCGTCGGGCGTATTCGCCGGCCTTCATCGCCGCGAACAGCCGGGCGACGGTGATCTCCGCCTCGGAACCCGCCTCCGGGGTTTCCGTCCTGGAGTGCTTCACGAGCTCCGGCTTCCCGCCGCAGCCCGGGAGCAACACGAGCAGCACGAGGATCGGCAACATCGAGGCGGATCTCATCGGCGGCCTCCTGTCGTGGCGCTCGCCCCCCGACCCCGAGGCGCGAGCGCGCGGTTCATGATCTGGCTCCCGTCGCCGGGCGGCGCAGCTTCAGGGTAGGCTCGTCCTTGCCGTCGAGGAAGGCCTCGCCCTCGTGCTCCAGTCCGAGTTTCTCGAGGACGCGGATCGAGGCGACGTTGGACTTCTGCGCGCAGCCGAGGACGGCGCTGGTCGCGGGATCGGCAAGGGCGCGGCTCAGCAGCGGCCGGGCGGCCTCGGTGGCGATGCCGCGCCCCCAGGCCAGGCGTCGGAATCGGTAGCCGATCTCGATCGCACGCGGATCGTCCCAGCCGATCTGGTCGGCGAACCAGGCCTGCAGCGCCGGACGGACGAAGACCCAGCCCAGGAAGTCGTCGGACTCGCGATCGAAGACCAGCCAGAGCCCGCGCCAGGGATGTTCCTGCCAGGGGCAATAGACCTCGCGGATCCGCTCGCGGACGTCCTCGACCGGGGTCGGTGGAAAGACGCCGATGTGGCGCATCACCTCCGGGTCGGCGTCGAGGTCGACGAGGAATTCGGCGTCCTCTTCGCGGATGTCGCGGAGCAGCAGGCGTTCGGTGACGATCGACTCACGACGGGCCATGGCTTGCTTTCGTCACTCCCCTGTCGGCGGTGTTCGCGCGTCGTGCCGCCGGGAACGCGTTCGTCATCCTTCGGACCGGGCGACGAGGCGCGCCGCGATCCAGGCCATCGGCAGGTAGGCGAGGATCAGGTCGGCCGCCTCGAACCAGAGCGGTGCCGGAAGCATGGCCACGTTGGTGATCCCGCCAGCCAGGAAGAGCAGACCGATCGCCCAGGCGAAACGAGCCTTCCGGATCGGAGCGAGCCAGGCGGCCACCGAGGCCCCGACGAGGGTCCCGAGGGCATGGGCGAGGAAGGGAAAGAGGTAGTCCAGGACACCGAACTTCGGCAAGGCGGCGGCGAGCGCCTCGTAGAACTCCTCCTGGCGCGAGATCATGACCTCGAAGCCCCTCAGCTCGGCGGGAATGCCGGGCGGCGGAACGAGGGCGATGCCGAGCATGACCAGCCCCATGTTCGCGACGCTGCCGGTGAACCAGCCCAGGACGATGGCGACGATACCGCGGAGGATCTTCACGACATCTCTCCGCGGAAGGCCTTCTCGATCGCGGCGATGTCGATCTTGCTCATCTGGAACATCGCCTGCATCGCCCGCCCGGCCGCCTCGCGATCGGGCGCCGCGAGGCAGCGGCCGAGGCTCCGGGGCACGATCTGCCAGGACAGCCCGAAGCGGTCCACGAGCCAGCCGCAGCGGCTCGCGCGGCCGCCACCGGCGACCAGGGCCTCCCAGAGGCGGTCGGTCTCGGCCTGGTCCTCGGTGGTGACCGAGATCGAGGCGGCCTCGTTCAATCGGTACATCGGGCCGCCGTTGAGAGCCTGGTAGGGAGTCCCCGCGAGCTCGAACTCGACCATCAGGGCCGGGCCCCCGGGGTCGGGACGGAAGCTGGTCGTGACGGCCGAGCCCGGCAGCAGGGACACGTAGAAGGCTGCCGCCTCCTCGGCCTGTGACTCGAACCAGAGACAGGTCTTGACCTTCGCGCTTTCGGACATGGCGATTCCTCGGCACCGTGGATCGACGACGGAAGAGGCGGCGAACTCGTCGCCGCCAACCCTTGTAGCGATTCCCGGTCCCGTGGCAAACCGATCCGTCAGGCCGATCCTCAGCGCAGGAGGATCTCGACGGACTCGGCGCTGACGAGGTCGAGAGGGCTCGGTGGGCGAATCGTGGCCGTCTTGCCGTCCTGCTCGACGGTGACCCAGTAGCGATAGGACCCGAGCGGCAGAGACGTCTCGAGGCGGCGCCGCGCATCGAGTTCGAGCCGGCGGCAGCTGCCGTTCGGCAGCTCGAACACGATCACCGGCGAACGGGCGTCGGCCGCGAGGGAACTGCCGTCCACGACGAGCGCTGCGTGCACGGGAAGGTCGACGGTCTGGACCGGGCCATCCGCTGGATCGACGCGAAGACGGTGCGTTGCGAGTCCCATCGCCACCTCGACGTCGACCACGCCCGGGCCCGGCAGCTCGAGGCGGAAGCTGCCCGTCTCGATCCTCTCGGCGCGGACCACGCCACGCGGCAAGGTCGGGTCACGCAGGTAGCAAAGATCGGGATCGACGACGCGACCACCGCTTCGGAAGAGCAGATCGACCTGCGGCGCCGTGGCCAGCACGAAGGCCAGATCCTGGTCGCGCTCGCCGAGGTTCACCCGGCGGCGCTCGGCCCGGAAGCCGTCCATCAGCACCGTGACCGACACCTCGGCAAGAGGAAGGCCACGCACGCACACCCTTCCTTCGGCGTCGCTGCTGAATTCGAGGTAGCCATCTCCCTCGGGCCTGCCGATCCGGACGGCCGCGCCGGCGAGGGGGCGACCATCCTCCGCCATGACCGCCGCCTTCAGGTCGTGAAGTGGCCGCTCGGAGCGAAGCTCGATCCGCCGGGTCTCGCCGGGATGAAGCGTGACGCCGGCGAGACGGCCGCTCTCCTGCTTCCCGAAGGTCGCGAGCGTCAGGTCGATGGCCAGATCGGGCTGAAGATCCTCGATCCGCAGCCTCCCCTGCCGGTCGGCCAGCAGATTGCCGAAGCCGCGCCCCTTCCTCTCCCAGAGCCGGATTCGCTGTGAATTCGCCGAGGCGAAGGCGGCGGAACCGGCAGCCAGCGGCTCGCGGAGAAGGGCCCGCTCGGCGCGCAGAAGGACGCGGGCGCCGGGCAGGGACCGACCGGCGTCATCCAGGCAATCGAGTTCCAGGACGCTCGCGGGCTCGAGCGCGACCACCACTCCTGGCCCCCCGTCCCGCGGAATCACGAACCGCAGCCGCTGGAACTGGTATCCGGGAGCGGCGACGTCCAGCTCGACCTCGCGCTCCGATTCCAGGACCGGCAGCAGAACGCCACCTCTCGATCCCGTCCGCAACACGGCCGGACTCCCGCTGCGACAGAGCGAGGCGCCGACCAGGTTGGCGCCGGTCGTCCGATCCTGGACCTGGATCGGAACTCGCCGCGACGCGGGAACGCGGATCTCGCCCAGATCGCGCCGAAGTTCCTCCGAGGCGTCGATCGCCATCGCCCAGGACATTCCGGACCAGTCGCAGAGTAGCTCGAGCCGCTCGGCCCGGGTGGGCCAGTCGCAAAGCATGAACCGTCCGTCCTCGGCCGAACTCGCCCTGGCCAGTTCGATCTCGCCTTCGCCCGCCGGAGCGCGCAGCAACAGCTGAACACCTGCCGCCGCGACACCTTCCTCGCTCACGACCCGACCGGCGATCGAGTTCGCCTCGACCAGCTCGAGGACCACCTCGCGGCCGCCGACCGACGCGGCGCTGAGGCGTGGTCGCGAGTCCGCCATCGGTAGCGTTCCCGTCGCGACGCGGAATGGGGCCGGAAGCTCGAGATCGAGGCGCCACGCGGCGACGAGTCCCGCGAGCCGGAACTCGCCGGTCTTCCCCCTGGTCATCAGTTCGGTTCGTGCGAGGGCACGAGCGACCGCCTCGGGCAAGTCGGCCTCGGTACCCGCGAGCGCGGCGGCACCGGCCGCGCCGGTCGACGACACGAATAGCCTCATCGGACCTTCGGGCGCGGCTCCGTTGATGCGAACGCGTCCTCGTAGGACCTCGCCCTCATCGCGGCGCAGCTCGATCGCACCAGGGCTCGAGACCGGCAGCGCCTGCGCGCAATGGTTGGCCTGGCGCACCACCAGCCAACCCACGCCTGCGAACGCGAATCGTCCCCGACCACTCGCATCGAGCGAATGACTGGAGAAGACCCAATCGTCGGTGCCGTCGGTCGGATGATGGTAGTCGACGACGACGTCGGCGACGTCCGCGCGAGAATCCAGCAAACGGAACCGGATCGTCTCGGTATCAGGACTCGTGGAAGTAGACGCGATCTGTACTGCGGAGAGCTCCGCCGCCGAGTCGCGCACGACCTTCACGGCCGTAGGTCGGCGTGGCGCGAAGTCGCTCGCGGTAGCTTCCCGGTCGACCGAGACCTCGGCGAGGCCCATGCTTCGATCCGGCTCCTGCCATCGCAAGATCGCTATTGTCGTTCCGATGATCACGACGAGGACGACTCCAAGCATGAGTCGGTCGTTCATCTGTGCTCTCCACGCCTGGAGTGTCGACGCCTGCTGCCGCTCTTCGATTTCCTAGCCCATATCGGATCGAGGAGGCCGGGAAGCTGAGTGTCGCGACGGGATTAGGACCCGACTGTACTACTTCACCGCTTCAAGGTCGAGCCTGCTCCCGTCCTGGACCGGGCAAATCGCAGCCTGAGGTTCAGCTCGATACCGATCTGACCAGGGCCTCAGCGAAACCACCGCCGGAAGACGTTTCATGACAACAAGGTACACTGCCGCGCCCAGCGGCGGAGCCCGTGAGGACCGCGGACCACCGGCGAACCGGCGCTGGCCGGTTGCCGCCGACCACTCGGGTGAATCCCGGGTCCGCTCGGGCGCGGCGATGCCTTCATCTCAGCTGATCGTCCCCGCGACCGAGGGCGGGGATCCGCTCCCGCCACCGCAGTACTCGATGGCTACGGCATCGATCACGTCATCGTCGGCGAACTGATATGGGGGGTTGTTCTCGGAGTTGCCGGTGTGCGTATGCACCTCGGTCTCCCAGACGCCATTCACCTTGAAACGGACGTAGACCTGATCTCCGTTGGGGACCGTGATCGTCACCGTACCGGTGAGACTGGTCGAGATCTCCTGCGGATTGTCGCCCTGCATCGCCGTGAAGCTCTGCGCGCCGACCGTCCCCGCGACGAGCAACAACAGGGCAATCATCATCGAGATGGACTTCGACATCACCTTCCGCTCCTTGCAATGAACGACGAACGCCGGACGGTGCTCCCGTCCGCGCGACCACGCCAATTCGTTCCACTGCCCCCTCTACGGGTCCCGAGAGACCCGCAGGCTCGGTCGTCGCGCGCGCCTCCGGAGTACGCACCCGCTTAATCGCGGAGCAAGGCGTCCTGGACGGTCGCGAGCGGAATCGCCGACATCGCCTTCTTCTCGTGCGGCGGAGCGAGGCGATCCCGGTGGGACCAACCGCTTCCTCGTCGCGTCACTTCGATGTCGATCTCGAGTTGCCTGTCAACCGAGGACGACTATCGAACAGGTCTTCACGAAGGTCAAGTCTCGTCTTGGAAATGGCCTGATTCGCGTCCGTCTTTCGCGAAATACCGATACTCGCGACTCGCTACCCTGATGAAACTACGGAGAGCACTCGTGGACGGGACCGACGCGGACCGCTTCCTTCGGCACTCTGACGATCACGACCTGACGCCACGGGCGGTCGGACCGGCAAGCCCGCATAGAGAGGCTCCAGGGGCAGCGGCCGGTGAGGGCAGCGTCATCGCGGTAGTCGGTGGATCGCCAGGGTCCTCGCCCTCGACCGAGACTCCATAAGCCCATGATGGCCCGAGCGACCTGGCGTGGTGCGCGATCGCGTTCAGGCCCATCATGGTCGTGGTGGCGAGCGGCCGGGAGTTCGACGAGCGGAGAGAAGGTGGGGAGGCGCCCCGGAGCCGGGCGCCTCCCCGGGTCGATCAACGGCCGTCCTGGATGGTCAAGGGGCTGAAGTTGATCGTGCCGTTGAAGGTGCCGTCCTCGTTGAGGACGGCGAAGGCGAAGCTGTTCCAGACGGTCGGCTGGAGTGCCGGTGTCGCGGTCTGGCGCAGGATCGTGTTGGCGACGTCGGGCGCGAAGGGCCCACCGTTGAGGAAGCCGAAGGTCAGGGTGCCGTCGAGATCCTCCTCCGTCTCCCAGATCTGCCGACCGTTCTGATCGAAGTACTTGGTCGGGAACAGATCGAGCACGACGACCTGGACCGGGAAGCTGCCCGGAATGACCGTCGGAATGCCCACGAGGAGCTTCGCGCCAGCGCGGATGTTGTCGCCGACGACACGGAACCGACGCGGCGGCTCGTGGTGCAGCGTGTTGACTCCGAAGCTGCCCGAGACCGAGAGCTGCAGGGTCCGCAGCGACCAGGCGGAGCTCTCGAAGGCGGCGTTGACCACCGGCGGAACCACGGTCTGGTCGATGTGCATCAGGATGTTGAACAGCGGAATGTCGGTGTGGTAGCTCATCGGCGCCATGGGCTGGGGCACGATGTTCGCCGGCGGGTTGGCCGGATCGACGAGGAGCGTCGCGATGCCGTTCGGGTTCGCCATGCGGCGATCGCTACCCAGATGAGTGGCCTGGATGATCACCGCGCTGTCGGGCGCGCTGGCCATCGCCTCGATCGCCGCCCGGGTGAACAGGTTGCTGGTGCCCTCCTCGCGGTAGGCCGGTGGCGAGACCGTCGTGTCGTACCAGAAGCCACGGAGGTTGAGCCCCACGCGGACGATGATCGCGAGACCGATGTTGGCCTCGTCGACCCCATCCTCGGCGATGGCGAAGGCGGTCGCGTTGCCGCCCGGATTGGCCGGGTCCACCGTGTAGGCCAGACCGGCCGCCGGAGCGATCCCCCAGTCGAACATCCGCGTGTAGGCGGTGAGGTCGGCGAGATTGTCCTCGCGCTGCTGGAGCTGCGTGGGTGGCGGAGCCGCGGGATCGAAGGGCATCGCGCCGAAGAAGAAGGTCCGGTTGAATTCGTTGATGTTCTCCGCGCCACCGCGACCATGGTGCATGAGGCCGCTGTTGGCGACGACCCAGGGCGGCGCCGTGCCCGAGAGGAAGTCACGCCGCATCACGCCTTCGCGGGGAACCAGGTTGCGCAGGGCCGCGGTCTCGAAGGGGTGCGGCTGCGAGACTCCCGGACTGGTGATGGTCATCTCGGCATTGAAGGCCTCGGTGAGCAGGTTGTCCGAACCATCGGGAAGCTGATGGCAGTCGGCGCAGGTCGTGAGGCCGACCGACGGGTTGTCGAAGTAGATCAGGAGACCCCGCTTGGCCCCGCTCGCGAGCGTCCAGTCCTGGGGATTGAGCGCATCGAGGCCACCGGAAACGCGCCGGTCGAGGGGCTGCTCGGGATTGCTCGGGTGGCGCACGGTGTTGATGAAGTTGGTGTAGGTGGTCATCTCCTGGGTACTGAGCATCGACGCTCGCCCGAGCAGACTGACGAAGGCACCGTTGAAGTCCGGAAAGCCCTGCTTGTCGCCGCGCCAGTGATAGGGAGCGTTGGTGAACAGGTACTGCGCGTCCGGATTGACCGGGTAGTTCACCAGGCCCTGGAGGGTCTGCGTGATCAGCCGGGCCTTCTGGTCCGGCCACTGGGTGAAGCCGAGGAGCCCCGGATTGCCGATGATGCCCGGCGGCATGGCGGGGCCGGCGGTGGTCACACCGAGGTCCCAGGGCAGCCCATCGGTGGCGCCATCGACGTGGCAGGAAGCGCAGGAGACGAATCCCGAACCCGAGGAGTTCGGCGCGTTGTAGAGGAAGACGCGACCCTGCCGGATCTCGTTGGGCGTCGGATCATTGGCGAGCTGGATCGAGCTCACGATGGCTCCGGTGCCCGGATTGATCACGCGGAGCGAGTTGTCCAGTCGACAGGCGACGAAGACCATGCCGCTGCTGGCGCTGACGGCCACGCCCCTGGGGCCGCTCATGCCGTAGCCGGAGCCCGGGTTCAGGACCGGAATCGAGATCTGGGTCTCGATGTAGCCGCCGAACTGGCCGGCGGCCGGCCTGAGGAGCACGACCTTGTCGGAGTGGTAGGCGGTCAGGACGATGGCCTTCAGCGCCCCGGCACTCTCGATCAGGGCCACGTCGGTCGGCTGTGACAGCGCCACGCCGGGCGTGACCGGGGTCGGGGCGGCAGCCGTGTAGTCGCGATTCAGGTTACGTCCGAGCGGCGTGGCGGTCGCGGCGGGGACGCCCGAGACGGCCTCGGGTCGGATGGTCGGCGCCGCGCCGGCGGGAACGTCCAGAACCCACATGCGACTCTCGACGAAACCGAAGGGCTCCGCCGCCACCGCCGCCTCACCGGGAGCGCCGTGATTGATCGCCAGGGTGCCCACGACGAACATCGTCTTGCCGTCGGCGCTGACCGCGAAGGCATGGTTGGTCGTGCCCAGCTTGCCGACCGTGTTCACGACCGGCGCCGCGGCCGGATCCCAGACCCAGAGATCGAGATCGTAGGTGGGGAACAACGCCAGGGGATCGAGGTTCTCGCCCATGTGGTTGATGGCGATCACCCGATTGTCGCGCAGCCAGGCGACCTGGCGAGGAGCCTTCACCGCGGTGTTGAAGCTCGGATTGAGCGGCATCGGCGCCTGCATGATGACGTCATAGCCGAGAACGTTGAGACTCGGATCGACGAGCGTGTAGGAGCTGCGACCACTGAGCGTGACCAGGCCGAGGCTCATCGTCGGGTCGAACGCGATGTCGCTCGGCTGGTCACCCACGATGACCGTCTTCTCCAGCGCGCCGTTCACGCGACGCCCGCTGGGCGTCGACACGTACTCGAGGCGCACGACCGAGACGGTGTCGCCGTCGAAGTTGCAGGTGTAGAAGCGCTTCAGCTCGGGAAACCAGCGGACGGTGGCCGGACCGAGCCCGACCGGCACGCGCTGGATGAACGAGAAGGGCGCCGTCGCCTCGTAGATCTCGACCGAGTTGTCGGGCGTGTTGCAGACGAGGATCACCTCGACCACACCCGTGCTCGTGGGAACCTCGGCGACCGCGACGGGCTTCACCTGCGGCGTCTCGAGGTTGGTGAAATTGGGGTCCTGCGCGGCGAGGACGGAACTGAGGAGGAGCAGGATGGCTGGCAGTAGCAGCCGTCCATGGGCAGATGCAGAGACCATCGGGGGGAGTCTCCTTTCCTGGATACTCGGGTTGTCGGAGCGGCGAGATTCGGACGCGCGCGGCGCCGATCGCCGCGTGCGCCGCCGATGGTAAATCTCGAATCGGGACGGTTGTAGCGGTCACTCGCAGAACGGGGTGAATACCGGAGTCCTACGACCGCCCCCGGTTCCGTGTCGAAGAGACCCGCTCACGAGGCCGAACATGATCTTATCGAGTCGGAACCAACCGATTGCGCTCGTCAGCTGCACCGAGGCGAATCGCACCGCGGTCCGAGGACCCGTCCCGGGGCCGGCCATCGGGCACCTCGAGGACGTCACCGATGCTCGATGTGGGCGCGACGCCCCGCGATCTTGGCCGGATCCTCACGAAGGCGTCCTAGGATCCGGCGTCGAGAAGCAGAGTGAATCCGCGGCTCCGGGCGCCGGTGGTCAGGATCCGCCGTCCGCCGGGGCGTGGCGGCGCGCGGAGGGGCTGCATCGACTGACGATGGCGGGAGCCTCGTGAACGAGGGACTCGTCCCCGATCGCGTCGACCATGAACAGCGCGAAGTCGGTCCGCCGGGTCCGGTTGCTGGCCAGGATCGGGTCGCCCACATGGCGGCTCCACACCGGCAGGCCCTCGCTCTCCCCCTCCTCGAGATCACTGCCGCGAACGACCGTCCAGCGCCGATCGCTGGCGAAGATCCGCCGGCAGGCCTCGACCTGGTCGTCGATGTCCACGAACCGGATGAGGCGCGCGAGTCGGCCGAAGATGGCGATCAGGATGCGGAAGCCGAGGGGATAGACGTCGAGCCCGTCGCGGCTGATGTGCCAGCCGCACGAAAAGACGAGGCGCGCATCAGGTGGTGCCAGGTCGAGCACGGCCTGCGCCGTTCCCGAGGCGTAGTGTTGCCTACTCCAGGGAACGAGCACGCAGAGAACCGTATCGCAGTCCGCCGTGGCCTCGGCGATCACCGCCCGGTCGTTGGTCGCCCCCGGGACGATCCTGATCCGCTCGGCGAAGTCGGCCAGCTTCGCGCAGCTCTGGGTCCTGCAGACGCCGACCACCTCGTGCCCCAGCTCGAGGGCATGACCGACGAGGTAGCGACCGAGTTTCCCCGAGGCCCCGATGATGCAGGTCTTCATGGCGCAGGCTAACCGAAGTCGGCGCGCGGTTCGAAGGATGCCGACGTGGACGAGAACACGGGGCGACGTGGTCGACGTCGCCCCGTGTCGTGGTGAACCTGCCCTGAGCGGGGATCAGTGTTCGCCGCCGCCCTCGCTGCCACCTTCGGTCTCGCCGCCTTCGCCGTCCGGCGGTGGCTCGAGCGTCTGGCAGCTGCAGACGTTGCTGGTCGAGCCGCTGGAAACCGCTTCGAGGAGATACCAGTTGCCGTAGACCGGGACGTAGTCCATCACCACTTCGATCACGCTCGTACCGGTATCGACGGTCTCGCGCACCTCGTCCCAGAAGACGTCGCGCTCCCAGGCGATCCAGCCGTCGGTCGCGCCGGTGCTGCTGCAACCGGCGGCGCAGGCGCCGTGGTCGTGCGGCATCGACTCCTTGGCCTTGCAGGCGAGCCCCTCCGCCAGGGCCGTGGTCCGAGCGTAGAAGTACTTCACGGCCGTGTACTTGACGTTCTTGGTCTTGACCGCTCCGGTATTCGGATCGAATCCGTCGTAGACCGCCAGGTAGCTGTAGAGGAGCCCCGCGCGGGTGTCCTGCGAGTAGGTCACCGTTCCGGAGGCGACGTCGTTGCTGGCGCTGCACTTCGTGATCAGCGGCGTGCTCAGGTAGGACGAGAAGGACCCACCACCACTGCCGCCGATGCCGGGAACGCTCGGAGTCGGGGTGTCCGGGAAGTCGAAGGCGGGCTTCCAGACCGTGCCGGGCGGTGGCCCGAGGGCCGTGAAGGGCGGCGTGGTACCGCCGCCGCCACTGCCTCCGGGAGTCGTGCCACCGGAGCCACCGCTCGATTGTCCGGGCCCGTGCGGGGGCGAGCTTCCGGGGTTGCCATGACATTCGCACTTGTCGACCGTGGTGGTCCGCGCCTCGGTGACGATCCACTTGGAGGGTCGCAGCCGCTCGTAGACGCAGCGCTTGTACTTGCGGATCTTCACCATCGGCACGCTGTCGTCGACGGCGTAACGAAGGATGTCGGCGAGATCCTCGTACTCGATGATCGCCTCGGCCCGGAGCTTGCGCTGGACCAGGACGTCGCGCACGGGCAACGCCTCGTAGTTGCAGCAGTTCTTCTCGTCGGTCGCGACCGACGAACAGCAGCCACCCGAGACCGGCTCGCGATGATAGGACCTGCTGATGCAGGTGGGTTGCGTCAGCTTGAGGCTGCCGTCCTCCTGCAGGAGGCGCAAGCGGTTGTAGGTCGGATGGAAACTGGTTGCGTAGCTGATGCTGGATGCCAGGCAGGGCCCGGAATCCGAGGTCGGGAAGTCGACGCCACCGAGCGGATCGGCGGGCGTGGCGCCTCCCTGACCGAACCCTGCCACGGCAAGCAGCAGGAAGGCCATGACGGCCTTGACTGGAGTCTTCACGGTTCGCCCCCCCACTAGTTGTCGATCAGGAAACTGGCCGAACGCGATCGGGTGACGTTCGCTGGAATCGTCGCCGCGGCCGGGTGGACGACGCCGTTCGCGTTCACCACCTGCATGCTCGCGGCCCCGGCCGGAATCGGATGGAAGACGACCTGACCGAGGTAATTGGTGCTCGCGGTCGCCAGGGTCGTGCCGTTGGCGTCCTTGATCGCCACGGTCATGCCGATGGCCGGTGTCACGCCCTTCGCCATACCGGTACTCGGATCGAAGGAATCCACGTTGCAGACCTCGGCCGACACGAAGGGGAAGGGAGCGAGGGTCAGATCGAAGACCAGAAGGGAGTTGTCATCCGGAATGAAGTACGGCGTACCCTCGGCGCAGTAGACGGGCCCGGCGCCGGTGTTGCCGTTGACGTAGAGTTCATAGGGCTTGTGGGCCAGGACCCCGGTGAAGGCGTAATTCCAGGGCGGCGCCTCGAGCACCGCCGTCTGGACCTTCTCCCCGGTGGCCGCGTCGACCAGGCTGACGGACACCTGGTTGACGGTCGACGAACCGAGCACCGTCAGGCTGCCCTGGACGCTCGCGACGCCGACGCCATCGCTGAGGTCCGGTGCCGCGATCTCGACCGGCACCAGGACGTCGGCGACGGTGGCCGTGCTGACGTCGATGACCGCGACCTCCTCGGTCCGGCCCTGACAGCCGACCCGGATCACGTAGAGCCCCGGCACCACCTGGAAGACGTGGCTCGTGGAGCCGGTGATGGTGGTGCTGCTGACCGGGACCAGCAGTTCGCCGGTCGCGCCCGAAGGGGTCAGGACCCGGTCGAGTTCGCAGGTGGCCACGACGCCGCCGGTGGCGGAATGCGCGTCGACGTCGAAGACCGCGTTGATCGTGCAACTCGCCGGCGTGCAGGTGAGGCTGGCACCGGACGGCAGGCTGTTGCCGCTCAGGATCGCCATCTCGTGCTGCGGCGTGGTGACGACGCTGTAGTAGTCGCGGTTGATCGGCAGCGGCACCGGCGAGCCGAAGAGACCGTTGCTGCCCACCGAGAAGACGTCGACGTCCTCGTAGTGGCCCGAGGCGGTCTTGGCGAACAGGTGCAAGCTGCTGCCGGCCTGGACGGTCGCGGTCGACGAATCGTAGGCCGTGAGCGACAGGTGGGCCTTGGCGCTGGTGTCGAAGGGGATCTGGGCCGCCGTCGCCTTGGTGTTGTCGGCCGCCGGCTGGATGCTGACGCTGGTCGCCGAACCCAGGAGACGGATCACGAGATCCAGCTCGGCGCCGCCCTTGAGGCAGCAGACGAAGTAGCCCTGATCGTCGGTCACGGTCAGCGGGAAGTCCCGCCAGTTCGGCGTGTAGATCCGGGCCCCGGCCGTCCCGCTGCCGATGAGCTGGCCCCAGAACGTGTAGGTCCCGGAGAAGGCCGGTGCCACGCTCAGATCCAGCTGGGCGGTCTGCGTCGGCAGGTAGATCTCGCGCGTCAAGGTCCGCGTGCCCTGCTTGGTCACCGAGACGAAGACCCAGTCATCGAAGGCGAGCGTCGAGAAGGAGACGATTCCGGCGGCGTCGGTGGTCGCCGAAGCCGCGGCATAGGCCCCGTCACCATCCTCATCGAAGGAGTCGGCGATGGTCACGGTCGCGCCCGGAATCGGCACGCCACTCATGTCCACGATCCGGATCTGGAGAGTGGCCACGCGACCGGCCGCCGACGATGGAATCGATACCATCGTGAACAGCAGGAGCAGGGCCAGGCTGGCGAGCGCGATCCCGACGCGCCAACGTGGTGAGAAGTAACTGGACCGGGACATTCGCGGGACTCCTTTCGAGAAGGGCTTGTTGTCGGGTCATTCGATCAGGCGTCGCACCGACCCGAGCGAGGCAAGTTCGCCGGGCCACACTGGACGACGCAAGCATCCCCTTGACGGAGGACGTTCAGCGCTCGAACGATCACGACCTCGACTCACGATGCACTCCATCTCCGTTCGAGAATCGATCTCGACCACGAGTCGGAGCGGTCGTGGGTCTCGCTCTTCGTCATTCAGGCCTGTTCTGGGTGTCGTTGACGTCCGCCGCCGCCGCGTGAACGGGTCGTCGACCGTTCGCGCAGCTGCGGCCCATGATCCGGATCGCACCCGTATCTGGTCAATCGAAGTCGGGACGCCGCGAGCAAGAGTGGGTGAAGACCCCAGTGACGGGACTCGGACTTGGTCCTAGGCGACCGCCGCGGCAGGTGAATGCCTCCCTGCGGCACGAACGGGAGTCAACGCTCGGCGAGTTCCAGAAGGAGCGCGGTCTCGGGCTGGTCGGTCGACGAGATGACGACCTCGGTGACCCGATGGAAGCCGGTGGCGCTCTCGATCACGACTCGATACTTTCCCAGCGGGAGACTCTGAACGATGCCGAAGTCGAGGCCCTGCGCCGGATCGTAGCGCCGATCGAGCACCGCTTCGCCCGCGGCACGCTCGATCAGGACGCGGAACCAGTCCGGAGAAACCGAACCGCCGGGCACGACGAATGCGAGCCGGAGGTCGGCACCGCGCTCGAGCCGGAGGTCGAATTCAGTGTCGGCGCCGGCGGCGACTTCGATCACCTTCGAGGCTTCGAAGCCTCCGGCACAGGAAGCGCTGAAGGTGTAGCGTCCTGGTGCCAGGAGGGGCGAGAAGCAGCGCCCGCCTTCGAACCGGCAGGAGAAGGACCGGGCATCCTCGCTCACGACGGCTCCCGAGACCTGGGCACCGCCATCGGCCGGCGCCAGGATCCGCGCGACGGCGCGGCCGGGACGGGGCAGGACGACGTCGCCCAGGTCCAGAACCCGACCTCGCTCCAGCCGGAGCGCCCGGCTGACCTCGGGCAGGCCTTCGGCGCCGACCATCATGAGCAGCGGCCCGGCGCCGAAGGGTCCGTAGCGGAATCGGCCGTCGGTGCCGACCTCGCGACTGCTGGCGACCAGCGCGCCCTCGGGGAACAGCGTGACGACGGCCGCGGGCAGCGGCCGGCCCTGGTCGTCGACGACGCGGCCCAGGACGAAGGTGTCGGCGAACTCGGCACGATCGATCACCAGGGTCTGCTCCTCCGGCCCCGGTCGGATGCCGGCCAGCACGAAGATCGGCTGCTCCATGGCCAGGGGATCGTAGATCTCGATCCGGTAGGGACCCTTCGTCGCCGACTCGAGGGTGAAGCGGCCGTTGTCGTCGGTCAGGGCATCGAGCCAGGTCACGACCTGCCCGTCGTCCATGGGCCGTGCCCGCAGGCGCAGGCCGGCGAGGACGTCGTTCCGATCGTCCACGAGGCGACCCCGGATCGAGGGCCCGGCATCGAATCTCAGGCGGTGCCGGGTCAGCTCACCGGTCCCGATGGCGAGATCGACCGTCATCCGCCCACGCGACCCGGCATCGAACTCGAAGCGATGGTTGCCCGGCGCCAGTCCGTGGACGACGAAGCGGCCCGCCTCGTCGCTCAGGCCCCGATGACGATGAGCTCCACGATAGGGCCCCGCGACGATGCGCAGCCCGGCCATCGGCCGATCGTCCCGATCCACGACCTCACCGACGAGCAGCCGTTCACGGGGTAGTTCGATCGTGACCGAGCTGCTCGCGGCGGAGATGGATTCGCCGGTGACCGGACCATGACCGGGAGCCCGCGCGGTCAGGGTGCAGGGCCCGTCACCGAGCCCCTCGAAGAGGACCCGACCGTCGCGGTCGCTCCGAGCGCTGCGATCGAATCGGCCCGGATGATCACCGGCGGCGGTCGCGGGCACGGTCGGAGACGACTCGACGACCCGGCACCAGGCGTCGGGAACCGCGGTACCCGAGGGGTCGAGGAGCCGCAGCTCGAGCCGGCGACCACCCGGTTCGAGCACCACCCGGAGGAGATCGCGGCCGCCGTCGGCGAGTTCGATGATCCGCGAGGGACGATGGCCCGGGGCGCTGACCACCAGCGCGGCCGAGGCGACGTCCTCGAGCCGGAACCGACCGTCGGCGGCGCAGCGGGCGGCGCTGACGAAGTGGCCGGGATCGACGGCCAGGGCCAGGTGGAGCTCGGCGTCGGCGATCGGTCGCCCGCCGACGTCGACCACGACCCCTTCCAGCACCGGAGCGCGGGGCAAGGTCCAGTCCAGGCTCGTGCGCCGGCCGGCGACCACGGTGACGACCGTCTGACCTCCACGGGCGCAGACGAGTTCGTGCCGCCCCGGTGCCAGCCGCGTGAACAGCGCGCGACCGGTGGGATCGGTGACCGCGCTCGACTCGATCAGACCGACCTCCAGGTCGAGTGCGGTCGCCAGGATCCGCACGGCGACGGCGGGTCCCGCGCTGGACTGGCGGAGGCGAACCTCGAGTTCGCCGGTGACGAAGTCCGCCGCCGCGCCGGCGACCGGTCCGGTGGCCTCTGACACCGCCGGCGCCATCCCGGTCCGGTTCGCGACCACGGTCTCGGTCCCGATCGGGTTGCGCCGCGCCCCTCCCGTCCCCGGAGCGACCGGCGGTCCGCCGGACCCGCCGAGTTCCTCGGTCGCGCCGGTCGAGATGAAGAGGCCGACGGCGGCGAGCAGGAGGAAGATCAGACCGAGGGTCATGAGGAGGGATGACTTCTTGGCCGCCACGGCGAGCACTCCACTGCAGGACCATGAACCGAGTGATCGCCTCGACAGCAACAGCAGGCCCGGGAGCCAGGAACGGCGGCCGCCGTGGCGCTGATCGAGGCGTCGGCGCAGCTCGCCGAGGGCGAGCCGGAGTTGCCGTGACAGCGCGCTGGCCATGACCCCGTCCTGGCGGGCGATCTCGCGCAGGCTCGTCCCCTCCCAGAAGTGACGTAGGACGAGACGACGATCCGCGGCCGGCAGCAGCGCGGTGACCTCGACCAGGTCGCGGACCAGTTCCTCGCGTTCGACTGCGACCGAGGCCTCCGGTCGGGCGCCCTGGCGCTCGCGCCGCTCGCGGCGCTCCGTTGCCCGACGCCGACGGCCGAGCACGCGGCGCAGGACGGTGCCGAGCCAAGCGCGCGGGGAATCCGGCCGCTCACGGTCATGTTCGGCGCAGGCGAGCCAGGTGTCCTGGATCAGGTCATCCGCCAGCCAGGGATCCTTGCAGAGGGCGAGCGCCAGGCGACGCAGGAAGGCGCCGTGTTCCCTGAAGGCGAGTTCGAGATCGAGGTCGTTGCGGGTCATGTCGAGGCTCTCGTCCCTGAGTGCCCGCCGGCCACGATCCCGTTCACGAATTTCCGGAGGGCGATTCGGAGCCGGACCGGGTTCGAGGCCGGGACGACGACCGAAGCTCGTCGCGAACGGGCGAGGTCGCCGATCGGCATCGAGGATTGGCGCCGGCTCGAGGCTCGAGTCGGGCGGGACGGCGCGGCGAGGGAGAAAGAGACCGGAAGGGGTCGCGGCGGGGGGGCGGCGCGACCCCGACCGATCCGGTGCCTTGAATCTTTCCCCGGCCAGTGCTGCCGACAACCCGCCACGTTAGCCGGCAGGCGCGGAGCCGGCGAACCATTTGAATTTTCGCGAGATCGGGACGCACAGGGGTCGGCGGAGGTCCGTCGCCATGGGAAGCACGAAACGATGTCGCCGGTGGCGGACCGCGCGGCGAATCGAGCCCGATCGTGTCGAGCGACCACGAATTGACGCCACGTCAGGCGACGATCAAGAAAAGAGCCCGCCATCCGGAGATGGCGGGCTCGATGGTCAGGACACGAAAGCCTCGACTCAGGGGCAGCCGATGTTCGCGATCACCGCGTTCGAGAAGAAGTCGGGCAGCGGTGCGAAGGGACCCGGATAGCCGTTGGGGGCGCAGATGCGACCCTGGAAGATGACCTCCAGGCCCAGCCAGGCGATCGGGACCGTGTCGGTCGAGGTCAGGCTCCAGTCGCCGTTGGCATCGGTGAAGAAGGAGGCGACCAGGAAGAGGTTCGTCGCCTGGTTGACCACGTCGACGTAGAAGGTGCAGCCCGCGAGGTGGAAGGGAGTCACCGGGCCGAGGCTGTAGAAGATGAAGCCGGTCGCGCCGGGGAAGTTGCTGTCCATGCCGATCGTGACCGGCTCGCCGGGGATCATCTTGGTGACGAAGATCACCGGGTCGTTGATCGGATCGTAGCCGCAGGGGTAGCTGACGATGCTGGCCGGGGGACCCGGGCAGATCACGCAGAGACCGGCATCGATGTCGGTCCGCTGATCGCCGGCCGCGACCGTGACCAGGGCGTAGCCGGTGTTGGGATCGAAATCGCTGTCGAGCGCCGGATCGCCACCGAGACCGGGGGTCGCGAGGGCGTAGCTGACGTTGTTGTAGGTGAGGACGACCGCATAGTCGTCGGGCTGCAGGTCGGTGAAGCAGTAGTAGCCGTTCTGGTCGGTCGTCGTGGTCGCGACCACCGACAGGTCGCTCTGCTTGTAGAGCGTGACGGTCAGGCCCTCGATACCGGGCTCGCCGGCGTCCTGGATGCCGTCGCAGTCATTGTCGCGCCAGACGAAGTCGCCGATCTTGGCCAGGGTCGGCACGCAGTTGAGGCCGCAGATGCGCTCGATCTCGGCGCCGTTGCTGCCGTTGCTGTCGTCCAGGATCATCACCCAGAGGAAGTGGAGCGTGCCGGTCGCGTGACCGGGCAGCATGGCATCGAGATCGATGTCCTCGTTGCCGCACCAGGTGACGTAGGGCTCGAAGGTCCCGTTGCCGTTGTCGTGCCAGCCGGCGGCGGTGACGGCGGCGGTGGTGGCGGCATCGGCGGGCGCGAAGCAGATGTAGTAGCAGTCGTTGTCGTTCCACTCGCGGACGCAGAGGTCGGCCTGCGCGTCACCGGAGTTGGTGAGCTGATCCGGGAAGGCGACGCTCACCTGGCCGCCGTTGCCGAGGGCGAAGTAGGTGGTCGGGGTGTCGCCGAGCACGTCGCTCGCCTGAGCGTGACCGGACTTCGGATTGCTCCCCTGGTTCGAGCTGACGACGGTCGAGGCCCAGACCGTGGTGCAGGTCATCGGCGGCATCGGGTTGTTGCAGACGAGAGCGCAGACCGCGAGGATCTCGGCGCCATCGCTGCCGTTGTTGTCGTCGAGGATCATGACCCACGAGAAGTGGAGGCTGCCCTCGGCGAAGCCCGGGACCAGCAGATCGAGATCGATGTCCTCGTTGCCGCACCAGGTGGCATAGGGCTCGAAGGTGCCGTTGCCGTTGTCGTGCCAGCCGGCGGCGGTGACCGCCGCGGTGGTGGCGGCGTCGGCGGGCGCGAAGCAGAGGTAGTAGCAGTCGTTGTCGTTCCACTCCCGGATGCAGAGGTCGGCCTGGGCGTCGCCCGAGTTGGTGAAGGAGTCACCGAAGGAGACGCTGACCTGGCCGCCGTTGCCGAGCGAGAAGCGGGTGTTCAGATCTTGACCGAGAACGTCGGCCGGATTGGCGTTGCTGGCGTCCGCGTTGCCGCCCTGGTTCGAGCTGACGACGGCGGTGGCCCAGGTGACGACGCAGTTGCCCGACGGCGGCGGGAAGGTGCAGACGTTGGCGCAGATGCGGTCGATCTCGGCGCCGTCACCGGAGCTCGAGTCGTCGAGGATCATGACCTTGTCGAACTTGAGCTGGCCGGCGGCGTAGCCGGGCACGAGGGCGTCGAGATCGATCGTCGAACTGCCGCACCAGGTGGTCGAGAACTCGTACCATACCGGTCCACCGGTCATGCCGGCGGCGATGAGCGCCGCCTCGGTGGCGGCGTCGGCCGGATCGAAGCAGACGTAGTAGCAGTCGGCGTTGCCGTACTCGTCGACGCAGACGTCGGCGGTGGCGTCACCGGTGTTCGAGAAGGGGCTGCCGAAGTCGACGACGACGTTGCCGCCCTTGCCGAGACCGAACCAGTCGCCGAGCACGTCGCCGAGGACCGCGTTGGGACCGGCGCTACCGGAGGCCGGGTTGTAGCCGACGTTCGAGGACACGACATTCTGGGCCCAGACGGGCTGGCAGACAGGAGCCTGGGCGGTCGCGAGGACGGTCGCGGCGCACAGGACCATCGCCATCAGGAAGACTCTTGTTGCCATCGGGAGCTGACTCCTTGAGGGAGGCTTGACTGTTTGGGGGTACTGACCGAACGGGGGCCAAGATATCGCGCGAGGAATAGAAGCCAACCAAAAAGTCTTTAGCCACCAACTCTTCATATCCATCCAAGTGCCGCATCAGTCTTCGAGGATACCAAGCCGCCCTTGTAAGTCCTTCTTCGATAGTAACTTGGATACGACGCCACGGCGCGCCCGGCCCGGCGCGATGGTGCGGAAGAGCCGCCTGGAGGCTCGGTCGCCGGCCTCGTGCGGTCGGACGAGGCTCGATCGAGGCGATCGCCATCGCCTCGGGCATCGCCGCCGTGATCGTGAAGATATGGGGCCTTCTTGCCGGCCCGGGCGGGGAAGTCCAGAATCCAGCACCGACATTTGCCCCAGCCCGACATCAACGAGGAGTGGATCGCCGCCTGCGGGAGGCATCCGACGAATGAAAGGACCGCCCATGACGCGAGCCAGGCTCGTCATCGCCACGCTCTTCCTCGCCGCCGCGGCGCCGTTCGCGGCCCCGAGTGCGAAGGCGCAAGGCATCCAGGAGATCCAGGTCGACGCCGCGGCGCTCGGTTTCACCGAGGTCAGCAGCGCCAACGAGTCCTTCGCCCTCTTCGAGCGCGAGGGCGAGACCTACTACGCGGTGAGTCTGGACGGCGGGCGAAGCCTCGCCACGGTCCGAAGGCAACGGCCGCAGCTGATGCTGCGCGACCATCGCTTCGATCCGCTCGCCGGCCTGCCCGCGGCACCGTCCGGCTTCGAGTCCGGTGCCGACCAGAGGCTCTTCCTGGTGCAATACCACTGCCAGCTCCTGAACGGCTTCGACGCCTGCGTCGCCGCCACCGGCGCCGAGCTTCTCCAGGTCTTCCCCTGGCAGGCCCGGCTGGTCCGCTGTGACGCCGCCCAGCTGGCGGAGATCGCCACCCTGCCCTTCGTGCGCTGGGTCGGGCCCTACCGGCCGGACTGGCGCCTCGATCGGGCCGTCCTCGATCAGCTGGTCGCCGGTCGCCGGGCTCCGGGCCGCTACTGGATCCACGTGACCCGCTCGGGCCTCGAGGAGAAGGAGCGACTCGCGGACTACATCCAGGAGATCGGCGGGCGCCCCGCCGACTACATCTCGCCCCACGGCCATCTCTTCGAGGCCGATCTCGACGCGTTCCAGCTCCGCCAGCTGATCGACCGCGACGAGGTCCTCTTCATCGACGAATGGTCGGCCCCCGAGAACGACCTCGACATCGCCCGCCAGTTCGGCGGCGCCGACTACGTCGAGACCATGGGCGGCTACGCCGGACAGGGCGTTCGCGGCGAGGTCCAGGACAGCGGCCTCTACACCGCGCACCCGGATTACGTCACCCCGGCCCTGATCCACGGCGGCAACAGCACCGATACGAGCCACGGCACCCAGGTCTACGGCGTGGTCTTCGGCACCGGCCTCAACAACCCGCAGGCCCGCGGTTTCCTGCCGGAAGCCCAGCCGGTCTTCCATGCCTACAGCGCCATCGTCGACCGCTACGTCGAGACCGGAGAGCTCCTGCAGGCGCCCTACCGCTGCGTGTTCCAGACCAACAGCTGGGGCAATACCCAGACCAGCGCCTACACGACGATCTCGGCCGACATCGACAACATCCTCTTCGACCACGACATCATCGTCACCCAGTCGCAGAGCAACACCGGCACGACCTCGTCGCGGCCCCAGGCCTGGGCGAAGAACATCGTCTCGGTGGGCGGCATCCGTCACTACAACACCCTCACCGAGACCGACGATGCCTGGGCCAACGGCGCCAGCATCGGGCCGGCGGCGGACGGCCGTCTGAAGCCCGACATCTCGTCCTTCTACGACTCGACGCTCGCCGCCAACAACAGCGGCGGCTACTCGAACTTCAGCGGCACCAGCAACGCGACGCCGGTCACCGTGGGCCACTTCGGCCTGCTGTTCCAGATGTGGGCCGACGGCATCTTCGGCAACCCGCTGGTGAACTGGGACGTGTTCGACAACAAGCCCCATGCCTCGACGGCCAAGGCGCTGATGTTGAACGCGGCGACTCAGTATGCCTTCAGCGGCACCACCCATGACCTCACCCGCGTGCATCAGGGCTGGGGCCGTCCCGACGTCAAGAGTCTCTACGACCGTCGCGGCAAGATGCAGTGGATCGATCAGAGCGTCGTCCTGACCCAGCTCCAACAGGTGAGCTACAGCATGGTCGTCCAGCCCGGCGAGCCCGACTTCCGGGCCACGCTGGTCTACCCCGACCCGGCCGGCAATCCGGCGGCGAGCGTGCACCGCATCAACGACCTGACCCTCAAGGTCACCGCCCCCGGCGGCACGATCTACTGGGGCAACGTCGGCCTGGCCGCGAACAACTTCTCGACCGCGGGCGGCAGCGCCAACGTGGTCGACACCGTGGAGCAGGTCCTGATCCAGAACCCGGCCGCGGGCACCTGGACCGTTCAGGTCATCGCCACCGAGGTCAACCAGGACGGCCACGTCGAGACCGGCGCGGTCGACGCCGACTTCTCGCTGGTGGTCACCGGCGTCGTGCCGGCGGCGGGCCCGCCGGCCGACTTCGGGCAGGCCAACCAGAGCGACGCGATCCTGGAGATCCGCGATGCGCTCAACCTCAACGGCCAGAAGCCCCGGGTCGGCGTCAACGGCCCCTTCTTCGCCACCCTGTCGGCCGGCGAGCCGCTCGAGTTCACCTGGAAGGGCCCGGTCAACCGGACCTTCATGCTGCTCTTCGGCGCCCTCAACCGCGCGAACGAGGTCTTCCCGGGCATCGGCAACCTCGACGTCGGCCTGGTCGGGCCGGGGAACTACTCGGACGTCCAGACCCTGATGAACGGCCTGGCCCCGGTGAGCTTCTTCGACCTCCTCGCCAACACCGGTCCCGCCGGTTCGCGGACTCTGTCCTTCACCGTGCCCCCGACCCTCACCGGCCCGCTGGGGGCCTTCCAGAGCGTGTTCTGGGACGGCCTCAACAACGTCATCCGCCTCAGCGCGGCGACCGAAGTGACCATCAACTGAGGAGCTCGACCATGAAGACCCGTTTCGGAACGATCATCGCGCTCCTCGTCGCGGCGACCCTGCAGGTCGCGGCGACGGCTCAGAGCGTCAGCCTTCCCTACAGCCAGAACTTCGACAACCTGCCGGTCGGCAACGGCTGGAGCATGACGACCACCGGTCCCGGCCGGGTCGTCTTCGGCACGCCGCCCTCGGCCTCGCCGATCTCCGGCAACAACGCCATCCTCATGGACGGCACCATGAACGGCGTCGCCTACACCAACACCGTCACCCTGAAGGTCGACCTGGCCGGAGCCAGCGGCTGCCGGCTCAGCTACTGGGCGCGGGAGGCCTCCGACGAACCCGATGCCGCGGATGGCCTCTTCATCTCCGACGGCAACCAGACCGTCCTGGCCTACTCGCACACCAGCCTCACTTCGACCTGGATCCAGATCCAGATCGACGTCGGCCAGGTGCTCGCGACCAACGGCATGACCACGGGGGGCGTGATCGACATCATCTGGAGCCAGGCCGACAACTACCCGATCCCGACCGATGGGCTCTGCGTCGACGACGTGGTCGTCCTGCCGCCACCGGTCCCGGACAGCGGTCAGGCCAACCAGGTCGACGCCGCGCTCGACGTCAACGGCGGCCTCAATCTCAACCTCCAACCCGCTTCGATCGGGATCAACGGCCCCTTCTTCGCCAGTGGCAACGTCGTGCAGATCGCGATCGACGGGCCCACGTCCTGGCCCTTCGCGCTCCTGCTCGGACCGCTCAACCGCAACAACGCGGTCTTCCCCGGGATCGGTAGCCTCGACATCGGCATGCTCGGCGCCGGCAACTATGCCGACATCCTGCTGATCATGGACGGGGCCAATCCGGTCGGCTTCTTCGACTACTTCGCGTACACGGACGCCACCGGCCAGGCGAACCTGAGCTTCGACCTGACCGGCCTGCCTTCGGGCGTCCTCGGCACCTTCCAGGCGCTCGTCTACCAGCCGGCGTCGCCCTTCTTCAAGCTGACCGCGGCCTTCGAGTACAGCCTGCCCTGAGCAGGGTCCGATCGCGTCTTGAACGGCGTCCGGGCATCCGCTCGGACGCCGTTCTCGTTGCCGGCGGGGTCCGTCTATTCAGCGCCCGAGGATGCGGGTGATGCGCTGGATGAGCGCCTCGCTGCTGTAGGGCTTGGCCAGGAACTCGACGCGGTCACCGAGCTGGTCGGCGGGATCGAGATGATCGGCCGTGTAGCCGGACACGTAGAGGATGCGCGTTCCCCGAAACCGACTCTGGAAGGCACGCGCGAGTTCGGGGCCGCTCATCCCCGGCATGACGACGTCGGTGATCAACATGTCGATGAGGCCGCCGTGACGCTCCAGGACTTCGAGCGCCTCGGCGCCATGGGCCGCCGACAGGACGGCGTAGCCGAAACGTCGCAGGATGCGCTCGGTGACCCGACGGACCGCGTCGTCGTCTTCGCAGAGCAAGATCGTCGCTGTAGCGCCTTCAGACACGCATGAGTCCCGTAGATTACTGGCCGGCAGTCGTCGACGATGGTCCCCGGGCTCGCCCCGACCCGGGATCACCGGCCATGCTAACGAGAACCGCGGCTTTCTGGAACGGTGGCAGACTGATCGACTCGACTCCTACTCGAGAGGGGCACCCGGCCGCGACGACGCGGCGACCACCGAGGCCTCGGGTCGTCCCCCCGGGCCGCACCTGTTTGTCTCCGAATGAGACAGCATGACCGTTTTGACCGGACCAACCCTGGGGGAAACACCCGATTCTGGGCCTCCCGGGCCGGCCGGGCGCAAGGTGCTCCGGCCCGTTGCCGAAAAGCCCAACATGAGCAACCCGACCGGAGTCGATGCTTCGCCCACCATCGAGGGTTCGAGACGACGTCTCGACCGCGTGCGCATCCTCCTTCCGTTCCGGGTCTACGAAGAGGGGAGCGGCATCCTGCTCGGCCGCCTCAACGACATCCACGAGGAAGGCTGCCGACTCTCCAGCCCCATCGCCTACGAGATCGGCCGGGCCTTCAAGGCACGCCTCGACTTCGGCCGAGCGATCGAGGGCTGTGAATGCGTCGTGGCCGAGATGACCGTGCGCTGGTGCCGCAGGGCCGAGCAGATCCGGACGGAACCCTTCTGGGAGATGGGCTTCCAGTTCAAGGAGACCGACGAGACCTTCCGAGGCGCGGTCCGCGGCTTCCTCGAGCAGGCTGCCTTTCTCGACGAGTGGCTCGAGAGCGAGAACAAGAGCGCGGGCGAGCGGCAGCCGCTCGCCAACGGTCGCTGAGGCGACCTCGACCAGGGTTGTCAAGTCCCCGCCCGACCCCTGCGCAGGCCCTTTTCGGCCGCGGCCTCGGTCCCCATGGTGAGTTTCCCGATCGCCGCCAGCGCGCGACCTGATCCGGTCGACCACCGACCCGACCAGCCACCGACCGCCCCGTGAGCAACGGAAGGATGGTGCCGAACGTCACTTAGGTCGCCTGCTCGCGAACACGTGCCGATTCGCTGCGCCAGCGTTCCCGACGCCCGAGGATTCACCGACGCCAAGTTCGGCAAAGCGCTTCAAAAGCGCGGTCATAGGGTGTAGCCTCTTCCTTGCACGCACGCGACCGACCCGGTCGAGCCGGGTCGAATGTTGTACAAGCCGCCATACGAGATGACGTCACTCGGCGAGAGCACGAGGTCGATTGGTAGACTCGCGGCAGACGCGAATACAGGAGATCTTCCTACGATGAAGCACGGCACCTACAAGTTCCTGCTCGTTGCCCTGCTGGCAACGGCCTGCGCCGCGACCGCGATGGCGCAGTCTGTTCCCGACATGCATTACCTGCGCTTCAACGAGGGCACGGGTAACACGACAGCCGACCTGGCGATCCCGGGTGTCGGCGCGGCGCCCACGTTGCCGTCGGGCATCTGGGATCCGACCAACAACTACCTCGGCGCCGCGGGACTGAAGATCCTCACCACGCAGGTGGCCGGCGTCGTCGCCCGCATGAACCAGCCCTTCAGCGTCTCCGGCAGCTGGACCATCGAGATCTGGGCGCGTGACCGCGAGACCACGACCGCGACCCGCTACCTCTTCGGTGACAGCAGCGCGTCCATCTACGCCTATCGCACGAGCACCGGCAACCTCGTCATGGGCGGCACCGGCATGACCGCGCTGACGGTCACCAATGCTCTCCCCAACATCACCTGGACCCACGTCGCCTACGTCTACGACTCGGCCCAGGGCACCCTGACCTGCTACCTGAACGGCGTCCAGGCCGGCCAGAACACCCAGTCCACGACGCTCGCCTTCAACGGTTCGAACGTCAACGGCCTGATGATCGGTGGCTACAGCAGCACCACGCTCAACTGGTTCGGCAACCTCGACGAGTTCCGGATGTGGAACAGCGCTCGGAGCCAGGCGCAGATCGCCGCCAACATGAACTTCGAGCTGAACACGGTCGCCGACGACCTGGGCATCGCCTCACTCGACTCTCCGGTTTCGACCGGCGCCAGTGACTGCCTGCCGCTCAGCAACGCCGAGGCCATCAACTTCACGCTGGTCAGCTACGGCACCAACATGCTGCCGGCCGGCACGCTCTTCAGTGTCGACCTCACCATCGACGGCAGCCTCGTCGCCACCGAGATCTTCGGCACCACCAACAACATGAACATCGGTGACACGGAGAGCTTCGGCTTCCTCGCCACCGGCGACTTCTCGATGATCGGCTCGCACAGCGTCTCGATGACGCTGACCTGGCCGGGCGACCTCAATCCGTCGAACGACACCCTGAACACGAACGTGAACTCGGGCTCCACCTCGACGCCGATCTCGACCTTCCCCTGGACCGAGAACTTCGACAGCACGACCACCAACAACACGCTGATCCCGCCGACCGGCTGGGTGCAGGATCAGACCGATGCCAGCGGCACCGACTCGGACTGGCACTTCTACATGGGCCAGACCGGCTCCTTCAACACCGGCCCGGTCGGTGGCGATCACACCACCGGCAGCGCCTACTACGCCTACGTCGAGGACTCGAGCGGCAACTACCCGCAGGTCAACCTGCAGTCGCCCTGCATCGATCTCAGCGCCGCCACGCTGCCGCGCCTGAGCTTCTGGCTCCACTCCTGGAACTACTACCAGCCGCTCTACGAGAACTTCATCTCGGTGGACATCATCTCCTACCCCGGCGGAGTCGTGACCACCGACGTCCTCGGCCCGATCGGCCACCAGCAGACCGCCCCGGGTCCGATCGCCGGCACCGCTGGCAACTGGGCCCTGTCGCAGTGGACGAACCAGTTCGTCGACCTCTCGCCCTGGGCCGGCTCCTACATCCGGATCCAGTTCCGCGGCCGTAGCGACGGTGGCTCCACCAACCACGACATCGCGATCGACGACGTCACGATCTTCGACTTCGTGCCGGGCGTCGGTCAGCCCGGACAGCCCGGACTCGCCGTGCTCGACATCAACGACGCGGTCAACCAGGCACTCGGTGGTCTCGGTCCCAACTCCGGCGATCCGGGTCCCTTCGCGACGACCGGTACGGCCGGCGGTCCCCTGGACTTCACCCTCAGCGGTGAGCCCTTCGCTCCGATCCTGCTGATGATCGGCCCCCTCAACCCGGTGGCCGCGACCTACCCGAACATCGGCCAGTTCGACATCGGTGGTCCGGTCAACGCCCAGGGTATTCCGACCCAGCTGCAGGTCATCGGTGACGGCTTCTCGCCGATCACGCTGATCGACGCCCTGCACATCACCGGCGCCACGGGTTCGACCGTCCTCAACTTCCAGACCCCGCCGCTGCCGCTGGGCGTCCTGGCCTCCTTCCAGGCCGTGTTCGCCACCACCAACGGCTTCTTCTTCGCGATGTCCAACGCGATCGAGCTCACCATCATCTGAGTTCGGGCGGCATCGACCACGCGGAAGGGCGCAGGCTTCGGCCTGCGCCCTTTCTTCTTGGCCCGCGCCGAGCCGATGGAAGACCTCGAAGGGCACCGCCTGGAGCACGCCGATCGACCCGATCACCCCCGACCGGCGAATCGGTCCGCGGCCCGAGTCAGGCCAGCTTCAGGCTCCGGACCATCTCGAGCAGGAGAGCGCGCCAATCGATGTCATCGGGGGCCGCCGTCCGCTGGCGACCGGCGAAGATCCAGAGCTCGTCCTTCACCCGGGCGAAGACGTAGAAGCGCGGCTCGCCGCGGACCTCGAGCCACTCCCAGCGCGCCGGCTGGAACAGGAGCTCGAAGTCACCGCCGGCGAAGGACTTCACCGGCCCCAGCTTGCTCACGAGTTCGGTGGACAGGGCCGCCTGGACGCTGGCCAGATCGGCCGCGGCCGGCCAGGGCCGGCGTTCGATCTCGAGCTCGATGCCGCGCTCGGGCTCCTCGATACGGAACGCGTCGTCGTCGGTGACCTCGAGGAAACTCCGGGGGCTCCAGATCCAGCCTCTGCCGAAGACCTCGTGATGCACCCAGTCCTCCGGCGGTCGTGGGTCGAGGTACCAGTCGTCATCGAGGGCGACGGGAAGAACACGAGGCAGGGCCCGCAGCCCGTCCCGGCCGAAGATCAGCTCAACGAAGAGGTTCGGGCCCTCGCCGGCCCGATCCTGACCGTCCGCCCGGCGGAAGCCGAATGAGGTGAGCAGGTAGTCGATCGTCCGCCCGTCGTGGACCTGGCGGCGACGCTTGGGACCTCCCGGCTGGTGATCGCCACAGATGACCATCTCGACGCGACCGGCGATGATCGGCACGACCTCGCGATTCCAGTTGCTCACGCCGGGGTAGTCCTCGCGCGGATCCTGACCCGGCTGCGCGTCGCGCCAGTCGATCATGCAGTAGTGCATCAGGATCAGGGGCCGCGGCGCGGTCGCCGGCAGGTCGAGGGACCGACGCAGGAACGCGAGATCCTCCGCCTCGTAGACGCACTTCGCGTCGAGCGCGATCAGCCGGGTCCCGGCGAGGTCGAAGACCTGATTGCGCACGCCGCCGTGCCGGTCGAAGGCCGCCGCGGAGCGCAGGTCGTGGTTGCCCGCCAGGTAGTGGAGGGGCGCTTCGAGACCGGCGAAGATCCGATCCAGCCGCCGCCACTCCTCGTCGCCCCCGTTCCGCGTGCTGTCGCCGAGCAGGAAGACCGCCTGAGGTCGGCGCCGGCGGATCTCGGTCGCGAAGGCCTCCAGCCAGCGATCATCGAGCAGGCGGTCGTCGCTCTCGTCGTGGCTACGAACCCCGAGGCTGTAGAGGTGGCCCGCGACGATGATGCTCGGCGCCGCCTCCGCCGCCGACCCGCTCGGCGACTCCGGCGCTTCGCCGCAGGCGCCGAGCGCGAAACCCAGGGAGACGATGCCGAGCAGCCGGAACGGGAGCTTCATGACGCCGCGACCTCGCCTTTCACGATGGACCACCGATCGCCTTCACGGCGGCAACCCGAAGGGAGCCTGACACCGGAGCCGGCCCATCGGCGCAAGCCACTCGCCCCCAGGGGCTTCAGCAAGATAGCACGTTCGGCCGGAGCTGGCAGGCGGTGGTCGGCTTCATCAAGAGGACACACGCAATACCCGATGCTCTCATCGCCACCGGACAGACTTCTCCTGCCGGCCTCCCTTCGGCCGTCGCGTCGCCCCCTTTGCCGAGCGAACCTGGCCATGGCCGATGGAAGTTCTCCGCATCACGACCAGCAGGTGACCGGCTGGCGCGACCCCGAGGCCGGAGGCCTCCGGGTCGTCAGCCTGTTGAGCCTGTTCGGGACCATCCTGGTGGTCCTCTACTTCGAGATCGGCGGCGGCAACCTGCCGGGCAGCAAGCTCGACCGCGTCGACTTCCAGGCCTTCCGCGACGGCAGCCTGGCCCGCGAGGTCGAGAACGACTTCGCCGAGAACTCGGTGGTCGCCGAGACGGTTCGCCCGCGCTACAACGAATTCGCCTTCCGCCTGTTCGATCGCCACACCGATCGCGTCGTCGTCGGCCGCGATCACTGGCTCTTCGAGGCCTCGAACGCCAAAGCCAACTACCCGCGCCCCGGCGCCGAGGCCTTGATCGAGCGCCATCTCGCCGCGATCTCCGGAACCGTGTCCTGGTTCGCGGCCCACGGCACCAAGGTCCTGGTCCTGCCGCTGCCCAACAAGTGGGCCCTGTACCCCGACAAGCTGCCCGAGGCGCGGAAACAGCCACGCAGCATCTGGCCGGAGATGGTCCGTGGCCTGAAGGCCCGCCAGGTCTGGACCCTCGATGCCGCCCCAGCCCTGAAACCGGACGGGGTCGCGACCTTCTTCGCCAACGACAGTCACTGGAGTGACCAGGGCTGCCTGGCGACGGCCGGCCTCCTCGCCGAGGAGATCCGCCAACGCTTCGGGACGCCCTTGCCGGGCCTGGCCTTCGACGGTCGCATCGTCGAGCACGAAGGAGGTACCTGGGAGGGCGATCTCCAGCGCATGCTGGGCTTCGTCAAGGACTCCGACTTCTACCGCTCCTTCACCGTGCCGCGCCGGCTCGTCCGGGTGGTCGACGACCGTGGTCGCGACCTCGAACCCGAAGGCGAGCAGACCCTCGTGCTCTGCGGCACCAGCTTCTCGCACACGCTCCACCTGGGCTCCAAGCTGGCCGCGCTGCTCGGGCGGCAGGTCGAGGATCGCAGCCTTCCCGGCAAGGGCCCCACCGTCGGCCTCCTGGCCCTCGCCCGCGAGATCATCGCCGGCGACCACGAGGCGCCGGCCCTGATCGTCTGGGAATTCCCCGAGAAGCACGTCTTCGTGCGCAAGGACAGCTTCCTCGATCCGCTCGAGGCCTTCCTGGTCGAGCGCGAGAACGAGGAGCGCTATCCCGCTTCCTCGCGCCGGGAGCTGGTCATCACCGGCAGGACGGCCGAGAACGTGACCCTGGTCGACGACGGCGAGGGCGGGCTCGACGGTACGCCCACCACCGGTGACCCGATGCTCCTGGTCGACCTGGGCGAGGCGCTTCCGGCCAACGAGGGCTGGGCGGTCTGCTACCGGGTGAAGACGGCCAACCCGACCACGTCCAAGATCCTCTTCGACTGGGGGGCCGGATTCGGCCGCGACGAACGCTGCATCCAGCCGGTGGGCGGCCGCGACCGCGAGCAGCTCATCTGCATCCCGGTCGTCGGACCGGAGGGACGGGAGACCCGTCGCTTCCGCCTCGATCCGGTCGACTCGAGCAGGCCCTTCGAGTTCCGGGACCTCCACCTCCGCCGGCGCTGAACCCATGGTCTTCACCACCCAGATCTTCCTCTTCGCCTTCCTGCCGCTGGTCACGGCGATCTACTTCCTGTTGCCCCATCGCGGGCGCAACCTGATGTTGACCCTGGCCAGCTTCCTGTTCTACGGCTGGTGGCGACCGGACTTCGTCCTGCTCATGACCTTCAGCGCGGTGGTCGACCACCAGGCCGGCGCCCGCGTGGCCCGACTCGAGGACGATCGCCGGCGACGGCGCTGGGTGTTCCTGAGCTGCGTGGTCAATCTCGCGCTGCTCGGCTTCTTCAAGTACGCGGACTTCGGCATCGAGAGCCTGAACGCGATCATCCAGCGCTTCGGCGGCGAGCCCTGGCCGCTCCTCCACGTCGTGCTGCCGGTGGGCATCAGCTTCTACACCTTCCAGTCGATGAGCTACACCATCGACATCTATCGCGGCGACGCCGAGCCCCAGAAGAGCTTCCTCGACTTCATGGCCTACGTCGCGCTGTTCCCGCAGCTCGTGGCCGGCCCGATCGTCCGCTACCGCGAGATCGCCGAGCAGCTGCGTTCGCGCCGCCACTCCTTCGCCCGGGCCAGCACCGGCGCCCTGCTCTTCCAGATGGGCTTCGCCAAGAAGGTTCTGCTCGCCGACACGCTGGCACCGATCGCCGACCAGGCCTTCGGCCAGGCCCAGCTCGCCACCCCGGACGCCTGGACCGGCATCGTGGCCTACGCCTTCCAGATCTACTTCGACTTCTCCGGCTACTCCGACATGGCGATGGGACTCGGGCTGCTCTTCGGCTTCGTGTTCCCGATGAACTTCAATTCGCCCTACAAGTCGCAGAGCATCACCGAGTTCTGGCGGCGCTGGCACGTATCGCTGTCGAGCTGGCTCCGGGACTACCTCTACATCCCGATGGGCGGCAACCGCCGGGGTCCCTTCCTCACCTATGTCTTCCTGATGCTCACCATGCTGCTCGGCGGCCTCTGGCACGGCGCGTCCTGGACCTTCGTCGCTTGGGGCGCCTATCAGGGAGCCTGGCTGGTGATCGAGAGGCTGATCGGCAAGAGGCCCTTCTACGCTGCCCTGCCGAAGCCGCTACGCATCGCCTGCACCTTCGTCATCGCCCTCGGTGGCTGGGTCTTCTTCCGGGCGAACTCGCTGTCCCAGGCGACCGGTTACCTGATGGCCATGTTGGGACGGGACGGCGGTGCCGAAGGACTCCTCGAGATCGACCGTGCCGGCCTGCTGGCCTTCGGCTGCGGTGCCCTGATCATCTGGGGCATGCGGCCGGCGCACGAGCAGGTGCAGACCACGCGCCCCTGGCTCAGCCCGGCGGTGGCGGTCTTCTTCCTGGTGGCGGTCTGCGAGATCTGGTTCCAGGCCTACCGGCCCTTCCTCTACTTCCAGTTCTGAGCCCCGCCGGCCCGCGGCCGGCGCGACTCAGCCCTTGCGGATCTTCCAGGCCTTCAGGGTCTCGAGGTTCCGCCGCGAGACGGCGCGGATGTAGTAGGTCCCCGGTCCGACCTGTTCCCACATGATCTGGGAGACCTGGAAGGGCCCGTCCGCCCGCGGGAACATGCCGATCGCCAGGGTGAAGATGGGATTGCCGGCGAACTCGACGAAGTAGTCGGCGGCCGGCTGCCCGAGGTCGAAGGCCGGCGCCTCCCGCCCGGTCGCGACCTCCTCGAACTCGAAGGGCATGATGTGTCGGCCGAGGCGGTGGGTCTCGAGGCTCTGGGCGAGATTTTCCTCGTGGATGCGCAGCCCCTCCTCGCCGAAGTGCTTGAGGAAGAACCGGCGCGCCGAGAGTCGGTGGCGATACTGGGCCCCGCGAACGTGGCGATCGGCGCTCTGCGACCAGTAGTGGAGCATCCTCGCCGCCGGCACGTGCAGGAGCTTGCGACCGGCCCGGCGCAGGCGCAGGAACAGGTCGCTGTCCTCGAAGTAGAGGGGGTAGCCCGGGTCGAAGGGCCATTCCGTCGCATAGAGTTCGCGTCGGAACACCAGGCAGGAGCCGGAGAGCATCTCCATCTCGATCGGCTCCTCGGCCGCCCAGTAGCGATGGGCGAAGCGCGTGCGCTCGCGTAGATTCCGGGCGGCCGCCTCGTGATCGGTCTGGGCCAGGGTCTGCAGGGCGATCAGCTCCGGCGATGGCGCCTCGTTGGGCGGCATCATGCAGGTCGCCTCCGGGTCCATGTAGGCCAGCGGACCGACCACCGCGGCCTCGGGATCGCGTTCCAAGACGTCGATCAGCGCGCGGAAGCAGCCGTCGAGGAACCGGGCGTCCGGATTGAGGATCATGTGGTAGCGACCACGAGCCAGGTGGAAACCCTGGTTGTTCGCCGGGCCGTAGCCCACGTTTGCGGTGTTGAGGATGACCGCGACGCGATCGGAACGCAGCTCTTCGAGCCGGGCGGCGTCGTCCCCTCGCGAGGCGTTGTCGACGATGATCACCTCGTAGCGACCGGGTCGGCCGGCGACCTCGAAATCCTGCGCGGCGATGCTGTCGAGCAGCGGCGCGATGAAGTGCGCGCTGTTGAAGTTGACGACGACGATCGACAGATCGGGCGCCATCAGCCGCCCTTCTCGTCCTTCCGCGACCCGACCGGAGTCTCCCAGCTGGTCTCGGCCAAGTAGATGCCCTTGTGCAGACCCTGGTGGCTCACCTTGAAGCGGGCCGCTCCCTGGCGCTGGTCGATGAAGTGCGCCGCGCTCTTGTCGGTGATGTAGGCGGCGACCTCGTATTCGCCCGCGAGCAGGCGCAGGTCGGGCGCGCGCATGACCACCTCCTGGGGTTCCGTGGAGGTGACCAGGGGCCGCTCGGGGCGCGAGGCGAAGACCAGGGTGCCGTCGTTGCGCAGGACCGCGATCATCGGGAAGACGGGCTCGCCCTCCTCGGGATTCACGTAGCGGAAGCGCAGGCAGAGATCGTCGCCGGTCTGGAACTCGCGCCGCGGTTCGGCCTCGTTCCCCAGATGCAGGGTCACGGCGTCGATCGCCGCCAGCCCTCGCACCATCTCGCCCTCCGGCCCTTCCCGACGCATGGCGTAGTCGGCCTGCAGCTTGAGCAGGATGTTCTCGTACTCGTCGGTGACGGCGATCGGGTCGCCATCCATCACCATCTTGCCCTCGTGGATCCAGATGGCGCGGTCACAGATCTCGCGGATGTGATAGACGCTGTGGCTGACGAAGAGGATCGTCTTGTCGGCGCTGCGGTACTCGGCGAACTTGTCCATGCACTTCTTCTGGAAGTGGGCGTCGCCGACCGCGAGGACCTCGTCGAGGATCAGGATGTCGGGATTCACCAACATGGAGGCCGCGAAGCCGAGGCGCATGGCCATGCCGGAGGAGTAGGTACGGACCGGCCGCTCGAGGAACTCGCCCAGCTCGGAGAAGGCGGCGATCTCGTCGTAGCGTTCCTTCACCTGCGCGCGCGGGATGCCCTGCACCGCCGCGTTCATGTAGATGTTCTCCTTGCCGCTGAACTCGGGGTGGAAGCCGGCCCCGAGTTCGAGCATCGAGGAGACGGTGCCGTTCAGGCGGAAGTTGCCCTCGTTCTGGCGCGAGGTCCCGGTCAGGATCTTGAGCAAGGTCGACTTGCCGGCACCGTTGATGCCGATGACGCCCAGCGCCTGTCCGGGCCAGAGCTCGAAGCTGATGTCGCGGAGCGCCCATTTCTCGGTGTGGAACTTCTTCCTGCCGAAGCAGAGAAGTTCCTTCAGCCGGGCGCGCGGGTCTGGATAGAGCCGATAGCTCTTGCCGATGCCCTCGACCACCACGCTCGGTCCGCTTCCTTCCGTCATGGCTCCCTCAGATCTCGTCCGCGAAGCGGTGCTTCTTGGCCATGAAGGTGCGATAGCCCAGGACCAGCGTGCCCAGGGCGATCGCGGCGAAGATCCCCAGCCGCAGCATGACGTCGGCGAGCTCGAGCTTGACCGGTACGCCATCCACGATCGTGTAGCGCAGCTCCTCGGGATAGACGAGGGCATAGCGGTAGAGGTCGACCATGTAGGTCATCGGGTTCCAGTCGAAGATCCAGATCCAGGTCAGCTCCTTGTTCTGGGCCAGGATCTCCTTCACGTAGACGATGGGCGTCAGGAAGAACCAGAGGTTGATCGCCAGGGGAGCGAGCTGGCCGACGTCGCGCACGAAGACGTTCGCGGTCGACAGCAGGTAGCCCAAGCCGAGCAGGAAGGCCGCGTGCAGGATCAGCACGATCGGGAACATCCAGATCAGCGGCGAGACGAAACCGGTGAAGGTGAAGGTCACCGTGCAGAACACGGTCACGAGCACCAGGAGATTGATGAAGTAGGCGATCAGGACGCTGATCGAGAGCAGCTCGGCGGGGAAGGCGACCTTCTTGACCAGGTTGCCGTTCTCCGGAATGGTGTTCACCGAGCGCATCAGGAACTCGGCGGTGGCCAGCCAGGGCAGGAGCCCGCAGCAGAGCAGGACCACGTAGAAGCTGTCGCCGTCGAAGGCCCGTCCCCCATTGACGGTCTGGAGCAGGCTGCTCCAGGTGTTGTCCATCTTGATGCCCATGAGGTTGACGAAGACGACGTAGTAGACCGCCATCATGATCATGGGCTGGAGGAAGGGCCAGGGCCAGCCCAGGAGCGAGCCGACGTAGCGTTGCCGCAGCTCGCGCCGGACGAAGGCGGAGAGCATCTCGCGAAAACGCAAACACTGCTTGAGCAGATCCATGGGGAGGCTTCCAAGACCGCGGGCGCGGCCGCAGGTTAGCAGCCCCCCGGAGCAGCTTCAAGATTCACAAACCCATTGCAAACAGAGCATTAGGACGGGCGCAACGGCGCCGCGACCCTGGCGACGGCGAGGACCCCGTGTTAGGCTCGCGCCGTCCGGAACCGGGTCGGCCGCGCAGGGCCAGCCGGGCTCCGGACGCTTGTTACATCGCCCGCGACGGGCACGGAACTGAACGAAACCGGGGCCGAGACCCTCCGGCCGGCGCAGAATCCCGAAAAGGGAGCAGGCACCGGAAATCAGCCTCACCCAAGGGCTTCCAGCGGTCGATCTTGATCCTGAGCGAGGACAGTGCGGAGTGACATCGATGGCATCTGATGACGATCGGGTCCTGATCCTGGGCGGTGGCCTGGCCGGCGCCTCGGCGGCTCACGTCCTGGCCCGCGCCGGCCGCCGGGTCACGCTGCTGGAGAAGGAAGCCGAGATCGGGGGTCTCGCCAACAGCCTGCTTCACGAGAGCGAGCATGGCCGGTTCTGGTACGACTTCGGCCCGCATCGCTTCCACAGTGTCGATCAGCGCGTCCACGAGGAGACCATCGCGGTCCTCGGCGACAACAAGGTGGAGCGGGCGCGGGTGTCACGCATCCTGCTCTACGATCAGTTCTTCGACTACCCCCTGAAGCTCTCGAAGGCCCTGGTGCAGCTGCCGAAGCCGGTGATGCTCCGGGCCATCTTCGACTACTTCGTGCAGGCCACCAAGAACCTGTTCACCAGCCCGAAGGACCGCAACTTCGAGGAGTGGGTCGTCCGTCGTTTCGGTCGCAAGCTCTACGAGATCTTCTTCGGCGTCTACACCGCCAAGACCTGGGGCCTCCCCTGCACCAAGATCTCGGCCGACTGGGCCTCGCAGCGCATCAGCCAGGCCTCCCTCTGGGACACGATCGTCAAGTCGGTGTTCCGGCCCCGCAAGGAGGCCCGCAGCCTGGTCAGCAAGTTCCACTACCCGGCCAAGGGCGGCGTCGGCGAGATCGCCAAGAGCTTCGCCCGATCCGCCCAGGGCAACGGCGCCGAGGTGCGGACCGGGGTCGAGGTGGAGGCGGTCCTGGTCGAGAACGGGCGCTGCCTGGGGGTCCGCGCCCGCAACGAACGCGGTGAGACCGAGGTGATCAAGGCCGGCACCGTGCTCAACACGATGCCGCTGACCTTGCTCGTCCGCCTGCTCGAGCCGGGTGCTCCGGCCGAGATCCTCGCCCACGTGGACGCCCTCAAGCACCGCAGCATGGTCTTCGTGTTCCTGGTCCTCGACCGCCCCACGTTGACCCACGACCACTGGATCTACATCCCCGAGGACACGCTCACCGTCCACCGCCTGTCGGAGCCCAAGAACTTCAGCGACGACTGCGCGCCGGCGGACAAGACCCTGATCTGCGCCGAGATCACCTGCGACTTCGGTGACGAGATCTGGACCAAGACCGACTCGGAGTTGCGCGAGGTCGCCGTCCGCGACCTGGTCAAGATCGGCCTGATCAAGCCGGAGGAGGTCCTCGAGACCTTCTCCCACCGCGAGCTCTTTGCCTACCCGCTCTACGACCTCGAGTACCGCGAGCACCTGGAAGCGGTCCTGGCCCACGCCGACGGGATCGCCCACCTGGACACCACCGGCCGTCAGGGCCTGTTCAAGTACAACAACATGGACCATTCCATCGCCATGGGCTTCACGGCGGCGGACAACCTGCTTGGCGAGGACGCCGATCACCGTCAGGTGGCGACCGGCGACACCTACTTCGGCTGAAGTCGAGGCCGGCCGACATCGCTTCGCAACCGGATGGGAACGTGACCAGCGACCAGCACGACGACAGGAACCGGCTCGGAGCATGACCGGCAACGGCGATGATCGGCTGCGGCTCACCGACCTGCCGCTGGTGCCGGTGGCCTGCGCCATGTGCGGGTCCGACGAGGCGAAGGTGATCGTCTCCGATCCCCCCTTCGAGGTCCGCCGCTGCGGCCGCTGCGCCTTCGTCTACGTCAGTCCCCGGGTGCCGGACGACGAGATCCACCGGATCTACGGCGACGAGTACTTCCAGAGCGATTGCCCCTCGGACTACGGCTACGGCGGCTACCTCGAGGATGCCGCCTGCCACCGCAAGACCTTCCGGAAGAAGGCCCGCTTCGTCACCCGGTTCAAGCAGTCGGGGCGCCTGCTCGAGATCGGCGCGGCCGGCGGTTTCTTCCTCGACGAGATGCGGCGCCGAGGGTTCCAGGTGGAGGGCGTCGAGCTCTCGCCCCGGGCCTGCGCCTTCGCCCGCGAGCAGCTCGGCATCGAGACCATCCACAACGCCCGCCTGCAGGACCTGGACTTCGCCCCGGCCAGCTTCGACCTGATCGTCGCCTTCGACGTGATCGAGCACCTCGCCGATCCCTTCACGGCCCTCCGCGACATGCGTCGCCTGCTCGCCCCCGACGGCGTCCTCGTCCTCCAGACCCAGAACGTCGCCTCGCTGGCCGCGCGCGTTCTGGGCCGCCGCTGGCACCACTACAAGCACCTCGAACACATCTATCACTTCGATCCGGACTCGATGCGCCGCGCCCTCGCCGAGGCCGGACTCGAGACCCTCGAATTGACGGCCGGGCGGTCGGGCAAGTACATTTCCCTGGCGTTCTTCATCGAGCGGATGAGGCGCTACAATCGCATCGCCCATCTGCTCCTGAAACCGCTGGAACCGCTCGGTCACCTGCGCTTCTACGTCAACCCCTTCGACGAGATGCTGGTCGCCGCGCGCCCGGAAACCTGAGCCGAGTCGAGGATGTCCAGGTGAAGAGAGCGGATTTCGGGGCGATCGTCGTCCTGCTGTTGCTGCCGGCCGTCCTCGCCCTGCCCTTCCTCGTCGGCCCCCTGGCCCTGTTCTCCTTCCACAGCGCGGCGCTCGAACCCTGGTCGACCGTCGCGCCGGATCTGGCCGCCAGCGAACCCGCCAACCGGAACGTCAGCGACAAGCAGTTCATCCTCTATCCCGATCTGGTCTTCACCGCCGAGCAGCTGCGCGAGGGCTGGGCGCCGCTGTGGAACCCGCACAACTTCGCCGGTCTGCCTCACCAGGCCAATCCGATGACCGCGACGGGCTACCCCTTCACCGCCCTCGCCACCTTCATGGACCCGATGCGCGCGGTCGCGGTGATCAGCTTCGCCCACCTCGCCCTGGCCGGCCTCTTCGCCTTCCTCTACCTGCGCAGCATCAAGCTGCGGCCGGGGGCGGCCCTCGCCGGAGGGCTGTGCTGGACCTTCTCGGGCTGGATGTCGGTCCACTTCCAGAACTACTGCCTGATCACGACGATGGTCTGGCTGCCGCTGGCGCTGTTCGCGATCGAGCGCGTCCTGCGCCGCCGGCCGCGCTGGGCCCTGATGATCCTGGCCCTCGCCATCGGCCTGATGATGCTCGCCGGCTTCCCGCAGACCGCGGTGATCAACTGCTGGTTCATCCTCGCCTACACGCTGGTCGGCCTGATCCGTCTGGCCATGACCGACGGGGTCGAGGTTGTCCTGCGCCGTGGCGGCTTCCTGGCCGCCTTCGCCCTGCTCGGTCTCTGCCTCGCCGCGGTGCAGCTCGTGCCGACCGCGGAGTTCATGAGCCGCACCGGCCATCAGCATCGGAGCTTCGCCGATCTGAAGGCCGACTCCCTGCGTCCGGTCACCCTCCTGCATCTCCTCGTGCCCGACTTCTTCGGCAACCCGGCCCGGGGCGAGGCGGCCGGCCAGGAGCTGTTCCGGCTCTGGCTCCTGGCCGACGGGCAGAGCCAGGCGCACATCCCGAACAACTACTCGGAGCGCAGCTTCCATGTCGGCCTTCTGGCCCTGCTCCTGGCCCTGCTCGCTCCCTTCCTGCGCCGCGATCGAGCGGCCTTGACCCTGACCGGGGCCCTCGTCGTCGCCCTGCTCCTCGCCTGCGGCAGCCCGCTGATGGCCCTCGCGGCCCGACTACCGGGGCTCGACTTCGGCAGCCCGATGCGCTTCGTCCAGATCGCCGGATTCTGCCTCGCGGCGCTGTTCGCGATCAGCCTCGACCGACTCATGGGGCTCGGCCGGGAGCAGGCGGCCCGCTGGAAGAGGCCCCTGCTCTTCGTCGCCGGTCCGATCGTCGTCCTCGGCCTGGTCGTCGTCCTCATGCTCCGCTTCCAGCCCGACTTCTCGGCCCGCCAGCTCACCGACTTCCTGCGCGCGCGCGGCGTCGATCGGATCATCGGCACCGCCGCCCTGCCCGTCGAACAGCAGTACGAGCTGGCCCGCCGACCGATCCGCGATCTCGCCGAACGGCTCGGCCTCGCGCTGGCCGTGCTCGCGGCCTCCGGTGGCCTGCTCTACTGGCAGGCGCGGTCGCTGCGCCCGCGGCTCCTCCTCTTCGGTTGCCTGGTCATCGTCCTCGCCGAGCTGGGCTGGCATTTCTGGCAGTTCAACGAACCGGTCCATCGCCGCGAGATGTGGGCGCCGACGCCGGGCCTCGAATTCCTGATGAAGCACCGGGGGCAGGGCCGGATGCTCCGCTTCGATCCGGACCCGACCGCGATCCAGCGCTACCTGCCGCCCAACATTCCGCTGGTCTACGACCTGGACGATGCCCAGGGCTATCGGGCGCTGGCGCCGAGGAGCTTCCTCGACTTCATGCGCACGCTGGAACCCAACTCCTATGACGCCGGCTACCCGGCGCTCGCCGACCCCGCCTCCCTGAGCAGTCCCCAGCTCGACCTCCTGCGGGCCCGCTACATCGTCAGCCGCCAGGCGATCGAGAATGCGCCCCTGCCGCTGGTCTACCCCGGCCCCGAGGACGCTGGCGCCGGTGACATGTGGATCTACGAGAACGCCGACGTCCTGCCGCGCGCCCGACTCGTCCACCAGGTCGAGGTGATGCCGCCTGACGACGCGGCCCGCGAGTTCGCCGGGTTCGCGCCCGGTTCGCGCGCCTTCGACGACAAGGTCTGGCTCGACGAGCTCTATCTCGGCATGCGCAGCCGCTACCCCGAACCGAAGCGCCCGGAGTCGGTGCAGGTCGTCCTCGACCGGCCCGGTCGGATCGAACTCGACCTCGACGTGGCCGGAGACGGCCTGCTCGTCCTCTCCGAGCAGTTCGCGCCCGGCTGGGAAGCCGTCGTGCGCAAGGCGGGCACCGGCCGCAGCGAGCTGCGCCGCATCCTGCGCGCCGACCTCTGCTTCATGGCTGTGCCGGTCCAGGCCGACGACGAGGCCATCGAATTCCGCTACCGGCCGCGCTCGTTGCGCTGGGGCGGACTCCTTTCGGGCCTGGCGCTCATCATGCTCCTGCTCGTCCCCCTGATGCGACCGCTGGAGACGCCGACCGTGCTCCTGCGGCGTCTCGAGGCCGACGGCAGCGAGACCACCTCGCGGGCGCCGCACGAGGAGGTCTGATGTATCGCGGTCTCAAGGTCTCGATCATCGTCCCGGCCTACAACGAGGAGGAGACGATCGCCGAGGTGGTGCGCGACTTCATCACCGAGCCGCGGGTCGACGAGGTCGTGGTGGTGGACAACAACTGTCGGGACCGGACCGCCGAACTCGCGGCCGCGGCCGGGGCCCGGGTCGTGACCGAATCCGAAGCGGGCTATGGCTTCGCCCTGCGCGCGGGTCTGGCCGCGGCCGACGGCGATCTACTCGTCCTCACCGAGGCCGACGGTTCCTTCCGCGCCCACGACCTCGAGAAGCTCCTGGTCTACACCGACGCCGCGGCCATGGTCCTGGGCACGCGGACGACCCGGCAGATGGTGGAACAGGGCGCGAACATGGGCTTCATCCTGCGCTGGGGCAACGTCACCGCGGCCAAGATCCTCGAGCTCCTCTGGTACGTGCCGCACGAGCCACGGCTGACCGACGTGGGCTGCACCTTCCGGGCGATCCACCGCGAAGCCTACGAGCGGATCCGACCCGGTCTGAGCGAACGGGGGCCGGGCTTCTCGCCGGAGATGATCTGCGAGGCCTTCCGCCACGGGCTTCGGGTCATCGAGGTCCCGGTCTCCTACCACGCCCGACGCGGCGGCCGGAGCAGCCACAGCGCCGGCATCCGCGCGGTCGGCCGCACCGCCCTCAAGATGTTCGCCTGCATCTTCCGAAAGCGCCTGTCGCCAAGACCTTAGCGTCGCCGGCACCGCTTCGCGTCATGACCATTCCGGGGCCGACATGAACAGCCAGGCCACCCGGGTGGAAAAGCTCTTGGCTGGACCGCGGGCCGGGACGTAACCTCAGCGCTCGAACGATTCTGTCGCAAACCGGATCCAACATGACCAGGATTGCTGCCCTCATCGTCCTCGCGCTCGGTCTCCTGTTCGGAGCCGCGGCGGGACAGGTGGTCAAGAACGGCTATCGCGTCGATCCCTACTGGTCCGCCCTGCCGGCCAACCCGACCGCGATCACCTTCGACCCCACGACCGGCGTCTGCTACTGCCTGACCATGTCCGGTCGCCTCATGGCCGGCATCGACGGCAACGGCGACAACGTGATCGACCAGGCCTACATGGTCTACAACGGCGACGCCGACCCGAACCACGTCTTCCCCTTCACCGGACTCACCTGGCACAACGGTTCGCTGTTCATGTCCAGCCGCAGCAAGGTCTCGCGGCTCGACGACACGAACGGCGACCTGTTCATCGACAACGTCGTCGATCTCGTCGTCGGCCTGCCGACCTCGAACCACCAGAACAACGCGATCGTCTTCGACCCCAACGGCGATCTGCTGTTCTCCCTGGGTTCGCTCACCGACTACGGCCCGGAGCCCTACGCGATCAACGCCACGATCCTGAAGGTGCCGCCGACCGGCGGCACGCCCACGATCTGGGCGACCGGCGTCCGCAATGCCTACGGCCTGGCCTGGAAGGCTCCCTTCGGCCTGGTCGCCGTCGACAACGGCCCCAACCTGATCGCCTCCAACCCGGACCCGCCGGACGAGCTCCTGGTCATCGAACAGGGCAAGGACTACGGCTACCCACTTCACTACGGCGACCCGCCGCCCGGCAGCGGCACCGAGAAGCCGGTGCTGAACTTCGGCCCGCATTCCGGTCCCTGCGCGATCGACTTCAATCCGGGCAGCTTCTCCGGCTGGCCGACCGACCTCTACGTCCCCTTCCTCGCCAGCCCGGTGGGCATCGTCGCCCGCTGCTCGATGCACAAGCTCCCCGGCAGCGGCGAAGTCGGCTGCTTCATGGAGCCCTTCGCCTGGGGCTTCGGCAACCCGATCGACGCCAAGTTCGCTCCGGACGGCGCGCTGATCATCGCCGACCACACCACCTTCAACCTCTACCGGATCACCGCCAAGGACCCGTCCCTCATCAAGGTGACCGGGACGCCGGCCCTCGGCAACGCGCTCAGCGTCGAGATCGAGCATCCCAACGCCGCGAACGACTTCTACGGCTTCTTCCTGTCCACCTCGGACGCGCCGGTCCATCCGCTCGGCAACGGCAAGAATCTCAACCTGAACGTCAACACCCTGCTCTTCGGCTACTGCATGACGCCGGGCAACGAGATCAACTACTTCCCCTTCCCCGGCGTCCTGGACGCCAACGGCCGGGCCACGGGGACCATCTACCTGCCGCAGTACCCGCCGTTGAAGGGCCAGAAGGTCCACATGGCCTGGGTCAGCTGGAACGCGGCCGGGCAGATCAACGCCGAATCGGCGCCCCTGACCTTCGTCGTCCTCTGACGCGCTCAGGCCTTCGAAAGCGAACGGGCTCGAATCACCGAGGTGTTTCGAGCCCGTCCATTTTCTTGCCGTCGCGACGGCGCGGTTCTCCGGTCAGCCTCCTCAGGTGTCCCTTGGTTCGCGAGAACCCAGACGCTTGTCGTGGAGTTCAGCGTCTCTTCCCAGCAAGGCTGCCAGATGGAAACGAATCACGAAGCGACAGGCGTTGCCTTCCGGGCCTTGGCCCTTCCAGCCGGCTCCCCGCGACCACCCGAGGTGGCCTCGAAGACCACGCTTCCCGCGCCTTGCGGCGCGCGTCACCGTTGCCGGTGAACGCTCCTCGATTCATCCCCTTCCTTCTTCACCCGGCTTCTCGGAACTTCCGTGGAACACATGAGCGCGCTTTCGAGAAAATCGGCGAAGCAGGTCCGGGGGCTCGGCTTCGCGCTCGAATTGCATATTCTTGCCGGATGGCTGCATCCGGAGGACCTGCATGACTGCTGAGCTGGTGGGAGTGATCCTGGCCGCGGGCAAGGGCTCGCGACTCGACCCCTTCAACGCCCATTACCCGAAGCCCCTCCTGCCCATCGGCAACAAGCCGATCATCGAGCACCACCTCGAGCTCTTCCGGGCCCTGGGCATCCGCCGGGCCAAGATCGTCATCGGGCACCTCGGCGACCGCATCGTCAGCCATTTCGGGAACGGCGACCGCTTCGGCATCGAGATCGACTACGTCGAGCAGGAGCAGACCCTGGGCATCGCCCACGCGGTCGGCAGGCTGGCCAACGAGGTCTTCGGTCCCTTCCTCCTGGTCCTCGGCGACATCTACTACGCTCCGCGTCACTTCCAGACCCTGATCGAGAACTACGAGCTTCAGGGCGGCGGCGCCGTGCTCGCGGTCATGCGGGAACCGGATCCGGCCCAGATCCGGCGCAACTTCTCGGTCGAGCTGGATGGCCGCGGTCGCGTGCGCCGGGTGATCGAGAAACCACGGCGTCCGGCCAACGACCTCAAGGGCTGCGGCGTCTATCTCTTCGGCGAGGAGATCTTCGACGCGGTCGCCAAGACCCCGCGCACGGCGATGCGCGACGAATACGAGATCACCACCACCATCCAGCTCCTCTGCGACGACGGCGTGCCGGTCTCGGTCGCCGAGGTGGTCGCCTGGGACTACAACATCACCTTCGCCCGCGACCTGCTCGGGGCCAACCTGAAGTACCTCGCCAGCCGCGACCTGGAGCGGCTGGTGCACCCCGACGCGCAGGTCCACCCCGACGCCCGGCTCGGCTCGGTGGTGATCGGCCCCGGCGTCCAGATCAAGGCGGCGGCCGAGATCGACCGGGCCGTGCTCCTGCCCGGCGCCCAGATCGAACGCAACGCTCGGCTGAGCGACCTCATCGTCTCGGCCGAGGAGTGGTTCCAGTGCTGAGAGGGCGGAGCCTGGGTCGATTCCTCGTCCTCGCCCTGATCGGACTGGTCTTCTACGCGCCGGCGATCGACAACTTCTGGATCAAGGACGACCTCGCCATCGGCAATCTGATGGATGGCGACGCGATGTCCTGGTCGGCCTGGATGCATGAGCTCCTGCCCTTCGGCATGACGGGAGAGCACTACTGGCGCCCGATCCCCTTGCTCCCGGGCTTCCTCGAGCATGCGCTCTGGGGCCTCGACGTCCGCGGCTACCACCTGACCAACATCCTGCTGCAGGTCCTGTGCGCCTACCTCTGCCAATGCCTGGTCGACCGGATCGGCGGCGAGCGCAACGGTCGCGCCGGCTTCCTCGCCGCGCTGTTGGTCCTCCTGGCGCCGACCGCCGGTGAGAGCGTGGTCTGGATCATGCAACGCATGGTCCTGATCGCCAGCGCGCTCGAGCTGGCGGCGCTGCTCTTCTGGCTCCGGGGCGTCGAACGAGATCGGCCCCTCGCCCGGGTCGCCGCCCTCTTCTGCTTCGTCCTGGCGCTCCTGTCCAAGGAGGTCGCCCTGACCATCCCGGGCCTGTTCTTCCTGCTCGACCTGATGCGCGGGCTCCCGGCCGGGACCTGGCGGCAGCGCCTGCGTCGCGCCCTGCTCTGGGCCTTGCCTTCCGCGGTCCTCATCCTGCTCTACTTCCTCGCCCGCTGGCTGTTCTGGGGTCGTGTCGTCAACACCTACGCCGGGCTCGACGTCCTCGACTACGCCCGCCACAACCGGGTCTTCGAGCTGCTCGGCGCCACCTTCAGGAACGGCTTCCTGCCCGCCAATCCCGGCCTCCTCGGCGCCGGCCCGGCCGCCTGGCTCCGCCTGGCGATGGCGCTCGCGCTGACCATCGCGGGTTTGCGGCTGATCGTCGTCCTGGCCCGGAACCAGCGCCATCGGACCAGCCTCGTCCTCGGCCTCGGCATCGCGGTCCTGGGCCTCCTGCCGATCCTGCCGGTGGTCTGGGTCGACGAGCACCTGTTCAACGCCCGTTTCTTCCACCTGCCGGCCATCGGTCTGGCGGTGCTGGCCGGCATCGGCCTGCGGGAACGGCTGCCCTCCCGGACCTGGAACGTCCTCGGCGCCGCCGCGGCGACCCTGCTCGTCCTGGCCTACGCGACCTCGCTCGCGGCCCAGCTCGTCGCCTTCGAACGGGCCTCGGACCAGATCCTCGGCATCCGGGCCGGGCTCATCGACCAGGCCGAGTCACGGCGCGCGCTCGGCGCCCTGGACCCGCACTTCGTCTGCCTCCAGGTCCCCGATCAGTACCTCGGCGTCCCCACGCTCGAGTACTCCCTCGTCCTGGCGATGAAACCACCCCTCACCAGGCCCGAGGTCTCGGTCGTACCCCTCCTGGCGCGCGATCAGCCGCGCCGCGGCTTCTGGCTGGCCGACCTCGACCGCCAGCTCGCGGAACGCCAGCTGCCGCGCGACGGCCTGGTCTATCTGGAGTGCCTGAACGATCCGCCCGGCCTGATGCCGATCTTCGCCGAGCGCGGCGCCACGCGGGGCACGAACCCGCCGCGCCCGATCGCACCCGCGGACCTCGGCTTCCGGGGCAATGCCGGCGCCGAGCCCGAATACCTGTTCGAGTGCGGCGATCCGGCGGCGCGACGTTTCCGCCTGGTCTTCCGCACGCCGGACATCGCCTTCGAATTCGGTCCCGAACTCATCCCGGGTCGCAACTGCGAGGAGGTCGCGCCGGGGCGCTACCGTTACCTCTCGTCCTGGGCCGACCCCGGCCAGCCGGAGCTACCCGATCTCTGGGCCAGGTCGGTCCGGGTCCCCTTGCCGCGCCCGTTGGCGATCACCTGGCGGGTCGAGAGCCTCGACGCGGAAGGGCGCCTGCTCGGCGTCTCGCTCGATCAGCGTCTCCTGGTCTTCGACGAGCTGGGCGGGATCTGATCAGCTCCGACCGCTCTCGGCGAAGGCGGCGGCGAAGTCCATCGCCGCCTTCACGCACTGGTCGGAGTTGAAGTAGTCGTAGTTGCCGAAGCGACCGAGGATGTCGATCCCCTGCTCGGCCAGCCAGGTCTTCACCGTCGCCAGCTTCTCCTCGAGATCGCGGGTGTAGACGATGTAGGCGTACTTGTTGCGCCAGAGGCGGGTGAAGAGCACCTCCTCCTCACGGGCGAAGCCGCAACGCACGAGACCGGCGACGGTCTCGCGACAGGCCTCGTCGGCGTCGATCTCGCCCTTGTAGGTCACCTCGGCCATGAGCGCGCTCTTGTCGGGGGGCGCGTTGCGCGGGCTGTAGTTCGAGATGTGGGTGACCCGATTGAAGGGGCCGTTCTCCGGGTGCGGGAAGTAGATCCAGGAGCGATCGCACTCCTCCGGCCGGTCGAGCGCCACGAGGATCGAGGCGACGCTGGTGAAGGGCAAGGTGGCGAAGGCCGCGGCGACCTCGTCCGGGGCATCGGTCACGACCTTGCCCAGCTCGGGCAGCGGGATGGTCGAGACCACGCGGTCGAAGCGCTCGCCGTTGACCTCGTAGCCGCTCTGGAGGCGACGAAGCGAACGGATCGGGGTCGAGGTCCGGAGGCGCTCGGCCGCCAGCGGCGCGGCGATGCCCTTGACGATGGTCTCGAAGCCGCCCTCGAGCGGATACCAGAAGATGGCCTGGTGCTTGTAGCCCTCGGTCCTGATGCCCACCGAGGAACGGATCACGTCGGCGACCGGCGCGTCGGGCACGCGGCCGGCCACCCACTGGGTGCTCATCTCGGCGAGATCCGTCTTCCAGATCTTCTCGTTGTAGGGAAACATGAACTTCGTCGCGATGCCCTCACCGAAGCGCCAGAGGCACCAGTCGCGGAAGTTGCGCGGCTGCGGCGCGCCCATGCGCCGGGCGAACTCCGCCTCGATGTAGCTGGTGAGGCACTGGAAGTTGTCTTCCTTCGGCAGGTCACCGAGACCGTTCTCGAAGGGGTACTGGACGTAGTTGCCGTGATACCAGATCGCGCTCTTGCGCTGGCTCTGATGGGTGCCGGCCTCGGCCACCGCCCCGAGGATGAAGTCGAGGACCTCCTTGTTCTTCGAGAAGATGATGTGACCGCCGGCCCGGTCGGCGACGAAGCCGTCGACGGTCTCCGAGCGGCAGAGACCACCGAGCCGGTCGTCCGCCTCGTAGAGGGTCCAGTCGACCTCCTGCCGGTCGAGGAGCCGCGCCAGGGTCACGCCGGTGATGCCGCCGCCGAGAATCGCAACCTTCACGAAGCACTCCTTTGCGCTGGGGATCGGGAGCGGGCCGAGCCCCGCGATCAGTTCTATCTATCGCCTCCGGCCCCGGCAAACCGGCTGCCAATCGGCACCGGATGAATATGCGCTCAACGCCGGCGTTCGAGCGCGTCCGCCAGGGACGCGTCGAGCAGACCGGCCGCGGCCAGGTCGCCCAGGAACCGGCGACCGTCCTCGTAGTAGCCGGCCGTGGGCAGGAGCCCCGGACAGCGGGCCTCGAAGTGGGCGTTGAAGACCTTCATGAGGGCTTCGCGGGTGTACTTCGCGAGCATGGACGCCAGGGCGATCTCGGCGCAACGGGAGTCGCCCTTCATCATGAAACGCAGATCGACGTCACCGGCGGGGAGCTGGAGCCGGTAGCGGCTGTCGCGGCGCTCCTCCTCGAGCACCTCGATCGGGACGAAGGGAAAGGCCCCGGCCAGCATGTCCTCGTAGTAGCTGCGACCACCGAGCTTGTCGACGCTCACCCGCGCGCCCTCGACCTCGCGACCCGCCCGCTGCAGTCCCTCCTCGATCAGCTCCACGACGGTCGTGAACAGGCTGGTGTGCTTGTTGCCGCTGCGCTCCCAGGCGCCGTTCAGCTCGTCCTCGGGCATGACCCGGAGGCCGAAGCCCAGAAAACGCGCCCCGCCGAGGAGTTCCCCCTTGTCGGCGGCCTCCCAGGCACGCGCGACCCGATCGGGCTCCGCGGCGAAGGGCAGCGGCAGGTCGAGGTCGGCGTACCAGGGCAAGCGCCGCAGGCGGTCGCCGAGGTCACCACGGCCGTCCAGCTCGAGGAGGTCGGCGAGAGTCGCCGGAGCCGAGCCGACCCGCGAGGCATGAAAACCCAGGACCACGGCCTCGAGCAGGGCCAGGCCGTCCCGACGGTGGAGGATCTCCTTGGAATCACCGATCCGCAGCTCGCGGTCGGGACGGATCGGCAGCCGCGGCTCGCCCTCCGCCGCGGCGAGCTCCGCGCGCGCCACGATCAAGGGCCCGAGCAGGGGGCCGTAGCCGGCCTCGTCCATTCCGATGAAGACTGTCATGCCCGTCTCACGATTCCCACGGTCCTTGTCGATAGGCAGATTATGGACTTCCGAGGACGACGGCCATGACCAAGGTGCTCATCTCGCTGCGTGACGCCATCCTGAGCGACGTCGTCAAGACGGCGTTCAAGAACTTCCCCACCATGGCCACCTACCCGGTGCCCCGGAGCCGCGTGGTGGGCCTCGCGGCCGAGGACGACGTCGACGCCGTGGTGATCGACATCGAGAAGGGCGAGGAGCACGAGGGCGGACTCATCGACCGGCTGCGTGACAAGGCGCCGGACGTCGAGCTGGTCGTCCTCGCCGAGCCCTCGCTGCGGGAACGCATGAACCGCCTCAAGCTCTCCCATGGCATCTTCACCGTGGTTCCCCTGCCGCTGGACGCCTTCGACATCGCCAAGCGCATCGTCCGCCTCGAGGCCCTGCTCGCCGACCGGGGCCGCCAGATCGGCTGAGGCGACGGCGCCTCAGATCCCCACGCGCCGACGCTCGCTCGGCCGCCCCATCTCGACGTGACCGTAGCGACCCAGGGCGGCGATCAGACGCTCGTAGCCCTTGAGGTCGAGGATGCCCAGGCTCTGCACGGCGCGCAGCGCGATGATCTGCTCGGACCAGCTCGACGGCTGGAGCGCGACGTCGAGGAGGGCGTCGAAGATCCGCACCGAGGCGTCGTCGGTCTCGGCCGCGACGCGGGCCAGGAGTTCGAGGTTCTCCTCGAACTCCGGCAGTCGCACCAGGAGATCGGCGAGCGCTCCCGGCCCGGTCTTTTCAGCGCCGGGGACCGCGCGGGCCAGGAGCGGCCAGGCGGTCTCGGCGAGTCGCCCGAGCCGGCGCCGCAGCAACCGCTCGGTCAGGCGCGGCGCCGGCGGCGGCTCGGCGATGCACTTCAGCACCAGCTCGCCGATGTCGTCCATCGCCGTGGCGATCGAGCTCATCTGGGCGTGATCGCAGACGAAGGCGGTGGCCGCCGCGCGCAGGGCCTCGTTGCGGCGCGAGGCCAGCGCCGGATTGCGCGCCTCCAGCTCGGCGACGAGGTCGCGGCCGCGTCCCCTCATGTGCTCGATCAGGCGGGCCAGGAGGCGAACCTGCCGCTCCCGCTCGGACTTGATGTCGCGGAACCGTTCCCACTCCCGTTCGGAGGCCTCGAGATAGCGGAGGTCCTCGTTCAGGAGTTCCGCATAGGGTGACGGCGACAGGCCGAGCGGCGTCGCGATGCCCAGATACTCGACGTCGAAGAGCGCCCGCAGCCGCAGCGCTTCGAGCACGACCGGCCGCCGCATCCTGAAGATCTTGCGCCGGGCCACGTCGAAGCCGGCGCGGCCGGCGCTGATGTCGATCGGTCGCTCGTTGGGATCGAGCACGTCCTTGACGATCGCGATCACGCGCGCGATCAGGAGGCGCAGGCCCTTGAACAGCAGCCACATGCCCACGATCGGAAACAGGAAGACGCGGCCACGGGCGAGATAGCGCCGGTACTGGACGTAGGGATTGAGCGTCCGCCTCTCCTTGGGGAGCTCGTGCATCGGAAAGGTGCCGAAGATGTCGCGGACGAGGTTCTCCCGGTCCTCCTCCAGCAGGCCGGCGACCTCGGCGCCGTAGCGTTCGCGGACGTCGTGGTCGCGCTTGGCCGAGACGGTGAGGAAGTGGAGCGCGTTGAATTCCGTGGTCCGGTAGATGAGCGTGCCGGCGCTGCCGGAGACGTCGCTCAGATCCTCCGAGCTGATCCGCGTCCCGTGCCGTCGGGCGGAGCTCAGGCGCCGACGCCGCTCCAGCCAGAGGTCGAAGATGCGCCGGTCCTCGGCGTGGGCGGCGTCCAGCTCGTCGGCCGGGATGCAATGCTGGTTGTACTCGATGATCAGCCGGGCGACGTGCTGCGACACGCTGTGGGTGATGAAGTCGAACCAGACCTTGGGTCCGGTGACGCCACCCTTGCCACGGGCGATGTCGAGCCGATCGAGCTGCTTGAAGCGCTTGGCGTCGTAGCGCAACCGGACGCGGCGGATGTTCTCGAGCGTCAGGTTGCCGAGCAGCATGTTGGCGACCTTGGTGTCGTTGCGATGGAAGTAGGCGCCGTCGATGAAGTCCCGGTAGTAGAGCATCATCGTCTCGAGCGCCGACCAGGACACCGGCAAGGGGTGGTCTTCGTCGAGGTGACGGCGGTGCACCGCGAGCACCAGCGTGTCGCGCTCGGCTTCCAGATCGCGGCTCTCGGCCCGCGTCATGGCCACCTCCGGCAGGAGGACCCGATCGACCAGGAACGAGAGATCGTCGTCGCCGTGGTCCTCCTTGACGATCTCGGTCAGGGCGAGGAACTGGGCTTCGGCCACGCGATCGAAGAGATCGACCGCCTGGCCGGCGATCCGGCGCAGCCAGGCGCCGAGCCCGAGCGGCAGGAAGCAGATGAGACCGAGGAAGAGCAGCGGCCCCTTGAGAAACCGGGTGAAGCCGTCGGCGACGCCGATCCACGGATCGATCCGCGACAGGTGGGCCAGGGCCAGGAAGAGGAACACGACCAGCGAGAAGATCACCAGGCGCTTCGCCGGCCGGGCGGTGGCCTTCATCAGCGACATGCCGAAACGATCCAGGAACTGGGCCCCGGTGATCGTGCCGTAGAGGTCGGCGAACCAGTTGAGAAGCCGCTGCAGCCAGGCCAGGAAGTCGCCCCCCATGCGGCCCAGCCGGGCCGTGGTCCAGAGCGGGTCCGGCGCCCCGGTCGGGCCGAGCAGGAAGCGGATCAGCGGCAGGCGGCGCAGGAGCGGCAGGCGGAACAGCGACAGCGAGGTGGTGATCTGGCGGGCGACGTCGTGGCCGACGAAGTCCGCGACCTGGTTGTCGTCGAGCTCGCGGAGACGACCGATGACGTCGTCGACGTGGAGATCGCGCACGTGGCCGGTCATCCGCCCCGGCTCGGCCAGAAGCTGCGCGGCGCCCCGCGAGACGAGTTCGGCCTCGATGAAGGCGAGCTGCCAGCGGCAGCCTTCCCGGCGGGCCGTGGCCTCGAGGTCGAGCAGCCGACGTTCGCCCCGGCGGACGATCCAGTTGTCGAGGTCGCGGGCGCGGTTGAGCAGGGTCGGATTCTCGCGGTCGCGCACCGGATCGCTGAAGAAGACGATGTTCTGGTTGAGGATCCACGAGTTCCGCTCGACCAGCCGGTCCGCGGCGCGGGCGAGGAAGAGGAAGAGCCGCACCAGGCGCAGGAGCGGGCGCAGGATGCGCAGCGAGCGGATGATCCTCACCACCCGCACCTCGCGCAGGACCGGGTGACCGGTGAGGACCGCGAAGGGCAGGGAGGGTAGGAACTCGGTGAGGAAGTTGCGCCTGAAGTAGCGCAGCCGCTCGGGGCTGAGGGCGAGGCGGACGAAGAAGTCGGTGAGCAGGAAGGCACAGATCAGGGTGTCGGCCCAGCTCGTCCAGCCGAACTCGCCCTCGGGCACCGGATCGCTGAAGTGATCGACGATGATGAGCGCGATCACCGCCATGATCAGCCAGAAGATCATGATCTCCCAGGCCCGGACGATCCGCTTGCCGAAGATCCGTTCCAGGCGCAGGGTGAGGAGGCGATCGGCCAGGGCGTTGCGAAGGCGGGCGGTCGTGCGTCGCAGCTTGGCATCGATCCGCCGCATCGAGAACAGGCGACCGCCCTCCTCGCCTTCGACCGGCTCGGTCACCGGTTCGGGCGGCGCCTTCGCCTCGACCCGCTTGCGGGCCTGCCGGAAGACACGCTGGGTCTCGAGTCCGTCGAGGCGCAGGAAATGCAGCGAGCGCACGCGGCGTGGACCGGCGCGCTCCACCAGGCTGGCGCGCGCCTCGTCGAGTTCGCCGGTGAGCCAGATCACCGCCGCGCCCGCCCGTTCGAGGTCGTCGGGCGACTCGAGGCCGCGGATCCAGGCGATGAACAGGGCCTGGAGCCGATCGTGCTCGCGCGCGGCTTCGGCCGCGAACTGATGCAGACGGAGCCGCAGATCCTCGCCGCCGTCGTCGGCGCAATCCTCGAGATCGGCGGTGATCCGGCGCAGACCGCGGGCCAGACGACAGATCTGCCCGACCCGCTCGGCGACGCAGCTGCTCTCCGTCGCGGCGGCCTCGAGCAGGGCCCGAGCCTGGCGTTCGAGAACCTCGAAGCGCACGCGCTCGACCTCGCGGTCGAGGTCGTCCCCCACCTCGCCGTCGGTCGCCTCGAACTCGGCGATGATCGCGTTGCCGGCCAGGACGCGTTCGACCTCGCGCAGCTCCTGGAGCATGAAGGGCGTCTCGTCGCGGGGCGGCCGCCCCTCGAGGATGCGAGCGCAGCGCCGGAGCAGGCGGCTGGCGCCGCGCAACACGGTCATGCGCCGGGCCACGGACTCGGCCTCGCCATCGTGCCGCCGGAAGAACTCGCGCGCGGACTGCTCCACCTCCTCGAGGGCGAAGGACAGCCGGTCGAGGAGTTCCTCGGAGCGGCGGCCGGCGATGACGGTCTCGAGCCGCGCCAGCTGGACCTGCGCCTCGCGCCAGATCTCCGCCACCGGCGCGAGATCGTGGCCGGAGCGCGCGAGATCGCGAACGCGATCCACCGCCTGGTGGAGCTGGCGAAGGATCGAAGTGGCCTCCTCGCGGGCCGCTCCATCCAGGTTGCCGGACGGGTCCTCGCTCATCTCCGGGTGGCGCCTCTCCTGGGTCTCGCGGTCGGGGTCTCGCTCATGGTCTCGGCATGACGTTCACCGCGATCAGCAGCACCGTCAAGGTCACGAGGATGACGCCGAGGAGATTGATCAAGAGGCCCGCCCGGACCATGTCCATCATCCTCAGGCGACCGGAACCGAAGACGATGGCATTGGGCGGGGTCGCCACCGGGAGCATGAAGGCGCAGGAGGCGGACAGGGTCGCGGCCAGACCGAGGTTGCGGCTGAGCTCCGGGCTGCCCAGCCCGGCGAGGATGGGCACGACGACGTTGGTGGTCGCCGTGTTCGAGGTCACCTCGGTGACGAAGGTCATCACCAGGCAGACGAGCGGAACGAGGAGGTACTGGGAGAGATCGGTGAGGGCCGCGAATCGTCCGGCGATGTAGGCGGCGAGGCTGTGGTCGCCGCCGACGTCGAAGGCCTCGGCGATCGCGAAGCCACCGCCGAGGAGAAGAAGGAGGCCCCAGGGCAGCCGCCTGGTCATCTCCCAGTCGGCGAGCGGACGACGTTCCGGACCGGGCCGGACCAGGCTGAAGACGAGCACGCCGAAGATCGCCACCGCCGAATCACCGAGGCCCTTCCGCGCCCCGCCGGCCAGCCCGGTCATGCCGAGCGCCTCGAGGCCGCTGACCCAGCCGGGGATCCGGAGCGAGCCGAGCTCGAAGTCGCGCCGGAAGATCCACAGCGCCACGACCAGGCCGAAGATCAGCGCGGTCCACCGCTCCTGGGGCTTCATCGGCCCGAGATCCCTGAGGCGCGCCGCGATGAGATCGCGATCGCCGATCCGTACCGCCGCGCCGAAGCGGAACAAGAGCCGGGTGAGGATCAGGTGGATGAGGACGAGGAAGACCACCACCAGCGGCATCGTGAACACGATCCACTGCAGGAAGGATGGTTGCCGGGAACCGGCGAATTCGCGCAGGAAGATGCCGTTCGGCGGCGTGCCGATGGGCGTCCCCATGCCGCCGACGTTGGCGGCATAGGCGACGCCGAGGAGGAGCGCGGTGGCGAAGAGACCGAGCGACCGCTGGTCGCCGCCCTCGACCTCGTCGGCGAGAGCGATGCAGATGGGCAGCATCATCAACGTGGTCGCGGTGTTCGAGATCCACATCGACAGGAGCGCGACCGCCACCATCACGCCGAGGATCAGGCGTTCCGGGCGGACGCCGAAGACCCCGACGATGCGCAACGCGATCCGTCGATGGAGGCCCCAGCGCTCGATCACCAGGGCCATGAAGAAGCCCCCGAGGAAGAGGAAGGTGAGATCGCCGGCATAGGCCGCCGCGACTCGATCGGAAGGCATGATGCCGAGGAGGGGAAAGAGCAGGATCGGCAGCAGCGAGGTGATCGGGATCGGCATGATCTCGAACAGCCAGAAGGCGGCCACGAGGCAGGTCACGCCGATCGCCCTGAAGCCGCGGGGATCGAGTCCGTCGGGAGCCTCGATCAACAGGCAGAGGAGCAAGGCGGCCAGGCCGACGATCGCCGCCAGGAGCTTGAGCAGGCCGGTCTTGCGGGGCATCGCAGGCTCCCTTCCGGGCTCCCGGGGAGCCCTTGTCGCTCCCCCCGGGCCCCCTTATCATGCCGCCCGGATCGCCAGAGTAGCTCAACGGTAGAGCACAGCTTTCGTAAAGCTGGGGTTGAGGGTTCGATTCCCTCCTCTGGCTCTCGCGAGGGGCCGCGGCCTTGGAGCCGGCGGCCCCTTTCCTTTCCGCCTCCGATCCTCAGCCGCAGATCTGACCGAGGAGAGCCGGCCACATCGCGCCGGTCGCGGCGGGGATGCCACTCGGCCGCTCGAACACGCGCTCGTTGGCGAGCAGCGCGAAGAGGACGGCCTCCTTGGCATCCGGATCGAAACCATGATACCGGAAGCTCTCCACTTCGACCGGGGCGAAGTCGGTCTTGAGATGGTGCATCAGGCTGTGGTTGTGGACCCCGCCACCGCTCACCAGGAGCCGGCGGACGGGTCGCGGCGCGATGAAGTCGACCGCGGCTCGATGGACGTTCCGGGCGACGAAGGCGGTCATCGTGGCCAGGATGTCCACCAGGCGGCGGTGACGATGACGATCGAGGACCATCGCGGTCCAGGCCTCGCCGAACTCCTCGCGGCCGGTGCTCTTGGGCGGAGCGATGCGCAGGAAGGGGTGTTCCGCGAGCCAGTCGAGCAGGCCGCGATCGACGCTGCCCAGCGCCGCCATCCTGCCGCCGTCGTCGTACTGCGCCTCGCCCTTGCTGAGCCGGCGGCTGATCTCGTTGAGCGGCAGGTTCGCCGGGCCGACGTCGAAGGCCAGGACATCCTCCTGGTCGGCCCCCACCCAGGTCAGGTTGGCGATGCCGCCGAGATTCAGCAACAGCGTCCCGGGCCGGTCATGGAAGAGCAGGTGGTCGAGCCAGGGCATGAGCGGCGCGCCCTGACCGGATGCCGCGATGTCCGCCGCTCGGAAGTTGGCGACGACCACCGCGCCGCACTTCTCGGCGAGCACCGCCGCGTTGCCGATCTGGAGGCTCGCGCCGAGGGTCCCAGCATGCCGCGGGGGCTCGTGCCAGACCGTCGCGCCGTGGGAGCCGACCAGGTCGACCCGCTCGGGCTCCAGGCCCTCCGCCTTGACCACGGCCCCGAGGGCCGTAGCCAGCGCGCAGCCGAGTTCGACGTCGAGCCGGGCGAGCGCCCGCGGTCCGAGTCCGTCCGGAGCCAGGAGCCCCTTGCGGATGCCTTCCGGCAGGTCCATGGTCGCATAGCGGAGCAGGCGGAACCGGGTGGCGAGTCCCTGGCCCTCCACCTCGAGCAGGGCGACGTCGATGCCGTCCAGCGAGGTCCCGACGTTGAGGCCGGCGACGAGACGCGGCGACCTCGCCCTGATCCTGGCCAAGCGATCCGTCACCTTGCCCGGGCTCCCTTCATGACGAAAATGCTAAGCTCTGCGCAGCTCTCCGGAAAGGACGCGCCATGGCGAAGATCCTCATCGTGGATGACGACGACTCGGTCCGCCAGTCCGTGGCGATGATCCTCCGCTACGCCCGGCACGAGATCGTCGAGGCCGGAGACGGTCGCCGGGGCCTCCACGCCCTGGAGCAGGACCCGGCCATCGACGTCGTGCTCTGCGACGTCAAGATGCCGCAGATGGACGGCATCGAGTGCCTCACCCGCATGCTGGAGCTGCGTCCGGACCTGCCGGTCATCATGATCTCCGGCCACGGCAACATCGAGACCGCGGTCGAGGCCACCAAGCGCGGCGCCTTCGACTTCATCGAGAAGCCCCTGGACCAGGACCGGGTCCTCCTCAGCGTCCGCAACGCGGCCGATCGGGCCCGTCTCGCCGACGAGACCCTCAACCTGCGCACGGGCCTCGCGGACCGCTGGCGCATCTGCGGCGACTCGCCGGCGATCCGCGCCCTCCGGTCCACCATCGAGCGCATCGCCCCGACCGACGCGCGGGTCCTGATCACCGGCGAGAACGGCACCGGCAAGGAGCTGGTCGCCCGCAACCTGCACGCCCTGTCGACCCGCTGCGGCGCCGCCTTCGTCGACGTCAACTGCGCGGCCATCCCACGCGAGCTGATCGAGTCCGAGCTTTTCGGACACGAGAAGGGCGCCTTCACCGGCGCCGACCGCAGCCAGACCGGTCGCTTCGAGCAGGCCGATGGCGGGACCCTCTTCCTCGACGAGATCGGCGACATGGATCTCACCGCCCAGGCCAAGGTCCTGCGGGTCCTCGAGAGCGGCGAGGTCCAGCGTCTGGGGGCCGCTCGCAGCCAGAAGGTGGACGTCCGGGTGATCGCGGCGACCAACAAGAACCTCGAGGAGGAGGTCGGCGAGGGCCGCTTCCGCGAGGATCTCCTCTACCGCCTCAACGTGATCCCGATGCACCTGCCGCCCCTACGCGAGCGCCGCGACGATCTGCCGATCCTCCTGGAGCGCTTCCGGACCGAGGTCGTCGCCAAGTACGACCTGGGAACGCGCCGCTTCCGCCCCGAGGCGATCGAGGCCCTCAAGGCCCTGGCCTGGCCCGGGAACATTCGCGAGCTGCGCAACTTCGTCGAACGGCTCCTGCTCCTGGCCGCCACCGACGAGATCGGCGCCGAGGACGTCGGCCGGCTCGGAAATCGCAAGGCCGCGACCAACGACGGCGACCTTCTGGCCATTCCGACCTTCGAGGAATTCAAGGCGGAGAGCGAGCGCCTCTACCTGCAGAGGAAGCTCGAGGAGAACGACTGGAACATCAAGCGAACCGCCGAGGTGCTCGGCATGCAGCGCAGCAACCTCTACAAGAAGATCGACCGCTACAACCTCAAATGAGCAACCGCCGCGACATCGCCATCGTCCTCGTCCTGTTCCTGGGCAGCCTCTGGTCCTGCGCCGAACGGCGCGAGGCCCCGCCGGCCGGAGACCGCCCTCCGCTCGGCCGGGTCTCGCCTCTCGGGCTGGGTCAGCCCGACCCGGAGATCATGGTGGCGGAGGCCCTCGCCGCCTGGAAGCGGGGCGACCGCGCCGCCTTCCTGTCGCGGTTCGCCTTCGCCGACCCCGAGACCGGGCAGTACGGCGTGCCGAAGCTCGACAGCGAGCAGGGTCGGGCGGACCTCGACGACCTCCAGGCGCTCAAGAACGCCCTCTTCCCGCTGGCCCGGCTGGACTTCGCCTGGCCGAGCTTCGGCGAGCCCCGCAACGTCCGCAACAACCCGCCCACGGTCGAGGTGCCGATTGAGATCAGCCGCGATTTCGACTCCGTGCCCGAGGACCGGCGAAGGGCGATCCTGGCCGAGGTGAACGTGGCGCTGCATGGCCGTGGTCAACCACGGGTGGACTGGCAGCAGTACCGGGCGCAGGTCGAGGCCCAACCGAGCGTGACCAGCATGCGCTTCGTCCATCTCGAGGGTGATTGGCGCTTCGACGGCGGCAACTGGCGGCCGGCTCGGCGCTGAAATCCCGGCGTCTCATCCTGGGGCCTGGGCTGGACGGCGGCCGACCGAGACCGTCTAATCATGGCGCGGGCACGAGCACTCGAGAGGCGACCATGGCAGACAGGGACCAGGCCGGCGATGAGGAACCACGTTTCGACGAGGTCCTCGTCCGTCTGTCCCGGGATCTGGGTCTCGGCGCCGATCGGTTCGAACATGCCCTGGCGCGGATCACCGAGGTCGCGGCCGAGATCCTCATGGTGGATCGCAGCAGCGTCTGGAAGGTCGACGAGGAACTCGGCCATCTGGTCTGCCTCGATCTCTACGACCGACACAGCCGGCGCCACGACCTGAGCGCCGACCTCGCGATCGATGGCTACGGCTCCTACTTCGAGGCGCTCGACGACTCGCGCATCATCGATGCGGCCGACGCCCGACTCGATCCGCGGACCTCGGCCTTCACCGAGTCCTACCTCGATCCCGCCGGCATCACCGCCATGCTGGACGCGCCGATCCGCCTGCGCGGTGAGATCGTCGGCGTCATCTGCAACGAGATGACCGGCGGTCCCCGGGTCTGGAACCGCCAGGAGGCGGCCTTTGCCGCCTCGCTCGGCGATCTGCTGGCCACGGTCTTCGAGGCCCATGAGCGCGAGGAGCTGCAACGCCAGTTCCTGCGTTCCCAGAAGCTCGAAGCGGTCGGACGGCTGGCCGGCGGGGTCGCCCACGACTTCAACAACGTCCTGACCGCGATCCGCGGCAACCTGGACCTGATCGATCAGATCCTGCGTCTCCACCCGATGGTCCGTGGCGAGGTCGCCGGCGAGCTCGATCACATGCAGAGCGCCATCGAACGCGCGGCCGCCCTGACCCGTCAGCTCCTGACCTTCAGCGGCCGACGGACCCAGGGGGACGAGCCCTTCGACGCCAGTGAGGTCGTCGCGGACATGGAGACCATGCTACGGCGGCTGCTGCCCGAGAGCATCGACATCCGGATGGAGATCGCCGACACGCCCGCGGCTCTCTGCACCGATCCGACGCTGGTCGAGCAGATCCTGCTCAACCTGGTCCTCAATGCGCGCGACGCCATGCCGCGGGGCGGCACCCTGGTCATCGAGACCACCGTGGTGAGGGTCGGCGAGGTCCCCTGCTGGCGCCTTCTGGTCCGCGACACCGGGGTCGGGATCGCTCCGGCGGTGCGCGAGTTCATCTTCGAGCCCTTCTTCAGCACCAAGGACGAGGGCAAGGGTTCGGGCCTCGGGCTGTCCACGGTCCAGGGCATCGTGCGCTCGATGGGCGGCAGCATCGCGGTCGAGTCGGTACCCGACGAAGGCGCCACCTTCATCGTCCGCTTGCCCCTCTGCACCCGGGCCGACTCGCAAGCGACCAACTGTCTCGCCTGAACCGCCGGACTTCGGGCCGGCGTGGCCGCCGGGCTCTCGGCCCGCCACCGGGCGTCACCGCGGGTTCGGGCCCGGAACGCCGGGTCGGAACGAAAAGGAGGGGCGCCGCTTGCCTCGGCGCCCCATCCTGGTTGAGACTTTCCTTGCCTGAGGCCGGGGCCGGAGGCGGTCGAGGAAAGGTCCCGCGTCAACCAGGGAGACACACCCTTCTCGTGTCTCCCTTCCCCCTTCTCAGTTGAGGTTCGGTAGCTCCAGCTGCCAGCCGATCTGGAGCGGCGTCTTGGCGCTGGAGATGAGTTCCTTGTTGGCCTCGACGATGGCCTGCACGTGCTTCGCGCTGCCGAGTTCCTTCATGGCGATGCCCGAAAGCGTGTCGCCGGACTTCACCGTGTAGAGGCGACCACCATCCGACTTGACCAGCTTGCCGCTGGCCTTGTTGGCCTGGAGGTGCCGCGGCGTGATGAACGACCAGCGCGAGGCGGGGCGCTGACCGCCGGCGGCGGCGGCGCCACCCTCGGCCACCGGGGTCTCCCCCTTGGCCTTCGCCATCTCGGGCTTCGGCGCCGGGAGCTTGATCTTGAGGCCGGCCCGCAGGCGCCGGGGATCGAGACCGGGGTTGGCGGCCAGGACGTCGGCGACCGCCCGGGTGCTGCCGTATTCCTTCAGGCAGATCCGCCCGAGGATGTCACCCGACTTGATCTCGTACTCCTTGGGCCAGGCGCCGGTGACCGGCTCCGGCTTGGGCTCGTCCTTGACGACCTCGCCGCCCCCGGGGCCCGGCTTGACCGGGTCGACCTTGGATTCGTCCTTCTTGTCGCCCTGATCCTTGACCTTGTCCCGGGCTTCCTGCTCCCGCTTCTCGCGGTTCTCGTTGAGGATGTCCTCGAGACTGGCCTGGTTGCCGGGCTTGCGCTCGTCGGCGCGGGGCGGATCGCCCTGGCCGGGCTTGATCATGGCGGATTCGCGACTGGCATCCGCCGGGGTCTCCGGTCCGGAATTCTTGTTCGCGAGACCGACGACGATGATGATGCAGAGCAGGACGCCCACGACCGCGGCGCCGACCTTTTCCAGCCTACCCATGCTGGTTTCCCTCCGAATGCAGCGACCAACCACCAAGCGGATGATGCCCGGTCCCGGGGACATCGTCAAAGCAAAACTTCACCAGATCATGTTGCCTCGAGGGGGTGACGCAGCAAGATCTTGGTGGCTGTCCGTGGCGCTGCGCGACGCTGCCCTCGGCTCGCCGCTCCCCGATGCCTGCCTTGGACCGGAGCGAGGCTCGGGCTAGAATCGGCCGCGCCCGCCGAAAGGAGAAACTCGAGCATGAAGTCCAGCCAGCGAATTCTCGCGCTCCTCGCCGTCCTCGGCCTCGTCGCCGTCGCGGCCTGTTCCTCCGGCAACCGCAGCGGGCAGGACGGCAACGGCCGCGCCGCGGTCCGCGGCGACGCGCCCCCGGCCGAGGACCGCGTGGCCTCGAACCCGCCGGCGAAGCACAACCGCATCCGGAACTGTCGAGTCATCTCCTACGACCCGCGAACGCAGGCGACGATCGTCCTGGTCAACGCCGCCCATGCCTGGCGGGAGACCGAGCAGGGCCAGCTGAACATCACCAACGGCCAGCGGAACCTCACCTACAAGGTCCTCACCGACCTGCAGCTCGACTCGCTGCTCGAGACCTTCAGCCAGCGTGGGGCCGACGGTCTGCGCGAGAACTGGGACGACCGCCACGCCGCCCTGCTCAGCCGCCGGGCCGGCGAGGGCGACGGCTTCAAGGGCCTGATCATCCTCGAGAACGACGGCCAGCGCTTCAGCTACATCGCGCGCAAGCCGGCCGGCCCCTCCGACACCCTGGGCGTCGCCCGCTACAAGATCTACAGCGACATGCGCCAGGCGGTCCTGCTCTGGGAACGCTCGGGCATCACCGAGCAGGTCGGGATGGCCGCGCCCGGCACGTCCGCGCCGGATGCCCTCGGCATGCCGGCCTCGAACCGGCGCTGAAGGAGACGGCACGGTGGCCACCGGCATCATCCCCGCCCGCTACGGCTCGACCCGACTGCCGGCCAAGGCCCTCGCCATCGTGGCCGGCAAGACGCTGATCCGCCACGTCGTGGCCAACGCCCGGCGGGCGCGGCGGCTGGGGCGCATCCTGGTGGCCACCGACGACGAGCGGATCGCCGCGGAGGCCCGCCTGGAGGGGGCCGAGGCGGTCCTGACCCGCGCCGACCATCCCTCGGGCACCGACCGGGTCGCCGAGGCCGCGGCCACGGTCGAGGACGGGATCATCGTCAACATCCAGGGCGACGAGCCCGAGATCGATCCCGAGGTGATCGACGCCGTCGTCGCCCTGCTCGAGGACCAGCCCGACCTCGACCTCGCCACCGCCGCCGCTCCGCTCGAGAGCCTGGAGGAGTTCCTGTCTCCCCACCGGGTGAAAGTCGTGCTCGACGATCGGAACCGCGCCCTCTATTTCAGCCGGGCGCCGATTCCCCATCCTCGTCGTGACGGAGCCGGAGTGATCGCCGCCCTGCCCGAGGTGGAAGCCCTGGGCCACATCGGCATCTATGGCTATCGCCGGGACGCGCTCGTGCGCCTGGTGGCCCTGCCGCCCTCGCCCCTCGAGGACTGCGAGAAGTTGGAACAGCTGCGCGCCCTCCAGGCCGGCATGAAGATCGGAGTCGCCAAGGTCGCGCGCGCGCGGGCCGGGATCGACACCGCCGCCGACCTGAGCGCATTCGAAACGAGATTGGGGACGCGCCGGGCCGGGGGGGCCTGATCGCGCGGTCCCGGGAGTTGGTGATGGCCAAGTACATCTTCGTGACCGGCGGCGTCGTGTCGTCGCTCGGCAAGGGTCTGACCTCGGCGGCGATCGGCTGCCTCCTCGAGGCCCGCGGACTCAAGGTCGGCATCCAGAAGCTCGACCCCTACATCAACGTCGACCCGGGGACGATGAGCCCGTTCGAGCACGGCGAGGTCTACGTCACCGACGACGGCGCCGAGACCGACCTCGACCTGGGCCACTACGAGCGCTTCACCCACACGCCGCTCAACCGGCTGTCGAACTTCACCACCGGTCGCATCTACGACACGGTCATCCGCCGCGAGCGGGCCGGCGGCTTCCTGGGCAAGACCGTCCAGGTCGTCCCGCACATCACCAACGAGATCAAGACCTGCATCCTCGAGATGGCGAAGCAGGATCTCGACGTGGTGATCACCGAGATCGGCGGCACGGTGGGCGACATCGAGAGCCTGCCCTTCCTCGAGGCCATCCGCCAGTTCGCCCTCGAGCAGGGCCGCGACCGGGTGATGTTCGTGCACCTCACGCTGCTCCCCTTCCTGCGCGCCAGCGGCGAGGTGAAGACCAAGCCGACCCAGCACAGCGTCGGCAAGCTGCGCGAGATCGGCATCCAGGCCGACGTCCTGATCTACCGCACCGAGATCGAGGTCGACGAGTCGGTCCGGCGGAAGATGTCGCTGTTCTGCAACATCCCGCTCGACTCCGTCTTCGAGGAGAAGGACGTCGACCACTCGATCTACGAGCTGCCGCTCGTCCTCGCCGAGCAGGGCGTCGACGACATGATCCTGAAGCGCCTCCAGCTCTCGCCCAAGCAGGAGCGCGACCTGAGCGAATGGGAGCGGTTGGTCGACGTGATCCGCCACCAGCGTCAGGGCGAGGTGAAGATCGCGATCGTCGGCAAGTACATCGAGCTGCACGACGCCTACAAGTCGATCTACGAGGCCCTCGATCACGCCGCCATCGCCGCGCGCACGCGGGTCCGCCTGCACAAGGTCGAGGCCGAGGACATCGAGCGCGACGGCGCCGAGGCCCACCTGAAGGACGTCGATGCCATCCTCGTCCCCGGCGGCTTCGGCGAGCGCGGCATCGAGGGCATGATCCTCGGCGCCCGCTACGCGCGCGAGAACGGCATCCCCTACTTCGGCATCTGCCTCGGCCTCCAGATCGCGGTGATCGAGTTCGCCCGCAACGTCTGCCGGATGAAGGACGCCAGCTCCACGGAGTTCGCGCCCGATTGCGGCGTGCCGGTCATCGACCTGATGGCGGAGCAGCAGAGCGTGACCGACAAGGGCGGCACGATGCGTCTCGGCGCCTACCCCTGCCGCTTGAAGAAGGACACGCTCGCCTACTCCCTCTACGAGAAGGACGAGATCAGCGAGCGGCATCGCCACCGCTGGGAGCTGAACAACCGCTACCTGGAGGTGCTCGAGGCCAACGGCCTGGAGCCCAGCGGCATCAACCCCGACAAGGGACTGGTGGAGATCGTCGAGATCCCGAGCCATCCCTGGTTCATCGGCGTCCAGTTCCACCCCGAGTTCAAGTCGAAGCCGATCCGCCCGCACCCCATCTTCCGGGGCTTCGTGCAGGCGGCTCTCGACCGCCAGCGTGGCCAGCTGAAGCCGCGCGCGGCCCGGAAGCAGGCCAGCCGCGGGAGCGGCGAATGAGCGAGCAGCCGGAGGCCTCGTTCCTCACCATCGTCTACACGATGGCGACCCAGGCGATGATCGCGCTGGGCGAGATCCCCAACCCCATGACCCGGATCGCGCGCCTCGACGAACGCCAGGCGCGCTGGCATCTGAGTTCGCTGCGCATCCTGGCCGCGAAGACCCAGGGCAACCTGGACGACGCCGAGACCGCGGCGATCGAGAACGCGCTGGCCGAGATCGAGAAGGTCTACGCCGACAAGCTGGGCTGAGCCCGCGGTCCTCGCCGCCCGACCGGGAACGCGGGCGGCGAAACGGACTACCAGGATTCGAGATCGGATACGTACCAGATCCCGCGCTCCCTGAGCTGCGCGCGGTCGCTGGGCGCGATCTCGGGAGTCACGTCGTCGTCGAGCAGACGGTAGACCTGCTGAACGCGCGCCACCAGGGCCGCGGGGAACAGGCCGCGAACGTGCTGCTCGGCGCAGTCCAGGGCCTGGTCGAAGTTCTCGGCGCTGAGGCCGAAGGAGAGATAGGCGCCCGCGGCCTCGATCGAGCCCTCGAAGCTGAGGTCGAGTTCGAGGTAGACCCAGAAGGGCACGACGCCCTCGGCCGGCAGCCCCTCGTCGAGATTGAGGGCCTCCATCCCGAGGCTCTCGACCACCGAGAACTTGATGTCGTAGTCGTCCATCAGCCGGTCTTCGTCCACCTGGAGGATGTCCCGGTGCTGATGCTCGTAGTTGTCGATGCAGGGCATCTCCGCCACCTCGTGCAGGCCGAGGCGCTGGATGAGATCCTCCACCTCCTCGCGGCGCTCGAGACCGCAACCGAGGTAGATGGTGCCGTGCTCCTCGAGGAAGACCTCGATCGCCGGCTCCTGGGCCGCCGCCCCGAACCCGCACTTGCCCGACTCGACGAAGTACTCGCCGTAGCTGTCCCAGGCCTGCAGGATGCGCTCGCGCCCGACCGGGTCGACCGAACGGTAGACGTCGGAATCACGGTAGGCGTCGTAGGAGAGCTCCTCGTAGAGCCCCCAGACCTCCTCGGGCAGGAGCCGCTCGAAGAAGCTGCGCATGACGTCGAAGACCCGCTCGGCCCCGAGGAGCAGGCGGTACTCGCACTGATCGTCCTGGAGGTCGTCGCCCATGATGAACCGCGACTCGTAACCCTCCTCGAGCTTCGCATCCTTCACGCAGGGATGGACTCCGAGGGGGCAGGCGAGCCCGCCGATGATCTTGCGCCCGAGGTCGCCACGGATCTTGTAGGGAACCTGGACCAGGGGTCGGTCTGACATCGATGCGTCCCTCGGTTTCGCACGATCGGGCATGGGCAAACGGCAGGGGGAGACCTGCTCGACGGCGACGATTATAGCCCTGGCCCGGGACCGGACAAGCAAGCGTTCACCCCCTCGCGGGGGCGCGCGGGCCGGAGCCGAGCAAGACGCCGGGAACGCGGGACTTGCGCCGATCGGGATTCGCGCTCAGACCACCCGCGCGACCAGGAAGGCCGCCGCGACGGCGAGGCCGAGGGCGACGAAGAGGATGATCGTGGTGAGCCGCTCGCGGGAGTCGGGCACGCGGCCGCGACTCTGGATCAGGCGGACGTCGCGCCGGCTCGAGATCGGCCCCTTCTCGGGCATCATGGGCAGGCGCTCGTAGACCCGATCGCGGATCTTCACGTGGTCCTCGAGACCGGCCCGGGCCAGCTCCTTCTCGTAGCGACGGTAGGCGCCGAAGACCGCATTGCGGGCCTCGATGAAGACCTCGGCGACCTGACGTGCCCCCTCACCCACCAGCCGGCACTCGGGCCGCCAGTCGCCATGCTTGCGCTCGAAGGCGGCGCGTCGGCGACCGCCGCCGGCATCGGCATAGCACTGGACGAAGATCGGCAGGTCACGTGGCTTGCGGCCGAGGCGATCGAGGTCGTCGAGGAACTGGCCGAAGGCGACACAGTCCGCGTCGCCATCGTCATCGCGGTCGTCGAGCCAGACGATCGCGTCGGCGCTCCGGTGGAGGAGGACGTCATTCGCGGGTGATTGGCGCGGGCCGGGCCGGGCCAGGACCTCGATGCGGACCTTCATGCCGAAGAGGCGCTCCTCCTCGGCGACGGGAAGTCCGAAGCCCACCACCCGGTCGCCGCCGGCGTGCATCACGATCATCGGCCCCCCGTCGGCGGCGAAGCTCTCCTGCAGCGCCCGCAAGGTGGCGAACTTGGTGGCTCGATCCCGACCCGCGAAGACGATGCGGAACAGGATCTCGTCGGTATCGACCTTGATCTCGACCATGCGGAACTACCTGCGATAGGTCTCGATCGTGCCGGCGTCGTCGGCGCAGCCGAGGACGAGACGATCGAGCCAGAGGAGAGGCACGGCCTCGCGCGCGCTGGACGAGCGGAAACAGTCCTCGATCTGGCCGCCGATCAGCGAGACGACGAGCCAGCGGTGGTCCGCCAGCTCGACCAGGCTCTGGCCGTCTCCGCCGCCGAGGACCCGACCGGTGGCCGACTCGGCGAACTCCGCCGGCAGGGCCGGCAGGAGGCGGCTGCGCCCGCTGCCGTCGACGACCAGGAGCCGGCCACAGGCCAGGAGCGCGACCAGCTGATCGCCGATCAGGGTGGGGCTGGCGCCGGCCACGAGAGGCTGGTCGCTCACGGCCACGCCGGCGCCGCTGCCGTCGACGCGACGGAGAAGCCCCTCCGCATCCACCAGCCACAGACCGCGGGCGAAGGGCAAGGGACGACCGCGATACTGCCCGGCATGGACCCCCTCGAGTTCGCTCGCCTGGGCGGCGACGATGGCCAGGGAGCCGTCCGCCAGACAGGCGACGACCCGACCATCCACGGCGGCCATGTTCTGGACCGCGGCGGGCAGCTCGACGCTGCCCTGGTCGGCGCCGTCCGCGGTGGCGAAGAACCGGAGCCTGGGCTTGCCGTCGTCGGTGGCCACGGCGAGGAGGTCGCCGACCACGATCAGGTCGTCGATCGCGTCGATCGAGGGATGGACCGACCAGACCTCGCGGTCCGACTTGCTCTCACGATCGAAGACCAGGACGCGCCCGTCGCTGGTGCCGTAGGCAACGCGACCGGAGAACACGACCGGCTCGGTCACCGGGGTCCGGAAACCCTCCGGGGCGAAGCGCCGCTGACCGCCGTTCGGTTCGATGAGATGGATGGAGCCGTTGCCGCAGAGCACTCCGAGGGCATTGCCCACGAGTCTCAGGGCGACCACCCGGTCACCGAGCGCGAGACTGGAACTCTCGCGCCGTTCGAGGACGACATGGCTCTCGAAGGGCGAGGTCCGCCAGTCCAGCTCGCAGTCCGCCGACCGATAGCCCTCGAGACCGACCTCGAGCCGGGCGGTCTGGCGCGTCGAACCGAGTTCGACCAGGGCGCGACCCTGCCAGGAGCCGCCGATCTGGTCGTGGATCCGGGCCCGTGGCGGACGGACGTCGACGTCCAGGGGCAACACGACCCGGGCCATGGCCTGGCGCGAGACGACGTGGACCTTGCCGGGGTCGAGGGGGTCGGCCAGGGGCCGGATCATCTGCCGCGCGATCGCGTAGGCGGCCCCTCGGTCGCCGGCGGCGAGGTAGCGTTCGATCAGGCCGATCTGCCGCTCCTCCTCGGCGAGACAGGCCGCGATCTCGGCGATGCGAGCCTTGATCTGGCGTGGCTCCTGGTCGGCCCAGCCGGCCTGACCCGAATCCTCGGCGGCTCGCTGCGCCGCCAGGTAGGCCTTGCGGGCTGCTTCGAGATCCCGGAGTTCGAGCAGGCTCTCGGCCCGCGCCATCTCCTGCTCGGCCCGATCGAGACAGGCACGCTGCCGGGCGGCCTCGCGTTCGCGGGCGGCCTTCGCCGCTTCACGGAGCTCGGCGATCTTGTACTCGGCGCGGGAGATCCGCTCCGCCGCCTTGTGCGCGGCCAGGGTCAGGGGAAAGCGGGCACGGAAATCGGCGTAGCGATCGCCCATGCCCCGCCAGCCTTCCTCGGTGACCACGCTCTGTTCGGCGCTGAGCAGGGTCTCGAGTTCGCCGTCGGCCCGGTTGTGGTACCAGAGGTAGCAGACCGCGGCGATCGCGGCGACGCCCACCAGCACCAGGGCGGCGGCGCCCACCCTTCGGCGACGACGCTTGCGGGTGAGGATGGCGTGGATGTGGTCGATCCGCTGCAGGCAGATCTGCTTGCTGGCGGTGTCGAAGCTGACCACCAGCTTGTAGGCATTGAGCGCGCCCTGGAGATCGCCCTGGTCGTGAAGGCGACCGGCGAGCTTCATGTAGGTCTCGACGGCGTCGGCGATCCGGCCGGTCTTGCTCTGGATGCGCGCCAGGATGAAGCCGAGGCCGGTGTCCTCGGGCGCGATCTCCATCAGATGGCGCAGGACCCGCTCGGCATCGGCGAAACGCTTCGAGTCGTAGTAGAAGGTGCACAGCTTGAGGCCGAGTTCGAGGCAGGCCTCGTCATCGGCCGTGAGCGGCTCCTCGAGACGCGCCAGCAGCGCGAGCACCTGCTCGAGTGCCTTGAAGTCGGTCGGCAGCAGCTGGACGACGTATTCGTAGATCGCCAGCGATTCCCGGACCAGCTCGTTGTCGAGCAGGGTCATGGCGCAGAACTTGTAGTGCGCCGCGGCCTTGGCCACGCGTCCCTGCTTCAGGAAGGCGTGGGCGAGACGCTTGTGCAGGGCGATGCTGCGGCGGTCGTAGCGGACCGCGCACTTGAACAGCCGGATCGCATCCTCGATGCGGCCGCGCTCGAGCAGGTCGTCGCCGCCCTCGATCAGGTCTTCCAGCTCGAGACGGGAGATGCAGCCGATCTCGTGCATCCGACCGATGGCGAGGTCGACGTGGTAGCGCGGCAGGCCGGTGTCGGCCATGATCTCGCGCGTGCCACGGGTTCCGTCGAGGTGATCGAAGACGATGTGCTCGACGTCGCCGAGCTGGGGCTCCTCGCCCGCGATCGGTCGCCAGATGTCGCGCCCACCGCCGATCAGTTCGACCACGCGGATCCACTCGTCCTGCCGCCGCGCGGCCTCCATCACCAGCAGGTCGAGGTTGAAGTAGCGCCGGTTGTCGTCGTCCTCGGGGAAGTGCTCCTCGTCGAGGCTGAAGGAGACGTTCTTCCACAGGAAGATCTCGAGGATGAGCTCCTCGTGGAGACGGCGAGTGACCGCGTCGAGGGTCGAGTCGTCGATCGTCGACCGCTTGCGCAGGAAGGTCAGGGGGTCGACACCGAACTGGCGGGACTTGGTCCGGGCGTCGGTATAGGCCGCGTAGTCGATCGCGTCCTCGTCCACGAGGAGGGCGCTGAGGTCACCGGCCTTGGGGATCTCGAGCAGTCCGACCCGATCGGCGTCGAGGACCAGCGCGCGCTTCTCGAGGATGTTCTCGCGGTTCTGGACGCGAAGCACGCCGCGTTTGCGGTTCATCGCCAACATCTGGAAGACGTTGGACAGATCGACGCTGAGCAGATCTCCGCGGATCGCCATCTGGTTACCTCGATTCGGGGCCCACCACCGCCGGGCAGGGGGGCTGGAACGGTCGCGACCACCCGCCTTATCGGCAGGGGTCGGCCGGATTCCGAAGCAACAATCCGCCCGGCCGACCGATCGCCTCGCCAGGTCGGAAATCCCAAGCCATGGCGGGAACGGGGCTTGAGGAAGCCGACTCGGTGCTTGCGAGGATTCACGGCGAGCGGATAGAATCCCGGTTCGCCTGTTCGACGCCGATCCCCGGGAACACGGTGCGGATCCCATGAGCCGAAAGCTGCCATCCAGGTTGGCGCGCCGCCTTTTCATCTTCTGGCTCGGCCTGAAGGGCTCGCTCGAGCTGCGCCTCGACCGCAGCCCCGACGGCCTGGCGCAGGCCCGGGCGACCTTCGGCCGGTTGGTCGACGTCCACCAGCAGTCCTTCCTCGCCCACTACCAGCTCGGCCGGATCGCCGAGCGGCGCCGTCAGGCGGTCGAGGCCATCGACCACTACGGGCGCGCCCACGCCATCGACGCCGAGCGCTTCGCCCGGGTCGCCCTGTCCGCCGACCTCCGCCGCCGGGTCCTGGCCCGGGAGGCCCTGATCCGCGCCGCCCGCCAGAGGCCGGAGTCGCAGCCCGCGGAGGCCGCCGCCGGTCGGCGCGGCCTGCCGGTCGGCGACTTCTCGAGCGCCGACGAATACCGGCGCTTCCATGGCCGGCCCGCCATCAGCCGAGAGGAAATCGAGGGCACCGACCTCGACCTGCTCCTGAGCCGCCTGCTGGCCGAGGATTGACCCCGTTCGGGGCGTGGCTTTTGCCCCGGGCCCGCCTGTTTTCCCCCCTTCGGGCGACATAACATGTGGAGCCGGTTGCGCCCCGAGCGGGCGCCGAGCCGGAACCAGGAGGACGACCAGCCCCCGGGCGGCCGACCTCCGCGTTCCGCCTCAGCCGTCGCGGCCCCGAAACGAGACGAAGACCCACATGAAGCAGACCACCCTCCACGCAAGGCACGTCGCGCTCGGCGCCCGGATGATCGACTTCGGCGGCTGGGACATGCCGGTGACCTACAGCGACATCGCGACCGAACACGCCGCCGTGCGGCAGTCCGCGGGTCTCTTCGACCTGGGGCACATGGGCCGGATCGCGATCTCGGGCCCGGACGGCCGGACCCTGGTCCAGAAGAGCCAGACCAACGATCTCGAGCGCATCCCCGAGGGTCAGATCCGCTACGCGCTGCTGCTGGCCGATGATGGCGGCGTGATCGACGACATCTTGGTCCACAATCGCGGTCACGACGTCTACCTGGTGGTCAACGCCTCGAATCGCGAGGTCGTGCTGGCCCACCTCGCCGAGCTGGCCCGGGGCCTCCAGGTCACGATCGACGACCAGTCCGAGCGGATCGGCATGATCGCGGTGCAGGGTCCGCGCTCGCCGGAGATCGTCCAGCAGCTCACCGCCATCGATCTCTCGGAGCTCGGCTACTACCGCCTGGCCGAGGGCCTGATCGGCGACATCGAGGGCATGATCACCCGCACCGGCTACACCGGTGAGGATGGCTTCGAGCTCTACCTCCCGGTCGACGCCATCGGCCCCCTCTGGGACCGGGTCATCGAGATCGGCGGCGACCTGGTGCGCCCCTGCGGCCTCGGCGCGCGCGACACGCTCCGCCTGGAAGCCGGCATGCCGCTCTACGGCCACGAGATCGACCGCGGCATCAACCCGGTGGAGGCCGGCCTGATGTTCGGCGTTCGCCTGAAGAAGCCCGACTACCCGGGCCGGACGGTGCTGGAGAAGGTCAAGGCCGAAGGTCCCGCCCGCCAGATGACCGGCCTCGTGGTCGAGGGCCGGCGCATCCCGCGCCAGGGCTACGCGGTGCTCAAGAACGGCAACCCCGTCGGCGCCGTCTGCAGCGGCACCTGGTCGCCGACCTTCGAGAAGGGCATCGCGACCGCCCTGGTCGCGAGCGGAGCCCTGGCCGACCACGACGGATTCGAGATCGACATCCGCGGCAAGCGCGCGCCGGCGCGCGTGGTCGCGATTCCCTTCTACAAGCGAGACGGCAGCGGCTCGCTCAACGTTTGAGGCCTGGAAGGAGACGTCATGCGTCCTGATGATCGCAAGTACCTGAAGTCGCACGAATGGGTCAAGGTCGACGGAGACGTCGCCTACGTCGGCATCACCGACTACGCGGTGAGCCATCTCTCCGACCTGGTCTTCCTCGACCTGCCGGACGTGGGCACGGACCTCATGGCCAACGAGCCCTTCGGCGAGATCGAGTCGGTGAAGGCGGTCTCCGACCTCTACTGCCCGGTCACCGCGGAGGTGCTCGAGCAGAACGAGGAGCTGCTGGGCGATCTCGGCATCCTCGGCAAGGACCCCTTCGAGAAGGGCTGGATGCTGAAGGTCCGCCTCCAGAAGCCGAACGAGCTCAACGACCTCCTCGACGCCGCCGGCTACGAGAAGGCCATCCAGGAAGACGAGAGTCACTGAGCCAGAGGGGCTCGATGCGATACAGCGCGAACACACCCACGTCGTTGCGGGCCATGCTGGACCGCATCGGCGCCAAGTCGGTCGAGGATCTCCTCGCCACCATCCCCGCCGATGTCCGTCTCGACCGTGAACTCGAGATCGCCGGCCCGATGCCCGAGGCCGACCTGCGCGGTCGGCTCGAGGAGCTGAAGGGCCCGCGGCCGCGAATCAGCCTGGTCGGCGGCGGCCTCTACGACCACTACGTGCCGGCCCCGGTCGACGCGCTCGCCGGTCGGAGCGAGTGGGTGACCAGCTACACGCCCTACCAGCCCGAGCTGGCCCAGGGCACGCTGGTCATGTACTACGAGTTCCAGACCTACGTCGCCCAGCTCACCGGGCAGGAGATCGCCAACGCCGGCATGTACGACGGCTCGACGGCGCTCTCCGAAGCGGTGTTGATGGCGGCGCGCGTCCGGACGAAGGCCGACCCGGTGGTCTACGTCAGCGCCGGCCTCCACCCCGAGTACCTGGCCGTCCTGCGCACCTACATGCGCTTCGTCGGCATCGAGGTGGCCACCGTCGCCCTCGAGCCCGAGAGCGGCCGGACGGCCTGGAACTCGGTCGACGCGGCCAGCCTGGCCAAGGCCCAGGCGATCGTCGTGCAGAGCCCGAACTTCTTCGGCGTGATCGAGGATGCCGCCGCCCTGCCCGCCGACGCCTTCAAGATCGGCGTCTGCACCGAGGCGCTCAGCATGGCCATGCTCGCGCCGCTGCCGGTCGAGATCATGGTGGGCGAGATCCAGAGCTTCGGCATCCCGATCCAGCTCGGCGGGCCGACCGCCGGCTTCTTCGCCACCCGCAAGGATTGGGTGCGCAAGATGCCCGGTCGTCTGGTCGGCCGCAGCCAGGACGTCGATGGCAAGGAGGCATTCTGCATCACGCTGGCGACGCGCGAGCAGTTCATCCGCCGCGAGAAGGCGACCAGCAACATCTGCACCTCGTCGGGCCTGATGTGCCTGAGGGCGACGATCTACATGTCGCTCCTGGGCGGTCGCGGCCTCGAACGGCTGGCCGAGAAGAACGCCCGGACGGCGCGCTTCTTCGCCCGTGGCTTCGAGGAGATGGGCCTGCCTCTGGTCCATCGCGGCCCCTACTTCAACGAGTTCGTCATCGACTGCTCGGCGAAGCCGGGACTCCACGACGCGCTGCAGCGCCAGGACCTGATCCTCGGCCTGCCGCTCGATCGCTTCCATCCCGAGCGCAAGAACCAGTATCTGGTCGCCTTCACGGAACGGCACCATGGCCGGGCCGAGGCCATTCTCCAGGAGGTGAAGAACCTTGTTCAGCATTCCTGAGAAGACCATCTTCCCGCGCACCGACGCCGAGTGCCCGGGTTTCGACGTCGTGGGTGACAACGCCGCGGTCGACGCCCTGGCCCTCGATCTCGAGCGACGCGGCGACTGCTGCGGCGGGATCTCGCAGACCACCGAGATCGACGTCGTACGTCACTACACCCGCCTGTCGACCCTGAACTTCGACATCGATCGCGGGATGTACCCCCTCGGCAGCTGCACGATGAAGCACAATCCGAAGCTGAACGAGGCGGTGGCGGCCGACCCGCACTGGGCCTTCCCGCATCCCTACTGGCCCGAGAAGTACCTCGAGGGCCACCACACGATCATGGCGGAGATCGAGCGCGACCTCCGCGAGGTCTCGGGCTTCGATCGGGTCTCGCTGCTGCCCGCCGCGGGCGCCCACGGCGAGCTGACCTCGGTGTTCATGATCAAGGCCTATCACGAGGACCGGGGCAACCACCACAAGAAGATCGTCCTGACCCCGGACACCTCGCACGGCACGAATCCGGCCTCGGCCGCGATGGCCGGCTTCGTCTGCAAGCAGATCCCCAGCGGTCCGGACGGCTTCCTCCGCTACGAGGACGTCGAGCCCCACCTCACCGACGAGGTGGCGGCGATCATGGTGACCAATCCCAACACTCTCGGCATCTACGAGCGGGACTTCACCAGGATCGCCGAGGCCATCCATGCGCTGGACGGCCTGGTCTACATGGACGGCGCCAACTTCAACGCCATCATGGGCATCTTCCAGCCCGGCAAGATCGGCGCCGACGTGATGCACTGGAACCTGCACAAGACCTTCACCACGCCCCATGGCGGTGGCGGTCCCGGTTCCGGCCCGATCGGCTACAACGAGAACCTGGCCCCCTACGCCCCCGAGTCCGGCGACCCCCGCAGCATCGGTCCGGTCAAGGCCTTCCTGGGCCAGTGGGGCATGTTCATCCGCACCTGGTGCTACATCCGCGCCCTCGGCGCGGCCGGCCTGAAGCGGGTCAGCGAGGAGGCGATCATCAACGCCAACTACCTCCGCCACGAGCTGGAGGACACGCTGCATCTCCCCTACTCGACGCCGACGCTGCACGAGGCCGTGTTCACCGACCATGGCTTCCCCAACGGCCTGATCACCAAGGACCTGGCCAAGCGGTTGATCGACTGGGGCTTCCATCCGCCGACCGTGTACTTCCCCATCATGGTGGAGGGCGCGATCATGATCGAGCCGACCGAAACCGAGACGAAGGCCGAGATCGATCGTTTCGTCGCGGCGGTGAAGGCGATCCGCAAGGAGATGGACGAGGAACCCGATCTCGTCCGCGGCGCGCCCTACACCACCATCGTCCGCCGGGTCGACGAGACCCTCGCGGCGCGCAACCTCGACCTGCGCCACCAGCCGGATTGAGCTCACGATGACGGCGACGCTGCGCCTCGTCCGCTTCCAGCCGGGAACACCATCCTGGAACATGGCGGTGGACGAGGCGCTGCTCGTTTCCGGCGGCGCCCCGCTCCTGCGCTTCTACGGCTGGCGCCCCTTCGGCCTGTCGCTCGGCTGGTTCCAGGACGAGCCGGCGCCCGAGGAACGGGCCGATCTGGCCGCGGCCGGGATCGAGGTCGTCCGGCGCCTCACCGGGGGCGGCGCCATCCTCCACGCCCACGAGGTCACCTACAGTCTCTCCGGCCCCGATGGCCAGGGCCCCTTCGCCGGTGACGTCGAGTCCTCCTACCGCCTGGTCCACGGCATCGTCATCGAGGTCCTCCGTGAGTTCGGGCTCGCGCTGGACTGGGCGCGGGCGGCGCCGCGGGCCCTGAAGCACCAGGATCAACCCTTCCTCTGCTTCGCCCGCTCGACCGCCCTGGATCTGGTGGCCGGTGGCCGGAAGCTGGTCGGTTCGGCCAAGCGCCGGCGCGGCGGCCGCGCGCTCCAGCACGGTTCGATCGTCCTCCGGGGTCACGAACGGGGTGGCGGCGGCCCCGGGATCGAGGATCTCCTCGGCCGCGAGCTTCCGATCGACCGGTTCCAAGATGCCATGGCGGAAAGGCTTGCGGCGAGTCTCGGACTCCGCCTCGAGACCATTCCGTTGCCCGAGGAGATCCGGCTGCGCGCCGGCGGCGCCGACTGACCCGCCCGGGCAGCCCGATCTCCCCAACTCCGCCCGAGAAAGACTCTTGCGCGATCGGGCGGACTGCCGATGGTTGGAGACATGGACGAGGGATTCCGCCGCAAGGTGAAGGACTTCCTGAACGGCACCCTGGACAAGAAGGGCACCCTCGAGGTGCTGGACCAGGTGAAGCGTTCGGAGGTCTGCCGCCACTATCTCGAGGAACAGGCGCGGGCCGCGGCCAGCGCGCGCCGGGTGGCGGGCAACGAGACCGCCGCGTCGGCCCACGGCTGCGAGACCGTCCTGCCGCCGCTCGATCCCGGAAGCGACCTCCGCCATTCCCAGGAAACCGACTGGGGCTCCCTCCTGGACGGGCGCAAGCGCCGTGGCCTACGCCGGACGATCCTCCTCGGTCTCGCCGTCCTCCTGTTCATGGCGGTCGGCGGCAAGCTGCTGAAGAAGGAGGAGAGCGGCCCCGGGGCCGCCGAGAAGGCGCGCATCGAGGAGCTGACGGCGGGCTCGCCGGTCATGGTCGAGCCGGCCTCGGGGCGCCTGGACGCCCGGCCCATCGCCATCTCGGCCCTCCTGCCCGCCGGCAACGAGCAGGTCAAGCTCCTCGTCTTCACCGGCGAGCGCGTCGTCCACGAGCGCGAGTTCAAGGCCGGTGATTCCGGCGTCGACATGGCGCCGATCACGCTGAACGGCCCCTCGGGCAAGATCCAGGCGGTCGAAGCCCTGCTGCCCTTCCCCGCGAGCGAGCGCCTTGCCCTGGTCACCGGCGAGCGCTACTTCTTGACGCTCGAGCTGCCGAACGGACGGCAGTCGACGCCGACGAGTCTGCTCTACCAGAAGGACTGAGCACCCGTGAAGCCAGCGGCTCCCACCGATCTCGAGACCCGCCTCGAGGCGGCCCCGGCGCTCGCGCGCCGCCTGATCCTCTTCGCTGCCATGGTCCATTCGCCCGAAGCCGGCGACCGGGCGCTCGCGGTCTGCGCCGCGCGGGCCGAGGATCGCGGCCGGGTGCTCGAGCTGGTGCTCCAGGCCTTCCTCTTCGCCGGCTTCCCGCGCCTGATCAACTGCCTGCGCGCCTACCGCCGGCACTTCGAAGGCTCGACGCCGGAACCACGGTCCCAGGCCCAGGCCGACATCGACCGCTGGCGCGCGCGCGGCGAAGAACTCTTCCGCCGCATCTACGACAAGCACGCCGATCGCGTTCTCGCCGACCTCGATCACTTCCACGAGGATCTGCGCGACTGGATCATCGTCGACGCCTACGGCAAGATCCTCGGCCGACCCGCCCTCGAGGCCTCCGAGCGCGAGCTGGCCGCCGTCACCGCCCTCATCGTCAGCGGCGACCTGCTCCAGCTCTCCTCGCACATCCGCGGCGCCCTCCACTGCGGCGCCGACCGCCCCGCGCTCGACCTCGCCCTCGAGGCCGCCGCCCTCTTCGCCCCGCCCGAACGCCTCGACCGCGCCCACGAGATCCTGGCCAAGGTCGCCCCCTGACCGACCGAGACCTCGAAGACCACGATCGCCCTCCCGCAAGAGAAGAGGCCCGGACGGTGTTGCCATCCGGGCCTCGTTCGGATCAGGTTACCGGATCACGGGAAGTCGTACACGTCGACGTTCACCATGCCACCCTGGTAGATCGGATGCAGCGGGCTGAAGGGTCCCGCGCCCGTTCCGGTTCCGGGAAGCCCCCAGTTGTTCGGATAGAACAAGGGGATTCCGGAGCCGTTCGGCGCGAGCTCGGCAGTCGCCATGTCGATCAGGACGACACGCAGCACGAGCTCGGGTGGCGAGACCGCGGTGTCGATGTACCAGGACCAGCCATAGGGAAAGCCCTTGGTTGTGGTCGGATTCGGCGCCCCGGTCGGAGCCGCGGTCGCGGCCGGCACGGCATAGGGATTCGTCGTCCCGTTGACGTCGGAGACGAAGTACGTTGCGCCGGCCTGGTCGGCCAGGGTCGGATAGGCTCCGTTGTTGTAGGAGACGATCTCGGTGCCGAGCACGTGTGTTTGCGGCGGAATCCCGACCGGGAAGAGCAGGAGATCGGAGCGCAGGTAGGTCCGCCAGATCAGCGAGTAGTGGGGACTGTTGATCGTCGGATCGAAGGCGGAGGTGACGGGGAATCGGAGTGCCACCCACTGTCCGGGCTTCGAGAAGCGCAAGGAGAAGGTCATGCTGCGGAGGATCGTCTGGGTCGACGTCGCGCTATCGGTCGGCATCGCGACCCGATACTCATGACCGTGCTGGAGATTCACCGGGAAGAGACTCGACTCGCCGATGTCGTTCGCACTGGCCCAACCAGTCTCGGAATGGTAGCTGCGGTAGTGCGCCGCCGAGTTCGTCGCCGCCAGTCGAGTGAATTCCATGAAGCCGGCTTGGTTCTGGAGAGTCCCGAGATTGTCACGAACCAGAAGCTGGACGATGCCGCGATTCTGGCTGGTAACGTCGGGAACGAACCAGGCATTGGAGTTCGCGTCCCAGTAGGGATCATCCAGGACGTGCAGCAGAGGGTCCTTCGTCCAGAGACCATCGGGCAGCATGATGTCGCTATCCGCCGTGATCCAGGAGGCGGCGACGGAGGAGATCGGGTTCGTCACGTTGAAGCCGGTGATCGAACCGTCCATGTCGTAGACCGCGACCTGGTTGTTGCCGTTGTACTGGGACGGGTGGGCCAGGAACTTGACCTTGTGCGCGACGTTCGCGAACGACGTCGTCCGCACGGCATTCCGTGGGTCGACGGCCCACTTCACGTCTTCCAACCGGTTCACCAGAGCTGCCGACTGACGGACTCCGCTGGGCAAGGTGACATCGTTGAAGTTCGCGAACTCGGTATCTTCGACGAAGATGACCCCGTCGTAGATCTCGAGCCCCCAGGCACCCTTGATCCCGGCGAGGGAATAGCCAGGCAGTGTGCGCCCGGCCGCGACCTCGTCTGCCGACCAGCTACTGCTCGGGCCACCGACGTTGACGGAGTCGCCGATCACGAGGACGTCCTTGAAGTGAGTCGTCCCTTGGCCGTCATGCTGCAGGTAGCCGGTCGTCGCGGCGTAAAGTGCGACCTGGCAATCGGCGATGCGGACGTTCTCCCAGGTCTCGTAGCCGAAGTTTCGGGTGAAGATGCCATAGGCACCGCACTTGAAGGCCGTGAAGCCACTGTTCGTGGTGAACATGTAGCACCGGCTCATGTCCCGAAACAGACCATGCTCACCCGACGAGTGGGCCAGGTTGCCATCGAACTGCCAGCGAGCCACGTAGCTACCGGTCAGGTCCGGCTCCACAGGCAGCGCGGTCGGATCCGTGTCGATGCTGTGCGGGGTGTAGGCCTCGTGGATGTTCTGAATCCAGAACCCCGTGCCCTGCGAGCCGGCCGACACATTGTTGATGTACTTGGATTCCATCGTCGAAATCCAAAACGTCGCGGGTTTGGCGTCCTGCGGCGTGATGGGATTCGTCGTCGCCTTGAGCGTCGACAGACCGAGGTTGCTGTCGAAGACACAACCCCGCTCCGTTCCGTCCTCGAGGTAGTAGGCATGTCCGTAGGTCTTGTAGGAGACATTCCTCTTGACCGTGACTCCCGTCGACTCGTGGATGGTCAAGGACCGATTGAAGTTGTCCCTGAAGCTGCAAGCCTCCACGGTCGCTTGAGTCAAGGCACCCGCCCAGTGGAAGTGCAGCGGATAGTGCCCGATCTGCCCGTAGTCACCGAGATTGGTGAACTCGACGCCCTCGATCTTGACGACGGGCGGCGTCTGGGTGATGGCACTGCTGGGGGAAGCACTGGCGGAGGTCCGCGTTGGCGGCGGCGCCTGGAGGCCGATGCGGACATGTCCCCCCTTCATTGGCGAGTTGGGATCGGGCATGCCGATGATGCGAATCCTGCGATTGAGCAGTCCCACCTCCGCCGTGATCGGCATGGACCGGGTCACGCCGGTGATGCCGCTCGCAAGATCACCCACGTAGTGCTCGTAGGCCGCCGGGTGATCGAGAGTGTAGGTCGTGGTCGTCGCTCCGACCGAAGACCCTGTGACGATGAACTCCTCCGCCTGGAGGCAGTCGAGATCCGTCGATGCCACGACGATCTGGTCGCCCGCAACCCACTGAGGATTCCCCAGCATGACGATCGAACTCGACATCGGGGACAAGGTCGATGCCAGGCGTCCGAACGGCTTTCGGTTACCCATGTAGCCGAACATCTTGATCGTCCCACCGTAGTCCACGGCAAGCACACCGGTCGCCGATGGGCTCGATGGGTACAGCACGATCTCGGCGATCCCTGAATAGGGCACCGAAGCGCCGCCGATCTTCAGGGTGCCTCCATTCCTGACCAGAATCTGCGTCGCTTCGACGCGGATCGACGATGGCGTGGTCGAGAACACCAGCGATCCCTCGATCGTGATCGACAGGTCCGCACCGAAGCCGGTGAGATTCATGTCCAGCGTCACGGTGTCTCCCGCTCGGATGATCGCCTCGCCAATCGTGGGCACGACGCCGCCGGCCCAGGTGGCGGTGCTACTCCAAAGTCCGGATCCGGCCGACACGACCTGGACCTGTCCCGTCGCGGTGCCGGCCAGGATGGCCAGCGCAACGAGGATGATGCGTTTCATTGCTGTGTGACTCCTTGATGTGCCCGGGCGCTGGACGTCCCCCGACGGGAGCGCAGCCGGCTCCGCTCCTACGCCCGAACTGACCTTCCTCTTCGGTCTACAGCCGGCATGGCGCCCCGATCCTATGTCTCGATCTGGAACATTGTCCAGGCGGGCAGGCGGGAAGTTCGCGAGTCGACCTAGAGAAGCGTGACGAAAAGGGACGAGGGCCGCCTCGGGGAGGCGGCCCTCGTCAGGGTCGTATCGTCAGGAATCGAGATTCGAGCGCTCAGGGATAGGTGTACTTCCGGACGTAGCCGTCACCCGAACCGCCGCTGAAGGTGGCGATGATCGGGTTCAGGGTCGGGAAGGGAACCGCGCCGACGCAGGGATAGAAGTTCGGGTTCATGTTCTCGCACTTCGTGTAGCCCGCGACGGCGATGCCCATGTCGTTCACGGCGATGCCGAGCGCCATGTCGTAGTTCGAGCCGCCGTAGAGGTCGCCGGTCTCGAGGTTGCCGCCGGGCCCGAAGCGGACCCAGAAGGACTCGGTGCCGGTCACCTGATCGGTGAGACCGCAGTAGAAGAAACCACCATTGTGGGCCGTGCAGTCGAAGGCCAGATCGAAGGCCGAGCCGCCGAAGGGCTGCAGGAAGACCCAGTCGGACATCCCCGAACCGAAGGTGAACAGGCGGCCGACGAAGGAGTCGCCGTTGCCCGCGAAGCCGAAGCTCGCGTTGCGGGTCGGGAAGTCCGCCGAGGAGGTGAGACCGCAGACGAAGACCTCGCCGTTGTTGCGGTTCACGTTGAGACCATAGGCGATGTCGCCGTCGCTACCGCCGATGAAGGTCAGGTAGAGGGCGTCGAAGAAGCCGTTGCCCTGCGGATCGATGATGCCGAAGAGGCCGTCGTGATAGCCGCCGATCGTGTTCTGCGGCATGCTCAGTCCGACCAGGGCCGGATGCTGCGAGACGTCGAAGTTCGACCAGGTCTCGCCACAGACGTAGATGTAGTCGTTCGGTCCCACGCCCACGTCGTAGAGGAAGTCCGCGTCCGTGTAGCCGTAGTAGGTCGAGTAGTCGAGGCTGCCGTTCACCGGATCGATGATCGCGATGAAGCCGTCCTGGATGCCCCAGTTGAAGCCCTGGTAGGCACCGGGGGTGACCTGCATGTCGACCGAATCGGTCCAGCCGGCGATGACCGCGCGACCATCGGAGGTCAGGTCGATGCCGTAGGAGACCTCGACGCCGGAGCCGCCGAAGTAGGTGCTGTACAGGATCTGCTGGCCGTCGCCGCTGATCACGGTGTAGAAGGCGTCGGGCACGACGGCATTCTTCGTGGTCCGGATCGCGCCGGCGGTGAGCGGGAAGTTGGTGGCCTCGGTGAAGCCGGTGATGTGCACGTCACCGTTGTCGTCCAGCGCGACGTCGAGCGCCCAGTCGGCGCCACCGCCGACCAGGAAGTTCACCGGATCACCACCACCCAGGAAGCCGTTGTAGTGCATGAAGTTGCCGGTGGCGTCGATCTTCACCAGGAAGGCGTCGGCGATCTCGCCGTTATAGGTGTCGTCGAAGCAGCCGGCGGTCACGGGCCAGCCCGGGCCGGCACCGAGGATGCCGGGGTTCGAGTGGGTCCGGCCGACGACGTAGACGTGACCGTTGTCGTCGATGGCGGTGCCGACGCAGTGGTCGGTTCCGTTGCCACCCATGAAGGTGCTGAAGATGAGAACCGGATCGATGACCAGCTGCAGGTCGTGATCGTAGTCGCCGAGGTCGAAGCGCAGGGCGCCACGCTCGTCGATCTTGAAGGCGACCTTCACGGCCACCTTCTTGCCGTCGACCATCTGCCAGGCGACCGGAGCTTCCTCGATCAGCTTGCCGTCGACGCCGGCCTTGTCCTCGCCCAGGGCGACGACGAGGTTGCCGGTGGCATCGAGCTGGACGCCTTCGACGCCCTCGTAGCGCCAGGCGATGACCGAGGGGTCGACGCCCGGATCGACGAACCAGGTGCCCTTCAGGCGACCCTGCGTGCCGTTGTAGAGGAGGTCGATGCCGGCATAGGCGTCGACGTAGACCACCTCGTCATGGTTGACCACGCCCGTCTTCCAGCCGGCGGCTTCGCTGCCGTAGAAGAAGGACGACCGGGTCGGGAGCTGGCCGCGGCCCTCGATGCTCAGGGCTTCGCGGGCTCCGATGAGACGGATGCCGATCGGCATGCTGTTCATCGAGCCGGGCTCGGCCTTGTCGCTCGACACCGGCAGGGTGAGGGCGACACCATTGGGGGTGAAGGCGATCACGCCGCCGAAGCCACGCGACTCGTAGCGGACAGCGGCGGGCGACTGGCCCATGTTCGGCATGAAGGCGAGCGGCAGCCGCGCGGCACGCTCCATGGCAGCGGCGGCATCCTTGCCCTCGAGCTTGCGCAGCGCCTGCTCTTCCTGCGCGCCGAGGGGAAGCGCGAGGACGAGGAGGCAGAGGAGGAGGCCGCGGATCAGGAGATTGCGGTCGGACATGTCTGGTTTCTCGATTCCGATAGGAAACGGCGTCATTGGCACACCCGGGCACACCGGGATGACGCGGATTGTTCCACTCCGGGAGCCGGCAAAGAAGCTCTCTCCGTTTTTGGCGGAGGATCTTCATCTTCGCCGGGTGAAGATGCGGCGTCACCCACGACGACGACGGCCGAGTCCGGATCGTGCGCGTCGTGATCACTCCCTGCCCCGGGCACTCAAGGCATCGCCCCTGGCGGATTTGCGACGGGCGGGCGAGAATCGGCCGGGATCGGGGACGTCCGCATGCGTGAAAACTACGAGGTCGACCTTCTGATCGCGGGCGCCGGCGTCGTCGGTCTCGCGGTGGCCGCCGCCTGCGCCCGCCGAGGTCGCCAGGTCTACGTGGTGGAGAGCGAAGCGGGATTCGGTCGCCACGCGAGTTCGCGCAACAGCGAGGTGCTGCACGCCGGCTTCTACTACGAGCCCGGCAGTGAGAAGGCGCGGCACTGTCGAGAGGGGCGACGCCTCTTCCTCGAGCGCGCGCGCCGACTCGGCATCCCACATCGGCTCTGTGGCAAACTCGTGGTGGCCGCCGATGACCGCGATTGTGACCGACTGGAGCGATTGCTCGCGCGCGGCCACGCGAACGAGGTACCGGGACTCGAGCTGATCGGTCGCGAGGAGTTGGCTCGCCTCGAACCTCAGGTGCGTGGCGTTGCCGCCCTCCACTCCAGGGAGACCGGGATCATCGATTCGCATGCCCTGATGGCGAGCCTCGTCGCCGAGGTCGAAGAGCAGGGCGGCACGATCGTCTACGAGGCGCCAGCGCGGATCATCGCGATCGAGGCCGAAGGCGTCGCGGTCGAGGTCGGTGGCCGGGAGCCTCTGCAACTACGCCCGCGGTCATTCGTCAATGCCGCCGGCGCGGGCGCGTCGGCCCTGGCTCGCGACTTCCGTCATCGCGGTCGCGCGATGCCGGACGTCCGCCTGGTGCGAGGGCACTACCTCGACTACGCCGGGCCGTCACCCTTCCGGCATCTGGTCTATCCCCTGCCGGTCCGCGACGGTCTCGGTATCCACGCGACGCTCGACCTCGAGGGCCGCCTGCGTTTCGGCCCCGACACGCAGGCGGTCACGACCATCGACTATCGCATGCCCGAGGATCTGGCCGCGACCTTCGCGGCGGCCATCCGCGACTACTGGCCCGGGCTCGACCCGAGCCGCCTTGGCGGCGGCTACTGCGGCCTGCGGACCAAGATCGTGACCGCCGAGGACTGGCCGGCGGACTTCGTCATCTCGGGCCCGGAGGATCACGGCGTCGCCGGCGTCGTCCATCTGCTCGGCATCGAGTCGCCGGGACTCACCGCGGCGCTGTCGCTGGCCGAAGAGGTCGGCCGGGTCCTCGGCTGAGCGAAATCGGCTCAGCGTGGCTTCGGCCGGGCGACGAGCACCCGGCTGGTCTCGTCCTCGAACAGGATCTCGCCGATGGCCTCGGCGATGCCCGGGAGCCGTGCCACCGGCTCGGTCGTGACGATGAAGTCGTAGTCGCGCCCGGGCACCGGCTCGGCGTCGATCGCCCGGAGCCAGCGGGCGCCCGCCCGCCGGGCCAGATAGTCCAGTGCCGGTCGATGGGTGAAGGGCAGGACCAGCACGAAGACCTCGTCGTCTTGGCGTTCACGGGCGATCGTCTCGTAGATCCCGCCGGCCGCCGAGTCCCAGCGCCATTCGGCGAAGTGGCCGCCGCTCTGCGCCCGTAGCTGGACCAGGACCAGGACCGTCAGGACCGGAAGGAGCAGCCAGCGCCGGAGCCTTCCCGGCTTCGACTCCGCCGGCCCGGCGGCCAGCGCCGCCAGCAGGATCACGGAGAAGACCAGGAGCGGGAGCGCCGTGCGCCCGAGGGGCAGGGGCTGGCCGAGCAAGCGATGGGCGAGTTCCGCGAGGATCACCGTGCCGAGCAGACCCGCCGCCGCCACCGGCGCCAGCCGAGGCCCCGGCCCGGCGTCGTCCCGGGCGCAGAGGCGCCAGGGGCGCGCCATCAGGACGAGGAGGGCCAGCAGGGCGCCCAGGACCGGGCGAGCGCTTCGCAACGGTTCCAGGAGACGGTCATCGAAGCCGTCCGCGGTGTCGACGTGCAGGAAGGCGAGGGCCAGGCTTCGATCGAGAGCCGCCGTCCAGGTCGCCGCTCCGTAGTAGAGGTTCTCGCTCCTGAGGAGGTCGGTGAAGGGCAGGAGCAGGACGATGACCCCGACCGCCTGGGGCAGCACGACGAGGCCGAAGATCCGCGCCAGGCGCCGACCGAACGGCCGCTCGCCGGGCTCGAACAGCAAGGCCAGGGCGAGGAGCAGGTCGAGGATCAGCAGCGCGAACCCGAAGCTGAGGTTCGCGGCGAAGCCCAGGAGGACGCAGAGGTCGAACAGGAGCAGTCGACCCACCCCGGCCTTCACGCCCCCCGTGCGGGCGACCAGGATCAGCGCCGCGAGCAGGAAGGCCACGGCCGGACCGTAGCCGCGGGCGCAGCAGAAGAAGTCGAGGAGATAGGGGTTCGAGGCCGGCAGGAGGACGACCAGGCTGGCCCACCAGCCGCCGCCCAGTTCCCGGCCCGCGAGGCCGGCGAGGAGCGAGAGCCAGAGCAGCCCGGCCAGGAGGGCCGGTAACCGCAGCGCCAGGGGCGAGTCACCGAAGGCGGACCGGCTGACGAGCATCCCGGCGGAGTTGAGGAGGTGCGTGTTGACCGAGTTGGCCCGGACCAGGCTCGACCAGCCCGCAGCGGAGATCCGGAACAGGCTCAGGGCCTCGTCGTGGCTGAAGGACTGATGGGCCGCCCGGTAGACGAGCAGGCCCATCAGCATCGCCACGACGAGCACCCGGAAGCGACCCGGGGTCATGTCCCGGGCTCTCCCGATGGCGGTCCGGTCCGCCTCATTCCGGCGGACCGATCTCCACCAGGAGATCGCCGGCGTTCACGGTCTGTCCCGCGGCCACCGCGACCTTCAGGACCTTGCCGATCACCGAGCTGCGGATCTCGTTCTCCATCTTCATGGCCTCGAGGACACAGACGGCCTGGCCGCTGGTGACCTCGTCGCCCTCGGCGACGTTGACCGCGACGACGATGCCGGGCATCACCGCCTTGATCGACTCGCCGTCCGTGGAGCCGCCCTCGCCGGCGATGAGGCGGGCGTTGCGTTCGCGCTCGCTCTCGACCCGGAGCTTCAAGCCACGGCCATGGTTCACGATGTCGACGAGATCGCCGTCCTGACGGATCAGCACCTCGAAGGACTTGTTCTGGACGATCAACGAGAAGATCCGCGAGCCCTCGATCTTCTTGAAGTCGGCGAGGATGGCCCGGCCGTCACGCAGGACGGAGTAGCCACCGTCTTCGGTCTCCTGGACCTCGAGCTCGATTTCCTCGCCTTCGTGTTCGACGACGTATTTCACAGCCTTCTCGCTCCACGAACGCGGCCATAGGACTTCCAGGGATCGAGGCCCTTCCCACCGGACGAGACCAGCTTCATTCCGGCACCGCCCTCCACGTGACGGAACAGGACCGCCGCGACGATCGCGGCCTCGAGCACGTCCTGGCGCAGCGGAGGCTTCTCGAAGCCTTCGAGGAAGCTGGTGTCGTACACGCCCTCGATGAAACGCGAGTCGCGCAGGATGTCGCCGAGGAAGGGGATGTTGGTCTTCAGACCGGAGATCTTGAACTCGGTCAGCGCCTGCTTCAGACGACCGATGGCCTCGGAACGATCATGACCCCAGGCGATCAGCTTGGCGAGCATCGGGTCGTAGTGCAGGGTCACCTCGGTGCCGGCGGCGAGGGCCGAATCGAGGCGCACGCCCGGACCGTCGGGGAGGATGACCGACTCGATGCGGCCGATGTCGGGCAGATAGTTGTTATCCGGATCCTCGGCGCAGATACGGAGTTCGATGGCATGACCGGTCTGCTTCAGTTCCTCCTGGGTGAAGGAGAGCTTGGCTCCGGCCGCAACCCTGAGCTGCTCCACCACCAGGTCGACGCCGACCACGAGTTCGGTGATGGGATGCTCGACCTGCAGGCGGGTGTTCACCTCGAGGAAGTAGAAGTTCCGGTGCTTGTCCACCAGGAACTCGACCGTGCCGGCGTTGTCGTAGCCGATCGCCTGCGCGGCCTTCACCGCGGCGACGCCCATCTTCTCGCGCAGCTCGGGCGTCATGAAGGGGCTCGGAGACTCCTCCACGACCTTCTGATGCCGACGCTGGACACTGCACTCGCGCTCGAACAGATGCACGGCGTTGCCGTGCTTGTCGCCGAAGATCTGGAACTCGATGTGATGCGGGCCCTCGACGGCCTTCTCGACGAAGACCGTACCGTTGCCGAAGGCCTTCTCCGATTCACCCACCGAACGCTCGTACGCGGACCAGAGATCCTTCTCCTGGTGGACGATGCGGATGCCCTTGCCACCACCACCGGCCGTGGCCTTGAGCATGACCGGATAGCCGATCTCCTTGGCCGCGGCCGCCAGCTCCTCCTTGGTGAAGCTGGGGCGTTCGATGCCGGGAATGACCGGCACCTTGGCCTTCATCATCGCGTGACGGGAGTTGATCTTGTCGCCCATCGCATCGATGGCGGTGGCGTTGGGACCGACGAAGGCGATCCCGGCCTCCTCCACCTTCCGGGCGAAGGCGGCATTCTCGGACAGGAAACCGTAACCGGGATGGATGGCCCCGGCCCCGCAGGCCTTGGCGACGGCGAGGATCTTGTCGCCGTCGAGGTAGCTCTTGCGGGCCTCGGGTTCGCCGATGCAGTAGGCCTCGTCGGCCATGAGCACGGCGCGACTCAGCCGATCCGCGGTCGAGTACACCATCACCGCCTTCATGCCGAGGGCACGGCAGGCGCGGATGACGCGAACGGCGATCTCGCCGCGGTTTGCGATCAGGACCTTGTCGAACATGGTGACCTCATAGCGGAATGTTGCCGTGCTTCTTCGGGGGATTCTCGTCGCGCTTGTTCTCGAGGAGCTCGAGAGACTGGATCAGGCGCTGACGGGTACGCGAAGGCTCGATGACCTCGTCGATGTAGCCGCGCTCGGCGGCGACATAGGGATTGCCGAACTTCTCCTCGTAGTCGGCGACGAGCTTGTCCATCTCCGACTGCGGGTTCGAGGCCTTCTGGATCTGCCGGCGGAAGATGATCTCGACCGCGCCCTTGGCGCCCATCACCGCGATCTGCGCCGTCGGCCAGGCGAAGTTCATGTCGCCCCGGACGTGCTTCGAGTTCATGACGTCATAGGCACCGCCGTAGGCCTTGCGGGTGATGACGGTGATCTTGGGCACGGTGGCCTCGCAATAGGCGTAGAGCAGCTTGGCACCGTGGCGGATGATGCCGTTGTGCTCCTGCGCGACGCCCGGGAGGAAACCGGGAACGTCCTCGAAGGTGATGATCGGGATGTTGAAGGAGTCGCAGAAACGCACGAAGCGGGCGCCCTTGACCGACGCATCGATGTCGAGGCAGCCGGCCAGGACCGCGGGCTGGTTGGCGACGATGCCGACCGCGCGCCCGTCGAGGCGCGCGAAACCGATGACGATGTTCATCGCATGGTCGCGCATGACCTCGAAGAAGTTGCCCTGGTCGACGATGCCCTTGATGACCTCGCGGATCTCGTAGGGCTTGTTCGGATTCTCCGGCACGAACTCGTCCAGCCAGGGCTCGGCGCGATCGGCCGGGTCGCTGCAGACGACCCGCGGCGGGTCCTCCATGTTGTTGAGTGGCAGGTAGGAGAAGAGCTCGCGGGTGAGGGCGAGCGCCTCCGCGTCGGTGCGCGCCGCGAAGTGGGCCACACCGCTCTTGGCGGCGTGGGTGTGCGCGCCGCCCAGCTCCTCGCGGGTCACGTCCTCGTGGGTGACCGCCTTCACGACGTTCGGACCGGTGATGAACATGTAGCTCGTGTTCTCGACCATGGTCACGAAGTCGGTGATCGCGGGCGAATAGACCGCGCCGCCCGCGCAGGGCCCCATGATCACCGAGAGCTGCGGCACGACGCCCGAGGCGAGCGTGTTGCGCAGGAAGATGTCGGCGTAGCCGCCGAGACTCACGACACCCTCCTGGATGCGGGCGCCACCGGAGTCGCAGAGGCCGATCACCGGCTTGCCGCCCTTCAGCGCCAGATCCATGATCTTGCAGATCTTGGTGGCGTGGGCTTCGGACAGCGACCCACCGAAGACGGTGAAGTCCTGGGCATAGATGTAGGTGAAACGGCCGTCGATCTTGCCGTAGCCGCAGACGACGCCGTCACCGAGGATCTGCTGCTGGTCGAGACCGAAGTCCCGGCAGCGGTGCATGGCGAACATGTCGAGTTCGACGAAGCTACCCGGGTCGACCAGGAGCTCGATGCGCTCGCGCGCGGTCAGCTGACCGCGTTCGTGCTGGGCGTCGATGCGTTCCCGGCCACCGCCGAGCTTGGCCTCCTCGCGCATGCGTTGGAGACGTTCGATGTTTGATTCCCTGGAGTTCATGACTTCTTCTCGCTCAGTTCGATCAGGACGCCGCCCGTGCTCTTCGGATGCACGAAGGCAATCCGGCAGCCGCCCGCGCCGATTCTCGGCTCCTCGTCGATCAGACGCAGCCCACGCTCCTTGAAGCGCGCGAGCGTCGTCTCGATGTCATCGACTCGCAAACAAATGTGGTGGATTCCCGGGCCACGGGCTTCGAGGAATCTCGCGATGGGCGAGTCCGCGGAGCTGGGCTCGAGCAACTCGATGCAGTCCGGGCCGCCATGCATCTTGGCGACCCGTACCTTCTGCTCGTCGACCGTCTCGTAGCCAGCCAGTTCGAGGCCGAGAATGGACTCGTAGATGGCCACCGCTTCCTTGAGATCGCGGACCGCGATCCCGATGTGGTCGACCTTTTCGATCATCGTGGACTTCCCTTTCCGCGATTCATATCTCTATGAATCGCAAGCAATTAGGAGGCGTCACTTTCGTGTCGGGATGATACGAAGAGCAAACTGGGAGGTCAATCTCCGGAGGCGACGACGAGACGGTACCCGAGGTCGCAGGTAGGCGCGTCGGCGAGCGTCGCGTTGCGCCTCTTCCAGTCCCCGGAGTCCAGGTCGGCGCGCAGTCGCAGGAGCCCTCGTTCGACTTCCGAGATCTTGGTGAAGGTCGAGATCGCGGCCCGGACCCGAGGCTCGAGGTAGCGATCGGGTCGACGCCAGTAGGCGCCGAGAAAGCCGTCGCGACAGTCCCAGGGGATGGGCAGGACGCGACTCTCGATCGGCCCGAGGATCGACTCGAAGTCCGACATCCTCGGGAAGATGCGACGATCGATGGCGAGGATCTCGGGGAAGTAGTCGCGCACCAGCCAGAAGCCCGGGTGATCCGGGTCCCAGGTCAGGATGACGATCCGCTCGCGGCTCACCCGACGCATCTCCTCGAGTCCCCGACGTGGGTCCGGCCAGTGGTGCAGGCTGAGGATCGAGAGCGCCGCGGCGAAGGCGTCGTCGCGAAACGGTAGCGAGGACGCCGAGGCGCGGACGACGGGCGCCGATCCGGGCGGTCGTTGGCGGATCATTTCGAACGAAGGTTCGACGGCCACGACCCGGCGCGCGCGCGGTTCGTAGGAGCCGGCGCCGGCGCCGACGTTGACCACCTCGCGGGCCGAACCCAGGGCCTCGTCGATCGCCAGCGCGAGGCGCGGGTCGGGCTGGCGTAGGTCCGCGTATCCGACTCCGATGCGATCGTAGAGTTCGTCGGCCATGGCAACTCCTCGTCATGGGCTCGCCACGAGGATGGCAGACGAGGCTGCGACCATCCAGCGGTGAATTGCGGGAGGCTTTCCCCGGCGCGAGCGTCGGCGCCTGCGGGAACCGACCACGAGGATCATCACATGCGTCCCGCTCGATGCCTGCTCGCTCTCTTGCTCACCCAGGTCGGCCTCCAGGCCCAGGAGGTCCTGCTCGACGACGGCAAGGCCATCGCGGGCGTGGTGACGGCGGTCCAGAACAACCGCGTGATCGTCGAGACGCGCGACGGACGGGTCGAGGAATTCGAGGCCCGACGGCTGCGGCAGTTCGTCGACGCCGAGGGCAGGCGCCATCGCTACCCGGCTCGGCTCGTCCCGGGTGAGATCACGCTCGAGCGCCGTCTGCTGCTGCAGGCGATCGAACGCGGGGATACGCTCTCGGCCGCGGACCGGCTGCGCCTGACCCTGGACTGCAGCCCCAGGCTGCTCCGGTCCCTGGTCGATCTTCTCCGGTCGCCGAACGCGGCCGCCCGCGAGGCGGCCGCCGTGGCGCTCGCCGCGACCGGCACGCCGGAGGGAGTCGAGGCGGCGCTGCGGGCCGCGATCACGGCCGGGGACGGTCTGCTGCGGCGGGAGGTGAGCCGAATCCTGCTCCAGCCCTCCTGCCGCGCCGCCCTCGACGAGGCCAACTGCCGCGAACTCCTCGACCAGGGACTGACGGCGGAGGACGAGAGCAGCCGTTTCGCCCTGGCGCTCGTCGCCGTCGACCTCGGCTCCGCCAGCGCGCATCCCGTGCTCGCCGGCTTCCTCTCCAGCTCCGATCACCGCCGGCGCGAAGCCGCGGCCCTCGCCCTCGCCGAGCGTGGCGACCCGGCGGGCGAGTCGGTCCTCGTGAGCATGCTGGACGGCGCGGAACCGGCGCCGACGAATCGCCGCTGCCCCACCGATCGGGACGACCTCATCGGTCTCGGCGACCGCCGGGTACGCCTCCGGGCCTGTTGCCTCTGCGGTGAGCTCAGGCTCGGGTCCGCGCGGGCGGCCCTGACCGCGCTGACGGCGGCCGCGGACGAGGAACTGGCGCGGGTCGCGCGCGCCGCGCTGCGCGCGATCGACCGCGGTACGAGATCCGTCGCGCTCCGGTGAGGTCGAGATCAGGGAAAGGTCGGCGGCGCCTGGTTCAGAACTGCCGACGCTGGCGGGTCGAGGGGATGCCGAGGGCCTTGCGGTACTTGGTGATCGTCCGGCGGGCCACGTCGACGCCGAAATTCTCCTTCAGGCGCGCGACGATCTCCTCGTCGGAGAGCGGGTTCTTCTTGTCCTCCTGATCGATGATCTCCTTCACGCGCTGCTTGACGCTCGAGCGGCTCTCGACGCCGCCGTCGACGCTCTTGGTCGCGCCGCTGAAGAAGAACTTCATCGGGAAGATGCCGCGATGGGTCTGCATGTACTTCTCGCTGGTGGCGCGGCTCACCGTCGAGACGTGGATGCCGAGGTCATCGGCGATCTGCTGCATCTTGAGCGGGCGCAGGTAGTGCGGCCCGAACTCGAGGAAGTCCTGCTGGTAGGAGACGATCCGACGAGCGACCCTCAGCAGGGTGTTCTGGCGCTGTTCGATCGCCGAGATCAGCCAGCGGGCATCGTCGACCTGCTTGCGGACCTGGTCGCGGTACTCGCTGGGCAGGTTCTTGTCGCGGACCACCTTCTCGGCGCTGTTCTCGTCCACGACCAGGGTGGGGAAGTTGCTGTTGGCGAGCCGGACCTCGTAGCCGTTCGGCGTCCAGTCGACGACGATGTCCGGGTAGATGTAACAGGGTTCCTCCTCGATCGCGGAACGACCGGGCTGGAAGTCCAGGGAGACCAGCTCGTGGACCAGCTCGTCGAGGGTCTCGAGCTCGAGGCCGAGCGCCTTGGCGATCTTGGGCCGCCGGTTCTTGACCAGATCCTCGAGATGGTCGTCGATCAGCTTGATCTTGAGTTCGTAGTGGGGGTCGTCCCGGTCGAGCTGGAGGAGCAGGCATTCCTCGGTCGAGCGGGCGGCGATACCGCGGGGCTCGAGCCCCTGGATCAGGCGCACCGCCCGTTCGAGGTCGTTCTCGTCCGCGCCCGGGTGATCCTCGAGAACGCGATGGTAGTCCAGGTCGAGCCGACCCTGGCTGTCGACGTGGACGATCAGGTCCTCACCCAGGGCACGCATCGCCTCGTCGAGCTCGAGCATGTGGAACTGGCTCAGGAGGTGCTCGTGGAGCGAGGGCCCGGGCCCGGCCGTGTTGTTCATCGCCTCGAGCTTGCGATCGCTGGCCTCGTGGTCGAGCGCACTCTTGAACCGAGGCATCTCGTCGTCCCAGAAGCCCTGGGCCTCGAGCGCGTCGAACTCGGTCTCGACGCTGCCGGTCGGCTCGGCACCCGCGACCGGCTCGGGGCCCTCGGCGGGCCGATCCTCCTCGGCGGGCGGCAGCACCTCGAGGAACTCGTTCGTGTCCAGTTCCTGCTCGACCAGATTTCTGAGATCGATGGTGGGGAGCTGCAGGATCTCGATCGATTGGATGATCTGAGGCGCCAGCTTGAGCTGCAGGTCGAGCTTCTGGTTGAGTCTGAGTTCGAGCGCCATAAGTCCCAACGCGCAAAGATCTTCGCAATCAACGAACCGCGCGACTCAAGGCTTGGGGCCCCTACCGCCCGCGGGGCCGTATTATAGGAAGCAAATGGCTTGCCGAAGCCATGTTTTCGATAAAAGAAAGCTCAATCCAGGGCTTGACGCCGAGCGATCGCCTCTTTCAGGATCTCGACGTTGGCGAACTCGATCGAGCCGCCGACCGGCAGGCCACGGGCCAGCCGGCTGAGCTTCAGCCCCCGCCCCTTCAGGTGCTCCTCGAGGACCAGCGCGGTGACGTCACCCTCGGCATCGGGGTTGGTCGCCAGGAGGATCTCGGTCACCGGCGAATCCGCCTCGCCCAGGCGGGCCAGCAGGGCCGGCAGGCTGGTCTCGTCGATGCCCTTCCCCTCCTGCGGCGAGACCTTGCCCTGGAGCACGTGGTAGAGACCGCGATAGACCCCCACCTTCTCGAGGGCGATCAGGTCGCGAACGTGCTCGACGACGCAGATCAGGCTCTGGTCGCGGCCGCGGTCGGCGCAGATCCGGCAGATCTCGCCGTCCGCCATGTTGAAGCAGATCCGGCAGTTCCGGATCTGCTCCTTCACGTCGCGGATGGCCCGCGCCAGCTTCATGGCGCTCTCGCGATCGATCTTCAGCAGGTGATAGGCGAGCCGCTCGGCCGTGCGCGAGCCGACCCCGGGGAGCTTCTCGAACTCCGCGATCAGACGCTGGAGCGGCTCGGCGAGTTCCTTCATGGCAGCCGGCTCCGACCGTTCAGAACAGCCCGCCGAGGCCGCCCAGGCCGCCGGTGACCTTGCCCATCTCCTGCTCGGACAGCTCCTGGGCCTTGCGCAGGCCGTCGTTGACGGCGACCTGGATCAGGTCCTCGAGCATGGAGACGTCGTCGGGATCGACCACGTCCTTCTTCAGCTTGATGCCCACGACCTCGCTGCCGCCGTTGACGAAGACGGTGACCATCCCGCCGCCGGCGCTGCCCTCGACCACCCGCTCCTTGAGCTGTTCCTGCACCCGCGCCATCTGGTCCTTCATCTTGCGGGCCTGGTTCATCAGCTCGTTCGGGTCGAATCCTCTAGCCATCGTCTCTCTCCACGTCGAGGATGCCGCCGTCGAAGGACTCGAGGAACTTGCGCACGGCGACGTCGTCTTGGACCTGCTTTCGCGGCTGCCCCTCGGCAGCGCCTTCTTCTTCGATGATGGTCAGTTCCAGGCTCTGGCCGAAGACCGCCTCCAGGCCCCGCCCGATGCCGGCACGGGCCGTGGCCTCGCCGAGCTGGCGACCGAGGAAACGGTTGGCGGCCGGCACGGCGAGGGTCAGTCGCCGGCCGTCGAGAGCCCGGGGACGGGCCTGGGCCAGGGCGCCGGCGAGCACCGTCGAGCCCTCGCGCACGACCTCGAGGACGCGCCGCCAACCGGAGCGGACCGCCGCGAGATCCAGCCGGACCTCGGCGGCGGGCGCGACGGCGGGAGGGCTCGGCTCCGGCGCGACCTGGACCTCGGCCCGGGGCGGCTCCGGCCGCCGAGCGGGCGCCGGCTCCGGGCGTGGTTCGAGCTGGGGCGCGGCGGCCTGGCCCTGGTCCCCGGACCCGGTCGGCTCGGGACCCGGGCTGACGGGGCGCGGACGGGGCGCGGCGATGGGCCGCTCCACCGGCGCCCGGGGCGGGACCGGCGGTGCCGGCCGGGCCGCGGCTGCCGGGGCTGGGGCCGGAGCGCGAGCGGCCGGGGCGATCCCGGCGCCGAGGCGCTGGAGGATCTCCTCGAGCGGGAGCAGGTGCCGCGATCTCGCCGCCTTGAGGCAGGCGAGTTCGAGCTGGATGCGTTCGTGGCCGCTACGCTTGATGTCGCCCCGCAGGTTGACGAAGAGCTTGCCCAGGTAGAGCAGGCGGTCGAGCGGCATCTGCTCCTCGAGCTCGCCGAAGAAGGCCGCGCGGCGGTCGCGATCGCGGCCGTCCGGATCGGCCTGCCAGACCAGGAAGTCACGCAGGAAGGCGGTCAGGGCCGCGAGGAGTTCCTGGGGGTCGTGCCCCGACCAGAAGGCCCGCTCCAGGGCGCCGAGGACCCCGGGGAGATCCTCGGCGGCGATCGCCCGGGCGAGCGACTCGAGGTGCTCGCGCGGCAGGACGCCGATGGCCTGCTCCAGGTCGCCGGCGGCGATCTCGTCGCCGGCATAGGAGATGACCTGGTCGAGCAGCGACACGCTGTCCCGAAGGCCGCCTTCCGCCTTCCTGGCGATGGTCTCGAGGACCTCGCGCGGGGCCCTCACGCCCTCCAGATCGGCGATCCTGGCCAGGCGGTCGACGATGTCCTCGACCCCGATGCGCCGGAACTCGTGGCGCTGACAGCGCGAGAGGATGGTGTCCGGCAGGTTGTTGGGGTCGGTGGTCGCGAAGACGAACTTGACGTGGGCCGGCGGCTCCTCCAGCACCTTCAACAGGGCGTTGAAGGCCTGGATGGTCAGCATGTGGACCTCGTCGATGATGTAGAGCTTGTAGCGGCCCCGGCTGGGCACGTAGCCGGCCCCGTCGCGGATGCCGCGGACGTCGTCGATGCCCCGGTTCGAGGCGCCGTCGATCTCGATGACGTCGATGTCCTCGCCCCGGGAGATCGAGCGGCAGATCTCGCAGCGATTGCAGGGTTCCCCGTCCCGGACCTCCGGGCAGTTGAGGGCCTTGGCCAGGATGCGGGCCATCGAGGTCTTGCCCACGCCGCGCGAACCGCAGAAGAGGTAGGCGTTGGCGACCCGGCCGCTCTGGACCGCCTTCTTCAGGGTCTCGGCCACGGCCTGCTGGCCGACGACGTCGCCGAAGGACCTGGGCCGGTATTTGAGGGTGAAGACCTCGTAGCTCATGGGCGCTTTCGGGCTCGGGCGGGCCGCTCCGGCGGCCCCGGGGCGGCCATTATGCCCCTGGGGTCCCCCAGGGTCGAGGCGGGCCGGAGATGCCGCCCGAAGCGCCATCGGCTCGGAACCCGGACCGTGAGCTCTGCGGCACACGGCGAGCATCGCTTAGGGCTGCTCCAATCAAGGCCTGACCCGGTTCGCGCGTCGCCGTTGCGCAGTTCACGGTCCAGGTACCGAGCCGATGGCGCCTGGACGGGATCGGGAGTCTATCGGGATTTCCGGGCCGCTCAAGCCGGCGCCCCGACGAGGTCCGGATGGGCTCCGCGCGAACCGCCCACCAGGCTCCCCGCGCCGAGTCCTCCCCGCTTCCTCTTGTCGCCGTCAGCCGTACAATCAGGCGATCGGTGAGCATGCGCGCCGGCGGCCGCGCGCCCCGATCACGGCCATTCCGTGTGACCCGCTCCGAAGACCGGATTCCAGAGACAGGAACGCGCGCGTTCCTGTCGGCGTCGATGCTGAAACCGCGACAGAAGATCGGCAAGTACAAGATCGAGAGCAAGATCGGCAGCGGCGGCTACGCCGTCGTCTTTCGGGCCTACGACACGATCGAGTGCATCCGCGTCGCCCTCAAGGTGCCGCGCGATCGGCTCGACGACCAGAAGACCCTCGACGCCTTCCGTCGCGAGGTCAAGGTGGTCGCCGCGCTCGATCATCCCAACATCCTGCCGATCAAGAACGCGAACGTCATCGACGACCTCTTCGTCATCGCCACGCCGCTCGGCAAGGGCACGCTCGCCGACCGCATGCAACGGCGCGTCGCCTTCGCCAAGGCGATCTCCTTCATCGAGCAGATGCTCGACGCCATGGCCTATGCCCATGGCCGCCGCGTCGTCCACTGCGACATCAAGCCCGAGAACTTCATCATGTTCGAGGGCGATCGCATCCGGCTCACCGACTTCGGCATCGCCAAGTTGACCCGGCGCACGCTCACCGGACGGGGCACGGGCACGATCGGCTACTGCGCGCCGGAGCAGGCCATGGGCCGGCCCTCGCCGCGCTCCGACCTGTTCTCGATGGGGCTGGTGATGTACCAGCTCCTCACCGGCAAGTTGCCGCAATGGCCCTATAGCTGGCCCCTGCCCGGCCACGATCGGCTGAAGCGCATCGCGCACCCAGGCCTCATCGCGCTGATCCAGCGCTGCCTCGAGATCGATTCCTCGCGCCGGCATCCCGACGCGGCCCGCCTGCTCGCCGCCTTCCGCAGGCTGAAGCCGCGCATCCTCGCCTTCGCGACCCGACAGGGCCGCGGTCGCGCCAAGCTCCGCCGGCGGACCACCGACACCAACTGGCAGGAGGTGCGGAAGCGGGAGTTCCATCGTCGCTTCGGCAAGCTCTTCGACTGCCAGCACAGCTGCGAGCGCTGCGCCGGCCCGGTCGGCGAGTTCATGAGCTTCTGTCCCTGGTGCCGGCAGGAGCGCAAGAAGCACCGCGGCACGAGCGACTACCCCCAGATCTGTCCGCGCTGCCACCGCGGCATGAAGCTGGACTGGCCCTACTGCGCCTACTGCTATGGCGAGGGCTTCGAGCACTCCGACAAGCACTTCTCCGACAAGCGCTACGACGGCCGCTGCGACAACCCCGCCTGTCGCGGCCAGCTCATGCCCTTCAGTCGCTACTGCCCCTGGTGTCGGCGCAAGGTGAAGAAGCCCTGGCGCATCACCGGCATCAGCGCGCGCTGTCGATCCTGCGGCCAGAGCGCCGCGCCTGGCTTCTGGAGCTGCTGCCCCTGGTGCGGCAGCGACCAGGGCCTGGGCAGCACGACCTGACCGCGCGGCATGGTCGCGGACCTGCTCGACTGGCTCGATGCCACCGGCCCCTGGTCGGCGCTGGAACTCCTGCCCCTCTTCATCCTGCTCAACTTCCTTGGCCTGCCGGCGACCCTGTTGGCGAGCGTCACCGGCTACTTCACCCGTCCCCTGGTGGCGATCCCGCTCGTGCTGCTGGCCCGCAGCGTCGCGGCGCTCCTGTCCTGGTTCGCCGGTCGCCGGCTCCTGGCCCGGCGCTGGCGCGAGGCCCTGGCGCATCGCCCGCGGCTCGAGGCCCTGGACCGCGCGCTCGGCGACGGCGGCATCCGCTCGGTCATCCTGGTCCGTCTCGTCCCCTCGGTGCCCTCGACCGTGACCAGCTTCGGCTTCGGCCTGACCCGGGTCCGTCCCGGCGCGCTCTTCCTCGGCACGCTGATCGGCACCCTGCCCAACACCGTCATCGCCGTGCTCCTGGGGGCCTCGATCGAGGATCTCGCCCACATGGACGAGGGCCGCTCCGCCTTCGCGCCGGCCTTCCGCCTGCTCCTCGTCCTCGGCCTCGCCGCGCTCCTGCTCCTCGCCCGCGGCCTCCTGAAGGGCCGCCCCGACAGGCGCGACGATCCGACCTGAGACCGATGGCGCCCGGCCAGCCCGCGCTCCCACGCGGGGCCGCCGGGAGCAAGCTCAGAACCAGGCGTCGCCGCGGATCGCCTCGAAGAAGCGATTCTTCGCCGTCGGCAGGTCGCTGAAGTTGAGGTTGAGGACCTCGCGGGCACCCTCGTAGCAGACGCTGCGGCTATGGATGCCGCCGGTGTCGAAGAAGACCGCGTCGCCGGCCCGGCCGGTGCAGACCCGGGTCTCCGTCCCGATCGCCATGGCATTCTGGGCGGTCACCTCGCAATGGAAGATGCCATGGCTGAAGTAGTGATGGAGCAGCAGCTTCTTCTCTTCGAGGGCGCGATGGGTGCCGGGTCGGTAGCGGAAGGGCGCATTCAGCTCGTCGACGTCGTCGAGCAGGATCATGACCTTCGCTTGATCCATGATCCGGTCCACGTGCCAGCCGACCAGATCGCCCCGCGGATCGCGGAAGACCCGCTCGCCGATCACGTGGCTCGGCCGGGTCGGCACCCGATAGGCCCGGCCGATCACCTCGGCCGGCCGGGCGTCGCGCCAGACCCGCGCGACCGCTTCGGGGACGCGGCAGCGATCGGGCCAGAAGTCGACCCGGGCGATGCCGGCCCGCGCCGCCGGCCCACCGCGGCAGTACTCCCAGCCGAGCGCCTCGTCGACGACCCGGAGTTCGTCGTCGGCGGCGGTGGCGAAGAGTCGCTGGGAGCGGATCTGCGCCCGGTAGACGATGCAGCGCAGCTCCTCGATCAGCTCGGGATCGGTGATGAAGCCGGGCCAGATGGCGATCCCATCCCGTTCCAGGGCGGCCGCCGTCGATTCGACCTTCGCCTCGATCGCGCTCGGGAAGCTCCGCTGGCGCAGGACCGGTTGCTCGAGGTTGCGGTCCTCGAGATGGCGGTAGACCGACATGAAGAGATCGGCGTTCGCGCGCAGCGAGGCCAGGATCTCGGCCGGACTCTTCCCCTGCTCGATCAGGCTCGGCATGGAGTTCCTCCCTTCCCGGGACGGAGCCGTCCCTCGGGGATTGATCGACCACCCGAGTTCGGAGCTGGAGCCCGATCTTGCCGGCGGCCAGGCCGCCAAGGAGAGGATGCCGACCCTCCGGCGCCGCGAGCGATCACGACTGTCGCGTGCTGCCGGCGTGCTCCGGGAAATGCGAGAGGCGCCGTGGATGACCACGGCGCCTCTTCAGTACACCCGCCAGGGTTCGAACCTGGAACCGCCTGGTTCGTAGGCCCATCGACCCCTTCGAGACACAATTCGACGCGGGAAGACAAGACGCGCCAAATGACTATAGGGAGGAGACTTAGGCTGATTTCACGGAAGTCGGCCGGAGACACGAAAAGACGCGGAAAGACCAACAACTCGGCACAAACTCGGCACTTGGTCCCGTTTGACGCCTCATCGGATCTCGATCTCCAATCCGGAAGACAGGAGCATATTCTCCTCGGCGGCTCCACGGAGCGGTACGAGGGCGCACGTCCGAAAGGTGCGAGAGGGCGCCCTACGGAAGATCCAGCAAGAAATGTGACGCGAGCGACCGGAGCAACCCCGTCGCACTCGCTAGGAAACCGCGAAACACCTCGTCAAACTCAGACTCCCCAATCCCGACCTTCCTAGCCAGCTTCTCGTAGGTCTTCCCCTTCCGATGTCCAACACAAGCCGAGCGCATCGACTGAATCGTGCGCAGTTCCCTGACGATCACGCTCGCGTTCCCCAGTCCCTCCGACTTCAGGTAGAGTTCAAGCGTCGTGAGAGAACCATCTTCCTTCTCTGACCCCGGTGCACGACTGAATAGCTCTCCTTTGTTGAGCGAGTCGACCAGCAGGGTCGCAAGCCCGAGCACTTGGAAGTCAAACGCCCGCTGGTCCCGCGGGCCTGGAACTCGCAGGCTGGAGAGTAGATGTTGGTCGCCCTCCTTGGGAGGAAGAAAGAGGTCCCATCCCTGTCGTTTCCGCCACGCAGCCGTGAAACGTCCAAAGTAGGATCGAAACACCAGCGCCGGCTCCTTTGCATCAGCAAACTCGCCGCAAATCGAGCGCTGGTAACTTGTGCCACTGATCGATGTCCCGTCAGGTTCGATATTGTGTGCTTTCCAGTAGGCCTGTTCAGACTCCGGAAGTTCCTTGCCGAGATCCCCAAGAAAGACGATGACCTTGTCATCGTGGTCATTGTCGATATGGAGTGCCCAAAGAGAGCCGAACTTCACGACGCCGTCACGCACCTCTGACTCTGCCTTATCGAAGTATCGATCGAGGACATCCTTCGAGAAGTAAACTGGAGTCAGATATGGAGGCGAACCAGGTCGACTATTGAACAGATCATTCAGCTCATCGGGGTCGCAGCTGCGCCTTACGATTTCTCCAGAAAACTCGATCTTGAATTCCTCATAACGGAGACCGTCAGCCTCCTCGAACGGCGTTCCGCAGTCAGCCAAACTGGGCGGCGCAATCACGGTCTTTCCGAGCAGCCTGGAGAACGTCTTGTGTTCACCAAACGACGCCCGATCAACCACGAAGGACCATCGAGTAAGACTATCAGCGAATTCACAAGTCCGTTGGGACTCCGGAACGGACTCGAACGCAATCGAGGAATGGACAACTTCGTCGAACATCAGCGCAAGGTGACACTCCCTCAATGCGAGGAACTGCTGAAGCTCCTTCCGCCGGAAGGACGCACGATCGCGTGATAATCTCACAACTGGCTCCAACGTCCCGTTCGGCAAAACGCGAGACAGTGTGTTTGATTTTCTGTCGTGGTAGAGATTGAAGAGAATCCTGAATTCTTCGATAACCTCCACGTCATCAGGGCGAACATCATAGAACGATCGGACAAGTACCAGGGGCGAATATGGACCGGCGGATCGTTCATACGAAACCGTTGAGACACCTTCGCGATAGCTCGTAATCACGCCTGGACCGCCCATTCCAATCGAGAGATCCCAACTCGGCTTGCTCAACGACTCCTTCACTAGGTTATTTGGGACTAATACCGAGTAGACTCCAGCTCGTCCGTTTTCGAGATGTGTGTAAACGTCTATCCAGTGCCCATCGCCGAGAGTGGGGATACCGACATCGCGAAACTGCATCTGGAGCAGTCGCTCAAGTGTATCTCCGCCCTGGCCCGAATGGTCGCTCATCGCCTGCCACCTCTGTACTGCTCACGTTAATTCTTCCCACGCCACCGGCTCCCAGGGCCTGCCGCCTCGGGTCAAAGATGCGAGTCCCGCTTCCAGCAATGTCTCGAATATCGCCTGACGTTCGAGCAGCCGTCTGCGGCGTGCCGAGCGGTGCTCGGCCGGTATCCGTTCGAGTCGCCACGCGAGTCGTCGCGCCAGCCGACTACGCAGTTCACGATCGTAGTGTCGTCTGCCTGCCCTGTCACGATCAATTGCCGAATCCCCGTTGCCGCATGACCCTCTCGTCGCCCGTCGTCGGGCGGCCATGTCGTGCAGGCTCTCGCGCAGGACGAGCACGAGGTCGGTGAGGGCGAGCGCACGCTCGCCCCGGATCTCCTCCAGGCTCAGCCGGTCGCGCATGCCCTCCTTCAGCGAGCGCATCGCCCGCTCGACCCAGCAGTTGTGCTGCGGTGTCCGGGGCAGGTTCACGAGCAGGATCATGCCCTCCTTCTCGGCGTAGCATCTGAGCTTGCGACTGGCGTAGCCGTTGTCGATGGCCAGCACCAGCGGGAGCCGACCCTGCTCCTTCTTCGCCCGCTCCAGGAGCGCCATCGCGTCCTCCGCCTTCGGCGGCGGCCCCAGGCTGGCGGCACGAGGCAGGCCGCTCCTCACGTCCACGATCAGCTGCGCCACGAGCTTCCTGCCGTCCTCTTGGTGGCCCAGCTGGGTCGCGTCCAGCGACCAGACCAGGTCATCCTCGCAGGGCACCAGGCTCAGCCGGAGCTTCCGCGCCATCGTCCTGAGCTTGCGTCGATGCCGCGCCTTCAGCGTCCCGAGCGCCCAGCGCACCAGCCGCCGCGGTGGCGGCTCCTTGCCCGTCGAGAGCCGCTTCACGAGCTCGGCCTCACCCAGCCGGTAGCCCTCCGCGCGGAGCAGCGCGAGCACCGCGCGCAGGCAGCGCAGGCGCACGGGTCGGGAGTGGGGCGGCCGGCCCGCCGGCCGCCCCGGTTTCCCCAGACCTCGCTGCCAGTTCAGAAGCGTGCGCACGTTCACGCCCACCACCACGGCCACCAGCTCGCGCGCCTTCCGGTCAAGCTTCAGCGCCGAAAGAAGCCGCGCCACCAGCTCCCGCGTCGCCGCGCCGTGGCGTGCTGCGCCTTTTTCCCCCGGCCGGAGTCGCCTTCGACCCCGACCTCGTCCGCACCACCTTCTTCTTCCGCTTCGGCCCCTCGTCCTTCTCCGGCGGAGCCGCCGGACGATCCGGGATCAGCTTCAGCACCTCGATCAGGTCGTTCGCGGTCCGGAGCTCGCGTTCCAGCTTGGCGATCCGCTTCAGCAGGACCTTCGGGTCCTCCTCCGCTGGCAGCTCGGGCATCGTCGCCGTCCTCCTCGTGCGGGGCTGGATCAGAAGCCCCGCCTGCATACCCCGAGACCGCCTGCTGGGAGAGCTGCCAGAAGCGAAGCACCGGGATCCTGAGCCCGCCGCCGCCTCCTTCCCGGCCCTTCTTGCCCAGCCAGGTCTCGAGGACCAGCATCCCGATCCGATGCGCTCTTCTTCTTGTCCTCTGCGCTCGCCTTCCTGCCAGAGCGCCTTCACGCTCCTCGCCGGATGCTGCGGCACAGAAAAGCGCGTCCGCTTGCGCGAGCGGCGGATCCGTGGCCCCTTTCCGCCTGTCCACCACCTGCGCCTGCGGGCTCGCCGCGGACTCCTGCCTCGGCTCCCCCATTGACGCCGACTCCAGCTTCGCCTTCTCTCTCGTCATCGCTTCGCTCCCGCACACCCCTGGCCAAGCTCGTCCATCCCGATCCGCTCGCGCAGCTCGCCCCTGACGGTGCAAGACGATCTCGCCCCGCTCGCCGTGCAGCGCCACCTCCTCGTCACCGACCCTCCTGAAGAGGAAAGACGCTTCTGCGCCTCGGCTCGTGGAGAGCCTGGTCCAGCTCGTCTGGGTCCAGCTCGCCCTCGAGCGTTCGCTTCAGCGCCGAGGTCGCCTCGAAGAAGCGGTCGGCGGGCACGAGGCCCCGCGATCCCCTGTTGCGGCCGGAAGTGGTTGTAGTGGGCGATGAAGTGCCCGAGGCGCGCACGGGCGTCGTGCAGGTCCTGCGGCTTCGCCCGCTCCCAGAATTCCTCCTGCACCGTCTTCCAGAAGCGCTCGCACTTGCCGAGAGTCTCCGGGTGATGCGTGCGCGACACCACGTGCCGGATGCCCTCCCGATCGAGCAGCTTCTGGAAGCCTGATTTCCCTGCCGGGCGAAGTACTGCCGGCCCTGGTCGGTCAGCACCTCCTTCGGCTTACCGAAGCGGGCGATGCCTGTCGAGCAGGCACTCGGTCACCAGCTCCTGGCGCTGCGACAAGCGGAGCGACCGGGCGACCACGTAGCGGCTGTGGTCGTCCATGAAGACCGTCAGGTAGACCCTGCGCCCCTCCCGGCGCAAGACGAGGCTCGTGATGTCGCTCTGCCAGAGCTCGCCGGGGCGAGCACGCTCGAAAGCGCCGCGGCGGTTTCGCGCTGCGACGACGACGAAGCGGGCACCTGGGGACGATGGCGAGCAGGCCGGCCGACCAGGACCTTCGTCACCGTCGTCGCCGCTACCTTCAGCCCGCGGAAACGGTAGAGCTCGTCGCGGATCTTGCGGCTGCCGAATTCCGGATGCCGCTCCTTCGTTGCGATGATCTCCGCGCGCAGCTCCTCCGGGATGCTGCGCGGGTCGCCAGGGAAGCGCCCGCTTGCGCGGCGAGGGCTCGAGGCCCTGCGGACCCAGCTCGCGGTGGCGCTTCAGCCAGAGCCTGAGGCTTGGCACCGATAGCCCCAGGTCGCGCAGAAGTCGGTCTGGTTCAGATCGCTCCCTCGAAGGCTTCCACCGCGGCCCGCTTCTCCTCCGGCGTGAAGTGCCGGCGACGGCGCGACGCCTTCTTCAGCGCACGCTTCGCGGCGCTGCGCGGGCGACCCCCCGACTCTTCAGCCAGCGGCGGAAGTTGCCCTCGGTGAGCTCCTGCTCCAGACAGAACTCGCGCACGCCCTGACGACGGCGCTGGTACTCCTCCACCAGGTACAGCTTGTCGGCCTCGCTGTAGCGCCGACGCCTGCGCCGGGCGGGCTTCGCCGCCTCATCCTCGTGCAGGCCGGCCTCGGCCGGCCTGCAGCCCTCCTCACGTCTCGGCTCCTCCATGTGAGCCTCCTTTCGGCCCCTTTCGGGGCGGCTGGGAGGCGGCTTTCGGTGCCCTGCGCCGGACTTAGGACGAGGAAATCACTTCGTTGAGCGGTACAAGAAAGTGAAGACGCCCTCGGGCGCGGTCTGGCGCGCGGACTGGGTTGACGCGAGGGGCAAGCGGCGGCGCGAGCTACTCGGCACGGACAAGCGCCTGGCCGAGAGGCTCCTGCGCGAGCGGATCAACGAACGCGATGCCATCCTCTCCGGCGTCCTAACCGGGAAGGAGAGGCTCACCCTCTCGGCCCTCAAGGATGAGTACCTCGCGGACCTCGCCACCTACGCCAAGCCGCCGCACCATGCAGACACGAAGCGCTGTCTGGAAAGGTGGGTCGAGATCCTTGACGACCCCGAGGTCCGCAGGATCGAGCCGTCTGCGGTCCTCCAGCGCCGCCGGGAGCGGCTAAAGGAGGGGCGCGCGAACCGCACGATCAATGCCGAGGCAGGGGCGCTCACGAGCGCGCTCAACTGGGCCGTGCGCCAAGGGCTGCTCAACGCGAGCCCGCTCGCCAACCTGAAGCCGCTTCCGCTCACGGCAGCCACGCGCAAGAAGAAACGCCGCGCGCTGACGGATGGGGAGATCGCCAAGCTCGTGAAGGCTGCCCGGCAGCACGACGAGCAGACGCGCCGCTACGTCATGGCCGAGCGGACGATCGAGAGCGGGACCAAGAGCCGAAGCTGGAACGAGCGCGAGCGCCGTCCACCGATCCCGCAGGAGCCGCTATTCCGGACGCTCCTCGAAACCGGAATCCGTTGGAACGAGGCGGCAACGCTGCGCTGGTCCGACCTGGACCTCGGGACGCTCACGCTCACGATCCGCCCGGAAAACGAAAAGTCGAGCCGGGGTCGGAGCATCCCGATCACAAGCGAACTCGCAAGCGCGCTCCAGCGGCTCAGGGAGCGGCACGAGGCGACGACCGGACGATTGCCCCACGCTCACGCCCCCGTCTTCCTGGCGAGCCGTGGAGCCGCCTGGAAGGGCCGCATGAACTCGAACGCCCGGAAGCTCCTGCGGGACCTGCTCGCGGCAGCAGGGATCGCCTGGAAGGACGAGGACACGGGGGAGACGATCGACCTACACGCCCTGCGCCACACCTGCGCCACGCGGCTCGCGCGCCAGGGGATGCCGCCTCAGTCGCTGATGAAGCTCCTGGGCCATGCCGACATCAACCTGACGATGAAGCACTACACCCACCTGAGAACCGAGGACGTCCGTCAGGACCTCGCGGGAATCTCTCCGCTGCCGCTCGGCGACGACGATGAGGCGGCACCGATCCGGGCAGCGGAGAGCGAACTCGGCACTTACTCGGCACTCGACCCCGCGGAGCAAACGGACCTCGACCCCGGTTGCGATTCGCAACTGCAAGGGGTCGAGGAGTTTGGGAGAAGTACACCCGCCAGGGTTCGAACCTGGAACCGCCTGGTTCGTAGCCAGGTACTCTATCCAGTTGAGCTACGGGTGCGTTTTCGCGTGCGGAAGATAACGGCCTCGCCCCGGTGACTCAACAGTCGCGACGCGGCTTTTCTTCAGGGCGCCTCGGCCGCGCCGTCGGCCCGGACCGGCTTCTCCTGCCGGTTCGCAAGTCCTTCTCCAGTGGCGATTTCGCGGCAATCGAGCCGGTAGTGGCGGGACTGCATCCAACGGATCGCGAAGAGGTCGCGCAGACCGCGGAGGGCGCGGTTCCACATCCCGTACTTGCTCGAGCCGGCCTGCCGCGGCCGGTGGTTGACCTTCATCTCCAGGGTGCGGAAGCCCTCCATCTTCGCCAGGGTGACGAAGAATCGGTGCATGCCGGTGCGAAGCTTCAGGCTCTCGATCACCGGACGGCGGAAGACCTTCAACGGACAGCCGGTGTCGTGGACGTTCTCGCCGGTGAGGGCGTTGCGCACCCGGTTGGCGACGCGCGTCTGCAGGCGCTTGAAGGCGGTGTCGTGCCGCTTCCAGCGCCAGCCGTGGACCAGGTCGTAGTCGCCTGCCGCCTCCAGCATGGTGGGGATGTCGGCCGGATCGACCTGCAGATCGCCGTCCATCATCACCACCAGCTCGCCCCGGGCATGGCGGAAGCCGGCGTCGATGGCCGCGGTCTGGCCGGTGTTGCGGGCCAGCGCGACGTGACGGATCACCGTCGGATGCCGACCGCGCGCGGCCTCGATCGCGGCCCCGGTGCCGTCGCGCGAGCCGTCGTCCACCAGGATCAGCTCGTAGCCACAGCCGAGTCCGTCCAGCACCGGCAGCAGTTCGGCCACCAGCGGGGCGACGTTCAGCTCCTCGTCATAGAGGGGAACCACAACCGAGACCTTCATCGTCGTTCCTCCTCCTCGACGGCCGCGAAGCGCAGGAGCTCGAAGCCGTGGTCGCGACCGACCTCGTCGTCATGGACGACCTGCCAGCGGCGTCGAGCGATCGCCGGCGGCAGGCCCGCGCGGTCGTCGGCGCGAATCAACAGGAATTCGTTCGCCGGCGTGGCGAGCCAGCCCTCGAGCGCCACGCGCGCCGCGCGCTCGAGCGCGGCGACCCGCGCCTCCCGGTCGAGATCGGCGGGAACTCCGGCCTCGTCGCCACGCAGCTCGGCGATGCGGCGGCCGAAGTAGTAGAGGATGCCCTCGTCGTGGTGGCGGTAGATCGCCATCGGCCGGTCGCCGACGCGCGCGCGCAGCTCCTCGGCGAGACCGCGGCGCGAGCGGGCCCCGTCCAGGGCCGGTACGAGCAGCGCGCAGCAGGCGCAGAGACCGAGGGCCAGGGCGAGCGCGGCCTTGTCGATCGCGAAGTCGAGCCGCCGGCGGAGGAGATCGACCGCGACCAGGACCGCGCCGGCGAGGAAGGGCAGGGCGGCCAGGCGGGCGCCACGCGCCAGCGCCGCGAAGCCGACCTCACCGGCGGCCGGCAGACCGAGAGCGGCCAGTCTGGTGCTCGCTCCCGGCAGGCTCTCGAGGACGCGGTCGCGCAGGGCACCCGGGAAGGACCAGAGCAGGAATCCCGCGCCGATCCCCAGGAGGACGAGGCCGATCAGGCCGAGGACGAGACCGAGCCAGCCGCGCGCGAGGCGATCGGCGCGCTCGCTGACGCCGGCGGCGATGGCCTGGGCGAAGAGCACCTGGAAGGGCGCGTGGAACAGGAAGGCATAGATGCTGCGCTTGCCCGGAAAGAGCGACTGGACCAGGAGGAAGAGCAGGATCCACAGCAGGCAGAAGGCGGCGAGCCGGCGACCGGGCGCGCCGACCAGGGCGCGGATCGAAGGCAGGAGCCAGAGCGGCAGCACCAGGATGAACGGGGCCAGGGCCGCGGGCAGGCGCCGCAGGTAGAAGTGCCAGGGCTGCAGGTGCGCGAGGCCCTTGGCGGCGCGGTCGACGACGTTGCGCATGAACAGCTCGTCGCGCACGAAGGCGAAACCGGCCTCCTCCACCGCCAGGATCAGCCAGAGCGCGATCGGCAGGATCAGCGCCACCAGGAAGCCGTAGATTCCGGGACCGGGCCGGGCGCCCTCGCGGCGCGGCGGGCGACCGATCAGGCGCCAGAGAACGAGCAAGGGCAGGACCAGGAGGGCGAGCGGCCCCTTGACCAGCACCGCCAGGCCCAGGGCGAGACCGCTTCGGGTCAGGAGGCCGGCCCGCCCCTCCTCCAGCGCCCGGAAGCCGTCGAAGGCCGACCAGGTCAGGAGGCCGGCGAAGAGCAGGTCGAGCTGGGCGTAACGGGCCTGCCAGGCGAAGGCGGCGGTGGCCAGCGGGAGGATTCCGGCCAGGAAGCCGGCCTGGGCTCCGGTGCTGCGGCCGACCGCGAGACCGAGCGCGAGGACCAGGATCGCGGCCCCGAGGACCGAGGGCAGGCGCAGGCACCACTCGTCGACGCCACCGCGGAACCAGGCGGCGGCGCGGACGAGCCAGAAGTAACCGGGGGGCTTGTCGCCGTAGGCCTCGCCGTTCAGGCGCAGCGCCGCGACCACGCCCTCGGCCTCCATCTCGGCGGCGATCGCGCCGTAGCGGGCCTCGTCCGGCGGCCAGAAGTCGCGTTCGCCCAGCCCCGGAAGCGTCGTCAGCGCGACGAGCGCGAGCAGGAGATAGGCGATGAAGCGCATCGAAGGCTCCCTCCGTCCGGTCGGCCGACCGGAATCGGAGGACCCCGGAGGCAGGGGATTTTGTCAAGCCGGCCCTGGAGGGAAAAGAGAGGAGCCATGCTATAAGGGCCAGTCCGCAAAAGGATAACGGGAAGCGATAGGACCAGATGCCGGACCGCGATTCCACCGCCGAGTTCGAGGCTCTCGCGACGCCTCAGATCGACGCCCTGCTCCGCACGGCGCGGCGGCTCGTCCGTGATCCGGGCGAGGCGGAGGATCTGGTCCAGGACGCCCTCCTGAAGGGCTACCGCTTCTTCGATCGCTTCGAGCGCGACAGCAACTTCAAGGCCTGGATCTTCAAGATCCTGATGAACACCTTCGTCAACGTCTACCGCCAGAAGCGCCGGCGCGGCCCGACGGTCGACGCCGAGCTGGCGGCGGAGCTGGAGGCGGAGGTGAGCCCGAACGCCGGTCTCGACGAGATCGAGAGCTTCGGGGCCAAGGAGGAGGCCATGCTCGACCTGGTGGACGACCGCATCCGTCAGGCCGTACTCGACCTCCCCGAGCACCTTCGGATCGTCTTCGGCCTGAGCGCGATCGAGGATCTGAAGTACCGGGAGATCGCCGAGGTCCTGGAGGTCCCCGTGGGCACGGTGATGTCCCGGCTCTTCCGCGCGCGGGCCATGCTCAAGGAACGCCTGCGGGAGCTGGCCGCGACCAACGGGATCGAGGAGAGCGAACCATGATGGCTCTCCCCGGCCCCGCATCAGGGCCGAAAAAGAGGAATAAGCGTCCCGTCGGCGGCGCTTCAGCAGATGGGCAGCAGCAGGTCCAAGACGGGCCCCGGTCGGAACGAGTCGAGGTAATCGAGTGAATCGCAACGAATTCGATCAGCTCATGCAGCTCGTTCTCGACGGCGAGGCCGATGAGGCCGACGTTCGCCGGTTCGAGGCCGCGATCGAATCCTCGAGCTCGTTTCGAGACGCCCATGCCTTCGAACTGCGCCTGCGGGCCCGCGTCCATGGCGCCCTCGAGGAGGCCCCCGACCAGATCGCGCGAGCCCGGGTCCTGAGCGGATTCCGCGCCGCCCTCGAGGCCGAGCGCCCGGCGGCGGCCCGCCCCGGCTGGCGGCGCTTCCTGATCCCGGCGGCCACGGCCGCGGCGCTGTTGCTGGCCTTCTGGCTCGGCTGGCGCAGCGGGGATCGCGACCAGGGCCCCGGCCGGCCGGTCGTCGACGACACGCTGCGCGCCGATCTCGACCGCCGCGGGCCCGCGACCGACGTGGTCGGCGCGGTCAACGTCGCCGAACGCTACTTCCGCGACCAGGTCGACGAGGAGTGCAAGCGGATCGGCTGCCCGAAGCGCTCGGCGATGAAGTGCCTGAGCGACCAGCCCGACTCCCGGGTCTTCGCCGACGGCTGCGGGGTCGACTGCAAGAAGCGCATGGAGGCGGCCCACGAACTGGCGGCCCGATGCCTGGGTGGCAACGAGGCCGACCTCGGCCTGCCCGAGGGTTTCGAGCTGGTCGGCTGGCGCGTGGCCCAGATCGAGCTGGGCGACCACCGCATCCGCGTACCCCACTTCGTCTTCCTGTCCGACAGCGCCCGGGTCTCGGCCTACGTCCTCTGCGACAGCGAGTGCGCCAGCATCACCGAGGGCCTCCACCAGATGGGGGCCGAGGATGCCCGGGGCGAGACCTGCCTCTGGGGTTGCCCGCAGCGCGGCCTGATCGTCCGCCGCATCGGCCAGGCCTGGGTGGTGATCTCCTCCGAGATCGCCATGGACCGCCTGGCCAAGATCGCCGCCGAGTTCTGATCGCCCCCCCCCTCCTCCTGCTCGCTCCTGGCCCCGGCCGCCCCGATTCACCATAATCCGCCTTCGTCAGCCGCCCCCGCCGGGGTCGGCAGCTGCTTGCCGAGACGAGGATGAGCGGAAACGAGATCGGCGTCGTGGTCTTCGGAGCCGGACGGTGGGGGCGCAATCACCTGCGCTGCCTCGCGTCCCTCGGTGCCCTCCGTGCCCTGGTCGACCCCGATCCCGCGACCCGCGCCGCGGCGGCCGAGACCTGGAAGGTCCCGGCCTTCGCCAACGAGCGCGAACTCGAGGCCGCCGGGCTGGAGCTCCAGGCCGCGGTCATCGCCACGCCGGCGGAGACGCATTCGCAGGTCGGCCTGCGCGCCCTCGAGCTGGGGCTCGATCTCCTGGTCGAGAAGCCGCTGGCGCTCTCGGTCGAGGACGCGGAATTCCTGCTCGCCGAGGCCGAGCGGCGCGACCGCATCCTCATGACCGGACATCTCCTGCTCTATCATCCCGCGGTCGAGGCGCTGAAGGCGCTGATCGACGCCGGGGAGCTGGGCGAGATCCGCTACGTCTACTCCAACCGCCTCAATCTCGGTCGGGTGCGCCGTGAAGAGAACATCCTGTGGAGCTTCGCTCCGCACGACGTCGCCGCGATCCTCCATCTGCTCGGCGCCCTGCCGGTGGAGGTCCGGGCGACCGGAGGCCACTGGCTGCAGCACGGCGTCGCCGACGTCACCCTCACCCACATGGTCTTCCCCGGCGGCCAGCAGGCGCACGTCTTCGTCTCCTGGCTCCACCCCTTCAAGGAGCAGCGTCTGGTCGTCGTCGGCTCGGAGAAGATGGCCGTCTTCGACGACCTGCGCCGCGAGGCCCGCCTGGTCGTGATCGACAGCGGCGTCGAACTCGACCATGACGGTCGCGCCCTCGAACGGCGCGGCGAGGAACGCGTGCTCCCGATCGCGACCACCGAGCCCTTGCTGGCCGAGTGTCGCCACTTCATCGACTGCTGCCGCGATCGCCGTCGGCCGCTCACCGATGGCCATCACGGACTCGACGTCCTCCGCGTGCTCGCCGCGGCCGAGTCCGGCCTGCCGCGGCCGACCCGCGCGCCCCGCCTGGAGGACCTCCGGCACGATCGCAGCGCCGGGGCCTGAATTCGCTCACTCCAGTTCGACCGGCACCCGCGTTCCCAGCCTGATGCTGCCGCCGCTCAGGTCGAGGCCGTAGGCGATGACCTCGACCCCCTGCCGACTCACCTCGATCAGCGTCGCCGCGTAGTCGGGGTCGATCTCGGGGGCGAGCCCGATCCGATCACAGTCGCCACGACCGAGCAGGAAGAACTGGATCGCGCGCCGCCCGGAGGCGGCGAGCCCGGCGAGTTCCTCGAGGTGGGCCCGACCGCGGCTGGTGACCGCGTCGGGAAAGTCCGCGCGCCGCGGTCGGGTCGCGGAGGCCATGGTGACGTTCTTGATCTCGACCCAGCCGAGGACCTCGCCCCCGACCTCGGAGTGCAGGGCGAGATCGAGGCGTCGTCCCGACTCGAGGCGCGGCTCACGCCGCAGGCCGCCGCCGGCGGGAATCTCGGCGACGCGACCGGCGAGGATGCCGTCATGCACGATGCGATTGGGCAGGCTGGTGTCCACGAGCGCCCAGGCGCCGTCCTCGACCTCGAGCAGGACGAGCGTCCAGGCCAGCTTCCGACGCGGGTCGTTCGCGGGCCGGAGCAGCGCGCGACGGCCCGCGCCGAGCAGGGTCTTCATGCTGCCGGTGTTGGGGCAATGCGCGCAGACGTCGCGGCCGTCATCGAGCCGACAGTCGGCGAAGAACCGCTGCCGGCGGCGCAAGAAGACGGCGGGGACGAGGTCCTGCATGTTCATGCCCTGGTACCCGGGAATCGACGCGTTCTTTGTCGCCGATGCGCCAATGGCTACCCTGACGGCGACGTAAGGATCGCAGGCGCGAGTCTATCTGAACTGAGGCCGACGAGCGTATCCACGGTACCGATCCCCTCGTCACGTCCCTTGATCCACGGGGAGCCTGCTCATGGCGCCTTGCCGTTTCGTCACCTTCGTCATCCTCGCCCTCGCCGGCATCCTCGCCGCCGAGTCCAGCGCCCAGTGGCGCCTGGTCGGCCCGGGGCAGGTCCGCGTGCTCGAGGCCGAAGCCGATCGGCTGGTCCTTCGCCTCGAGGCGAGTCGGATCGACGCCGTCGCGGCTCGCCTCGGCCTCGACGCCTCGGCCTTCGAGGCCCATGCCCTGCCCGGCTACTGGCTGGTGAGAACGACCGATCCCGGGGCTCTGCGCGCGCGAGCGCTCGAACTGTCCGAGGTCGGCTTCGCCTCGCCGCTCTTCCGTGACGACTGTGGCGGTCCCGCCTTTCCGGTCCGCAGCATCATCGTCCTGCTCGATCGCGCCGAGGCCGAGGAGGCCGTGCTGGCGGCCCTGACCGAGCGTGGCGGTGGTCGCGTGCTCGAGCGCGACTGGCAGGGCCTCGCCGGCGCGCTCCTCATCGAACCGGCGAGCCGCGATGGCGGCCTGATCCTCGACCTGGCGGCCGCGATGTCGACGCTGCCCGGTGTCCGCTTCGCCGAACCCGACCTCTGTTTCACCGGCCGTAGCGCCCATCTGCCCAACGATCCCCGCTTCATCGAGATGTGGGGTTTCAACCTCGGTCTCCAGCTCGGCCTCGCGGTCACCGACTGCGACGTCGACGCCCCCGAGGCCTGGGACCTGAGCCAGGGCGACGCCGCGATCAAGATCGCCGTCCTCGACGACGGCGTGCAGCGCGACCATCCCGACATGCCGCAGGATCTGCCGGGCACCGACACCACCGGTCTGGGATTGGGTGACGGCTCGCCGAGCACGGCCTTCGACAATCACGGCAGCTCGGTCGCCGGCCTGATCGTCGGCCGGCCGGACAACGGCTACGGCATCGCCGGACTCGCCCCCGAGGTCCAGCTCCATCGCGTGCGCTGCTACGACAGCACCGGCCCCGGGGTCTTCACCACGATGTCCTCCTGGACCGTGGCGGCGCTCAGCTACTGCGAGACCGAGGGCATCCGGATCACCAACAACTCGGTTGTGCTCGGCCTGCAGCCGATGGCCACGACGACCAAGTACGACACGACCGCGGCCAACGGCATGATCCACTACGCCGCGGCCGGCAACGATCCGCAGCTCGGCACCCGTTATCCCGCCAACCTCGCCTCGGTTCGCGGCCTGATCGGCCTCGGCTACAACGGCCAGATCGCCAGCTTCTCGGCCAGCGGCCCCGACATGGACTACACCGGACCGGCGGAGCAGCTCATCACCTGCGATCGCTCGGGCAGTGACGGCTACAACGCGGACGACTTCGTCTACCAGCAGGGCACCAGCTTCGCCACCGCCACCGCGACGGCGATCGGCGCGCTCGTGCTCAGCATCAATCCCCTGCTGACCGACGTCGACGTCCACGAGATCATGGCGGCGGGTGCCATGGACCTGGGCGCGCCCGGCTTCGATGCCACCTACGGCCACGGTCTCATCAATGCCTTCCATGCCGCCTGGCGCGCCGCCATGACCCGCAGCGACCCCGAGGCGGTGATCTGGATGCAGACCAGCGTCCAGCTCGACTCGCGGCAGGGCGCCGCGGTCGTCCTCGTCGGCGACGTCGATGGCGACGGACGGCCCGAGTTCGCGATCGGCGCGCCGGAGCACGATGGCGTCGCCGGCGTCGACTGCGGTCGGGTCGAACTGCGCTCCGGTCGGAGCGGCGCGATCCTCTGGGCGATCGAAGGCACGGAGGCCGGCGAGCGCTTCGGCGCCGCCCTGGCCGCGCCCGGCGACCTCGACGGCGACGGCCTGCCCGACCTGGCGATCGGCGCCCCGGCGGCCACGGTGATGGGCATGGTCGACGCCGGCCGGGTCGTCATCCATTCCGGCGGCGACGGCAGCTTCATCCGCGACCTTCCGGGCGGCGCCGCCGCCGAGGCCTTCGGCGCCGCCCTGGCGGCGATGGGCGACCTGAACGGCAACGGCTTCGGCGACCTGGCCATCGGCGCGCCCGGCGCGATCGTCGGCATGACGGCCGCGGTCGGTCGCGTGGCCATCCTCGACGGCCAGAACGGCGCCACGATCGGCGCCGCCAGCGGCAACGAGACCGCCGGCGAGCGCGAGTTCGGCTTCGCCCTCGCCCGCACGGCCGACCACGACAACGACGGCCTGGCCGACCTGCTGGTCGGCGCGCCCGGCAGCCTCTATGGCGGCAGCGACTCCGGTGCCCTCGTCGTCTTCGGATCGATCAGCGGCAACCGGATCACCACCATCGCGGGGACCACCGCGCAGGATCGTCTCGGTCAGGCGGTCGCCACCTGGGGTGACCAGACCGGCGACGGCGTCGAGGACTACGTGGCCGGCGTGCCCGGCTTCTCCCTGGCCGTCGGCCCCGATGGCGGGGCGGCGGTGGTCTTCTCCTCGGCCAGTTCGCTGCCCGTGCTCGCCTACTTCGGCCACAATCCCGGCGACCGCCAGGGCGAGGCCTTGTGCGCCTCGATCGACGTCGACGGCGACACCGTGCCGGACCTCGCCATCGGCGCGCCCGGCTACGACGGCGCCACGATGGCCGACATCGGTCGGGTCGAGGTCTGGTCGACGGCCTCGACGCGGCCCCGCTTCGAACTCGTCGGGGGTCGGACCGGACAGCGCTTCGGCGCCGCGCTCGCGGCCCTGGGCGACATCGATGGTGACGGCCTGGGCGAGTTCATCGTCGGCGCGCCGGGCGACGGCGCCATGCTGGCCGGTTACGGCGCGATCTTCCCGGCCGCCAACCCGGCCCGGTTGGGCCCCCTGCCGGCGGCGATCGCCGCCGGTCAGCTCGGCGGCGGCGGTTCCGGCCCCTATGACACCTTCTACGTCAACGAGAGCGCCGGCGGCCTCGACCGCACCGTGCATGCCGCGATCGGCCAGGATCTCGACTACTCGATGCTCCAGCCCTTCGCCAACCCGAACCCGGCCAACTTCGCGCTCTTCGCCTACCTGGGCGTGCCGCCGAGCTATCTCGAGCTGACCTTGCCCTTCGGCATCGGCCCGGTCCTCTGGCTGCCCTGCACGGCCTCGCCGGCCAATCCGATCGGCTTCCTGGTCACCAACAGCACCGGGCTCGATCCCTGTCCCCAGCTCGTGTCCTCGACCCCGACGCCCTGGCGCTTCACCCATGTCGGCGGCCTGCCCTTCCCCCTGACGGTGACCTTCTACGGCATCGTCGAGGAGACGCCGGCCACCCTGTCGGTGACCAACGCGGTGGTCCTGGTGATCGGTTGAGATTGCCGCGGAAGTAGGTCAGGCTTGGCCATGTCCAGGACGACGGACCGGCACCACCTGCCGGTCGCCGTCCCCAGCGAAAGGAATGACATGGCCCAGATCAGCTTCAAGGGCAACCCGGTCCACACCAACGGCGAACTGCCCGCGGTCGGCTCGGTGGCCCCCGCGTTCCAGCTCACCGCCGGCGACCTCTCCGAGAAGAACCTCGGCAGCTACGCCGGCAAGAAGAAGATCCTCAACATCGTCCCCAGCCTCGACACCGGCGTCTGCCAGACCTCGGCGCGCACCTTCAACAAGAAGGCCGCCGACCGCGCGGGCGTGGTCGTGCTCTGCGTCTCGCGCGACCTTCCCTTCGCGCAGAAGCGCTTCTGCGCGGCCGAGGGCATCGAGGCCGTGATCCCGCTGTCCGAGATGCGCGATCGCGACTTCGGCCGCAACTACGGTTGCGCCATGACCGACGGACCGCTCGCCGGCCTCCTCGCGCGCGCCGTCGTGGTGCTGAACGAGAAGGACGAGGTCATCCACGCCGAGCTCGTGCCCGAGATCACCCAGGAGCCCGACTACGACGCGGCCCTGGCCGCCTTGGACTGAGGTCGTCGGGATCGTTGCCGCGGAGGCCGGGGGCCGAGCTCCCGGCCTCCGTGCGTTTCCCGGGCCGAGACCGTCGCGCGGCCCGGCGTCCGGTGGATCGGACGATCCGACCGCGAGGTCCCGGGCGCAGGGCTGGAGCGCGAGCTTCCGTTCGGCTCAGGGCGTCGCCCGCCATGCGGAGTCCCGGGGCGGACTTCAGGGCCGGTCGACGGCGACGGACTGGCGACTTTGATCGGCAAAGACCTTTCTCGTCGCCCGCGACGATCTTTCCGTCACCGGCGACGACCCCGTGATCGGAGGAATCCGCGAGAATAGGGCGACAAGGCCACGATTTTCCTCCCGGCACCGCACCGGGCCGGTCACCGGCCCGGGCGCAGGGAAGAGAAAGGAAAGCGTGATGGCAGACAGCCTCGAAATGACCCTCTGGAGCCTCGCGATCCTCGGCACGATCATCTTCGTGCTCAAGCTCGCGATGATGTTCGTGGGGATGGACGGCCACGGCGACGGTGATCTCGATCACGGCGGTGCCGATTTTGGCGATCATGGCGATGGCGACTTCGGCGATCACGGCGACGGCGACTTCGGCGACCACGACGTCAGCCACGATCATGGCAGCGAGGATTCGACCAGCGCCTTCAACCTGCTGTCCCTGCAATCCCTCGCCTGCCTGGCGATGAGCGTCGGCTGGATGGGGCTCGGCATGATGCGGAGCTTCCAGTCACCCGGCTGGCTGGCCTTGACCGTGGCCGCCGTCTTCGGTCTGTTGATGGTCTGGTTCATGGGCTTCTTGCTGCGCAAGGCGCGCCGCCTGGAGTCCTCCGGCACGCTCGACCTGCGCAACGCGGTCGGCCGGAGCGGAACCGTCTATCTCGGCATCCCGAAGGGTGGCGTCGGGCAGGTCCAGGTCGTCGTGCAGGGACGCCTGGCCACCCTGGAGGCGCGCAGCGAACTCGATCTCCTGCCCACCGGAACCAAGGTGCTGGTCTCGTCGGTAGACCCGAACGGCACCCTCGTCGTCTCGCCGGCTTGAACGGCCGGCTCGCCTGTCCAGAGAGGAGGAACCATGTCCCCGATCATTCCCGTCTTCGCGGCCTTCGACCCGACGGTGATCATGCCGCTGGTCGTGCTCGCCCTGATCATCTTCTTCGTCTTCGCCTTCATCGCGACCCGGTTCAAACGCTGCCCGTCCAACCGCATCCTGGTGATCTTCGGCAAGGTAGGTCGCAACAAGTCGTCCCGCTGCATCCACGGCGGCGGCGCCTTCATCATCCCGCTGATCCAGGACTACGCCTACCTCGACCTCGTACCCCTCACCATCGAGATCGACCTGGTCGGCGCGCTGTCCAAGAAGAACATCCGCGTCAACGTGCCCAGCACCTTCACGGTCGGCATCTCGACCCGGCCCGAGATCATGCAGAATGCCGCCGAGCGCCTGCTGGGCCTCGGTGACAAGGAGATCCGCAACCAGGCCGCCGACATCATCCTCGGCCAGATGCGCCTGGTGATCGCGACCCTGTCGATCGAGGAGATCAACCAGGACCGCGAGAAGTTCCTCGAGCTGGTCAACGTGAACGTCGGCGCCGAGCTGCAGAAGATCGGCCTCGAGATGATCAACGTCAACATCCGCGACATCACCGACGCCAGCGGCTACATCGAGGCCATCGGACGCAAGGCCGCGGCCGAGGCCGTGAACCAGGCCAAGGTCGAGGTCGCCCAGGCCGACAAGGTGGGTCTCACCGGCGAGTCGATGCAGGTACGCGAACGCGAGGTCCGCGTCGCCGAGGAGCGGGCCCGTTCGGTCGAGGGTCAGAAGGCCGCCGAGCGCGACCAGCGGGTCGCCATCGCCAAGATGGAGGCCGAGGCGATGACCGGCGAGGCCGCCGCGAATCGCGAGCGCGAGGTCCGCGTCGCCGAGGAGACCGCGCGCTCGGCCGAGGGCCAGAAGGCCGCCGAACGTGATCGTCGCGTCGCCCTGGCCTCGATGGAGTCCGAGGCGATCACCGGTGAGAACAGCGCCCGCGCGACGATCGCCCAGGTGAATGCCGATCTCGCCCAGAAGGAGGCCACGGCGCGGCAGAGCGCGGAGGTGGCGCGCGCCAACGCCGAACGCGACATCTTCGCGGCGCAGAAGGCCCAGGAGCTCGCCCGCCTCGCCAAGGAGCAGATCGCGCAGGAGGAGATCGAGCGCCAGAAGATCGAGATCGAGGCCGACGCCAGGGCCGAGCAGATCCGCCGCATCGCAGCCGGTGAGGCCGACGCCATCCTGGCCCGGCGCAGCGCCGAGGCCGAGGGTCAGCGCCGCATCCTCGCGGCCAAGGCCGAGGGCTATCGCGAGCTGGTCGCGGCCTGCGGCGACCGGCCGGAGCTGGCCCCCACCCTGCTGATGATCGAGAAGATCGAGCAGGTGGTCGCGGAACAGGTCAAGGCGATCCAGAACCTCAAGATCGACAAGATCACGGTCTGGGACAGCGGCGGCAAGAACGGCGGCGGTTCGACGACGGCCGGTTTCCTCTCCGGTCTGATGGGTTCGCTGCCGGCGATGCACGACCTCGCCGCTCAGGCCGGCATCAAGCTGCCCGAGTATCTCGGTCGGCTCGGCGAGGACGAGACCGACGACGAGCGGCTGATCGAGGCCTCGCCCACTGCCGCCGACGACGGCGCGAAGAGGTCCGCCCCGCGGACCGAGCCGGACGAGCTCGGGCGGCGGCAGCGGCCACCGAAGAGCTGACGCGCGGCCTTCGGCAGTCGCAGGGCTCTCGCCCGCGAGGACCCTGCGACCGCTCCGCTTCGCATCGACCCATGAACGACGGCGCCCCCGCCACGGCGGGGGCGCGCTTCGCTTCGAAGGCTCCGGCCCTCGTCAGGTGCCGACGACCTCCGGGTGATTGCGCTTCAGGATGTCGATGCGGTCCTGGAGATCCCAGAGCTCGTCCTTGAGCTCGTGGTCGAAGGCGTAGCTGGCGGCGCGATCGAGCACCTGGAGCATCTCGCTCCAGTGGCCGCGGGCCTCGAGGACGCCGGCGACGAGCAGCCGTCCCATGATGATCATCTTCGGCCCCTGGGCCTGATCGGCGGCGCGGATGGCCGCCGCCTCCGCACGCTCGAGGTCGCGAGCCTCGGTGGCGAGTCGCACCTGCTCGCGCTCGAGTTCGAAGAGGTCGTGCGGGCGCCCCTGGTCGCCGAGGATCTCCCGGGCCCGGTCCAGCAGGCCCTGCGCCTCGTCCTGGAGGTCGTTCTGGCGCTTCCAGAAGGCGCGGGCGAAGAGGAAGAGGCCGGCAAACCGGGCCCGCCCGGGAAACTCGACCTCGCCGGCGCAGAGTCGGTCCCCGGCGTCGAGATCGACCTGGACCTGACCGGTGGCGTCACCGGAGAGCACCAGCATGGCGCGGGTGTAGAGGGCCAGGGCGATCCTCTCGCGCGGGGCGGTGTCGTCGCCCGCATAGGCCTTGAGCGCGTCGCCATAGGCCCGATGGGCCTTCTGGAACTTGCCCTTGGCGAAGGCCTCCGAGGCCTTGCGCATCAACTGATCGGCCTTGCTGCGCGCTTCGGACACGTCGATACTCCTGTGGGGCGCGAACGGGCGCCGACGGCCAAGGTTCAGGGATTCCGCGACGAGCGCGAGCGCCATGATTACCAAAGTCCTCGCCAGCTTTCTCATCCTCCTGGTCTCGCTGCCGGCCCTCCGGGCCCAGAAGGCCGACCTGATCATCCTCGGTGCCCGGATCGAGACCATGGATCTGCGCTATCGCGAGGTCGAGGCGCTGGCCGTGAGCCGGGGTCGCATCCTCGCCCTCGGCGGGACTGCCGCCATCCGCGCCCTCGCCGCCGAGGACACCCGCATCGTCGAGGCCGAGGGCGCCTTCCTCATGCCCGGCCTGATCGAGTCCCACGCCCACCTGGCCGGCCTCGGCCAGTCCCTGCGCAGTCTCGACCTCAAGGGCCTCGCGAGCTACGAGGAGCTCGTCGCCCGGGTCGCGGCGGCGGCGGCCGGGCGCCCGAAGGGCGCCTGGATCGTCGGCCGGGGTTGGGACCAGAATCTGTGGCCGGTGAAGGAATTCCCCGACCACGCCGCGCTCAGCGCCGCGGTCCCCGATCATCCGGTGCTGCTGACCCGGGTCGACGGCCACGCGCTCCTCGCCAACGCCCGGGCGATGGCTCTCGCCGGCATCGACGCGACCACGCCCGACCCGGAGGGCGGCGAGATCATCCGCCGGTCCGACGGAAGCCCGAGCGGCGTCTTCGTCGATCGCGCCGAGGACCTGATCCAGGCGCGCGCGCCGCGTGTCGATCCGGCCGACCTCGAGGCGTCCTTCCTGGCCGCGCAGGAGGCCTGCTTCGCCCAGGGGATCACCAGCTTCCACGACGCCGGGATCGCCACCGGCTCCGCCTTCGTCCTCGGACGGCTGATGACCACCGGCCGCTTCAAGCTCAGGGTCTACGCCATGGCCAGCGTGCCGGATCTCGAGACCGCGAAGATCATGATCGAGGAGCCGCCGCTCATCGGTGGCTTCGACCAGCGCCTGACCCTGCGCGCCTGGAAGATCTACGCCGACGGGGCCCTCGGCTCGCGCGGCGCGGCCATGCTCGACGATTACAGTGACCGGCCTGGTCACAGGGGCCTCCTGATCACCCAGGCGGAGACGCTGCGCGCGATCAGCGAGCTGGCCATCGACCACGGCTACCAGGCCTGCGTGCACGCCATCGGCGATCGGGCCAACCGCATGGTGCTCGACGTCTGGACCGATCTCTTCGCCGCGCATCCGGATCGCCTCGACCTGCGCTTCCGCATCGAGCACGCCCAGATCATCCACCACGACGATCTGCCGCGCTTCGCCAGGCTCGGGGTCATCGCCGCGATGCAGGGCGTCCACTGCAGCTCCGACATGGCCTGGGTGCCACGGCGGATCGCGGCCAGGCGGGCGGAGCTGGGCGCCTACGCCTGGCGGTCCCTGCTCGACACCGGCGCGGTGGTCTGCAACGGCACCGATGCCCCGGTCGAATCGATCTCACCCTTCGAGTGCCTCCATGCCTCGGTCACGCGGCAGGACAAGGAGGGGCAACCACCCGAGGGCTTCTTCCCGGCCCAGCGCATGACCAGGATGGAAGCGCTGGCGAGCTACACCCTCGCCGGCGCCTACGCCGCCTTCGAGGAGAACCTCAAGGGTCGGCTCGCGCCCGGCCTGCTGGCCGACTTCATCCTGGTGGATCGCGACCTCAGGACCTGCTCCGATCGTGAGCTGCTCGGCGCCAGGGTTCTCCGGACCTTCGTCGGCGGCGAGGAGGTCCATCGCCTGAAGGACCGCTGACGACTCAGCCGGAGTAGTCGACCATGAGGACGGTGATGTTGTCGCGACCGCCGGCCTCGTTGGCGGCGGCGACGAGGTCGTCGAGGATCAGGTCGCCCTTCTTCGACTGCCCGAGCAGGATGGCGATCTGGTCGTCGCTGACCATGTCCGAGAGACCGTCGGAGCAGAGCAGCAGCCGGTCGCCCTTGGCGACGCGGGCGATCTTGAACTCCGGCTTGACGTTGCGGTGGGTGCCGATCGCCCGGGTGATGATGTTCTTCTGACTGCTCGCCTGGGCCTCCTCGGCGGTCATGGCGCCGGTGGCGACCTGGCTGTTCACGAAGGAGTGATCGCTGGTGACCTGGGTGAGCGCGCCCTCGTGCAGATGGTAGACCCGGCTGTCGCCGATGTGGGCGACGACGACGCAGGTCGGCAGCGCGTAGACCATCGCCAGCGTGGTGCCCATCTCGCGGAAACGCTCGTCCTTCTGGCCCCGGTCCCAGACCTGGAAGTTGGCGTCGCGGATCCACTCGTCGAGGAGACAGACGACCATGTCGACGGCCTGGCCCTGGTCGGAGTCGCGCACCGCGTCGATCGAGCTGGGGAAGTAGTTCTCGAACTTGTCCTTGACCGTCTCGACCGTCATCTCGGCCGCGACCTCGCCGAAATGGCGACCGCCCATCCCGTCGGCGAGGATGGCGTAGTTGTAGATCTCGGAGAAGTGGTAGCGATCCTCGTTGTGATCGCGCTTCCTGCCGACGTCACTCTTGCCGAAGAAGCGGATGACCGGTTCAGACATCGAAATCCTCGTTCACGGGCTCGGCGGAGTATACCCGGCCGAGCCCGGCCTTGTCACTCGGCCAGGGTGCCCGGGCCCCGGCCGGGGCCGGCGGTCCGGGGGCGACGGCGGATGTGGATCAGACACCACTTGAACAGCCAGCGGAGGCCGATGCCGCAGGACACCAGCCAGTTGACGAAGAAGGGGTAGCGCTGCTCGAGGTGCTTGCGGTGGAAGATCAGCATGGCCCGATGGAAGTGGGAGTTCATCTGGGCCTGGTTCTTACGCACGCTGGCGCCCTTGACGTGCAGGATGTCCTTGGAACCGACGTAGAGCACCTTCCAGTCGCGGGCCCGGACCCGGTAGCACCAGTCGAGATCCTCGCCGAACATGAAGAAGCTCTCGTCCAGGAGGCCGACCTCCTCGAGCACCTCGCGGCGGAAGAACATGAAGGCGCCGACGATGGCATCCACCTCGTACTCGCCGTCCGGGTCGGCGAAGGTGAGGTTGTAGCCGCCGAAGAGCCGGCTGCGCGGGAACAGGCGATCGAGGTGGAGGAAGCGTCCAAGCGAGTTCCAGGGGGTCGGGAAACCCCGCCGGCAGGCCCGATCCATGGCGCCGTCCTCGCGCAGGAGCTTGATCCCGGCCAGGCCCACCTCCGGTCGGCTCTCCATCAGCTCGATCATCTCGGCCAAGGTGCCCGAACGGAGCCGCGTATCGGGGTTGAGCAGGAGGACGTAGCGACCGCGGGTCCGGGAGAGCGCGAGGTTGTTGGCGCGGGCGAAGCCGAGGTTCTCGGAGTTGACCAGCAGATGGACCCAGGGGAACTCATCCCGGACCATCTCCGGGCTGCCGTCCCGCGAATCGTTGTCGACCACCCAGACCTCGTAGGATTCGATCCCCGCCGAGTCGGCGATCGAGCGCAGGCAATCGCGCAGGTACTCGCGCGTGTCGTAGCTGGTGATGACCACCGAGAGGTCGATCGGCGTCTCGTTCATGGACTCACCTGCCAGATCGGCCGCGGGCTCCCCATCGGCGGACCCGCCCGCCGCAACAGGGCCCGCCGCTTGGCCGCCGCCCGGGGCAGGAGCCGCCAGGCCATCGCATAGGCCGCGAGGCAGCGCGGCTCGCGGATCGCCAGCCCGAGGAAGAGGGCCAGCTCGAAGACCAGCAGCAGGGGGAGCTTCCAGGCCTGCTCGCGCCAGCGCCAGTGCTTGACCAGAAGCAGATAGCGGTTCTTCAGGCTGTGCCGACGCAGGACGAGAGGCACCTCGCTCCGGGCGCCGTAGGCCCAGCCGCGGGCATGCCGGGCGCGGGCGGCGGGCTCGAACCAGAGCTGCCAGCCGGCGGCACCGAGCCGCAGGCAGAGGTCCTGGTCCTCCTTGTACATCCAGAAGTCCTCGTCCAGGATCTGCCCGTCCTCGGCCACCTCCAGGAGCGCCGCGACCCGGAACATCGCCGCGGCGGCGCAGATCCCCAGGACCCGTTCGCGCTCTCGATAGCGGTCGAGATCGGCCGCGCCGGCCCCGCGGTCCACGATCCGCAGCCAGGGCTGGACCCGGAAGCCACTGCTGTCGATCCGGGGCCGCCCCTCGCGATCGGGCCCGGCCAGGAGGAGGCCCCCGACGCCCGCGGCCCGGGGCTCCTGGTCGAGGACCCGCTCGAGGGTGGCGAGGTGGTCGCCCTCGAGGACCACGTCGGGATTGAGCATCAGGACGCGATCGCAGCCGGCGAGCTGGGCGAGACAGGCGTTCATGCCTCCGGCGAAGCCCGGGTTGTCGGGACGTTCGATCAACAGGGCCTCGGGGCAACGCTCGCGAAGGTAGCGACCGGCGCCGTCGTCCGCGCCGTTGAGGCAGAAGACCAGGCGGTCGGGCCGACGGCGCTGCGCGAGCAGACCGTCGAGAAGGGTCGGAAGGTGGCCGAGGCTCTCATGGAGCACGACGGCGACGGCGAGATTCGCATTCCCTCCGGACATGACCGGAGGATAACAAAGGGCCGCCCCGCCCGGCGCTCAGATCCAACCCTGGTCCCGGTACCAGGCGGCGGTGAGCCGAATCCCCTCCGCCAACCCGGTCGGGCAGACGAAGCCGGTATCCCGTTCGAGCCGCGAACAGTCGACCACCCAGCGCTCCGGGCGGAGCTCGCGCATCTTCTGCCCCGAGAGCAGCGGCGGTCGCTTCATCAGGGGAGCCACGAGGTCGTTCAGCGCCGCCAGGCCACCGGCCAGGAGGTGCGGCAGCCTGGGTTTCAAGGCCCGGCGGCCGAGGGCGGCCTCGATGTAGCCGAGCATCTCGGCGTCGCTGTGGACCCCTGGCGCGGCGACGAAGTAGCGGCCACGCTCGGCCCCGGGGGCGAGGCCCAGGCGGAGCATGCCCTCGATCAGGTCCTCGGAGTAGACGAAGGAGTAGGCCTTCGGTCTGAGGCCCAGGATCGGGGCGAAGCGCCGGGAGACCATGCGGAACATGGTGAGGAAGTCGCGCTCGCCTGGACCATAGACTCCGGGCGGGCGGACGATGGTCCAGGGCACCTCGCCGATCGCGTCGACCAGCCGTTCCTCGCTCTCCATCTTGGACTGGCCGTACCAGGTCACCGGGCGGCAGGGGGCATCCTCGTCGAGGGTCGCGACGCCCACGGGGTTGGGCCCGACCGCGGCCAGGCTGCTGGTGTGGATGAAGCGGCCGACTCCGGCCCTGGCCGCGGCCGCGGCCAGGCGGGCCGTGCCTTCGGCGTTCACCCGGCGGAATTCCGCCAGCGAACGGGCCCGGGTCAGGCCCGCGAGATGGAAGACGAGATCGACGCCCTCGAGCGCCGGTTCGAGTTCCGCCCCGCCCTCCAGGTCGCCCAGGACCGGGACCAGGGGCAGGTCGGCGATCAGCTCCCTGGACGAGCTGGGCCGCATCAGGGCGCGGATCTCCGCCACGCCCGCGACGACCAGTCGACGGGCCAGGCGGGCGCCGATGAAGCCGCTGACTCCGGTCACCAGGACCCGCTTGCCCCGGTAACCCCCTATGAAAGCTTGTGAATTCACCGCCCGAAAGCGCCCGAAAGTGAGCGCAAATCCATATTTCGATGGAGCTTGCGCAAGAAATTGAAGCCCAGGCCCAGATTTGACATAACGTCGCCCTTGGGCTATACAGTCCCGAATCAGCGTCGCTATCCGACGGCGCTCAGATCCTCAGCTGGAAGGTACTGGATTGGATCTCTTCGACAAGTGTCGTCGGTTCGACCGGGCGCGGAAGCTGATCGAGGCCGACCTCTACCCCTTCTTCAGACCTGCCAGCGGCTCGGATTGCACCCATGCAACCTACGAGGGCCGGGATCTGGTGATGATCGGGTCGAACAACTACCTCGGTCTCACGCACCATCCCCGCGTCGTCGCGGCCGCCAAGGAAGCCATCGATCGCTTCGGCACCTCCTGCACCGGCTCGCGCTTCCTCAACGGAACGCTCGAGCTGCACGTCGAGCTGGAGGATGCCCTCGCCGAGTTCATGCGCTATCCCGCGGCGGTCACCTTCTCGACCGGTTTCCAGGTCAACCTGGGCGTGATCGCGGCGATCGCCGGCAAGGGCGACATCGTCTTCTGCGACAAGGAGAATCACGCCTCCATCCTCGATGCCTGCCGGCTCACCTTCGCCGAGGTGAAGCGCTTCCGGCACGAGGACATGGAAGACCTCGAGAACAAGCTCAAGGCCGCCCCCGAGGAGGTCGGCAAGCTGATCGTGGTCGACGGCGTCTTCTCGATGCTCGGCCGGATCACCAACCTGCCCGAGATCATCCGCCTCGCCCGGCAGTATGACGCCCGCGTGATGGTGGACGACGCCCACGGCGTCGGCGTCCTGGGCGAGCGTGGCATGGGCACGCTCGAGCACTTCGGTCTCGAGGGCCCGGACTGCGGCGTGGACATCGTCACCGGCACCTTCTCGAAGTCGCTGGCCTCGCTGGGCGGCTTCGTGGTGGCCAACGAGGACGTCATCCACTACATCAAGCACATCGCGCGCTCGCTGATGTTCAGCGCCAGCATCTCGCCGCCGAACGCCGCCTCCGCGCTGATGGCCCTCCGGATCATGCAGGACGAGCCCCAGCACCTGCTCAACCTGTGGAAGAACGTGAACAAGATGAAGTCGGGCCTGGATGCGCTCGGCTTCGACACCATGGGCTCGCGCACGCCGATCATCCCGATCAAGGTGGGTGACGAGCTCGAGACCTTCCAGTTCGCCAAACGCCTGTTCGAGGCCGGACTCTTCGTCAACCCGGTGGTGCCGCCCGGCGCTCCGGTCGGCCTGGTCCGGACCAGCTACATGGCCTCGCACACCGAAGCGGATCTGGATTTCGCCCTCGGAGTATTCGGGAAACTGGCCGCCCACGCGGATGTCGCAGCCAACCAGTGACAGCGAGACGAACCCCGTCGCGGATCGGACGCGAGGACGATCCGCAGACCCCGGGCTCGAGCTCCGAACCGTCCAGAACCGGGCCGACCTGAAGCTCTTCATCGACCTCCCCTACCGGCTCCATTCCGCGGAGCCGTTTTTCGTCCCGCCGCTCCGCTTCGACCAGAAGCGCCGGCTGGACCGGAAGTCGAATCCCTTCTTCCGCCACTCGGAGGCCGAGTACTTCCTGGCCCTGCGCTCGGGCCGGGTCGTCGGCCGCATCGCCGCGATCGACTACAAGCCGCACCGCGAGATCCACGGCGAGAACGTCGGCTTCTTCGGCTGGTTCGAGTGCATCGACGACCAGGCGGTCGCCGATCGGCTGTTCGAGACCGCCGCCGCCTGGCTCGCCGCTCGAGGCATCGGCGCCATGCGCGGCCCCGCCAGCTTCTGCATGAACGACGAGGTCGGCGTCCTGGTCGAGGGTTACGAGGTCCTGCCCTCCTTGCTCACGCCCTGGAACCCGCCCTACTACGAGGCCCTGATGACCGGTTGGGGCCTGGCCAAGGTGATGGACCTGGTCTCCTTCGCCCTCCCGGTCGCGAGCTACGACCACGAGCGGCTGGGCCGGATCGTGGACCGGATCACCCGGCGCGCCAACATGCGGCTCAGGCGCTTCGACCTGGCCAACTTCGATCGCGAGGTCGAGCACTTCAAGCGCCTCTACAACGACGCCTGGAACGACAACTGGGGCTTCGTCGGCCTGACCGACGCCGAGATCGACCACATGGCGAAGGATCTCAAGCCCCTGATCGAACCCAAGCTGGCCCATTTCGTCGAGGTGGACGGCGAGCCGGTCGGCTTCGCCCTGGTGCTCCCCGACCTGAATCAGATCCTGAAGGGCCTGCGTGGCCGGCTCTTCCCCTTCGGCATCTTCAAGCTCCTCTTCGGACTCAAGCGCGTCTCCCGGATCAGGCTGCTCGCCATGGGCGTCCGTCGCGACTTCCACCGCAGCGGCCTCGATTCCGTGCTCTACCACGCCAGCTACCTCGGCGCGCGGGAGCTGGGCAAGGTCGAGTCCGAGCTGGGCTGGGTGCTGGAATCGAATACCGTGATGATCACCACCATCGAGAAGGTAGGCGGCCGTCGCCATCGTACGCACCGACTCCTGGAGAAGGCCCTCAGCGCATGAGACACCCTGCCATGGAATCGCCGGTTCGCGTTGATAGCATCGGTTACCCCTGATCGAGACCACCCGAAAGGACGACCGAAGCCTCATGTCCTCCAAGTCGCAATCGATGAAGCGCCTCATCGAACTTGCCTCGCAGCACGACCTCAAGCCCTTCGAAGACCTCTGGAACGAGACCATCGCCGGCAACACCTCGAACGTCGAGGGCCTGCTGGAGGCCATCTCCGCCCTGGAGTCGCAGGGGCAGTTCGGCAAGGCCGCGAGCTTCCTCAATTCCCTGTTGCCCTGCTACCTGGACGATGCCAACGCGAACGAGGCGGCCATCCTCTGCCTGAAGCGCCTGGCCAAGGTCTCCGCTCGCGACCGCAATCTGCGCGAGAACTTCCTCAAGGTCTTCCGCCGCAAGTACGCCGAGAATCCCGGGATAGAGACCTGCATCGAGCACTCCGGCGTCCTCGCCGACATGAACATCGCCGAGGCCGTCGACAAGCTCGAGAGCTACCTCAACTTCACCCCCGGCGCCTACCTCGAGCACCCCGCGGGCTGGGGCGTGGGCATCGTCTCGGCGGTCGACCATGACGAGGCCACGGTCACGATCGACTTCCGTGACATGCCCGGACACGAACTCGGCTTCGAGATGGCGCGGAACATCACCCGCTACCTCGCGCCCGACAACTTCAAGGCGATGAAGTTCGACCGACTCTCCCGGCTGCAGACGATGGCCGAGGAGAACCCGGTCGACCTGGTGCGCTGCGTGATCACCAGCCGCGAGCGCAAGACCACCGTCCGCGACCTGCGCGACCGGATCACCGACGGGGTGATCCCGGTCAAGGACTGGTCCAAGTGGTGGACCAAGACCCGCTCCAAGGTGAAGCGGGACCCGAACTTCAAGATGGGCACCGGCAACAACCCGCTGATCGAGGTCACGGTCGCCGAGCTCGCCTTCGAGGACCAGACCCTCACCAACATGGCGGCCCTGCGCGGCCTGCCCAAGAAGATCAAGTACGTCCGTGAGCTCTTCGCCGAGATCGACTCCCATCCGGAGACGCGCCCGGCCCTGATCATGGCGGCGGGCGTCCTGGCGAAGATCGCCGCCGAGGAGAAGAAGAAGCACCCCGGCGCCACGCTCAGCCTGGCCCTGATGCTGGAGAAGGTGGCGCAGATCAAGGAGGACTACACCATCCCCGAGGCCCTGCGCCTCGAGGCCCTCCTGGCCGACCCCTATTCCTTCCTCGAGACCCTGTCGACCGTCCCGATCGCCGCCGACCGCAAGGACATCCTGGCGCGCGTCCGCGACAACTTCCCCGACATCTGGCCGGAGATCTACGAGAAGGCGCTCTACCTGGGCGAGAGCGACGTCTGCGACTTCTGTCTGCGGGAACTCCTGACCATCGGTGCCTTCGACCGGGCGACGCGGGCCATCTTCGACTTCCTCAACAAGTTCCGCGAGTTCCGTGGCAGCTACCTCTGGTACGTGAAGCTCTGCCTGAAGGGTGGCGCTCACAAGGCCCTGCCCCATCCCGGGCTCACCAGCCTCCTGGAGAAGGTCCTCCTGCTCCATTCGCACTGCAACAACCGCTTCATGCAGGGTGAGGCCGACGCCGAGGACTACCGCAAGGAATGCCGGAGCATCGAGAAGGTGCTCGAGGGCAAGAACTGCCAGCTGATCCGCAAGACCCTCGGTGGCTGCAACACGACCGAGGCGCTCGACTTCTACAACATGATCCGCGGCAGCCGGAGCCTTCCGGACGACGTCAAGGACTCGCTGGTGGCGGCCGTCATCCGGACCCGTCCCGAGGTCGCCCGACTCCGGGCCGAGGCCGAGGAGGAGCACACCCAGCAGCCCGGCTTCATCGACGAGCGGGTCATCTACGTCACCGCGACCGGCTACCGCCGCTACGAGGCGGCCTACAACAGCCTGGTCAACGACGACATCCCGAAGAACGCCGCGGAGATCAACCGCGCCGCCTCCTTCGGCGACCTCTCCGAGAATGCCGAGTGGAGCGCCGCGATCGAGAAGCAGACCGCCCTCACCCAGAAGGCCGAGGAGATGCGCGAGGCGCTCGAGAAGGCGCGCATCATCGACACCTCCCTGGTGAACGGCGAGAGCGTCGCGGTCGGTTGCCGCGTCCGGCTCACCAACCTCGACAGCAACGCAGAGGAGTCCTACACCCTGCTCGGCCCCTGGGACGTGGACATGGAGAAGAAGATCATCTCCTACCTCTCGCCCCTCGGCCGCGGCCTTCTCGGCCGCTCCGTCGGCACGGAGACCGAGGTGGAACTCCCGGCCGGTCGGGCCCGCTACCGGATCCTCGACATCCAGGTGGCGCCGACGCTGATCGAGGAGCAGCGCGAGCAGTCGGCCTGATCGATCGCCGCGCACCGAGAAGATCGCCAACGGAAAGCCCTCGCCAGCCGGCGGGGGCTTTCTTCATGATGCCGCCATGCACGATCACCGGATCATCCACACCGAACGACTCGTCCTCGACGATCCGCGCCCCGAGGATCTCGAGGCCTTCTACGCCCTCCGGACCGATCCGCGCGCCCCGCGGCTCTATCCGGGGCGACCGATCGAGACGCTCGACCAGTCGCGGGAACTCCTCGCTCGCGTGATCGAGGAGAACGCCGATGGGCGGGCCCGAAACCGGATGATCCGGTCACGTCGGGACGGCAGCTTCGTGGGCTCGATCGGCTACTGGCGCATCGATCCGGACCGGAAGCTCGCCGAGATCGGCTACAAGCTGGTGGTGGACCACTGGGGCCAGGGGCTGATGAGCGAGGCCCTGCTCGCCTTCCTGGCCGATGCCGACCGTGCGCGCCCGGAGCTCGACTCCGAAGGCTGGGTCGACGCCTGGAACGTCGCGTCGATCCGCCTCCTGTTGCGGGGCGGCTACCGGCCGGACGCCGCCCGGAACCCGGACGAGCCGGAGGTCCTGCGCTACTTCAGGCCCGCGCCCGGCTCCGGCCGAGCTTGACCGGCCGCGCGGCCCTCGAGTTCACGGCGCCAGAGTCGGGAGCGCGCGCGCCAGGCCGAGGGGCGGTCCGGCCGCGCCTCGGCCAGGACCTTGCCACCCGACTGCCGGAGCCGTTCCAGGGCGGCCGGCATGAGACAGGCGTTGCCGCTGGCCAGGTAGCGGGCCAAGAAGAGCAGGCCGCGTCGATCACCGAGCTGATCGAGCGCGGTCGCCGCGCCACAGGCGGCGTACTCGAAGGGTCGGTCCAGAAGGCCGGCGAGGTCGTCGCAGAGTTCCCGGAAGCCCCCCTGTCCGGCGGCAAGAGCCGCCGCCATGCGGACCGCCTCGCTCTCGTGACCGAGCTGCTCACGGATGAGAGGGATGGCCCGACGGTCGCCGAGGAAGGCGAGGATCTCGAGCGCGGAGCGGATGGCGTAGAAGTCCGGGTCCTCGTCGGCGGTGGCCAGGGCGGCGGTCGAGGCCCGGATCGTGGCGAGCAGGGCCTCGAGATCCAGACCCTCCGGCAGCGGGCGGCCCTCCGCGCGGGCGTACCAGCAGCCGAGGGCACGGAGCTGCGCCGGCCCCTCGGCCCGGAAGGCGAGGGCGAAGGCGCGATCGGCGATCGCAACGCGACGCTCCTCGGGCAACGAGGGCAGGCTCTTGAACACGGCCGCGAGCGCCCAGTACGACGAGTAACGCGGCTCCTCGGCCACCATCTCGAGCGCGCGCTCGATCTGCTCGACCGTCGGGCGCAGCGGCAGGAGCTGGGCGGCATTGAAGCGGACGCGCTGGGCATGGAAGGAGTCGAGGAACTCCTTCAGACAGAGGTCGACCTCGCCTTCCAGCCCGACCAGGGGTGCCGCCCCCCGGGCATAGAGGGCGTAGAGCGAGGCCTCGATCGTGTACTCGTTGAACGCGTCCTCGCGGGCGTAGCGGGCCAGCTCGCGCATCATGGGTTTGCCCTCGAGACCGCGGAAGGCGACACCGTAGAGCACCGCCATCTTGAGGCCGTCGTTGGGGGCGCCGGTGAGCTCTTGGAACGCGGTCGAGGGCTGACCCGCGGCGTCGACGAAGAGGTCGGTGGCATCGAGACGACATAGGGCCCCGATGGCCAGCATCCTGGTGGGCGCGTAGACCTCGTCGTCGCGCGCGAGATCGCCCAGGACCCGTCCGGCCAGGGGTTCGAGGACCGAGAAGGCGGCGAGAACGCGGTGCTCGGTGAGGAGCGTGCCCTTGCCCAACAGCTCGACGAGCCGCTCGAGGATGAAGGAACGGGCCGCCCGCCGGAGCGCCGGATCGGCGGCCGCGGCGACCTCGAGGATCGGCTCGTCACCGTCCCAGTGGTCGCAGGCGGCGGCGAACAGCTCGGCCGCGACCTCGCCCCGGGAGGCCTCGTCGGCGAGCCGGCCGAGGTGCGCGACGAGAGGTCGGAGGTCGGCGACCCGGCCCGCGTTGCGGATCAGGGCGCGCAGGGCGGCGGCACGCAGGAACGGATCGTCCTCCGCGAGCCAGGCCTCGACCCGATCCGGGCGCGCGCGGAGCCGCGCGGCGAGTTCCTCGATGCCACGCTCGCGCTCGCTGGCATAGGGGCTCTCGAGGAGCGCGCGAAGCTCGTCCGGTTCCGGATTCGCGACCTGGGCCGGTAGGCGGACCGCCAGCGCGAACAACGCCAGGAGGATCGTTCCAGCGAATGGTCTCATGTCCTTCGACCCGGGCACGGGAAGGTCGACTGTACCCGCGCCCGGATCGAACCGGAAGGACTCACCCGATCTCAGACCAGCTGGATGCCTCGATCGCGAAGCAGGTTGGCGATTCCGGCTTCGCTCGGATCGCCCGCGACCTCCACGATGCGATCGTCGAGACGACGCAGCACGAAGTCACGAAGCTCGGCGATCTCGAGCAGACGATCGATGTCGGCCTTGCCCGCCGCCTCGAGCACCCAGGCCCGCCGGGCCTCGATCCGCACCAGGCGCTCGCACCACTCGCGCACGCTGAAGGCCACGTTCTCCGGCAGGCTGTGCCGGGAATGCTCGTCCAGCAGCGCGAGGATGTCCTCGGCGTCGAGGCCGGCGGCGGCCGCCTCCTGCACGCTCTCCCGGGTGAGGCGATAGTGCAGGGCGAAGTCCGCCTTCTCGCGGACCGCGAAGCGACCGAGCTCGTGGATCAGGTCCGGACCGGCGTTCTCCGGGAAGACGATGACCTCGTGATCGGGGTTGACGACCAGGGCCAGTCCCACCGGGGCATGGAGTTCCTCGATCTTGAGGCCGAAGGCCCGGGCGCCGGCGACGTTCAGACGCAGGGCCCAGGGCCGGCGCTCGCCCTCGCGGATCGACAGATCGACCACGCCGACCCGGGCCAGGCCTTCCACCACCCAGCGCTGCAGACAGCGAAGCAGGAGGTCGGGAGTCGCCAGGGGCGGGAAGGGGGCGTTCTTGTGCCGATCCTGGTAGCGCTGCGCCTGTTCGGGACGGACCATCTGGGCCAGCCAGGCGTTGCGGGCCCGGGTCACCAGCCCGCTCACCGCCAGCCAGACGCCGGTACCGGCGGGCTTCAGCAGCTCGATGAACTCGCGTCGCAGGCCACGATGATGGAGGGCCGACATGCCGCGGGTCGAGCCACGCTGGGCGTTCTCGAGCAGATCGGCCAGGATCTCGGCGCCACCCTGCTGGCGATACTCCTGCCAGCGCCGGGTCGGACGGAGGCGATGGTCCAACGCCGGCGTGATCAGGTCCCGGTGGACCAGGAAGTCGAGATACCAGAGCAGGTCGGCTTCCTCGCCGGCCGGACGCTCGCCCGGGGTGAGCGCGTCCTTCACCAGCTTGCGCAGGGCCGTCTTGTAGTACTCGCCGGTCTTCTTGACCTTGAAGGGCGAGCGCTCGATCGAGGCCACGATGCCGCGCAGATCGGCGACGGCGTCGCAGCCGCGGCGCAGATTCGACCCGGCCTCGTCCTCGTCCACCTCCGGCGCGCCCAGGAGGACGTCGACCACCTCGGCGAAGATCACCAGCCAGCCGTCTCCACAGGTCAGGCCATGGTTGGTCAGCTCGCAGCGTTCGTAGCAGCCGAGCAGTCGACGCTCGAGTTCGCGCCCCCAGAGCTTGAGGATCTCCGGTTCGACCTCGATCCCGAGCCGGCGGCGGGCGTCGTCGTCGAGGACGCCGCCATGGGCCTCGACCTCGTCGAAGATCGCCTTGAGTTCGTCGATCTCGATCGAGTCGATGCGGCGCCGAAGTTCGCGCGCCTCGATCAGCTGGTCGTAGAGCTCGACGTGGCTGACCTCGCGCAGTTCACCCAGACCGATGCTCTCGAGTCTGACCTTGAGCTCGCCCCGATCGACGAAGCGAAGATGCGCGCGGAGGCCGAGCGAGGCATCGATCGGGCGCCGGCTCGAGTCGAAGACGATCTCGAGGAGACGCCCCAGCTCCTCGGGGATGCAATAGGACGTGCCACGCGAGGCCCCACCGCGGGCCCGCCGCGGGATGAAGAAGCCGCGCTCGGCCAGGGCGGTCGCGACCGGCACCAGCTCGAAGTCGTCGACCGGCAGCTCCTCGGCATCGAAGTCCTTGAGGTCGAAGACCTCGCTCCAACGCCCCGATCGGACCACGAATACCAGCAGATCCCGGAGCTTGGAGGGCAGCTGTGGGAGGCGCTCCTCGATGATGCGGCGCGAACTCAGGGCATCGCCCAGCATCCGGCGCCGGTCCCGTTCACCGACCGGCCAGGCATGGCGGTCGAAGTTCCAGAAGCCGAGGGCATGGTCGAGATCCTTGCCGTCGAAATGCTCCAGAGCCTGTTCGAGCTTCACGCTCCGTCCCCTTTCGTGCTGCAGGGCGCCTCGGCGCCGAGATCCTCGCTGTTGCTCCAATCGAGCGCCGCGAACTCGCTGCGGACGTTCATCACCTCGTAGTGGTAGCCCTGCTCGGTGAGGAACATCTGGCGATTGGCGGCGAAGCGCATCTCGCGCGTCTCGTCGGTGACGAGGGTGTAGAAGATGGTCTCCAGGTCATGGCTCTTGGGACGCAGCACGCGGCCGAGCCGCTGCGCCTCCTCCTGGCGGGAGCCGAAGGTGCCGGAGACCTGGATGGCGACGTTCGCGTCTGGCAAGTCGATGGCGAAATTGGCCACCTTCGACACGATCAGCCGCGTGATCTTGCCCTGACGGAAGTCGCCGTAGAGCTGCTCGCGATCGGCGAGCGTCGTCTTGCTGGTGATGATGTCGATCCCGGTCATGGCGCGGATCTGGGCCAGCTGCTTCAGGTACATGCCGATGATCAGGACCCGATCCGAGGCGTGTCGATCGAGCAGGGCCGCGAGGGCGCGCAGCTTGAGCGGGTTCTCGGCCGCGAGTCGATAGCGCTCGCGGCGACCGGCCTCCTCGTACTGGAGGGCGTCCTCGCGGGCGAAGGGTACCCGGACCTCGACGCAGCGGGCCTCGGCGATGAAGCCCTGACCCTCGAGCCGACGCCAGGGCATGTCGTAGCGTTTGGGCCCGATGAGCGAGAAGACCTCGTCCTCGCGTCCGTCCTCGCGCACGAGCGTGGCGGTCAGGCCGAGTCGGCGGCGGGCCTGGAGTTCGGCGGTCATCCTGAAGACCGGCGCGGGCAGCAGATGGACCTCGTCGTAGACGACCAGTCCCCAGTTCTCCCGCATGAAGGCAGTGAAGTGCGGATGGTCCCCGTCCCGGGCCGAGCGGTAGGTGATCATCTGGTAGGTGGAGACGGTCACCGGCGCGATCTCCTTGACCTCGGAGCTGTACTCGGCGATCGCGGTCTCGGGCAGGTTGGTCTTGTCGCGCAGTTCGCGCAGCCACTGACGGACGGCCGTGGTGCTGTTGGTCAGCACCAGGGTCTTGGTCTGGTAGAGCTGCATCACCGCCATCGCGGTGACCGTCTTGCCGGCCCCGCAGGGCAGGACGACCACGCCGTTGCCGCCGCGCTGGTCGCCATCCTGATAGAAGGCCTCGGCGGCCGCGCGCTGATAGGACCGCAGGCCGAAGCCGCTGCCGTCGCCGAGCCGTTCCTGGAGGTCGAAGTCGAGGCTGTCGCCCTCGAGATAGCCGGCGATGTCCTCGACCGGGAAGCCGGCGCGGACGAGCGCCCGCTTCAGCTCGCCACGGGCCGCCTCGGCTACGACCAGCTCGCAGCGCTCGGGATCGGCCTCGGTGACGAAGTCCACCAGGCTCTTCAGCGCGGCCACGCGATCCCAGAGATCCTGGGACACGGACAGGACCAGCCGATCGTTCTCCCGGCGGAGGAGCAGCCGACCGAAGCGGCTCATGATCTCCTCGATCTGGCCGGTCAGCGTCCGCGGCAGGGGCAGCATCGAGAACCGGTCCAGGAAGGCGACCACGTCCTCGCAGGGAATACCGGCGGCGGCCGCGTTCCACAGCGAGATCGGCGAGATCCGGTAGGTATGCAGGTTCTCCGGGCTCTTCACCAGCTCGGCGAACTGGGCCAGGTTCTCGCGGGCCTCGTCGGCCCGCGGATGATGGACGTCGAGCAGGACCGTCCGGTCGTTCTGCACGATCAGGGGTCCGTCACGCCGCGCCATCTTCGACTCCCTCCTTGCCGGCGGCGCGGCTCTTGCGGCGACGTCCCTTCGTCACCGCCCGTGGCCCGGCCGCCCTCTTCTCGGCGTGTCGGGCCAGGAAGCGACCGGTCGCGGAATCGGCCACGGCCATGATCTCCTCGGGGCTGCCCGCGGCCACGATGCGACCGCCATCGGCACCGCCGTCCGGGCCGAGGTCGACGACGTGGTCGGCGCTCAGGATCACGTCGAGATTGTGTTCGATCACGCAGACCGTGTGTCCGGCGGCCACCAGCCGGTGGAGGACGCCCGCGAGCTTGGTGACGTCGTCGAAATGGAGACCGGTGGTCGGCTCGTCGAGGACGTAGAGGACCGCCTCGCCGCCGCGGCGCGAGAGTTCGGCCGCGAGCTTGATCCGCTGGGCCTCGCCGCCCGAGAGCGTGTTCGCCGGCTGGCCCAGCCGCAGGTAGCCGAGGCCGACGTCCGCGAGGGTCTGCAGGGCCGCGGCGATGCGCCGGTGGTTGGCGAAGAACTCCAACGCCTCGTCCACCTCCATCTCCAGCACGTCGGCGACGGTCTTGCCGCGATACTGGACCAGCAGGGTCTCGGAGTTGAAGCGCCGGCCGCGACAGACCTCGCAGGTGATCCAGACGTCGGCGAGGAAGCTCATGTCGATCTTCACCGAGCCGCGTCCGGAGCAGGCCTCGCAACGCCCGCCGGGCGCGTTGAAGCTGAAACGACCCGGCTTGAAGCCCTTCATGCGGGCCATCGGCGCCGTGGCGAAGACCTGGCGGACGTGGTCGAAGCAGCCGGTGTAGGTGGCGGGGTTCGACTTGGGGCTGCGACCGATCGGCGTCTGGTCGATGACGACGAGGTCGCTGACGTGTCGCGCGCCCACGAGCTTGTCGTAGATCGCGCCCTCGGCCGAGCCGCGCCTGAGGGTCCTGATCACCGCCGGCACCAGGGTCTCCACGACCAGGCTGCTCTTGCCCGAACCACTCACGCCGGTGACGCAGGTGAAGGTGCCGAGCGGCAGGTCGAAGTCGACGCCACGGAGGTTGTTGGTGCGGACCTTGCGCAGCGACAGCAGCTTGCCGTTGCCGGTGCGACGGGCCTCGGGCAGCGGCAGGCGACGCCGCCCGCTCAGGTAGTCGGCGGTCAGCGAACCCTGCTGATCGAGGATCTGCGCCCGCGGGCCCTGATAGACGATCTGGCCGCCACGATGACCGGCACCCGGACCGATGTCGACCAGATGGTCGGCGCGCTCGATGGTGTCCTCGTCGTGCTCGACCACGACCACGGTGTTGCCCAGGCTCCGCAGCTCCTCCAGGGTGCCGAGGAGGCGATCGACGTCGCGCTGGTGCAGGCCGATCGTCGGCTCGTCCAGCACGTAGAGGACACCGGTGAGCCGGCTGCCGATCTGCGTCGCCAGGCGGATGCGCTGCGCCTCGCCACCGGAGAGCGTGGTCGCGCGCCGGTCGAGACCGAGGTAGTCGAGGCCGACCTCGGCGAGGAAGCGCAGGCGATCACGGATCTCCTTGAGCGGCCGCTCGGCGATCTTCTTCTCCGCGGCCTTCAACCGGACGCCGGCGAAGAACTCGTGGGCGGCGCCGACCGTGAGGGCGGTCGCCTCGGCGAGGTTCTTGCCGGCGACGGTCACGGCCAGGGAGTCGCGACGGAGCCGGGCGCCACCGCAGTCCTTGCAGTCGCCCGAGTTCATCACCTGGCTGACGGTCTCGCGCCAGCTCTCGCTCTCGGTCTCGCCGTACCAGCGTTCGACGTAGTTGCGCAGACCCGGCCAGGTCACGTTCATCTCGAAGCGGGTGCTCTCGCCCTTGCGGGTCCGGCGCATGCGAAGCGGCACCCGCTCGTCGCAACCGTCGAGGATCAGCTCCCGCGCCGCGGAATCGAGCTCGTTCCAGGGCCGATCGGGATCGAAGCCCTTCAGCTCGCCCAGGCCGGCGAGCATCTTCCGGTAGTAGGACTTGCGCTGGAAGAAGCGGCCCACCTTGCTGCTCATCGCCCCCTTCATGATCGGCTTCTCCGGCCGATCGACCAGGAGGTCCGGATCGCAGCGGCGCACCTTGCCGAGGCCCGAGCAGGTCGGGCAGGAGCCGTGGTGCGAGTTGAAGGAGAACATCCGCGGGCTGAAGCTCTCGGGCACGGTGCGGCCGTGGCTGACGCAGATGCGCTCGGCGGTGAACCAGACCTCCTCGCCCTCGACCGGCAGGAAGGCGGCCAGACCCTCGCCGATGCGGAAGGCCTGCGGCAGCGCCTCGAGCACGCGCTTCCTGGACTCGGCCTTCACCTGGATGCGGTCGATCACGAGGTGCAGGCGGCGCGCGGCGCCGAGATCACCGAGGTCCTCGTCGAGCCGCTTCTCCTGGCCGTCGACCAGGACCCGCAACCAGCCCTCGGCCCTGAGATCGGCGACCATGCCGGCCAGGTCCGCCGGACGCGCGAGCCGCGGCTTCAGGCCCAGCTCGGGGTCGTGCAGCGGCGCGACCAGACGACCCTTCTGGCCCTCCGCGACCTTGAAGAGGCGCTTCCAGCAGCCGCCCGGCGACTCCGCCTCGAGCTCGCGACCGCAGTCGGGGCAATGCGGCAGGCCGATGCGCGCCCAGAGCAGACGCAGGTAGTCGTAGATCTCGGTGGTCGTCGCGACGGTCGAGCGCGGATTGCGCGAGACGTTCTTCTGGTTGATCGCGATCGCCGGCGCCAGGCCTTCGATGCGGTCGACCGGCGCCTTCTCCAGCCGCCCGAGGAACTGCCGGGCGTAGGCCGACAGCGACTCGACGAAGCGGCGCTGGCCCTCGGCGAAGATGGTGTCGAAGGCGAGCGAGGTCTTGCCGCTGCCCGACGGACCGGTCACGACCGTGAAGCTGCCGGTGGGGATGGTGACGTCGACGTTCTTGAGGTTGTGGGTGCGCGCGCCTTCCACCACCAGGGCGCCAGTGACGCTGTTGTCCACCGGCGCCTTGCGCTTGCGGCGGTCCAGCTTGCGGCGGCCGAGGAAGGCGCGCAGGGCGACGCCCGTGTGCGAGCCCTCCTGGTCGAGGATGCCGTCGAAGGGCCCCTCGTAGACCAGCTGGCCGCCACCGCGACCACCCTCGGGCCCGAGGTCGACGACCCAGTCGGCCACCTTGATCACGTCGAGGTTGTGCTCGACCACGACCACGGTGTTGCCGGCCGCGACCAGACCCTGGAGGGCCTCGAGCAGCTTCTCGATGTCCTGGAAGTGCAGGCCGGTGGTGGGCTCGTCGAGCAGGTAGAGGGTGCGCCCGGTCGCTGGCCGGCGCAGCTCGCTGGCCAGCTTGACCCGCTGCGCCTCGCCGCCCGACAGCGTCGTCGCCGTCTGGCCGAGCCGCAGGTAGTCGAGACCCACGCCGACGAGCGCGTCGAGGATGCGCTTGATCTTGGCGTGGTTGGCGAAGAAGGCCGCCGCCTCCTCCACGGTCATCTCGAGGACGTCGTGGATGTCCTTGCCGCGATAGCGCAGCTCGAGGGTCTCGTCGTTGAAGCGCTTGCCGGCGCAGTCGTCGCAGATGACCTCGACGTCGGGCAGGAACTGCATCGAGACCGTCTTCACGCCGGCCCCCGAGCAACCCTCGCAGCGGCCGCCGGCGACGTTGAAGGAGAACCGGCCCTTGCTCCAACCGCGGGCCTTGGCCTCGGGGATCTGGGCGAAGAGGTCGCGGATCAGATCGAAGACCTTGGTGTAGGTGGCCGGGTTGGACCGAGGCGTCCTGCCGATCGGACTCTGATCGATCTCGATCACCTTGTCGAAGAACTCGAGCCCTTCGACCGCGCGATGTCGGCCGGGGCGATCGAGGGCTCCGTGGTAGTGACGGGCCAGGGCCCGCTTGAGGATGTCGTCGATCAGCGTGCTCTTGCCCGAGCCGCTGACGCCCGTGACCACGTTGAACAGGCCGACCGGGAACGAGACGTCGAGATCCTTGAGGTTGTTGTGCGCGGCGCCGAGGATGCGCAGCCGGTCGGCGCCGGCCCGGCGTCGTTCCCGCGGCAGGGGGATGCCGCGGCGGCCCGAGAGGTAGTCGCCGGTGGCCGAGCCCTCGCGGGCGATGAGATCGCGATAGCTGCCGGCGCTCAGGATCTCGCCGCCATGCACGCCCGCGGCGGGCCCGATGTCGATGATGTGATCCGAGCGCTCCATCATCTCCTGGTCGTGCTCGACCACGAGGACCGTGTTGCCGAGGTCACGCAGCTCCTCGAGCGTGCGGATGAGCCGGGCGTTGTCGCGGGCGTGCAGGCCGATGCTGGGCTCGTCGAGCACGTAGAGGATGCCCTTCAGCCGGGAACCGACCTGCGTGGCCAGGCGGATTCGCTGCGACTCGCCACCCGAGAGGGTCGCGGCGCTGCGGTCGATCTCCAGGTAGCCCAGGCCCACCGCGTCGAGGAATTCGAGCCGGGCGAGCAGCTCCTTCCTGATCTCGTGGCCGATCTTCTCCTCGCGTTCGTCGAAGTCGATCGTGGCGACGAAGGCGCGCAGGTCGGCCACGCAGAGGCCGGTGAGCTCGGCGATGCTCCGGCCGCGAAAACGCACGGCGCGGGCGAACTCGTTGAGCCGGCTGCCGCCGCAGTCCCGGCAGGCGACGTCGGAGAGGTAGCGCTCCATGTACTGGGCGGGGTTGCGCGCGAAGGCCGCGCGCAGACCGGGCACGAGGCCCTCGACCGCCTTGGTCTTCGAGCTCTTGACCTGCCAGTTCTTGCCCTGATAGCGCGACTCGAGCTTGATCTCCTCGCCGGCGGAGCCGTGGAGGATGATCCGCCGGATGCGCTCGGGCAGCTCTCCCCAGGGGAGATCGAGCGAGAAGTCGTAGTGGCGCGCGATCGACGGCAGGGTCAACCAGGACACCTGGCCGTAGTCGCGCAGCTTCGAGTTGCCGAGCGGAGCCAGCGCGCCCTCGCGGATGCTGAGGCCCGGGTCCGGAACGATCAGCGACTCGTCGGCGTCGCGGAGGATGCCGAGGCCGTCGCAGGTCGGGCAGGCGCCGTGCGGCGAATTGAAGGAGAACAGGCGCGGCTCGAGATCGGGGAAGGTCCGGCCGGTCGCGATCGAGGCCATGCGCGACGAGTAGAGGTCATGGCGATCCTCGTCGAGGATGCCGACGATGCCGTCGCCCAGCTTCAAGCCGCTCTCCAGGGCCTCGGCCAGGCGGCTCGCCTTGTCGGGGCCGGCGGTGATCCGGTCGATCACCACCTCGATGCTGTGCCGCTTGTAGCGGGCGAGGGCGATGTCCTCGTCGAGGCGTCGGAGCTCGCCGTCGATCCGCACCCTGAGGAAGCCCTGCAGTCTGAGGTCCTCGAGTTCCTTGCGGTACTCGCCCTTGCGGTCCTTGACGATGGGCGCCAGCACGATGAGGCTCCGCCCCGCCCGTTCGGCGAGCAGCCGGTCGCGGATCTGATCGGCGGTCTGGGCGCGGATCTCCTCGCCGGTATCCGGGCAGTAGGGCGTGCCGAGGCGGGCGAAGAGCAGGCGCAGGTGGTCGAGGATCTCGGTGACCGTGCCCACGGTGGAGCGCGGGTTGCGGTTGACCGTCTTCTGGTCGATCGACACGGTCGGTGACAGACCCTCGATCTGGTCGACCGCCGGCTTCTCGATCTGGCCCAGGAACTGGCGGGCATAGGACGAGAGCGACTCGAGGAAGCGGCGCTGTCCCTCGTTGTGGATGGTGTCGAAGGCCAGCGACGACTTGCCGGAGCCCGAGACCCCGGTGACGGTGGTCAGGGAGCCGCGCGGGATCGTCACCGACACGTTCTTCAGGTTGTGTTCCCGGGCTCCCCGGACGACGATCTCGTTCAAGCCCATCGGGTCCGCTGCTCCCTCCCGGAGGCCGCCCCGCGCGACTTTTCATTCCGGGTCAAACCGGGGATTATAGACAGCCGCGCAAGGGGCTCAAAGGGGCGGCCAGCAGCCCTTTCTCGGGCTTCTCACCGGATCGCCACCGTCTCTTCCTCCATCGGCCCGACGAGAAAAGATGCAGTCCCCGCTCAAGTTCGGGGCCGGACGAGACGATGTTCCTGGTGTGAGACGCGCCGACGATGGCGTGATCGATCGGCGGATTCAGACGGTCACAAGTCACCAACTTTTTTAGCTGCCGGCCGACTCTTGAACCTCGATCGATCGCGCCCTCGCCGGCGCGATTTTTTTTGCCTCGGCCGCGCGACGTCGGACGCCGTGGGCAGGGCGGCGATCGTTCGGGTCAGCGACCGCGGGCGGCGGCCAGTTCGTCGCGGAGGGCCTCGAGGATGCGCGGCGCGCCGGCCATGATCTGCCGGCCGAAGAGCCAGTCCTCGCCGCCGTCGAGGTCACTGACCAGACCGCCGGCCTCGCGCACGATGACGGCGCCGGCGGCGACGTCCCAGGGCGCGAGATGGAGCTCCCAGAAGGCGTCGAAGCGCCCGGCCGCGGTCCAGGCCAGGTCGAGGGCGGCGCTGCCGCAGCGCCGGATCGCCCGGGTCTTGCGCAGGAGGGCCGCGAAGGGCGCGACGTTGTCGTCCTCGAGTTCCTCGAGCCGGTAGGCGAAGCCCGTGGCCAGCATGGCCTCGATCAACTGCTCGCGCGGGCTCACCCGCAGGACCCGACCGTCGAGCCGCGCGCCGCGTCCCTCCGAGGCGAGGTAGAGCTCGTCGAGCCGGGGGGCATGGATGCAACCCGCGAGGGGTCGTCCCCGCTCCATCACGCCGAGGGACACGGCGAAGATCGGCAGGCCGTGGACGAAGTTCGTGGTGCCGTCCAGGGGATCGATCACCCAGAGCCGGTCGGCCGCCTCTGCGGTCGCGCGATCGGCGCCACCCGACTCCTCGGCCAGGACGACGTGGTCCGGAAAGCGGCGGCCGATCTGCTCGAGGACGTAGGCCTCGGACTCCCGATCCGCTCGGGTGAGCAGATCGCGGCGACCCTTGAAGTCGACCTCGCTGGCGGCGAGCCGCCCCAGGTGGGAGAGCAGGATCTCGCCCGCGCCGCGCGCGATCTCCTCGAGAGCCCGCTCCAGCTCGATCAGCTCGCTCGCCTCAGCGCTCATCCTTCCTCTCCTCCTGGCGACGGGCCCGGACCTTGTCCCACCAGTCCATCCGCCGCTGCAGTTCCTTCTCGAACCCGAAGGGCGAGGGACGGTACCAGGCGCGCCCCTGGAGCCCCTCGGGCAGGTAGTGCTGGTCGGCGATCGCCTCGTCCATGTCGTGCGGGTACTGGTAGTCGCGACCGTAGCCGAGCGACTTCATCATGCCGGTCGCGGCGTTGCGCAGGTGCATCGGCACCTCGCCCAGGGGGCCGCGCCCGATCTCGGCGCGCAGCTCGCCGTAGGCCCGGTAGAGGGCGTTCGACTTCGGCGCCAGGGCCATGTAGACCGCCGCCTGGGCCAGCGCCAGCTCGCCCTCCGGCGAACCGAGCTGACGGTAGCTCTCACGCGCGGCCAGCGCGATCGCCAGCGCCTGCGGATCGGCGAGGCCGACGTCCTCGCTGGCGAAGCGGACGATCCGCCGCGCCACCCAGAGCGGATCCTCGCCGGAGACCAGCATCCTGGTCAGCCAGTAGATCGCCGCCTGCGGGTCGCCGCCGCGCATCGACTTGTGGAAGGCGCTCATCACGTTGAAGTGATCCTCGCCCGATCGGTCGTAGCGCAGCTTGCCGCCGCTGAACGCGGCCTCCACGTCGGCGGCCTCCACCCGCCCCTTGCCGATGCCGCCCCGGGCCTGCTCGCGGAGGAGCAGGGCCTCGAGCGCATTGAGGCAGCTGCGCGCGTCCTGACCGGCACGATCGAGCAGGGCCTCGCGGGCGGCCTCGTCCACCGGGATCGCGGTCGGCAGGTCCCAGCGTTCCGGCTCGGCGAGGGCGCGATCCACCAGGCTCCGGATCGCGGCCCGATCGTGCGCCTTCAGGACGAAGAGCTGGCAACGCGACATGAGCGCCGCGTTGAGCGCGAAGGATGGATTCTCGGTGGTGGCGCCGATCAGGACGATGGTGCCGTTCTCGACGTGGGGCAGGAAGGCGTCCTGCTGGCTCTTGTTGAAGCGGTGGATCTCGTCGACGAAGAGGATCGTGCCCCGGCGCTCGGCGCGCCGGCGGCGGGCCGCCTCGGCGACGATCTCGCGCACCTCCTTCACGCCCGAGAGCACCGCGCTGAAGGAGACGAAGGCGAGCCCCGTGGTCCGGGCGATGACCTGCGCGATGGTGGTCTTGCCGGTGCCCGGAGGCCCCCAGAGGATCATCGACGGCACCCGATCCTGCTGGACGAGGTCACGGAGGAGGCTGCCTGCGCCGACCAGTTCGTCCTGGCCGACGATCTCGTCGAAGCGCTCCGGCCGCATGCGTTCGGCCAGCGGCGCGCCCTCGGGCCCGACCGCGAGCGGCGCCGCGTGGTCGTCCTCGAAGGCGTCGAAGAGACCGGGCTCGCTCACGGTTCGATCAGCGCCAGGGCCTGACAGATCTCGTCCTGCACCGAGCGGGCCCGGCCGACGAGGCAGTCGTTGCAGAGGATCGAGAAGGCCGCCCAGCGATCGGGGCCGATCTGCAGGTAGCCGGAAAGCGCGGAGGTCTGGTTCAGGGTCCCGGTCTTGGCGAAGAGGCGACCGTCGAGGCTCTTCATCCGGCCATGCAGGGTGCCGTCATGGCCCGGCTGGGCCAGGGCGCCGCGGAAGGCCTCGGCGGCCCGGTCGCGCTGCATGAGGTCGAGCAGGGCGACGATCTGGGCGGCGGAGAGCCGGTTGTCGCGCGACAGCCCGCTGCCGTCGGCGATGACGCTGTCCGCGGCGAGGATGCCCCGCTGCTCGAGCCAGCCGGAGAGGGCGCGCGAGCCGCCGCCGAAGCTGCCCTCGCCGACGAGTTCGGCGCCGATCAGGCGGAAGAACAGCTCGGCGTAGAGATTCTGGCTCTCGGTCAGCATCGTGGTCAGGCTGCGCCGCGCCCGCGCCACGAAGTCGAGCAGGGCCGGCCGCTCCGGCAGGACCCGATCGGGCTCGACCCGACCGACGCCACCGACCTCGATGCCCCGCGTCTCCAGCGCCCGCGCCAGCGCGGTCACGTAGTAGAGATCGCCGTCGTGGATGCTGACGTCGGCGTCGTAGGTCGAACGGGCGACGATGCTGCCGCTCACCGTGAAGCGGTTGTCGTCCCGGCCACGGCTGACGACGATGTTCTGCCGCTCCGCCAGGTCGAGGCGATCGGTCACCGAGACGTAGCCCACGTCGGGGCGGACGCCGACGCGGCTCCGCCCCTCCTCCACCCGGCACTCGATCTGGCAGCGGTTGTCGTTGTAGACCAGAGCCGAGACCTCGGCGAGGTAGCGGCTCTCGGGACCGTCGTTGGGCCAGTTCGGGCCGGTGGCGGGCCCGCTGAACAGGCGTCCGTCGGCGAGCAGGCGCCCGCTCACGGCGCGCAGGCCGCGGCTCTCGAGCTTGGCCGCGATGGCATCGATGGCCTGCTCGGGATCGTCGCCGAAGAGACTCCGGCTGAGGCTCGGGTCGCCGCCGCCGACGACGATGAGGTCGCCGTCGAGGCGGCCCGCGCCGTCGATCTCGCCGTCGGCGACGAAGCGGGTCGAGAGCTGGTGTTCGGGCCCGAAGACGGCGAGGAAGACGCCGCCGGTGAGCAGCTTCATGTTGGAGGCCGGCACCAGGGCGCGGTCGGCCTCGTGGGCGAAGAGGAGGTCGCCGGTGCCGAGATCGACCACGAGGGCCGAAACCGCCGCTCCTTTACCGAGGCGCTCGACCGCTCGCTCGGCCTGTCGGGCGAAGCCACGGATGGCCTCGTCCGGTAGCGGCCGGGGGCGGGGGCGGGCGGACTCGGCCGCGGCCGCCTGGTCGCCGTAGGCGTCCGGCCGCTGGGGCTCCTCGCTACAGGCGAAACAGAGCGGGAGCAGGAGGGCGAGGATCAGGAAGCAGGCTGTCCTCGCCACCCCACCGGCATGGGACGCGGTCATGGCTGGTCTCCGTCAGCGGTCCTGGTAGCCCTCGGGATGACCGGACGCCCATTCCCAGGCGGTCCGGACGATCGTCTCCAGATCGCCGAAACGGGGCTTCCAGCCCAGGACCTCGCTCGCCTTCTTGTAATCGGCGACCAGGACGGCCGGATCGCCGGCGCGGCGCGGCGCGGCGCTGCGGACCACGGCCTTGCCGGTGACCTTCTCGACCGTGTCGATCACCTGCTGGACCGAGTAGCCGGAGCCGTTGCCCAGGTTGAAGGCCGTGCTCGCGCCACCCTTCTCCAGGTATTCGAGCCCACGGATGTGCGCGTCCGCGAGGTCGAGGATGTGGATGTAGTCGCGGACGCAAGTGCCGTCCGGCGTGTCGTAGTCGGTCCCGAAGATCTTGATGTCGGGGCGCTGGCCCATCGCCGCCTTGAGCACCAGCGGGATCAGGTGGGTCTCGGGATCGTGGTCCTCGCCGATCGCCCCGCCCTCGACCGCGCCGGCGGCGTTGAAGTAGCGCAGGATGCAGTAGCTGAAGCCGTAGGCCGGACCGTAGTCCCTGAGGATCTGCTCGATCATCAGCTTGGTGCGGCCGTAGGGATTGATCGGCTCCTGCGGGTGGCTCTCGTCGATCCGCTCGCGCACCGGGTTGCCGAAGGTCGCGGCCGTGGACGAGAAGATGAAGCGCTTCACCTCCGCCCGGCGCATGGCCCGCAGCAGGACCAAGGTCGAGGCGACGTTGTTGAAGTAGTACTTCTCCGGATTCTCGACCGACTCGCCGACGTAGCAGTTGGCCGCGAAGTGGAAGACCGCGCGCACCTGATGCTCGGCGAAGAGGCGGTCGAGCTTCTCCTCCTCGTTCAGGCTGCCGACGATCAGGGGCGTCTCGCCGCAGGCGGCGCGATGCCCCTCCGAGAGGTTGTCGTAGCAGAGGGTCTTGAAGCCGCGGCGCCGCAGCTCGTGGAGACAATGGCTGCCGATGTAGCCGGCACCGCCGACCACCAGGATGGTGTCACCGTCGCTCATGGTGTTCCTTCGCTCAATCCAGCTTGAAGTCGTCGGGCTCGTTGCGACGGTAGACGTCGCGGTGCTTCTTGTACCAGGCCAGCCACTTGCCGCGGGTCGCCGCCACGTCGCGGACCTCGAGGTCGTCGGGCAGGACGCGGTCGATCCAGGCGAGGGTCATGCTGTTCAGGGACTCGTGGATCGACCGGAAGACGCCCAGGTCGGGCTCCTCCTGGAGGGCCATGATGAGCACCGGAACGGCCGCCTTGGGGTCGTAGTTCTGCAGCTGGTAGCAGGCCATGTTGCGGACCAGGGGGTCCTTGCCGTAGGGCCGGCGCGCCAGCATCCGGGTCACGTTGAACAGACGGACCGGGTCCCAGAAGCGCTCGTTCATCTGCTCCAGGGCCTTGGCGGCGATCATCGGGTCGTCGTCGAGGATGGCCTTGCTGAAGGTCTGACGGAGCAGGTTGAACACCGGCTCCGCGGGGTCGCGGACCTGGGGATGCCGGGCCAGCATGAAGATCGCCTCGCGCCGCTTGTCGAGGTGGGGCGAGTTGAGGGCGTTGTTGCACAGGTCCTGGAGATTGAGGGCCTGCTGCTTGGGATTCTCGACCGCTGGCCGCGAGCGCAGCTGCTCGACCAGGTCACGGATCGACTGCTCCTCCTTGGAGTCGATCGTGCCCTTCGCCTCGGCGAGGTAGCCCTCGTAGGACTTGATGGCCTCGGCGTTGCGGCCGAGCTTGACCAGGCAGTCGCCCTTCAGGACCAGGTAGCGGAACTCACCGGCATCGAGGGCCAGGATGCGGTCGTAGTCGCGGATGGACTCCGACCAGCGTTCGAGCTGCTTCGAGCACCAGGCCCGCATGGCGTAGAGCCGGACGTCGTCCCGGAGACCGTCCTTCTCGAGGGCGGTCAGTTCGCGAATGGCCGCGTCGTAGTCCTTGTTGCTGCGGTAGGACTCCGCGAGGAGCAGGCGCGCCTGGTCGAGGACCTGCCGGTCCTCCCGCGCGGCGGGATTGTCGAGGATCTCGCGCAGCTGCATCGCGGCCCCGCTGGTCTCGCCGAGCTGGAACAGGCACTGGGCCCGGCCGAAGGCCGACTTCAGGTAGTTGCGATTGAGCTGGAGCACCCGGTCGAACTTGGTGACCGCCTCGTTCCAGTTGCCCTTGTTGGAGTGGTAGACGCCGAGGCCGTCCCAGGCCCAGTAGAAGAAGCGATCCTGCTTCAGGGCCTCGGTGAAGGCGGCATAGGCATCCTCGAGGTGTCCGGTGAGTCCGAGGATGCGACCGTGGAGGTAGTGGTCGACCGGCCGGCCCCGGCTCTTGGCCCGGCTGGCGAACAGGGTCGAGGCCTTCTCGAGTTCGGAGGGACTGCCGGCCAGGGCCTGGTCCTGGGTCGCGATGCCCTCGGCGATCTCGCGGCGGGCCTCGTCCCAGCCGGCGCGCGAACGCTGGAAGTCGGCGTCTTCCTGCAGATTGCGGCGCCCGCCCACGGCGGCGACGTAGCGCTCGAACTCCTTGATCAGGGGGTCGTCGCCCGGCTGGGCCAGGAGCAGGCCCCCGAGGGACAGGAGGACCAGGAGGCCGAGGGTGCACTTGCGAACCACGGACATGGGTCTAAGTCCTTTTGCGGGAGAATCTAGGGACTCGGGGCGGGATCGTAGCAAAGGCGGGTGACGGCCCGAAGGGGCCGCCGGCGCCGACGCCGGAGCCTTCCCGAGCGTCGACTCAAGGTGACTAAGTACCGTGCCGATAAGGGGATGAGGGCGCCGTCCGGCTCGATTTGAGAGCCGTCGCGGGCGCCGGATCGAGGAGGTTCACGATGAAGGACAAGATCCCCGATGACCGCCGGGTCGCGGAACGCCTGGATTCCGGTCACCTGGTCATCCACACCGACGTCGGCGAGACCGACCTCAACCGCACCCTCGGGCTCGGGGTCACTCTCGACATCAACGAGTTCGGGATCAAGGTCCAGGCCACCTCGCCCATGCCCCTGGGCGAGAGGTTCCGGTTCAGCCTGGCCCTGGACGAGAGCATCATCGAGGCCACCGGCAAGGTGGTCCACGTCGACCGGGCCCTGAACGGGACCTTCGAGATCGGCATCGAGTTCATCGAGATCTTCGGCCGCTACATCGAGGCCATCCGCAAGTTCGTCGCCCGCCGCAAGAGCGAACGCGGCTACTGAGCCCCCCGTCCTCGTGACGGCCAACCGCTTCCGATCGCGGGGCCCGGCGTTTTTCGCCGGGCGCTCCGGTGCTACAACTCCGGACATCCCCTGAACGCGAGAAGGAGCCGATCATGGACGTCCCCGTCGTCGCCCGCACGGAGCTGGCAGGTCTCGAGCTGAAGGCTCGCGGCAAGGTCCGCGACATCTACGATCTCGGCGACGAGCTGCTGATCGTGGCCACCGACCGGATCTCCGCCTTCGATCACGTGCTCGGCACCCCGATCCCCTACAAGGGCATGGTCCTGACCCAGATCTCCCTGTTCTGGTTCGACCTGCTCCGCGACCTGACCCCGAACCACCTGATCACCGGTGACGTGGACGAGATGCCCGAGGCCGTCCGTCGCCACGCCGACGTCCTGCGCGGCCGTTCGATGCTCTGCCGCAAGGCCAAGCCCTTCGACGCCGAGTGCATCGTCCGCGGCTACCTGGTCGGCTCGGGCTGGAAGGACTACCAGAAGACCGGTGCGGTCTGCGGGGTCTCCCTGCCGGCGGGGCTCAGGAAGGGCGCGCGGATCGATCCGCCGATCTTCACTCCCTCCACCAAGGCCGACGTCGGCCTCCACGACGAGAACATCGACGAGGCGACCTTCGCCCGGATCGTCGGAGAGCGCTGGGCCAAGCCGCTGCGCGAGAAGACCCTCGGGGCCTTCAAGCTGGTGAGCGACCACGCCGCCTCCCGGGGCATCACGATCTGCGACACCAAGCTCGAATGGGGCCTGGCGAACGACGAGATGATCCTGATCGACGAGGCCTTCACGCCCGATTCCTCGCGCTTCTGGAAGACCGCGGAGATGAAGGCCACGCCCGAGGGCCAGGACCCGCCCAGCTTCGACAAGCAGGTGGTCCGCGACTGGCTGGAGACGTCCGGCTGGGACAAGGCCTCGACCCCGCCGGCGGTGCCGGCCGAGGTGCTCGAGCTGGCCGCCTCGCGCTATCTCGAGATCTACGAGCTGCTCACCGGCCGGAAGCTCTCGATCTGAATCCAACCGGCGCTCGCGCGCCCCGACCCGAACGAAGGAGACGAAGAATGAGCGATCCCCGCGTCCTGATCATGATGGGCAGCGAGTCCGATTTCGACACCATGAAGCCCTGCGTCGACGTGCTCGAGGAGTACGGCGTCGCCAACGAGGTCGTCGTCGCCTCGGCCCACCGCACGCCGCACGTCGTCGAGCGCCTGGCGCGCGAGGCCGAGGCCCGTGGCATCAAGGTGATCATCTGCGCGGCCGGCATGTCGGCCCACCTGGCCGGCGTCGTCGCCGCCTACACCATCCTGCCGGTGATCGGCGTGCCCATGGAGGCGGCGGCGCTGAAGGGCGTCGACGCGCTCTACTCCATCGTCCAGATGCCCGGCGGCATCCCGGTCGCCTGCATGGGCATCGGCAAGCACGGCGCCAAGAACGCCGGCTACCTGGCCGCCCAGATCATCGCGCTGATGGACCCGGAGCTGCGCGACAAGCTGTTCCGCTACCGCGACGAGCTCAGCGACACGGTCGCGGCGATGAATCGTCGCGTCCAGGACAAGCTGGGGCGCTGAGATCATGAGGCATCCCACCATCCTGTGGCGAGGCGATCAGTCGGGTCACTGCGAGCTGATCGACCAGACCCTGCTCCCGGGCGAGCTGCGCTACCTCGAGCTGCACGACCAGGAGGCCATGTGGGATGCCATCAAGCGCCTGGCGGTGCGCGGCGCGCCGGCCATCGGCGTCGCCGCCGCCTTCGGCGTCCTGCTCGGCATGAAGGGCCAGGCGGAGGTCGACGGCCCGGGCTTCGGCGCCCGTCTCGAACAGGTCTGCGCCTATCTCGCCAGCTCCCGGCCCACCGCGGTCAACCTGTTCTGGGCGCTGGAGCGGATGAAGGCACGGGATCGTCGCGAGGCGGACCGTCCGGTCGCCGAACGGCACCGGGCCCTCTTCGACGAGGCCCAGGCGATCCTGCGCGAGGACAAGGAGACCTGCGACCAGCTCGGCCGCCACGGGGCCGAGCTGGTGCGGGATGGCGACGTCCTCCTCACCCATTGCAACGCCGGCGCCCTGGCCACCGCCGGTAGCGGCACCGCGCTCAGCGTCATGTTCGCCGCCAAGGAGCGTGGCCTCCGCTTCGAGGTCTTCGTCGACGAGACCCGCCCGCTGCTCCAGGGGGCCCGCCTGACCGCCTGGGAGCTGATGCAGGCCGAGATCCCGGCGACGCTGATCTGTGACAACATGGCCCCCTGGGCCATGAAGCAGCGCGGGATCAGCCGGATCTTCGTCGGCGCCGACCGCATCGCCGCGAACGGCGACGCCGCCAACAAGATCGGCACCTACGGCGTGGCGGTCGCGGCGAAGGCCCATGACGTCCCCTTCTACGTGGTCGCCCCCTCCTCCACCTTCGACCTGAGCCTCGCCACCGGCGCCGAGATCCCGATCGAGGAGCGCGAGCCCGAGGAGGTGACCGAGGGCTTCGGCCGCCGGACCGCGCCCGCGGGCTGTGCCGTCTGGTCGCCGGCCTTCGACGTGACCCCGGCCGAGCTGATCACCGGCATCGTCACCGAGAAGGGACTGATCCAGCCGGTCGGCCAGGCCCAGGTCGCGCGCATCCTCGGCTCCTGAAACGGCTTCGAGCCGCGATCGGCGGCCCCGCCCCTGGCCTCGGCCGCGCCCAAGTCCAAGGCGGCCGGGGAGATACCCGCACGGATAATCTTCCCCCGCGCCATTCTTTAAAGACATATTTCCAAGCCAACGATAAGGATAGAGTTACACGGATGGGCGCGGGCAGCCCCCGAGTCGAGCTGAGGCCCTGAGAGAGAGAGATCATGGCGCAGGCTTTCGACCAGGAAGAGAGCGGGAGCGGGACCGGTCGGCGCGTGTCGCACTACGCGACCCCGGTCGAGGAGGAGGAGTTCGAGTTCATCCAGGCGATCGAGCGGTTCAAGGCCGAGCACAACCAGCCCTTTCCCAGCTGGACCGAGGTCCTGGGAATCCTGAAGAGCCTGGGCTACGAGAAGATCTCCTCCTGATTCACCACATTCTGCCGTAGGTACCCTGAAGAAGGCCGCCGGTCCCTCCCGACCGGCGGCCTTCCTTTCGTCCGGCGACGCGAGCCCGGGAGCGGCGCACGGGCTGGGCCGATCGAGTCCCAGCCACTATCATGGCTTCCGTTCGCGGGCCGCAGAGAAAGCACGGACCTCCATGACCAGAATCGCCACCACCCTGCTCATCGCCCTGCTCATCGCCCTGTTCCTCGGCTCGCACGCGTTGGCCGCCCAGCAGACGACCAAGCTCGAGCTCTTCCCCCGACCCGGCCAGAGCGCCCTGGTGACCACCGAGGCCACGATCGAGGGCAATATCGTCCGCGAGGTGAAGGGCAAGGCGAAGAAGGAGAAGCTGAAGATCGTCCGGCGTTTCGAGGCCCTGGATCTGATCGACAACTGCCAGCGGGACGAGCGCAACGCCCTCCTCCTGGAGGGACGCCGCCGCTACCTGCGGTACGAGATCGACGAGAACAAGGAACGCCTCGACACCCCGCTGGGCGGCACGCTCCTCGCCCTCCGCCACACCCCGGACCGCAAGATCGACATCAAGCCCCAAGGCGGCCGGGCGATGGGCCAGGAGGACTACGACGCCGAGTTCCAGCGCCTCGTCGGGCTCGGCCTGACCCCGGCGATCGACCTGGAGGTCGGCGACGAACCCAGGCGCTGGGACGCGCGGGTGCTGGCGCCCTTCCTCCTCGGCGAGACGAGCAAGCTGGACGAGGCCACGATGGATCTGGCCATCCTGGAACGCGACGACGAGAAGGGTCGGCTCACCATCGGCGGTCCGCTCCGGGCCTCGGCCAGCGAGCGCGCCAACGGCCGCGACATGGGCTGGAAGTACGAGGTCGAGACCCGCATGGTGATCGACCTCCAGGCCAAGCGGATCATCGCCGCCAGCAGCAAGGGCCGGGTCACGAGTTCCGGCTACGAGCGCGACGACAAGCTCGACTTCGAGGGCGAGATCGACTGCAAGATCGAGGTCGATGCCAAGCCCAACGTCGACAAGGAGCTGAAGCGCGAGGTCAAGATCCGCAGCCGCCACTTCCAGGCCGGGAACACGGGCATCTACTTCGAGGTGCCCGCGTCCTACTTCGCCAACGGCCTCGACGAGAGCGCCGGCTACGTGTTCTTCTCGGTCGAGAACGGCGACGCCAGCCGGCGTCAGCTGGCCTTCAAGTTCGAGCGCATGGCCGACCCGAAGAAGGCGATCGACGAGCAGTTCCTGCCCCACAAGGGCCACGGGGCCAAAGTGGAGAACGTGAGCTTCAAGGGTGGCCGCGGCAGTTCCGTCTCGCAGCCGACCCAGGACCACAAGTCGATCCAGGTCATGGAGCAGTACGCGGTCAAGGGCGGGCGGGTCCAGATCCTCTTCTTCTATCCGGCCTCGCTCGGCGAGGACGGCATGAAGGAGCTCAAGGCGATCCGCAAGACGATCCGCTTCGAACCCTGAACCGGCCCGCGGCCGGAGCCCAACGATCCCGAGAGGAAGGTCATGAAACGAAGCCTGCTGAGCGTCCCGACCCTGGTGCTGTTCTCGAGCCTGTTCGTCCTCGCGCGGGCACAGCAGGAGATCGACATCACCGCCTTCCCCCGGGCCGGCGCTTCGACCAGGGTGCTGATCGAGACCCGGGCGGGCGGCGAGCTGGTCCGCCCCGCCGCCGCCGACAAGAAGGAGAAGCTGCTGATCGAGAGCCGGATCGAGTTCGTCGACCTGGTGGACTCGAGCAACGGCAAGGACACGGCGAAGGGCAAGCGCCGCTACCTCGACTGGAAGCGGACCTGGAACGGCGATGCGGTCGACCCGGAGCAGGCGGGCGCCGGTCTCGTCTACGAGCGTACGCCGGAGTCGATCAGCGCGTCCGGCTTCCCGGGCGAGGACATCTCGGAGGACTGCTGCGACGCCGAGGCCTCCTCGAGCCAGCTCCAGGGCTTCGGCCTCGAGCAGCTGACCTGGGCCTCGACCGAGGAGGAGGTCGAGCTGCGGCTTCCCGGTCTCGCCACGCTCATGCTCGGCCACGGTGGTCCCGTCGGCAGCTGCAAGGCGACCTTCCGTCTGGCCGCGGCCGACGAGAAGTGCATCCGCCTCACCGGCAAGGCCAGCGTCGTGCACGAGGATGGCCACCTGCTCGACCGGGGGACCTGGACCTGGACCCTCGACTGCGAGTACGAGATCGACCGCGCCGCCGGTCAGCTCCGGTCGGTGGTCTGGAAGGGCGCGGGGAAGTACGAGGGGCGCCGCGGCGGGGAGCCGATCGAGGGCGAGGTCGCACTCGAGGCGCGCGCGAGCGCGACGATCGCGGTCGACGTGGCCAAGGATCTGGCAAGACGGCCGAAGCCCCGCGACGTGATCCGCCGGGTCCACGACCTCGATCTCGCCCTGGTCCTGCCATCGTCCTGGGCTCCCGTGGCCGACGAGGATCTCGGCAAGGGCTTCGGCAACACGCGCTGCGCCAAGGAACAGGAGGCCATGGCGGTCTTCTTCACCGCCGAGCCGGCGAAGGGTGGGACCAAGGACAAGAAGGCGGTCCTCAAGGCCGTGAAGGAACTGATGGCCCAGGACGGGATCGTCCTGAAGACCAGCCGCTCCGGCCTGGGCGAGGGTCTCGGCTGCGAGATCGAGGAAGAGGGTGCCTGGGCCTCGATCGAGATCTACATCCTCGACGACGTCATCCTGCGCTTGCAGGCGGTCGGCACGGCCACCAACAAGGCCGGCTGCCGGAAGAGCCTGGCGGCGATCCGCAAGTCGCTGAAATCCCTGCGCTGAACCGGGCGACGGAAGTCACCCCGACCAGCGACTGATCGGAGCGCCGCCTGCTCGGAGCGCCGACCCGCTGGTCGGCCTAGGCGAACTCGCCCGTTGCGCTGGCCCTCGCCCCGACGATCTCGCCGCGCTCGGAATCTCCGGCCCATCGGTCGCGACGACGACGCGCCGGCCAAGGGCCGGCGAACCTGCCGGCTGGGCAGCCGGCGCTCCGGGGCAGCCGGCGCTCCTGGGCGCGGTCGTCGAAGCTCGGATGCGCAGCCGGTGCTTCGGAGCGCCGACCGCTGGTCGGCCTAGGCGAACTCGCCCGTTGCGCTGGCCCTCGCCCCGACGATCTCGCCGCGCTCGGAATCTCCGGCCCATCGGTCGCGACGACGACGCGCCGGCCAAGGGCCCGCGAACCTGCCGGCTGGGCAGCCGGCGCTCCGAGGCAGCCGGCGCTCCTGGGCGCGGTCGTCGAGGCTCGGATGCGCAGCCGGTGCTTCGGAGCGCCGACCGCTGGTCGGCCTAGGCGAACTCGCCCGGTGCGCTGGCCCTCGCCCCGACGATCTCGCCGCGCTCGGAATCTCCGGCCCATCGGTCGCGACGACGACGCGCCGGCCAAGGGCCGGCGAACCTGCCGGCTGGGCAGCCGGCGCTCCGAGGCAGCCGGCGCTCCGAGGCAGCCGGCGCTCCGAGGCAGCCGGCGCTCCTGGGCGCGGTCGTCGAGGCTCGGATGCGCAGCCGGTGCTTCGGAGCGCCGACCGCTGGTCGGCCTAGGCGAACTCGCCCGGTGCGCTGGCCCTCGCCCCGACGATCTCGCCGCGCTCGGAATCTCCGGCCCATCGGTCGCGACGACGACGCGCCGGCCAAGGGCCGGCGAACCTGCCGGCTAGGCAGCCGGCGCTCCGAGGCAGCCGGCGCTCCGGGGCGAGCCGGGTCAGGGCCGCTGGGCGCGCTTGCTGGCGAACACGAGTCCGAAGATCGTGCCGCCGATGAGCAGGAAGGGCAACGAGACCATCATCACGATCGAAGTGAACCAGCCGTCCTGGGACGGCGCGTTCTTGGCGGAAGCGACCGCTTCCCGGCAGTTCGGTCAGCCATAGGCGGCGCCGCCCGTGAGGGCGATGCCGAGGGCGACGACCACCAGGAAGAGCAGGACGCGGCGCATCAGACCCGGTCCACCACGAGCAGGGTCATCAGCAGGGTGATGTGCAAGATGGTGCCCTTGAGGAGCAGGGCGGCCACGGCGCGGTCACGCCGGCGGTGGAACAGGATGCCGAGGCCGAACAGGCCGAGGCCGAGGAGGAGCGCCCCGGAAGCGTAGACCAGACCGGCCTGCTCGAGGCCGTAGGGCAGAAGACTCACCAGCACCAGCAGGGCCGCGTTGACCAGGACCTGACGGGCGGTGCGCTCGCCGGCGGGGTCGACGGCCGAGAGCATCCGGTAGCCGGCGCCGGCGTAGTCGTCCTTGAACAGCCAGCCGATGGCGAGGAAGTGGGGGTACTGCCAGATGAAGAGGATCGCGAAGAGGACCCAGGCCTCGACGCCGATCGTCCCGGTCACCGCAGTCCAGCCCATCATCGGCGGGATCGCGCCCGGCACCGCGCCGACCGCGGTGTTCCAGGGGCTGAGGCGTTTCATCGGGGTGTAGAGCAGGACGTAGCTCAGGACGCAGAGGCCGCCGAGGACGGCGGTGATGGCGTTCACCCCCAGGGCCAGCCAGGCCGTGCCCAGGACCGACAGGGCGACGCCGTAGACCAGGGCCTCGCGCGGCGCCACCATCCCTGAAGGCAGCGGCCGACGGGCGGTCCGGGCCATGCGCCGGTCGTGATCGCGCTCGAGATACTGGTTGAGCACGATCGAGCCGCCGCCCGAAAGTCCGGTACCGATCAGGAGATGGACGAGGAGACTCCAGTCCGCCGCGGCCCCGGCGGCCAGGAACCAACCGGCGGCAGTCGTGACCAGCACCACGAGCATGGCTCGCGGCTTGGTCATGATCAGATAGCCCTGCAGTCGGTTCAGCATCCGGAAGTCGATTTTCTCGCTGACGGGCACGGGTGAACAATCGGGCCGGCGCCGCGAACGGCCCGGCCCGAGGAATTCGTAGGAAGGCTTCGGCCGGTTTTAGCGCCCTCCCCGGGCTGGTCCAAGAAACGCGACTTTCTGCCGCAGGCCAGCCCCCTTCTCAGCTCAGGAATGGATCTGCGCCTGGACCACCGGGGTGCCGTCCTCGATGTGCTGGGGCGCGTAGTCCTCCTTCATGTCCGGGTGGCTGTACTCGTAGGGCCCGCGGTAGACCGCCACCGGGCCGGCGAAGTTGCCGTGCGGCGGCGGGGTCGGCGTGGCCCACTCGAGCGAGTTGGCGCGCCAGGGGTTGTCACCGCACTTCTTGCCCCGGTACATGCTCCAGAACAGGTTGAAGAAGAAGGGCAGCTGCGCGAAGCCGAGGCAGATGGCCGAGACCGTCATCACCACGTTCGCCCAGTGGAAGTCCTGCAGGTACTTGTAGCCCGCCTTGACCGACTCGTCCCAGGCGCCGACCGCGATCCGTCGCGGGTGCCCCTGCGTGCCGACGTAGTGCATCAGCATGAAGGTGCCGTTCAGGAACAGCAGGGTCAGCCAGAAGTGGAGCTTGCCCAGACCCTTGTTGAACATCCGCCCGAACATCTTCGGGTACCAGTAGTAGATCGCCGCGAAGATCGCCATCACGGTCGAGGCGAAGACCACGTAGTGGATGTGCGCGACGATGAAGTAGGTGTCGTGGATGTGGATGTCGACCGGGGTCGCCGCCATGAAGATGCCGGAGAGACCGCCGATGATGAACATGCCGACGAAGCTCAGCGCGAAGAGCATCGGCACCTCGAAGTGGATCTGGCCGCGCCAGAGGGTGCCGAGCCAGTTGAAGACCTTCACCGCGCTGGGCAGGGCGATGAACATCGTGGCCACCATGAAGGAGAGGCCGAGGTAGGGGTTCATGCCCGACTGGAACATGTGGTGGCCCCAGACGACGAAGCCGAGGCCGGTGATCGCGCTCATCGAGTAGATCATCGGCTTGTAGCCGAAGATCGGCTTGCGGGCGAAGGTCGCCAGGATGTCGGAGACGATGCCCATGGCCGGCAGGACCATGATGTAGACCGCCGGATGGCTGTAGAACCAGAACAGGTGCTGGAACATGAGCACCTGACCGCCGCCGGCGCGGGCGGTCTCGCCCATGGCCGCGGGACCGGTGATCACCTTGCCGGCGGCGACCAGGCCGTCCGGCACGAAGAAGCTGGTCCCGGCGACCCGGTCGAGGAAGAGCATCAGCACCGTCGAGCCCAGGACCGGCGTCGCCAGCAGGGTCAGGATCGAGGTGATCAGGATCGACCAGACCACGAGGGGCATGCGGAAGAGGGTCATGCCCGGCGCGCGCAGCTTGAGGATCGTGGTGATGTAGTTCACCGCGCCCATGATGCCCGAGAAGCCGGTGAACAGGACGCCCAGGCCCCAGAGGTTGACGCCCTGTCCCTGCTGCAACACGGCCAGCGGTGGATAGGATGTCCAGCCGCCGCCCGAAGGGCCGCCCTCGACTAAGAAGCTCGCCAGGAAGAAGACCGCGCCCGACAGGAACATCCAGTAGCTCCACATGTTGAGCCGCGGGAAGACCATGTCGCCGGCGCCGATCATCAGGGGCACGCACCAGTTGCCGAAGAAGCCGACGAGCAGCGGGATGATGACCAGGAAGATCATCACCGAGGCGTGCATCGTCATCGACGCGTAGTAGTTCTCGGGCGAGAACTTGCCGAAGATCGGCACGTTGGAGAAGGGCCAGGCGAGCTGCCAGCGCACGCCCACCGCCAGCGCTCCTCCCAGGAGGAAGAGCAGGATGCCGGTGAACAGGAACTGCTTGGCGATCATCTTGTGATCGACCGAGAAGAGGTACTTCGAGGCGAAGCTCTCCTCGTGGTGCCCGTGCCCGTGGTCACCGTGTCCGTGATCGGCTGCTGCCGCTGCGTTCATGTCCGAAACCTCACATTCTCCAGGCCCGTCGTCGGACCCCGGTCATCTCAATTCGCGCTGAACTCGCTCGGCGGCCAGAAGCGGAAGATCTCGGTCGACGAATCCGACAGCGCGTAGTCGATCGGCGCGTTGGCGGCCGAGAGCTCGCGGTCGCGGGCCTCCCAGTCCTCGTTGGCGAGGATCTCCATCTCGCCGCGCATCGTGTAATGCGAGGCTCCGCAGAGCTCGGCGCAGGCGATCTCGTAGTCGCGCTCGGAGCCTTCGCGGGCCTGGAACCAGGCGGTGATGGTGAGCCCGGGGACCAGGTCCTGCTTGAAGCGCAGCTCGGGGACGAAGAGGGAGTGGATCACGTCGACCGAGCGCATCTGCAGCACGACCGGGCGGCCCGAGGGCACGACCAGCTTGCCGTAGGTGTAATCGTCCTCGGTGCCGAACACGCGGTCGGGCCCGGCGTAGCGGAACTTCCAGGCGAACTGCTGGGCGAGGACGTGGACCTCGACCGCGTCGGGGTCGTCCGTGGGCATCCGCGACGGGAACTTGATGTCCTGCCAGATGCCGAACTGGAGCACCGCGATCAGCAGGAGGAAGGCCGCCGGCGTGATCGTCCAGATCAGCTCGGCCCGGTGGTTGCCGGTGGTGTAGTGGGCCTTCCCGCCCTCGCGCGCGCGGTACTTGATGATGAAGTAGATCAGCAGGCCTTCGGTGCCCAGGAACACCAGGCCGGTCACCGCCAGGATGACGTAGAAGAGCTGATCGATCTTGTCGCCGTTGTCGGAGATCGACTCGGGCAGAAGGAAGCCGTGCTCGGCGAAGGCCGGCATCGCCAGCGTCGCCACGAGGGCGAGCGGGGCGACGAGGCGGCGGAGGGTCGTCTTCAGGATCGGGATCATGTTCTCGGCTCTCAGCGGGTGAACTGCGCGGTCAGGGACGCCGCCTTGCCCGCCTCCACGCTGATCGTGGCGGGCGCGCAGGTCATGTCGGGACGTTCGTGCAGGAAGCTGATCTCGTAGTTCCCCGGCGGCAGTCCCTTGATCTCGAAGTTGCCGTCGTCGTCGGTGAGGGCGAAGTAGGGATGAGCGAAGATCCGCACCGGCGCCACCATCCAGGGATGGATGTCGCAGCGGAACTGCGCGGTCAGCTCGGCGTTCTCGAGGTTGCCGACGAGGTTCTGCTGCTTCGCCGTCTGGGTGGTGTTCGGGACCTCGTTGCGCCGACCGGTGAAGTGGAAGTTGTGGCTGGTCTGGTCGTCGTTGACGATCCGCAGTTCCTGTCCGGCCATCATGGTGAGCACGTGGGGCATGTACTTGCAGCCCCTCTGCTCGAGCAGGGCCGGCGTCGTCGGCAGGCCGAAGTCGAAGCGATTGAAGCCCCGCGAGACGTAGACCACGACGTTGCGCAGGCCACCGGCGCCGGAGACGACCAGGTCCTCGGTGAAGACCTCGTGGTTGGCCGAGCACCAGGAGTCCTTCGAGATGTCGAGCTTCTTCTTCTTGGCGTCCTGACCGCCGTAGGTGACGCGGCCCTTCAGGCTGCCGCTACCCGGCACCTGGCCGTTCTTGATGGCGTCGGCCGCGGTCACCTCGAGGGCGCCGCTCGCGGGGCCGAAGTCGCCGTCGTCGCTGGCCAGGACCGGCCCGGTCGACTCGCCATCGTTCGGCGCCCGGTACCGGGGGTCGCCGGCGGCGGCGCGATACTCGGCATAGGTGTGGGGCCCCCGACGCCGCGGTCCTTTGTCGCAAGCAGTCAGGGGCAACAACAGGACCAGCACCATGAGGGCCGAGCCGATCGCTCCCGGATGGCCTCGCAGCATTTCCTCTTTCTCCTTCGCTCCCGCGCCGTCGCCATGGTCGGAAGTCTCTCAGGCACCGATACCTGGAGCGTCGGGCCCTGGGTCTTCCGGAACGCTGGGGGTCTTCGCGGCCGATTCGGACGACAGATCGCCCACCAATACACCGAGTCCCGGGAATCTGCAAGCGAGGACTCGGGCCGACGCGCGCGGCGCTTGCGACAATTTGCCGCATCAGGGGCACGCGCCGCGGCCCCTGGGCCCCGAGGGTGGCCCTCGCCCTTCCCTGGCCCGGTCCCGAGGCGGGCGCTACGATGGCCGGTTCCAAGACCCGGAGGGAGCGATGTCCGCGTCACGCCGCACCAACCTGTTGATCATCAACGTCGTCCTGATCGCCACCCTCGGCCTGGTCGCCCTGGCCACCTACCTGGTCACCGAACAGAAGCGGGCCGGGAAACAGCGCCAGGTCGACCGGAACATCCAGGCCAACCCGCGGGGCGAGCACGGCACGACCCCGCTGGGCCTCGATCTCGATCTGGGCCTGACGATGCCGGATTTCCGGCTCGAGGCCGCGGGCGGCGGCGAACTCGCCCTGGCCGACCTGGCCGGCAAGGTCTGGGTGGCGGACTTCATCTTCACCAATTGCGCCGGGGTCTGTCCTCAGATGAGCGAGATGGCCGCCCGCCTCCAGGAGCGCACCGCCGACCTCGCCGACTTCCGGATCGTCAGCTTCAGCGTCGACCCGGAACGCGACAGCCTCGGTCGCCTCGAGGAATACGGCAGCCACTACGGGGCCGAACCGGGCCGCTGGTTCTTCGTCCGGGGCCCGGTGGCGGAGATCCGGCGGATCGGCGGCGAGGGCCTCAAGCTGCTCGACGGCGACGACATCCTCACCCACTCACCGAAATGCGCCCTGATCGACCGCAGCGGCAAGGTCCGCGGCTTCTACAGCGGCGCCGGACCCGAGCGCGCGCCGGAATTCGACCGGCTCGAGAAGGACATCCGGACCCTCTGCGCGGAGACCGAGTGAGACGATGATCGACCTCCTCCCCAGCCTGAACGCCACCCTGAACGCGACCGCGACCATCCTCCTCCTGATCGGCTGGCGCCTGGTGCGGACCGGGCGAGTCGAGGCCCACAAGAAGGTGATGACGGCGGCGGTCGTGGTCTCGGCCCTCTTCTTGGTCTCCTACCTGACCTACCACTCGCTCGGGGAGGAGAAGCGGTTCGCCGAGCAGGGCATCCTGCGGATCGTCTACTTCATCATCCTGGCGACCCACATCCCCCTGGCCGGCCTGATGGTGCCACCGATCCTGGCGCTGCTCTGGTTCGGCTATCACGACCAGATCGACCGGCACCGCAAGCTGGCGCGGATCACGCTGCCGATCTGGCTCTACGTCTCGGTGACCGGCGTGCTGATCTACCTCTTCCTCTACCTGCTCTGGCCGCCTGCCTGACCGGAAGCTCAGGGCAGGAGGAAGCCGAGGAGGACGAGCCAGACCACGCCGATGAAGTGCCAGTAGATCATGCAGTTGCCGCAGGCGTGGCGCAGCCGGGCGAAATCGTCGGCCCGCCCCGCGCCGACGACGCAGCGACCGAGGTAGATCAGGCCGAAGCCGACGTGCAGCACGTGCAGCCCGGTGATGAAGTAGAACAGCGCGTTGAAGTTGCTCGACGCGATGCGGGTCAGGCTGCTGGCGGAGATGTCGCGCCAGATGCTGCCCTGTGAGACGCAGAAGGCCAGGCCGAGCGCCAGGGTGAGGGCGAGCAGCGCGCGGAAGCGCGCCCGATCTTCCGGTCGGGCCGCGGCCATGGCGAGAAAGCCGGCGACGCTCGAGGCCGCGATCAGGGCGGTGGAGAGCCACAGCGGCCCGCGCATGTCCGGGTAGTTGGGCGGTGGCCAGCTACCGAGCTGGTCACGGAAGATCACCAGGGCGGAGATCGCCGCCGAGAAGAACATCACGATGCTGGCGCAGAGGAAGATCACCGCCAGGCGTGAGGCGGAGAGCGGCGGTCCGCCCTCCTGGGGCGTCTGGCCGTCGCCACCACCCCCGCCGCCGCCATCCCCGTCGTCGGGAGGCCAGACGTCGGGCGGACGGACACGGCTGCGATCTTCGGTGACGGTGGCTGCGGACATGGGGCGGATGATAGTCCAGGGCCCCTTCCGCCGCCAGAACCCTTCGCCGGCCCCGGATCCGATCGCGGTCGGAACGATCGACGATCGCCGCAAGTCAGGTCTCCGACCGGAGCTCGGCCGATCCCGACCGGCGGGATGGCCGGCCCCGTGCTTGCCGCCTCCCCCGTTTCCTGCTATTTCCCCTGCGAAAAGGCCATCGGATCAGGAGATCCGTCCCGCGACGCTCGGCCCGCGGATCTCCATCAAGGACCACCAGAGCAATACTGGAACCAGACGCGCCCGGTGGGCCGGGACGGCGTCAAGGAGGAAAGTGATGACCGCACGCGTTCAGCATCCGGCGCCGGACTTCAAGTGCCAGGCGATGATCAACGGCGAGTTCAAGGAGCTCAGCCTGGGCGACTTCAAGGGCAAGTACGTGTGCTTGTTCTTCTATCCGCTCGACTTCACCTTCGTCTGCCCCACCGAGATCCTCGCCTTCAGCGACCGTTCCGACGAGTTCAAGGCGATCGGTGCCGAGGTCGTCGGCGCCTCGATCGACAGCCACTTCAGCCACCTCGCCTGGTGGAAGACGCCGCGCAACGAGGGTGGCATCGCCAAGGTCACCATCCCGCTCCTGGCCGACACGACCAAGCAGATCTCGCGGGACTACGGCGTCCTGATCGAGAACGCCGGCATCGCGCTGCGCGGTCTGTTCATCATCGACCCGGAGGGTGTCGTCCGCCACATCACGATCAACGACCTGCCGATCGGCCGCTCGGTCGACGAGGCCCTGCGCGTGATCCAGGCGCTCCAGTACCACAAGGAGCACGGTGAGGTCTGCCCGATCAACTGGAAGCCGGGCGCCGCGACCATCAAGCCGAACCCGAAGGACTCGAAGGAGTACTTCTCGAAGAACGCCTGATCACCGGCCACCGATAACCAGGAAACCCGCCCGACTCGCACGATCGGGCGGGTTTCTTCATACTGGGCCCTCCCCCTGGAGAGGAAGGGAGGCCCGATGAGGGCGGACAGGCGAACATCCTGGTGGCTGATGCTGGCCTTGCCGATCGCCCTCGGCATCGGGACGAGGCTCCCGTTCCTCGACTCCCCCTTCCGCTCCGACGACTACCACATCATCCGCAGCTCCGGTCCCTGGCTCGCCGAACTGGGCCGGCGCGTTCGCCACCTCGACGTGACCGAGGCGATCACGAGCACGCACCGCGGCAACTTCCGCCCGGTCACCTGGACGATCCACACCGCCGAACTCCTCCTGGGCAGCCGACCGGAGAGCCGCGACTTCCATCTGGTCAGCCTGCTGATCCACCTGATCACCGTCGTGGCCAGCTTCCTGGTCGGGCGCCGCCTGGCCGGGCCCGGCGCCGGCCTCGTCGCCGCGACGCTGGTGGCGACGACGGCCTCCGGTCTGCAGGCCTTCAGCTGGATCTCCGGGCGCAGCGACCTCCTCCTGGGGGCCTTCGGCATGACCGCCGTCCTCCTCGCCCTGCACCGCGGCCTGGTCCCGGCTCTGGGCTCCGGACTTTGCGCCGCCCTCGCGGTCGGCTCGAAGGCCAGCGGCCTGGCGCTCCTGCCGATCCCGTTGCTCATCGTCCTGGGCAGCAATCGTCACCGGCGTCGGGCCGCGCTCCTGCTTCATGCCCTGCCGATCGCGACGATGCTCCTGCTCCGCTACTTCTGGCTCGGGACCTTCCTGCCCTGGTACTACATGCGCGGTGCCGGCGACCGACCGGCGATGCCCGGCGAACCGAGGGTCATCGCCGACATGACCGCCACGTTGCTGATGCCGGCGAGCCGAGAGCCCGGCTTCCAGCCCTGGACGATGGACCTGCTGGGGGACTGGAGTCGTCTGGTCGTCGTACTCGTCGTCGGCCTGCCGCTCGTCCTCGCCTTGCTTCGGAGCCGGCGGCGGGGCCCCCTGTTCACGACGATCGCGGCCCTGGTGCTGGTCTCCTTGCCTCTGGCCACCGTCTGGACCGGGGTCGGCGACGGGCTCGACCAGAACCGCAACTTCCTCCTTCCTCAGCTGGCGCTCGCGCTCGCCTCAGGCCTCGCCAGCGCATCCCTGTTGGCGTCGGGCCGTCTTCTCCGCCGCGTCGCGATCGTCGCCATCGCCGCCCAGGTCGCGCTCTCCCTCGATTGCTGGAATGCCTATCGACGGGTCGACGAGCGGGTGGCGAACCTGGTGACCGCCCGGATCAAGGGCGCATCGGCCATCGTCGACGGGCTCGATCCAGGCGAGATCCTGGTCGCCGAGGACCGCCAGGCGAGTTTCGCGGGTCAGCTGCTCCTGGAATCGGCCCTGGCGGACGTGTTCCGGCGGCCCTTCCGAGCCGAGGACCGGCAGGTCGAACACGTCACCGCCTTCAGCGCCCTGCGCTACGAGTTGGAACGTTCCCCGGAGGCGGTCGCCTTCTGCCGCTGGTCCGAGGATGAGTCGACCTTCCGGATCGAACATCGCTTGCCCGCCGTTCCCGCGGCCCCGGCGCTCCGGCCCGCGGAGCGGACTTCGGGCTCCGGGTTGCGCTTCGTCGGCGACGGGCCCCTGCCGGGGCGTGCCGGCCTGGCCCTCCTCTTGCCGGTCGGGGTCGGTCCGGCGGTGGAGCTGCGACTCCGCGCCATCGGTGACGGTCGCGGCCACGAGCTGTCCCGGCACCTCCCGGCCCGGACGACGGCGGGCGCCATCGTCCTTCTCGACCTGCCGATCGGCCTGGCCGTCGCCGAACGCTTCGAGAGCCTCGAGCTGGACGGCGACCTCGGTAAAGGCCTGCTCACGGCGGCACCACGGCTGGTTCCCCGGCTCAGGGTCGATCCCGAAGCACGTGGAAGCTGGTCGCCCGAGGGCTTCCGGATCGATCGCCCCTGGTCGGACGACCTCGCGCGGGTGGTGATCGAGACGAGCCTGCCGGACCTCCCGGACCGACGCCCGGTCCGGATCGTGCTGGAGTGGTGGCCCGAAGATCAGGAACGGGACGCCGCGGGTCATCTCGTCCTGCGATCGGGGCGCCTGCGCGGCTCCGAGCCCCCCATCGAAGGCTCGGCCCTCGAAGCGCAGCTCGCCGCGGCCGGCGATCACGACTTCGTCTGGCGGATCGAGACCTGCTCCCGGGCCGGACGACGCCGGGCCAGCCCCTGGTTCTGGTCCGCCTTCAGCCGCGCCCGGGACTGATCTCGCCGGCCTCGACGTCCCCGGCCACGGTCCCGTCGCCGAGGAGGAGAAGGAGGGCCAGGGCGAGGATCAGGTCGAGCTGGGAGACGACGCGCGGCCCGGCGGTGCTCCAATGCCACTTCAGGTCGTAGGGCGTGGCCAGGAAGACCAGGAGGAAGGCGGCGAGGCCCAGCGCCGCGACCAGGAGCGGCAGCCAGGCCGCGGCCAGCCGCCGCCAGCAGAGCAGGATGGCGCCGAGCAGGACGAGGGGCAGGAAGGCGCCGGCAAAGGGATCGAGCACGAGATCGCGTAGCACGAGGCCGCCGAGGGCCGGCACCCGATCCAGGCTGCGCGCGGAGAACAGGACGGCGACCAGCCCCTGGCCTCCTCCCGACATCGGCACGAGGTCGTTCTCGAAGCCGAGCTGCCAGGCCCAGGTCCAGTGGCCGATGAAGATCGACGCGGCCGGAACCAGCAGGCGACCGAATCGCGCGATGCCCCTCTTCCCCTCCCGCCGCCAGACCGCCGGCAACGCGGCCAGGACGATGATGCCGGCCAGCATGGCGCCCTCGTTCTTGGTCGCGACCAGGAGCGCCAGGCCGAGCCAGACCCGCAGCGCGGCCGCCCGGGCCGACCGGCCCGGGGCCGGCACCAGGCCGTCGACCGCCAGGAGCGCCGCGAAGGCCACGATGCGGTCGGACATCGCCTGGGGCGCCGCGTACCAGAAGGTCATGAAGGGCATGACGACCACGAGGAAGCGCAGGAAGACCGGCCGGCAGCGCTCCACCGCGATCGCCGCCAGCAGCAGCAGCGCGGCGAGATCGAAGAGCTGGATCGGCAGCCGGGTCGCGGCGCCGAGCTCCGCCTTCCCGCTCATCATCGCCCAGGCCTGGAGCAGGGTGTTGAGCAACGGGTAGTCGGCGTGGGCCTGTTCGCCCCGCGCGATCGCCGCGCTGACCCGCTCGTGGTAGCCGGGCCCGAGGTCGTCCGCCTCCAGGGCACAGAGCGCCCGGCCGCCCCAGATCGCCAGCTCGTCGCCGGCATAGGGCAGGTCGGCCTGCTGCCACCAGCAGGTGACCAGCAGGGCCGCGGGCAGAAGGAGCCAGAACGGACGGCCCTGCCCGGTCGCCGCCGCGCGTGGGACGAAGGCGCTGCGCCTGGAGTAGACCGCCACCAGGAAGCCCAGGACGAGCAGCGGCAGGAAGAGGCCGCGCGCCGCCGACAGCCGACCCAGATGACCGCAGACGAAGAGCAGCAGATAGACCGGGAGCGTCCCGAGCGACCAGGAGATCGGCAGCCAGGCGAGGCCGAGGTCCTGCCGCCGGAAGTCGGCGAGGCGAAGGAGGACGGCGCCGGCGACCGGGATCAGCAGGAGCGCGAGGCCGACGTCGATCATGGACTCCATCACCGACCGATCCGGTAGAGGGTCAGGTGAGGACGACGGGCCAGCTCCTCGGCGCGCCGGGCGAAGGCCTCGGGTAGCTCGGCGCCGGTGACCAGGTAGGCGCCGTCGAGCTTGTCCTCCGCGACCGCGGCCTCGTTGATCGGCGCGCCGGGCTCGAACACCAGGTGGAAGGCGGGGCTGGCGACGAGGCCGTCGACGATGTCGTAGATCCAGTCATAGCCGTACCAGGGCAGATCCCAGGCCTCGACCGGCAGCACCACGACGATCAGGCCGTCGACCGGAAGGAAGGGTCCGACCTCCTTCAGGTCCTCGAGGAAGGCACGGGTTTCGCCGACGAACAGGCGATTGACCTCCTCGAGGTGGGGCTTGACCGGCGGCAGGCCACGCTGGTTGACGGCGAGCCCGCGCCAGGCGAAGAGCAGGAGCCAGACGAGCCCGAGGAGGAGGAGTCCCATCCTCCCCGCTCCTCCGTCGAAGGCCCGGCTCGTCACCATCGTCGTCATCGCTTCGTCCCGACCAAGAAGGACGCCCGCAAGGCGGACTTGCGGGCGTCGATTCCGTTCACGCGCTCCTGCCGGCCAGCGCCGATCAGTTGTTGGTGACCTTCGGAACCTCCGACTTGTCGTAGGTCTCGTGCAGGTAGCGCATCATCAGCAGGCGATGGTCACCTTCGTAGCCCTGGAGTTCCGCCGGGATCGGGCTGACGATCAGGCGCAGCACGCGGCTCTCGACCAGGTCGCTCCCGTTGAAGCGGATGGTCTCCTTCGCGTGGTCGGTGATGCGGCCCTTGCCCTTGCGGATGTTCAGGTCGACGCCGATGATCGTGCGCCCGTCCTTGAGCTTGATCTCGTACTCGTTGACGAAGTTCTGCGGCATGTTGGTGCCGGGCAGGATGGCACCCGGATCGACCAGCCAGCGCGCGGTCCAGTCCGGCTTGAGCTTCAGATGGGCCCAGGTCAGGTCGGGCGCGTTCATCTTGGCATCGCGCTGGGGATTGCCGATGGCGTGGCACTTGTTGCAGTCGACGCCCTTGAAGATGGCCCGGGCCATCGTGACCTCGGCGTCGCTGAGCGGCTCGAGCAGGGTCTCGACGTAGGGCTCGGCCTGCGAATCGAGCGCGCCGAAGAAGCGCACCAGCTTCTGGATCTCCTGCTCGCTGAACCGGAAGGTCGGCATCCGGACGTCGAGGTAGGAGCGCAGGCCGTTGCCGTAGACCACGTCCCGGCTCTGCGCGGGATTGCGGAGGAACTCGGCCAGCCACTTGGGATTGGTCCGGAAGCCGATCCCGACCAGCGAGGGCGGCCGGCGGTCGGACTTCTTGGCGCCCTGGTCGTCGTTGCCGACGTACTGATCCAGGCTCCAGAGCTTCGGGATCTCCTCGGCCTCGACCTGGTGGCAGCCGATGCAGTTGTACTTGCGGACGACCCACCAACCGTCCTGGATCGCCTTGCGGCGCTCGTCGGGGTTGTAGCGGAAGGTCTGCGGGATCTGCGACTCGATGCTGCCCAGGAGCACGGTGCTGAGGGCCGAGATCTCGTGCTCGTCGAGCCGGAAGTTCGGCATCTTGAGGCGATCGAGTTCCTTCGGATCCTCGTAGACCTTGCCCCGGCCGAAGACGCCGGGGTAGCGCAGCTTCTCCTCGAAGAAGGCCTGATGGGTGTACTTGCCGGCCTTCTTGAAGCCGTGCTCGAGCCGGCCGAAATCGAGTCGCTCCTTCGGCTTCGAGCCCTCGAAGGTGAGCTCCGTGCCGATGCGACCGTCGTTCTCCATGCCCTTGATCTCGTGGCAGCCGGCGCAGCCGTAGTGACGGATCAGGGTGGCGCCCTCGGCGGCGAGGGCCGGGTCGTCGAGGTTCGGTGCCGCCGGATAGCCGGCGTTCTCGCCCTTCCGGGTCATCAGCCAGCTGGCGATGTCGCGGGAATCCTGCGGCGACAGCCGCAGGTTCGGCATCACGCCGCTGTCGGGCTCCTGGATCCAGCGGACCAGGAAGTCGTAGTTGGCCTTCTCGCCGACGCGGGAGAGATCGGCGGCGAAGCCGTCGCCGAGGCGCTCGTTGCCGTCCATGACGGTGTGGCAGGCGAGACAGCCGCGTTCCTTGAACAGGGCCGCGCCACGGGTCGCGTCACCCTTCGCCTGCGCGGTGACGTCCGGGCGATCGGAGGCGTTCTGCCACAGATAGGCGGCGATCTTGGTCGCGTGCTGGCGCGCGGTCTCCTCGCTCACGTTCTGGAAGAAGGTGGGCATCTTGGTGGTCGGCCGGAAGCTGGCCGGATCGAGCAGCCAGGGCAGGATCCAGTCCGGGTTCACCTTGGCCCGGACGTTCTTGAGGTTCGGGCCGACCTTCTGCCGCTCGCGCTCGAGGTCGCCACGGCGGTAGGCGAGCTCGTCGCGACGGGTGGTCAGCGAGGAGATCTCCATGTCGATCCGGGCCTTCTCGGCCGGGTCCTCGGTGATCCCCCGGTTGATGCCGAGGCGCTCGATGTTGTCGTCGATCGCCAGGGTCTCGTTCTTGATCCGCTGCAGCTCCTCGGGCTGGGTGTCGACGCCTTCGTAGCGGTGGCAACCCCAGCAACCCTTGGAGTAGAAGAGCCAGCGCCCCTCGTTGAACGAGGACTTGCGGCTCTTGGTCACCAGCGCCCCGTTCTCGTCGACCACGGCCTCGCCCTTGTCGTCGGTGGCGACGTGATCGCTCGGCCGGTAGTCGAGCTTGATGTCGTTCAGGTGGCACTGGACGCAACCCGACTCGAAGCTGCCCATCTCGTCGTCGACCATGCCGGGGTGGCGCTCGAACAGCGGGAACAGCCAGTGCTTGTTCTTGCCGTGAGCATATTCGACGCTGGTCACCGAACGGCCGTTGCCGTTGTGGCACATGCTGCAGCCGAAGGTGGCCGGGTCGTGGATCTTGAGCAGGTCCTTGCTGGGGTGCGTGGCGAAGACCACGGCGTGGTCGACCGGCTCGTCACCCGGGGTGCTGCGGTTGATGTCCCAGGGCCGCATGTCGACCGGTTCCCGGGCGCCGGCATGGCAGCTTTCGCAGCGATCCACCCAGTCGAACTCGCCGATGTGGATCTGGAGGATGTCGTTGATCGACTTGCCCTCCGAGCCGAGGAGACCCTCGTTGGCCTTGGCGAGGAGCTTGTCCACGTTGGCCGGATGCGGTCCCTGGAGGTGCTTGTCGACGAAGGCGTCGATTCGCTTCTGGGCGTCGCCCGCCGGCTTGCTGAGGTTGGCCCGACGCTTCTCGAGCCCCGCCTTCTCCTTCGAGAGACTGGCGAAGGCCGCCTCGAGCTGGCCGTAGTCGAGCTGTTCCTCGCGCTCACCGCCGTGGACGAAGGCGACGGGCTGCGTCCTGGCCTTGACCTCGGCCATCGTCTCCTCGATCGCCGGCCGGGCGTCCTCGTGGGCGACCTCGAGCTTGTAGCGGAGAGCGGAAAGCTGCGCTTTCGGATCCTTCTGCGCCTTCTGGACCGCGGCGATGTCGAGCGCCAGGGCGTCGATCTCGTCGTTCAGCGGCGGCAGCTCCTCCTGGAGCTTGGCCTGGGCGGCATTGCGCTCCTCGACCAGGGCCAGGTAGTCGGCATCCTCGTAGATGGCCTTCAGCCGCTCCTCCTGCTCGGGCTTCAAGACCTCGAGGTAGTTCAGGTAGACCGTCTGGAAGTTCTTCTGGAAGGTCTTGTAGGGCCGTCGACCGTAGAACTCGTCGTAGCCCGCCAGCGCCACGGAGGCCATCAGGATGCCCGTGGCGATGAAGATCGGCAGGCTCAGGGATCGGGTCTGGATCGGGTCCTTGGGGACCGGCTGCTTCTCAGCCATCAATCGCTCCTTCCGTACTCCGCGCCGTCCGAGGGGCGCGGGGATTTCCTCGCTGGTGGCGGCTCGCGCGCGCCATGGGTCGGGTCAGCGACTCGACCTCAGATGTTGAACCAGGGCGTCACCCAGACGTACTTCACGTTGAAGGCCAGGCGCAGGAGCATCTTCACGGGCAGGGCCAGCATCGTGACCATGAAGATCTGCAGATGGGCGTACTGCAGCAGGCTCATGCGCGGGTACATCTTCGACCGGCGGAACAGGGCGTGGAAGGCACCACTGGCGACCGCGCAGAAGCCCAGGCAGACCAGACCGCCGAAGACCAGCTTGCCGTTGGTCGAGGTGATCCCGAACATCTCGTGGAGATCGCGGTTGGTCTCGTAGACGACCTTGAGGTGGTCCCAGGTCTCGCCCGGATAGAAGAACATCCAGCCCGGGCCACGCATGAAGGTGCCGAGGATGACCAGGGCGACCCAGAGGACCAGGAAGCCGAACATGAACACCGAGATGGCGAAGCGCCGCTGCTTCCAGGTGTAGTAGCCGTTGCCCAGCGGATTGACGTCGATGTAGGGGATCGCCATCAGGCCGCCGACGATGAAGAAGGGCAGCACGACGCCGGCGATCCAGGGATCGAAGTAGACCAGGATCTCCTGGAGGCCGAGGAAGTACCAGGGGGCCTTCGAGGGGTTCATGGTCAGGGTCGGATTCGCCGGATCCTCGAGCGGTGCGTTGAGGAACACCGACCAGACGATCAGGAAGGCGGTGACGATGATCGCGGCCAGGAACTCGCGCTTCAGCAGATGCGGCCAGACGCTGACGGTCTTGTCCCAGGACGGATGCCAGGGATGGAACTTGCGGTGGTGCGTCTTCGCCAGCTCCGGATCGGCCTCGAGCTGGGCGATGAGCTTGTCGTTCGCCCGCGCCTGCCTGAATGCGTACCAGAGGTAGAAGATCAGGAGGATCAGCATCAGGACGATCGGGACGTTGTCCGGCAGCGCGATGAGCTCCCAGAGCTGGGACCCGTCGAAGGAGGCCGGCGGATGCACCTCGAGATAGGGCTTGTCCGTGGCGGTCTCGGTGGCGTTCAGGAAGAACATGAGATCGGCTCCTTCCCCGGGGCTTACTTCTTAACCGGCTTCATTTCCGACTCGAGCATCACCGGCGCCGGACCGGAGATGGCTCCGTCCTTACGGACGCGCCAGAAGTGGACGATCATCAGCACGCTCGCGATGATCGGGATCGCGATGCAGTGCCAGATGTAGGCCCGAAGCAGGGCATTGGCGTCGACGATCGATCCGCCCAGCAGGGCGAAGCGGACGTCGTTGAAGGCATTGATGCCGAGCTCGGGGGCGAAGGGGCCCTCGTGACCGAGCAGCGGCGTCGCGCGCGCCATGTTGGTGCCCACGGTGACCGCCCAGAAGCCGAGCTGGTCGTCCGGAAGCAGGTAGCCGGTGAAGGAGAGGAGCATGGTGAACAGCAGGAGCTGGACGCCGATGGCCCAGTTGAACTCACGCGGCGGCTTGTAGGAGCCGGTGAGGAAGACGCGCATCATGTGGAACCAGGTGGTCATCACCATGGCGTGGGCCGCCCAGCGATGCATGTTGCGCAGGACGTTGCCGAAGGGCACGTCGTTCATCAGGTAGAGGATGTCCCGGAAGGCCTGCACCTTCGACGGGTGGTAGTAGAACATGAGCAGGACGCCGGTCAGCGTCAGCACCACGAACAGGTAGAAGGTGATGCCGCCCATGCCCCAGGTGAAACCGTAGCGCACGGCGTCACGATTGATGCGGGCCGGATGCAGGTGCAGGAACACGTTGGAGAGGACCGCCAGCGAGCGGTTCCTCGGCGTGTCGTCCAGCTTGTGGCGGAAGACCGACTTCCAGACCTGCCCCTCCTTGAGCTGGGTTTCCAGGTCCTTCAGCCGCTTCTTGACGTCCGGCTTCTCCTTGGTCCCGGAGCCGGAGCCCTTTTCCTCATTGGCCATGTGCGCTTCCCGTTCCTAAGGTCCAGCGCCGCCTGGTGGCGGCGCGCCCGTTTCTTCCCTCAGACGACCAGCGAGGCGCCGGTCGCGTCGAACTGGGTGTGGTTGTAGAGCTTGAGCTTGTCCACCACGATCTGGCCCTCGGCGTCGAGCGAGACGTCGCAGCGGTCGAGCGGGCGGGGTGCCGGGCCCTCGAAGTTGATCCCATCGGCGGTGAAACCCGAACCGTGGCAGGGGCACTTGAACTTGGCCTCGGCCTCCTTCCAGTCCGGCGTGCAGCCGAGATGGGTGCACTTGGCGAGCAGGACGAAGAGCTTGTCGGTCTTCTTCACCACCCAGATGCGGTAGCGGGCCTGGTAGCGCGTGTCGACGCCCAGCTCGTAGTCGGCCGGCGTGCCGATCTTGAACTTCGTCTTGGGCTCGAAGAGGACGCGCGGGAAGAAGAAGCGCATGAACCCGCCGAGCAGGACGAAGAAGAAGCCGCTCATCATCAGGGTGACGAAGTTGCGGCGCTGGGCACGTGCGGCGTCGGCACGCTTCTCGTCCTCGTCGTCCGCGATCAGGCGAGGCTTCGGCTTGGTGGGCTTCAGGGCCTCGGGCGCGACCTCGCGCGGGCCCTCCGGGGCCGGGGCCCCGTCGTTCTTGATCTCGTCGGCCATGGTCCGTCGATGTCCTTCTGCCAGGTTTGCGTCCGGCGCCGGACGACCGACGGGTCGGACGGCGCCGTGTGACGCGGATCGGCGTGGTGGTTTCGAGGGTGAAGCGACGAGCCCTGCCAGGAGCCGGCGGCCCTGGACGGATTCTCGGCACACTCCCCGCGGCAACGGCACCGCCGCCGACAGGAGCGAATGTAGTGCGGCCGGGCAAAAACTGCAACACGGTCCCGGGACCCCGGCAAAGTCCTGGGCAGGCAGAGGATTGCACCGGAAGCCCCGAGCCGTACAATCGCCGCTTGACCCCGCCGGACCGGCGATCGGGACGGGGAGTCGACCGCCCACCGATCCACTGCGGCAATCCGCCGCGGAACGAGGCCTCCGACGCGTCCTGAGCGGAGGTCCGGAGTCCGGTCGGGCCATCGGAAAGCAGGGCGACGGCCTCCGGCTCCGTCGCCAGGACTGAACGGGAGACGAGCCTTGGCCGATGCCGCTTTGATCCAACCAGGGAAGGACGCGAGGCAGTTCCTCGGCATGACCCCGGGGAAGTTCGCCATGTGGGCCTTCATCGCCTCCGACGGCATGGGCTTCGCCGGCCTCTTCGCCGCCTACGCGGCCACCCGGGCCCACTCGGAATGGTGGCCCAATCCGGGAGCCCACGGCGTCCTCAACGTCGACCTGACCGCGCTCAACACCTTCATCCTGATCTGCTCCAGCGTGACCATGGTCTTCGCGCTGAAGGCCTGCCGCGAGAACGACCGGGGCGGCACCAGCAAGTGGCTCCTGGCCACGATCCTGGGGGGCAGCTGCTTCCTGGGCGTCCAGGTCTTCGAGTACCACCAGCTGATCACCGTCCACGGGATCAAGCCCTGGACCGACCCCTTCACCCAGACCTTCTATTCCCTCACCTGCTATCACGGCATGCACGTGCTCAGCGGCGTGGTCTACCTGAGCTGCATCTTCGTCAACTCCCTGCGGGGCAAGTACCACGCCGGCAACTCGATGCCGATCGAGATCGTCGGCCTGTTCTGGCACTTCGTCGACCTGGTCTGGATCCTCCTCTTCACCTTCGTGTACCTGTTCGAGCCCCTCGAGGCCGCGGCGCACTGATCCGGGAGCCCCAAGAATGAGCAACGCGAAGATCGACCGGCTCGAGGCCAAGATCAACGACATCATGTCGCGGCCGACCTACTCGAGCACGCCCGCCTGGCAGTCGGACGTGGCCGAGATGCGCCTGCAGATCGAGGCCCTGCGCAGCGGCAAGGAGGTGGAACGCCGGGAGTACCGGCGGCCCACGCTGGACGCCCGCGGCGCCCTGGTCCTCGACGGCCCCAACCCCGCCGACGACATGGCGAGCGAGGTGGAACGCGACGCCGAGCACCACGAGGCCAACTACGTCGGCATCTTCGTGGTCCTCTTCCTCCTCACCGTCCTCGAGTGGAAGGCGGCCCACTGGTTCGGCATCCACGGCAAGGTCCTGTGGTCGGCCCTGGCGATCATGGCGGTGGTGAAGGCGATGCTGGTCGCGCTCTATTTCATGCACCTGAAATTCGAGCGCCGCACGGTCTACGCGCTCATGGTCCTGCCGGTCGTCCTGGTGATCATCATGGTCGGGATCCTGTTCCCGGACTCGCAGCAGAACGTCCTGCAGTACCTGAACCGGATGCTCAGCTTCTGATCGAGCGCCCCATCGCGCCGGCCCACGAGCCCCGCCCCACGGCGGGGCTCGTGTCGTTTCGGCCCGACGCCTTGAAGGCCGGCCCCGGAGTCCGGAAGCTGCCGGAACCATGAACGCCCCCCGACGTGCCAGCGGCAACCTCAACGCGATCGTCACCCTGATGCTCATCCTCCTGGTGATCGGCTTCGGCTGGCGCCAGTGCTGGTACGCGACGCCGCTGAGCGACGCCGAGATGGAGCGCTACCTGGCCGACGACGCCGCCGAAAGTCGCATCCACAAGGCCCTGTCCCAGGTCAAGGAACGGCTGGATCGGCACGATCCCGACGCCGGCCGCTGGTTCGAAGCCATGGCGCGGCTCGCCCGGCACGAGACCCCGCAGATCCGCTCCACCGTCGCCTGGACGATGGGGGCCGCGCCCGAGCACGAGGCCTTCGGCCCGATTCTCCTCGAGCTGCTCGACGACCCGGAACTCGAGGTACGACACAACGCGGCGGTGAGCCTCGGCGCCCGCGGCGAGCCCAGGGCCCGCCCGGTCCTGCTGGCGATGCTCGATGAGCTGGTCCTGCGCGCCCCGGTCGCCGGCAGCCTGGAGCAACCTCGAGGCCAGGGCGAGACGACCCGTTTCGGCCAGATCCTGGCCCGCATCCGCGACGACGGCGGCCGCAACGTCGACCTGATCGCCCCGGTCTCGGGTCGGCTGGTCCGGGTGACGGCGCGCCATGGCGCCCGGGTGGCGGTCGGCGACGAGCTCTTCGCCATCGGGCCCGGCGCGGGTCAGGTGGAGAACGCACTGATCGCCCTGGCCCGGATCGCGCGACCCGAGGACCTGGCGGCCATGCAGCGCATCGCCGAGGGCCGCTTCAACCTCGGCGACACCACGCGCGCCCTGGCGCAGCGGCTGATCGAGGATCTGCGCGCCCGGAAATGACGACGCCCGGTCGCGGCGCGACCGGGCCATCGGGAAGCGGAACCGTTGATCCCTCTCAGTAGGGCAGGCTGCCGTTCTCGGCCTCCCAGTCGTCGATGGTGGTCATCACGATCGAATCCCAGGGACAGCCGTCGAGGAAGATGTCCTCCGGCCCCTTGGTGATGCAACGGCGACAGCCGATGCACTTGAGCGGGTCGACCCAGATGTAGCCGGCCGGATTGTCCTCGCTCTGGATCAGGTTCATGCATTCGTCCACCGGGCAGAGCGGCTGACAGACCGGCGAGCCGCCGCAGCCCGTGCAGGAATCGTGGATGACCGCGATCTCCTTGGGCTTCTTCTTGCGCTTGGTGGTCAACAGATCGGCCATCGTGCTGCCTCCCGTGGGTCCCGGACAGGATAAGTCACCCTCCGGCCCTGTCCATGGAGAATCGGGGCTTTTCGCCCCCGCGGCCCGCGCTCAGGGACCGCGCCGCTGCCGGGCGATCACCGCCAGGACCTCCTCGTGGACGTCGGCCTCGTCGAAGACGCCGCGACACTGAAAGACCCGCTCGCCGCCCAGGAAGAGGACCAGGGCCGGTGGCTCGATGTGTCCGTAACGCTCCTTCAGGCCTTCGTTTCGATCCACGTTGACGAAGCCGACCCGGTAGGGCGGCCGGCGGCTGGCCATCTTCTCGACCTGCTGGACCATGCACTGATCGCCGATCGACCACTCCCGGTAGAAGTGCACCAGGACCGGGTCGTCGTTACCGAGCACGTCCTGGTCGAAATCGGCATCGCCGTACTCGCGCACGGTCTGTTTCTGCTTCTTGTTGTACCAGGCGAGCAGGAAGGCGGCGACGAGCGGCAGGAGCACGATCAGCCAGATGTTGGCGGAGAAGAACCCGTCCTGGCTCCGGTCGGAAGGATTCCGCCGCGGCGCCTCGTCCTGCCGGGTCTCGGCCACGAACGTGGCTTCGGACTTCATGGCTGGCCAAGTTCGGCGGCATGGTGGCGCTTGAGGCGCCGCCAGCGGACGAGCGTCAGGGCCCAGACGACCAGCATGGGCAGGAGGTAGATCGCCGTTCCCAGGCGGAGGGTCGCGCTCTCGAGGGCGAGGGGGTCGCCGATCAGGAAGCTCGTCACCAACCCGACGAGGGTCCAGCAGGCCATGAGAAGCGGGGTCAGGCTGACGTAGCCCATCTCGCGCAGCAGGGTTCCCTGCAGGACGCTCCAGGCGCCGAGGAACTGGGTACCGAAGACCAGGAAGCCGAGGCCGCCACGCAGACCGGGGTGTCCGGTGAACCGGGTGAACAGGCAGATCTGCAGGATGACGAAGATCGCGACCGGGTTGACCTTGTAGAGGACCATGTCCCAGACTCGGTCGTTGTATTCGCGGATCTCCGCCGGCGCGCGTGCGGCCGGCCCGGGCTTTGGCGTTCTCGTCATGGCGCGGTATTCTAACCGCGAATCGAGCTTGCGAATCCCCGGATGACCCGGCCCATGACCCGCTTTCTCGCCCTCGTGTTCGTCCTCGCCCTCGCCGGCGCCTGCGGCGACGGTCCCGGCCCGGCGCCGGAACCGAAGCGATCGGAGACTGGCGACCAGGGCGGCGGCGCCGAGGTCACGATCGCGGCGCGGCCCCGTCTCGAGGCCCTCCGCCACGCCGGCGGCTGGCGCCTCCGGCTCGGTCCGCCGCTTCGCCCCGGGCGCCCCGACCCGCCCGAGACGGCCCTGATCGAGGACGAGAAGGGCGAGGAACTGGCCCGCGCGCCCTTCGACCAGGACGGCGTCCATTTCGATCTGCGACGCTCCGGCCTGGTCCGGGGCGTGCTCCTCTATGCCGATGGTTCGAGGCTCGCCGCCGAGCTGGTCCTGCCGTGAGTTCATCGCCCCGGACCCCGGTGGTCGTCTACCTGCTCGCCGCCCTCGTGGTGGTCGGGATCTACCTGGTCTGGCGGACGGGCCGCGCCCCGGGCGAGGAGGCCATCCAGCGCTGGTCACGCGCGAGCTTAAGCGTGGACGAGATCGCCGCCGGTCTCGCCCAGGACGACCCGGAGACTCTGGGCCACGCCCTGACCAGGCTGCAGCTCCGCCTCGGTGGGGCCGACGGCGGCCTGCCCGAGGGCTTCATCGCCGAGCACTGGTCCGAACTCGAAGGCCTGCGGACCCATGACGACGCGAGGGTCCGCCACGCCCTCTGCCCGGTGCTCGCCTTCGCGCCCGATCCCCGGGCGACGCCCCTCCTCCGCCACCTGCTCGAGGACGAGAATCCGACCGTGGCCCTGAACGGGGCCATCGCCCTGGCGGCCCGGGGCGACGACGCCGGCGCCGGCCGGCTGCGGGCCGCGATCGAGGGTCTGCGCGGCGAGCAGAACGACCAGCGCCGGGCGCTCCTGATGAGCTTCCGCCACGTCGCCCGGGCCGGCGACCGCGACTTCGTCGCCGACGAGATCGAACGTGCCCGCCTCGATCGCGACCAGGAGCGCCTCGGCTACTGCCAGGACGCCCTCGCGCGGCTCGACGGCGATCGGCATTGAATTCCGGAAAGCCGACGAGTCCGGGCCCGGCGTCGGACCTCCCGCTGGCGCGGCGGAATCCGCGTCGGCAGCGGGGAGCGCGGGGATTCGTCCCCCCGCCGGGGAATATCCCGCGAACCCGGATCGCTTAAGCCTGCGGATCGCTGGCGAGCGCTCCCGCAGGGCGCTACAAGGTAGCGGCCCGGGAATTGCGGTCGGCGGCGCGTCGCCCGCAAGGAAGCTGATTCGAGACCTGAAAGCGGAACATGAGCGCGCAGCAAGACAAGGCGAAGGCCACGGACGGTCGGCAGCTGTCGGGAGGCATGATCCGACCCGAGAAGGGTCACATGCCGACCCTCTTCTCGCTGATCCTCTTCTGGTGGCTGGCCACCATGGCGATCACGGTCGCGCTGCCCTATCTGCTCTACCGGCACAGTGACCAGGAGCCGAGCGGCGGCAAGATCATCTTCTGGTCGGTCCTCTGCCTCGGTTCCACGCTCAACGGCGCGCTCGCCTACTGGACCTTCTACAACAAGGGAGCCCGGGCCCGCGACTTCGTCATCGGCGCCCTGCTGCTGCCCTTCGCCTTCCCGCTGCTCTCGATCATGCACCGCGGCAGCCCGGACGGCCCGCCCGAGCAACCGCGCGGCCTGGTGAGATGGCTCGATCGGGTGGCCTACCTGCTCGGCGACCTCAAGTTCGGGATCGCCCAGCTCGCCCTCCTGCTCCTGTTCCTCCTGCGCGCGACCATCTACGAGAACCAGTTTTCCGACAAGGGCAACGAGGCCGCCTACGCCAGCTACTACAACAACCCGCTGATGGGCCTCCTCTTCGCCCTCTTCTTCGCCACCATCTACTGCGCCACGATGCGCAAGTACCCCTTCCGCTGGCACCAGGCCGGCTGGCTCATGGTCCACGCCGGCCTGCTGGCGTTGATGATCGGCTGCATGATGATGTACTGGGGCACGGTCTCGGCCTACACCTTCCTCTACGAGGGTCAGACCGTGGCGCGCGCCTACTCCAACGACGTCCGCGAGCTGGTGGTCAGCATCCCCTCCCTGGGCCTGCAGGAGACGCACCGCATCTCGGTCGACTTCGATCCCGCCGAGGAAGAGGTCGAGCAGCTGATCCCGATCCGTTCCGAACTGAACGGCCGGGTCGAGGAGTTCGAGCTCCGCATCGACCGGAGCCTCGCCAAGGCGGAGTTCTTCGAGGGCCTCATCCCCTCGGACGACCAGCGGGACGGCCCCGGCATCCGGGTGCGCATCACGGCGCCCGGTTCCGAGGAAGAGAAGGTCATGCTCGCCAACGGCAGCAGCGGCACCCTCGAGCTGGGCAGCCTCCAGCTCATGGTCCAGGGCCTTCGCGACGAGAGCTTCATCGACTCGATCGGCAACGCCTACGCGGCGACCGATAGGACCCGCGGTCGCCTGCGCGTCCGGCGCGAGGGCAAGCAGATCGCCGAGATCCCCATCCTGCTCGGCGACCAGGCCGGCGACGACCTCGGCCAGGGCCGCATCGTCGCCTCCACGGCGACCACGGTCGACGGGCTCCGGATCAAGGCCGAACGCTACTTCGACCTGATCCAGCTCGACGCCGACGGCCGGCCGATGGATGCCAACCCGGGCCAGGCGAACAGCCCCGGCCTCGCCCTGCGCATCGATGGCGACCAGGGCAGCGCGCTGGTCAACGTCGCCTCCCGGCTCAGCCGCCCGCTGCCCGGGGACAACGTCTACGGCCTCGATTTCGATTACGAGGTCCTGCACGAGATCCCGATCAACGTCGGTCAAGTCCTGATCGCCATCACCCAGCGCGACGGCTGGGTCGTGGTGATGGGCACGAGCGACGGTCTGCGCCACGAACGGCTGGCGATCGGCCAGCCCTACGCCTTCTCGGACCGGGCCCCGATCCGGTTCACGGTGCTCGAGGCCCTCGAGCGCGCCCGCTTCGACGAGGGTCTGCGGACCTCCAAGAGCCGCAACACCTTCCGGGCGCTCCACGGCACGATCAGCGCCGGCGGGACCAAGGAGAGCTTCTGGGTCGTGCATGGCAACAGCGTCCCGAAGTCGGTCCGGATCGGCGCCCGGGTGATCAACCTCGAGTACCGGTCGCGGCGCATCGAGATGCCCTTCAGTCTCAGCCTTCTCGACTTCCGCCAGTTCGAGTACGCGAACAGCGGCAAGCCGAAGAAGTTCGAGACCAACCTGGTGCTGCGCGACCCGAAGGCCGGGGTCGAGGAGGCGGTGCTCATCGACATGAACCACCCGCTCGGTTGGGGCGGCTATCGTTTCTTCAACGGCAGCCCGATCCTCGACGACAAGACCGCGCGCCGCGGCGTCGTGCTCACGGTCGGCGCCAACCCGGGCTATCCGGTCATCATCATGGCCTCCCTGCTGATCTTCGTCGGGATCATCGTGGTGTTCTTCTTCAAGGGCAGGATCAGGAACTGGGACACTCGTAGGCGACAGGCGGCACTGGCCGCCAGGAGTTGAATCGACCCATGGCAAACAGGAAGCTCCTCTTCGGTTTCGGCACCTTCGCGCTGCTCGTCGGCCTCGTCGTCATCATCTGCCTGATCGGCGCCTACAGCGGCTACCGGCGGGTCGAGCGCGAGCAGGACCAGCGCGACAAGTTCGCGGCCCTCAACACCGAGATCTCGGCCGAGGCCCTCGACGCGGTCGCCAACCTGCCGATGATGTACAAGGAGCGCGTGCAGCCCTTCGACTCGATCGCCCGCTCGAAGCTGCGCCAGGTCTCCGGCAGCCGCAAGCTCTACGGCGTTCCGGCCACCGCCCTGATGGCCGAGATGCTGTTCAACGATGCCTTCGACTGGCAGGACACCCCCCTCTTCCACGTCGCGCACGAGGTCAACAAGGAGCGCCTCGGCGTGGCCAGCGTCGACAGTCTGGCGTCGCTCGGGCAGATCAAGGGTTCGCTGCCCCTGATGGAGGCGATGGGCGAGGCCCGCGACCGGGCCATGGACGGCGCCTCCACCAAGGTCGACGACGAGGTCTTCACCCTGCTCGGCCTGGGCGAGGAGGCGAAGCAGCGCTTCCGGAGCCTCCTGCTCTTCGTGCCGCCGACCCAGGCCCAGTACAACTCGGAGACCCCCGACTACCTCGACTGGCATCTGGTCGATGACGCCGGCGCCGCCGGTCACGACCCGAAGCTCCTCGCCCGGATGGGCGAGGACCTGAGCGCGCTGCGCAAGAACTGGACCGCTCGCAACAACGCCGGCATCGTGGCCGCGGCCAAGGGCCTGCGCGCGACCATCACGGAGATGTCGCCGGTCAGTCTGCCCTCGCAGGCCGACTTCGACCTGGAGCGACGCTTCAACCGGGTCCAGCCCTTCGTCTATGCCGGCTGGCTCTTCTTCGGCACCGCGGCCTTCGGCATCTTCGCCTTCGCCTTCGGCAAGAAGTGGCTCAAGTGGGGCGCCTTCGCCTTCGCGGTCGCCGGCCTCGGCCTGATGGCCTGGGGCTTCTACGCCCGCACCGTGCTCGGTTTCCAGGTCACCATCACCAACCTCTACGAATCGATGGTGGCGACGGCGGCGGGCCTGACCCTGATCGGCGTGGGCTGCTCCTTCCTGCCGCGGGTCGGCTCGGTCTTCCTGGCCATCGGCGGCCTGGGTTCCTGGGTCCTCCTGCTGATCGTCGACGCCTTCTCGGTGAAGTTCGACCCGGGCATCGGCGGCACCATCGCGGTGCTGGCCAACAACGTCTGGGTCCACATCCACGTGCCGGTGGTGATGCTGGCCTACTCGGCCTTCGCCCTGGCCTTCCTGGCCTCGCTCCTGGCCCTGCCCTGGTCGCTGTTCAGCGATCGCAAGGGTCGTGACCCCGACCTGAAGATCATCCTCAAGGTGTCGACGATCGCGGTCGACGTCGGCTGCGTGCTGATGTTCGCCGGCCTGATCCTGGGCGGCATCTGGGCCTACGACAGCTGGGGCCGCTTCTGGGGCTGGGACCCCAAGGAGACCTGGGCCCTCATCCTCTTCCTCTACTACATGGTCATCGTCCACGGCCGCTTCACCAACTGGCTGAACGCCTTCTGGACCAACTGGCTGCTCTTCCTCGGTGGCAACATGCTGCTGTGGACCTACTACGGCACCAACGAGCTGCTCGCGGGCCTTCACTCCTACGCCAACTCGGCGGGCGGAGCCGGCTTCTGGGACAACTTCGTCCACGAGCGCAACCGCTGGTTCGTCTGGACCACGCTGGGCATGGGCGGCATCTCGTTCCTCTCCCTCTGCGCCTACCTGATGACCGGCGGCGCCAAGCGCGCCCATCCGGGCGGAGCGGAACGGCCGGTCGACGCCGGGATCGAGGCCGACGACCCCGACTTCACCGACGAGCCCAACGGGCTCGTCAGGCCGAATTGACCGCGGCCGAGGAGTCAGAAGAGAAGAGGCGGTTGCAGCGGATCTTCAGGAAGCTGGACCGCCTCTTTCTTCAGCCCCGCTGCGAGCTCGACCACGAGGGCAGCTTCCAGCTCCTGGTCGCCGTGATCCTGTCGGCCCAGTGCACCGACAAGCGGGTCAACATGGTGACCCCCTTCCTCTTCGCCCGCTTTCCCGACGCCGCCGCGATGGCCCGGGCCGACCTCGCCGAGGTCGAGGAGCTGGTGAAGAGCACCGGCTTCTTCCGCAACAAGGCCAAGAACATCGTCGCCACCGCCCGGCGACTCGTCGCCGACTTCGGGGGCGAGGTGCCGGCCGACATGGCGGCGCTCCTGAGCCTGCCGGGTGTGGCCCGCAAGACCGCCAACGTGGTCCTCGGCGAGTGCTTCGGCATCGCCGAGGGCATCGTGGTCGACACCCACGTCGCCCGCCTCAGCAAGCTCCTCGGCCTGACCGAGGCCAGCGACCCGGTCAGGATCGAGAGGGAGCTCATCGCCCGGGTGCCGCGGTCGCGCTGGATCAAGTTCGCGCACCAGCTCATCCTGCACGGCCGGCGCACCTGCATCGCCCGGCGGCCGAACTGCGCGGCCTGCCTGCTCCGGCCCGACTGCCCTTCCGCGCGTCCATGACCCACCGCCCTCGGCCCGGCGCCGAGCTCGGGCCCCGATCGACCAGGTCGAGAGCCTCGAGATGGAGCAGGTCTTCCGCGAGCTGCGCGAGAGGGTCGGCGATCGATCGAGGCGAGGCCAGGATTTCCTGGGTCCGAAGGGCGGCGGCCTTCGACCTTCCTCATGCCCCCGACGATGACGGGTCCCACGTCATGAGAACGATCCTGATCCTGCTCCTCCTCGCGTCGACTCCCCTCCTGGCCCAGAGCTACGAGAAGCTGGAGGGGCGGCGGCTCGGCCAGTTCAGCAAGACCGCCGGCGCGTCCGAAGCCGGCAAGCTGGTCGCCTTCCAGCTTCCGGCCTCGATCCTGGCCAAGGCCGAGATCGGCAAGGGTCCGCCGAAGGGCCGCCGGCACTTCCTCTGGCAGAAACTGAGGATCGAGGTGGACGAGAACAACTGCTACTGGCGCCAGACCCTGCGCAAGCTGGCCAAGGACTCGAAGGGGAGCCTGATCCTCAAGGGCCGGGTCTCCTGGCGGAAGGACGGCAAGGGCGGCCGCGACCACTTCCTCCTGCTCGACAGCATCCAGAAGTCGACCGGACGATCCTGAGCCGCCCGGTCGCCGGGCTCAGTTGCCCGAGCCGGCGGTCCGGCCGCTCGCCCCCTGGGTGGCCGAGCCGGGCGTCGCCGGGGGTGCTCCGAAGGCGTCGCGCAGGCGGTTGAGCTGGTCCATCTGCTTCTGCTGTTCCTCGAGGAACTTCTGGTGCTGCTCGGAGCTCATGTAGCTCTCGGCGTCGCGACTGACGTCGGACATCGTGGTCTCGATGTCCATCGCCGCCTTCTCCTTGTCGGCGGTGGCCGCATCGCGGTCCATGAGGACCTCGATGGCGGGCATGTTCTTGTCGAAGGCGGCCGTGGCCGATTCGGTCAGCCGTCGGGTCTGCTCGGGATCGAGCTGGAGCTGGCGCGAGACCCGACGGAGGTTCTGGTTGAAACCCATGCGCGCCATCGGGGCGAACTGGCGGACCGGGTTGGCCTGCTTGCGAACCTGGGCCTTGACCCGCTCCTCGACGTAGGCCGCCAGCGCCGCCGCCGCCTCCTCGCTGTCGAGGGCGGCCGCGATCGCGGCACGGGTCTCTTCGACGCCGGCTCCCGACCTGGCCGCGGCGAGCTTCTCGCCGAGACCGGCGACCTCCTCGCGGAGCTTTGCGATCTCCTGGTCGAAGCCGACCCGCAGGTCGCGGACGGCCGCGGCGTCGGTGTCGGCCAGGGCACGTCCGAGCTGCCCCTCGAGCCGCTCCTGACGCTCCTGGATCTCCTTCACCGACTCGAGCAGGCGGGACATCCGGGCCTCGAGGACGTCACTGCTGGCCAGGCGCCCGTCGCCGTCGCCACCGTTGCCCTGCCAGGTGACGAGCCCGATCGAGGCCACGCAGGCCAGGACGACTGAGATGAAGATGGTGGCGAATGGCTTCATGACGAGGTCTCCATGGGGCGCGAGCGGCGTCGCCGTCAGGGGACAGCTGTCCCTGGCGAGTGTCCTACGAAGGGGACAGGCAGGTCCAGCCATCGCCTTCCCCTTTCCTCCGCCCGCAACCGCGGGGCGATCGACACGGCGTTCCAACCATCATGGGTCAGGAGGGTTACGCCTCCGGCCGAGAAAATCGCGAAGTCGTGATCCCGAGACGCCGCGCCGGTACGGAAGTTGTTTCTCCGTAGATCGTTCGGCCCAAGGGCCGGACGGGCTCAGATCCGATCGTTCTCGCGAAGCCCCGGTGGGCGACGCCAACATTGTGTCAATCATCCGCTCCATCTACACACCGACCGGCTTCCGAGAGTCAGTCGGCGCCGTCCAGGGAAGTCCCGGACGCGGAGCGAGAACGGGAAGGAAAGCAGGAAGCGCTCCTCTGCTCGCGGAGGGGCGCTTCTTCTTTTGCCCCGAGGTCGATCGCACCTCGGCCTGGCCCTGAAACCGGTGACCCGCGCAAGCGAGGCCCTGAGACCGCGCCGACCCGCGGTCGCGAGACCGAAGGACGCGACGACGGGCCCTGGGCCGGTCGCCAGGGCGCGCGCTCCCCAGGGCTCCGAGGCAGCTCCATTGCCCGGCCATGCCCCTCGGGCAACCGAAGCCCCGCGGTCGAGCCCGGGCGGCGGTGAACGCCGACACTCAACGCGGCAGCGGCTCGAGTCCGCAATGGGAGAGCATCCTGTTCGCGACCATGTCGTTGATCGGAAACAGACCGGACCTCGTCGCCGCATCCCGCCCTTCCTGCCCCAGGAGCCAACGGACGAAAGCGGCGCGCTCGTCGTCGAGGGCCTCGCCGGGCCGAAGATCCAGGTAGAGGAAGAGAGGACGGGCCAGCGGGTAGCTTCCGTCGTAGGCTCGCTCGGCTCCGGGTGCCACCGGCTCGTCACCGGTTCGGCGCGCCAGGGGCAGGGCCCGGACGCTGGCCTCCGCGAACGAGAGCGACGCGTAGCCGATGCCGAAGGCCTCTTGGCCGATGGCCCTGACGACGCCGCCCGGCGAGCCCTCGGTGATCCCCTCGCGGTAGTCTCCCTTGCCGAGCACGGCGCTACGGAAGAACCCGAAGTCACCGGAATGGGCCGACCGGCCGAAGAGCTTGATCTCCCGGCCACGGAATGCCGGCTCGTCGAGACCGAGCTGATCCCAACGGGTCAGCGGCTCCGGGTGATTCATCTTCCGCGTGGTCGAGAAGATCGCGTCGAGTTGCGGCAGGTCCAGGGAGCGCAGGGGGTTCCCGATGGGGACGTAGACGGCCAGCAGGTCGATCGCGACGACGATGGCCGTCGGCCGGTAACCATGGACCCTCTCGAACTCACTCGTCTCCGCGTCGGCCATCCGCCGGGACATGGCCGCGAACTGGGCCACTCCCTCCGTGAGTGCCGGTGGCCCGAGAACGGAGCCTCTCATCGAGCTCGACACCGAGACTCCCGGATGGGCCTTCTGGAAACCCTCGATGGCGAGTCCGAGGAAACCGGCCATCGTTTCCGATCCGACGATGTTCAGGACACCGTCGAGATCGGCAGGCGGGTCGGTTCGCTCGGGCTCGGGCTCCGGTTCCGGAGGTCGCTCGAGGCTGAAGGCCCGAGCCGGCTCGATCGGCGCCTCCTCCTCGGCTTCGGGATCGGATCTCACGAGGGGCGCGGTTGGCGGGGCGACCGGGGGATCGATCGCGACCGGCCCGGCCGCTGTCGGGGTCTCGGACTCGACCGCCGAGGCGCGGGCCAGGATGCCGGTGTGCCGCTCGACCCGGGGTCGCAGGGCCAGGCCGACCAGGATCAGGCAGACGAGGCCGAGCAAGCCGATCAGGACCCGGACCCGGGTTGGCGGTTCCTTCATGCCCTGCCTCCTCTCGCCGCCCGACCGAGGTCGGCCCGGCGGCGGAACCGGGTCAGATGGCGTCGCGGTGCCGGACGACCTCGCCCTTCACCATGAAGATGACGTCCTCGGCGATGTTGGTGGCGAGATCGGCGATGCGCTCCAGATGGCGCGAGGCCGAAAGCCAGAGGGTCGCGCGGCGGACGCAGTCCTTGTCCTGGCGCATGACGTCCTCCATCGCCCCGAACATCTCGCGGTGGATGCGATCGACCCGACCGTCGGCGGTCCAGACCCGACGGGCGATGGCGACGTCCTGGCGGACGAGGCTCTCGAGGCAATCGTGGACCATCGACCGCACGGTCGTGCACATGTCGGCGAAATCGACCTGGAAGCCCAGCGGGACGTCATCGGCGAGATCGATCGCCCGGGCGCCGATGTTGACCGCCAGATCCCCGACGCGCTCGAGGTCGTTGTTGACCTTGAGGACCGTGATGATGAAACGCAGGTCGGCGGCCACCGGCTGGTGGAGGGCCAGGAGCTTCATCGCCTCCTCCTCCACCTTGACCTCCATCGCGTCGATCCGGTCGTCGCCCTCGATCACCTCGCGGGCCAGATCGGCGTTGCGATCGAGCAGGGAGGCGATCGCCTTGTCGGTCGACTCCTCGACCAGGGAACCGAGATAGAGGAGGTGTTCCTTGAGGTGTTCCAGATCGCGCAGAAGGTGGACTGCCATGTTCGTTCCTATCTCTCGCAGGGCTCTTCGGACGTCGCGAAGACCATCATAGCGGTCAGTCGATCAGGGGAAAACGGACCGTGAAGGTGGAACCCTTGCCCAGCTCGCTGTCGAGCCGGATCGTCCCCCGGTGGGCCTGGACGCAGTTCTTCACGATCGCCAGGCCGAGGCCGGTTCCGCCCTGAGACCGGGACCGGGCCCCATCCACCCGATAGAAGCGCTCGAAGATCCGCTCCTGATGTTCCTTGGCGATGCCGATGCCGTTGTCCTGGACGGTCAGCCGTGCTTCCCGGCCGTCCGCGACCAGGTGGACCCGGACCTCGCCGCCGGAACGGGTGTAGTTGACCCCGTTGGTCACGAGGTTGTCGATCACCGAGCGCAGCGAGCGGCGGTCACCCCGGATCTTGATCCGGCCCGGCTCGGTCTCGGAACAGAGCTTGACCTCGCGGCGCGCGGCCGACTCGACCAGCTGCGCCACCGACTCGCGGACGATGGCCCCCAGATCGAGGACCTCGTGTTCCATGGCGTCGCTGCTGCTCTGGATACGCGACAGCTCCAGGACGTCGTTGATCAGCGAGTTGAGCCGGCGAGCGTTCTCGATGATCCGTTCCACGAAGCGCTTGCGGACCCCCTCGGGCATGGCCGCGTCGTCGAGGATGGTCTCGGCCGCGCCCTGGATGGCGGTGAGCGGCGTCTTCAGCTCGTGGGAGACGTTGGCCACGAAGTCGCGGCGCATGTTCTCGAGCCGGCGCACGCGGGTGACGTCGTGCATCACGCAGACGGCGCCCTGGACCTTGCGCTCGTCGTCGCGCAGGGGGGCGATGTGGACGGCCAGGACCTTGTTGCTGCCCACCGGACAGATCTCGCGGGACACGCTCCGGTTCTCCCGGGTGGCCTCGTCGATGCCGTCGCGAAGCTCCGCCGAACGGGTCAACTCGCTGAGCAGCTTCGAAGTCGAGAGGTCGAACTCGACGCCGAGGAGCGCCTTGGCTTGCTCGTTCATCAGGATCACCTTGTGTCTCAGATCGACCGCGACGAGCCCTTCCACCATGCTGGCCAGGATCGTCTCCAGGTTCTTCTGCCCCCTCATGCCGGTCTTGATGCGCGCGGTCAGGTCCTGGCCCAGGCGGTCGAGATTCTCGGCGAGACGCCGGTACTCGTCGGGCTGCCAGGAGGGCGCCTGGCGCTCGTAGTCGCCCTCGACCAGGAGCTGGGTGTGTTCGGCGAGGAGTTCCACCGGCCGGCTGTCACGTCTCACGAGGATGCGGAACAGACCGAGCCCCACCCCGCCGACGAGGAGAAAGGCGACGACCAGGCCACCGGCCGCCCGATCGCGCTCCTGCTCGATCTCGCGCAAGGGGATCGCCGCATGCAGGAAGCCGATGATCCGCCCCTCGTGTTCCAACCGCTGCGCCACGAACAGCGTGGCCGGCTCACGGCGAACGAGCCGGTGACCGGTGCCCTCGTGGCGGGCCTGTTCCAGTTCGGTGTCGGTGATCGGCAGACCCTGTTCCGCGGCCGGCAGGACCGGCACGCCGTGAGGGTCGAGCAGCCGATAGTAGGCGCTGACCCCCTTGCGCGACTGCCGGCCGAACCAGGCCTCGGCTCCCTGGGTCTCGATCCGCGGCCCGCGGGGATCGATCTCCAGCAGGCCGGCGAGGAGGCGGAGCCTGCCCAGGCCCTCGGCCCTGGCGGTGTCGATCGAGTAGGTCTCGAGGACACGGCGGGCGAGGAACCAGAACACGAGCATCGCCAGGACGAACAGCAGTCCATGAACGATGAACCTGCGCGTGGACAGCCGGGATCCGGTCATTTACGGGGGCTTCTATCCGAAAAGCGATAGCCGACTCCGCGCACGGTCTCGATGACGTCGCGACGTTCGTCGAGCTTCTTGCGGATCGACTTCACGTGGACGTCGATGTTCCGATCGGTCGGGTGCATCGGCTGCCCGAGCACCTTCGCCGAGATCTGCTCGCGGGTGAACACCCGGCCTGGCTGCGACGCGAGGAGCTGGACGATCTTGAATTCGGTCGCGGTCAGCACGACGTCGCGGCCTTCGACGAAGACCTCGTGGCGGACCGGGTCGATCAGGACGCCGTTCACCTCCAGGCGCTCGCTGCCGGCCGTCTTCACCCGGCTCCCGGTCCGGCGGAGCACCGCGGAAACGCGGGCCATGAGCTCGCGCGGCCGGAAGGGCTTGGTGATGTAGTCGTCGGCGCCGAGACCGAGACCGAGCACGGTGTCGGTCTCCTCGCTCTTGGCCGTGACCATGATCACCGGGATGTCGCGGGTCAGGGCGTCCTGCTTGAGCCGGCGGCAGACCTCGTTGCCGCTGAGGCCGGGCAACATCAGGTCGAGCAGGATCAGGTCTGGGTTCTTCTCCCGCGCCAGGGCCAGGCCGGCTTCGCCGTCCAGGGCCTTGTAGCAGCGGAAACCCTCGGCCTCGAGGTTGTAGAGCAGGACCTCGAGGATGTCGATCTCGTCTTCGATGACGAGGACTGACTGCTTGCTCATCGAACTTGGATCCTCTTTTTAGGGATTCTCAACGCCCATCGTGAGCAGCCGGTAAAGACGAGATGAAATAGCCCCATAGGGCCCTTCGCTCCTCCCCTCGATCTCGCCTCCCGGGGTCGAGGAGACCCGGAGGATCGCCTCCGTTCCCGGGACGAGGCCATCATGAAGAAGGCCGCGGTCTCCCGGGAGGGAAAACCGCGGCCGTCGATGAAATTCACGCGTGGATCAGAAGTCGACCTGGAAGCGGAAGCCGAACCAGTGCGACGTGCCGTCCGCCAGTCCGTCCTGCGTGTCCGAGTAGACGTAGTTGAAGCGGACCATGGCGTTCGGGTTCAGGTGCCAGTTGACACCCGCGGTGATGTCCCAGGTCTCGCCACCGGTCACGGCCTCGTCCTCGAGATCGAGATAGCCGAGACGGAGGAAGAGCTCCCAGGCGCCCGAGCCTTCGTCGCCGAAGTTGTGCATCGGGCTCACCCGGCTGAACACGGCCTCGCTCTTCTTGTAGGGCCGGTACTCGCCGGTCAGGTAGTAGGAGAGCTGGAGGTAGCCGCCCCAGAAGTCGGGATCGCCGGAGACCTCCGAGTCGACCGTGGCATAGAAGAACTCGGCCTGCGCCGAGAAGGACTCCAGCACCAGGGCGATCTCGACCTGGAAGATCAGGACGTCGTCGGCATCGAGGATGTCACCGGTGCCGTTGTTGGTGTCGACCACCCGGCCCTGCGGGGTGTGGATGTTCGGCCGGCTGCGGAAGCGGACCACGCCCTCGTCGGGGTTGCGGTAGTTGAAGGAGGCACCGATCTCGAGCAGGTTCTTGCCGCCCTCCTCCTCCCAGGCCACGAAGGCCAGGCGGATGACGAAGTTCCACTCGCCATCGTGGCCGATGCCGATGTCGTCATCGAAGGCATCGCCGGTGTTGTCCGCCTCGCGGTAGACCGAGATCGCCCAGAACAGGCGGTCGTCCTCCATGCAGGTGTCGCGGAACATGATGCCGGTCTGGCGATCGGGCACGAAGGCCTCGACCACGGGCGCCCGCTCCATGCCGACCAGGTAGGTGGCCGAGGTCAGGAGATCGAGGCTCATCGGCTGCTTGTACTGGCCGATGAAGATGTTGCCGACGACCGGAACCTTCTTCAGGCCGACGTAGACGTCGCGCCAGTTGGCGACGCCGGAACCGGCGAAGTCGTACTGGGCCTTGAAGAACACGTTCGAGTAGATCGTACCGGAGATGAAGACGCGCTCGCGACGGGCCTCGATGTAGTCACCGATCGGGCCGTAGCTGCGCTCGAAGTCGTCGTCCTCGGCGCCGAAGACGAAGTCGTACTGGACGCGGCCACCGATCTTGATGTCGAAGGCCTTGTCCTCGGAGGCGTGGCGCGTGGTGTTCGACCAGGCGACCTTGAGCTCGTTGCCGGCATAGGCGTTGCCGGTCGCCATCGAGTTGATCTCGGCCTCCAGGGCGGACGCCGGATTGTCGGCGCGCTCGGCCTCGAGTTCGCCGACCCGGGCCTCGAGGGCCGCGACCTTCTTCAGGAGGGCATCGACGTCCGTCTGCCCGTTCTGGGCCATGACGGGAAAAGCGGCCAGCGCCAGGGCGACGAGCCCCAGCAGCAGCCCGCGCGGGCCATGGGTTCTGTTCATTCTGTTACTCCCCTTTTCATCCGGTCCGGGCGGCACGTCGGGCGGCCGGACCTCGCACCCGGATTATGTGGTCTCCGACCCGGGCGCGCTCTACCCCCGGCCAAAAAAAAAACCGCGGCCCTGAAGGGGGGGCCGCGGTCAGCTTCGAGGGAAGCTCTCTCGGGGAGTCCGAGATCAGAAGTCGATCTGGAACCGGAAGCCGAACCAGTGCGAGACGCCGTCGGCGTTGCCGTCGTCGGAATCCGAGTAGACGTAGTTGAACTTCACCTGGGTGTTCGGGTTGAGGTACCAGGTGACGCCCGCGGTCACGTCCCAGGCCTGGCCGCCGGTCACGGCCTCGTCCTCGAGGTCGATGTAGGACAGACGGAGCAGGAGTTCCCAGGCGCCCGAGCCCTCGTCGCCGAAGTTGTGCATCGGCTTCACCCGGCTGAAGGCGGCCTCGGTCTTCTTGTAGGGCCGGTACTCGCCGGTCAGGAAGTACGAGAGCTGGACGTAGAAGCCCCAGAAGTCGGGGTCGCCCGAGACCTCGGAGTCGACCGTGGTGTAGAAGAACTCGGTCTGGGCCGAGAAGGACTCCAGGACCAGGGCGATCTCGAGCTGGAAGACCAGGACGTCGTCGGCATCGAGGATGTCACCGGTGCCGGCATTGGTGTCGACGATCCGACCCTGCGGGGTGTGGATCTCCGGCCGGGTGCGGAAGCGGACCACGCCCTCGTCCGGATTGCGGTAGTTGAAGGAGGCGCCGATCTCGAGCATCCGCTTGCCGCCTTCCTCCTCCCAGGCCACGAAGGCCAGGCGGATGGCGAAGTTCCACTCGCCGTCATGGCCGATGCCGATGTCGTCGTCGATGGCATCGCCGGTGCTGTCGGCCTCGCGGTAGACGGAGATCGCCCAGAACAGGCGGTCGTCGTCCATGCAGGTGTCGTGGAACATGATGCCGGTGTGCCGGCTCGGGGCGAAGGCCTCGACCGGGAGCGCCCGCTCCATGAAGGAGATGTACTTCGAGGAGGTGATCTCCTCGAGGCTCATGGGCTGCTTGAACTGGCCGACGACGATGTGGCCGACCACCGGGACCTTCTTCAGGCCGATGTAGACGTCCTTCCAGACCGCGGCGCCGGTCCCGGCGAAGTCGTACTGGGCCTTGAAGAACACGTTGGAATAGATGGTGCCCGAGATGAAGAGGCGGGCGCGACGGAACTCGACGTAGTCGCCGACCGGGCCGAAGGAGTTCTCGAAGCTGTCGTCCTCGGTGCCGAAGACGAAGTCGGTCTGGATGCGGCCGCCGATCTTGATGTCGAAGGCCTTGTCCTCGGAGGTGTGCCGGGTGGTGTTGGCCCAGCTCACGCCCAGATCCTGGCCACCGTAATAGGCGGCGCCGGTGAGGGCATTGACCTCGCTCTCGAGGGCCGAGGCGGGGTTGGCGGCACGATCGGACTCGAGCTCGCCGATGCGGGCCTCGAGGGCCTTGACCTTCTCGAGGAGGGCATCGACCGACTGATCCTGAGCCCGGAGAGCGCCTCCGGTCAGGGCCGCGACGAAGAGCGCGGCCAGGGCCGCGAGGCGCGGCAAGGTCATCCTTGTCATGAATCGATCTCTCACGTTTCTCTCGTTCTGGCCGCCCAGACGCAGGCTGGCCGATGTGGAGAAGCTAAGGTCGCCACGTGAAGATGACGTGAGCGTCGGCTGAAAATGTCGGGGGTGATCGGTGAAGCCCGCCCGCCGGTCCGAACCGTCGTTCAGCCGCGATCGACCGAGTGCCCGCCGAAGCTGTCGGGGAGGAGTTCGGCCAGTTCGACCCGCCGGAAAGCACCCGATGGGTCGCCGAGGTAGACGGTGAGGTCGAGGCCGAACTCGCGCAGGAACTGGCGGCAGGCCCCGCACATCGAGGCCGCGTCGCGGGTGACCACGGCCAGGGCCTGGAAGCGGCGATGTCCCTGGGCCACGGCCGTGCTGGCGGCCACCCGCTCGGCGCAGATGGTCAGCCCGTAGCTGGCATTCTCGACGTTGCAGCCGGTCACCAGCTCGCCCGATTCGGTCAGCAGGGCCGCGCCCACGGCATAGTCGCTGTAGACGCAGTAGGCGCGCTCGCGGGCCGCGATCGCCGCGGCCACCAGTTCTTCCGCCGTCATGACGATTCCTCCGGCAGATCGGCCACGATCGCCCGGACCAGGGCGGCCAGGCGGGGCCCGACCGCGAGTCCGGCCGCGACCACCTCCTCGTGGTCCAGCGGGGTCGGACTGATGCCCGCGGCCAGGTTCGAGATCACCGAGAAGGCCAGGACCTCGAGCCCCATGTGCCGGGCGACGATGGCCTCCGGGACGGTCGACATGCCGACCGCGTCGGCGCCGAGGGCCCTGAGCATGCGGATCTCGGCCGGGGTCTCGTACTGCGGCCCGGGACAGGAGGCGTAGACGCCGCGGCGCAGGTCGAGTCCCTGCGCTCCGGCCCGGGCGAGCGCCAGCTCGCGCAGGCGCCGGGAGTAGACCTCGGTCATGTCCGGAAAGCGCGGACCCCAGTCGGCCACGTTCGGACCGCGCAGGGGCGAGTTGCCCTGCAGGTTGAGGTGATCCTCGATTAGCATCAGGTCGCCGGGCTGGAACTCCGGCGCGAGGCCGCCGGCGGCGTTGGTGAGGATCAGGGTCCGGACGCCCGCCAGGGCCATCAGCCGCACCGGCATGACCACCTCGTCGAGCCCGTAGCCCTCGTAGGCATGGATGCGCCCCGAGAGCATCAGCAGCTCCCGTTCGGCGATCTTCCCGGCGAGGAAGACGCCCTCGTGGCCGAGGACCGTGCTGGGCGGATAACCGGGCAGCGAGCTGGTGGGAATCCGCCGGGCCTCGACCACCTCGGCGGCGAGGGGCGCGAGGCCCGAGCCGAGGACGATGCCGATCGCCGGGCGTGAGCCGAGCTGCCGGTTGAGGGCGGCCGAGGCCGCTTCGAGTCGCGCGCGATCCATCAGAAGAACATCCCCGCGACCGAGGCCGTCATCCAGGAGGCCAGGGCGCCGCCGAACATCGCCTTCAGGGCCAGGCTGATGATCTCGCCCCGCCGCTCGGGCGCCAGCGGCGAGATCCCGCCGATCTGGATGCCGATCGAGGCGAAGTTGGCGAAGCCGCAGAGAGCGTAGGTGGCCATGAACAGGCTCCGGTGGCTCAGCGCGCCGGCCTCGCCGGCCGCCGACCGCGCCACCTCGCCCTGGAGCTGGATGTAACCGATGAACTCGTTCACCCCGACCTTGACCCCGAGGAGGGAGCCGAAGGTGGTGGCCTCGGACCAGGGCACGCCCATCAGGAAGGCGATCGGGGCGAAGACCCAGCCCAGGATGCGCTCGAGGGAGAGATCGAGACCGAAGGGCTCGCCGAGGCTGCCGAGCAGGGCGTTGATCAGCGCCACCATGGCGATGAAGGCGAGCAGCATGGCGAAGACGTTCAGCCAGAGCTTGAGGCCGTCGCTGGTGCCGGCGGCGGCCGCATCGAGCACGTTGTCGTGGGCCGACTTGAACTTGGTCGACATGGCGGCGCCGGTCTCGCTCACCTTGGTCTCGGGCACGATCACCTTCGAGATCGCGAAGGCCGCCGGCGCCGACATCACCGAGGCGATCAGGAGGTGCGGCACGAGTTCCTCGCCGCCCGCGTCGCTGAGGAAGCTGATGTAGGAGGCCAGGACCGAGCCGGCGACCGTGGCGAAACCGCCCACCATGAGGCTCGCCAGCTCCGAGCGCGTCATCGTGGGCACGAACTTCTTGATCACCAGCGGCGCCTCGGTCTGGCCGACGAAGACGTTCGCCGCCATGGCCATCGACTCGGCGCCGGTCACGCCCAGGAAGCGGTTCATGATCCGCGCCAGGACGAGGATCGCGTAGTGCATGATCCGCAGGTGATAAAGCACGCTCATCAGGCAGGAGAAGAAGATGATGGTCGGCAGGGCCTTGAAGGCCAGGGCCGGGCTGTTGCCGTCGCCGATCACCAGGCCGCCGAAGACGAAGTTGGTGCCCTCGTTGGTGAATTCCAGGAGGCGGGTCACCTTGGTCGAGATCCACTCGAAGATCCCCCGGCCGAGATCGACCTGGATCAGGCAGAAGCCCAGGACGATCTGCATGAGCACGGCGGCGACCACCAGGCGCCAGGGAAAGCGCCTCCGGTCCTCGCTCATGAGGACGGCGATGCCGACCAGCACCAGGACGCCGATGAGACCGCGGACGGCGTTGCCGAAGGACCACTCCGACCGGTCGTAGTGCATGTGCAGCTTCGGCGGGCTCGTGTCCTCGGGGGCGGCGGTCGCCTCCGCTCCTTCCTGCGGGCTGCCGCCGGCCGCGATCGCGTTCGAACCGGAGGCGAGGCCGGCCCCGCCCGGTCCTCCCTCCTGCTGGGCCGCGAGCGGACCGACGAGGACCGTGAGGAGGAGAAGAAGGATGGATGTGCGCATGCTCATGCCGGTTCCCATGGTGACGCGAGGGCGCGGGATTCTATCATGGCCCCGGCGGGCCCGCTTCGGGTCCGGAAGCCGGAGACGGACAGATGAACCCCGGAATCTTCCGCGAGTACGACATTCGCGGCCTGGTGGGCTCCGACCTCGACGAGGAGGTCGTGGAACTGGTGGGCAGGGCCTTCGGGACCCGACTGGTCAGGAAGGGCCGGGACCGCGTCCTGGTGGGCCGGGACGTCCGCCTGTCGTCCCCGGCCTTCGCGGCCGCCTTCGCCCGGGGCCTGGCCGCCACGGGGATCGAGGTCACCGACCTCGGTGAGCTCACCACGCCGATGCTCTACTGGGCCATCATCGAGCTCCGGGCCCACGGCGGGGCGATGATCACCGGCTCCCACAACCCGGTCGACTACAACGGGATCAAGATCTGCGAAGGGACCCTGGCCATCCATGGCGAGTCGGTCCAGAAGCTGCGTCGGATGATCGAGAAGGAGGACTTCGACCACGGTGAGGGTTCGATCTCGAATCGGGACCTGCGCGCCGCCTACGTCGACCAGCTCCTCGGCCGCTTCGCCTTCACGGCCCGGCGCAAGATCGTGGTCGACTGCGGCAACGGGGTGGCCGGCCCGCTCATCCCCGGCATCCTGCGCCGCGCCGGTCACGAGGTCATCGAGCTCTACACCGAACCGGACGGTCGCTTCCCCAACCACCTTCCCGACCCGGAGGTCCCGGAGTACATGGCCGACCTGGTGGCCAAGGTCCGCGAGACCGGCGCCGACTGCGGCTTCGGCTTCGACGGCGACGCCGACCGGCTCGGCGTGATCGACGAGACCGGCCACAAGATCAGCGCCGACTGGCTCCTCTGCCTCTACGCCCGCGACCTCCTGAGCCGGCACCGGGGCGGCACCGTCCGCTTCGACGTCAAGTGCTCCGACTTCGTCGAGGAGGACGTGCGCAACCATGGCGGGGTCCCGATCATGGGCCGGACCGGGCACTCGATCCTCAAGCAGGACATGAAGGAGCTGGACGCGATCCTCGGCGGCGAGCTCTCCGGCCACATCGTCTTCGGCCGCGAGTACCACCTGATCGACGACTCATTCTACTGCGCCCTGAAGGTCCTCGAAGTGATGGAGAAGTGGCACCGGAGCTGCTCCGGCCTCTTCGCCGACTTCCCCGCGACCTTCAGCACCGCCGAGATCAAGGCCGGCGTGCCCGAGGCGACCAAGTTCGAGCGCGTCGGCCAGCTGGTGCAGGACTTTCAGGCCGAGCGGAAGGTCATCACCATCGATGGCGCCCGCGTCGTCTACGACCAGGGCTGGGGCCTGGTGCGCGCCAGCAACACCACCGCCAACCTGACCCTGCGTTTCGAGGCCCGGAGCGCCGCGGCCCTCGCCGCCATCCAGGACGATTTCGTCGCGAAGCTCTCCCGCTACCAGGACATCGACCTCGCGAAGCTCCACGAGGCCCGCCGGTCATGACCAGGTCAACGCTCCTCGTCGTCGTCCTCGTCCTCGCCTCTCCCCTCCTCCACGCGCAGGAGAAGGTGGAGATCGAGAAGATCGCCCGCTACCTGGCCCGCGACGAACAGACGCCCGACTGGGAATTCGCCGCCGTCGAGAAGGCCGGGTCGAAGGAGCGGCTCGCCGAGCTTCTCCCCGCCGGTCGGCCCTCGCGCTTCCTCTACGGCTGGCGCGCCCCGAAGGAGTCCCGCGAGGCCTTCCTCGACGAGGCCTGGACGATCGTGCTCGATGACGCCGCCGCGGAGGCGATGCGCCGCGCCGCCTCCTACTACTTGATGCGCCTGGCGCCGAGGGACGGCTTCGAGCGCTTCATCGCCCTCCTCGGTGACCCGGACGTCGAGGTGGCCGGCAATGCCGCGCGGGCCCTCGGCACGCTGAGGGACGTCCGCGCGATCATCGCCCTCGACGGTTTCATGCTGGCCCGGAAGGAACGCGTCTTCCACATCCGGGCGCTGCGCGCCCTCGCGGTCCTGGCCGGCCTGGACGGCGCCGCCAAGGAGCCCGGTGGCGACGCCGCGCGTGCCTTCGCCGCGGCGCTTCGGACCGAGGATCCGCAGATCCGGCGCACCGCGCTCGAGGGCATCGCCGCGCTCGGCGCGAAGCACGACTGGGGCGGCGAGAAGGGTCGCCGCGGGATGGCGACCTTCGTCTACGCCCTGCTCGCCGAGGACCCGGTCGAGGACGTCCGGGCGGTCGCGATCCCGGCCTACTGCGCGCTCGCGCCCGAGTCGGCGCCGAAGCTCGCGGCCGAATTCCGCCTCCATCCGTCCTGGGTCATGCGCGCGGCCTTCGCGCGCGCGCTGATCGCCATCGGTGGCGCCGACGAGGACCAGGTGCGGGCCTTCATGACCGACCTCGACGCCCGGGTACGGGCCGCGGCCCTCGAGGCGCTGAAGGACGCGAAGAACGTCGACGCCCAGCGCTGGGCCACGGCCGTCCTCGAGAGGGAGGACGACGAGGTCCTGCTGGCGACGGCGCTCGACGTCCTCGAGGGCAGCGACCTCGATGAGCGTGGCCGGAAGACGGCCCGCGACTGGGTGGAATCGGCCTATCGCAAGATGCCGCCCGCCCAGGCCGAGACCAAGCAGAGCGTGGTCAAGCTGGCCCGCAAGCTCGGGATGCAGTCATTCCTCGTCAAACTGGCTCTTTCCGACCCCGAGTCCTTCATCCGCCGGATGGCCGCCGAGACCGTCGTGGTGGACGGCCCGCTGGGCTACTCGGTCGACCGCAAGGCGATCGCCGAGGACGCGACCACCTGCGCGGCCCTCGAGGGGCGGAAGGTGACCGCGACCATCCACACGAATCGCGGCGACCTGGTCCTGGCGATGCGCCCGGACCTCGCCCCGATCACGGTCGCGAACTTCGTCCGACTGGCCAAGGAAGGCTTCTACGCCGGCATCCGCTTCCACCGGGTGGTCCCGGACTTCGTCGTCCAGGCCGGCTGCCCGCGCGGCGACGGCTGGGGTGGACCGGGCTGGACCATCCCCTGCGAGCCCAACGCGCTTTCCTACGAGCGCGGCACGATCGGCATGGCCCTCGCCGGCCGCGACACCGGCGGCAGCCAGTGGTTCATCAGCCACGGCCCGACCCCGCACCTCGATGGCCGCTACACCATCTTCGGCAGGATGACCAAGGGCTTCGAGGTCCTGGACGCCATCGTCCAGGGCGACTGGATCGAGTCCGTGGAGGTCGAGATCGAGACCAGGTGATCGGACCGGCGAGCGCAGCGCCGGCTGCACATCCGAAGCTCGAGGGTCCTCGACGAAGAGCCCTGGGCCAGCCAGCGGCTGGCGCTCCGGAGCGCCGGCTGCCGAGCCGGCAGGACCGCCGGCCGCCGGCCGGCGCTACGTCGGGGTGCCCGAGACGACGACGATTCCGAGTGCGGAGAGCTTGCCGTCGTGACGGCGCGCCACCGGCGAGTCCGACTAGGCCGACCAGCGGGGGCTGTCGGAAAAGTCCCGGCCGGATTCCACCGTTGAGGGGGCTTCCGGGGCTTCGTGGGACCGTTCAATCAAGGGGTTTGAGCCGGGATCTGTTGGCTCGGAGTTCCGTTCTGGTTCTTGGGCGCCGTAGGCGCCGTTTTCGGTGGGGAGAAGCCCCCCGGGGGGCTAGATGATCGGCTTGACGAGCTGCCAAGCCGACACCAGGACGCGGATGTTGGTGGCTATGGCGGCGAGGCTCCATTCGAGCTTGGCTCCGGCCCTACCGAAACGGCTCACCCGGCGTCTGCCCGTGACCGCGGTCATCAGCGCGATTCGTCCTTCCACGCTGGGTGCGCGGGCCCGGTAGATCTCGCGGCCTCGCTCGCTGGACATCCGATGGCGTAGCCTCTGGCGAGAGCCTTCATGTCGGTCTCTGGTGATGGTCCTGACCTTCTTGCTGCCGCCGCAGCAGGAAGCGAGCAGTGGGCAGCGGCTACAGTCTTCGGACTCGTAGGTCCGCCGCTTGACCTTCCGCCCCTTCAGCCTCTGGGTCTGCGTCCGCACGAAGCGCAGACGCGCACCAAGCGGACAGACGTATAGGTCCTCGTCTTCTCGATAGTGGAAACAGAGTCGGTGCAGGCGCCCGTTGCGGCCGCGTGGCATCCGAGCGACCTCCTCGACCGTCAGAATCTCGCCTCCGGCGATCCGCTCCCGCTGTGCCGCCAGAGCTTCCTCATCGATCGATTCGCCCTCGGGGACCGCAATGAAACCCTCGATCCCGGCTTCCTCTAATGCCGTGAGATCAGGACCCGGACCGTAGGCCGAGTCGGCCAGCACGGCTTCCGGCTTCTCGCCGCAGTTGCGTTCGATCTCCTCGACCATCGGAATGAGCTGGCCAGCATCACCGGTCTCATCGTTCAGGTCGACGGCCACGACCATGCCGGAATCGACGTCCACCGCCACCTGGGCGTTGTAGTGGAGGCCGAAGCAACCGTCCTTGCCGGCCATTCCTCGGGCTTCCGGATCGGTCACCGAGACCTGTTCCTGCACTCTGCTCGACCCTCGCGCAGAGCGCTTCTGGCGCTCGGAAAACTCCGCGAGCGCCGCCTGCAAGGCTCGTTGCTGCCGCTCGAAGCGACGCTTCTGTTGAGCCGGCGTCTTGTCCGGATCCCCGCCCCAGTCGAGGCCCCCGGTCAGCGATTCCCGACGCTCGTTCTCCTCGTACTCGGAAGAAAGTCGGGCGACCTCTCGATCGGCCTCCTCGAGCTCGCGCTCGATCCGAGCACGCCGCAGGATGGAGCCCTTGCTGCCGCGTGCCTTCAGCTTCGTCCCGTCGAGGGCCACACGACTCAGCTTGAGCACGCCGGCCCGACGACCGAGCGTCAGCGTGTCCCGCAAGAGTCCCTGAAGCTCGGAGCCGTGGCGCACGACGAATTCCGCAATCGTCGCGTGGTCCGGTCGCTGACACTCCATCAGATAGCGCACGTCGATCCGATTGTGGCAGGCGTCCTCGAGCTGACGGCTCGAACGGTAGCCCGTCAGCATGCCGTAGACGTAGAGCGCAGCCATGTAACGCGGATGGTAGGGCGGGCGACCTCGTGCCAGGTCATAGACCCGCTCCATCGCCTGAATCGAACCGGAAAGCGCCTCCGACTCGAAGAGCGCAAGGACATGGCGCACAAGATGATCCGCCGGAATCACGTCATCCAGGCGCTCCGGAAAGAGCACCATCTGAAAACGTCGTTCCTCTGGAGCTCGAAATCCCGCCATCCGACCCTCCCCAATCAATCCGTGATCGGGGGGAGTCTAGCTGATCCGGACTTTTCCGACAGCCCCCAGCGGTCGGCGCTCCGAGCGGCTGCGCATCCCGAGCCCGATTGCGGTCGACGGCGCCTCGGAGCGCCGGCTGCCCAGCCGGCAGGTTCGCCGGCCGACGGCCGGCGCTTCGTCGAGGTGTCCGAGACGACGAGGATTCCGAGTGCGGAGAGCTTGCCGTCGTAACGGCACGCCACCGGCGAGCCCGACTAGGCCGACCAGCGGTCGGCGCTCCGAGCGGCTGCGCATCCCGAGCCCGATTGCGGTCGACGGCGCCTCGGAGCGCCGGCTGCCCAGCCGGCAGGTTCGCCGGCCGACGGCCGGCGCTTCGTCGAGGTGTCCGAGACGACGAGGATTCCGAGTGCGGAGAGCTTGCCGTCGTAACGGCACGCCACCGGCGAGCCCGACTAGGCCGACCAGCGGTCGGCGCTCCGAGCGGCTGCGCATCCCGAGCCCGATTGCGGTCGACGGCGCCTCGGAGCGCCGGCTGCCCAGCCGGCATTGACGCCGAAGGCGACGGTCGCGAATCGTCGAGGCCAAGCCCCGAGCAACGGTCGAAGAAATCCTGGGCCAGCCAGCGGCTGGCGCTCCGAGCGGCTGGCGCTCCGACCAGTCGGCGCTCCGCGCGGCTGGCGCCCCGGGGCGCCGGCTGACCAGCCGAGTCCGGACCTCGGACTAACCGAAGCGCCCGGTGATGTAGTCCTCGGTCTCCTTGCGGTGCGGGTTGGTGAAGATCGTGTCCGTGGGACCGTACTCCACCATCCGGCCGAGGTACATGAAGGCGGTGAAGTCGCTGGCGCGCGCCGCCTGCTGCATGTTGTGGGTCACGATGAGGATGGTGTAGGAGCCCTTGAGCTCCTCGATCAGGTCCTCGATCTTGCCGGTCGCCACCGGGTCGAGCGCCGAGCAGGGCTCGTCCATCAGCAGGACCTCGGGCTCGCTGGCGATGGCGCGGGCGATGCACAGGCGCTGCTGCTGACCGCCCGAGAGACCGAGGGCCGAGTCGTTCAGCCGGTCCTTGACCTCCTCCCAGAGCGCGGCGCCCCGGAGGCTGGTCTCGCAGACCTCGTCGAGCACCCGACGATCCCGCTCGCCGTCGATCCGCAAGGGATAGACGACGTTCTCGAAGATGCTCATCGGGAAGGGATTGGACTTCTGGAAGACCATGCCCATCCGCTTGCGGAGTTCGATGACGTCGACGCCAGGCGCGTAGATCGAGTCGCCGTTCAGGCGCATGTCGCCGGTGATCCGCACGGTGTCGATCAGGTCGTTCATCCGGTTCACCGAGCGTAGCAGGGTCGACTTGCCGCAGCCGGAAGGACCGATGAGCGCGGTGACCTTGCCGGTCGGCACCCGCATGTTGATGTCGTAGAGGGCCTTCTTCTCGCCGTAGTAGAGCTCGAAGGACTCGACGTCGAGCTCGGCGTCGACGCTGAAGACATCCTTGTGGTACTCGGTCTTGAAGGGCAGGCCGCGCGCGATCGCGGTCTGCACGTCGATGTCGGAGCCGGTGGGGGCTCCCTTCGCCGAGTCGGGTCGCGGATGCATGCTGTCTTTGTCGGTGCTTTCGGTCATCGTGCGTTCCGTCTCGGGGGCGAGTCCGTCGTTACTCATGATGGCGCCGTGGCGGTCAGAACTGGCTGACGTTGAACTTCCTCCTGAGCCGGGAGCGAATGAAGATCGCCCCGATGTTCAGGCAAGCGATGATCGTGATCAAGAGCAAGGTCGTGGTGAAGACCATGGGCTTGGCGGCCTCGCTGTTCTGGCTCTGGAAGCCCAGGTCGTAGATGTGGAAGCCCAGGTGCATGAAACTGCGTTCCGGATGCAGGAAGGGCGCAACCGAGTCGATCGGCAGCTCCGGCGCCAGCTTGACCGCGCCGACCAGCATCAGGGGCGCGACCTCGCCGGCGCCGCGCGCCATCGCCAGGATCATGCCGGTCATGATGCCGGGCATGGCCCGGGGCAGGACGATCCGGCGGATCGTCTGCCACTTGCTCGCGCCGCAGGCATAGGAGCCCTCGCGCATCGAGTTGGGCACCGCCGAAAGGGCCTCCTCGGTGGCCACGATCACCACCGGCAGGGTCAGCAGGGCCAGGGTCAGCGAGGCCCAGAGGATGCCGCCGGTGCCGTAGGTCGGGCTGGGCAGCTTGGCCTCGAAGAAGACCTCGTCGATCGAACCGCCGACGATGTAGCAGAAGAAGCCGAGCCCGAACACGCCGAACACGATCGAGGGCACGCCGGCCAGGTTGTTGATGGCGATCCGGACCGCGCTCACGAGCGGCCCCTTCTTGGCGTACTCGCGCAGATAGAGGGCCGCGAGCACGCCGAAGGGCGCGACGATCAGGCACATGATCAGGGTCATCGAGACCGTGCCGAAGATCGCCGGAAAGACGCCACCCTCGCTGTTGGCCTCGCGCGGCTCGTCGGCGAGGAACTCCCACCAGCGATCGAGATAGACGCCGATGCGGTCACCGGTGCTCATCCGGTTGGGCAGGTAGGCGCGGACGACGTCGGCCAGGTGCAGGTCGACTTCGCTGCCGTCGACGGTCTTCATCACCAGGACGTGTCGGGCGTTCTCCTGGCGCAGGGCGTCGACATCGACGCTGATGCGGCTGAAGGCCTCCTTGGAGCTGACCTCGAGCCGGTCGTACTCGGCCTTCTTGGCCTGCCAGGCGGCGCTGTCCTCGCCCTCGTCCAGCGCGACCTGCCGCAGCGCGAGGCGCATGTCCTCGAGCCGACGGTTGATCGCGCCGATCTCGTGCTTCTCCAGGCCGGTGATCTCGGCGCGGCGCGCGATCACCTCGTCGATGTTCTCGCGATAGAGGGACCAGACCTCCGCCGGGTCCTCGGTCACCATCTGACCCTCGGTCTTGAAGCCGATCGGCCAGCCGTAGAATCGCCCCCACTCCATGCGCTCGACGACCGCGGCCCACTCGGGAGCCTCGGTCCGCGCGACCTGGAAGTCCTCGACCCAGTGGAAGTGGGTGCGGGTGATGTCGTAGTTGCCGGTCCGGACCAGACGGCGCGCGAGGACGCCCTCCTCGCTCTTGCCGAGCAGGTCACGGGCGACGGTCTGCTCGTCTTCGGCCAGACCGGCGAGCATGCTCTCGTCGGGTCGATGGGTCTCCTCGCGCGCCAGCTCGCCCATGAGCACCTGGCCGTCGCGAAGCTCGTAGCGCAGGAGTTCTCCGGGCCAGAAGGTGGCGAAGCCCTGGTAGAGCACGAGACCGAGGAGACCGGCGATCATCGCGATGCAGATCACCAGCGCGCCGCCGGTAAGCCAGATCATCGGTTCGCCACGCGCGCGCAGCGACACGCCGACCTTGCGCGGCCGCTTGCGGGCCTTGGTCTTGCCCGCCGGAGCCGGGCTGTTGGTCACGTCGGGCTGACTCATAGCTGATAGGCCCTCTTGCGGAAGCGCTGCCTCACGACCTCGGCGAAGGTGTTGAGGATGAAGGTCAACACGAAGAGCACGAGGGCGGCGAGGAAGAGCGTCCGGTAGTGGGTGCTGTCACGGACGGCCTCGGGAAGCTCCACCGCGATGTTGGCCGAGAGCGTCCGGAAGCCGTTGAAGATGTTCCATTCCATGACCGGGGTGTTGCCGGCGGCCATGAGGACGATCATGGTCTCGCCCACGGCGCGACCGAGGCCGATCATCACCGCCGAGAACAGACCGCTCATCGCGGTGGGAACGACGATGCGCAGCGCCGTCTGCCAGGGCGTGGCGCCGGCACCGAGCGAGGCCGCGCGCAGATGCTCTGGGACCGTCGAGAGGGCATCCTCCGCGATCGTGTAGATGATCGGGATGATGGCGAAGCCCATGATGAAGCCGACCACGAGCGCGTTGCGGGCGACGTAGGTGTCGAGGACACCGCCGCGCGAATCGAGACCCATGCCGTCGAGGACGGTGGCGATCAGCCAGCAGCCCAGGAGCGCGACCAGGCTGCCGCCGACCAGCTTGGTGGCCGAGAAGATGATCGCGTTCTTGCGGTTGCGGATCAGGCCGCGGGCGCGGACGACGGGGTCGAGCACCCGGGTCATGAGCCAGGCGGTCCCGATCGCCACCAGCGGCAGGAGGATGAGCATCCAGCCGCCGGTACTGTCACCGACGCCACCGTTGAGCCAGTGCTTGATGTCGCCGACGAAGAAGAGGTCCTCGACCCAGGGACCGAGCAGGCCGGCGCTCCAGACGCCCAGCGGCAGGAGAACGATGATGCCGACCAGGCGGACACCGCCGTAGCGCAGCGAGATTCGCGTCGGCAGGGCCTGCCAGACCTGGGCACCGAGGAGGAAGACCATCGGGATGGTCACCAGGGAGCAGAGCAGGGCCGGGATGCGGTTCTCGACGAAGGGCGCGACGACGAGGGCGGCGAGGAAGCCGAGCACCACGCTGGGCAGGCTCGCCATCAGCTCCACGGTCGGCTTGACCTTGGCCTTGTGGCGCGGGTCGAGGAACTCGCTGGTGAAGATCGCGGCGAGCAGCGCGAGCGGGACGCCGAAGAGCAACGAGTAGATCGTCGCCTTGATGCTGCCGAAGATCAGCGGCATCAGGCCCAGCTTCGGCTCGGCCGAGTCGCTGCCGGCCGACGACTGCCAGACGTGTTCCGGTTCCGGATAGCCCTCGTACCAGACCTTGCCGAAGAGCGAACCGAGCGTCGCCTCGGGGTGACCGAGCTCGAGATCCCAGGCCGTGATCATCCGACCGCGGACGGCGGCCACCGAGTCTTCCTTGGGCCCCATCGCCACGACGAGCGCCGGGCCCTCGCCGGTCGCGGTCTCGTCGATCATGTCGACGGCCGAGGTGGTCTGATACAGCCGGACGCGGCCGTCGGCGTAGCCGAGGGCCACGATGCGACTGCGGCGCGACGAGGCCGTGGCCGTGACCGGAGAGCCCTCGGCCTCGAGGTCGCGGGCGTGAACGAGCACGGCGCCATCCGAGGTGGCGGCACCCTCGGGCTTGGCCTTGAACCAGAGCGCCACGCCACCCTGATCGTCGCAGGCCAGGAAGGTCTCGTGGCCGATCATGGTGTCGAGGCGGACGAGTTTGCGCCCCTGGGGTACGAGCTGGAGCGATTCGGCGACCTTGCCCTCGCCCTCGCGGGTGCAGTCGAAGCGCAACGCGCTGCCGTCGCTCCAGGCGAGCAGCACGCTGTCACCACGGGCGCTGACTCGCAGGAACTCGGGCGCCGAATCACGGGCCTCGTAGTCGAGTCGCTCCGTTTGCCCGGAGAGGACGTCCTCGCCGGTCATGAAGTCCATCTCGAGGGCGCTGCGGCAGAGGAAGAGCCGCCGCTCCTGATCGAGGACGACCGCGACGCTCTCCTTCTCGCCGAGGTGGCTGAAGTCGAGCAGGCGGGCCGCCCCCGAGCCGTCCACGGTCAAGGACCCGCCCAGGCCGAGAGCCAGGCGCTGGCGGCGGAACTGACCTTCTGGAGTCCTCTGGATCACGCCGCCGTCGTGGATCGCGAGCCCCTTGGCCGCCTGCTCGGCGACCTCGGTGGGGAGATCGTCCTCCTCGATGAAGGAGGTGGCGAACTCGACCTTGCCGAAGCGAATGCCGCCCGTGCGATCGGCCAGGACGAAGGCGCCCGAGGACGGCGAGAAGGCGATGCCGGCAAAGCTCTCCGCGGGCAGGAGCGGGGCCTCGCTCATGACCGACGAGTCGTCCATGCGGAAGCTCCGCAGGACGCCCTCGCCGTCGACCGTCCAGCCGAGGACCCGGTACTCGTCGAAGCCGAGCTTGACCGGCGTGGTGCTCGAGGCCGGCAGACCGAGTTCGCGGGGCTCCGAGACCGAGCTGCCCCCGAAGAGGGGGATCACGACCCAGACGAGGAAGAGGCAGACCGTGGCGACCGCGATGATCGTGCCGAGTCCGCCCACCGTGATCAGGGTCTTCGCGGCCCTGTCGGCCACGACCACCGAGCGTCTGGTCTTTCTCTCCCGGCGGACGCCGGTGAAGCTCTTCTGGCTCATCTGAACCTGATCTCGGTTGGCGATGAAGCGGTGGCGGGAACGTTCCCGCCACCGCGTTCGGTGTCGTCGTCCCGGTGGACGATCAGTTCTCGAGGCCGCAGGCGGCCAGCATCTTCTTGGCGACGGCGCCGTTGATCGGGAAGTAGCCGTCCTTCGAGACCGCCTCCTGGCCCTGGCGGCTGAAGACGTACTTCAGGAACTCGCGGCGGAGCGGGTCGAGGTCCTTGTTCGGCTGCTTGTTCACGTAGAGGAGCAGCGGCCGGGCCAGCGGGTAGGTGCCGTCGTAAGCGTGCTCGGCGACGGCCGGAACCGCGTCGTCGCCGTCCTTCTTGGCCAGCGGCACGGCGCGGACGTCGGCGGTCTTGTAGCCGATGCCGCTGTAGCCGATGCCGAAGCGCTCCGAGGCGACGCCCTGGACCACGGCCGAGCTGCCCGGCTGCTCCTTGACCGAGTCCTTGTAGTCACCCTTGCCGAGGGCCTTGTCCTTGAAGAAGCCGTAGGTTCCCGAGGCGGCGTTGCGGCCGTAGAGGCTGATCGGCTTCGACTTCCAGTCGCCATCGAGACCGAGCTGGCCCCAGCTGACGACGTCCTCGCCGTGGTTGAGCTTGCGGGTCTTGGAGAAGATGGCGTCGACCTGGGCCAGGGTGAGGCCCTTGATCGGGTTGTCCTTGTTCACATAGACCGCGAGCATGTCGATGCTGGTCGAGAGAGCGGTCGGCTTGTAGCCGAACTTCTTCTCGAAGGCGTCGATCTCCTTCTCCTTCATCATGCGGCTCATCGGCCCGAAGGTGGAGACGCCCTCGATCAGGGCCGGCGGCGCGGTCGAGGAGCCCTTGCCCTCGATCTCGACCTGGACGTTCGGGTAGAACTTCTGGAAGCCCTCGGCCCAGAGGGTCATCAGGTTGTTCATCGTGTCGGAACCGACGCTCTTGATGTTGCCCGAGACGCCCTTGGTCGGACGGTACTCGGGAAGTTCCTGGGCGCTGGCGGCGCTGGTGGCGACCAGGGCCACCAGGGCGATCGAGAGCAGGCTCGTGATGAGCTTCGACATGTCTTTCTCCTGTTGCTCCGGCCCCTCTTGTCGGCCGGACCCTGCGATGGTTCGCGTTACGTTCAGGAGGAGTCTGACGCGACCTTGTTCGGCTCCCGTGTGGACTTCGTGAAATCGAGGTGAACGCGGACCGGGTCGTTCCGGCGCCCGGGCACCACCGTGGACGATAGGCATCAAGTCAATTCATGACAGGTGTTTACGATAATATCCGCGAACTCGACCCGGGCCGGGAACCGGCGCGGCGGACCGGTCTCGCCCCGACCTGGCGGGCCTTGAGACTTCACGAGATTCACATCTTGCCTCGTTTGCGGTCCCGGCGCCAGGACGCGAGCGGGCCCCGACCGCCCTGGTCGGGGCCCGCTCCATGAAGTCGGCGATCGGCGCGGGCTCAGTCGCCCTGGCTGACGATGACGTTGCCGGTCATGTCCATCTTGCCCTTGCCGGCGATGTTCATCCCGCCGTGACCGGCGTTGACGGAGTTCATCGACATCGGGCCGCTCAGGTTGGCCTTGTAGATCCAGCAGTTGCCGAGGCCGACCAGGTACTCGCCCTCGAGATGCGCGCCGACGTTCATCGGGTTCTGCTCCTGGCCGGTGGTGCCGCTGAACTCGAAGTCGGCGCTGAAGGCCACGCAGTCGGTGCCCAGATAGTTGACCGCGCGCTGCACGGTCAGGATCGCCTTCTTGACCTCGGGCATGCTGCCGTCGTTCTCGCCCTCGCCGTGCATGAGCTTCTCGAGCTGCTCGGAGCTGAGTTCCACCTTGTCGCCGACCTTGAGCTCCTTGCCGGCGAGCGCGCCATCGAGACCGCGGCAGGGGTCGAAGAGCCGGCCGAGTCCGGCCCCCTTCTGCATCTCCTTCTCGAAGGCGCCACGCACGTCGGCCGGCACCTCGCCGCCCTCGGGGGCGCTGACGTCCACCTTGCCGTCCTTGAGCTCGACGATGAAGGTCTTTCCCAGGCGCGGGTCGCTCTCGGACTTGTTGCGCTCCTGGCCGCCCATGTTCTGGGACTCGGTCTCCTCGTGCTTCTTCATCGAGAAGCTCAGCTTGGTCACGCCGACCTCGGAAACCGCCAGGATCTTCTGCTCGCTGACCTGGTGCTCCTTCATCGCCATGGTCGAGTTGAAGGGCGGGTGGTCGGGGATGGTGGCCTCGACGTCCATGTTCATCGTCCGTTGATGGGCGAGGGCGAAGGTCATGCCCTTGGTCGGGAGCGCCTTCTTGAACTTGAAGACCTGGTCGTCCTGGGCCCGGGTTCCGAGGGCCGCGGCGAGGACGAGGAGGATGCAGAGAGTGGCATTCTTGCCCATGGTGGTGTTTCCTTTGCTTTCGGGGGTCACCGCGATCATAGCCTTTCCCCGGGGCCCTGTCCCGTCCCGGGAGTCCTCAGTTGGCGGTCACCGCGGCCAGGCTGGCCGAGAAACCGGTCTTGCCCTTGCCCTGGAGCCCCATCGTCAGGCCGTTCTTCTGTCCGGCCCCGCCCAGTTCCAGCGGCCCGGAGAACTCGAAGCCGTAGACCCAGCAATCGGCCAGGCCGACCGTGACGCGGCCATCCAGGTCGAAGCCCAGGTTCATGTCGAGCCCCCCCTCGGCGACCTTGCTGTCGAAGCGCAGCTTGGCCTTGAACTCGCCGCAGCGCCGGCCGAGGTGGGTGAAGGTCCGCAGAAGTTCGAGTTCGCCCTTCTCGACCTTCCAGCGCGGGTCGGAACCGTCCCGCGCCCGCTTGCGGAACATCCGACCGACGAAGTCGTCGTCGAGTTCCACCCGGTCGCCGACCGCCAGCTTCTTGCCGGCCAGGAGCCGGTCGAATCCGAAGCTGCAATCGAACAGTCGGCCCTGGGCGACGGCGTCGGCGCAGTCCTCCTCGAAGGCGACGCGGATCTCCTCGTCGACCTCGCCACCTTCGAGGTCGGTCACCTGGACCTTGCCGTCCTTCAGGCTGACCAAGAAGCTGGCGTCGAGCCGCGCGTCCTCCTCGGTCTCCTCCGCCTGTTCGCCGGCATAACCGGTCCGGCTCCGCTTCTCGAAGCGGGTCAGCCGCGCCTTCATCCGGGTCACGCCCTGGCTACCCGCCTCGAGGATCTCCCGTTCCCAGACCTCCGTCTCGTCGTCCCGCTTGGTCATCGGCAGGGGCTCGTAGTCGCCGACCGTGACCTCGCCGTTCAGGGTCATCGTGGACTTCTTGGTGGTGATCAGGTGGGCGCCCTTGGCGGGAAAGACGCGCTTGAATTCGTGGCGCTCCGGTTCCTGGGCCCGCAGCCCGAGGCTGCCGACGAGGATCAGCAGCAGGGTGATCGGGACGCCGCAACACCGTCGGGACATGATCATCTTCCTTCCTCCTTCTTCGGGTCGTCGCCGCCCTGCCGCGGGCGTCGGATCTCGATCTCCTCCCGCCGCCGCAGGTCGCCCTTGCCGGCGATCACGGCCTCGCCGCCGGGCGTCGCGCGGCCACCGGTCACGGTCATCGGCCCCTTCGATTCGGCGCGATGGAGCCAGCAGTCCTCGACACCGACCAGGAACTCGCCGGCCAGCTTCAGGCCGAGGGTCATCGAGTTCCCCGGCTGCTCGTTGCGCCCGACGATCGCCAGGTCCATCCGGAAGACCGCGCAGTCACGCCCGGCGTGCTGCTCGAAGCGCAGGAGCTCGAGCCTGGCCGTCTCGACCTCCAGGTCCTTGCCCTGGAGCTGGTCCTCGGCGCCCTGGAGCATGTCCCGCGCCATGTCCGCTCCCATGTCCACCTGATCGCCGATCCCCAGCGACTTGCGGTCGAGCAGGCGACCGAGTCCCGCGCTCGGATCGTGCAGAAGCCCCCGGGACAGCTGCTTGCGACAATCACGCTCGAACAGGCCACGGATCTCCTCGGTGACGGCCTCACCCGTCTCGCCGGTGACGATCAGGCGGCCGTCCTTCAGCTCGACGAGATAGCTCTCGCCCAGCCGCGGGTCCTCGGCCTTGGTCTCGCTCTCTTCGCCGTTCGTGGCCATCGTCCGCCGACCGACCTTCCGGGCCAGCCGATGGCGGAGGCGGGTCGCGCCCTTCTCGCCGGAGGTCAGCACCTCGCGTTCGATGGTCGAATCCTCGACCGTGGACATGGACACCTCGAAGCGCAGCTCGCCTTCCGAGCTCACCTTGACCCTGAAGTCCAGGTTCGAGCTGGCCCGGCTGACGAAGCGGTCGCCCGCCACCGGCTGCGCGAAACGGAAGAGGCGTTTCGGGCCCGGTTCCTGGGCCAGGAGACCCGGCCCGAGGATGGCGACGAGGAGCACGAGGCGCCCGAGAATCGGAGTCATGGAACTTCCTTCCCCGGCCGCCTGCGCGACCGTCACGTTCGGACCGGAACTTCGCCCGGACTCAGAGTTCGACGATGGCCTCGAGGGCGACGTCGATGGCCGCATCCTCGGCGGCGGTCTTCCGGTCGCCGGCGATGAAGACGTTACGCGGCCGGTTGGCGAAGATGACACAGATCGCCCCGGCTTTCAGATCGCGCATCGCGGCCAGGGTGAACAGCGCGCTGGTCTCCATCTCCATGTTCTTCACGCCCATTCGCGCCAGCTGGTCGGGGAGGTCGGGGAACCGGGGCTCGAAGCCCAGCCCCTTGCGCCCCTGGGCGCCGTAGAAGCCCGGGGCGGTCGCGGTGATGCCGACGTGATGACGCCGGCCGAGCCGACGGGCGGCCTCGACCAGGGTCGCGACCACCTCGTAGTGGGCGACCGCCGGGAAACCCTCGTGCACGAAGAAGGTGCTGGTGTTCTCCAGCCGGAGCGAGCCGGTCGAGATCACCAGGTCCTCGATCTCCATGTTCGGCTGCAGGCCACCGCAGGTACCGACCCGCAGGAAGATCGGCTCGGCCACGACCTGGCAGAGTTCGATCACCGCGATCTCGGTGTTGTCGGGCCCCATGCCCGTGGCCATCACGCTCAGGGCGCGGCCCCGGTACTCGCCCGTGAAGGTGAGGTACTCGCGATTGGCGCGCTCGAGGTCGATGCGATCGAAGCGCGCGGCGATCCGGCGCGCGCGGGCCGGGTCGCCGCAGGTGAGGATGCGCTGCGCGACCTCACCGGGCGCGAGCCCGATGTGGTACTGGCGACCGGCCTCGTCATGGACCTTCTCGGCCGACTCGAACTCGCCGCTCACGACCGCGACTCCGAGACGATCTTCACTCCGGCACTGGCGCCGATGCGGCTGGCGCCGGCGCGCACCATCGCCACCAGGTCGTCGCGGTTGCGGACGCCGCCCGAGGCCTTGACCCCGAGGGCCGAGCCGACCGCCTCGCGCATCAGCCGGATGTCGTCGACGGTGGCACCGCCGGTCGAGAAGCCGGTCGAGGTCTTGACGAAATCGGCGCCGGCGGCGCGGGCGAGCTGACAGGCGATGCGCTTCTCGTCGTCGCTGAGGAGGCAGGTCTCGAGGATCACCTTGACGATGTTGCCGCGACGCCGAACGCCGGTGACGGCGGCGATGTCGTCGCGCACCGCGTCGTGCTCGCCGCTCTTCAGCCGGCCGACGTTGATCACCATGTCCAGCTCCGCGGCCCCCTCGTCCTGGGCTCGGCGCGCCTCGGCGGCCTTGATCTCGGGCACGTTGGCCCCGAGCGGGAAGCCGATGACCGTGCACACGGCGACCCCGCTACCGGTCAGCTTGCGCGCGGCGTGCGCCACCCAGGTGGGATTGACGCAGACCGACTTGAAGCGGTGGCGGGCGGCCTCGGCGCAGAGCGCCTCGACCTGGGCGCGGGTGGCGTCGGGCTTGAGCAGGGTGTGGTCGATCAGGGCGGCGACCTGTTCCGCCGGAGCCAGGCCCCCGGGACGGAGGCCGACGCGATCGGCGCCGGCGCCGATCAGCTCGGCGATCTCGGTGCCGCGATGCCCGCTGGTCGCGACCTCGTCGCGCACGCGGCGCCAGACCTCGTCGGTGATCTTCTCGATCAGTCGCTCGCGATCCATCATGGTCTCGTCATCCCTCGTGGTCGTTCAGGAGCAGGTCGTCGACGACCGCGATCACCAGACACTGGACGGGGTGGCGGTCGTCCCCCAGGACGATCCGGGCGCCACCGCCCTCCTTCATCACCAGGACCCGGTCACCCGGACCGGCGTCGACCTGGTCGAGGGCGAGCATGACCTCGCCGTCGTCGCGACCGGCGGCGTCGAGCGGCTGCGCGATGAGGATGCGCTGGCCCTCGAGCCTCGGGTTCTTGATCGTGGCGTGCAATGATCCGGTGATCCGGCAGAGCTTCATGATTCGGTCTCGGGCAGGACCAGGTCGTCGACGATGCCGATGATGCTGGCGTCGACGAGCGCGGGCGCGCGGCTGCCGGTCAGGTCCTGCCAGGGCAGGAGCGCCTCGTTGGCCGTGGTGTAGAACACGATCTCGCCCGGGCCGGCACCCACGGTGTCGACCGCCACCAGGCGGCCGCCCCGCTCGCGCCGCTGCGGATCGATGCCCTGGAGGACGAGGAGCTTGGCCGAGGCCAGCGCCGGGTCCTTGCGGGTGGCGTGCAGCCGGCCGACGACGCGGGCGAGCTGCATCTCAGGATCTCCCCGGTTCGATCTTGGCCACGCGCTGCGCGTGCCGGCCGCCGCCGAAGTCGGTCTTGAGGAAGACGATGGCGATGGCGCGAGCCAGCTCGTCCTCGATCATCCGACCACCGAGGGTGAGGACGTTGGCGTCGTTGTGCTCGCGGGCATTCGTGGCCGCGGCCACGGTCGTGCAGTTGGCGGCGCGCACGCCCGCGTACTTGTTGGCCACCATGGCCGAGCCGATGCCGGCACCATCGACGATGATGCCGCGGCAGGCACGCCCGGCCGCGACTTCCCGGGCGACCTTGTGGGCGAAATCCGGATAGTCGACCGCCTCGTTGGAGTGGGTCCCGAGATCGAGGCAGAGCATCCCGGCCTCGCGGCGCAGAAAGTCGATCAACATCCGCTTCATCTCGAAGCCGCCGTGGTCGGCGGCGATGGCCACCTGCCCCTTGGCGCAGCCGGCCGGAGGCGGCGACAGCTCGGCGCCGAGACTCCTCAGGGCGGCGGCGTCGTCCGGGGCGTCGCGCAGCTCCACCTTGTGGCGCTCGATGGCGTCGCGGGCGAGCGGGGTGACGATGGCGCCCGGCGCGATGACCAGGGCTCGGCCGGCGCGTTGCGCGGCCATGACGTCCCCTTCGGTGATCAGCTCCCGATGACCGTGGCCGGGCTCGTCGTCGAGCCGCGGCCGACGGAAGTCCTGCTCGGCGGGGAGTTCCCGGTCGACGATCTCGCCGACCAGACGGCGCACGCGTTCCCGATCGAGGCTCATCGGCCGGTCCCCGGCGTCATGCTGCGGGCATCGAAGGCAGCCCAGTCACGCTCGCTCAGGTCGTAGTCGTCGACGATGGCCATCACGACCGCGTCGACCGGTTTGTTGGTGGTCAGATCCGACTGGCGCGCCGACGAGCCCTGGGCGAGGAGCACGATCTCGCCGGGCCCGGCGCCGACCGCATCGACCGCGACCACGATGCTGGCCGAAGGCCGGCGCTCGCGGTCGATGGCACTGACGACGACGAAGCGGAGATCGGCCAGCCGCGGATCCTTCCGCGTGGCCCAGACCTCGCCGATCACCCGACCGAGAAGCATGATCCGACTCTCCTTTTGGGTCTTTCCGGAACGAGGCTTCAGGGTAGAGTAATCCGCCGACCTATCAAGCCTGGGGAGCCACGACCGAAGGCATGGAATCCGGAGCCAAGCTGCAGATCCTCGTTCTCCTGGCGCTGACCGCGCTGGCCGAGTTCCTGCTGGGACACCTGGGGGTCATCCTGCATTGGTTCGAGGTACCGGCCGCCCTCGCCGGCCTGGTCGCGCGCCGCGAATCGATCGCCGCCTTCCTGGCCAACCTGCTGGTGGTGGTGGCCGCCTTCGCCCTGGTCGCGCTCCTGCCCTCCCTGGTGCGCCGTCGTCAGGGCCGGGGTCGGCTCGACGAGGTCACCGTGCTCACCGCGCTGGCGCTGATCGGAGCGCTGGCGGTCAACGCCCTGGCCCGCCGTGAACTCGCCCTGGCCATTGCCAACCTCCTCATGGCCCTGTTCTGTCTGGAATCGGTGGCGCGCGTCCTGCGCGGGACCATCGCGCTCCCGCAACGCCTCGCCCTGGCCCTGGTCGCCGTCGCGGCCGCCCTGCCGCAGCTGTGGCGGGCCGCCTTCGTGCTCACCGGTGGCGAGGACAGCGGCCTCGCCGCCACGCTTCGCCAGATCGCCGGCCCGGTCGCGGCGCTCGCCGGGTTCGCGCTGCTCACCTTCGCGCTCGACGCCGGTCGTCGCCGCCTCGTGGTGGCCGCCGGGCTCGGTGGCCTCCTCGGCCTCGGCGCCGCCCTGGCGCCCGACAGCGCCCGCTTCCTGGTCGACGACCTGAGCGGGTTCTGGTTCGGCTCCTGGCCCATGCCGGCGTTGATCGCCCTGCTCACCCTCGGCGGGACCGCGCTCTCGCTCTGCCTGCTCGATGGCCGGCGGCCGGCCCTCGCGCTGGGGGTCTTCCTGCTCGCCTGCGCCGGCTGCCGGCACCGGCACCCGGCCGAGCTGCTCACCCTCGCGATCGTTTTGCTCCTTCTCGCCCACGACGCCGCGGGACGGCCGCGCCGCCTGCGCGATCTCGGCGAGTTCCTGCTCTGAGGATCGGTCAGTCGCCCAGCTCGGCCTGACCCTCGTCCTCGGCGGGCAGGTCGGCGCTGACGTCGCGCACCTCGGCCAAGACCTCGGCGGCGCAGTGGAGCGGCAGCTTCATCTTGAGGGCCACGATCATGGCGTCGCTGGCGCGCAGGTCCAGCCGGACCTCCTGGCGCTCGCCGCCCGGTTGATCCTGGCGCAGCAGCAGGGTGGCGCAGAAGACGTTGTCCACGATGCTGGAGATGACCACGCCGCGCACCTCGATGTCGAAGGCGCGAAGCAGGTTGGCGACGACGTCGTGCGGCATGGGTCGCTGCGACTCCATGCCCTGGAGTTCCCGGTAGAGCGCCATGATCTCCGGGCGGCCGACGAAGATGAGGAAGCGCTTGTCCGGCGCCTTGAGGACGACCGCGAAATCGTTGCCGGTGGTGGCGATGACCCGCTCGATCTCGATCTGCACGAGTTCCATGCCGCGAGCCTAACCCGCGGTGCTCACCGTCGCCACGGGCGAGGGCGGTGATTCGGCCGGTCAGGGATTGATGGTCACCGGCGTGCCCAGCGGGATGTGATCGAAGAGATCGACGATGTCGCCGTTCGACAGCGCGATGCTGCCGTCGGTGAAACTGTCGCCGACGATCGAGAAGTAATTGCCCTGGATGCCCAGGTTGCCACCGATCGGGGTGTTCTCCGGCGGCGGCTTGGCGGCCTCGACCGCGGTGATGATCGCGTCGTACTGGGCACGATCCAGCCGGCCGAGATCCCAGGCGCGATCGGCATCGTCGGCGTTGGGATAGTCGATCTGCAGGAAGCGCGAGCCACGGCTGAACATGCTCTCGCGCACCGCCTTGCGGACGACCCGGTACTCGCCCACGGGCGTCGAGTTGGAGTCGCGGTCCAGGGCCCCGAGCCGCCGGGCCCGGCCGCTGGCGACGTCGTAGCGGCGGATCAGGGTCTCGCCCTCGTAGATGCTGAGGGTCTTGCCGCCGACGTCCACCACGAGGCGCGGATCCTGGAGCGGCAGCGCGATCCCCTTCTCGCGGCAGGCCTTCTCGAAGCCGTTGCCCAGGAAACCGACCTCCTGGAGGAATAGGGCCACGAAGAGACCGCCGAGGAAGGCGATGAAGAGAGCCATCTTGAACAGGAACTTGAGCTTCTTCATCCACTCGACCAGGTCAGAACCGAACCGGAACCTGCATTCCTATCGACCGGATCGCGGCCCGGCCTTGTGGTCGCCGACCAAAAGTGCCGGCGCCGGCAGAGCAAGTCCCGGTCGCGAAGGGACTTGGGTCAGGAGCCCTGACCGGCGAGGGCGGCGACGGCCTCGCCGACGAGGAGGCGGGTCCGCGCCAGGCCTTCCACCGTCACCCCGGCACCCAGGGAGAATCGCAACGCGCCATGGATGTGGTCGCCGGGGAGGCCCATCGCGGCGAGCACATGGGACGGGCCGGGGTCATGGGCGGTGCAGGCGCTTCCCGAGGAGCAGTAGACGCCGCGCTGGGCCAGGCGCAGGACGACGCCGTGACCTTCGATCCCGCGGAAGGCGACGTTCAGGGTGTTCTCGTTCCGGGGCGCGCCGGCGCCGTTGACCAGCATGTCCGGATGATCCGCGCGCAGCGCGGCCTCGAAGGCGTCGCGCAGGGCCCGCAGGCGGCGCGATTCGACCGGCCAGGCGGCCACGGCCTGCTCGAGGGCGACCGCCATGCCGACGATGCCCGGCAGGTTCTCGGTTCCGCCGCGCCGGCCGCCTTCGTGATGCGCGCCCCAGATCAGGGGCCGCAGCGAGACGCCGCGGCGGACGTAGAGTGCGCCGACGCCTTTCGGACCACCGAACTTGTGGGCCGAGAAGGAGAGCAGGTCGATGGGCAGGTCGCCGAGCGCCGGCATGCCCTTGCCCACCTTCTGGGCCGCGTCGACGTGGAAGACGACGCCCCGTTCATGAGCGAGGCGACCGTGCCGGGCGACGTCGGTGACCACACCGGTCTCGTTGTTGACCCAGAGCAGGCTGAGGATCGCGGCCTCGTCGTCGAGGGCGGCGTCGAGCTCGTCCTCGTCCAGTTCACCACGGGCGTCGACCGGGACGACCTGCACCGGATGGCCTCGACGCTCGAGCTGCGCCGCCACGTCGCGGGTGGCCGCGTGTTCCGCCGCCGAGATGACCAGCTTGCGCCGGCGGGGCCGAGCCTCGAGCACGCCGCGCAGAGCCTGGTTGATGGCCTCGGTGGCACCGGAGCTGAAGCAGATCTCCGCCGGACGGGCGCCGAGCAGGCCGGCGATGACCTCGCGAGCCTCCTCGAGGACGCGACGCAGGTTCTCGCCAGCGACATGGATGGCCGAAGGATTCGCGTAGCCCTCGCGGAGGAAGGGCAGCATCGCCTCGAAGGCCGCCGGCAGGATCGGCGTCGAGGCGTTGTGATCGAGGTAGACGGTCTCGGCAGCGTTCATCCTCGCGCTCCTGCACTCGGAAACAGCCGGCGGAGCCAGCGAAGCAAGCCGCGGTGGCGACGCCGATGTTCCGCGATCAGCTCCTCGATCTCGGGACGACAGCTCCGACAGCCGCTCCCCGCCGAACAGGCCGCGGTCACCTGTTCCGGCGAGCGCAGATCGCCCTCCGCGATCACCTTCCGCACGACCCCGTAGCGGACGTTGCGGCAGTAGCAGAGCATCTTGTCGTCGGCGGCTTCGGGCATCGGTCTCGTGATCCGGTCCGCGAGAGCCTAACCCGTATCGCTCACCAGCTCCACGGGCGAGGACGGCGAATCGGCCGGCTGACCGCGTTGCTCGGGCTCGACGATGATCCGGCATCGCCTACGCCACTCGCGCCTCGTCAGCCGGACCGAGCCTGCCGCCCGCGCCGCTCGGCCCGAAGGCGCAGAACCTGCGAGGCCTCCGGGCCTCGCTCCCGAGGATCCGGCGACCGATCCGGGTTCCCCTTTCGCTCACCAGCTCCACGGGCGAGGACGGCGAATCGGCCGGCTGACCGCGTTGCTCGGGCTCGACGACGGTCCAGACGGTGCTCGGAAACAGCACGGTCAGCGACCGGCGTAGGCCGCCTCGCAACGCAGGAGCACGATGGCCAGCGCCCGGGCGGCCGCCAGGGCGAGGGGGTAGCCCGTCCCCCCGAGTTCGGCGACCCGATCCTCCGCGCCGCCGAACTTCGCCGCCAGCGGTGGCAGGCTGCGGCGGCTGAACTTGCGGTCGAGACCGAGCGGCGGCACGAAGCTGGTGCCCTCGCGCCCGCGGGCGCCGGCGAGCTGGAGCAGCGGCAGGTCGGCCTGACCGAGGGCATCGAGCAGGGCCTTCGGTGCCGGTTCGAGCGAGGGATCGACGCCCACCTCGCCCCAGCCCGCCGCGGTGCTGCCGAAGTCGCGCAGGACCGAGGTCGCGGCCTGGGCGATGACCGAACCGGGCCGGCTGATACGCGCCACCAGCACGCGCGCCGCGGGATCGGCGGCGGCGAGTCCTTCGACGCTGAGGCAGCCGACGATGACGCCGGGACGCCGGGGCATGCCGACAAGGAATTCGTGTCCGGAACGATCGGTGAGCGGCAGGACGAAGTCGTAGGCGAAGCGCTCGCAGGCGATCGGGGCGGCGGCCCGGGCCAGCGTCATCAACCGCAGGCATTCCAGGAACACGGTGAGATCGAGCGCGCTCGAGCCGGGCCCGGCCGGACCGACCTCGTGATCGCGGGCCGGCGTGATCACCAGGCGGTAGCGCGCCTCGTCGGAGCCGATCGAGACCAGGAGCCAGTCCGGCCTCTCGCCCTCGGCGCAGCGGAAGGAGGCGACGCGCGCCCCGTCGATGCCCGGGAGCTCGAGGCTCGCTCCCCGCATCTCGGCGGCGAGGAGGTCGGCCTGGTCGGCAGCGATCAACCGACCCTGTTCGAGCGCGACGGCCTCGAGTCGCGTCGCCCGGTTCGCGATCGGTCCGGCGAAGAGGACCGCCGCCGTGACCATCTCCTGGGCGTGCTTCGCGGCCGGACCGTCGAAGACCGCCGTGGCGACGGCGTCCGCTTCGGGCCGTGGTTCCGGCGCGGTATCGCCGCAGGCGAGGAGACAGAGCAGGAGGAGCGACGCAAGGAGGCTCCCGCAGATGGGGACGGCGCGATCGGTCATCAGGACGCCGATTGTAAACCCGGGCCGCGTTCTCAGGCACCAGACAATCGCGGGCCGGGACCAAGTCCCGGCATCAGGTCGAGGAGGTCGTCGATCCGCCCATCCTCGACCAGGTAGGCACCGAGGGCGATCAGATGGTCGACCTGCGTCCGATCGTCGCGCTCCAGGGCCCGGGCCAGGGCGGCCGCGAGGTGGAGGCTCGGCCCCAGCTCCTCGTCGACCTCGTCCTCGACCGGGCCCAGGAGGGCGTCGACCCCGGAGAAATCGCCGAGATCGCAGCGGGCGGCCGCGAGCGCCAGACGGTAGCGACCTTCCTCGTGCGCGGCGGCCGAGACCTCGCGGGCCACCGCCAGGAATTCCTCGGCCCGGCCGGACCAACGCAGGGCGCGAAGGTGGTCGACCCGAAGCTCGACCAGGTCCGGCTCCAGGCTGATGGCATCGCGATAGATCGGCAGGGCGAGGTCCCAGAGCCCCGCCTGGTGGAGGGCGCCGGCCAGCACGTGCCGCGCGAGGCCGGGGCGATCCTCGGCCGGGACCATGGTCAGCCCCTCTTCGATCCGTTTCGGGTCGAGATCCCGGGCCAGCAGCTCCAGGGCCCGGGCGGCATCCGCGCCGGCGAGCGGCCGATCGACGCAGACCGCGAGCGGCAGGGGCAGGTTGCCGATCGGTCCCTTCGCCGCGACCTGGAGCAGCAGGTGCCAGGGCAGGGCCTCGTCGAGCCCCCCCGGCAGCTCCCGAGTGAGTGCGGCCGACCGGAAGACCAGGACCGCGCGCGCCGGGGCCTCGCCGGAGAGGAGAATCGGGAGGAGCAGACCCGGGCCGGGATCGCAGCCGAGCGCGCGCTCCCTCAGCTCGCCGCTCTCGCCGCGACTGATCGCACCGGCGACCACGGCGCCGCAGTCCTCCTCCAGGTCGAGGAAGCCGGTGAGCCGTTCGGCCCAGAGCGCCGACGGCCGGTCGCCCGCCTCGAGGATCGCGAAGTAGTCGGTCTCCAGCTGGTCGAGCCCCTCGACCAGGGCCGCCGAACGCCCCACGCCCCCGCTGCGCAGGATCGCCGGCTGGGTCACCGAGTGGCCGGCCAGGCCCCAGAGGTCGTCCGGGACGCGGTCCTCGTCCCGGATCGCGTCGTCGAGGACGATCATCAGCGCCGGCGGGACGTTCTGCCGGAACAGGATATCGATGACCAGCTGGTTCAGGGCCTCGTCCGCGACCTGACTGTAGACGAAGACGGTGAGCGAGAGCGGCGATCCTTCGACCATGACCACCTGGTCGACGCCGCGCGCCTTGCGCCGCCCGTGCAGGACCAGCCCGCCCTCCGTCTCGGCGTCGTCGAGAACGACGATGTCGGTGAGCAGGGAGCGCAGCAGCCGCTCCAGCCGGAGCCGGTCGGACCGCGGCAGGGGCGGCAGGTCGCAGAGCACGAAACCGTGATCGGCCACCCGGCCGACCAGGCGGTCGACCGACTCCGCGAGCGGCTCGTCGGGCAGCCGGGCGAGGATCAGGCCACAGGCCATCCGGTCGTCGCCTTCGTCCTCGTCGACCGCGACGATGCCGACCTCGGCCCCCATCTCGGCCAGGGCCTCGGCGACCTCGTCCGCGTCCTCGTCCCCGATCAGGAGGAATTCCGAGCAGCAGGCGCCGAGCGCCGGCAGGAGGTCATGACGATCGGGGCCGACCAGGATCAGGTTGCCGAAGGATTCGGTGACCAGGATCTCGCCGAGGCGGGTCTCGAGGTGTTGGTGGCTCATGGCCCGATGCTACGTCGCCGTCGGCTCGGGATCACCGGCGCCGGCGATTTCAGGCGCCGATCGGGCTCGGCAGGCGGGCGAGCACGTCCAGCGCCGCGACCCGATAGGCCTCGGCCATGGTCGGGAAGTTGAAGACGTTCTCCACCAGCATGCCCACCTCCCAGCCGCCGAGGACGGCGGCCTGGCCGAGATGCAGGATCTCGGTGGCGCCCTCACCGACGATCTCGACCCCGAGGATGCGGGCATCGGCCGCGTCGACGACGAGGCGCAGGAGTCCGCCGACGTTGCCGCAGATCTGGGCGCGGGCGAGTTCGCGAAACTCGGCGCTGCCGATCACCACCTCGCGTCCGGCCTTCGCCGCCGCCTCGCTGCCGAGGCCGACGGCCGCGATCTCGGGGATCGCATAGATGCCGGTCGGGACCAGCTCGCCCAGGCCGCTCTCGGGCAGGCCCAGCGCGTGGCGGACGGCTCGTCGCCCCTGCTCCATGGCCGAGGCCGCGAGCCCGGGAGGGCCGGCGACGTCGCCGACGGCGTAGACGCCGGGCACGAGGGTCTGACCGTTGCCGTCGACGTCGAGCAGGCCGCGGGCGTTGATCTCGAGGCCGGCGGCCCGGACGTTCAGGCCGTCGAGGTTGGCGACGCGCCCCAGGGCGAAGAGCATCTTCTCGGTCTCGAAGACGCGGCCGTCGCGCAGCTCGGTACGCACCTTCGCGACCCCGTCGAAGCTCACGCCGGCGATCTCCGCCGGGCCGACGAAGCGGCCGCCGTGCTCCTCGAAGGCGGCCATGAACCGTTCGACCAGGGGTCGGGCCATGAAACCCAGCGGCAGCGGGTAGCGATCGATCTGGATCACCTCGACGCCGAGAGCGGCGAAGATCGAGGCGTACTCGCTGGCGATGACGCCGCCACCCAGGACGGTCAGCGAACTCGGCAGCCAGGAAAGCGACAGAATCGAGTCGCTATCGTAGATGTTCTCGTGGTCGACGGGGACGTCGTCCGGGTCACGGGGGCGCGAGCCGGTCGCGATCACCACGACCGGCGCCTCGACGAGACGCCGGCCACCGGCCGGAGCCTCCACCTCGACCCGGTGGGCGGCGACGAAGCGCGCGCGGCCATGGATCAGCTCGATCCCGTTGCGCAGGACCTGATCGGTCATGTAGCGCTGGTGGGCATCGATGACGGAGTCGACGCGCGCCATCATCGCGCTCAGAGGCAACCCGAGCCCGGAGCCGCGCCGGACCAGTCCGGTCTCGCCGCGCGCGACCCTCAGGAGCGAGCTGGCGGTCTCGTGCAGGGTCTTGCTGGGAATGGTCCCTCGCAGGACGCAGGCCCCGCCGGGTCGCGCCTCGCGTTCGACCAGGGCCACGCTCCGTCCGGCCTTCGCGGCCTGGATCGCCGCCTTCTGGCCGGCGGGACCGGCCCCGATGACGATGACGTCGTGGCTCTCGACCGTGGTCATGCGCAGGTCTCCACCAGCTCGAGGACGTGATCGCCACGTCCGCGCAGGAGTTCGACGTCGTCCTGGTAGAGGTTGAGCACGGCCGCCTGCGCCAGGCCCATCTCGTCACCCTCGGCGCCGAGCACCTCGGCGGCGAGAGCGGCGGCGAGGGCGACCGAGGCGCAGAGATCGGCCTGGTCACCGCCCTCCTCGCTTCCTCGATCACGACGTGCGACCGCGGCGATCACCGGCGGCAGACGCCAGGACTCGATCATGCGTGCCGAGGCCTCCGGCGCGAACTCGTCGACCAGGACGTCGAGACCGAGGTCCGAGGGCTCGTCGTCGCCGACCAGGGCGCAGATGGCCGGCGCGGCGACGTCACGGAGCAGCCCGGCGAGAAAGGCGAGCTCGACGTTCCGCCGGCGCTGACGGGCGATCTCCTGGCTGTAGAAGGCGGTGGCGAGGGCGCGGCGGAAGTAGCCGCGGACCAGGGCGGCGTGGCGGCCCGGGCGGAAGACCTCGGCCTTCAGGGCCGCGGCGAGCGCGATGTCGCGAACGCGGGCCAGCCCCAGGCGTCCGACCGCGAGCTGCAGGGAGACGATCGGAATCTCGGGCGCCAGCATCGCCGAGTTGGCGACCTTGAGCAGATGCGCCATCAGGGCCTGGTCCCGCTTGATCACCTCGACCAGGTCGCGGGCCTCGCAGTCCGGACTGCCGGCCAGGGCCAACACCTGGCTGGCGGCCTCGGGCAGGACCGGGACGCGCAGCCGACCTTCGTCGATGGCGCTCCTGATCGTGCTGTGCTGGTCCGTGGCCAAGGATGGATCTCCGACCTCAGGCGGCATGCGATTCCTCCGCCTCTCCTTATCGGACCGGGAGGGAGCGCCGCGTTACCGGATTTTCCCGGCACCTGACCGCGCCGCCGGCCGGACCCGTGGTCGCAAGTCATTCCGAAGAATGGGCTTGGAGAATTCGAGGTCAGCGATGGAAGAGGAACCAGCCGAGCGAGACCAGGACCAGGTAGCCGGAGAAGACCCAGAGCCGCCCGCCCCGGACCAGACGGAGGAGGATCACCAGGGCCAGGCTACCGACCAGGGCCGCGGCCAGGAAACCGAAGAGGAGCGGCCCGACGCCGAGCCGCGAGTGGCCGATCTCGCCCGCCTCGAGGATCAGCGCGCCGAGGATGGCGGGAATCGCCATGAGGAACGAGAAACCGCCCACCTCACCGCGGTCGCCGCCGGTATGGAGACCGGCGCTGATCGTGCTGCCGGATCGGGAGATGCCGGGCAGGATGGCCACCGCCTGGGCGAGTCCCATGGCCAGGGCCACCGGAAGGCTCAGGCTTCGTCCCGGCTCGGCGCGCCGCCAACGGGTCGTGAACAGGATCGCCGCGGTGACCAGGAGCATCGCGGCGGCGAAGTCCGGAGCCGCGAAGAGCGCGTTGATCCGATCCTTCGCCGCGAGCCCCACCACCACGGTCGGGATGGTGGCCGGGACGAGGAGCACCAGGGCGCGGAAGCCGGGATCGGCGCCGAAGGAGGCCCGCCAGGAGCTGCGATCGAGAAGGCGCGGCAGGGCCGCCAGCAGGCCCAGAACCTCGCGGCGCAGGACGAGCAGGACGCTGCCGAGAGTGCCCAGATGGACCACCACCTCGAAGGCGGGATCGTCGGCGGGAATCGCCATCAGCTCGCGAGCGAGGACGAGGTGGCCCGAGGAGCTGACCGGCAGGAACTCGGTCAGGCCCTGGACGAGGCCGAGGACGATCGCTTCGAGAATGCTCATTCCGACTCCCGGGGACGGGCGGACCATAACCGATCGCCCCGGGCGGCCATATCCCAGGCCCGAGGCGGGCGCTCGAAAGCGGGCGCCCGGATTAGTAACCTCCCGGAACGACCAAGGGAGAACGTCACGTGGCGACCGTCAAGCCCAACATCCTGGCCTGCATCGGCAACACGCCGCTCGTCCGGCTCAACTCGGTGACCGAGGGCATCCGCACCCCGGTCTACGCGAAATGCGAGTTCATGAATCCGGGCGGTAGCGTCAAGGACCGGATCGGCCTACCGATCCTCGAGGCCGCCGAGGCCGCCGGCGCCATCCGCCCCGGCGGGACCGTCGTCGAGGCGACCAGCGGCAACACCGGCGTGGGCCTCGCCGTCGCGGCGGCCTGCAAGGGCTACCACTGCATCTTTACCCTGCCGGACAAGATGAGCAGCGAGAAGATCCGCCTGCTCAAGGCCTTCGGGGCCGAGGTGGTGGTGACGCCGACGGTGCCGCCGGATCATCCGGAGTACTACGTGACGGTGGCCAAGAACATCGTCCACGACACGCCCAACTCCTACTTCGCCAACCAGTTCTACAACCAGGTCAATCCGGAGGCGCACTACGCCAGCACCGGCCCCGAGATCTGGGCGCAGACCGGCGGCCGGATCGACGTCCTCGTCGGCGGGCTCGGCACCGGCGGCACGATCTCGGGCTGCGGTCGCTACCTGAAGGAGAAGAACCCCGACCTGCGGGTGATCGGCGCCGATCCGGTGGGCTCGCTGTTCAAGTCCTTCAAGGAGACCGGCGTCCTCGGCCAGGGCGAGGTCTACAAGGTCGAGGGCATCGGCAACGACAAGATCCCCGGCACGACCTGGATGGAGTTCATCGACGAGTTCCGCAACGTCGACGACCGGAGCTCCTTCACCATGGCCCGGCGGATCGCGCGCGAGGAGGGCATGCTCGTCGGCGGCAGCTCGGGAACCGCGGTCACCGTCGCCCTGGAGGTCGCCCGCGAGCTGGACGATCCCGACAAGGTCGTCGTGGTGATCCTGCCCAGCACGGGCGAGCGCTACCTGAGCAAGTTCCTCAACGACGAGTGGATGCGCGAGAACCGCTTCCTCGAGGGCCCGGCGACCGACGTTCGCCAGCTCCTGCTGCAGAAGCCCGCGACGGCGCGGGCGGTGATCAGCGCAGCCGGCGACCTCAGCCTGCAGAAGACGCTCGACCTCATGGCCCGGCACAACGTCTCGCAGCTGCCGATCATCGAGAACGGCGAGAGCATCGGCTCGGTGCGCGAATCACGGCTGATGGCGCTCGTGCTGGAGAAGAAGGCCACGCTCAACGATCGCGTCGGTCAGTACCTGGATCCGCCGTTCCCGGTGATCGGCGCCAACGAGACCGTCGAATACGTCTCGCGCCTGCTCGGTCGCGACAACGCCGCCCTGCTGGTGCGCACCGGCGGCGAGATCACCGGCATCCTGACCCGGTACGACGTCATCAAGTCCATGTCCGAATGAGGTTTGGCGACCGCCAAGCGAACGAGCCCGCGATCGGCCGATCGCGGGCTCGTCTCGTTCACGGAGCGGCAGGTCCTCAGCCGGTGGGATGCTCGACCTTGCTCGGTCCGGGAATGCCGCCGGCGGCGGGACGCGCCTTGTCGATGCCGAGCGCCGAGGGCGTGCCGCCCGCGGCGATCGCGCGCGCCGCGGCCTCCGCGGCCTCGGTCGCGGCCTGCACGCGTTCCTTCATCAGGCGACCGGCCTTGAAGTGGACGACCGCCTTCGACGGCACGTCGACGCGCACGCCGGTGCGCGGGTTGCGCGCCTTGCGCGCGGCGCGGGTCTTGATCTCGAAGACGCCGAACTCGCGGAACTCGAGGCGGTTGCCCTGCGACAGCTCGTCGATGATCTCGTCGATGAAGGCCTGGATGATCTTCTTGATCACGACCTTCTTCAGCCCGGTCTTTTCCGAGATGCGATAGGCCAGCTCTTTCTTGGTCACAGTGGTCATCCCTGCCCTCCGGCTTCGGATCCGTTCCGCGATCGAGGTGCAAGGGCCGCAGTCCGAGGACCGTCCACGACTTTCATAAGCCCTTACCAGCACGAACACTATACTTGAGCCTCCGAACGGGGATCAATCCGCAACCCGGAATTTGCCCGCGCCACCGGATCCGGACTTCTTCCAGAAGTCTTTGACGAGGAAGGTCTTAGGATCCGGCCTCCGGGGCCGGCCCGGTCGCCCCGACCAAGTCGAGCACAAGTCTTTGCAGGAAAGCGACTAAGGAAAGAAGGCGCGCTCGGCCGCGGCGACCACGTCGAGGGCCACGCCGGCATCGGGCGCGCCGAGGAGGGCCTGCCGCAGACCCGGGTCGCTGAGCAGACGGACGCTCCTGGCGAGGAGTTCCAGGTGGAGCCTCCGCCCCATCTCGTCGTCCGGGAAGACCATCAGGAGAACGAAATGGGCGGGTCCCCCGTCCAGGCTCGCGAAGTCGAGGCCGCGGGGCAGGAGCGCCATGCCGACACAGCTCGGCGCGCCGGAGGGGAGCAGGCCATGGGGCAGGGCGATGCCTCGCTCGAGGCCGGTGGTGATCTGTTGCTCGCGGGCCATCACCCGCGCCCTCATCTCCTCCACGCCCAGGCCCCAGTCGTCGCGCGCGCCGTGGACGAGCGCGGCGAGGGCGGCGATGAGATCCCACTTGTTCCCGACCGGGGGATCGACGAGCACCGTGGAGCGGGCGATCAGGGGCCGAAGCAGCATGAAGACTCCAGGTTCCGAACCGCGGCAGTGTAGCAGAGGCGACGCGCCGGGCCGGGGCCCCCGCGTCTCGGGATCGCCGCCGCCGAGGGCTGAAAATCCTGCCGCCGCCGAGGAATAGAGCGGTCGAGACGGCGTCAGAAGAGCCTCGGAAGACTGTTTCCGAGTAAGACGTTCCCGTAGAATACCGACGCCTTCGAAGAGCGGGAATCCGACGGAGACCTCGTGAGATGAGAATCCATGGCGGCCAGGCCCTCGTTTTCGGCCTGTTGATGTGCCTCGCGGCCCCCCTGGGGGCCCAGAACGAAACAGGCGGCGAGAATCCCCCGGGCCCGGCCCAGGACGAGAAGGGCTACACCTTCCAGATCGGCAAGGAAGGCATGAAGTTCGAGGCCTTCGTCGAGATGGCGGCGACGCTGACCGGCAAGACCTTCGTCTACGACTCGCGCCGGCTGAACGGGCAGAACAAGGTCATCAACATGATCGGGGTCAAGCGGGTCAAGGAGGAGGACCTGATGAACTTCCTCCAGATCCTCTTCTTCACCCACAACATGGCGATCATGCCGATCGGTCCGCCCGAGACCGAGGTCTTCCTGATCGACGACATCCAGACCTCCCAGCTCCTCAAGCAGCGAGCGGTCTACGTCGACCTCGATGATCTCGAGGCCCGCAGCAAGCGGGTCGGCGAGATCGTCGCCACGACGGTGCCGCTCAAGTACATCCCGGTCGAGAAGGCCCAGCGCGCCCTGAACAACATCATCCAGGAGCACCGCGCCGGCTTCGTCCACCCGATCGAGGAGTCCAACTCCCTGCTGATCACCAACTTCGCGCCGACCGTCTGGGCGATGTACCAGATGATCCTGGCGATGGACGTGGCGGTTCCGGAGAACCAGCTCTACTTCGAGCAGCTCCCGCTCGAGTACCACGTCGCCGAGGAGCTGGCACCGATCATCGAGGACCTCATGGAGGTTCGCTCCGACATCAGCTCGAGCGGCAGCACGGCGCAGCCCGGCGCCCAGCCGATCCGGCCGCGACGGGGCGCTTCCAACGCGCAAGGCGGCCCGCCGGCGCCGCGCATCATCGCCGATCCGCGCAACAACTCGCTGCTGGTCTACGCGGTCGAGGACTACATGGCGGAGATCAAGCGGCTGGTCGCGCAGCTCGACACCGAGGTGACCGAGCAGGTCTCGAACATCCACTACTACGAGCTCAAGAACACCAACGCCGGCGACATCCAGGAGGTGCTCAACGACCTCCTCCGTGGCACCGGCAGCTCGGGCCAGCGGCCCACGGGTTCCGGCAGCCGGAGCAACACCCGGACCAACACCAACACGCCCGGCGCGGCGGCATCGGCCAGCCTCGACGAGATCAACATCGTCGCCGACGAGAACACCAACTCCCTGCTGATCACCGCCACGCGGGCTCGCTTCGAGGAGGTCGCCGAGATCATCGAGAAGCTGGACAAGCGTCGGCCGCAGGTGCTGGTCCAGGCGGCGATCGCCGAGCTCTCGGACAACGATCTCGAGAACATCGGCGTCGAGATCGCCCAGGTCGAGGGTGGTGGTTCCGAGGCGCGCCTCTTCGGTGCGACCAACTTCGGCCTCTCCACCATCGACACCATCGACAACCTCAACAGCGGCGGCACCGGAACCGGCACCGGCGGTGGCACGGGCGGCACGGCGGTCACGGACATGTTCTTCGACGATCTGGTCCGCGTGCCCAACCTCGACGCCCAGGGCCTGATCACCGGCGTGTTCTCGAATTTCGTCGAGGTTCCCCTCCTGGTCCAGCTCTTCAAGCAGACCAACAAGGGCAACCTGGTGTCCGTGCCCTCGATCCTGGTGAACGACAACCAGGAGGCGCACATCATCGTCGGCAACGAGATCCCGACCACCGCGGTCAACCAGGGTCAGTTCTCCGACCAGACCTCCTTTCAGGGCTACCAGAGCGCCAACCTCGAGCTGGCGATCTCGCCCTCGATCTCGAACGACAACTATCTGCGCCTGAACATCTCGCTCACGGTCGAGGCCTTCACCGGCGCCCAGACCAACTCGAGCGTGCCGCCGCCGAAGACGACCCGCGAGGTCCAGACCAACATCACGGTCCAGAGCGGCCGGACGGTGGTGATCGGCGGCCTGACCACGGACAACCTGCGCGAGACCGTGACCGGCATTCCGCTGCTCTCGGACATCCCGGTGCTGGGCTACCTGTTCCGCAACACCGGCACGCAGCACGACCGGACCACGCTCTACGTCTTCATCACCCCGACGATCCTCAAGGACTTCGAGGCCCTGGAGCGCATCTCCTACGAGCGAAAGCTGGAGATCGCCAAGCTCGACGGCCAGATCAACATCGTCGACCCGAACTTCCGCGAGCTGGATCTCGACGACGAGGACGTGGACATCGAGGCCATCGAGCGCAGCGGTCACCTCGACCTGCCGAGGTTCAAGCCGACGGTGCCGCTCGCCGAGCCCGACGCCATGATGACTCCCAATGCCGATGGCGTGCCGGTGAAGCCGGTCCGCTCGGCGGCTCCGATGACGGGCGAGGAGGGTGCCAAGGCGAGCACGATCCGGATCGATCCCGGCGCGGACATCTTCTCGGCGCCACCGATCGACGCGGCCGCGAATCGGGCCGCGGGCGAAGGCCGCGAGACCAGGAACGAGGCGCCGGCGGCCGACCGTGAAGGCGTCCGGCGCGCCGACCTCAAGCCGGCTCCCGCCGGCGGATTCTGAGAGCCAGGATCGCGGTCGCCTCGGTCACGGGGCGACCGCGATCCGTATCGGACCCGACCCAGTGGCAGCCGGCCGAGGTCGGTGACGCAGCGACCGAAGGAGAGCCGAGGACGTGAAGACGCAGATCGTCGAGTTGCTCGAGAGTTCAGGCAAGGTGGACGAGCGTCTGCTGCAGGACTGCCTGCGGATCGAACGCGAGACCGGGCAGTCGCTGGACAAGATCGTCCAGCGACGCGGCATCATGACCGAGGAGGAGTTCAACGAACTCTACGCCGCTCACATGGGCGTTCCCTTCCGCCCGACCCTGGCCGAGACCCGCGTCCCCGAGTACTTCGTCGAGACCGTTCCGCAGCAGTTCGCGCGCAACTACACCCTCGTCGGCCTGAGCCAGGACGAGGCCACGATGACCGTGGCGACCTGCAACCCGCTCGAGGTCTACCCTCTCGACGACCTCGCCTCGCTGCTCAATCTCGAGGTCGAGACCGTCATCGCGCCGCGCTCCGAGATCACGGCGCTGATCAATCGGGCCTACCGCAGCAAGAACGAGGTGGTGGACGAGGTCATCGAGGATCTCGACGATCGGAACTACGACGAGATCGCGAGTCTGGTCTCCGAGTCCGAGGACCTGCTCAACGTCGCCAACCGGGCGCCGATCATCCGCCTGGTCAACATGATCCTCTTCCAGGCGCTGAAGATGCGGGCCTCCGACGTCCACATCCAGCCCTTCGAGGACAAGGTCCAGATCCGCTACCGCATCGACGGCATCCTCTACGACATGGAATCGCCGCCGAAGAGCGTGCAGGAGGCGATCGTCTCCCGCGTGAAGGTCATGGGCAAGATGGACATCGCCGAGCGCCGCATCCCCCAGGACGGCCGCGCCTCGATCAAGGTCGGCGATTCCGAGGTCGACGTCCGTATCTCGTCGGTGCCCACGAACTTCGGCGAGCGCATCGTGATGCGCCTGCTGGACAAGAGCTCGGGCGTGTTCAAGCTCGACCAGCTCGGCTTCAACCAGCACCAGATGCACTACATGCGTCAGGTCATCAACCTCTCGCACGGCATCGTCTTCGTCACCGGCCCGACCGGCTCCGGTAAGTCGACCACGCTCTACTCGGTCCTCTCCGAGATCAACAGCTCGGAGAAGAACGTGATCACCATCGAGGACCCGATCGAGTATCACCTCGGCAACATCAGCCAGATCCAGGTCTCCGAGAAGAAGGGCCTCACCTTCGCCGCGGGTCTGCGGTCACTGCTCCGCCAGGACCCCGACATCATGATGGTGGGCGAGGTTCGCGACGAGGAGACGGCCCGGATCTCGATCCAGGCCGCGCTCACCGGCCACCTCGTGTTCTCGACCCTGCACACGAACGACGCGCCGGGCGCGGTGACCCGAATGGTCGACATCGGGGTCGAGCCCTTCCTGGTCGCGTCGTCGCTGGTGATGGTCATCGCCCAGCGCCTCGTGCGGCGGATCTGCCCCGACTGCAAGGAGTGGTACGACCCGAGCGAGTCCGACGAGACCGAGATGCGCGAGCTCAAGCTGGACGGCCACGACCTGCCCGAGGGCCGCCTGCCGCACGGTCGCGGTTGCGACATGTGCTACAACACCGGCTACTCGGGCCGCGTGGCCATCTACGAGATGCTGCCGATCAACGAGGACATCAAGACCCTGATCATCGAGCGCGCCAACGCGACCCAGATCAAGCGCGTCGCGATGAGTCACGGGATGCGGACTCTGCGCCAGGACGGGGTCGAGAAGATCAAGCAGGGCGTCACCACGATGTCCGAGATCATCCGGGTCACGCAGCTGGATATCGAGTAAGCGATGCCCATCTTCGAATACCGCGCTCTCGACGAGAACGGATCGACGCGAGTCGGCATCGTCGACGCCGACACGGCCGCCGCGGCCCGCATGAAGCTGCGGGTCGATCGCGTCCACGTGTTCGAGATCGTCGAGCTCAAGGACCAGAAGGACGGCGGCGGCAAGCGCGGGCGCAAGTTCAAGCTGCGCCGTGGTGCCGTCGGCGAGCTCGCCATCGTCACCCGCCAGTTCGCGACCCTGCTGAACGCCGGCATCCCGGTGGTCGACGCCTTGAAGGCCCTGATCGACCAGGTCGAGAGCCGCGAGATGGAGCAGGTCTTCCGCGACGTGCGCGAGAAGGTGACCCAGGGCATGACCATCGGCGAGGCGATGGGCAAGCACCCCCAGTTCTTCAGCGATCTCTACGTGAACATGGTCAAGGCCGGCGAGGCCTCGGGCAACCTCGACACGATCATGATGCGGCTGGCGGACTACATGCAGAAGCAGAACCGCGTCCGCAACAAGGTGACCGCGGCCCTGGCCTACCCGGCCGTCATGGCCGTCGTGGGCACCGTCGTGGTGATCATCCTGCTGACCGTCGTGGTGCCGAAGATCCAGGACATCTTCCGCGAGACCGATACCGCGCTGCCGACGATCACCCAGGTCCTGATCAGCGTGTCGGACTTCATCAAGAACTACTGGTGGGCCCTGCTGGGCGGTGTCGTCGCCCTGTGGACCGCCTTCAAGGCCTGGACCCGGACCGAGGACGGCCGCTACAAGTGGCACGGCATGACCCTGCGCATGCCGGTGATGGGCATCCTGTTCAAGAAGCAGGCGATCGCCCGCTTCGCCACCACGATGGCCACCCTGCTCCGTTCCGGTCTGCCGGTGCTGAACTCGCTGAAGATCGTCCAGAACGTCTTGCAGAACAAGGTCCTGGCGAACGCCCTCAAGGACATCCACGATTCCATCGTGGAAGGTTCGGACATCGCCACGCCGCTGGCCAAGACCGGGATCTTCCCGCCGATGGTCGGCTACATGATCGCGACCGGCGAGCAGTCCGGTCAGCTCGAGGAGATCCTCTACAAGCTGGCGGAGGCCTACGACGAGGAGGTCGAGATCGCCACGCAGAAGATGACCTCGATCATGGAACCCCTTATCATCGTTGTCCTTGCGGTCGTGGTCGGGTTCATCGTGCTGGCGATCGTCACGCCGATGATCCAGATGAGCGGCCTGGCCTGAAATTGGCTGAGGGGGAGACCCGCCTCCCCGCGTCTATAATGTCGCGCATCGCAGTTCGAGGCCGACCGCGCCGGTCGGCTCAGGAGAGCACAGAGAAATGATGCAGCAAGATCCGAGTCGCCGCGAGCGCGGTTTCACCCTGGTCGAGATCATGGTGGTGGTCGTCATCCTCGGCCTCCTCGCCGGCGTCGGCATCGTCCAGGTCCGGAAGTACCTGAAGGACGCGAAGCTCAAGCTCGCGGCCCAGCGTTGCGCGGAGATCGAGAACGCCATCGAGCTGGAGGAGAACTCCGGCGGCGTCTTCGACAATACCGAGTCGATCATCGACGCCCTGCTCGAGGCCAAGGCGATCAAGTCCGAGGGCACGACCGATCCCTGGGGCACCCGCCTCGAGATCCGCCGCGACGAGGAGGGCCAGTACTACGCCATCTCCGCCGGCGAGGACAAGCAGTTCGACACCGGTGACGACGTCCGTCGCAAGGGCCCCGTCGGCGACAACGAGGACTTCTGAAGCGCATGACCGGGAGCAGGCGAGTCGATCCGAGGCGGGCTTCGGCGGGCTTCACGCTCATCGAGCTGCTGACGGTCGTCGCCATTCTCGGCCTCGGCGTCGGCTGGTCGGTCGTCTCCTACACCGGGGTGACCGAGGAACAGCAGCTCCACTCGGCGGTACGCCACTTCGTCGGCACCTACCGCGAGCTTCGCAACCTGGCCGCGAAGGACCGCCGGGTCTGCATCATCGAGTTCGACATCCGCCAGGGCCGCTGGCGTCAGCTCGTCTATCCTCGCAAGGATCGGATGGGGCGGTTCTACGATCTGACCCGGCAGGGCGAGGTGATCCTGCTCGAGCCCGACGAAGTCGAGGAGCGGGTCGAGGCCAAGCGCTGGGAGTACCTGCAGAAGGACATCTTCTTCAAGGACATCCAGGCGCCCGGGCCGGACGGCAACGAGGCCTTCGTCGACGACTACTGGGTGATGTTCCGGGCCGATGGGACGATCCCGCCCCACATGATCCATTTCAACACGGCCAAGAAGCTCGAAATGACGATGGAGGTCGAGGAGATCAGCGGTCGCGTGGCGGTCCACGCCGGCTACCTGGACTTCTACAGCCCGCAGGAGGAGGAGTTCGACGTCGAGGACGGAGGATCGAGCCTTGCCCGCTGAGACGCACAATGGAGTCGACCGCTCCCGAGGGCCGAGGGCATCCAGGCCCTCCCGCCAGGGCGGCATGACCCTGCTCGAAGTGATGGTCGCCATCGCCATCGTCGCGACCACCGCCGTGCCGCTGCTCATCTCGCTCTCCGATTCCCACCGTCGCGTCGCCGACGGCGCGGTGAAGCGGAAGATGAAGCAGCTCATGGAGTACAAGCTGGCCCACGTACTCCTCGACCGCCCGGCGGAGGGCCAGGAACCGATCTACGTCGACGGCGCCGAGAACAACTTCGGCGAGGAATTCGAGGCCGCGGACAGCGCGGACATCAGCTACTCGGTCAAGCAGGACGAGAGCCTCTACTACTACTCCTACCGGATCGACTCGGAAGAGATCGACCTGGGCACGACCGGCGGCATCACCGGCAACGAGGAGGAAGACGAGGCCGACAGTCGTGAGGATCCGGGCGGAAGTCCGCTCGGCGGGCTCGGCGGCGACGCCGCCGGCGAGGAGGAGAGCCTCGGCCAGCTGCGTTACCTGGTCACGCTGACGGTCTTCTACGAGCCCGGAAACCAGCGCTTCGCCCGGAACATGTCGATCGTCACCTACGTCAAGCACCCCTTCGAGAGCGAGGCGATGTCGGGGCCGGATCTCGGCCCGGGTGGCGGCAACATCGGCTCCGGCGAAGCCGGCGTCGGCAGCTCCGGCGACACCACCGGAGCCAGCAATGCCATCAGCGGCGGCAATGCCGACATGAAGGCCTTCGAGTCGGGGGACAAGTGATGAGGCGCCAGACGACGACGGGCCCCCAGGGCTTCACCCTCATCGAGCTGATGATCGCCATCGCGGTGGCCAGCCTCTTCTTCCTGGGCGTGTTCGGCATCATCCGTGCCGGCATCAACACCCAGATCTTCGTGCGCGAGATGAGCGACGCCGGCCGTCAGGGTCCGGCCATCCTGCAGCAGATCGCCGACGACCTCGAGAACTGCTACTTCTACAACCTCCTCGAGAACGACGCCTTCATCGGCAAGAACATCAACAACGGCGACTATCGCGCCGACCGCATCCACTTCCTCACCACCCGTCCCTCGCTGCTCTCCGACTCGCGCATCGAGGTGCCGGACGACGACCTGATCGGCCAGCCGGCGCCGATCACGGAGGTGAGCTGGCTCCTCAAGCCCAACGAGAACGACGAGCGCTTCTGGGAACTCCACCGGCGGGAACAGCCCGGCGTCGACGACGAGATCAATCGCGGCGGTTACTACCGGATGGTCAGCGACCGGATCATCAGCTTCAAGGTCCAGTACACCGGCTGGGACCTCACCGGTGGCGGTCTCGCCAGCACCTTCGGCGCCGCCGGCGGCGAGAACGGCAACGCCGCGACCGGAGGCGAGACGGCCGGCACCGCCGGCGAGTCCGGAAACGCCGAGGATGAGGAAGACGCCACCCTGACCTGGGAAGACGAGTGGGATTCGGTCGAGCGGGGTGGTCTGCCGGTGGCGGTCAGGATCGAGATGGTGATCTCGCCGGACATGGACCCGCAGGTCATGGAACGCCTGCGCAAGACCGGTCGCGACGACGAGCTGGACCACCACTACGTGCAGATCATCCTGCTGCCGCAGTTCCGCGAAGACGTCAACGCCATGAAGACGACCTACGCCTGGGACGGCACGGTCGCCGAACCCTTCAGCACGGGGGGCGCGGCGGGCGGCGCCGGGCGCGGTTCGCGCGGGCGCGGCAGCGATGGCGGCACGGACGGCCGCGGCGGCAACAATCCCGGCGGCGGCAACAACAACAACCCCGGTGCCGGCAGCACGACCAACTCACCCTTCCTCGATGCCATCCGCGGCGGCAACAAGAACGGCGCCGGCGGCAACATCGGCAACATCCTCGGCGGCGGCAGCAAGCGCTGAACCGGCGGCGAGGCCTGCTCGCCTCACGCCGACGGTCCCCGATCCCGAGCGTCATCCCGCCCTGGTCCGCGCCTGCTGGCGATCGGCACCCATGGCCGCGCAACCGTAGCCCGGGCGGGAGCGATGAGCCGCCCCCCCATCCGTCCGGTCTCGGCCACCGCGATCAGCGGGGTTCGAGCAGTTCGCGGCCCCCGAGGTAGGGGCGGAGCGCCTTCGGCAGGTAGATGGAACCGTCCGCGCGCTGGTGGTTCTCCAGCAGCGGGATGAGGACCCGCGGCGAGGCGATCACCGTGTTGTTGAGCGTGTGGCAGAAGCGAACCTTGCCCTCGGCATCCCGGTAGCGGAGGTTCAGGCGCCGGGCCTGGAACTCGTGGAAGCGGCTCGCGCTGTGGGTCTCGCCCCAGTTGCCCCGCGAGGGCATCCAGGTCTCGATGTCGAACTTCTGGATCTGGCCGGAGCCGAGATCGCCGCTGCAGACGTTCACCACCCGATAGGGCAGCTCCAGCATCTGCAGGACCTCTTCCGAGTTGCGCAGGATCTCGGCGTGGAAGGCCTTCGAGACCTCCTCGTCGGCCTCGCAGACGATCACCTGCTCGATCTTCTGGAACTGGTGGATCCGATAGAGACCGCGCGTGTCGCGACCGGCGGCGCCGGCCTCGCGGCGGAAGCAGTTCGACCAGCCGCAGACTTTCTTCGGCAGATCGGCGAGCTCCAGGATCTCACCGGCATGGAAGGAGGTGAGCGGCACCTCGGCGGTGCCGATCAGGTAGAGCTCGTCACGCTCCGTGCAGTAGGCCTGGTCCTCGCCTCCGGGGAAGTAGGCCGTGCCCTCCATGGCCTCGCGGCGCACCAGGTTCGGCACCAGCATCGGCGCGTAGCCCTTGGCGGTCATGTGATCGAGCGCCAGGCGCAGAACCGACAGCTCGAGCAGGGCTCCGGCGTTCTTCAGGAAGTAGGTCCGGCTGCCGGCGATGCGCGTGGCCCGCTCGAAGTCGAACATGTCGTGGAGCTGGCCCAGCTCGATGTGATCCTTCGGCTCGAAGTCGAAGACCGTCGGCTCGCCCTCGCGGCGCAGCTCGACGTTCTCGGTGTCGTCGGCGCCGTCCGGGACCTCCTCGCCCGGCGGATTCGGGATGCGGAGCAGGAGCTCGCGCAGCTCGGCCTCCTTCTCCCGCACCTGCTGATCGAGCGCCTTCTGCTCGACGCCCAGCTGCTTCATGGCCTGGATCGCCGCGGCCTTCGCCTCGCCGGTCAGGGCCGGGATCTCCTTGGTCGCCCGGTTCTGCTCGGCCTTCTTGGTCTCGGACTCGGTCTTGAGCTGCCGGACCTCGAGGTCGAGTTCCAGGACGCGGTCGACCTCGCAGGCGATGCGCTTCTTCAGGGCACCGGCCTTGACCAGCTCGGGATTGGCGCGGACGAACTTCAGATCGAGCATGATTCAGTCTCCAGCCGGCCCGGCCATCCTGGCGCTGCGACCTGGCCCAGTTTCCAGACGCCGGGCACGCTCGAGGAAGGTCTCGAGCCCACGCCGCGCGTCCTCATCCATGCGATAGACGATGCGTTCATTCAGGTAGCGGCGAGCCCGCTCCGGCTCGATTCCCCGGGCCCGGGCCTCGCCGGCGACGTAGTCGTCGATCCTCGCCAGCCCTTGTTCGAGCAGCTCCTCGAAGACGGCGGGCAGGTCCGGTCGCGCGCGCAGGAGGTCGCGGTCGATCCCCCAGACCGCGAAGACGAAAGGCAGGCCGGTCTCCTCGAACCAGGCCTGGGCCAGGTCCACCTTGTCCCAGCCGGGACCGGGCTCCCGCAACATGGCGAGATCCCCGATGACCAGGAAGGCGTCGAGGTCGGCGCGCCGGGCCGCGTCGTCGAGCAGGTCACGGGGCGAGGCCTCGACCAGCTCGAGACGGCGGGACTCCAGGCCGCGGAAGTCCTCGAACCAGAGCCTCGCCAGGAGCCGTGAGCTGCGCGAGTGCGGGTCCAGACCAACCCGGATCGCTCGCTCCGGAGCGCTGAGGTCGAGGCCCGACCGCAGCCAGAGAAAGACGCTGTCCACCTCGCCGCGGGCGCCGATGCAGAGACCGGGCAGGAAGTCGAGACGCGGGTCGTCGAGCATCGCCGCGACCGGGACCAGGCCGAGGTCGACCCGACCCGCCGCCAGGGCGCGCGCCACCTCGGCCGGCGGCATCTCCTCGACCCGGAAGCCCGCGCGCTCGCGGAGGTCCCCGAGCAGGGGCCGGGCGTTGAAGTAGGAGACGGCGGCGACGCGGAGCACGGGACGGGATCCTCACCAGCAAGGCCAGCAACCATCCCCGGGATGGCTGACAGGTGATATGGAAAAGCCCGCCGGAGGGCAATTCCGGCGGGCTCTCCCTTCGTCCGGGGTCCCGGCGCGCTCGGCGATCGAGCGGCCGGTGGCCTGCGGATCAGTTGACCTTGTACCAGTCCGACTTGATCTGGCCGAGGATGCCGTGCTTGGCGGTGAACTGGTAGAAGAGATCGGCGCCGCTGGGCACGTTCTTGATGGTGCAGGGGGCCGGGTACCAGAGGTCGACCATCTGCACGCCGTCGCCCGCGAGCAGCTTCATGTCCTCGCCGCCGACCTTGCGACCGTTCTCCGAGTCGCGCCGGATGGAGATCGTCGGGGTGATGCGCTCGACGTAGAAGTTGAAGTACTGCTCGCCCCAGTTGCCGATCACGCGGATGTTCTTGCCGTCGCAGACCAGGTCGGTCTTGCTCTCCGCCGACCGGGTGACGTCGCCCAGCATGCGGAAGCCGTACTCACCGGTGCCGCCGAGCTTCCAGACGTTGAGCTGGCCCGGCTTGACCTCGAAGGCCTTCGAGGTGCCCTTGCCGATCAGCAGGTTGGTCTCCTTGTTGCCGCTGCCGAAGAGGAAGTAGCCCTGGAAGATCTCGTAGCGTCCCTCCGGCACCCAGATCGGCTTGGCCGGATCGAGGCCCTTCATCAGGTCGAAGTAGAACTCGACGTCCTCGCCGGTGCCGCGGGCGATCAGGTACTCGGGCATCTTGCCGCTGCCGGTCGAGTACTCGACCGTGATCGGAGCCAGCGCGCCCTTGAAGGGCCGCGTGCGCACCAGCTTGGCCAGCTTGTCGTTGACCTTGAACTCGAAGGGATAGAGGCCGTTCTCGCCGGGCAGGAAGATGTAGCGACCGAGCGGCTCGATGCGCGCGGTCTTGCCCTTGCCGATGATCACCGAGTCCTCGCCGGTGTCGCGGAAGACGCCGTTACCGTTGGTGTCGACGATCTCGATGTCCTCGCCGTGGACCTTGCCGCGCACGGCGCTGATGCCGTACCAGGCGACGAGGAACGACTTGTCCTCGTCCTGGAAGCGGAAGTCCTGACCGAAGAGCTTCTTCCGGGTCGGCAGGTAGTCCAGCATCATGTGGGCGACCTCGGCCTCGGAATCGTCGTCGTAGCGGACCTTCAGCTCGACCTTGGCGAACTTGTTCGACTTGACCTTCAGCTTGGGCTTCTTCTGCAGGTCGGTGGTCAGATTGAGGCTGCCGTCGTACTCGGCCTTGCCGCCGGGGAAGGCGCCGAAGTCCTTCGCCGCCGCGTCCTTGTCGAAGACCTCGTACTGGTAGAAGGGGTCCTTCTGCGGGTTGGTGGGCGAGACCCAGCGGGCGTTGTAGTAGGGCAGCTTGATCTTGGTCCAGGCGTCCTTCTCGATGCCGGGCTTGAAGTTCCACTCGCTCCAGGTCTCGGTGTCGATGCCCTTGCCGGGCGCCGGGGCCGCGAGTCCGGGTTTCTCTTCTCTGCGCTTCCTCGGGTCGTCGTCCTCACCGGGGACGGATTCGATCTGCTGCGACTTGACGACCGCCTCGGCATGGGCGGCCTTGGCCTTGTCCATGTCGTTGATCGTGATGTCGATCAGGTCGGGCCGGAGGACGCGCTTCTTGTCGTGGAGGTCGTTCAAGTAGCCGTCGATCCAGGCGAAATCGGAGCGCCCGGCAATGCCGCCGCGGACCGCCAGGTCCTTGCACCAGCGGGCGTAGTAGGCCGACTCGAAGTAATTGTTGAGCTTGTTGTGGATGCCGGACATGTAGTTGGCCGCCATCGCCGCCCAGAAGTAGTCCTTGATCTCGAAGCAGGCGAGCAGCGAGTTCGAGTAGCTCTCGAGGGCGTTCAGGTAGCCCTGCTCGTTGCCGCCGTCACCCTCGCTCTGGCTCTGGACGCCGTTCCAGTACGAGTTGTAGGCATCGATGCGCTTCTGCGCCGCCTCGCCCTCGAGCCCGTTGGCCCAGCGCTGGCGGTCGTTCAGGTAGGCCTCGTTGAACTCGAGCCGGAAGTTGCTCGCCATCGCCTCCATGTAGGAGTAGGCCTTGTTCGCCGCCTCCAGGTTGTCGGCGACCCGGGCCTTGAGCATGTCGGCCTCGAAGTCGAAGAAGGCCCCGAAGGAAAGGTCCTTGTTCTGGCCGACCAGACTGCGCTGCTTGCTGAAGTCGCCGGAATCGACGGCTCCGCGGAAGGCGGCGAGGAAGGCCTGCTTCTGGTTCTGGGCGCTCAGCCCCGGCGCGGTGACCAGCAGGGCAAGAAGAGACAGGAAGACCAGGGCGAAGCACTTCGGGACACGATGCATGGGTGAATCTCCTTCGCTTGATCGATCGATCCGCGCGCGCCCCCGAGAGGAAGGCGTCCAGGCCATCAGGTGGTCGCCGGAACCGGCGGTAGCGCCGCGCGGGCCCACATCTTAAACGAACGCCGCCGGCGCGACGTGAATAATCCCCTCAGCCCCGCGGGGGGGCGAAACGCCCCAAGACGGTCTCCGCGGCCCGCCAGCCGTCCACGGCCGCGCTGACGATGCCACCGGCATGACCCGCGCCCTCCCCCACCGGCAGGAAGCCGGCCAGGCTCACCGACTCGAGGCTCTCGGGATCGCGGACGATCCGGATCGGCGAGGACGAGCGCGCCTCCGGCCCGCAGATCAGGGCCCCGGCTCCGCCGTAGCCCGGCATCTGACGTTCGAACTGACCGAGCGCCTGGCGGACGAGCGCGGTCAGCCAGGGCGGCGCCAGCTCGCCGACCCGGGCCGCGACCGTCCCGGTCCGGCAGCTCGTGCCGGGCAGGTCCAGGGAGGGCCGGTCGGCCAGGAAGTCCTCGAGCCGCTGCGCCGGCAGCAGGAAGCGGTCACCCGCCAGTTCGGCCGCGCGGGCCTCGTAGCGCATCTGGAGTTCCAGACCGGCGAAGGGACCGGATCCCTCGAAGTCCTCCGGTTGAATCGTGGTCACCACGCCGGAATTGGCGTAGCCGGTGTCCTTCGAGAAGTAGCTCATCCCGTTGGTGTTGAAATGACCGCGGTCGTGGATCGCCGGGATGATCTCGCCGCCCGGACACATGCAGAAGGAGAAGACCCCGCGGTCCTCGATCTGCGCCACCAGGCGGTAGTCGGCCGGGCCCAAGCCCAGCTCGCCCCGCGGACGGCCGTAGATGCAGCGGTCGACGAACTCCTGATCGTGCTCGATGCGGAAGCCCATCTGGAAGGGTTTCGGTTCCAGGAGAACGCCGGCCGCGGCGATCATGCGGTAGAAATCGCGGGCGCTGTGTCCGGTCGCCGCGATCACCACCTCGGCCGCGACCGGTTGCCCGGCCGCGATGAGCCCGACGACCCGACCGTTCCGCGCCTCCAGCGCGTCGACCCGGCAGTCGTGGTGGAACTCGCCACCCAGCTCCTCGACCTCACGCCGGATGCGCGCCACCACGGTGCGCACGCGATCGGACCCCAGGTGGGGCCGGTAGTAGGTCCCCACGGACTCGAGCCCCGACTTGCGGCGGAACTCGTCGAGGACGAGCCGGGCGCGCGGGTCGCGCGAGCGGGTGGTGAGCTTGCCGTCGGAGAAGGTGCCGGCCCCGCCCTCGCCGAACAGGTAATTGCTCTCGGGGTCGAGGACCCGGTCGCGGTTGAAGGTCGCGATCTGGCCGACCCGCCGGTTCATCCGCGAGCCCCGTTCGAAGACCCGCGGTCGGAAGCCGGCCCGGGCCAGGACGAGGGCGGCGAAGAGGCCTCCGGGGCCGGCCCCGATGACCACGGGGCGCGACCGCAGGGGCTCGTCACCCGGGCGGATCGCGGTCGACTCCGGTTCCTCGACCCAGAAGACCCGCCGGTCGCCGCCCCGTCCCAGGGCCGCCCGGATGCGAGCCGGGTCGATCAGATGGAAATCGAAGCTGTAGACGAATTCCGGACTGCTCCGGCGGCGGTCCATCGACTTGCGGACCAGTTCGACGGAGGCCACCTCGGCCGGGTCGAGGCGCGCGCGCTTCAGCGCCCGCGGGACGAGACCGCTCTCGTCGCCGCCCAGGGGCATTCGGATCTCGGTGACGCGCAGGGGCATGGAGGGATGCTATCACTCGCCTGTTCGGATCGGTACCGAAGTCGCTCAGCGTCGGCGCAGGCGCTCCGACTGCTTCTTGAGAAAGCTCCGCTCGCGCTCGCTCAGCCCGGCCATGCCCTCGGTGTTGATCTTCTCGAGGATGCGATCCATCTCGGCCTCGTCCTTGGCCTGGGAATCGGCGGCGGCCTGCTGCTTCCGGTGCTCACGCTGGCGCTTCAGATCCTCGACCCGGCCCTCGAGCCGCGGCCAGAGCCGGGCGAAGGCGAAGCCGGCGAAGGCGCCGGCCAGGTGAACCGAATGGGCCGTACCGCCTTCGCCACGGTAGGCCACGAGGGCCAGCAGGTCGATGCCGACCAGGAGCGCGGCGAAGACCGCGCAGCTCATCTCGACCACGATGAAGATGATCCGCCGGCGCGGGAAGGTGAAGCCCAGCAGAACGACCAGGCCCATGATCGAGCCGGAGGCACCGATCACCGGCGGCAGCGGGCCGGCGGCGATCAACTGGTGCACGACCTGGCCCAGGGCACCCACCGCGCCGAAGCCGAGGAAGAGGGCCACGAGCCGGCGCGGACCGAAGACCTCCTCCAGCATGCGCCCGGTGAACCAGAGCATGAGCATGTTGAACAGGAGGTGGCGGACGTCGCCGTGGATGAACTGGTAGCTGAAGGGACGCCAGAGCTGCCAGAGCGCGTCGACACCGATGTCGGTACGGAAGCCGAGGGCGAGGACCGCGTCGTAGGCGCCGTCCCCGCCGGCGCCCCCGCCCACGAGCCAGAGGACGATCGAGACCACGACGTTGATGCCCACGAGCCAGACGGTCGGGCCGGGCCCACCTCCGGAACGGAACAGCGGGCCCTCGTCGGCGTAGCTTCGGTCACTCCAGGACATCGTCGCGCGGCATCCCCGACTAAGGTCTCAGATCTGCTCGGCCTGGCCGCCGGCGTAGCAACGCTCGTGCAGCACACCGATGTACGGCAGGTTGCGGTAATGATCGGCGAAATCCAGGCCGTAGCCCACGACGAAGTGGTCGTCGACCTCGAAACCGACGTAGTCGGCCTCGATCTCGACCGCGCGGCGGGCCTTCTTGTCGAGCAGGACGCAGGTGCGGATGTCGTCGGCACCGCGGTCGCGGAGGGCGTCGCTGACCCGCTTCAGGGTCCGGCCGGTATCGAGGATGTCGTCGAGCAGGAGCAGGCGCTTGCCGCGCAGGTCGCAGCTCGGGAACAGCTTGATGTCGACCGTGCCGGAGGACTCGGTCCCGGCGCCATAGCTGGAGGGCTGGATGAACTCGATCTCGAGCTTCGAGGGGATGCAGCGGACGAGGTCGCTGATCAGCATCAGCCCGCCCTTCAGCATCGCCATCAGGACCAGGCGATCGCCGGCGTAGTCGCGCGTGATCTGCGCGCCCAGCTCCGCGATGCGGGCGCGGATCGCCTCTTCCGTGTACAGGACCTCCTTGATGTCTTCGTGCATGGCTGCGCTTTCCTTGAGCCTGGATCTTCGTAGGTTATCGACGACCGCAACCAAGTCCACGTCCCGAGGGAAGAATGACCATGGCCCGCCTCATCGACGGCAAGGAGATCGCCGCGAACATCCGCACCGAAGTCGCGGCCGGCATTCAGGATCTGACGGCCTCGGGTCGTCCGGCCCCGCTCATCGTGGCGGTCGAGGTGGGTCACGACGAGGCGAGCGCCTCCTACACCCGCAACCAGGGCAAGACCGCCCGCAAGCTGGGTCTCGAGCACCGACTCGACACCCTGCCGGCGACCTGCACGATGGCGGACTTCGAGGCCCACCTGACCGCCCTCGCCGTCGATCCGGCGGTCACCGGCATCATGATCCAGATGCCCCTGCCCGATCACCTCGACGCCAACGCCTGCCGTCGTCTCATTCCGATCGGGAAGGACGTCGAGGCGGTCACGGAGACCGCGGCGGGCCAGGTCCTGCAGAACAGCCACCGGGTGGCACCCTGCACCGCGATGGCCGCGCTCCGCTGCCTCCAGGAGGCGGCGCCCGGGGGCATCGCCGGCCTCGACGTCGTGGTCGTCGGGCGCAGCGCCATCGTCGGCCGGCCGCTGGCCATGCTGCTCCTCCACGCCAACGCCACGGTCACCGTCTGCCACACCCGGACCCGCGACCTCGCCGAGAAGCTCCGCCGCGCCGACGTGGTGATCGCGGCCGTCGGCCGGGCCGGCGTGATCGGCGGCGACATGATCAAGGAAGGCGCCATCTGCATCGACGTCGGCACCAACTGGGACGAGGCCTCGGGCGGCCTGGTGGGCGACATGCGCTTCGCCGAGGTCGAGGCCCGGGCGGCGGCGATCACCCCGGTTCCGGGCGGCGTCGGGCCGGTGACCGTGGCCATGCTGATGGCCAACGCACTCCGCCTCGCCCAGGCCTGAGAAGGGTCGGATTCCGAAGATCGACGGTGGCGGCGGCGGGTCGCGCGCCGGGCGCTCAGAGCTCGCGTTCGAGGACGAAGGCGGCGAGTTCTTCCACCACGCCGAAATCGCGGGGCGGGAGCAGGCCCCGCAGGGTGGCGAGCGACTGCTCGACGTAGCTGCGGGCGAGACCGAGGGCGTGGGCGACCGAACCATGGACCTGGAGCAGCTCGCGCACGCGCGCGATGTCGTCGGGACTGCAGTCGTCGCCGCGGATGAGGGCCTCGATCTCGGCCCGCTCCTGATCGTCCAGGCGCGAGAGCAGGTGGATCAGCGGCAGGGTCATCTTGCCGTTGCGCACGTCGGTGCCCAGCGACTTGCCGACGACGTCCTCCTCGCCGGTGAGGTCGAGGCAGTCGTCGATGATCTGGAAGGCCGTGCCCAGGCTCATGCCGAAGCGATCGAAGGCCTGCACCAGGGCCTCGTCGGCCCCGGCCAGCAGCGCCGCGAGTTCGCAGCCGGCGGCGTAGAGCGAGGCGGTCTTGCGCTCGATGATCTGGCGATAGGTGTCGAAGTCGACCCCGGGGTCGCCGGAGAGCTGGTTCTGCTGGATCTCGCCCTCGCAGATGATGCTCACCGCGCCGGTGAGCCGGTCGAGCGCGTGCATGTTGCCGATGGAGACGAGGAGGCGGATCGCGCGGGCGAACATGATGTCGCCGAGCAGGATCGCGTCCTTGTTGTTCCAGCGGATGTTGACCGAGTCGTGGTTGCGCCGCGTCGTGGCGCGATCGAGCACGTCGTCATGCACCAGCGTCGCCATGTGGATCAGCTCCACCACGGCGCCCAGGCGCACGTGCGCCTCGCCGGCACCTCCGCACATCTCGGCGATGAGGAAGATCAGGACTGGCCGGAGCCGCTTGCCCGAGTAGCGGCCGGCGTACTTCAGCATCTCGTCGACGCAGGGAACGTCCGCGGTGAGAAGCTCCTCCAGGAGGCCGTCCAGGGCCTCCATCTGGGGCTTCACCAAGCGGTAGCTCTGCTCGATGCCTCCGGCCGTTGTCATGCAGCGGAAGTCCAAACCACAAAAGAACTTAAGCGTCCAGATCCGGACCGGAGCGCGATAGAGGATAACGCCGGCCCCCGGTCGAGTCAACGCGGCGCTTTCGAGCCCCTCACGAAGCCTCCTCGGGTCGCTCGTCGGCGCCCACGACCAGGCGCCGGTAGGCTTCGTCGTCGTTCAGGTTGACCAGGCGCGCCGCCGCCTCGACCGGGTCGCCGAGAAGGGCCGGGGGCACCCGCAGGAGGCCGCATCCCAGGGTCGCCAGGTCGAGGACGCGGCCCTTGCCCTCCTCGAAGAGCGGCGCGCAGCGACCCCGCAGCGCCGCCACCTCCAGGACCAGGGGAAAGGTCTGGGGTCGGGGGTCCCCGTCGAAACAGGCCAGGCCGGCCGAGCCGGCCAGGGCCGCGTCCAGGAGACGCTCCAGGTCGCCACGGCGCAGGCCGACCATGTCGCAGGGCACCACCACGAGCCAGGGGCTCAGGCAGGATTCGAGCAGCACCTCGATCGCGGCGAGCGGGCCGCGGCCGTGGCGGCGATCGTAGATCCTGGGGTAGGCGGCGAGACCGGCCGGGACCGGCCGATCCGGTCGGCCGACCGCGAGGAGGACCTGACCGGATTCGGGCCGGCAGGCGGCGCAGACGGCCTCGGCCAGGGTCGCCCCCTGGAAGGGCAGCTGGGCCTTGTCGCGGCCCATGCGCCGGCTCGCGCCCCCCATGAGCAGGCCGAGGGTCCAGTCCGGTCGCTCAGGATTCGGCCGGTTCGCCATCGTCGCCCCGGCGCTTCTCGATGCGCAATTCCACCGTGGTCACCTCGTCCGTCGCCTTGAGCCCTTCGAGCATGCCCATGACGGAGCCACCGATGAGATCGTGGATGAAGGACTTGAGGGGCAGGACCTCGCCGTCGAGCCGCAGCTGGACCCGGTAGCGAGGACCGGAACCGGGATTCTCGGCCATGATCAGTCCCTGGGCAGCTTCTTGGGATCGTCGCCGCCGGGCAGCTGCTTGTCGTCCTCGTCGTTGCCCTTCACGCCCTTCTTGAACTCGGTGATGGACTCACCGATGCTCCGGGCCAGACGAGGCAGCTTGTTGGCGCCGAAGAGCAGCAGGATGATCCCGGCGATGAGGATCATCTCGCCCGTGCCGGGCATGCCGATCGCGAAGAGCGGCCGGAAGATGGGATCGAGAGAGGTCACCGAAGACCCTCCTGAGGATTCGTTGTCCCGCCAGGGTAGCAATCCCCTTCGGCCGAACACAGTCCGGGCCGGGCGCCGGCCCGACCTAAGCCCGCTCGATCTCGGCCCCAAGGGCCCGCAGGCGCTGGTCGATGTGGGCGTAGCCCCGGTCGATCTGGCGGATGTTCTGGATCACGCTCGGCCCCTCGGCCGCCAGGGCGGCGATCAGCATGGCCATGCCGGCCCGGATGTCCGGGCTGGTGATGGTCGCGCCGTGGAGGCGGGCCGGGCCCACGACGACCGCGCGATGCGGGTCGCAGAGGACGATCTTGGCCCCCATGCCCACCAGATGGTCGACGAAGAACATCCGGCTCTCGAACAGCTTCTCGTGGACCAGGACCGTGCCCCGCGCCTGGGTCGCGATCACCAGGGCGATCGACACCAGGTCGGCCGGGAAGCCCGGCCAGGGCGCGTCATCCACCTTGGGGATCGCGTCGTGGACGTCGGTCTGGATCTCCAGCTCCTGGCCACCCGGCACGAGGAGACCCTCGCCCTGCGGCTCGGTGTGGATGCCCAGCCGGCGGAAGACCATGCGGATCATGCGCATGTCGTCGGGACGGACCTCGGCGACCTGCAGCTCGCCGCCGGTCACCGCGGCCAGACCGATGAAGGACCCGATCTCGATGTGGTCGGGGCCGATCCGGTGCCGGGCGGCGCCGAGCGCCTCGACGCCCTCGATCTCGAGGAGGTTGGTGCCGATGCCGCGGATCTTCGCCCCCATCGCCACCAGCAGACGGCAGAGTCCCTGGACGTGCGGCTCGCTGGCGGCGTTGGCGATACGGGTCGTGCCCTGCGCCGTCGCCGCCGCCATGACCGCGTTCTCCGTGGCCATGACGCTGGCCTCGTCGAGGAAGACGTCGGCCCCCTGGAAGCGGCCGTCGAGCCGGAGCTCGTAGCCCTCGTCGTCGAGCTGGATTCGCGCGCCGAGCGCCTGCAGGGCGAGCAGGTGCGTGTCGACCCGTCGCCGGCCGATCTTGTCGCCGCCGGGCTTGGGCAGGCGCACCTTGCCGCGCCGGGCGAGCAGGGGCGCCGAGAACAGGAAGGAACCGCGGATGCTGCGGGCCATGTCCTCGTGCAGCTCGTCGCCGCAGAGCTCGGTCGCGGTCAAGGTCAGGTGCTTGTCGCCATTCCAGGACAGGGAGGCGCCCAGCCGCGAGGCGATCTCGATCATCGTCCTCACGTCGAGGATGTCGGGCATGTTCTCCAGCGTCACCGGCCCGCGCGCCAGCACCGCCGCCGCCACCGCCGGCAAGGCCTCGTTCTTGTTGCCCGAAGGCCGGTAGAGACCGCCGATGGGATTCCCGCCCCGAACCCGGAAGACTTCGTCTTGGCTACCGCTCATGCCCGAAGGATAGCAACGGCGGATGACGGCGGGAGCGTGCGCCGATGTTGCGAAACGACGCAGCCCGGCAGCAGTCGGATCGGCGCTCGGCCTGACTCGATCGAGTTCGCGAACCGGGCGTGATAGGATCCCGCCGCCGAGAAGCCGGCCATGGAGTGACGGCATGCCCGAGAGAAGAAAAGCCGGACCGACGACCCGCAAGTCGTCCGTGGCCGCCACGAAGCCGGCACGGAGGACCACGGCCGATTCGAAGCCGATCGGGGTCGACGAGGTCGTCCACTGGCTGAAGAAGAAGGGGCGGCGCAAGAACCTGGAGGCGATGGCGCGCTACGGCATCCCCGCGACCAACGCGGTCGGCGTCGCCGTCGGCGAACTCAAGGACTACGCCCGGAAGCTCGGCCGCGATCACGCCCTCGCGCAGGCGCTGTGGCGAACCGGCCTCTACGAGGCCCGCATGCTGGCCGCCTTCGTCGGCGAGGCCGAGAAGCTCAACCTGAAGGAGATGAAGGCCTGGGTCGGCGACTTCGACAGCTGGGCCATCTGCGACCACTGCTGCTTCCATCTCTTCGATCGCAGCCCCCTGGCCTGGAAGCCGATCGAGACCTTCGCCCGCTCGCGGCAGGAGTTCGTGAAGCGCGCGGCTTTCGCCCTCATCTGGGCCCTCTCGGTGCACGACAAGGAGGCGGACGACCTCCGCTTCATCGACTGCCTGCCGATCATCGAGCGGGCCGCGACCGACGAGCGGGATCTGGTCAAGAAGGCGGTCGACATGGCGCTGCGCGCCGTCGGCAAGCGCAACCGCATCCTCAACGCCGCCGCCCGCCGCCTGGCGGCGCGGCTCGTCGAGTCCGCGAACGAGAATGCCGCCTGGATCGGCCGCAAGTCGCTCCGCGAACTCGAGAGCCCCGCCGTCCGCGCCCGCCTGGCGGATCGCGCCTGACCGCGGCCGAACCGACGTTCAATCGTCGGTATCGCCGCGCCGCAGGTAGGCGAGCCAGTAGATTCCCGCGACCAGGAGCGTGCCCCCGAGGATGTTCCCGCAGGTGACCGCCACGATGTTGCGCGCCGCGCCGGCGATCGAGATCACGCCGTCGTCGGCGAGGGCGATGCCCAGCGGCAGGAAGAACCAGTTGGCGATCGAGTGCTCGAGGCCGACCGCGACGAAGGCGGTGATCGGGAAGACGATGGCCAGGATCTTGTCGGTCACGCTGCGGCCGCCCATCGACAGCCAGACCGCGAGGCAGACCAGGGCATTGCAGAGGATGCCGCGGACCAGGGCCTCGGGGAGCGAGAGTTCCGCCTTGCCGCGGGCGATCTTGATCGCGGTCTCGCCGAGCCCGCCGCCGCCGAGCGGGCCGAGGTCGGCCATGGCGACCAGCGCCACGGTGCCGAGGCAGCCGGCGACGTTGCCGAGGTAGACGATGGTCCAGTTGCGCGCCACCTCGCGCAGGCTGACCAGACCGGAAGCCCAGGCCATCGCGATCAGGTTGTTGCCGGTGAAGAGTTCGGCACCGGCGACGACCACCAGGATCAGGCCCAGACAGAAGCTCAGGCCACCGACCACGCGCGTGGTCCCGAAGCCGAGACCGGAGTCGGTGATGGCGACGGTGTAGAAGAGGCCACCGAGCGAGATGAAGGCGCCGGCGAGGATGCCGAGCACGAGGAGCGTGAGCGCGTCGGTCCGTGCCTTCTGCACGCCGACGGTCTCCACCTTGCGCGCGATCTCCTTGGGCGGAAGTGCGTCCACGATGGGAGGTGTCATGTTCAAGTCCTTCAGGGTCGAGGCGATCGCCGCGTCCCCGGCGACTCGAAGGCGACCGCCCGCTGCCGGTCACCGAGCAAGTCGCGGACCGACCCCGAGAGAACTTCCCGCCTTCACCCGAGCGCGCGGGCACGACGGCCGAAAGCGGTCGACCCCGAGCGCCAGCTCGACGAGACGACCGCCTCCCGATCTGGCCCGGTCATGGAACGAGGCCGTCGCCCCGGAGGAGCGACGGCCTCGTGATGATGGTCCGGGTCCGCCGTCGATCAGTGACCGAGGGCGAGCTTCATGGTCTTGCCCAGGTCGGCGGGCGACTTGGCGACCGGAACGCCGGCCTTCTCGAGGGCCGCGATCTTGTCGCAGGCCTTGCCCGAGCCGCCGGAGATGATCGCGCCGGCGTGGCCCATGCGCTTGCCGGGAGGCGCGGTCTGACCGGCGATGAACCCGGCGACCGGCTTCTTCATGTTGGCCTTGATCCACTCGGCGGCCTCTTCCTCGGCGCTGCCGCCGATCTCGCCGATCATGATCACGCCCTCGGTGCCCGGGTCGGCGTTGAACATCTCCAGCACGTCGATGAAGTTGGTGCCGTTGATCGGGTCGCCGCCGATGCCGACGCAGGTCGACTGGCCGTAGCCCAGCTCGCTGAGCTGCCAGACCGCCTCGTAGGTGAGGGTGCCGGAGCGGGACAGCACGCCGATGGTGCCGGGGGTATGGATGTAGCCGGGCATGATGCCGATCTTGCACTCGCCCGGGGTGATGACGCCCGGGCAGTTCGGACCGACCAGGCGCATCCTGGAGCCCTTCAGGGCCTTCTTGACCTGGGCCATGTCGAGCACCGGGATGCCCTCGGTGATGGCGATGCAGATCCGGATGCCGGCATCGTTGGCCTCGATGATGGCCTCGCCGGCGAACGGCGGCGGCACGTAGATGACGCTGGCGTCGGCGCCGGTGGCCTCGACGGCCTCGGCGACGGTGTCGAAGACCGGAACGCCGCAGCAGTCCTGACCGCCCTTGCCCGGGGTGACGCCGCCCACGATCTTCGTGCCGTAGGCGAGCATCTGCTCGGTGTGGAACTTGCCGGTTCCACCGGTGATGCCCTGGACGAGGACCTTCGTGTTCTTGTCGATGAGAATGCTCATTGTTCTACCTCGTCCTCGCTCAGGAAACCGCCGCCACGATCTTGGCCGCGGCGTCGCCCATGTCGGTCGCCGTGGTGATGGGCAGACCGGACTGCTCGAGGATCTTGCGGCCCTCGTCGACCTGGGTGCCCTCGAGACGCACCACCAGCGGCACGTTCAGGTGAACCTCCTTCACCGCCTTGCAGATGCCCTCGGCGAGGGTCGTGCAGCGGAGGATGCCACCGAAGATGTTCACCAGGATGCCCTTCACCTTGTCGTCGCGCAGGATGATGCGGAAGGCATGTGCGACCTGGTCCGAGGTGGCGCCGCCGCCGACGTCGAGGAAGTTGGCCGGCTCGCCGCCCGCGTGCTTGATGATGTCCATCGTCGCCATCGCCAGGCCGGCGCCGTTCACCAGGCAGCCGATGTTGCCGTCGAGGTTGATGTAGCTGAGGCCGGCGTCGGAGGCCTCGACCTCGGCGGGATCCTCCTCGCCGAGATCGCGCATCTCGACGATCTCGGGATGCCGGAAGAGCGCGTTGGAGTCGAAGTTCATCTTCGCGTCGAGCGCGAAGAGGTCGCCCTCCTTGGTCACCACCAGCGGGTTGATCTCCGCCAGCGAGCAGTCCTTGGCCAGGAAGGCCTTGGCCAGCGCCTGGAGGAACTTGATCGCCTTGCGGTGCAGGGGCGCCGGGATGCCGATGCCCTTGGCCAGGCGCAGGGCCTGGTAGGAGCGGAGCCCGACCTCGGGATCGATCGCCTCCTTGAGGATCTTCTCGGGAGTCTTGGCCGCGACCTCCTCGATGTCCATGCCGCCCTCGGAGGAGGCCATCATCACCGGCCGCGAGACCGCGCGGTCCATCGCGATGCCGATGTAGAGCTCGTCGGCGATGTTGCTGCCCTTCTCCACCAGCAGCGTCTTCACCGGCTGGCCTTCCGGGCCGGTCTGATGGGTGATCAGGTTCTTCGACATGATCGCGGTGGCCGCCTCGGCCGCCTCGGCGCCGCTCTTCACCAGCTTGACGCCGCCGCCCTTGCCGCGACCGCCGGCGTGGATCTGCGCCTTGACGACGCTCACGGGCGAACCGAGCTTCTCGAAGGCCGCCTTGGCCTCCGCGGAGGTCGAGCAGACGATGCCCTCAGGGACGGCGACGCCATACTCCTTCAGGATCTGCTTGGCCTGGTACTCGTGGATCTTCATGGAGCATGGCCCCCAAGTGACTGTGTGATCGTTGGTTAAGTACGTTGACCCCGGGAAGGCGGCGGGACCGCGATCGAGGCAGGCGAGTCTATTGAGGGGGGCGCCCGGAAGCAAACCGGCGCCCCCCGCCCTCGGAACGGGCTTAGCGGCGCCGGGCTCAGCGGCGCCGGGCCCTGGTCGCCGGGGCGCCGTGCCTCTTGTAGAGGCGGCTGAAGCGCGCCGTGGCGTCGGGATCGTCGGTCATGTCGATGTCGCCGACCCGATGGATCTTCAACGTGTTGGTGCCGCCGCCGGTGGAGACGTTCGAGCCGGTGATCACGATGCTCAGGTCGCCGAGCCGGGCCCGGCCACCGTCCAGGAGCTCGCGCTCGCCGAGGAAGTAGAGTTCGTCGACGCTGTCGGCCTTCTTGAGCAGGACGACCTCGATGCCCCAGCACAGCGCCATCCGGTTGAAGGCCTCCTCGGTGAAGGTGGCGCCGACGATCGGCGTGTGCGGCCGGGCGAAGGAGAGCTTGAAGCAGGTGCGGCCGGAACTGGAGAAGGCGAACAGGCAGTTGGCCTTCAGCTCGCGGGCGGCCGCGGCGGCGGCATGGACGGTCGCGTCGGCGACGTCGCGACCCGGGTCCAGGGGCATCGCCCCCATGATCCGCTCGTAGAGATCGCTGCTCTCGGTGTGGATGATGATGGCGCGCATCATCTCCACCACGGTGACCGGGTTCTTGCCGACCGCGGTCTCGGCCGAGAGCATGACCACGTCGGTGCCGTCGAGGATCGCGTTGGCGACGTCGCTAGCCTCGGCGCGGGTCGGCCGCGGGTTCTCGACCATCGACTCGAGCATCTGGGTCGCGGTGATCACCACGCGGCCACGGCGGCGGGCGGCGGCGATGATCGACTTCTGCAGGACCGGCAGCTCTTCGGCCGGCGTCTCCACGCCGAGGTCGCCGCGCGCCACCATGATGCCCTCGGCGGCGTCGAGGATGGCCGACAGGTCCTTCACGGCCTCGGGCTTCTCGATCTTGGCGACGATCGCGATCCGCGCGCCCTGCTTCTTGATCAGCGCCCGCAGCTTGCGGACGTCCTCGGCGCGGCGCACGAAGGAGAGGGCGATCCAGTCGACGCCCAGCTCGATGCCGAGCTTGAGGTCGGCGCGATCCTTGCGCGTCAGCGAGGGCGTCGACACGTTGACGCCGGGCAGGTTGATGCCCTTCTTGCCGCGCAGGATGCCACCGCAGACCACCTCGCAGATCAGCTCGTCGGCACCCTTCTCGACGCAGCGGAGCTCGAGGGCGCCGTCGTCCAGCAGGAGCCGGTCACCGACCTTCACGTCGTCGACCAGGTGCCGGTAGTTGGTGGCGACGATGCCGGGCTGGGTGTGGCTGACCCGGTGGGTCATGCGCACGCGCCGACCCACCTCGAGCAGGATCGGCTTGCGATCCTTCAGCGGCCCGGTGCGGATCTTCGGGCCCTGGAGGTCCTGGAGCAGCGAGACCGGCATGCCCAGGCGGCTGGCGACCCGGCGCACGCGGGCGACGCGCTCGCGATGCTCGTCGTGGGTGCCGTGGGAGAAGTTGAGCCGGAAGGCGTTGGCGCCGGCGCGGATCAGCTTCTCGATCATCTCCTCGCTGTCGGAAGCGGGGCCCAGGGTGGCCAGGATGCGGGTCCGCGCCCGCGGCGGTTTCGCGGCCACCGGCGAGGGCGTCGGCTTGGCCGTCGCGCTGGGGGACTTCTTCCGGGCCCGGGCCACCTTGGTTTCGGTCTTCTTGCTCGGCATGGCGAGCAATGTAGCGGCCGGAGCCACGGGCGGAAAGGGCTCAGGGGGTCAATACCCTCGAGGCGGGGACGCCGCCGCGCCGGCGGCTCAGGAGGGACCGAGCAGCCGGTCCTTGTTGCTCTCCCACCACTTCTCGAGTTCGCGGATCTTGGCCAGGACCTTGGCGCTTCCGGCATCCGCCTCGAGGCCGATCGTCCGGCCCATCAGCTTCTCCAGGGCCGCGATCGCGGTCTCGCGCAGGACGTAGTCGTCGCTCTTCAGCACCGGGATGATGTGCGGGATGGCCCAGCGGGCCTCCATGTCCATCAGGTTGGTGAGCGCGGTGGATCGCACGTAGTCGGCCGAGTCGCCGAGGAGGCCCACCATGGCCTGTTCCACGCGCCGCCCCTTGAACTCGGCCAGGTCGACCGCGGCGGCGAATCGCTTCGGCCCCTCGCTGCTCTCGAGCTGCTTGAGCAGCTTCTCGAGCCGGGCCTGCTGTTCGGGATCGAGCACCGGATCACCCGAGACCGGCGCGACCGGACCGACCTCGTCGACCGGCGGCGCGACCACGACCGGGCCCCGCTCCTCCAGCTCGGCGATGCGGCTCTGCAGGGCCGCGAGGCTCTCGTCCAGGGCGTCGAGCCGGCGCTCGACCGCCTTGAGGCCCGGCGCGAACTGCTCGTCGATCCGCCTCAGACCCTCGTTGAGCCGATCCTCGCCCTCCTTGCGGAAGCTGCTCAGCTCCTTCATCCGGGTGTCCAGGTCGGTGCGCAGGCCGTCCGACAGACCGCCGAACTGGCGGGCGAGATTCTGGATCGCCTCGCCGTTCTTGCGCAGGAGGCCGTGCACCTGGGCCAGCTTGCCCTCGCGGCCGCTCTCGTCGGCGCTCTCCTTCAGGTCGAGAGCGACCTGGTCGGCGAGGTTGCGCTGCTCGGCCTTCAGTTCCATCAGCGCGGTCTCGAGGCGCTGCAGCTTGCGGGCGCCGTCCTCGCCCCCGCCGATCCCGAGGATCGCGTCGCCCCAGAGGGCCATGATCACGCTGCCGCCGAGGAGGCCGAGGACCACCGCCAGGACCAGGGTCGCCATGTTGTTGCGCCCCGCCGGGCGCGGCTTCTTCGAGGGCCGGCAGCGCTCGTGATAGATCTTGCCGCCCTCGATGGTGATCCGGTTGTCCGCGATGTCCTTGAGCGGGATGCTCTCGTGGCACTCGTCGCAGAAGTAGATCTTCATCCCGTCGTCCTTCTCGTGCTCGCCGCGGCTGGCGCCCCATCTTGCCCGTGGTACCGAGGACGCGCGAGGGACACGAGTCCCTCGCGGAAATCCCCGGCTCGAGGCGCACCAGACCCCTCGGCCGGCACGCTCGACTATAGGGACTGCCAACCGGGGAGGTAAGGAACGGGGCTTTTGCCGGCGATTCGGGGCGATCGGCGGTCGAACCCCGATCCGGGACTCAGACCCGACCCTTCTCCTGCTTGCGCGACTGGATGAAGGAGGTGACGACCACCAGGAGGGAGGCCAGCCAGACGATGCCGATCCAGGTCCAGATGCCCATGACGCCGCCGTTGCGTGGAGGTTCGGGCGCAGGCCGGTCCCCGCGACCGGCCGCCGAGAGCTTAGCGTCCGGATGCCGGGGGGCAATCCCTCGGCACCCGGCTCGATCCGGCGCTACTCCTGGGCCCCGGGCCGGTACATCAGCCGGGTCTTCTCGCTGGCCCACCAGTCCCGCCAGCGGGAGATCGAGACGTTGCGGATCTCCGCCGGCGCGGCGAACTCGTAGCCGAAGTCCTGGCCGAGGACCTTGCGCAGGGCCTCGATCGACTTGTAACGGAAACGTCGATCCTGGCTGTCGAGGAACTCGATCAGCACCGGCACGGCCGTGGTGTCGCCATGATTGAGCAGACCGGCGGCGGCCTCGAAGCGGACGACCTCGTCGGCATGCCCGAGGTGGGCCACCAGCGCCGCGCTGCTCTCCGGCGTCCGGGTGAAACCGAGGACGTAGAGGAGCTGGGCCCGGCTGCGCAGGTCGGACTTGTCGAGGTGATCGAGCACCACCGGCACGGCCAGCTCGCGCATCGAGATGAGCCACTGCAGGACGCGAAGCAACTCCGGGCCCCGCTCATAGGGAACCGACTCCACGGCCGCGGTGATCCGGACCTCGTCGTAGTCCGGAGCGGTGGACTGGTCCTGGGCCTCGAGGGCCTCGCCGTAGTCCTTCGGCAACTCGACCCCGTCGCGGGTGTAGGAGGTGGTGCAGGCCGTGGCGGCCAGGAACACGAGGACGATCAGGGCGAGCTGGGAGCGAATCCGGGTCATCGTTCCATCCCTTCGAGAACAAATACCTGTCAGCAAACGACTTTGGCGGTGCTGACCCGGCATCCTCATCGGCCGGCGACTGCATGTTCTTGAGGAGCGGCGGGATTTCTCCCGCCTGGTCGCTCAGCGATCACGACTCCGGAGCAGGAGATCGATCGCCAGGAGCACGACCAGGAGGGCTGCCAGGAGGCGAGGCCGGGATCTGGCGGTCGTGCCGGGCGCCACCAGGGCCGCCAGGCGGGTCTCGAGGTCGTGCCGACCGGCTTCGGGCTCGGGGCCGAGATCACGCCAGGAGGCCTCGGCCAGGAGGAGGGCGCCCCGGTCACGGCCGGCGCCGTCGATCAGATGGTAGCGGCCGGGCGCCAGCGGCCGGGTCCGGAGCCCGCTCCGGGCGCGATCCACGCCGACCGGCTCGAGGTCGATCTCTCCTTCCGCGCCGCGCAGCCGCAAGGGACCGAGCCCGAGATCCCGCCCCCTGAGCTCGAGGCGTTCGCCGCCCTCTTCCACCAGGCGGCCCAGTTCGGCCCCGGCCGGGCGATCGGCCAGGCCGGCGATGAAGCCGGCCAGCGCGTTCGGACCACCCGGCCCGAACAGACCGGCCTCGGCCGCCGGCAGCGGCTCGACCGGCGCGGCCGCGACCCGCCCGAGGCCCCGGCCGATGACCGCGAGGCCGTTCTCGTCCAGCCCGCGGGCGGCCAGGATCTCGGCCGCCGGATCGCGGCGGCTGCGCAGCAAGCGACCGATCTCCGCCCGGCCCTCGGCGCGTGCGAGGACGAGGGGCCCGACCTCGAGTTCCTGACCCAGGGCGCGGAAGTAGGGGTCGAGCAGGCGGCCGAAGTCGTCGACCGCGTGGACCCGATCGGCGCCGCCCGCCAGGATCTCGAGCAGGGGTCGAAGGGTCTCGTCGCGATCGAACCAGAACAGCTGCAGACCACCGACCGCCGCGAAGCGCGGCGCCAGCCCGCGCACCAGAGCGAGATCGAGTCCGCGGGGGTCCTGACCGTCGGTGGCCAGCACGTTCAAGGTCTCGCGATCCGGGTCGACGGGCGCGGCCGCCATCTCCTCCAGCAGGGCGCGAAGCTCGGTTCCTCCCGAGGCGCCGAGCGCCTTCAGATCGCCGGCCAGCCGCTCGGTCGCGCCCGGGTCGGCCACGTCGTAGACCAGGGTCCGCCGGCGATCGGCGAAGAGGATCAGCTCCAGGCGGTCCTCGGGACCGAGGGTCTGGAACAACGCCCGGACGCTGTCGGCGGCGGCGGCCAGCCGCCCCCCGCCGGCCATGCTGCCGGAATGGTCGAGGGCGAACCGCAGGCACCGCGGCTTGCGTCCCGGGCGGGCCTTCAGGGGCGAGAGCCGGTCGAGCACGGAGCCCTCCCAGCCGCCGGCGCCGAAGGCATCCACGCAGCCGACCAGCATCAGGCCCGTGCCCGAACGCACCCGGGCCTCGAGCAGCTCCGGCGCCCAGGGCAAGGAGGGTCGCGATAGCGAGTCGATCAGGATCACCGAGGCGGCGCCGAGCGGCGCCTCGGTGCCCAGGAGCCGCAGCCCCGGGGCGGTCGCCAGGAGGTCGGCGAGCCGGCGATCACCGGCCGGGCCCTGCACGAGCAGGACGGGAACCGCCTCGTCGGCGCCGACCAGGAAGGGCAGCCGAGCCCGGTCGTTGGCCGGCTGCGCGTCGGCCCGATCGGCGACCAGGACGGCCTCGAAGCGACCGGTGGCCGGCCAGGGTGGCCGGAAGCGCAGGAGCAGGTCCTCCCGGACCGGACCCGCGGGCAGGTTCAGCTCCAGGCGCCGTACGCCGGCCTCGATCACGATCGAACGCGCGGCCTCGAGCCGACCCTCGACCACCAGTTCGAGATCGACCGGGCGGTCGCCGGTGACCAGCGGCGGCGGACTCCGGAAGCGCAGGGCGAGATCCTCGGCGCGGCGCCGCGGGCCGGGAACGAGACGCAGGCCGACGAGTCCGGGCTGCGGTCCGGTCGGCAGGTCGACGCCGCCGTCGCTGACCAGGACGACTTTAAAGGCCCGATCACCGAGCAGCTCGTGCGCTCGCTCGAGCGCCGGCCCGACCGCGGCGCGGCTGCGAAACGGTGGATCGGCGAGGATCGCGGGCGAGGCCAGGCCGCGGCCGAGGTCGCCGGCCGGACCATGGTAGAGGGAGAAGGGACGACCGCCGGCCAGGAGCACCAGGACCTCGCGGTCGGGGCGGGCTTCGATCGCGGCCAGATCGACGAAGTCGTCCAGCCGCGGTCCCATGCTGAGGGAGGCGTCGATCATCAGCACCAGGACCGGCTCGACCGGATCGTCGCCCACCAGGAAGCGCGGCCAGGCGAGGGCGAGGAGACCGATCGCCAGGCTCCCGGCGAGCAGGACGCGGCCGGCGCGGCGGCGGCCACGAAGGCGCCAGATCAGCGCGAGAACGGCGAGGGCGGCGATCGACGACAGGAGCCAGAGCTCGTTCATCGGCGCGGGCCCGCGTCGAGGACCCGGTCGATGAAGCCGCCGACGAGGACCAGGTCGTCCAGGTAGAAGACCGCGGCCTGCCCGGGAGTCACGGCCCGCTCCGGGCTCGCGAAGCGGATGGTCACCGAACCGTCCGCGGCGCCGATCAGTTCCGCCGGCGTCGCCTCGTGGCGCGAGCGGATCTTCACGTCGCCCGCGATCGTCTCACCGGGGGCGAGCGGCCCGATGCCCTGGAAGGTGGGCTGGCCGATGACCAGGCCACCGGCCAGGAGGTCGTCCGGACCACCGACCACGACGACGTTGTCCTCGGGACGGATCGCCACCACGTAACGCGGCGACTTGTTGCCGCCGCCGAGTCCGCGGCGCTGGCCGATGGTGTAGAGCTGATGACCCTCGTGCCGCCCCAGCTCGCGTCCTTCGAGATCGACGACCGGACCGGGTCGGAGCGTCTCGGGTGCGCGCCGGCGCAAGAAGCCGCGGTAGTCGTCGTCGGGAACGAAGCAGATCTCCTGGCTGTCCGGCTTGTCGTGGACGGCGAGGCCGAGATCGCGGGCGCGCTCGCGCACCTCGCTCTTCTCGAGTTCGCCCAGGGGCAGGAGACTGCGCTCGAGCTGCCACTGCTCGAGCGGAAAGAGCAGATAGGACTGGTCCTTGTCGCGATCGAGACCGCGCGCCACCGCGAGCCGGTCGTCGCGGCGGAGCAGGCGGGCATAGTGGCCGGTGGCGACGCGTCGGGCGCCGATCGCGTCGGCCTGTTCGAGCAGCTTGCCGAACTTCAGCCAGCGATTGCACTGGATGCAGGGGTTGGGGGTGCGGCCGGCGTCGTACTCGGCGGCGAAGTAGTCCATGATCCGGCCGAAGTCGACGCTGAAATCGAGGGCGTAGAAGGGGATGTCCAGCCGCGCCGCGACCTGACGGGCATCCATCGAGTCCTCGAGCGAGCAGCAGCCCTGCTTGCCCCGACTGGCGGCGGCGCCGGGAGCGATGCCGTTGCGCATGAACAGGCCGACGACCTCGTGGCCCTGCTCGCGCAGCAGGGCCGCGGCGACGCTGGAATCGACGCCGCCGCTCATGGCGACGACGACGCGTTCGGCCTTTCCGCTGGTGACTTCGGGCATGGTCGCCGATTCTCGCATCGTCCCCGGTCGCCGACAATCGCCGGGGCCCGGCCCCGGCCGGCCTCGCGGGCGGCCTTTTGCGCTCCGGGCCCCGGGGCTATGATCCCGCCCCGGCCTCGAAGCCGGTCCGATTCACCCAACGACGCGAGTTCGCCGATGTTCGCCACCAGCGCCACGATGATGTTCCTCGAGGGAGAGCAGAGTGGTCCCTCGTTCCTGCCGATCCTCGGCGCGATGGCCCTGATCTGGGTCTTCATCGTCATCCTCCCGGCCCGCAAGGACAAGAAGCGCAAGGCGGAGATGATGGCCAACCTGAAGAAGGGCGACCGCCTGCTGTTCCAGAACGGCCTCGTGGGCAAGCTCGTCACCGACAAGGGCACGACCCTGGTGGCGGAGTGCCAGGGCTCGAAGTTCGAGATTTTGAAGGATCAGGTCGTTCGCGTTCTCGACGAGAAGAGCGAGAGCTGATCCCAACCCCGTTCGCCGCGGGCCCCGCGCCCGCATGCTCGCCACCAGATTCCGCGCCTTCCTCGCCGGCCGTCGGGCGGAGGCCCTCGCCCGCCGCCATCTGCGCCGCGCCGGCTTCCTGATCGTCGAACGCAACGTCCGGGTCGGCCGCGACGAGATCGACCTGGTCGCGATCGACGAAGAGACCATCGTGTTCGTCGAGGTGAAGGCCCGTCGCGACTCGCTCGCCGAGGCGCTCATGGCCTGTGATCGCGCCAAGCGCCGGCGCCTCGGTCGCGCCGCCCGCGCCTACCTCGGCCGCGAGGGCCTCCGCGAACTGCCTCATCGTTTCGACCTGGTCGCCCTGAGCCGCGAGGACGGCCGCTGGCGCATCGTTCACCAGCGCGGGATCGAGGTCTGAACTCAGTCCTCCTCGGCCGCGGGCGGCGACGACGCCCCTCGCAGACGCAGGACCTCGTCGTGCAGGTCGCGGATCATCCGGGCATTCACCTCGGCGATGGTGGCGATGTCGCCGAGCCCGGGCGCGTGCTCCTCCGGAACCTCCGCCGGCAGCGCGCGGGGCCGGGAGGTCACCGCCGGATCCCAGACGGCGACGATGCCGCGGCGAAGATCCTCGATCAGGGCCGCCAGGAGTTCGATCAGGCGATCGCGACGCGCCAGGCGGTCGGCGAGCTCCTCGGCGCGCGCGGTGACCTCGTCGGTCCGCGCCGACCGGGGCCGGAGTTCGGCGAGCTCGACCTCCATCTCGGTCTGGCGCCGGCGACTGCGCTCGAGCGCCGCGCTGGCCTCGGCCTGCTGCCGGCGCAGTTCCTCGAGCTTCGCCGCGAGTTCCTCCCCGCGTCGCGAGCGCGGCCGCAAGGCGGCGATCTCGGCCTCGAGCGCCTCGATCCGGCGGCCCTCGGCGGCCTGCGACTCCTCGCAGTTCTCGCAGGCCTCGCGCACCTGCTCGAGTTCGCGCTCCAGGTCGCTCGCCCGTTCGGCATGACCGCGCAGGTGATCGATCTCGGTCTCGACCTCGGCGAGGTCGGCCACCGCCGAGCGGTGCTCGGCACGGGCCGACGCCAGGGTGGCCTCCAGCCGGCCGCGCAGTTCGCGCTCCTTCTCCAGCTCGGTCTCGAGTCCGCTCAGGACCTCGACCGCCGCCCGGTGGCTGTCGTGCTCGCGGCCGAACGCGGTCTCGAGCTCGGCGTAGCCGGCGCGGATCCTGCCCAGCTCCCGCTCCAGCCGCGCCACCTTGGCCTCGTATTCGACCTCCGCGGCGGCCAGCCGCTCGCGCTCGGCCCGACGTTCCGGCAGGACGCGGGCGAACTCGCCGAGGACACCGGCGTCCTCGGCCACCAGGACCGAGACCGGCCCGAGGCCGGGCACGTGTTCCGGAAGATCGGGCGCCGGAGCCGGTGCGAGGGCCGGCATCGGCCGGCCGCTCAGGTAGGCGTCGAGCGCCCGGCGGAAGTTCTCGATCTCGATGGCGAGGCTGGCGATGATCGCCCGTTCGTGACCGTCGCGCTCCTCGACCTCGCGCAGCCGCGTCTCCAACCGCCCGCGCTCCTCGACCCAGGCATCCTTCTCGCGCATGAGCTTGCGCATCTCGCCCTCGTAGTGGTCGCCGCGGCCGGCCTCGCGCTTGATGTGGCCGATCTGCCCGAACATCACCGCCTCGTAGCGGCGCGTCATGCGGGTCTGGTGCTCGAGGCGACGCCAGGGCAGCCCCGGATCGCTCCGCGCGTCCGGCTGCTCTTCGTCCAGCACGGCCTGGTAGAGAGCCAGCAGGCGACCGGCGTGGCGGGCCATCGGCTTGAGTTCCGGGATCGCCCGGCGCCAGATCGCGAGTCGACCCGGCTCGTCGGCCAGCCGCTCGAGCACGCGGGCGAGGCTGGTCGGGTCCTCGGCGCGGAAGGTCGCGCCGGCGGCGCCGATCCGTTCGGCCAGGGCGCCGCGGTCGGAGACGATCGCGGGCAGGCCGAGGGCGAAGGCCTCGTCCAGCACGAAGGAGAAGGACTCGCTGCAGAGCGAAGGGATGAGGGCGCAGTCGAGTTCGACGCCGGCGATGTCGGCCGGCTGGAAGGCGCCATGCCAGGCCACGTCCAGATCCTCGGCGAGTTCCTCGAGCCGAGCCTTGTAGCGGGGCTCGATCACCTCACCCCAGACGTGGAGTTCGAAACGCCGGTTCCGGCGGCCGAGCTGGCGGAGCGCCTCCAGGACGAGGTGGACACCCTTCATGTGGAAGAGGTGTCCCCAGATGCCGAGACGGATCGCCGGCCGGCGACCGAGACGGCGGCGGCCCGGGTCCTGGCGGCGCCGGGGAGCCGCGGGAGACTCCGTTCCGTCGACGCCGATGATGCTGCCGTGCGGCAGGACGATCAGCCGATCGCGCGGGATCTCGGCGCTGGCGGCGACCACGTCCCCGTGCGCGCCCGAAGGCACGATGATCCGCCGGGCCAGCCGCATCTCGTTGCGGAAGTCGTCGCGGAAGAGCGCGACCTCCTCGGCCGCGGCCGCCTCGTCCATGAAGGGGAACCGGGGCACGCAACCGGCGCAGCTCTCGGGACCGAGGGGACGCTCGCAGAAGCTCTCGTCGCGGATGCGGAAGATGCGCGGGCAGGTGGTCCAGAGATCGTGCAGCGTGCAGACCGCCGGGACGCCGAGCCGGTGGCAGGTCTCGATCAGCGAGCGCGACAGCCGATACCAGTGCTGGACGTGGACGAGGTCGGGTCGCAACCGGCGCAGGCACTCGGCGAAGAGCCGCGTCGCCTCGGGCGAGAAGGATCGGGTCCAGTGCTCGAGGTAGCTGCCGGCCAGCACGATCTTGGTGACCGGAAAGCCGTCGAACTCGTAGCGTTCGAGCTGGGCCTCCGGCGCGTCATGGGTGGTGCCGGCCACGATCTCGACCTCGTGGCCGAGCTCGCGCTGCGCGCGCGCCAGACCGAGGAGATAGAGTTCGGTGCCGCCGCGGAACTGGGGCAGGAAGCCGTGGATCACGTGTAGGATGCGCATGCTCTCACTCGCGTGCCCGCCAGGGGGTATCGCCCTTCCGTGTCCATATCGTTACGATCGACGGCAGCTCACGCCAGGGGGGTGTCGGAGACGATCACCTCGGGCGGCGTCGAGAGTCTAATACACCTGGAGCCAAGTTGAACCGCGCGCGACTTTTCGGCTTCGAGGAGCGGATCAGGGCTCTCGGTGGCTCGACCATCACGGATCCCGGTTCCACCCAGCCGCTGATCTGGTTCTCGCCGGCGACGGCCGCGGTCGTCCTGCTCCTCGGCTTCCTGCTCGCCGGCCTGATCGATCTCGCGCTCGGCCGGATCTGGGAGCTTCCCTCCACGCCGACTTCCGCCGTCGAGATCGCCGGCCTGGTGCTCGGCCTCGCCCTCGCCGTCGGCGCCGGCGCCGGTCTCGTGGCCACGGCGCTCCTGCGTCTCCTGGGCCGCCGGGACGGTGGCGGTCGCGGCGCCTTCTGGCTCCTTCTTACCGTCCTGGTCCTCCTCGGCCTCCACGGCTGCCGGGACCGGCTGGTCGGCCTCGCCCACGCGATCGAGACCCGCACCCTGCTGCCCCTTGGCCTCGTACTGCTCGGCGCACTCCTGACGACCTGGCTCTGGCTGCGCCTCCTCCGCGGCGGCGAGCGCGGGAACGGGAATCTGCTCCGGATCGGACTGTCGCTGCTGATCGGCGCCGCGCTGCTGACCGGCCTCCACCACGACGTCCGCTGGACGCCGGGGACGCCCCTCGCCCTGCTCGCCCTCACCCTCGGCCTGAGCCGGATCGGCGTCCAGCTCGAAGACCGGGTCCCGGCCCGGGCGAGCCGCGTGCTCCCCGTCGTCGCCCTGCTCGGACTGGTCGGCGGCGCGCTGGTCTGGCGCGACCAGAGCTCCGACCGGGCCGTCGACCTGGCGCGGCTCGTCAGGGATCGTAATCTACCGTCGACCCGCTATCTTCTCGACCTGCTCGACCCGGGCCCGCGCTCCCGAGCGAGGCGGGACGCGGCGCCGCGACCGGACCCGGACCGGATGATCGCCGACGCCTTCGCCACGACCGACCGGAGCGCGGCCCTCGACGCCCTGCTCGGGTCCAACCGCCGGCACTTCAACCTGGTCCTGATCACCTGCGACGACCTCCGGCTCGACTCGGTCGGCTGGATGGGAGCGAGCCGAAATGGTCGTAGCCCGACCCCGGCCCTCGACCGTCTGGCGGGACAATCCCTGGTCTTCGACCGGGCCTACGCATCCTGCCCCGACGCCGACGAGGCCTGCTGGTCCCGCCGCCAGGGGCGCTACCCGCGCTGGTGCGCCGAGGGGGCGCCCGACCTCGCCGAGATCCTCGCCGGGTCCGGCTACGAGACTCTGGAAGCCGACGCGACGCGCCTTCCCGCCCGCCACCCGGGCGACGCGGACGCGGCCGAGGTGACCGCCGCCGCCCTCGACCTGATCGCCCGCCGCGCGCCCGGCCGGCCCTTCCTCCTCGAGCTGCGTTATCGCGATCCCGCGCCCTCCTATCGCCGCCACGCCGCCTTCGCCTTCGGCGACCGGAGCCCCGATCTCCATCAGGGCGAGGTGGCCTGGATGGACCGGGGCATCACGCCGCTGCTCGACCGCCTCGATCGTGGCGACCTGATCGGCACGACGATCGTGGTCTTCCTCGGCAACAACGGCCGGGCCTTCGGCGGCAGCGAGACCGGTCTCCTCCACGAGGCCCGGCTCCGGGTCCCCCTCCTGCTGCGCGCTCCCGGGCTGGTCCCGGGCCACGACGATCGCCTGGTCGGCCTCGTGGACCTCGTCCCGAGCCTCCTCGGGCTTCTGGGTCGGGCCCGACCGGCTGCCTGCCAGGGTCGCGACCTCGCCGACGCCGTCCTCGGCATCCCCGGCACCGAGGCCGGTTTCGCCTGGGTCGAGGGCGGGCACGGCAGCGGAGAGCGTGGCCTCGTGGTCGGCGACCGGAAGCTCCGGACCGACCGGACCGGGGCGGACGACCTCGTCGCCATCGGTCGGACCCGCTGCGAGGAGACCCCAACCGACGAGGTCGGGGCCCGGGAGCGGATCGACCTGGTCGCGGTCCGCGACCGGCTCGAGACCGAGCTGGCGAACCGCGCCGGCGGTCCGCCGGCCACCGAGGTCGCGGTCCGGGCGGCGACGACGGCGGCCCTCGCCGCCCTCGCCGGACCGGAGGGCCCGCCACGGCTCGACGCCCTGCGCGCCCTGCTCGCGCTGCGACGCGACGATCCGGGGCGCGATGCCGGCGGCGCGACCGCGGCGCTCGAGGACGAATTGGGCCGGACGCTCCGTTCGGTCGCCGGTGACGAGCGTCGGTCGCCGGCCGAACGTCGGCTCGCCTTCGAGCTGCTGACCACCTTCACCGGCGCCGAGGTCGCGCCGCTGATGCGCGCCGGCCTGCAGATCGAGGAGGCCGAAGTGCGCGACCGGGCCGCGCTCTGGCTGGCCGAACGCGGTGATCCGAGCCTGCGGGAACCGCTCCTGGCCGCGCTGGCCGCGCGCGACCCCTCCTTCCGGCTCCAGGCCGCGCCGGCGCTGGCGAACCTGGGCGAGCGCCCGGCGATCCGCTGGCTCTTGCCGACGCTCACCGAGTCGCGACCCGAGCGGGCCGCGGTGGCGGTGGCCGGCCTGGCTCGACTCGGCCTGCACGACCTCGACGTCGAACTGGCGGTTCGGCTCGGGCTCGGACTGGAAGGCCTGGAGTCGCGCGCCGGGCTCCTGGCCACGGCGACCGCGGTCGCCGGCCTGCGCGGCGACGCGGCCGATCTGGTCCTGGCCCGGATCGCGCGTGCGCGCTGGTCCGAACCGGCGCTCCAGGCCCGCGCGGCGCTCGAACGGCGCTGCTCCGCGGCCCGCCGCGCCGGCCTCGACCTCCTGGCGGAACAGGAGATCCTGGGTGACCGGAGCCTCCTGGACGACGATCCCGAGGCTGCCCTCCTCGCCTACGACGAGGCCCTTCGCCTCGCCGTCGGGCTCGGGATCGCCGGCGACCGCCACCATCTGGCCGCGGCCCGTTGCCTGGTCGCGAGCGGCGAGATCGGGGCCGCGCGCGCCCGGCTGAAGAAACTCCTGGCCTCGGCCCGACCGGGGGAACGGACCACGGTCGCGGCCCGGGCCCTGCTCGAAGAGCTGGCCGGACCCGGTGTCGCCTTCGACCCGGGAGCGCTCGTGGTCGAGGTCCTCGAGAGCGTGTCCGCGGAGGACCTGGTCCACGGCCGCCCCTTCGCGGTCGAGCTGCGGCTGCGGAATCTCGGGACGCGGCAGCTCGCCGGCGACGTCTGGCCGCGAGCGCCACGGATCTTCTGGGCCTTCCGCGACGCCGAGGGCCGGCTCCGGCTTCCCGACCGGAGGGACGCGCCGCCGGTCGCCTTCCTGCCGCCGGAGGGTCTCGCCGCCGGGGCCGCGCTCGAGCTGTTCAGCAGCGGCCGGCTGCCCGCGACCGCCGGTCGCCATCGGCCGGTCCTGGTCCTGGCCGAGAGCACCGGCCTCGACGGCGACGCCCGGCCCCTCCTGGAACTGCCGGCGATCGAGGTCCGCTGAGACCCGGGAACCCGGCCCGCAGATCCGCCGCGTGATCCCGGTTAGGATCCACGGGACCACGATCGGGAGCCGCGATGAACACCGAAGCCAGGGGTCAGGAACGACGCGTCCTTTTCGTCTGCATGGGCAACATCTGCCGTTCGCCCACCGCCGAAGCCGTGTTCCAACAGATGGTGACCGAGGCGGGCCTCGACGAGCTGATCCTCGTCGAGTCGGCCGGCACCCATGCCTACCACGTCGGCAACGGCGCCGACCCGCGCTCGCGCCGGGCCGCCGCCCGCCGCGGCTACGACCTCGATCATCACCGCGCGCGTCGGGTCGAGGTCGGCGACTTCGAACTCTTCGATCGGGTCCTGGCCATGGATGGCGAGAACCTCGCCGCGCTGCGTCTGGAATGTCCGAAGCCCCTGCGCGAGCGCATCGGCCTCTTCCTCGACCATGCCGAGGACGTCGCCGAACGCGAGGTGCCCGACCCCTACTACGGAGTCGGCGACAGCGGCTTCGAGCTGGTGCTGGACCTGATCGAGGCGGCCTCGCGCGGACTCCTCGCCGAGCTGCGCCGCGAGCTCGGTCGGTGACCCGGCCAGGCCGACACGCCGTCCGCGCCGGCGGCAGGCCACCGCGGGATGCATGACCTGGAGGGTCGCGTGGTCGACCGCCGGCGACTCGCCGGCGGCTCGGTCGCCGAGGTCGAGCGCTGGACCCTCGACGACGGCTCGAGCCTGGTCGCCAAGATCGACCGGGGCCGCGGCGGCGGTCTCCTCATCGAGGCCCGGATGCTGGAGGACCTCGGTCGGCGCGGCGCCCTCGCGGTCCCGACGGTGATCGCGGTCGATGCCGGGCTGCTCCTGGTGAGTGACCTGGGTGGCCGCCCGGGAGCGCGGGGCCGCGCCGAGGAGGAGGCCGCCCGGGCCCTGGCCGCGCTGCACGAGATCGAGGGGCCCGCCTTCGGCTACGACTACGACACCCTGATCGGTGGCCTGCCCCAGGCGAACGACTACGACCCGAGCTGGCCACGTTTCTACGGCGACCGCCGTCTCGGCGCGATGGCCGCCGAGGCCCGGGCCGCCGGCCGCCTGCCGGACGAGATCGCCGGTCGCGTCGACCGCCTGCGCGGTCGCCTCGACCGGGAACTCGACCATCGGCCGCTGCCGGTGCTCGTCCACGGCGACGTCTGGAGCGGCAACGTCCTGAGCGAGGGCGACGAGCTGCGCGGCTTCGTCGATCCCGCCCTCCACTACGCCGATGCCGAGGTCGAACTGGCCTTCATCGAGCTCTTCGGCACCTTCTCGCGCCGGTTCCACGAGGTCTACGACGCCCTCCATCCGCCCCGGCCCGGCGACCGGGCCCGCCGCCTCGCCGTCCTCCAGGTCCAGCCGCTCCTGGTCCACGTCCGCCTCTTCGGTGCCGCCTACCACCAGGCACTCGACCAGCTGCTGCGGCGCCTGCTCGCCTGAGGACCGGTCGGCGGCCGCTGAATAAGTCTGGATGGATACCCAAGTTCCGCGGGTTTTCTGCCGATCTTCATGCAGGGGAAAGGGTCGAGTCGACGACCCGAAGCGGCCGCGTGGTCGGCGCAAGCCCCTGCGGGAATAGGAGATGGAACCTTGTGGAAGGTGCCCTTGTTCGACTGCTCCCTCGGCGCCGAGGAGAAGCAGGCGGTCCTGGAGGTCCTTGATTCCGGCTGGCTCACCATGGGGGCCAACACCCGTGCCCTCGAGGAGGAGTTCGCCCGACTCTGCGGCGCGCGCCAGGCGATCGCGGTCGCCAGCGGCACCGCCGCGCTCCACCTGGCCCTCCTGGCCATCGGCATCGAGCCCGGCGACGAGGTCATCGTGCCCTCGTTGACCTTCTCGGCCACGGCCAACGCGGTCATCCACGCCGGCGGCCGGCCGGTCTTCGCCGACATCGGTGGCGACCACGACCTGAACATCGACCCGGAGGCGGTCGAGGCGGCGATCACGACCCGCACCAGGGCCATCCTCGTGGTCCACTACGGCGGTTACCCCTGCGACATGCCCGTCCTGCGCCGGATCGCCGACCGCCACGGCCTCCGCCTGATCGAGGACGCGGCCCACGCCCCGGGTGCCCGGCTGCCGGAAGGCGCCTGCGGCGCTCTCGGCGACGTCGGCTGCTTCAGCTTCTACAGCAACAAGAACATGACCTGCGGCGAAGGCGGCATGGTCACCACCGACGACGAGGCCCTCGCCGCGACCGTCCGGCTGCTCCGCTCGCACGGCATGACGACCAGCGCGCTCGATCGCCATCAGGGTCGCAGCAGCTCCTACGAGATCGTCGCCGCCGGCCTCAACTACCGGATCGACGAGATGCGCGCGGCCCTGGCGCGCGTGCAGCTCGGTCGGCTGGTCGAACGCAACGCCGAACGCAAGCGACTCGATGCCCTCTATCGCGAGGGCGTGGCCGGCATCGACGGCCTGGGCATGCCCTTCGCCTCGGGACCGGCGCACGACGGCTCCTGCTGTCACGTCAGCGGCGTGCTGCTCGACCCGGGTCTCGACGTCGAGGCCTTCCGCACGAGCCTGCGGGAGGACGGCATCCAGACCAGCCATCACTACCCCGCCGTGCACCTGCTGCACTGGTACCGCGAACACATGGACGGCCGCGAGGGCACCCTGCCCCGCACCGAGAGCGCCTCGCTCCGGCAGGTGACCCTGCCCCTCTACCCCGGCATGGGCGCCGACCGCGTCGCCCTGGTGATCGACGGCATGAAGCGCGCCATCGCGCGTCAGACCGTGGCGGAAAGGGCCTGACAGCATGCGGATCCTCGGCCTCAATCACGACATGTTCATCTCTTCGGCGGCGTTGATCGAGGACGGCCGCGTGGTCGCCGCCGCCGCCGAGGAACGCTTCAACCGGGCCAAGCGCAGCCGCGCCTTCCCGGAGCAGGCGATCCGCTACTGCCTGGCCGAGGCCGGCATCGGCATCGACGAGGTCGACGCCTTCGCGGCGTCCTGGAACCCGGCCGCCTACTTCCGCAAGTTCAACCCGCTGTTCTCCAATCAGCGCCGCCACATGGCCGAGCATCTCTACTCGGTGCCCGACCACCTGCTGCGCCTGTTCCCGAGCGGCGAGCACGGCGCCGACTGGATCGAGCAGCGCCTGCCGGTGATGGGCGCCGAACGACGCATCATCTTCGTCTCGCACCATCGCGCGCACATCGGCAACGCCTATCACCTGTCGCCCTTCGAGGACGCGGCCATCATCACCGCCGACTCCCAGGGCGAGTACGAGGCCACCACCTTCAGCGTCGGTCGCGGCGGGCGCACGGAACTGCTGCGCGCCATCGACTACCCGCAGTCGATCGGGGCCTACTACTCCACCTTCACCGAGTACCTGGGCTTCCAGCCCAACTCCGACGAATGGAAGGTGATGGCGCTGGGCGCCTACGAGGAGGGCGAGAACCCCTTCGACGCGATCCTGCGTGACGAGGTCGTGACGCTGCTGCCGGACGGCGGCTACGAGTTCGACCTGTCCTTCTTCCAGGGCTACATGCCGGAGAAGCCCAACCTGTTCAGCGACCGTCTGCTGCGCGCCTTCGGCCCGCCGCGCCTGCGCGACGAGCCGCTCGAGCCGCGGCACTACCAGATCGCGGCCGCGGTCCAGCGGCGCAGCGAGGACATCGCCTTCCACATGATGCGCAAGCTGCACGAGCAGACCGGCCTCGACCGCCTCTGCCTCGCCGGCGGCTTCTTCATGAACAGCCTCCTGAACGGCAAGATCCTGCGCGAGACGCCCTTCGAGCAGGTCTTCATCTCGTCCTGCCCGGACGATTCCGGCAACGCCATCGGCGCCGCCCTCTACGTCCAGAACGACGTCCTCGGTCACCTCGCCCGCGAGCCGATGCGGCACAACTACTGGGGACCGGAGCACGACGACGACGAGATCGCCGCCACCATCGAGCGCTACGGCCTGGTGGCCGAGCGGCACGACGACATCGCCGCGGTCTGCGCCGCGCAGCTCGCCGAGGGCAAGCTGGTCGGCTGGTTCCAGGGGCGGATGGAGTTCGGCCAGCGCGCCCTGGGCAACCGCTCGATCCTCGCCGACCCACGCCGGGCCGCCACCCGCGACCAGGTCAACCTGGCGGTCAAGTACCGGGAGAGCTTCCGGCCCTTCGCGCCCGCGATCCTCGCCGAGCAGGCGAACGACTGGTTCGACCTGCCGGAGGGCGCCGCGGCCCCCTACATGGAGCAGGTGCACATGGTCCGCGAGGACCGGCGCGAGGCCATCGCCGCGGTGGTGCATGCCGACGGCAGCGGTCGCCTGCAGACCGTGGAGGCGGCGACCAACCCGCGCTTCCATGCCCTGATCAGCGCCTTCGCCGCGCTCACCGGCGTGCCGGTCGTGCTCAACACCTCGTTCAACCTGAACGGCGAGCCGGTCGTCTGCACGCCCACCGACGCCATCCGCACCTTCCATTCCTGCGGCCTCGACGTCCTGGCCCTGGGCAGCTACCTGATCCGGAAGGGCCGATGATCGTCTGCATCCACCAGCCCGATTTCGCGCCCTGGCTGGGCTTCTACGAGCGCCTCGTCCATGCCGACGCCTGGGTGGTGCTCGACGACGTCCAATTCCTGCGCCGCGGCTGGCATCATCGCGACCGCATCCTCGGTCCGGAGGGCCCGCACTGGCTGACCGTCCCGGTGCTGAAGCGGGGACGCTACGAGCAGGAGATCCGCGAGGTCATGATCGACGAGAGCGAGGACTGGCGCCGCCGCCACCTCGCCACGATCGCCAACTTCTACGCCCGGGCACCGCGGCTCGACCAGGGCCTGGCGCTCCTCGAGGCGGCCTACGCGGCGGGTCATCACCGGCTCATGGACCTGAACCTCGAGATCATCCTCGCCTTCCTCGAGCGGCTCGAGATCCGGCCCGAGATCGTCATGGCCTCGGAACTCCGGGTCGCCTCGACCCGGAGCCAGCGGCTCATCGACATCTGCCGGGAGCTCGGCGCCGACCGCTACCTCACCGGTACCGGCTCCCGCGACTACCTCGACGTCGCCGCCTTCGAGGCCGCCGGGATCGAGGTGGTCTGGCAGGACTACCAGCCGCCCTGCTACGACCAGGGCCGGGCCGGGTTCCATCCCGGGCTTTCGGCCCTCGACGCCTTGCTCCACCTGGGCCCAGCGATCAAGATGCTGCTCGAACCGGCCGCCGCCCTCTGACGCGGTCGGCTCGTGGAAGGAGCGGTTCCGCTTGAGCTTCGAGATCCTCGACCGTCGTGCCATCGAGACCGAGACCCTGATGGGCCTCGTCCTCGAGCTGAGGCGTGCCCCCCTCGACCGCATCCCGGGCGTCTCCGCCGCCGCCGCGCGCGCCGTCATCCAGGACGCGATCCGCGAGCGCACGACCGGCGACGAGGCCGGTCTCTGGCTCGGCCGCGAGGACGGGGTCGCCACCGGCCTGGCGCGCCTGCGGCGACTGCCCTGGGACAGCTCGATCCTCGGCGTCGAGGCCGGCCTGCTCGAGATCCACATGCGCGACGGCGATCTCGACACCCGGCGCGCGACCGCCACGCTCCTGATCAACGAGGCCCTGCGCGGCTGCCGCTTCGAGGGCCTCCGCTTCCTGGCCACGAAGGTCGCCAGCGACCGCTTTCCCACCATCCACGCCCTCGAGGACTCGGGCTTTCGCCTCATGGACGCCGAGATCGTCCTGGCGCACTACGGCGAGGAACCGGAGCTCTCGGCCGTGCCGGGCATCGACTTCCTGGTGTTCCGGGAGCGCGAGGTCCGCAGCCTGGCCGAGATGGGCGCGCTCTTCCGCATGAGCCGGTTCTTCTCCGATCCGCGCATCGGTCCGGAGCGCGCGGCCGCGCTGTGGCGGGCGAGCGTCAGCGACTCCTGTCGCGGTCACGCCGACGAATTCATGGTGGCGCTGCGGGGCGAGGAGCCGCTCGGCTTCGTCACCTTCAAGGACGACGAGGCGCTGGCCCGGGCCGGTGGTCCGCGGGTCCGGAGCCTGTTCCACGTCGGGGTCGCCGAGGAGGCGCAGGGCCAGGGCATCGGCAAGGCGCTGCTACGCAACGCGGTGCGCCATGCCCGCAAGAAGGCCGACGTGGTGCTGGTCGAGACCCAGTCCCGCAACGCGCCGGCGCTGGCCCTCTACCAGCGCTGCGGTTTCCGCGTGGTCGACTCCCGCTTCGCCTTCCATCTCTGGCTGGCCTGACGCGGGTCGAGCCCGATTCGCCCGCCGCGCCCGCTGCCGCCGGCCGCGCGGCGATCCAGCTCGGGACCCGGGGAGACTCACCGGGCCTCGGTTGGTAAAAGGGCGCTGATGACCAGCACCGAGAACGACCAGGCCCTCCCGCCCGAAGCCCGTCCGCTCCGCCGCCGCCTCGCCTGGCTCGGCGTCCTCCTGCTGCTCGTGGCCGCGGACCTGGCCTTCCTGCCGGCCCTGCGCGACGACAGCCTGCGCGCCCCGGCGGAGATCAAGTGGCACTTCCCCCCCTTCGCCAACGAGCGTCGGCCGGTCCCGATCGGCAACGCCATCGTCCAGGACTGGGTGGTGCAGTTCGAGGGCTGGCAACGTCAGGTGCGCGAGGCCTGGCGCGCGGGGCGTCTGCCCCTGTGGTCGCCCTTCGCCGGCTGCGGAGCGCCGCTGGCCGCCAACATGCAGAGCGAGGCCTTCTCGCCCTTCGTCCCGGTCAACCTCCTCGCCGGCGATCAGTACCCGGACTGGCGCCAGTTCCTCCAGCTCCTGATCGCCCAGCTCGGCTGCCTCCTGCTCGCGCGCCAGTTCCGCCTGGGCCCCCTGGCGGGCCTCATCGCCGCCCTGGGCTTCTCGACCTCCTGGTACCTGCAGGTCTGGGCGGTGCACCCGCACACGGCCTCGGCCTGTTTCGCCCCGGGCATCCTCGCCGCGCTCTGCGCCCTCCGGAGGCGGATCGACCCGCCGCGCCTGCTGCTGGTGGCCGGCCTGGTGGCGGCGGCGATCCTCGCCGGGCACATCGAGACCGCCTTCAAGGCCGGGCTCACGGCCGGCATCGTCGCCGCGCTCTGGTCGCCCGACGGGCTCGAGCCGCGCCGTCGCGCCGCCTTCCTCGGCGCGGCGGTGGTCGCCACGCTGCTCGGCCTGCTGCTGGCGGCGGTGCTCCTCTTGCCCTTTCACGAGATGGCCGAGGCCTCGCTGCTCTTCCGCAGCCGCAGCGGACAGTCGGTGGTCGACCTGGCGCCAGTCCACGCCTTGACCCTCCTGGACGAGAACCTGCTCGGCAACCCCCGCGCCGGCCACGACGCCTGGCAGGGCAGCCGCAACTACAACGAATGCAGCTTCTTCCTCGGCCGGACCATCGTGCTCCTGGCCGTCCTCGGCGCCCTCATCGGGCTCCGCCGCCGGCCGGGACTCGCGCTGCCGCTCCTGATCGCGGGGATGGTTCCGCTGGCGATCGTCTTCGGGCCGATCGGCTGGCAGGAAGCCCTGGCGAGGATCCCGCCCTTCGACAGCATGGTGATGTCGCGGCTCGCCTTCGTCGCGGTCCTGCCGGTGGCGATGCTGGCCGGCCTGGGCATCGAGCTCCTGCTCGAGACCGAGCGTGATCGCCGCCTCGCCCGATCGGCCCCGGTGCTGGCGGGACTCGCGATCGCCGGCCTCGTCGCCCTGGTGATCCGCCAGGGCGAACGGGCGCCCGAGATCAGCCGGCCGTCGCTCTACCTCTTCGGCGCCGCCGTGCTAGCCGCCGGGCTCGCCGCGCAGCCGGCGCGACTCGGGCGCGTCCTCGCCGTCCTCGTCCTGGTCGGCCTGATCGGGGTCGAGGCCCGGCGCGCCTGGTTCGACTTCATCCCCACGGTGCCGGCCTCGGTGGCCGAGGGTTCGACGCCGATCCTCACCGGCCTGCGCGTCCACGCCGGCGACGACCGCTGCCTCATCGTCGGCCTGATGCCGCCGGGCATCGACGATCCGACCCGGCTCCACCGCCTCCGTCGCTACGATCCGGTCGAGTCGGCACGACTCTACGACATGTGCTGGGCGACGCCGATCAACCCGCTCGGCCGCGATCTCGACATCGCCTTCGGTCGCCCGGCGATCCTCGATGCCCTCGCCCTGCGCTGGCTGCTCAGTCCCTTCGATCCGCGCCGGGCGGTGATGCCCCGCAATCGCATTCCGCTGCCGGCGGGCGCGGACACGGCCATCGCCCTCGCCGCCGACGAAGAGGTCCTGGTCTTCGCGAGCAGCGGCCCGATCGAGGACTCGGGACTGAGCGTCGGCCGGGAAGGCCAACCGAGCCTGCCGGTCCGCGCCGACGCCGCTCCGGACGGGGTCGGCCCGAGCCGGCGGGATCCGGCGCTCGATCACTTCTGCTACACCTATGGCCCGACCGCGCACAGCATCCTCCTGCGCGGCGACCAGTTCCCCGGCGAAGGCGCCCTCGTCTTCCGGGCGCCCGGACCGGGCTTCGAGCTGATCCTGATCGGGCGCGGGGGTCTCGGCCAGGATCTCCGGCTCCACGAGCTGGCCCGGGGTTGGCTCCAGATCAGCGAGCGCCCCGGCGCCATGCCGGCCGCCTACCTGGCCCGGGGACTCGAGCTGGCCCGGAACGAGGGCGAGGCCCTGCTGAAACTGCGTGATCCCGACTTCGATCCCCGGCGCACGACGGTGGTCGAGCCGGCGCCCGGCGGCGCGCCGCTGGTCGACGGACGCGCGACCATCGCCGCCGCCCGCCTCGAACGGCTGAGCCCGGAACACCTCCGGATCCATCTCCCCGACCGCCAGGGCGGCGTGCTGGTGGTGGCCGAATCCTGGGCCCCGGGCTGGAGCCATCGTCAGGGCAACTCGGTCCACCGTGCCTTCCCCGCCAACGTCGGCATGATGGCGGTGGTCGTGCCGGCGGGCATGGCGACGGTCGACCTCCACTACCGACCGGACTCGCTGGTCCGGGGCGCGCAGATCTCGGCCGCGACCCTCCTGCTCAGCCTGGCCTGGCTCTTCTGGTGGTGGCGACGACGGCGAGCACGAGCAGGGGCACGACCTGGATGACCAGGCGCGGGGCCGCGGTCTCGATCTGGAAACCCGGTCGCTCCGGGTAGAGCGCGAAGACCGCGACGTAGGCGAGGAGCTGAAGGGCGGCCGCGACGATCAGGAAGGCGAGGCCCCGATCCAGGCGCCGGCGCAGGAGCGCGATCATCAGGATCAGCGCCAGCGTCGGGAAGAGCAGCCCCCAGCGCTGGAAGCGGAAGTCGAAGGCCTCCGGGGCCCAGAAGCGCCACATCCCGGAGGCGAAGCCGAATTCGCGGCCGAGCCCCTGGAAGGCGGCCCGCCAGCGCTCGAGATCGAAGAGCTGATCGGCGGCGCCGGCGACCGCGCGTTCCAGTCGCCGATCCGACGGCGCGACCAAGAGCCGGTGGCCCAGGCAGGTGATCAGGCCGGGCAGGGCCCCGGCCAGGATCGGGCCCAGGACCGCGAGCCGCCGCCGCAGACCCGTGACCGGCATGAAGCCGAGGGCGGTCGACACCAGCACCAGGGCGAGGATCGCTCCCTCCGCCTTGGTCCAGGGCAGGATGCCGAGGAAGAGGCCCGCCAGGAGCAACCAACGCCGGCGGCCGGCATCGCCGCGGATCGCCAGGGCGAGGAGGCCGGCGGCGGCGAGGTTCCCGGCCGCGACCAGGTGGTCGGCATACTGATCCGTCGCGCCGAGCAGGAAGGCCGGCGCGGCGAGCAGGAGGATCGGCCCGAGCTGCGCGGCCAGGCCGTCGGCGAGGCGATGGAGCAGACGCTGCATCAGGGCCAGGAGCGACAGGAAGCCGGTGATGGCGACGAGTTGGCCCGGCAGGGACGAGGCGGGGCCGACGATGCCCTGCAGGAGGGCGAGGGAACCGGGCAGGAGCAGCGGGTAGTCGCACTGGGTGAGGGTCACCGACTCCAGCGCGACCCGGGGATCGGCTCGGCAGCCGGCGAGGATGCGGCCGAGGAGGCCCCAGACCGCCATCCCGTCCCAGGCGCCGTCCGGCGCCGAGGCCAGGCGGGCGGCGAAGACGACCGCCGCGAAACCGGCGAGGGCCGCGAGGGGGATCAGGCCCGCGACCGGCGCCGGCGCCATGGTCACGACCTCGACCGGGCCGCGCCGACCGGCGAGGAAGGCGAGGCCGAGGGCGGCGAGCAGGACGACGAGGAGGTCGAGGTCGCCGGCCGGCCGGGAGGCGAAGTGCCGGAGCGCGAGGTCGAGCCCCGAGGCCAGGGCGAGACCGACCAGGGGGCCGAAGGCGACCAGGTCGAGCGCGCGGCCGGGACGGGCCGGGAGGAGGCCACGAACGAGGATCATCCCGGGCAGGATCAGCAGCAGGTAGCGCAGCAAGATGGCGCTCATCCGGCACTCTCCAGCACGAGGTAGCGGCGACCGACGCGACGGACGACGACTTCGAGGCCCTCGACACGCAACGCGGCGAGGATCGCCTCCTCGGTGGCGGCCGGCAGGGAGTCGAGGATCACCGCCACGCCGGCGCGCAGCCAGTTGGGAATCTCACGCCGGTTGGCGACCTCGAGCACGCGCAGGGCCACCGGCGCCAGGGCGATCTGGGCCGCGTAGCTGCCGCGACCGGAACGAGGTGTGGAGTCGGCGACGACCAGCAGGGCCGCGCGCTCGCCGCCCAGGGTGCTGGCGAGCCTCGGCTCGGCGGCCGCGATCACGCGCTCGTGCAACGCGGCGCGCAGGGCCTCCTGTTCCGGACCGCGCTCGATCGGCGCCAGCGCGTGGTCGCGGGCGTGGCGGCCGAGATCGAGGAGCTGCCTTGCCCCGGCGAGGGCGGCGGCGAGGACGGCGAGGCCGATCAGCAGACGGGCGAGGAACTCGGTCCCGGGCGCTCGCATCGGCTCAGCGACCGCCGGGGAAGCGGAAGCCCGGACCGACCGCGCGCCACCAGGCGCGCAGATCGTCGAGGGCCGCCGTCTTCTCCGCCGCGTCGGCGAAGGGGTCGAAGGCGAAATCGCGACCGGCGAGGCGCGCGAGGGTCGGCAGGATGAAGTCCTCGCAGGCGAGCGCCGGCGTGTCCTCGTCGGCGAGGCAAGAGATCAGGCCCTCGACGCCTTCCGGTTTCTCCATGGCCACCTGGCCGAGGGCCGCGACCATGCGGGTCTCGGGGTCCGCCGCCGTACGCATCCGCGCCAGGCTGCGAGCGGGCTGGAACTGCGGCTTCAGGGCCAGGAGCGCCCGGGCCACCGCCTCGCGGACGCGGGGATCCTCGTCGAGCAGGGCTCGCGCGAGAGCCTCGGTGGCGCGCGAGTCCTGGAGATCCTCGAGCGCCCGCGCCGCCTCGAGCCGGAGTTCGGCGTCGGTTTCACCGGTCAGCCGGGCGAGCGCGGCATCCTTCAGCTGATCCCGGGTCGGCCCCTGGGGACCGATCGGCGGCCCGTGGTTGTGCGCCGCGCCGAAACCCGCGCCCTGCGCGCCGGGCATCGGGAAGACGTAGGCCCCGACGGCGATCGCCGCCAGCCCGCCGAGCAGGACCAGAAGGGCGAGCAGGCTCCGCCAGGGGCGCCAGGTCGGCAGGCTGAGCAGATGGAGCAGCACGGCGCAGATCACGATGGTCGGCGCGACCGGCAGGTTGCCGCGGAAGGCGATCAGGAAGCCGACCAGCGACACGGTCAGCCCCGAGGCCGCCGCCAGGATCCCGGCACCGGCCAGGCGTCGGGCCAGGTTCAGGCCGCTCAGGGGCGGCAACAGCAGGAAGGCGAAGACCAGCATCAGCCCGGCGGCACGGAGGCTCAGGGCGATGGCGACGGCGAGGCTGCCGAGGAAGAGCAGCTCGAGTCGCCAGACCTTCTGGCCGAGGGAGCTGGCGAACTCCGGGTCGAAGCTCACCAGCCAGAACTCGCGGCGCTTCTTGCCGTGGACGATGGCCACGACGACCAGGCCGATCCAGAGCAGGAACAGTTCGTCCGGACGCGACAGCAGCACCTCGCCGGCGAGGATGTCGCGCAGCTCGGCGAGGCCGCGCGCGCTCTTCCAGACCGCGAGCACCGCGATGGCCGAGGCGGTGACGAAGACGATGCCGACGAAGGCATCCGGCGAGAGCCGGCGGACGCGGCCGCGCGCGGCCAGGCCGAAGGCCCCGGCGATGCTCATGCCGAGGCTGCCGAGGACGCTGCCGTAGGTGCCGGCGAACTGACGCAAGGCCAGCGGGAAGATGGCTCCATCGGCGATGAAGAAGCTGGTCGCGACCCCGGCGGCGGCGAGCTGGGTCAGGGCCACGCCGGTGAACACGATGCGGCGCAGCACGGTGAACAGCCCGAGGTAGCTGAGCATCGCCGCCATGCCCAGGGTGGCGATGTACTGGCCGGCGTTGCGGTCGCCGATGGCATCGATGAGGGCGTTCACCCGCGTCTCCGGCAGGGCGCCACCATCAGGCCACGATCGAGCTCGTGGACCGCCACCGGAATGCCGTAGAGCCGTTCGAGGCGCGCCGGCTCCAGCATCAGGCCGACCTCGCCGTGCTCGATGCGGCGCTCGTGGATGAGCGCGATCCGCCGGGCGTGCCGCGCGACGACGTGCAGCATGTGGCTGACGATGATCACGCTCCGGCCCGCTTCGTTCAGACTCGACACCAGCTCCATGACCTCGTGCTCGCCGGCGAGATCGAGGTCGTTGGTCGGTTCGTCCAGGACCAGGACGTCGGGATCGGAGACCATGGCCCGGGCCAGGAGGACCCGTTGACGCTGGCCGCCGGAGAGATCGCGAAAAGGCCGGTCCGCGAGCGCGGCGACGCCACAGGCAGCGAGGGCCTCGGCGATCCGGTCGGCGAGCTGGCGCGGGTTCGGTTCCGGGTCGTCGTCGGCGCGGGGCCGAAGCAGCCCCATGGCCACGACCTCACGCGCGGTGAAGGGGAAGATCGGATCGAGTTCCTGCCGCTGCGGTGCGTAGCCGATCGGACCGCTGCAATGGACGCTGCCGGCGAGCGGCGGGATGATGCCGAGGATGGTCCGCAGCAAGGTGGTCTTGCCGCTGCCGTTCGGCCCGACGATCGCCAGGAAGTCGCCGGGCTCCAGGACCAGGCTCAACTCCTCGATCAGGGGCCGGCCACGGTGGCCGATCCGGGCCCCGTCGATCACCACCCGTCCCGCCCTGACCGGCCCCGCCATCAGCGCCGCCCCGCCGTGGCGAGAAGGTCGAGGATGCGGTCGTAGAAGCCGAAGAGATCGCTGGGCGCCCCGGCCTCGCCCGGCTGGGACGGCAGGACCAGGGGCAGGAGGCCCACCTTCTCGGCGAAGCCGTCGATGCGCGAACGCGGGTAGTAGGGCGGTGCGATCACGGCCGCGACCCCCTGTTCGGCGACCACCCGGGCCAGATGCTCGAGATGGGCCGGCGAGGGCGGGATCCCGGGCTTCTCCTCCAGCGTGCCGACGATCTCCAGGGCGAAGGCCCGCTCGAGATAGCTCCAGGTGCGATGGAAGCTGACGAAGCGGCGAGTCGGCAGATCGCGCGCGCGCCGCCACCAGCCCCCCGCTCGCCGGGCCAGGGGCTCGCCCCGGTAGTTCCGCTCGTCCAGGAAGGCCGCCAGTTCGCCGGTGCGATGGAGCTTCTCCAGCCGCTGGCCACCCAGGAGCTTGACCAGCTCGGCCCCGAACATCGCCTCGTCGATCCGGGCCTCGAAGGCCGCCCGGCGCGTCGCCAGGTCGTCCCGGTACTGGAACAGGGACCGGCCCAGCGCCTTCTCGACGTTGCGGGCCATCACCTTCAGGTTGATCGGGTCGAGCCAGACGTGGGGGTTGCCGGCGGCGTGGATGTGGCCGCCCGCCGCCAGGGTCGCCGGATCGGGACGCTCGAGGGCGACGATCCCGTCGCTGGCGTAACAGTGCCCGCTCTTCCCGGGCAGGATCTCGCTCTGGCCGGCCGAGGCGAGCAGGCGGGGGCTGCAGCTCTCGAGGGTCATGCCGTTCTCGACGAAGAGCCGCGCCTGCTTCAGGGACGCGGTCATGCCGGGCGCGACCTGGACGTCGTGAGGGTCCTGCCCGGCGTCGAACAGGACCTCCACCTGGACGAGGTCGCCGCCGATGGCCTTCACCAGCTCGCCGAGGTAGGGCAGCGTCACCACCACCCGGAAACGCGGGGCCTCGTCCTGGGCTCCGGCCTGCGCCGGGCTGACCCCGGTCAGGAGCAGGAACAGGAGCGCGGTCGCGGCGAGCCGTCGGCTCATCGTCCGCCCTCCCCGCCCCGATCATCCTCGTGGTCGTGGTCGTCGTTGTCGTCGTGGTCGTGATGGTGGCTCGGGTCCTGGCAGGAGGCGGCGTCGTGGTCGGCCGGGGAATCTCCCACGCGCGGCCCGACCGGCGCCGCGGCGATCCGCGCATCGGCCTCCCGCAGCAGGGACTCGAGTTCGGCCTCGTCCGCGCCGCCCGGCGCCGCGGGCTCGGGCAGCGGGCCGTGGACGTCGATCAGGCAGCCGCCCAGCGTCAGGCCGGCGACGACGACGAGGAGCCTTCGGAGCCAGGTTGCGACCATGCGCGAATCTCCGTCCAGGGTGGAAACGCCGCCAGTATAGGCGGCCGGTCCGGGCCGGGCCAATTCGGGCGCGCGATGGGCAGGCCGACCGCTTTCGTGGTAGAAGGAGCGCCCCGGGCGGCATGGAGCTTGCTCCCTTCCGCTCGCTCCCGAACCGATCGCCGGGCCCTCGGTCGGCGCGGTTCTCGGCCCGATCTCGAACCCGAAGACTCGAGGAGTGACATGGACTCCAAACTGCAGATCGTCTGGCGCGACATCCAGCCCGACCAGGGCCTGGAAGACGCCATCCGCGACCAGGCCACAAAGCTGGAGAAACGCTTCGAGCGCATCACGACCATGCGTGTCACGGTCTCGATGCCGCACAAGCATCAGAAGGAAGGGAGGATCTTCGACTTCAACATCGACGTCGCCATCCCCGGACACGAGATCGTCGTCAGTCACAACGGCAGCGGCACCTCGGCCGCCATCGAGCCGGGACAGGCCCTGCGCAACGCCTTCGACACCGCCCAGCGGAAGCTGAACGACTACCTGGAGAAGCGCCGCGAATCGAATCGCTGATCGCGACCGCGACCAGCCAGCGGGACCGCCCGGAGCCAGTTCCGGGCGGTCCCGCGCGTTTCCGGCCCGCTGATCCCCTCTTCCCCTCGCCCGGCCCCGGACCCGCGCGAAATCCCCCAGACCACCCCCCGCCCTGGGACCAGCTCCCCAGGCCCCTCGGTCGAGAAGGCGAGAAAGACCCCTTTCCAGGCCTTCCAAGTCCTCCCTGGCAGTGGCCGGCTTTTTGCTCCCTCCCGTCCGCGTGCCGCCGGGAGCAACCGGTTCCCCCGCGCGCAGGGAGACGAAAGATGACGGCAAAGAAGAGCGAGGGATCCGGTTTCGCCGCGCTCACGGCCGGCGCCATGATGAGCCGGAACATGGTGACGGTGCCGCTCGACGCCACCGCCCGCGAGATCGAGCGGGTCCTGATCGAGAACGACATCTCCGGCGTTCCGGTCCGAGATCACTCCGAACGCATCGTCGGGATCCTCTCCTGGCGGGACGTGATGGAGTACTTCGCCCAGAGCCCGGAGAACGAACCCCACCGCCCACACGCCTTCTACCGGATCGTCGACGAAGAGACCCTCGAGGAGGACGATGCCCTCGAGCTGCCGATCGACGACGGGGTGACGGCCCGCGACATGATGAGCTCGGATCTGCTCACGGTCGAGGAGACGGACGGTCTGAAGAGCATCGCGATCACGATGACCAGGCACGCCGTCCATCGGCTCCTGGTCCGGGACGCGGCCGGCGACGTCGTCGGCATTCTCAGTACCATGGACATCCTGCGCGCGCTGGCCGAGGCCTGAGCAACGCAGCCTTAGAGGAAACCCCATGTCACGAATCGTAGCCGTGGACGGAAACGAAGCCGTCGCACGCGTTGCCCACCTCCTCTCCGAGGTCGTGGCGATCTACCCGATCACGCCCGCGTCCGCGATGGGCGAGCTGGCCGACGACTGGTCGTGCCAGGGGCGCAAGAACCTCTGGGGCCTGGTGCCCAAGGTGGTCGAGATGCAGTCCGAGGCCGGGGCCATCGGCGCCGTCCACGGCTCGCTTCAGGCCGGTAGCCTGACCACGACCTTCACGGCCTCCCAGGGTCTGCTGCTGATGATCCCGACGCTCTACAAGATCGCCGGTGAGCTGACCTCCTTCACCCTGCACGTGGCCGCCCGCACGGTCGCGACGCACGCCCTGTCGATCTTCGGCGACCATTCCGACGTGATGGCCTGCCGGCAGACCGGTTTCGCGATGCTCGCCGCCGGCTCGGTCCAGGAAGCCCAGGACTTCGCGGCGGTCGCCCACGCGGCCTCGCTCGAGAGCCGGGTGCCCTTCCTGCACTTCTTCGACGGCTTCCGCACCTCGCACGAGATCAACACCATCGACGAGCTGCCGGCCGAGGCCCTCGAGGCGCTGATCGACGACGACGCCATCGTCGCCCACCGCCAGCGGGCGCTCGATCCCGACGCGCCCTTCATCCGGGGCACGGCGCAGAATCCGGACGCATTCTTCCAGGCCCGCGAGGCCTGCAACCCCTTCTACGAGGCCTGCCCCGGCATCGTGCAGCAGTGCTTCGCCCGCTTCGCCGAGCTCACCGGCCGACGTTACGAGCTGTTCCAGTACCACGGCCATCCCGAGGCCGAGCGGATCATCGTGCTGATGGGCTCGGGCGCCAAGACCGCGGCCGAGACCGCCCGCAAGCTGGCCGCCCGCGGCGACAAGGTGGGCGTGGTCGAAGTCCGACTCTATCGCCCCTTCCACGCCGCCGCCTTCCTGGCCGCCCTGCCGGCGACCACCCGGTCGATCGCGGTGCTCGATCGCACCAAGGAGCCGGGTGCCGGCGGCGAGCCGCTCTACCTCGATTGCTTCGCGGCGATCGGCGAGGCGGCGATGCAGGCCGGCCGCTCGATGCCGCGGATCATCGGCGGCCGCTACGGTCTGAGCTCGAAGGAGTTCTCGCCGGCCATGGTCGCGCGGATCTTCGCCGAGCTCGACCGCCCGCAGCCGAAGACGCGCTTCACCATCGGCATCAAGGACGACGTCACCCACCTGTCGCTCGACGTCGAGGAGGAGCTGCACATCCTCGGCCGCGAGGTCAACCAGGGCATCTTCTTCGGCCTCGGCTCCGACGGCACGGTCGGCGCCAACAAGAACTCGATCAAGATCATCGCCGACGTCGCGCAGCTCAAGGCCCAGGCCTACTTCGTCTACGACTCCAAGAAGTCGGGCGCGGTCACCACCTCGCACCTGCGCTTCGGCAAGGACGCCGTCCAGGCGCCCTACCTGATCGAGGCGGCCGACTTCATCGGCTGCCACCAGTACATGTTCGTCGACAAGGTCGACGTCCTCGAGCGGGCCCGCCCCGGCGGCATCTTCCTGCTCAACGCGCCCTACGGTCCCGAGGAGGTCTTCGCCACCCTGCCGGTCGAGATGCAGCGGCGCATCATCGACCTCGGCCTCGAGTTCTACTGCATCGACGCCTACAAGGTCGCGGACGAGGCCGGCATGGGCAACCGCATCAACACGGTGATGCAGACCGCCTTCTTCGCCATCTCCAACGTGATCGAGACCGACCGCGCCATCGAGGCGATCAAGGACGCGATCCGCAAGACCTACGGCAAGAAGGGCCACGAGATCATCAAGCGCAACGTCGCCGCGGTCGATTCGGCGGTCGCCCACCTGCACCGGGTGGTCGTGCCGGCCGCTCCGATCGGCGAGCGCCAGCGGCCGCCGGTCGTCCCGGCGGAGGCGCCCGAGTTCATCCAGCGGGTCACGGCGACCATCATGGCCGGCAAGGGCGATCTCCTGCCGGTGAGCGCCTTCCCCGCCGACGGCACCTTCCCGAGCAGCAGCGCGCGCTGGGAGCGGCGCAACATCGCCCGCAGCATTCCGGCCTGGAACCCGGACATCTGCATCCAGTGCAACAAGTGCGCGCTGATGTGCCCGCACGCCGCGATCCGGGCCGGCCTGCTCGAGCCCGAGCTGGCGGCCAGCGCGCCCGGTGGCTTCAAGACCACCGAGTTCCGCTCGCGTGATCTGCCCGACAAGCGCTACGTCATCCAGGTCGCGCCCGAGGATTGCACCGGTTGCACCCTCTGCGTGGAGGTCTGCCCGGCCCGCGACAAGGCCAACCCGCGGGTGAAGGCTCTCGGCATGGTGGACAAGGACCCGATCCTCGACCAGGAGCGGGCCAACTGGGACTTCTTCACCGCGATGCCCACCACGCGCCGCGAGGACGTGGTCCTCGACCACAAGGGCACGCAGTTCCTGCAGCCGCTCTTCGAGTGCTCCGGCGCCTGCGCCGGCTGCGGCGAGACCCCCTACGTCAAGCTGCTCAGCCAGCTCTACGGCGACCGTCTGGTGGTGGCCAACGCCACCGGCTGCTCCTCGATCTACGGCGGCAACCTGCCGACGACGCCCTGGTCCACGGACGCGAAGGGCCGCGGCCCCGCCTGGTCGAACTCGCTGTTCGAGAACAACGCCGAGTTCGGCCTCGGCTTCCGCCTGTCCTGGGACACGCGCCAGCGTGAGGCCCGGGCCCTGGTGGAAGAGCTGCGCGAGGACATCGGCCTCGAACTGGCCGGCTCGATCCTGACCGCCCCGACCGGGGACGACGCGGCGATCGAGGCCTTGCGCGGCCTGGTGGAACGGCTCGAGGAGCGCCTGCGCTCCTTCGCCGGCCGCAAGCGGCACGATCGTCTGGCGATCCTCGCCAGCAGCCTGGTGCCCCGCTCGGTCTGGCTGGTCGGCGGCGACGGCTGGGCCTACGACATCGGCTTCGGCGGCCTGGACCACGTCATCGCCTCGGGCGAGAACGTCAACATCCTGGTGCTCGACACCGAGGTCTACTCCAACACCGGTGGCCAGGCGTCCAAGGCGACGCCGATGGCGGCGGCGGCCAAGTTCGCCGCCGCCGGCAAGGCCATGGCGAAGAAGGACCTCGGCATGGTGGCGATGAGCTATGGCGGCGTCTACGTGGCGCAGATCGCGATCGGCGCCAAGGACAGCCACGCGGTCAAGGCCATCCGCGAGGCCGAATCCTACCCCGGCCCGTCGTTGGTCATCGCCTACTCGCACTGCATCGCCCACGGCTACGACCTGGCCCAAGGCGCCGAGCAGCAAAAGGCGGCGGTCAAGTCCTACCAGTGGCCGCTCTACCGCTACGATCCTCGTCGCGGGGCCCTGGGCGAGCCGCCCCTGGTCCTCGACAGCGGTCCGCCGAGCCTCGACCCGCAGAAGTACATGGCGGCCGAGACCCGGTTCCGCGTGGCCGAGAAGATCGATCCGGCCCGCTATCGCATGCTGGTCGATCACGCCCGTGATCAGGCCCGTCGCAAGTACGAACTGTATCGCCAGCTCGCCGGCGTCGCCGTCGAGCCCAGCCCGGAGAGCCACGCATGAAGGTCGATCTCAGCACCAGCTGGATGGGCATCCCGTTGCCCCATCCCATCGTCCCGGGCGCCTCGCCCATGAGCCTCGACCTCGACGCCGCGCGTCGGCTCGAGGACGCCGGAGCCCCGCTCCTGATCATGCACTCGCTGTTCGAGGAGCAGGTCGTCGGTGAGGAGCTGGCCACCCGGGTGGCCTACGACCTGCACGCCGAGTCCTATGCCGAGGCGACCAGCTACCTGCCGGACCCGGATCTCTTCAGCCTCGGCCCGGACGAGTACCTGGAGCAGCTCGGCAAGCTGAAGCGGGCGCTGAACATCCCGATCATCGCCTCGCTGAACGGCGTCACCCAGGGCGGCTGGCTCGACTACGCCATGCTGCTGGAGCAGGCCGGCGCCGATGGCATCGAGCTGAACGTCTACGACGTGGTCATGAACCCGGATCGCGATGGCCGCTCGGTCGAGCGCGAGGTCATCGAGCTGGTCCAGGCCCTGACCATCCGCACCGACGTACCGATCGCGGTCAAGCTGTCGCCCTTCTACAGCTCGCTGCCCTGGTTCGCTCGCCAGCTCGCCCAGGCGGGCGCGGCGGGACTGGTCCTGTTCAACCGCTTCTTCGAGCCGGAGATCGATCCGGAGAACCTCGAACTCCAGCGGCACCTGGCGCCCTCCAGCCACGGTGAGCTGGCCCTGCGTCTGCGCTGGACCGGCATCCTCCGCGATCGCGTTCCCTGCGGCCTCGCCATCACCGGCGGCGTGCGCAACGGCCGCGACCTGGTCAAGTCGATCATGGCCGGCGCGGACACCGTCCAGGTGGTCTCGGTCCTCCTGGGCCAGGGCCCGGACCGCATCACCTCGATGCTGATGGAAATGGCGGAGTGGATGGAGGAGCAGGAGTATCCGAGCCTGCGGGTGATGCGCGGCTGCATGAGCATCGAGCGCTGCCCGAAGCCGGCGGCCTATTCCCGCGCGAACTACGTCAAGATGATCACCGGCTGGGACGCGGGCCTGTTCCGCTCCTGAGCCTGGAGCCCTTTCGTCTCCAAGAAGCGCCCGCTTCGGCCCACGGCCGAGCGGGCGCTTCGCTTTTGTCGATCGGTCGGTCCGGCGCCGCGGCCGCCGACTCGTCCCTCCCGGCCCTGCCCTCTTGCCCCCGCCGACGACCGGGCCGAGGCCGCATCTCTTTCTGAGACCTGCACATGGGGCGACGGCCCGGGAACGGCGCCGGTCCAGCCCACCGCGGGACCCGATCACGAGGCGTGGAAAAAGCCGTCAGGAGCGTCGGCTTTCCCGGCGGGAACTTCCCCACCACGGCGCGGGCTAGTCCCTTTCCCGGTCGAACGCTCTCAAATTGGTCTGCGGGAATTGGCAGCCGCAAGCGTGAATTCCCGCACACGATTCCGCCTCATCGGGGCTCCCAAGGCCTCATTGAGAAGCTTCCTCATTCCGAAATGACCCCCAAGTGCTGCCTCTCCCCTGATTTCCGGCCCGGAAATCCTGGTCTGGCACGGCTTTGGCTTAAGTGGGGGGTTACGCGAGGCCGGCTCTCGTGACGTCCCGGGCCTTCCGGACGCAAGGGTCATCAAGACCACCGGCCCCGACACGAGGGAAAGTTCTCTGGAGACATGGAAATGCACAGGACCATGAAGCTCCTGGTGTTCGGCCTCATGGCCCTGAGCGCGATCGCCTTCCAGGCGTCCGCTCAGAACGACCAGGACTTGCGCAGTGAGCTCCGTCGGCTCAACGAGGAGCTCCGTCGGATCAGTACCAACCAGGATGCCCTGGCCGTCGAGAACCAGCGGCTCGCCGCGGACAACGCGGAGCTGAAGCGTCGTCTGGACACGGGCGAGGTCAGCGCGAGCGATCTCGAGGCCTCGATCAACGCCCTGGCCAGCGAGCTCGACTACGCCGGTACGACGGTCAACTCGGCCGCCAATCCGATCACGATGATGGCCCACTTCCGGTTCCGCGCCGGCTACACCACCAACCGTGACTTCGGCGCCGACTTCGGCCCCGGCAACAATGGCGACGACGACAGCGGCACCTTCATCGATGCCCGCGTCAACATCGCCTTCGAGTATGCCCTGTCGAAGAACGTCACCACGCACTTCGAGGTGATCAGCAACGGCGAGTACCACAACGGCGATACCCCCAACAGCGGCAGCAACCTCGACAACGTCGAGCTCTACCAGGGCTGGGTCCTTCTGGACAAGCTCTTCGGCCGCGACGAGATCGGTCTGCGCACCGGCCGCCAGGAGATCGTCCTCGGCGATCAGTGGCACTTCGGCAACAACGATTTCTTCGGCGGCGAGACCTTCGACTCGACGCTGGTCTGGTGGGGTCAGAAGGAGTTCTCGATCACCTTCATCTGGGCCAAGCTCGCGATCGACGACAACTTCACCACCCGCAACCATCCCTATGACACCTTCGGTGCCGCGGACGGCTACGACGACGACGAGATCTACACCCTGTACTTCACCTACAAGAACATCGAGAACCACGTCATCGATCTCTACTGGGTGTACTTCAGCGGCGACTTCGGCGGCTCCGTCGGCACCCTCGGCGGCCCGCTGAGCGACGGCGACTCCGACGTGCATGCGATCGGCATCCGCGTCGCCGGCGTGTTCAAGGACATCGCGGCCGGACTCGACTACAAGGCCGAGTTCACCTACGAGACCGGCGACCTCGACGTCCTCGGGCTCGACGTCGACAACTGGGCGGTCGAAGCCGGACTGGGCATCACCTTCAACAGTGACAACCTGTTCCGCATCTTCATCCGCTTCCTGTTCTCGGAGGGCGCGGACGGCAGCGATGCCGGCTTCCTCAGCGCCTACCCGAACCGTCACATGCAGGTCAACTGGGATGACCACACCGCCATCCAGGCCCGTTACGGCCTGATGGACATCATCCCGATGACCAACGTCATCACCGCCCAGATCGGCTTCACCGTCAATCCGAGCGACTGCTGGCAGTTCGGCGCCACCTTCCTGGGTGCCTGGCACGACGAAGAGGTCGTGACCACGGACGCCACCCTGGACGACGGCATCGGCTACGAGATCGACGTCTTCGCGCACTACCGTCACAGCGCCGAGACCACGATCACCTTCGCCTTCGGCGTGTTCATCCCCGAGGAGGGTGCGCCGCTGGTGAACTCGGCGACCGCCGCTGGAAGCAACGAGGATAGCGCCGCCTTCCTCTTCTTCATCCAGTCGCTGACGACCTTCTGACCGCGCGCGCGGGGTCCCTTCCTGCAACAACCCCGCGTCGGCAACACCCGGCCCGCCCGGCCTTCACCCGGGCGGGCCACCTTTTTGTCCGGTGTTCTGGATCCCGGGGCGCATCGGCCCTCCCGGACGGGTGGGGATCGGCCGACTCATGGCGAGAAGATCGGGGGAATGACCGGATAGGTGGGGAGCTGACGCGGGCCGCGGCCCCGGGGACGAGGGCCGCCGGCGTCGGGCCGGCCCGCCCGGAGGCGGACCGGCGCCAGGACGGCGCGATCAGTGGTGGTGGTGACCGCCGGGGCCGTGCGGGTGACCGTGGGCGAGTTCCTCCTCCGTGGCCGCGCGCATCGAGATCACCTCGATCGCGAAGTTGAGGGTCTTCCCGGCCAGGGGGTGGTTGGGGTCGATGGTGACCTGCTCCTCCCCCACCGCCGTGACCCAGACGGTCATGACCTGGCCATCGGGCCCATGCGCGCTCAGCGGCATGCCGACGTCGAGTTCGACCCCCTCGGGCATCATCGCGACCGGCACCTGCTGCTCGACCCCCTCCATCCGCTCGCCGTAGCCTTCGGCCGGGGCGACCGCGACGTCGAAGGCGTCGCCGACCTTGCGACCGGTGAGCTCGTTCTCGAGCCCGGGAACGATGTTCTGGGCTCCGTGGAGGTACAGCAGGGGCTCGTGGCCCACCGAGCTGTCGACGGTCTCGCCGCCATCCAGGGTCAGGGTGTAATGGATCGAGACGACCATGTCGTCGGCAATGACGTCGTTGGCACTCACGGATCTGGCTCCGGCGAGCCGACCACGACGGGAACGAACCGACGTCCCGGTCTCGGACGGCAAGAGGATGGAAACGCCCCGAGCTTAGCCTCGTCGTCCGGCGAAGGCCAGCGGGCTTCCCCGGGTGCTGCAAGTGCTGCGAACGCGAGGCGGGCACTTTACAAGCACCGAACCGGCGATTAGTCTCGCGTCTGTCGATCGCCGGGTTCCTTCTGTGGTGGTTCGAACCCGCTCGAGCGTTCAAGCGACGCATCGCCTGCAACACTGCGGTCGGCATCTTCTACATCGGTAATCCAGTGACCGCCGCGCCTGTGGTCCGTCGTGCCCGCGTCCATCCCGGATCCGGCGGCGCCGGCGCATCGTGGAGAGGGAACGTCATGCATCCGGCCATCGACAGCAACGTGGGCCTGCGGCCCTTCGCCCGTATCGAAACCGAGGAGACTCCCCGCCTGAACGGCCTCGGCGGCGAGACCTTCAGCACCGGCGAGAGCCTGCTCCTGCGCCTCTTCGCCCGCCTGGAGGAGATGCGCAGCACGGTCGACGCCCTCCGCTCCGAGGTCGCCCTGCTCCGCGAGGAGCACGAGACCGGCGGCTTCGAGCGCGAGATCCACGGTGGCTCCCGCCAGAGCTTCCGGCTGCTGCCCGGCGGGCAGGAGGCCGAGGTCGACGGCGAGTCCTTCCGCCTCCACCTCCTCGCCCAGGTCGAGGCCGGCAGCATCCACCTGGCCCGGACCCGCCGTAACGGTCGGGCCGGCTACCTCGTCCTGCTGCGCCGCTCGCGCCTCGTCCGCAGCGAGAGCCTCGGTCCGCTGGAGGAGCGGATCCTGGCCGTGCTGGTGAGCCGTCGCGAGCGCCAGATCAGCGCCGGGCTCAATGCCCGCGAGCTCGAGGATCTCCTGGAGAAGGAGGCCAACGTCGTCCCCGAGCTGCCCAACAGCCCGGTGGACTCGTCGATTCGCTCCTCGGTCTGCCGCCTGCGCGGCAAGATCCTCCGCCTCGGCGGCCCGCGGGCCCGGCTGATCGCCAGCGAGGGTGGCTACCGGCTCCGTTCCGCCGGCGTCGCGGTCTCCGAGTAGCCGACCAGTTCCACGAAGCCGCGGCCGGTCAGCTCCCCTTCCGGCGACCGACCGCGGCAGCCTACCGCTCCCTCCCAGTAGGCCACGGAAAGCCGCATCTCCTGATCGGCGACGAGGGGCTCGAGTTCCAGGTCGAGCCCTTCCCCCGGCAGCCGCAGCCGCCAGCGCGAGGGGTAGGTCGCCCCGGTGACCGGGCTCCGCCAGCGCCGCAGGACCTCGATCGTGAATTCCGCCGCCGCCAGCCTGCGACTCGTGCCGTCGCCGGCCACGATCGTGCCGTCGGCATGGACGACCCCGCCATCCTGCCGGTCGCGGAGCTGGAAGAGCATCAGGTCGCGACCGTCGTCGAGCTGGATGGAGAACCAGTCCCAGCCCGCCACCTCCGGACCGAGCACGCTCGTGCTCCACTCGTGATCCATCCAGGCCCGGCCCCGCACCGGGTGGCGGCGCCCGCCGATGACGATGGCACCACGCGCGGCGAGGCGCGTGAACGACAGGTACATCGAGGCGTTCCCCGGCCCTTCGCCCTTGGGCGAGAAGCCACCCTCGCCCTGGAGGACCAGGGGCTTGAGCGCCTCGAGTTCGAGCTCGAGCTCGAGACCACGATCCGCGGCGCGGGCGACCAGGCGGTGGCGTTCGATGCCCTCGGCCGTCGCCTCGGCGCGCCAGTCCTCGAGCCAGACCCGGAAGGGTCGGGCGCTGGCTCCGGCTAGACCGAGCGCGCCGCGGGCGAAGCGCTCGCTGGCCTCGTGCCGCCCGCCCTCCGGATCGCAGATCGCCAGGTGGGCCATCCAGCTCTGGTTGCTGGCCCAGGCCGAGGCCGATGCCGGCCGCCGCGGCGCGAGCGCGCTGCGGAAGAAGGTGAGCTGGAAGGCGAAGGGCCGGCCGGACTCGTCCTCGAGATTCCCGGTCCAGTACCACCACTCGGTCCGGAAGTCGGGGTGCGCCCCGTGATCGGCCGGGAGATCGAGGGGCCGCGGGGCCTCGACGCGGGCGAAGCCCGCGACCTCGCCCTCCGCCAGGGCCGCCGCCACGGAGACGAAGTCGGTCCGCGGCGCGACCGCCGCCTCGTCGGCGCCACAGGCCGCGAGGAGGGTGAGAAACACCAGGACGACGCCACGCTTCATCGACGCCCTCCGCGGCCGAGGATCTCGGCGGGCCGTTGCCGTGCCGAACGCAGGGCCGGGTAGAGTCCGGCGAGCAGGGCGGAGCCGAGTCCGAGAGCCACGATCTCGATCAGGGCCCCAAGATCCGGCACGAGCGGCAGCGACCAGCCGAAGCTGCGCCGGTTGACCAGATGGACCAGGACCTCGGCGAAGAGGAGCCCGAGCGGGATCGCGATGACGGCGGCGACGAGTCCCAGCAGGGCGCTCTGGCCCAGGACGAGGCCCGCGAGGCCGCGCGGTGCGAGGCCGCGCGCGGCCAGGACCGCCTGTTCCCAGGCCCGCTCCAGCTGCAGTGCCATCAAGGCCGAGAAGATGCCGATGCCGGCGACCAGGCCGGCGAGGAGTTCGAGGACGCCGGTGATCCGGAAGGTGCGGTCGAAGATCTCCAGGGACCCCTCCCTGATCGCGCGCTGCGAGCGCAGGAGCCAGGGTCGATTCGGGCCGGGGATCGCGGCCAGCGCCGCGAGGACCCCGGCTGGCTCGACGCCGGGCTCCACGTCCACCGCCAGCGCCGACTGGCCGGTGGCGACGTAATCGGGCCGCAGCAGCTCGGCCGGCGCCAGGACGTAGCCCCGCTCCGAAGCATAGTCCTGGAAGACGCCGAGGATCGGCAACCGGCGATCACGGCCCCCGAGGCCGAGATGGAGTTCGTCACCCGCGCGCAGGCCACGCCGGTAGGCGAGCGGTTCCGAGACCAGGACCCCGCCACCGGCCCGGAAGGCGCGCCAGGACCGGTCCTCGTCGCCTTCGATCAGGCGGCAGCTGCTTCGCTCGGGCAGCTCACCACCCAGGACGACCAAGCGCAGTCGACCATCCTCGGTCTCCAGGTCGAGCTGTCGGTTGGTGACCACGCGCGCCACGCCGGGGGTCGCGACCACGCGCTCGACCTCGTCCTGGTCGAGGAGCCCGTCGCCGATCTGAGCCGCCACCATGCCGGGAAGGCTGAGGTAGATGTCGTGGCCGAGCGTCCCCTCCAGCCAACCGGCGACCGCGGTCCGGAAGCTGCTCACCATCAGGCCGACTCCCAGGGTCATGGCGAGCGCCATCGCCAGGGCGGCCGTGGCGACGGCGTTCCGGCTCATGCCACCCTCGAGCCCGCGCAGCACCAGGAGGCCAGGCAAGCCGAAGAGGGCTCGCGCCGGCCGGACGCCGACCCGAGCCACGAGCAGGAGGACGTCGGGCGTGAGCATGGCGAAGCCGGTGATCAGGGCGATGATCACCCCGTAGGCCGGCGCCACCGCCCGACTCGGCCAGAAGGCCAGGGCAGCGGCCAGAACGAAGGCGACCGCCGCGACGGCGCGACGCAGCTCGGCGCCGCCACGGATGCGACCCTCGAGCTCCGAGCGCGACAGCAGCGCCCGGGCCGGCGTCCGCGCGGCGGCGCGCGCCGGCCAGGTCGCCGAGACCAGGGTCGCCACGATCCCGAGGGCCGCGGCCTTGACCACGACCAGGACCGGGACGGTCGTGTCGCGCACCGAGACCACGAAGTAGTGGTCACTGATCGTCCCGCTGAGCAGATCGACGAGCAGGCGCGACATCAGCAAGCCGAGCCCGACGCCGAGCAGGGTGCCGGGCAGGCCGAAGGCGAGACTCTCGACTAGGAGGAGACGGAAGAGACGACCGCCACCGAGGCCGAAGGCGCGCAGGCGGCCGAGAACCTCGCGGCGTTCCACCACGCTGAAGCTGATGGTCCCGTAGATGAGGAAGGTCGCCACCACCAGGGCGAGGAGGCCGAGGAAGGACAGGTTGAGCCGGAAGGCACCGAGCATCTCGTCCAGCTCGGCACCTTCGCTCGGGGTCTTCTCGAGGCGGAGACCTGCGGGCAGGACGGCCGCGAGCAGGGTCCGGGCCGTGTCGTCCGGTGGGCGCAGATCGATGCGGGACAGGCGGCCGTAGCGATCGAGCAGCTCCTGGGCGAAGGCGATGTCGACCACCATGAGCTGCGCGGCCAGCTTCCGCCGGCCCGGGTCGTCGAGTTCGATCACCGCGACCAGCTCGGCCCGGTGGCGACGGCCACCGGCGTTCAGCTCGATCGGATCACCCAGCTCGAGGCCGAGGGCCCGGGCGGTCGCCGCCTCGAGCACCACGCCCCGCTCGCTCGAGCCGAGATTGCCACCGCGCCCGGCCGTCACCAGGTCGGGGCGGAAGGCCAGTTCGGCATGGGGATCGATGCCGATCAGGCGGAAGGCCTGACGATCCTCGCCCCGCACCAGCAGCGCCTGTCCTTCCACGACCGGCGCGGTCCAGCGCAGGCCGCGTTCGACGCGCAGCTCGCGGTAGAGATCTTCGGGCACGCCATCGACGCCGCCGACGATCCGGTGACTGGCCTCGCCCTGGACCGCGCGGGCGGAGAGCAGGAAGGCCTCCTCCGAGCTGGCGATCGCGATGTCGATGGCCAGCACCAGCGCGACGCCCAGGCCGATGCCGAGGACGCAGAGCGCCGATTGGAGCGGATGGCGCAGGAGATGACGGAGCCCCGCCAGACGGACCAGCGCGATCAAGGCTCGGCCTCGCGCGGCACCAGCCGACCATGCTCGATCCCGAGCACCCGATCGGCCACGCCCATCACCTCGGCGCTGTGGGTCGCCAGCAGGAGGCACTTGCCGCGCGCCCGGCAGAGGCGGTCGAGCAGCTCCATGACCCGGCGGCCCGTATCCAGGTCGAGGTTGCCGGTAGGCTCGTCGGCCAGGACGATCTCTGGATCGTGGACCAGGGCCGCGGCGATGGCGACCCGCTGTTGCTCGCCGCCGGACAGCCGATCGGGCCAGGCCCCTTCCCGATCCTCGAGCCCGACCTCGGCGAGCAGGGCCCGCGCCCTCTCGTTCTGCTCGGCGACCGGCAGCCCGACCAGCTCCGCCTTGAGGCGCACGTTCTCCAGCACGGTGAGGGTCGGGATCAGGTTGAAGAACTGGAAGACGAAACCGACGCGTTCGCGACGGTAGGTCGCCAGGGCGGCCTCGTCGAGTCGGACCAGGTCCCGACCCGCGGCGACGATGGAGCCCCGGTCCGGGCGGTCCATCCCGCCGACCAGGTTGAGGAGCGTCGACTTCCCGGAGCCGCTGCGCCCGAGGAGGGCGACCAGCTCACCGGGCGCGACGTCGAGGTCGACCTCCTCGAGGATCGTCCGCCGCCGCCCGCCCTCCTCGTAGCTCTTGCAGAGGCCGCGCAACGAGATCACGGCTGCCGCTTCATCTCCGGCTGTCATGCCGGAACGGTAGCTCCCCGGCGCCCCCGGGCAAAACGTTCATCCGGCCGCCGGCTCAGCGTAGCCAGTAGCCCTCGGCGCTGATGGTGACGTTGCCGTCCTGGACGGCCGCGACCTTGCCTTCGACCACGACGTCGGCGAGGAGCTTCAGCCCACCGACCCCGTCGAGGCGGCCCCGGATCGGGCGGTCGCCCTCCCGGAACTCGACATTCAGGCTGTGGGCCGCCAGGTCCGTCGGGGTCTCGCAGCAGTAGTCCCAGGGCGTCGGACAGCCGTCGGCATCCCGCTCGGCGCAATGCCGCATCGCGGAACCGGTCAGGACGAAGCTGGCGAAGCCGTCGCTGAACTTGCGGACCCGGCCGAAGACGACCACCTGGTCGCCGACCTTGGCCTTCGCCTTGAGGTCGATCACGTCCTGGACCCCGGCCGGCTCGGCCTGGAGCCGGCGCGCCTCGACCGCGGGCAGGCTCGGAGTCGACTTCTCGACCTCGACCTCCTTCGCGCCACCGCAGGCGGCGAGCAGCGGAAGGACCAGGCCCAGGATCAGACCGACGAGAGACTTGTTCATCTTGTTGCTCCTCGAATGGAATGGGATCGCGACCGACCTCAGCTCTCCTTGAGACCGGAGGCCACGTTCATGCGGACCGCCTTCAGGGCGGCGGGTAGGGAACCGATCAGGGCCAGCAGCAGGCTGCCGGCGAAGCCGACGGCGAGGGACGGGGCATCGACGCGCAGGGAGAAGGACTGCATCGCCAGGCTCACCGACGAACCCGCGATCAGGAGGCGGGCCGCCGTGGTGCCGACGATGCCGCCGATCGCGCCCTGGAGCAGGGCCTCGGCGGCGATCGCGAGCACGATCGCGAAGCCGCCGTAGCCGAGCGCGCGCAGGGCGGCGAGCTCCCGCAGCCGGTCCTGAACCGCCGCGTTCATGATGTTGGCTCCGCCGAAGAGCGCCGCCAGGCCCACCATCACCGCCATCATCCAGGCGATCAGGCGCAGCGGTTCGAAGTAGGCGGCGAGCTCGCGGTAGTAGTCGGCGGCGCGCATCGAGGCCAGCTCGAGGTCGAGCCGACGATCGGTGAAGAGGTCGAGATCGGCGAAGACCTCGTCGTCACGGACGCGGACGAAGACGGCCGAGATGTCCTCGCGCCGCGCCTCGCCCATGAGCTCCACGAGCGGCGCCCAGACCTCGCTCTCGAGCACGGTGCCCGGCGCCGCGAAGCGCCCGACGATGACGTGATCGGCGTCTTCGTAGCGCAGGACTCGGCCGAGCGCGAGCCGGTCCGCGGTCACGCCGAGGCGATCGGCGACCAGGCGACCGACCATCACCTCCCCGGCCCCGGGCAGACGGCCCTCGACCAGGGTGACGCGCTCGTGAACCAGGAAGGCGCGATCGGTGACCCCGCGCAGGAAGCCCTCGTGGGGCCGACCGTCGACGATGATCCGGCTGCCCATGTGGATCTCGGGCGAGACCGCCGGCCGACCGCCGACCTCGAGGATGCCCTCGACGTCCGCGACCACGAGATCGGCCACGGCCGGCGAGATGGCCGAGCGGACCATGTCCTTCATCGAGGCCGAGGACATGAGGATCGCCGCGCGGGGCGGGGCCGAGCGTTCGAGACTCTCCGCCATGCCCCGGACGAAGGCGAAGGTGCCGACCAGGAGGGCCGCGGCCAGGGCGCTGCAACCGGCGGTGAGCAGGGCCCGCCCGGGCCGGCGGCCGAGATTGCGCAAGGGATAGTCGAGCGGCAGAAGGCGCATCAGATCGTCCTCAGCGCCTGCACGACGTCGATGCGCGCGGCCCGCCAGGCCGGCACGGCGGCGGCCAGACCGGCGCAGATCAGCGCCATCGCCAGGCCCTTGCCGAAGAGCATCGGAGTCAGGCTGAAGGCCACCTGGACCCCTTCGACCCCCACGGCGATCCCGCCGAAGGCGACCAGGAGGGTCGCCAGGCCGAGCCCGGTCGCGGCGCCGAGCACGGCGAGCAGGAAGGCCTCGCCCAGCACCAGGCCGGCGATGTGCCGCGCCTTGTAGCCGATGGTCCGGAAGGCCCCGAATTCGCGATAGCGTTCCTGCACGCCCATGACCACGGTGCCCCCCATCAGGGCCAAGGCCACGAGGGCACAGGACAGGCCGAAGATCCGGCCGAAGCGGAGGATCTCGCGCAGGTCCCGGGTCGCCGACTCGAGGAAGGCGATCTTCGGCCGGGTATCGGTCGGCTCCTCGGAGTCGGCGAAGAGTTCGTCGATCGCCGTCGCCACGGCGCCGGCGCGATCGGGGTCGTCCACCAGCACGTCGAACTGGGTCACGGTGCCGAGCCGGTTCACCGGCCCGGCGCGCTGGAGGTACTCGAGATGGGTGAGGATGATCTCCTCCTCGGTGCTCTCGGCGGCGCGGAAGATGCCGACGACCTTCACGTTGACGTTGCTGAAGCGGAAGTTCTCGCCGACCGTGATCCCGCGGCGCGCGGCGAAGCCACGGCCGACGAGGGCGGCGTCGGGCTCGCGTTCGAAGCGCGCCAGGTCACCGCTGACCAGCTCGATCCGGCGCTGCTTCAACATGGTCTCGACCGGCGTGCCCTGGAAGGTGATCATGTCCAGGCTGGTGCGACAGTTGTTGAGGAAGAGCTTCACCGGCAGGACCGAGCTGACGCCGTCCAGGCGGGAGATCTCGCGCGCGTAGTATTCGGGCAGGTGGCTGGTCTGCGGGCAGTAGCGGTTCTTGCGGTAGACCACCAGCGTACGTCGGGCCTGATCGCCGCCGAGGGCCTTCTCGAGGCCGTCGTTCAACGACTCGACCGTGGCGAAGAGCGCGACCGCGCAGGCCAGACCGCCGAGCGTGAGCAGGCTGCGCAGGCGCCGCCGGAACAGGTTCCGTCTCAGGAGCAGCCCGTATCTCATGCGCCGGCCTCCTCGTGATCGAAGTGCCGTAGGCTGCCCTTGTCGAGCCGCATCGCCCGGCTGCCGCGCCGCGCGGCGCGCGGATCGTGGGTCACCATGACGATGGTCGCGCCGCGTTCACGGTTGATGCGCTGCAGGAGGGTCAGGACGGCGTCGGCGGAGTCGGCGTCGAGGTTGCCGGTGGGCTCGTCCGCCACCAGCAGCGGCGGATCGGCGACGATCGCCCGGGCGATCGCGACCCGCTGCTCCTGACCGCCCGAGAGCTGCCTGGGCAGGTGATCGTGGCGGTCGCCGAGCCCGACCGCCTCGAGCGCGAGCGCCACCCGCTCGTGACGATCGGCGCGACCGAGCGGCAGGAGACCGAGCGGCAGCTCGACGTTCTCGTAGGCGGTGAGCACCGGAACGAGGTTGTGCTGCTGGAAGATGTAGCCGACGTTCTCCGCCCGCCAGTCGGCGAGCGCGCCCGGCCCGAGCGCGGACAGATCCCGCCCGCCGACCACGATCCGTCCCGAGTCGACACGGTCGATGCCGGCCAGCAGGTTGAGCAGCGTGCTCTTGCCGCTGCCCGAGGGACCGAGCAGGACGAAGAACTCGCCCTGCTCCACGACCAGGTCGACCTCGACCAGGGGGCTGACGACGTGGCCGGCGCGGCGATAGGTCTTGGTGACCCGGGACAGCTCGATGAAGCTCATCGTTCCTCCTCCGGCAGCCGCAGCGCGGCGCCCTCCTCCAGGCCCTCGCGGCCGCCGTCGATCAGCTTGTCGCTGAGATTGAGGCCCTCGAGCACCTCCACCTCGTCGCCTACCCGGGCGCCGAGTCGCAGCCGTCGGAACCGCGCGCGGGCGGCGACGGCGTCGACGACCCAAATGCCGTCGGCCCCGACGATCAGCCGCTGCGGCACCAGGAGGACCGCCGTGGCGCTCGCCACCGGCCGGTCGCCGCCGCCGAGGAAGCGCACCTGGCAGAGCATCTCCGGCTTCAGCAGCGCATCGCCGTCGAGCACCCGGACCTGGACCTCGACCGTCACCTTCTGGATGTCGGCACGCTGGACGATGCGGATGACGCGGCCGTGGTAGGGACGATCCGGGCGCGCGTTGCTCAGGATCAGGGCCTCCTGCCCGTCCTCGAGGACGCCCAGGTCCGCCTGGGGCACGTCGACCCGGATGCGGAGATGCTCGGGATCGTAGAGGCTGAGGAGCGGCGTGCCCCCGCGTTCCGCGCTGGCCACCGACCCGGGCATCGCGAGTCGTTCGAGAACGATGCCGGCCACCGGAGCCTTCACCTCGCACCAGTCGAGATGGAGGGCCGCGAGCGCGAGTCGCGCTTCGGCCTCGGCGAGCAGCGACCGCTGCAGGGCGAGATTCGCCCGGGCGGCGTCGAGCCGCAGCCGGTCCTCGAGCCGCAGCTCGAGGTCCCGTTTCGCCCGCGTGACCCGGGCGGCGACGGCGGCCTTGAGATCGAGGCCGCGACGATGCTCCTCCCGGGCGCGATCACGTTCGGCCTCGACCTCGGCCAGCTTCGCCTCGGCCAGCTCGAGCTGCCAGGGCCCGGCCGCCTGTTCGGCGGCCAGGTAGCGCTGGGTCTCGAGCTCGCGCCGCGCCACCTCGAGCCGGGCCGACACCACGGCGACCGCGGCCTCGTTGCGCGCGCACTCGTCCTCGTGCGCGGCCAGCTCGGCCTCGGCCACGGCGAGGCCTTCGGTCACGCCGAGCGCGGCGTCGAAGCTCTCCTGCGCGTTGCCGAATTCGACCGTGGCCAGCGCGACCCGCTCGCGCGCGGAGCCGAGGCTCGCCTCGGCGAGATCGCGATCGACCTGCTTGAGATCGGGAACCAGGCGAGCCAGGACCTGACCGACCGAGACCGGATCGGACTCCTGCACCAGCACCGCGGCGACGACCCCGCCGGTGAGGGCGGTCACGGCCACCGGAAAGGGATCGGGTTCCACCCAGCCGGCGGCCTGGAGCAGGACGCTGCCGGCGGCGCGGGCGCCGCCCTCCGCCGCGCGCGGCCGCAGGATGGTCACCGCCCGGCTCTCGCTCAGGAGATCGCCCAGGGTCGACCAGAGCAGGAGCAGGAAGACCAGCAGCACCACGATCGGCAGGAGCCAGATCTTCTTGAAGCGAGGCGGTCGCGGCACGGCCTGTCCGGGCCTGGCCAGCCGGCCCAGGTCGATGTCGGGATTGAGGTCACTCATCGTCGGACTCCGACAGGGCCAGTTCACGAGCCAGCTCGACCCGCGCGCGGGCCGCGGCCTCGCGGGCGCGCCAGAAGGAGCGGATCGCGGTGGTCCGGAGGTTCAGGGCATCGGTCCAGCGGTCCCAGCTCGACTCGTCGACCCGGAAGCGGGCCCGCATGCCTCGCCAGGTCGTCGCCGCCAGGGCCTGGGCCGGCGTCGCCTCGTCGAGGAAGGCCAGCCGGGCGATCTCCTCGCGGGCGCGGGCCGCCCGCGCCCGGGTCAACACGGAAAGGAGCGCCTCTTCGAGTCGCTCCCGCGCCCGGGCGCGATCGATGCGGCCGGCCTCGATCGGGCCCGAGGTCGAACCGGGCCAGGGCAAGCTGAGATCGACGAGCCCGCCGGTGATGAAGTCGTCCGGGCTGATCTTGGCCTTCGGTCCCAGGCGCAGGGCCGGCCACTGGGCGGCGACCGCCCGGCGCAACCGGGCCTCGCTGAGGGCGTAGTCGAGCCGGCGTCGCCGCAGTTCGGGATGGCGGGCCAGGAGGGCCAGGGGTTCGATCGCCGGCCCTCGGTCGCCCCCGAGCAGGTGATCGAGGGTCGCCACGCCGACCGCCTCCAGCCGGGGATGATCGAGCGGAATGCCGACGACCTCGGCCAGCGCCGCCCGGCGGTCGACCAGCGCGCGCGCCTCGTCGGCGATGCCCTGATCGAGGAGTCGCGCATGCGCCCGCACCCGGGCCAGGGCCGCGGGCGCCAGCCGCCCGAGGCGGTCGAGGGCGGCGAAACGCTCCAGATCGCTCGCCACCTCGAGGGCCTGGGCCCGGAGCTCGGCGACGAGACCGACCTGGACGGCCAGCGCGAGGCGAGCCTGCTCCACGTCGAAGCGCGTCCGCCACGCGGCCTCCTCGAGCCCGGCCGCCGCGCGGCGGACCTCGGCATCGGCGAGAGCCCGGGCGGCGCCCGAGGGACCGAGTCCGAAGAGCCCGAGGATGTCGATGCTGGCCGAGACCTCGATGTCGCGATCCAGCTCGGCCAGGTCGAGAAAGCGGCCACCGAGCGCGATGCGTTCCGGCAGGCCGGCCGATTCCCGGAGAGCCAGGACCGCCTCGAGTTCGCGACGCGCGGCTCGCAACGCGGGCCCGTGGCAAAGCGCCGAGGCCTGCCAGAAGTCGCCGTGGTCGGCCTGATCGAGGCGATTCAGGTCGAGGACCGGCCTCAGGTCGGGCTGGTCGATGAGCGCCAGGGCCTGGCGCAGGCTGGCCTCGTCGGCCGAACGCCCCTCGACCGCCCGGGTCAGGGCGACCGGATCGAGAGGCTCGGGCGGCGCCGATTGGCAGGCCACGAGCGGCAGTCCGCAGATGATGATGAGGAGGATCGTTCTATGCATGCTCCGATTCCCGAGACGGACACGGGGCCGCGCTCGAAGCCGAGCGCGGCCGTGGCGGTCGGGGAATCAGATCAGGAGCGGCAGCGGGCGTTCGGGTGGGGGTCCGGTGCCCGGTTCGACCACCGGCCGCGGCAGGATCGGTCGCGGGGTCCGGGGCTGGAGCAGGGCCTGCACCAGCTCGCAGGCGGCGGGCGGCAGGCTGAAGTCGGGGAGCGGAGCCGGAAGTTCGTCGCGCTGGTTGTCGACGTGCAGGCAGCAATCGCGGCCTGGCCCGGGGGTCGAGCGCAGCGCGGGCGCGCGGTCCCGTTTCGGCGCCGAGCGCGCGCAGCAGGGCGGCAGCTCGTCCGCCTCGGTGGCGGCGCAGCAGGGGCAGCGCGCCTCCTCGAGATGACGCGACCGGGCCCCGAAGAGGCAGTCCAGGCAGACATCCAGCCGGCTCGGCATCAGGGCCGAGGGCAGGATCAGGACCAGGATGAGGATGCGGACTGCGCGGGCCATGGCTTCTCGTTCGTGACCTGGACAGGGTAGAGGCTTGCCCCCCTGCGAGTCAAGAACGCCCACCACGAACGGGGTCAGGCGGACGCATTCCCGGCCAGCATGGCCTCCAGGACCTCCGCCAGCGCGCGCCGGCTGACCGGCAGCTCCAGCACCGGCAGGCCCAGGGCGCCCATCGCCTGGCGTTCGTCGGCGTCGCGACAGACCGCGACCAGGGCCTGGCGCAGATCGGGATCGAGCGCGGCGAGGCTCCGTGCATCCCCCACCATGCGGGCATCGCTGAACACGACCCGGGCGTTCTCGAAGGCGAGATCGACCTCGGCGAGGGCGGCGTGGCTGGCGAAACGACAACCCAGGCGATCGAGCTCGAACTCGAGAGCCATGCGGACGCCGCCCGAGGAGTCGACGATCAGCACCTCGGTGCCGGCGAAGGACCAAGTATCGCCGGCGCCGGCGGTGATGGTGAAGGGCAGCTCCACCCAGACCGTGGTGCCGTCACCTTCCTGGCTATCGAGCCCGAAACGGCCCTCGAGCGCCGCCACCAGGCGCTCGACGCAGCGCAGACCCAGACCGGCCTCGCCGTCCTGGCGCAACTCGTCGAGGTTGCAACGGCTCATGCCGCGGCCGGTATCGGTGATGTCGAAGCGGATCCGGCGGCTTTCGCCCTCGTCGATCGCCGAGACCGAGACCAGGACCTCGCCGCCCTCCTCGTTGTAGCGGAGGGCATTGTCGAGGAGGTTGTGCAGGATGCGCCTGAGGAGCCCGGCATCGCCCTTCACCGGTCGGCCCAGCTCCTCGGCGCAAAGCACCACCATGTCGACGGCGCAGACGAACCGACGCCGGGTCGAGGCCGCGACCTCGTCGATCAGATCGCGCGGGACGAAGACCTCGCCACGGGGTCGCAGGACCGCGCCCGCGTCGATCAGGTTGTTGATGGCGTGATGGAGGTCCTTGCCCGCGGCGAGCGAGCGGTCGAGCAGGAGCTGCTCCTCGGCGTTGGCCTCACGGCCGAGCAGGAGTTCCAGCATGGTCAGGGCGGCCGCCAGCCTCGGTCGGACGGTTGGCTCGCTCCGCTGGGCCGATTCGTCGGCCCGGTCAACTTCGCGGGTCATGCGTCGGGAACTCCTCGGACATCTCGGCAGAAGACCGGACCGGGATCAGGCCTTCGGAGTACGCGGGCGATCCGGCCTAGGCACAAGACAAGATATCGCCATTGACATCATCTCGTGTTTACAAGAAAGGCAATGAATGGGCCGCGGTTGTCTATGCATGTCCGGGCGTTACGCTCCCGCGTTGCCAAACCCTCGGAAAGGACATGACATGCGACTTCTGCTGCTGTTCGGTCTCGGCCTTCTCGTCCTCGGCGCCTGCGCCACGGCTCCGTCGACGGCCGAGGATCGCAAGGTCCTCGACACCCAGTGCGAGGCCGCGGTCTCGGCGATCAAGCGCAAGGACCCCGGCATCGAGCGCTTCTTCACCGACTCGGTGGCCTACGCGGTCTTCCCGTCGATCGGCAAGGGCGGCATCGGCGTCGCCGGCGCCTATGGCCGCGGCCAGGTCTACGAGGATGGGCGGATGGTCGGCTTCTGCGACCTGAGCCAGGCCTCGGTCGGCCTCCAGCTCGGCGGCCAGAGCTACACCGAGATCATCTTCTTCCAGACCCGCGAGGCTCTGCAGAACTTCAAGGCCGACAACTTCGAGTTCGCCGCCGGCGCCTCGGCCGTCGCCGCCGAGTCCGGCTCCGCGACCGCGGCCGACTACTCGCGCGGCGTCGCCGTCTTCACCATGGTGGAGGGCGGTCTGATGTACGAGGCCTCGATCGGCGGGCAGAGCTTCAGCTATCAGCCGAAGTAGTCCCGACCGCCATCGCGATCCTGGAGGGGCCCCCGGAATCGACTCCGGGGGCCCCTTCCGTTCAGGGACCGAGCAGCCGGCCCACGTCGCCCCCTTCGGTCCGGATCAGCTCGGCGAGCAGGCGATAGCCGGCCGCGTCGAGGTGCCAACGGTCCACCGCCAGGCGCGGCTCGAGGCCGCCGTCGGCGGCCCGGAAGGGGGCTCGCGCCAGGGGTAGGAAGTCCAGGCCCCGCTCCGTCGCGAGGCGGCGGTAGGCCCCCTCGAGTTCGAGCAACCCGGCGCCGCGGTAGCGGTCGTCGTCCTCGTTGCTGGGCAGGGGCCCGAGCAGGAGAACCGGCAGGTCGGCGCGGACCCGTTCGCGCAGGGCCTCGACCAGCCGGGCGAGCCGGCGGCTGGCCTCGGCCGCGTCGACGCGCTCCTTCCTGAAGTCGATCGTCCCGGCGTAGACCACGGCGGCGGCGAGCCGCTCCCGCTCCACCGGCAGCGACTCGTCGAGCCGCGCCAGCATCAGCTCGGCCGACTCGCCCCCGATCCCCCGGTTGAGCAGGCCTTTCCCCGGAAAGCAGTCCGATAGAGGGAAACGTTCGATGGTGGAAGAGCCGATGAACAGGACGGTTCCAGGCGCGATCGGGGTCGACTCCCGCCGGAAGGCCGCGAGGCGCTCGGCCCGATGATCGAGAAGCAGGCGGCGCTCACGGCGGGCGGGGTCCTCGATCAGGTTGCGCAGGCGCCAGCCGCCAGGAATGACCTGGAACCAGGCGAGCAGGACCAGGAGCAAGGCGAGGCCGAAGAGGGCGAGCGCAAGTCGGGCCATGGGCCCATGTTGCACCCTCCGTCCGGCCTTGCCAACATGACGCGCGAACATTCGAGGAGCGAGACCGGTCGGGCCCGCGACGATCGGGTCCGGCGGGCAGGGGCATGCTGAAGAACATCGGCGCACAGTGGTTCCGGCAGGTGATCTTCATCGTCGTCGGCGTCATCGTGCCGCCGTTGATGAACGCCTATCTCGGCAAGGCGACCTACGGGGCCTGGGAACTGGTGATGTCCACCACCGGGCTCATGAAGATCCTCGCGCTCGGGGTGCCGCTGGCCACGGTGAGGACCATCGCCGCCCGGGCGGCGAAGAAGGATCAGGCCGGCCTCGACCGGACGATCGGGACCAGCATGGCGATCTTCATCGCCATCGGCCTGCTCGCCCTGGTGGCCGGTGGCGGGCTCTACCTCTTCTTCGAATGGAACTACGTGCCCCGGATCGAGGACCCGGCGGACGTCGGACCGGCCCGCATCGCCTTCGCGATCATCACCGTCCAGGTGGCGCTCAGCTTCGCGATGCAGCTGCCCTACAGCATCCTGGCCGGGCATCACGACTTCATGCGGCAGAACCGGATCATGATCATGATCCTGCTGATCCGCAGCGCCCTGATCGTCACGACGCTGCTGAACGGCGGCTCGCTGATGCTCCTCGCCGTGATCGAGCTGTTCGCGACCACGCTCGAGTTCCTGATCCCCTGGCGAAGCCTGCGGCGGTTCTATCCCCACCTGAGCCTCTCGCCGCGCAACTTCGATCGCGCCGAGATGAAGGACATCTTCTCCTTCGGTGGCTACGTCGTCCTCCTGCACATCGGCATCCGGCTCGCCTTCCAGACCGACTCCCTGGTCATCGGCAAGTGGATGACGCCGGAGGCGGTGAACGAGTACGCAAGGGCCAACACCTTCCTGATCTACCTGATCGAGCTGATGATCGGCGTCGGCGGCGTGATCATGCCCATGGCCGCCAGGCTCCAGGCCGAGGATCGGCTGCGCGAGCTCGAGAGCGTCTTCCTCAAATGGTCGAAGATCACCTTCTCGCTCGGCCTCCTGGTCGGCCTCTACCTGCTGGTGCTGGGGCCGGAATTCGTCGCCTGGTGGATGCACGACGACAGCTTCTACCGTCCTGCCCAGGAGGTGATCCCGGCGCTGATGATCTCGGCCTTCGTCTTCCTGCCGATCCGGGCGGTGGCGATGCCGATGCTCCTCGGGCTCGGCCGGGTCAAGGCTCCGGCCATGCTCTTCCTGGCCAACGGCCTGATCAACCTGGGGATCAGCATCGCGCTCGTCGGCCCCTGGGGCCTCTTCGGCGTCGCCCTCGGCACCGCGATTCCCAACTTCGCCTACGCCCTGATCGTCCTGGTCCTCGCCTGCCGCTCGATCGACGGCTCGGTCGCCCGCTGGTGCGCCTACGTCCTGCCTCGCTGCCTCTTGGGCGCCCTGCCCGTGCTGGCCTTCCTCTACGGCTGGCGCCGGCACTTCGCCCCGCGCGACCTGGTCGGTCTCGCGGTCCCCGGCCTGCTCGCGGTCGGCCTCTTCGGCCTGATCTGGGTCTTCTTCGTCCATCGCGCCGACCCGCAGCTCGACATCCTCGCTCGACTGCGCCAGCGCCGGCGCGGGAAGGCGGCCTGATGGGCGTCCTCGCGCCGATCCTCGCCGGCCTCGTGGGCGGCTTCGTGGTCGCCGAGCTGGCGGCCCGCCTCGTGTTCCGCCGCTTCTGCCGGCCCTACGTCTGGCGTCCCGGCTCGAAGCTGCACATGCACATGGATCGCGAATCGCTGCCCGATCTCGAGGAGGTCTGCCGCAGCGAAGCCAACGCCGAGGGCGAGCGTGGCCCTGAACTGCCGCGTGATCGCGACGGTCTCTACCGCGTCCTGGTCGTCGGCGGCAGCGCCGCCGAGTGCTTCTACCTCGACAAGGACAGCGGCTGGCCGGCCGTCGTCGGCGAGCTGCTCGCCCGGCCCGAGAACCTCGCCCGGCTCGGCCGCCGGCAGGTGCACGTCGGCAACGTCGCCCGCGCCGGCGTCGGCTCCGTCGCCATGGACCTGATGCTCGAGGCCCTCCTGCCCCACTACGATCGACTCGACCTCGTCATCTGCATGGTCGGAGCCAGCGACATGCTGCGCTGGATGGCGCGGGGCGCGCCGGCCGAGGACGAGGAGGCCGAGATCCGCCTCGGCGACTACCTGGCCGTCGTTCCCGACCGTCCCTACGGCTGGTCCCCGCGCCGGCTGGCCCTGGTCGAGGTCCTGCGCCGGCTGCGCGACGCGCGCCGGCGGGGCATCGATCGCCGCGACAACACCGGCAAGAAGCTGAAGGAGCTGCGCCTCATGCGGGCGGCCGGCCGGAAGCGGCTCGAGACCGGCGACCCGACCGTGATGCTGGACCGCATGGAAGCCCACCTGCGCCGCAGCATCATGCGGCTGGAGGCGCGTGCCGATCGCCTGCTCTTCGTCGGCCAGCCCTGGTTCGACGCCGAGCACAGCGCCGAGGAGGAGGCCCGGTTCTGGAACGCGGCCGAGGGTGACCCCTTCAAGGGTCCCTGCGACACCTACTTCGACATGAAGGTCGTCGCCGCCCGGATGCGCGAGGTCAACGCCCGCATCGCGGCCATCGCGGCCGACACCGGCCACGAGTACCTCGATCTCCTCCCCGAGATCGAGCGCAGCACCGCCACCTTCTACGACTTCTTCCACTTCGTCCCCGCCGGCGCCCGCCGCATCGGCGAACTCATCGCCGCGCGGGTCCTCCGGGCGAAGCCCTGATCACGATCCGGTCCGACCGGACGCGGCCAGTCCTGATGCTCAGGCCCCCCCCGGCGCGAAGCCTGGCCAGGAACGGCCGGGACGGGAGGGAGTTCAGTCGAAGCGAAGGAGGGCGTAGGTGCTGCACAGCTCGGCGTGGCTGAAGGCCCGTGGCCCGACCGAGGCCTGGCGGCTGGTCGCCCAGACCAGAAGGTTGATGGAGAGATCGAGCCCGGCCGGCTGCTTGGCGAAGGGCCAGGAGCACTCGAACCAGCCCGGGTTCTCGTCGGAGGGCGGACCGAGCGCTCGACGACTGAGGCGCAGCGCGTCCTCCTCGCTGAGGAAATAGGTCTGGAAGGTCCGACGGCCGTTCGTCGACCAGGACAAGACGAGGGCGGCCCGGGTCTCTCCTGAATCTCCGGCACCGCCACCGAGGCCACAGCTGAAGGCGTTGACCAGGCCTCCGGTCGGCGCCGAGAGACCGGCCTCGAAGTGGATCCTCGCCCGCCGCTTCTCGTACTCGGGCTCGACCTTCGTGATCGTCACCCGGGGCGAGATGGTCCGGCTCGGGTCCTGGGCGAGCACCAGTTTCTGCAGCGGCCGCGGCGACTTGCCGACGGTCTGCTCGTACTCGAACCAGACCAGGGCCGCGGCCTTGGTCGGCGGCTCCGCGGCATAGCGACCACCGGCGACCTCGAGTCGCGTTGCGGCCTCGATCTGGACCGGTCGGGTGATGGAGAAGGTACAGGGCATCAGGCGCGACTGCTGGCCGATCCGACCGGCGTCGTTGAACTGCCAGGCGACGAGCCCTGCGGGCACGGGGTCGGTCGCGTCGATCAGGCTGGTGCCGGGCTGCCCCCGGCCGCTGACCGAACCCACGACGAGCGGATTGGAGACCTTGGGCTTGTCGACGCGCACCTCGGGCTTCGGCGGCGGCGGCAATTCCGGCGGCGGCGACACCAGCTTCGGATTCGTCATCGTCCCCGGATCGGCCGTGAGAGACACCCGCTGACTCCCGGCGACGACGAGAAGCACCAGCAGCAACCGTCCGAATGCATCGAACCCGTTCACCCGTTCTCCTCCAGACATTCCAGGAGCCAGTCGATGCGCCGCACGACCGCCTCGACATCCGGGTCGTCGAGCTGGCCGAGCCGCGACTTCAGGTCGTTCAGTTCGGCTCGCGAAGGACCCGGCCCATCCGCCATCCGGTGCCGGATCGTCCCGCGCACCAGGGATTCGAAGGCAAGGGCGAGCGCGGTATGCAGCCGCTCGAAGCCGCCGTCGCCGGCCACCGCGAGGGCCAGCGCGCCGATTCGCTCCAGCCGTTGCCGGGCCGGGCCAACGGCGCTCACCGACGGGTCGGCGGCGGGATCGTTCAGGGCGCGCAGGACCCCGTAACGAAGGTGATCGCGGTAGCGCCGCCAAGCCAGCTCGGCCCCGTCCGGGTCGAAGGCGTCCGGCGCCGGCGCGAAGGTGTCCAGGTAGCCGGCGAAGGCCTCGAGTCGATCGAGATCGCTGGCCACCGCGAGCAGGTCGCTGGCGCGGCTGGCCAGATCGTAGACGCTCTGATGACGAGGGCGGCCGGCCACGAGCCCGCTCGCGTCGACACCGGCCAGGAAATCGAGGAGCGCCTGCTGTTGAGGCGGAGTCGGTCGGTCCAGGGCCGGGCTGCGACAGAGTCGATCGCAGAACCAGTCGAGCTGGCGCGGTCGCTCGGCCAGGAAGCGGGCCGCCCGGCGCGTGATCTCGGCTCTCCGGAACGACGATTCGGCCGAGTCGTCGAGGGAGGCGAGGAAGCCGGCGAGGATCTGATAGCTCTCGAGCCCCAGTCGTCTGGCGACGCCCGCGGCCGAGGTGTCGCGATCGAACAGGTCTTCGAGTCCGCTCATCGCCTCGTAGGCCGCGCGCGCCTGGCCGAGGGCGAGGAGCACGCGCGCGTGCAGACTCCGCGCCGCGATCTCCCGACCGCCGGCGAAGGCCGCCTCGAGCAGCGACAGCTGGCCGCGCAACGCCTCGGCGTCCGGTTCCGGAGCGAAGAGGAGGCCGAGGACGTCGATGCACAGCTCGAGCTGGGAGTCGTCGGACAACGAGGACGGGATCCTGATCCGGTCGCGTTCGATGATCAGGCGCCTCATCGTGGCGTCGGCGCCGCCTTGACGGGCAACGGCGAGCCGCAGGGTGAGCAGCCGACGATGATCGCGCGGGTCGTCGCAGCACTCGAGTCCACGCTCGATCGCGGCGTCGGCCGCCACGCTGTCCATGGCCATGTAGCGATCGAAGGCGACCTGCCAGTGGAGATCCGGACAGTCCGGGACGCGACCGACCAGTCGGGCGGCGGTCGCTCCGGCCTCGGCCCAGGGCGTCGGCCGTTCGGGCACCGCGAGGGTGAAGCAGACCTCCGAGATCAGGCGCACGGTCCGGGCCGCCGCGCCGACCTCGACCAGCTCGCCGACGAGCGGACCCATCGCCTCGCGCCAGGACGCATCGTCGAGCTGGTCGGGCAAGGCATCGAGGGCGTTCGCCGCCGCCTCGGGTCGACCGACCAGCGCGCCGAGCCGCCCGCGCTCGGCACGCCAGGGGTCCTCGCTGCCGGGTGCGAGGACGAAACCGAGGACGAGCAGCATCAGGAGGACGAGGCCGGCGAGCCAGACCAGGCGCGGGTGATCGACGCTCCATTGCCGCAGGCGCCGGCCAGCGCTGGGCGGCCGGAGCCAGTCGTCGAGGTCACGCCCGAGCTCGCCCGCGTCCGAGTAGCGGTCCTCCACCTTCTTGGCGGTGGCCCGGAGGAAGATCGGGTCCAGGCTGCGAGGTACCAGACCGTTGACCCGGCTCGGCCGGGGCACGTCCTGATGGAGGATCTCGCGCACGATGGCGGCGCGATCTCGGCTCTTGACCACGCGCTCACCGGTGAGCAGTTCATGGAAGGTGATCGCCAGGCCGTAGATGTCGCTGGCCGGTCCGAGCCCGGCCCAACCGAGTCCCGCCTGCTCGGGCGACATGTAGGGCAAGGTGCCTGCCGGCCGACCGATCATGGCCTCGCTCGCCGAGGCCTGGATCGACAGGCCGAAGTCGATCAGGTAGGGAACCCGACCCTGGGCCAGCATGATGTTGGCCGGTTTGATGTCACGGTGGAGAAGCCCGGCGCGGTGGACGTTCTCCAGCGCGAAGGCGAGGTCGCGAAACCAGGCCACGTAGCCCGGCAGCTCGTCCGCCGGGGCACCGAGGCCGGGCGGCGGAGCGCCGTTGTGCCCCTCGGCCGCTTGATCGTCGAAATCGACGTGAAAGGATGACTCGCCGTCGCGGCGGCGGTGCAGGATCTCACCCAGGTCGACGCCGTCGATGTACTCCTGGGCGAACCAGACCACGCCCTGGTCGATCCCCGTATCGAGCACCTTGGGCACGTTGGGAACGCTGAGGGTCGCCAGACCGGCCACCTCGGCCCGCAGCGCCTCGACGATGACACCGCGCTCGTGGAGAGGCACGAACTTGATGACCACGGTGGCGCCGGTCTTCTGGTGGCGCGCCTTGTGGACCCGCCCCATCGCCCCCTTGCCCAGGAAGGCTCCGACCAGGTAGTCCCCGAGCCGGTCCGGTGGCCGAGAGGTCTCGCCGGACGCGACCGGTCGGGTCTCGTCGCCGTCGTCTCCGGGCGATCTGAGGGTCTCGTTCTGTTCGTCCCGTCCCGACACCGGCGGCCTTCCTCACGAATCCACGCTTCGGAGCGGCCATGATACGCGATGCTCCGGGCCCTCGCCGCTCGCCATCAGAGGGATTTCTCCCGGCCGGGAAGACGGGACGATGGGCGACGAGGGTTCAGCGACGGCGATCGATCCGGCCGTCGGCGAAGGAGCCGGGCAGGCTCCAGCCGCCATCGGCCAGAAGAACGCTACCGGTGACCCAGGCCGCGCGTGGCGAGGCCAGGAAGAGGACCAGCTCGGCGATCTCGGCCGCCCGACCGAATCGTCCGAGCGGGATGGAGGCCCGGACCGCTTCCTCGAGTTCCGCCGAGGGCCAGAGCCGATCGCCTGCCCCCTCGCTGACGAAGGGCCCCGGCGAGACCGCGTTGATGCGGATCCCGAGCGGCGCCCACTCGGCGGCCAGCGTCTTCGTCATGGCCTCGACCCCGGCCTTGGCACAGGCGGAATGGACGACGCCGGGCTTGCCGGTGCCGGCGTAGGGAGCGGAGATGTTGACGATCGCACCCGAGCCCTGGCGTTGCATGACGCGGCCCACCTCTCGCGACATGTAGAACGCGCCGTTCAGGGCGATGTCGATCACCGTCGCGAAGGCCTTCGGGGCGAGGGTCAGCGAGGGCCTGATGAAGTTCCCGGCGGCGTTGTTGACCAGGACGTCGATCCGACCGAGATCCCGGGCCAGACCACGCACGACGCGGCGCACGGCCTTGTCGTCGCGGAGATCGAGGGTCTCGCTGACGACGGTGAAACCGGCATCGTGGCCGCGCCCGATCAGTTCCTGGTGATGCTCGCGGTCCCGGCTGAGGCAGGCCACGGTGGCGCCGGCCTGCCCCAGGCGGGTGGCGATCTCGAGTCCGAGTCCGGTACCACCACCGGTGACGATGGCCACCTGGCCGGCGAACTCCTTCGGGTCGGGCATCGCGGTGCTCCTTGCGGTCCTCGCCCCATGCTGGTCGCCGGGGCGAGTTCGGACAAGGGGCAGCGGAGTCGGACCGGGAGCCGGCGAGGCGTCCGGAGGCCTACGACCTCAGCGGTCGCCGTTGCCGTCGAAGCCGTCCTTCTGCCACTGCTCGACGCCGCCCTTCAGGAAGCGGAAGTCCGCCACCTTGCTGCCGGCGAGGTAGTAGTGGAGCCAGCTGATCTCGCGGCCGACGGTGTCGAGGACGAGCACCTTCTTGCCGTCGAAGATGCCCTTCTTGAGGAAGGCGACGAACTCGTCCATCGCGCAGCGCTTGCGGCCCGACAGCTCGACCTGGAACTTCTCGCGCTCGCGCGTGTCGCGGATGTCGAAGACGAGCCAGCCGCCGCTCTTGGCCTCGCGGATGAACTCGGCCGGAGGCAGCGAGACCTGGTCGAGCTGTTCCTTGGTGAAGAGC
>JACKGY010000006.1 GCA_020639295.1 Planctomycetota bacterium
TAGCAAACAGTTACGTCGGGCCTTCTTCTTTCCGACGACGCGCTCGGCCAAAGCTGAACACGCCTGGAACACTGATTTCGCAGTTTATGCTCGCATCAGCCGTTCCGTGCCAGGCCCCCGCCGCCCTTCGACATCAGACAAACGACGAAGACGAAGGCCGCGACGCTCAGGACCGAACCCAAGATCAGCTTCAACGGCCGCACCTCCGTGGCCCTGCTCCCGCCGCTCTCGGCTCCCCCATGGAACCCTCTCTTCAGCCCCCTTTTTCGGGACGGCTAGGATGCGGCGTTGGCCGCCCTGGGAAAGATACGGGGCGAAGAAATCATCTCGTTCCACAGCACACGCAACGCCTACTTTCTCATGGCTGCCTTCAAGAGCCATTCGATCTTCCGTTCTGTCTCGCTTCCACCCGAATCCCCAATCCACCACAGAGCATCACGCCCCTTATCGTCTTTCAGGTTGGGGTCCGCACCAGCCGCAAGGAGGGCGCGACAAGTGGACAATTCGAAGTGGTTTGCTGCCATCATCAAGGCGGTCTGGTGGCTACCATAATACACGCGACAATTGGGATCTGCTCCATGCTCTATGATCAGAATCTGGATATCACTGTGAACATGAGCTTGGAGGCTCCAAATCAACAGAGGACATCCCGACTCATTCTTGATATTAGGATCTCCACCATGCTCCAGCCAATACCTGACCGAATATAGGTCATTCTCAAAGACCGCCTCGAATGGATCCTCAATCTGTTTCCGACACGAAAACAAGAGCAGCAACACCACAAAAACGACTCGCATAGCACCGCACTCCTCAGAAAACCCTTCGCAAGAACCGCATGGACTTGGGGTCTATTCCACCGTCATTGTGAACAACGCCCATATTCTCCGCGTCATCCTTCGAGCTTGCACTAATCACATACTGATTCTCTGATTCGCCCGTCCAGATCCCCATGTGTGAGCCATTTGTAACTATGTCTCCAGGAAGCGGCGTATCCACGAATACGTAGCCACTCGCCTTACCATCATACCACTCTCTCGCTGACAAGATCCGGTCGTAGTCCTTCTTTCCAAAGAAGTGCTTCAACCACCCAAAGGTAGCTCGAGTCATAGGAACACCATAACCGGCATCGCGGATCATATGCGCCACAAATAGATTACATTTTGGCTTGTTCGCCCACTTGGCGCCACCCGCAATGCCACGAAGATGACCATTCACCTCCGTGAAGCCAACCTCCCACCACTTCCTCTGGGTTATGAAGTACTCCACGTTCCCAAGATTGTCCTTCGCTCTTTTCAAAAGCCGCATGCGATACACGAAGGACAAGATCTGGGTAACCAGGGTGCGGTTCGGCCATGCGCGGCTGGCATAGCTTCGGCGATCAGCTCCGCCTCTCCAGTGGCCTCCTTGTACCGCTCACGTTGATTCTTCCCACGCCACCGGCGCCCAGGGCCTGCCGCCTCGGGTCAAAGATGCGAGTCCCGCTTCCAGCAATGTCTCGAATATCGCCTGACGTTCGAGCAGCCGTCTGCGGCGTGCCGAGCGGTGCTCGGCTGGTATCCGTTCGAGTCGCCACGCGAGTCTTCGCGCCAGCCGACTACGCAGTTCACGATCGTAGTGTCGACCCGTTGCCCTGTCACGATCAATTGCCGAATCCCCGTTGCCGCATGACCCTCTCGTCGCCCGTCGTCGGGCGGCCATGTCGTGCAGGCTCTCGCGCAGGACGAGCACGAGGTCGGTGAGGGCGAGCGCACGCTCGCCCCGGATCTCCTCCAGGCTCAGCCGGTCGCGCATGCCCTCCTTGAGCGAGCGCATCGCCCGCTCGACCCAGCAGTTGTGCTGCGGTGTCCGGGGCAGATTCACGAGCAGGATCATGCCCTCCTTCTCGGCGTAGCTTCTGAGCTTGCGACTGGCGTAGCCGTTGTCGATGGCCAGCACGAGCGGGAGCCGGCCCTGCTCCTCTTTCGCCCGCTCCAGGAGCGCCGTCGCGTCCTCGGCCTTCGGCGGCGGCCCCAGACTGGCGGCACGAGGCAGGCCGCTCCTCACGTCCACGATCAGCTGCGCCACGAGCTTCCTGCCGTCGTCCTGGTGGCCGAGCTGGGTCGCGTCCAGCGACCAGACCAGGTCATCCTCGCTGGGTACCAGGCTCAGCCGGAGCTTCCGCGCCATCGTCCTGAGCTTGCGTCGATGCCGCGCCTTCAGCGTCCCGAGCGCCCAGCGCACCAGCCGCCGCGGTGGCGGCTCCTTGCCCGTCGAGAGCCGCTTCACGAGCTCGGCCTCACCCAGCCGGTAGCCCTCCGCGCGGAGCAGCGCGAGCACCGCGCGCAGGCAGCGCAGGCGCACGGGTCGGGAGTGGGGCGGCCGGCCCGCCGGCCGCCCCGGTTTCCCCAGACCTCGCTGCCAGTTCAGAAGCGTGCGCACTGTAGGGCGACACCCCAAATTCGAGTTAAGGCGACACCCAGTCTTACGAGGTGACGCCCTCGGCAAAGCCATGGACGATGGCCCTCTGGAGGGCCCGTGCCATGACGCCGAAACTCGACTTGGAGGCACGCATGACCATCAAGAAACTGGGCGAGCGTGGCGTCCCGAACACCGAGATCGCGACGATTCTTGGAGTTACGGAAGGGGCGGTGCGCTATCACCTTCGGCGTCAGGCCGAGGGGCAGACTGACGGGCGGACGCGACAGCAGCCGAGGGCAGCGGCCCATCACGATTCGATCGTCTCCTGGCTCTCCGCCAAGCAGGAACCAAATGCGGCGATCAACATCTCCGATCTGCACCGCTGGCTAAAGGAGGAGAAGGGCTACGACGGCAGCCTCCGGTCGGTCGAACGCTACTTCGCGAAGACCTTCCCGCGTCCGCGGAGGCGGGCACGGCGTCGCGTCGAGACTCCGCCCGGAGCCCAGGTGCAGCTCGATTGGGCCGAGCACCGGGGCGTGATGCTCGCGGGCCAGGCGGAGACGCTCTACTCCTTCCACGCCCGACTGTCACATTGCCGATTCGAGGCAGCGGTCTGGTCGAAGCGCAAGAACCTGCTCTCCTGGCTTCACTGCCACAACGAGGGCTTCCGTCGTCTCGGCGGCGTCGCCGCGACGGCCCGCATCGACAACGAGAAGACGGCGGTCGTCGAGGGTGCCGGTCCCTGGGGCCGGATTCACCCGAGCTACCAGCGATACGCGCTGACGATGCGCTTTCACATCGACGCCTGCCTGCCGCGGTCACCCCAGCACAAGGGCAAGGTCGAGCGCGGCATCCGTGACTTTCGCCGAACGGTCGGCGTCTACCGGCGTCACTGGAACGATCTCCAGGAGCTCCAGCAGGTGACCGACGAGATCCTGCTCGAATCGGCGGCGAGGCGAATCTGCCCGGCGACCGGCAAGACCGTGCTCGCGAGCTGGGAGGACGAGAAGGAGATTCTCGCGCCACTGCCGATCCTGCCCGAGCCCTTCGACCATGTCGCGACACGGCGGGTCGGCTCCGACTGCATGATCTCCTTCGAGGGCTGCCAGTACTCGGTGCCCTTCCGTCTGGTCGGTTTCCAGGTCGAGATCCGGGGCTGCGCCGGCAAGGTGCAGATCCTTCGAGATTGCGAGATCGTGGCCGAGCACGAGAGGGCGTCGGCGGCCCGGATCATCATCGACCCGGAGCACTTCGAGGGGCCCTCGACCGAGGAGGTGCTCGCGCCGATGCCCCTCGGGCGAATGGGGACGCGGCTCGCCGAGATCGCGGCCATGGTCCCGGAGCAACGTCCGCTCGATCTCTACGCCGCCCTGGCGGAGGTAGCACGATGACCACGAAGACCAGCGCGAAGAAGACGATGCCTCGCGTCGATCTCGATGCCACCAGGGAGTCCCTTCTCAAGGTGGGCATGACGCACGCCGCCGAGCTGCTCGAAGCGAGGATCGCGGAGGCGATCAAGGACGAGGTGCCGCCGCACCGCTTCCTCGACCATCTGCTGCGCGACGAGATCGAGGCCCGCGACGAGCGTCGCGTCAGGACCTCGCTTAGGCTCTCGGGCCTGCCGACGGGACAGACTCTGGCGAGCTTCGATTTCGCCTTCCAGCCCTCGATCGAGCGCAGTCGCATCGAGACGCTCTCGACCTGCGGCTGGATTCGGGAGAAGGAGACGCTCCTCATCCAGGGTCCGCCCGGCGTCGGCAAGACCCACCTCGCGGTGGCGCTCGGCGTGAAGGCGGTCGAGAACGGCTTCAGCGTCGCCTTCTTCAGGCTCGAGGAGCTGATGAATGCGATGAAGAAGGACGCCGATCTTTCGCCGTCGCGGCTCCGGCGGCGGAAGTACCTGAACGTCGCTCTGGTCATCATCGATGAGATGGGCTTCGAGCCCATGACCAGGCAGGAGGCGAGCCTCTTCTTCCGCCTGGTGAGCTACCGCTACGGCAAAGGCGCGGTGCTGATCACCACCAACAAGGGGATCAAGGACTGGCCCGAACTGCTTGCCGGCGACGAGGTGCTCGCCACCGCGATCCTCGATCGCCTGCTCCATAGAAGCCACGTCCTCGACGTGAAGGGCCGAAGCTACCGGCTCCGCGACCTCGAGCACGCCGCGACGAGGAAGGACTGAGGCTCAGCTCGCCCAGGTCCGGGGGTACCCCCGGACCTGGGCCCTCCGCTCGTAGTCGAGAACCCTCGAAATCACGGCATCAGGGGCACTTGGGAGCCCCGACACCCTCGTAAAGGTAGGTGTCGCCGTAACTCGTAAGACTGGGTGTCGCTTGACACGCACGTTCACGCCCACCACCACGGCCACCAGCTCGCGCGCCTTCCGGTCAAGCTTCAGCGCCGAAAGAAGCCGCGCCACCAGCTCCCGCGTCGCCGCGCCGTGGCGTGCTGCGCCTTTTTCCCCCGGCCGGAGTCGCCTTCGACCCCGACCTCGTCCGCACCACCTTCTTCTTCCGCTTCGGCCCCTCGTCCTTCTCCGGCGGAGCCGCCGGACGATCCGGGATCAGCTTCAGCACCTCGATCAGGTCGTTCGCGGTCCGGAGCTCGCGTTCCAGCTTGGCGATCCGCTTCAGCAGGACCTTCGGGTCCTCCTCCGCTGGCAGCTCGGGCATCGTCGCCGTCCTCCTCGTGCGGGGCTGGATCAGAAGCCCCGCCCGCATACCCGAGACCGCCTGCTGGGAGAGCTGCCAGAAGCGAAGCACCGGGATCCCGAGCTCCGCCGCCGCCTCCTTCCGGCCCTTCTTGCCCAGCCAGGTCTCGAGGACCAGCATCCCGATCCGATGCGCCTTCTTCTTGTCCTCTGCGCTCGCCTCCTGCCAGAGCGCCTTCACGCTCCTCGCCGGATGCTGCGGCACAGAAAAGCGCGTCCGCTTGCGCGAGCGGCGGATCCGTGGCCCTTTCCGCCTGTCCACCACCTGCGCCTGCGGGCTCGCCGCGGACTCCTGCCTCGGCTCCCCATTGGACGCCGACTCCAGCTTCGCCTTCTCCTCGCTCGTCATCGCTTCGCTCCCGCACACCCTGGCCAAGCTCGTCCATCCCGATCCGCTCGCGCAGCTCGCCCCGACGGTGCAAGACGATCTCGCCCCGCTCGCCGTGCAGCGCCACCTCCTCGTCACCGACCCTCCCGAAGAGGAAGACGCTTCTGCGCCTCGGCTCGTGGAGAGCCTGGTCCAGCTCGTCTGGGTCCAGCTCGCCCTCGAGCGTTCGCTTCAGCGCCGAGGTCGCCTCGAAGAAGCGGTCGGCGGGCACGAGGCCCGCGATCCCCTGTTGCGGCCGGAAGTGGTTGTAGTGGGCGATGAAGTGCCCGAGGCGCGCACGGGCGTCGTGCAGGTCCTGCGGCTTCGCCCGCTCCCAGAATTCCTCCTGCACCGTCTTCCAGAAGCGCTCGCACTTGCCGAGAGTCTCCGGGTGATGCGTGCGCGACACCACGTGCCGGATGCCCTCCCGATCGAGCAGCTTCTGGAAGCCCGATTTCCCCGCCAGGCGAAGTACTGCCGGCCCTGGTCGGTCAGCACCTCCTTCGGCTTACCGAAGCGGGCGATGCCGTCGAGCAGGCACTCGGTCACCAGCTCCTGGCGCTGCGACAAGCGGAGCGACCAGGCGACCACGTAGCGGCTGTGGTCGTCCATGAAGACCGTCAGGTAGACCCTGCGCCCCTCCCGGCGCAAGACGAGGCTCGTGATGTCGCTCTGCCAGAGCTCGCCGGGGCGAGCACGCTCGAAGCGCCGCGGCGGCTTCGCGCTGCGACGACGACGAAGCGGCACCCGGGGGACGATGGCGAGCCCGGCCTCGACCAGGACCTTCGTCACCGTCGTCGCCGCTACCTTCAGCCCGCGGAAACGGTAGAGCTCGTCGCGGATCTTGCGGCTGCCGAATTCCGGATGCCGCTCCTTCGTTGCGATGATCTCCGCGCGCAGCTCCTCCGGGATGCTGCGCGGGTCGCCAGGAAGCGCCCGCTTGCGCGGCGAGGGCTCGAGGCCCTGCGGACCCAGCTCGCGGTGGCGCTTCAGCCAGAGCCTGAGGCTTGGCACCGATAGCCCCCAGGTCGCGCAGAAGTCGGTCTGGTTCAGATCGCTCCCCTCGAAGGCTTCCACCGCGGCCCGCTTCTCCTCCGGCGTGAAGTGCCGGCGACGGCGCGACGCCTTCTTCAGCGCACGCTTCGCGGCGCTGCGCGGGGCGACCCCCGACTCCTTCAGCCAGCGGCGGAAGTTGCCCTCGGTGAGCTCCTGCTCCAGACAGAACTCGCGCACGCCCTGACGACGGCGCTGGTACTCCTCCACCAGGTACAGCTTGTCGGCCTCGCTGTAGCGCCGACGCCTGCGCCGGGCGGGCTTCGCCGCCTCATCCTCGTGCAGGCCGGCCTCGGCCGGCCTGCAGCCCTCCTCACGTCTCGGCTCCTCCATGTGAGCCTCCTTTCGGCCCCCTTCGGGGCTGCTGGGAGGCGGCTTTCGGTGCCCTGCGCCGGACTTAGGACGAGGAAATCATTTCGTTGAGCGGTACACCTATTCCGGGCAGCCACTAGTCCTTGCCGAGATCTGGCACATGAATCAACTGGTTCCGCAGAATCGAGCATAGGGAGGCAGTCAAGTGGCGGGGATATGGCTGAAACGCGCGGTCCTGTTCGGGGCGATGAGCGAGACAGTTGGCTACAAGGCCGGACTCGCTCTCAACAGGACTGAGCTCCTCGAACACCTTCCGGAAGCAGAACGTCTGTTCGACGGAGAGGATAATGACACCATTCGGATACGCTCCGATGAGCTTGAGGATCTTCTTGGACTCTTGCTCTATCGTGTTGGTGTAAACGAAGAGCCTTGGAGAGCCACTCCCGTTACAATCCTCCGTCGTCGCTACCTGGCCGACTCGCAGAAGCTCGGAATCGCCCTCCGAGTAGTAGAACTGTTCATCGAGATATCCCAAGAGCAATTTGCGAACGGACCTAAGACCGGCAAGCCCCTCGATCTCTATCCGATGATTGAGAGCGCCTCCAAAGAGCATGGATCAGCTGGGCTGCTAATCTCTACCGAATTTGCAGAGCTCTTGATGCGACACTTGGAAGAGAATCCGTGGGCTGCAATTCGGCGATACGAATGGGCGAGTGTCGAAGAATTGAAGGGCCTCTATGAGTCCGAGTCCCTTACCCCTGAGGTCGGAGCATTCCTCGATCAGAGATTCATCGACTACTTGGAGAGGAACTTCTCATCGATCGACCGAATTCACTGGCGAAAGTTCGAGGGACTCACATGCGAGTTCTTTGATCGCGCAGGATTCAAAGTCGAGATTGGCCCTGGCCGCGACGACGGCGGCATTGACGCGCGTGTCTGGACGGAGCCGTCAGGAACATCTTTGAGCCCGACCTTCTTGGTTCAGTGCAAGCGCGAGAAGAGGAAGATGAGCAAGGTCGTCGTGAAGGCGCTCTGGGCAGATGTAACCGCCGAGCAGGCAGAGCGCGGGTTCCTCGTCACGACGAGCGCGCTCTCTCCGGGAGCCGAGAAAGTGTGTCAAGCACGAGGCTATCCAATCACCGGAGTCAACCGCGAGACACTACGCCGTTGGCTGACCGCGATGCGGACTCCTGGACGTGGCATCTTCATGAGCGAATAGCGGCAGGCGGTTCCTGAGACGACGACTTTAAAGATCCGCGGTGCCATCTGCTGCGAAACGACCCGCTCGAATTCGTCCGCGTTGATGACCTTTGAGACCTTGCTCTGGTCGGGGTAGCTGGATCGGATATGACTACGCCTCGCTCTTGCCGATCCGTTTCCTGAACCCCCGGAGCGGCAACCACTCTCCTTCCACCCTCGCGAGCGAGTGGATCATCCGGTGGCAGGTCGCGGAGAGCAAAACCGCGTCTTTCGCAGAAGTCAGCCGTTCGCCGGGATCCGCCAGGGGCCTAAGGTGGTGCGCCTCGAAGGCCGACTCCTCGACGCTCCTCGGTTCCGCGACGGCAGCGCCCGCTCCGCAGCCCTCGCAGCGCAGCTCGCCGCCGTTGCCCTTGCGGACACGGGCAAGAGCCTTCTTGCGGATCTCCGGGCTTCGCTCACGGCGCTTGTGCATACGCATCACGACGCCCCCTTCCGCAATGACACCGTCGAGTTCGACATCTTCAATGCCAAGGTCTGGCGCGGGAAGATCCTGCCCCGACCGGATCAGCGCCGCGAGGCGTCGAACCTCGTCGGGGCGATCCGAGTAATTCTCCCAGACGTAGCGGTCCATCCTGCTCACGCTGAGCCCAGCGCGGTGAGGCTCCGGCTCGGCACTGAGCACGTTCTGGATCTTCATGTAGACGCCGTCGCGATTCCGGAACTTCTCGTTACGGACTTCGCGGGGGTGAATAGGATGTTCATCCCCTTGATTCCATGGTCAGCGCACTTGGCCTGGCTCAAGCCCAGGGAGGCGCAGGAAATCGGTCGATCATGGGATGTCTCGCAGTCGCAACTCGCTTCTCGATTGACAGTCGCGGGCGAATCTGGAACATCACATCATTACCAACTGGGGGGAATCCAAATGGCTCGCAAGTCCAACATGCAAGCTCTGCTCGACGCCGCGATCGCTGACGCCTCGTCGACCATCCTGAAGAACGCGATCTCGTCGATGGGCGGCAACGCCACCGTCCTCGAGCTGGTGACCGCGATGAAGGGCACGTCCTTCGAGGCCGCCTTCCACGCCATGACGCTGGCCGAGCTTGGGGGCGCCATCGACAGCGGCGGTGAAGCTGCTCCTCGTCGCGGCCGTCGTCCGGGGCGCCCGGCGAAGGCGAAAGCGGCACCTCGGAAGAAGGCCGCCCGCAAGACCAGCGGCCGCCTGAACACGCACACGATGGAGGGCCGCGCCGAGCTCGACGCGATGATCGGTGCCCTCCTGCAGACCGCGCCCGAGGGCCTGCGCTCCGAGGCGATCAACGCCCAGGTCCCTGCCGACACCCACCAGATTCGGATGTCGCTGAAGAGAATGATTGCCGCCGGCCAGGTCTCCACCACCGGGCAGCGCCGCGCCACCACCTACATTTGGGGCGGCGGCTCCGGGGCCACGAAGCCTGCCCGGAGGCGTCGGACCGCCAAGAAGAAGACGACGACGAAGAAGGCTGCGAAGAACCGGCCGGCGCGGAAGACGGGGCGCAAGAAAGCTACGACCAAGAAGAAGCGCACCTCGAAGAAGGCGCTGAGCAAGAAGACGTCAACAAAGAAGCCTGCGACGGCAGTTCCTGCTTTGTCGTAGGAAGAGGAGTCTGTCCTTCCCGAGCATGGCGAGCCGATCACCCACGCACGAATCGCGAGAGCGCCAGGCGCCGGAGCCGCTCATGCGCCGCGACCGTACGAGCTCGCCGCCGGCGCGCTGGCCGGGGGACCCGCTTGACCTCCTACCACAGCCGCTCACCGTCCGAGTCGTTGCGAGGATGCCCTCGCGATCGAGGACCTTCCCTGACGCCCAGGACTTCGGCTTCGCCGTCGATTATGTGCCCGGCAACCGGATGCGGGAACTGGGGGGAAGTCGACGCCTGGTTCTGCAGGCTTAGCGGAGTTTCGGCGTGGACCGCTCGCTTCAGTTTCCCGACTCCGCGACCTGTTCTTGGATCTTGTGCCGGAACTTCATTGGTGACGAGATCCTTGGAAAACCGTCGATCGCGCCACCAGTGCCAGTGATGATTACCGTCCCGTAGTCAAAGACTCGGCCCCACACTCCCTGCTTCACCCGGATGGTCTCGACCTTGGACAGCAGAACCTCGATCGTTGTCCTCGAGATGAATCCATACTTGCAGAGAACTCTTCGATTGGTGACCGCGAATTCGGAACTCCAGTAGAACAAGAAGGCGCCGATCAGCGACAACCCCGAAAGAAGCAGAACCAGTATGGACGCCCCGAGGGCCGCGACCCCCCATTTCTCGCCTATTGTCCAACCCGCTACGTCATCGATGAGAGCCTTGAAGCCCTGTAGCCCGCGGCTAAGATCACTTGACCGTTCCAAGACGCCGGCGCAGGCACCCGTCCAGTTCCCGAAAGCAACGAGCCCTGCGGCCACGCCAAGCCAGAAGAGCGGCTTCCAGAACACGATCCAGTGCAGGTGTGCGCGAGCCGCCACACGCTCGCCAGATGTGAGGCTGTCCTTGATGTAGCCCATGCGGGTCTCCCGAGCCTGAGTCAGCCCGACGAGACACCAAGCCGCTTCAGTTGTCAACAGGTTGCGCGATCGCGCACTCGTTCGAACTTCGGTCCGGGCTTCAAACAACGATGGCAAGTCATGCTGCCACCTTCGCCATGGCGCCTTAGTGAGTCGTTTCCTCGGTATCCGCCACACGGGATTCACACTTCACGACGCTCCGGTATGCTGTCAAGGTAGTCAGGAGGCCCGCCTCGTCCCTCAGCACGCACGGGACTGATCCCATTGCCCGAGGCAGCTGATCATGAGGTACATGGGCTCGGTTGGCGAATGCCCCCGACAGAGGCAATCGGAATCGGAGAACGTCATGGCGCGACACGGTTTCTTGGCCGAGTTGCAGCGAGCCGCGAAGGCCGCAGCTCGGGAGCAAGCACGCATGGCCCGAGAGAACGTGAGAGCGCGGAATGCCGCGGCCCGGGAGGCCGCCAAGAGACAGCGTGAACACGAGCGCAACCTTGCGCAGCAGGCACGCGCGGAAGCCGCCGAGCAGAGGCGCCTAGACAAGCTCGCGAAAGAAGCCTACATCGCGGATCGCGAGGCGGAAGTCGAAGAGTTGAATGCTGAGCTGACTCGGGTTCAAGACGAGCTCAGCTCGCTGCTCTCGGCTACGCTCGACGTCGACGACTTCGTTGACCTCGAAATGCTGCGCGTCCGCGCTGAGCACCCGCCATTCCCTCGACCCGAGCTGGAGCGACCGACGCCGCCGCCCGTACCGATCGCCGACCCGCCCGAACCCATCTACGCAATGCCACCTGCCCCGACCGGGCTGCGGGCCGTCTTCGGAAAGAGGAAGCACTTGCAGGAGGTCGAGCGATCGGTGGCTCGCCACGAACGGATGAAGGTGGAGTGGAAGGCGAACCTGAGGAACGCCGAGATCCTCCGGGCCGCCGCCCTCGATCGTCGCAACAAGGACGAGAAGAAGCGGCTCGCTGCCCTTGCGAAAGAACGAGAGAAATACGAAGCCGCCTGCGCCGTGCGCGAAGAGGAGGCTGCGAAGCAGAACGAGGCCCTCGACCAGCTCATCACCAACCTCGCCTACGGGGATGTGAAGGCGGTCGAGGAGTGTGTTTCCATCGTCCTCGCCAACTCCGTCTACCCCGACTCGTTCCCGGTTAACCACGAGTTCGAGTTCGACGCGCCGAATGCCGAACTCAAGCTCCGGGCGCTACTCCCCGGGCCCGACAAGCTCTCGACGGTTAAGGCGTACCGGTACAAGAAATCGACAGATGAGATCACCTCGACGCAGTTGACCCAGAAGGCGTGCAAAGACACCTACGCCCTCGCGGTGAATCAGGTGGCCTTGCGCTCCCTTCACGAGGTCTTCGAGGCTGACCGCCGTGGGATCATCAAGAGCATCTCTCTCGAAGTCGGAACATCGACGATCAACCCAGCGACCGGACTCGAGACCTACGTCCCTTTCGTTGCCGCTGCCGCAGAGAGAGAGTCATTCGTCGAGTTGAACCTCGCCAGCGTCGTTCCGGACGCGACGCTCGCCTACCTTGGAGCGGCGGTTTCCAAGAACCCCTACGGGCTCGATCCGGCGGACGTCTCCGGGATCCGGAAGTCATGACCGAGGACGGGCTCGTCTTCAATCCGCCGCCCGGATGGCCCAGACCACCTGCGGGCTGGCGACCGCCAAAGGGCTGGGTTCCGGACCCAAGTTGGCCGGCCCCTCCGCCTGGCTGGGACCTTTGGGTTCCCCAAGGGGGCACTGCTCCGGATGACACAGTTGGCCAGAAGGGCGACTCCTGCCCGCCGCCGAGGCCGCAACGACTCAACTCGGCGCCGTCTACCCCGACAGGGGGCGATGGCGGGAGCAGAGTCTTACTCTTGGAAGCCGAGGTCCGCGCTCTTCGGAGAGAACTCGAGTCCCGGAGCGGCGATGTCGAAGTCGTGGTGCTCGATGACGAGCGTGTTCTCCAAGAGGTTGGCATCTATCGCTACCACCACCCGCTTGAGAACGCGGACGCATACAAGGAGAGACTCAGCGAACTGAGCACGCGAATCGCGGAGGTCGTGAAGACTGGTGGTGCCATCGAGATGTCGAACCTCTTCACCTTCGACAACTCCCTCTCCAAGGGTCGCAAGATGTGCCGTGACCTCGGCCGTCTCATGCTCCGAGCCTACAACGCCGAAGCCGACAACAGCCTGCGCACGTTGCGCGCTGGAAACGTCGTGACCGCGAAGAAGCGCCTGGAGGCTTCGCGGAACGCAATCGCCAGGCTGGGAAGCATGATGGAAATGCGCATCAGCGACATCTTCCACGCCCTTCGTTTGGAGGAAGTCGAGCTGACCGCTGACTACCTGATGAAGAAGCAGGAGGAACGTGAGGCCGCCAGGGAGGAACGGGCTCGCCTCCGAGAGGAGAAGCGGGTCGCGGCCGAGCTCGCCGCCGAGCGAGAGTGGCTGGACAAGGAGAGAGACCACCTACTGAATGCCCTGGCGGTATTGCAGGCGAGGGGCGAGACCGATCCCGATCTTGAGAAGCGCCTCGCCGTGGTGGATGGCGCCATCGAACAGAACGACTTCCGTGCTGCGAATGTCCGGGCGGGATACGTCTACATCATCTCGAATCGAGGCTCGTTCGGTGAGGGCGTGGTGAAGATCGGACTCACGAGGCGCCTCGAACCGATTGATCGCGTCAACGAGCTGAGCGGCGCTTCGGTTCCGTTCCGCTTCGACGTGCACGGGCTCTTCTTCTCGGAGGACGCGGTCACACTGGAGAGCGACCTGCACCATCACTTCGCGGCGCGTCGGGTCAATCACGCAAATTCCCGGAAGGAGTTCTTCTTCGCCACGCCATCCGAGGTGCGACATGTCCTGAATTCGAAGCTCGGCAGCTGTCAAGCGACACCCAGTCTTACGAGTTACGGCGACACCTACCTTTACGAGGGTGTCGGGGCTCCCAAGTGCCCCTGATGCCGTGATTTCGAGGGTTCTCGACTACGAGCGGAGGGCCCAGGTCCGGGGGTACCCCCGGACCTGGGCGAGCTGAGCCTCAGTCCTTCCTCGTCGCGGCGTGCTCGAGGTCGCGGAGCCGGTAGCTTCGGCCCTTCACGTCGAGGACGTGGCTTCTATGGAGCAGGCGATCGAGGATCGCGGTGGCGAGCACCTCGTCGCCGGCAAGCAGTTCGGGCCAGTCCTTGATCCCCTTGTTGGTGGTGATCAGCACCGCGCCTTTGCCGTAGCGGTAGCTCACCAGGCGGAAGAAGAGGCTCGCCTCCTGCCTGGTCATGGGCTCGAAGCCCATCTCATCGATGATGACCAGAGCGACGTTCAGGTACTTCCGCCGCCGGAGCCGCGACGGCGAAAGATCGGCGTCCTTCTTCATCGCATTCATCAGCTCCTCGAGCCTGAAGAAGGCGACGCTGAAGCCGTTCTCGACCGCCTTCACGCCGAGCGCCACCGCGAGGTGGGTCTTGCCGACGCCGGGCGGACCCTGGATGAGGAGCGTCTCCTTCTCCCGAATCCAGCCGCAGGTCGAGAGCGTCTCGATGCGACTGCGCTCGATCGAGGGCTGGAAGGCGAAATCGAAGCTCGCCAGAGTCTGTCCCGTCGGCAGGCCCGAGAGCCTAAGCGAGGTCCTGACGCGACGCTCGTCGCGGGCCTCGATCTCGTCGCGCAGCAGATGGTCGAGGAAGCGGTGCGGCGGCACCTCGTCCTTGATCGCCTCCGCGATCCTCGCTTCGAGCAGCTCGGCGGCGTGCGTCATGCCCACCTTGAGAAGGGACTCCCTGGTGGCATCGAGATCGACGCGAGGCATCGTCTTCTTCGCGCTGGTCTTCGTGGTCATCGTGCTACCTCCGCCAGGGCGGCGTAGAGATCGAGCGGACGTTGCTCCGGGACCATGGCCGCGATCTCGGCGAGCCGCGTCCCCATTCGCCCGAGGGGCATCGGCGCGAGCACCTCCTCGGTCGAGGGCCCCTCGAAGTGCTCCGGGTCGATGATGATCCGGGCCGCCGACGCCCTCTCGTGCTCGGCCACGATCTCGCAATCTCGAAGGATCTGCACCTTGCCGGCGCAGCCCCGGATCTCGACCTGGAAACCGACCAGACGGAAGGGCACCGAGTACTGGCAGCCCTCGAAGGAGATCATGCAGTCGGAGCCGACCCGCCGTGTCGCGACATGGTCGAAGGGCTCGGGCAGGATCGGCAGTGGCGCGAGAATCTCCTTCTCGTCCTCCCAGCTCGCGAGCACGGTCTTGCCGGTCGCCGGGCAGATTCGCCTCGCCGCCGATTCGAGCAGGATCTCGTCGGTCACCTGCTGGAGCTCCTGGAGATCGTTCCAGTGACGCCGGTAGACGCCGACCGTTCGGCGAAAGTCACGGATGCCGCGCTCGACCTTGCCCTTGTGCTGGGGTGACCGCGGCAGGCAGGCGTCGATGTGAAAGCGCATCGTCAGCGCGTATCGCTGGTAGCTCGGGTGAATCCGGCCCCAGGGACCGGCACCCTCGACGACCGCCGTCTTCTCGTTGTCGATGCGGGCCGTCGCGGCGACGCCGCCGAGACGACGGAAGCCCTCGTTGTGGCAGTGAAGCCAGGAGAGCAGGTTCTTGCGCTTCGACCAGACCGCTGCCTCGAATCGGCAATGTGACAGTCGGGCGTGGAAGGAGTAGAGCGTCTCCGCCTGGCCCGCGAGCATCACGCCCCGGTGCTCGGCCCAATCGAGCTGCACCTGGGCTCCGGGCGGAGTCTCGACGCGACGCCGTGCCCGCCTCCGCGGACGCGGGAAGGTCTTCGCGAAGTAGCGTTCGACCGACCGGAGGCTGCCGTCGTAGCCCTTCTCCTCCTTTAGCCAGCGGTGCAGATCGGAGATGTTGATCGCCGCATTTGGTTCCTGCTTGGCGGAGAGCCAGGAGACGATCGAATCGTGATGGGCCGCTGCCCTCGGCTGCTGTCGCGTCCGCCCGTCAGTCTGCCCCTCGGCCTGACGCCGAAGGTGATAGCGCACCGCCCCTTCCGTAACTCCAAGAATCGTCGCGATCTCGGTGTTCGGGACGCCACGCTCGCCCAGTTTCTTGATGGTCATGCGTGCCTCCAAGTCGAGTTTCGGCGTCATGGCACGGGCCCTCCAGAGGGCCATCGTCCATGGCTTTGCCGAGGGCGTCACCTCGTAAGACTGGGTGTCGCCTTAACTCGAATTTGGGGTGTCGCCCTACAGCAGCCTCTTGGAATTCACGGAACGAGCCGAGGCCGCTGAGTTCCTACAAAGTCTTCGGTATTGGCCTGAAGAGAGGCAGGGATCTCGCCGCAACGGCGCTCCGCCTCCTTCAGACTGGGCCACGCCCGGCTCGGGGAAGAGTCGCGCGCCGGCTCCCCATGATCCGAGCATCGGGACCTGACCGAGCACGATTGGCGTCCCAACATGACTCCGGGCATGACCGACCATACGGATAGCGAGCGAATCCAGGGCGCCGCTCCAGCACGACTTTCTTCGTGTCCGCTAAACACGCAGTCGAGGCGCCGTAGGACCGTGAACGGCAGCATCACCTCGCCGTAGTCGTGCTGCTTGTGGCAGCCGCAGAAGAGGTCGGCCATGTTCCAGCGGAAGTTGGTAGCCTCGCCAGATCACTGGAATTGCCAGACTTGCCGGGCCTGCGGACTGCTGATGCTGGCGGATCTCGTTGCGTCAGATCAAGCCGCGCTGGACTACCTGTAAGTACCCTCACGGCCCCGTAGTCCAGAGTCATGACCGCCCCTGCCCCCTCAGTGACCGCCACGGGGAAATCGGACATGGGGAAACTGGTCGTTGCGCGCCTTGGGCCTGCCCACTTGACCCACGTTGATCACAGCACTACGCTCCTCGACACGGTGGTCTTCGACCACCTATCAGGCAATTCCACTACGGCCGCTCCGAGTTCAACGAGCCAGTACCGCACGGACTCGTGCCCCATTGTTGGGCACCGATTCCGCTTCATGCAGTCGTGCGATGGCAGAGGAGCCGCGAGACGGCTGCTGTCGCAAGTCTTTGGGATTCGGAGAGAACGACATGCGCCACATTCTCGTGCTTCTCGCTTCGATCGTCTTCGGCGGTTGCGCTTCGATCGTAAACGGAACGACGAAGGAGGTCTCCATCGAGACCGAACCGCCCGATGCCCTTGTCGAGGTCGAAGGTCAGAGGAAGACCACCCCCTGTTCATTCGAGCTGCGCCGCGACGAAGATCACGGACTCAGGATCTCGAAGCCAGGCTACAAGACCTACTACGTCCATCTCCGGTCCGTAGAGGGTGGAGCCATCTTCGGAAACCTCCTCTTCGGCGGCCTCATTGGCGTGGCCGTCGATGCCGGCAGTGGAGCATCAAAGACGTTGGAACCGGACGACATCACGATCGTCATGGAGCGCGGCGTGGGCGAAGTGAGCTGGAAGGAGTCTTCGGAAGGCTCCGTCACTGAGGAAGAATCGCCTGCGATGCGAGTGCAGTAGCCTTTCCATACTGAAACGCGGCGCGCCGGCGATATTAGGGGTGGCGCCGGCGCTCCTCCTGGTACCGCTCGTAATCCTCGTCGAGCCAGGACATGCCCGGGGACCGGCCCGGCACGCTCCGCGCGCGTCCGGGCTTGTAGCGAGGGCAGTCCCGCGGCCCGTAGCAGTGGGTCTCGAAGCGCCACCGTTTCCGCGAGGGATTCCAGTGGTCGGGGGTGATCTCGGTCGCCATCGTCAGCCCGAAGGGGCAGCGACTGCACTGGCTCTCGCAAGTCCGCTTGTCGAGCTGCTCAGCGACAATTACTTCTCCCCATCGACGACAATTAGAACTCCCCACGCCGCGCCGTGACCCGAAGTTGTGTAAGCCCTTGACTTCGCTTGGCTTTGCGGAGGTCTCGGGTGGTCACGGATCAACAGGTGAGGAAGCTGATGGAGGAGATGACGAAGCACGGCCAGGTGGGCAAGGCGGCGCTCCGCGCGGGGATGGACCGGAAGACGGCGAGGCGGTATCTGGCGGCCGGGAGCCCGCCCTCGGCGCTGAAGGCGGAGCGGAGCTGGCGAACCCGTAAGGACCCCTTCGCCGCGGATTGGGAGACGATCGTAGGGCTCTTGGCGACGAGCCCCGAGCTCGAGGCGAAGACGATCCTGGAGCATCTCCAGGAGAAGAAGCCCGGTCGCTACGAGGACGGTCAGCTGCGCACGCTCCAGCGCCGCATCCGTCGCTGGCGGGCCGAGTCGGGGCCGCCGAAGGAGGTCTTCTTTGCGCAGGCTCATCGCCCTGGCGAGGCGCTGCAGACGGACTTCACTCACGCGAGCCGGCTCGGGATCACGATTGCCGGGGAGCCCTTCGACCACCTGCTCTGCCATTCGGTCCTTCCGTACTCGAACTGGGAGTCGGCGACGAGCTGCGTCTCGGAGTCGATGCCGGCCTTGAAGCGCGGCGTGCAGACCGCGCTCTTCCGCCTGGGCAGGGTCCCGGAGCGCCACCAGACGGACCACTCGACGGCGGCAACGCACCAGGATCTCGGCAGCTCGAAGGGCCGGTCCTTCAACCTGGAGTACCTGGCCTTCTGCGAGCACTTCGGGCTCGAGCCGAGGACGATCGGCGTCGGGAGAAAGGAGCAGAACGGGGACGTGGAATCCCTGCATCGCGCCTACAAGAACCGGCTCGCGCAGCGACTCATGCTGCGGGGCAGCCGCGATTTCCCGTCGGTGGAAGCCTACGAAGCCTGGCTCTGGGAGGACTGCCAGCGGGCGAACCGGAATCGCAGCGCTCGCATCGCGGAGGAGCTCCAGGTGATGCGTCCGCTGCCGGCGAGCCGGCTCGCGGAGTACTCGGAGATCGAGGTGACCGTGACCTCGGCGAGCACGATCCGCGTGAAGCGCAACACCTACTCGGTGCCGTCGCGCCTGATCGGCGAGCGCGTCAAGGTCCGGGTCTACGATGTGCGGATCGAGGTCCACTACGGCGGGGCCTTGCAGCTTCGCGACGATCGCCTGCGCGGCGAGGCCAAGCACCGCATCAACTACCGGCACGTGATCAGCTCCCTGGTACGCAAGCCCGGGGCCTTCGAGCGCTATCGCTACCGGGAGGATCTCTTTCCGGGTCTTGTTTTCCGCCGCGCCTACGACTGTCTTCGGGAATCGATGAGCGACCGCGAGGCCGACCTCAATTACCTGCGCATCCTCGAGCTGGCAGCGAAGACGACGGAGGTAGGAGTCCTGGCCGCGATCTCCGCCTGCCACGCGAAGGACGAGACACCGAGCATCGAAGCGGTCAAGGCGAAGATGCCCAGCAACGCTCCCGTCATCCCGACGCTACCCGAGATCGAGGTCGATCTGACCGGCTTCGACGAGCTCCTCGGCGGCTGCGAGGAGATGATCGGATGAGCGCAAGAGAATCACGACCCGCGATCGGCGTCCTCTTGAAGACGCTGAAGCTGCCGACGGTGGGGGCGTCCTACGAGGAGGTGGCGATGAAGGCCGCCGAGGACGGCTGGACCTTCGAGGTCTACCTCGCCCACCTCCTCGAACTCGAGGTCGAGGAGCGCCGGCGACGACGGGTGGAGCGAAACCTGAGGCGATCGGGGCTGCCGTCGGAGAAGACGCTCGCGTCCCTGGACACGAAGTGCCTGCCGACGAAGGTCGCGAGGCAGCTGCCGACGCTCTGCGCCGGCGGTTTCGCCGAGCGCGCCGAGAACGTCCTGGCCTTCGGCAATCCGGGGACCGGCAAGAGCCACGTGGTCTGCGCCATCGGCCACGAGCTCGTCCAGCGCGGACTCGAGGTGCTCTTCGTGCCGACCTTCAGGCTCGTGCAGAGGCTCCTGACCGCGAAGCGGAACCTCGAGCTGGAGGTCCTGCTGCGCCGGCTCGATCAATTCGACGTCGTCATCCTCGACGACATCGGCTACGTGCAACAAGACCGCGAGGAAATGGAGGTGCTCTTCACATTCCTCGCCGAGCGCTACGAGCGTCGCAGCGTGATGATCACGAGCAACCTGGTCTTCTCGCAGTGGGACAAGATCTTCAAGGACGCGATGACCACCGCCGCTGCCATCGACCGGGTCGTCCATCACGCCACGATCCTCGAACTCACGGGCAAAAGCTACCGCACCGAGACGGCAAAGGCGCGCAACGCGAAGGAAGCGAAGGCATGACCGATCCTCGGCATCGCTCCCCCCATGGGGGGAGCCGCCCTGCGGGCGGCGAGAACCGAGCCCAGGTCAGGGCTCCGCCCTGACCTGGGTCCCCTCGGACCGAACTGACGTCGGCCGCCGTGGGGAATTCTAATTGTCGTCAGTGGGTCGGGGTAATTGACGTCAGGCACTCCTATCGCTGCTGTTCCCAGCCCGTGCCGCCCGCGTTCAGCAGCTGCGCCAACGACAGCCCCGGCGGCTCCCGCCCGTAGATGATGGTCTCGACGCGGTCCGACGCAAGGACGGCCATGCGAGCCATCCATCGATCGACGCCGAGAGGCTGCTGGGCTCGCTGACATACGTCGAGCTCGACATGAACGGCATGGTTCTTGGCCTCGAGACACGGTGCGGGGCGCGGCGACGAGCAGGGGGCCAGTGGGAACTGCGAATGATCGTGACAGGCCGAGCAGGCAACGATACGATCGCGATCTCCGTGGTCGCCTGGCGCAACGACTCATGTGGCGACTCGAAGGGACACGCGCCGAGCATTGCTCGTCAAACCTCTGGCTCCGGAATTGGGAGTCCCGCAATGCTGGAAGGACTGTCCAGAGGCCAGCGGGTTGCTTACCGCCTGGGCATGGCAGGCTGTCTTGCCATGACCCTCTATTTCACTGTGCGGACGATTCAGAGGTTCTTCTGACTGAGGATGCCGATCGAGAAATGGTCCATATGTCTGCGACCTCCAGCAGATCGCAACAGCTCTCTCGAGGTGAGGGCACGTTGGGGACCATCAGCGGTAGTGCTCTTGCCACCGCTTCTCCAGCTCATCGATCCCGAAGCCAAGGCTTCTCTGAAGCGCCGCTTCGATCGCTTCGAGATCGTTGTCGGGACAGGAGCCCATTGCCGTGATGAACTTCATGAAGTTCGGTTCGCCCCATTTGCTCTCGCGCACGCAGGCGATGAGAGATCCGGCGAGGAGGTAGTACAGATCGCCCAGGTCCGCTCCGCGCTCGTCCGTCCCGGCGGCGATCAAGGACGGTTCCTTCATGAGCGTCCTCAGCGTCGGGTGGTCCTTCTTTCGCATGTTTCCTCGCGCCGCGGACCTCAGGTCCGTCTGGGATTCGCACATGTACTCGGCTACGCCTTCTTGGAACCATGAGCCTCCGCCGGCGAGGAAGATCCTGTTCATGAAGATCTGGTGCGTCGCCTCGTGGACGTGGACCGGATCGTTGGGCGAGTCGTAGTAGGTGGCGTAGTAGTCCTCCCAGGCGTGACCCTTGCTCGCCTCGGCGCTCTCCATGCTGATCTTCGCCTTCTTCATGTAGAACTCGTAGTACTGCCGATTCGTCCGGAACAGCAAGACGGGCATGAGGCGATTGCCGGTGATCTCCTCGAACGGGAACGTTGCGCGGATCTTGTCGTAGCATTGCTCCATCTTCTTGGCGAAGAGCTTGCCGCTGCTCGAGTTCGTGAGGACCACGTAGTGGTCGGTGCGGATGATCTTAGGTGATTCACTGCTTTTCTGTCTGTTGCTCGAGTCTTTTCCGAGCAGCGAGTCCGGGGCATTCCGGTTCCAGTATTCCTCCAGGTCCGACTCGGTCCAGCGCGGGTTCCACTGTTCGCCCTTGAAGCTTACGCCCTTGGCGAAGAACTCCTGGATCTGCTGAGCGGCCTGATCGGGGTCCTTGCCCGTCACTTTGATGTCGATGCTGTACGCGTGGTCTCGCGTGACGCCTGCGAGGACCCAGAGCTTGGTCCTACCGCCTGCGAGGACGGCCTCGGCCGTGATTACGTATGGGGCGTAGCCCGCCTTGATGGGGAGCACACGCCGATGAGCGAGAACTCGCTCTTCTCTCGCCGCGGCCCCTTGCTCAGCCTGATAATCGTTGAGGAACGCGATGACCGCCGAAGGGTTGGTGAGTCCGTAGTCCTTCACCGGATAGGGGACGAAGTTGACCGTCCATTCGTGGCCCTGAATATCGCCGTACCACCAGCCCTCGTCGTCGGGATTGCTGCCAAGCGGAGGCAGTAGAGCAAGATCGAGCTGGACCCCGGTCTTCTGGCATTCCCAAACCTTCGGCTCCGGACTCACCTGCGACCTCACGGAGCCAAGCAGGCTCGCGAAGGCGAGGATTGAAAGAACGAGTCCGCGGCTGAGATGCCGAACATGAGAACGGCTCAATCTCCGCGACGCGTGCGTCGTGGCTACGTGCTGCGTCATCTTGCTCTCGCTCTCTTTGGCTCCCATGGGTCTCAGCATTCGTGCCGCGCTCGCAAAGGGCCTGAGTCGGACGAACACTCTCGTCTTAGCCTTTGGCGGGCAGGTTGTCGAGGCTCCGGTCGCTTGGGGCTGCGTTGAGCGCCCTCTTGCCCGTCAGTGAGCGCGTCGAGCGGATGATGTGCCGAACGGAAGAAAGTCGATAGAGGGTGAAATGTAAGAGGGTCACGTTTCGCGACCGGAAGGGGCAGTCGAAATGACCGACTACAACCTGTCGACGCGGTCTGACGTCGAGGACTGGTGTCCGCGTTCCGGATCTCTTCCGCGGCTTCCGTCGGGACTATTCAATACTTGACGGCGTGTGCCGCTTACGGCGCATTCGTTGAGGAAGGAAGATCCCGGGCATTCGGCATCCGCGCGTTCTGAGAGCCGCCTCTCCACCGCCCCATGGTACTCAAGAGAAGGAGCCCCCCCAAGCGTCGCAACTTGGTGGGTCGTGCTTTCGCGCGATTCATGGTGCCAATTGTGAAACTCACGAGGGGCGATTAGAGGTCTGACATAGCGATCAAGTATCCTTGTAGCAGAAACGTAGCCTGATAGGTCGTGTAACGTCCCATGAGTCGGACTTCCTGATTCTCGCGCACGACAATGGGACTCATGACCGCGTGGGCTACCGTACCACCGTTCGTCTCTCCGCGGCGGTAGACCGAAACCCCGTCGACGCCAATTACGAACAGGCCCAGATTGGCGTCCCCGGCGTCGAAATAGTACTCGACATTGGTCAGTACAAGTGCCTGGCCGGTTGGAACGGTGTAGACCAGGTTCTTGCCGCTGAGAAAGGGTGGAAACGTGCCGTAGGGGAATGGGAGATTCGGGAAGCTTGTCACGTCGAACTCGACCGAGAATGCATTGCCGAGCGGGAGGGTTGAGAGCGAGACTCCTCCGCTCAGTGTGGCTCGGGAAACGGTAGCCGTACCCGCCGAAGCGGTCGTAGCCGTGTCCAGGCGGCCAAACATGAGTCCAAAGAATGCGGCTAAGCAGCCGATAGCGAGGTACTTCATGAATCTCTCCGTTGGCTTGTCGGGGTGGGAACGCGACTTCAAGAGTACGGTGTCGGCACCTTGATAGGAATGCAATTCTCGGAAAGGGACGCGGCTTCGAAACGAAACGTGGGTCTGGCAGCTGTGACGCTCGACAAAGTGAACCCGATCGACGCCGAGGACGGCTGCGAGCTGTCTCACGCCGTCGCACTCGCCATTCTTAATCAGTCGCGCCCGTTGTTGCCGCGAGCCAAAGCAACGAAGAGAGGCTCTGGGGCGGCCGCTGCGGGCTTTGTGCCGTCGCTCTCCTCGCTTGGTACGACGATCCTCTTCCTTCTGCCGTGCCGCTTCATGCGCATCGGGATGCGGTCGAAGCCGAGGTCGGCGGGCCGGGCTTTCCGGCCGAGCTCGCCCGCCAGGGAACGCCCTGTCCCCCGCTTTCGGTTCGGCGCCCGTGGACCCGACTCAGGTCAGACGAGAGAGTGCTGGGCGACCCTGGGCCGTCTGACGGGCCCCTCGTCCTGGGACGCGTTCGCCGGCCATGGCATGGGGCGCATGGGGACAAACTCGACCGCGCAGCATAACCGGCCAAAGGGCATTCCTGGAATGCCAGGGCGAGGCTGTCGTCCTTCGAGTCGTTCACGCCCTCGCCTCAATGCCCTCCTGCGCGCGCTGCGTTGAATCATGGATGTTCTCCAAAGACCCACAACTGATCGCCCGGCTCCTAACGGGTTGGCAGATTCCGTGAACCAGCCCCAGGCGCGGGCGTTTTCCGATTCGCGGCAATGATCGAAACGGGATTGGCGCTCTACGTCAACCGAGGTAGATGCGCTTGGAAGGGAGCGGTAGATGAGATTCGCTGAGTTTTCTCGCGCGCTCGCTTCCAGCACTCCCCATTCGGCGCCTGCGCGCAGGCCAGCGCGTTCGAGAACATCGTTCGTTGTCGTCACGTGTCTGCTCGCATTCTGCGGATCATGCATCACGAAGACCGAGGTCGAGACTGGCTCGAACGCTTCCGGAAGGCGCATAACGCACTGCTCGGGAAATCAGGGCAACTGGATCGTGCGCGCACAGGGAGCGGACGGCTCGTGGCGCGGCGGAACCGATCCGCACAATGCTCTGAGCGTCACTGGGCTCGTGCTGCTGGGATTCACGGGCGCTGGCGAATCCGATCTCGCAGGAAGCGAGAAGTCCGTGGTGTCGAGGGGCCTCGCCTTCATCCTCAACACCCAGGCAGAGAGCGGCCTCTTCGTCTCGCCGGGTTCGACGGCAGGGCTCTACGAACATGCTGTTGCGACGCTCTTCCTCGCCGAGCTGCTCAGGCAGAGGCCAGACCGCGTGAAGCTTCGCGTTGCCGTCGAACGCGCCTTGCACTTCTCGGCGTCCAAACAGCTCCCCGAAGGACTTTGGTCGGTCGATGTCGATGGCGAGCGTCCGGATCGCTACGCCTCCTCCTGGATGCTGATGAGCGCATGGTCCGCCGGGAAGGCCAGCGTCGTCGATGACGACCTGCGGTCGGAGTTCGCTGTCAAGGCCCTAATGAGCGCGGAGCCTGAGGAAGGTCCCGGCGACTCCGCTCCGCCGTTCTGCAGCCCGGAAGCCGTCGCCGCCGCGATCAAGGTCGTGGGCCAGATCTACGGTGAGGAGAATCCGATCGACGACCGGTCGCGGCCGAGCATGGAGAAGCTCCTGGCGGAGGTCCTGGCCGGGCAGAGGGTCGAGAGCCCACTCGTCGATCCGGCCTACTGGTACCTGGAGAGCGTGGCCCGAGGTGTTCGCTACGACCGGGATGAACCTGCGTCGTTCACGAAGTTGGTCGAGACCGTTGTTGTCTGGGGCGGCCTGGAAGCGACGATCGAGCCCCAGGGAAACTGGGAGCCCCTCGGCAAGTGGTCGAGGCGAGGGGGCCGGGCCTACGCGGCGGCGATGTTTACCCTCGCCGCCCAGCTCTACTACCGCTTCGACCGCGTCTTCGGCGCCGGCGTCAATTGATCCAAGGGCGACCGCAAAGCTGGTGCGGGCGCCTGGGTGGCCCTGGACGCCGCGCGTTTCTTCGGGGGATCTGGTTCCGCGGCGGGCAGAATTCGGGCGCCTGCAGGCCCGTAGGCTGCATGGTGCGAAGACTCACCAGGGGCCTTCTTCCTCGTCGCCTGCGGCAACATCAGGGTTGGCATATCGATGTAGCGCTCCACGCTACCTACTGGCAATTATCAACGGATTTGCCGCAGGGGCGCCAAGGTGTAGGCTCGAGACCGGTGTCGAGGCACTTGGGAGGAGGTGCATGCTCCGCTCGACTGCCCTTCTGGTCGCGCTGATCTCGCTCTGTGCTGCTTTCCTAATGTTTGCGCTCGGGGAAGATGGTCGCGAAACCCTCGGCCCTGGGCCGGAGGCCGGGCCTTCGATTCAGCAGACTGCGGGAGAGGCGCGGCGCCGCAGAGACGCTGAGCTGGTCGCGCCCTCGCCCATCCTCGACGAGGAGGGGGCCGCCCACGAAGACAAAGGCCTCATAGTCCGCGTCATCGATGCCGACACGGATGTAGCAGTGCCCAGAGCACGGGTCCATTTCGGCCCCTGTGACAAAGACCGACTCAGGTGGATCTTCACCAGTTCGTTTCACCTCGATGGTTGGATGAAGGAGGCCAAGGAACTCGTGACGGACACTGAGGGCCGACTCCACCTGCCCGTGCCCGCGAAGTCGTCGGTCGCCGTTGTGCTGGGGAACGGCCGCTACGGCAAGGTCGTCATCGAAGCCGGCGCCCGCGAGGTCCTGATCTCGACGAGCCCGGCCCTGGAATTGAGTGTCAAGGTTATCGACGAAGCGGGCGAGCCTCAGGGCGGCGTACCGGTCTCGTGGCGTCTCGTGGGCGGCGCTCCCGGCGACCTCAGCCAGCATGACCTGTTCGGGGCCGAAACTGACGTGGACGGCACAGCCGTCCTGGACGTTCCCGTCATCGACGACTTGCGCTGGCTATTCCGCGGCGTGGGCCTTCGCGGGCTCTTCTTGCCGGCGCTGGAGATGGCGGTCGACCCCGCACTCCGACTGAGTGCCCCCGAAGCTGACAGGAAGCCGATCGAACTCATCCTGCCGTCGCACGGGCGCCTGAACATCGACCTCGTTGGCGCCCGCGAGGAAGACCTGTCGGCCGGCTACTTCGCCGCTGTGGCTCGAGTCGAATTCGAGGGACGAGAATCGCGGCACCGGCCTTCCATGCGCTCGAACGGATTGACTCGCGAACTCCATCTCGGTCGGGCCGAATTCGAACTCGTAGGTCTCGGGCTCGACCTCGAACTCGAAATCTGGAGCCACCCGGACTGTGGTTTCGAATCGATGTCGGCAAAACGGAAGGGACCGGTCCGCGCGGACGAGACCGTCCTTCAGCGATTCGAACTCCCGAAGGCTCCCGATCGAGCCCTGATCACATTCCGCGCCATCGACGAGATGGGACGACCCATCCGGCGGACCGCCTGCAACGGCTACATCGACGGGCCCCAGACCTGGTCTGGCGACGACTGGGTCTGGCAGGAGAGCGACGAGAATGGCGAGGTTCGTCTCAGTCTCGACCCGGAGTCGATCGCCCTGAAAGGCAACTGGAACTTCCGCCTGAGCTTCCGCTGCGAGGATGCCGAGCGAAAGGGCGAAGTCCAGGTCGTGACTCCCGGAGACGGAACCCTGGACCTCGGCGATGTGGTCTTCTCTGCTCAGCCGGTCGTCGTGAGCGGCCTCGTTCTCGACCCTGAGGGGCGCCCTCTGGAGGGTGCGACAGTCAGCGCCTGCGATCCGCAGACGCGCAACTTCCGCTCCTCGATGGACTACTTCGAAGAACGAGTGACGACCGATCTCAACGGTCGCTTCGTGATTCGCGGGGAGGCCGCCAAGGGAGGATTGCTCTTCGCGGCCGTTGAGACTGTGATGGTCGCGGCCGAGTACGGAATGGGCTTCAGCGATCCCATCGAGGTCGCTGTCGGGGCAAGCGACCTCGAGATCAGGATGAGGCCCCATGCCAGACTCCAGGGGCGAATCGTCGCGGCGGGCGGAGGTGATCTCGGCGCCCTCGGCTTTGCGCTCGTTCCTCGCGCCTGGGGGCGGCCGCCCAGGATCCAACCGAAGGAAGACGGGGCAGTCTCCGCCTGGGTCCCGCCTGGCACCTACGACTTCGTCGTCACGCGACCGGGCGACGACGATCCGATCGTCCGCCGAGAGGGCCTGCAGTTCGTCTCCGGTCAGACTCACGACTTGGGTGAAGTGACCATTGCCCACTGCGATAGGCCGGTCGAGATCGCCCTCTTCCTGGATGACGAAGACGAGCGCTGGCAGGTCTCCGCCACGCTGCGTCGAGTCGCGGAGGATGGCGACATGAAGAGCATCGGTCGTCGTTGGATGCAGCACGGCAAGTACGAAGTACTCTACATGCCCTCATTGCCCGCGGAGTTAGAGATCGATGTCCAAGGCTATCGCCTGTCTCGCCACATCATCAGCGAGACGCGAAGCGCCATCAGGCTGACGCGGGGCTTCCCCGTTCGAATTCGAGTCGAGGGCATCGCTCCCTCTGAGGGCTGGCCCGAGAACTCGCAGTTCTCCGTCGGAATCTACGGCGGCGCATTCCCCGGTTTCGAAGAGCGGATAGGTGACCGTCGTTTCGGCCTCGGGGAGCAGCCTGGCTTGATCGAGGTCAGGAGGGCCGGCCACTTCCTCGTTTCGCTATGGGTCATGTTGCCGATGAACGAGAGCGGTTCGTCACGACGAGGTTTCGATCCAGCGGGTGGGAAGAAGTTCGAAATCGAGGTCAAACCGGTCGAGACCGAGCAGGTCTTCACGATCAAGGCCGATCCGGACGCCATCGAGAGGCTCCTTGAAGAGTGGCGCAAGGAGAAGGGCGAGTGAACGCGCAGGATTCGAAAGGCTGAAGGGACTGATCCGTCTCCGCGGCCACGGCGTACCGCACGCCGGCGAGACATCCTCGCACCCGGCCGGCCGCCAGGGAACTGCGTTCAGGAGGGGGTGCTTCGCGGTCTGCGGGTCTCCACCTAGGCGCAGGCGCTCGACTTGAAGAAGCCGCAGCCGGATTGACAACGAGTTCCACGATGTGGACGATCTGGGCTCAGGCTCTCATGCAGAGATCCCGGATCAAAGCAATGACGATTCCCGACTACCAGACCTGCATGCTCCCGTTGCTGGAGCTGGCCGCGGACGGTCAGCTACATCCGATCAAGGAGGCGTCCGCCGCGCTCGCCGACAGGTTCGACTTGACCGAGGAGGAACGGGAGCAACGGCTCCAGAGCGGCCAGATGACCGTGATCCGAAGCCGGGTCGGCTGGGCGAAATCCTACCTGCGCAAGGCAGGGCTCAGGTCGTGCCTACTCGCGCCAAGTTCCATGATCTAGTCGACGAGTTCGACGGCGACGAGCGAGAGGCGCGGACCGGGAAGGTTCGTCTGCATCATCACGAAGGTATTCAAGTTGACGTCCCAGTATTCGGCGGTGTCATGCACGATGCCGTTATCGCCGCCACCAAGCATCATCACGTCGCCGTTCGGCAGCTTGAAGGCTGCGTGCTGGCCGCGGTTGAGGTTCATGCTCGGACCCTGCGTGAAGGTACTCGAGATCGGATCGAAGAAGTCGGTCGCAGAGGTCTCGAAGACGTTCCCCCGTCCGCCGGCGATGAGAACACGCCCGTCATTCAGGAGAGTCGCGGTCGGAAAGAAGCCGTGCGGGCTGTTCATTGGACCGATGTCCGTGAAGGTGTTCGTCGTCGGATCGAAGAGCGTCGCCGTCGTGTTGGTACTGCCAGACAGAAGGACTCGACCGTCGTTCAGTTTCACGGCATTGCGCTCGACGGAGGCCGTACCCGGCAGGGCCGTGAACTGGCCCATGACGGGGTCGTAGACCTCGGCGGACGAGCCCGAACCAAAAAGCCCACCGACGACTAGAACCCGACCGTCATCGAGAAGACAAGCCGTGTGGAAGCCGCGCGTGGCGGTCATGCTGCCAGTTGGCGCGAAGGTGTTGGTGTTCGGATCGAAGATCTCGGCCGTAGCCAGGGCCGCGGTCGTGGCATCGAAGCCGCCCGCAACGAGAACCCGGTTGTCCATGAGACGGACCATCACGTGCGCGGTACGCGCCTGTACCATGGGGCCGACCGTCGTCCAGGTCCTGGAGATGCCGCTATAGAGATAGGCTTCCGCGCCGGCGACGTTGCCGGTTCTGAAGCCGCCGGCCACCAGGGCGCGACGCCCAGGAAGCGCGACCATCGCCGCGTCGTCGAGGATACCGCCCGGAAGTGCGGGACCGGAATTCAATAGATAGGACGGCGCCAGAGTGCCTTCGGCGATCGTGGGATTCGGACCGACCGTCGTGCTCTCGTCCCCCGTGCCCATTCCTGAAGAGTTCGAGGCACCACCGCAGGAAAGTCCACATTCGTCATCGTCGCCAGAGAAGCCCGGATCGTCCTTGTCGTCGTGGTGCGGACAGGCCACGAACACGCACAACAGGGGCACCAACAACAACAGCAGCAACCGGCTCATGGGTTATCCTCCTTCGCGCATCGATCTTAGCCAGCGTTGTCCAGCGCCCGTCAAGTGAAGGTTGACAAGAGCCCACGAACCAGGGCGTAGGCCGGTCGTTGGACGGCTCCCGCTCCAAACCAGGAGGGCGCCACCAGCCACCAGGGCCTGCCCCCACATCTGCCGCCTGCAACTGGCCGCCGATGACGACCTTCACCTTCTACTCGCGGAGTCCCGCCGGAGTCGAGGATAATCAGGCGCCACGAGTTCCTCGGGCACTCCTCGCGACCGCCTGCGCAGGACCCGAGCCGAGCACGGCCTCGAAGGCCCGATCGACGAATTCCCTGAGGGCTCCAGCAAGCTGGCTCACGCCTCCGTACCTGCGACTCTCGATCAGGTCGCGCCAGTGGCAACCTCGGGCGAGGGCGACGACCTGAGGCTCTTGGGCGGCTGCTGCGGCCTTCCCGCCCTCGCCCTCTTCACCCGACACGACGCCCCTCTTCCAGCTGGCGTGCCGCTTCATGCACATCGGGATGCGGTCGAAGCCGAGGTCGGCGGGCCGGGCCTTCCGGCCGAGTTCGCCCGCCAGGGGGCGCCCTGTCCCCCGCTTCCGGTTCGGCGCCCGTGGACACGACTCAGGTCAGGCGAGAGCGTGGTGGGCGCCCCTGGGCCGTCTGACGGGCCCCTGTTCCTGGGACGCGTTCGCTCTCTGTGGCCGGGGTGCTTATGGCGCTGAGAAACTGACCCACTCCGGCGGCCTGAAACTGACCCACCCCAGGGCCGCATGATAGCCGGGCGACGATGCCCGTCCATGGGGTGTCAGGGCAGGGAGCCGGGGGTACCCCCGGCTCCCTGCCCTGCGTTCAGTCGTCTTCCTTGCCCTTCCTCCTCGTCCTGTAGCTCTTGCCTTTGGTCGTGATGACGGTCGCCCTCTCCGCCAGCCGATCGAGAACGGCGGCGGTGAGCTTGTCGTCGCCTCCGAAGACCTTGGGCCACTCCGAGAAGGCGAGATTCGTGGTGATCATCACGGACTTCCTGCCGTGTCGTTGGGCGAGCAGATTGAAGAGCAGCTCGCCTCCTTCCCGATCGAAGGGGACGAAGCCGAGCTCGTCGAGGACGAGGAGATCGGCCCGATCGATCCGGCGCTGGATGAGGCCGAGGCTACGCTGGTCCCTGGCCTCGAGCAGGGCCTGGACGAGGTCGGCAGCTCTCACGAATCGGACTCGGCGCAGGGCACGGCAGGCTTCGAGTGCTATCGCGCTGGCGAGATGGGTCTTGCCGGTCCCGATCGGGCCGGCAAGGATCACGTTTTCGCGCTCCGCGATCCAGTGGCTCTTGGCGAGCCTCGCGATGACGGCGCGATCGAGTCCTTCCGCTCGCCCGAAGTCGAACTGGTCGAGCGTCTTCGTCTCCGGGAACTTCGCTTCCTGGATCCGTGCCGTTATCGCGGACTGCGTACGCGACAGGATCTCCGCTTCGAGGATCTCGTGGAGGAAGTCCTCGAGAGTCGATCCTGCCTCCTTTGCCCGCCGAAGCGTCGCGTCGAGCGCGCGCAGGAGTCCCGGCATCTTCAGCTGCTTCGCCTGCGCCGCGATCAGCTCCCGGATCAGATGCTGGTCACTCATGACGCGACCTCCAGCAGGCGGTCGAAGTCGCCGATGGCGGCGGTCTCGACCGTGATGCCGGCGAAGGCCGCCGGGATCTCGATGATCGGCTCCGGCCCGGCAGAAGCCTCGGGTCGTAGCGCGATGAGGATCGGCTCGCCCAGATCGAGAGCCTGCTCGATCCTCTTCGCCGTGAACTCGTGGCCATGGTCCTGGAGGAAGCGGAGGATCTGGGCGAAGGCGCGCGCGCCCTCCTTCGGGCCGTGGAGCCGACCGAGCAGCTCCCAGGCGATCGTGAAGGGCTCGCCGAGCGCCGCGACGAGCTCCTGGCCCACGGATCTGAGGGCCTGGGGCTTCCTGGCCAGCTCCTTCAGGTAGTGGCGGTAGTCGATCGAGGACTGGCCGCGGCGAAGACGAGGATGCTTCGCCGAGCCGTCGGGGCCCACGATCTCGACCTCGGTAGCGGCGACGTGGGCGACGAGAGCGAGGCGGGCCCAGTCGCAGGGCACCGAGTACCTTACCCCCTCGAGGTGGATCATCGAGCGCGAGCTCGCGGTCACGACCGAGGTCTTGACCGGCCGGAAGGCGAAGGGCGGAAGCTCCATGAGTCCCTCCTCCGCGAAGCGCTCGGCGATGGTCCGGCCTTCGGCATTGCGCACCTGATCCTGGCGGGCATCGAGACGCTGCATGAGGCTCACGCTGATCTCCGCGAGGCCATCTCCCTCCGGAATCGGCACGAACTCCTGGCGGCGGATCGCTCCGCCTCTCGCTTCCACCCCGCCCTTGTCGTGACCGGTCCGCGGACGGGCGAAGCAGGGCTCGAATGCGTAGTGCGCAGCCAGCGCAGCGAAACGCTCGGAGAGCTCACGCTCCGAGCCCATGAGGACCCTGGCGACGGCTGCCTTCAGATTGTCGTAGACCAATCGCTCGGGAATCCCGCCGAGGTGCTCGAAGGCCCGGACATGGCCGTCGAGGAAGGCGACCTGATCCTGACGCTCGTAGAGCCAGGCGAAGTCCCGACCCGAGTACATGAGGCGCAGCACGAAGAGGAAGGCCTTCAAGAGCTCGCCTCGGACCCGGACGAAGACCTCGAAGAAGTCGACCTGGGCCACCTCGCCGGGGCGGTGGATCAGCGGCACGAAGACCTCGGCGCGCCTTCGTTTCCACTCCCGAAAGATCTGTTTCACCGTGGTGTAACCCACGGCGAGCCCTTCGCCGACGAGGAGCGCATGCAGCAGGGACGCCGTCAGCTTCTGCTTGTCCTTCGTCCAGAGCTTCGAGTCGGCGAGGATCTCGAGCGCCCGGGCCTCGACCAGGTCCCGGACCGGAGTCGGCCGCGCCGCCGGGCGGCGCTGACCCGGCTCCAACTCCCCCCTCAGGTAGCGCCTGACCGTGTTTCTGGAGACCCCGAGCTCCCGCGCGACCTGGCGGATCGGAACCCCCTGCCTCATGACCCTATGTCGCAGCGCGACAACGCTTTCCATGTCCAACATCCTCCTTTCGGAACAGCCGCCGAGGCGGCAGTCAAGCCCAGGAGGGGTGGGTCAGTTTCAGAGCGCCGGGTGGGTCAGTTTCGGAGCGCCGTATGCAGCAATACCGGTGGCCAAGACGCACGCTCCAGCCGCTCCGACCCTCCGAGCTCGGAATGTAGACAACTCCGTCCTCGTCTGTAGGTCCGAATTCTCCCGACTCTGATTCAAGCATCACATCACACAGCGGCTCCTGGGTGACTTTATCAACGACAATGTAGGTTTTGGGAGGTTCTTCAGGCAGCACTTGGTCGGGGTCTTGCGTGTCGTTCCAAATTTCAACTCGTCGTGGGGAAGCCGCGGAAGGTGTGGTTTCCGCATCCGGTCTTCTAAACTGGTCTGGCTCACCTGACTGCATGAACGACACTAATGCCCATGCCAATACGGCACACATTAATGCAATGAATGCAATCGCCCGGGCATTTACACCTATTCTACCCACATTGATTCTCCCCACGCCGCCTGATCACATACCGACCCTTCTTGGACCAAGAACTCCAGTCCATCATCCAACAATGCCTGCAACCGGCTTGTCGTTCGAGCTCTCCTTTGTGGATCGGCGCGCAGATCCTGTTTGCATCGATGACTCATATCTGTACTGCTCACGTTAGTTCTTCCCACGCCACGGGCTCCCAGGGTCTGCCGCCTTCGTCACGTCTCGGCTCCTCCATGTGAGCCTCCTTTCAGCCCCCCCTCCGGGGCTGCTGGGAGGCGGCTTTCGGTGCCCTGCGCCGGACTTAGGACGAGGAAATCACTTCGTTGAGCGGCACAAGATGGGATGACCGGACGCTTACAAGGCAGGAGCCCAGTGCGGTAGTTCCGCTCGCTGGGATCTGTGCGGGGGGCCCCGGGACACCGGGGTCCCTACCGCGACCGGTGGTCTCGCCACTGGGGGCAAATCAGAAGCTCTCAAGAGTCCATCAGAATGAAAGAACAAGCAATACACCAACCCCGATGTAGATAGGGAATTCCAGAAAGAAATCTTGCATATCCCTATACGAACAATGAATGCCGAAATCAAAATCAGCCGCACGCCCGAGAGTTGTCGTGCGCACAATTGACTCAGAAACTCGCTTCCTGACTTCCCCATCAAGACGCGTAAGACACTGTGAAGACGCATGTAGAACAAGGTCGGCGCGCATATTCCTCCTGCGCGACTGCGAGATCAATAAACTTCTAGGGCGTCCCACGCCTACACCGGCAATTCGCAGCGAAATAGACAGAACCCCAAGAGCCTCCGATCGAACGCACTCTACTTTCTCTACCTCCGAAAGAACCAACACACGCAAGTGCCTCCCATCCCAGAACGACAACCGCGCAAAGCACCCCGCCACGAAAACGACCGTTCCAAAGTACTCGAGAGCAAAACCCAATGTGAACCACGCAACTATGGCGGCCGCTATCGAAAAAGAAATCGCAGAGATTCGCTCAACCGCCTCTCCACCGGAGTTCGCGAACATACCTAAGCCAAGCGACAGCCAGATTGCTGGAGCAACTCCACGAAAACAGCGACATGCTGGGCCATAGAAATGAACCGTTCGCACCTCTATCTCCTCGAAAGTACTTAGTTGCTCCAATTGAGATAGCTCAAGGGGTTCTTGCCCCATATCGCCTCAATCCCATCACTCGTTCCGTATGTCAGCCGTCCTGCCTGTCAGACCGAGTCACCACTTTGGTGATGAGTTCTCGTCACAGGATATCTACTCCGCCCGCCTGACGCGACCGTCTTCGGCTTCCCCGCCGCGCCTGCCGGGCGACACCCGGCCGAGCGCGTGACGCCCTCTCTCGGCTAGGTGGCCGGGACCGCGGTCCAGACGCTGACCTGGCCGCCTCCCGGTGCGCGATCGACTGCTCAGCGACAATTACTTCTCCCCATCGACGACAATTAGAACTCCCCACGCCGCGCCGTGACCCGAAGTTGTGTAAGCCCTTGACTTCGCTTGGCTTTGCGGAGGTCTCGGGTGGTCACGGATCAACAGGTGAGGAAGCTGATGGAGGAGATGACGAAGCACGGCCAGGTGGGCAAGGCGGCGCTCCGCGCCGGGATGGACCGGAAGACGGCGAGGCGCTATCTGGCCGCCGGGGGCCTGCCCTCGGCGCTGAAGGCGGAGCGGAGCTGGCGAACCCGTAAGGACCCCTTCGCCGCGGATTGGGAGACGATCGTAGGGCTCTTGGCGACGAGCCCCGAGCTCGAGGCGAAGACGATCCTGGAGCATCTCCAGGAGAAGAAGCCCGGTCGCTACGAGGACGGTCAGCTGCGCACGCTCCAGCGCCGCATCCGTCGCTGGCGGGCCGAGTCGGGGCCGCCGAAGGAGGTCTTCTTTGCGCAGGCTCATCGCCCTGGCGAGGCGCTGCAGACGGACTTCACTCACGCGAGCCGGCTCGGGATCACGATTGCCGGGGAGCCCTTCGACCACCTGCTCTGCCATTCGGTCCTTCCGTACTCGAACTGGGAGTCGGCGACGAGCTGCGTCTCGGAGTCGATGCCGGCCTTGAAGCGCGGCGTGCAGACCGCGCTCTTCCGCCTGGGCAGGGTCCCGGAGCGCCACCAGACGGACCACTCGACGGCGGCAACGCACCAGGATCTCGGCAGCTCGAAGGGCCGGTCCTTCAACCTGGAGTACCTGGCCTTCTGCGAGCACTTCGGGCTCGAGCCGAGGACGATCGGCGTCGGGAGAAAGGAGCAGAACGGGGACGTGGAATCCCTGCATCGCGCCTACAAGAACCGGCTCGCGCAGCGACTCATGCTGCGGGGCAGCCGCGATTTCCCGTCGGTGGAAGCCTACGAAGCCTGGCTCTGGGAGGACTGCCAGCGGGCGAACCGGAATCGCAGCGCTCGCATCGCGGAGGAGCTCCAGGTGATGCGTCCGCTGCCGGCGAGCCGGCTCGCGGAGTACTCGGAGATCGAGGTGACCGTGACCTCGGCGAGCACGATCCGCGTGAAGCGCAACACCTACTCGGTGCCGTCGCGCCTGATCGGCGAGCGCGTCAAGGTCCGGGTCTACGATGTGCGGATCGAGGTCCACTACGGCGGGGCCTTGCAGCTTCGCGACGATCGCCTGCGCGGCGAGGCCAAGCACCGCATCAACTACCGGCACGTGATCAGCTCCCTGGTACGCAAGCCCGGGGCCTTCGAGCGCTATCGCTACCGGGAGGATCTCTTTCCGGGTCTTGTTTTCCGCCGCGCCTACGACTGTCTTCGGGAATCGATGAGCGACCGCGAGGCCGACCTCAATTACCTGCGCATCCTCGAGCTGGCAGCGAAGACGACGGAGGTAGGAGTCCTGGCCGCGATCTCCGCCTGCCACGCGAAGGACGAGACACCGAGCATCGAAGCGGTCAAGGCGAAGATGCCCAGCAACGCTCCCGTCATCCCGACGCTACCCGAGATCGAGGTCGATCTGACCGGCTTCGACGAGCTCCTCGGCGGCTGCGAGGAGATGATCGGATGAGCGCAAGAGAATCACGACCCGCGATCGGCGTCCTCTTGAAGACGCTGAAGCTGCCGACGGTGGGGGCGTCCTACGAGGAGGTGGCGATGAAGGCCGCCGAGGACGGCTGGACCTTCGAGGTCTACCTCGCCCACCTCCTCGAACTCGAGGTCGAGGAGCGCCGGCGACGACGGGTGGAGCGAAACCTGAGGCGATCGGGGCTGCCGTCGGAGAAGACGCTCGCGTCCCTGGACACGAAGTGCCTGCCGACGAAGGTCGCGAGGCAGCTGCCGACGCTCTGCGCCGGCGGTTTCGCCGAGCGCGCCGAGAACGTCCTGGCCTTCGGCAATCCGGGGACCGGCAAGAGCCACGTGGTCTGCGCCATCGGCCACGAGCTCGTCCAGCGCGGACTCGAGGTGCTCTTCGTGCCGACCTTCAGGCTCGTGCAGAGGCTCCTGACCGCGAAGCGGAACCTCGAGCTGGAGGTCCTGCTGCGCCGGCTCGATCAATTCGACGTCGTCATCCTCGACGACATCGGCTACGTGCAACAAGACCGCGAGGAAATGGAGGTGCTCTTCACATTCCTCGCCGAGCGCTACGAGCGTCGCAGCGTGATGATCACGAGCAACCTGGTCTTCTCGCAGTGGGACAAGATCTTCAAGGACGCGATGACCACCGCCGCTGCCATCGACCGGGTCGTCCATCACGCCACGATCCTCGAACTCACGGGCAATAGCTACCGCACCGAGACGGCAAAGGCGCGCAACGCGAAGGAGGCGAAGGCATGACCGATCCTCGGCATCGCTCCCCCCATGGGGGGAGCCGCCCTGCGGGCGGCGAGAACCGAGCCCAGGTCAGGGCTCCGCCCTGACCTGGGTCCCCTCGGACCGAACTGACGTCGGCCGCCGTGGGGAATTCTAATTGTCGTCAGTGGGTCGGGGTAATTGACGTCAGGCACTCGGCTCCCCCCTCGCTCCCGGGGGCCCGTCTGGCTTCGACAGGCTCCAGTTTCCAAGACTCGCGGGCCCCGAACGTCGACAGCATTGGAGCCCGGGACAGGGGATGCACACGCCACGACGCTCCGGTATGCTGTGGCGGCAGCCGGACTGCCGGCTCCGTGCACCAGCACGTGCGAGAGTGAACCCAACGCCCCAAACCGATGAGTGTGCCGGGCATGGGTTGCATTGGCGAATACCCCGACGCAGGCAAGCAGAATCGGAGATGGTCATGGCGCGACGCGGTTTCCTGGCCGAGCTGCAACGGGCCGCGAAAGCAGCGGCCCGGGAGCAAGCACGCATTGTTCGAGAGAACGAGAGAGCGCGGAATGCCGCTGCGCGGGAAGCCGCGAAGTGGCGGCGCGAGCACGAGCGCGCCCTTGCGCAGCAGGCACGCGCAGAGGCCGCGGAGCAGAAGCGCCTGGAGAAGCTCGCGAAGGAAGCCTACATCGCGGATCGCGAGGCAGAGGTCGAGGAGATGAACGCAGAGCTGGCTCGCGTTCAGGAGGAATTGAGCTCACTGCTCTCGGCGACCCTCGATGTCGACGACTTCGTTGACCTCGAAACGCTACGTGTTCGGGCTCAACACCCGCCATTCCCTCGCCCAGAGCTTGAGCGCCCGACGCCGCCGCCGGAGCGGATCGACGACCCGCCCGAGCCCATCTACGCGACACCGCCTGCCCCGACCGGGTTGCGGGCCGTGTTCGGCAAGAGGAAGCACTTGCAGGAAGTCGAACGATCGGTGGCTCGCCACGAACGAATGAAGGTGGAGTGGAAAGCCAAGCTGAGGAACGCGGGGATCCTCCGAGCCGCCGCGGTCGAAAGGCGCAACAAGGACGAGAAGGAGCGCCTCGCTGCACTCGCGAAGGAGCGCGAAAAGTACGAAGCAGAATGCGCCGCGCGCGAGGAGGAAACTGCGAAACAGAATGAGGCCCTAGACGAGCTCATCACCAATCTTGCCTACGGCGATGTGAAAGCGGTCGAGGAGTACGTCGCCATCGTCCTCGCCAATTCCGTCTATCCCGATTCGTTCTCGGTGAACCACGAGTTCGAGTTCGATGCCCCAAATGCGGAACTCAAGCTCCGGGCTCTTCTTCCCGGCCCCGACAATCTGTCGACCGTCAAGGCATATCGCTACAAGAAGTCGTCTGATGAGATCACCTCGACGCAGTTGACCCAGAAGGCTTGCAAGGATCTGTACGCCGCCGCGGTGAATCAGGTGGCTTTGCGCTCCCTGCACGAGGTCTTCGAGGCTGACCGTCGTGGGATCATCAAGAGCATCTCGCTGGAGGTCGGGACATCGACAATCAACCCTGCGACCGGCCTTGAGACCTACGTCCCCTTCGTTGCCGTCGCCGCAGAGAGGGAGTCCTTCGTCGAGCTGAATCTGGCCAGCGTCGTTCCCGATGCGACACTCGCCTTCCTTGGCGCGGCGGTTTCCAAGAACCCATACGGGCTCAATCCCGCCGACGTCTCTGGGGTCCGCAAGTCGTGACGGAGGACGGGCTCGTCTTCAATCCGCCGCCCGGTTGGCCCAAGCCACCTATGGGCTGGCGACCGCCCAAAGGCTGGGTCCCCGACCCAGCTTGGCCGGCCCCTCCGCCTGGCTGGGACTTATGGGTCCCGGAAGGGGGCACTACTCCGGATGAGGCCGGGGGCGACGAGGGCGACTCCGGCACGCCGCCAAAGCCGCAACGACTCAACTCGGCGCCTTCTGCCCCGACAGAGAGCCATCGGGGGAGCAGAGTCATGCTCCTGGAGGCCGAGATCCGAGCACTTCGGAGAGAACTGGAGTCTCGGAGCGGCGATGTCGAAGTGGTCGTGCTCGACGACGAGCGTGTTCTCCAGGAGGTGGGGATCTACCGTTATCACCACCCGCTGGAGAACGCAGACGCCTACAAGGAGAAGCTCAGCGAGCTGAGCGCGCGGATCGCGGAGGTCGTGAAGACTGGCGGGGCCATCGAGATGTCGAATCTCTTCACCTTCGACAACTCCCTCTCCAAGGGCCGCAAGATGTGCCGCGACCTCGGTCGCCTCATGCTCCGCGCCTACAACGCCGAGGCCGACAACAGCCTGCGCACGTTGCGCGCCGGAAACGTCGTGACCGCGAAGAAGCGCCTGGAGGCTTCGCGCAAGGCGATTGCGAGGCTGGGAAGTATCATGGAGATGCGCATCAGCGACATCTTCCATGCCCTTCGTTTGGAGGAAGTCGAGCTGACCGCTGACTACCTGATGAAGAAGCAAGAGGAGCGCGAGGCTGCCAGGGAGGAGCGAGCTCGGCTCCGAGAGGAGAAGAGGGTCGCCGCCGAACTCGCCGCCGAACGAGAACGGCTGGACAAGGAGAGGGAGCACCTGCTGAATGCCCTGGCGGCCTTGCAGGCGAAGGGCGAGACCGATCCCGAACTCGAGAAGCGCCTCGCGGTGGTGGATGGCGCCATCGAACAAAACGACTTCCGTGCTGCGAATGTCCGGGCGGGATACGTCTACATCATCTCGAATCGAGGCTCGTTCGGTGAGGGCGTCGTGAAGATCGGACTCACGAGGCGCCTCGAACCGATCGATCGCGTCAACGAGCTGAGCGGCGCTTCGGTTCCGTTCCGATTCGACGTGCATGGGCTCTTCTTCTCAGAGGACGCGGTCACGCTGGAGAACGATCTGCATCATCACTTCGCAGCGCGTCGAGTGAATCACGCGAACTCCCGGAAGGAGTTCTTCTTCGCCACGCCATCCGAGGTGCGACACGTACTGAATTCGAAGCTCGGCAGCCTGCTGGAATTCACGGAACGAGCCGAGGCCGCCGAGTTCCTACAGAGTCTTCGCTATTGGCCTGAAGAGAGGCGTGGATCTCGCCGTGACGGCGCTCCGCCTCCGTCGGACTGGGCCACGCCCGGCTCGGGGCCGAGTCGCGCGCCGGCTCCCCATGATCCGAACATCGGGACCTGACCGAGCAGGACGGGCGACCCAAGATGAACCCCGGGAGTGACCAAGCAACGAGATGGCGATCAGCTTCCGGACGAGGGTCCCACCCGACGAACACTGATTCAGGACGACTCACGCTCCAGTTGACTGCCACTCGACGGAGAAGGGTGGCAAAGCTGCTTCGCGCCATGCTACGCTCGATCCCGAGCTGCTTGGAGAGGCAACCATGTCAAGTCCACGACCCATCCTGCCGGTAGTCCTGGCGTCGATCCTCCTCCTCTGTTCGATCGGCGGTGCTCAGGCACCCCAGGTGGGCGATCCCGCCCCACCCTTCGAACTCAAGGACTGGCTGAGTCTCGGCGAGTTGACTCCTCCGACCAACGACGGCTTGGTCGGCAAGGTGGTGATGATCGAGTTCTGGGGCGGCTGGTGCGGACCCTGTATGCGCGCCATGCCCAAGGTCCAGAGCCTCCACGACAAGTTCAGGGAGAAGGACCTCGTCGTTCTCGCCATCACCTACGAGACCCCGGATGTGGTCTCCCCGGTTCTCGACAAGCAGGGCTGGACGATGATCGTGGGCTCTGATCCCGAGAAGAAGGTCATCGGTTCCTATGGCGTGAAGTCGTGGCCCACGACATTCGTGATCGGGAAGGACGGCCGCGTCGCCTACGTCGGTTCACCCTACGGGGCCGAGCAAGCCGTCGAGAGTGCCCTCGGTCTGGAGTCCAGTCCGGCCGTCCTTCTGACGGCCTGGTTGGAGATTCTCGCAGGCAGCGACCGCGAAGCCCAACGATCGGCACTGGAGCGCCTGAACGAGAAGGCGACCTCGGACTTCGATCTAAGGGGTTGGGCTCGTGCTCAAGGCGGAGAGACCGCGGAAACGGCGGCCGCGACTGACCTGGACGGTTCAAAGGCGCTCGATCGCTGCTGCGCGGTGTGGAAGAAGAACGGCAACGGCCGGCAGGAACTGCTCGATGATCTCGCGAACGCGGCACCCGAGTCCTTCGACCTCTCGTCCTGGGTGACAGAGACCTTCGGGAAGACCTATCCGCTCACTTCCCGCGAGATGAAGGAGCTCCTGGCGAGACAGCAGTGGGACATGGCGATCGACGCGATTGCGAATCGCCGCCCGAAGGGCTCCGTTGTCGCGATCGCCGTGAAGGACAAGAGCCTCCGCGAGCACTGCAAGAAGCGATTCCCGGAGTGCCGTAACTTCGCCAAGAAGGCGATCATGGCTCTCCACTGGCCGATGCAGCAGCGCGTCCCCAAGGACAACGAGGCGTTCTGGGCCGAGATTTCGGTGAGCGGGATGTCCATGTCGGAGGACCGGAAATCGATCACGGGGGTCATGATTGGCGGGGAGCTGGTGACACGATCCGCTGCCCCGCGCTGGATCCACGACCGGCTTGCCGCCGCGATCATCATGGAAGCCTTCGCGGAGGAATCTGCGCCGGCCCTTCGGACTCTCGACAAGCAGGTCGAGAAGGAGCATCAGAAGATCCTGGCACCGCTCGAGCAGCAATACGGCGCGAGCGAGTAGGCGGCAGCCCTGAGAACCCGACTTGTGGCGGTCGTCATCCTCTTGCTTGTGACTTGTAAGAGCCCACGGGCTCCGATCCGATCAGAGCCCGCTCAGCGGTAGCGAACGCATCTCCCCTCTGCTCCAGAGACCCGGCTCCTCGCGAAGCCAGTGGACATCGAGGAGACCTGTCTCGAAGGAGTAGCCGGTCCGACGATAGGCGACTTCCGCGAGACAACGACTCCAACCATCGAGCCATGCGGCGAGCTCGGCCCGCTGACCGTCGTCACCGTGAAAGACGATGTAGAGGTCGATGTCACTTGAAGGGCCCGCCGCGCCATGCCCGGTACTGCCGCCGAGATAGATGGCGCTCACGGCATAGCGTTTGGCGTCGAGTCGAGCCGCGATCAGCCGGGCCTGCTCCTCGCGCCACCTCCAATGCTCCGGCCGCGCCGGGACCCTCATTCCGAGGAGCTCCGTCTGTTTCCATTCCAGGAAACCGCTCAGGCGATCGGCGATGCTGGCCAGCAGAATCGACTCTTCGGTCAGGAAACTCGGAGCGTCGGACTCGGGAGCCTCGATCCGCCGTGATACGTCGACCGTACCGACCGGAACACCCCAGAGACGAATCGGCTCGCTGATGCTCGGCGCACGCTCATCGAAGCCCGTTCCCACGTAGTCGCGTCCGAAGAACCGGACGCGTCCGGCAGTCTCTTCGGGCACGAGCCATCCGCCCGGAATCGCAGCGAGGACCTGCTCGAAGACGACCTCGATACCCTCGTCACGCCTCGCGACAGCCTCGCCCACACGATAGAGGCAGCGAAGCTCCTTCTCACGCTCTTTGAGAGTCAAGACTTCGTTCATGGATCGCACCCCCAATTGGCGACCTGTTCCCGGTCCACACATTGTGCGGCAGGAGATTCTGTGCGACCGACAGATGCTTTCAACGGTCAGGCTGAGGTCTTCCGAAACCTCGTCACTCTGGAGCCTGGACCAAGTCCACTCTCATCCTTGAGGGCTCTGACCGAAGTGGACAGGCATCGACTGAAGGGGTCTTAGGACTTCCCTGGCGTCTGACTCGGCCAGTCGATTGGTGTTTTCGAACGCATTCGCCTCGGCGAGCGGAGACCTGCCCGCGAAGGCTGTGGCGAGAGATTATCGGGACGCGGCAGCCTCGGAAGCCGGATCTGGAAGTTCGCTGATGGGCGGATTCGAGATTGCGATGCAGGAATCGTCCAAGCAAGAGAGAGGAGTCTCCCGATCGCTTTCAGGTGGTGCCAGCGGAGACATCGAACTGAGGGAGCCAGAACCCTTCCGCGATCGGGAGATTCGATTGTCGCTCAAGTCTGGATCGGCCTGGACACCGCCGGAATCGTCTGCGTCTCCACCGCGCTCTCCTGCGGGCGGTAGGACCAGCCGGTCTTCAGTCCGAGCACAAACCAGGCCAACGCGGCGACACCGCTCAGGAAGACCGTGTCACCGACGATGCGGAGCCAGCGGAGGTTCTCGATGAAGGGCTGCTGGAGGAACTCGGAGCTGCGAGCGAACCAGAGACCCTCCTCGACACTCGCCCAGGTCTGGGCCAGACCCACCGGCAAGAGGCTCAGGACCACCATCAGGCCAAGACCCACGTTGAGCGCCCAGAACGAGTAGCGCAGCGCCCCCTCTCGCCAGGGGCGAGGGGCCGACAGGCGCCGGAGGAGCAAGAGGACGAGTCCCAATGAAAGGAGCCCGTAGACGCCGAAGAGCGCCGTGTGACCGTGGACCGGAGTCGTGTTCAGGCCCTGCATGTAGTAGAGCGCGATCGGCGGGTTGATCAGGAAGCCGAACAGGCCGGCGCCGACCAGGTTCCAGAAGGCGACGCCGACGAAGAATCGAATCGGCCAGCGGTAGCGCCCCATCCAGCTCGCGCGCCTTTCCAGTCGCAGGGTCTCGAGCGCCTCCTTGCCGATCAGGACGAGGGGGACGACCTCCAGCGCGCTGAAGACGGCACCGATCGCCGTGACCGAAACCGGAGTTCCGCTGAAGTAGATGTGGTGGAAGGTCCCCGGTATCCCTCCCACGAGGAAGATGGCGGTCGAGGCGATGAAGGCCCGTCGCGCACTCGCCGTCTTGACGAGACCGAGATGGGAGAAGAGGAAGGCCAAGACGCCCGTGGCGAAGACCTCGAAGAAGCCCTCGACCCAGAGGTGAACCACCCACCAGCGCCAGTATTCGGCGACGGAGAGGTGGGTCCGGGCACCGTACATCATCCCTGCGCCATAAAGGAGCCCGATGGCGACGACCGAGACGGTGAAGAGCGAGACGATGCCGCGGGACTCGGCGGGTCGACGCAGCGCCGGCCAGAGAGCGCGGAGCATGAGGGTCAGCCAGAGGATGAGCCCGACATAGAGCGCGATCTGCCAGGTCCGTCCCAGGTCGACGTATTCGTATCCCTGGTGCCCGAACCAGAATCCGGCATCGAGGCCGAGTCGCTGATGGATGGAGAGCCACTCGCCGGTCATCGATCCCGCGACGACGAGGATGAGCGCCCCGAAGAGGACGTTCACGCCGAGTCGCTGGAAGCGCGGCTCCCTGCCCCCGATGAGAGGGGCCAGGAAGAGCCCGGCGGCGAGAAAGGCCGTCGCGATCCAGAACACGGCGGTCTGGATGTGCCAGGTCCGGGTCAACGAGTAGGGCAGGACCTGAGCTATCGGCAGCCCGAAGAAGGCGTCGCCCTCGATCGTGTAGTGGGCGGTCACGGCGCCGAGAAGGACCTGGACGACGAAGAGCGCGATGACGACGCCGGCGTACTTGGCCACGGCGCGCATCGACGGCGTCAGCTTGAAGCCATCGAGCGGATCACGCTGGGGTGCCGCCACGGCCTCGTCTTCTTTCCCTCGCGCGGAGTACCACCAGACGAATGCTCCGACGGCGGCGAGGAGCAGGACGATGCTGATGACGGACCAGAAGACGTTGGCCGCGGTCGGCTGGTTGCCGACGAGCGGATCGTGAGGCCAGTTGTTGGTGTAGGAGAAGCGCTCCCCCGGCCGCTCGGTAACGCAGGCCCAGGAGGTCCAGAAGAAGAAGTCCGTGAGCCGATCGAGGCGTTCGGGATCTTCGATCGCCCGATCGTGAATGGCGTAGTCTTCGCGCAGACCCGCCAGTTCCGGGTCCCCGCCGAAGAGGCCGCGGTAGTGGTCCGCAACTTCTCTCGTCGCGGCGAAACGCTCGTCACTGATGACCAGCGTACCGGACTGGGGGTCGTAGCGGTTCGTCCGCAGTTCACGCAGGAGCCGTCCCTCGAGCCGGTCGCGATCCTCCGCGCTCAGGGCCTCGTATGCGGAACCGCTCTCGGCGCGGCTCCAGACCTCGAGCAAGGCCAGGGCCTCGCGATGGAGCCAATCGGCTGACCAGTCTGGGGCCTGGTAGGCCCCGTGGCCCCAGATCGATCCGACCTGCTGGCCGCCGATGCTCTGCCAGACCTGTTGTCCGTTGAGGATCTGTTCGGCGCTCGTCACCTCCAGGCCCGATTCGGTCACGACGCGCTTCGGGATGGGCGGCGCCTGTCGGTAGACCTCGCGGCCGAAGAACCCGAGGATGAGGAAGGCCCCGGCGACGACCACGGCCAGGATGATCCAGAGTTTCCGGTCAGTCTTCATCGTTTCGCCTTTCATCCCTGCACCGCCTTGGGGAAGAGCAGGTTGTTCTCGATGTGAATGTGGTCCATGAGTTCGCGTCGGAGTTCCTCCAGGCCCGCATAGAGAGCCCGCCAGGTCACACAGGCATCCTCCGGAGGAGTGAAGTCGTTGGTGAGTCGAACGAGCTTCTCCAGATTCGTTCCGTGGTCGCGGTGCTCTTGTTCCATCACCTTGATGGGCATCAGGGCCATGCGCGCGCCACCGCCGATGAGGAGCGGGAAGAGCACCTGCTCTTCCTTCTGCATGTGCTCTTCGAGCTCGACGCCCATGCGACGCAGGTGAGCTGCGAGTCCCCGGGGGCAGGTCGCGCGCTCGGCGTGGACGTGCTCCACCTTCTCCGCCATCTCGATCAGGCGAGGGACCTCCTCGCGGTGAGGCTCGTGGTAGTGCCGGAGGATGTGCTCGATCAGGGCGGGCACGTCGAGTTCGTCGAGACGCCGGGTGCTCGTATCGCTCTCGCACTCGAGCTGGAGCTCGGAGACGATCTCATCTAGGTCGAGCCCGGCCTCGGCGCAGGCTTCCTCGAGAGCGATGCCTCCGCCGCAACAGAAGTCCAGGCGGTGGCGATGGAAGATCCGGGAAGCACCGGCGCAATTGACGGCGAGGTCGGCGAGCGTCCGTCCGGGGGAGATCAGGAGTCGGTCGGTAGTCATGGCGATCTGTTCCTCGTTTCGCGAAGGCCCACAAATGGGCCGCTGCTGCGCCCAGAAGCACGAGGCGTGCCAACGACCTGGATCGTTATTTCACAACGACTTACGTCCACACGTTGTCCAAGTGACTCATGAGCAGCTGTTGTCCTTGTGACGACATGTGGTCATGATCACCACATGAGCTCTCCACTCCAGGACCTGCTGCCCATCGCCCTCGACATGACCGCCTCGCTCAGTGCCGGTGACCGTTTCGAGCGCCTCGTCCGGGTCGTCGCGGACTCGCTTCCCTGCGACGCGACCGCCCTCTTGCGTGCCGAGGGCGAGAACTTCGTGCCGGTCGCCACCCGGGGTCTCTCGCGCGATGTCGTCGGTCGCCGCTTCGTCCGGCGCGAGCATCCTCGCCTGGACGTCATCGCCGGGAGCGAGGAGCCCATCGTCTTCGAGGATCACAGCAAGCTCCCCGATCCCTTCGATGGTTTCGTCGAGTCGCTGCCGCAGATGGATGTGCACGCCTGCCTCGGCTGTGCCCTCAGGGTCAACGGCAAGCTCGTGGGCCTACTGACCGCCGACGCCGTGCGACCGGGGGCCTTCGATGCGGTCGATCGCGCCTTCCTCACCCACCTCGGAGCACTGGCGGCGGCCGCCATGCAGACGAGCGATCTGATCGATGCGTTGGAACGGCGCGCGACGATGCAAGGAGTCGTGGCCCGCGACCTCGTCCAGGACGTGCTCGAGCGCCGGGGCGGGCTCCTGATCGGCGACGGCCCCGCCATGACACGGTTGAAGCGCGAGATCGACGTCGTCGCGCGATCCGACTTCCCGGTCCTCGTCACCGGAGAGACAGGAGTCGGCAAGGAGCTCGTCGTCCGTACGCTGCACTCCCGCTCGCGGCGGAGTGATCGTCCTCTCGTCTACCTCAACTGCGCTGCGCTCCCAGACGCGATCGCCGAGAGCGAGCTCTTCGGCCATCGCAAGGGAGCCTTCACGGGCGCCGAGGATCACCGCCCCGGGAAGTTCCGTATCGCCGACGGAGCGAGCCTGCTCCTCGATGAGATCGGCGAGCTCGCTCCCCACTTGCAGCCGAAGCTCCTGCGTGCCTTGCAGGACGGGGAGGTGCAGCCCGTCGGTGTGGACGTGCCCGAGCGGGTCGACGTCCGCGTACTCGCGGCGACCAACCGCGACCTAGAACGCGAGGTTCGGGAAGGCCGGTTCCGCGCCGATCTCCTCCACAGGTTGGATGTCTGCCGCATCGATGTACCCCCGCTCCGTGATCGCCTGGAGGACATCCCGCGGCTCCTCGGTCACTTCGCCGACCGGGCGCGACGCCAGCTCGGCACCGGCGCGATCCGATTCGACAGAGACGTGATTCCCGAGCTTTCGGGCCGGAGCTGGCCGGGAAATGTGCGCGAACTGGAGAACGCCGTTTCGCGGGCGATCCTCCATGCGAGCGCCCGAGTCGTTCACGGAGAACCCGTCCTCGTCGACCGCTGCGACGTCGATGGCCAAGCGGAGAGGCGAGCGACGACGGAGCCAAGCGCAGAGAGCGGCTCATCGGCACAAACTGCGCTCGACCTACGCGCTGCGACGAATGAGTTTCAGCGCCGCACGATCCAGAAGACCCTCGCGGCTGCTGGCGGCAATTGGTCCGAGGCCGCGAGGCGCCTCGGCATGGACCGGAGCAACCTCCATCGGCTCGGACAGCGGTTGGGCTTGCGTTGAGGCGTGCATGAAGGGCCAATTCAGGGCTGTTCATGAAGGGTGGCCATGGAAGGCCCCAGGATGCGCCCCTGGAAGCCGAATCGACTTCGCGCGAGGTAGGACTCACGTTGCGGGACCATCAGCGGTAGTGCTCTTGCCACCGCTTCTCCAACTCATCGATCCCGAAGCCGAGGCTCCTCTGAAGGGCCCCTTCGATCGCCTCGAGATCGTTGTCGGGACAGGAGCCCATGGCTGTGATGAACTTCATGAAGTTCGGTTCGCCCCATTTGCTCTCGCGCACGCAGGCGATGAGAGATCCGGCGAGGAGGTAGTACAGATCGCCCAGGTCCGCTCCGCGCTCGTCCGTCCCGGCGGCGATCAAGGACGGTTCCTTCATGAGCGTCCTCAGCGTCGGGTGGTCCTTCTTCCGCATGGTTCCGCGCGCCGCGGACTTCAGGTCCGTCTGGGACTCGCACATGTACTCGGCAACGCCTTCCTGGAACCACGAGCCTCCGCCGGCGAGGAAGATCCTGTTCATGAAGATTTGATGCGTCGCCTCGTGGATGTGGACCGGATCGTTGGGCGAGTCGTAGTAGGTGGCGTAGTAGTCCTCCCAGGCGTGACCCTTGCTCGCCTCGGCGCTCTCCATGCTGATCTTCGCCTTCTTGACGTAGAACTCGTAGTACTGCCGATTCGTCCTGAACAGCAAGACGGGCATGAGGCGATTGCCGGTGATCTCCTTGAACGGGAACGTCGCGCGGATCTTGTCGTAGCACTGCTCCATCTTCTTGGCGAAGATCTTGCCGCTGCTCGAGTTCGTGAGGACCACGTAGTGGTCGGTGCGGATGATCTTCGGTGATTCTCTGCTCTTCTGTCTGTTGCTCGAGTCCTTCCCGAGCAGCGAGTCCGGGGCATTCCGGTTCCAGTACTCCTCCAGGTCCGACTCGGTCCAGCGCGGATCCCACTGTTCGCCCTCGAAGCTGACGCCCTTGGCGAAGAACTCCTGGATCTGCTGAGCGGCCTTGTCCGGGTCCTTGCCCGTCACGTTGATGTCGATGCTGTAGGCATGGTCTCGCGTAACGCCTGCGAGGACCCAGAGCTTGGTCTTGCCGCCCTTGAGGACGGCCTCGGCCGTGATGACGTAGGGGGCATAGCCCGCCTTGATGGGCAGCACCCGTCGACGAGCGAGAACCCGCTCTTCTCTCGCGGCGGCCCCTTGCTCAGCCTGGTAGTCGTTGAGGAACGCGATGACCGCCGAAGGGTTGGTGAGACCGTAGTCCTTCACCGGATAGAGGACGAAGTTGACGGTCCATTCCTGGCCCTGGAAATCGCCGTACCACCAGCCCTCATCCTCGGGATTGCTGCCAAGCGGAGGAAGCAGAGCAAGATCGAGCTTGACCCCTGTCTTCTGGCACTTCCAGACCTTCGGCTCCGGACTCTCCTGCGCGCTCACCGAGCCAAGCAAGACCGCAAGGGCGAGGATTGCAAGAAGGAGGCTACGATTGAGGTGCCGAACGCGGGAACGGCTCAGTCTCCGCGTTGCGTGCCCAAGGGCTACATGCTGCGCCATCTCGCTCTCGTTCTCGTGGAATCTGGCGGGGCTCAGCCTTGTGGCGGCGCTCGTCCAGAGCCTGAATCGAACCATCGTTCTCGTCTTAGCTTCTGGCGAGCAGGTTGTCGAGGATCTGGTCGCCAAACGCTGGCTATCCAGCTGGAGCATCCTCTCGCTCTCTCAGGGGGCGTCGAACCGGCTGACGCGCCCGCCAAAGAGAGCAGCGCAGGCGCACCTGGGGCGCCTGGGGCGCCTGGCACGACGCGGGCTTCCATCGCTCTCTCCCACCGGAGATCCAGCACCCGCCTTCCTCTCGCACCGTGGCAATCTGATGCCCCTTCCGTGCCTTGCTCGAGGACGCCCAGGCGGCCTTGTGGCTGTGGGCTGATGACGCCTCTGAGAGGCCCCGCCCGACGGCGCGGCTACCCGCGCCTCGCGGGTTGGCCCAAGACTGCTCGGGACCTCAAGGAGTCGCACCCCGCCTCCGCTTCGAGGAATTCGTTGACGCTCCATGAAGGCAAACCGATGATGGCGGAAGCGTACCCGAAGACCGAACCTGCCCTCCGGTCTCGCCCCGATCCGCCAGGAGTTACCGATGCACATGCGCCGTCGCCATGCAGCTCATTCTGCCCTCGCCATTCTGCTTCTTGCTGTCAGCGTCTCTGCCCAGAGCCTCACGACGACGTTCAACACGAACAACGGCTCGGCAGGCAACATGTTCGACGTCAAGGCCCTCACGACGCTCCAGATCGATCGCTTCGATGTGAACGTGGTCAACACCTCTGGCTTCGAGGTCTGGGCCGTGACGGGCGGTGGCAGCTACCTCGGCTACCAGAACAGCAGCGCCGGGTGGACGCTCATACAGACGGTGACGAGTCTTCCTTCGAATGGAACGGACAATCCGACGCCGCTGCCGCCACTACCCTCGCCGTTGCTGCTGTCGGCCGGTTCCGTTCAGGGCTTGTACCTGACATCCTTGGGCGGTGGGATCAACTACACGAATGGTACGGCGCAGGGCGCTCTCTACGCGGGCAACTCCGAGCTCGAGATCTACGAAGGCCATGGCGGGTCCTACTTCAATCTCGTGAACGTCCCGCGGGTCTGGAGCGGGACGATCTACTACACGAACCTCACTGGGTCCGGTATGGACCTCGCCGTCACCGGAATCATCTCACCCGTCGAGACCACGAACTGCGGAGCGTTCTCCGGGACCGAGCTCGTGAAAGCCACGGTCAAGAACCTCGGCGACACGACGATCCCTCAGGGGACGATGGTGAACTTCGAGTTCAAGGTCGACGGCCAGTCAATTGCGAGCGAAGCGATGACCCTCGCGGCCGACTTGGTGACAGGCGCCGGCTTCACGCACACCTTCGGCACGACTGCCGATCTCTCGACCCCAGGGGCGCACCAGGTCGCTGTCAAGGCGAACTTCTCGGGAGACCCGAACGCCAGCAACGACGAACTCGTGGTTACCCTTTCCGGAACCGGGATCGGCTCCTTCCCTTGGGTCGAGGACTTCGAGCAGGCGTCGTCCATGACCACACCGCCACCCGGTTGGACGCAGGAGCTCACCGACGCATCCGGAAGCTGGTCCGATTGGATCTTCACGAGCAGTCCCACGCCGACCGCGGGAACCGGCCCCGCAGGTGACCACACGACCGGCTCGGGGATCTACGCCTACGTCGAGGACGCCGCCAATTACCTCGCGGTCGTCATGCGTACGCCCTGTCTCGACCTCGGGGCCCTCCAGTCACCCCGGATGCGGTATTTCGTTCACTCGAACGACGCCGCAATGGCGCCGACTTCGAACTACCTCGCGATCGACGTCGTGAATCAGCCCAGCGGAGCCCTCGTTCTCGACGTGGCGCCGCAGATCGGCTCCCTCGGGGATCACTGGGACCGCATCCTGGTCGACCTCGACGCTTTCGCTGGCCAGAGCATCCAGATCCGTTTCCGGGTTCGGACCTCCCTCAGCGCGACGGCGGCGCACGACATTGCTATCGACGATGTGGTGGTCTTCGAGCGCCAACTGGGCGCCGGACAGGCTCCGCAGCCAGGCTTGGCGATCCTCGAGATCAATGAGCCCCTGAACGCAAATGAGTCACCCATCGAGAACCTCGAAAACGGGCCCTACTTCGCAACGGCGACGCCCGGCCTGCAGTTGACGATGGGGATCGAGGGGGAGCCCAACGTCCCTGTTGCCGTCTTCTTCGGACCGCTCGCGCCGCAGATCGCCACTTACGCAGGAATCGGCCAGTTCGACATCGGTGCCGGAGTGGATCCCATGACGGGCCTTCCCATGACCATCAACTACTTCGGGAATGGCTTCGCACCCGTGACGCTCTTCGACTACTTCTTCAGCACGGCGGCTGCGGGCCGCCTCGATCTCTCGCTCCAGATGCCTGCCTTGCCGGCCGGCATCCTGACGACGTTTCAGGCTGCTACGGCGACGAGCAACGGGTTCTACTTCGCCCTCTCGAATGCAATCGAGCTGACGGTGCTCTGAGTCACGTGACGAGATCGATGCAGGCGGCCCGCTTGTAGCGGGCTGCAAGCCAACGGGATTGGCAGTCGAGCCGACCTGTTGCCACTGCGCCATCTCGACCGCGAAGGGCGACCTGTGCCCGCTGCGTCGGCTCGGCACTTGACCCCCGCGGCAGGAGAGGCCCGGGGGCCGTGGGCGAATCTGGGCCGCAAGGTGCGACCTCATCTGGCTCGCGCCGTTTGCAGTTGGTTCGTTCCTCTTCGAGGCCACCTGACGATGGTCTCGGAGCCCGATGACCCGGCCGGACGAAGATGGCGCTACGGCTCCAGAGCCTCTTCGAGGGCGGGGTCGACGCCGGGAATTCGTCCCTTCCCGGACCACACGTCGGCACCGCTGGTTGCAGCACCTCGCCCTGATCCCCATCATGCCGACGCAGCCCTCGACACCGACAAGGGTGCACCTGCCTTCGCACGGCTGCAAGTCCCATGGACGCAACGGACCCCCTCGACCCCGCGTCAGGGGGTCCATCTCTTGCTCGGCGCAGGAGGCGCCGAGCGGATGCCGTTATCGCCTCTCCCGCCCTATCAGCCTCGGCCCTGAATTGAGTTCGCTCCCGCCCAGGGCAAGGAGTACGCTTTCGGGGATGGGATCGTCGAATCGCAGAACGAGATGGCCCTCCTTCATTCGGTGGTACGCGAGCTTCCTCAGTGGCTCCGCGGACCTCCGGACACGCTCTTCCCGAACAGAGTACTGGTCGCTCGTTGCGCTGAGTGACATCCGACGGCCTGCCGAACGTCGCGAACGAGTTAACCGTGACAGTGCTACGTTCGAACAGCTTGACTGGAATCCGACGATAACTGCGCATTGCAATCGGCGGGGCGCAAGAGGGCCGAATGGATGCTCGTGAAGTCACTCGAGAGCAAGGTGGAAAAGCACGTAGCCGTTGGTGTCATCGCGTCGATCGTTCTCGCTCTATGCCAGAGCTGCGCGTCGGCTCCTGATGGGCCTATCGAGTCGCCGGCGGAGGGCAAAGGCTCGAGTGCCGTCGAGCTGAATCGAGAGGGGCGCTGGGCTGAAGCGGCGGTGATCGCCGAACACGAGGCGACCGACGAGAGCTTGCCCGTGAGGAGGCGTTGCGAAGCCTACTACAGCCTCGTCTATGCGGAGATCAGGTTGGGAAGGCGGGAGAGAGCGGCAGCTCACCTGCGCGCCTTCGACGGACTGCGCGACGATTCGGTCTCCGGGACCTGGGTCCTGCGTGAGATAGACCGCCTGCGCGAAGGCGCTCACGCGACCGCCACGCCGGCCGTCGACGACTGGGAGACCGTCGATGATTCTGCGCGACTCGGATTCGATGCCGAGATCCTGGCGCAGCACCAGGAACTCTGCAGGGAAAGCGGCGCCGATGCCTGCTTGATCGTCCAGGACGGTCGGATCATCCAGGAATGGTACGCCGAGACCTACGCCGAGCCGATCGAAGCGATGTCGAGCACGAAGTCGGTGAGCGGTCTTCTCGTCGGCATGCTCGAGGCTGACGGGAAGCTCTCTCGTGACGACCCGGTCGCGCGTTGGGTTCCCGAATGGCAGGCCGGAGCCGAAGGCGGCGTGACGATCCGCCACCTGCTCACGATGACCTCGGGACTTCTTGGCTCACACGTGAAGCGGCCGGCCGGGACGACAGTCGGAGGTGTCACCGACAAGGACGCGCTCGTCTTCTCACTTCCTCTCGTTGACGAGCCCGGAACCGCCTGGGCCTACTCGAACGAAGGCGCCTATCTTCTTTCGCCGATCTTGCGACGGGCAGCCGGCGAACCCCTGGAGGACTACGCCCAGCGGCGCCTGCTGGCTCCTCTTGGGATGACGAGCTCTCGCATGCACGTCTACCCCGAAGGTCAGACTTGGACCCACGCGACGCTGTGGACGACACCGCGAGACCTCGCGAGGATCGGCCAGCTGATGCTCGATCGCGGGCAATGGCGAGGCGAGCAGATCGTGCCGGAGACCTGGGTCGCGGAGTCCACACGCAGCTCGCAGAGCCTCAAGCCGGACTACGGGCTGCTCTGGTGGCTCGACGTCCCCGACGGTTACGCCGCTCGCGGTGCCTACGATACCAACATCTATGTCTTCCCAGCGCGCCGGCTCGTCGTCGTGCGGATGCAGCGCGGTGCTCGCGCGTCATCGACACGATATGAACCGGCGGCTTTCGGTCTCCTCAAGAGGCTCTACCGCGGCCGCTGATTGGCTGAGCGCGTCCGGAGGGCGACATTCGCGGTCAGTACTCCTCGAAGTGAGGAAGCCCCCGCGGATCGTAGTACGAACGCACCGAAATGAATTCTGAGTCGCGGGTCGTCAGCCTGTCGCAGCAGGCAATCGTCCCCGTTGGCGTGGTCATGCTGAATGCAACGGCAGCCTGCCCTCCTTCGGTGATGAGGGACTCAATTGCCAGGGAGTTCACATCCTCAGCCGCCGTCCTGCGCGTCTGAACTGGGCGGGTGCGGCGTTCATCCACGAGACCATTCGCATTGCGGACTGGATAGGATTCTCGTGACAGGGGAAACGACCCACGCTACGATCGCGAGTTGAAGGGCCACCCCGGCCGTGAGGCAAGTGCCGTGACTCGATCCGATTGACCGCCCTTCGATGCTCGGCATACCGCAGGCGGTGTCTCGAGCGCCAAGCAGTGTTCGAGGCCGGGCTCGAGACGAGGATGTTCAGCTCGATCCGAATGGACAGGGCGCGACATGACCATGGGAGCCGCAAAGTTCATGCTCGTCCTCTGGGCCGCGCTCGGCATCTCCGCCCTCGGCCAGGGCACACTCTACGTACCCAGCACCGCCTATCCGACGATTCAGGCGGCCATCAACGCCGCGGTAGCCGGTGACACGATTCAAGTCGCGGCGGGGACCTACTTCGAGAATCTCGTCTGGGGTAACGCCGACATCTCCGTCATCGGAGCCGGCAAGGGGCTGAGCGTCATCGACGGAGGAGGAAGTGCTCCGTGCGTAACCTTTCTCAACGTCGCAACCAGCTCATCGATGTTCCAGGGCTTCACACTCCAGAATGGTCTCGGGTTGCCCGAGCCAGTTGGCAACACGACTCTGTTAGGCGGCGCAGGCGTGTACATGAAGTACGTTGGCTCTGGGCCGCAATCCAACATCATCAAGGACTGTAGGATCACCGCATGCGTCGCAGACGGAGGCAGCGGCGTGTACGCGCTCTTCGCCAGCAACGTCGTGATCGACGGCACCGACTTCATCGGAAACACGGCCAATCCAGCGGGAGGTATGACGACGGGAGTGGTCTCCGGCGGCGGGCCGGGCACTTCGATCACGGTCCGATCCAGCTCGTTCCAGGGCAACAGCGGAACCGTCGCGATTCTCGAGTCCGCGTTCGACGGCAGCCTGACGGTCGAGGATTGCAGCTTCACTGCGAATGCGGCTGGCCTGGCGGTAGTTCGATCGAGTGCCACGAACCAGGGGATCTCGCGAGTTTCGCGCACGGAGTTCTCGAGCAATACGATCTCGGGTCCAAACTCGTCGGTGATCGAGCTCACCGGACCGTCGGCGCTTACAGTGCGCGACTGCTTGCTCGCCGGGAATCAAGGCGGCAGCTTCCTTATCTTCGCTACCGGATCCTCGAGTAGTGTCTTGCAAAACATCACGTTGGCGGACAACTCGCTCGCATCGACAACTGGGAGCATCTTCGCCACGAGCTCCATGAGCCTGAGGAACACGATCACCTGGGGGAACCGTGATGTTCAGAACTCCCTACCGAGCCTGCACGTTCCCTGGGGCCAGAACGCGACGCTGACCTTCTCGAACCTCATTATCGAAGGCAGCTCGAGCGCGAATCCTTCGGTATCGTCCCTTGATCCGCTCTTCCACGACGCCGCGAACGGCGACTACCGTCCCCTTCCGGGATCGTTCGCGATCAATGGTGGCACGTCGCTGGGCGTGTCTGCCAACGACATCGACCTCGACGGGAACAGCCGTCTGCTCCTTGGGCAGGTCGACATCGGTTGCTACGAGGGCGCGACCATCGCCTACCATCCCTGCGCCGCGGGCCGCGTCGGCGAGTCCGCGGGCGGTCCATACGACATCATGAGAATCAACGGATCGGGTGGTGGGCCGCTGCGCAGGGTGACGATCCCCGTCGGCACTGCCGCGACGCTCGAGATGAGCCAGCCGCCCTCGTCATTGAACCCGGTGGACTTCAGCATCTTCGGCGTCGTCGGGGAGGCCAATCTCGATACCGTCTGTACTGTTCCGCTCGGGATCGGAGAGATGGGGTTCGCGCCAGCGCCCGCTGCGCCACTCCTCCAGCCGATCCTGTTCACCTATGCCTCGTCGGTCGGGACTATCAACGGCGTTTCGCCCTTCCTTGCGACGTCGCCAACGCCGTGGGCTGCGGGTCCTGGTCCGGTTATCCCGATCCCCCTCATCCTGACCTTCCAGGGGGTAATCGCGGAGGGATTGAACGTCTTCACGCCAACCAACCTGATCGTCTTCAAGGTGGAGTGATTTGCCCCGCCCGCAGGTCATCGAAGGCTCTGCTCGTCGCTGTTCACCTTTCGTGGCCTGGATCGAGCAAGCCAGCGGGGGTGAAACAACCCAAGCGAGAGCACCTTCCCGGAGCGCCCTTCCACCGCGGAGGGGGCACCTTGGATCGACGGACCAACCCAGCACTCGGGGCGCGTCCTGGGCGAACCTGGACCGCGTGGCGCGACCCTCCTCTTGGGACGCCTTCGCCGGCCGCAGCAGGAGGCGCTCGAGCCTGGTATCGTCAGGTGCGTTCAGATGCTGAAGCTCGCTACCCCGAACACGCGACGAACACTGATCTCGGGACGAATCGGGACGATACGGGACGATTCGGGAAGAACTAGCCCGCTTCGCTCACCACGCCGATCCGCAGGTGGTCTACTCCCGGGATCTGCGATGTCCGAGGGTCGACTCTGGGTCGTCCCGCCTGAGATCGGTGCGAGTGTGGGGACCTGAGCGGGTCTCGAGGCCGAGAATGGGCGTATTGGGACGCCCTGTGCGGACCTCGGGCGCAGGTCGTTTCCGCGCGTGCTGATTGGAGGTTGGGTTCTCTACGTCGTGGCGCAGATGTTCCGCCAGGCGGCGAAGAAGATGTCCTTGTAGGGGCAGGCGCTCGACATGTTGATCCAGATTCGCCGGCAGGTCACCCGGACCCGAGCGCCGATCTTCAGCAGCTTCAGCCGGATGGTGCCACACTGCGCCCGCTCGGCTTCCGTCCCCTTCAGCCCGATCCGTCGCAGCGCGTCGACGAGGACGTAGGCTATCGACGAGAAGTAGAGGCGGATCTGGTTCGCCTGCATCGTGTGGGCGCTCGTCCGGTCGGCAAAGAGGTCGAGCTGCTGCTCCTTGATCCGGTTCTCCATTTCGCCGCGCTGACAGTAGATGTCGCGGTAGATTCGTTCGGCTTCGTGGTGATCGTCGCAAGGAAGCGAGGTGACGATGAAGCGTGGGTTTCGCCCCTTCCTCGAGCACTCCGCTTTGCCGATCACCCGCCGCTCGCGAGACCAGGAGTCGATCGTCCGCCAGTTGAAGCAGTGGAAGAGCGCGACCTTGCGGCCGAAGCTCTCGCAGAGGTCCTCAGCGTCGAGCAGGTGATCCTCGAGCTCGGACTCGAGGCGGGCGTTGCGAGCAAGGCCGATCACGTAGTCGACCCCGTTTTCCTCGCACCAATCGAGGAAGCCATTGCGGCAGAAGCCGGAGTCGGCGCGGACGATGATCCTCGTCTTCGTCCAGCGCGTACGGAGCTGGGCCACAATGCGTTGCAGCTCCTCGAGCGAGCCGGCCGCACCGTCCTGGTTGCTCATGCGCAATCGTGCCGACAGCAGATGATCGCCGGCGAAGATGTAGAGCGGCATGTAGCAGTAGCAGTCGTAGTAACCGTGGAAGAAGCGACCTTCCTGACGGCCGTGGATCGGATCGTCGGTCGCGTCGAAGTCGAGGATGATCTCCTCGGGCTCGTCCGCGTGAGACTCGACGAAGAGATCCACCAGAAGCTCGTCGACGGCATCCGAGCTCAGCTCGATCCGACGGTAGCGGTCCTTGGACGCCTCGCCGCTACGCGAGAGCTCGACGCGATTCAGGGTGCTTATGGCGCTGAGAAACTGACCCACTCCGGCGGCCTGAAACTGACCCACCCCAGGGCCGCATGATAGCCGGGCGACGATGCCCGTCCATGGGGTGTCAGGGCAGGGAGCCGGGGGTACCCCCGGCTCCCTGCCCTGCGTTCAGTCGTCTTCCTTGCCCTTCCTCCTCGTCCTGTAGCTCTTGCCTTTGGTCGTGATGACGGTCGCCCTCTCCGCCAGCCGATCGAGAACGGCGGCGGTGAGCTTGTCGTCGCCTCCGAAGACCTTGGGCCACTCCGAGAAGGCGAGATTCGTGGTGATCATCACGGACTTCCTGCCGTGTCGTTGGGCGAGCAGATTGAAGAGCAGCTCGCCTCCTTCCCGATCGAAGGGGACGAAGCCGAGCTCGTCGAGGACGAGGAGATCGGCCCGATCGATCCGGCGCTGGATGAGGCCGAGGCTACGCTGGTCCCTGGCCTCGAGCAGGGCCTGGACGAGGTCGGCAGCTCTCACGAATCGGACTCGGCGCAGGGCACGGCAGGCTTCGAGTGCTATCGCGCTGGCGAGATGGGTCTTGCCGGTCCCGATCGGGCCGGCAAGGATCACGTTTTCGCGCTCCGCGATCCAGTGGCTCTTGGCGAGCCTCGCGATGACGGCGCGATCGAGTCCTTCCGCTCGCCCGAAGTCGAACTGGTCGAGCGTCTTCGTCTCCGGGAACTTCGCTTCCTGGATCCGTGCCGTTATCGCGGACTGCGTACGCGACAGGATCTCCGCTTCGAGGATCTCGTGGAGGAAGTCCTCGAGAGTCGATCCTGCCTCCTTTGCCCGCCGAAGCGTCGCGTCGAGCGCGCGCAGGAGTCCCGGCATCTTCAGCTGCTTCGCCTGCGCCGCGATCAGCTCCCGGATCAGATGCTGGTCACTCATGACGCGACCTCCAGCAGGCGGTCGAAGTCGCCGATGGCGGCGGTCTCGACCGTGATGCCGGCGAAGGCCGCCGGGATCTCGATGATCGGCTCCGGCCCGGCAGAAGCCTCGGGTCGTAGCGCGATGAGGATCGGCTCGCCCAGATCGAGAGCCTGCTCGATCCTCTTCGCCGTGAACTCGTGGCCATGGTCCTGGAGGAAGCGGAGGATCTGGGCGAAGGCGCGCGCGCCCTCCTTCGGGCCGTGGAGCCGACCGAGCAGCTCCCAGGCGATCGTGAAGGGCTCGCCGAGCGCCGCGACGAGCTCCTGGCCCACGGATCTGAGGGCCTGGGGCTTCCTGGCCAGCTCCTTCAGGTAGTGGCGGTAGTCGATCGAGGACTGGCCGCGGCGAAGACGAGGATGCTTCGCCGAGCCGTCGGGGCCCACGATCTCGACCTCGGTAGCGGCGACGTGGGCGACGAGAGCGAGGCGGGCCCAGTCGCAGGGCACCGAGTACCTTACCCCCTCGAGGTGGATCATCGAGCGCGAGCTCGCGGTCACGACCGAGGTCTTGACCGGCCGGAAGGCGAAGGGCGGAAGCTCCATGAGTCCCTCCTCCGCGAAGCGCTCGGCGATGGTTGTAGGGCGACACCCCAAATTCGAGTTAAGGCGACACCCAGTCTTACGAGGTGACGCCCTCGGCAAAGCCATGGACGATGGCCCTCTGGAGGGCCCGTGCCATGACGCCGAAACTCGACTTGGAGGCACGCATGACCATCAAGAAACTGGGCGAGCGTGGCGTCCCGAACACCGAGATCGCGACGATTCTTGGAGTTACGGAAGGGGCGGTGCGCTATCACCTTCGGCGTCAGGCCGAGGGGCAGACTGACGGGCGGACGCGACAGCAGCCGAGGGCAGCGGCCCATCACGATTCGATCGTCTCCTGGCTCTCCGCCAAGCAGGAACCAAATGCGGCGATCAACATCTCCGATCTGCACCGCTGGCTAAAGGAGGAGAAGGGCTACGACGGCAGCCTCCGGTCGGTCGAACGCTACTTCGCGAAGACCTTCCCGCGTCCGCGGAGGCGGGCACGGCGTCGCGTCGAGACTCCGCCCGGAGCCCAGGTGCAGCTCGATTGGGCCGAGCACCGGGGCGTGATGCTCGCGGGCCAGGCGGAGACGCTCTACTCCTTCCACGCCCGACTGTCACATTGCCGATTCGAGGCAGCGGTCTGGTCGAAGCGCAAGAACCTGCTCTCCTGGCTTCACTGCCACAACGAGGGCTTCCGTCGTCTCGGCGGCGTCGCCGCGACGGCCCGCATCGACAACGAGAAGACGGCGGTCGTCGAGGGTGCCGGTCCCTGGGGCCGGATTCACCCGAGCTACCAGCGATACGCGCTGACGATGCGCTTTCACATCGACGCCTGCCTGCCGCGGTCACCCCAGCACAAGGGCAAGGTCGAGCGCGGCATCCGTGACTTTCGCCGAACGGTCGGCGTCTACCGGCGTCACTGGAACGATCTCCAGGAGCTCCAGCAGGTGACCGACGAGATCCTGCTCGAATCGGCGGCGAGGCGAATCTGCCCGGCGACCGGCAAGACCGTGCTCGCGAGCTGGGAGGACGAGAAGGAGATTCTCGCGCCACTGCCGATCCTGCCCGAGCCCTTCGACCATGTCGCGACACGGCGGGTCGGCTCCGACTGCATGATCTCCTTCGAGGGCTGCCAGTACTCGGTGCCCTTCCGTCTGGTCGGTTTCCAGGTCGAGATCCGGGGCTGCGCCGGCAAGGTGCAGATCCTTCGAGATTGCGAGATCGTGGCCGAGCACGAGAGGGCGTCGGCGGCCCGGATCATCATCGACCCGGAGCACTTCGAGGGGCCCTCGACCGAGGAGGTGCTCGCGCCGATGCCCCTCGGGCGAATGGGGACGCGGCTCGCCGAGATCGCGGCCATGGTCCCGGAGCAACGTCCGCTCGATCTCTACGCCGCCCTGGCGGAGGTAGCACGATGACCACGAAGACCAGCGCGAAGAAGACGATGCCTCGCGTCGATCTCGATGCCACCAGGGAGTCCCTTCTCAAGGTGGGCATGACGCACGCCGCCGAGCTGCTCGAAGCGAGGATCGCGGAGGCGATCAAGGACGAGGTGCCGCCGCACCGCTTCCTCGACCATCTGCTGCGCGACGAGATCGAGGCCCGCGACGAGCGTCGCGTCAGGACCTCGCTTAGGCTCTCGGGCCTGCCGACGGGACAGACTCTGGCGAGCTTCGATTTCGCCTTCCAGCCCTCGATCGAGCGCAGTCGCATCGAGACGCTCTCGACCTGCGGCTGGATTCGGGAGAAGGAGACGCTCCTCATCCAGGGTCCGCCCGGCGTCGGCAAGACCCACCTCGCGGTGGCGCTCGGCGTGAAGGCGGTCGAGAACGGCTTCAGCGTCGCCTTCTTCAGGCTCGAGGAGCTGATGAATGCGATGAAGAAGGACGCCGATCTTTCGCCGTCGCGGCTCCGGCGGCGGAAGTACCTGAACGTCGCTCTGGTCATCATCGATGAGATGGGCTTCGAGCCCATGACCAGGCAGGAGGCGAGCCTCTTCTTCCGCCTGGTGAGCTACCGCTACGGCAAAGGCGCGGTGCTGATCACCACCAACAAGGGGATCAAGGACTGGCCCGAACTGCTTGCCGGCGACGAGGTGCTCGCCACCGCGATCCTCGATCGCCTGCTCCATAGAAGCCACGTCCTCGACGTGAAGGGCCGAAGCTACCGGCTCCGCGACCTCGAGCACGCCGCGACGAGGAAGGACTGAGGCTCAGCTCGCCCAGGTCCGGGGGTACCCCCGGACCTGGGCCCTCCGCTCGTAGTCGAGAACCCTCGAAATCACGGCATCAGGGGCACTTGGGAGCCCCGACACCCTCGTAAAGGTAGGTGTCGCCGTAACTCGTAAGACTGGGTGTCGCTTGACAATGGTCCGGCCTTCGGCATTGCGCACCTGATCCTGGCGGGCATCGAGACGCTGCATGAGGCTCACGCTGATCTCCGCGAGGCCATCTCCCTCCGGAATCGGCACGAACTCCTGGCGGCGGATCGCTCCGCCTCTCGCTTCCACCCCGCCCTTGTCGTGACCGGTCCGCGGACGGGCGAAGCAGGGCTCGAATGCGTAGTGCGCAGCCAGCGCAGCGAAACGCTCGGAGAGCTCACGCTCCGAGCCCATGAGGACCCTGGCGACGGCTGCCTTCAGATTGTCGTAGACCAATCGCTCGGGAATCCCGCCGAGGTGCTCGAAGGCCCGGACATGGCCGTCGAGGAAGGCGACCTGATCCTGACGCTCGTAGAGCCAGGCGAAGTCCCGACCCGAGTACATGAGGCGCAGCACGAAGAGGAAGGCCTTCAAGAGCTCGCCTCGGACCCGGACGAAGACCTCGAAGAAGTCGACCTGGGCCACCTCGCCGGGGCGGTGGATCAGCGGCACGAAGACCTCGGCGCGCCTTCGTTTCCACTCCCGAAAGATCTGTTTCACCGTGGTGTAACCCACGGCGAGCCCTTCGCCGACGAGGAGCGCATGCAGCAGGGACGCCGTCAGCTTCTGCTTGTCCTTCGTCCAGAGCTTCGAGTCGGCGAGGATCTCGAGCGCCCGGGCCTCGACCAGGTCCCGGACCGGAGTCGGCCGCGCCGCCGGGCGGCGCTGACCCGGCTCCAACTCCCCCCTCAGGTAGCGCCTGACCGTGTTTCTGGAGACCCCGAGCTCCCGCGCGACCTGGCGGATCGGAACCCCCTGCCTCATGACCCTATGTCGCAGCGCGACAACGCTTTCCATGTCCAACATCCTCCTTTCGGAACAGCCGCCGAGGCGGCAGTCAAGCCCAGGAGGGGTGGGTCAGTTTCGGAGCGCCGGGTGGGTCAGTTTCGGAGCGCCGTATGCACAGGGTGCTGCTGCTCGCGAGAGGCCGACCTCGATCACGGTCGCGACGGCGCTCCAAGCCCGTCGGGTCGGCCTTCCCGACCAGGGCGGCCAGAAGCGGATCGCGGCTGAGCTCGTCGTGGTCGTTCAGGTCCTCGTAGCCGAGCGCAATCGCCATCACACGCTGAGCCACCAGGTCGCGGACGCTGTGGTCGATCCGGCTCGGATCTCGGTAGTCGTGGAAGCAAGATGCGAAGCGATCGAAGAGGGAAAGGCGGCGATCGACCTCGTGTAGGAGCAAACCGCCTGCGTCCGAGCTGATCTGGCCGCCGTCGAAAGATGCCGTGAATTCTCGCCTGCCCGGGCCTCGGCTCGTCACCCGCTCGCCGTTACACTCTGTCACCTACAGCCACCTCGCTGGAAGTCCTGGGATCTGTTGTTTCACCCCACTCTTCCAAGCTTGGCGGCTGTTTTCTAGTAAATGTGGTGAGCGATACGGGCTAGGATCGGCCGTAAGGCGCGAAACGGGCGCAACTAAGGCCAGATTCGTAACTTAGCTCCTTCAGGCCGGTCTTGAATGGGGTTCAAGAGGTCGGAGGTTCAAATCCTCTCGCCCCGACTGCCAGAAGGCCCGACGCAACCAAGAGTTACGTCGGGCCTTCTTCTTTTCCAAAGCGTGTTTACCGAAGACTGAACACGCCTGGAACACGCTTGGCGCGGTTTGTTGACCGATCCCCAGCGCCGCCGCGGCCAATCAGGCCCCTCCGCCGGACGCGAAGGACACTGCGGCCAGTAAGACCGGGTATGATCAGCAACGTCAATCAGGGAGCTATGCGCACCGGGGATTCGTGCACAGACACCATGAGACCTGTTGAGTCACGGATGTCGTCGCTTCTTTGGAAATGGGCTCGCCGGCTCGGAGTGATCATGCTCGCGGGCTACATCGCAGGCTGTGCCGCGTTCTATCTCCTCCAGGACCGTCTTCTTTACCGTCCCGCCCAGTTGTCGAAGTCCGAGTTGAATCGTCGTGCCAAACAAATCGGGTACAAGGCGTGGCCTTCGGCTGGAGACTGCCGCGCTTACCTTGTTCCCAACGACAGGGTCATGCGGCCTGGGACGGTCCTGCTTGTCCATGGCAAGGGAGGAAGCGCGACTTCCCAAACATTGATTGCGGATGGACTAAACACCCTCGGCATGCAGGTCATCGTGAACGAGTATCCCGGCTACGGCGCGCGTCCTGGGAGGCCGTCCGCAAGGACTCTGACCAGCGACCTCGTCGACACAATTCGCCTTCTTCAAGCAGAGCGAGCGGGCCCTCTCATTCTGGTCGGAGTCTCTGTTGGCACGGGAATCGTGGCACAGGCCGTTGCCGGGAATGAACTGCCGGTCGATGCGGTCCTCCTCTTCACTCCCTTCGATTCGCGACGGGAGTCATGGCAGGAGCGGTTCTTCTTCATCCCCATCACATGGCTCATGACCGAAGATCTCGACACGGTTCGCGACTTGAAGAATCAAGAATTTCCGGTTGGGGTGGTCGTTGCCGAGCTGGATCGGGTGACGCACCCCAAGCAGGGTGTCCACCTGTACGAGTCGTTGACCGGCCCGAAGCGACTCTGGAGGCTCCGCGGGACTGCTCACACTGACTGGATGACCAAGGTCGACGATACCTTCTGGCAGGATCTGGCGGACTGGACTCTCGCGGCGATCGTCCGTCCTCGGCCAGATCCCAAGTGATCGCGATCGAAAACGCTCGCGGAGTGCGCTTTCTCCCTCCTCTGGGCAGGCATCGAACATGCCTGGGGGGGCATGGCCCGATTTCGAGCGCCGCCGCGACCCCTCAGGCCCCTCCGCCGGACGTGAAGAACGCAGCGGCCAGGAAGGTCGGTAGCCCGACCACCAGGAGCATAAGCGCGAGCAGGGCGATACCGAGTGTAGCCGGTCATGTCAATTGACCCCCTTTCGGTCACGAAACGTGACCCCCTCGGAGTTCACCCTCAATCTGCGGCCGCCTGTTGACGTTCTTCGCTCCCTTCTGGCCCTGGGCCGCCGTCAGGTCCTGGAAATCACTTCGTTGAGTGGTACAGGGGCGAAGAGATCATGTCGTTGCGCGCACGGTCAGGAAGAGCGGGCGCACAGTGTTGCCGATTCAGCGTAGATCCTCAGATACCCATCGCTCACCCGCATCGCAAAATGGTCGTCGGGGGAAGCATGCTCTTCAGCGACCAAGTAGTCATCGTGATCCTGAGAGGAAGGCATGTAGCCAATCTCGTTTATGTTATGAAAGAACTCAAACTTCGTTAGTCCCCGAATCTCAAAGAAGGAAACTGCCTCGAAATGCAGCAACAGTGCCCTACCTCTATCCCTATATTCAGGACTTGGGTCTATTAGAATCTGCACCACTCCGTTCGAGCGAACGGAAATCTCTCTCAAGCGATTAAAATGACACACCTCATATACGATGTCGCCACAAACGAGTGCGCAGGCATCTTCAACAACAAAGTTCTTCTTCACGGAACTTACTCCTACCGTTTTCTCGGAGATCGCTGCAAGAAGTTCCTTGTGATCCGAAGTTCATTCCACGCTAAACTCCCGAATTCCGCCTGGCCATAGCACGTGTTGTACGCAGGCTGTACTGCTCACGTTAATTTTCCCCACGCCACCGGCTCCCAGGGCCTGCAGCCCTCGTCCGTCGGCTCCTCCATGTGAGCCTCCTTTCAGCCCCTTTCGGGGCGGCTGGGAGGCGGCTTTCGGAGCCCTGCGCCGGACTTAGGACGAGGAAATCACTTCGTTGAGCGGTACACGCCTGGAACACTGATTTCGAGGTTTGTCGTCGCCTCACCCGATCCTCGCCTGGCCGCCGCCGCCCTTCGACATCAGACAAACGCCGAAGACGAAGGCCGCGACGATCAGGACCGAACCCGAGATCAGCTCCAACGTCCACATCTGTAGCGCGACACCCCAAGTTCGAGTTAAGGCGACACCCAGTCTTACGAGGTGACGCCCTCGGCAAAGCCATGGACGATGGCCCTCTGGAGGGCCCGTGCCATGACGCCGAAACTCGACTTGGAGGCACGCATGACCATCAAGAAGCTGGGCGAGCGTGGCGTCCCGAACACCGAGATCGCGACGATTCTTGGAGTTACGGAAGGGGCGGTGCGCTATCACCTTCGGCGTCAGGCCGAGGGGCAGACTGACGGGCGGACGCGACAGCAGCCGAGGGCAGCGGCCCATCACGATTCGATCGTCTCCTGGCTCTCCGCCAAGCAGGAACCAAATGCGGCGATCAACATCTCCGATCTGCACCGCTGGCTGAAGGAGGAGAAGGGCTACGACGGCAGCCTCCGGTCGGTCGAACGCTACTTCGCGAAGACCTTCCCGCGTCCGCGGAGGCGGGCACGGCGTCGCGTCGAGACTCCGCCCGGAGCCCAGGTGCAGCTCGATTGGGCCGAGCACCGGGGCGTGATGCTCGCGGGCCAGGCGGAGACGCTCTACTCCTTCCACGCCCGACTGTCACATTGCCGATTCGAGGCAGCGGTCTGGTCGAAGCGCAAGAACCTGCTCTCCTGGCTTCACTGCCACAACGAGGGCTTCCGTCGTCTCGGCGGCGTCGCCGCGACGGCCCGCATCGACAACGAGAAGACGGCGGTCGTCGAGGGTGCCGGTCCCTGGGGCCGGATTCACCCGAGCTACCAGCGATACGCGCTGACGATGCGCTTTCACATCGACGCCTGCCTGCCGCGGTCACCCCAGCACAAGGGCAAGGTCGAGCGCGGCATCCGTGACTTTCGCCGAACGGTCGGCGTCTACCGGCGTCACTGGAACGATCTCCAGGAGCTCCAGCAGGTGACCGACGAGATCCTGCTCGAATCGGCGGCGAGGCGAATCTGCCCGGCGACCGGCAAGACCGTGCTCGCGAGCTGGGAGGACGAGAAGGAGATTCTCGCGCCACTGCCGATCCTGCCCGAGCCCTTCGACCATGTCGCGACACGGCGGGTCGGCTCCGACTGCATGATCTCCTTCGAGGGCTGCCAGTACTCGGTGCCCTTCCGTCTGGTCGGTTTCCAGGTCGAGATCCGGGGCTGCGCCGGCAAGGTGCAGATCCTTCGAGATTGCGAGATCGTGGCCGAGCACGAGAGGGCGTCGGCGGCCCGGATCATCATCGACCCGGAGCACTTCGAGGGGCCCTCGACCGAGGAGGTGCTCGCGCCGATGCCCCTCGGGCGAATGGGGACGCGGCTCGCCGAGATCGCGGCCATGGTCCCGGAGCAACGTCCGCTCGATCTCTACGCCGCCCTGGCGGAGGTAGCACGATGACCACGAAGACCAGCGCGAAGAAGACGATGCCTCGCGTCGATCTCGATGCCACCAGGGAGTCCCTTCTCAAGGTGGGCATGACGCACGCCGCCGAGCTGCTCGAAGCGAGGATCGCGGAGGCGATCAAGGACGAGGTGCCGCCGCACCGCTTCCTCGACCATCTGCTGCGCGACGAGATCGAGGCCCGCGACGAGCGTCGCGTCAGGACCTCGCTTAGGCTCTCGGGCCTGCCGACGGGACAGACTCTGGCGAGCTTCGATTTCGCCTTCCAGCCCTCGATCGAGCGCAGTCGCATCGAGACGCTCTCGACCTGCGGCTGGATTCGGGAGAAGGAGACGCTCCTCATCCAGGGTCCGCCCGGCGTCGGCAAGACCCACCTCGCGGTGGCGCTCGGCGTGAAGGCGGTCGAGAACGGCTTCAGCGTCGCCTTCTTCAGGCTCGAGGAGCTGATGAATGCGATGAAGAAGGACGCCGATCTTTCGCCGTCGCGGCTCCGGCGGCGGAAGTACCTGAACGTCGCTCTGGTCATCATCTGTCAAGCGACACCCAGTCTTACGAGTTACGGCGACACCTACCTTTACGAGGGTGTCGGGGCTCCCAAGTGCCCCTGATGCCGTGATTTCGAGGGTTCTCGACTACGAGCGGAGGGCCCAGGTCCGGGGGTACCCCCGGACCTGGGCGAGCTGAGCCTCAGTCCTTCCTCGTCGCGGCGTGCTCGAGGTCGCGGAGCCGGTAGCTTCGGCCCTTCACGTCGAGGACGTGGCTTCTATGGAGCAGGCGATCGAGGATCGCGGTGGCGAGCACCTCGTCGCCGGCAAGCAGTTCGGGCCAGTCCTTGATCCCCTTGTTGGTGGTGATCAGCACCGCGCCTTTGCCGTAGCGGTAGCTCACCAGGCGGAAGAAGAGGCTCGCCTCCTGCCTGGTCATGGGCTCGAAGCCCATCTCATCGATGATGACCAGAGCGACGTTCAGGTACTTCCGCCGCCGGAGCCGCGACGGCGAAAGATCGGCGTCCTTCTTCATCGCATTCATCAGCTCCTCGAGCCTGAAGAAGGCGACGCTGAAGCCGTTCTCGACCGCCTTCACGCCGAGCGCCACCGCGAGGTGGGTCTTGCCGACGCCGGGCGGACCCTGGATGAGGAGCGTCTCCTTCTCCCGAATCCAGCCGCAGGTCGAGAGCGTCTCGATGCGACTGCGCTCGATCGAGGGCTGGAAGGCGAAATCGAAGCTCGCCAGAGTCTGTCCCGTCGGCAGGCCCGAGAGCCTAAGCGAGGTCCTGACGCGACGCTCGTCGCGGGCCTCGATCTCGTCGCGCAGCAGATGGTCGAGGAAGCGGTGCGGCGGCACCTCGTCCTTGATCGCCTCCGCGATCCTCGCTTCGAGCAGCTCGGCGGCGTGCGTCATGCCCACCTTGAGAAGGGACTCCCTGGTGGCATCGAGATCGACGCGAGGCATCGTCTTCTTCGCGCTGGTCTTCGTGGTCATCGTGCTACCTCCGCCAGGGCGGCGTAGAGATCGAGCGGACGTTGCTCCGGGACCATGGCCGCGATCTCGGCGAGCCGCGTCCCCATTCGCCCGAGGGGCATCGGCGCGAGCACCTCCTCGGTCGAGGGCCCCTCGAAGTGCTCCGGGTCGATGATGATCCGGGCCGCCGACGCCCTCTCGTGCTCGGCCACGATCTCGCAATCTCGAAGGATCTGCACCTTGCCGGCGCAGCCCCGGATCTCGACCTGGAAACCGACCAGACGGAAGGGCACCGAGTACTGGCAGCCCTCGAAGGAGATCATGCAGTCGGAGCCGACCCGCCGTGTCGCGACATGGTCGAAGGGCTCGGGCAGGATCGGCAGTGGCGCGAGAATCTCCTTCTCGTCCTCCCAGCTCGCGAGCACGGTCTTGCCGGTCGCCGGGCAGATTCGCCTCGCCGCCGATTCGAGCAGGATCTCGTCGGTCACCTGCTGGAGCTCCTGGAGATCGTTCCAGTGACGCCGGTAGACGCCGACCGTTCGGCGAAAGTCACGGATGCCGCGCTCGACCTTGCCCTTGTGCTGGGGTGACCGCGGCAGGCAGGCGTCGATGTGAAAGCGCATCGTCAGCGCGTATCGCTGGTAGCTCGGGTGAATCCGGCCCCAGGGACCGGCACCCTCGACCACCGCCGTCTTCTCGTTGTCGATGCGGGCCGTCGCGGCGACGCCGCCGAGACGACGGAAGCCCTCGTTGTGGCAGTGAAGCCAGGAGAGCAGGTTCTTGCGCTTCGACCAGACCGCTGCCTCGAATCGGCAATGTGACAGTCGGGCGTGGAAGGAGTAGAGCGTCTCTGCCTGGCCCGACAGCATCACGCCCCGGTGCTCGGCCCAATCGAGCTGCACCTGGGCTCCGGGCGGAGTCTCGACGCGACGCCGTGCCCGCCTCCGCGGACGCGGGAAGGTCTTCGCGAAGTAGCGTTCGACCGACCGGAGGCTGCCGTCGTAGCCCTTCTCCTCTTTCAGCCAGCGGTGCAGATCGGAGATGTTGATCGCCGCATTTGGTTCCTGCTTGGCGGAGAGCCAGGAGACGATCGAATCGTGATGGGCCGCTGCCCTCGGCTGCTGTCGCGCCCGCCCGTCAGTCTGCCCCTCGGCCTGACGCCGAAGGTGATAGCGCACCGCCCCTTCCGTAACTCCAAGAATCGTCGCGATCTCGGTGTTCGGGACGCCACGCTCGCCCAGCTTCTTGATGGTCATGCGTGCCTCCAAGTCGAGTTTCGGCGTCATGGCACGGGCCCTCCAGAGGGCCATCGTCCATGGCTTTGCCGAGGGCGTCACCTCGTAAGACTGGGTGTCGCCTTAACTCGAATTTGGGGTGTCGCCCTACATCATCGATGAGATGGGCTTCGAGCCCATGACCAGGCAGGAGGCGAGCCTCTTCTTCCGCCTGGTGAGCTACCGCTACGGCAAAGGCGCGGTGCTGATCACCACCAACAAGGGGATCAAGGACTGGCCCGAACTGCTTGCCGGCGACGAGGTGCTCGCCACCGCGATCCTCGATCGCCTGCTCCATAGAAGCCACGTCCTCGACGTGAAGGGCCGAAGCTACCGGCTCCGCGACCTCGAGCACGCCGCGACGAGGGAGGACTGAGGCTCAGCTCGCCCAGGTCCGGGGGTACCCCCGGACCTGGGCCCTCCGCTCGTAGTCGAGAACCCTCGAAATCACGGCATCAGGGGCACTTGGGAGCCCCGACACCCTCGTAAAGGTAGGCTCTTCCGGGTTTCGTGTGGGTAGCCACGGCCTGAGCCTCCGCCTCGCCCGCCTCTGAGTCTGCTCGTCAGCCCCGCCTCGGTCGGCTACCTTGCCGGCATGAACGACAAACAGCTCTACGCCCAGATCCTCGGGATCAGCTCGCCTTGGAAGGTCACCGATGTCTCGCTCGCTCTTTCCGAGGGGAAGGTGGAGGTCTTCGTGAGCGCCGGTCCGGCAGCTCTCGTCTGCCCGGAGTGCGGCGAGATCTGCCCCGGCTACGATCGAAAGGAGCGGCGCTGGCGTCACCTCGACACCTGCCAGTACCAGACGGTGCTCGTTGGCGACATCCCTCGCGTGAGCTGCTCCGAGCATGGCGTGAAGCAAGTGAAGGTGCCCTGGGCCGAACCCGGTAGTCGCTTCACGCTGCTCTTCGAGGCGCTGGTGATCAACTGGCTGAAGGAGGCGAGTATGGCTGCAGTCGGCGAACAACTCTCGCTTAGCTGGAGCCAAGTCGATGGCATCATGGATCGTGCGGTGAAGCGCGGACTCGCTCGTCGGGAAGTCACCTTGCCAAAGCGAATCGGTGCCGACGAGACCTCGTTTCAGAAGCGTCACGAGTACGTGACCGTGGTCTGCGACCTCGGCAAGGAAGGCGGCGTGCTGCACGTCGCGGACGGCCACGATGCGCAGGCCCTCAAGGGCTTCTACGACAGCTTCAGCGAATGCGAACTCTCGTCTCTCGAGGCTGTCGCCATGGACATGGGGCAGGCTTACCAGAAGGCTACGCGGGCTTGTGTGCCAGATGCGGACGAGAAGATCGCCTTCGACCGATTCCACGTCGTCAAGCTTCTGAACGACGCGGTCGACGCGGTACGGCGTCAAGAGAACCGCGAGCTTTGCACCAGTGGGGATCGTCGTCTCGTGGGATCGAGGTACTACTGGATTCAAAGCCCCTTCGCGATGAGCGACGAGCGCTGGGCAAGCTTCGAAGCGCTTCGCGACAGCGCGCTCAAGACCGCGAGGGCCTACGCGATAAAGGGTCTCGCCGAGTCGCTCTGGCGTGAGGGCTCCGAAGAGGAGATCAGAGCCGACTGGATGGACTGGTATGCCTGGGCGATCCGCTCGAGGATCGAGCCGATCAAGCGCGTGGCGCGGACCATCAAGGAGAACTTGAGGGGCATCATCAACGCCATTCGCCTGCGCGTCACGAATGCTCGACTCGAAGGCATCAACGCGCTCATCCAAAAGCTCAAGAAGCGCGCTCATGGCTTCCGCAACCGAGCACGCTTCCGCAACGCCATCTACTTCCATCTCGGGAAGCTTGATCTCTATCCCAGGATGGTCGAGGCATGATCGCTACCCACACGAAACCCGGAAGAGCCAGAAATCACTTCGTTGAGCGGCACACGGTTGCTCGATTTTACCGCTGAGCGGCACACCTCCGCACAACCAAACGCGATCACTTTTGCAAGACATAGATACGTCGCGACTCATCCCAGCGATACGCCAATCTGGTCTGTCCGCCGAGGAAGTCCTTCATCTCCGCAGACAGCAACGGTGAACTACAATCCGCGAACAGCTCCCTTGGTTCCTTTCCTGCGACGAATTCAAAGTGAATAGAGTCCTCCGCATCGCCGGGCCGCCGAAATCCCCAGTGAATCTGCCCAAACGTCTTCTGGACTTGCACTTCTTCCGGATCTCCTAGCCGCTCAACGTCCGCTACGCTCCTTCTCTCAATTGTCTGATCGAGTAAGTCGACTTTCAGCACGCTCACTGATTCGGACTTGTTCCCCTTGAGTTTCAAGTGGACATAAAAGGCATAGTCATTCTCCAGTAGTGACACATCGCTGAACCAGTCCAGGCCCGGAACTCCCCCTGACAATGAGAACAGCGTCATGAATTCAGAGCCAAATAGATCCTCTAGGCTCCACGCTCTATGCGTCTCACGCAGGAGATCATACACGACAACCGCATGCTCCGTAAGGCTCCAAACTGGCCCACTGTCAAGACCAAAAGGGACCATCTCATCGAGAGTCACACAGAAACGTCCGTCGGACGTTCCGCAGGACGTATAGGGAGTGCACTTCGTCACAAGCGGCACGCTCCACTTCGGCCGAAGCTCTTCCCCACGACGCACCATCTCGAACACGACCAATCTTGTAGGAATGTCCTGCCGATTCCCCCCGACAATCAACTTGACGACACGCGGATCATTGCGCGCCTGGAAGATCCCAAATCCATCGATCTCGCGGCTCGCGACGCTTCCGTTCGACACTGAACTCGCAACTCGACCTCCGCAACAGTCTTCGGCACCCTTCGTCAACAACGTACTCGCTACCACAAGTGCAGCAATGAAGTACCTACCCATGCCATCAGTCTCCAGCATTGAGTATTGAACACCCACACACATACTTGCCAAGCAGCACGCCTATGGAGTGTTCTTCAAAAACCCCTTGCTCGACGCCTTCGGCAAGCCACTCGCAACTGCGGACTTCGCAGCCTGGTCCTTCTCCAAGGCCGGCCTTCAGCCCTCGTCACGTCTCGGCTCCTCCATGTGAGCATCCTTCAGCCCCCTTCGGGACGGATAGGAGGCGGCCTTCGGAGCCTCGGCCAGCCGTCAGCTTGCAAGATCATTTCATTGAACGATGCACTTGAACGGCACACCAACGCCAGGTGAATCGGCCCGGGTTTCCCGGAGACCGAATTGCCTGACTCAGATCCCCATGGTCTGAGCCTCCAACGTCTGATGATACCGTTCTTCGAATTCCGTGGGCGGCAAGTATCCGATCGCGCTGTGGAGACGCCTCCGGTTGTACCAGTGCACCCACTCCAGCGTAGCCAGTTCCAGCTGCTCGAGGCCCCGCCAGGGGCCTCGACGACGAATGAGCTCGGTCTTGTAGAGCCCGTTCACCGACTCGGCCAGAGCGTTGTCGTAGGAGTCCCCGATTCCCTTCAACTTCGACAGAGCTCGCGTCTCCTTCGGTTTTCCGGACCCTCGGTGTGTCTTCTTCTTTCGTGAGGCCATGGCAGCGGTCGAGCGTGATGCCATCGATGTCGGGTTCGAGAGACTCGAACGGTGGGTTCGCTCGGACCCCGCGGGAGCATACGCCTATCTCGGTTGGCTGGGTTGCGAGCGGAGGCCGAAGCCTGAAGACGAGGTAGATGGGTTGATCATATCTACGAACGACATCTTCGGGCCGCCGCGACCTGAAAAGGTCCCCGACGACTTCGTGCCGTCCGAGAGATTGGGCCATCTCGTGGTGGCCGGCTACGGCGAGAGCCTCGTCATCCGGGAATTGACGCGAAGGCGCGTGCCATGGGCACTGCTGAGTCGTAGCCCGGGCTTCTCGGAGCGTTGACGTTCCCCTACCTGATCTCCATGGCCGATCTCCGAGCCGTCGGGTCGATGACCGGTATCGAGACGGTCGTCATGCCGGCGATTCGAGCGGCAGAACCAAGGACGTAGCCCGTGTACGAAGGCCGAGCGCAGCCGAGGTCGATCTCGGCTCGGCAGGCGTCGGCTACCTGGGGCGCAGGACGACGGCATCCTGGTTGTCGTCGATCGCGGCCTCCTTGAAGTCGACGAGTTCGAAGTGCTTGGCCCAGGCCGACTCGATGTAGGTCGGGGTCAGGAATGCCACGCCGTAGAGGTCGCGATCGAGATGGCCGCTTTCCTGGCGAACGAAGGCGAATCCCCGGCCGTCGATCTCACGTCGGGCGGCGCCGAGCTGGTTCAGATCGAGGCCGGCCCAGTCGCGGAACTTCGGTTCCTCGCTGAGCCGCGTGTGCGCGTGTCGGCCGAGAATCGTGAGGATGACGAGAGCGTCGGGATGGCAGACCCGGCGCAGCTCTTCGACCCAGGCCAGGTGATTCGCTTCGCTGAGATGCGAGAAGACCGAAACGGCGTAGATGAGATCGAAGGAAGCAGCCGGGAATACGAGCGGAGGCTCGGGCGAACTGACGACGAACTCGCCGAAGGGGAAGTTCCGCTGGGCCCACTCGATCGCGCGCCGGTCGACGTCGGCCCCGACGATTCCCGTCGTGCTCCAGTGCCGCAGGAAGTAGCGGATCATGCGCCCTGGACCCGAACCGAAGTCGAGAACACAACGGAAGTCGTCGAGCTTCCGGTCCTGCTGAGCGACGAGTCCGGCGATCATCCGGTAGCCATTGGCTCCGGTCTCGAGATAGCCCAGCTCATTGTCTGAACCGACGAACTCGAAGACCTCCCGCGGCGGGACGGGTGCGAGGAGGTGGCGCAGCAACCGGTGCTCCTGGACCCCGAAGGAGTTGAGCCAGCACCAGTAGCCGAGTGATCCGGCGTCGTGTCCGAAGTGCTCCACCAGGTCGGCGCGTGCCTCCATGACGGCTCGCGCCGTGCGCTCGATGAACTCGGACCGGAGTTCCATGGCCTCTCGGCCGCCGAACTCGTCCTCGATCTGGCGGAAGCCCAGGCGGCGCCAGCTTTCCGTTCCCGGGGATTCGTGGGCATCGTTGGTCATCGCGGCAGGGCTCCAGGATATGGGTTCGTCGAGCCTCCGGCCCGCGGCAGAGACCGGCCGGCGTTGTGTCCCACACATCCGCCCAAGACACGACCGATCGCCGGGCCTCTTATACAGGGCCGGTGCAGCCGGGGGCAAGCCGACCGGCCTCGGCTCCAGGGGCCGGGAAGGACCGCTTCAGGCGCCCGATCGGCTCATCTGGAGCCCTGGCGAAGTGATTCGTCGACGCATGGCCACCCGGCCTTGGCCAGCTGCGAGAGATCCGGCCGTGGGGTCGGTCGACGACGGCCGCAACCGAGGTCAACAGGACCCCTCCTCGAGGCGAGGAATCCAGTCGTCCGTTCGTTCGAGAACAGTCCCAGGGCCGCGGCGACGATCGGAACGGCTCTGCAAAGCCGGATCGACTTGTCGTTGCCTGGGGCCCGGTCGTCGTCGTGATCCCAGCAGCATCAGATGAAGACGCGGCGGGCCTGGTTCCCCGTCAGGAATCGGAACCGGCGGAACGCGAGATCCTCAGGTACGGGTCGAGCGACGGCTGGACGGGCTCACGCCTCGCTCCCGACGCGCTCGGTCTGCCCCTCCCCGCCCCGACCGAGTGACCGACGCTGAGGCCGTGGCGGTCCGGACGGATCGGGTTCACCGCCCCCCCTCCGCCTCCCACTTCACGGTTCAAGACCTCGGCTTCCTTGGCCGGGACAGCGGCGATCAGGGGCGGCGGCGCCTTCACCCAAGGCTCACGGCGAAATCGCAGGAGGGCCAAGGTCGCAGGGCACGATGGCCGGGCTTCAGGTCGGCAAGTCGGTGCAGGTGCCTTCGAGCCATGGCTGAGGACGCGAGGACCCCCCGGCGTGACGACGCAAGCCGAGCATCGGAATCCCTGGACTGGACGGATCGCCTTGGCGATCTGCGCCCTCTTCGTGATCGGGGTGTTCTGGCGGCTCTCCCTGACCGGGAACCTCCTCGACCACGGCGACATCCACACCGACCAGCGCGCGATCGTCGCCGCCGACGAGTTTCGTGAACTCGGTTTCCAGACGCTGCACTTCATGCAGACCGAAGACAGCGTCGCCGAGTTCGGATTCGAACCCTCTTACTACCACCGGCACCCGGCCGGCGGGGTGATGGCGCTGGCCATCCTCCAGGAGATCGGCCTCGAGCGCGCCACGATCCGCCTGCTGCCGCTTCTGGCCACGGCCATAGGGCTCTATGGCTTCTTCCGCTTCCAGGAGACGGTAGCGGGCAATGCGATCTTCGCGCTCGTCGGCACCGGGATGCTGGCGGTCGCCGCGCCCTACTACATCCTGGCCGACTCGTTCCAGCTCTACAGCTACGGACTGATGGCCAAGGGGCTGTGCTTCTGGTTCGTGGCCGCCGCGGCAACCCGCGACTGGCGCCCCCGGCTGAAGCTCCTGTTCCTGTCGTTCCTCACCTCCTTCCTGAGCGTGACCCTCTTCGGGCTCGAGACGATGCCGGCGGTCGGCCTCGCCAGCTTCTTCGCGCCGCTCGTTCTCGCCGGTCCCGGGATCCGACGCCGCCTCGCCGCGGCCGTGGCCAGCGCCAGCCTGACCGGGCTCGGCATGGCACTGGGCTGGGCCGTCCGCATCGCCAACATGATGACGGCCTTCGACGGCGACCTCTCGCGCACGCTTCGGAACCTCGCCGGGTCGCTCTCGAGCCGTTCGGTCGGTCGCGAGTTCGATCTCAATTCCGCCGGACGTGCCTACGCCGCCGAGGTCTGGTTCCGGGTCACGAGCTACCTCCCCGTGCATCTGATCCTCGGCGCCGCCGGCCTGCTGGTCGCCACCGTCGTCATCATCCGCTTCGGCCGCGATCGTTCGCGCCCGGCCTTGCTCGCCGTCATCATCTGCCTGGTGTCGGAGCTGCCCTACTTCATCGTCATGCGGCGGCACGTCTATCTGCATCCGCACACGACGGTCCATCTGACCCTCTCGGCCGCGGCCCTCGGTGGCCTCCTCTGGGCCTATCTGCCGGCGCGAAACCGCCTGCTGACGGCGCTTGGCGGGGCCGCAGGCGTCGCCGCCTTCGGCCTCGTCCTGGTCCTGTCGCCGAGAACGACCTGGGGCAACCTGGTCCTGCCGGTCGACGGCCGCCACGTCGTCGCGATCAGGAACGAGGTGGATCAGCTCCTGAGCGGCCTCCCCGAGCATTCGCTGGTCCTGGTCGGCACCACCCACGGCTACTCCTGGCACGTCCGCTGCTTTGGTTCGATGCGCGGGCTCCGCTGCGTCGACATGGCGCCGGACGGCGAGCGCATCTTCATCACCCGCGATCCCGACTCGGGGCGTCAGATCCGTCACGGCCTCGATGCCTTCGATCACAGGACCTTCGCGAATCGGCCGGAGGTCGGCAATCGGCCGGTCTACCTGGTGGTCGAGACCCACGACCAGGATTCCCTCGCCGCGGCCACCGGTCGTTTCGAGTGCCTGCGGTCGGGAGCACGCATGGCCCTGTTCGGCGTGGCCCGGTACCCGGCGCTTCCCTTGTCGGCCTCGGTCCAGGTCTCGGTGTCGTCGCTCCGCGATTTCGTCCAGGTCTCGCCCACCGAGGAGGAGATGGCGGCCGCGAAGGTGAACTATCGGCTCGCCAACAAGCACCGGAACGGGCTCTGGCTCCACGCCCCGCCGCGCGCGATCGGCAAGCCGACCGTGGCCGCGGTGACGATCCCGATCGCGAAGCAGATCACCCGCATCACCGGTGTGCTCGACTACGACCGGGCGGAGAAGCCGGGCCAGCCGAAGCTCTCGTTCTCGCTGCGAGCCCGCGACGGAGGGGCCCTGGTGGGCGAGGGCGGCATGGCGGTGACACCCGGCGAGACCGGCGCCACCTTCGCCATCGATCTGGCCCCGAACACCGCGGTGGACGCGCTCGAGTTCGGGCTCGAGCTGGCCGAGGGCGAGACCCACAACAGCTGGGCCGGAGTGGTCGTGCGCGACCTGGAGCTCCGGCGATGACCCGGCCGCCGTGCTCGTGGACGGACGGAAGACCGACGACACGAACGAGACCCCACGACCGGTCGCGACCGAACAACCCATGAAAGGCGATCCCATGCCGCAGACCAGCACCAGCGCCGAACTCGAAGCCACGACCTCGACCGGAACCAAGCCGCGTATCGCCGTGCTCATCCCCTGCTACAACGAGGAAGCGACGGTCGGCGTCGTCGTCGACTCGTTCCGCAAGGAGCTTCCCGATGCCCGGATCATCGTGTTCAACAACCGGAGCAAGGACGCCACGGTGAGGATCGCCCGCGAGCACGGCGCCGAGGTCATCCATGAGCCACGGCCCGGCAAGGGCAACGTCATCGCCGGGATGTTCGAGTCGGTCGACGCCGACGTCTACGTGATGGTCGACGGCGACGACACCTATCCCGCGGAGAACGTCCACGAGCTCATCGCGCCGGTCGTCGACGGCATGGCGGACATGGTGGTCGGGACGCGGCTGCAGGAGTTCACCGACACCTCCTTCCGCCCGCTCCACGTCCTGGGCAACAACCTGGTCCGTTGGCTGGTCAACTTCATCTTCCGCGCCAAACTCACCGACATCCTCTCCGGCTACCGGGCCTACAACCGTCGGGTCGCGGCGGGCATTCCGGTCGTCTCGTCGGGCTTCGAGGTCGAGACCGAGATGACGATCAACGCCCTCTATCTCCGCTACGAGATCGCCGAGGTCGTGGTGCCCTATCGCGAGCGACCGGAGGGCAGCGTCTCGAAGCTCAACACCTTCTCCGACGGGTTCCGGGTCCTCTGGAAGCTGTTCAGCCTGTTCCGTGCCTACAAGCCGCTCGCCTTCTTCGGGCTGCTGGCGCTCCTCTGCCTCCTGCTCGGCATCTGGTCGGGTTGGGGACCGGTGGTCGACTACATCAGGCACGGCTACGTCTACCGGGTCCCGCGGGCCGTCCTCGCGACCGGCCTGGTTCTCCTCGGCGCCGGTTCCGTCTTCCTCGGCATCCTCCTCCACGCGGTGAACTGGCGCTTCAAGGAGATCCAGAACCTCGTGGCCCGGCGCGGCTGAGCTCGGAAGCCGCGGTTCTTCGGCCTGCCGCCCGCTCTCACCCTGGGTTTTTACTCAAGGACCCGCCGATCGCGATCGATGAATACCGAGGCGCTGCCGAGCCGTCGACGAGCCCTCGTCGGCCGGATCGCGGCGTCGTCGGTCGAGCGTCCGACGAGCGCGGCTCGCGACCATCGACCCCTGATCGGAAGAGGGAGCGCGGCCGAGCCGGCCGCGCGGAAGAGCTGGAGGTTCGAGAACCATGGGCGGGACGGCGACCCTGATGCGGACGGCCGAGAAGATCAACGCGGAGTACAACCTCGAGAAGTGGGCCTCGGTCCGGGAGCTGATCGACGCTGCGATCGCCCGACACGGCGACGACCTTTCCCGCTGCTTCTGGGAGGTCGTGCGCCAGGTCCGCGGCAAGCCGGGCCTGGAGCGCGCCAACACCGTCTACGGGGGCGAGATCCACGAGCTGCCCAAGGCGGCGGTCTGGGCGGGCTATCACGGCACCATCGCCGAGATCCTCCAGAACGAGATCCGCCCCGACACGCGGGTCATCGCCGAACTCGGCAGCGGCTGGGGCCTCTACCTCTTCCTGCTCTGGCTCCGGGGCGCGCCCGCGGACGCAAGCTACTACGCACTCGAGTTCACCGAGAACGGGCGGCTCTGCACCGAGGCGATGGCCACGGTCGAGCCCCGGATGGCGATCCGTGCCCTGCCCTTCGACTTCTACGAGCCAGACTATCGCGAGATCGAGAGCGACGGCCACGCGCTGTTCTTCTCGTGCACGGCGATCGAGCAGATCCCGCAGCTGCCCAGCCGGGCGATCGAAGGCCTCCTCGATCGCGCGCCGCGGGTGACCGGCATCCATCTCGAGCCGGTCGGCTGGCAGTTCCGCGACGAGGTCGGCGAACCGGGACGACACGGAACGACCCGGGCCTATGCCGAGGAGCAGGACTACAACCGCAACCTCTGGCAGACGCTGCAGGCCCTGGAGAAGCGCGGTCTGATCGCGATCGAGACCGCCATCCCGGACGAGATCGGGGTCAAGACGACCAACGTGCTCAGCGTCATCAAGTGGCGGAAGATCTGAACCGCAGCGTTCGCCATGACCGAGGCGCCGCCTCGCACCGGGTCGGCGCCCTCCATCGTGGCCAGGAGCGCCGGCCGAACATCCGCGTGGAGGCCGACCAGAACGGCCGCCGACTCTCTTTGCGGTTGACCTGATCCCGACCCGAGCCTTAGATGGCTCGCATGAGAGTCGCCAACGGAATCGGATTGGCTGCCGTCGTCCTCGGCTGCGCCCTTTTGGGCTGCGGCGCTCCGGACCGGACCAGGATCGAAGACCCGCGCCGCTACGCCATCGACTCGCTGAGCGAGCTCGAGCTGCACACCTGGTGGGAGGTCTATCGCAATCGCGACGAGAGCTTCCTGGCCTCGGTCGTGGACGAGGTGGCCGCCAAGCTGGACGGCGGCCTGCCGGACACGAAGGGCAAGCTCGATCTGCTCGTCCGCAACCGGATCGCCGGCCGTTACCTGCTGCGGATGGACGACACGGACGAAGGGCGGGCCTTCATTCTGGCCCGGGCCCGGGAGCGCTTCGAGGCACCGCCCTCGACGACCTGGGACGCGCTCGGCCGCTACGCCCTCCTCGACTACCACGTCCTGCCCGGCGTGTGGAAGCCGCTGAGCCGGACCAGCGAAGGCCTGATGGACCCGCCGGCCATCGGCCGGAGACCTTTCCTGAAGCCGGAGGTGCTGGCGCGCAGCCTGGCGCAGCTGATCACGGCCCATCCGGAGGCCACGGTCTACCAGGTCCGCTACCAGTACCACTTCGGCAGCAGCCTGAAGCGGGTGCTCCTGGAGATCACGCCGGGACGGCCGCTGATCATGCGCGAGGACTCCTCGCTCCGCTTCACCAGGACCGCTCCGAGCTGGAAGGAACTCCTCGGGGGTACGCTCGAACTCGCGGATCTGGACTGGGATTCACCGTCCGAACTCGACCCGGGACCGCGCCTGAGCGAGCCGCCCACGGCAGCGCTCCCGTCCCGGAGCTGAGGCCATGGATCGCGAGGCGAGTTCCGTCCGGGCCTCGACCCGGCAACGCCAGGAGGCGCGACGTCGGCGACGCATCCGCCGGCTCGGGATCGCGGTGACGGCGAGCATCCTCGCGACGATCTTCTGGGTCCTGATCGGTCTCGCGCGCGTCGGCTACAGCATGGGCTGATCGCCTCCGGACCAGGCCCGCGGCCCGTCCGTCCCTGGACGAGGGATCGTCATCCTGACCGGTCCGACCGCCCTTGGCACTCAGCCACGCACGGCCTCGAGGTGTCGGGCAAAGGACTGATCGACCGCGGCTCGCGCGCCGCCGATGATGTTCCGCCCGCGTGCATAGCCGAAGACGTCCTCGAAGTCGAGGGCCGCCAACCGATCGCGCATCGACTCGATGGCGCTCGTGTTCATCGGCACGAGATTGGGGTAGCTGTACATGAAGGCCACCTGTCGGCGGCCGAGACCGACCTGGAGCGCGTCGCCGGTGAACAGCGCGCCGCCCGGGCGCGGCCCACGGCGCCAGTGCAAGGCGGTGCTCCCGGCGAAGTGACCGCCGCAGCGGATGAGGCTCAGATCGGAGGCGACGTCCAGTCGATCGCCGGACCAGAACTCGATCGCCGGATGTGGCCGCATGACGAAGCGACGATCAGCCTCGTGCAACAGGATCGGCACGCCGCCGAGTGCCTCGCTCCAGTCCACCATGCTCGAGTAGAAGTGCGGATGCGAGATGGCGATCAGCGCCACGCCGCCCCGGGCGCGGAGCGCGGCGAGGGCCTCGGCATCGACCATGGGCAGGGCCTCCCAGAGGACGTTCCCCCGGGCGCCAGGAATCAGGCAGGCGCGCTGATCGATGGCCAGATCCGGGGTCACGCTCAGGCCCAGGACCCCGTCGTCGTCCTCGACGAGCACGCGGTGGCGAAGGGCGAGCTCGGCCGCCGAAGTCCAGCGCTGGCCCTTCCAACCGACGTACTGGCGGTCGTCTTCGCAGATGACGCAGTCCTTCGGAGGCCTCTCGGTGGCCGGGTACTGGGTTCCGCAGGTCGCGCAGATGTGGTGGATCATGATCGTCTCCTCGCTCGCGGCTGCACGGGGCAGCGGTCCGGTTCGGCCCGCGTCCGCTGCGGGCCTCGTGCAATCGAGAACGGGCCCGACGCTGATGTTATTCGGTGTCGAATAGTTTGACATCGAACTTTTTACGGGCAGAATGTCGGCATGCCTCGCGAAGACCTGGTCGACCACATCATCACGCAATGGGCCAAGGAGCGGCCTGAACTCGATACGTCGGGATTCGCCGTGGTCGGTCGGCTGCTGATCCTCGGGCGCGTTCTGGAGCGCCGGGTCAAGGCGACGCTCGCCGGTCTCGACCTCGAACTATGGGCCTTCGACGTCCTCGCGACTCTGCGCCGCCAGGGCTCTCCCTACGAGCTGGCCTCCGGCGAGCTCAGCCGCGCCGTGTTGCTTTCGCCCGGTGCCATGACCAATCGGGTCGATCGCCTCGAGGCCTCGGGCCTGGTGACCCGGGTCGTGGATCCGCACGATCGCCGCGGCGTGCGCGTCCGCCTGACGGCGGCGGGTAGAGTCCTGGTCGACCGCGCGCTCGGACTCCGATTCGACGAGGCCACCGCAGCCGTGGAATCTCTCCCGGATCGTGATCGTGCGACGCTCGTACGCCTGCTCCGCAAGCTCGGGCTCGCCCTCGGGGACTGAGGGCCACGGCATCGTGGTCAAGTCGTGCCGCCAACGCTACTCTGGCGGGATGAGCTACCGCAGCATCATCCTGGCCGCAGTCCTCGGCCTCCTCGGCGCCTGCATCAGCCCCGCCGACGACGCCGCGACGAGTCGCGAGCCCGAGGAGATCGACAACATGGCCGACGAGGTCGCCCGGGTGATGGGCGTTCTCGGCATCGACCGAGCGGTGGTCGGCGGCAGGTCGAGGCCCCGAGGGCGGGCCCATGGGGATATCCGATGGCCGCGATCGCCGGCATGCCCGCGGCGGGCGACGCCCGCGGCCCGGGCGCTCAGGGTTCCGGCGCGGGTTGCGAGGGTGGCACGAGGCCCGGTTCGACCGGGAAGCTCTGGATGACGCGGTAGCGGAGCATGGTGTTGGTCGCCTCGAGCACCTCGATGCGCGCGCCCTTGAAGCCGATCGTGTGGTCCGTCGAGAGGTCGTACTGGACGTCCTGCGTGTAGGGCGCGCGCACGTAGCCGGCGACGAACTCGCGATAGAGGAACTTCAGGATCGAGCCGGAACGACCGTTGTAGATCAGCTCCTGGCGGAAGCCCGGACGATCCAGGGCCTGGACCCTGGTGGGCCGCAGGACCGGGTCCGGGTCGGGATTCATGTTGACGTCGAAGTTGCGGCCCCAGATCCCGATGTCCTCCGGGTCGTCCTTGCGGATGCGCAGGCCGCCCAGGGTCGCGGCGGTGCCGAGAAGGGCGTCGTAGCAGGTGACGTTATCGCCCTGGTAGTAGATCGACTTGTCGCTCTCCCAGGTCGCGCGCAGCACCTGGGGCGCGACGGTGATCTCGAGGGTGAAGACGCCGTCGCCGGCGCTGACCTCGTTGTCGAGGACGAGGCCGTCGTAGGTGTAGAGCTCGCCCTTGTCGAGGATGGTCTCGCCCAGCTCCGCCTGCTGGACCGAGCCGACCGGGGGAACCTCGAAGAGCTCACGGCGCGGCAGGATTCGCCTGGTGCTGGTGCCGCAGGCACCGGTCGCGATCATGGCGACGACGACGAAGAGGACGGCGAGAGCCCGGCGGTGGCAGGAACGGATCATGACGAAGCTCGCAATGACACGAGACGGTCCACGATGCCGGTCGTGGTCCCGACAGAGCGAGGCTAACCCTCGCGATCCGTCCTGTCGAGCCGGGCGAGCCCCAGCCTGGGTGATCGTCGAGACCCGAGCGGGTCGACCGGTCCCAAGATGACACGACGTCCTCGGATCGGTCTCCACGCCTGCCGCGATCGACTGGCGTGGCCGGCTCGTCCTCCTCGAACCGGTCGACGCGCCCCGATCGCGGCGATCAGCGGCCGGTGAGCTCGTCGAGGAAGGCCGGATAGCGTGCACCCTCGATGGCGATCGCCGCCGCGGCCCGGTCGAGCTCGGCCAGCTCCCCGGCGCCGAGAACGAGCTCGGTCGCGGCGAGGTTCTCCTCCAGGCGGGCGAGCCGGGTCGTGCCCGGAATCGGCACGATGAAGGGTTTGCGGGCCAGGACCCAGGCGAGGGCGACCTGCGCCGGCGTCGCGCCGAGCCGGCGACCGAAACCGCGCAGGAGTTCGACCAACACCTCGTTCGCGCGCCGCGCCTCGGCGCTGAAGCGCGGCAGGTGGCTGCGGAAATCGCCGGCGGCGAAGACCGTCGCCTGATCCATCGCGCCGGTGAGGAAGCCGCGCCCGAGCGGGCTGTAAGCGACCAGGCCGATGCCGAGCTCCTCGAGGGTCGGCAAGAGGTCGTCCTCCGGCCGCCGCCACCAGATCGAATACTCGTTCTGGACGGCGGCGAGCGGCTGCACCGCGTGGGCCCGGCGGATGGTCGCGGCGCTCGCCTCGGACAGGCCGAAGTGCCTCACCTTGCCCTGGGCGATCAGCTCGTGGACCGCGCCGGCGACCTCTTCGATCGGCACCGCCGGGTCGACCCGATGCTGGTAGAGCAGATCGATGTGATCGGTTCGCAGGCGCCGAAGCGAGGCCTCGACCACCGAGCGGACGTGCTCCGGTCGGCTGTCGAGTCCGGTCCAGGCCTTGCGCCCGCTGGGATCGATCTGGAAGCCGAACTTGGTCGCGATCTTGACCCGATCGCGCAGCGGCGCCAGGGCCTCGCCCAGGAGTTCCTCGTTGGTGTAGGGCCCGTAGACCTCGGCGGTATCGAAGAAGTCGACCCCACGATCGACCGCGGCGCGCAGGAGGGCGATCATCTCGCCGCGATCCCGCGGCGGACCGTAGGAGGAACTCATGCCCATGCAGCCGAGTCCGATGGCCGAGACCTCGAGCCCCGATCGCCCCAGCTTCCGTTCGAGCATCCGTTCCTCCCTTCTCGCGCTCGGCCCCGCTCAGCTCTCGATGCTGGCCATGTCGATGACGAAGCGGTACTTCACGTCGGACTTCAACAGGCGTTCGTAGGCCTCGTTGACCTTCTGGATCGGGATCAGCTCGATGTCGGCGACGATGCCGTGCCGACCGCAGAAGTCGAGCATCTCCTGGGTCTCGGGAATGCCGCCGATGACCGAGCCCGAGAGGCTGCGCCGCCCCATGATCAGGCTGAAGGACGAGACCGGCAGCGGCTCGGTGGGCGCGCCGACCAGGGTCAGGTTGCCGTCGGGCTTCAGGAGCGCCAGGTAGGGATCGATCTCGTGCCGCGCCGAGACCGTGTCGATGATGAAGTCGAAGCTGCCCTCATGGGCCGCCATCGCCTCGGCGTCCTTCGAGAGCACCACCTCGTCGGCGCCGAGCCGGCGCGCGTCCTCCTGCTTCGAGGTCGAGGTGGTGAAGACGACGACCCGGGCCGCCATCGCGTGGGCGATCTTGACCGCCATGTGGCCGAGACCGCCGAGCCCGACGACGCCGACCTTCGAGCCGGCGCCGACCCGCCAGTGCCTCAGGGGCGAGTAGGTGGTGATGCCGGCGCAGAGGAGCGGCGCGGTGGCGGCGAGATCGAGGTTCTCGGGCACCCGCAGCACGAAGCGTCGGTCGACGACGATGGAGCGCGAGTAGCCGCCGTAGGTGACGCCACCCAGGTGCGCGTCCGCGCCGTTGAAGGTGAAGACCGCCTGGGCGCAAAACTGTTCGTTCCCCTCCCGGCAGTGCGGGCAGTCGCCATCGGAATCGACCAGGCAACCGACCGCGACCCGGTCGCCGATCGCGAAGTCCTCGACCTCGGCGCCGACCGCGGTGACCCGACCGACGATCTCGTGTCCCGGGACGACCGGGTAGGTCGTCGGCATGAATCGATTCCACTCGTCCCGGACCGTGTGGAGATCGGAATGGCAGATGCCGCAGTAGAGGATCTCGATCTGCAGGTCGGTCGCCGTCGGGAGCCGACGCTTGATGGTGAGGGGAGCGAGCGGAGACGTGGCGCTGGTGGCGCCCCAGGCGCGGGTTTCGTTGGTCTTCATGGGGATAGCGTAGCCGCGATCCGGAGGTCGGCAAATCGACCAGGGGTGAATCCGGTCGCGGCGACGCCGGATCGGCGGGCCGCAACCCCCTGGGCTCGACAGCGGCCGGTCAGCGGGCGAGGATGGGGCCGTCGAGCGGGACCGAGAACGGTCCCGCCGCCCGCCCGTCTCGAACCACCACCCGGGGGAAAACCATGAATCCGGATACGACGCGCGACCTCGTCGACCGCAGCTGGGACGAGTCGATCGTCCCGAGCCTCATCGAGTACATCAAGATCCCCAACAAGTCCCCCGCCTTCGACAAGGACTGGGCCGCGAACGGCCACATGGATCGGGCCGTCGAGCTGATCGCCGCCTGGTGCGCCGAGCAACCGATCGAGGGTCTGAGCCTCGAGGTGGTCCGGCTCGAAGGACGCACGCCGCTGATCTACATGGAGGTACCGGGCGAGGTCGACGACACCGTCGTCCTCTACGGCCATCTCGACAAGCAGCCGGAGATGACCGGCTGGGACGAGGGTCTCGAGCCCTGGAAGCCGGTCCTGCGCGGCGACAAGCTCTACGGCCGGGGCGGCGCCGACGACGGCTACGCCGCCTATGCCTCGCTCACCGCGATCCGGGCCCTGAAGGAACAGGGCTTCCCGCATGCGCGCATGGTCATCCTGATCGAGGGCTGCGAGGAGAGCGGTAGCTACGACCTGCCCCACTACGTCGATGCCCTCGCCGATCGCATCGGCACCCCGAGCCTGGTCATCTGCCTCGACTCCGGCTGCGGCAACTACGACCAGCTCTGGACCACCACCTCGCTGCGCGGCCTGGTCGCCGGCGACCTGCGCATCGACGTGCTGAGGGAAGGCGTCCACTCGGGCGACGCCAGCGGCGTCGTCGCCAGCTCCTTCCGCGTCCTGCGCCAGCTCCTGTCCCGGATCGACGACCCGGAGACCGGCGCCGTCCTGCCGGCCGCCTTCCACTGCGAGATCCCCGAGCAGCGCGTCGCCCAGGCCGCGGTCTGCGGCCGGGTCCTGGATCGCGAGGTCTTCGCCAAGTTCCCCTGGGTGGACGGCATGCGGCCGATGAGCGACGACCTCACCGAGCTGGTGCTCAACCGCACCTGGCGACCGGCCCTGTCGGTGACCGGGGTCGACGGGATGCCGCCGATCGCCAGCGCCGGCAACGTGCTCCGCCCCTTCACCACGGTCAAGCTCTCGCTGCGCCTGCCCCCGCTGGTCGACCCGACTCCCGCGACCGCCGCGCTCAAGGAGCTGCTCGAGTCCAACCCGCCTTACGGCGCCCGGGTGCGCTTCACGCCCGAGCATGGCGCCTCCGGCTGGAACGCGCCGGCAGTGGCACCCTGGCTCGAGAAGTCGGTCGACGAGGCCTCGCGCACCTACTTCGGCCGGGAGGCGGTGTACATGGGCGAAGGCGGCACCATCCCCTTCATGGGCATGTTGGGTGCCAAGTTCCCCAAGGCCCAGTTCCTGATCACCGGTCTGCTCGGCCCCGGCTCGAACGCCCACGGCCCGAACGAGTTCCTGCACATCCCGATGGGCAAGAAGCTCACCGCCTGCGTCGCGCAGGTCCTCCGCGACCACGCCCGGCGCTGAGCGACCAGGGTCCGGCGGCGCGCGTCACGGGACGCGCGCCGGCCGGCTTCCCGGTCCCTTCACGGGATTCTTGCCGAAGCAGCGGTAGATGCCCGATAATCTCGGTCCTCGTTCGCGCCGTCGCGGAACGAGGTCCTGGAATCCGGAGAATCAACGTGTACGGCAGCGCGCGCCCCGCCCTCATCCTGCTCCTTCTCCTGCCCCTGTTCTCCTGCGGCGGCGACTCGCCGAAGACGCCCGCGGAGCTGGTCGCGCTGGCCCGGACGCATCGGGCCGAGGGTCGGCTCGACGAAGCCCAGTCCTGCCTCGATCTGGCGGTCGCGCGCGAGCCCGCGCTGGTCGATGCCTACCGCGAGCGCGCCCGGGTCTGGGAGGCGCGCGGTCACCTCCAGTTCACGCTCGACAACCTCGACAAGGTCACCGAGCTGAAGCAGGACGACGCCGACGACTTCCGCTTCAAGGCGGAGATCCTCGAGCGTCTCGGTCGCCGACCGGAGGCCAAGCACGCCTGGGACCGGGTGATCGCGCTCGCGGCCGGCGACGCCACGGCCTACTTCGAGCGCGGTCGCCTGCTGGCCGCGGAAGACCCCATGGCCGCGATCGGCGATCTCGACCGGGCGGTCGAGCTCGGTCTCGAGTCGGCGGCGATCTATCGGCAGAAGGCCCAGGTCCTGGTCGCCCTCGGGCGAAACGAATACGCCAAGCATGCCCTCGATCGCGCGATCGAGCTCGACCCGGAGGACGCCGGCGCCCACGCCGCGCGCGGTCGGCTCCTCGCCACGACCGATGCCGCGCACGCGCTGAACGATCTCGATCGGGCGGTGGCGATCGCCCCGGACCAGGCCGGCTTCCAGCTGGAGCGGGCGCGCGTCCTGGTCGCGCTCGACCGCACCAAGGCCGCGCTCGACGCGCTCGATGCCGCCATCGGTCGTGATCCCGCGCTGGTCGAGGCCTTCCGGCTGCGCGCGGAGCTGCGGGCACGATCGGGCGATGCGGCCGGCGCCGAACGCGACCGGGCGCGTCTCGCCGAACTCGAGGGCAACTGAGCCGCGCTCAACGCGCGGCGACACCGATCTCGGTGGCCTTGATGGTCAGCCAGAGTTCGCGACCGACCGCGAGGCCGAGTTCGCGCACCGCGGCCGGCGTGACCTCGGCGACGATGGGCAGGACGCCACCGAAGCGGACGCGCATGCGCCCGAGACTGGCATCCAGGCCGATGACCGGCGCCCGCCAGCAGTTGCGCGGCGAGCCCTGTGGCCGCTCGAGGAAGAGCGAGATCGTGCGCGGGTGGATGGTGACGGCCACGTCGCCGGTCAGGTCCGACACCGTCACCAGGTCGAGGTCGCCGACCCGGGCGACGGCTCCGGCACAGCGCCCGACGTAGAAGTTGAGGCCGACCAGATCACTGGCGTAGAGCGAGGCCGGACGCGCGAGCACCTCGTCGACCCGCCCGACCTGGACGACCCGACCGCCCTCGAGCACCGCGATGCGGTCGGCGAGGGCGACGGCGTCCTCGATGTCGTGCGCCACCAGCAGGCGGATGCCGGCGAAGGCGGCCAGGTGCTCGCGCAGGCCGCGGCGCAGCTCCAGACGGGCCGAGGCGTCGACCGCCGAGAGCGGCTCGTCGAGGAGGAGCAGGCGCGGCTCGCCGGCCAGGGCGCGGGCGAGAGCCACCTTCTGCGCCTGCCCGCCCGAGAGCGCGGCGGGACGCAGATCACGACAGGCCTCGAGCCCCAGGCTTCCGAGCCAGGCCATCGCCCGTTCGCGAGCCTCACGCCGCGAGCGCCCCCGGACGCGCGGCCCGAAGGCGACGTTGTCGAGAACCGACATCTGCGGGAAGAGACGGTGATCCTGGAAGAGGTAGCCGAGCTCGCGGTCCGCGGGCTCGACGAAGGTCCCGGCCGCGCCACCATCGAGCAGGCGACCATCGAGCGTCACCCGACCCTGGTCGATCCGGAGCAGGCCGGCGACGACCTGCAGGAGCGAGGTCTTGCCGGCGCCGTTCGGTCCGACCACCGCCAGGGTCTCGCCGGGGGCGACCTCGAGTTCGATGGCGAGGTCGAGCGCGCCGCGGCGGAGTTTCATGTCGAGGGTCAGGCTCATCGGATCGGGAACCAGTGCTTGCGCATGAGGACGAGGATGCCGGCCGAGACCGCCACCAGCACGAGACTCAGGGCGATCGCGGTCTCGGGCCCGGTCTCGAGCGCGGCATAGACCGCGAGCGGCATGGTGCGGGTGCTGCCGGCCAGGTTGCCCGCGAAGGTGATGGTCGCGCCGAACTCGCCGAGGGCTCGGGCCCAGCTGACGAGGAGCGCGGCCGACAGCGTCGGGAGCAGGGCCGGCAGGGTGATTCGCGCCACGATGGTGACCGGCCGGGCGCCGAGCGTGGCCGCGGCCTCCTCGGGTCGACGATCGCGCGCGCGCAGGCCGCCTTCCGCCGTGAGCACGAAGAAGGGCAAGGCGACGTAACACTCGGCGACGATCACGCCCCAGCTGGTGAAGGGCAGGCCGAAGCCGAAGCTCTCGACCAGGAAGCCGCCGACCAGCCCGTTGCGACCGAAGGCGAGCAGGAGGGCGACGCCGCTCACCACCGGCGGCAGCACCATCGGCAGGGTCACCAGGATGCGGACCAGCTGCCGCGTCAACGACCCCGGACCGGCGAGCCAGAACGCGAGCGGCAGACCGAGCAGAGCGGCGAGAGCGGTGGCGGCGAGCGAGCAGCGGAGCGAGAGGAGCAGGGCCTCGACCACTTCCGGTCGCCGGACCGCGGCCAGGACCTCGCCCCAGGGCGCGCGGCCGAGCAGACCGAGGAGCGGCAGGAGGAGGAAGGCCACGGCCACCAGGACGAGCGCCCGGCGGACGAGGTCGAGGCCACGACCGGAGGCCCTCATGGGCTCAGGAATCCATGTTCGGCCAGGATCGCCTGCCCGCGCTCGGACCGCAGGAAGGCGATGAAGGCCCGGCCGCCCTCCGGGTTCGAACCGGCCTCGAGCAGGGCCACCGGGTAGCGGGCGAGGATGGTCGCGCCATCGGCGATCGGAATCGCCTCGACCCGAGCGCCGGCGGCCCTGAGATCGGTGACGTAGGCGATGCCCGCGTCGGCCTCGCCCAGCGCCACCCGATTGACCACCGCCTGCACGCTGGCCTCGTCGGATCGGGAGCGCGGCTCCACACCGGCCTGGCGCAGCAGCTGTCGCGCGTAGCGTCCGGCCGGAACCTCCGGGCCGGCGAGGACGACCACGAGGTCCTCGCGCGCGAGATCGGCGAGCCCGCGGACGCCGCGCGGGTTGCCGGGAGCGGTGACGATCGCCAGGCGATTGCGGGCGAAGACCAGGGGGGGCTCGCGCAGCCGCCCCTGGGCGGCGAGGCGGTCCATGTTGGTCTCGTCCGCCGAGGCGAAGACGTCGACCGGCGCACCCTCGCGGATCTGGAGGACGAGGGTCGGCGTGCCGGCGAAGTGCAGCTCCAGCTCCAGCTCCGGTTCGACCTCTCGGAAGGCCGCGGCGAGCGCCGTGAACGAGGCCGTCAACGAGGAGGCCGCGAAGACCCGGACCCTGGTCGAGGCCTCCGCTCCGGCGGTGCAGCCGGGAAGGGCGACGAGGACGGCGAGGAGGAGGAGCAGGGGGCCGGACTTCACGACCGCCCCTCCCGGACTCCCGCGCCGTCGCCGGCGAGCTCGACCACGACGTTGGTGGCCTTGATCACGGCGTTGACCAGGACCCCTGGCGCCAGGCCGAGCGCGTCCACCGACTCACGGGTGAGCAGCGAGACGACCCGGTAGGGGCCACAGCGCAGCTCGACCTGGGCCGAGACCTTGTCGGTGACGACGCGGGTGACGATGCCGAACAGGTGGTTGCGGGCGGACGAGGTGGCGAAGCGCTCGCCCGCGGCCTCCTGGTTCTCGAGGAAGCGCGCCAGCTCGGCACCGTCGATCAGGCGTTGCTGGCCGGCGCTACGGCTCGCGGACAACCGACCGGAGTCGACGAAGCGGCGCAGGGTATCGACGCTCACCCCGAGGAGGCGGGCGGCATCACCCATCCGGATCTTGCTCATGCCAGGAAAGTGCTCGAGATCAACGGCATCTGCAATGTTCGATCGACAAAATCCTTGCCTTGGCACCGCGGGAGTTCGGCCGACGTTTTCCTGGTCGTGGGCAGGGAGATCGTTCAGGATGACCCGGACGCGGGCAGGAGGAAGGACATGCCGATTCACCAGAGCATGCCCCGGGCACCTGGAACCTGGCCGCTTCGGGGTCGGCTGCTGGCCGCCCTCGCCTTCCTGGTCCTCGTCGGCCCCGCGCCGGCCCAGATCGAGGAACGCCGCGAGGAATACCCCGACGGCAGCACGGCGAAGATCTACCACGTCGACGGAGACGGGGAGCCGCACGGCTCCTGGGTCGAGTTCTTTCCCTCCGGCAAGATCAGGCTCCGCGCCCAGTATCGGCATGGCCAGCTCGACGGCGCGTACGAGTCCTATCGCGAGGACGGCAAGAGGCTGAGCGAACGCCGCTACCTGAAGGGCGAGGTCCAGAAGCTCTGCCGTTACGACGCCGACAGCCGGCCGATCCACGTCCTCGAACGCAGCCGTGGCGAGCTCGTCCTCAAACTCAAGGGGGCACCGGACGTCGTCCTCTTCCCGCGCTCGCTGGCCGCGATCCGCCGGGATCTGACCAGGATCGACGGCGCGCCGGTGCTGGATTCGACCAGACCCTACGAGGAGGAGCCCTCGCTCACGGCGCCCTTCGCCGCGGGTCGGCCACGCCCTGATCTGGTGGCCGAGGGCCGGCGACGGGCCGAGGCCTACCGCTATCTCTGTGGCCTCCCCCATGAGCTCGCGGTCGACGCCTCCCTGACGAACCTGGCCCAGCACGCGGCCCTGATCTGCTGCCTCATCGGCGAGCTGAGCCATACGCCGCCACAACCTCCGGGGATGCCGGCCGCGCTCTACGCGATCGCGCGGCAGGGCGCCGCGGAGAGCAATCTCCACCAGGGGCGGTCCTCCATCCGCCAGTCCGTCGACGGCTACATGGACGACTCCGACGACCGCAACTTCAGACACGTAGGCCATCGGCGGTGGATCCTCTCGCCGCGCATGACCAGGACCGGCTTCGGCATCGTCTCGGGTTTCTGCGCCATGAACGTCCAGGACACGAGCGGCCGCGGGCTGGGCCCGCTCTCGCTCGCCTTCCCACCCCCTGGCTACCTGCCGGTCGACTACTTCGCCGGCCCGCACCTGGCCTGGCACTTCAGCTGGGACCGAAGCCGGGTCCGGATCGCCAACGGCGAGCGGCCGCGCGCGGTGCTGACCCTGCTCGACGAGTCCTACGACATCGTCGGTCCGATCGAGGTCGAACAGATCAACGTCGACGACGAGGCCATCGGCGACATGCCGGCGCTCGTCTTCCGGCCGAAGTTCGACGCCGGGCAGTGCCGGCCCGGCCTGCGCGTCCTGGTCGAGATCAAGGGCATCGTGATGCCCAAGAAGGAGCGGCCGATCTACCTGGTCGAACTGGTCGAGGCCCAGAACCCGACCACCGCCAGGAAGTGACGAGGGTACCGAAGCGAGTGGAGGATCGAATGCTGGGCAAGTTCCTGATCCTGGTCCCGATGCTGATCCTCACCGTGACCGCGGGCGCCCAGGATGGCGATCGCGACGGCGACGGGCTCAGCGACTTCCAGGAGATCCACAAGTACCTCACCGACCCCGACGACCCCGACAGCGACGACGACGGCATCCCCGACGGCGACTGGCTGGAGCGGCGTGAGTACCAGTACGTCGTCCGCAGCGTCGTCCAGGTCATGCGACCGGTGACGCCCGAATTCCTCTGCGACGACTACCAGGACGTCCGGGTGCTCGACCAGACCCCCGGCTGGTACGAACTCGAGGTCGTCCACTATCCCTTCAACGACCTCGACACCTGCATCGAGGGCGATCCGGACTGGCGGCGCCGGACGAAGGACCTGGCCACCTGGACTGCGGCCGGTCCGACCGCCGACTGGGACCGGCCGATGCAGGAGGAGATCGCCGCCGCGCTCGCCGCCAACGGCCTCGACCTCGCCGGCTGCGACGACCGCGCGCTTTGCCTCGCCGCCTCGAACTGGCTGCTCCGTCGCGCGCGATCGAGCAGCGGCTTCATGACCTACTTCACCGCCTACGATCGCCGCGGCCAAGCCTGGATTCCCGACGAGCTCCGCCCCGCGGCGCTCCGGAACCTGCCGGTCGCCGGCCGCAGCCTCGAGACCCAGATCGAGCACGAGCTGAGCGCGCGGGGCATGTTCGCCCGGCGCGAACGCGGCAGCTGCACCTCGACGGCGATCTACCTCTCCGGCGGCCTGCGCGCCCTCGGCCTGCCGACGCGGATCATCCTCTGCATCCCGCTGGTCGACGGCAGCGATCCGGCCGAGCACGAGCTGATCGAGCGCGGCATCAGCCACCACCGGCTGCGCCGCCACCTCCTCCGCCGCGCTCGCGCCGGCCGGGAGTCCTGGACCGCGCACACCTTCAACGAGGTCTTCGTGGGCGGCCGCTGGCGCCGGCTCGACCAGGGCTACCTCGGCCAGGACCTCGTCCATGCCGGCGCCCTCGGACTGGCCACCAAGGTGGCCATGGTGGGCGACTGGGCCGAGGCCCGGGCCTGGGAATCGACCGGCCGGCGCCAGGCGCTGCGTCGCCGCGACGACGTCTTCGGCCACGCCAACCCCTACTCCTGCATCAGCCTGCGTGACGAGTTCGGCCCGCATTGCCGGCTCGAGAACCCGGAGATCGAGTCGATGACCATCAGCGCGCTGCTCGAGACCGACTCGCCGGCGCTGCCCGCGGACGTCCGCGCCGGTCTCGAGCCCCGCGGCCGCCGAGGGCTCGTGATCGTTGCCGGAACGGCCTGGGACCTGGAAGGCGCCCAGGCCTTCACCACGGCGGCGGACCGCCGCCTCGATCTCGTCCCGGATCGAGGTCCCCGGATCGGTCTCGACCTCGATCCGTTCTGCTTCTGGCTCCGGCCCTCAGGAACCATCTACGTCTACCTGCCGACCGCGGACCCGGACCGCCAGGCCCTCCGTCAGGCACGCGGCTGGCGCCTCGTCCCCCGGAACGACTCCGAGCGGGCCCGCTGGGCGGTGGCGGAGGATCTCCGGCTTCCCGGCGACTGAGCCGGCCCGGGCCCGCGTCGCTCACCTTCTCCGGGAACGAGGGCGGCGAGGCCGAGCGCGACGAGACGTCGAGCCGCCCCGCGGTTGACAGGGGCAGGGCTCTCTCGTAGACCCGAACCGGATCGAGCTGAAGGCGGCTCGCACGCACCGGCCGGGAATCGGGACGAAGGATGCTGTTCAACTCCACCGCCTTCGTGACCTTCTTCCTGGTCGTCTACCTGGGCTACCTGCTGCTCCGCCGCCGGCTCGCGGCCCAGAACCTGCTCCTGCTGGTGGCCAGCTACTGGTTCTACGGCTCCTGGGACCTGCGCTTCCTCTTCCTCATCTCGCTGTCGACCGCGATCGACTTCGTCTGCGGCCTGATGATCGACCGCGGACATCTCAGCCGCGGCGAGCGCTGGAAGAGCGGCCTCTTCGTCGTCCTCACCGGGCTCGGCTGCCTGGTGGTCGACTGGCCGGCGCTCCTCGCCGGCCGATCTGGCGAGATGCTCAGCGCCGACCCGCTCATGTGGCGCTGCCTCGCCGGCGTGACCGCGGTCACCGGCGTCTTCCTCCTGCTCCACCGCCGTCTGAGCGCCCTGCCCGAGGAGCGCCGGCGGCGCCTCTTCGTCAGCCTGAGCGTGATCAGCAACCTCGGCCTGCTCGCCGTCTTCAAGTACTTCAACTTCTTCGCCGACTCGCTGGTGACGCTGCTGGGCGGCCTCGGGCTCCAGCTGCATCCGGTGACCCTGCAGGTGGTGCTGCCGGTCGGCATCTCCTTCTACACCTTCCAGACCATGAGCTACACGCTGGACATCCACCGGCGGCAGCTCGCGGCCACGCCGAGCTTGCTCGACTTCGCGCTCTTCGTCTCCTTCTTCCCGCAGCTCGTCGCCGGCCCGATCGAGCGCGCCCGCAACCTCCTCGGCCAGGTGACCGCGCCACGGCGGATCACCGCGAAGGCCGTCCATGCCGGGCTCTTCCTGATCCTCTGGGGCTACTTCAAGAAGGTGGTCATCGCCGACAACATGGCCTTGATCGCCGACCAGGTCTTCAACGGCTACGAGCACTACCAGGGCCTCGACCTCGTCCTCGGCGCCATCGCCTTCGCCTTCCAGATCTACGGCGACTTCTCCGGCTACTCCGACATCGCCCGCGGCCTGGCGAAGCTCATGGGCTTCGAACTGATGGTCAACTTCCGGCTGCCCTACTTCGCTCTCGACCCGAGCGACTTCTGGTCGCGCTGGCACGTGTCGCTGTCGTCCTGGCTGCGCGACTACCTCTACATCCCGCTCGGCGGCAACCGGCGCGGCCCCGGCCGCACCTACCTGAACCTCACGCTCACCATGCTGCTCGGCGGGCTCTGGCACGGCGCGAGCTGGAACTTCGTGCTCTGGGGCGCCTTCCACGGCCTGATCCTGGTCGTCTACCGTCTGCTCGGCGTCGAGTCCTACCACCGCGACGGTCGGCCCACGGCGCGCGGTTGGCACCTGGCCGCGAAGATGGCCACCATGTTCGGACTGACGCTGATCGGCTGGATCCTGTTCCGCTGCCACTCGTTGGCCCAGGTCATCGCCGTCTTCGGCGGCCTCGGCTTCGGCTCGTCGCCCGAGTCGGCCGGCTTCGCCCGCGACCTGCTCTTCTTCGTGACGCCGCTCCTCCTGGTCCAGATCGCCCAGCAGCGGAGCCGTGACCTCCTGGTCCTGGCGCATCTGCGACCAGGGCCGCGCATCCTGGCCTACACCGCGATCCTGGTCCTGATCTGCATCTTCGGGGTCCGCGCGGCCTCCGAGTTCATCTACTTCCAGTTCTGAGGACGACCATGGGCGAAGAAGCGAGAAGCGGACGACTGCCCGGCGGCCTGCCTCACGAGACGCCACGCGAGGTGACGCCGGGCGAGATCCTCCGCCTGGTCCTCGGCGTCCTCGTCTTGCTGCTGGTGGTCGACCTCCTGCTGGTCGCGCTCGATGCGCGCCTGCCGATCAACCGCACCGGCCACCTCCTGCGGGCCAAGTGGACGCTGCTCGAGACGGCCGCGCCCGAACGCCGCGTGGACTGGCTCGTCCTCGGCGACTCCTCGGGCAACCAGGGCGTCGACCCGACCCGCATCCGCGAGCTGACCGGGCTCGAGAGCCTGAACCTCTGCACCGTCGGCGCCTGTCTCGCGGTCGACGACGCCTGGATGCTCGAGCGCTGGCTCGACACGCGGCCCGCGCCCGACAAGGTGATCCTCATCCACGTCTACGACGTCTGGCGCCGCGCCGAGATGGGCAACAGCTGCCTGGTGAACCTGCCGCTCGATCGCGAGCAGATCGAGGCCGCCCGCCCGGCGATCGAGCTGTCCTCCGGCAAGCGCCGCAAGATCCTGACCTTCCGCTGGCTGCCGCTGCTGATGCAGCACGAGAGTCTGAGCGTGATGCTGCGCGACCCGGCCCGCTTCGCCGCCAACCGCAGTCACCTGGACGAGCTCGGCTTCGACCACCAGGATCGCGCCGACCCGGAACGGGTGCGCCGGAACATGGCGGAGCACCTCGCCGAGAACCGGGTGACGCCGCCGGAACTCTCGGCGCTGAACCGGGCCGCGCTGACGCGGATCGCCGAGCTCTGCGCCGCGCGGGAGATCGAGCTGGTGATCGCCTTCGCCCCGATCCTGGACGAGATGGCGGAGCTGCCGGAGTTCCGGGACTACCTCGCCCGGGTCGCCGCCCCGCTCGAGACCTTCGCCGCCGAGCACCCGAAGGTCCGGCTGGTCTTCCGCGAGCCGATGCGCTTTTCGGCCACCGAACTCGAGACCGTCGACCACGTGGTCGGCGCCGCCGCGCGGCGCTACACCGACGAGCTGGTCCGCCAGATCGGCGACTGACCGGCGGGCCCCGGCATCGCCCGGACGGCGCGCGCCGCGGGCGCCGGTGATAGAATCGGGCGGCTGCGGAGAAGAACCATGCCCAGGAAGCCGACCGAGAGGCGACTGAATCAACGCATCGTGCTCACCGGGGGCCCCGCCGCCGGCAAGACGGCGGTCGCCGAGGTTCTTCGCAAGCAGCTCCAGGACGAGATCGCGGTGCTGCCCGAGACCGCCACGATGCTGTTCCGGTCCGGCTTTCCCCGGCCGCGCGATCCGGCCGGCCGCCGGCTCCTGCAGCAGACGATCTACGCCGTGCAGCGCAATCTCGAGGGCATCTACGAGATCATGAAACCGGATCTCGCCCACGTCTGCGACCGCGGCACGCTCGACGGCGCCGCCTACTGGCCGGGTGGCGTGGAGCGCTTTCTCGGCGCCATGGGCACGACCCTCGAGGCCGAGTTCCGGCGCTACGACGCGGTGATCTTCCTGCGCAGCTCGGCTCACGGTCGCGGCGAATACCACGCGGACGGTTCGGTCCGGACCGAGACCGCCGCCCAGGCGCGCGAGCTCGACCGGCGTCTCGAACGCATCTGGTCGAGCCACCCGCGCTTTCACCTCGTCGATCACGAGGTGAAGTTCTACGAGAAGGTCGCCTCGGTCCTGATCGCCCTCGAACGCAGCATGGGCCTCGGTCGGAGCAAGACCCCCGCCCGGGCGCCGCGGAAGAAGAGGTCCTGAGCCGATGAGCCGCGCGCGCTGGGCCCGGTCCCGATGGGCGGTGGCCGCCATCCTCCTCGGCCTGCTCGCCGCCTGCGGGTCGGTGGACCGCCGGCCGCTGCCCGACGAGCTGGTGGCGAAGGCCCGTCTGATCGGCGAAGCCCTGGGCCCCGACCAGCCGAAGCTCCGCTGCTACGAGGTCGACTTCGAGCGCGCCTTCGGCCCGAGCCTCGCCACGTCCTTCGTCGACGAGCGGCCCGAGGATTACGCGCTCGACGAGGAGGGTCGACGCATCTATCCGATCCTCTGCCTCAGCTCGGGCGGCTCCGACGGCGCCTTCGGCGCCGGCCTGCTCAACGGCTGGAGCGAGAAGGGTACGCGGCCACGCTTCAAGGTGGTCACCGGAGTCTCCACCGGCGCCCTGATCGCCCCCTTCGCCTTCCTCGGCAGCGATCACGACGCCTTGCTCCGCCAGCTCTACACCGAGGTCGGCCGCGACGACGTCGCCGCGGCCAAGAACCCGCTCGCGGTCTTCTACAGCGACTCCCTGGCCAGCAACGAACCCCTGCTCCGGTTGATCGAGCGCCACGTCGACGCCGAGTTCCTGCGCCTCATCGCCGAGGAGCACGACCACGGTCGCCGGCTCTACGTCGCGACCACCAACCTCGACCGGCAGCGGCTCGTGGTCTGGGACCTGGGCGCGATCGCCCGTCGCGGCGACGAGGCCGCGCTGCACCTGTTCCAGGAGGTTCTCCTGGCCTCGGCCGCGATCCCGGTGGTCTTCCCGCCGGTCTACATCCGGGTCGAGGCCGACGGCGAGAGCTACGACGAGATGCACGTCGACGGCTCGGTGCGCTCGCTCTTCTTCCTGCCCCGGGCGTTGACCCGGCGGCTCGGCCACGAGAACGGCGTGACCCGGCTCTACCTGATCCGCAACGGCCAGCTGAGCTGGACCTTCGCGCCGGTCGAACCCAGCGTGGTCGCCATCGCCGGCCGGACCATCCTGACCCTGCTCCAGTCGATGGCCCGCGAGGAACTCGAGGGCCTCTACCTGCTGTCGCGCGCCGGCGAGGTCGACTTCAACCTCACCTCGATCCCGAGCGACTACGAACGCGGCAACGAGGAGGAGTTCGACCGCGAGGAGATGCGCCGCCTCTATGCCATCGGCCTCGCCCTCGGGCGCTCGGACCGGACCTGGACCAAGGCGCCGCCCGGCCTGGACTCCGAACCCTGATCGGGTGCCGCGGCGCGTCGCTCAGGTGAGTCGCTGGCAGCAGTTCTTGTACTTCTTGCCGCTGCCGCAGGGACAGGGATCGTTGCGGCCGAGCTTGGCGCCGGGCCGGCGATGCGGCTCCTCGCGCGGTCCCGCGTAACGCGGCCGGCCCTCGTCGCGCAGGGCGCGATCATAGGCCTCGCGGTTGTCGGCGACCGCCGAGGTCCATTCCCATTCCCGCGGCAGGCCCTCCTCGCGGGCGAGGAAGACCAGGAAGTCCTCGAGGAGGTCGGGCAGGTCCGCCGCCCAGGACTCACGACCGCCGAGCCGACCGGGCAGGATCTCGACCACCAGCGTCCGGACCTGCTCGCGATCGAGGTCACGCGGCAGCAGCGCGAGCTGGCCGCCGAAAGCACCCACCAGGAGACCGATGGCGCTGCGCAGATCGGCGCCGAGGCGGTCGGCCCAGACCGCGCCACGCTCGGAGTCGAGGAAGGAGGCGGCGACCAGCCGGTAGCGATTCTCGATCGGATCCTTGCTCATGCCCCTGTTCTGCCCTGCCCGGACGACGAGGAGAAGGGCGCGGCGCGCGATTGCCGCGCGAATCGGGCCGGGCTCGGGCCCTGCGGCCTCGGGTCGGCGGGGCGCGCGGGTGATCCGGCCGCCACGGCCGGGTAGAATGCGACGCCCCAGGGAGGAGGATCGCGTGTCCCGGTTTCGCGGAGAGAGCCTGCTGTTCGGACTGGTCGCCGCCCTGGCCTCCTTCCTCCGCCATCTGCCGCGGCTGGATCGGCCCTTCGGGCTCGATCTCGAGGGCGTCATGGGCGGCCGCTTCCAGGCCGCCTTCTGCAAGGCCTGGGACCTGGGTGGTTTCTTCGCCCTCGACGGCCGGCCGCTGCTCGCGCCCTTGCCCACCATGCCGATGACCGGCGAGCTCTACGCCAACCATCCGCCCCTCTATCACTGGGCGAGCTTCCTGTTCTATCGGAGCTTCGGCCGCGACGAGTTCGCCCTGCGCCTTCTGCCCGCGCTCTGCTGCGCGGTCCTGGCCTTCCTGGTCCTGCAATGGCTGCGGTCGATCGGTGGCCGGACCGGCGCCCTGGTCGCGCTGGCCCTCGTCCTCGTTGCTCCGATGGTCGACGTCTACGGCGCGATGGCGAACTACGAGAGCCCGCTGATCCTGCTCAGTTTCGCCGCCTACCGTCTGCTCCCCGCCGGTCGGATCGGGCCCGGTCGGGGTCTCGCCGTCGCCGGACTGATGTTCCTCGCCGTCGGCCAGGACTGGCCGGCGCTCTTCATCCTGCCGGCGATCCTCGCCAGCCGGCTGGCGGAGCGGCGCCCCTTCCTGCGCCCGATGCTCTGGCTCGGGGCCGGCGCCGCCGCCGCGCTCCTTGCCTACGGGCTCCTCCTGGTCTCCTGGAAGGGCGGCTTCACCCCGACCGGCAAGGCCCTCGATCTCGCCCTGCATTCCGGTCGCCAGGCGCTCGACTGGGACCTGCTCGCCCTCCTCAAGGCGCAGCTCCGGCATCTGCGCCGGGGATACGGCATCCTGATGATCGCGACCCTCCTGGTGGCGCTCCTCGCCGCCTGGGGTCCCTGGGCGGGGTCACGCCGGGTCCGCTATCGCATGGGTCTCGCCTGGTGCCTCGCGGCGCTGGTCTACGTGTTCGCCTTCCCGGCCCGGGCCCTCGACCACGAGTTCTGCTGGTTCTATCCCCTGCCCGGCCTCCTGCTTCTCGTCGCCACGCTGGCCGACGACCTGGTCGCCCGGCTGCGTCGGCCCCGAGCGATCCTCGCCGCCGGCCTGGTCCTGGTCGCGAGCTTCGTGGCCAGCGGCCTCGAGGCCGCCCGTTCGCGCCCCCTGAAGGAGATGCCGCCCGAGTTCCTCGAACTCGCGGCCGAGGCCAACGAGCTCACCGGACGCCGGGCCCTGGTCCTGACCCCACGGATCTACGCCGCGGCCTGGTTCTACTTCCAGGCCTGGATCATCGAGAACGTCAACGAGCCCGCCGACATCGAACGCGGCATCGAGGCCTTCGTCGCCGGCAAGCTGGACGTCGACCGGATCGTGGTCGAGATCCCTCCGGCCCTCGGTCCCGCCTGGGCCACCGGACTGGTCGCCCGCCACGGCGGGCGCCTGGTCGAACCGCAGGGCATCCCGATCTGGATCCTCGAGCGATGACCCGGATCGTCTGCATCAGCGACACGCATGGCCACCTGGACGCCCTGTCGGTGCCCGAGGGCGACGTCCTGATCCATGCCGGCGACTTCTGCGGCCGCGGCGACGAGGGGGAGATCCGCCGCTTCCTCGATCGCTTCCGCGCCCTGTCCCATCGCGACAAGGTGCTGATCGCCGGCAACCACGACGAGCTCTTCGAGGCGGAACCCGAGCGCGCCCGGGACCTGGTGACCGGCATCCACTACCTGCAGGATTCCGGAGCCGAGATCGCCGGCCTGCGCTTCTGGGGCTCGCCCTGGCAGCCGGCCTTCTTCGACTGGGCCTTCAACCTGCCCCGCGGACCCGCGTTGGCCGCGAAGTGGGCCTTGATCCCGAGCGGCACCGACGTCCTGGTCACCCACGGACCGCCGGCCGGCATCCTCGACCGGGTCCATGACGGCAGCCACGCCGGCTGCGCCGACCTGCTGGCGGCGATCGCGCGCGTCCGGCCGCGCCTCCACGTCTTCGGCCACATCCACGAGGACCCGGGCCTGCTCGAACGCGCCGGCACGATCCACGTCAACGCCTCCAGCTGTGATCGGCGCTATCGCCCGCTCCAGGCGCCCATCACGGTCGACCTCTGAGCGACCATTTCGCAGAATGTCGCCGCCCCGGCCCGAATGGGCCCGGTCCCACGGCCAGCCAAAGAGAAGTCCATGGAACCCTTCTCCGGTGTCGTCTTCGGCATCATCTGCGCGCTCATCGCCCCTTCCCGGGGGCGCTCCGCCCTGGCCTGGTTCTTCCTCGGGTTCTTCCTCAACTGCTTCGCCCTGATCATCTTGCTGCTGATCCAGGACCTCCGGCAACTGGAGCAGGACCAGGCCGAGCAGGAACGCCTGGGGCGCGAGCTGCGGCGCCTTCGGGAGCAGGTCAAGCGGGAGCGGAGCCGCAACGAGGAGCGCTACCTCGACACCAGCCGCCGGCTCGACGCCCATGACCAGCTCGACGGGGTCGACACCCGTCGGCCGCCGGCCCTGCCGGGATCGCTGGCCGCCCTGCCCCCGGGGCACCCCTTCGTCGCCGCCGAGTGGTGGTATGCTCAGCCGGGCGAGGACGACTACCGCGGGCCCTACGCCGCCGTCGAGTTCGGCCAGCTCCTCGTCCGGGGCGACGTCGGGCCGCGCACCCTGGTCTGGTGCGAGACGCTGACCGACTGGACCGAGGCCGGCAGCCTCGCCGAATTCCGCGAGTACTTCGATGCCTGACCGTCCCGGACCGCCGCCCCTTCGTCCCGACGCCGCCTTCGGCTTCGCCGGAGGCGTCTACTGGTTCGACGGCATCTTCGAGGGCCCGGCCGGCGACGCCGCCGATCTGCGCGAGCAGATCCCGCGTCTCGCCGCCCTCGGTCTCGCCACCGCCGACGTCGAGATCGAGGCCGGGCGCTTCTCCTTGCTCGCCGCCGATCACCGGCGGCCGATCGAGGGTGACGCCGGACTCGAGCTGGAGGAGCTGCGCGACGCCCTCGAGGCCTTGCTGCGCAGTTCACCCCGGCCACAGGACTGCGAGTCGACGATCCGGCTGACCGAGGTCGGGGCCGGACGGGCCCGCGAGACCCTCTTCGCCGTCCACGGGGGCGTGGTCCAGCGCCTCAGCCGCGAACGGCCGCTCCGACCCGAGGACGGACGCCGCGCGCTCGCGCAGCCTCCCGGCGGCCCGCGGCCGGAGGTCTCCGGTCGCCGCCGGCTCTTGATCGGCGGCGCCCTCGTGGTCGCGGCCCTGGTCTTCGGCTGGCAGGCCGGACTCCTCGACGCCCTGCTCGCGCCGGCGGCGAAGGAGCTGACCGTCGATCCCGGTGACTTCGCCGGGCTGCTCGAACTCGAGATCGAAGCCCAACCCCTCGCCTACGGCTTCGTGATCCGTCGCGGCCCCGCCTTTCCGGCCACGCCGGCCGAGGCGCGGAGCGCGCGCGAGCAGGCGGTCGACCTGATCAGCGCCAAGGCGATCACGATCGCGGCCGAAGGCGACCTCGTCTACGTCCTGATCGTCGACCAGGAGGGGCGGACGATCGGCGGTCGCGGGCTCTCCCTGCGCCCGCTGCTCGAAGGCGAGATGGCCGAGGTCCGCGGCAGTCTGCCCGCGCGCCGCGGCGCGCGCGAGCTGCGCCTTGCGCTCGACCTCGGTTCCGGTCACAAGGGGATGTGAACCGCGCGCTCGACATCATCGGCGACATCCATGGTCGATTCGCCACCTTCAAGGACCTGCTTTGGCGGCTCGGCTGGCGCCCGGACGGCGACCTCGTCCGGCACCCCGAGGACCGCCTGCTCGTCTCCATCGGCGACGTGCTCAACAAGGGCGAGGATCCGCTCGGCGTCCTGGAGTTCTTCGAAGGGATGATCGCCGCCGGACGCGCGGCGATGATCCTCGGCAACCACGAGATGAACGCGGTCCACTACATGCGCGGCCTGCGACCGCGGACGCCCGGCACGACCCGGCAGTTCGCCACCACGCTGGCGCAGATCGAGGCCCGGCCGGAACGCTGGGCCCGCGCCGAGAACTTCATCCGCCAGCTCCCCTTCGCCCTCGAGTTCGACCAGGGACGGCTCCGCCTGGTCCACGCCTGCTGGCCCCTGCCCGGACAGTCGGCGCTGCCCGGAAACCTCCTCCGCGACGAGGACCTGATCGCGACCGGCGAGGGCGGCCCCCTCCAGGCGGCCGCCCTCCACTGCGTCAAGGGTCCGGAGGTCGCGGTCGCGCCCTACGTCGACGCCGAAGGCGTCCGCCGTCACCGTGACCGCATCGCCTGGTGGGAGGGGCTGCCGCCCGAGGCGCCGCTCACCGTCTTCGGCCACTACTGTTTCCCCTGGCCGCACCGGCCCGGGGCGCCGACCGAACCCGGCTTCCTGGGACCCGGCCGGAACGCGGTCGGCCTCGACTTCGGCGCCGGCCGCGGCGACCGCCTGGTCGCCCTGCGCTGGCCCGAACGCCGGTTCGAGATCGTCCCCGTCCGCTGATCGCCGGCCGACTTCCTTGACAGCTTCGCCCGCGCCGGGCGTAGTCGGGAAGGAGGAAACCAGCATGAGCACGAGACGAGACTTCCTGAAGGCCGCCGCCCTCACGTCGGCGCTCCTCGCCGGCCCGAACCTGCTCGCGGCGACGTCCCGTCGCGGCGACGACAAGATGAAGGTCCTGATCATCGGTGGCACCCGCTTTCTCGGCCCGCACACGGTCGAGGCCCTGCGCGCCCGTGGCCACGAGGTCACCCTGTTCAATCGCGGGCGGAGCAACCCCGGCCTCTTCCCCGACCTGGAGCAGCTGACCGGTGACCGGCGCAAGGACCTGTCGGCCCTGGACGGTCGGCGCTTCGACGCCGTGATCGACACCTGCGGCTACTTCCCGCGCGATCTCGAGCTGAGCACCGCCAAGCTGGCCGACTCCGGCTTCTACTGCTTCGTGTCGACGGTCTCGGTCTACAAGTCGGCCGACGACGAGGACACCGACGAGAGCAGCGAGCTCCTGAGCCTCGAGCATCCCGAGGCCGAGAAGCGGATCACCAACGAGAACTACGGCGCCCTCAAGAACCACTGCGAGCAGGCCGCCATGAAGGGCATGCCAGGCAAGTGCGTCAACGTCCGACCGGGGCTCATCGTCGGCCCGCGCGACGAGACCGACCGGTTCACCTACTGGCCGGCGCGGATCGCCCGCGGCGGCCGCGTCCTCGCTCCCGGCAAGCCGGATTGGGGCACGCAGTACATCGACGTGCGCGATCTCGCCGCCTTCATCGTCAGGCTCTGCGAGCGCAAGACGACCGGTCACCTCAATGCCATCGGGCCGGCCAAGCCGACGCCGATGGGCGATCTCCTCGCGGCCTGCAAGAAGGCGGCCCGGAGCGAGGCCGAGATCGTCTGGGCCGACGCCGACTGGCTCGCGGCCCAGGGGGTCCAGGCCTGGGGCGAGATGCCCCTCTACATGGGCAAGCCCAAGGGCGACCGCCCCGCGATCGTCTCGAACGTGAAGGCGGTGGCGGCGGGACTCGGCTATCGCGGCCTCGACGACACGGTGAGCGCCACGCTCGCCTATCACCTCTCCCTCGGCGCCGACCGCAAGCTGCGCGCCGGCATCGACCCCGACAAGGAGGCGAAGGTGCTCGCCGCCTGGGACGCGAAGCTGAAGAGCGAGCAGGGCGCGAAGTGAACCCGGTCGACCGGCCCGGCGCCGAGCGTCGGGCCGCCCTGTTCGCCTTTCTGGCCTTCCTCCTGCTGATGGCGGGCTACTTCGTGCTCCGCCCCCTGCGCGAGGAGGCGGGCATCGCCGGTGGGGTGAGGAACATCAAGTGGCTCTACGCCGGGACCTTCCTCGGCATGCTGCTGGCCGTGCCGCTGCACGGTCGGCTGGTGGCGCGCTGGCCGCGGCCGCAGATCCTCGCCCTGGCCTTCCGCTTCTTCATCGCCAACATCCTCGTCTTCGCCCTGGTCCGGCTCGACGACGATCTCTGGGTCTGGGGCAGCCGGATCTTCTACTGCTGGCTCTCCGTCTTCAGCCTCTTCGTGGTCTCGCTGTTCTGGAGCTTCCTGGTCGACCTCTTCCGTCCCGAGCAGTGCCGACGCCTGTTCGGGCCGGTGGCGACGGGCGGCTCGCTCGGGGCGATCCTCGGCTCGCTGATCGTCGATCGCGGCCTCGAGGATCTCGGCGCCGCGCCGCTGTTCCTGATCCCGGCGCTGTTCCTCGAGCTGGCCCTGCGCGCGCTGCGGCGCTCGGAGATGACCCTGGGCCGGTCCGGTCCCGCCACCACGACGAGCCCTCCGGACGCCGAGGACGCGATCATCGGCGGTCGCCTCCTCGACGGCCTGCGCGCGCTGGGCCGATCGCGCTACCTGCAGTGGATCGCGCTCTTCCTCCTGTGCATGACCGCGGCCTCCACCTTCGCCTACTTCGAGCAGGCCAACCTGGTGAAGCGCGCCTGGCCGGACGACCCGGACGCCAGGACGCGCTACTTCAGCCGCCTCAACCTCGCCGCCCAGAGCCTCACCCTCCTGTTCCAGGCCCTGGTCACGACCGCGCTGGTGCGCCGGATCGGCCTGGCGCGGACCCTGCTCGTCCTGCCCGGGATCTGCCTGCTCGGCTTCCTGGCGCTCGGCCTCGCCGCCGCCGACACGGCGACGGCCGCCCGGGGCGCCGGCGTCGCGATCTGGGTGCTCGCCGCCTTCCAGGTCCTGCAGCAGGCGACCAGCCGCGGCCTGGCCTCGCCGACCCGACAGATGCTCTTCGCGCCGCTGACGCGGACCGAGAAGTACAAGGCCAAAGGCTTCATCGACACCGTGGTCTACCGCGGCGGCGACCTCGTCTCCGGCTTCGCCTTCGACGGGCTCATCGCGCTCGGGCTCGGCCTGGCGGGCGTGGCCTTCGTCACCATGCCGCTCTGTCTCGCCTGGGTCCTGATCGCCGGCATGATCGGTCGGCGCCAGCCGATCGAGGCGACGACCGAGGTCGAGGCGACCGGCACCGCCGGCTGAAGGCCGACGCCGCGCGACCCGGTCGATCCACGTGCCGCCCTCAGCGCGGGCGCAGTCGGTCGAGGTTGTGGCCGGCGTGCTCGCCCTTCGCGTCGACGTAGACCGCGGCGACCGGATCGGCGGTCACCAGCAGCCAACGACCACCGAGGGCCGCCTCCTCCTCGCGGCGCAGGAGACCCGGCGGCAGGACGAGGATCTCGAAGCCGAGTTCCCGGCGCAGGGCCTCGCGACGAGCGGGCTCGAGGAAGTCCTCCATGTGCGCCGCGCGCTCCGCGCCCCAGAGCGAGATCCGCCCGTCGTGCGCGCTGCGGTTGCGCGGCGCCAGGCGCCAGCCGAGATAGCCGCCCCAGCGCACCGGGTGGAAGAGCCGCCCCTCGAGCCGGTGATCGGCGATGAAGTCGGCGGCGGCGACCGGATAGTGCGGGGCATAGAGGGCGACGAAGGGGGAGTCGCCGCGGGCCGCGGTCTTGCGGTACCAGTGCCAGCGCTCGGCGATCGGGAAGGCGATCAGGAGGACGGCGGCGAGTGCCAGCAGGAGCGGCCGGCGCCGCGGTCGGGCCACGGTCGCGAGGGCCGAGACGAAGACCGGCGTGGCCATGCTGAGCAGGCGCACGGAGCGTAGCGCCAGCGCCAGGCCACCGAGGTCGATCAGGAGGCGCCGACGCGGTCGCGTCCACAGGACGAAGCCGAGCAATGCGAGCATCAGGACCTGTTCCCGGCCCTGGGCACCGAAGAGGGAGCCGGTGGCATCGAGGAAGGGCTGATCCCAGAGGGCGCGCCACTCGGAGACGAGGGGGCCCGTGGCCATGGTGAGGCGGACCAGCTCGATCGACTCGAGCGGCCCCCAGGGCGTCATGGAGAGCGCGACCAGCGCGAGCGCGGCATCGCCGAAGGTGGCGCGCGCGTCGGCCGCGAGCCGGAGGCCGCGATCACCGAAAGCCCGCGCGGCGATGAACAGCGGCGCGACGATGGCGCCGGGATGGAGGTTCATCCACAGCACGACCAGGCCGAAGAGTCCGAAACGTCGGCGGCGACCCGCCGGCCATTCGAGCATCGTGAGCATCAGGAAAAAAAGCAGGATCGAGAAGATGTCCGGCCTTCCACGCCAGCGCTGGATCGAGCAGGCTGCCGCGAAGGCGGCCGCCAGGAGGGCCGCGGCCTCGTCCTGGGTCCGACGCAAGGCGAAGCGATGCACGACGAAGAGCGTGGCGGCCGCCACCAGGGCGACCAGCAGGCCGAGGCCCTCGAGGCCGGCGACGCGGACCACCAGCGCGAAGACGAGTTCGCCGAGCCAGGCGCCCATGTCGGGCCGACGTTCCAGATCGAGGTAGCTGATCGGCTCGTCGTGCAGCCGCGGGCCCTGATCGAGAACGGCTTCACCCAGCGCGAGGTGCCAGGGGAAGTCGATGTCGGCGAGCGGTCGCCAGGCGCAGAAGAAGCCCAGGACCAGGAGCAGGACGAGGAGGCCGGAGCCATGACCTCGGTGTTCGAGCGCGGAATCCGTCATCGCCCGCATCCTATCCGCGGTCGCGTCGGCCTGCTCGGCCTCCTGCTCCTCCTTTCGCTCGCGGCCTGCGGCGGGAACGGATCGGCGCCGGTCGCCGGACCGATGCCGGGTGTGGTCGGCCGACACGAGGCGGAGATCTGGCTGGCGACGACCGGTCGGGTTCGGCTGCGTTACTGGCCGGCGCAACGACCGGCGGAGGTCGTCGAGACCGCCTCCCGCCTGCTGACCGGCCCGGGCCTCGTGCCGACGCGATTCCGGCTCACCGGTCTCGAAGCCGGCGAGCGCTACGCCGGGATCGTCCTGCGCGCGGGCCGGCAGGTCGCGAGCTTCCGGTTCCGTTGCGCCCCGGAGGTCGACGACGAGGTCGACCTCTGCGTCGCCACCGGTTCCTGCGCCTTCCTCAACGACCCGCTCAGCGACGGCGGGAACGCCTACGGCGGCGACCCGCGGATCTTCCGGGCGATGGCCGCCGCGCGTCCCGACCTGATGTTCTGGCTCGGCGACAACGTCTACTACCGCGACTCCGACCTCGGCGACGAGGCGCTGATGCGCCGGCGGCAGATGCGCCCACGCCTCCAGCCCGACATCCGGGCCTTCCTGCGCGGCACCGCGAACATCGCCATCTGGGACGATCACGACTACGGTCCCAACGACTCCGACGGCGGCTATGCCGACAAGGAACTCGCGCTCGCCATCTTCGACGACTACTGGTGCAACCCGCCGCGCGAGCCGGCCGAGCTGCCCGGTGTCCACTTCCGCCACCGGGTCGGCGACGTCGAGTTCTTCGCCACCGACGGCCGCTACCATCGCAGCCCGAACGAGGCGGTCGACGGCCCGGAGAAGACCATGCTGGGCCAGGCCCAGCGCGCCTGGCTGATCGAGGCCCTGGCGAGCAGCTCGGCACGGTTCAAGATCGTCGCCTTCGGCAATCAGGTCCTCAATCCGATCTGCCGCTTCGAAGGCATGGGACGCTACGCCCACGAGCGCGAGGCCTTGCTCGCCGCCTGCGCGGACCGGGGCGTGACCGGCCTGGTCTTCCTGAGCGGCGACCGGCACCACTCCGAGATCATCGTCCGCGACGGTCCCCTGCCCTATCGTCTGCTCGACATCACCGTCTCGCCGCTCCTCTCCGGCACGCACGGGTCAGGCGAGCGCGACAACCCGGCCCGCCTCGAGGGCAGCTACATCACCGACCAGCGCAACTTCGCGCTGCTGCACTTCGAGGGCCGGGGCTCCGACCGCCGGCTGCGGATCGAGTTCCTCGACCCGGACGGCCGACGACTCTTCCAGACCACGATCCCCGCGGCGGCCCTGCGCTGACCGGCGGGCGATCACATTTTCCGAGAACTCCGCCGCTCGGCCCGCGTCTCCAGAAGCGATGACGCCCGGATCAGGCGACGAGACCAGGCCGTTCCCCAAGGAGGAACTGGCGGCCCTCTTCGAGTCCCATCGTGACGGACTGGGGGGCGCCGTCCGTAGCCTGCTCGGCGCCCAGGCGGAGACCCTCGAGGTCCTGCAGGAGGCGTTTCTCAAGGCCTGGCGGGCCCTCGATCGCGGCGATCGGCCGCGCGAGATCCTCGGCTGGATCTACGTCGTCGTCATCAACACCGCGCGCGACCATCGCCGCCGGCAACGAGGCCGGCCGCGATTCGCGTCGCTGGAGGAGGAGCCGACGATGCCGAAGGTGAACGACGAACCCGACCGGCGCCTGATCGCGCGCGAGACCGCCGCGGCCGCGCGCCGGGCGATCGAAGGCCTGGGTGACGCCGAGAAGGAGGTCTTCCTGATGCGCGTCTCGGCCGGCCTGAGCTTCGAGGGCATCGCGGCCAGTCTCGACATCCCCACCGGAACCGCCAAGACGCGGATGCGGCGCGCGCTGCAGCAGCTCCGCGCCAGCCTCGGCAACCGGGACGAAAGGAGCGACGCATGAACCCGCTGGATCGCGAGCGTCTGGCCCAGGAACTCCTGGAGCATCACTTCGGCTGCCACGAGGAACCGGAACGCATCGAGGCGCTTCTGACCGCGAGCGCCGAGGCGCGCGCGCTCCTCGCCGAGGTGCGGACGACCGCCGAACTGCTCGATGCCGCGGCCCGGGCGGACACCGGGCCGCTGCGGCTGCGGCCGCCGGCGCCGCGATCGCCGTTCCGGCGCTTCCTCCGGGTCGCGGCCATGATCGCGATCCTCGTCAACGGCCTGGCGCTGGGCAACTGGGGCTGGAAGAGCCTCGTCGCGGCCCGGCTCGAGCGCCAGGGCCTGCACCTCGTGGTCTCGGGGCCACCGGCGCTGCCGGAGGCCACGGTCAGCCGCTACGAGCTGCGCACCCTCGACCCGGAAGGCCGGCCACGACCCGCGCGCGTCCACTGGCGCCTGCTGGATGCCGACGACCGGGAGATCGACGGCGGCGACCTGGAGTCGCAGGGCCGCGCCACGCTCGCCCTCGATCCGCGGCTCGAGACCGCGGGCAAGCTGGTGTTCCAGGCCCGGCACGGCGACACGGTCGAGGAGACGACGATTCCGCTCCGCCCCGGCGCCGGCAATCCTCTCCTCCATCTCGATCTCGACCGACCGATCTACCGACCCGGCGAGATCCTGTTCATCCGCGCCCTGGCGCTGAACCGGGTCTCGCTGGAGCCGATCGACCGGCCCCTTCACCTGCGCATCCTCAACCCGAAGGGCAACACGGTCGACGAGATCCGCGGCGCCAGCGAAGAGGGCGTGATGGGGCTGGCCTGGCAGCTCCCGGCCGACGCCGCCGGTGGCCGCTACCGGCTCGAGATCCGTTCGGCCGCCGATGACTGCGCGCTGGCCGGCAGGAGCTTCGAGGTCCGGCGCTTCGAGAAGCCGCTGCTCCGCAAGACCATCGTGCTCGACCGCCAGAGCTACCGACCGGGTGAGTCGGGTCGGGCCGCGGTCCGGGTCGAGCGTCTCGCCGGCGGGCCGGCCGAAGGCGCGCGGGTCGAGGCGATCCTGGTGGTGGATGGTCGCGATCAGCGCCTCGGCACGGTCCTGGCCGACGGCGAGGGCCGGGCCAGCTTCGACTTCGAGATCCCCGCCGAGGTCGACCGTGGCGACGCCCGCCTGGTGGCGCGCATCGACGACGGCGCCGTGGTGGAGACCGGAGTTCAACCATTCCTGGTGCCGACCGGACGCTACGACCTGGACTTCTATCCCGAGGGTGGCGATCTGGGCCTCGGCCTCGACAACCGGGTCTACTTCGAGGCCCGCGACCCGCTCGGTCGTCCGGTCTCCGTTCGCGGCCGGCTGGTCGACGACCGCGGCCAGGCGATCATGTCCGTCGCGAGCCGACACCAGGGCCGTGGGCTCTTCGGCTTCCGTCCCGAACCCGGCCGGGCCTACCGGCTGGAGACCGAGGACGGCCAGGTCTTCCGCCTGCCGGCGGCGCGTGCCGGCGCGCTGGTGCTCGACACCAGCGGCTTCGAGCCGGACCCGGACGGCCGCGCCCGCGTGGTCCTGCACGGAGCCGGAGACGGCCCCTACGTGATCGGTCTGTTCTGCCGCGGCTTCCTGATCGCCTCGCGCACGGTCGACGGCCCGGGCGAGATCAGCGCCGACTTCGATCTGCCCGCCGAGGCGCGGGGCGTGCTCCGGGTGACCGTCTTCGACCATGAGCTCGCGCCCCGGGCGGAACGCCTCGTCCATCGCCGCGGCCGCGAGGCGATCGAGGTCGAGATCCGGCCGAGCCGCCCCGAGGCCCTGCCCGGCGACCATCAGGAGCTCACCCTGGTCGCGCGCGACGAGAAGGGCCGGCCGGTCCGGGCCCTCCTCGGACTCACGGTCACCGACCAGGCGGTCCACGATCTCGCCAGCGAGCGGGCGGTCGGTCTCGCCGATGCGCTGTCGCTCTGCGCCGACGTCGAGGAGCTGGAGAAGGTCGAGACCTTCCTGACCGGACCGCAGGCCGAGGAGAACGTGGACCTCCTGCTCGGCAGCCGCGGCTGGCGACGCTTCGCCTGGCGCGAGCCCGAGGAGCTGGTCGACCGGAGCGGCGAGCGCGGCCGCAACCTCCTGGCGCGCGAGGGCCGGACCGGACCGCCCCGGGTCGGCGAGGCGAGGAACCCGGCCTGGCTGGAGATGTTCCGCAGCCGGCGAGCCGCCAGCGAGGCCTGGACCGGCTTCGTGCTCCTGTTCCTGCTCTGCGCCTTCGCCTTCCTCCTGCTCGGTCTCGGCCGGTTGGGCTGGTGGCTCGGCCCGGCGCCGGCCGGGCCCGATGCACCCCGCTCGCTCGACCCGAAGCCGGCCGGGCGTGGCCTCCTCCTCCGGATGACGATGGCCCTGCTCGTGCCGGCGCTGCCGATCGGCCTGGTCGTGATCGCGCTGGTCAACGCCCTCGGTACCAGCGGCGGTGGCATTTCGGGCATCCCCAGGGCCTTCGCGCCCGGCGACGCCCTGGAGGCCGAGGCCCACGACCTCGTCGGCGACGGCTTCCAAGACGATCCGGTCGAGGTCGACGAGGAGGTCGCCTTCATCGACGAGCCCGACACCGCCACGGCGATCCCGGGCGGCTGGGGCGGAGGCGGCGCCGGGCGTGGCGGGGTCAACGGCTTCGGCGTCGACGTTAGCGATTTCGGAATCGCCGTCAGCGACTTCGAGCGGGTCCCCACGACCGAGGTCGATCAGGGGCAGTTCTCCGACCCCGACTTCAGATACCGCCTGCCGGGACCGCAGTGGCTGCGGGTCTATGCCCATCGCCGCGGGTCGCCGGACCGCGCCGAGCGCCGGGACTTCAGCGAGACCCTCTACTGGAACCCACGGCTCCTCACCGACGAGCAGGGTGAGGCCCGGGTGGCCTTCGATCTCGCCGATTCGGTGACCACCTGGACCGCAAGGGTCGACGCCCAGGGCGCGGGCCGGGTCGGCCAGGCCGAGCTGCGCTTCGACTCGGTCCTGCCCCTGAGCTGCTCCCTGCAGGTCCCGATCGCGGTCTCGGCCGACGACCACTACCTGCTGCCGATCACCGTGGTCTCGCGGCGACCGGGCGACGACCTGGCCGAAGTCGAGGTCCTCGACCTCGAGGGCGCGCTGGTCCGCGAGGGCCCCGCCCGCTTCCCGGTGCCGCTGGATCAAGGCCGTGGTCGCGCCTTCCTGGCGCTCCGGATCGGCGACGGCAGCGGCCGCGCCCGGCTCCACCTCGCGGTGAGCTGCAAGGGCGAACGCGACGAGCTGAGTCGCGAGCTGTGGATCGCGCGGCGCGGCTTCCCGCGCCACCTGTCGCGCTCCGGCCTGCTCGAGGGCAGCGCGCGCGTCAGCTTCGCGCTGCCCGAGGACTGCCCGATCGAGGGCATGACCGCCGGCCTGGCGATCTACCCTTCGGTCCTGGCCACCCTCCAGACGGGCCTGGAGAGCATGCTGCAGGAACCTCACGGCTGCTTCGAGCAGACCTCGAGCACCAACTATCCGAACGTCATGGCCCTGCAGGTCATGGAGAGCTGCGGCCAGGTCCGGCCCGAGGTCGCCGCCCGGGCCCGCGACCTGCTGGTCCGGGGTTACCGACGGCTGGTCGGCTTCGAGTGCACGCGCCGGGGCTACGAGTGGTTCGGCGACGACCCCGCCCACCTGGGCCTGAGCGCCTACGGCCTGCTCGAGTTCCACGACATGAGGCGCTACGTCAGGGTCGACGAGGAGATGATGGCGCGCACGCGCGACTGGCTGCTGTCGCGCCGCGATGGTCAGGGCGGCTATCGACCTGACGAGCGCGCCCTCGACGGCTTCGGCCACGCGCCGAAGGCGACGACCGATGCCTATGTGACCTACGCCCTGGCCCGCACCGGCACCGAAGCCGCCGACATCGCGCGCGAACTCGACCGACTGGCGGAGCGGGCGCAGGAGAGCGAGGACGCCTACGAGATCGCCCTCGCCGCCCGCGCGCTCGAGTTCGCCGGACGTCGCCCCGAGGCCGACGGCGCGCGCGAGCGTCTGAAGGGCCTGCGGGACGCCGACGGTCACTACCGGGGCCGGGCCTCGATCACCCGTTCGGGTCGCGACGACCTCGCGGTCGAGACCACCGCGCTGGCGGTGCTCGCCTTCCTCGACGACCCGCAGGATCTGGCTCAGGCCCTGAGCGGACTCCGCTACCTGCTCTCGCGGTCGAGCGGCGGTCGGTTCGGATCGACCCAGGCAACGGTCCTGACGCTGGAAGCCCTCGCCGGCTTCGCCCGTCGCGGCGGCGCCCCGACCGGCGCGGGCGAGGTCCGCGTGATCGTCAACGGCGAGGAGATCGCCCGTCGGTCCCTGGCCGGCGACCTGGCCCGTCCCCTGACCGTCGCCGATCTCGGCGCTCACCTGCGCCGCGGCGCGAACGAGCTGCGGATCGAGGGCCCGGGCGACCAGAAGCTGCCCTGGGCCTTCGATCTCCACTACTTCGCCGAGAAGCCGGCGAACGACCCTGATTGCCCGCTCGAGCTGCGCGCGGACCTGGCCCGGACCAGGCTGCGCGAGGGCGAGACGGTCGCCCTCGAGATCCGGTTGCGTAATCGGAGTGGCGAGGGCCTGCCGATGACCATGGCGGCGATCGGCCTGCCGGGCAACCTGGAGCTGCCGACCGCCGTCCTCGACGACCTGAAGAAGGCGGGCCGTTTCGACTACTGGGAACGGCGCGACCGCGACCTCGTGCTCTACTGGCGCGAGCTGGCGCCGGAGGCCAGCGAGCGGCTCGTGCTGGACTGCGTGGCGAAGACTCCGGGCCTGGCTCGCGGCGCGGCCTCGCGCTGCTGGCTCTACTACTCGCCGCAGGACACCTTCTGGTTGCGGCCACTCGAGGTCGAGGTGGTGGCCGACTGAACGAGGCGAGGCCCGCGGCTCACTGGGCGTCGAGGAGTTCGACGCCGGTCGCGGTCATCCGGTAGACGTTGATCACCCAGTCGTCCTCGCGCTCCTCGCCGGCGGCGAAGCTGCCGTAGACGAGGATCGGCTGGGCGACCAGCTCGATGCCGTCGTCGCGATCCGGGATGGTGACGGTGATGATCTGGTTGAGGTTCGGCGGCATGCCGAAGCAGCAGGACCACTGCGACTCCACCAGGGCGAACTCGTGGATGTCCTCGAACTCGCCGATCGCCATCATGTAGCCGGCGATGGCGACCTTCTGGCCGCGCAGGGCGGCGACCGCCGCGGGCAGCTCCATGCCCTCGCGGTAGTCGAAGCCGCCGATCAGGTTCCAGTCGACCTTGGCGTGACCTGCGGGAGCCTCGTAGTCGAGCCCGACGCTGAGGAAGCTGCCCTCGTGGACGCCACCGCGATCCTGCACCGCCAGCGCCCGCCGCAGGCGACCGGCGAGCTGGCCGGCGATGGCCTGGACCACCTGGGCGCTCTGGGCCTCGGGCAGGGCGGCGGCGCCCTGACCGCGCGCCTTGCGCATCTCCTCGAGGATCTTGTCGGTGGCGGAGCGGGCGGCGCTGCCGAGGGTCACCTCGTCGGCGAGCTTCTCGGCCTCGAGCGCCTCGAGGATGCGCGCCTCGACCCGATCGCGGTCGTCGGCGACGAGGCGACCCTGCACCAGATCGCCGAGGACGGCGGCCAGCGCGCGGGCGAGGGCGTCGCTCGAACGCGGCTGCGCGATCGCGTCGAGGGCCTCCGCAGCGCCGACCTCCCGTTCCTCGGCTTCCGTCGGCCGGACTTCCGCCTGACCGGAGCGCGCCGGTGCATCGGCGGGCGACTCGCGGTCACCGAAACCGTCGACCAGGGCGAGGATGCCGATGGCGAGCAGGAGAAGCAGCAGGAGGTAGCGCATGATCGACGAGCATAACCCGCGCCGCCCACCAGCTCCACGGGCGATTGGACCGGGCCGGCCGGCAGAGTCCGGGGATGCCGCGCGAGCCACACTCCGGAACTCCGGCTGCCAAGCCGGCATGGAGAGGGAAGCGGAGCAGGCGCTCCGCGGTCCTTGCTGGCGCTCCGGAGCGCCGGCTGCCAAGCCGGCCTGGAGAAGGAAGCGGAGCGGGCGCTCCGCGGTCCCTGCTGGCGCTCCGAGCGGCCGCTGCTCCGGGTGGTCGGCGCTCGGCCGGCACGAAGGGGCCCGGGAGATCGGCGAACTCTCCCCTTCCGTCGGCCGGAGGGGTAGACTGACCGCTCGCCTTTCGACCCCTCGGCAGGAATCCTCGACATGGCCAGTGAGCAACTCGATAGCGACACCCGCAACACCCTGTGGAAGGGCATGGCGGTCTTCATGGGCCTGATGCTGCTGCTCGCGCTGGTGGCCTGGACCCGTGATCGCGCCCGCCTGAGGGGCGCGCGGCACCACGCCGAGGCTCGCGCCCAGACCCTCGAGAGCGAGCTGGGCGCGCGCGCCGAGGCGGCGTCGGAGCCCCACGCGGTCGACCACGACGAGGCGGCCGCGACCGCCGCGATCGAATTCGATGCCCTGCGCGAGGACTACGAGGCCCGGCTGGCCCTGAAGCTCCAGGAGCTGCGCGCGCTCGAGGCCGAGCTCGCCGAGGAACGGAGCAACCAGGCGGCCGAGCGCGAGGCGCAGGAGCTGGAGCGCAATCGCCTGGCCCGGATCGCCGACGAGGCCGAGAAGGCGGCCGGCCGGCAACGGGCGCGCATCGCCCGACTGGAGGAACACTGCGAAGCCCTGATGGGGCGTGAACGGCGACTCCTGGCCGAGCGCGAGAGCGTCGCGGCCGCCTCGGAGGATCGGAGCGAGGCCGAGGGCGCCGCCCTGCGCGCGCGCCTGGCCGAACTCGAGGGCGCCCTCGCCCACGCGGAAGACGCCGCCCGGGAACAGCACGAGGCCCTGAGCCGCGCCATCGCGATCGCCGAGGAGAACGGCGCCGCCCGCGAACGTGCCGAGGCGCAGATCAGGACCGACCACGAGCAGCTCGCCCGGCTCGAGGAGAAACTGGCGAGTCGCGAGGACCGCTTCCGCAAGATGAGCGAGCAGAACGAGGTCATGCGTCAGGCGACGCTCGAGGCCGAAGGTCACGCCGTGGCCCTCAGCCGCGAGGTCGATCGCCTGAAGGCCGAGACCCGAGCCCTGGTGGCGACGGCCGCGGCGCGCCCGGAGCCGAAGCCGGAACCGGGGCTCGATGGCGACGAGCGAGCCGAACTGCGCATCCTGCGGGCCGAGTCGGCGACCAACCAACGCGAGATCGACCGCCTGCGGCGCGAGATCGACGCCCTCGAGGCCGCCCTGACCCGCGCCCGCGCGCAACGCTGACCGCCGCCGGGCTCAGCGGGCCGGCAGGGTCTCGACCGAGTCGGCGCTCATCCGGTAGACGCTGGTCACCCAGCCCTCGTCCTCCTCGACCCCGACGTCGAGGACGCCGTGGACCAGGATCGCGTCCTGGTAGAGGGGAATCCCCGGCCGATCGGCCGGGATCGTGACGATCACCACCCGGTTGACCGCGGGAGCCTCGCCGAAGCAGCAGGTCCAGATCGACTCCACCAGCAGGAACTCGTGGATGTCCTCGTAGTCGGCCACCGGCATCAGGTAGCCGGCGAGGGCGACCTTCCTGCCGTCGAGGGCGAGGATCTCCGCGGGCAGGACCTTCTTCTTGCGATCGAAGTCGAAGCCGCCGATCCGCTTGAAGGACAGGGCCTCGTGGCCGGGACGGAGTCGATCGGTGGGGATCGCCGGCACCGCGCGCAGGCTGCCCTCGTGCTGGCCGCCCGCGCCCTTGGGGCTCAGGGCCCGCCGAACGTCGTTGGCATAGGCGCGGCCGAGCTGGCGCAGCATCCGACGCCGGTAGTCGTCGAGCGGTTTGTCGTTCAGATCCGGCGGCCGGAGGATCTCGATGTCCTCCTTCATCCGGGCGACGAGATCGCGGATGACGCCTTCGGGTCGTCCGCGGCTCAGCAGGCCCTCGGTCTCGAGCTGGCCGAGGATGCCCTTGATGACCTCGAGGTCGGCGACCGCCGCGCCACCCTCGACGACGAGACGCGTGACCACGTCGGCGAGGTAGTCGTCGAGCCCGACCTCCGGGCCCGGTTTCGGCTCGGCGGGTCGGGCCAGATCGGCCAGCGGGTCGTCGGCCTCGAGCTGCTCGGGCGGTCGGGTCGCGTCGTAGTCGACGGTGGTGCCGCCGGACTCGCGCACGCCATGATTCGCCTCGTCGCCGCAGGCGACCAGGCCGAGGAGCAGGAGCAGGACGAGGAGGCGGAAAGGCATGGTCGTCATCTCAGGACAGGGGCGCCAGATTCCGGGCCACGTCGGTACGGTAGGCCTTCATCGCCGGCACCAGACCGGCCAGGGCCGAGACCAGGATCACCGCCCCGGCCGCCAGGATCTCCTCCGGCAGGAGCCGCCCGGGGTCGAGCCGTAGACCGGCGAAACTCTCGACCCGCGACCGGGCCAGCCAGAGCAGGCCGTGCCCCAGGAGGGTGCCCACGAGCGCGCCGGTGCCGCCGAGGGCCACGGCCTCGCCGACGATCACGCAGAGAATGCGCCGACGCCGCGCGCCGAGGGCGCGCATGATCGCGATCTCGCGCCGGCGTTCGTTCATCGTGTTGTAGATGGCCACCATGATCGACATCACGCCGGTGACCACGACCAGCCAGGCCATGACCAGGAAGAACTCGCGTAGCCCCCCCACCAGGTCGAGGAGCTTGTGGATCTCGGTGGCCACGTCGGCGACCTGCAGGTCGCTGCGATTGCGCAGGGCGCCGTAGAGCCGCAGCTTGGCGAAGGCTCCGCGCCCGAACAGGAGCACCGAGGACAGGCCCGGCTCGTTGCTGCCCGGGATCAGGCCGCCGGCATGCTCGGGGATCCGGTAGAAGGAGTCGAGGTTGATGAAGACCACGCGATCGATCGGTGTCCCGGTCTCGCGCAGGATGCCGACGACCTCCCAGGCGTGGTGACCGGCGTGGGCGATGGCGCCCTCGACGTTGTGGCTCGGTTCGATGTGATCGCCCAGCTCGAGCCCCAGCCGCGCCGCGACGGTGGCGCCGAGCACGGCCTCGGCGCGCGCGCCACCGTGGTCGTGGTCGTGGTCATGGTCGTGGTCGTGGTCGTGGTCCTCGCCCTCTTCGCCGGCTTCCTCGTGCGTCCCGACCCGACCGGCCCGGAGGTCGTCGAGGGCGTCCTTCAGGGCCGCGGGATCGCAGACGAAAGGGCGCCCCGAGGCGAGCTTCTCCCGCCCCTCGCCGGCGGGAAGCGGAAAGTGCTTCGAGAACAGATCCTCGTCGGTGGCCACGACGCGGTAGCCACGATAGGAGTCGCCGAGGGCGTAGGGCACGGCCAGGCGCACGTACTCCGGCTGCTCGCGGAGCTGCTCGAGCACCGCGTAGGGTAGCAGCCCCTGGCTCTGGTCGACGTGATAGATGGCGTTGAGCACGAGCTGGAGCGTCGATCCGGTCGGGCCGACCACCAGCTCGAAGCCGCGCGACTGGCTGCGGTACTTCTCGTCGACCTCGCGCCGGCCGACCAGGATCGCGCAGACCAGCATCATGCCGAGCGCCACGTTGGCCACGGTCAGGATGCTGGAGAGCTTGCGCTGGTTGATGCTCCGCTCGATGAGCTGGACCAGGTTCATCGCGAGATCTCCCGCAGCTCGCGGACGTCGTCGAAGCGATCGCGCACCTCGGCGTCGTGGGTGACCAGGAGCAGGATCGAGTTCTCCTCCGAGGTGGTCTCGCGCAGCAGGTCGATCGTCTCGGCCGCGTTCCGTTCGTCGAGGTTGGCGGTGGGTTCGTCGGCGAGGACCACCATGGGGCGGTTGGCGAGGGCGCGGGCGATGGCGACGCGCTGCTGCTCGCCGACGCTCATCGTCGCCGGCCGGGCCCGCCGCCGTTCGCTCAGACCGACCCGATCGAGCAGGTGCTCGGCCCGTTCGCGAGCCGGGCGGGCGGCGACGCCGGCGAAGCTCATCGCCAGCATGACGTTCTCGACCGCGGTGAGTCCCTGCAGGAGATTGAAGGTCTGGAACACGTAGCCGACATGCCGGGCGCGGAAGAGATCGCGTTGCGCCTCGCCCATGGCGCTGATCTCCTCGCCGCCGACGAAGACCCGGCCGGCGCTGGGGCGGACGATGCCGGCGATGACGTTGAGGAGCGTGGTCTTGCCCGAACCCGAGTGACCGACCAGGCAGAGCTGGCTGGCGTCCGGGACCTCGAGCAGGGGAACGTCGAGCACGTGGCGTTCACGTCCGTCCGGCTCGCGCCAGGTCATGCGCAGGTCTTCGAGCTTGATCGCCATCGGGCCCAGCCACTCCTCGGAAGGCGGATTCTAACCCGCGTCGCGCGGTATCTCGACCGGCGCCGACCGGGCCGAGGGAAAAGCCGGCGACGCGCGGGGCCCGCGGTCGGCTCGGCGGGACGTGTTGAATCGGTCGAGGGCCGGCCAGCGGCCGGCGATCCTGCCGCCTAGGCAGGCGGCGCTCCGGCCGGCGATCCTGCCGCCTGGGCGGGCGGCGCTCCGGCCGGCGATCCTGCCGACCGGGCGCTTCGGCGCCACGCGTGGTCGACCTCTCGTTGCCGATCGTTGGTCCTGCCGAGCGGGCAGGCAGTGCTCCGGGCAGCGGCCCCTCGCCTGGGCGGGCGGCGCGGCGACGCCTTGCCGCTCAGGCGAAGTCGAGGCGCATGATCCGGGCCTGGTGACAGCGTCCACGAGCCTGATCGAGCTGTTCGGGAAAGACCGGCGGCAGATTCTCCAGGACCTCGTCGACGAAGCCCATCGAGGCGAAGAGCCCGATCGCGGTCTCGGTCATCAGCCAGACCCGCTCGACGCCCTTGCGGGCGGCACGGTCCAGGGCCTCGCGGGCCAGCCGCCGGCCGAGTCCTCGTCCCCGATGCCCGGGCAGGACCGCGAGCGAGCGGAGCAGGGCCTGCTCGGCGTGGCGCTCGAGCCCGACGCAAGCCACCAGCCGACCATCGTCGCGGGCCAGGATGAAATCGCCCAGGTGATCGGCGACGCCGGCGCCCGGAAGCCCCTGGGCCTCGAGGAAGGCGGCGATCGTGGCCGCGTCGCCGGGTTTCGCCGGTCCTATGGTGACGATCCAGTCCATGTGCCGATGATAGCCTTGGCGCCCGGAAGTCGAAGCCCCCGGGGAGCCGGCAATATCCGCGCCCGAACGGGGTATGATCCGCCCATGAGACTGATCGCCTGCGCGCACTGTGATCGCCAGTACGACGTCAGCCATCACGCCGAAGGCAGCCGCTTGCGCTGCGTCTGCGGGGAGAGCCTGACCGTCGTGCATCACGAGCCCCACGAGCCCCGGGCCCTGCGTTGCCCCGGTTGTGGCGCGCCCTTCGCGCCGGGCAGCCATCATTGCAGCTACTGCAGGATCGAGATCGATCCGCTGCAGATGAGCTTCAGCTCGCTCTGTCCGCACTGCCATGCCCGCATGGCCGCGGATGCCTCCTACTGCATGGACTGCGGCCGCGAGATCGCCCCCCAGATCCTGGTCCCGGTGGCCGAGGGACAGGCCTGCCCGCGCTGCGAAGGAGCCCTCGTCTCCCGGCAGATCGGCGGCAGCTCGCTGATCGAGTGCAGCGGCTGCCTGGGCATCTGGCTGCCGGTGGCGAGCTTCGAGGACGCCTGTCGCAATGCCGAGAAGCGCGCCAACCTGATGGCGGGATTGACGAGCCCGGTCGGCGCCAGCGAGCGGCCACGCCCCGAATTCAAGTACCTCCGCTGCCTGTGCTGCAACGACTTCATGGTGCCGCGAAACTACGGTGGCAAGTCGGGGATCATCCTCGACGTCTGCGGCCGCCATGGCGTCTGGCTCGACGCGGGCGAACTCCAGGCCATCGTCCGCTGGGTCGAATCCGGCGCCGGCCGCGAGGAGGACCGGTCGACGAGCGCGAAGCCGGCCGGATCGACGACCTGGAGCGGCCGGACGGCGGAGCGCTCGGGCTCGAGCCAGGTGGGCCTCTTCACCCTCGAGGCCGTCTTCAACGCGGTCCTGGACTTCTTCACCCGCTGATCCCGTCACCCAGGCACCGTCCCTCGCAGTTCCGAGCTCCTTCCCTGCCCTTCGTCGTCCCGCCATGAACGGCGCCCTCCGGCCCGAAGCGGCGGCGCCGCCGAGACCTCCGGCTCCCGACGCAACGGACCGCGCGGCCGAGGCGCAACGACGGGTCGCCGCGCGCTGGTCAGTAACTTCGATGATTGTTTTGGTCCCCGGGGTCCGGCCGTGGACAATCATCGTCCGGGCCTGCCGTGCCCGGATCACGACCAGACAACGATGCGAGGCCCGTCCTCGCAAGTCCCAGGAGACGTCCATGTCGTCGAGCAGCAAGCTCCACGCCGCCATCTCGTTCCTGTTCCTGCTCCTCTTCGGCGCACCGAGCCTGGCCCAGAGCGAGCGCGAGATCGCCCAGGGCTACATGGACGGTCAGATGATCATCCGTCTCGACGACGAGGTCGTCGCCCGCCACGAGCAGCGCCGGCTGCTCGAGGCGGAGGGTTTCCGCGTCCTGCACGCCTACCCCATGATCGGCGCCTTCTTCGTCGCCTTCGACCCCTCCGTTCCGGTGCCGGCGATGCTGCGCCGCTACGCGCGCCGCCCGGAGGTCCTCTGGGTCGAGAGCAATGCCCTGGGTCGACGCGATCAGTTGCTGCCGAACGACAGCGGCTTCGCCAACTGCTACGCCCTGCACAACACCGGCCAGACGGTGAACGGCGACCCCGGAACCGCGGATGCCGACATGGACTGCCCCGAGGCCTGGTCGCTGATCACGGATGCGTCGGCCGTGCGCATCGCCGTGGTCGACTCCGGCTGCCGGATCACCCACACCGATCTCATGGCCAACATCTGGACCAATCCCGGGGAGATCGCCGGCAACGGCGTCGACGACGACGGCAACGGCCTGATCGACGACCTGCACGGCTGGGACTTCCTCGGTGACGACGGCAGCCCCGACGACTTCGACGGCCACGGCACCAACGTCACCGGTTGCATCGCGATGCGGGGCAACAACGGCAGTGGCGGCACCGGCGTTTGCTGGCAGGCCCAGGTCATGGTCATCAAGGACGGCGACGCGATCCCGCAGGTCGCGTTGTCGGCGATGGGCATCGAGTACGCGGCGATGAACGGCGCCGTGGCCTGCAACTTCTCGACCGGCTACGGCAGCGGCAGCTACCCGGTCCTCCAGCAGGCGGTGAACGTGGCCGAGAGCCTCGGCATGATCATCTGCGTCGCCGCCGGCAATTCGAGCCAGAACCTCGACCTGGTCGCCGACGCGCCGGCGACCTACGCGAACGGCAACCTGCTCGTGGTCGCGGCCTCGAACAACGACGACGGCCTGACCTCGTTCTCCAACTACGGCGCCACCACGGTCGACGTCGCGGCCGCCGGCGACGACGTCTATACCACCTCGCGCTTCTCCAACACCGCCTACGCCTACGTCGCCGGCACCTCGTTCTCGGCGCCCCTGGCCACGGGCTGCGTCGGCCTGATGCGGGCCTACAACACCGGCGCGGGTCACCTCGCCGTGATCAACGCCATCATCAGCACGGCCGATCAGAAGCCGGCCTTCAGCGGGAAGACGGTGAGCAACGGCCGGATCAACCTCTTCGCCGCGCTCATCGCGCTCGGCAGTGGCAGTGGCGGAAGCGGCCCTCCGGCGCCCGACCCGATGACCTTCGCCGTGGCCCCGGTGCTGGTGACGGCCTCGACCGCGGCGATGATGGCCACCACGGCGACGCCGGGCCCGGTCGAGTACAAGTTCGATCTGGTCACCAGCAGCGGCAGCGGCGGCACGTCGAGTGGCTGGCAGACGAGCAGCAGCTACCAGGATGCCCTCCTCTCTCCCGACGCCGGATTCGAGTGGACGGTCAGGGCTCGCAACGCGAGCGACCTGAGCGAGACCCTGCCATCGGCTCCGGCGGGCGTGTGGACGCCGGCCGCGACGCCCGGCCTGGTCTCGATCACGAACATCACCAACGGCGGCTTCGAGGTGGTGACCATCGGCAGCAGCGGCAATCCGATCAGCACCGACTACTCGCTGCGGGTGGGCAACCTCTACGTCGGCCCCGGTGGTCAGGTGCAGGTGGCGGAGTACTTCCAGGATCGCAACCTCTGGGACGGTGTCGTGGTCAAGGGGCTCGAGCCCTACACGGCCTACATCATCCGGGCTCGGGCACGGAACGCGCTCGGCATCCTCAGCGCCATCGGTCCGGCGATCGTGACCACCACCTCCCTTCTGGGTCCGGCCGCCGCCGGCGAGGTGGGCATCGCCAGCGGTGCCCCCGAGCAGCTGTTCAGCATCAACGGTTCGACCGGCGGAGTCGCCCGCCTGGTCTTCGCGAGCGCCGGCGCGCCCTTCAGCTTCGAGGTCGACCAGCCGAGCACGATGGCCCAGCCGGCCAACTTCGCGGTGATCGCCTGGTGGGGCGTCCCGAATCAGGTCTGGGAATTCGACATCCCGCCTTACCTCGGCCACGGCCGGCTCGTGTTCACGCCCTGCGACGCCAACCCCGGGCTGCCCGCCTTCAACGTGGTGAGCACCTTCGGTTCGGCCTGCGGCGAGCTGCTCCAGGCCTCGTCGCTGACTCCCTGGACGGCGATCAACTCCGGCATCCCCTATCCGCTGCCGGACATCACCTTCCAGGCGATCGTCGAGGAGAGCCCGGGCGTCTATGCCGCCGGCAACGCGATCATCTTCCGCTACCAGTGAGCGACGCCGAGACCGCGAATCGACTGGTCGTGCTGCACGACGGCGACTGCAGCTTCTGCACCGGCTGGGTCCGGCGATTGGCCCGCTGGGATCGCCATGATCGCCTGCGCTTCTGTCCGCTCGGGTCAGCGCGTGGACGCGCGCTCGCGGCACGCATCGGTCTCGACCCGGATCGACCCAGCACGGTCATCGCGGTCCGCGGCTTCGAGGGGGCCGACGAGGATGCGGCCCGGCGCAGCGCCGCGGTGCTCCGCATCGCCGCCGAGCTGGGAGGCTGGTTCCGTCTCGCCCTCGTGGGCCGGATCGTCCCCGGCTTCCTGCGTGACGCGCTCTACGACCTGGTCGCCCGTCATCGGCACGCCCTCGGCGGCGCCGAGACCTGCGTCCTGCGGGATCCCGAGCTCGACCGCCGCCTCCTCCGCTGACGACCGTGGTCTCGACCGTCGCCGGCGCGGATGCGGACCGGTGGCCCAGGTGTCCCACTCGCCGCCATCCGACGATCGAAGCGGACTCACCGGCGCTCTCGGCTTGACCCTGACCTCGGGCACTGATCGAATGGCGCGGCATGGTCGATCCCGCCGCACAGGATGATCACGACGAGGCCTCCTTCTTCCTCGACGGCCTGAGCCAGGGCCCGTCGCCGGCCGAACGCGAGACGGTCAGGGCGCTGCCGGCCGAGACGGAGGACTTCCGGTTCATCCGCGAGCTCGGTCGCGGCGGCATGGGTGTCGTCTACGAGGCCGAGGACAAGGCCGGCGACCGACGCGTGGCGGTCAAGGTCATCGCCGCCGACCTGCGCCTGTCCGAGCAGGCGCTGCAGCGCTTCGAGCGCGAGGCCCGCGCCGCCGCGGCGCTCGGGCACCGCAACTGCGTCTTCGTCTACGGCGCCCACCGCGTCCAGGACTCGCCGGCCATCTCGATGGAGCTCATGGACGAGACCCTCGAGGATCGGCTGCGCCTGGGCGAGCCGATTCCGGTCGAGCTGGCCCTGCGCTGGACCGACGAGGTCCTCCGTGGGCTCGAGGCCGCCCACGCCATCGACCTGATCCACCGCGACGTGAAACCGTCGAACGTGTTCCTCGACGCCCGGGGACGGGCGAAGGTCGGCGACTTCGGCCTGACCCGGAAGGCCGAGGAGAACCTGGGCCTGACCCGCAGCGGCCAGTTTCTCGGCTCACCGCTCTACGCCAGTCCCGAGCAGCTGCGCGGCCGGGCGGTCGATGGCCGCAGCGACATCTACTCGGTCGGCGCGCTGCTCTACGCCCTGCTCTCCGGCCAGGCGCCGCACCCGGCCACCAACCTCGGCGACCTGATCGCCAGGATCACGACCGAGACGCCCCGGCCCCTGACGGAGTTCCGTCCCGACCTGCCGCTCGGCCTCGATCAGGTCGTGGCGCGCGCGCTCGCCCGCGAGCCCGAGCAACGATTCGCCGACTGCGCCGCCTTTCGCCGCGCGCTCCTGCCCTTCCTCGGCGAGGGGCCCAGGTCGGCCTCGCTCGCGCATCGCTTCGCCGCCATGGTGCTCGACTTCATCCTCCTGCTCGCGGTGGACGGTCTCCTCGGCATGCTCCCCGGCACCTGGAGCGACCTGCTCGGCATCGCCGTCTTCCTCGGCTACTTCGGTCTGCTCGAAGGGCGCGGCGGCTGCGCTCTCGGCAAGTACGTCCTCGGCCTACGGGTCACCAGCAGCTCGGCGGCCGCGCCCGGCATCCTCCGGGCGATGGCCCGCGCCGCCGCCTTCCAGCTCCGCCTGCCGCTGGCTCTCCTCCTCGGCGAGGGCCCGGGCGCCTTGGTCCTCCAGGTCTGGTTCCTCCTGCTCTTCGTGGCGGCCCGACGGCGCAACGGCTACCGCGGCCTGCACGAATTCGCGACCGGCACGCGGGTGGTCTCGGTGGCGCGTGCCCACGTCGCCGCCCGTCGGGCCCTGCTCGAACACGAGAAGAAGCCCCTGGTGGGCGAGAGGCCGGGCATCGGCCGGTTCCGGGTCGAGGCCTTCATCCGTGCGACCCCTGGCGGCGAACTGCTGCTGGCCCGCGACCCGAGGCTCGACCGTCCGGTGTGGATCCACCGCTTCGACGACCGCGGCCGGACCGGCGCGGCGGACCTGGGCGAGCTCCGCCGCCTCGAGCATCTCGACCTCGACGGCCGCCAGCACGATGTCTACGAGGATCCGGGCGGCAGCTCGCTCGACCACTACCGCCGGGCCGGCGCGACGCTCGACTGGCCCCAGGCCCGCGAGGCCATCGTGCACCTGCTCGACCACGGAGAGGGGAGGATCCCCGCGCTCGATCGGCTCTGGATCGATCGCGACGGTCATCTGCGCGTGCTGGCCCTCGACGAAGGCAAGGTCGAAGGGGACTTCGCCGAGGTCATGCGGGCGCTGCTCGGCTCGGCCCATCCCGGTGACTGGCCGGCGGAGGTCCCCGACGAGGCGGCCTCGATTCTCCGCCGCCTCCTGCGCGCCCGAGAAGCCGGCGAACGACGGCAGCTCGGCCGGCGTCTCGGCGAAGTCACGGCGCTCGCGCCCGGCCTCGGGAGGCTCCACCGTGGCCTCCAGATCGGCCTCATGGCCCTGCCCTTCGTCGTGCATCTCGGCGACCTGGTGCGCCGGATCGACCGGGCATCGTCCGCGGCCGAGACGGGCCATGCGCTGCTCGCCAACGGCCTGTTCAGCATGACGGTCATCGTGGCGCCGCTGGTCGTCCTCGCCTACCTGCTGCGTGGTGGCCTCGACTTCCAGCTCCTGCGTCTACGCCTGGTCGACGAACAGGGCGAACGGGCCAAGGCCTGGCAGGCCGCGGCCCGGGCCGCGATGACCTACGCGCCGCTGGCTCTCGCCTCGCTCTCGGGCCGAGCCCTCCAGGCGATCGGCGCCGGGATCGAGTCGGCCATGATCGTCGCCCTGCTGGTCCCCTTCACCTACCTGGGCCTGGCCCTGGTCAACTTCCTGCGCCCGGAGGCGGGGCTCCAGGATTCGGTCCTGGGCACGCGGATCCAGCGACGCCCACGCGCCCGTTGATCAGGCGCTCGCCCGACGCCGATGCACGACGACCGTCGCCCACCACGACAGCAGGGCCATGATCGGCGGCACGACGAAGTAGGCGACGCGCAGCGGCCACGAGGCCTCGCCGCTGAGGAGCAGGGCCGGGCGCAGGTAGCCGAGCGGAGTCAACCAGCCGAGGAAGGAGCCACCCTTCCACATCCGCGCCGTGGTGTCGAGGGCCATGAGCACGAAGACGAGGCTGCCATAGGCCGTGCCCGCGGCGGCCCGGCTCGGGGCCCGGACCGAGATCAGCGCGGCCAGTCCGCCGAAGGCGGCGGTGACCCCGGCGGCCACCAGCGCAAGGGGCAGGAAGGTGCCGAAGGGCAGCCCCCCGGCCTCGCCGGCCACGAGGGCGCCCAGCCAGGCGGAGGCCAGGGCCATGAGGGCGAACCACAGACCCTGCAGGAACTGGAACAGCGCCAGGCTGCGCAACAGAACCGCCCGGTCGAGCGGCGTCGCGAGGACGAGATCGAGCGCGCCACGCGCGCGATCGCCGGCGTAGAGGGCGATCGGGGCGAGGGCCGGCAGGATGGCGTAGCAGAGCAGGATCAGGGGGTCCTGGAACACCAGGCTGAAGGAGCCTCGGGGGCTGAACATGTCCAGCTGCTCGTGGCCGAAGAACCGCAGGCTGTGCTTGAAGACCTCGACCAGGGCCCGCTCCTGCGCATAGGTCGGATAGATCAGACCGATGATCAGGCCGACCATCAGGGGAGCGAGACCGAAGAGCAGGCTGCCGGTCCGATGACGTCGCCACAGGAAACGGAGCAGAACCGGGCTCACGAACCGGTCTCCTGATCGAGATGCTCGAAGATCCGCGACAGGTCGCAGGGTCGGATCTCGAGATCGATCAGATCCTGCGCGCGCAGGTCGTCGAGAAGATCGGTGACGGAGCCGGTCTGTTCGAGGTCGAAGCGGCTGCCGTCGCGCCTCTGGCCGCGCACGCGGCGCGGGAAGCGGGCGCGCAGGGCGGCCACCGAGTCGACCAGGCGGAGTCGACCGGCGCTGACCAGGCCGACGCGGTCGGCGCAGCTCTCGACCTCGGAGAGCACGTGGCTGGAGAAGAGGATGCTCCGCCCGAGCCGAGCCCGTTCGCGGAGGATCTCGAGGAGGCCACGGCGCACCAGGGGATCGAGCCCGGTCGTGGGTTCGTCCAGCACCAGGAGCTGCGGATCATGCTGAAGGGCGACGGTGACGCCGATCATCTGCCGCATGCCGGTCGAATAGCTGGAGCAGGGGCGGCCGAGGGCGGGGCGCGGGAAGCCGAGCCGATCGAGGATCTCGTTCCGGGTAGCCGGCGGCCGACCCTGGAGACCGCTGAAGAACTCGAGGGTCTCGTGACCGGTCAGGAAGGGCTGGAGGGCGAGATCGCCGGGCAGGTAGCCGATCTCGGCCCGCAGCGCGGCGCGGGTCGCCACGCCTTCCTGGCCGAGGACGAGGATGCGTCCCGCGGTCGGGCGCACCAGACCCAGGAGGGCGCGGATGGTCGAGGTCTTGCCGGCGCCGTTGGGACCGAGGAAGCCGAAGACCTCGCCGCGCGCTACGCGGAGATCGAGGTCCGCGACCGCGACCTGCGCGCCATAGCGAACCGTGAGTCCCTCGATGCGGACGGCATCATCCGCGAGGGGCATACTTCTGGAGCTTGCGCTGCAGCGACCGTCGGTGGATTCCGAGTCGCCGTGCGGCCTCCGAGATGTTGCCGCCACAGTCCGCCAGCACGCGGTTGATGTGTTCCCACTCGACTCGCGCCAGCGAGGGCGCCTTGTAGTCGATCTTGCTCGGATCCAGCACCTCGCCCTCGCCACGCTCGAAGGCGGCGAGGATCTCGTCGATGTCGGCCGGCTTCGAGAGGTAGTTGACGGCTCCGAGACGTACGGCCTCGACCGCGGTGGCGATGCTGCCGTAGCCGGTGAGCACGAGGATGCGCGTGGAGGGATCGATGTCGAGCAGGTCTCGCACGACCTCGAGGCCGTTGCCGTCCGCCATCTTCAGGTCGACGACGGCCAGCTCGGGCGACTCCTCGCGCGCCGAGGCGACCGCGGTCGAGCGACCTTCGGCGGTGTGCACCTCGAAGCCACGACGACTGAAGGCGCGGGCGAGGCGCTCGCGCAGCACCGGGTCGTCATCGACCACGAGGATCGTCGGGGCGTCCGTGGCGGGTTTGATCTCGTCGTGGGCGTCGTTTGGCTGTTCACTCATGCCTTCTCGTCTCCATGGCGCGGACCACGGCGGCCGGGTCGGTGACCGCGGCATAGACCTCGACCGCTGCGTCGTGTTCCGGGCCACTGTAAGGAATCCGGACCTGCACCGTCGTGCCTCGTCCCGGTTCCGATTCGATCTCGATGCTCCCGCCGAGCCGTTCGATGACCGACCGCGAGAGGTAAAGTCCGAGGCCCATTCCCCGGCCCGCGGATTTCGTGGTGTAGAAGGGATCGAAGACCCGCGCAAGGACATCCTCGCTCATTCCCTGGCCTTCGTCGACGACTTCGAGGTCGAATCCCTCCTCGTCCCCGGACAGGGTCACGGTAACAAGCTGGTGGGACTCGCTCGCGTCCAGGGCATTCTTCACGAAGGCCCTGAGGGCCCGGGTCAGGGCCCGGCGGGGCAGGACCATGCTGCGCCGGGCGACGCCACCGGCGCAGCGCAGGCGGATGCGGTCCTGATGGGGCAGGGCCTCGATGACCCACTGGAGCAGCTGACCGAGTTCCGTGGACAGCAGGTGCTCGCCACTCACCTCTCCGGAGTCGGCCGACATCTGCTCCAGGATCTCCCGACAGCGCTTCAGCTGACTCTTGATCAAATCGAGATCCTCGAGCGCCTCCCGGAGACCGCCGCCGGCTTCGTGGCGACGTTCCAGGTCATGCTGGAGCTCGCTGGCGGCGATCGCGATGGTCGCCAGGGGCGTCGACAGCTCGTGGGCGGCGCCGGCCGCGAGGGTGACCAGCGCCTCGATACGATCGTGGCGCGCCTTCTCCTGGCGGGCCTGGAGGAGGTCGGTCTCGCGCACCGCGAGGTCCTCGGTGATCCGGACCACGAACCAGGCGATGATCAGGGCGACCCCCGAGAAGGAGACGAGCAGACCCCACTGGCGGATTCCCGAGGAGGCGTTCGGCCCCTCGAGGATCGGCAGCGGCAGGTGATCGATGAAGAGGAGCGCGAAGCAGAGGACGCTCTGAAAACCGACCGCCCAGGCGAACCGCGGCCGCAGCACGATGGCCGCCAGGACGACGTGGACGAGATAGAAGATCGAGAAGGGATTGCTGGTTCCCCCGCTCACGTGCAGGAGCGCGGTGAAGGTGAGGACGTCGCCGGCCATGACCACGGCCAGGAGGCGTTCGTCCGGGAGGATCTCCCCCTCCTCCCCGGAATCGCGGACGACGCCGCGGTAGCGCCGCTGGAGAAGGCCATTGGTGATCGCGGTCAGGGAGATGAAGCCGAGGAGCCAGAACAGGGGCAGGCCGACGCCGACGAAGACGGCGACGCCGGCGATCGTGACCAGCTGGCCGACGACGGCAGCCCAGCGCAGCTTGAGCAACCAGCGCAGGTTGAGACGCAGCCGGGCCCGCCGAGCCTCCTGCTCCGCGGCCGCGCCGGCGCCGATTCCCCTGCTGCTCAGTCTGGCCATGGATACTGGCTCACTTGGCTGTTGGTGGCCTCGTTCAGGGGGCGGGGCCTGCGCCGGACGGCGCCTCGACCCTCGAATCCCGGCCCCGACGATACGAAAGATCGTTCGCGAGGGCCGCCCCCGGGCCACCAACACCCAAGTGTGCCAGTATCCTCGGACGGCCCATGGCGGACAGGTTCCCCCATGGGGCCATCCACGACAAGCCGGTCAGGCTCCGGTTTTCAGGCGACCGTGTTGAGATCCTCGAGGACTTCGCCGTCCGGCCCTTCCCGCAGGGCGCGGAGGGCTTCCTCCTGGAGCTGGCGGATCCGCTCCGAGGAGACGCCGAGGATGGTGCCGATCTCGCCCAGCGTGTGGGGGCGCTTGCAGCCGATCCCGAAGCGGAGCTTCACGATCTTGCGCAGTCGCGTCGGCAGCTTGGCCACGGTCCGGCCGATGAAAGCGCGAGCGTCGGCCCCGTGGACACGGGCCTCGGGCGCGGGCGCGTCTCGATCCGGGATGACGTCGGCGAGACCACCATCTTCTTCGTGGCCCACACTGTCGAGGCTGACCAGCCCGCCGGTGACCGTCGGGTTGGCGAGGATCTTGGGCAGGCGGTAGCGCTTGCCCTGGTAGCGCATGACCTCGGGCAGGGGTTGCCCCTCCTCGCGCTCGCGCGCCACCTTGCGGAGAAGGTGGGTCAGGTGGACGGGCAGCCGGATCATCCGGCTCTTCTCTTCCAGGGCACGAATCACGCTCTGGCGGATCCAGAGGTAGGCGTAGGTCGAGAAGCGCACCGAGAAGCGGCGATTGAAGGACTCGGTCGCCCGCAGGAGGCCGATGTTGCCCTCCTGGATCAGCTCGTCGAAGGTCATCGGGCCGGGCACGAAGCCCCAGGCCACCTTCAGGACCAGGCGCAGGTTGCGCTCGACCAGCGGCCGACGCACCTCGACGAACTCCTCTCGGGCCTTCGCGATCCGGGCCTCGAGACCGGCGCCGTGGCGGCGGATGGCCTCCTCGCGGTAGCGATCGAGCGGCCGGGGACGGAAGCCGACGAAGAGCAGGGCCCGGACGAGACGGCGGGTCTTGCGCCGCCGCTGGTAGTGGAAGGGCCGGTCCGGATTCTTCGCCACGTAGCGGCTGAAGACGGCATGGATGCGGCGCAGATGATCGTCCGGGCCGATCTGGCCCGGCTTCAGGCGCGGCGGTCCCGGAACGAGCGCCGATCCGGCGATCTCGCTCCGACTCCAGGCCTGGAGGTCCTCCCAGACGGCGGCCAGGGCGCCCTCGGAGTGGAGAAAGGCCTGGGCCCAGGCATCGCGGGTCTCCACCAGGCGAGCCAGGACCTCGCGCTCCTCGGCGCGGTCCAGAAGGTCATGGGATTCCACTTCGCGCAGGTAGATGTCCAGGGGCTCGGAGGCCGCGCGACGGCTCCGGCGGCCGGCCCGGCCTTCCTTAAGGCCTTCATCTACAGCGACTTCGGTCTTGCTCATGCGTCAACCTCATTCATGCTGCGTCGCTGGACGGAAAGGACGCGTCCTTTCCTGAATAATTGAAGTGGCCAATTACGAAATAACCCAGCTATAATCGGCGCGCAAGCCTGCACACGAAATTGGCTCAGACAGCGGACTAGGCACAGCCGTGCACATCGATTCGAACGCCAAGGCCCGGGACAAGATTCTGTATTTGCTCAAGACCCGCGGCGCCATGACCTCGAGCCAGCTCGCCAGCGCGCTCGAGATCACCGCGATCGCCGTCCGGCAGCACCTGCAGATGCTCGAGGCCGAGTCCATGGTGATGCACACGATCCGCAAGGGACGCGTCGGCCGACCGGCGCACGTCTGGCACCTCACCGCGGCGGCGAACGCGCATTTCCCCGATCACCATGCCGAGCTCACGCTCGGGCTCATCGACGCGGTCCGGGAGGCCCATGGCCCCGAAGGGCTGCAGGCCGTTCTGCACATCTGGGCCAAGGGCCTGGCCGACCGATCGGCCGAGAGCTTCGGCGCCGGCCCCGAGGAGCTCCGCGACCGCATCGCCGCGCTGGTGTCGATGCGACGCGAGCAGGGCTACATGGCCGAGTGGTCGGAGAACAAGGACGGCAGCTTCCAGCTGATCGAGAACCACTGTCCGATCGGCGACGCCGCCTGTGCCTGTGACGAGATCTGCTCCGGCGAGTCGATGATCTTCAGCCGACTCCTCGGCGAGGACGTGACCGTGAAACGGCGCGAGCACATCCCGAGCGGCGACCGCCGCTGCCTCTACGAGATCAAGAAGTCGAGCTGATCAGCCCCGGCAGGCCTCATCCCGCCGCCCTCGCCCGCTAGGCCCCGGCCCGCCCCACGTGACCTCGCGGTCGAACCCCTCGGGCAGGACCGGAAGAAAGCAGCCCCGCGCGCATGGACACCGTCCGGTCCCGTTCAGCGCCCACGCGCAACCGGGCCGTGCCGGCGGCGCGACCGGCGGTGTTCATCGAGGCGCCTCCTCGTCCGCGCGTTCATGAAGCTGGCGACGATCCAGGACAGGAAGGCGAACACTCCGAGACAGAGCACCCAGATCTTCAGGATTCCGGGGAGAATCAGGAGCAAGGCCAGGAAGAGCAGCGGCGTCGAGATGGCCAATCCCTTCGCCCGCCGCCGCCTCCGTCGCGGACGGGGGGCCCCGCCTCTTGGCATCCCGGTCATGACTCGGACCGCAGCACGTAGGCGGAATCGGCCGGCCGCACGGCGCGGGCGAACCAGAGCGGACGCCTGAGGCCGAGCGCCGGGTCGGGAGCGCGGGCTTCCGCGAGCCATTCCTTGTAGACCGCGTAGGAACGGTCGATGTCGACCTCCACGTCGCCGTAACGATCACCCTCGCGCGCCTTCTCGACCCGCACCCGCTGATGCCAGCAGTGCATGCCCGAGATCGGATCCGGCTGGGGCGGGAAGGTCAGGTTCTGATGGACGCCGCCGTCCTTCCAGTAGATCTTGCTCGAATCGGGGTCACGCGACTCGAAGGGTTCGATGTCGCCGGTGCGTCGCACCCGGAACTTCGAGCCCTCGCGGACCAGGTCCACGGGGGCCGCGCCCCAGCGATCGGTCCCAGGTCCGGAGGAGAGCCGCCAGCGGCCGAGGTGATGCGAGCAGGCGACGACGCCCGGACGAATGCCCTCGGTCACCCAGGCCCGGTTCACGTAGTGGCCGCTCACCGTGCTGACCCGCACCAGATCGCCGGTGGCGACGCCGAGCTGCGCGGCGTCGCCCGCGTTGATCCAGACGGGATTCGCGTTGGAGATCTCGTAGAGCCACTTGGCGTTGGCCGAGCGGGTGTGGATCAGCGTCGGGATGCGGAAGGTCGGAACCAGCGCGAACTCCCCCTTCGCGCGGTCCATCGTCCGCCAGTCGACGTGACTGCGGATGTAGTTCGGCAGCGCCTGGTCGGCGAAGCCCCACTCCACCATCGTGGCGGAGTGGAACTCGAGACGCCGCGACGGCGTCGCGAAGCCCTGGCGAGCATGACCCTCGACGTCGACCGCGATCACCTGGCCGTTCTTCCGCCAGAGCCCGGACCCGGTATCGAGCTCGGCCCCATCGGTGCCGATCTCCTTCTCGTGGACCTCGAGGGTCTCGGCCTCGACCTCGAAGGCACCGTAGCGGCGCATGAATTCGAGCGCCGAGAGCCCCTCCTTCGCCGCCGCCTCGGGAAGACCGGGGACGGAGTTGTCGAAGATCCAGCGGTAGTATTCCTCGATCGTGATCCGCTCGCCCGGACGATAAGGCGACTCGAAGTGCTGGCGGATGCCGAGGCTCCCGTCCTGGTCGATCGCCCAGCTGAGCGCGATCCAGAACTCGTCCTCTTCCCAGACCTCGCCGGGATTGGTCTCCCAGGTCCACTCGGTCCTTCTGCCCTCGCGCTCGGCGGCAACCCGGTGGACCGGCTGCCGGAAGCCGATCCAGCGCCCGGCGTGGGTCTCCTGGCTCATCAGGTCGTGGCGCTCGGAAGCGAGCCCCATGGGCAGGACGTAGTCGGCCCAGAGCGCGGTCTCGTTCCAGGTGGGCGTCAGGGTCGCGTGGCAGCCGACGCTGTCCTCGTTGGCCAGCATGTCCATCCAGGCGCAACCGTCGGGATTGGTCCAGACCGGGTTGTAGACACGGCTGAAGTAGGTATCGATCCGGCCGCGGCCCTCACGCACGAGGTGCGGGAGGATGAAGGACAGCTCGTGGTGCGCGAGCGGCCATTCGAGCGGATAGAGCAGCTCGCTCCAGACCTCCTGGGGACGCGGCTTCTTGAAGGGTGCCGCCTTGAACTTGTTGTCGTTCGCGAGGGCGGTGCCGCCCTTGGTCCCGACGCTGCCGGTCAGGACGCAGAGGAACTGGAGGCAGCGGGCCACCTGCCAGCCGCCCTTGTTGCCGGCGGCGGCGTTGCGCCAGACGTGGGCCGAGAGGCCCCCACGGGCGCGACCGATCTCCCGACCGATGGTGACCACCTGGGCGGCGTCGATGCCGCACTCGTCGGCGACCCATTCGGGCGTGTAGCGGTCGTACTCCGTCTTCAGCGCCTCGAGGAAGGCCCGGAACTCGGGCTCGGCGCCGGGACTCCGGGCGCGCAGGAAGTCCTTCCAGTTCACCCAGCGCCGGACGAAGTCCTCGTCGACCAGCCCTTCCTGGAGGATCACCCGGGCAAAGCCCAGCAGGAGCGCCGCCTCCGTCCCCGGGTAAGGCGCGATCCAGTGGTCGCTCATCGAAGCCGTGTTCGAGAGGCGAACGTCGACGGTCGCGATCTTCGCGCCGGCCATCTTGCCCTCGATGATCCGCTGCGCATGAGGATTGAAGTAGTGACCGGTCTCGAGGTGCGAGGAGAGCAGGAGGATGAACTTGGCGTGGGCGTGATCGGGCGACGGGCGATCGCCGTTCGACCAGAGCACGTAGCCGAGGCGGGCGGCGCCGGAACATACGTTGGTGTGGCTGTTGTGGCCGTCGACCCCCCAGGACTGGAGCACGCGGTCCATGTAGCCGTCGTGACCCGGTCGGCCGACGTGATACATGACCTCGGTCAGGCGCTTCTCGACGATCGCCTTGCGAATGCGCGCCGCCAGCGTCTCGATCACCTCGGCCCAGGTCGTCCGCTCGAAGCGGCCCTCGCCGCGGGGGCCGACCCTCCTCATCGGGTAGAGGATGCGTTGTTCGTCGTGGACCTGGGCCAGCGTGGCCGGGCCCTTGGCGCAGTTGCGGCCCCGAGAGCCAGGGTGGTAGGGGTTGCCCTCGAACTTCCTGACCCGGCCGGTTTCCTTGTCGATGTAGGCGACCAGACCACAGGCCGCCTCGCAGTTGAAGCAGATCGTCGGGACGAGACGATAGTGCTTCTCGACCCGCCGCGGCCAGGACTTCGAATCGAGTTCGACCCAGTCGTCCCAGCGCTCGAGGGGTGGGAAGGACTCGAGAGGCGTGACCTGCCAGGCCTCACCGTTCGGCGCTCTGTCTCGTGCTTCGCTCATGAGTTCGGCACCGCCTGTCCGGCCCGGATCCAGGACCGTTCGTAGAAGAAGAGGCCCATCGTGGCGCAGGCCAGTCCGAGGATCAGGCAGATCCAGCGCAGCCAGGTCAGGCCACCGAGCAGAAGCCCGATCTGAGCGCTCACCGCCCCCAGCACCATCAGACTCACCGCGGCCTGACAACGGAACGAATCGCGCAGGATCGCCTCGGCGAGCTGCGCCGCACGACCCCGGACCGCGCGCTGACGCTCGTAGACCATGCCGAAGGCGCAGATCACCGCCAGCCAGACGAATGCGTGACCGCAGGGGTTGTGGTAACCGTGAGCCGGGACCTGGGGCAGCAACATGCCGAGCGCGGCACCGAACAGCGCGGCGCGAGCAACCAGTTGCAGGAAGAGCCCCTTCTCCAGCCACAGGTCGCGGCCCTTGCACTGGCCGAAGAGCCAGGCCGAGTAACCGGAGGCCATCACCGCCACCGGCAGATCGATCCAGCGCAGGACGTCGGCCATTCGATCGGCCCCGACCAGGCGACAGACCAACGAGAGACCGATCAGCAGGCCGAAGGCGGTGAGCACCCATGCACCCTTGACCAGCCAGGAGCGGGTATTCGGCTGGAGAAGGATCTTCCAGAACCGTTCCCAACGACCCAGGTCGTGGACGAGAAGGACGTTGGTCACGCCGAGGAAGATGAGTGCCACGAGTTCGGGCAGGTAGTCCCGGGCGGCGCCGGCGCTCGCCCCGACCAGCGCCGCGACCGGCGCGAAGATCATGGCGCCCGCGGCCACGTTCTTGGTCAGGAGGTAGGTCCAGACGTGCCAGCCCCAGGCCGGCTTGTGGTGGACGTCGAGCGTGGTGATCAGATCCTGCGGCATCTCGAAGCCACCGGGAACCGGCGGCGGCGGCGCCGCGCGATCGGCCCAGAGATACTGCGGTGGCTCGGCGGCACAGCCCGGCTCGATCGACTCCGGCAGCACATCCAGATACCAGACGCGCGGCTTCGTCTCCTTCTCGAGGCGTCTCTGCGAGGTCGCCTCGTCCCGGATCAAACCGGCGATGCGGGAACCTGAGTCGTCGACGTCGCCGGCCACGATCGCCTGTTCCGGACAGACGATGACGCAAGCCGGTTCGAGTCCGACCTCGGTACGATGCGCGCAGTAATGGCACTTCTCGGCCGTGCCGCGCTCCTCGTTCAGATAGAGCGCGTCATAGGGACAGGCCTGCATGCAGGCCCGACAGCCGATGCACTGATCCCGATCGAGATCGACGATCGCATCCGGCCGCTTGTGCAGGGCCGTCACCGGGCAGATCTCGACACAGGGCGCGGCATCGCAGTGATTGCAGCGCAACACGGTGAAGTGCCGGCGGACGTCGGGGAAGCTGCCCTTCTCCGTGTACTTCACCCAGGTGCGGAAGTCACCGAGGGGAACCTCGTTCTCCGCCTTGCAGGCGACGGTGCAGGCATGGCAGCCGATGCAGCGGCGCTGGTCGATGACGAATCCGTATCCCATGGGGGACAGGGTGCATGGATTCCCGGAACAATTCAATGATACTGGCCGACTTCGCTGTTGGTGGCTCGATGGATCCACCGGGGACGCCACCAACCCGGACTCGAAAGGGCCTCAATCCGGAGAGCGTTCCCCCGGCTTGATCCGTCAGATGGAGGCCGGAGCGATTCTCCACGACCGTCCGGTCAGGTCTCGAAAGCGGAATCGACGATCGACGACACCGATGTGCTGTGCCGGAGTCTGGACATCGCCGTTGAAGCGGGGGCGGATGTAGTTCCGATAGGCCACGAAGATCCAGGCATGTTCCTCCAGGCGATCGCGCCGTTTGGAGACCAGCCAGCTGCGTCGCCTGAGCCGCGAGATGTTGTCACGGAACATGGCGTTGGTGTGATTGATTGGAAACAGCGGGTTGCCGGGGCCGCGGGGCAGCCTGCCCGAGTGCCGCTCATGACCGAGGAGTGCATCTCCGAACCCTCTCCGGGCGAGTCCGGGATAGCTCGGCTTGCAGTCGCTCACGAAGGTGATCCTGGCGCTTGGCCCGAGCCGCCTTCCTGCGGCCTCGAGGACCTTCGCGACGCAAGCGCGTGAATTGGCTGGTCGACGACCGTGGCTTCGTTCATGCCGCTTGATCAGCTGCTTGCGGCGCACGCTCTTGCGTCCCCCAGGGCGAATGGAATCACAGGCCTGCTCGACGATGTAGCGGCTCTTCTCGTCGATCAGGATCGCCTGCGTCACCGGCATCGTCGTCCGACAGAATTCGAAGGTCTCGAGTTCATCGAATTGGAATCGCCTGGTTCCGGCGATTGACCGGCCATGCCAGTCATGAAAGCGCCGGCATTGCTCGGCGAGACGTCGAAACTTGGACATGATGGTTCGCCTCGCAACGCGCAGGATGCGACCCGCCTGTCGGAATCCGACGCCGCTGACGAGGAGGCTGAACAAGGTGGCATCGATCGCCGGCTTGCGTTGGCGGTGGCTGTAGTGAAGGGACTGCTCGGAGAACGTTCGAAGGCAGGAGCGGCAACGGAAGCGCCGGATGTCCATGCGGCGAGTCGAATTGGGGTAGCGACCCCACCGGATGAAGAAGAGCTCGTCCTTCGTAGATGTGGCCTGGCACGCTTCATAGGGGCAACGGGAAGGCTGGATGAACATCGATCGGTCGGGCGAGGGCCATGGGGTATCCTAAGGATCGTTGCGCTTTGATCCTGGTGGCAGGAAAGTCGATGGGAATGATGCGAAGGCCAACAGCCAAGTGAGCCAGTATCCGTGAAACGGCTTCCGACCTCGATCCGAGAACTCCGCCGCGTCCCGAACCACCACTGGTCCTATCTGGAGCGCAGCGGGGAGTTCCCGTTCGATGCCCAGGCAGCGGGCTGGACCGATGCCAATGGTTGGTGGCTGGCCGAGCTGTCGTTCCTCGCCTACGTCAGTCGCCTGGACTTCGCGCGGCCGATTCTCGAGCGGGTCGGGTTCGAGGGGGCGACCTGGATCACCCGGGAGGGTACCCACCTCTTCCTGGCCAGGGCTCCGGAGTTCGCGGTGGTGGCCTTTCGCGGCACGCTTCTCAACGAGCCGCGGAATCTGCTGACCGACCTGCGGTTCGGACTCGCCGAACTCGAGGGTCTGGGCCGGGTTCACCGGGGGTTCAAGGAGGCGCTCGACCTGGTCTGGGACGACCTTCGCCAGAGGCTGGATGCGCTCCCGGTCGGCCTGCCGGTCTGGTTCACCGGGCATTCACTGGGCGCCGCACTCGCGACCCTGGCCGCGGGTCGTTGGCCAGGTCCGGGTCGCCGGCTCTGCACTTTCGGATCGCCCAGGGTCGGCGACGCGAGCTTCGCCGACGCCTTCCCCCTTCCCGATCACCCCCGCGTCGTCCACCAGAACGATCTGGTGACCGTCCTGCCGCCGCCGATCGGCTATCGCCACGTCGGTCGGGTCGTCCACCTGAAGGACGATGGGAGCCTGGCGGACGGGACCGGCTTTCGCGGCCGCCTGGCCCGGAACCTGAAGCGCCGAATTCCCGGCTTCCTCGCCCGCCTGGGTCGACCAGGAGACGCGCTCGACTACCTGGTGCAGGAGAACGTCTTCACCGACCACTGTCCGATCTCCTACGTCATCCGCAGCTGGAATCACCTCGAGGCGGCCATGGGCGGCCGCAGCCGGACCGGTTCGTCGTAGTAGACCGCACCGCCGCCGGCATCGGTCTCGCGCGCCGCGACCAGGAGATTGGGACAACAGCCATCGCGAAGCATGCCGCCCTTCGCCATCAGGGCCAGACCCGGACCGACGCCGGGATCATGGACCAGGGTGACCTCGATCGAGGCATGACGACTCTCGAGGATGAGTCGGTCACCGTCCGCGAGACCGGCGCTGCTATCGGGGTTGACGTGGACCCGATCCGCCACGCCGCGCGCCGCGACCGACCACTGGGAGGACTGGGAGCGGGGATCGGAGGCGGCGAGCAGGAGCAGGGGGAACTCCGGGTCGAGGTCGGGAGGCGTCACCGGTTCCTCCGTGATCAGCTGCATCCGGCCACTGGCGGTGGGAAAGCGCCGGTCGGCGAAGAGCACGGGCGAGCGGAAGGGGTTGATCACGGCCTCGCGTTCCAGTCGATCGACGCCGATGCCCCGCGCCTCCAGACGCGCGGCCGCCAACCGCTTCCAGGCGCCGACCGGACGCGAGAAGTCGGCTTCGAGGCCGAGCCGGCAAGCGAGACCACCGATGATCTCCACCTCGTGGAGGACGTCGGCCGCCGGCGCCACCGCCGGCGTCGAGGCGCGCAGGAAGTGATTGCCGTAGGCGCCCAGGAGGTCGTCGTCTTCCAGGAGGGTCGGACAGGGCAGGACGAGATCGGCGACATCCGTCGTGTCCGTCGGGTGGCTGTCGACCACGACCACGAACTCACGGCTGGCCAGGGCCTCGCGAACGGTTCCGGAGTCCGGCAACATGGTCACGGGATTGCCCGCCGTCACCCAGACGGCGCGGATCTCGGGCTCGCGGGCCGCGAGGATCTCCTGCCCGAGAAGGGCCTCGCGCAGCATCCGGGGCGGTTCCGCCGCCGGACCGAGTCCGAAGTCCTGATCGAAGGCGGTCCGGCGACCGAAGTAGAAGCTGACCCCGCCGCCGGGGACACCGATATTGCCGGAGAGGGCCGCCAGGGCGTCGAGAGCCCGCACCGCCGCGCAGCCCCCCGCGCGCCGTCCGAGGCCCCAGCCGACCTGGATCGAGGCCGGTGACTCCTCGGCCAGGAGTTCCGCGAGACGGCAGGCGAGTTCGGGACGAGCGCCTGCTCGGGCGGCCCAATCGGCGAGCGAACGGCTGGTCACGAGAGCCCGGTAGCCCTCCAGGCCGTCCGTGTAGTCGCCGAGATCCGGGCAGACGGCATCGCGATCGAAGAGCGCCCGTGCCGTGGCCATCGCGAGGGCGAAATCACCACCCGGCCGGATCAGGTGGAACTCGTCGCAGAGGGCGCGCAACTTGGTCTCGCGCACCTCGATCCCGACGAGTCGCGCGCCGCGCTTCTGGGCCTCCTTGAGGATCGGAAGTAGGTGAATGCCCGAAGTGTGCGGATTCTTGCCCCAGATCAAGATGAGACGGGAATTGACCAGATCCGCCAGATCATGACTCTCGGAAAGCCCGAAATCGATGAGCTGGGCCGTCTCGCCGGCTCCGGAGCAGATGTCGCCGGTCTTCACGGTCACCGGACCGAAGGCCGCGAAGAAGCGGTCGCTGAGGGCCTTGAGGATGCCGAGCGAGCCGCCGGACCGGTAGTGCAGGATGGCCGCGGGCCCCGATTCGGCCCGGATGGTCGCCAACTTCTCGGCGGCCAGGTCGAGCGCGGCCGACCAACCGATCGGCTCGAGCCGGCCGTCACGACGCAACATCGGTCCGGGAAAACGATCCGGCGCATGCTGCCGCTCGACGAAGCGGCGGGTGCGCTCGCAGATGAACCCGCGGGTGATTGGATCTTCATGCGACCCCGATATGGAGGTCACCCGCCCATCGACGACCAAGACATCGAGTCGACAGGCATCGGGGCAGTCGCGATTGCAGACCGTCGAATTCATGCTCGCGATCGACATCTTTCTGATTATCCTCGTGCACCAGGTGAACGGCGAGTAGTAGGATGACAAGCTGCCAGGGGGGCTCCTCGGATCAGTTGAACCATGGGAGTGACCCCATGTCCACCACCGCCGACAAGGAAGACCGTGATCGCGAACGCGCCCGCCGGGCGATCGCGCGGGTCTGCGGCGTGTTCGGGCACGAACTCAACAACATCGCGATGCTGATCCTCGGCCAGAGCCGCAACATCGAAGCGATGGCGACCGATCCGCGCCTCGGACTCGCGGCGACGCGACTCCAGGAGGTGACCTCGGAACTCCGGCAACGCCTGGAGGAACTGGCGCGCGTCGCCGCCCAGGCCGGTGGACGGCGCCAGCGCATCGAGCTCGTGCCCTTCCTCGAGACCCTCGCCGCCACCCTCGCCAGCGAGCGACCCGAACGGGCCCGGCTCGATCTGGTGAGCTCGCCGGCCGAAGCCCTGGCGGTCGGCCTCGACGATCAGAGCTTCGGCCTGGCGCTCGAGTTCGTCGCCGATCACCTCGCGGCCCGTGGCGCGACGGTGCGCCTCGAAGTCGGTCGCGGCGCCGCCCGCGATCTCGGCCTAGGCGGACCTCCCGGACGCGAGGCCGCCCGCCTTTCGATCGAGACCCGCGCGCCGGGTGTCGATCCGAAACTGGTCGAAGCCGCCGACTCGTCCCGTTCCGACGTCCTGCTCGGGCTCGAGGACCAGGCGCTGGCCCTGGCCCTGCTCAAGGCGACCGCCCGGCGCGCCCAGGGCCGCCTGCACACCAGCCTCGACCAGGACGAGCTGCGGATCGAGTTCATCGCGCCGCTGCACATCGACGTCCCCGGCGTCATCGCCGCCGGCCCGGGGACCAAGGTGGAGGCTCCGGCGATCCGGAAGGTGCTGATCGTCGAGGACGACTTCCACGTTCGCCAGGTGACGACCACGATGTTCGGCAAGATCGGCTTCGAGGTGATCGCGGTGTCCGAACTGGGAGAGGCGATCGAGGCCATGCGCGAGACTCCCGATCTCGCCCTCATCGTCAGCGACTACGTCCTGCCGGATGGAGGCAACGGCGAGGTGCTCTACCAGGCCGCGAAGATCAGGCCCGGGGTGCCCTTGGTCTGCATCTCGGGCATGGACATCGCGACCGAGCTGCTCGAACAGGTTCCCGACATCCAGGTCCTGCGCAAGCCCTTCACCCTGGGTGACATCCGTCGGGCCCTGGTGGACGTCGGCGTCAATCGCTGAGGCAGGCACCGCCGCTCGCCTTCAGCGAGCGAGCCGCCAGAGGTCGAAAACGCGGCGGCCGCGGGTCTCCAGGAGCCGATAGACGACGATCAGCTCGTCGGCGCCATCCCCGTCCAGGTCACCGCCGAGAACGGTCTCCGCCTGGGCCGACACCTCCTCGCGCAACCCGAAGGCCGCCTCGGGCCGGCGGCCTTCGGTCCAGACCCTGACCCGGGCGTCGCCGAGCCCCTCCAGCCACTCGAGCAGGCGATCCAGATCCCAGCGCGAGTCCTTCTCCTCGAAGAAGACCTCCCGCACCACGCGATCGAGGTTGCCGGCGAGCGACAGCTCCCGACGCCCGCGATAGATCTCGGCGCGGGTCACCTCCTCGTCGAGCAGGATCAGGTCCTCCTGCCCGTCGGCGTCGACGTCGGCCCGGTACGACTTGCGAAAGCTGTCGAGCGCCCGATCGAAGCGGGCGATGATGGCCTCCGGGTCCTTGAGGATCTCGCCCAGGCTGGGCAGCGAGAAGGACAGCGAGTTGTTCCAGGTCGGTTTGCGATCGAACTCGCGCCCGTCGAGGCTGCGGTAACCGAGGACGCGCATGTCGACCTCGATCGACCCGAAGAGACCGCCGATCAGGGCGCCGATGCTGGGCACCTCGACCCGCAACACGAGGAGGTCGACGTGACCGTCGTCGTCGATGTCGGCGAGCCAGATGCCGGTAATGTCGTCCGCGGTCCGGAGGATCGAGCTCGGCCGGGTGAACTGCGGACCGTCCCGGTCGCCATGGAAGACCCAGACCTTGCGTCGATGCGCCACCACGTAGTCGGGCATGCCGTCGCCGTCGAGGTCACGAATGAGCTGGCGCGCGCTCTCGGTCCCGGCCAGGGTCCGACCCGGGCGCACCGAGGCCTTGGGGGTCGTGTCGCGGAACTTGTCCAGGTCGAGCACGACGTCGGGATCGGGCGGAAAGCTCCCGTCTTCACGCTGGCGATGGAAGCGCGTCTGGCCACCACGCACGATCACGATGTCGTCGCGGCCGTCGCCGTTGACGTCGCGCAGGTCGAGATCGGGGATGACGATGATCTCCTCGAGCGTATCGCCCACCGGCACATTGCCGCTGCTGCGCCGGACGTCCACCTTCACCCGTACCTCGGCGCAGCGCTCGAGCGCCCAGACGCCGGTCTCGGGGTCGCGGCGGTCGAGCCACAGCTCCGAGGCCTGGGTGCCGGGAATGACCAGATCCTGGTGGCCGTCGCCGTTGACGTCCTGGATGATGCGGGCGAAGCGGGGCGCGCCCAGGCGCAGGCGGAAGCGGGCGCGCGAGGCGACGCGCTCGCCCTCGACCAGGAAGCGACCCTGCGGATCGCGGTCGTGTCGGACGAGCCCACGTGGCGACAGGTGATAGAGCGAGCTCTTCCCGTCCGGCCGGTCGACGACCGCCACCAGCGAGCGATCGGCGTCGGCCAGGACCAGCTCGCCGACGGGCTCGCCGAGCAGGCCCTCGGCATTGGCCCGATACTGCCGGACGGCACCCTCGCGCCCGATCACGATCAGCTCGCGATCGGCGCCCCGGCCGTGGAAGCTGAAGGCGCCGAGTTCCAGATCGGGCGCGACGCTCTGGACCCGCCGGATCGCGGTCGCGGATTCCTCCTGAGCCGCGGCGCCCAGGGCCAGGAGGGTGATGACGAGGAGGAGGCGTGCCGTCATTCCTTGAACCTCAGCATCAGCACCTGCCCGGGTTCGATCACGACGATCCCGGCGCCCTCGGTCTTGGTCGCCGAGAAGGTCATGAGATCGGCATCCTCGTCGATGGCGAACTCCCAGAGCGGCTGATCGAAGATCGACAGCGCGCCGGTCCGCCGGTCCTTCCGGGTCCAGTAGACCCGGAGCCGCTCCTCGCGATCGCGGACGACCAGCTCGGCGGTGCCGTCGCCGCTGTAGTCGTCGGTGAAGCGGGCCTGCAGGCCATGCGTGAGCGAAGAGAGTCCCTTGACCTCGATCTCGATGCTGCGCTTCAGGTCGGGATTGCGGGAGAAGGAGTCGCCCTCGTTGCGGAACAGGTAGAGATCAACGTCCGCGACGTCCTTCAGCTGCCCGCGCAGGCCGTCGATCACGTCGGGCCGGAGGACACCGAGGGCCAGATCGACCTGGCCGTCACCATCGACGTCCTTGAAGTGCGCGCCGCCGGTGAACCCCGCCAGCACCAGGAGCTGCGCCGGCAGCCCCTTGTCGCCGAAGAGCGGCGATGCGGCGCCGTTTCGTTGCGCGTCCTGGTGGTAGATCAGCACCTGGGTTCGTGGCTCGTCGGCGCGGTGGTCGCTGGCGAAGACCACGGCGTCGCAGAGACGATCGCCGTCGAGGCGACGAAAGTGGCTGCCGTAGGCGATGTCGGTCGCCCGCGAGCGATCGGCGACGACGGGGGCCTCGAAGCGAAGATCTGGATCGCCGCCCGCCCGCCGGGCGACGTCCGACCAGACGAAGACCTCGAAGGCACCGCGGGCGACGACGTCGAGCTTGCCGTCACCGTCGAAATCGACGATCCAGGGCCGCGCCGTCTCGTCGAGGATCTCGACCAGCGGCGCGCGCGCCGCCTGGCCGCTACGGGCTTCCTCGAACTCCGGGACGCGGTCGAGCAGCCGCGCCGACTTGCGTTCCCGGGCGAGATGCTCGCGTTCGGCATCGCTGCGGGGCAGCCGTTGCGCCGGCAGGCTGAAGTGGCGCTCCGCCTGCCATTGGGTCAGGCCCTCCTGGTCGCGACGCTGCAGCGCACAGCGGAAGCCTCCCGGTTCGGGCAGGAGCAGATCCACGAGGCCGTCGCCATCGAGATCCTCGACCCAATCGTTGCCGACCACGACCACGCCGTTGCGGGGCACCTGGTACAAGAAACGGGCCGGGAAGCGGTCGCGAAAGCGCGCGGCGCCCTTCTCGCGCGGCCGCCAGATGGCGACCAGGTTGCCCCCGAAGAGGGCGACCTCGAGACCCGGGTCGCCAGAGAAGTCGCCGAGGGCGAAGGCGGTGACGTCGGGCTGGAGTTCGACCTCGAAGTCGGCGGTCGGCGAGAAACCCTGGTCGCGACGCAGATGGATGCCCAGGCGTCGTTCGGTCTCGTTCGCGCGCCTGAGGCTCGCGATCACCAGATCGAGACGGCCGTCGCCGTCGACGTCCGCCGTCTCCGTGGCGCAGGGTTTCCAGCCCTCGGGCATCTGCACGGCGCCGACGAAGGCCGGCGGCTTCTGCGCGGCGAGGCTGGTCGCCAGGACCAGGACGGCGAGCGGGCCACCGATCAGCGGGCGTTGCATCAGTTGTCCACCTTCTCGAGTTCCTCGGTGTCGCCGCCCCCGAAGTGGATCAGCCACAGCAGCGTGAACTGCCATTCGGCGGCGGTCTCCTCGTAGCCGATCAGGCCGTAGAGCAGCTCGAAGTCGCTGCGCTCGCCCTCGCTCTCGTACGACAGGAGGAGCGGAATGTCGAAATCGCTCAGCTCCGAATCCCGCCGGGACAGCGGCGCCTCGATCTCGAGGACCTCGCCGCCACGCTGGATCGCGAGCTCGAGGCCCTCGTCCCCGGCCCGGATCGCGTCGAGGACGACCTGCGGATGTAGCACCGGCTCGCCGGCGACCGTCCGGATCAGGTCGCCGAAGAGCAGGCCCGCCGCCCGCCAGGGGCTACGCCGGGAGAGACCGACGACGACCGCTCCGGCGCCAGCCGGCAGGCCGGCCGTCGCGGCCTCGACCTCGGTGGCGCTGCGCAGCACGACACCCACCTTGTCTTCCTCGCGGAAACGATCGCCGGCCAGGCGCTCCGGCGCGCGGTGGCGTTGGGCGAGCACCAGGACGCCGCGGCGCTCGCGGCCGGCCCGGTCGTAGAGCAGCTCGATCTCGGTTCCCGGAGCCCGGGCCTCCTCGATCGCGTACCACTCGCTCGGCCAGCGCAGCTCGATCGGCTCGGCGCCGGCGACCCGGGCCTCGAGCAGGAGATCGCCGGGCTCGAGATCGGCGAAGGCGGCCGGGGAGTTCTCGACGATGGCCGCGACCAGGAGGCCCGGCTCGCCGTCGAAGAGGTCCTCCATCGACTCACCCGTCTCGCCGGGCACGATGCCGCTGAAGGCTCGGCGCGGCAGCTCCTGCCGCGCGGGCTCGTCGTCGGGCTCGCCACGGAATTCGAGCGGCTCCTCCATGTCGACCAGCGCCGGTGGCCGGTCGTTGAGGTTGCGGCCGGAGAAGCTGGAGCAACCGAGCGCCGGCAGGAGCAGCGCCAGGGCGAGGACGAGACCGGGGCGGATCATCTGAGGTTCCTCCGCGAGACGACGACGAGGGCGATCAGGAGCGAACCGACGAACCAGGGCAGGAGGTGGACCTGACTGAAGGTCTCGAACTGGTTCGAGACGCCGGTGACGACGTCCTCGTAGTGGCGCAGAAAGCTGGTGTCGCCCAGCTTCGAGGGCATGTGGGCCGGAGGCATGAAGCTGTCCAGATCGAATTCGCGCGAGACGGCGCGACCGAGATCGAAGGCGAGGATGCCGCCGAGGGAAATGGTCAGGGCGGCGGCGCCGCTGCGCGCGATCGCGCCGGCCACGAAACCGAGGGCGCTGAAGCAGGTGAAGGGCAGCATGCCGGCGAGGACGAGATCGCGCAGGGCGCCGAACAAGAGGTCGCGACTCAGCTCGGGCAGGAAGAACTTCTCGCCGTTGGGCAGGATCTCGTAGGGCGCCTCGAAGTCGAAGTACCAGGCCGCCATGGCGATCACCCCGGCGATGAGCCAACCGTAGATCAGGAGGGACACGATCATGAAGGTGAGGAACTTGCCGAGCACGAAGGTGCCCCGGCGAACCGGGCGCAGGAAGGCGTTGCGCAGGGTGCCGCGATCGAGTTCGGCGGCGAGCGACTGGCTGGCCAGGCCGCAGAGGACGTAGGCAGCGACCAGGAGCGCGTTGGTCAGGCCGAAGGTGACGCCCTCGAAGGCGGTCACGCTGCTGGCCGTGACCAGGTCGCCCGCGGCCACCTCCGCGGCGCTCTCCTGGGCGATCTGATGGCGGTCGTGGATCCCGTACCAGGCAAAGACCATGGGCAGGACCAGGAGGATGAAGATGAAGGGCCGCGACAGCAGCCGCTGGAATTCCCAGCGCAACGATCGCCACAGCCCGTGGCGGGGAGCGATCGCCGGTCCGGGCTCCTCCTCGAAGACGGCCGAGGGCGCTCGCGGGTCGCCCTGCTCGATCGCCAGGTAGATCTCCTCGAGCGCGGCCGGGCGCGGGCCGATCGCCAGGAGCGGAACGCCCGCCGTCACCAGCGCGCGGCTGAGCTCATCCGGCGCCCGCCCCATCGGGTCGATGACCAGGTTCTCGCCGTCGACGCTCAGGCCGCAGCCCAGGTCCCTCAGGGCCCGGGTCGCCCCCTCATGATCGCTGGTCTCGAGGAGGAGCTGGCCGCCGCTGCGGAGCAGGCTCCTGGCATCGGCCTCCAGGAGCATGCGGCCCTTCTTGAGCACGCCGATCCGATTGCAGACCTCGGCGATCTCGTGGAGCTGGTGGCTCGACACCAGGACGGTGACGCCCTCCTCGCGGGTCAGGCGGCGGAAGAGCCGACGCATGTCGGCGAGACCTTCGGGATCGAGACCGTTGCCCGGCTCGTCGAGCAGGATGTAGTCGGGGCGGCCGATCAGGGCCTGGGCGATACCCAGGCGCTGACGCATGCCCTGCGAGTAGGCGCGCACCGGCAGCCGCTCCACGTCGTGCAGGCCGACCAGGTCGAGCAGCTCGTGGGATTCCCGGATCGCCTGGCCACGATCGAGGCCCTGGAGCCGGGCGAGCTGGTAGAGGTTGCGGCTGCCGTCGAGGTGGTCGAAGAAGCCGGGGGTCTCGATCAGCCCGCCCATGCGGGCGCGGACCTCAAGCGGACTCCGCGCGGCATCGAAGCCGTCCACGAGCACCCGTCCCGAGCGCGGCCTGATCAGACCGAGGGCCACGCGCATCGCCGTGCTCTTGCCGGCGCCGTTGTGGCCGATGAAGCCGTAGCAGTCTCCCCGTTCGACCACGAGGTCGACGTCCTCGAGCGCGGGACGCCCACCGTAACTGTGGTTCACGGAGACCAGTTGCAGGGCCATGGCAGGATCTCCCCGGTCCGCTCCTCCCTCCTGACTTAACCGATGGCGAGGCCGCTGGCCAGCCGCCGGCCACCACCTGCCCACGACCACGATCCGGCCCCGGATTCGTTTCCCGACCGGAATCGCCGCCGGCGCGCGGTGGTAGAATCGCGCCCCGGAGATTCGAGATGCCCTCTGTTCGCGCCCTCTTCGTCCTGGTGTTCCTCGTGGTGGTCGGACCCGATCTGCCGGCCCAGGATGGTCCGCGCGCGCTCGACCGGGCCGCGCTCAAGGAGCTCGGCGATCTGGCCCGGGAGTTCTGGAAGCTGCGCCCGCCGAGCTACTTCGTCGATCGCGACCAGGCGGCCTGGGAGGCCTACATGGCCAAGTTGGGCGCCTGGGGCGAACTGCCCGAAGGCAGTCTGGAGACGGTCCTCGACCAGTTCTGGAAGCTCGCGGCACGCTCCGGGCCGAGCCTCGCCAAGAAGCAGGGCGGCAAGGGCATCATCGAGACCCCCTACGGCGACGCCTGGTTCTACATGAAGGGCAGCGGCCGGAAGAAGGGCTTGGTCCTCGGCCTCCATGGCGGCGGCGAGGGCGCCGGGAGCGCCGACGAGGCGGCCGGGAAGTGGAGCGCGAAGAACTGCATCGGCTTCTACCCGCAGGGCATCCGCCTGGTCCACGACACCTGGAACACGGTCCACGGCGAGCGCTTCCTGCTCAGCATGATCGAGATCGCCAAGTGCCAGTTCGGCATCGATCCCGATCGGGTCTACACGATGGGCTTCTCGATGGGCGGCACCGGCAGCTGGTTCATGGCCGGGCGCCATCCCGACCTCTTGGCCGGTTCCTCACCCTGCGCCGGCGTCCTGATGGCGGAACCGAAGAGCCAGCTCCCGCGCAAGGAGGACATCGTCAAGCTGCAGCACGGTTTCGTGCCCAACGTGCGCAACCTGGCGATGTGGTACTACATCGGCCTGAGCGACCGCAACTGCATGCCGGGCACCTACCTCTACGTCGCCGACCTGCTCGAGGAGCTGCGCCGCGACGACCCGGAGGGCTACCAGGAGGTCCACTTCAAGACCTACGAGGGACTCGCCCACTCCTTCCCCCCGGGTGAGCCCCAGGCCGGCATCGCCTTCCTCGAACAGCAGACCCGCAAGGCCTTCCCGAAGAAGCTGGTCTGGGAGTACTGCGCCTGGCCCTTCCCGCGCCGCGACGACGCCGACAAGGTGACGCGCTACCAGAAGACCCACTTCTACTGGCTGCGCTGCAGCAACCCCTTCGAACAACAGGTCATCCGCGCCGAGCAGGAGGGCAACACCTTCAAGCTGCGCTTCGAGGGTCGGACCCGGAACAAGGAGAAGGGGATCTCGATCATGCTCAACCCGAAGATGATCGACGTCGCCCAGGACGTGGTGGTGATCCTCGACGGGCAGGAGGTCTATCGCGGCCGGCCGAAACCGCGGCTCGATGTCCTGGTCGACTCGCTCGACGCCAAGGTGGACACGACCCTCGTCTTCGACCGCCGGATCGATCTCTGAGGATGACCGCCACCGGGGTCAGGTCCGGCGCGTATCGGCTCGGCGGGACCCTCCTCTTCCTCGGCCTCGTGCTGGTGGTCGACTTCCTGTTCCTCTTCCGCGACCCGGTTCCACCGATCCTGAACGACGACTGGGCGATCCACGCCGATCTGGTCTGGGGCCGGGCGCGACCGGCGATCACCGTCATCCGCGAGATGGCGCTGATGAGCTGGGAGGCGCGGCCGCTGCGCGCGATCGAGTACGGCCTCCAGCTCGCGGCCGAACGGGCCCTGGGGCCACGTGGCCCCTTCCTGCTCCAGGCCCTGATTCTCGCCCTCGGCGCCCAGGTCTTCGCCAGCCTGGTCGGGCGCCGTCTCGGCGCCCTGACCGGTCTTCTGGCCGGGGCCCTCCTCCTCCTCCACCCGGGCGACACGACCCACGTCTGGCTGGCGACGATGATGGCCAAGCTCGCCCTGCTCTACGTCCTGCTCGCGCTCCTGGCCTTCGCCCGCGGCCGTGATCGCGTCGCGGGCCTGCTCCTGCTCGCGAGCTTCGGCAGCTACGAGCTCGCGCCCTTCGCCTTCGCCCTCGCCCCCTGGGTCGCCGATGGCGGCAGCCGGGCGAGCCTCCGCCGGGGGCTCCGCGTCTTCATGACCGTCCTCGCGCTCTACCTCGGCTGGCGACTTGCCGTCTTCTCGGTGGCGGCCCCGGAGCTGCGGCTCGGAAGCGATGCCGGCGGCGGACTCGGCGCGCTCGGCCGGGGTCTGCTCTCGGTCTGGCCGGCGAGCTTCGGGCCGGGCCTCCTGCGCGGCCGGCCCACCGCCCCGGTCCTCCTCGGCCTCGCCGCGGCCTTCGCCCTGGCCCTCCTCTTCGGGTCGCGACGGCTGGCGCTCGAGACCGATCGCCGCCCCCTGCTGCGCGCCCTCGGCTTCGGCCTCCTGGCGACCCTGGCCGGCGCGGCGCTCTCCTTCGCGGCCAGGCCGACGCCGGAGCCGGGCATCGCCTCACGGCACCTGATCGGCGCGCTGCCGGGCGCGGCCCTGGTCCTCGCCTGCCTGCCGGGACTCGTCGGCTCGAGCCTCGGCGGTGGTCGGGCCGCGCGGGGCGCGGCCCTGATCGCGACCGCGTTGCTGCTGGCCCAGGCCACCGGCGGTCGCCTCGAGGCCCGAGACGACTACCGCGAGGCGGCCCGCTGGCAGCGCCGGATGCTGCACGAGATGATCACGGCCCTCGGCCCCCTGCCGCCCCACAGCCTGGTGGTGATCGATCGACCGCTCGAGGGCTGGCCGCCACCCGGCTCCCGGCCGGCCGACCGGCGGGCGATCGATCCCCTGGTCACCGGCCTGCCGCACGAGATCGAGGCCATCCTCGGCCTGGTCTACGACCGCAGCATCGTCGGCATCGCGCGCCAGGACGCCCGCGACGACTTCCGGGCGCGCCAGGCCACCGCCAGCCAGATCCGCGCCGAAGAACCGCCCTTCCACTCGGTCGTGGTCTGGAGCGTTCCCGAGCGCCGCGCCAGCTGGCTGCGTCGGCTGCCGCTCGACCCCGGCGAGACGATGGTCGCGCCCTCGGGACCGGCCTGGGACTACCTCGGCCGGTAGCAGACCCAGGCACCGCCGAGATGCGCGGGCAGGGGCAGGATGCGATCCAGTCGATATCGATGCTTCACCGCGTTGAGGACCCGTTCGGTGAAGAAGGGCGCCTCCTGCCTGGTCTCGGCGCGGAAGCGCTCGGCGTCGTCGAGGTCGAAGCTCGTGACCACGAGCGCGAAGTCGCCGGCCTCGATCCGCTGGAGCAGGGATTCGTCCGAGAACAGGCCGCGGCGGACGAGATCCGGCATCAGGAAGGGGTGGTAGACCAGCCGCTTGCCGGCCAACACCGGCAGGCTCATGTCCCAGGACAGGATGTCCCCGTCGAGACGCCCCAGCTCGCGCCAGACCGTCTCCATGCCGGCCTCGAGTTCCGGTTGACGATACGGCAGGGCGGCCCGGAAGCGACCGCGATCGAGGTCGGGCGGCCAGATCAAGACCGGCAGGATCAGGAAGGGCAGGGCCAGGGCGGCCTTCCGGGGCCGCTCGACCGCCCAGGTCGCGAGGGCGCCGAATCCGGTCCCGGCGAGAACGGCGAGGATGGCCAGCATCTCGAGCATGTAGTTGGTGGCCGAACCGGTCTTGCCGAGGGCCACGAGACCGAAGGCGGCGAAGCAGCACCAGACCTTGAAGAAGCGGCGTCGGGCATCCTGCTCGCGCGCGCAGCAGAGACCGAGCAGGGCGGGCGGGATCAGCGGCCAGGCGATGGCGAGGAATTGCAGCAGATGGTGACCGAGCAGGGCGAAGGAGAAGGCGGTACGGTTCGCCGTGACCACGTGGAAGAGGAAGCGCCCGTCGGTGGCCCGCTGCATCAGGTAGACGCCGCCGAGGCCGAGGAGGATCGCCAAGAGCCCGAGGAGGAAGGCCTCGCGCGGCCGACGGGACCCGATCACGACGATCAGGGCCAGGGGCGCGGCGATCATCGACTGCTTGGTCCAGAGCGCGACCAGGAAGAACGCGAGGCCGAGCGCTCGCCCGGTCCGTCCCTTCAGGCGCAGGGCCATGACCCCGGTCAGGGTCGCCGCCAGGGCGAACATGTCGACCCGCGCGAGGCTCGACCAGTTGAGGACCGGCTCGAGGGCGAGGAAGAAGGAGGCCGCGGCCCCGCCGGCGAAGACCCTGAGCGGCAGGGAGCCGGGCGAGGCCAGGCCGGCCATGGTGGCGATCATCGCCGCGGCGAGCAGGGCCGCGAGGAAGGACAGCCAGCGGCCACGATGGAGGTTGGCGAGCGGGTCACGGCCATCTCCGGCCGCCATCAGCCAGAGATAGAGCGGAGGATAGTTGTCGATCAGCTCGGGGCCGATGCCCAGATCGGGATAGATCGAGCGCCCCGCGGCCCGCTCGGCGCAGAGGCCGAGGAGCAGGCCTTCGCCGTGATCGAGCTGGTAGCGGGCGGCGATCCGGTCGCCGCCGCGGCGACAGAAGGCCACCAGGTCGCCCAGCGAGCAGACGGCGAGGGCCATGAGCACGAAGCAGGCCAGGGTCCGAAGCGTGATGGTCCTTCCTCCCGGATGGTGATGGGCGCGGCCTCGGGGCGCAGCGCGTTGACGGTTGCCAAGTATGGAGCCAGCATGGTCATGGTCAATCGGGAGAGAACATGAAACCTGCCGCGCTCTGCTTGCTGATCCTGGCACTCGGCCTGACCGCCTGCGCCGGGGGCGACCACGCGACCGACCGGCAACGGTCGGCAAGACCGCCCAGGCCCCGGCCCGAGACGCCGGCCCGGCCGGCCGCGGAGCCGCGACCGGTGGGCATCCGGCACGCGACCACGCGCGCCGTCTGGGTCGATGCCTGGGGCAGCGGCTTCGAGAGCGAGGCGAGCTGCGATCGCCTGATCGACTGGTGCCTCGAACGCGGCCTCAACACGATCATCGTCCAGATGCGCCGGACCGGCGACGCCTTCTACCCGAGCGCGATCGAACCGCGCGGCCGCATCGCCGGTCTGGCGACGAGCGACGACTTCGACCCGCTGGACTATCTGGTGCGCGAAGCCCGCGACCGGCACGGTCTGCGCCTCGAGGCCTGGCTCGTCGCCAACCGCCTCTGGCAGAGCGACGCCAGTCCGGCGGCCTCGGAGCCGACGCACCTCCTGCAGGCTCATCCCGACTGGCTGTTGATCGATCGGGAAGGGAAGAGCCGGTCCTCGGGGCCGGAGGCCGCGAGCTATCTCGACCCGGCCCTGCCCGAGGTTCGCGCGCATCTGGCGCGGGTGGCCGCCGATCTGGCGCGGCGCTACCGGGTCGACGCGATCCACCTCGACTACATCCGCTACCCCGATCGCGACTGGGGCTACGGCAAGGCGAGCCTCGAACGTTTCCGGCGCGACCGCGGCCGGGTCGACTTCCCGGCGGTCGGCGACCCCGACTTCATCGCCTGGAGGACCCACCAGGTCGAACTCACGGTGGCCGAGATCCGCGCGGCCCTGCGGCTGGCCTCGCCGGCCTGCGAGCTCGGCGCCGCGGTGGTCGTCTGGGGCGATGCTCCGGCCGGCGACTTCAGCAGCAGCGCCGGCTGCCGCAGTGCCTTCCAGGACTGGCCGGCCTGGTGCCGGAAGGGACTTCTCGACCTGGTCTACCCGATGCACTACCGCCGCCAGGACGAACCCGGTCAGGCCGCCGCCTTCCGCGACTGGCTCGCGGTCCTCGCCAGCCTGGACCGCGGTCGAGCCCGGTTGGTGATCGGACTCGGTGGCTACCTGAACGAGCCCGCCGGCCTGGGCGCCCAGATCGAGGCCGTCGATCGCCTGCGCGACGCCGACGGCTACGCGCTGTTCTCCTATCGCCATCCCCGGCGCTGAGGATCCGGCCCTCGTCCTCCGGCGCCAGCTCAGAGCAAGCGTTCGATCGCCGCCACCAGGGCCTGGAGATCGAAGGGCTTGACCAGGACATCGAGGCGCTCCAGGTCCTCGTCGCCCGGGTCGTGCCCCGCGCCGGCCCGCAGGACCAGGACGCGGGCCTCGGGGTGGCGCGCCATGAAGCTGGCGAGCCCGGGGCGATCGCCCGGAGCGGCGCGATCGAGGTCGAGCACGACCACCTCCGGAGCCTCCCCGAGCTGGTCGAGGACCTCCTCGGCCTGCGCCAGGGAGATGGCCTCGACGCTGCGGAAGCCGGAGAGTTCCAGGAGCCGGCAGATCAGGGCGCGGAGCTGGCTGGCCGACTCGCAGACCAGGACCAGGGGATGGTCGCCGGGACCGGACTCGGGCGTGAGCGTGGGCAGTTCGGCCGACCCGAGAAAGGGGATGAGGATCTCGAAGGTCGTCCCGCGTCCGGGCACGCTGGTGACCCCGATCAGCCCTTGCAGCTGCTGGACGATGCCGTGCACCGTCGCCAGGCCGAGGCCGGTGCCCTCTCCCACCGGCTTGGTGGTGAAGTAGGGCTCGAAGATGCGCGCCTGGAGGTTCTCGTCCATGCCGACGCCGTCGTCGCGAACACGCAGCCGGAGCAGGGCCGGTCGGCCACGGCGGCCGGCCCGAGCACCGAGCCGGTAGCGATCCATCAGGATCTCCAGCCGCCCGCCGCCCGGCATGGCGTCGACCGCGTTGACGACGAGGTTGAGGATGATCTGCTCGACCTGCACCGGGTCGGCGTGGATCATCCCGAGCGCCTGGTCACGACGGACCACGAGCTCGACGTCCGCGCGCAGGAGCCGCTCGAGCATGGGGCACATCTCGTCCAGGATGACCCCGGGATCGCAGGGTCTGGGATCGATGCGATCACGGCGGCTGAAGGCGAGCAGGCGCTGGGTCAGACGGACCGCCCGCTGCCCCGCCTGTTCGATCAGGTCGAGATCGTCGAGCAGCTTGGGGCGCTCCACGCCCTCCCTCAGGGCCCCGCGCATGAGGTCGACGTGACCGAGCACGGCGGTGAGGATGTTGTTGAAGTCGTGCGCCACGCCGCCGGCCAGGGAGCCCACGGCCTCGAGCTTCATGACGTGCATCAGCTGCTCCTCCAGGACCCGACGCTCCGACTCGGAACGCTCCCGCCGCTCGATCTCGCGGCGCAAGGCCTGGGCCTGCCGGCCGACGCGCTTCAGCCGGAGGTAGATGAGCAGGATGACCGCGCAGAGGACGGCCGCGACCGCGAGGGCGCGCACGAGCGGCTGGCGCCAGAAGGGAAGCTCGACCCTGAGCTCGAGCCGGGAGGGCGGCGAGACCTGGCCGCTGGCGTTCGAGACCGCGACCACCTCGAGCAGGAGGCGCCCCAGCGGCAGGTGGGCGAAGTCGATGCCCTGGTGATCGCCGAGCGCGATCCAGTGGTCCTGGCTGCCGACCAGGCGGTAACGGTAGCTGAGCACGTCGCCCGGACCGGCCCGCGGTGACACGAAGGCGACGCTCACGACCTGGTCGTTGTCCGCGACGCGAATCGGACCCTTGGCGCCACGCGAAAGGAGCTCGACGCCCATGACCTTGACCGAGGTGAACTGCGGCTGGGCCGGGGCCGGCGGCGCCGGAATCTCCTCGGGCCGGAAATGCAGGACGCCGCGTTCGGTGCCGAAGAAGATGCGCCCGTCGCGAGCGCGGCCGCAGATGCCGGGCAGGAACTCGAGGGCCCCGAAGACCGCGTCCGGGCGATGGCTGCGCAGGCGCGCCTCGTGAGGATCGTAGCGCAGAAGCCCGTTCCAGGGCGTCGGCACCCAGAGGTCGCCGCCCTGATCGACGACGATGCCCAGGGCTCCGGAGACCGACTCCTGGCGGGTGGCGGGCACCAGGGTGGTCAGCCCGGTGCCGACGTCGCAGCGGAAGAGGCCGTTGAGCGCGGCGATGAAGACGCCGCCCGCCGGGCCGACGGCCAGGCCACGCACCTGGGCCGGCAAGGGGTCGTCGGCATGCGGCCGCCGGAGCGCGTGGACGACGACCCGGCCCTGTCCCCGAGGGATCTCGAGGAGCTGGTCGTTGAACGAGCTGGCCCAGATGCCGCCCCGCCGGTCGCTGGCGAAGTAGCGCTGGGTCATGCAATCCGGGCCCCGGGGTTCGAAACCGGTCAGGGCCTCGATCCGGCCGCTCGTCGGATCGTAGCGGTCGAAGCCGAGGTCATGGGTCATGATCAGCCGGCCGTCCTCGTCGAGGCAGATGCCCATGACGTTGTCCGAACGCGGTCCCGAGCCGCTGCTCAGGAGCTGTCGACGCATGCGGGCCTGCTCGTCGAGCTGGAGCAGGCCCTGCTCGCGGACGCCGACCCAGACGCCACCATCGTCGTCGGCGGCGATCGAGATCACCGAAGGCAGTGACTCGAAACATGACTTGGCCTCCTCGATCACCCTCCCCTGACCGGAATCCAGGTCGACGATCTCGAGCGCGCAGTCGTGGCGCGCCACCCAGAGTCGTTCCTCGGCATCGACGATGATCGCCGGTCGGCTGAGCAGGGCGGCGTCGCTCAGGGCGACCGAGTAGGGCTGGAGCGCGAAGGGCTCGGTGGATTCGAGCAGGGCATAGCCCCGAGCCGTGCCCACCCAGAGCGCGCCGCTGCCGTCGAGGCAGAGGGAACGGATGCGGTCGGAGGGCAGGCTGCCGGGGCGGGTCGGATCATGACGGTAGCGACTCGCGCGGCCGCTGCGACGATCGAGGCGGACGATGCCCTCGCCGTAGGTGCCCACCCAGAGCTGGCCATCCACCCCGATGACCAGATCACGCGCCCGCGCCTGATCGACGAAGGCGATCTCCGGCTCCTCGGCTCGCAGCTCCTGCCAGCTCCCGCGGCCGAAATCGACCTCGAACAGACCCGAGCCGGTCGCCATCAGGGCCTGATCGACGCCGGTGGTCCTGAAGGCGGTGATCGGTCCGAGCGACGCCGGCGCCGAGGCGAAACTCCCCGGGCGGAGGACGCGAGCGGCCAGGGTCTCGACCTCGAGACGGATCACCGCCCCGGAGCGGAAGCAGATCCAGATCGTGTCGTCGCGGCCGGCTTCGACGGCCACCGGCATCCGCCGCTCCCGATCGCTCAGGTCGGCCTGCGGCCAGGGAATCGGCTCCGGCTCGGTGGCCTCGGGAGCGCAGCGGAACAGACTGGCCCCGCTGACGAACCAGGCACGGCCCTGGGCATCGAGAGCGAGGTCCATGACCGGCCCGCCGAGTTCGCTTCCGGGACTCGGTCGGTCCTCGCCGCGCGGGAACACGAAGCGGAGGTTTCGGTCGCCTGGCCGGAGCCGCACGACGCCGGTCCGGCTGCTGCCCCAGATCGTGCCGTCGGGTCCGGCCACGAGCCCGAAGACATAGCAGGACCGGCGCGGATCGACGTCCTTCGCCGGCAGCGGGAAGTCGCGGGCGTTGCGGCCATCGTGACGGATGATCCGATTGATCCCGGCAAGCCAGGTGAAGCCGCTGGAATCGACGGTGATGCCGGCGCGCAGCACGTAGCCGGATTCGCTCGGCCCCAGGAGCTGGCGGAAGACCACGCCGGTCCCTTGACCCTGGAGGGAGAGCGCAAACAGGAGCGACAGGACTCCCGCCAGGAGGTAGGGAACGATCCGGGGGTGGCTCGGCATCGAGGCCCAGCATAAGTCCCCCCGCGGGCCCCGAACCAGCAATTAGCCCGCTTCGCTCGCCAGATGGCCCGGCTGCAAGGTCCGGAGTTCCCGGTGGCGGCCGACCTGCCGGCTCGGCAGCCGGCGCTTCGAGGCGGCGGCAGACGCTCGGCGGCAGACGCGGAACGCCGACCGCTCGGAGCGCCAGCCGCTGGCTGGCCAGGTCTTCTCATCGACGATCCGTACCGATGTCGGCTCGGCAGCCGGCGCTTCGAGGCGCGATCGGCAACCAGGCCGGCTCGGCGGCAGACGCTCCGGAACGCCGACCGCTCGGAGCGCCAGCCGCTGGCTGGCCAGGTCTTCTCATCGGCGGCCGGCCGCTCGAGGGCTTCAGCTCCGGACGTGCGGCCGGGTCACGGCCCCATAGGTCTCGGCGAGTTCATGATCGAGGGCCAGGCGGGTCGGACCCTCGACCGCGAGGGCGGCCGAGGCGATGTCGTCGAGGGTCACCACGCCGAGAACGTGCTCGTCGGGACCGAGGACCGGCAGACGCCGCAAGGCGTACATGCGCATCTTCAACAGGACCTCGCCGAGGTCCTCCTCCGGCCGGCAGAAATGCACGTTGCGAGAGCAGACGCTGCGGACGGGGATCCGATCGAGCGGCAGGCCCTGCGTCAGCGCCCCCATGGCGATGTCGCGGTCGGTGATCAGGCCGCAGAGCTTCCCGGTCATCGATTCCACGACCGGCAGGGCGCCGACGTCGTTCTGCAGCATCATCGTCGCGGCCTCGGCCAGGGAGCTATCTCCGAAGCAGATCCTGGCCTTGCGATGCACGAGGTCGATGGCTTTCATGGCAGGTCTCCTCGCGGTCAGCCACCGCGGCCCGGGCCGGGGAGGCGCCGCTGGCGGAGTCGTCGCCGGGGTGGCGCGACTCGGCCAGGGTCCGAGGTGCAAGCGCCGTACCGGCTTCGAAAGGAGACGACCCGGCCGGAGGGCCGGGTCGAGAGCGGGTGATGAGAATCGAACTCACGTAGCCAGCTTGGAAGGCTGGAGCTTTACCACTAAGCTACACCCGCGAGCGCGTCATGGTGACGCCTGCGCGGGAGGCATTCAAGCCTCTTCCCCATCGGCACCGGCCCGACGACCGGCCGCCGGACCTTCACCACGGAGCCCTCGATGAGCTGTCCCTGCGGCGGCGTCAGCCTTCAGTCCTGTTGCGGTCCCTATCTGGCGCACGCGGCCAAGCCGGCCACGGCGGAGGCCCTGATGCGGGCCCGCTACACGGCCTTCACCCTGGCCGACATGGACTACATCCTCGGAACCCACCATCCGGCGACGGTCAAGAAGGTCGACCGCGACGACACCGAATCCTGGGCCCGAGACTCGATCTGGCAGGGTCTCCAGATCCTCGCCACCCGCGGCGGCGGTCCCGAGGACCAGGAGGGAACGGTCGAGTTCATCGCCCGCTTCAGCTACCAGGACGAAGTCCAGGAGCACCACGAGCTGGCCCACTTCGTCCGCCACGAGGGCGACTGGATCTACCACGACGGCAAGATCCGCAAGGGCGAGCCGGTCCGGCGCGCCGACCCCAAGGTGGGTCGGAACGACCCCTGCCCCTGCGGCAGCGGCAAGAAGTTCAAGAAGTGCTGCGGCACCGCCTGAGCGCCAACCGCCGTCCGGCCCAGAGGCCGAAGAACACGAGGACCCCGCCGGCGAGACCGAGCCCCAGGACGAAGCTCCGCGGCGCCGCGGCCTTCCGGAAGCGGACCCGGCTGATGCCGGCCTCGAGCACGACGCCGCGAAAGATCCCGTCGCAGCGTTGCAGGCGACGCTCCTCGCCGTTGACCTCCACCCGATCCCCATCGACGTGGAGGTCGCTGGTCACGAGGAGCGCCCGTCCGGAGTCGATCTCCACCTCGACCTCGAGCAGGTCCGGTCGGAGAGTCAGGCCGCGAACCCGGCCCTCGCCCGGAGCGAGGACCGGAACCTCGCCGGCGACCAGGGCCTCGCGTCGCGGGTCGAAGTCCTCGGCCCGGAGCTGCCCGAGATCGCCGGCGCGGGCGGCGAAGACCAGGAAGGCCCTCGGCAGCGCGCTGCTGCGTTCGAGCAGGAGTCCGTCCTTCCCGGCGTGGAGCTGGCGGTAGATCCGACCGTCGGCCGACTTGAACTCCGTCCCTTGGACGAGTCCGGCCTGCGCCGACCAGTCGCCCGGGACCAGCAGCCAGCGCACCGCGGCGAGATCGAGGAGCTTCTCGTCGAAACCGCCGGGCGCGGCCCAGGCCAGCGCCAGCTTGCCGTTGGCCGTCACCGGGAAGCCACCCAGCTCGTCGAAGCGGTTCTCCGCCAGGGGCTGGAGGGCGCTGTAGCTGTCGAGGTTGGCGATCCCGTAGGCGAGATTCGTCGCGGCCGGGAAGTTGCGCTGACGGGTCTCGGCCATCGAGTCCGGGCCGCCGAAGGCCTGCTCCACCGCGAGCAGCCGCCCCAGCTCGGGTCGGGCCTCGGCCATCATGACCTCGATCACCGGCGACCGCGGCCAGATCGCGTCGCGGGCGCACCAGGGCAGGGCCCGCCGGCCGTGGAGGCCGAGGTCGACCGCCAGGAGGGCGGCGAGCCCGGCCAGCACCAGACCGCGGCGTGCCGGCCAGCGAAGCAGGAGGAAGAGCAGGATCAGCGCGACCGCGAGCAACGCCGCGGCCCGGAGGACGATGCCCTGGCGTAGCTGCCGGGCGGCCTCGCCCTCGGGCGGATGCGCGAGCAGCGAGATCAGGACCGAGACGGCGAGGAAGGCGAGCAGGAGCAGCAAGCCGCGCAGGCGCCGGAAACCCGGCCGATCGAAGTCGCCGGCGAGGATCCGATCGAGTCCCGAACCGGCCAGGAGGACCAGGCCGAGGCCGACGATGGCGAGGAAGCGGTTGTTGGCGCCGAGGGCGAAGCCGGGCAGGAGCAGCACGGTGTCGTAGAAGGTGGGCACCCTCAGGACCACGGCGGCCGCGAAACCGAAGGTGAGGATCAGCGCCCAGGACCAGCCGCCGCCGCGACGGAGGCCGAAGGGCGCGAGGACCAGGACCAGGACACCGACGTAGGCGGTCGCCAGCTCGTTGTGATTGCCCTCCGAGTACCAGAACCGCCCCGGGCCGGCGCCGTCGCCGAAGAAGTCCGGCGAGAACATCTGCGCCCCCCAGCCGGCGATCGCGCCGAGGAAGCGGCCGAAGCTCGGATGGGCCGGGAAGGCCGGGCCGGCGGCCCGCGCCGCCAGCGCCTGGCTGTCGCCGAGGTACTCCAGGAAGGGCAGGAGCTGCGGCGCCGCGAGCAGGCCACCGGCGAGAGCCGAAAGCGGCAGCGCCAGCCAGCCCGTCCAGGACCCGCGAGCCACCCCCGCGGGCCGGAGGCGTTGCTCGAGCTCGCGGCCGCCGAGGAAGATCGCCAGCGCCACCGCCGCCTTGAAGGCGGTCTCCGGGTGCCCGGCGAGGAGCAACATCGCGAAGGCGAGGGCGAAGGCGATGAAGCCGCCCGGACGCGGCCGCGCGCGGAGCCGATCGCCGAGGAGGAGCAGGAGCGGCAGCCAGGCGAGCACGGCGTGGTGGGGCCAGAGCAACCAGTAGGGATTGAAGCCGAAGCCGAGGAAGCCGACCGCGGCGAGGACCGAACCGGCCATGCCGAGACCGAGCCGCCGGGCCAGGCCGAGGAGGCCGAGGGCGCCGATGAGGACATGGAGGCCGATGAAGATCGACTGAGCCGAGCTGGTGTCCGCGCCGAGCAGGTAGAGCCACTGCGGCGGGTAGAGACAGCGCGTCTGGGGATTGGCCAGGAAGGGCTCGCCGAAGCCGTTCAGGTGGTTCCAGAACGGCAGCCGGCCGGCCTCGAACTCGCCGCGCATGAAGTCGCGCCAGGGCCGCATCTGCAGGGCCGGGTCGTTCAGGGTCCAGCGGCTCTCGCGAGCGCTCGCGAGCGGGCCCCGCCAGGGCCAGTGGCGGTCGAGCACGCCGTTGGCCGAGATCACCGCCCCCGCCGGCGCCCCGGCGGGCGGCCAGAGCAGCCAGATCGTGGCGATCAGGACCAGGAGCGCCGCGACCATCGTTTCGCCACGTCCTCGATTCACGTCCCGCTCCCCGGTCCTCGCTTCATGGCGGGATTATCGACCATGCGCGCCGGGGCCGGAAGTCCTCCGGGAGCGCGGTCCTTCACCTCGGGGCGCTCCTGCGGATAGAATCCGGCCTCATGCTTCCCCCGAAGGCCTGCTGAACATGCCCCTCGACGCGCGCGCCCCGATCCGCATCCTCCTCGCCCTCTTCGCCCTCGCCGGCATCCTGGCCGCCCAGGAACCGATCAAGGTCGAGGTCGAGGGCGCCCGCCGCAGCGCGGCCGAACTCGAGAGTCAGGTCAAGCCGCGGATCGAGGCGCTGCGAGCCCGCGTCCCCGAGAACCCGAACGAGGCCCAGGCCACCCTGGCCTCCGAGATCGAGTCGACCCTGGCCAAGCTCGGCGCCCTGCGCGACCTGATGATCCGCCTCGACGAGGCCGAGCGGCGGCGGCGCGACCACGAGGAAGCGGCGGCCCAGGCCCGGGATCGACTCGACGGCGCCCGGCGCGCCCTGGACAAGCCCGAGGTGCCGGGCACGATCGACGACGTCGTCCTGCGCGACATCAACGCCGCGGCGCAGGCCGCGGCGCAGGCGGTCACGACCGCCGAGAACGAGGTCGCCCGGGTCACGCGCGAACGTGGCGAACGCGCCCGGACCTTCGCCGAGACGGCGAACAACATCGAGAAGCTCGGCAAGGAACGGGCCGGCCTCCTGGTCGCGCTCGACCAGAGCGAGAACGGGCCGGAGCGCAAGGACGAACTCGCCCTCCTCCTGCTGCGCAACGAGCTCGAGATGCGTCGCACCGAGCTGCAGCGCGACCGACACACCGACATCGATCGCCTCGACGAGTCCTCGGCCCAGCGCGCCCAGGCCCAGCTCGAGCTCGTGCGCCTGGAGAAGCAGGCCGCCGACGCGCGGCTCTCGCTCGCCCGCGAGCGCCATGCCGCCGCCCTCGAGGCCGCGCGCAAGAAGGCCGAGGAGGAGGCCCTGCGCAAGAAGCAGGAGGCCGAGGCCGAGAACCAGTCCGAGGCGCGCAAGGCCCTGCTCGGCCTGCAGGCCCTCGCCCTCGATCTCGAGGCGCGCAAGAACGAGGAGGAGCGGATCCGCACCGAGTGGGAGGAGGAGAAGGACTCGCTCACCAAGGAGCTGAAGCGGATCGAGAGCCAGGAGAAGGAGCTCGACACGCTCTTCCCCGAGGGCGAGAAGCTCGACGCGGTGCGCGGACTCCATCTCGACTTCCAGCTCGGCCTGGTCCGCGAGGAGCTGCCTCGGCTCCAGCGTCGGCTCGGCCGCCTGACCGAGCGCGTGGCCCGGCTGCAGCGCGGCATCGACACCGAGCGCTTCCAGAACCAGCAGCTCCACGGGCTCCTGCAGTCGCTCGAGGATCGTGGCCTGCGCGGTCCGGTGTCGGCCGACGCCGAGGCCAACGATCGTTCCGAGGACTACTACCGGCTGCGGGTCGGCTGGAATCGCGGCGTCAAGCAGATCGAGGACGCCACCGCCGGCACCACCAACCCGGTGATGCTGGCGCTACGCCAGCGCCTGGAGTTCTGGCGCACCGAGTGGGCGACGGCCGAGAAGAAGATCCGCGACAACCTCGACGCGCGCGAGGCGATCCTGAACGTCACCGCCGACGCCGCGCGGGAGTCGCTGCAACGCAACGAGAGGATCGCCGACATCCTGGTCGATCGCGAGGCCCGGCTCGAGGCCTTGGCCTTCTGGCTCCGCCGCGACCCGCCCTTCTCGGCGCCGCGGCGCGAGGGCATGGCGAAGGAGCTCGCGGCGCTTGGGTCGAGCCTGGGCGCGCGCCTGGGCGATCTCGGCGCGGACCTCGGCCGGGGCTTCGGCCACCTTCCCGGCAAGGCCGGCTTCCTGGCGCTGATCTGCGGCCTGATCCTGGCGGTCGTCCGCCGGCTCCGCTCCAACCCGGCCGCCCGGATCGAGCGGATCGTCGCCAAGGGCCGCGATCCGCTGGTCGAGCTGGCCCTGGTCACCGGCTTCCTGGTGGTCGAGACCAGTCACCTGCTCCTCTTCATGATCGGCCTGGCCTCGATCTGGCTGGCACCGGTGCCGACCGACCCCTTCGCCGGCGCCGCCTGTGCCCTGGTCCTGATCGGCACCCTGCGGCTGGCGCTGGTCCGCCTGGTCGCCTACATCTCGGAGGCCTCCGAGGACGTCGACACCTTCCTCGCGCTCGAGGCCCAGCACTTCATCCGCCAGGCGGTGATCGGCTTCGTGGTCACGATCCCGCCGCTCTTCTTCTTCGAACGCGCCGACGCACCCTACCTCGGCGAGGCGGCCCGCTTCGCCGCCACGCTCTGGGCCTTCGTGGTCGCGGGGCGCCTCACCTTCCGGCGGCGGATCCTCGCCGTGCTGGTACCGGCGCGCGAGGGCAACGCGATCGGTCGCGGTCTCCGCGGCTTGATCCGCGGCACCTGGCCGCTGATCGCCCTGTTCATCGGCCTGATCGCGGTCCTCGAGTTCCTCGGCTACCAGAACGCCAGCCTCTTCCTCCTCCGGCGAACCCTGGTGGCCTCGGCCTACCTGGTCGCCCTCAACGTCGTCTACCAGTTCATCCACGCCTTCATCCAGAGCCGGACCATCTCGCAGGTCGAGCACGCCGAGAACACCGAGCAGACGCAGGAGCTGATGACGCGCGCCCACCAGCGCCAGCTCGAGGCCTACCACCGGATGTTCAACCTGCCGCTGCTCGCCATGACCCTGATCGGCGGCGTCATCGGCGTGATGGCGATCTTCGGGCTCTGGGGCGCGCGCTGGAGCAAGTTCAGCAGCTCGCAGGTCTTCAAGGAGGTGGTCGAGGACGGCAAGGTCCTGCCCGGCCTCACCTGGGGCGACCTGGGCGTCGCGCTGCTGATCTTCGTGATCGGCTACGTGGTCGCGCGCATCATCCGCGACCTCATCGTGGTCGGCATCGGCACGACGCACGACGACCGCCGTGGCGGTCGCTACGCCGTCGGCACCCTGGTCTTCTACCTGCTGATGATGCTGGTCATCGTCTTCGGCCTGCGCACCATGCAGGTCAAGCTCACCGACTTCAACTGGCTCCTGGCCACCGCCGGTGTCGCGATCGGTTTCGGTCTGACCCAGATCCTGTCCAACTTCGTCTCCGGTCTGATCCTCTTCGTGGAACGGCCGGTCCAGGTCGGTGACATCATCACCATCGGCGACGTCGAGGGCGACGTGCGCAAGATCTCGATCCGCTCCACGATCGTCCGCACGCGCGACGGCGTCTCGATCATCCTGCCCAACCGCAAGCTGATCGAGGAAGACGTGATCAACTGGTCGCACAGCGACGCCAAGACCCGGATCAAGGTCGAGGTCGGCGTCGCCTATGGTTCCGACGTCGCCCTGGTGAAGAAGGTCCTGATCGAGGTCGCCGAGCGCGAGGGTCGGGTCCTCAAACGGCCGCGGCCGGAGGTCGACTTCATGGCCTTCGGCGAGAGCGAGCTGAGCTTCCGAATCCTGGTCTGGCTGGCGACCCCCGACCTCACCCTGCAGCGTCGGGTCCGGTCGGACCTCAATTCGGCGATCGACGCCACCTTCCGCCGCAACGGCATCGAGATCCCCTTCCCGCAGCGCGACCTGCACATCCGCGACACCCCGCGGACGATCGAGCAGAAGCGGGCCGAGGCCGAACAGGAGCGCCAGGAGAAGCTCGAGGGCGGAGACGGGACGTGAGCCTCGTCCTCCGCGAGGCGCGGCTCGACGGCCGCGTCGTCGACCTCCTGCTCGAAGACGGCCGGATCGCCGCGATCGGCCCCGACCTGCGGGTGCCGGCCGACGCCGAGACGATCGCGGCCGCGGGCGATCTGGTCGCCCCGGCCTTCGTCGACCTCCAGCTCAACGGCGCCTTCGGTCACGACCTGATCGAGGAGCCCGAGAGCCTCTGGACCATCGCGAGGCGACTACCCCGGCACGGCGTCGGCGCCTTCCTGCCCACGGCGATCAGCTGCGACGAATCGAGGCTCCAGGCCCTCATCGACGTGATCGCGCGCGGTCCGGCGGCCGACTTCGTCGGCGCCCGGGTGCTCGGCCTGCACCTCGAAGGCCCCTGCCTCGCGCCGGCCCGACGTGGCGCGCACGAGGAGGCCTGGCTGAGATCGCCGGCCGCCGCGCCCGCGGCCCTGCGTCATCCCCTGGTGCGGATGGTGACCCTCGCGCCCGAGCTGCCGGGAGCGCCGGAGCTGATCGCCGAGCTGACCGGCCGCGGCATCGTCGTCGCCGCGGGCCATTCGATGGCCGGCCCGGCCGAGCTCGCCGCCGCGCGACGGGCCGGCCTGAAGACGGGCACCCACCTCTTCAACGCGATGAGCGGCCTCCACCACCGGGAGCCCGGTCTCGCCGCGGCCTTGCTCGACGACGACGCGCTCCACTGCGGGATCATCGCCGACGGCATCCACGTCGATCCCCTGCTGCTCCGGTTGGCGCTGCGGCTGAAGGGCCCGGACCGACTCTACCTGGTCAGCGACGCGATGGCCGGGGCCGGTTGCGCGCCCGGCCGCCACCGGCTCGCCGGCCAGGAGGTCCTGATCGACGATCGAGCCGTCCGCCTGCCCGATGGCCGTCTGGCCGGCAGCGCGACCCTGCTCGACCGCGGCCTCGCCATCATGCGCGCGGCCACCGGTCTCGAGATCGACGCCCTCCTGCCGCTGGTCACGAGCACGCCCGCCGCGCTGCTCGGCGAGGAGATCCGTCTCGAGGCCGGCGCGCGCGCGGATCTGGTCCTGCTTTCGCCCTCGGCCGAGGTCCGCGCTACGATCCTCGCCGGCCGGCTCTGCCACCGCGGCTGAGCTTCCGCAACGGGGGCCGGAAACCTGGCGAGAACTGAGCCACGAGGGCATGAGGGTCACATGAGACGGAAACGGATCGCGTCGATGCTGGCGGCCGCCACGGTCCTCGTCGCGGCCTGTACCCGGCCGGTCGAGGAGGATGGAGTCGCGCAGCTTCGAGGACGTCAAGTGGCTGTTCAATTCGCTGAGGATGTGGCGCCACAAGCACTGAGACGCGCAACCCGGGAGCGCAGCCCATCGCCTGGAACTTCGTCGGATCAATTCGCCCAGGTCTTGGGGTCGGTGGCGAGGGCCTGATCTTCGAGGCCGCTCGTCTCGGTGACGAGGCCGGATCGGGAGGGAGTCGCCGGACCGATCCAGGGCGGCGAAGCGCGGCGTCGAGGCCTCGCCGGCTGGACCGCGCGCGGCCGGTCGGCCCAGGTCCGGGACTCCGATCTGCCCGGGAGTGCGGGCTCGCGCCTTGACGCCGTCATGCCGGGCTTCGAGAATCGCGGCGAGTCATCGAGGGAGACAGCCGTGGTCGAGTTGCCGGCGGATCACTGGGGAAGGCTCGATCCGGTCTACAGCGAGCTGCGCCGCCGGCTCCGCGCCGATCCGGCCTGGCGCTACGGACCGCTTCGGGTCCACGAGGTGGCCAGCCGCGTCCACGAGAGGTTGAGCCGGCAAGGCTCGATCGTCGGTCTCCGCTATCTCGACGTGGGGGCCGGGCAGCAGCATCCCCTGGGCACGACCGTGGCGCTCTACCTCAACGGGCTCTCCTTCGGCGCGGCGATGGACTACGCGGCCACCGAACCGCGCCGCGCCGCCGAGGCCCTCTACGATCTCCTGGTCGACTGCCTGGTCGAGCCCGACCGCTGGCACTGGAGCGACATCGCGCGCGATCGCTTCCTGGGCAACGTCCGCCGCTTCGACCTGCCGGCGCTGCGCGCGGGCGACCTGGACCGGGGAATCCGCGACCTGCCCCTGCGCTACCTGGTGGGCGATCTCGGCAACCCGCCCTTCAAGCCGGAGAGCTTCGACCTGATGTCGTCGCAGGCGGTCCTCGAGCACTTCCTCGACCACGGGCAGGTCTTCGCCCGGCTCTACCAGCTCCTCGCCCGCGGCGGCCGCGCCTATCACCGGATCGACCTCAGCGACCATCGGCGCTACGACGAGCCCGACCGCTTCCACCACTGGTCCTTCCTGGCCGAGGACGAGGCCTGGTCGGACGGGCTCTGCAACCGGCTCAGGGCCGAGGAGATGGTGGCGGCCCTGGCCGCCGCCGGCTTCGAGGTGGAGGTCCAGGAACGGCATCGCCTACCGCTGCCGCCCGGCTTCCGGAGTCGGCTCGCCGGCCGTTTCGCGGCCATGTCGGACGCCGAGATCGAGACCACCGCGATCGACTGCCTCACCAGCCGCGCGCCCTGATCCGCAGCGCGACGCGGGCAAGAAGAAAGCCCCGCCGGTGACCGGCGGGGCTTGATCATGAACGCAGGGTCGACCGGCTCTCAGGGGTAGAGGACCAGCACGAGGCAGTTCGTGCTGGACAGCCCCGCCATGGAACCGGCGTCGCTGAGCGCGGCCTGGACGTAGACGTGCACGCCGGCGAGGTTCGGCAGGTTCGGGATCGGCGAGGCCAGCGAGGCCACGCCGCCGACCACCGGCGCGTTGTAGCCGGCGCTCGGGAACAGGTCGTGGTTCGGGATCGAGATCCACTGCACGATGCCGCCGCCCATGTCGATGTAGTCGGCCTTGGTGGCGGCGAAGAAGTAGCAGGTCTCGCCCGAGACGCCGTTGCTGACGTCGAGCTGGAAGCTCGAGTTCGGCAGGGTCGGCGCGCCGCCGCTCGACGACAGGACCGGCTGACCGGCGGTGCCGGTCGAGGAGCTGCCGAAGGCGAAGGTCGTGGCCATCGGCGAGCTGGCCGGCGAGACGTCGATGACGCCGCAGTAGCAGGTCAGCTCGCTGCCGATGTCGACGACGATGTCGCGCGGACCCGGCTCGGCATCCGCGGCGACCGAGGTCGGGAAGATCTTGTAGCCGTCACCGCCGCCGAAGGTGCCGGAGGAGATCGACGCGCCGGTGAAGCTCACGCCCTGGCCGGTGATCGAGAAGGCGCCATCGGCGATGGTGTTGACGCCGGGGCCGCCGATCACCGTGAAGGTGGTCGTGCCCGGAGCGAGCTCGTAGCCGCCGGCGGAGGCGGAGAAGCCGCCCATGCCGGTGGGGAAGTCGCCGATCAGCCGCAGGTTCAGGGTCTGGGCCGTCGCCGTCACCGCGATGTCGACGCTGGCGGTCACCTGGGTCTCGCGGACGCGCACGATCGTCGGGGTCGCGTTGCCACCGAGGAAGGTGGTCTGGAAGCTCGTGTCCTTGCCGCTGGGGTAGTAGGTGCCGTTGGTGATGTTGGTGTCGCCGACCGGACCGTCGAGCGGCTCGGCGTAGACGTAGTAGGGGCCCTGCGGCAGGCCGGTGATGCTGTAGGTGCCGTCCTGCTTGGACATCGCGGCGGCGTAGGTGACGCCGTCGGCGACGCTGCGGGCGACGACGTGCGCGCCGTAGAGCGGCGTGCCCGACTTGGTGATCGTGCCGTTGATCACGCCGGTCGACCAGAAGTTCGGAATGGTCTGGTAGACGCCGTTCACGCCGGCGACGTCATCGAGGGCCAGGCTGCGCTGATGGGTCGCGCCGGCCCCGGTGAAGGGGAACATGGTCGCCGAGCAGACGCCGCTGTGGTTGAGACCGAAGGCGTGGCCGAACTCGTGGCAGGCGATCGACTCGATGTCGTAGTTGGTCGGCGTGCCCAGGGTGCTGAAGGTCACCGCGTTGCTCCAGACGATGTCGCAATCGGTGATCGTGAAGCTGGGCGTGGTGTAGTTGGTCAGGGTGACCGCCAGCGCACCGCCGACGGCCGAGCTGTTGCCGGCCGTGTTCGCGAAGGTGATCAGGTTGGTGCCGTCGTTGGCGACGGTCGTGGTGGTCGTGGTGCCGCCGTCGGAGAAGCTCACCACCGAGACCGCCGGCCACTCGGCCGCGCCGTTGTTGCAGGCGGTGCGCGGATCGCTTCCGGCCTCGACGTTGGAGAGCGAGGGCACGTTGGTGACCCCGTCGTGGTAGACGAAGGTGGACGAGTTGCCGCTGAAGGTCGGCGCGCCGATCGACATGCCGCTCTGCTGCAGGTTGACCACGTGGGCGAGCGACCGACCCTTGCCGGTCGGGCCGCCATTGGCGAGGAGCGGCAGGGGCAGCGCCAGGAGCAGCGCCAGGAGAAGAGGAATGCGCTTCATCACTTGCCCTCCTCCTTCTTGCTCGCCGCGACGATCAGGTTCTCGATCTTGCTCGCGAACTCCTCGATGGTCACCGCGCGCGGCCGGGGATCGGCCTCGGTGGCGAAGAAGCCGGCGTGGACGTGGCCCAGGGCCGGATCGAGCTTCACCAGACGCTCACCCGTGGCCAGGTTCTCGACCACGTCGAAACGGCCTTGGATGCAGCCGTGCGTCCGCCACTGTCCGAGCGCGTCCTTCTTGAGGAAGAGCAGGACCCGCTCACCCTCCTTGAAGCGCGGCATGCCGGAGACGACACAGGTGACGTTCCCCAGGGTCCCGCCGACCTCGGCGAGCTCCAGGCTCTCGACCGCCGCCCCCTTGAGGGTCGACTCGACGCTGAGCTGGGTGTAGGTGAAGATGATCTTCGTACCCTTGGCGTAGGCGCCCTGCTGGCTGCCGACGCGGGCCACGACGATCTTCTCGCTCTCGACCGAGAGCTGACTCAGGTCCTTCTTGATCAGGATCGTCGCCTTGGCGGTCTCCCGACCCGCCACGAGCAGGACGGCCAGAATCAGGGCCGTCCCGAGCAAGCGTGCTCTCATTCTTCTCTCCTCGAATTGGCGCGAGCAATCTCACAGGGTCACGGCAGTCCGCGACTCCCCTCCCATATCGGCGAATCCTGACTTGAACTCGTGTTCCTGGCGACTGGATTCACGAAGCTTCATGCAGCGGCATACACGCCGAGTCGGCTCCTGAATTCGCGGTGATATGAAGCGCGAAAAAAAGGCGGTCGCGACTCAGTCGCGCCAGTAGGACTGGTCCGCCAGGCGGTCGAGTTCGGGGCTGTCGTAGTCGCCGCGGTAGCGCCGCCGGCGCATGCGCAGGAGGCTCGCGACCATGCGGAGGGCGTCGCGGAAGGGCCGGACGCTGGACGGTCCCTGGTTGACCAGGCGCGCCGGCAGCCGGCGGATGGCCAGGTTCTTGATCAGCGCCACGTAGAGGATCTCGACGTCGCCGGCGAAGCCGTCCTCGCGGCCGACGGCGAAGAGCGCCTCGGCGGCGTCGGCCCGGAAGGCCTTGATGCCGCACTGGGTGTCGTGCAGGCCGCCGGTGACCAGGAGGCGGACGAAGAGGCTGAAGAGGCGCGTGGCGAGGCCGCGCAGGAGGCCCAGTTCGTCCCGGTAGATCGAACCCGGCAGGGTCCGGTCGCCGACCACGAGGTGGAAGCCCTGCCGCTCGACCAGTTCGACCATCGCCGGGATGATCCGGGGATCGTAGGGCAGATCCGCGTCGGTGAAGATCCGCACCAGGCCTTGGGCCGCCGCCATGCCCGCGCGCAGGGCGCCGAACTTGCCGCGGTTCTCCGCCAGCCGGATCAGCTGGCAGCCCGGGCCCTCGAGCGCGGCCAGGGCCGCGAGGCCGTCGTCGGGACTGGCGTCGTCGACCAGCACGAACTCGTGATCGATTCCCTGCTCGCGCAAGAAGACGTCGAGTTCGGGGAGACGCCGGGCGAGCTCGGCCCCGCCACCGTGGATCGGGATCACCAGGCTGAGTCCGGTCACCGGACCGGCTCCGGTCGGCGCGCCACCAGCGCGAGAAGGTTGCCGAAGGGCAGGTCGATGCGGCGCTCGAGGCCGTCGACGGCCCGGGCCAAGCGGGCGGAGATCGGGGCGACGAAGGGCGCGAGGGTGCAGTAGCAGCGGATGCGCTCCAGCTCGAAGCCGGCCCCTTCGATCAGACGACGGAGCTGCCGGCGATGGAGATGGGTGACGTGCTGGTCCGCATCCATGTTGGCGGTGCTGGCGAACCGGTCGGCCGCCCACTCGACCAGCGGCCAGAGCCCGCGATAGTTCGGCGTCGTGAGCAGGAGCCGGCCACCGGGTCGGATCAGGGCGAAGAGGTCCCCGAGCAGCTTCTCGATCTGCGGCAGGTGGACGTGCTCGATGATCTCGAGGCAGGTCGCGAGATCGAAGGAGGCCGCCGGCAGCTCCAGCTCGTCGAGGTAGCCCTCGCGCAGCTCCAGGCCGGGTCGCCCGAAGGTCGTGCGCGCGTAGCGCACCGCTTCGGGATTGGCGTCGACGGCCAGGACCTCCATGCCCCGGGTCGCCAGGGCGTCGGCGATGACGCCGCTGCCACAACCGACGTCGAGCGCCCGACCACCCGGGAGCGGCGGGCAGAACCAGTCCAGCAGTTCGAGCTTGGCCCGATGCCAGTGCCGCTGCACCGGCGGACCCTCGGTCAGGGCCCGATGCTGGTAGTCACCGGGGATGGCGATCGCGTCGCCGAGTCGGCGCGCGTCTTCGGGAAGCTGGTCGCTCACGGCGAGACCATAGCACGACTCCCGCGACCGCAGGACCGGAAAGGGATCGACCTCGTCGGGACTTCATGCAGGTCCCATCGAGCTTCATGACCCGGCGGCCGGGCTCGAGGGCTGCCGGACGATGCCGAGGCACCGGTCGACCTTCGGGCCGGGAACCGCGCGTCGGGGCAACGGCTCCGACCGACGACGGTGACGGGCCACGCGCGGAGCCTGGCCGGGGCGGGCATGGACGCGGGCCGGGCCGCGGCCTACCATCTCGACGATGAGTGGGCCCTCCCGTCCAGCGCGCTTCCTGTCGGTCTTCCTGCTGCTCCTGGCCGCGGATCTGTTCCTGCTCGGCCCCGCCCTCTGGCGCTCGGACCTCCTGCGCGCCCCCGGCGACATCATCGCCGCCTCCTCGCCCTTCGATCGTGAGGCCGAGACGCCGCCGCCGGCGGTCGCCAACCCCTACCTCGGGGACTGGTCCTACAGCATCCAGGGCTGGCAGCACCAGGTTGGCGAGGCCTGGCGCGCCGGCCGGCTGCCGCTGTGGAACGATCGCGCCGGCTGTGGCCAGCCGCTGGTCGGCAACATGCAGGCCGAGGTCTTCTCGCCCTATCAGCCGATCAACGTCCTCGCCGGCGATCAGTACGTCGACTGGAAGCAGCTAGCCCAGCTGCTCGTGGCCCAGCTCGCCGCGCTTCTCCTGGCGCGAGTGCTCGGCCTCTCGGCGCCGGCGGCCTTCGTGGTCGCCCTGGGCTACTCCTTCGGCTCCTACATGCAATGCTGGATGGTCCACCCGGTCGCCGGCAGCGCGGCCTTCGCGCCCGCGATCGTCGCCTGCTTCATCCTGCTGCGCCGGGGCTTCTCCTACCGCCGCCTGGCGGGGGCGGCGGCCACGATCGGCCTCTCGATCCTGGCCGGACACGTCGAGAGCAGCTTCATGGCCTGCTTCGCGGCCTCGGCCGTCGGTTTCCTGCTCGGGCGCGACGGCGAGACCGGGGCCGCGATGGTCATCGGCCGCCTACGCTTCGCCCTGCTCGCGATCGCGGCGGGCGCGCTCGGCGTCGCCCTGGCCGCGCCCTGTCTCTTGCCCTTCTTCGACTACTACGAGCAGTCGCCGGTGGCGATCATGCGCCAGCTCCAGCCGGCGCGCTCGGTGCCGATCGAGCACCTGCTCGGCCTGCTCGACCCGAAGGCGCTCGGCTTTCCGGTCGACCCGGGCGGCTTCCGCGGCTTCGAGAACTACATCACGACGATCGTCCACCCCGGACGCGGCGTCCTCCTGCTCGCGGTGATCGGCATCGTCCTCGGCCTCTTCCGGCGCCGGCGCGGAACCCTGCCCCTGCTGGCGATCTCGGCCTTCGGCCTCGCCCTCAGCATCATGCCCGCGGCCTACCAGGATCGACTCGACGTCTTCCCGCTCAACGTGATGCCCCTGCTCCGCCTGCACTACCTGGCCGCGCTCCTGCTGCCGGCGCTGGCGGGCATCGGCCTCGACCTCCTCCTGCGTAGCGGTCGCGGCGGCGCGATCCTGGTCGGCGGCACCGCGCTGCTGCTCGCCGGACTCGGCCCGCTGCTGCTGGCGACGCGCGCGGACTGGAGCTACGCCCCGACCTTCGAAACCCTCGGACCCGGGCTGCTGATCGTCCTCGGCGGCCTCCTCGCCGGTGCCGGCCTGCGGCCGCGCGGCCGGCTGGCGCTTCTCTGTCTCGGCCTCGCGGCGCTGATCGCGACCGGCGATGCCCTGCGGATCTGGCGCCCCTTCGTGCCGACCGTGGCCACCGCGACCCTGCGCCCGGCCAGCGCCGCCCTCGACTTCCTCGCCGCGCAGGACGGCCCCGGACGCCTCCTGCCCGTGGTTCCGGTCCTGCCGCCGGAGACCGCCGGAGCGCGGGGGCTCGCCTCACTCCGCCACTACGACGGCATGAGCATGACCCGGCTCACCGAGCTTCTCTACCGGGCCGGGGCCTACCAGGGCGTGATCACCGACGCGCCGATCGTCGCCTGCGCTCCGGGCCTGCTCGACGCCATGGGCATCCGCTGGACCCTGACCGACCACGACCCGGCGCGCGCGGTCGGCCGGCTCATGGAGAGCTTCGTCGGCCCCGGCCAGTCCGGCGATCGCGACTTCCTCTCGGTGGCGGGCGAGGACCGCGAGTTCGTGGTCTTCAGTCCCGAACGCCAGCCGATCGCCCCTGGCGCGGTGGTCTTCGAGGTCCGCGACGAGGAGGGCCACGAGCTGCGGCATGCGCTGCTCGACGAGAACGTGGCCTCCGATCCGGTCCTCGGCGGCTTCCACCGCCGACCGGACGCGGCGCTCGGCGCCTGGCTCGATCGCGCGCAGCGCATCCAGGGCAGTCCGAACCACTACGTCGCCTTCCGCATGGCGGAGGACGGCCGCCGCCTCAATCTCCGGGTGACCACCGCCGCGGACGCACCGCGCCTGGTCCTCCGGGTCCTGACCCGTGATGCCCTCGGCGCCGACCGGCGCTTCGAGCACCGCGGCATCCACGTCGGTGAGCGTCGCGACGCCTTGCCCTTCCTCCACGTCTCGCCCCGCCAGCTCGCGGTGGCCGACGCCGCGGCGGCGACGGCCCTGGCCCTGCGCCCCATCTTCGAGCCGCGCGTGGCGACGGTCGTCGAATGCGACGCGAGCTTCCTGGCCGGGGTCCAGCCGGAGGACGAGGCCCGCGCCCTGGCCTTCGAACGCCCGCGCGCCGAGGAGATCCGCTTCCGCTGCGACTTCGAGCACCCGACCATCGTCGTGCTGGCCGAGGTCGCGGCCCGCGGCTGGGAGGCCCGATCGGACGGCAACCGGTTGCCGATCGCGGCGGCCAACGTGGTCGGCATGGCGATCCGCGTGCCCGCCGGGGCCCGGGAGGTCGTCCTGCGCTATCGGTCGCGTTCGCTGGCCTGGGGCCTGATCGTCGCCGGCGTCGTCCTGCTGCTCCTCCTCGGCTCGCCGATCGCCGACCGGATCGGCCGCGGGAAACCCGGCACGCGGGACGAGGGCGAAGGCTCCTCGGCGACGGAGAACGGACGACGCCCTGGTGGCGACGCCTCGCCATCCTGATCGGACTGGGAGGCCAGCGTCCGGCCTGGGCGGGTGGTCCGACCAGCCGCGAGGCCTCGCGGCCGGAGCCGGGCGACCGGACCCGCTTCGAGGGCATCGCCGCCGGTCAGGGCGACCTGCTCATCGACCTCCGACGCTGATCAGGCCCGGCCAGGCCAGCAGTTCCCGGCGCGCCTCGCCCACGGCCAAAAGGGGCAGAAAGCGCCGCTCCGGCAGGTCGTCGCCGAGGAGCACGATGCCGTCCTCGAGCAGCGCGGGCTCACCCCTCAGCCGCGCGGGCCGTCGGCGGGCCAGCTCCAGCGCGCCGGCGATCTCGTCGTGCCCGCGATCCCGACGCAGGATGGCGAAGAGTCCGGGGCGACCCCGGCGCAGGCGCCGGCCCAGCTCGAGTGCGATGCGGCCCATGCTGAGGCGCGCGTTGATCTCGACCAGCGGCTGGAGTCGGAGTCCGCCGTCGGCGGCACGGTGGATCATCATGTCGATGCCGAGCGGTCCCTCGCCCGGGTAGGGACGGAGGGACTCCTCCAGGACGCTCCGCAGTGCGCCGAGCAGCCGGTCGAGCCAACCCGTCGCCGGTCCCTCTCCCTTCAGAAAGCGCTGCAGCTCCCGCGGGAGCGTGGTCTCGGCCCGGGCCGTCTCGGCGGCGAGGAACTGCCCGTGCCCGTCGTTGTGGAAGCGGACCAGGCCGCGCGCGCCGAGCCGGCCCTCGGCATCCCGATCGAGATGCCAGGAGAGGTCGGCCTCGCGGGCGAGCCAGTCCTCGACCAGGAAGGCGCGCCCGCCCGCGAGCCGCGCGGCGAGGCCGGCCGCCTCCGCCGGCGACGCCGAGGCCCGGCGCAGACGGAGCTGACCTCGACCGGCCGCGCCGAGGGCGGGCTTGATCACGAAGCCGCCGGCGGCCGCGGCGGCGATCGCCTCCGCGGGGTCGAGGCAGACCCGGGTCGCGGGGAAGGCCACGCGCGCGCGATCGACCGGGTCCAGGCGGTCGAGGAGGCGCTCGCGCAGCGGCAGCACGAAGCGCTTGTCGAAGAGATCCTCGGCATCGAGGCCCTTCTCGGTGACCCCGAAGACCCGGGCCGTGGCCGCGCTCCGCGGCGAGCGACCGAAGGCGGCGAGATCGGCCAGGGGGCGCCCGGCGAGCTGGCGCGGCGCCTCCTCCAGGTCGAGCCACTCCACCGACGCGAGTCCGAGCCGCGCGAGTTCGAGCCGGCGCGCGCGCGAGGGGCGTCGGGCCAAGAGGACGACGTCGCCCGCCTCGGCGACCAGAGCCGGTAGCAGGGCGAGATCGTCCTCGATGCGCCGCGTGAGCTCGGTCGGCGGCCGATTCGCACGTTCGTCCTCCACCGCGGGGTTCATCAGCCGGAGACGTGGCGGCCGACCACGCGAGGCGCCGTCCGCCTCCATCTCGTCGATGAAGCAGCGGGGCAGCCCGGCGGCCTCACGGGCACCGCGCGAGAAGGGTCGCCCCCGGGCGTGCTGCGGCCCGAGCGGAAAGGAGAGGTGGGCGCGGAAGGCGGGAAAGAGGGCCTCGTCGGCCAGCTCACCGCGGAAGAGATCGAGACCGCGCCGGACGTGACGGATCTCGTCGTCGTGGACGCTCCGCAGGACGGCGAGGGTGTCCTGGTCTTCGTGCCCGGCCAGGAGATCGAGGTAGTGAGCGGCGAAGTCGAGGTTGGCCTGCTCGAAACCCAGGCTCATCCCGGCCAGGAAGTGGCGCGGCGTGGGGACGTCCTTCAGCCGCTCCCAGAAGAAGCGACCGCAGGGCAGGTCGCCGAGATCGCAGCCGAGGGCCGCCATGCGCCCGAGGTAGAGTTCGAGGTGCTTCTGCTCGTCGATCATGACGCCGGCGAGAACCCGGCGGAACTCGGGCTCGGCCTCGGGAAAGCGGAGCAGGGTCAGCGCCATCAGCTCGAGGGCGAGCAGCTCGTGGTTGGCGAAGAAGTGCATCACCCGGCCGCGATCGCGATCACGGGCGAGCAGGCCACGAGCGGGGAAGCGGGCCTCGCGGGGCCGCGACTCGCCCTCGTCGAGAAAGCGCAGCCCGGCCGGCCGCGCGGGCAGGACCGGCAGACGATCCAGCGCCGGGCCCCGCGCCGTGTCGACGAGGGCGCGGGGTCGGCGCAGCTTGGTCTCGATGTCGCGACCGAAGAGGATCTCCTCGGCGTAGAGCCGCAGTTCCATGCCGCCATGATGACCGAGGCTGAAGGGCGAGGGAATGGCGGGACCCGCCGCGCCAAGTGTCTTCGCGCTTCGGATGCGCAGCAGGCGCTGCGCGGTCCGTTCCCGTCGGACCGTGGGCACGTCCTCCATGAGGACCGCGGAGCGCCTGCTCCGCCTCGTCCACTAGGCCGGCTGGGCAGCCGGCGCTCCGGAGCACCAGCCGCTGGCTGGCTTTGGAATTCTCGCCCTCGAGTCCTCGTGCTGCCAATGCGCAGCGGGCGCTGCGCGGTCCGTTCCCGTCGGACCGTGGGCACCCCCTCCATGAGGACCGCGGAGCGCCTGCTCCGCCTCGTCCTCCAGGCCGGCTCGGCAGCGGGCGCTCCGGGCGCGCGGATCAGATGCCGGTCGGTGGCACGAAGAGCACCGGGACGTGGGCGTTGCGCAGGACGTAGCGCGCGCAGCTCCCGAGCCGCGGCACGAGATCGAGACCCTCGCCGCGGGTGCCCATGACGATGAGCTGGGCGCCGATCCGGGCCGCCGCGTGCAGGATCTGGACGTCGGGCGCGCCGGTCTCGACCATGAGATCGACGCCGTCGCCGAGCTCGAGCTTGCGCGCCCGGTCGCGAAGCCACTGCCTGGCCTCGCGCTCGAGGGTGGCGAGCTGGTCGCGGGCGTCCGCCTCGCTGGCGTGGAAGCGGATCCGATCGGCGAACCAGGTCGGCACGACGTTGAGCAGTGCGAGCTCGGCCTCGTGGCCGTCGGCGATCCGCCGGGCGAGGATCGCCGCCTGGTCGGCCATCGCGGAGTCGTCGACCGCGACCAGGATGCGCTCGATGCCGGCACCGGCGCCGCGCGGGACGAGGACCGGCACCGTCGCCTGTTCGAGCAAGCGCTCCGGCGTGCTGCCGATCAAGCGCCCGAGGCCCTCGTGACGACCCTGGGCGCCGACCACGATCAGATCGGCTCCATGGGCCGCTGCCTGCTGCAGGAGCACCGTGACCGGTGGACCTTCGAGGCTCTCCACCTTCAGCGCGTCCTTGCGGGTCAACTCGAGCAACCGATCATCGAAGCCGCGCCTCATGCTGATCATCCACTCGTCGAAGTGCGGGAAGGCCTTGCGCACGAAGACCGGCACCCGTGGCGTGTCGACCGCGTGGACCACCACCACCTCGGCGGCACCGGCCAGCTCGCGCTGGAACCAGCGGAAGGCGGCAATGGAGTTCGGCGACAGATCGAGACCGATCACGACCTTCTTGAAGGGGGCGCTCATGGTGGAACCTCCGGGGCAAGCGAAGGCCGCGCCGCCGAGACCTTCGCCGGGAAGGCGCCATCCGGACCGCGGGTTCGCTACCAGAGGTCCGGGAGGGCGCGCATGGCATCACGCCGGGAAAGCTGGCCGACGAGGCGGCCGTCGTCGAGCACCGGCAGACGCCGGAAGGAACAGGCGAGGAAGGTCTGGATGGCCTGCACGATGTCGGCATCGGCGTCGATCGTGCGGACCTCGTGAGACATGTAGTCCTTGACGCGACCTTCGGGATGATGATGCGGGCCGGCGGGAAAGGTCACCCGCAGGCAATCCCTCTCGGACAACATGCCGACGAGTTCGCCGGAGTCGCCCACGACGGGCAGGCCCGAGACGTCATGGGTGATGAGGATCGACATGGCCTCATGGATGCTCATCTCGGGATGAGCGGTCACCAGCTTCGTGGCCATGTAGCGACTGACGGGTGTGGTGGTGGTCATCGCATCGCTCCTCGCGCCGGGACGGACCGGCGAGACCGGCCGCGATCCCGGGTATCCAAGGGAGCAATCGTCGTGCCCGGCGGTCGGGTCGCCGGGACCGGTGCCGAAGGATCGAATCGGGCGGGACTTGGGAACGGAAAGCGGGCCGAAGGCTCCATGGCCCCCGGCCCGGACTGCGGGACATTCCCCAGGCTGGACGCCCTTCCGAGGCGTCACGCGGCCTTCAGGGGAAGGTCGTGGTCGAGCGCTGCTCGAGGTGGCACTGGGTGCAGCGCAGGCGCTCCGGATGCGAGCAGCGGATGGCCTCGCGCGCGGCCTTGCCGTCGTGACAGGCGTGGCAATTCTCACGCATGAAGACCTGGTGCGGGATCACCGGGGGTGCCAGCCCGTGCAGCCGGCGGCCGTGCCGTAGATCCTGACGCAGGCCGACGAAGAGGTTCTCCCGGAACTCCTCGGCGGTGTTGCGCCAGAGGTGACACTGCCGGCAGCGAGCCTGGTCGGAGAGCCCGCTGGTGGCGTCATGCGGCGAGGGCGGCGAGAAGCCGACCCCGGCCACCTCGACGCCCTGGCTGCCGTGACACTCGACGCAGTCGAGGTTGAAGTCCAGGTGCGGGATCACCGGGGGCGCGCCGTCGTAGGCGCGGCGCGCGGCCCGGGTCTCGGCGGCACTCTTGGCCTCCGCCCGCTCCTCGTCCGCTCCTCCTTCGATCGCGGGCCTGCCACAGGCCGCGAGCGCGAGGAGAGCGAGCAGAAGGATCGAGAAACGTGTCATGGTCAGGCCCTCTCGATGCGAACCGCGCACTTCTTGAAGTCGGGCTCCTTGGAGATGCAGCACATCGCGTCCAGGGTGAGCCGGTTCACCAGGCGGTTCTCGTCGAAGAACGGGATGAAGACCGTCCCGCGCGGCGGCCGGCCGCGACCGTCGATCTTCGCCTCGAGCACGACCTCGCCGCGGCGCGACGAGACCTTCACCCGGCCGCCGTTGCCGATGCCCATCTCGGCCGCGTCGACGCTGTTGAGCTCGACGTAGGCCGCCGGCGCGGCCTGGTGGAGCTGCGGCGTCCGCCGGGTCATCGAGCCGGTATGCCAGTGCTCGAGGACGCGACCGGTGCAGAGCCAGAAGGGATACTCGGCATCCGGCGACTCGGCCGGCGGATGATAGGGCCGGAGCCAGAAGGCCGCCTTCTCCTCCGTCTTCTTGGCCTTGTAGAAGTGGGCGCCGCTCTTCTTCTTGACGTAGGGATCGAAGCCGGCCGCGTAGCGGTAGCGGGTCTCCTTGCCGTCGACGACCGGCCAGAGCATGCCGCGCTCCTGCTTGAGCTGCTCGTAGGAGGCCAGGTCCTTGCCGTTGCCCAGGGTGAAGCGGCGATACTCCTCGTACATGGGCCGATGCCAGTCGTTCTCCGGCCAGGGGAAGAGATGCCCCATCCCCATGCGCTTCGCGACCTGGACGATCTGCCAGGCATCCTCCTGGGCCTCGCCCGGAGGATCGATCATCTTGTTCCAGTGCTGCGTGCGCCGTTCGGTGTTGCCGAAGATGCCCTCGCGCTCGATCCAGGCCGCGGAGGGCAGGACGAGGTCGGCCGCCTCGGTCGACGGAGTCGGATAGATGTCGCTGACGATCACGAAGCGACCGTCGTCGAAGTTCCGCTTCCAGCGATTGAGGTTGGGCATCGATACCCAGGGATTGGTGGTCTGGACCCACATGACCTTCAGGTCGCCGCGCACGAGCGCGCGGAACATGTCGACCGTGTGGAAGCCCGGCTTCTCGGGGATGGTGCCGGGCTCGAGACCCCAGATCTCCTCGGCCTTCGCCCGGTGCTCGGGAACGTTCACGAGCATGTCGGCCGGAAGCCGGTTGCACAGGGTGCCGACCTCGCGGGCCGTGCCGCAGGCCGAGGGCTGGCCGGTGAGGCTGAAGGGGTTGGAGCCCGGCTTGCAGATCTTGCCGGTGATCAGGTGGAGGTCGGTGATCAGGTTGTTCATCCAGGTGCCGCGGACGTGCTGGTTCACGCCCATGCACCAGAGACTGACGGTGCCCTTCTGCGGGTCGCCGTACATGTCGCCGAGCAGCTCGATCTGCTGCACCGGCACCCCCGTGATCGCCGCGACCTTCTCCGGCGTGTAGTCATCCAGGAAGGTCTTCAGCTCCTCGAGGCTCGAGGGCCGACCCTTGTCCTTGAACCCGTAGTGCTCGGCCTGATCGCCGAAGGCGCCGTAGCCGATCTCCGCCAGATCCTCGACGCCCCGCATGAAGGCGACGTTCTCGGCCACGAAGCTGGCATCGACCTTCCCCTTCTTGAGGATCAGGTGGAGGATGCCGTTGGCGAGGGCGAGGTCGCTGCCGGGACGGATCTCGACGTAGACGTCCGCGAGATCCGAGGTGGGCGTCCTGCGGGTGGCGATGTCGACGATGCGCACCGAGGGCCGCCGGCGCCGCGACTCGAGGATCCTCGAGTAGAGCACCGGGTGCATCTCGGCCATGTTGTTGCCCCAGAGGATGAAGTCGTCGCCGGCCTCGAAGTCCTCGTAGCAGCCCATGGGCTCGTCGGAGCCGAACTGGGTCATGAAGCCCATGACCGCGCTGGCCATGCACAGGCGGGCGTTGGGCTCGACGTTGTTCGACTTCAGACCGCCTCGGAACCACTTGGTGGCGGCATAGCCGTCGTAGACGGTCCACTGGCCCGAGCCGTAGATGCCCACGGACTCGACGCCGTGCTGCGCGATCGCCTCCTTGTACTTGCGGGCGATCAGGTCGTAGGCCTCGTCCCAGGAGATGTTCTTCAGGCTGCCGTCACGCTGGCGGAGCTGGGGCTTCGTCAGGCGATCGGCGCCGTAGAGCAGGCCCGGCAGGTGATAGCCCTTGGCGCAGAGAAGGCCCCGGTTGACCGGGTTCTTCTCGTCGCCCCGGACCGCGCGCACCTTCCCCTGGGGATCGACACCGACCTCGACGCCGCAACCGGTGCCGCAGTAGCGGCAGGGTGCCTTGTCCCACTTCAGGTCGGCCGGCATCGCGGCCTCGTCCTGTTTCGACTTCTGCTTGGCGTCCGCTTGCTCGCCGCAGCCGGTGATCAGGGTTCCGGCGCTGATGAGACCGAGCGAGCCAAGGAAGTTCCGGCGGGTGATGTCAGTCATTCTTGCGCATCCTGTCCTTGTGCTCCGGACGGGCCAGGATCTCGTCGATCACGGTCCGAACCGCAGCGGCCTCGGCGGTCTTGCCCTCGTGCTCGGCCTTCTCGCAGATCTCCAGGGCCTCGGGGATGAGGTCCATGTAGAAGCGCTCCGCGACCTCGAACATGCCGTGCCAGTGGGCGTAGTCGGGCGCCATCATCGAGGCGCCGTGGCGGGCGCGACGGCCCTCGTGGTGCCAGAGGTAGAACCAGGTCCATTCGATCTTCTCGTCGAACTGGACCTTGGAGACCAGACCCTGCTTGCCGAGGGCCCCCATGATGTCCTTGCCCGGCTTGGCGAACTTCTCGTTGTAGAGGACGACGAAGTCGTCGTACTGCTTGTAGAAGGAGTTGACGTAGTCCGGCGTGTGGCAGTGCGAGCACACGTCCTTCATCCGGTCACGCTTCTTCTGCCAGCTGTCGCTCACCAGCGCCGCGCGCTTGGCGGGGTCGGTCTCGGTGACCACCTTGTTGTCGGCGTCGGTGTCCATCACCAGGCTGATGGGCGGCCGGTTGGTCCAGGAGATGCGCTTGCCCGGATCGTGCGTGATCTTGCCGTCGTTCTTCGAGTGACCCGACATGTGGCAGGTCGCGCAGGTGGGCGCCGCGGAGTAGTCCTTGCCCAGGACCCAGTCCGCGGCGTCGAGGTTCATGGCGTCCTTCTTGTCGCGGAAGGCGACGCCGTGCTTGCTCTCCTCGTAGATCTCCTTCTGCGGATGGTCAGGACCGAGGTGGCACTTGCCGCAGTTCTCGGGCTGGCGGGCGCGCCGCGGCGAGAAGTCGTGACGGCTGTGGCAGGCCGAGCAGGAACCGCGGGAACCGTCGAGGTTCAGGCGGCCGATGCCGGTGTTCGGCCAGGTGGAGAAGTCGAATCGGGGCTTGCCGTTCTCGTCCTTGGCGATGCGCGCGAGGGCGGCCTTGTCGGTGGGCAGGCCGTCCTTGCCGGGCTTCAGGTCATCGACCGTGACCACGCCACCGTCGGTGCTGGCAAGAGCGACCTTCGAGCCGTGGCACTGGAGGCAGCCCATGATGGCGCTCGACTTGCCGTTGGCGCTGGCGACGTCGGCACGACCGGGGGTCGGGCCGTGCGGATTGAAGGCGAAGACCGGCGCGTCCTTGGGCCCCTCGCGGTGGCCCTCGACGATCTCGGCCAGGAAGTTGTCGAGCGAGGCGAGGATGTTGCCGCCCTTGGCGTGGTGGCTGACCTCGAACTCCTCGTAGACCTCGGGGTGGCAACGCGAGCAGTCCAGCGGGGTCACGATGGTGGCGATCAGGGCGCCCTCGTGCATGAAGGCGTCCGGTTCACCCTCGTTCGCCTTGTGGCACATGACGCAGCCGACGCCCTTCTCGGCGTGGGTGCTGCCCCGCCAGTGGTCGGCGATGCCGGGGGTCTTCTGCTCGTGGCACTCGACGCAGCGGATCGAGTCCTCCGGGACGTGGATGGTCTTCTCGGCCCGGCCGGACTCCTCGGCGCGACGCTCGACCTCGATCCACTGGACGAAGACGAGGGAGGCGAGGAAGAGGATTCCCAGAATCGAGATGATGAGTTGTTTGGCGGTCAATGACATGTGTTCCCTCTCTTCAATGCGCGACCGACGCTTCCCAGACGGTCAGGGCGATGATGGCGAGCACGCCGAGGATGCCGATCCAGACCGAGGCTTCCTTGGCGCGGGTGTACTTCCTGATGGCCCCGTCGATGAAGGGCCAGAGGAACATGACGAAGACGATGAATCCTGAGCTGATGACCGCGACCGTGCCCGAGAAGAGCTTGAGCCAGCGGAACATCACGTAGAAGAACCACTCGGGCTTGATCACCTCCGGCGTGGTGAGGGGATCCGCGCGGGGACCCATCTCGGCCGGGAGCACGGTGGCCAGGGCGCTGAGGATGATCATCAGGGAGAGGCCCATGATGATCTCGGTGTAGAGGTGATCGGGGAAGAAGTTGAAGGTCTTCTTCTTCTCCTCCTCGGTGGCGCCGAACTCGGTCACGCCCTGGATGCGGATCAACGTGATGTGGATGAAGAGCAGGACGATCATCACGATCGGCAGGATGGCCGCGTGCATGATGAAGAAGCGCGGCAGGGTGCGATCGTTGTAGCTCTCGCCCGCCAGCATCATGTTCTTCACCAGCGGGCCGACCACCGGGACGCTCTCGGCGATGTTGGCGCCGACGCTCGCCCCCCAGAAGCTGAGCTGCTCGTAGACCAGGCTGTAGCCGGTGAAACCGATGGTCAGGGTGCAGATCAGGAGCAGCATGCCGACCATCCAGTTGAGCTCGCGCGGCTTCCGGTAGGCGCCGGTGAAGTAGACCCGCATCTGGTGCAGGATCACCGCGGCGACCATGAAGGTGGCGGCCCACTTGTGCATCGAGCGGAGGTACCAGCCGAAGGCCGCCTCGTCGGTGATGTAGGCGACCGACTCGTAGGCGGTCCTGGGCGAGGGCTGGTAGTAGAAGGCCAGCATGATGCCGGTGAAGATCTGGATGACGAAGAGATAGGCCGGGGTCCCGCCGAGGCAGAACCACCAGCGCTTGAGGTGGTTGGGGACCGGCTCGTTGGTGAGTTCCCGAAGACGCCCGGCGTCGAGGGGAATCCGGTCCTGGATCCAGCGGCTGACGACTCCCATGTTCAGACCTCCCTCGTCGGGAAGCGCTGGAACAGGCAGGGGTCCTGCCCCGGCCCGGTGGGCACTTCATCCGCCAGCTCGACCTGGGCCAGCTCGGCCGTCGGCACCTCGATGTAGAGGACGCCCTTCTCGATCTTCAGCGGGAAGGTCGACAGCCGCTGCCCGGCCTCGGCCGGCGGGCCGGCGATCGCCTTGCCCTCGTGATCGAAGGCCCCATTATGGCAGGGGCAGAAGTAGCGTTCGTTGACCGCCTCCCAGTGCACCTGACAACCCAGGTGGGGGCAGGTGGACGAGAGTGCGGAAAAATCCGCGAGACTCTCCCCAACTCCACGGCGGGTGATGTTGATTCTCGCCCCACTCGGGGCGCGGTAGGCGATCGAGCTGCCGACCTCGAACTCGCGCAGGACGGCCACGAAGAACCAGGACTTCGGGTCCGCCTTGGCGGGATAGAGGTAACGCGCTGCGACCGCGCCGAAGGCTCCGTAGCCGCCGATCAGGCCGATCGACATCGCGAGGCCGGAGACCTTGCCGAGGAATCCGCGTCGCTCCTCGGGGCCCGCGTCGGGAGCGCGACCCGCCTCGTCGTTGCGTCCAGTCATCTGCAATCTCCTGGGGATGTCCCTCAAAAGTTGCATTGCCATTGCAAGTTTCATGCCGAGACCACGACTGCGACAGGAGGCGTCGATCTCGGGTATGCTGGCGGCCTTGGCTCAAAACTTGCAGTCGCCGGACAAGTTTTGTGAGGTTATGGAGGATCACGATGACGATCACGAAGCGCTTCGCGCTTTTAGGCCTCGCCCTGGTGGCCGCCCTGGTCGGTTCGGCCCGGGCCCAGGACGAGAGCAGCGCGAGTCTGCGGGAGCGGCTGTCGAAGCTGGAAGCTCGCGCCGTCTCCCAGGACGAGAAGATCCGGACCCTCGAGGCGCGGCTCGCCGATTACGAGTCCGGAGCGGCGATCTCCTCCGAGATCGAGACCCTGATCAACGGCCTGGTCGACGACGCCCCGAACGCGATGGCGCCCAAGTCGAAGGCCGTGGACTTCGGCGGCCAGATCCGCATCCGCGGAGAATTCAGGTCGGTGAAGAACTACGGCGCCGGAGTCGATGACGACGTCGACTTCGTCCTGCAGCGGACCCGCCTGCACGCCGATTTCCGCATCGTCGACAACGTTCGAGCCTTCGTTCAATTGCAGGACTCGCGCAACTGGGGCGAGGAAGGTTCCCCGAATGGCGACCTCGAGGGTGTGGACATTCACCAGGCCTACCTGGACTACGAGAAGGTCTTCGGCCACGACTGGACCTTCCGCGTCGGCCGCCAGGAGCTCCAGTACGGCGATCAGCGTCTGGTCAGCCCGCTCGACTGGCATCCGGTCGGCCGGAGCTTCGACGGCGTGCGCACCTGGTGGAAGGGCGAGACCTTCCAGCTCGACGTCTTCGCGATGAACGTGGTCGAGGCCAGCCTGGCCACCGGCGGCGAGGCCGGTGACGACCACTACTTCGCCGGCGCCTACTTCCACTACACCGGCATCGAGGCCCACGAGCTCGACGTCTACCTCTTCTACCGCGGCTTCGACACCGGCACCTTCGTCGGCGAGAACGGCCTGATGGGCGACCTCGACGACGTCACCATCGGCATCCGCTTCAAGGGCAAGACCGACGGCTTCGACTACTCGGCCGAGATCGTCTACCAGACCGGCGACCGCGCCGACGACGACGTCAACGCCTACGCCTGGGCCGCCGTGCTCGGCTACACCTTCGACAGCGAGTGGAAGTTCCGCATCGGCGCCGAGTGGACCTTCGCCAGCGGCGACGAGGACCCCACCGACGGCGACTACGAGACCTTCGATCCGCTGTTCCCCTTCGGCCACTCCTACCAGGGCTACCTGGATCTCTTCGCCTGGCGGAACGGCCACGACATCGTCCTGAAGGTCAGCGCCAAGCCGACCGAGGAGCTCTGGCTCGAGGTGGCCTTCCACGGCTTCATCCTCGACGAGGACAGTGACGCCTGGTACGGCGCCGCCGGCACGGCCATCCGCCGCGTCGGTGGTGGCGTCGGCAACGAGATCGGCTACGAGCTCGACATCCACGCCAAGTACCAGCTCGACGCCGCGACCGCCCTCTGGTTCGGCTACAGCCACTTCTTCGCCGGCGACTACGTCGAGGACACCGGCGACAGCCCCGACACCGACTGGATCTTCTTCCAGATGACGGTCAACTTCTGAGTTACTCCTCTGGCCGCCGCCCGCGAGGCGGCCTCGCACCGATGGAGCCTCCCGGGCCGGCCCGGGAGGCTCCCTTCATCTTGCGAGCAACCGGACCCGTCCTTCGAAACGAAGGAAGCCCCGTCCGGCATGTGCCTGACAGGGCTTCACTTACATCCAGCGACCCGGAAGGGGCTCGAACCCTCAACCCTCAGATCGACAGTCTGATGCGCTAACCAATTGCGCCACCGGGCCTTTGATGTGGGGCGATTGTATGAGCCTGGGGACACCGTTCAAGGGCAAAATCGACCCGCCGCGGCGGCCCGGAACCGGCCTCGAGTTCAGCCCGGATCTTCATGAGACGGAGGCACTTACGATCCGATATCTAGCACGTAGCAGTTTCGGTCGGATGATCGGAGCGGAAGTCGCAGCATGCTCAGTCGTGACCTCGGAGCCAGCGTCGCCATGACCGAATCCGGTCCCTGGTGCGATGACGATCGGCGACGCGCGGTCGAGGATCTCCTCGACCGGCGGATGGGCCCGCTCTACCGCCAACGCCGACTCGACTGCGAGGAGCTGCTCGCGGCCCTGCTCGATCCGAGCCAGGACGACGAGACCCTGGCCGAGCGAATCGTCGCCGACGAGGATCTCTGCGCCTACATCCATGAACGCGAGAAGAGACCCTTCTTCGGCGCCGTCACCGGCAACCATGACCTGCGCGAACTCCTCCTGATCCTCGGCCGCGAGAAGCTCGGGCGCATGGTCCTCGCCCACGCCCTGCGCCGGGCCTTCCGGCCGGAGCTGGTGGCCAGCCACCGCCTGACCCGAACACTCTGGCAGGAAGGGCGGCGCGCCGCCGAGTACGCGGTCCGACTCGGCGTCGACGTCGCCGGTCGGCACGACGGCGGCGTGATCGACGTCCGCGCCCTCGACGCGGTCTACAGCCGCTCGGTGCTGGCTCCGCTCGGCGCGGTGATGGGCATCCGCCTGGCCGAGCTGGACGAGCCGGTGACCGACGAAGTGGAGCTGCGCGACCTCGGACCCGGAGCGCTCGCCGCGATCGTGGTGCTGAGCTTCGGCGGCTCGCCCTACCTCGCCGGCGACCTCGCCGCGATGGACCATCCGGAGGATCATCGCGATCGCAGCGTCGACCTCATGACCGTGGGCCTGGCGCTGGCGCGGGCGCGTTCGGGCCAGCCCGGTCCGCCGCCGAGCCCGGCCATGCTGGAACGCCTCGGCTTCGATCCGGCCGTCTGGCCGGAGATCCTCCCCGACGAGAGCTGAGGCCGATCGCCGCCACGGCGCGCGGCCGCCTGGAAGCGCGCGCGGCCGGGTCCTGCTTGCCCGAGGCGGCTACGCGCCGCGACGAGCACCCCTGACTTCAGCTTTCCGATCCGGACGAGGCGAGGACGATCACAGGGGCGGGCCGATGGTTCGGCCGATCGACGGAGACGGCGCCGACGTCAGGACCCTTCCTCGCCGAGCAGCTTGGCGAGCGCGCGGCGCGGTTTGACGATGTCGGCGAGGGTCACGGCATCGAGCTCCCGGACGAAGCTCGCCAGCGCGGTACGCAGGAGTCCCTTCAGGCGACAGGTCGGCGAGATGACACAGATGTCCGCGTCGTCGTCGAAGCAACCGAGGAGGTCGAGCCCGGGCTCGGTGACCCGAACGACCTCACCGACGATGATCTCCTCGGCCGGCCGGGCCAGCTCGAGGCCGCCACTCCGACCACGCCAGGACTTGACGAAGCCCTCCGCCACGAGGGTCTGGACGGTCTTCACCAGATGATTCTGCGAGATGCCGTAGGCCGCGGCGATGCGCGGCAGAGGCACCCTTTCGCCCGGCGTGATCGCGAGATGGATCAGCAGGCGTAAGGCGAAGTCGGTGAATTGCGTCAGTTGCATGGCGGTGGATGAAGATCTAAGGAGCGCTTGGACTTCAGTTCAACGGATCGCGTCCCCGATCTATTTCGCATCCCTGATGCAAGTTTGGCAAGCAAAGACCTGGAGAACGACATGACCACCCTCTACGAGAAGCTCGGCGGCGCGAAGGCCCTGGATGCCGTCGTGGACGCGTTCTACGAGCGCGTCCTGGCCGACCAGCGGATCGCCCGGTTCTTCGCCGGCGTCGACATGAGAACGCAGGCGGCCAAGCAGAAGGCCTTCCTGGCCATGGTCACCGGCGGCCCCGCCCGCTACACCGGCAAGAGCATGCGTGACGGGCACACACACCTGGTCGAGCAGGGCCTCGACGACAGCCACGTCGACGCGGTGATCGAGGACCTGGGCGCCACCCTGGCCCAGTTCGGCGTCTCGGAACAGGACATCGCCGCCTGCGCCGCGATCGCCGAGAGCGTCCGGGACGACGTCCTCAACCGGACGCCGGTCGCCCGGGGCTGAGCCGGCTCGGACCGAGGCGAAAGGGAGGGGCAGCCGAGGGCGACGGTTGCCCCTCCTGGCTCACTCGACCACCAGGGTCTTCTCCGCCACCAGCTCCAGCTCGAGCACCTTGTTCCAGGGCTTGCCCGGATCGTCGTGCCCGCCCTCGCGACAGGAGCAGAGCGCCCGCAAGGCGCTGCGCTTCGCGGCATAGACGAAGCGGAGCCGGTAGCTGCCCTTGCCCAGCTTCCAGCCGGTCATCATGCCGGGGTCGAAGACGTAGTCGGCCAGCCGGCAGCGGCGCTCGACGCTCTTGCCGACCGGGACCGGGTCGAAGCGGAGCCGTTCGAGCAGACAACCGGGTGGCCGTCGACCCCAGCGACCGATCGATCGCGAGGGCTTGACCAGCTCGCCCTTGTCGTCGCGGATCTCGAGCGCCACCCAGGGCGTGACCAGGATCTCCTCCTTGCCCTCGTTCACCAGGCGGATCACCAGCTCGAGCCCGTTCCTGGCCAGGCTGGCCTGGTCGACGCGGGCCGGCAGGTCGACCTCGAGCGCCAGCGGCGGCGCCGCGGGCCTGGATTCCGGTTTCGGCGGCTCTTCCTGGCCGGCCGGCGGCAGGAGGAGGAAGAGGACCAGCATCAGCATCGTTTCCATTCTCGACTCCTTTGCGGAGCGGCGATGCGCCATCGACCCGGCTCGCGGCGGGAGGTTCCCGCAAATCACGGGCTCCGGAAACGACGGAGGACCGCGGGGTCGCCGCGGTCCTCCTCGAGATCATGATCGATCCCGGCGCTTGCGCGCCGGTCCGCTCACATGCGCGGCTTGATGCCGAGCTTGTCGAAGCCCTTGTCGGTGAAGTTCTTCTGGAACATCCCGCGCAGCTTGCTGGCGGCGGCGTCGTAGGCGGCCTTGTCCGACCAGGTGTTGCGCGGATTGAGGATCTCCGCCGGGACACCCGGGCAGGACTTCGGCATCTTGAGGTTGAAGACCGGGTGCATCTCGGTCTCGACCGCGTCGAGGTCACCCCGCAGCGCGGCGTTCAGCAGCGCGCGGGTGTGCTTGATCGAGATGCGCTTGCCGACGCCGTAGCCACCGCCACTCCAGCCGGTGTTGAGCAGGATGCAGCGGGCATGCGACTGGGTCATCTTCTTGCCCAGCAGCTCGGCGTAGACCGAGGGATGGCGGGCCATGAAGGGCGCGCCGAAGCAGGCCGAGAAGGCGGCCTGGGGCTCGGTGACGCCCACCTCGGTGCCGGCCAGCTTGGCGGTGAAGCCGGAGACGAAGTGGTACATCACGTCCTCGGCCGACAGGATCGACACCGGCGGCAGCACGCCGAAGGCGTCCGCGGTGAGCAGGACGATGGTCTTGGGCGCCGGGCCACGCGAACCGTCCTGGACGATCGGGTTGCAGTGGAGGCCGTAGGCGAAGCGGGTGTTCTCGGTGATGCTGCGGTCGGTGAGGTCGAGGTCCTGCGGGTCGGTCTCCTCGAGCTTCTTGCCCGGGAGAGCCGGCACGTTCTCGATGATCGTGCAGGACATCGACAGCGCCTTGGCGATGACCGGCTCCGCCTCCTTGTCGAGGTCGATCAGCTTGGCGTAGCAGCCGTCCTCGAAGTTCGAGATGGCCTCGCTGGTCCAGCCGATCTCGTCGTCACCGATCAGCTTGCGCTCCGGGTCGGCCGAGAGCGTGGTCTTGCCGGTGCCGGAGAGGCCGAAGAGGATGGCCGAGTCGCCCTCGTGACCCACGTTCGCCGAGCAGTGCATCGGCAGGTAGCCCTGGTCCGGCAGCAGGTAGTTGAGGACCGTGAACAGCGTCTTCTTGTTCGAGCCGCAGTAGTCGTTGGGACCGCAGATCAGGGCGATCCGCCGCTTGAGGTCGACGATCAGCGCGTTGTCGCTGCGGGTGCCGTCGCGATCGACGTCGCAGTGGAAGCTGGGCACGTTGAGCAGGGTGAAGCGACGCGCGTCGGCGTTGGCGACACCGGTGAGGCCCTTCGGGAACATGGTGCGCACGAAGAGGGCGTGGGTCGCGTACTCGCCGACGAAGCGGAAGGGCAGCGCGTAGGCCGGATCGCTACCGGCGAAGACGTCCTGGACGTAGAGGGTGCCGTTCTTCTCGTTGACGTGGGCGACGACCCGCTCGAGCAGGGCCTCGTACTTCGCCGCGTCGAACTTCTGGAAGTCGGCCTTCCACCAGACCTTGCTGCTGTAGTCCGGGTAGTCGGCGCAGAAGGTGTCCTTGGTGCGCCGGCCGGTCGAGCCGGGGTCGGTGTAGAACACCAGCGGGCCCTGGTCGCCCAGCTTGGTGGCGAAGGCCTTGCGATCCTCGAAGCCGCCATCCTTCTTGGTGCGGCCACGGTCGTTGGCGATCGCCTCGTGGAAGAGGGACTTGTCGTCCAGGTTGTACTTGTAGGTGACGTTCTTGAGGCCGAGGAGGGCCTCGAGTTGCGCGCTGTATTCGGCCATTTCGCTTCTCTGGGCTAGGGTCGTTGTCCGGTCGACGGCGCGAAGGGCGCCGAGGACAGCCAGGGATGGCTCACGTCATGGCGGCGGAATCTGGTCGCGGGCGGAAGCCTGCCGATTCTACCCACTCCCCACCTTCTTTCAACGAGCCGCCCCCCCTCCCGGACCCCACGACCCCCCGGCGGCGACCGGCGGGGGATGGTAGAATCCGGGTCTCGCTGCGGCCGGCCGGGGAGGGACGGCGACCGGCGAACCACGACGGGAAGGAGTCCGCCATGCCAGCCGACCGTGACGACTCGCCAGGGCGCGAGTCGAACCAGAACGCGGCGATCAGCCGCCGGAGCTTTCTGAAGGGAACGGGTCTCGCGGTCGCCGCCGCCGGGGTCGCCCCGGGCCGCGCCCTCGCCGGGCCGGGGAGTGACCAGGAGGAGGTCCCGGTCTTCGGCCCCGGACCGGTTCCCATCCGCTTCGAGCTCAACGGCGAGGAGGTCCGGGTCGAGGTCGAGCCGGCCACCACCCTCCTCGATCTCCTGCGTGATCGGCTCGATCTGACCGGCAGCAAGCGGGTCTGCGATCGCGGCTCCTGCGGAGCCTGCACGGTCCAGGTCAACGGCCGCGCCGTCGCCTCCTGCAGCATCCTCGCCGTCGACGTGACCGGCCAGAAGGTCCGGACCATCGAGGGCCTGAGCAGCGCGGAGGGCGAGCTCAGTCCGCTCCAGCAGGCCTTCGTCGACCACGATGCCCTGCAGTGCGGCTTCTGCACCCCGGGCATGGTGATGAGCTGTCAGGCGCTGCTCGAGCGCAACCCGAAACCCGACCGGCCCGCCATCGCGGCCGGCATCGCCGGCAACATCTGCCGCTGCGGCACCTACCAGAACGTCTTCGAGGCGGTCGAGCAGGCCAGCGGCCAGGGAGGTGGCAAGTGAGCCGCGATCCCCAGACCATCACCATCAAGGTCGGTTTCGGCGACCAGGTCCGCGAGCTCGTGGTCACCATCGGCGAGGGCGACATCCCGCCCTATCAGGTCGGTGATCGCCACGACGAGGTGGGTCAACGGCGCAATCGCGTCGACGCCGTCGCCAAGGTGACCGGCCGGGCCCGCTACACCTACGACCGCAAGGGCGCGGGCATGCTCTACGGCAAGATGCTCCGCAGCCCGCACGCCAACGCGAACATCCGGTCGGTGGACCTCAGCAAGGCCCTGACGATGCCCGGCGTGAAGGCGGCCCTCGACTTCGTCGAGGTCTTCAAGGATCGCTCGGCGCGCTACGCCGGCTGTTCGGTCGCCGCCGTGGCGGCGGAGACGGAAGCCCAGGCCGAGGCCGCCCTGGACGCCATCGTCGTCGACTACCAGGTCCTGCCCTTCGCCGTCACCACCGAGGCGGCGATGGCCGAAGCCGCGCCCCAGACCGGCCGGGGCGACGACCGCAACGTCTCGGCGCGCGGCCTGCGCGACGGCGAGAGCGCCGCGGATTTCCTGGCCCGGATCGCCGACCAGGACCAGGCCGTCCAGGAGGCGATGAAGGGGCAGACCGTGGTGAGCGGACGGTTCTCGACCTCGGTGCAGACCCACAGCGCGCTCGAGACCCACGGCGTCGTCTGCGACTGGGACGGCGACAACCTCCTCTGCTACTGCTCCACCCAGGGCACCTTCGGCGTCCGTCGGGACGCAACCGCCAGCCCGCAGCTCCGGGCACGCAACGCGCGGGTCGTGGCCGAGTACGTCGGCGGCGGCTTCGGCGCCAAGTTCGGACTCGGCCGCGAGGGCGTGGCCGGAGCCCTGCTCGCCAAGCGGGCCGGACGACCGGTGCGCCTCATGCTCGACCGGCGCGAGGAACACGTCGACGGCGGCAACCGCCCCGACTCCTTCCACGACCTCAGCATGGCCGTGGGGCGCGACGGCAAGATCGTGGCGCTCAAGGCCCGCAACTGGGGCACGCCCGGCAACGGCAGCGGCGGCGCCGGCGCGCGCAACCAGGCCTATTACGCCATTCCGCTGGTGGACAAGGTCGAGCTGAACGTCCGCACCAACGCCGGTGGCGCCCGGGCCTTCCGCGCGCCCGGCTATCCCCAGGGCATCTTCGCCCTGGAGAGCCTGATGGACATGGCGGCCGACGCGATCGGTCTCGACCCGCTCGAATTCCGGCGGCGCAACGATCCCCATCCGATCCGCATCCACGAGTACGACCTCGGTGCCGAGCGCGCGCAGTGGCAGAAGCGCCGCAACCGCAATCCCGGCGCCGGCTCGGACCCGATCAAGCGCGGCATGGGCATGGCCGCCACCGAGTGGTTCAACCCGGGCGGTGGCGGCGCCAGCTGCCTGGTTCGGATCATGCGCGACGGCACGGTCGAGGTACGCAACGGAGCTCAGGACATCGGCACCGGCACCCGGACGGTCATGGGCATGGTGGTCGCGGAAGAGCTCGGCCTGCGCATCGACCAGGTCGAGACCTTCATCGGCGACACCCGCGACCCCCAGGGTCCGGGCTCCGGCGGCTCGACCACGATCGGCTCGCTGACGCCGGCGGCCCGCCTCGCCGGCTACCGCGCCGCCGAACAGCTGCTCGGCCTCGTCGCCGGCCAGACCGGCTGGAAGGCGGAGGATCTGCGGCTCCGCGGCGGCATGGTGGTCCGCAAGGACGGCGGTCGCCTGCCGCGGGAGATGAGCTTCGCCCAGGCCTGCGCCCTGATCGCGGACGAGGCCATCGAGGTCACCGAGAAGCACCCGATGGTCGGCAGCGGCCGGAACGCGTCGGCGAACTACGAGGGCTTCGCCGACACCAACTCGGGCCTCCAGTTCGCCGAGGTCGAAGTCGACACCGAGACCGGCAAGGTCCGGGTCCTCCGCGTGGTCGCGGTCCAGGACTCGGGCAAGTACCTCAATCCGAAGACCGCCGAGAGCCAGATCCGGGGCGGCGTGATCCAGGGCGTGAGCTATGCGCTGTTCGAGCGCCGGATCATGGATCGGCACCAGGGCCACATGCTGAACGCCGACCTCGAGAACTACCGCGTCGTCGGTGCCCTCGAGACCCCCGAGATCGACGTCGTCCTGGTGGACGTCGCCAACGGCAAGAACAACACCTCGGTGATGGGCCTCGGCGAACCGCCGACCATCGCCACGGCGGCGGCGATCGCCAACGCGGTCGCCAACGCCATCGGCGCGCGGGTGACCTCGCTGCCGATCACGCCGCGGAAGGTTCTCGAGGCGCTGGCCGCCAAGGGGAGAAAGCGATGAGATCGTTCAAGATGGCCCAGCCGCGGAGCCTCGCGGGAGCGCTCGCCGTCCTCGGCGGCGACGACGACAAGGTGCGGGCTCTGGCCGGCGGCACGGATCTGCTCGGCCTGATCAAGGATCGGATCGCGGCACCCGAGATGCTGGTCAACCTGAAGGGGATCGACGGGCTGGGCGAGATCACCGAGACCGCCCGGGGCCTCGAGATCGGTGCGCTGGTCAAGCTCGCCGACCTCGCCGAGGACGCGCGCCTGCGCGTCGGCTGGCCGGCGATCCACCAGAGCCTGCTCGAGACGGCGACCCCGCAGCTCCGCAACGTCGGTACCCTGGGTGGCAACCTCTGCCAGCGCCCCCGCTGCTGGTACTTCCGCAACGAGCACTACGACTGCAAGAAGAAGGGCGGCACGCGCTGTTTCGCGCACGACGGCGAGAACGAGTACCACGCGGTCTACGGCAACGGCATCTGCTGCATCGTCCATCCCTCGAATCTCGCCGGACCCATGATCGCCCAGGAGGCGATCATCGAGGTCGCCGGGCCGGAGGGTCGCCGCGAGGTCACCGCCGAGGCCTTCTTCACCTCGCCGGACGAGGACGTCCTGCGTGAGAACCAGCTCGCGCCCGGGGAACTGGTCGTCCGCGTCATCCTCCCGCCGGCCAGCCCCAAGGCCAGGTCGGTCTACGTCGAGACTCGCGAACGTCAGTCCTTCGACTGGGCGCTCTGCGGCGTCTCGGTCGTGCTGACCATGGCGGACCAGGAGATCGAGGCCGCCCGCGTGGTCTTCAACGCGGTCGCCCCGGTCCCGCTGCGCCGCCACGACCTCGAGGGCATGCTGGAAGGTCGTCGCCTCAACGAGGCGACCGTCGACAAGGTCTGCCTGGCGGCGCCGCTCGGGGCCAATCCGCTGGAGCAGAACGCCTACAAGCTCACCCTGATGAAGGCCGTGCTCCGGCGCGCCCTCAACCGCCTCAAGGAGTCGGCCCGATGAGCGAGAAGAAGAGCTTCCTGCCCGAGGACGTCTGCCCGTTGCTCCGGACCAAGAGCCTCTATCTGAACAGCAACTACCGGACGACGCCCTTCGAGGAGCGTCATCAGGCCGACGTCGCCCTGTTCTGGTGCTGTGTGACCATGCAGCCGCACGGCCCCGATCAGGCCGACGCGACCGCGCAGACCTGCCGGCCGGGGCGCGACTGCTGGGCCGGCGATCCCGCGGTCTGAGTCGCCCGGAATAACCGCCGCGGCCCTCGAATGGCGCCGACGTTTCCCGACCTGGAGAAGAACCGGATGAATTCCACCACCTCGACCATACTCGTCGCTCTCTGCGTCGTGGCCGCCGGCGCGGTCGCGACCTACACCTTCCTCAGCCCCCAATCGGTCCAGGAGACCCGGCTCGACTCCGGCCTGAAGGCCGAACTCGGCGAGCTCAGGCAGGCGATCGAGGACCAGAACGACGCCATGGCCGGACTCCGTCAGGAGCTGAGCGATCTGCGCGCCCGCAGCAACCGGAGCTCCGGACTCGGCGAGGCCGAGGTCCGGCGCCTGGTCGCAGCCGCCCTGGAGGAGCGCCCGGCCGCGGCGACCGCGGCGATGACCGGTGGCGCCGAGAATGGGGACCATCCGGAAGCCGAGTTCAACCTGGAGCGGACGCTGACCGAGATGATCAGCGGTGATTTCGACTGGGACGCGCGCCAGCGCTACTGGGCGAAGATCAAGGAGAAGGGCCTCTACAAGGAGGCCATCGCCTGGTTCAAGGCGCGGGCCAAGAACGCGCCCAACGACCCCGAGGCCCAGGCCGACTACGCCGACGCCTGCATCGCCCTGATCAACAGCGGTCAGATCGGCTACGTCGAGATGGGACCGCTGTCGATGCAGGCCGACGCCGCCTGGGACCGCGCCCTCGAACTCGACGACCACCACTGGCGCAGCCGCTTCAGCAAGGCCGTGTCCTACACCTTCTGGCCCGACGCCATGGGCAAGAAGCCCGAGGCCATCCGCCACTTCGAGATCCTGGCCGAGCAGCAGAGCCAGGTCGCGCCCGAGCCCCGGCACGCGCAGACCCACCTCTTCCTGGGCAACATCTACGCCCAGCAGGGCAACATGGAGAAGGCGCGGGCGAGCTGGGAGCAGGGACTGAAGCTCGACCCGAACAACGAGGAATTGAAGAAGCAGATCGCCGGTTCCGGCGGCGCCGGACACTGAGGGGCACCGGCTTCAGGGCTGGCCGAGCGCGCGCTGCATGAGCAGGCAGTCGGCCAGCACGAAGCCGGTCATCGCCTCGAGCACCGGGATCACGCGCGGCACGATGCAGGGATCGTGCCGCCCCTTCCGGGCCAGATCGCCGATCGACGAGGTCGGCTTGATCGCGGCGCGGAAACGGATGGTCTCGCCGGTGGAGATGCCGCCGAGGATGCCGCCGAAGTGGCTCGAATCGGCGACGTAGCGGCTGCCGCGCATGGTGGCGGTCTCGAAACCGGCGCCGTAGGCGAAGCCGGTCACCGCCCCGACGCTGAGCACGGCATCGGCAAGACGGGCCTTGAGCTTGCCGAAGGTGGGATCGCCGAGGTTGGCCGGTGGGTTCTCGACCACGATCTCGATCACGCCGCCGATCGAATCGCCCTCCTCCTTGAGCGACCGCACCAGCTCGACCATCGGCCCGGCGAGGTCCGGGTCGGCGCAGCGCATCGGATTGCGCTCGATCTCGGCCGGATCGAACCGGCGCGCTTCGAGCTGGCCGACGATCAGGGCATGCCCCATGATCCGGGTCGCGGGCGGCAGGATCTTCCCGGCGACCACCCCGGCGAGCACGCGGGCAATGGTCTCGCGCCCGCTCGACCGGCCGCCGCCCCGGTGGTCGCGATGACCGTACTTGGCGGCCTGGGTCTGGTCGGCGTGACCGGGCCGCGGCGCGTCCCGCAGGTGCTCGTAGTCGGCGGAGCGCTGGTCGTGGTTGGCGACCAGGATGGCCACAGGCGCCCCCGTGGTCCGGCCTTCGAAGACGCCGGCGATGATCTCGGGTCGATCCTCCTCGCGACGCGCCGAGCTGATCTCGCTCTGTCCCGGCCGTCGGCGCGCGAGCGCCGGCAGGAAGTCCTCGACCGCCAGCTCGAGGCGCGCGGGGACGCCGTCCAGGACCACGCCCACGCCGAAGCCGTGCGACTCGCCGAAGCTGGTCATCCGCAGGATCTCGCCGAAGGAGTTGCTCGCCATCTCAGTCCCTCGCCTCGCGCAAGCGGGTGAGACTCCGCTCGAGGTCGCGGCTCGAGGCGGTCTCGCCGGTGAAGATCTCGAACTGCGCGAGCGCCTGGACGACCAGCATGCGCGCGCCATCGAGACCAGCATAACCGAGCGCCGCCGCCCGGCCGAGGAAGCCCTCGTGGTCGCGGTAGCGCAGATCGAAGGCGATGGCGCCGGGCCGAGGCCGGGGCAAGTCGAGGCCGGGCAGATCGACGGGAAGGGTCCAGACCAGGAGGTCGAGTTCGCGCTGCGCCAGGTCCTCGAGCGGCAGGGCCTCCACGCCGAAGTCCCGGGCCAGGCCGGCTCGCGCCCGCTCGTCGCGCGCGTGGACGACGAGACGACCGACACCGAGTCCGCGCAGGGCCTCGAGCACCGCCGGGACGACGCCACCGCTGCCCACCACGGCGACCTCCCGCCGCCCGGCGAATTCCGGATGTCCGCGCCGGATGCCGACGACGTCGGTCTGGTAGCCGCGCCAGCGGTCGCCGACGCGGACGGCGGTGTTCACGCTCCCGAGCCGCTCGGCCAGGGGATCGAGTTCGTCGACCAGCGGCAAGATCGCGCGCTTGAAGGGGCTGGTGATCGAGAAGCCCTCGACGCCCAGCTCGGCGAGCGCCCTGAAGTTGACGGCGAGGTCGTCGCCGGGACAGGCGCCGTAGTGGGCCGCGAGGTCGTGGTCGCGGAAGAGGCCGTTGTGGATGAGGGGTGAGCGCGAGCGCAGATCCGGACCGCCGAGCACGGCGAAGAGCCGCGGCCGACCGCGACCTCGCAAGCGGAGGTGCTCGGCCAGCTCCAGCTGGCCCGGTGCCGCCCGGCTGGCGGCGTCCAGGGCGGCGTAGGTGAAGGCATTGTCGCTGACGCCGAGCAGACGATCGAAGGATGCCAGCGGTCCCATCGCGGTGACGACCACCGGGCCCTCGGCCGCCAGGCGCCGGCGCAGTCTCCCGAGCTGGAGCAGCTCATCGGCACGACGGGGACGGACCGCGATCTTGATGGTCGCGGCTCCCTCGCGACGACGCTCGCGGCCCCAGGTCTCGAGCCGCTCCGGCGCGGGCATGCCCTCGTGGTCGTGGCGGCTGCGGAGGATCCGGATGCCCTCGGGAAGCGGCTCCGGCAGGGGCTCGCCGTCCTCGAGATCGAGGTGGCGGGTGGCCGCGCCGACCGCGGCAAGGAGGGGGCGCGGGTCGGCGCCGCGCGGCGCCAGGATGACGGGAAGGGGCGAGACGAAGGCGGCCGGGCGCGGGCTCAGATCGCCGCGGATCTCGAGCAGATCGGCCCCGGCCGCGGCGGCGCGATCGGCGAAGGCGCCGGGGTCGGCGCTCGCCGCCGCGGGCAGGGTCACCACGAACACAGGCGCCGGAGCTCCTTCTGCACGAAGTCGACCTGCGCCTCGGTGCCGAGTCCGGGCGGCACCGTCAGCCGGGCGGCATCGGCGTAGACCGGTCGCCGGCGGGCGTGGACCTCGTCGAGCTCCTCCACGCTACCGCGACCGGTCAGGCTCGGTCGATCGCCATCGCGACCGATGCGTTCGCGGATGGTCGCCAGATCCTCGTCGAGGTGGACCACGATGGCCGCCTCGCGGAGGAGATCACGCGTCGCCTCGCTCTCGAGCGCACCGCCACCCAGGGCCAGGACCCGGCCGGAGCGGAGTTCGCGGGCGATGATCGTGGCCTCGAGTTCGCGGAAGGCCGGCCAACCCGAGCGCGCGACGAAGTCGGCGATCGCCCCCCGCTCGCGCACGAAGATCTCGTCGCTGTCGACGACCTCGATCGCGAGTCGGGCGCCGAGTTCGCGGGCGAGTCGGCTCTTGCCGGCCGCGCGCATCCCGACCAGGGCGATGGCGCGGTGGTTCGAGCGGGCCTGGCGCAGATGCTCGAAGAAGGCCGGGTAGCTCTTGGCCACGCAGCGGCGCTGGCGGACCGCGAAACCCGGTCGCATGCTGGCGATGAGGGCGAGCGCCATGGCCAGGCGGTGATCGTCCTCCGGTTCGAAGACGCAGGGCCGCGGCTCGCCGCCACCCGCGATCAGGAGTCCGTCCTCGGTCACGGTCGCCTCGATGCCGGCGCGGCCGAGTTCTCGGGCCGTGACCGCCAGGCGGTCGCACTCCTTCAGCCGCAGGTTGGCCACCCCGGTGAAGCGCGTCGACCCAGCCCGGCGGGCGGCGAGGATCGCGAGGTTCATCAGCTGATCGGGCGTCCGCCCGAGGTCGATCTCGAGCTCGCCCGGGGCCCGCAGGCCAGCGATGAGGTCGGGAAGGAGCCGGTCGGCCTGATGGGACGCGGAGCGCAGGTTGCGACCCCGGAAGCGGCTCGCGGTCATCTCGGCGAGGACCAGAAAGGCGCCGGCCGCGCTCCAGTCGCCCTCGATGGCGAGCTGCCCCGGAGACAGACCGCGCGAAGGCGTCACCCGGAGCAGATCGGCCTGGCGATGGACGCGGAGGCCGAAACGAGCCATCGTCTCGATGGTCAGGTCGACGTAGTCGGGCGAGGCCAGGGGACCGTCGATCTGGACCTCGAGACCGCCGTCGAGGGCGGAACCGACCAGCAGGAGGGACGACAGGAACTGACTCGAACTGCTGCTGTCGAGCCGCACGCGACCACCCCGGACCTTGCCGCCGACGATCGTGACCGGCAGGCCGCCGTCGCAGTCGCGGATCTCGAGACCGAGCGAACGCCAGGCCTCGAGCAGCGGCGCGATGGGGCGCTTCTTCAGCTGGGCATCACCGGTCAGACGCCACTGGCCCGGCACGAGCGCGGCGACCGAGATCAGGAAGCGCAGGACCGTGCCGGCGTTGCCGCAGTAGATCTGCGCCTCCTCCTCGACCGTGGGCAGCCCGCCGACGACGTCGATGAGGCCGCGATCGGCGTCGACGATGTCCAGATCGAAACCGAGAGCGATCAGCCCCTCGGCCATGTAGAGGACGTCGTCGCCGAGGGTCGCACCTTCGAGGCGGGTCACGCCTTGCGCCAACGAGGCCAGGACCAGGGCCCGGTTGGCTTCGGACTTCGACCCCGGCAGGTCGACGTCGAGATCGAAGGGCAGCTCGAGGGCCGGCAGGGGCCGGGGTTCGGTCATCGCAGCCGCTCCAGGTCGGTGGCTCGAAGCACGCGGATGACGCCCTGCCCGATCCGTTCCGGCACCGCCACGCGGACCTCGCCGGCGCGCGTCTTCTTGTCGTGGGTCATCGCCTTCCAGAGTCGGCCATGATGGCGCAGGGCCGCGGGAACGGCGATCGGAAGGCCCGCCGAGGCCAGCAGGGCCTCGATGCGCGCGCACTCCAGGCCGACCATCTCGAGCTCGCCGATCATGCCGATCGCGACCGCGTCACCGTGGGGAACCCGGTAATTGGAGACCGTCTCCAGCGCATGGCCGAGGCTGTGGCCGTAGTTCAGCATGATGCGGCGTCCAGCTTCCCGTTCGTCGTCGCGAACCACCTCCACCTTGAGGCGCACCCCGGTGACGACGGCGGCCTCGAGCGCATCGGGGTCGCGGCCGCGCAGGTCGTCGATCACGCCTTCGAGATGATGAAAGACCTCCTCGTCCAGGATCGCCGCCATCTTGATCAACTCGGCGAGCCCCTGGCGGATGTGGTGATCGGACAGGGTCGCGAGCCAGTCGCTGTCGGCCAGGACCAGGTCCGGTTGCCGGAACAGGCCGAGGACGTTCTTCGTCGGTCCGAGGTCGACCGCGCTCTTGCCCCCCACGGCGGCGTCGACCATCGCCAGGAGGGTCGTGGGGAGGAGCGCGCAGGCGATGCCACGGAAGTAGGTGCCGGCCAGGAAGGAGCCCAGGTCGAGGAGGGCTCCGCCGCCGAGGACCAGGAGAAGGGCCTGACGGTCGGCGCCGGCAGCGAGGAGCTGGCCGGCGAGACGCTCGACCTCGCGCAGGTTCTTGGCGCTCTCCGCACCGGTGGCGGCAAGGACGGCGCGCGGTCGGAGACGGTCGGCGAGACGGCCGGCGAGGGCGGCGAGTTCGGGGTCGTGGAGGAGGAAGAGCCCGGAGTCGCGGTAGTCCGCGACGCGCGACTCCAGTTCCCCTTCCAATCCCCGCGCGACCTCGATCCTGGATCGCCGACCGTCCTGTCCGTCGAGGACGAAAACTGCCATCAGGACTCCCCTTGGGCTCGATCGCCAGATCCTAACAGCGCGCCGCCGGGTCGGGAGCCGGCGCCGACCTCCAGCTGCGACCGGATGTCGCCGATAATGAGATTGAATCGCAGGATTGGGCGAATTAGATTGGCCCCGTGACGGCGGTCGCCGTCCGAAACGCGAGGTAACGAGATGCTCATCTGCCACTGCAAGGGCAAGAGCCACCGGGACGTTCAGGGCGCCGTCGCCCTGGGAGCCCGCAATCTCGCCGACCTGCACCGGATCTGCGGTGCCGGAGGCGCCTGCGGAGGTTGCCGTCCGACCCTTCAGGCCCTGCTGCACGGCCGGCATGAAGACCGCGCCACGGTGACGGAGCTGCGGCCGACTCGTTGAAGCGGACATGACGAAGTGGCGGCGCGGGTCCCCGACCCCGAGCACCGCCAACGCATCGAACTGGGAGAAGGCCATGAGGGGCGATGCCGAGATCATCGAGGCACTGAACGATCTGCTGAGCGCCGAGCTGACCGCGATCAACCAGTACTACATCCACTACAAGATGTGTGAGAACTGGGGATTCGGTCGTCTGGCGGCCTACCACCGCAAGGAGAGCCTCGAGGAGATGAAGCACGCCGACGAGGTGATCGAGCGGATCCTCTTCCTCGAAGGCGTGCCCAACATGCAACGCCTGAATCCGGTGAGCGTCGGCGAAGACGCCGTCGAGCAGCTGGAGCTGATGCTGACGACCGAGCTCGAAGCCGTGGCGCGGCTCAACGGCTCCGTCGACCTGGCGCGGCGGAAGAACGACAACGGTAGCCGCGAGCTCTTCGAGCGGTTGCTCACCGAGGAGGAAGAGGCGGTCGACCATCTCGAAGCCCAGCTCGGCCTGATCAGGACGCTCGGTCGCGAACACTATCTGGCTCAGCAGCTCCACGGCTGATCTTCTCGGACATCTCTGCCCTCCTCCCCTTCCCCCCACCCGGGGGAAAGTCGAGTATCTTGGCTCGACGTGACGGAGAAATCCGCCCGCGATCCGGCGGGCCATGGAAGAGCGGAGCATGCCCGAGAAGATCTCGATCGGACTCGCCCTGGTGGTCGGCCTCGGCGCCCTGGCGCAATGGACGGCCTGGCGCCTCCGGATCCCGGCCATCCTGCTGCTGCTCAGCGCGGGCATCCTCGCCGGTCCGATCACCGGCATCCTCGACCCCGATCAGATCCTCGGCGAGCTGCTGTTGCCGATCGTCTCGATCGCCGTGGCCCTCATCCTGTTCGAGGGCGGCCTCAGCCTCGACCTGCACGAGATCACCGGGCTCAAGCGCAGCCTGATGAGCCTGGTGAGCCTCGGTGCCGGCCTGAGCTGGCTCGGCGCCGCCCTGGCCGCCCGCGTCGTGGTCGGCCTGGACTGGTCGCTGGCCATGTTGCTGGGCGCGATCCTGACCGTGACCGGCCCGACCGTCGTGGGCCCGCTTCTCCGTCACATCCGCCCCAGCGGCCCGGCGGCTCCCATCCTCAAATGGGAGGGCATCGTCATCGATCCGATCGGCGCGATGCTCGCCCTGCTCGTGTTCAACGTGCTGGAGGCCAGCGGTCGGGAAGCGGCCTTCCTGAGCACGATCACCGCCATCGGCCTCACCCTCGTCGTCGGCCTCCTCGGCGGCTTCCTGGCCGCGCGCGGGCTACACCTGCTCCTGCGGCGCCACTGGCTCCCGGACTTCCTGCAGAATCCCACGATCCTCGGCCTGGTCGTGGTTTCCTTCGTCGCCTCGAACTGGGTCCAGAAGGAGTCGGGACTGCTCACCGTCACCGTGATGGGAGCCGTCCTCGCCAACCAGCGCAGCGTCGCCCTGCGCCACATCGTCGAGTTCAAGGAGAACCTGCGCGTCCTGCTCATCTCCGGCATCTTCGTCCTGCTCGCCGCCCGCATCGATCTGCGCTCGCTCCTCGAACTGGGCTGGCGCGGCCCCACCTTCATCGCGGCGCTGGCCCTCCTGGTGCGACCGATCTCGGTCTTCGGGGCGACCGTGCTGGCGAAGGGCCTCTCGAACAAGGACCGCCTGCTGATGGCCTGGATGGCCCCGCGCGGCGTCGTCGCGGCGGCGGTGGCCTCGATCTTCGCCCTCGAACTCGAGGAACGCGGAGTCACCGAGGCGGCGAGGCTGATTCCCGTGACCTTCAGCGTGATCATCGGCACGGTCCTGCTCTACGGCAGCACGGGTGGCTGGCTCGCGCGGGGCCTCGGACTCGCTGGCGGCCCCAGCGAGGGCATCCTCTTCGTCGGCGCCCCCGACTGGGCGATCGAGCTCGCGGTCCTCCTGAAGGACCGTGGCTTCCGCAGCGTCCTCGTCGACACGAATCGCGCGCAGGTGAGGAAAGCCAGATTGCTCGGACTCGAGGCCCGACAGGCCGATGCCTTGAGCGAGACCCTCCTCGAATCGCTCGACTACGCGGGCCTCGGTCGGATGTTCGCGGTCACGCCCAGCAACGAGATCAATCGCCTGGCAGCACACCATTTCCGCGAGGTCTTCGGCCGCGAGCAGCTCTACCGCCTTTCGCCCTACGGCCTCAAGGATCAGGATCAGAACGCTCCGGCACAGGTCGAAGACGGTCGACTCCTGTTCGACAAGGACATGGGGACCGCCTATCTCGCGGCCCGATTCGCCTCGGGCTCACGCCTGAAGGCGACGCGCCTCTCCACCACCTTCGGCTTCGAGGCCTGGCGCGAACGTACCGGCCACGGCGCCCGGGCGCTCTTGGTGATCCGCGGCGAGCGCATCGTGGTGGGCACCGCGGACAGTCCGCTGGAGCCGCGTGCCGACGATCTCCTCGTCGGCTTGATCCCCGTCGATCACGACGACGAGACGACCACCGGCGCGCAGCGGATCGCGGCCGGCGACCGCTCAGCGCGGCCCCAGGTCGAGCACGACGCCTGAAGCCTCCACCTCGGCACGCAACTCGCCGCAGTCGCGACCGTAGTAACTGATCCGGTAACGCCCGGGCAGGAGCTGCTCGGTGGTGAAACTGCCGTCGGCCGCGACCCGGAAGCTGGTGCGCGAACTCAGCCGCAGGGCCTTGATCACCGACTCCGGTAGATCGACGCCGGCGACCGACAGCAGTTCCAGCGCAACGACTTCGCGACCTGGTGTCCAATCCGCGACCCGACCGCTGATCCGAACGCCGTCATCGAGTCGGACGACGACCGGCTCGTCATCCTCGAGACCGGTGATCGGATCGATCCGCGCCACGCGCCGCCCGCGTGCGAGAACGATGAACTCGGCCCGCCCGAGTGGCATGATCACCGGGCGCCGCGGCTGCCAGCCGCCACCGAAGCCCTGACCCAGCGGCCCGAAGGGCAGGTTGGCCGGCAACCGGTCGCCAACCGGCAGGATGAGGGCGGATGCCACGTCCTGATCGTCATGGTCCAGGATCTGGAACTGGCGCGATCGTCCCGCCAGCACCTCGACGACCAGGTCGGTCCCGGGTTCGACGGCCTCGAAGCGACGCTGGCGCGCGAAGAAGAGCAAGCCCTTCGGCCGCTGGGAACCCCAGTTGAGCTCGCAGTCGACGTCGTAGTCCTCTCCCATCGCGACCTGGATCTCGCCATGGCCCGCGTCGTCCAGATCGAGGTTGCCGAAGTGGATCGGGTCCTGCCGGGGACCACAGCTGACGGACACGCGTGTCCGCTTGCCCAGCATGCCCGCGAGTTCCGGAGGCAGGGTCAGGGTCACCGAGATCGGCGCCGTCGGCAGCAGGCGATACTCGATCCGGCCGTCCGCCGGCACGGTGAAGACCCGGCTCTCCACCAGGCGCCCCGGGGCGCTCACCTGCAGCTCCACACGATCGCCGGAGACGCCGTGGAGACGGCAGATCCCGTTCTCGTCGGTCCCGCGCCGGTCCGAGTCGCGCGGATAGCTCTCCACGCCCTCGGCCTTGGGCAGGCTCGCGCGGACACCGGCGCGAGCTTGCGGCTTCCCTTCGTGATCGAGAACGAGCACCTCGAGCGTGGCGGCGCCCGGGTCGAGCTTCAGCTTCGGGCCGGCGAGCAGAGCGGGCAGGTCGAAACCATCGAAACGCGCATGACGGCCATCACTGGTCACGACCGCGATGCTCAGCTCATGGTCGAGGTCGCGATGTCCGGCCAGCTCGGCCGTCGGACTGAGCCTGAATCGCCCGTCCTCGTCGCTGAAGGCCTCGAGCAGGCACCGAGACGGATGGTCATAGATCTCGAGTCGCGCGGCCGGCAACGGGCGACCATCGACGTCGAGGAGCAGGCCCGGTTGCGCCGGACCGCGCAGGACCGGAAGGTCCACGACGCTGCCGCCCATGCCGAAGGAACGGCGATAGAGGGAGATTCGCGGGGTGAGGTAGGGGCCGGGGCCGAGGTCGACGGCGGCGCCCTGGATCTGCTGGTAGCCGAGGGCTGGCAGTTCGTACTCACCCCTCCCGTCCACCTCGAGGCGATGGAAGATCGGAGTCCGGGAGCCGAGGACGAGCCAGGGTGAGAGATCGGTCAGCAGCTGACCGCTCAGCGCATCGACGAAGCGGAGGCGTGACGGCCGCGAACCTTCGCCCTCGAAGGCGGGCAGCCGCGACTTGGCCTCGCGCAGGAGGGCGTGTTGCCGGCGGCCGTCGGCCAGGCGGATCTCGATCTCGACCGGCAGCGGCAGGCGCTGCTCCAGACGCCATCCGCCGTTCTCGCGGCGGAAGGGTCTCTGCCGCTGTCCCTCACGCGTCTGGAGGAGGGCGCGGACCTCCGCGTCGGCGGGTGAACCGGCCGCGGCGGTGACGACGAGTTCATCGACGAAGCGCAGCGGCTCGACGACCTGCATGTCCGGCCGGTCCAGCTGTTCGTCGTCCAGGGTTCGCAGGACGCCGTAGTCGTGGCCTTCGACGAAGAGCTGGATGACCGGTCGCCCCTCGGCCAAGCCGATCGGCAGCCGGAGGCCATCGTCCGGAAGCGGCCGGAGCGCATCGAATTCCATGTGTTCGAGGAAGAGCGAGGGCAGGAAGTCGGCGTCCTGCTTCCGGGCCGATCCCTTCGGAGGGAAACCCTCCCGCATCGTCGCCAGCCGGTATTCGAGGCCGAGCCGTTGCCGTTCGCGATCGAAGAGGACGGCCGGTCGGTGCAGTCGCCAGACCCAATCGGTCGCCTGGCTCTCCGGCTCGGTCGGGTCGACGGGCTCCGGTTGGACCGGCGCCGGGGCCTCGACCTCGCGCTCTTGCGTCGGCGTCGTCGCCCGGCGGACCTCGGTGGGAGCCGACGCTTCCTGGCGCGACGAGCTCGCGAAGGACGCCCTCTCGTCCTCGGCGCCGAGAACGAGACCGATCAGGGACGCGGTCGTCGCCAGGAGTACGACGGCGAGCGCGGCCTCGACCGCGGCCAGGCCGAGGGTCCCGGTCGCGGGGGCGAAGCCGGCGGCGCCGAGCGCCGCCTCGCGCGCCCGCGCCAGGGCCGGCCGCGGCATCGCGGTGACGACGAGACTCGCCAGGCCGGCGGGGAGGATCCGGCGGAGCAGATCGAGCCCACGATGGATCTGGGCGCGAACGGTACCCTCCGGGCGGCCGAGGCGCCGGGCGATGGCGGCGGCCTCGAGCTTCTCGTCGAGCTTGAGGCGGAGCACGCCGCGATAGGGTTCCGGGATGCTGGCCAGGGCTTCGCCCAGGCGGATGTTCGTCTCCTCGTCGGCGAGCCGATCGATCGGCTCCGACTCGGCCGGGCGGGCGAGGCGGTCGGCATCGAGTGGCCGCCGGTCCCGTTGGCGACGACGTCGATGCTCGTTGACCAGGATGCCCGCCAGCCAGGAGAAGAACCGACCGCGCGGCTCGTAACCGTCCCGCCGCTCGATGGCGACCAGGAAGGTGGCTTGGACCAGATCCTCGGCCTCGTGCAGATCCCGACAGAAGTGCAGGGCGAAACGGTAGAGATCCGTGGCCACGAGGTCGAAGACCCGGGCCAGGGCGCGGCCGTCATCGGCCGTCCGGTAGCGGACGAAGAGTCGATCGAGCTTGCGGGCGAGCATGGCGGCCTCCTTCGCGGGCATCGCGGTCCATCCGCCGCATCACCACGCCTGGAGCCCGATCGCTGCGAGAAATCCCGGGCGGCCGGGTCTCGATCACTCGCGCGGTGAGATGGCGACGACGCGGAAGCCGGTGCCGGCCAGGGCCTGGTCGAGTGCTTCCTTGCTGGCTTCTGCGCCCGGCTTCATCTGCAGGACGCCACTGTCCGTGGCCCAGCCGGCCGAGATGTGGGCGACGCCTTCCAGGCGTCCGATCGCCTCCTCGACGGTGGCGACGCAGCTCGATCCTCACAAAGGGCTGAAGCTGATGTCGTAGACCTGCCCCGCCGCGGGATCGGGCGGGTCACCCGGGCTCGCGGCCATGGGGTTTCGACCGATCATCAGGATGGCGAAGACCAGCGGCACCGGCCAGAAGGAGGCCAGTCGGCGCCAGAGTCCCGGTTTCTTGGCTTCGTTCACGAGGTCGTCCATGCTCGGGGAGGAACGCCCGGGAAGCCGGTTTCGTTCCGCGAATCCTCCCGGCGATCGCGCGCCGGGAGGAAGCCAGGCGCGAACGGCCCCACGACCGATCCGGCCGCGGAGCCGATCGCAGCTTCGGCCTCGACTACTTGCGCGCCTTCCAGCGGTACTCGGTCGCGCGCTTCTCGCCCTTCTTGGCCACCTTGCCGGCTTCGATCAGGCGCGCCAGTGACTGGCGGATCTGCGCCGGGCTGGCGGCGACGACCTGCTTCAGGCCCTCGGCGCGCACCGGCTCGGCACTGGCCTGGAGCGCCTCGGAGACGGCGTTGTCGATCGCCTCGCGGCCCGACTGGGTGCGGGTCGAGTAGCCCTTCTGGCGACCACCGGCCTTGCGCCCGGCCTTCTTCGCCGCGCCCAGGCGCCGGCCACGGCCCCGGGCTCCGCGGGGCGCGCTCTGGCCGAGCGCCGCCTGGAGGCCGGCGAGATCGAGGGCGCGGAACTCGGCCGCGAAGGAGGTGCGATCCATCGCGTCGATGAAGTCGCCGAGGCTCATGTCGCGGGGCGTCGAGGCGATTGCGCGCATCATGATGTCGCGTGACACCTCGGCCATGGCCTGTTCGAGTGCGTCCTGGATCTGATTGGGTCTTCTGGCCATCGAGTCCCCCTTTCAAGGTGACTGTCAATCCTCACTTCCATGAAACGCCACGTCGAATGCGCCTCAACATAACCTAGGAGATAGTTGATTGACAATGTCGGGACTGCAATGGATTGCCTCGTCGACACTACCGTTGTCAATGGTGGCGTCGACGATGTCGAATCGAGACCAAAAGGAGGGCCTCGAAAGCCCGGAAGCGGGCGGTCGACCGGTCCCGACACGACGGCGATCGACCCGTGAGCCGAGATGTAAAAGGAACCGACAGGGTTACGGAATCGTGACGACAGCCCGCCGGAGGCGACCTGGACCCGACTCGGTTTTGGCATCGTAAGGCCATTGCACGATTTTACTTACGACATCATCACCAATCGGCACGGACTTCGCTCGGCCCGGACGACGAAACCCAAGAGAAGGTCCTTTCAGAACATGCGAATCGCGATCACCTCGGCCCTGAGCCTCGCCCTCCTCCTCCTGGCCTGTGCCCATGGCAATGACGACCGGACGACGACGACCGGAACCGACGAGATCCACGTGGCCGCGCCTCTTCCGCAGGCCGCCAGCTACTACGACAAGGCGATGACGATCGATCTGGGACAGCGTGCGCCGGAGGAATCGACCGGACTGCACAATGTCTACCACCTGTCGGACAACATCATCTCCGGCTCCGAACCGCACGGCGAGGTCGCGCTCGCGAAGCTCAAGGAGATGGGCGTGAAGACGGTCCTCAGCGTCGACGGCATGCCGCCCGAGGCCGAGCTGGCGGCGAAGTACGGCCTCCGCTACGTCCACGTGCCGATCCAGTACGCCGGCATCCATGACGAGGAGATCAGGAAGATCGCCAAGACCTTCAGCGCCTGCGAGGGCCCCTTCTACGTCCACTGTTTCCACGGCAAGCACCGCGGTCCGGCCGGGGCCGCGATCGGTCGTCTGGTCCTCGACGGCGCCTCCCGCGAGGAAGCGCTCGCCGAGATGCGCCAGTGGTGCGGCACCTCGAAGAAGTACGAGGGACTGTTCCGGACCATCGCCACCGCCGAGATCCCGGACGCGAAGGAACTCGCCGACTATCGCTTCGACTTCCCCGCCAAGCAGCGCCTCGGCGGCATGGTCCCCCTGATGTCGCCCATCGCCCGCGCGCACGACAACGTCGCCGACCTGATGGCCAACGACTTCAAGCCGGATCCGAGCCACCCCGACGTCGATGCCCTCAACGAGGCCAAGAAGCTCCACGCCTTCCTCGCCGGCGTCCACCAGCTCGCCGCCGAGGAGAACCGGCCGGCGGACTTCCAGAAGTGGTCGGCCGAGAGCGAGGCCGCGGCCAGGCGCCTGGTCGACGAGCTCATCGACCTGCGTGCCGGCAAGGCCCAGGCCCTGCAGGCGGCGAAGGACGGCTTCGGCGAGGTCAAGACGCTCTGCGGCAGCTGCCACAAGGTCTACCGCGATCACGAATGACGGACCTCCGGTCCGCGCTCCGGAGCGCGGTTGGAATTCCCCCGTATCGCCGGGCCGGACCCGGGCGAAACGGTGACGAGCCCGGACCGAAGGTCCGGGCTCGTCTTCTTGGTGCAACCGGAACCGCGCCGCCACGAGGACGACGCGGCCTGGAATCTCAGCTCTGGGTCTGGGGTGCCTTCTCCAGGGTCTTCTGCAGGGCGCCGCGCAGGATCGAAGCCGCCTCGCCGCCGTCGGCGACCTCCTTCAAGGCCTGCTTCAGGGCCAGACGGGAGACCCGCGAGTAGCGACTGACCTTGTGACGGCCCGGGCCGCTCGGCTCGAGCAGGTCGACCAGGCGACCCGCGGCATGCCGATAGACCAGCCGGGCTCCGGCCTCGTCACCGAGTTCCTCGCGCCCGGCACCGAGCACCAGCGCCAGCTCGACGAGCGCGGCGATCGCCTCGTCGCCCGCATCCTGCCCCGCGGGCAAGATGGCCGTGGCGCTGACCTCGAATTCGCGACAGGTCTCATCCTCGGCTGTCCCGTCCGTCTCGGCGACGGCCGCGACCGTCGGGAGATCGGGCTCGACCACGGCTTCCGCCGCGGTGGTGGGTGTCGTCTCGGCCTCGCCAGGGTCCTCGCTCACGACCTCCGACTCCGGCGCGGGAGCCTCGGAGGTGACGACCGACTCCTCGATCGCCTCCGCGACCGGGCTCTGGTCCTCATCCGCCTCGACCCGGACCTCGTCGGTCTCGGTCTCGTGGACTTCGGCAGGTGCTTCGATCGCGACCTCGACGGTCTCGACGACGGCCGCCGCCTCGGGCTCCGGGGCCGAGAGACCCTCGGCGAGTCGGTAGGTGAGAGCGCAGAGTTCGGGATCGAGCTGATCGCGGTCCAGTTCGTGGAGCAGACGCCCGTCGCGGGGCGTGAGACCCTGCTCGACGATCCAGGGCACGAGCCGGTGGGCGCAGGGGCGCAGCAGGACCAGTTCGACGCGCCCGGGCAGGAGCCGCGGCCGCAGGCGATCCTCCAGGACCGGCGTCAGGGCCAGGCTCCGGGAACTGAGGCAGACGACGAGACCCCGCACGCCCTCCAGGGCGGTCGCCAGTCCTGCTTCGTCGAGGTCGCGCCAGGACTCGGCCTCGACCAGCTCGAGGCGGGCCAGCCGACCGAGCGGCGCGAGATGGGCGCGGAGCTCGGCGAGCCGGTCGTGATCGTCGGCGTGCAGGATCAGGATGCGCGATTCGGACGACATGCCCCTATCCCCTCCAGGAATGCATGTTCATGCATGGGCTCTATCGACCGGATCGGAGTCCGACTTGAGGACCGGCGAGCTTTGCCGGAAAGAGGCTTCAGAGCCGGAGATCGGCGCGCCCGAACAGGGCTTCGAGCCGGAGACCGGCGATCCGGAAGGCCTCGGCGGCCCCCTCACCGCGATCGACCAGGCAGGCGACCCGCACGATCCTTCCGCCGGCCGCGCGGACGATCTCGGCGGCCTCGAGGGTCGAGCCACCGGTGGTGGTCGTGTCCTCGACCAGGGCCACGGTCATCCCGGGCCGGAATCCGCCCTCGAGTTGCCGGCCGAGGCCGTGCTTCTTCTTCTCCTTGCGGACGAAGAAGCCGAGCAGGTCATCCCGGCCCAGGTCGGCGGCCGCGGCCAGGACGGCGCTCACCAGCGGGACCGCGCCCACGGCCATCCCGCCGACGGCATCGAAGGCCGGCCCGTCGAGGAGCTTCTCGAGGAGCAGTCGGCCGGCGAGGCGGAGCCCACGGGGGCGCATGAGGGTCTGGCGGAGATCGAGGTAGAAGTCGCTCTCGCGGCCGCTGGCCAGCACGACGCGGCGCTTCTCCAGCGAGACCTCGTGGATGATGTCGAGAAGTTCCTGGCGATCTCCGTCACTCATGGCGTGATGGTAGCCTGCGGTCGGCAACGGAAAAAGTCGGAGGACCCGGATGGATGGAAGCCTTCTCGTCATCGGCAACTCCGACGGCATCGGCCTCGCCTTCAGCCGTCTAGCCCTCGCACGCGGCCTCCGGGTCGTCGGCCTCTCGCGTAGTCCCGCCCCGCTGGCGCACGAGAACCTCGTTCAGATCCGCACCGACGTCACCGCGTCCGACTACCGCGACCTCCTCACCCGGGTCCAGGCCGAACAGGGGCCCTTCCGGGCCGCGATCTACTGCGCCGGCATCGGCAACGAGGATGATCTGACCTGGTGGCGAGGCGAGGGCCGGGTGATCGAGCTGAATTTCCTCGGTGCGGTCCGTAGCCTCGAGGTCCTCCTGCCCATCTGGCTGGAGCAAGGCGCCGGTCATTTCGTCGCCCTCTCGAGCCTGGCCGATGCCCTGACCGTGAGGGACGCGCCCAGCTACTGCTCCAGCAAGGCCGGTCTGTCCCGCTTCCTCGAGGCCGCGGGCCTGCGGCTCGCCAAGAGCGGCGTCGCCGTCAGCAACGTCCGCTTCGGCTTCGTCGACACCAAGATGGCGCGCGCGCCGGTCCGGCCCTTCATGATCGATACCGACGAGGCCGCCCGCGTGCTCTGGCGCGTCCTCGAGACCCGCCCCCTTCGGCTCAGCCATCCGAAGCGGGCGCTGGCGATGGTGACGATCATCCGCTGGCTGACCGCGCCGGTCGTCTGGTTTCGTCGTGATCGTTCCCGAGCGCGCCGGAACGCCGAGAAACCGCCCGAAGGTCAGGACGGGAGTCCGCGCGACGAGACCGAAGGCTAGGCCAGCCAGCGGCTGGCGCTCCGGTCGGACCGCGCAACTGATCGGACCGCGCAACTGATCGGACCGCGCAACTGATCGGACCGCGCAGCGCCCGCTGCGCAGCCGAAGCTCGTGTGCCCCCCCGTTGGCGTCCGAGTCGACGCCGTTTCGGAGCGCCGGCTGCCCAGCCGGCATCGGCCGAGAAGACCGGACCAGCCGGCGGCGGGCGCGCCAGCACCCTACTTCTTGAGGTACTCCCGGAAGAGCTTCCGGGCCTCCTCGTTGTCGGGGTCGAGCTTGCGGATGATCTCGATCTCGGCCCGGCCCTCGTCCTCGCGGCCGGCCTCGAGATGGATGCGCGCCACGATCAGGTGCATCGGCACGTTGTCTGGCTGCTTCCGCAGGATGTAACGGGCGTGGGTGAGGGCGGTACGAGGGTCACGATTCCACAGGGCGATCGCCAGGAGCCGCCTCACGGCGAGATTCTCCGGATCGATGTCCTTGGCCTCGTTCATCAGCTTGATGCCCTCGGGCACGCGCTCGAGCTGGAACTCGATCCGACCCAGCTCGTAGATCAGACCCGCGTCGCGAGGGCTGTCCTCGAGCGCCCGGCGATACCAGACGCTGGCCTCCTCCAGCTCACCGGCCTCGTGATGGGCCTTCGCGATGTTGCGGATCAGGCTACGCTCGTCACCCTTCGCGGCGAAGGCGCGCTCGTAGAGCTTGGCGGCCTCGGCCATCGCGCCCGCTCGCGCGGCCGCCTCGGCCCGTTGCACGAGGCCGAGGAAGGAGACCCGCTGGCGGTAGACCTCGTTCATCAGTGGATCGACGATCTTGAGGACCGGCGTCGCGCCGACTTCCTGCTCGCTGCCGAGTTCCTTCTGCAGGGCTTCGGCCTCGTCCTTGCGACCGACCCGGACCAGGGCCTGGACGTAGAGGTTGAGGAGCGGTCGGTGCCGCGGTGCCAGGACCCGTGCCCGGGCGAGTTCCTTCAAGGCCAGCTCGGCGTCGCCCTGCGCCATGGCGATGCGGCCCAAGGCGAAGGGAACGGTACCGGAGCGGTCCGCGGCATCGGCGGCACGGAAGAGTTCGAGGGCACGGTCGAGTTCGCCCGCCTCCTCGACGATCTGGCCCAGACAGATCGCCAGTGCCGGGTAGTCCTTGCGGATCGACCAGGCGGCCTCGAAGTGCTGGCGAGCGCGTTCGCGATCGCTGAGGAAGTAGGCCCGCCCGGCGAGATACTCGCGCTCGAAGGTCGGCCCACGGGCGGTGATGAGATTCTCGAACACGGCCGCGGCGTCGCTCCCCAGGCCGTAGGCGAGGCAGGTTCGGCCGTAGCGATCCAGGTTGGTCTCGTCCGGCTCGGCGACCAAGACCGCGTAGTCCCTGGTGATCGCCTCCGCGACCGCCGGCTCGACGTCCTTCAGGTCGGGAGGCGAAGGCAAGGTCAGGGGCTCTCCACCCTCGCCACAGGCGAAGACCAGGGCCAGGAGGACGGCGGCCAGGGCCGCGGCCGCGAACTTCATCGTTGCGCTCTCCTCAGAACGTGAACTCGACCCGCCTCGGCCGGACCGAAATCCTGGCGCTCGCCGCCGGGCCAGACCACGACGACCTGGTCGGCCCGGTCGGCCTCACCCAGGCCGAAATGAACCGGCTCGGCGAGGGCGGCGAGGTAGGAGCCGTCGAAGGCCACCCGCCGTTGCAGACGACCTTCGCCGACCCGGATCGTGACCGTCGCGCCGATGGCGTCCCGGCCATGGTCGTCGAGCACGCGGAACTTGAGATAGCGCCCGACCGGCAGGCGATTGCGGTAGAGCCGGGTCGGGCCGCCGAGGTTGCCGACGACCAGATCGAGCCCGCCGTCCTGATCGAGGTCGGCCGCCACCATGGCCCGGCTCGGCTGGACATCGGCGCAGAAGTCGCCGCCGAGTTCGGGTTCCATGCTGAAGAGGCCGTCCTGGTTGCGGTAGAGATGGTTGGGTTCGGCGTAGAACTCCCAGGGCGAGCCCTTCGTGGCCCCGGGCAAGGCCCGTTCCAGGCGGCCCACCGAACCGTTGGCCACGACGAGATCGAGATCGAGGTCGTTGTCCATGTCGAAGAGCACGGTGCCGAAGCCGGTCGCGGGCAGGCTCGCTGCCGAGAGCCGGGCACGCGCGGTGCCGTCGACGAAGCCTCCGGGCTGGCGAAGGTAGAGCGTGTTGCTCTCGGCACGCAGATGGGTGACGAAGAGATCGACCAGTCCGTTGCCGTCCACGTCGCCAACGGCGAGGCCCATGCTGGCTTCCGGCATGCCCTGGCCGTTCACCGCCAACCCGTTCACGAGCGCCGCCTCCTCGAAGCCGCGACCGCCATCGTTGAGCCAGAGGAAGTTCGGACGCGAGTCATTGGCGACGTAGACGTCCTGGTCACCATCGTCGTCGACGTCGAGACAGACGACGCCGAGCCCGTAGCTCGCCAGGGCGGAGATGCCCAGCTTCTCGCTCACGTTCTCGAACCGACCGCCGCCGAGGTTGTGGTAGAGCAGGTCCGGAAGCGGTGCATAGACGGCGGGATGGCAGTAATCGCGGCGGCCATCGATGCCGGTGCAGGTCTTCCGGTCGTCGATCGCGACGTAACGACAGACGTAGAGATCGAGCAGCCCGTCGAGATCGTAGTCGAAGAAGGATGCCGAGGTGGAGTAGCCGGGATCGCCGATCCCCGAGAGCTCGGCGGGCAGGGCCTCGAAGCGCCCCTTGCCGTCGTTGATCAGCAACCGATCGGGCCCCACGTTGGCGATGAAGAGGTCGAGGTCGCCGTCGTTGTCGACGTCGCCGAGCGCGACACCCTCGCTGAAGTCCGGTTCGGCGAGGCCGGGGCCGCCGTCCGCGAGGACGTAGCGGCCGTTGGCGTCGCGGAGGTAGAGGCGGTTCGGCGCGCCGCAGGGATAGCGGCCGCAATCGAGGCAGAGGAGATCGAGGTCGCCGTCGCCGTCGGCATCGAAGACGGCAAGGCCCGCGCCGTTGACCTCGCAGATGCGGAAGGCCTCGGAACGTTCGACCTGGTGCACGAAATCGAGGCCCGCGTCGTCCTCGAACAGGACGAATCCCGCACTCCGGACACCCTCGGCGTGCGCACGGGCGGGCTGGCCGCCGCTCTTGGAACAGCTGGTCGTGGTAGCGATCGTGGTGATCAAAACGGCGACTGCCCCGAGACGGAGCAGGATCATCGCCGCGAATGGTACCAGAGGCCCGGCGGTGCTGTGAAGATGGCTCCGCGATGGACGGTGGTCCGGGCCTGTGCGAGGATGTCGCCCCCAGACAATTGGTCACGCGAGGAAACCCACCATGCCCGCCCGTCCCGCCCTGCTCCTGATCAGCGCGCTCCTCGTTCTCGGCTGGTCTCTCCCCGCCCAGACTCCGATCCGCCTGGCCGAGGATCTCGCGCTTTCGCCCGACGGCAGGACCCTCGCTTTCTCCTGGCGCGGTGACGTCTGGACCGCGCCGATCGAAGGCGGAGCGGCGCGACGCCTCACCTTCCACGAGGGCGACGACCGGCAGCCGGCCTTCTCGCCGGACGGTAAGACGCTCGCCTTCGTCTCGAATCGAGATGGGTCGAGCCAGATCTGGCTGATGCCGGCGGGCGGTGGCGCGGCGCGGCGACTCACGCGTCACAGCGAGGGCTTCCGGCTGCACGAGTGGTTCCCGGACGGTTCGGCGCTCCTGGTCTCGGGCCAGCGCGATCACTTCTGGCGCGATGCCTCCCGGCTCATGCGCCAACCCCTCGAGGCCGAACGGGCACCGACGGTCCTGTTCGACGGTTACGCCGAGGAGGCGAGCCTCAGCGCCGACGGCAAGTCGCTCATCTACGTCCGCGAGGGCGCGCCCATCTACCGCAAGGGCTACCGCGGCAGCCAGGCGGCCCAGCTCTGGTCCTTCGACCTCGCCAGCCGGGAGCATCGATTGCTGCGCCGCGAGGACTGGGCCTGCCGCTTCCCCGCCGCGCTCGGCTGGGTGGGCGACCATCTCTACGTCTCCGATCAGGACGGCTGCTTCAACGTCTGGAGGCATCGGGAGGGCCAGCTGCCGGAGAACTCGCAGCTCACCGACTTCGAGGACGACGGCGCCCTCTTCCTCGCCGCCGCGCGTGACGGCCGGACCGCCGTCTTTCGGCGGCTCTTCGACGTGGTCGTGCTCGACCTGGAGAGCGGGAAGACGCGGGTGATCGAGCTCTTCGATCCGAGCGACGACGTCCCCGAGACCACGGTCCGGGTCAACCTCTCGAGCGCCGACGAGGTGAGTTTCAGCCCCGACGGCAGGATGATCGCCTTCACCTGCGGCGGCGATCTCTGGGTGATGGACGCGGTCCTGCGTGAGCCGGTCCGGGTCACCGAGACCGCCGAGGAGGAACGCTCGCCGCTCTTCGTCGACGACGGCACGCTGCTCTTCGTCTCCGATGCCCAGGGGCGCACGGACGTCTGGCGCGCCACCCGCGCCGATGGCGAGCGGTACTTCTGGCAGAACGAACGCTTCGTGCTCGATCCGCTGACCGCCGACGAGAGCGTCGAGAGCGGACTGAGACGGGTGCCGGGCAAGGAAGGCCTGATCGCCTTCCAGCGCGACCGGGGCGACCTCATGCTGATGAAGCCCGATGGCAGCGAGTCACGACGCCTGCTCGCCTCCTGGAACGGCCCCAGCTACGACTTCTCCCCAGACGGTCGCTGGATCGTCTACGCCATCGCGGACGACGACTTCAACGAGGACGTCTGGATCGCGCCGCTGGACGGATCGCGGGCGCCCTTCAACCTGTCCTGCCATCCCGACAACGACGGCGATCCGGTCTGGTCGCCGGACGGCAAGATCATCGCCTTCACCGGTCGGCGCTGGGGCGAGGAGGTGGACGTCGCCTGGGTCCACCTGACCAAGGAGGGCTTCGAGGAGACCGATCGCGACCGCAAGCTCGAGAAGGCGCTCGAGGCGATGCAGAAGGGCAAGAAGGAGGCCCCCAAGGCCAAGCCCACCAGCCAGCCCGCCGAGTCACGACCGACGGCCACGGGCGAGAAGGAAGAGAAGAACGAGAAGGACGAGTCCAGGGTCGAGATCGACTTCGATCGCCTGCGGGATCGCCTGCGGCGCATCAGCCTGCCCGACAGCCGCGAGGGCGGCCTGATCTTCTGGGCCAAGGGCGCCAAGCTCCTGTTCCGCGCGACCATCGCCGGCAAGGCCGGGCTCTACGCGGTCGACTTCCCCGAGGCCGGCTCGCCCAAGCTCTTCTGCGCCGACCCCCCGCAGAGCCTCAACGCCTTGCCCGACTGCGAGCAACTCGCCGGCCTGAGCGGGGGCAAGCCGGCCCTGCTCGACAAGAGCGGCAAGGTGACGCCCCATGCCTTCTCGCTGCGTCAGAGCTACGGTCTGCGCGCCTTCTCGCGCGCGGTCTTCGACCAGGCCTGGCGGCTGATGCGCGACGGCTTCTACGACGAGCGCCTGGGCAATCGCAACTGGGACGAGATCCGCCGCAAGTACGGCGCGATGGCCGGCGACTGCGTCGAGGCCCGGAGCCTGAGCACCGTCTGCAACATGATGCTGGGCGAGCTCAACGGTTCTCACCTGGGCTTCAGCATGCGCGACCTGCCCTCCGCCGAGAGCCCGGGCCGTGGCAACGGCTGGCGGACGAGCACCGTCCATCTGGGCGCGCGCTTCGCCGACGACTACAAGGGTCCGGGCTGGCTCGTGCGTGACGTCATCCCGGGCACGCCGGCGGCGGCGGAGCGCAGCCTGATCCGGCCCGGCGAGATCATCCTCATGGTCGATGGCCGCGCGGTCGACCCCGGCCTCGACGTCGCCGCGGTCCTCGATCTGCCGCCGGATCACGAGATCCAGCTCGACCTGCGCGGCCTCGACGGCGTCGAGCGCAAGGTGTCGATCCGGCCGACGAGCTACGCCGCCCTGCGGGCCGCCCTCTACGACCATTGGGTCGAGGGCAATCGGGCTCGGGTCGACGAGCTCTCGGAGGGCAAGCTCGGCTACCTGCACATCCGCGGCATGGGGGGTGGCAACCTGCTCCAGTTCGACGAGGAGCTCTACCGGGTCGGCCATGGCAAGGCCGGCCTGGTGATCGACGTGCGCGAGAACGGCGGCGGCTCGATCACCGACCACCTGCTCACCTCCCTCACCCAGCCGAGCCATGCGATCACCCGGCCGCGGGGCGGCGGCGAGGGCTATCCGCACGATCGCCGGATCTACGCCACCTGGGACCGGCCCATCGTGGTGCTCTGCAACCAGAACAGCTTCTCGAACGCCGAGATCTTCGCCCATGCGATCAAGACCCTCGGCCGCGGCCGCGTGGTCGGCGTCCGTACCGCCGGCGGCGTGATCTCCACCGGCGGCGCGAGGGTCATGGGCGGCGGCTTCATCCGCATGCCCTTCCGAGGCTGGTACCTGTTCGACGGCGAGGACATGGAGCTGAACGGCTGCCGACCCGACCTGGAGATCTGGCCGGAGCCGGGCGACTGGCCGGCGGGTCGAGACCGCCAGCTCGAGCAGGCGGTCACCTTCCTGAAGGAAGACGTCGCCGCCTGGGAGGCCCGGCCGCGGCCCCGACTGCGCAAGGCCAGCGAGCGCTGAGGCGCCGGCGAGCGGTCCGGGACCGCGCGCCGATCAGCGGATCTTGGGGGCGGGCGTGATCTGCCCCATCTTCTTCACGCACTCCGCCCGCCACTCGTCCTGGAAGCGCGACAGCGACCAGCCGAGGATCTCGCGGAAACAGTCGGCGGTCGACTTGCCGGAGCTGAGCGCGTGGGCGAGCTGGTTGAGCTTGTCCGGGTGTTCGGCCACGAGGTAGTCGACGAAGGACCAGGAGAAGGCGGCCAACATGGCGTTGAGCTTCTTGGCGTCCCGATCGCAGAAGGTGGCCAGCTTGGGCTCGTCCTCCTTGCGCGCCGCCGAGGCCACCTTCTTGGGCCACTTGCCCATCTGCCAGCGGTCCTTCTTCGAGGAGACCTCGCCGGTGGTGAAGTTCCGGGTCTCGCCGAACTTCTTGATCTCGAGCCAGTGGGCGATGCCCACGGCCCACCAGCCCGGATACTCCGCCTTGTCGTAGGGGAATCCCTGCTGGGTGATCAGGTGCGAGGCGTGATGGTAGACGTTGGCGTGCAGGGCGTCGTCGTCGAGCAGGGCATCCTTGTCCAGGCCGGTGACGAAGATCGGCTTCTCCGAGCTGTGCAGCTTGGAGGCGCCGCCCATCAGCGTGGCCTGGACCCGGGCCGTGTCGTTCGCGGTGGCGAGGATCCAGATCTCGTAGTAGCCGCAGCGCGGGAAGGTGCGGGGCTTGCCGAAGGTGGCCTGCCAGTCGCGCAGGAGTTCCTCGAGGCGCCGGCTGTAGAGGAAGGCGCCCTGCTCCTTGTCGTAGTAGCGCTGGCCGACCTTCAGTCGCTCGATGTCGTAATGAAGGAAGAAGTTGCGCGTGCGGAGGTGGGCCAGCTTGGGCAGCTTCATCGCCTGATCGAGGGCCTTGGTCTCCTCGTCGGCGACCAGGCGCGCCTCGTTGGCCTCGTCTTCCTTGCGGTCGGCGTCCGGGTCGGGTCGCCCCTGGGCGGCGACTGGCCGGGCTCCGGCGAGACCGAGCAGGAGGAGGATGAGGACCAGGGGCAGGCCTCGCCCTCGGCGAAGGTGAGCGGCGCGGTCAGGCTGGCGAGGTGCAGGTGTCATGGTCGTCTCCCGAGCCCAGACCATAAGCGTTGCGACCGTCGAGGTGAAGGAAAAGCCGTGGCGTGGCGACCGGCCGATGGGACCGATCAGGCGTTGACGATGCCCTTGCCGCCGACCGCCCAGCTCGCGGCCCAGTCGGGAACGTGGTCACCGGCCATCGGTCGGGCCACGAAGTAACCCTGGGCAGAATCGCAACCCATCTCCCGGAGCCCGCGCCAGTCGTCGCTGCTCTCGACGCCCTCGGCCACCACGTTGAGTCCCAGCTTGTGGCCCAGCTCGACGCTCGACTCGACGATGGCCTGCGCCTCGGTGTCGGCGCGCGACCGGCTGACGAAGGACCGATCGATCTTGAGCTCGCCGAAGGGGATCGCGGACAGCTGCTCCATGGTGGAGTAGCCGGTACCGAAGTCGTCGATCGAGAGCTCGACCCCCCGCATCCGCAGACGCAGGAGCACGTCGAGGGCGGTGAGCGGATCCTCGCTGACGCCGCTCTCGGTGATCTCGAGCACGATCGCGCCCAGATCGATCTGGCGGCGCGCGGCCAGCTCGCTGACCCTCTCCGGCATGGCGAGGCTGCGCAAGGAATGGGCCGAGATGTTGACCGCGACCCGGGTCTCGAGTCCTTCCCGCCGCCAGCGATGCAGCTGGGTGAAGGTCTCGTCGAGAACGAGTTCGGTGAGCGACTCGATCAGGCCGTGGCGCTCGGCCATCTTGATGAAGATGTCGGGTGACACGTAGCCGCGCTCGGGCTGCGACCATCGGGCCAGGGCCTCGAAGCCGACCAAGCGTCCGCTGTCGAAGCGCACCTGCGGCTGGAAGTGGACCTTGATCTCGCGGGCGTCGATCGCGCGCTCGAGGGCGGCCACGGTGACCGGTCGGACGTCGCGGGCTTCGCGCCGGGTGCCGGGGACGTCGGCCTCATCGACGAGCGCGAAGAAGGCGTTGACCGGGAAGGGCTTGGTCAGGCAGCCGAGCACGTGCAGGCCGCGGGCCCGCGCCAGCGACTCGGCCGTGCGTAGGGTGCGACGTTCGAGGCCGCTCATGATCACGATCGGCGGCGTCGACTCGCGCGAGGCCAGCCAGCGCATGACCTCGACGCCGTCCATCTCGGGCATCACGAGGTCGATGAGGATGAGGTCGGGACCACGATCGAGGGCGGTGAGGAAGTCACGGTAGTCGCGAGTCGCTGTCACGTCGTAACCACGCATGCCACCGAGACGGCCGATCAAGCGACCGACGGTTTCATCGTCGTCGAGAACGAGCATCAACGGCATGGCGCGATCGCGATCCCTCTCCCCCGGCGCCATCCCACCCGCTGGAAGGCGCTGCCGATCACGAGGGCATGACCGGCGATTCCGCTTCAGCTTAAGGACTAGGATCGACTCTGAACAGATACGCCGCGGACAGGAATTCACCCCAGCGCGGGCGAGGCCGAAGGCCGTCGAGCTTCGAAACGAGACGGATCGGGCCCTCGCCCTAGTCCCGCGCCGTGGTGGTGGGCGGCCGTCGGAACAGGACGAGGAGGAGGCCGACCAGGATCAGCGGGACCGAGAGGATCTGTCCCATGGTGACGTGGCCGACGATGAAGCCGAGATGGGCATCGGGCTCCCGGAACAGCTCGGCGAAGGAGCGGAACAGACCGTAGCAGAGCAGGAAGATCCCGGTGAGCCGGCCGGAGGCCGCCCGCAGGCTCGCCCTGCGGCTGGCGAAGAACATGATCAGGAAGAGCGTAAGCCCTTCCAGCAGTGCCTCGTAGATCTGGCTGGGGTGACGCGGTTCGGCCACGCCCTTGAACCGGACCGCCCAGGGGACGTCGGTCGGTCGGCCATAGAGTTCCTGGTTGATGAAGTTGGCGATGCGCACCAGACCGATGCCGATGGGGGCCGCCGCGCTGCAGACGTCGGTGAGCTGGCCCAGGGGGATCTTCTTCCAGCGCGCCACGCCGAGCACGGCCAGGAAGGTCCCGACCAGGCCGCCGTGGAAGGACATCCCACCTTCCCAGACCTTCACGATCTCGGCCGGGTGCTCCAGGTAGAAGCCGCTCTTATAGAAGAGCACGTAGCCGAGCCGCCCACCCAGGATGATGCCGAAGGTCACGGCCACGATGAGGTCGTCGACGTCGGCGCGGCTGATCCGGTCGTAGCCGCGGGCGATCAGGCGGTAGAGATAGCGCCAGCCGATGACGATGCCGAGGATGTAGCCTAGGGCGTACCAGCGCAGCGCGAAGGGGCCGAGCCGGAAGATGACGGGGTCGATCGGCGGGAAGGCGATCTCGGCGAAGGTCGAGGCGGGCATCGGCGCTCAGTTCTCCAGGGCGATCCGGAAGCTCTTGGGCCAGTACTTGCCGGTCAGCCAGATCTCCTTCGTGGCGGCGTCGTAGGCGATGCCATTCAGGACCTCGGCCTCGGGATGATCGAAGTTCTTGCGCAGCTCCCCGCAGTCGAGCCAGGCCCTGACCGCTCCGGTCGCGGGATTGATGATGGCGATCCGATCCTGCTGATAGACGTTCGCCCAGACCTCACCCTCGATCCACTCGAGTTCGTTCAGGGCGGGCACGGTGTTGGAACCGTCGGTGACCCTGACGCGGCGGATCTCGCCGAAGTCGTCCGGCCGCCGGAAGACGAGCGTGGCGCTGCCGTCGCTCATGACCAGCTCCTTGCCGTCCGTGGTCAGGCCCCAGCCCTGGCCGCGGTACTTGAAGGTCTGGGTGCGGATCATGCTCGATGCGTTCCACACCAGGCAGACACCTTCCTTCCAGGTGAGCTGGTAGAGCTTGTCGCCCAGGAGGCACAGACCCTCGGCGAAGAGCTCGTCGTCGATCTTGCGCTCGGTGATGACCTGACGGGTCTTCAGGTCGATCTTCTTCAGCTTCGACTCCTTCCACTTGCCGGCGCTCTCCCAGAGGACACCGTCATGGATCAGGTAGCCCTGGCAGTAGGAGGAGACCTCGTGGGGCGCCTCGCCGACCACCTTGAAGGCGATCGTGGGCGCGCCCTCCTGTTCGCCGCCGCAGCAGCAGAGGAAGGCCGCGAGGACGAGGAGGCCGAGGGCGAGCAGGAACGAGTTCGACTTGCGGGGCATGGCCATGGAAACGCTCCGTGGGTCCGGGGTCGCCGACACCTTAACCCGCATCCCTCGCCACCTCCACGGCCGCGGACGGCGAATCGGAGCGCCGGCTGCCTCGGAGCGCCGGCTGCCCAGCCGGCAGGATCGCCGGCCGGCGGCCGGCGTCTTCTCCTCGCGACCGAGTCGATGTGAGCAGGCAAGGCCGACGAGTCTTCGGGACGAGACATCGAACAGCGGGCGAAGAAGCCTCGGCCAGCCAGCGGCTGGCGCTCCGAAAGGACCGCGCAGCGCCCGCTGCGCATCCGAAGCCCGATTGCTCTCGGCGACGACGCGCTCCGGAGCGCCGGCTGCCCAGCCGGCAGGATCGCCGGCCGCCGGCCGGCGTCTCGTCGTCGAGGCCGATACGACGAGGATTCCGCGCGCGGCGAGATCGTCGGGGCGCGAGTTCGAGCAACGGGCGATGTGACCGGGCCGACCAGCGGTCGGCGTTCCGAGCAGTCGGAACTACGGTCGGACCGCGCGGCGGCGAAGGGCCAACTTCATCCCGCCGAAGATCGCCAGAGCCGCGACCGCTTCGCGCCATCCGACTCCCTCGCGCAGCACCAGGGCGGCGGCGACCGCGGCGATGAGTGGCTGCGCGAAGATGAAGAAGGCCGTGGTCGAGGCGCTGACCCGGGCCAGCGCGTAGGCGTTCAGGAAATAGGCCAGGGTGGTCGGGAAGAAGAGCACGAAGGCCATGCCGACCAGCGCCCGCCAGCCCGGTGCCTCGGGCAGCAGCGGCGCCGAACCGAGGAACAAGGGAATCTGCCAGGTGGCCAGGATGAAGACCCAGGCGATCACCACGAAGGGTGGCAGCCGACGGGTCAAGGGTCGGACGTAGACCAGGTAGATCGAGTAGGAGGCGGCGTTGGCGCACATCAGCAGGTTGCCGCGTAGATAGCCGTCGTCGAGGTCGAGGCCACGCGCCAGGACGAGCTGCGCGGTACCGACGAAGGCCAACGAGGTCCCGAGGAAGCGCGTCGGCGACGCATGCTCCTGGCGGAAGGCCAGGGCGACGAGCAGGGTCAGGACCGGAATCAGGCACATGATCAGGGCGGCGTTGACGCTCGGCGCCATCCGCAGCCCCTTCAGGTAGAGCACCTGGTTCAGCGAGATGCCCAGGAAGGCGCAGAGCTGGAGCCGGAGCAGATCGCGTCGGCCCGGCCAGAAGCGGCGACCATGACGCAGGTAGGCGACCAGGCCGAGGATCGTGGCGCCCACCATCATCCGCCAGGCGGCGACGGCGGCGGGCTCGAAGGCGGTCATCGTCCACTTGCCGAAGAGCGGAAAGAGACCGAAACAGAACTGGACGACGACCAGGGCAATGATGCCCTGGCGACGCGCGCGGTCGTCAGCTTCGCCCATGGGGCTGGTCATGGCGCGAGGCTACGACCCGCCCTCTCGGCCCGCAAGGAGCCCGATCCGCGGCTCGACCGGCGGGGTCGGAGGAAGCAGAGCCGATCGCTCGAAACGCCAGCCGCTGGCTGGCCTAGTATCCTCGCCGTCGAGTCGTCGTCCTTCGGCTGCGCAGCAGGCGCTGCGCGGTCCGACCGGAGTCCGGATACATGGTAGACGCGGCGCGGTCCTTTCGGTGGATTTCCGGAGCGATGCGGGCCCGACTCAAGGACGAGGACGGAGCCGCAAGGTCGAGGTCACCGGTCCCAGCGCCATCGGCTCGGGTCGACCTTCGACCCAGGAGCGATGGAGATCACCATAGTGGGACGAGCGGAAGTGGCCGCTCTGGCCACCCGGCGTTTCGAGGATGGCCCGATCCGGCGCCGCGGGCGCGACTACCATCCGCATGCTGGCGCCGAAGCGATCGGTCTGCGCGCGCACCGTGTTGGCATCGCCGGGCAGGGGTTGACGAGGCAGGTTGAAGAAGTGGTTCAGGGGCGGGACCTTGCCGAGCGGGTGCTCGAAGGGCGGCTGGTGGAAGTCGCCCCAGCGCATGGTGAGGCTCAGTCCCGGATCACGATCGACCTGGAGCACGAGATCGCCGAAGACGCGGCCCGCGAGTTCCTCGTAGGACGAGAATCGCGGGTCGAGCAGATGCGTCGGCCGCTCGGCCAGGAGGCGAAAGACGACCTCGTCGACCGCGGGCCAGTTGTAGACGAAGCGCTCGTCGGCCGCGGCGCTGGGCGCCACGAGCGGTGCGATCAGGGCCTCGCGCAGGCGCTCGGCGAAGAGCTTGATCAGATGGAGACCGCGCGCGTCCAGGTCCGCGCGACCGTTCCAGGCCTCGACCTCGGCGAAGGCGATGGCGAGCACCCGGTCGTCGCCGGCCGCGGCGCGGAGCCCGAGCAGGAAGTCGCGGTAGCGGTCGTACTGGGCGTCGCGGCAGTCGAGCTGCATCGCGAGCAGATCCGCCTCGTCGAACTGCGGCCGCTCGGCGAGCATCTCCGCGATCCGGGCCGCGCGCCAGGCCGGCACCCAGATCCGCGAGAGCCTCCGCGCCAGGGGCAGGGCGACCAGACGGTTGTTGGCGCTGAACAGGACCCCATCGGGCGGGTCGACCAGGCGAGGCCGTTCGGTCTCGTCGAGACCGCCCTCCCAGCGCCGGCTGCCGTCGGCGCGCGAGACCGGCAGCTTGCCGTCGAAGCCGACCCGACGCGGCAGATGGCCGGTGAGGACCCAGCCGATCCGACCGTCGGCGGCGGCGACGAGGAGGTTCTGCGCCGGGCCCTGCCAGCGGGCACCGAGTTCGAGAGCCTCGTCCAGGCTCCGGCAGTTCATCATCCCGAGCAGGGCGATGTCGTGGGTCCTCGGGTCGAGTCCGGTCGACTGCAAGGCGAGCGGTCGGCCCTTCAGGTCCTCGTCGACCACCGGTCCCCAGCGGGTCAGGCGCACGACCAGCTCCTCGGCGGTGGCCCCGGCCACCGCGATGGTCTCGCGGCGCTCGCCGAAGGCCTCGTTGCCCTCCGGCGTCCGGTAGCGCCCCGGGTCGGCGGGATCGACCTCGACCACGACCAGGTCCTCGTGGTCGGCCATGCCATTGGTGAGTCCCCAGGCGATGTGCTCGTTGGCGCCGATCAGGAACCCGGGCACGCCGGGCGCGGTGACGCCGCGAACCACGAGGCCCGGCGCCACGAACTCCATGCGGAACCAGGGGCCCGGCACGCTGGAGTTCAGATGCGGGTCGTTGGCCAGCATCGCCTGACCGCTCCGGGACCGACGCGCGGACACCGCCCAGTTGTTCGAACCGAGCCCGCTGTCGTCGTAGGTCCGCACCAGGTCGCGGGTGACCGGGACCGGCTCGCGGGCGCGCAGGTCGATCAGCTCCGGTCCGGGCAAGGCGGGTGGATCGCCGCCCGGGTCGTCCAGGAGGGTCCGATCGCCGGGCGCCAGGTCCGGGGTCAGGAACTCGACCAGCTCGGCGGGGAGGGTCTCGGCCATGACCCCCAGCTCACGCTCGTAGCGCCCGTTCATCGACAGGACCTGGAAGAAGTAGAAGCCCACCATCAGGCAATCCTCGGCCAGGAACGGTCGTGGATCGCGACGCAGCACGAGGTACTCCGGCGGGACGTCGTCGAGTCGGGCGAGGCCCGCGCCGACGCCGGCGGCATAGGCCTCGAACAGCTCGCGATCACCGGCGGAGAGGGCGGCGAACATGGCCCGGGCGACGCCGCGGCAGCCGAGCTTGCGCTTGGCGCGATCGATCTCGAGCGCCCGCTCGCCGAAGAGCTCGGCGAGTTCACCGCCGGCGAAGCGGCGGGCCAGATCCATCTGGAAGAACCGTTCCTGGGCGTGGACGAAACCCTGACCGAAGGCCAGATCCCGGAGCCCTCCGGCCTCGATCCGGACCTGCCCGCGCTCGTCGCGATGAATGGCGATCTCCGCTTCCGGCCCGACCAGCTCGATCACGCCCTCCGTCTTCGGCAAGGAGGCATCGAGTCGATGGCGGATGTAGAGGAGCAGGACGGCGAAGACGAGGATGATCAGTCCGAGGGTGAGCGGGATGAGCTTCTTCCAGCGGATCTTCATCGGGGACTCCGGGCAGGGACCAGCGGGCTCCGGAGTTGTAGCAGCCCGCGGCGGCCGGGCACAGCGGGCCCGATCAGCCCTGGCGATGCTCGGCGAGCAGCCGGGCGCAGAGCCCCACGAGGGCACGCCGGTCGATCGGCTTGCTGGCATAGGCGTCGCTGCCGGCGGCGAGACAACGAACGCGGTCCTCGGTCATGGCGTGGGCCGTGAGCGCGACGATGGGGATCACGTCGCCCCGGTCTCGCAAGGTGCGCATCAGGGTCAGGCCGTCCATCTCGGGCATCTGCACGTCGGTGAGCAGGAGATCGAAGGGGCGCCCGTCCGCGCGGGCACGATCGAGCGCGGCCAGGGCCAGGGCGCCGTTCTCGACCACCTCGACCTCGGCACCGGCCTTGCGCAGCATCAGCGAGATCAGGGTCCGGTTGTCGCGACCATCGTCGGCGAGCAGGAGCCGCCCCGCGATCGCCACGTCCGGGCCCTCCCCGCCGCGGTCGGTGAAGCGTCGCGCCGTCGGCAGCTCGGTGAAGGTCGGCCCCTCGACCCCGGCGAGGAGCGGCAGATCGATGCGGAAGAGCGAACCGACGCCCGGCTCGCTGCGCACCAGGACGATGTCGCCATCGAGCAGATTGGCGAGTCGCCGCGAGATGGTCAGTCCGAGCCCGGTGCCGCCGTGGCGACGGGTGACCGAGGCGTCGGCCTGATTGAAGGGCTGGAAGAGCCGCTGGGCGGCCTCGGCGGGGATGCCCTCGCCGCTGTCCTCGACCTCGAGCTGCAGGACCTCGCGACCGCGATCGTCGGTGACGATTCGCGCCCGCAGGATGATGCGCCCGATGGCGGTGAACTTGGCCGCGTTGCCCATCAGGTTGATGAGGATCTGGCGGAGGCGGGTCGGATCGCTCCGGATCGTGCAGGGCAGCGGGGTCTCGATCTCGATGCCGAGGCCGACGCCATCGCTCTCGACCCGCGCTCGGATCATCGCCACGACGTCGCGCAGGAGCTCGTCGAGGCGCACGTCGAGCCACTCGACGGCCATCCGCCCGGCATCGATCTTCGACAGATCGAGCACGTCGTTGAGGATGGCCAGGAGGTGGCGGCCGGCCCCGATGATGGTCTCGATCGTCTGCTCGCGGCGATCGCGGTCGGAGGCCAGTTCATCGTCGTCGCCGAGCAGTTCGGAGTAGCCGAGCACCGCGGTGAGCGGCGTCCGGATCTCGTGACTCATGTTGGCCAGGAACTCGCTCTTCGCCCGGTTGGCGGCCTCGGCCGCCAGCTTGGCCTCGACCAGCTCGGCCTGGAGGGACTCCCGCTCGGTCACGTCGAAGCAGCCGCCGGAGTAGCCGACGAACTCGCCGCTCGGCGCGTGGCGGGGGACGCAGTGGCTCTCGACCGTACGATATTCGCCGTCCAGGCGGCGGAGCCTGAACTGGAGCTCGAAGGGCCGGTGATGCCGCCAGGCCTCGTTCAGGGCCGCGAGGCAGGCCTCGCGATCGTCGGGATGGAGCCCCTCGGCCCAGCCGCGGCCGAGTTCCTGGGCGACGCTCCGACCACGGAAGCTGGTCCAGCCGCGGTTGAAATCGGTGAAGGCGGCATGCTCGTCGGCGAGCCAGACCATCACCGGAATCGTGTCGGCGAGCATGCGGAACCGGGCCTCGCTTTCGGTCAGCCGCTCCTCGAAGAGGCGTCGCTCGGTGACCTCGAGTTCGAGGGCCATGTAGCCGGTCACGGAGCCGGTCGGGTCGCGGAGCGGCTCGATCTCGATCTGGACCCAGTAGGGATCGCCGCCCTTGCGGTAGTTGACCAGCTCGACGGTGATGCCCAGGCCTCGCCTGATCGCCGACGCCACCTTCGCGACCTCGCTCCGGTCGGTCGCCTGCCCCTGCAGGACCTGGCCCGGCTTGCGGCCGAGGACCTCCTCCGCCGTGTAGCCGGTGAGCCGACTGAAGGCCGGATTGGTCCAGCGGACCCGGCCCTTGCGGTCGGTGATGATCACGGCATTGCTGGTGCGCCGGACGATCTCGGCCAGCTGGGCGGACTCGTCCAGGACCCGAGCGAGCTGGCGACCGTGGCCGAGGAGGCGGCGACGGAAGTAGTGAAAGGCGAACATCGCCGCCAGGATGATGGCGCCGGCGGGAACGAGCCCGGCCAGGGCCTCGGCCAGGGCCCGGTCCTGAGCGGCGCGCAGGCCCGCCGCCTCCAGCTCGAGGACGAGCAGCGCCCGGACCTGCCCCTGACGATCCCGGACGGGAGCGTGGACGGTGAGCAGCTCCTCGTCACCCTCGCGGCGAGGTCGGCCGACCACGGTCTCGCCGGCGAGCGCCCGTGCTGACGCGGCGGTCGGCACGAAGGCCGGATCCACCGCGGGCACCAGGGCTCCGACCGGGCCGCCCGCGCGCGCGACCTGCCGGCGCAGCACCAGGATCGGTCGCGGGCCATCGGGCTCCACCCGCAGCAGGCAGATGGACCGGAGCCGGGCCTGCGAGGTCGCGAAACGCTCGAGAGCAGCCAGACCCGGGCGGCGACCGGCGCCGCCGGTCGGGACCAGCTCCTGGATGTGATCGGGGTCGAGACTCGTGGCGGCCGCGGCCGCCAGACCGCGGAGGTTGTCCTCGTGGACGCGCAGGACGCCCTGGCGGGAGACGTCGAGCATGCCGTAGCTGGCCACGCCCGCGACACCGAGGACGACGAGACCGACGAGCGCGGTCTCCAGCAGGGCCCGGCGCCGGTCCTGGCGCTCGCCCGCCTCGTGGTCGGTGGCCCCGCCGGCCGGCTTCGGGCCGAGCCCCCCGACCGGGAGCGACGCGAGGTCGCCCAGGCTGGCCTCGCAACGTCTCAGGATGAGAGGGGCGGCGAGGAGGGCGAGCAGGCCGGCATCGAGGAGGACGCCGGCCAGGCCGTCCGCCGAGGCGAGGAGACTCGGCAGGATCAACATGATGGCCGATTCGACGGCCACCAGGATGAACGCGACCTCGAGGATGAGGCGGAAGGACCGGGTCGACCTGGGGCCTTTTTCCGTCATGAATGCCTGCGTCCCCGGACTCCGGCCGCGAGCCGCTCCGCGCGGACTCTCACCTAGCCCCTATCGGGTCGGCGCCCGGCCACGGTTGAGCGGACCGCCGCGCCTAAAGGCTTTCCCCTGGGGATCTCGGGTGAATTCCCCAGGGGTGGCAAGTCCTCCCCTGGGGCCGGCCATCCGGCAGGGATAGAACGGAGAAAAGCGCCCCTGACGAGAACACGGTGAGAACGATGAAGAACCTGCTCTGCCTCCTGTTCCTGACCCTCCTGGCGGCCCAGGCCCCGGCCCAGGAGCCGAAGCCCCAGCTCCCCCCGGTCGACGCCAAGATCGAAACCGCCGAGCTCGAGAACCAGATCAAGACCCTGGAGAAGGACCAGCTGCCGGCCTTCGCCGACGCCTGGTGGGCCGAGGTCCAGCGCCTCGAGAAGGCGGTGGTCGAGGTCGGCCAGCGCAAGGTGAAGGCCAAGGGCGACGAGGCCAAGAAGCTCCTCGACGAGCTGCAGGTGAAGATCGAGCAGCGTGATCTCGTGGTCGAGCGGCTGAAGATCATCCAGCGCGAGCTGGTGGCCGCCGGCAACCAGGAGAAGGCGGACGCGGTCGGTTCCAAGATCAAGTCGCTGAAGGCCGCCACGGACTTCGCCGACCTCACCGACGTCAACGAACTCTGGACGCTGGGGATCAACTGGCTCAAGTCGCCCACCGGCGGCATCAAGCTGGGCATGAGCATCCTCGGCTTCTTCGTGATCCTGGTCCTGGCCCGCATCCTGTCCAACATCGGCGCCACGATCGTCAGCAAGGCCATCCACACCTCGCGGATGAAGGCCTCGAACCTGCTCAAGGACTTCTTCGTCAACACCACGCGGAAGACCATCTTCTTCGCCGGCGTGATCATGGCGCTGTCGAAGATCGGCATCGACATCGGCCCCCTGCTCGCCGGTATCGGTGTCCTCGGTTTCGTGGTCGGCTTCGCGCTCCAGGGCACGCTGTCGAACTTCGCCTGCGGCATCATGATCCTGCTCTACCGCCCCTACGACGTGGGCGACGTGGTCAGCGCCGCCGGCGCCACCGGCAAGGTCACCGAGATGAGCCTGGTCTCCACCACCCTGACCACGCCCGACAACCAGGTGGTCATCATCCCCAACTCCTCGATCTGGGGCGGCGTGATCACCAACATCACCGGCAACGACACCCGCCGGGTCGACATGACCTTCGGCATCGGCTACGGCGACGACATCAAGAAGGCCCTCGAGGTCCTGACCCGGATCGTCAACGGCCACGACAAGGTCCTGAAGGACCCGGCCCCGGTGATCCAGCTCCACGAGCTCGCCGACAGCTCGGTCAACTTCGTCGTCCGCCCCTGGTCCAAGACCGGTGATTACTGGGCCGTCTACTGGGACGTGACCCGGGCGGTGAAGGAGCAGTTCGACGCCGAGGGCATCTCGATCCCCTTCCCGCAGCAGGACGTCCACGTCCACGGACTCGAGCGCCTGATGAAGTCCTGATCTCGCTTTATGCACATATCAAGGGCCCGGTCGTCTTGGCGACCGGGCCCTTTCTCGTGGAGATCGCCGGCAGCGGATGGCTGTTGCCATCAACCTGGTGCCCTGGCTCCCGGACAAAATCCACCCGGATCCGGTTGATGATCATGAGCATATTCATAGAGTTCGGGCTTCCCCGGTGAGTTCCGGACCGGCCCCAGGAAGGACCATGCCCGCACGCCCCGAAGACCGAGAGACCCGCCACCGCGCCATCCGCGACATCCTCGCCCGCGAGGCGGTGGCCAACCAGGACGAGCTGGTCGCCCAGCTCGAGGCCCAGGGGCTGCGGACCACCCAGTCCGGCATCTCCCGGGACCTGCGCCACCTCGGGGTGATCAAGCAGAACGGCCGCTACCGCCTGCCGGCCAACGCGGCGAGCGACGAGCGCGCCCTGGCCCAGCTCGCCCCGCTCCTGCACACGATCCGGACCGCGGGCCCCAACCTCCTGGTCTGCCTGACCGAGACCGGCTCGGCCTCGCGCGCGGCCCTGACCCTCGATCGGGCCGCCCTTCCCGAGGTCGTCGGCACCATCGCCGGCGACGACACCATCTTCATCGCCGTGGACACGAGCCGGGATCAGGCCCGCCTCGTCGGCCTCCTGCGGCGGATCATGACCGAGGTGCCAAGATGAGCGGAACCGTGGTCCTCGCCTTCTCCGGCGGACTGGACACCTGCTGGTGCGTTCTGAAGCTGCGCGAGCAGGGTTTCGAGGTGGTCACCGTGACCGTCGACGTCGGTGGCATCGACGCCGACGAGCGGGAGAGCCTGGCCGCGAAGAGCCGGGCCCTGGGCGCGCGCGAGCACCGCCAGGTCGACGCCCGCCAGCTCTATCACGACGAGATCCTGCGCTACCTGATCATGGGCAACGTCAGGAAGGGCGCCGTCTATCCGCTCTGCGTCGGCAGCGAACGCAGCCTCCAGGCCCGGGTCTCCGCCGAGGTCGCCGCCGAGCTCGGCGCCGGTGCCCTGGCCCACGGCTGCACCGCCGCCGGCAACGACCAGGTCCGCTTCGAGATCGCCCTGGCCGCGGCCGCGCCCGGCCTCGAGATCATCGCCCCGGTGCGCGACCTCGGGCCGCGCCGGGAGGAGCAGATCGCCGCCCTGACCGCGGCCGGCCTGCCGCTACCCGCCGGCGGTGGCCTCTACTCGATCAACTCCGGCCTCTGGGGCGTGACCATCGGCGGTCGCGAGACCCTGACCAGCGAGGGCTCGCTGCCGGAGGAGGCCTGGGTTCGCACCCGGGGCGCCTTCGCCGATCTCGACCGGCGCGAGACTCTCCGGCTCGGCTTCGCGGCCGGCGAGGTCACCAGCCTGAACGGCGAGGGCGGCGCGGCGATCGAGCTGATCGAGCGCATCGACGCGATCGCCGCCGCCTTCGGCATCGGCCGCGGGATCCACCTCGGCGAGACCATCCTCGGCACCAAGGGGCGGGTCGCCTTCGAGGCGCCGGCGGCCACCCTGATCCTGGCCGCCCACCGCGAGCTGGAGAAGCTGGTCCTCACCGGCGCCCAGATCCGGATCAAGGAGTCGCTGGCCGAGACCTACGGCGAGCTGGTCCACGGCGGCCGGCACGCCGATCCGGCCTGCCGCGACATCGAGGCCCTGTTCCGCTCCAGCCAGGAGCGCGTCGACGGCGAGGTCACGATCGAGCTGCGCCCCGGCCACATGATGGTGACCGGCCTGAAGTCTCCCTGGTCGCTGATGGGCGCGAGCCGGTCGGTCTACGGCGAGAGCGCCGGCGAATGGAGCGGCGCCGAGGCCCGTGGTTTCTCCCGTCTGGTCGGCCTGCCCACCATCCTCCACGCCCGTATCGGAGGGCCGCGATGAAACCCGTCGTCATCGACAAGATCGCCTCGGTCACCGGCAACTGCCGCCTCCAGCGCGAGGCCCGGCTCGGCAGCGAATTCCCCTGCCGGGAGGGCGACGTCGTCGCGGTGCGCGTGCTCACCTCGAAGTCGACCTACGACCAGCTCGAGCTGACCACCGGCCGCTTCTGCAAGCTCAACGCCGGCGACGTCATGGCCGGCGCGCTCGGGCATCGCAACGCGCTCAAGGGCTATGCCGGCCGCCTGCCCGAGAAGCTGGCCGTCGGCGACGTGATCCAGGTGCTCAACCTCGGCGGCGTGCTCGGCATCTACGAGGACGGCAATCCCAAGGTGGGGCGGCCCTTCGACTGCGAGGTCCTGGGCCAGGTGCTGAGCTTCCCCTACTTCGGCGAGCGCATCGGCGTGCCGGCCAGCATCAAGGACGCGGCCCTGCCCTTCGAGGAGCCGGACCTGAATTCCCTGCCGCCGCTCGTCGCCCTGGTGGGCAGCTCGATGGACGCCGGCAAGACCAGCGCCGCCACGGCCCTGATCCAGGAGCTGGTGCGCCGGCGCGTCCGCGTCAGCGCCGCCAAGGCGACCGGGGTGAGCCTCCGCCGCGACGTGCTCTCCATGGAAGACGCCGGCGCCTTCGAGAGCCTGGTCTTCACCGATTTCGGGGTCGTGACCACGCAGCCGAAGAACGCGCCGGCGCTGGCGCGGGCGATGCTCGCCCGGCTCGCGCGGCGACGCCCGGACGTCGTGGTGATGGAACTCGGCGACGGCCTGCTCGGCACCTACGGCGTCGACGCCATCCTCTCCGACCCGGTGTTCCAGCAGGCGATGAAGTGCATGATCCTCTGCGCCAGCGACCCGGTCGCGGCCTGGGGCGGCGTCAAGCGCCTGGACGAGGCCTACGGGCTCCGGCCCGACCTGATCAGCGGACCGGCGACCGACAACGGCGCCGGCAACCGGATCCTCGAGCAGATGACCGGCCTGCCGGCGGTGAACGCCCTGGTCCATCCGCGCGAGTTCGCCGACGTCGTGGTGGCCGCCCTGGGCGCCGCCGGCGTCCTGCGGCAGGACGAGGGGAGCGCCTCGTGACCGCGAACATCGACGCCCTGTTGATCGGCGCCGGCGGCTACGTCGGCGCCGAGATCGCGCGGCTCCTCGCCGGCCACTCGCGCCTGGTGCTGGAGGCGGTGCATTCGCGCAGTCCGCATCCGGACCTGGGCGAGCTGCATCCGCATCTCGCGATCGCCTACGACGGCCTCGAGGTGGCGGGACTCGACACCATCGACCTCGATCGCGCCGGCTCCGGCAGCGGCCCGCTGGCGGTGTTCTGCGCCCTGCCCCACGGCGCCTCGGCGGCCCTGCTCGCCGACCTGATCGCCCGGAGCCGGCGCGAGGTCTACGTCGCCGACGTCGGTGCCGACTTCCGTTTCGCCGACCCGGCGCGCTTCGCGGCCATCTACGGCCAGCCCCATCCGGCGCCGGAACTCCTGGCGCGCTTTCACTGCGGTCTGCCCGATCTGCCCGGACCGACGCCCGAACGCTTCGCCGCGCAGCCGGGCTGCTTCACCACGGCGGTGACCCTGGGGCTCGCTCCCGTGGTGGCCGCGCGGCTCGACGACGGTCGCCTGGTGGCGAGCTGCGTCACCGGTTCGAGCGGCAGCGGCGCCAGTCCCTCGGAAGGCACGCACCATCCGGCCCGCGCCACCAGCATGAAGGGCTACGGCCACCTCGATCATCGTCACGAGGCCGAGATGCGCATGCTGCTCGGTCGCCTGGCCGGCGAGGAGCCGGAGGTCCTGTTCCTGCCCCACTCCGGTCCCTTCGTGCGCGGCATCCACGCCACCCTCGTGGTCCGGCTCGAGGAGGACCTCGAACTCCATGACGTTCTCGATCTCTACCGCGACTTCTACGCCCATTCGCCCTTCGTCGGCGTGCTCGATCGGCTGCCGGCCCTGAACGAGGTGCGCGGCGGCAACGAGGCCCGCATCGGCATGAGCCTGCGCGAGCGGGATCTCGCCGTGACCGTGGTGATCGACAACCTGGTCAAGGGCGCCGCGGGCGGCGCCCTGCAATGGATGAATCGCATGCTGGGACTCGAGCCCACCGACGGCCTGGCCGCGCCGGCCCTGGCCTGGAGCTGACCATGACCAGTCCGACCCTCGCGATCGAAATCCCGGTCTACGGCCGCCTCGACCTGCGCGTGGTGGCCGCGCGTGGCGCCGAGCTGATCCTCGACGACGGCCGCCGGCTGCTCGACTTCTACGCCGGCCACGCCGTCGTGCTCGGCAGCCACTCCGACGAGGAACTGGCCCGGGATCTGGCCGAGCAGGCGGGCCGCCTGCGCTTCCAGACCAGCCTGATCCACACCGACGAACGCGACCGGGCCCTGACCGCCTTGCGCGCGTTCGCGCCCGCGGGCCTCGGCCGGGCCTTCCTGGTCAACAGCGGGGCCGAGGCCAACGAGAACGCGCTGCGCGCCGCCTTCCTTCATCACCAGCGCCGCGGGGAACCGCGGCGGGTGATCGTCGCGATCGAGGGCGCCTTCCACGGCCGCAGCGCCGCCGCCAGTGCCTGCACCTGGAGCGCCCGCAAGGGCTGGTACGGCTTCCCGCAGGCGCCCTTCGAGGTCCGCTTCGTTCCGGTCGACGACGTCGCTGCGCTCGAGGCCGCGCTGGACCGGGACGTGGCCGCGCTGATCGTCGAACCGATCCAGGGCATCGCCGGCGCGCGCGATCTCGACCTCGACTTCCTGCGCGCCGCCCGCGATCTCTGCCACGCGCAGGGCGCACTCATGATCGCCGACGAGATCCAGTGCGGCCTCGGCCGCAGCGGCGACCGCTTCGCCTTCGAGGCCGCCGGCATCGTTCCGGACCTCGCGACCCTGGCGAAGGGCCTGGGCGGCGGTTTCCCGGTCGGCGCCCTGCTCACCAGCGAGGCGATCGCGGCCAGCCTCGCGATCGGCGACCTCGGCACCACCTTCGGCGGAGCGCCCCTGGCCTGCCGGGCGATCGTCCGGGTGCTCGAGGAGCTCGAGAACGGCCTGCTCGAACGGGTGCGCCCGCTCTCGGAACGCATCCGCGCGCGCTGCCGGGTCGGCCCGGTGACCGAGATCCAGGGTCGTGGCCTCCTCCTCGGCCTGCGCGTGCCGAGCGGCGCCCGCGCCCTGCGCGACGCGCTGCTCGCCCGCGGCATCCTGGTGGGCACCTCCGACGACCCCGAGGTCCTCCGGCTGACGCCGCCCTACGTCATCGACGAGGACGACGTCGATCGGCTCGCCGCCGCCATCGCCGAGGTGGCGGCATGAGGTCCTTCCTGCATCTCGACGACCTCGACGACGACGGTCTCGGCTGGGTCCTCGACCGGGCCCGGCGGCTCGAGGCGGCTCCGATCCAGTCGAGCCTTCGCGACAAGGTGGTGGCCCTCCTGTTCATGAACCCCTCGCTCAGGACCCTGGCCTCGATGCAGGCCGGCATCGCCCAGCTCGGCGGCACCAGCGTCGTGCTCCAGCCCGGGCAGGGCACCTGGACGCTCGAGTGGCGTCGCGGCCAGGTCATGAACGAGGGCGCGGCCGAGCACATGCAGGAGGCCCTGCCGGTGCTGGAGGGTTACGCCGACGCGCTCGCGATCCGCTGCTTCGCCGGTGGCTCGAGCCTGGCCGAGACCCTCGAGGATCCGGTGCTGCGGGCCGCCAGCGCGCTGGTGACCAAGCCCTTGATCAACCTCGAGTCGGCCACGGCTCATCCCTGTCAGTCGCTCGCCGACTGGAAGACCATGGACGACCTCGACCTGCCGCGGCGCGGTGGTCGCTTCGTCCTGAGCTGGGCCTGGCATCCGCGGGCGCTGCCGCTCGCGGTCCCGGCCGGCACGCTGCACATGGCCTGCCGTCGCGGGATGGAGGTGACGCTGCTGGCGCCGCCGAGCCACGTCCTGCCCGAACCGATGCTCGCGCGCGCGCGCGCCGCCGCCGAGCGGTCGGGCGGTTCGCTGCGAATCAGCGCCGATCGCGCCGAGGCCCTCGAGGGCGCCCAGGTCGTCTACGCCAAGTCCTGGGGCGCGCCCGCGTTGATCGGCCGTCCCGAGGAGGAGGCCGAGCTGCGCCGAGGTCTCGAGGACTGGTGTGTCGCCGAGAGCTGGTTCGACCACGCGGCGCCCGAGGCCCGCTTCATGCATTGCCTGCCGGTGCGCCGCAACGTCGTGGTGCGCGACGAGGTCCTCGACTCGGCCCGCAGCGTGGTGATCCGCCAGGCGCACAACCGTCTGCACGTCCAGAAGGCGCTGCTCGAGCTGATGCTCGGCGCCCGAAACTGAAGGAGTCCGGTCATGTTCCGTCATCATCACGCCAACATCGCCTGGGGCCTCAAGGAGGCCCTGCCCTTCGTGCGGCTGTTCCGCGACAAGGTCTTCGTGGTCAAGGCCGGCGGCGAGCTCTTCGGCAGCGAGGAAGCGCTGCGCGGGCTGGTCGGCCAGGTCGCCCTGCTGCACGAGCTGGGCATCCGCGTCGTCCTCGCCCACGGCGGTGGCCCGCAGACCTCCGACCTGAGCCGGCGGCTCGGCCTCGAGCCGCAGATGCACCAGGGCCGCCGGATCACCGACCGGGCCACGCTCGATGCCTGCAAGATGAGCCTCAACGGCCAGCTCGGCACCGACATCGTCGCCGCCCTGCGCGGCGCCGGAGTGCCCGCCTGCCGGATCTCGGGGGTCGACGGCGGCCTGATCACCGCCCGCGCCCGCGCCCCGCAGACGATGGTCTCCGGCGAGCTGATCGACTGGGGCGAGGTGGGTGACGTGGTCGCGGTCGACGCCCGCATCATCGAGCGGCTGCACGGCGATCACTTCGTGCCGGTGCTGTCGCCGCTGAGCGCCGACGAGAACGGGCGCGTCCTCAACGTCAACGCCGACACCGTGGCCGCCGAGGTCGCCCGGGCGCTGGGCGCGGCCAAACTGATCTTCCTCACCAGCGTCGCCGGGGTGATGGAGGATCGCGACGATCCGTCGTCCCTGCTCTCCTACCTCGATCTCGCCGACCTGCGCGCGCTCGAGGAGAGCGGCGCGATCCGCGACGGCATGCTGCCGAAGAGCCGCGCGATCGCCCGCGCCCTCGAGGGCGGCGTCGAGCGCGTGCACGTGATCTCCTACCTGATGGAGGACAGCCTGGTGCTCGAGGTCTTCACCAACGAGGGCTGTGGCACGCTGATCGAGCGGGTCAAGAAGACCTCGCCCGCGGGCGAGAACGCGAGCGCCGGCGAGGCCGCCTCGTGAGCCTGGACGCGGCCGCCATCCTCGAGCTGCACCGGCAGCTGGTGGCGATCCCCTCGGTGTCGAAGAACGAGGCCGAGATCGTGGCCTTCGCGGCCAACCGGCTCGAGCGTCCCGGCATCGAGGTCCGGGTGCTCGGCCGCAACCTGATCGCGCGGCGCGGCCGCGGCCCGACCTTCCTGCTCAACAGCCATCTCGACACCGTGCCTCCGGCCGCCGACTGGACCAGGCCGCCGCACGAGGTCGAGGTGATCGACGGGCGCGTCTACGGTCTCGGCGCCAACGACGCCAAGGCCTCGGTCGCGGCGATGATCGCCGCCTTCCTCGCCGCCGACGTCGACAGCCTCGGGCTCGAGCTGGTGCTGATGCTGGTCTGCGACGAGGAGACCGGCGGCGCCGGGACCGAGTACGTGCTGCCGCAGCTCGTCGCCGAAGGCCTGCGGCCGGTCGGCGCCGTCGTCGGCGAGCCCACCGGTCTCGACGTCGCCGCCAGCCAGAAGGGCATGATGGTGGTCGAGCTGATCGCCCGGGGCGAGAGCGCGCATTCGGCCAACGCCCGCGCCCTCGGACTCGACAACGCGATCTGGGCCCTGGCCCGCGACCTGGTGGCGCTCGAGGGCCTCGACCTCGGCCCCGAGGACGAAGGGCTGGGCCGGACCACGATGGAGCCCACCGTGCTCTCGGGCGGCCAGGCCCGCAACCGCACGCCGGCCGAGGTGCGCTGCCTGCTCGATCTGCGCACCGTGCCGTCGACGCCGCATGCCGAGCTGATCGCGCGGCTCGCCGGGGCGGTCCGGGGCGAGCTGCTGCCCACCTCGCTGCGGCTCGAGCCCCGCGCCTGCCCGGAGGACGCGCTGGTGCTCGCCGCCGCCCGGGCCGCGCGACCCGAGGCGCGGGTCTACGGCTCGCCGACCATGTCGGACCTGGTGTTCATGAAGGACTGGCCGGCGATCAAGTGCGGTCCCGGGCGCAGCGAACGCTCCCACCGGGCCGACGAGTTCGTGCTCGAGAGCGAGATCCTCGAGGGCGTGCTCTTCTACGCCCGGCTGATCGACGAGGTCGCGCTGCGCGCCGGCGGTGACTACCGCGGAGAAGAAGCATGAGCCGACTCTGGGACAAGGGCAAGGACCTCGACCAGCTGATCCTCGCCTTCACCGTCGGCCGCGACGCCGAGCTCGATCAACGCCTGGTCGCCTACGACCTCCGGGCCTCGCTGGCGCACGCCACGATGCTCCAGGAATGCGGCCATCTGCGCCCGGACGAGCTCGAGGCCCTGCGCGCCGCGCTCGCCGAGATCGGCACCGAGCACGCGGCCGGCGCCTGGGCGATCGACCTGGCCGAGGAGGACTGCCACACGGCGATCGAGAACCGACTGATCGAACGCCTCGGCAGCCTCGGCGGCAAGATCCATCTCGGTCGCTCGCGCAACGACCAGGTGCTGGCGGCGCTCCGCCTCTACCTGAAGGACGCGGTGGCCGAGCTGCAGGAAGGTGGCCGGGCCCTCGCGCGCGCCCTCGACGGCGTCGCCGAACGAGCCGGTCATCTCGCGCTGCCCGGTTACACGCACATGCAGCGCGCCATGCCCTCGAGCGTGGCCCTCTGGGCCGGCGGCTGGCGGGCGACGATCGAGGACGACGTCGAGGGCCTGGGCGGCGCGTTGCGGCGGATCGATCGCAATCCGCTCGGCTCGGCGGCGGGCTACGGCACGCCCGGCCTCGAACTCGACCGCGAGCGGAGCCGCGAGCTCTGCGGCTTCGCCAGTACCGAGGAGCCGGTCACGGCGGTGCAGCTCGCCCGGGGCAAGGCCGAGGCCCAGCTCCTGTTCGAGGTGACGCTGCTGATGCAGGACATCGGCCGGCTCGCGGCCGAGCTCTGCCTGTGGAACGCGAGCGAGTTCGGCTTCGTGCGCCTCCCGGAGGCGATGACCACCGGCTCGTCGATCATGCCGCAGAAGCGCAACCCCGACCTGTTCGAGCTGCTGCGCGGTCAGGCCGCGCTCGCCCGCGGTCGCATGGACGCGGTGCTCGATCTCGGCGCCAAGCTGCCCTCGGGCTACCACCGCGATCTCCAGCTGATCAAGGCACCGCTCTTCGACGGCCTCGACGCCGCGAACCTGGCGATCGCGGTCATGGAGCGGGCGCTCGGCGGGCTCGCCTTCGTGCCCGAGCGGCTCGCGGCCGCGATGAGTCCGGAGCTGCACGCGGCGGAGCGGGCCTTCGCGCTGGTGACCCGCGAGGGTCTGAGCTTCCGCGAGGCCTACCGCCGCGTGGCCGCGGAGCTGGAAGAGGAGCGCGGATGAGACCGGGCGGCGCCGCGATCGCAGCCCTCCTTCTGGCGCTGCTTCCGGGCTGCTGCCTGCCGGACGGGCTCGTGGCCCTGAATCCCGGCGAGAAGGCGGGGGTCGAGGCCCTCCTGGTCACGCTGGGCGACTACGCCGCTGCCCAGGAGGACGAGCGCCCGCGCCGGATCCACCGCGAGCTGGTGGCCTGCCTCGAGGACGGCCGCATGCTGCGCGGCGACTGCGAGGGCGAGTTCGTGCTGGGTCGCACCTGCGACGACGTCGTCTGCCTCGACGTCGACGTCCCCTTCGACCTCGACCATCTCCGCCGCGATGCCGCGACCTGCATGCTGGCGATCGCCATCCTCTACCACGAGGGCGTCCATCTCGATCAGGATCTGGGCGACTTCCTGTTCGGCGACCACGAGGAGGACGCCTACCGGACGACGCATCGGATGCAGGGCTGGCTGGCCGAGGAGATTGCCGATCGCGTGGCGCCCCTCGCCGAGGTGAGCTACGGCCCGGCCGAGGTGCTCGAGGGCCTCGAAGCCGCCAGGGTCGGCATGGGCGAGGAGTATCTCGCCGAGATCTGCCCGGCCCACGCCCGCCGGAATCGTCTCGTCGCCTTCCTCGCCGACCATCGCGACGAGGATCTCGCCTGGCTCGAGATCCCACCTCTGGTCCCAGCCCTTCGCGCCCGCGCGGACGGCCGCTGGGAAGCGACCATCGATCTCGGTCGCGGGCCCGACGGCGTCGGCGGTCGGACCAAGGCGGTCTGGTTCGGCGGCAGCGGTCGCCGCGAGGCGCCGAGCTGGCCCTCGGCCGCCGCGATGCTACGCGGTCCGATCGAGCCCGAGTTCGTGCTCGGCTGGTACCGGCTTCGGCGCGGCGAGGCGAACCCGATCGACGACTGGAATCGCCGGCTGGTGGGTCCCGAGGCCTGGCGGCTCGAGGACGAGCGCCTGGTCCTGGTGCTGCCGAGGCTCGATGGCGAGGGCGAACCGGCGCTCGCCTTCTCGCTCACCGTCCTCATCCATTTCCCGGCCCCGGACTGAAGCGGGCCCGGTCAGAAGAGATCGACGATCGAGTCGCTCTCGCCGTAGCGGAGCCGCGCCTGGCCGGCGGCGATCTGGCAGGCCGTCAGCATGTCGATCAGACCGTGGAGGACCATCATCACGCCCGGTACCCAGCTGCCGCCGCCGTGCATGCCGAACATGGCCATGCAGAGCCCCATGAGCAGAAGCGCCCGCAGGGCCAGGTCATGGATCATCAGGGCCCAGAGACTGCTCCAGCAGCGAGTGGCCTCGGCCAGGCCGTCCGCGACCGGGTGCTCCTGACGCAGGAGGGCCGCGCCCGGCACGAAGGCGGCGCGACTGGTCAAGGCCAGGATCAGCGGCGCGCCGAGGCAGGAGAAGACGCTCACGCCGACGGCCGCAGTACCGCCGAGGAGGAGAGCCAGGTAATAGGGCAGGCGCAGGAGCCCGAAGCCGAAGCACATCGCCGGCAGGGCCCGCGGCGCGGGGCGCGGAGCGAGTCCGAGCCGACGCAGCGCCCAGTAGTTCGCCCAGATCTGGATCAGGATCGACACCAGGATCAGGACCAGCGCGGCCAGGGCGCTGCCGTCGCCGCGGAGAATGGTCGTGTAGCTACGCCCCTCATCGAGGAAATGGACCGCCAGCGAGGTCAACACGAGCCCCGGCACCGCGATCCGCGCGAACTCGCGGACGAAGACGGCGCCGCCTCGGCCCACCATCTGCCCGACGTTGACCTGCCCCTGCCGTTTCGCCCGCCGCCTCGCCATGGCGCCCATCAGATCCGATGCCGCCGGGAGCCACAAGTCCAAAGACCGAAACGGCGGCCTCGGCGTGACCGGCATCGATCACGACTCGTAGCCCCGGCTGCCAAGCCGGCAGGACCGCGCAGCGCCCGCTGCGCCTTCGCAACTCGACGACTCCCGGGCGAAGAAGTCCAGGCCAGCCAGCGGCTGGCGCTCCGGCAGGAACGCGCAGCGCCTGCTGCGCATTCGAAGCTCGATTGCTCTCGGCGACGACGCGCCCCGGAGCGCCGGCTGCCAAGCCGGCCTAGACGCCGATCGCTCTCGAATCGTCGACGACGCCAAGCATGGCCATCGTCGCGGCAAGACCACGAACCACGGGCGAAGAGAACTAGGCCAGCCAGCGGCTGGCGCTCCGGAGCGCCGGCTGCCAAGCCGGCCTCACTACCGATCGCGGATGAGAAGTCGAGAGTGCGATCCGGCGATGCCACCGGGCGGAGAGTTCCGGCCGACCAGCGGTCGGCGCTTCGCGTCTGGAGTTCGTGGTGCGGGAGTCAGCGGCCCGTCGGCGAGGGAGGGAAGGAAGCAGGGGCAGAGGGACTTGAACCCCCAACCTGCTGATTTGGAATCAGCTGCTCTGCCAATTGAGCTATACCCCTGTGTGGCCACCATGGTAGCGGGCCGGCGGCGGCGGACAAGGCCGGCGGCGAAATCGGTCAGGCCGGGCGGGAGGGTCAGCGACCGCTGCTCGGGGCCGCCTTCAGGATCTCGATGTCGCGGTAGCGAACCGTCTCGGTCCGGCGGTCGGCGTTCCGGGTCCGGATGTCGAGCAGAAAGGTGAAGCCGCCCAGATCCTGGTAGCTGTGCTCGCGCAACGCGCGGCCGCCGCCGCTCTCCTGGCGCACCTTGGCGACGAGCCGGCGACCGGCGTGATCGAGGTAGCGGTACTCGAGGCGCGACAGGAGGATGCCACCGGTCCCGATGATCGTCTGCCGCCGGAGCGTACCGTCGTCGTCGAGTTCGAGCGCGATGCCCCGGGGCTCGACCTCGTCCGGCGTATCCTGGCCGGGAATCGCGATCTCGATGGTCCTCGGGTCGCGCAGGCGAAGGCTCCGCCCCGCCACCATCGTCGCGGCATCCCAGCCGATCAGATCGTTGACCACGCGATTGGTGAAGGGGACGCTGAGGCGCTTCTCCGGCTGCGGGTCGGGCTTGCCCTCGGCGTCGAGCAACTGCCAGCCTCCGGTCGCGCTCCAGTGGATGCGGAAGGGCCCATGACGCTCGGCCGGACGATCCTGGGGCAGGGTCTCGACCTCGAAGCTGAAGCGCAGCTCCTCCACTCCGGCGTCGCGCGCGCGATAGACGAGGCTCGCCATCTTGACGAAGGCGGCATGGGCGGCCGCCTGCGCCGGCGCGGCCTTGGGTTCCTGGGCCTGGACCGGAACGGTCAAGGCGAGGACGAGGGCGAGAAGGCTGAGGTTCCTCATCGTGGTGATCTCCGCGGGCTCGGCCCATGATAGCCGGAACCGACGCGCGCGAGCAGGAGCCGGAGAAGGAAGCCTGGCCGGTCGGACGCAAGCCCCGCTCCGGCATGCTCCGGCGACCAACCGAGCGGCCTCGGTCGTCGCCGGCGACCGGGGTCCGAGGGCGCGCGGCGGGCTCCCGGCCTTTCTTGCCGCTCCCAGGCCCCCCCCATAGGATGGGCGCATGTCCACCGAGATCGCGGCCCTCATCAAGCTCCTCGACGACGACAGCAGCACGGTCCTGCAGGCGGTCACCGACCGTCTCGAGCAGCTCCTGCCCGAGAGCTTGCCGGCGTTGCGCGATGCCTGCGAGAGCGAGGATGCCCGGGTGCGGAGTCGCGCCCGCGAACTCCTCCGCGTGCTCCCGCTCAGGCGCTGCATTCCGGTGTTGATCGAGATGGCCGAAGCCGGCGATCCGGACCTGGAGACCATGAGCTTCCAGCTCGCCCGGGTGCAGGAGCCGACGCTGGACTTCGCCGAGCTGGCGCGCCGCCTCGACGAGCTGGCGGAGCGGGTCCGCGTCGCGCTCGGTCCCGAGCTGCGCGGACGCGAGCGCCTCGAGGCCTTCCTGCGCGTCCTCCACGACGACCTCGGCTTCCGCGGCGACACCGAGGACTACAACGCCTGGGACAACAACTTCCTCAACCGCGTCCTGGAGCGGCGCCGCGGCATCCCGATCACGCTCGTCCTGGTCTACATCCTGATCGGCCGCCGGGTCGATCTGGACATCCGCGCCGTGGGCGCGCCCTATCGCGCCCTCGCCCACCACGAGTCCTCCGGCTTCGAGACCTTCATCGACGCCTTCGCCGGTGGCCGTCTGCACAACTACCACGACTGCATCAGCCACCTGAAGGGGCTCGGCGTCTCGAGCCCGAACCCGCGCCAGCACCTGCGGCGGCTCAGCGCCCGCGAGGTGATGGAACGCATGGTCCGCAACATCATCAACCACTGCGACCAGGCCCAGCGACCCCAGGAGGGTCGGGAGTTCAAGCGCCTCGCCCGCGCCCTGGTCGGCAACCGCGACAAGGACCGCCTCGCCTGAGGCGCCGCCGGCGCGAAGGAGCCAAACCTTGCCAGCCCACGACCCCGCACTGCTCGAATGGCGCTCCGAGTTCCCGATCCTCGCGAGCACGACCTACATGAACTCGAACTCGCTCGGCGCGATGCCGCGCGGTGTCTACGACGAGATGAAGGCCTTCGCCGATCTCTGGGCGACGCGCGGCGTCCGCGCCTGGCACGAGGGCTGGATCGACATGGTCGGCGAGGTGGCGAACATCTACGCCGACGTGATGAACGCGCCGCATGGCTCGGTGTCGATGCATCAGAACGTCGCCATCGCCCAGTGGATCATCCTGAGCTGTTTCGACTTCAAGGGCCCGCGCAACAAGATCGTCTACACCGGGATGAACTTCCCCTCGGTGATGTACATCTACGAGGAGCAGCGTCGCAACGGCGCCGAGATCGTCACCGTGCCCAGCGAGGACGGCATCGGGATCGACCTCGAGCGGCTGCTCAACGCGATCGACGACCGGACCCTCCTGGTCCCGGTCTCGCACGTCCTGTTCCGCAGCGCCTACGTCCAGAACGCCCGGGCGATCATCGAGAAGGCGCATGCGGTCGGGGCCAAGGTCATCCTCGACACCTACCAGAGCCTCGGCTGCGTGCCGGTCGACGTGAAGACCCTCGACCCCGACTTCGTGGTCGGCGGCTCGGTCAAGTGGATCTGTGGCGGGCCCGGCGCTGGCTACCTCTACGTCCGCCCCGAGCTGGCCCGGACGCTGGAGCCGGCCTGCACCGGCTGGTTCGCCCACAAGAAGCCCTTCGAATTCGTCCCCGGCAAGATCGACTGGGCCGAACCGGCCCACCGCTTCGACAACGGCACGCCGCACATCCCGGCCCTCTACGCCTGCCGGAGCGGGATCTCGATCATCCGCGAGATCGGCGTCGAACGCATCCGCCGCAATTCGCTGGCGCTCACCGACCGGATCATCGACCGTGCGGAGGCGAAGGGCTTCAAGCTGACCGTGCCTCGCGACCACGAGCACCGCGGCGGCACGGTCGCCTTCGACCTGCCTCACGCCAAGCAGGTCGCGGCCGAGATGCTCGCCCGTGACTTCGTGATCGACTGGCGGCCGCAGGCGGGCATCCGGGTCTCGCCGCATTTCTACAGCAGCCCCGAGGAGTGCGACCGGGTCGTCGACGTGATCGAGGAGATCCTCGAGACCAAGGCCTACGAGAAGCACGGCGAGGATCTCTACTGATGCGCATCTGGGACATCAGCCAGACCCTCCGGGAGGACACGGTGGTCTGGCCGGGCGACACGCCCTTCAGCCGACGCTGGGTCATGCGCCTCGACGAGGGCATGTCCTGCAACGTGTCGACCATCACCATGAGCGTCCACTGCGCCACCCACGCCGACGCGCCCTACCACTTCGAGGCCGACGGCAGGAAGGCCGACGAGATGGCGCTCGAGGCCTACCTCGGCCCCTGCCGCGTGATCGCGATCGCGAGCGAGGACTGCGTCCGGCCGAGCGACCTCGCGGGACTGCCGCTGAATGGCGGCGAGCGTCTGCTGTTCAAGACCCGGCGGCCCTGCACGGCCACGAGCTGGCGCGACGACTTCGCCTACATGAGCGTCGAGGCGGCCGAGATCCTCGCCCGCGCCGGCGTGCGGCTGGTCGGCCTGGATACCCCCAGCATGGACCCGATGACCTCGAAGACGATGGCCGCGCACCATGTCCTCTGCCGCGCCGGCATCGCCCTGCTGGAGAACCTCGACCTCGCCGCGGTCGCGCCGGGCGAGTACGAGCTGATCGCCCTGCCGCTCAAGATCGGCGGCTCCGATTCGGCGCCCCTGCGCGCCATCCTGAGAGAGATGCGATGAGCGAGAAGCGCCTCGAGGTGATCAATCCCAAGGGTTGGCGGAAGCCGATCGGCTACTCCAACGCCATCCTGGTCCATCATCCCGGCAAGACCCTTTATCTCGGCGGCCAGGTGGCCTTCGACGAGAACTGCGAGGTGGTCGCCAAGGGCGATCTGGTCGGCCAGTTCGAGCAGGTGATGAAGAACATCACCAAGGTGCTCGAGACCGCCGGCGGCAGCACACGCGACATCGTCAAGATGACGATCTTCGTCCAGGACCGCGACGAGTACCAGCGGCAGGCGAAGGCGATCGGCACCTCCTACCGCTGGCACTTCGGTGACCACTACCCGGCGATGACCCTGGTCGAGATCTCACGTTTCTACGAGCAGGACGTGCTGATCGAGATCGAGTCGATCGCCGTGCTCGACCAGTAGCGCCGGAGCGCCGGCCGGTGCTCCGAGTCGGACCGCGCAGCACCCGGACCGCGCAGCGCCTGCTGCGCATTCGTAACTCGACGACTTCCCGGCCGAAGAAGACTAGGCCAGCCAGCGGCTGGCGCTCCGGCAGGACCGCGCAGCGCCTACTGCGCATTCGGCAGGATCGTCGGGCGAGAGCGTGGGCAACGGGCGAAGAAGTCTAGGCCAGCCAGCGGCTGGCGCTCCGGCAGGACCGCGCAGCGCCTGCTGCGCATTCGTAACTCGACGACTCGCGGGCGAAGAAGACTAGGCCAGCCAGCGGCTGGCGCTCCGAGCGGCTGGCGCTCCGGCAGGACCGCGCAGCGCCCGCTGCGCATTCGGCAGGATCGTCGGGCGAGAGCGTGGGCAACGGGCGAAGAAGACTAGGCCAGCCAGCGGCTGGCGCCTCGGAGCGCCGGCTGCCCAGCCGGCAGGACCGCGCAGCGCCCGCTGCGCATTCGTAACTCGACGACTCGCGGGCGAAGAAGGCCAGGCCAGCCAGCGGCTGGCGCCTCGGAGCGCCGGCTGCCCAGCCGGCAGGACCGCGCAGCGCCTGCTGCGCATTCGGCAGGATCGTCGGGCGAGAGCGTGGGCAACGGGCGAAGAAGACTAGGCCAGCCAGCGGCTGGCGCCTCGGAGCGCCGGCTGCCCAGCCGGCAGGACCGCGCAGCGCCCGCTGCGCATTCGTAACTCGACGACTCGCGGGCGAAGAAGACTAGGCCAGCCAGCGGCTGGCGCTCCGAGCGGCTGGTGCTCCGGCTGGCGCTCGGTCAGCGATCGAGTTTCCTCGCCAGCTCGGCGAGGACTGCCTCGATCCGGTCGAGCCGGTGCTCGATCGCCAGCCACCGCTCGGCCGGCCGGAAGTCCGCGGCCGGGTGATTCAGCTCGACGTGGTTCTCGACCTCCGTGTTCTCCTCATTGGTGACGTCGTCGAGGATCTCCTCATCGGTGACGTCGTCGAGGGTCTCCTCATCGGTGACGTCGTCGAGGGTCGCGGCCTCGTTGGTCGGCACGCTGATGTCGACATGGGAGCGACCGTCCGCGTCCTGCGCGCGGATGTCCTTGACCCATTGCGCGTTGAGCCGGCGGCTGATCTCGGCAAGGGTCGCGGACATCGATTCCTCGCGTCGTTTCGACTCCAGCGCCGCGGCGGCGAGGGAACGGAGCGCCATCTGGGGGTCGATCGGCAGGGTGACGTCGTCCAGGGAGGCGACGGCCGACATCGGCGAGACGACGGCTCCGGGAACGGGCAAACCATCGGCGCCCATCACGACCGGATCAGCGACGCGTCCGTCTTGCTGGAAGAAGTAGCTGAGGATCGGAACCTGGGCGAGCACGGGCACCTTCCTCTGTTCCGGATTGCCGACGGCGTACTCGCCGCGCAGGCTGATACTCAGGTCGCGGCCGACGCGCTTCACGTGCAAGACGATCTCCTCGCCCTCGCCGAGCGCCGCCACCTTCTCGGCGAGCGAGGCCTGACTGGCGGTCGTCTCGCCGTTGATCCCGACGATCACGTCGTGGCGCAGAAGACCTGCGCGTTCGGCCGGGAGGCCAGACTCGACCTCGGTGACCGCGACGGCGGCGTTCATCATCAGGCCGAGCTGCGCGGCAACCAGACTCGTGATCGGGGTCACGCGGAAGCCGAGCCGGATCTCCCGCTTCGGCGCCACTGGATGCGGTGCGCCCTCTTCGATCACCCTCAGGACCGTACGACCCTGGGCGTTCCGCGCGGTCATGTTGCCCGCCTGGTCGCGGGTCATGTTCAGGTCCTTGCCTTCCAGGCGGCAGTCGACCGGCCGGCCGTCGACCAGGTCGATCTGGAGGCGCAGGCCGTCGGCGTCGATGAGCCAGTGGGACTTGCGGGAGGAACCGGTCTGTTCCTGCGCCGCAACCGAAGCGGCGACGACGACGAGGGCGAGGGCGATGCGGGCTGCGGACTTCGTCATGGTTCTTCTCTCCGTCACTCAGAATGATCGTTCGCGAGGCAGCTCACCGGCTACCACCAGCCGTCCATAAGGTCGGCCGAGTTCGTCCCGTTCGAGGGTCAGGACCTCCTCGCTCCGCCGACGCTCGAGGATGCGCCGGAGGTAGAAGACGTCGATGCCGACCCCCTTCTCCTCGCCGCGCGCCTCGACCACCTCGATCGGTAGCTCGTAGAGGACGGAGCCCTCCTCGCGCCCCTGCTCGAGGTAGCGCGCCAGATGCTCTCCGGCGGCGAGGCGATCGCCCTGGGGCGCGGTCGGCTCCGGCCGCCCGCCGCGACCCTGAAGGAAGCCAAGTCCGAGAGCGATGAGGAAAAGGGCCGCCACGGCCGCGACACGGGCCAGGGGAGCGCGACGCCGGGCACTCGGCAGGGCTGCGCCGCGCGCGTCGTCGAGGACCGGTCCGACGAGTCGCTGAAGCTCGGCGCGATCGCGGGCGAGATCGAAGAAGCGGCGCAAGGTCTCGGGGGCGAGCCTCGCCTTGGCCTCGATCAAGTCCCAACCGGCACCGTCGAGTTCACCCGCCAGGGCGCGTTCCATCAGGAGGTCCAGTTCTTCGGTCATCGACCGTCTCCGCAGGTCCGGCGGCCCCCGTCCTCGAGGGCGCGCATCCTGTCCACGCGCTCGCGCAGATTCCGGCGTGCCCGGACCAGCCGGGTCTCCACCGTGGTGATCGGCAGCTCCAGGATCTCGGCGATCTCCTGGATGCCCAGTCCGTCGATTCCGCGCAGCACCATGGGCTCGCGCAGATCCACCGGCAGTTCGGCGAGCGCCTGGGCCCAGATTCCATCGTCCGCCACGACCGGTGGCGCGCTCAGGAACTGCGGGTCGACCGGGCTCGCCGCCTCCGGCGACCGCAGCCGCCGGCGCAGCTCGTCGTTCAGGCGATTGAGCAGCGATCGCTTCAGCCAGCCGCGCAGGGCCGCCGGCTCACGCAGCTCGGCGATGCGGTCGACGAGGATCAGGGCGCCCTCCTGGATCAGGTCGCGGGCCAGCTCGCGGTCGAGACAGCGCGACCAGACCAGGGCCGTGAGCCAGGACCGTTCCCGCTCCCAGACCAGGGCCAGGGCCTCCCGTTCGCCGGCGATAGCGCGCCGGGTCAGATCCTCGTCTTCCGGTTTCATCGATTACGAGGATAGGGACGGAGGGCTCGTCTCGCTCCGGCGAAAATCCGCGGCCTTCGCGCCGGGGCCGGGCGAGCGGCGATCAGAACAGCTTCCTGGCCTCTTCGGGCAGATCCTCGCCCTCGCCCTCGCCGATCATGCGCCGTCCGGTGACGATCCGGACCACGTCCTCGAAGACGCAATAGGCGCAGGGAAGGATGAACAGGGTCAGCACCGTGGCGAAGGCCAGGCCGAAGACGATGGCGACCGCCATCGGGATCATGAACTTGGCCTGGAAGCTGCGCTCGAGCATCAACGGCGCCAGGCCGCAGATGGTGGTGATCGAGGTCAGGAGGATCGCCCGCAGGCGCGACCGGCCGCCGGCGACCACGGCCTCGAAGGCGGAGGCGCCGAGCCGGCGCGCCCGGTTGGTGAAGTCGACCAGGATCAGGCTGTCGTTGACCACGATGCCGGCGAGGGCGACGCTGCCGATCATCGACAGGATGGTGAAGGGATTGCCGGTCACCCAGTGGCCGAAGATGGCCCCGATGAAGGCGAAGGGGATCGCCAGCATCACGATCACCGGCTGGACGTAGCTGCGGAACAGGATCGCGATGATCATGTAGATCATCAACAGCGCGGCCGGAAAGCCCCACTTCAACGATCCGAAGGACTCCGTGGTCTGCTTCTTGACCCCCTCGAAGCTGACGCTGACCCCGGGGAAACGATGTTCGATGCCGGTCATGGCCTCGACCAGCTTGTTGGTGACGTCGTTCACGTTGGCCTTGGCGTCATCGACCTCCGCCTTGATCGTGAAGGCACGGTCGCCGTCGACCCGGGCCAGGGTGGCATAGCCGCGCTGGGTCTCGAGCCTGGCCACCTCCTGGATCGGCACCCGCTTGCCCTCTGGGGTCACGATCTTCAGCGCGGCCAGGTCGCTGATGTTGCGCCGCGCCGCTTCCGGCAGGAGCGCGCGGACCTTGACCTCCTCGAGCTCGGTCTGCAGCTCCTGGATCTCGAAGCCGAACAGCGCGTGCCGGACCTGGCTGGCGACGTCGCGGGTGCTGAGGCCCAGCTCGCGGGCGTCGTCGCGCAGGGCGATGCGCACCTCCAGTTTGCCGAGGTCCAGATCGTCCTGCAGCTCGTGGACGCCGCGGTAGCCGCGCAGCTCGTCCTCGATCCACTCGACCGCCGACCGGAGAGCGTCGAAATCGTCGCCCTTCACCCGCAGCTCGATGTCCGAGCCCTGCGGGCCGCCGCTGCGGGCGACGAAGCTCAGCTTGTTGACCCCGCCGATGTCGGCGCTCCGCCCGCGCCACTCGGCGAGCAAGAGATCGGAGGAGCGCAGCTTCCGGTTCTCGCGTTCCTCGGCCGGCAGGAGCTCGATGGTGATCTGGCCGACGGTGGCCGGATCGGCCGGGGTCTGGCGGCCCCGATCGGTGAAGCTCGCACCCAGCACCGAGAACACCGAGCCGACCTCGGGCGCCTCCATGACCATCTTCTCGAGCCGATCGATGACCTCGAGCGTCCGCTCCTCCGGCGTGCCGGCGACCATCTCGATGTCGATGTTCAGGGTCTCGGCATCGCTCTCCTGGATGAAGACGAAGGGCACGAAACCGCCGGCGACGAGACCGACCACCAGCATCGCCGCGCAGGTGACCACGGCGAGCGAGAGATAGCGCCAGTGCAGGACGAGGCGCAGGAAGCGCTCGTAGAGGGCCGGCATCGTGGTCTCGAACAGCGCCGAGCGCATGGCCACCACGCGATCCGAGATGGTGGCGAAGAAGGCCGGCAGGCGGCGCGCCCGGGGCTCGTGCGCCAGATGCGCCGGGAGGATCAGGAAGGCCTCGACCAGCGAGACGCTGAGCGCGGCGATCACCACGATCGGAAGCTGGCGCATGAAGGTGCCGATGTTGCCCTCGATGAAGGCGAGGGGCAGGAAGGCGACGATGGTGGTGGTCACCGCGGCCACGACCGGGACCGCGACCTCGTTGGCGCCGTAGATCGCGGCCTCCTTGACCGGCATGCCCTCGCGCAGCTTGGTGAAGATGTTCTCGCCGATGACGATGGCGTCGTCGACCAGGAGACCGAGGACGACGATCAGGGCGAAGAGCGAGATCAGGTTGATGCTCGCGCCCATGAAGTGCATCAGGATGAAGGTGCCCAGGAAGGAGACCGGTAGGCCGACCGCGACCCAGAAGGCCACGCGCAGCTCGAGGAAGAGCGCCAGGGCGATCAGCACCAGCACCAGGCCGAACTTGGCGTTGCGCAGCATCAGGTCGAGACGCTGGGCGATGAAGCGGGAGAGATCCGAGACGTAGCCCAGGCGCAGGGCCTCGCCGAGCCGGGTCGGCCGATCCTCGATGAAGGCCTTCACCGCGTCGCTGATCGCGATCGCGTCCTCCTCCGGCGTCTTGAGCACGGTGAGGAGCACCGCCGGCTTGCCGGCGTAGCGCCCGCGTTCGACCTTCTCCTCGAAGGTCTCGCGGACGCGACCGAGATCGCGCAGGCGCAGGGCGCTGCCGTCGGGACGGGCGAGGACGACGTGGTCCTCCCAGTCGAGGGCGCGGCTCTCCTCGCCGACGGTGCGAACGCCGATGTTGCCGCTGCGGTTCTCGAGGACACCGCCCGGGAGATCGAGATTCAGGTTGCCGAGGCTGCGGCCGACCTCCTCGAAGCTGAGGCCGTACTCCTCCAGCTTCTCGGGCAGGATCTCGATCTGGATCTCGGGTTTGCGCACGCCGGTCTCGACCACGCGACTGACCTCGTCGAGGTCGAGCAGCTCGTCGCGGAGATCGCGGGCGGCCTCGCGCAGGCGCGCCTCCTCGACGTCGCCGTAGACCACGAGCGAGATCACCGGGAAGTAGGGCCGGATCAGATCCAGGGCCGGTTCCTCGGCGTCGGTCGGCAGCTTGGGCGTCACCTTGTCGACCTCGCCCCGGATGTCGTTCAGGACCGCGTCCTGGTCGACGCCGTCGTCCAGCTCGACGATGGTGAGGCTGACGCCCTCGAGCACGGCGGAGCGGATCTCGTCGATGCCCTCGACGTCCTCGATCTCGCGTTCGAGTCGCCGGGTGACGCTCTTCTCGATGTCGCCGGGGGCGGCGCCGGGGTAGGCGATCGAGACCGAGATCTGCTCCGGCTGCGAGTTCGGGAACAGCTCGCGCACCAGCGTGAAACCGTAGTAGGCGCCGGCCACGATGATGAGGGCCATGAGGAGATTCACGGCCACCGGGTTCTGGACCGAGAACCGCGGCAGGCTCACTTGCCGCTCTCCACGGCGGTCCGGATCGCGACCCGCGAGCCGCTGGCGATCTGTTCCAGGTTGTCGGTGACGAACTCGAGACCCTCGGCGGCCGGGTCACGGCTCAGGGCGACGTCGGGCAGGATGCGTTCCAGCTCGATCCGGCGGGCCTCGACCCGTGCCTCGTCGCCGCGCTCCGCGACGCGCTTCAGGACGAAGAGTTCGTCGCCGAGGAAGGCGGTGCGCGGGATCACGTAGACGTCACGGTGCCGGGGACCGGTCACCCGGGCGGCGAGGAAGTCGCCCGGGGCGGGGATCGGACCCTGCTCGGCGTCGAGCTCGACGTAGACCAGGAAGCTGCGCTCGGTCGGATCGATCTCCGGCGCGACCCGGGTGACGCTCGCCGCGCGGGTCTCGGCGCGGTCGGGGCGCCGCAGGCTGACCGCGCTGCCCGGCGCCACCGAGTCCTTGTAGCTCGCGGGCAGCGCGATGGCGACCTCGACCCGGCTGGGATCGACGAGTCGACACAACCTGGTCCCGGCCGCCACGCGGCTGCCCAGGGTGATGGCCCGATCGACGACGATCGCCGGCCAGGGCGCGATGATCTCGCAGCGGGCGAGATCGCGCTCGGCGCGGCCCAGGTCGGCGACCACGGCGGCGAGGCTGGCCCGGGCGCGATCGACCTCGATCCGCGCCAGGGCCAGGTCGTTCTCGAACTTGACCACGACCCGTTCGGCGGCGGCGGCCGCGCGATTGGCCGAGTCGACGTCGCGATCGGCGGCGGTCAACTTGGCGCGCAGTTCCTCGGTCCGGCGAGCCTCGGCGACGGCGAGTTCGAATTCGCGCCGGGCCACCTCGAGCTGCTGGGCGAGCCCGGTGGCGTTGCCTTCCTTGAGGTCGACATCGCGTTCGAGCTGGAGCTTCTGGGCGCGCAGGCGCTCCTCGGCGCGGCGATAGTCGAAGTCGTCGATGCGCAGCAAGGTATCGCCCGCGGCGATGGTCGCGCCGCCCTCGAGGGCCGGCGAGATCGCCACGACGACGCCCTGGACCTCGGCCGCCACCTCCAGTTCACGGAGGGCGCGCACGCGTCCGTAGCCGGCGATCTCCTCCTGGTAGTCCTGGCGCCGCAAGAACTCGCTGCCGACCCGGACCAGGGGTGGCGGCTCCAGTTCCCGGGCCGGCCCCTGCTTGAGCTTCGCCAGCATCCTGAAGCCGGCGGCGCCGAGCGCCAGGGCGACCAGGACGGCCACCACCGAGAAGATCGTCCGGACCAGGAATTCGTCGCGCCTGCGGGTCATGACCTGCCCTCCTCCGTGCTGCCGAGAGCGCTCGCGGCTCGCGAGGGCAGGGCCGCCAGGATGGCGTCCCAGAGATCACGCCGCGCCTCGAGCGCGCGCTGCACCGCGCGCTCCGTGGCCTCGGCCGCGCCGGGGTCGGCGGCCACCAGCCGGCCGAGGAGCCGGCGGGCGCGGGGTCCGTGTTCGTCGCGATCGGCGGCGACGTGGCGTTCGAGATAGCCGACGAGGAGGCGCGCCTCGAGCCCGCCGGCGACGAGGCCCTCCACCAGCGGCAGGAACATCTCGGGGATCAGATCCTCACGTCCATGGAGGAAGACCGCCGCGCGGACGGTCGTGCTCTCGTCGAGCAGGGCCAGCGTGGTGGCGCCGAAGGCGCGCGCCGCGGGCGGCAGGCCCGACGCCTCGAGCGCGAGCAGCGGATCGACCCCGCGGTCGAGGGCGGCGAGGAGACGATCACCGGGCCCCCGGTCCGCGCCGAGCTCGGCCATCGCCTCGCGGTACCAGGCGAAGTGGGACAGCACCCGGCCGTCCGGCAGCTGGTCGGATTCCTCGTCGAGGACGATCTCGTTGATCAGCCGGGTCAGCTCCGGATCGGCGGCGGGACGCCAGGGGAGCGTGACCGTGGTCAGGTCGCGCTGGAGGCTCTTCAGCAGCGACATGAAGTCCCAGACGCAGACAAGGTGGTGAGCCATGAACAGGCGCAGATCCGCGGGACTGCGGATGGCGCCGTAGAGGGGGTGGCGGGCGAGGCCCTGACGCAGCGAGTCGAACATGACCGATTCTGCTCCCCTTTCCCGCGGCCCGACAAGGCCGCTTTCGTCGCAGCCGTCCGACCGGCGGTCACTCGGCCTCTTCGCGCAGCTCCTGCAGCCTCTGGTGGTAGGCGCGCGACAGGGCACGGCGGCGCATCATGCCGACGAGCTTGTTCTTGTCGTCGTTGGCCACCACCGGAAGCTCGTCGATGTTCTTGAGGTTGAAGCGCTGGAGCGCGACGTGGAGGTCGTCGTCGGGCGACACCGAGATGATGTTGGTGGTCATCAGGTCGGCGGCCACCGCCAGCTCGTTCAGGGTGTCGTCGTAGGTGAAGGACCGGACGTCGTGCGCCGAGAAGATGCCCGCGAGCCGGCCGTCGTCGTCGAGGACCGGGAAGTAGTCGGCATGCGTGCTGGCCACCAGCATGAGCACGTCGCGCAGGGGCGTGCCGATGGTCACGGTCGGGAAGTTCCGGTCCTCGAGCACGTCGCGCACGAACATGTTCTGCAGCAGCGGCACCATGAACTCACCCTTGTGCGCCGGCGAGTGCGCCCGGGTGAGGACCTGCTTGCGATAGAGGGTCCAGGGCGAGGCCAGGGCGAAGGTGATGGTGCAGACCCACATCGCCGGCAGCAGCAGTTTGTAGGACCCGGTCATCTCGCTGACCATGATGATGGTCGAGATCGGGGTCCGGGCCGCGCCGGCGAAGAAACCACACATGCCGACGATGATGAAGCTGGTCGGGTCGCTCACGTAGCCGAGCTGCTTGGCGGCCAGACCGATCGCTCCGCCGACGCCGCCGCCGATCACCATGCTGGGACCGAAGACGCCGCCCGATCCGCCCGAGGAGATGGTGAAGGAGGTGGTGAAGATCTTGAGCAGGGCGACGATCAGCAGGATCCGGACGCCCTCCCAGCCGTTGACGATGCCGTCGAGGCCGCGCTGGATCACGCCGTAACCGGCGGAGAGCACCGACAGGCTGTCCGGGTCACCGCTCAGCTTCCAGGCGGCGAGAGCGGTGCCACCGGTGAGCAGGCCGCCGAAGGCGGCCACCAGGGGCTTGGGCCAGGGCAGCCGCTCGAAGAGGTGCTCCAGGCCGTAGAAGGTCTTGATGTAGAACCAGATCACCGGGACGAGCAGGAGGCCCATCACGGTGTAGACGCCGAGTTCGCTGAGGTGATCGAAGACCGGCGCCTTCTCGATCAGGAAGAGGGTGCCGAATTCGCCGAACCAACCGCAGAGGACGCAGTAGGCCACCGCCGAGCTCATGAACGAGGGCAGGAGGACCTCGGACTCGAACTCGGCCTCGCGGTAGAGGATCTCCGAGGCGAAGAGGGCGCCGGCGAGCGGCGCCCGGAAGACGGCGCCCACGCCCGCGCCCATGCCGGCCGCGAGCAGGATGCGTCGCTGCCGCTGACCGAGCTTGAGCTTGGTGGCGAGGAAGGAGCCGAAGCCGGCGCCGATCTGGGCGATCGGACCCTCACGACCACCGCTGCCGCCGGTACCGAGGGTGATCGCGGTCGCCAGTCCCTTGATGAAGGGGACGCGGGAGCGGATCAGGCCGCCGCGACGATGGTAGGCGTCGATGGCGGCGTCGGTGCCGTGGCCCTTGGCCTCGGGCGCGAAGCGGTTGCAGATGAAGCCGGAGACCAACCCGCCCAGGCCGGGGATCAGGACGATCGCCCAGGCGATGACCGGACCGACGTCGTGGTTGGCGAAGAGGTGCTTCTCGCCCCGGGGACCGGAGGGCGCGTAACCGGCGAGGCCGGCCATCATGTGATGGAAGACCCAGTCGCTGGCGTAGAGGAACAGGATGCCGCCGATGCCGGCGACGACGCCGACCACGATGGCGAGACCGGCCATGGCGCTGGCGCTCCTCCAGACCGTCCTCCGGGAGCGCCCAACGGCGTTTTCTTCGCTCATCCTCCGGGCTGCCGTTCCTCTGCTGGGTTCACTTCTCGGCGGGGGGGTCCTCACCCGGCAGCGGGCTGCCGAATCGTTCACGGAGCGAGGCCACCATCTCGTCGATGTCCGCCTGGGAACCGGTGACCTTGATGAGGCTCGCGTCCTCGTGAACCTGGAAGCGGTCGCCGCGCTCGCTCGTCCAGACCCGGCAGGCCTCGACGACCTCGGGCCGGCACTCGGCCGAGTACTTCTTGAACGACTTGGTGTGCTTCACGAAGGGAGCGTCGGCCATCGCGGGACTCCTGCAGATTGTCGACCGCTATCTATAGCCCTGGGGACGGCGAGGGACAAGCCGAAGCGGCAAAGGAAGGCCCCGGCAGGGCCGGGCAGGGCCCGCGGGACGCGACCGGCCCTCCGGGCCGAGCGCCGGGCCCGAGGCCCATCGGCCCGGGCCGGTCGGCTCCCGGGACTGCCCCGCGGCGGTCAATCCCAGAAGAGCTTGCGCGGATCCTCGCCGTCGTCGGGCTCGTCCTTCTTCTCGGCGATCTTCTTCTTGACCTCGCCGAAGAGCTCGTCGAGACGCTTGTCGCCGTCCTCGACCTCCTTCTTCAGCTTGTCGAAGAGGGCGTCGCCCTCGTCCTTCCGGCGCTTGACCCGGTCGACCACCTCGTCGAAGAGGGCGGCCTTGTCCTTCTCCGGAGCATCGGCGTCGACCTTGATCTTGTGGGAGAGGACCTTCTCGCGGGCGGTGTCGATCTCGAGCAGGCCCCCGCATTCGGGACAGACGACGGTGATGACGGCTTTCATGAGCTTCGGGCTCCGCGCGCGAGGGGCCATGGGACCGTCGACATTTTAGACGGTCCCAGGCGCCACCGAAGACGTCGCCGTCGACTTTTGCGACTTCCTCGCCGGTGCCGCCGCAAATCCTCCGCGCGACCTCAAGTTCGGCCTCGGGCGGTCGATGAGAGGACCGGACCGCTACCAGGAGGGAGTCCAACATGCTCAGAATCGCGAGGGACGAGACCAAGAGCTGCCAGCAGGGTTCGACGGCCACGACGACCGCCGCCAAGGCCGCGGCCGGCTGCGCCGGAGCGGAGACGCCCCGGGTCGAGAGTCGGGCTCCGGAGCAGAAGTCCCGGCAGACGCCGCTGACCGGCAACCACGCCGCGCGGGTCCTGCCCTGGATCACCGAGGAGGTGCGCTTCCATTCGGTGCTCGACCTGGGCAGCGCCGACGGCGAGGCCGTCCGCCTGCTCCAGGAGGCCGGCTTCGAGGCCCACGGCATCGACCTGGCCCCGAAGGAAAGCGGTCTGGCCAATGTCCACCGGGGCGACTTCTTCGCCGCGCCCTACGACAACGGCTACTTCGATCTGGTGATCTGCTGCAACACGCTGCAGGAGATCCCCAACCACCGCATTCCCAGCCTGCTCGCGGAGATCGACCGGCTGTCGAACTCCTACGTCATGCTGACCACCCCGTCGACCGAGAGCGACGAGCCCCAGGGCACGACTCGCGAGGTCGCCTGGTGGACCGATCGCATCCGCGACTTCGGCTGGCGCTACCGGATCATCCGCGAGGATCCCGAGACCGGGCAGATGATCATCCTGGCCGAGAAGCCGAACAGCCTGGCGGCCCAGATCCTGCCGCTGCTCGACGACGGCAGCCTCGATCCGAACACGGGCGACGAGGCTCCGGCCAGCACCTTCGGCGCCACCGTCGTGGCCGAGATCGACGCCAGCATCGGCCATTTCAGCCGCGGCGACCTGCAGAGCGGTTTCGCCTCGATCTCGACCATCGCCGACCTGCTCCTCCGGCAGGGCGTCGAACTGGGCGGCATCAAGCCCCTCTTCGCCCGCATCGTCGCGGCGATGGAGGCGCAGGACGACGAGCGGCTCCTGGAGCTGCTCCACAAGGAACTGAGACCCGCCGTCGCGGGACTCTGACCGGCGTCGCGGGAGGCGACGTCAGCTTGGACCGCGGGACACGCGGACAGAGGGCGGTCGAGAGCACGTTCTCCGGGAACGGGTGATCGGCAAGGAGGTCGAAGGCCGTGCGAGAGCACGGCCTTCATCTTCGTCGGCACGCCGGTCGGACCGCGCAGCGCCGGCTGCGCCTTCGTAGCTCGACGACTCCCGGGCGAAGAAGTCTAGGCCAGCCAGCGGCTGGCGCTCCGGCAGGACCGCGCAGCGCCCGCTGCGCCTTCGTAGCTCGACGACTCCCGGGCGAAGAAGTCTAGGCCAGCCAGCGGCTGGCGCGTCGGACCGCGCAGCCCGCTGCGCCTTCGTAGCTCGACGACTCGCGGGCGAAGTCCGGCCAGCCAGCTGGGCTGGCGACGACGCCCGGGCGAGCTCGAGACATGCGGGCGAAGAAATCTAGGCCAGCCAGCGGCTGGCGCGCCGCAGCGCCGGCTCTGCCACCGAAGCTCGAAGGCTCCCGGCATCGAATGGGCCAGCCAGCGGCTGGCCTCCGGAGCGCCGGCTGCCGAGCCGGCCTCGATGCCGTATGCGAGCGAGGCTCGAGGGCGCGAAGCCGGCCGATCGGCCGGCTTCGTTCGTGGCGGTGGTTCCTGAAGGGAGCTAAGCTCCACCGTCCTGCGAGCACTCCATGTCGAAGCGACCCCGTTACGTCCTCTGCCCGGTCGGCTCCGCCGGCGACGTCTTCCCCTTCGTCGCGGTCGGGCGGGCGCTCGCCGCGCGTGATCGCGAGGTGCTCGTCCTCGGGACCGAGAACTTCCGTTCCCTGGTCGAGGAGGCGGGCCTGACCTTCCTCCCCACCGGCAGCGCCGAGGACTTCGAGGCGGTCAAGCGAACGCCGGACCTCTGGCACCCGCGGCGCGGCTTCCAGGTGGTCATGCGGCTGGTCCTCGACGAACTCCCGCGGGTCTGGCGTCTGCTCGACGATCTGGTCGATCCGGAGCGCGACGTCCTGGTGGCGCACATGCTCGCCCTGGCGGCGCGGCTGCACGAGGAGCGGCACGGAACGCGGTCGTCGATGCTCCACCTCGCCCCCTCCGCCTTCCGCTCGGAGTTCGCCCAACCGGTGATGTCGCCCGGCATGAACCTCGAACGCCTGCCGCGCGTCATGAGGCGGGCCTTCTGGTGGCTGATCGACCGCTTCTACCTCGATCGCGTGATCCGCCCCCGGCTCGATCGCTTCCGCGCCGAACTCGGCCTCCCGCCGCAGGCTCGGGTCTTCAAGGACTGGATCCACCCGCGGGGCGGCGTGATCGCGCTGTTTCCCGAGGTCTTCGGACCGGCTCAGCCGGACTGGCCGCGGCCCTTCGCCCACGCCGGCTTCGCGGCCTGGGACGGCCCCGAGGAGATCCCCGAAGATCTCGAACGCTGGCTCGCCAGCCGCGCGAAGGCCCCGGTCGTCGTGACCCCCGGGAGCGCGAACCTCTTCGGCGCGGCCTACGGCCGGGCGGCGGCGGAAGCGGCGGCGATCATGGATCGCCCCTTCCTCTTCCTGTCGTCGAGGGCGGCAGGGACGGAGGACGCCGACCCCGAACTCCTGCGGCACGAACCCTGGGCACCGCTCGGTCGGGTGCTCGCGAGCGCGGCGGCCCTGGTCCACCACGGCGGCATCGGCAGCACCGCCCGGGGACTGCTCTCCGGCAAGCCCCAGGTGATCGTGCCCATGGCCTTCGACCAGCCCGACAACGCGGCCCGGGTCGAAAGGCTCGGCGCCGGCGGCAGCCTCGTTCCCGGGAAGCTCGACGGCAGGAGCCTCGCGACCCTGCTGGAACAGCTCCTGGCCTCGGAGGCGGTCGGACGACGCTGCCGGGAGCTGGCCACGACACTGGACGGAGCGGGCGCGGAACGGGCGGCCGCGATCCTGATCGATCGGCATGGCTGAAGCGCCGACCAGCGGTCGGCGTTCCTGCCGGCTGGGCAGCCGGCGCTCCGGGCGGTCGGAGGTCCGAGCGGCGGGCCGTCCGGGGCGTGAAGGGTCGGGAGTCAGTTCTGATCGACGCTGGCGCGCTCGGCGCCGGGGCCCGGGCCGATGCCGTCCTCGGGCTCATCGGGGCGACCGAGCCAGGCCCGGAAGGCCTCGGCCTGGCCCTGGTCGTCCAGGAAGCGCTTCATCGCGCCGAGTTCGTCCAGCAGTTCGAGGGCCTTCTCGAGCCAGAAGGAATCCCGGCTGCGCGCCCCGGCCTTGGTGCGGAGCGCCGCCATGACCAGATCGTCGCGATCCTCGGCCGAGGCCTCGAGGACGTCGGCGAGGCTCATCAGGGCCTCGCCCGAGGGCACCAGGCCGTCGTTCATGATCTGGGACAGGTGGTTGCGCGACTTGCCGAGCCGGTCGGCGATCTCGCGCCCACTGAGCCGGGTACCATGCTGCCGTTCATAGGCGGTGATGAGCTCGGCGACCTTCGCCTGCAGGGGTGTCACGTCTGGTCCTCTACTCCGCGTCCGTTCCGGTCTCGGGAACTTGAAGATAGGGTTCGAGTGGCCGCGGGTCACGGTTTCACCCTTTCTTTTCGGTGAAAGCGGCGACCGGAACGACCGGCCGCCTACCATGAGCCCGCCGCTCGTGGATAATGCCGCCTCGGAAGCCAATGGTGCCGAGACCGCGGCTGCCCGATCGGATCATCACGGGGGGAATCGATGACCAAGTCCCGAATCGTCGTCTGCCTGGTCCTGCTGGCGCTCAGCGCGCCATTGCGGGCCCAGTATCCGGGCTCGAAACCCGTCCCGGAGCCGATGAAGACCGGCTTCGACGATATCGACGTCGACCAGTGCCGGAGCTGGCTCGAGGTCATCGCCAGCGACGACTTCGCCGGCCGCAAGACCGGCAGCGAGGGCCACCGGAAGGCCGCCGCCTTCGTCGCCGAGCGCTTCAAGGAGTTCGGCCTGAAGCCGGTGGGCGATCAGGGCGGCTACTTCCAGACGGTCCCGCTGTTCCGCCTGCGCCCGGGCGGCGCCGGGCCGCGGGTAGAGGCGGGCGGCCTGCTGCTCGAGGGCGAGGGCGTCAGCCAGCGTCTGACCGCGGGCGAGGTCGAAGCCGAGGCCATCGTCATCGCCGCCGGCGACAAGGCGAAGCTGGACGATCCCGAGCTCCTGCGCGGCAAGGTCCTGCTGCTCAATGCCCACCGCGACCTGCTGAAATCGCCGGCCCGCCGGCAGATCGTCGCGGCCCGGCCGGCGGCCCTGATCCTCGCCGAGAAGAGCGTCTCGCCCCTCTCGGGGGTCACGCCCGGCCGATTGGCGCAGATCTGGGAGGCCAAGACCCCGACCGTGGTCCTGAGCGAGGAGGCCTACGGCCAGCTCCTCGCCGCCTTGAAGGTGAAGGCCAGCTTCGGCGGCAAGGCGCCGCGCAGCGGCCTGCAGCTGGCGCGGGGCAAGGGCATGGTGGCGGTGCGGGCCACCGCCGAGGAAGAGCGCATCGAGGCCCCCAACGTGGTCGGCGTGCTCGAGGGCTCCGACCCGAAGCTGCGCGACGAGTACGTCATCTGCGGCTCCCACCTCGACCACATCGGCGTGACCCGGGACGGCGCGATCTGCAACGGCGCCGACGACGACGGCTCGGGCTCGACCTCGCTGCTCGCCGTCGCGCGCGCCTTCAGCAGGAACCCCGAGCGACCGAAACGCAGCCTGCTCTTCATCGCCGTCTGCGGTGAGGAGGACGGCCTGCTCGGCTCCGAGTACTACGTCGAGAACCCGATCGTGCCGATCGCCGACACCATCTGCGAGCTGCAGATGGACATGGTCGGCCGGAACGAGGAGAGCGAACGCGAGAAGGCCCAGGACAACCTGCGTACGACCCATCTGGTCGGCACGCGCAAGCTGTCCCGCGACCTGCACGACCTGATCCAGGAGGTCAACCGCTACGTCCGTTTCGAGTTCGAGTACGACGAGGAGGGGGTCTGGAACCGCTCCGACCACTACAACTTCGCGGCCAAGGGCATCCCGATCGCCTTCGTCTTCAGCGGCTTCCACAAGGACTACCACAAGCCGACGGACACGGTCGACAAGATCAACTTCGAGAAGCTCGCCAACACGGCGCGGCTGATCTACCTGACCGCCTTCCACGCGGCCGACCGCGCCAAGCGCATCGTCGTGGACCAAAAAGAGATCGAATGACCTCGCCGCGCATCGTCTGCGACGCCGCGATCCTCGGCGCCGCCGAGGCCCTCGCCGAGCTGGGCTTCGACCAGGTCGTCACCCTGCCCGACGAACGGATCGAGGCGGGCGTCCTGGCCGAGGCCGACGCCCTGCTGATCCGCTCGACCCTGCGGGTCGACGAGCGGCTCCTGCGTCGGAGCCGGCTGCGCTTCCTGGCCACCGCCACCGTGGGCGAGGACCACGTCGACCGCGCGCTCCTGGCGCAGCGCGGCATCGACTTCGTCAGCGCCGCGGGTTCGTCGGCGGTCAGCGTGGCCCAGTTCAGCCTGGCGGCGATGAGCATCCTGGCCGCCAAACGCGGCCGGGCCCTGGCCGACCACCGGCTCGGCGTCGTCGGCTGCGGCGCCATCGGTTCCCGGGTGGCGGCCGCCGCCGAACGGCTCGGGCTCGAGGTTCTACGCTTCGACCCGCCGCTCGCCGAAAGCACGCGCTCGCCGGCCTTCCGTCCGATCGAGGAGATCGGGGCCTGCGACCTGGTGAGCCTCCACGTCCCACTCACCGAAGAGGGCGAGCACGCCACGCGCGGCATGGTGGACCAGCGTTTCCTGACCCGTCTGCCCCCCGGCTCGCTGCTGGTGAACACGGCCCGCGGCGAGGTCGTCGATCCCGAGTACCTGATCGCGGCCCGGCGCTCCGGTCGGATCGGTGGCCTGGCGATCGACGTGTTCCCGGGCGAGCCGGCCTGCCATGCCGGTCTGCTGGCCCACGCCGACTTCGCCAGCCCGCACGTGGCCGGCCGGTCGCTCGAGGGCATGATGGCCAACAGCGAGTCGGTGTTGCGAGCGCTCTGCGCCCACTTCGGCCGCCCCTGGCACCGGCCGGAAGCGCTGCGGGCGCCGGCACCCGAGGACCTGGAGGTCGAACCGCAGGACTCACCGGTCGACTTCGTCCAGGCCGCCTGGGGCCTCTTCGCCCTCGACCTGGCGCTGAAGGAGGTCGCGGGCGCCGAGGACGAGGACCGCGCCCGGGTCTTCAAGCGCCTGCGTCGTCCGCCCTACCGTCGCGACCTGAGCCGCATGCGGATCCTCGGCGAGCCGGGACCGGCGCTGCGCCGCTTCCTCGCCGCCCTGCCCCGGCGCTGAGCTCGGCGGCGCCGAGTCGCTCGGCCAGCGTGCCGGCTCGAAGCGAGAAGACGCGCGGCGGGCACCGCTCCGCAGCGCCACGGGGCTGGCCCCTTCCCCCCTCGGCGTTATGCTGCGCGCCGGGGCCAGGGCGGGAATCCTCGGGGGCCCCGGGAACCGGCCGAGCCGGATCAACTCGCGGTCGCAATCAAGCCGCCGTCTCGGGCCGGAGCAGGCCCCGGAGTCTCCATGACAGAGGTCATCGGCGAGGTCCCGCTCAGGGACGTCGCGCGTCAGAAGTACCTGAACTACGCGCTGAGCGTGATCACCTCGCGCGCCCTTCCGGACGTCCGCGACGGCCTGAAGCCGGTGCAGCGGCGCATCCTCTACGCGATGTACAAGGATCTCCGGCTGCTGCCCGAGCGGAAGGAGCTGAAGTGCGCCAAGGTGGTCGGCGAGGTGCTGGGCAACTACCACCCGCATGGCGACTCGGCGGTCTACGAGGCCCTGGTCCGCATGGCCCAGGACTTCAGCCTGCGGGTGCCGCTGATCAACGGCCACGGCAACTTCGGCTCGATCGACGGTGACAGCGCCGCCGCCTACCGCTACACCGAAGCCAAGCTCCGCCCCTTCGCGGTGAGCCTCCTGGCCGAGATCGACGAGGAGACGGTCGACTTCCGCGACACCTTCGACGGCATGCGCAAGGAGCCCGAGGTCCTGCCGGCCCAGGCGCCGGTCCTGTTGCTCAACGGCGCCACCGGCATCGCGGTCGGCATCGCCACCAACATCCCGCCCCACTCCCTCAAGGAGGTGATCGACGCCTGCGTGCTCCTGATCCGGAAGCCGGACAGCAGCATCCCCCAGCTGATGAAGAAGCTGAGGGGACCCGACTTCCCGACCGGCGGTCAGATCCTGAACACGCCGGAGGAGCTGCTCGAGATCTACACCAGCGGTCGCGGGCCGGTGCGGATGCAGGCCAACTGGACGGTCGAAGGCAGCGGTCGCCGGAAGGCGATCGTGATCAGCTCGATCCCCTACATGGTCAAGAAGCAGGACCTGGTCGGCAAGATCCGCGACCTGGCGCTCGACAAGAAGATCCCGCAGATCGTCGACGTGCGCGACGAGTCGACCGACCAGATCCGCATCGTGCTGGAGCTGAAGAGCGAGGCGGTGCCGGCCAAGGTGATGGCCTACCTGTTCAAGTCGACCGATCTGCGCAGCAACTTCAACGTCAACCTGACCTGCCTGGTGCCGGTGACCGGCTCGGACATCGCCGTGCCGCGGCAGACCGACCTGAAGGAGGTCCTGCGCTACTTCCTCGACTTCCGCCTGGCGACCGTGCGCCGACGCTTCGAGTTCGAGCTGCGCAAGCTGCTCGAGCGCATCCACATCCTCGACGGCTTCGCCAAGATCTTCAACGACCTCGACACGGCCATCAAGATCATCCGCGAGTCGAAGGACAAGAAGCAGGCCGGCGAGGGCCTGATGGCCTACTTCCTGATCGACCAGATCCAGGCCGACGCGATCCTCGAGCTGATGCTCTACCGGCTGGCCTCGCTGGAGATCAAGAAGATCCTCACCGAGCGCAAGGAGAAGAAGGAGCGCGCCGCCGTGATCCGCGAGATCCTCGGCAGCGAGCAGAAGCTCTGGGACACGGTGCAGGGCGAACTCGAGGCCCTTGCCGCCGAGCACGGCGACAAGCGCCGCAGCGAGATCGTCGGCGACGAGCTCGAGGAAGAGGTGGAGGTCTCGGCCGACGACTTCATCGTCGATGAGGACCAGTACGTCGTGCTGTCGACCGGCGGCTGGATCAAGCGCGTCGGCTCGGTGACCAGCGTCGACAAGGTGCCGGTGAAGCAGGGCGACTCCCTGTTGGCGCTGGCCGCGGGCAGCACCAAGGCGACCGTCGTCTTCCTGTCCAACAAGGGCGTGGCCTACACCGCCCGCATCCACGACCTGCCCGCGACCCGGGGCTACGGCGACCCGATCCAGAAGCTGTTCCGGTTGAAGGACGGCGAGAAGATCGTCGCCATGCTGTCGCTCGATCCGCGCGCCATCGGCGACATCGAGCCCGACCCCAAGGGCCAGTACTGCCCGCCGGCGCACGCCCTCGCGGTGAGCTCGCAGGGCTTCGGCATGCGCTTCGGCCTGAAGGGCCTGCAGGAGCCCTCGAATCGCGTCGGCCGCAAGTACGCCCGCGTCCCGGACGAAGCCGAGATCGTCGGCGTCCACGTCATCGACGGCTCGGAGACGCTCATCTGCGTGACCGAGCAGGCGCGGGCGCTGCTCTGCCCGGTCGACGAGGTCAACTACCTCGAAGGCCCCGGCAAGGGCGTCTACGTGATCAAGCCGGACAAGGGTGACCGGGTCATCGCCAGCGCGGTGACCACCAAGGACCACGAGGGCCTGACCGCGATCACCAACAACGGCACCCCGCACAACATCAACCCGCGGCGCTACAAGGTGACCAGCCGCGCCGGCAAGGGCTTCTTCGTGATCAAGCGAGGCGGCTTCACCGGCGTCAAGGCGGTCGACATCGAGCTGCCCAAGCTGGACTGAGGACGACCAAGACGATGGCGAAGTCCTACACGGCCAAGGACATCCAGGTTCTCGAAGGCCTCGAGCCGGTCCGCAAGCGGCCCGCGATGTACATCGGCGGCGTCGACCTGAAGGCGCTCCACCATCTCCTCGCCGAGGTCCTCGACAACTCGATCGACGAGGTGATCAACGGCTACGCCTCGAAGGTTGTGGTGAGCCTCGACAAGGACGGCTGCGGCATGACCGTGATCGACAACGGTCGCGGCATCCCGGTGGACATCCACCCGAAGCACAAGAAGTCCGCCCTCGAGATCATCATGTGCACGCTGCACGCGGGCGGTAAGTTCGACGGCGAGAACTACAAGCACTCGGGTGGTCTGCACGGCGTCGGCATCTCGGTGGTGAACGCCCTGTCGCGGAAGCTGACCGCGACCGTCCAGCGCGACGGCTGGCAGTACGAGATGAGCTTCTCCCGGGGCAAGCCCACCACCGGCTTGGCCAAGGCCAAGGCCAGCGGGCCGTCGGGAACGCGCATCCACTTCGAGCCGGACCCGGAGATCTTCCCCCGGGTGCGTTTCGACCCGATCCTGATCAAGGAGTCCCTGGAGGCGAAGAGCTACCTGCACAAGGGGCTCAAGATCGCCTTCGAGGACAAGACCAGCGGCGAGACCCATCGCTTCCACAGCGCCGAGGGCATCCCGGCCTACCTGGAGAAGATCGTCAAGGATCGGGGCAAGAACCCGACCCACGAGCAGATCTACCACCTCGACAACGGCGAGGACCCGCGCTTCGAGGTCGCCCTGCAGTGGACCGACGAGACCCAGGAGTACATCCGGTCCTACGTCAACGGCGTGATCACGCCCGGCGGTGGCACCCACGAGGCCGGCCTCAAGAACGCGGTGATGCGCGCGCTGCGCAACTACATCACCACCCACAAGCTCCTGCCCAAGGGCGTGAACCTGACCGGCGAGGACATCCGCGAGGGTCTCACCGGTCTCATCTCGCTCTACCATCACGAGCCGCAGTTCCAGGGCCAGACCAAGGATCGCCTCAACAACACCGAGGTCACCGCCCAGGTCGCCGGCCTGCTCGGCCCGCACTTCGAGAGCTTCCTGAACGAGAACCGGACGATCGGCGATGCCATCGTCTACCGGATCGTGCTGGCGGCGCGGGCCCGGGCCGCCTCGCGCGCGGCGGCCGGCGAGGTGAAGAGCAAGGCGAAGCCGGCCGGCCGCCTCAAGCTGCCCGCCAAGCTGGCCGACTGCTCCGAACGCAACCCGGAGAAGACCGAGGTCTTCATCGTCGAGGGTGACTCGGCCGGCGGCTCGGCCAAGCAGGGCCGCGACCGCAAGACTCAGGCGATCCTGCCGCTCAAGGGCAAAATCCTCAACACCGAGGAGGCGACCCTCGCCAAGCTCCTGGGCAACCAGGAGATCAACGACCTGATCCAGGCCCTCGGCTGCGGGATCGGCAAGTCCTACAGCCCGCGGGACCTGCGCTACCACAAGATCATCATCCTGACCGACGCCGACTCGGACGGTCATCACATCGCCACCCTGTTGATGACCTTCTTCTACCGTCACCTGCCCGACCTGATCCGTCGCGGGCACCTCTACCTGGGCCAGCCGCCGCTCTACAAGATCCGCGCCGGCAAGGAGATCCACTGGGTGAAGGACGACGTCGAGAAGGAAGAGGTCCTCGCGCGCATCGGCGGCCGCGCGAAGCCGGAGATCACCCGCTTCAAGGGCCTCGGCGAGATGTCGGCCAAGGAGCTGGCCCAGACCAGCCTCGAACCGAAGAGCCGCGTGCTCTGGAAGGTCGTGGTCGACAACGAGCTGCAGACCGACGAGACCCTCCGCGAGATGATGGGCAAGGACCCCTCGGCCCGTTTCCGTCTGGTCATGGAGCGGAGCGAGGAGGCCGAGGAGGTCGACGTCTGAGCGACCCTCAGCGCAGCTCGTAGACGATGACGTTGGTCGGCACGAGGAGCCCCGGCGCCTCCTCCAGCACGCCCTGGAGGCTGATGGTCAGCGGCCAGCCGATGGCCGGCCCTTGGGCCGAGAGCCAGGGGGTCGCCGTCGAAGCCATGAGCTGCGGGCTCGTCGGCGAGAAGTTGTCGGTGAGGACGAAGGCCACGCTCCACTGCAGCTGGGCCGGCAACATCGGCAGGGGCGCGAAGGCCATCTCGCCGATCCCGTAGGGCACGGTCACGAGATGATCGACCTCGGCCTCGCCGAAGATCCCGAAGATCACGAAGCGGCAGGGACCGGCGACGTGAGGCGGCTGGCGGATCTCGATCGCGGCCGGGCTGCCGACCGTCGCGATCACCTTGCGCTCGGCGCCTCCGGCCGAGCCGTTGATGGTGAGGACGTCGAAGGGGCCGCCGGCAGCGATGCCGACGCGACCGGGAGCGGCCGGCGAGTAGGCGACGCGATAGGCCTCGTAGCAGCCCATGTCGGCCGCCTCGCCGCGCGGCCTGAGCCCGCGGTCGAGATCGAGCGCCCCCAGACCGCCCGGAACGAAGGACGGACCGGTGTCGAGACAGGGTGAGCCCACGGCGAGATGATAGTCGCCGGCGGCCGGCGCGACGAAGAGCGGATCCTGGTCGATGGTGCCCGGCAGGTTCCCCCAGCCGCCGACGTTGCAGGCGTCGAGGTAGGGCGGGGTCGTCCCGTGGATCGGATTGGCGACCGAGTGGATCGCCGGGACCAGATTCGGGCGCAGGATCGAGCCGTAGAGGTAGATGCCCAGCGTCTCCAGGGCGCCCAGCTCCGCCACCGTGGTCGCGCCGACCGGGGTCAGCACGTTGCCCGCGACGGTCAGGTTGACCAGGAACCAGGTGCCGTCGTCGAGTTCGAGGACGTGGGTCGTGGCGACATTGTCGACCAGGAGACAGTCACGCAGCCAGACCACCGCGCTGGCCTGATCGACGCCGAGAACGACCGCCGCGCCGCCGGTGGCGACGTTGCCGCGGATCTCGTTGCGCCGGAAGCTCTCCTGGTCGGGAATCCGGGCCAGGACCGCCGCGGCCCGAACGCCGAGGTTGTCGACGAAGGCGCAGTCCTCGACCCGCACCGCGAGCCCGCCGAGCCCGCCGACCCAACCGGCGTTGCGGGCGAAATGGCAGCGCTCGAAGGCGACGCCGTGGACCGGATCGGCGGCTGCGTGGATGGCGCCGGCGCCCGAGAGGAAGCTGCTCGCCGGCGGGCTGGTCGAGGCCTGGTTGTCGCTGAACAGGCAGTCCTCGAAGGTGACCGGACCGACGACCCCCTCGATCGAGGCCCCGGCCCCGCTGTCGGCGACGTTGTCGGCGAACTCGCAGCGGCGGAAGACCGGGCGGACGAGGGGCGGTGTCGGCAGGCCGAGGGCATCGTGGATCCGGAGCCCGCCGCCGAGACGGCCGGGCAGGCCCCCTGCCGGATCGAGCGCTCCGGTCCCGTTGCGGAAGCTGAGATCCTCGATGACGGTCGCGGAGGTCAGGGCGCTGCCGATCTCGAGACAGGAGCCGCCCAGGCTGCCGTCGACGATCGTCTGGCCGACGCCGGCGCCGCGGACCACGAGGTCGTGGGGAGGCATCACGAGGTTCTCGAAATAGCGGCCGGCCTGGATCTGGACCAGGTCGCCGGGTGCCGTGGCGTCCAGGGCCGCCTGGATGCTGGCCTGGGGCCCCGGAACCACGTGGACCGTCTGGGAACTCGCGATGGCGCTGAAGACGGAGACGAGGATGAAACCGACGAGGAGATGCCCCGACTCGCGGCGGGCGGCTGCCTGGAACATGGTCGCGTCCTTGCTGCAGCACGCCGGGGCATGGCGTTTCGGGAGGATAGGGTCCCGAGGGGTCGCGAGTCAATGATCCGCCCGATCGGGACCGGGTCGTGGTCGGGCGGCCAGGGAGCCCGGGAGATCGGGTTCGGCCGCCCCGGGCCCGCCGCCGGGGCCCCGAGGGGCGACGCCGCCCGGGCTCCGGACTTCGAACCTAAGTACAAACACCTGAATGAATTCCCGAGCACCCTAGGTTCTCAAGTGCGGACCCCTCGCGCACCGATTGAGCACTGGGGTGACGTCACCGAGGATCGGCATGTCAGGCAAGCAGCAGAACGGGGCTCGGGTCCTCCTGGTCGAGGATTACGAGATCAACCAGAAGGTCGCCTTGCGCATGCTGAAGAAGCTCGGCATCGAGGCGGATCTGGCCCGGAACGGTCAGGAGGCCTGCGACGCCCTCGAGCAGGACCACTACGACCTCGTCCTCATGGACTGCGAGATGCCCATCCTGGACGGCTTCGAGGCGACCGAGCGGATCCGGCGCCGCGAGCGCGAGGGTGCCGACAACGTCACCATCATCGCGATGACCGCCCACAAGGGTGCCGACGAGGAACGGCGCTGCCGCGAGGTCGGCATGGACGGCTTCCTGGAGAAGCCGATCCGGCTCGAGACCCTCCGCCGCGCCCTCGCCGACTTCCTCACCGACTGAGATCGGGTGAGCCGCCGCTCAGGCCCCGCCCTCGAGACCCTCGAGATAGGCCAGGATGAGCTGCGGGAGTTCCTCGCTGTAGCCCCCTTCCAGCAGGGAGACCAGCGGCAAGCCGGTTGCCGCCAGCAGGGCGCCGAAGTCGCGGTAATCCTCCGCCTCGAGGTTCTCCTGGGCCAGCGGATCGCCGCGGTAGGCGTCGAAGCCGGCCGAGACCACGAGCATGTCGGGGCGGAAGTCGAGCACCGCGTCGAGCGCGGCGCGGAAACCGTCGGCGTAGACGCGGGCCGCGGACCCGGGCCGGATCGGGTGATTCGAGCAGTTCGCCCGCGACTGGGCGCCGGTGCCCGGGTAGGCCGGATACTGGTGCACCGAGGCATAGAAGCAGCCGTCGCGACCGAGCAGCAGGGCCTCGCTGCCGTTGCCGTGATGGACGTCGAAGTCGATCAGGGCGGCGCGCCGACCGCCCGCCGCGACCGTGGCGGTGACGATCGCGGCCTGGTTCAGGTAGCAGAAGCCCATCGCCTCGGCGGCCAGGGCATGGTGCCCCGGCGGGCGTAGGAGCACGAAGGCGCGCTCGCCGCGATCGGCGGCGGCCAGGGCCTCGAGGGCGCCGCTCACGCTACGGCGGGCATGCGCCGCGATGTCGTGGTGCGCCGGCGTGTCGGCGTCGAAGTCGGCCCGGGCCGCCTCGAGGCGCTCGAGATGCGCGGCCGGATGGAGCCGCGCGATCGCGGCGGATGGATCGAGCTCCGGGCGCCGCCAGTCGAGCGTCAGGACCTCCTGTCGGCGCAGGAATTCGATGCTGGCGCCGATCCGCTGCGGCCGCTCCGGGTGCCCCTCGCGATGGTAGTCCTGGCAGGCCTCGTCGGTGATGATCAGCATGCCGCCATCCTAACCCGCCGCCCTCACCGACTCGCCGGACGAGGATCGGGAATCGGTCGGCGGCGGATGCCGGGCGGGTCGGGGGTCGCCCCCCTCGCCACGAGGAAACGGGTCGGCCGCCCCATGGCGCCCGATCGGGGCCGGGACGACCGGGCGCGTTTCCTCGACGACCTCCCGACTTCGCGACCGCCTGCCGCCGCCGGCGTGGCTATGATCGGCGAGCGATAGGAGAAGCCCATGGTCCGCACGGCCCGCCTGCCGATGATCCTCTGCCTTCTCGGCGTCCTGGCCGGCGCCCAGGAGCCGACGAGCCGCCCCGCCAACCATCTGGTCGGCGCGACGAGTCCCTATCTTCGCCAGCATGCCGGAAACCCGGTCGACTGGTGGCCCTGGTGCCCCGAGGCCTTCGCCGAGGCCGAGCGCCGCGGCCTGCCGATCTTCCTCTCCATCGGCTACTCCACCTGCCACTGGTGCCACGTGATGGAACGCGAGTCCTTCGCGAACGCGGAGGTGGCGGCGGCGCTGAACGCGACCTTCGTCTGCATCAAGCTGGACCGGGAAGAGCGACCGGACATCGATGCGGTCTACATGCGCGCCGTCCAGGCCCTGCAGGGGAACGGTGGCTGGCCGGCGACGATCCTGATCCTGCCCGATCGACGCCCGTTCTGGGCGGCGACCTACCTCGAGCCGCGCTCCCTGCTCGCGCTCTGCGAGCAGGTCGGCAAGCACTGGCGAGACGATCGGGCCGGAATCGAGACCAACGCCGGCAAGCTGCTCGATCACCTGATCGGTCTCGAGGCGCGGGCGCGGGCGGCGAAACTGCCGACGCTCGACCTGCGCGCGCGCGCCGTCCGTGAGCTCGCCCGGGCCTTCGATCAGGAGAATGGCGGCTTCGGCGGCGCGCCAAAGTTCCCCCGGGTCCCGAGCCTCCTCTTCCTCCTGCGCAGCCGGGACGAGGAGGCCCCGAACATGGTCTGGACCACGCTGGCGGCGATGGCGCACGGCGGCATCCACGACCACGTCGGCGGCGGGCTGCATCGCTACGCGGTCGATGCGGCCTGGAAGCTGCCCCACTTCGAGAAGATGCTCTACGACCAGGCCCAGGGCCTCGATCTCTGCCTCGAGCTGGGCCAGAGCTGCGCCGAGGACCGGGCCTTCGCCATGGCCGAGGATCTGGTCACTTGCCTCCTGCGCGACTTCCGGACGCCTGATGGCGCCTTCCGGGCCGCCATCGACGCCGACACGGAGGGGGTCGAGGGCGCGACCTACGTCTGGACCCGGGCCGAGGTCGAGAAGCTCCTCGCCGGCGACGAGCTGAAGGTGGTCCTGGACCGCTTCGAGCTCGAGCCGGAAGGCAACCAGGATCAGCTCCAGGGCCTCGGGAAGGCCAAGGTGCTCCGCGTCGTCCACCGCTTCGCCGCCAGCGCGGAGCGGCTCGGCATGGACCAGGCCGCGCTGGTCCGCCACTGGCGCTCGGCGCGCGCGAAGCTCTTCGCGGCCCGCGAACGCCGGCCCCAGCCGCGCGCCGACGACAAGGTCATCGCCGCCTGGAACGGCCTCGCGATCGGGGCCCTGGCGCGGGCCGGTCGGGCTCTCGATCGACCCGACTGGATCGCCGCGGCCCGGACCGCGGCCGACTTCGTCGATCGCGAACTCCGCGACGACGAGGGTCGACCGTGTCGACGCTACGTCGCCGGCGAGGCGGCCCATCCGGCGACTCTCGAGGACCACGCCGAGCTCGCGCTCGGCCTGCTCGATCTCTTCCTGGTCGCCAAGGATCCGAAGGACCTCGCCCGGGCCCGGGCGGCCGCCGCACGGATCGTCGACCACCACGACGCCAAGCTGGGCGGCTTCCTCGACTCCCTCCAGCGCGACGACCTGGTCCTGCCCACGCGCGAGGCGATCGACGGCGCCCTGCCCTCCAGCAACGGCGCCGCGGCGCTGGCCCTCCTTCGGCTTCAGGCCCTGGACGGTGACGAGAGCCGCCTCGAGCTGGTCGACTCCGTGCTCCAGACCTTCGCCGCCGACCTCCAGGCCGCGCCCTCGGCTCATCCGCTTCTGCTGCGGGTCCTGGCCATGCGCCTCGAAGGCCCGCGGACCCTGGTCCTGGTGGGCGATCCGACGCGCGCCGACACCAAGGCGATGGCGGCCATCCTCCGCGCCCGTTTCCTCGGCGACGCGCTCCTGATCATGGTGAGTCCGGAGGAGGCCAGCACCCTGGCCGAGCTGCTCCCGCTCCTCGCCGGCAAGACCGCGGCCGCCGAGGGCGCGCCCCGCGTCTACGTCTGTCGGGGCTCGACCTGCCTCGAGCCGGCGACCGATCCGGAGAGCCTGCGCCGAAGACTCGAAGAGCTGGACGCCTCGGCGACGAAGGCGACGGAGGATCGAGAGCGCTGAGGCGGACCACGCAGGGAGCGCGCCACCGTCCGACGCGAAGGGACCGCGCGGCGCCAGCTGCGCCTCCGGCATCGGTCAGGATCGCGGATGAGAAGACCTGGCCAGCCAGCGGCTGGCGCTCCGGTCGGACCGCGCGGCGCCAGCTGCGCATCCGGAGATCGATTGCTCTCGGGCCAGGAATCTAGGCCAGCCAGCGGCTGGCGCTCCGGAGCGCCGCCTGCTGCCGCCTGGCGAAGGTGCGAGTCGACGCTGCTTCGGAGCGCCGGCTGCCCAGCCGGCAGGACCGCCGGCCGCCGGCCGGCTCTTCGTCGGCGTGGCCGAAGCGATCGGGTCTGCCGCGCTCGCGACGCGGGCCTAGTGGGCGTCGACCTGCTCGGGCTCGAGCCAGGCCTTGTCGAAGGCCTCCTGGATCTCGGCGAGGACGGCCTGGGCGTCACGGCCCTCGCCGCTCACCGGCTCGAGGATCCGCAGCAGCACGCGACGGCGCCGGAACAGACTCTTCGGCCTGCTGCCGTAGCAGGGCAGGACCGGCAGGATGGTGACCTCGCGCCCGGTCTCGACCATGTAGGCCAGGGCCTCCTCGATCTCGTGGAAGGAGCGCAGGGGCGCCACGCGGCCAGGATCGCGCGTGCCCTCCGGGAAGAAGCAAACGGCGTCGCCACGCTCCAGCACGTGCCGGCGCGTGGCCGCGGCCTCGCCGTTGACCCGGCGCATGATCGCCTTCAGCTCTTCCTTGTCGGTGATCCCGCCCTTCTTGAGTCGGATCAGGTCCTTCGGCCGCATCACCGCGAAACCGCCGTTCCACTCCAGGAACCAGATCAGCCGGCCGAGCAGCGGGTAGCCGTGGAAGCTCGCCATCTCGAACCAGGGGTAGATGCGGCGGAACACGCGACGGACGGCACGGGCCACGAGCGGGATGTCCCAGTAGCTGGCATGCTTGCCCACCACGAGGGCCGGGCCCTGGAGCCGGCGCTCACCGCCCTCGATGCGCAGCCGGAAGGCGAAGACCGCAGCGACCCGGGCGCTCAGGGTGTAGCAGAAGTCGAAGACGGGGCGAATCATCGTGAACCTCGTCCCTGGGCGAGGCCCGGCAGTCTATCGCGACGGCCGGCGACCGCCAACGCGAGGCTCAGCGGAGCAGGCTGGCGGGCTCCGCGAGGCGACTGACCTCCTGGGCGACGATGCCGTCGAAGGTGCGCCGCGCGATCTCGTAGCGGTAGAGCTGCATCGCGTAGCTGCGATGGGCCCGCGGATCGGTCTGCTCCTCACCCTCGTGGAGCAGCCGGACGACGTGCCAGCCCTCGGGGCTCTGGATCGGTTCGCTCACCTGGCCGATCGAGAGGTTCGACACGGCAAGCCCGAAGTCACGGCCGTAGATCTCGTTCCACCAGGGCTGGGGACCACCGGCGGTCTGATTGCTCCAGATGCTGCCGGTGAACCGCGGCACGTCCTGGATCACCTCGGGCTTCTTGCCGGCCCGGAGGTCGGCCACCAGCTGCTCCGCCTTGCGATGGGCGACCGCAGCACGCCCACCATCCAGGCCGTAGCCGCGGAAGGGATCGGTGGTCGGGAAGAACCAGTGATCGAAGACCAGCGGGCGGCGCTTGGTGACGTTCTCGAGCATGAAGCGCTCGATCTCCGGCCCGCTCGGGGCCTGGACCACGCTCTGGATCACCTGGGCGACCCGGATCGAATCCTGGAGCTGGACCCGGCTCACGCCGGTCATCTGCGCCATGGCGACGAAGGGTGCCGCGAAGCTGCTGGCCTCTTCGTGCCAGTGCTCGCCCCGCTTCTCGAGCCAGGTGCTGAGCAGGCGACGCTCGGCCTGGTTGCGCATCAGCCGGTCCATCTCGCTCACCCGCATGAGCTGGCGCAACCGCGCCCAGGCCCTGGCCCGCGAGATGTCCAGGGACTTGCCCCGGTAGCGCAGCTCGAAGGCGGTGTCCTCCTGATCGCCACCACGACGCAGCTCCAGACCACGGGCGAGCTGCGGCCAGATCCTCTGCCGGACCACCGCAACCGGCTCGTTCTTGTATTCCTGCCCCGCGAGCCGCAGACGCTCGCGATCGATGGCCAGGAGCCCGGCGATCTGCCGGGAACGGGTCTGCATGGCCTCCTCGGCCCGGAGTGGCAGGACCTGGGTCAGCTCGTCGCCGCGGACGAAGGTCATCGCGTCGTACTGGTCGGACTGGCTGGGGCTGATGCCGAGTTCGGCGAGTTCGACGTCGACGACGAAGCTCACCGCCATCATCTCGATCAGGTCGTACTTGTAGACCCGCAGGGCCTCGGTGACCACGTCGCCCCGATTGAGCTGCTCGCCGGGCAGCCGCATCACCGGCTGATCGGCGTCGGCGAGGAAGCTGTCGACCCGCCAGATCGTGCGCAGGTTGGCGGCGATGTCGGTGAGCGAGCTCTCGGCCACGGTCATCGCGCTCTCCGGCCCGACGATGCCGAGCTGTCCCTTGGAGATCCGCACCGGACCCTGCGGGCTCTCGAAATTCGCCCAGCTCCGATCCTTGACGCGGACCAGGACGATCTGGCCCAGCGAGCTCTCCAGCGCCGGCTGCGGCGCGCCGAGCGAGGCGCTGGCGATCATCATCTCGCCGCGGCCCTGGAGCTTGCCGCGATGGCCCTTGTCGGTCTCCACCGACATCGCCGCGGACAGACGCGAGAAGTCGTACTGGATGCCGCCCTCGAGGACGCGCAGCGACAGCGGCCCGCCGGGCGTGGTCCGGACCACGCGCAGGCGGCTCAGGGGCAGGAGCACCACCCGGCCTTCGCCGTGCCGCATCTGCAGGAGGGCCATCTCCTCGGCGTCGGTCGTGATCTCGTCGCCGATTCGGATCGGTCGCCCGACCTTGTTCCGCGGCGGCTCCGGCATGGCGTCGAGCCGGGGATCGGCGGAGCAGGGCATGACCGCGACCTCGCCCACCAGGGCGGGGTCGATGATCGGCCCGTGCCGCTCGTTCGTCGGTTCGATCGTCGTGCTCCAGAGCAGGAAGGCGATCAGGAGGAGACTGGCGGCCAGGCCGGTCAGCCGCCTCACCTTCGGAGTCAGGAGCCGCCGGCGCGGCGGGCCGATCCGGCCTTCCGCGCGAGCCTGATGCAGGACGGTGCTGGCGAGATCGGCACGGTAGTGCCGGCGCTGCTCCAGCTCCGGACGGCGGAAGACGCGATCGAGCACCGAGCCGGCGACGTCGTGCTCGGCGATCTCCGTGGCGAAGGAGCGCAGGAGCGACTGCTCGAAGCGGAGATCGGCGCGCGCCCGGGCGGCGTCCTCACCGGGACCGGTGAGGTACTGCTCCAGCATCCGCCGGTCGTCCTCGGAGAGCTCGCCGAGAACGTAGCGTTCCAGCAGGCGCTCGATGTTGCCGCTCTGCTCGCTCACTTCAGGTTCTCACGTTCGAGGATCGGCAGGACGACCTCCTTCAGACGAGCCTTGGCCCGACGCATCAGCGCGTCCACGGCCATGAAGGACAGCCCGAGCGTCTCGGCGATGTCCTCGTAGCTCATCTTGGCGAAGTAGCGCATGCGCAGGATCTCGCGGTAGCGACCCGGGAGGACCGCCAGGCCCTTCCGCATCGCGATCTCGATCGACTCCTTCTCGTCGTCCACGGGCTCGGGAGCGGCGGGCTCCTCGGCCTCGTCCAGGGCCCCGTGACCTCGTGCCCGGGCGGCCCAGAACTCCCGCACCACGTTGCGACAGATGCCCCGCAGCCAGGATGCGAATTTCGTGTGCTCCCGCAGCCGGTCCAGGCCCTTGTAGACCCGGAAGAAGACCTCCTGCCGGAGGTCGTTCAGCTCCTCGCGCTGACCCACCCGGTCGACCAGGAGGGCCGAGACCAGACGGTCATAACGCTCGACCAGGATGCGGAAGGCCCCCTGGTCGCCCGCGATCACCCGCAACAGCAGCTTGTCGTCGACGTCAGGTCCGGCCATGCCCTTCAGTGCCACTCCTGGGACGCTCTCGTCGCGAAAATCCCGATCTTCGCGGCGCTGGGCCAAGTCCGCTCCGATCCGGGACTTCGGCCACCCCCGAGGATACCCGAGTCACCCGGCGAGTTCACGACGGGACGGAAAGCCGGGGGTCGCGCTCAGTACAGGATCGGCAGGAAGATCGTGGACAGGACGATGAACAGCAGGGTCAGGGGCAGGCCGAGCCGGATGAAGTCGACGAAGCGGTAGCCGCCGGGGCCGTAGACCAGCAGGTTGGTGCTGTAGCCGATCGGGGTGAGGAAGCAGCAGCTGGCACCGAAGGCCACCGCCATGACGAAGGGCAGGGCCGCCTCGGGCCGGACCACGCCACCCGCCCGCTCGGCGAAGGCGATGCCGGCCTCGTAGGCGAGCGGGGTCATCACCGCCGCGGCGGCGTTGTTCGACAGGAACTGGGTGAGCAGGGCCGTGAAGGTGACGATCCCGGCCAGGGCGAAGCGTTCGCCCAGGGGACCGCAGAGGGCGACCAGCTCGTGCCCGGCCAGCTGGGCCAGGCCGGTCTGCTCGCAGGCCGTGCCCAGGGCGATGGTGCCGCCGAGGAGGAAGAGCACGTCCCAGTCCAGCGCCGAGTAGGCCTGGTTGGCGGTCAGGCACCGGCCGATGACCATGATCAGGGCCGCCAGCAGGGCCGACACGTGGACGAAGCCGGGCGCGATCGCCGCCAGCACCACGAAGAAGAGGATCGCCGCCACCGCCACCGGCGCGCGATGGGAGTGCGAGATGGTCGACTCCACGCCCTCCACCAGGAGGAAGGCATCGGAGAACTTCAGATTGCGCAGGCTCTCCACCGGTCCCTGGACCAGGAGGGTGTCGCCGGGGCGAAGGCGCAGCTCCTCGACCTTCTCGCGGAGATGCGAGCCATGGCGCTGGACCGCGATCACGGCCAGGCCGTAGCGTTCGTGGAAGCCGACGTCCATGACCCGCTGATCGACCCAGCGCGAGCCCGGCTTGACCACCACCTCGGCGATGCTCACCGCCACGCGGCGGGTGTTGTCGGTCTCGGCCCCGCTCTTCAGCGGGGCGACGATGCCCTCCCCTTCCAACCGCATCACCTCGACGATCGCGGTCGGGTCGCCCTTGATCAGCAGGAAGTCACCGGCCTCCAGCACGGTCGCGGGCAGGGCGGCGTGGATGACGTCGTCGCGCACGAGCTGGAGCACGCGCATGCGCCGCCCGCGCGGCGGAAAGACCTCGCCGATGCTGCGGCCGACGTGTCGAGAGCCCTCGACGATGTGCACCTCGGTCATGTAGTCCGGTGCCGGTCCGGTGCTCGAACCGAGTCCCAGCGAGGCCCGCTCCGGCAGGAGCCGTTCGCCGAAGAAGAGGATCAACGCGAAACCGGCCAGGGCCAGGATGATCCCCATCGGGAAGAAGTCGAACATCTGCAGCGAGAGATGCCGCGACACGCTGGCCGAGACCACGATGTTGGTCGAGGTGCCGATCTTGGTGCACAGGCCACCCAGGATGGAGACGAAGCTCAGCGGGATCAGGAGCTTCGAGGGCGGCCGCTTGGCCTTGGCCGCGATGCCCAGCATGACCGGCATGAAGATCAGGACCAGCGGGGTGTTGTTCATGAAGGCCGAGGCCACCATGACGAAGACCAGCAGCATCACCGCGCTGCGCGCCGGCGACCGGCCATCGGCGAGGAAGCGGTTGGAGACCAGACCGACCGCGCCGGTGCGCTGGACGCCGGCCGAGATGACGAACATTCCGGCGACGGCGAGCACGGCGGGGTTGATCAGCCCGGAGAAGGCCTGGGCGTGATCGATGACGTAGCCCTCGAGCACGACGTTCCCGAGCAGGAGTGCGGCGATACAGCACAGGCCGGTGATGCCGGGCGGCAGGGCCTCGCGGACCAGCAGCGCGAAGGTGCCGGCCAACACGATGATGACCCAGATCTGCTCGCTGCTCATCGCTGCTCCGTCCAGACCGCCGCGGGCCCGCATTCTACCACCCCGGAGCGGGGACCGGGGGGAGAGGAAAGGGCCGCACGCCTTGCGCCGGGGGCGCGGAGGCGTCAGCCTTGCGGGACCTCCCGACCGCGGGCCGCACCGGGCCTTCGGCGCGCGAGCTTGCCGGACGAAGGGGAACGCGGTCGAGACATGCTGGACATCCTCGGGATCTTCCTGAAGGCGCCGACCCGGGGGCGCTTCCTGGTGCTCGCCATCGCCATGCTGGCGACGCTCTCGGAGGGTCTCGGCATCGCCGCGGTTCTGCCGCTGATCACCGTGGCGCTCGGGCAGGGCGACCAGGAACCGGGCTCGATCGAACGCGGGGTCCTCGGCTTCCTCGACCTCCTCGGCGTGCCCCACAGCGTCACCGCCATCGTCGTGCTGGTCGTGGTGACCTTCGTGATCAAGGGCATCCTGATGGTGCTCATGTCCTGGTACACCGGCCGCGCGATCGCCGACGTGTCCTCGCACCTGCGCAAGCGGATCATCAACGGCTTCATGGGCGTCGACTGGGGCTACGCCACCGGCATGTCCGGCGGGCGGATCTCGAATGCCATCGGCATCGACTGCGCCCGCGCCGGCGAGGCCTTCAACCTCGCGGTCCAGTTCCTCGCCTCCGCGATCCAGTGCCTGGTCTTCTTCGCCATCTCGGCGGCGATCTCGCTGCCGCTCGCCCTGGTGGCGATCGGCGCCGGCCTGGCCGTCTCGCTGCCCTTGCGTCCGCTCATGCTCTGGACCAAGCGCAGCGGTCGCAAGCACCAGAAGATGACCCAGGAGGTGGTCACCGACGTCGCCGACTCCCTGGCCAACATGAAGCCGCTGCGGTCGATGAATCGCGGCCAGCACCTGATCCAGGCCATGGAGGCGCGGATCGAGAAGATCGCCCGCGCGGTGATCGGCATCACCGTCTCGCGCCAGGTGATGAACGCCGCCCAGGAGGCTGCCCTGATGGCGCTGATCGCGGTCGGCGTCTCCTTCGCCGGCCGCTTCTCCGAGGTCGGCGTGGCCGAGATCATCGTGGTCATCGTCCTGGTGCAGAAGACCGCCAAGTCGGTGGGCAAGGCACAATCGCAGCTCCAGGCCGCGGTCGCCTACGAGCCCATGTACAAGAGCAGCCTGCAGCTCGCCCACGACCTCGAGGACAACCGCGAGGTGGTCAGCGGCCGGCAGACGATCGACTTCGTCGGCGGCTGCCGGTTCGAGGCCGTCACCTTCCGTTTCGGCGACAAGCTGGTGCTCGACGACGTCGCGCTCGAGATCCCGCCGACCGGACTCACGGTGCTGCAGGGGCCCTCGGGCTCCGGCAAGTCGACGATCTGCGACCTGATGATCGGCCTGCTACGGCCGCAGCAGGGTCGGGTCAGCCTCGACGGCGTGCCGGTCGAGGACGTCGATCTGATCGCCTGGCGGCGGCGGATCGGCTACGTCCACCAGGACCTCAACCTGTTCAGCGGTTCGGTTCGCGACAACGTGACCCTGTTCCGGCCGGACATCGCGGACGAGGCCATCTGGCGCGCCATCGACCGGGCGGGTGCGCGCGACTTCGTCGCCGAGCTGCCGGAGGGACTCGACACCTTCGTCGGCGAACGCGGCGCGCGGCTCTCCGGCGGCCAGCGCCAGCGCATCGCCCTGGCCCGCGCCCTGGTCATGGAGCCGCGCCTGCTCATCCTCGACGAGACCACCAGCGCGCTCGACCCCGACACCGAGGCCCGCATCTGCGAGAGCGTGGCCCGGACGGCGCGGGAGGTGGCGATCGTCAGCGTCACCCATCGGGAGCGCTGGCTCGAGTTCGCCGATCGCTGCTACCTGGTGCGTGACGGCAAGGTGACGCTCGCCCCGCGGGAAGCCTGAGGCCGGAGGCTCAGGAGCCGAAACGCCCCAGAGCGCTGCCCATGGGATACCAGGCGCCGCTCTCGATCCCGGGCAGGAAGCGGAAGCCCTCGTCCTCGATCAGCAGCACGACCGTGGACCCGAGCTGGAAGATGCCCAGCTCGTCACCGCGCTCGCGCGCGATCGGTGGCTCGTGGCGCAGATGCCGCCGCGGACCACCACGATTGCTGACCAGCTCGTCGTAGGCGAGGGCGATCGAACCGACGTTGGTGGCCCCCACCATGGCCACCGCGACCGCGCCACGATCGGTCTCCAGCAGGCTGGTGACCCGCTCGTTGACCGCGAACAGGGCCGGGATGGTCCGGACGGCCGGCGGATTCACTGGCCAGAGCGTTCCCGGTTCGTAGAAGGTCGCGGCCACCGCGCCCTCGCGCGGGACGTGGATGCGATGGTAGTCGCGCGGCGAGAGGTAGAGCGTGATGAAGGAACCGCGCGCGAAGCGCCGAGCGCTCTCGGCGTCACCGAGCAGGGCCTCGGCGCCGTAGTCGATGCCCTTGGCCTGGACCAGCCGACCGGCCTCGATGCGGCCGAAGGCGCCGACCCGGCCATCGACCGGCGAGACCAGGAGATCGGGCTCCGCGGCGATCGGCCGGGCCCCGGGGAGGAGGCGACGGGTGAACATCGCCAGGAGGCTCGGGTAGGCCTCGAAGTCGCGCTCGGCCTCGCTCAGGTCGAGATCGAAGCGGCGGGCGAACCAGCGCATGAAGGGCCGCACCAGGAAGCGCGGGCGTTCCCGACGGGCGAGGAAGCCGAAGGCCCGGGAGATGAGGTTCCGGGGCAGGAATCGGAGGACGCGGATCGCGAGCGTATCGGCCATGGCGGGGCATGATGCCCGCTCCACCTCCCCGCCACAACCTCGACCCCCTCGAGGCGTCGACGACCTGCGACCTCGGCCGACGCGCCGATCGGACCGCGCAGCACTTGGACCGCGCAGCGCCAGCTGCGCAGAGGGAATGGGCAACGGCCTGGAGGAAGTGGCGGAGCAGGCGCTCCGCGGTCCCTACCGAGCGGCGCGCCACGGTCCGACGGAAACGGACCACGCAGCGCCGGCTGCGCAGCCGAGACTCGACGGCTCCCCGGCGAAGAAGGCTAGGCCAGCCAGCGGCTGGCGCTCCGGTCGGACCGCGCAGCGCCCGCTGCGCCTCCGAGGCTCGACGGCCCTCGGCGACGACCAGACCGACCGGCGCCGAACGGTCGGCGCCCCGGAGCGCCGGCTGCCCAGCCGGCAGGACCGCCGGCCGCTGGCCGGCGCCGTTCCGGATTCCGCGGTCCATTTCGCCAGCGCCAACGACCTGATCGATGTGCGACGCATCGACAGATTGATCGGAGCCCCCCGTCATCGAGGCTACCTACCACATTTCAGCGATCGGTCCGTGACCCAGTTCCTGACCATCCGCCTGGCCGATAGCCTCCCGGCCGAGGTTCTGCGCCGGCTCCACCTGGAACCATCACCACGGAAACGCCGGCGGACGGCGGAGAGGCTCCTCGATGCCAGCCATGGGAGCTGCCTACTTGCGCGACCCGCATGCGCCGACGTCGTCGAGCAGGCCTTGTTCCGGCGCTCGGGTCAGGACCTGCACCTCCTTGCCTGGGTGGTGATGCCGAATCACGTTCACGCCCTCTTCGAGGTGATCGGAACCAAGTCCCTGGCCCGGATCGTCCACGGCTTCAAGACCTGGACCGCCCGACGGATCAACGCTCTCGCGGGTCGTAGCGGCAGGCTGTGGCAACGCGACTACTTCGATCGACAGGCCCTTGACCCCGCCGAGACGGCGCGCTTCCGCATCTACATCGAAGCCAATCCGGTGAAGGCCGGTTTCTGCAACTCACCAGAAGACTGGCGCTACTCGAGTGCCTGGGCGAGACATGAAGGCCTCCTGGCCCCGGATTGACGGGCCGACCAGCGCTCGACGAGCCGGTCGGACCGCGCAGCGCCGGCTGCGCAGCCGAGATTCGACGGCTCCCGGGCGAAGAAAGCTAGGCCAGCCAGCGGCTGGCGCTCCGAGCGCTCGACGCGCCGAGCGGACCACGCAGCGCCGGCTGCGCAGCCGAGACTCGACGGCTCCCGGGCGAAGAAAGCTAGGCCAGCCAGCGGCTGGCCTTCCGGAGCGCCGGCTGCCCAGCCGGCAGGACCGCCGGCCGCTGGCCGGCGCCTCGTCGGCACGCCCGAGGGAGGCGGGCTCAGGCGATCGGTAGGCGGAGGCGGAAGCAGGCGCCGCGGGGACTCGGCAGGAGTTCGAGATCGCCGCCCTGGGCACGGGCGAGACCACGGGCCAGCGCGAGGCCGAGGCCGACGCCGGGGGCCGCGCCGGCTTCCTGAGCCCGGGCCCGCCGGAAGGGCTCGAAGATCGCGCGACGTTCGGCCACCGGAACGCCCGGACCGCGATCGGTCACCAGGAGCTGGAGCTGGTCACCCTCCAGGACCAGCCGCACCTGCAGCAGGGCTTCCTCGCCGCGGCCGTACTTGGCGGCGTTGTCGGCGAGGTTGACCAGGATCTGCTCGACCGTCTGCACGTCCACCAGGAGCCGCCGGTCGACGTCGTCGCCCAGGTCGAAATCGAGCTCCATGTCGGCGGCCTGGACGGCGCGGCCGAGCGGCACCAGCAGCCGGTCGCCCAGCTCGGCAAGGCTGAGTTCCTCGCGCCGCGCCTGGGCGCGACCCTCCTCCAGCCGGGCGTAGAGCAGGACGCTCTCCACGACGCGGGCGAGCCGTTCCGATTCCTCCTCCAGCGTGGCGAGATAGGTCTGCCGCCGGCCCTCATCGGGCACCATGCCGCGGGCGAGCATCTGCGCGTACATGCGGAAGGTGGTGAGCGGCGTCCGCAGCTCGTGGGTCACGGTCGACACGAAACGCGCCCGCCGTTCACTCAGCGAAGTGGCGGCGCGCAGGACGAAGGCGGTGGTGAGCAGGGCCAGCGCCACCGCGGCCCAGGCGATCCCGAGGGTGGTGAGGAAGGAGGGGTCGAGCGCGCCGCCCTCATCCGCGAGCGGCGGCGCCTGCAGGCGGATGGGCAAGGTGGCGAGCACGCTCTCACCCGGCCGGGCCGGTTCGCGCTGCGGCCGCAACTCGACCCCCGGCAGGACCTCGCTCAGCTCCGCCGTCAGCCAGGCCTCGAGCCGTTCGCGATCGAGCAGCACGAACTGGAAGACCTCCGGTTCGGCAGCCCGGCGGACCAGGGCGAGCTCGCCGGGACCACCATCGCGACGATCGAGCCAGACGGCGCCGAAGGGCTCGATGCTGGCGCGCGGCAGGCCGGGGACGACGTTGGCGAAGTTGCTCATGGGGTTGAGCGCGTTGGCCCGGCTCTGCTGGAGCTGCCGGCCCGGCAGGTCGTTGTAGGCGGTGTTGTCCTCGACCGGGATCGAGGCGCCGTTGCGCAGCCAGGGATCGCCCAGATCGACGAGCACGGAGCTGGCGGCGACCAGGGCCTCGGGCCGATCGGGGAGCACGAGGGCCGCCACCAGCTCGCCCGGTCCGGCACCGAGATCGGCGGGCAGGCACCAGTCGCCGTGCCCGCCGTCCGGCTGCTCGAGCCGCAGCCGGCCATCGCGTCGCCAGGCGAAACGCAGGCGACCGAAGCCCCCGTCGGCGAGACCCTCCGGGTCGAACCCGGCCTCGACCGCGATCGCCCGACCGGTCTCGAAGGCCACCATCGGCGCCAGGCTGAAATCGAGCTGCCAGAGTGCGAGGCGCTCGCGATCCTGACGCTGGCGCAGGGCCTCGGCCCGATGCTTGGCGCGCGCCGCGCCGACCAGCACGCGGCTCACCTGCAGCATCGCCGCGAGGACGAGCAGGGCGGCCAGGGCGTAGCCCAGCCACACGCGCCGGCCCCGCCTCATGCCTCCTCGACCTCGGCGACGAAGACGTAGCCTTCGCCGCGCACGGTGCGGAAGACCTCCTCGCCGGCCTCGATGCGCAGACGCTCGCGGAGCCGCGCCATGTGCATGTCCACGGTCCGGGTGCGGATGCCCCGCGGATCGAGGCCCCAGACCACGGCCAGGATCTGGTCGCGGCTCGTGCACAGGCCGGCCCGGCCGGCCAAGAAGCGCAGGAGTTCGCATTCGCGCTGCGACAGCTCGGTCTCCTCGCCATCCGCGTGGCGGACGCGGCGGTCGTCGAAGTCGACCATGCGGCCGCCGAAGCGGATCCGTCCGAGCCGCCGCGGGCGTTCGGGACTGCGGCGCAGCACCGCCTCGACCCGCGCCAGCAGCTCGGCCGGCGCGAAGGGCTTGACCACGTAGTCGTCGGCGCCGCCCTTCAGGCCGCGCACGCGGTCCTCCTCGGCGCCGCGCGCGGTGAGCATGATCACCGGTAGCCGGCTGCGGCCGCGGCGCAGCTCCTCGAGCAGGCTGAAGCCGTCGCGACCGGGCAGGACCACGTCGAGCAGGACGAGATCGTTGGCCCCGGCGATCGCCATGCGCAGCCCGGTCTCGCCATCGGCGGCCTCGGCGACGGCGTAGCCCGAGAACTCGAGCGCATCCACCAGGGCCCGGCGGATGGCGGCGTCGTCCTCGATCACCAGGATGCTCGCCTTGGCCATCATCTCCTCGCGCGTCGTTCCGCGGCGGCGCCGCGGACGGTTGGGGCGGGCATCCGGTCACCGCGACCGGACGCCCGCATGGTCGTCAACGCCAGTAGTAGTACCAGTGGTAGTTCAGGGTCGTCTCCTTGCCCGGCTCGAGTTTCACCGTCCAGGTGAAGCGCTCCAGACCGTTGACGTAGGACCACCAGTTCGGCCAGGCGTACCAGCTCCAGGGTCGATCACCGTCGATCAGGACCTCCTCGACGTCCTCGTACTGGCCGAGGGTGACACGCTCGCCGCCCGCGGGCTGGTCGTCCGAGCGCCCCACGAGCCAGCGGGTGACCTCCACGGTCATCGGCTTGCCGGCCAGGTCGAGCAGCGAGATCCGACCGCTGAGGTCGATGCGATGATACTCCCGCGAGTGCATGCGCAGGGCATCGGCGGTCTGGCCGGTCTCGATGTCCTCGCGGTCGACCCGCACGTCGATCACCTTGGTGAGCGGCAGGCGGCAGCTCGCGCCGGGGGCGGTGTAGCGCAGCATCGACTGGGCGATGACCCGCCCTTCCAGCATGATCAGCGCCGGCGCGGTGGTGAGGGGCCGCCCGGAGCCGTTCTCGATCTTGATCTGGTGGCGCACCTTCGGCTTGGCGGCGAGCCGCGCCCAGCGGTCCGCCTCGGCCTGGTTGCGGATGCCGACCACGGCGCGCGGCGCCTGGTAGGGGATGTCGAGGGTGTAGAGGTCCTCGTAGGGTAGCTCGAAGCTGGCGACCGCGACGTTCATGCGCTCGCCCCGGCGCAGGCTCAGATGCTCGAGGGTGTAGAAGAAGAGGTTGGCCGCGCCATCGGCATCGCTGACCCCGGCGTCGAGGCCGGTGTCACCGCCGCCGCCAGCGCCGGCCCCACGGCTGACCACGTCGTTGTCGAAACCGGCCGTCTGGCCGTTGAACATGTTGCTGGCGAAGTTCGAGGCGATCGGGTTGTTGTTGAACACGGGGTTCTCCAGCACCTGACGCAGGAACTGGCCCAGGCCGATCGGATCGCGGTAGTCCTTGAACTCGAAGCTCGGCACGCCCACGACCAGGCGCACCCGGCAGTCCTCCAGGTCGCGCAGGTCGTTGACCAGGGTGGCGCGCATCTCGATCACCGCCTTGCCCTGGCCGTCGAGGCTGACCCGGTAGCTGGGGATCCAGCGCAGGCCCTCCTGGACGTAGCTCATGCCGGCGCGGACGCGCGCGCCCTCGCCCTGCCCCTCGAACTCCAGCTCGATCACCCGCTGGCTCCGCCGCTGCTTGGCGGTGGCGACGTGTCCCTCGTCGCTGAAGGTGATCTCGTCCACCCTGGCGAAGGGCAGGACGCGCGTGCCGAGATCGGTCTCGAGCACGAGCAGGTCACCGCGCAGTGGTTCCTTCGGGGCGAGCCGCGTGGCGTAGCGCTCGCCGTTCCGCTCGCGCAGCCAGACCCGGGCGCCGGGATTGGCGAGCACCAGTTCGGCCAGGCTCGTCGCCGTGACGTCCTGATCGAGCTCGCGCTCGCCGGCGCGCACGGCGCGCAGCCGGACGCCCTCGCCTTCCACGGCCGGCCAGAAGGTGCCGAGCACCGGGTCGGGCAGGTCGGTGAGGGCCGCGCGGCCACGGGCGTCGAGCCGCAGCTCGCCCTGGTGGATGACGAAGGCGTGACCGTCCTTGAACACGGTCACCTCGCGGATCGGCAGGCCGTCCGCGGAACCGAGCGCCGGCAGCTCGCCCTGCGCGACGAGCGCGGAGGCGAGAGGCGCGAGAAGCACGAGCAGGCCGAGAATGCCCTGTCTGATCATCGATCGTCTCCCAATGTTGTTGACCCGCGCCATCATGACCGCGCGCGGGCCGCGGCGGGGTAACGACTCGGTAACGGGCGATCTGAGGCGCTCAGGCCCGGTCGAGCCGCAGCTCCGGGAAGACGCGGAGGCGCCCCTGCCGGCCATCGACGAAGAGCGAGAACGAGGAGGATCGATAACCATCGGCACGCCGGTGCAGCGAGAAGGCGAGTTCGCGGATGCGGTGGACGTCGGCCTGGCGGTCGTCCCAGCCCTTGGTGCGCCCGTCGCGGTCGCGGATCTGGAAGAGATCGGCATGCGGGCCGAAGGGAGCCTCGGCTTCGAACTCGCCGTAGTGCCAGGGCTCGAGCGCCTCCATGAGGCGGAGACGGCCGAGCACGCGACCCCCGAGTTCGAGTTCCCAGCTGTCTCCGATCTTGACCTCGGCATCCATCGGCGGACCGTCTCCTCCCCGGATCAGGACCCGGACATCATAGCCCTGATCGACTCCTCGGGCGCGCGACTTCCGGCCTTTCCGGCCGGGCCGGTCGATTTCGGCGTCGCGGTCGCCCCGTCGACGGCTGCGATCCCGGGACGGCGTAGCGAGCCGACCGGCACGAGCACCGCCGCGGCAGCGGAGCCGAATCGCCGCCCGCGCCCGTGGAGCCGGCAGGCGATCGGGGTTACAACGGCGAGCCATGGACAAGCTCGAACGACTCCTCATGCCCATCGTCCTGGTGATCGGGATCCTCGGCCTGCTCATGGCCCAGGCCGGCGAAGGCACGGTGATCGTGGTGGCGCGGACCGTCGGCATCCTGCTCGCGGTCCTCCTCGCCAGCGGCTTCGTGATCCGCTGGGTGCTGAAGTTCCGTGGCGCCCGGCGGGAGCTGGACGAGCTGCGCGCCGAGTACGAGCGACTCCTGGCCGAGCAGGCCTCGATCGCCCCCGACGACAAGGAGCCGAACGGTGACGCTTAGAATCGCGCTCTCGACCCTCTTCAGCCTGTGCCTCGTCCTGGCGGCCTGCGGCGCCGACGAGCCGGTGGCGCCCTCCCGGCCGACCGCGAGCACGATCGTGTCCGAGGCCCTTCAAGGCCAGGTGGACCAGGCGGTCATCGATCGCGGTGCCGGCCTCTACAAGACCAAGAAGTGCTTCGGCTGCCACCTGATCAAGGGTGGCAAGCCGCTCATCGGTCCCAACCTCGAGGGCGTGGGTCAGCGCATGACCGTGGCCGAGCTGGAGGGCTGGCTGCGGCATCCGAAGCAGATGAAGCCGCGGACGCTGATGCCCGCCTTCGACGGCGGCGACGACGAGCTGATCGCGATGATCGCCTGGCTCAGGACGCTCTGACCCGCTCGGCCACCGGCTCGCCCGCCGCCACCACCGGTGCCGGGCAGGCCTCCTCGACCGGCGCCGCCGCGGCGGCGCCGACCGCGTCGCGCTCGCGCTCCAGCTTGAGGAACCAGAGGTTGCGGCTGTAGATGAGCACGTTGGGCGCGAAGGCGACGATGAAGACCGGGTCGCGCCGGTAGATGGCGTAGGCGAGGAGGATCAGGCTCCCGCCGATGCTCAGCCACCAGAAGGCATCGGGGATCACGCTCCGCTTCACCCGCTCGCTCGCGATCCACTGGACCACGAAGCGCATGAAGAAGCAGGCCTGGCCGACGAAGCCGATTCCGACCCACAGCTTCTCGGCGACGCTCATCTCGAGGAACATGGCTCCTCCCGGTTCAGGGCAACACGCGCATGCGAATGGCGTTGAACACCTTCGCCGAGCCGGGCCCGGTGGCGATCCAGCCCTGGAAGCAGAACTCGCCCGGGAAGTTTAGGCCGGGATTGGTCGCGGCCCAAGGTGCCGGATTCGAGTAGGCGATGGCGCCGAGGAGTCCGAGATAGTTGTCGGCCACGAGGAAGCTCGAGGGCGCCCAGACCCCCGGGAAGGCGGGCGGGAAGACCATCGGCCCGAGGCCGTAGGGCAAGGGCATGGTCTCGGCCGCGCTCGGCGTGCCGAAGTAGCCGAAGATGGTGAAGGGCGCGGCGCCCGGATTGAGGCTGGGCGGATCGACCCGGAAGCTGAAGGGCAGGCCGAGGCCGACGTCGACCGAGCGGGCGTAGCCACCGGTCGAATCCTGGATGCGGAACAGGTCCTCGGGCCGGCCGAGCGCGTCGAGCACCGAGCTGGCGGCGGCCGGCGCCAGCACCGGATCGAGCCCGTCGCAGAGCAGGGCCGCGTCGAGCACGAGGTCGCTGCTCGTGCTGCTGGTCTGGTGGACCTCGATCGCCAGGACGTTGCGCCCCGGCAGCAACAGGCCGGATTGGGCGCTGACCTCGAAGAGCTCGATCTCGCTGGCCTCGTGGTTGGCGGCGAGGGTGGTGAAACCGACCGCTCCCGCCCCCATGCTGGGCGACCGCGCCAGCTCCTGGCCGTTGAGGTAGGCGACGAAGCCGTCGTCGTAGAGGACCGCGAGCTGCATCACCTCCACGGCGGTCGGGTCGCCGTCGAACTGGAAGTCGCGGCGGAAGTAGGTGGTCGGTGGCTTGCTGCCGGCGGAGCCGCTGGGCAGGACCGTGTTGATCCAGCTCTCGCCGAAGCCGAGCGGCGCCGGCCCGGAGGCCCAGGTCGAGTCGTCGAAGGCCGGCGCGCGCCAGCCCGTGCCCAGGTCGACGCCGCCGTCGTGATGACGCCAGTCCGCGCCGTAGAAGATCGGCACGCGGATCATCTGGGTCGGCCGCACCGGGTCCTTCACCAGGGTGAAGAAGTCCTGGATGAAGCCCTTCGAGTCGAGGAAGCGCAGGCAGAGCTGCTGATCGATCACGTCCACGATCAGCGAGCCGAGGATCGCGCCGGAGCTGAGCATCACCGGGTGGTCGTAGCTGCCACCACCGATCTTGCCGGAAGAGCCGGCGACGACGCAGACCTCGCCGGCGTGCGCCACGCCGCCGGCCGGCTTGCGATAGGCGCCGCTGCCGATCAGGCGGCCGTCACCGGCGTCCTTCGCGTGCAGGTTGACGTCGAAGCTGGTGGACAGGCCGTAGTGACCGTCGAGGAACAGGCTCCGCTCGTAGCCGTGCGAGTGGCCACCGAGCACCAGATCGACGCCGCCCGCCTCGAGGATGGGCAGGAGGTTCTGGCGCATGTCGATGAGCTGGCCCTCGGTGTCCGAGTCGTGCGTGCCCTTGGAATAGGGCGGATGGTGCCAGAAGGCGATCACCCAGTCCTGCGTCGTGCTGGCGAGGTCGGCGGCGAGCCAGGTCGCCATCGCGCCGGTCGGGCTCCGGCTCGAGGTCTGCGAGTCGAGCACGACGAAGTGGACGTTGCCCTGATCGAAGGAGTAGTAGGCCTCGGTGCCGCTGGGCAGGCCGCCGATCTCGGCCGCCGTGGGCAGGCTGAAGATGTCGAAGTAGGGCCCGGTCTGCGCCGCGGCGTTGGCCGAGTGGGCGTCGTGATTGCCATAGGCCGGCCAGAAGACGACCTGGCGCAGCAGGTCCTCGTACATGTTCTGGAACACGGCGGTCTGGTACTCGGCGTCGGTGCCGTCGTTGTAGGCGTTGTCGCCCAGCATCAGCACGAAGTCGGCCGGCACCGACTGGCTGTAGCGTTGGAAGGCGTCGCGGACGTCGCGGGCGTCCTGATTGCCGGTGCCCGAGTCGCCGATCACCCAGAAGCGGAGACGTTCCCGCGCCCCCGGCACCGGCATGGTACGGAAGCGATGCTGGGCGTCGTCGCCAGCCAGCATGCCGTTGGTCGCGTCGCCGACCGCATAGAACTGGAGGCCGCGCGGCATGAGCCCGCTGATGCGGATCTCGTGCTCGGTGGTCGGGGTCGGATCGCTCACCACGTTGGTCAGGCTGCCGGGCGCGGAGCCCCACCAGACGCGGCTGTCGGTGGCCAGGTCGGTACGCCAGCGGATGCTGACCGCGCTCTCGCTGCCCATCTGCAGGTAGGGACCACGCAGGATCTGCGGGGTCTGGGCCGCGAGCAGGGCGCCGAAGAGGACCATCACCAGGGGGATGCGGTGCATCATCGTTTCTCCTCCTTCTCGGCCGCGACCTCGGCCAGGATCCGGGCCCGGGTCCGATCGAACCAATCGCGACGTGGCAGGCCCCGGCTGATCCGCGCGAAGCGAGCCTCGAAGGCCTCGAGCCGATCGAGCCGCGCCTCGCAGCGCGCCGCCTCGATCTCGATCGCCACCGCCGGTCCGAGGCGCTCGAGCGCGCGCTCGAGCGCGGCCAGGGCCAGCTCCTCGCCGCGGGTCCGCTCCGTCGTCGCCGAGCGCCGGGCCAGGGCGGCCCAGCGCAGGGCATCGTCGGGCGAGACCGGCGCCGGCAGGGCGAAGAGCCGTTGCCAGCACCGAAGCGCCCGATCGAGATCGCCGGCCGACTCGGCGAGCTCGGCGGCGAGGCGCCAGGCCTCGGGGTGATCCGGCCGCGCGGCGAGGTGCCGATCCAGCTCCCGGCGCGCCGGCCGCGACCGGTCGAGATCGCGCAGCGCCAGCGCGCGGAAGAAGTGCAGGTCGCGCTGATCGGGATCACGGCCCAGGACGAAGTCGAAGTCGACCAGGGCGCTGCGGGCGTCGCCGTGGATGCGGTGGAGCTCGCCGCGGCGCAGGCGGAGATCGAGCCGGCTCGGCTCGGCCGCGATGCGGCGATCGAGTTCACGTATCTGCTCGTCGAGCTCGCCGTGCGGCGCCAGGGCGAGGAGAGCGATCAGGACCAGGAACGTCTTCATGTCATTCAGGGTAGCGTCGGCAGGCTACCACGGCCCCGGCTCCATCGCCAAAGGTCGCGACGATCTCCGGGTCTTCACCCAGGATGAGACGCAGTTCCTCCAGGTCGCGGGCCCGGAGCAGGAGCAGCATCGGCTCGGGTCGGCGCCAGGCCGCCCGCAGATCGTCCTGGTCGGGAACATGCTCGAGCGCCTGGCGTTCGGGCCATTCCCAGAGCGAGTCGCCGCCGTAGATCGGGACGTACTCGGCCCGCGCGCGCAGGAAGTAGAAGGCGGCGGCGACGAAACGCAGCCGGAAGGTGGCGATCCGGGTCTCGGGACCGGGCACGAAGACCGGCGGCCGGCGCGCCGGTTCGATCGCGTCGGGAATGGCCACGCCGCGGAAGGACTCGCCGGCGAAGGCCTCGGCGACGGCGCGATAGCCGGCGTTGTTGCCCAGCTCGAGCGCGCGCCTTTCGGCGACGAGGTCGGCCGCGACCACCAGGGCGACGGAGATCGCGACGGCGATGAGGAAGGGCGCGGCGAGCCGGCGCCGGCGATCGAGCGCCAGGACGAGCGCCGCCGGCAGGCAGAGCGGCAGGACGTAGGTCCAGAGCTTCGAGGCCGAGCCGCTGAACAGGACGAAGGGACCGGCGAGGAAGCCCAGCACCAGGGTCGCGGCGCGGTCGCGCTCGCGCCAGAGCCGCGGCAGCGACCGGAAAAGCAGCGGGGTCATCGCCAGCAGGCCCAGCGGGAAGACGATCAGGAAGTACCAGGGCGGCTTCGACCGGCCGCGCCCGGTGGCGACGCGATCGACCACCTCGCCGCCGAGGAAGAAGCGGACGAGATCGGGATCGCGGGCCACGACCACGAGGAACCAGGGTAGACCCACGAGCGGCACGAGCGCTGCCCAGCGCCAGTCGAGCCGACGCCAGATCGAGAGGTCGCGGCGCAGAAGGGAGACCGCGAGCAGGCCGCAGAGGAAGACCGCGAGCGGCACCGGTCCCTTGTTGAGGAAGCCGAGGCCGAGCGCCAGGAAGACGGCCAGCGACCAGCGTCGCCGTCGCGTCGGTTCGAGTTCGGCCCGGACCAGGGCGAGGAAGGCCAGGCCGATCAGGAGAGCCTGGACCATGTCCGTGGTGACGATGCGGGCGAGCGCCAGGAAGAGCGGCATCGCGGCGAGGGCGAGGGCCGCGAGCGCGCCGCGCTCCTCCGTTCCGCCGAGCCGACGACCGAGATCGAAGGCCACGAGCAGGAGCCCGAGCGCGGCGAGCGTGCCGGGCACGCGGACGGCCAGCTCGCGCTCGCCGAACACGGCCATCGCGCCGGCGAGGAGCCAGTAGCTGAGCGGCGGCTTGGCGTAGTGCGGCACGCCCTTCAGACGCGGCGTGATCAGGTCGCCGCCGGTGAGCATCTCGCGCGCGATCTCGACGTAGCGGCCCTCGTCGGGTTCGTTCAGGCCGCGCTGCCAGAAGACGAGCAGTGGCGACAGGAGCGCGAAGAGGAGCAGGAGCCGGGGCCGGTTCATCGGCGGATCCTATGCCGGTGGCGGCCCAGGGGCCACCGCGCGCTCAACGGCGGCTGGCGGCGTCGTCGTTGCAGAAGAGCCACAGATGGTGGCGACCGAGGGCGTGGTCGCCGAGGCGGGTCCAGCCGTCGAGCGCGCCGCGTTCGAGGTTGGCGAGGTCGCGCTCACGGAGCATCAGCAGCATCGGCGCGCCGTCGCGCCGCGCGGCCAGCTCGGCCCGATCGGCGCTCAGGCAGATCAGCGGACGGCCCAGCTCGAAGCCGAAGTAACCCTCGGTGGACTCCCGGCTGCCGTAGCTCTCGATCGCGGCCAGGTCGCGGCCGGGCAGCGATTCGCGCAGCACGGCGAGCAGCTCCCGGTCGCCGTGGACGCGGTCCATGGCCGGTGCCCCGTGCAGCCCCCAGCCGGCGAAGCCGAGGGCGATCGCCGCCACCAGGGCCGCCGCCGCCGAACGCGTGCGATTGGCCGCGAGTCGATAGAAACCGAAGAGCGCGACGAAGGCGGTGACGAGACCGAGCGGCAGGATCGAGGCCTCGGCGCGGCCGAGGTGGTCGAGGAAGGAGGCCAGGATGCCGGCGCTGAACAGGTGGCCGAGCCGGCCGCCGAAGATCATGGTGAGGCCGGCGACGAGGAGCGCGCTGAGGCCGATGCCCAGGCCGGTGCGACCGAGCGCGGCGGCCGGGTCGCGGGCGTCGAGATCGACGCGGATCGACCGGGCCACCAGCAGCATGAGGGGCGGCAGGGCCGGCAGGAGGTAGCGGCTGCGGTAGGTGGTGCCCAGGTGGAGCACGATGAGGATCGCGCCGAACCAGGCCAGGATGAAGGCGAGCCCGGCGCGCTCGCGCTCGTCGAGGGCGCCGCGTCGCCAGGCACGGACACGGCCGAGGACGGCGCCCGGCAGCACCAGGCTCCAGGGCGCGGCCACGCCCCAGATGACGCTCAGGTAGTAGAAGGGGCTGTGCTTGGCGGCATTGCTCGGGTCGACCAGGTGCAGGATGCCGGCGTCGATCAGCAGGCCGCGGGCCCAGGCCGGACCGGCGGCGCGGGCGGCCGGCAGGAACCAGGCCGCCGCCAGGACGAGGCCGACGGGCAGGACCAGCACGAGACCGCTGCGGCGCCAGAGGCCACGCCGGGCCGGGTGGAGCGCGGTCAAGGCGAAGGTGAGCAGCGCGAAGACCAGGGTCCCCGGCCCCTTCAGCAGGAGCCCGACGGCGAGGGCCAGGCCGGCCTCGACCAGATGCAGCCAGGAGCCGCCCTCGGCCCGGGCGAGCAGCCCGTGCAGGAGGAAGGCGAGGCTCGCCGCGGTCAGCGTGTCCATGTGACAGAAGCGGCCGGACCAGAAGCTCAGCCAGCAGGTGAGGATCATCGCGCCGGCGAGGAGTCCGGTCCCCGAATCGAAGAGCCGACGCCCGAGCAGGAAGGTGGCGCAAGCGAGGAGGAGGCCGCCCAGGGCCGAGGGCAGACGGACGCCGAACAGGCGCGACTCGCGATCATCTCCCAGCCGCAGGCCGGCGGCGGTGAACCAGAAGTAGAGGGCCGGCTTCTGGTCGTAGATGCGGCCGTTGTAGGTGGGCACCAGCCAGTGCCCGTCCCGGAGCATCTCGGCGGCGATGCCGGCGTAGCGCGGCTCGGTCGGGTTCCAGAGATCACGCCGTCCCAGGCCGAGGAAGAGCGCCGGCACGGCGACGAGGACGAGAACGAGGAGGGCCCGGGCGCGCGACATGGTGGCGGATCTTAGCCCGCGTCGCGCGGCAGATCCACCTGGGTCGCGACGGCGCGCCGAGCGCTGGTCGGTCCGTCCTTCTCGGCCCGCTGCTCGCGGTGGTGAGTCGCCGGCCGGCGGCCGGCGGACCTGCCGGCTGGGCAGCCGGCGCTCCGGTACGCCGACCAGCGGGAGCGGCTGCGCTTCCGATGCGCAGCAGGCGCTGCGCGGTCCTGCCGGAGCGCCAGCCGCTGGCTGGCTCAGTCGTCGCCGCCCGTCGTTCGTGGTCCTGCCGCGACCATGGTCATGCTTGGAGTCGTCGACGATTCGAACGCGATCGGCCCCTGGGCCGGCTGGGCAGCCGGCGCTCCGGTGCGCCGATCAGCGGGAGCGGCTGCGCTTCGGATGTGCAGCAGGCGCTGCGCGGTCCGGGCGCTGCGCGGTCCTACCGGAGCGCCGACCGCTGGTCGGCCCAGTCGGACTCGCCGGTTGCGCGCGGTTACGAGTCGCTGGCCGCGGAAGCTTCAGGGCATGATCTGGACCGCGCCGGGCAGGGTCAGGACGCTGCCGTCGCCAAAGCTCACCGCCAGGTCCACCGGGCCGGGAGCCACGGGCGGCAGCTGGCCCGGCGTGCTCACGCGCAGGCCTTCCCAGTTGCGGAAGCCCGGCACCAGGGGCAGGTTCGGCAGGCCGCCGAGGCTCGGCTCGGTCGACAGGACGCCATCGATCTGGAGCAGATAGGGCCCGAGCCCGGCACTACCGGTCGGGTCGAGGATGACGGCCGGCATGATCGTGCTCAGGTTGGTGAACAGGTACTTGAAGTAGCCGCTGAGCAGCAGCGGCTGGCCGCCGGGGCCGGAGAGGAAGAGCGCGTTCTGGCCGACCACGGCCTGGAGATCCTCCGGGTTCGGCGCCGAGGGGATGGCGAAGGGTCGATTCGACAGCGGGCCGGCACCGGGGCGGGCGGGGAAGAAGCCGAAGTCGCGCCGACCCAGCTTGCTGCCGTTGCGATAGACCGGCGGGCCGCCGCTGGGGACGGAGAGATCGCTGGCCGCGGTCCCGCTGCGGTTGCTCTGGTAGAGGATGGCCGAGGCGGTCGCGCCGCCGAAGGGCAGCTCGCCGAGGTCGAACGCGGTGGCCATCGGATCGAGGCCGAGGCCGGGACTGATGCCCACCAGGGCGTCGTTGCCGCCGGCGGCCATGGGGTCGAGCTCGTCGAGGTCGATCAGGATCGCGCCGGCGTCGGCGTTGGTGACGAGCGGCCGATCGAGGACGAACTGGGCGCTGAACCAGGCCTGGTCGAGGTCGCCCTGGTGCGACACCGGCATGCCGGGATCGCCCCAGTCGATGATCAGCCGGCTGCCGAACTCACGGACGCGGATGGCGCTGGCGCTGAGATCCCAGTCGGCCCAGTTGACGTAGACCGCCGGCGAGCCGCCGAGGGCGAGCACGGGGTCGACCTGGGTCGAGGCGGCGCCGGGCGTACCGAAGCTGACGAAGCCGTCCTCGTGGACGAAGAGACCGGAATAGGTGGCGCCGTAGAAATCGAAGGTGCGGCCGGCGCTGAAGGTGACCGGCACGAAGCCGCTCGCGGGCGGCGTGATCAGGAAATCCTGGCCCTCGTCGAACTCGACGTCGATGGCGTTGGTGAAGCGCAGGTTGGGCGCGGTGGTGGTCGGGTCCACGACCAGGGCCTGCAGGCCGACGTGGGCGCCGGCGAAGTGCGGCGGCACCGTGATCGAGAGGTCGAAGTTGCCGGCGGAATCGCTCTGGAAGAAGCTGCTCAGGAAGCCGCCACCGGTCTGGAAGATGCCGTCGCCGATCACGAAGATCCCGCCCGGCAGGCCACCGACGTAGGGCAGCGTGCCGATGTCCATGTAGTCGCCCCAGTTGGCGGTGAGGATGCCCGGGTTGTAGGGCCCGCCGAGGATCGTCACCCACTGGTTCGGATTGCTGCCGGTCGACACCCGCCAGTTCATCACCGTGTTGGTGCGCACGCGGGCGCGGCGGAAGAAGTCGGTCGAGGGGTCCTGGCCGTTGATGGTGAAGCGCGCGTTCGGGTGCGAGGGCTGGGGTCCGAGCAGCGGCGTGGGCAGGTCGGCGTCGTAGTTGGTGATGCTGGGATTGAAGGCGACGCCCGGCGCGCGCGGCAGGGGCACGTTCGGGTTGCCCAGCATGCCGACGCGGATCTGGTTGATCGGCGCCGCGCAGCGGATCTCGAAGGTGGCGTCGAACTCCTCACCCTCGACCGAGGTCACCTTGCCGGCGCGGAAGCCGGTCTTGCCGTTGGCGTAGTAGTCGTCCTGGATGGTCTCGGACAGGAGCTGGGCCATGGCCACCGGCGAGTACTCGACCGGGAGGTTGACGAAGTCGAGCGTCCGCACGTAGCTGGGCGCGGCGTCGATCTCGAGGGTGAAGCTGGTGCCGGCGCTGGTGGTACCGCTGACGCCGACGATCTTCGTGTACTGGGCGGGCGCGGTGGCGGCGGCGGCCAGCAGGCAGAGGAGCAGGAGGAGCGGAGGGCGCATGGCGACTCGTTCCGGCTTGATCGGGACTGAACGGCAAAGCGGCAACGTCCTTCGGCAGGGGCCGCGACGCCCTGGATCTTAGGGTTGCCCGGCCCCGAGACCAAAGGAATTGCCCTCCCGGCCCACCCCGGCGCCGATCACGCGCGACGCCCGCCGAACGACACCGACGTTCACGACTTCCGGCGACAGCGATCGTTACGGAGATCGGGTCTGCCGCTGCCGGCGCGCGGGCACTCCCGGGTCGTCCGGGTCCGCGATCGGCGGGCCCTCCGGGCCCGGGCGAGGCCGATCGGGGGCCTCGAGCGTAGAGGCGAAAGGCGAGGCGGGCTATGCTCGCGGCCATGAGCGGAGCGGACCAGGATCGCGCGGGGCCGATCGGAATGCCGGAGCGCCTCGGCCACTACCTCCTCCTGCGCAAGATCGGCGAAGGCGGGATGGGCGTGGTCCATCTGGCGCGGGACGAGCGCCTCAACCGCGAGGTCGCGCTGAAGATCCTGCCGCCCGAGCTGGCGCTGCGTTCCGACGGCCCGGCCCGCTTCCGGCGCGAGGCCGAGACCCTATCGCGGCTCGACCATCCGGCGATCGTCACCATCCACGAGTTCGGTGAGGATCGCGGCCTCGCCTACTTCGTCATGCCCCACATCGAGGGCATCTCGCTCCGGGAGTGGGTCCGGCTCCTCGAACGCCGGCGGCAGGCCGCGGCGAAACCGGAAGGCTCGGGACCGATCACCACCGGGCGTCCGGCCGAGGCCGGCGAGGGCGACCTCCGCCCCACCGACCCCGGTCGCGACCTGGCCCGCATCCTCGACGTCTTCGCCACCGCGGCGGCGGCGCTCGATCACGCGCACCGCCAGGGGATCGTCCATCGCGACGTGAAGCCGTCGAACATCCTGATCGACCGGGACGGGCAGCCGCACCTGCTCGACTTCGGTCTGGCCAAGGTCGTGGGCGAGGCCACGCTCGGCGGCGAAGGCAACCTGATGGGTACGCTGCCCTACATGGCGCCCGAGCAGGTGGCCGAGAGCTCGCTGCCGGTCGACGGCCGCAGCGACGTCTACGCCCTCGGCGTCAGCCTCTTCGAGTGCCTCTGCGGTCGCCGTCCCTTCCAGGCCGAGACCCCCGACGCCCTCGCCCTGCAGATCCTGATGAAGCAGCCGCCCTCGCCGCGGCTCTACCTGCCCGACATCGGCCGCGACCTCGAGACCATCGTCCTCAAGTGCCTGGAGAAGGACCCGGGCCGCCGCTATCGCAGCGCCGCCCTGCTCGCCCAGGATCTGCGTCGCTTCCGCGAACACCGCGACATCGTCGCGCGGCCGGTCGGCCGGCTCGGTCGGGTCCTGCGCTGGGCCGAGGCCCATCGCGCCCTCGCCGCCACCCTGCTGGTCGCGACCGTGCTGGTCATCGTGCTGGGCGGCCTCCTGATCGGCCACTGGTTCAGCACCCGGGCCGAGCACCGGCGCATGGAGATCTACCATCGCCACGTCGCCCGCGCGCGCGAGCTGGAGCAGCGCCGGGACGAGGCCCGCGAGCGGCTGCGCCTGCAGGAGCAGCAGCTGGAGCGCCTCGATCGCGATCTGCCGCGCCACCTGCCGCCGGAGAGCGCCGGCAAGCAGGAGCTGTTCCGCGCCCGCGCCGAACGCCGCCGGCTCGCCGGCGAGATCGCCCGCCTGCAGGCGGCGATGGAGTACGAGCTGCAGCTCTCGCGCGAGGCGGTGGAGCCGATCCACGTCGAGGGCGCGGAGCGCGCGGCGATGCTGCGCACGATCCACGCCGAGGCCCTGAAGCGTGGCGACCAGGTCACCGCCGAGCGCATGGCCTTCTATCTCCGCGAGGCGGGCATCGACCCGGACCTCGCCCTCGAGGGCCGGCTCAGCATCCGGAGCGAGCCCGCCGGCGCCCTGGTGACCGCCTATCCGGTGCGCGAGGGCATCGACGGCATCCGTCGCGCCGAGGTGGCCGCCGGCCGCGATCTCGGCAGCACGCCGCTGGTCGGCCAGGACCTGCCGGTCGGGCTCTGGGAGATCGTGCTGCGCCTCGACGGCCGCGCCGAGCTCCGCTTTCCGGTCCTGATCGAGCACGACGAGCACTGGGGTGACCCCTCCTGGCACGGCGGCCTCTTCGCCGACCGCGACTGGAGCCTCAGGCTGCTCGCCCGCGACGCGGTCGACGCCGAACGCTGGTGTCGGGTCGCTGCCGGTCCCTTCCAGGCCGCGCTCGACGGCGGCGAGAGCCTCGAACCCGAGACCGAGTGGCGCTGGCTCGACGACTTCCTGATCGCCCGTCGCGAGACCACCTTCGGCGACTACGAGCCCTTCCTGGCCCGGAGCGAGATCCTGGCCGAGACCATGAAGCTCGTCCGCGAGGAGAACCGGCTCATCTGGTTGCCGCGGCTCTACGACTGGCTGGGCATCTTCTCGCTGCGCAGCGACGGTCGGCTCGGTGATGGCGAGGCCGTCGCCGACCAGCCGGCGCGACCCTACTCGCCGGACTTCGCGCTCGCCGGCCTCTCCTTCCGCGAGCTGGAGGCCTACGCCGCCTGGCGCGCCGAGCGGGACGGGGCACCGATCCACCTGCCCGGGACCGACCAGTGGCAGAAGGCGGCACGCGGCGTCGATGCCCGCCTCTACCCCTGGGGCGACCAGTTCGACTGGGCCTTCCTCAGCGGCCGCTACTCGGTCGAGGGCAAGGGCGAAGCGAGCTGGGAATTCCATCCGCGCCGTCCCGGCTCGTTCCCGATCGACGAGAGCCCCTATGGCGCGCTCGACATGGCCGGCAACGCCGCCGAGTGGTGCGCCGACGCGCCCCGCGGCGACGGCTTCGGCGATCAGCGCTGGGTCCTCGGCGGCAGCTTCGGCTGGTCCCTGCCCTCGCTCTTCGTCAGCTGGCCGGTGCGCTCCTACCCCTTCGACCACTACGATCTCCAGTTCGGCCTCCGCCTCGCCCGCGAGCTGCCGCGCTGACCCGATGAGACGCGGCCTGTCGTCGCCGGCGGCGAACGGGTAGTCTGGCCCCGATGACCGAGGGGGCACTCGACGACGACCAGAGGGCGCGCGACCCGGCCGAGGCGCTGCGCCGCGAACTCGAATCCAGCGCGGCCCGCGACGCTCGCGAGCTGAGCCGGATCACCGACCGCTTCATCGTCCGCCACCCGGGCCGGGCGGCCGACTTCGGCCGCGAGCTGGAGCGGGTCTGCGCCGACTCCGGCATCCACGCCGAACCCGGGCTCGGCGCCACCCTGGCCGGCCCCGATTCCGAACGCACGCTGCTCGAACCCCACCGCGCCACGAAGGCCGGGACCGGCGAGCCGGAGATCGACCTGCCGGCGACGATCGGCCGCTGCCGCGTCCTCCGTCAGCTCGGTCGCGGCGGCATGGGCACGGTCCTCCTGGGCCACGACCCGGTGCTGCGTCGCCGCGTCGCCATCAAGATCCTGCCGCCGGAGTTCGCCGGCGACGAGACCCTGCTCGCCCGCTTCCGGCGCGAGGCTGCCGCGGTGGCGGAGCTGGAGCATCCGGCGATCGTGCCCATCTACGAGGTCGGCGAGGAGCGGGGACTCCACTACTACGTCATGCGCTACGTCGATGGCCCGCCGCTGCGCGACTGGTGCCGCGAACGGCTGAGCCAGGGGATCGAGGAGGAAAGCAGCTCGACCCGCCGCGGCGCGCTCGCGCTCCTGCGCACGACGGCACGGCTCGGCAACCGGGCCAGCTTCTCGATCGGCGGCCTCGACGACATCCTGCGCGTGTTCGAGGCCGTGGCCCGCGGCCTGCATCACGCCCACGAGCGCGGCATCGTCCATCGCGACGTCAAACCGGCGAACATCGTGGTCGACCGGCAGGGCTACGCGCAGCTCCTCGACTTCGGACTGGCGCGCTTCGACCGTGAGGCCACGATGACCCGCTCCGGCCTCCTGCTCGGCACGGTCGCCTACATGGCGCCGGAGCAGATCTCGGACCGGCACGGCGCGGTCGATGCCCGCAGCGACGTCTTCGCGCTCGGCGTCAGCCTGTTCGAGTGCCTCGCCGGCGTGCGCCCCTTCGTCGGGGCGAGCCCGGAGGCGACCATGCAGGGCATCCTCACCGCCGAGACCCCCTCGCTGCTGGTCCATCTGCCGGAACTCTCGCGCGACGTCGACACGATCGTCGCCCGCTGCCTCGAGAAGCGGCCGCAGCGACGCTACCAGAGCGCGCTCGAGCTGGCCGAGGATCTGGCCCGGGTGCGGGCCCACGAACGCATCGAGGCCCAGGCCATCGGCCCCTTCGGCCGCGTTCTGCGCTGGGCCGAGCGCCACCGCCGCCTGGCGACCGCCGCCGCCGTCGCGCTGCTCGCGCTGATCAGCCTCGGCGCCATCTTCGTCGGCGGCCAGGCCTTCCGTCGCGGCCTCGATCGTGATCTCCTCGCCCTCCGCAGCGCGCCGGTCCTGGCCGCGCTCGACGACCTCGACCGGCAACGAGGACCGGCGGAGATCGCCGCGCTGCGCGCGGCCGGTGCCGGCCTCGGCCGGCTCGGTCCCGAGGAGCGTGCCCTCCTCGCCGGCGATCTCGCCACGGTCAGGACGCGGACGAAGGAGCTCCTGGCGACGTTGGCGCCAGTGGGTGACGAGGAGGCCCAGGCGGCGCTCTGGAGCCTCCTACTCCTGGTCGATCCGGACTGCCCGGCGACGCCGAGCGGCCGGCTCTGGCTGACGGTGACGCCGGCGACGGCGCGGGTCCTGATCCGCGACGCCGAGGGTCGCGAGGTCTGGCGCGGTCCGGCGCCGATCGCCGGCCTCGAACTCGACCAGGGTTCCTACCTCGCCGAGGTCTCGGCGCCCGGTCACCTCGCGCTGCGCTACCCCTTCCTGATCGGCCTCGCCGGCGACTGGGGCAGCGCCGACTTCGCCGGCCGCGCCTTCGCCGAGAAGGACTGGAGCCTGCGGCTGCGGCCGGTCGGAGCCTACGACGCCGAGCGCTTCGCGCTGGTGCCGGCCGGACCCTACCTGGCCACGCGCGATCGCGATCACTTCGGGCCCGGCGCCGCGCTCGAGTGGCGCTGGCTCGACGACTTCGTGATCGCCCGCGACGAGACCCGGGCGCGGGACTGGGCCGCCTTCCTCGCCGACGAGGAGATCCTCGCCGAGATCGAAGGGCGACCCGATCCCGGCCGGCTGATCTACCTGCCGCGGCTGCGCGCCAATCGTCCCTCCGACTACTACCTCGACACCCAGGCCAGCCCCGAGGATCTCGCCCGCGGCCGCTTGCGCATCGCCGCGAGCGCCGGCGATCTCGCCCTCGGCGGCCTGTCCTGGAGCGACGTCCGGCGCTATCTGGCCTGGCGCGGCCAGCGGGGCGAAACCCTGGCCCTGCCCAGTTCGGCCCAGTGGGAGAAGGCGGCCCGCGGGGTCGACGGGCGGCTCTTCCCCTGGGGCGACCTCTTCGATTGGGACCGGATGCGCGGACCCGATCCCGACACCATGTTCGGCCGCATGCCGGCGGCTCCGGGCTCGGCGCGCGGCGACCTGTCGCCCTACGGCCTGCGGGACATGGCCGGCAACCTGCGCGAATGGTGCGCCGACGGCGGTGACCTCGGCGACGGCGAGATCAACCCCTGGCTGGCCGGCGGCGACTGCTCGGGCATGGGCGGCGACCCGGGCTGGTTCATGGCCTGGCCGCGCAACTTCCTGCCGCGCGACAACGTCGCGATCACCTGGGGCTTCCGCGTGGTCCTGCCGGAGGCGCCGCGATGAGCTCGTCGATCGGACCGCGAGCGGAGAGCGAGGTGCTGCGCGAGTTCTCGCTGGCGTTGCGCGCAGCGGACGATCCGGAACTGATCGCGCGCCGCTTCCTGGTCAAGTACCCGAGCCACGCGCCCGCCCTGCTCCGCCACGCCCGGCAGCTCCGGGAAGACCCCGAGGTGACCCGGATCGCGCGGCCGGCGTCGACGCCACGGCCGGTCGAGGACAGCGAGGCGACCCGGGTCACCGGCGCGCGCGCGAGCCGGTCGGGTTTCGCGGCGGCGCCGACGCGAGCCTTCGAACTACCCGAGCGCGATCTGCCGGCCGGCGTGCCCGAACGGCTCGGCCGCTTCCGCCTGCTCTCCGAGCTGGGCCGGGGCGGCATGGGCGTGGTCTACCTGGCCCATGACGAGGAACTCGATCGCATCGTCGCGCTCAAGACCATCCGGCTCGATCTCGCCGCGCGCGACGAGGCCCGCACCCGCTTCCAGCGCGAACAGGAGGCGCTGATCGCGCTCGACCACCCGGGCATCGTCCCGGTCTACGAGTCGGGCCAGGATCAGGGCCTGCAGTACTTCGCGATGCGGCGCATCGAGGGCCTGCCGCTCGACCGCTGGCTCGAGGCGCGCCGCCGCGACCGGAGCGAGACCGGGGGTCGAGGACGCGACGAGCTGAGCGCGATCCTTGCCGCCATGGCCACGATCGCGCGCGCGCTCCAGCACGCCCACTCGAAGGGCCTGGTGCATCGCGACGTGAAGCCGGCGAACGTGATGATGGACGGCGAGGGCCAGGCCTTCCTGCTCGACTTCGGTCTCGTCCGCCACGACCTCGACCAGACCGTGACCCGCACCGGTGGCCTACCCGGGACCCTGCCCTACATGGCGCCCGAGGCGATCGCCGGCGGCCGCGTCGATCACCGCGCCGACGTCTACGGTCTCGGCGTCAGCCTCTACGAGTGCCTCACCGGCCATCGTCCCTTCGAGGGTCGCAACGCCGAGGCGGTGATGTACGGCATCCTGCGCCGCGAGGCGCCCTCGCCGCGCCGCTTCCGTCCCGACCTCGCCCGCGACCTCGAGACCGTGGTGCTGAAGTGCCTGGAGAAGGAACCGCACCGCCGTTACGCCAACGCCGGCGCCCTCGCCGAGGAGCTGGAGCGCATCCTGGCCCATCGGCGCATCGTCGCCGAACCGGTGGGCCGACTCGGGCGAGCCTGGCGTTTCGCCGGACGCAATCGAGCGCTGTCCCTGCTCATCTTCGTGGCCCTGGCCGCCGGGCTCGCCGCCGGCGTGCTGGCCCTGCGCGCGGCCGGCGAGGAGGCGCGCCTGCGGGCCCGACGCGCCGACCTGGCGCGCGCCGAGGCGCGGAGCGGCGGCGCCCGCGCCGCCCTGCTGGTCACGCAGCTCGCCGGAGTCGAGGACCGCCGGCGCGAGCTGATCGCCGGGCCGGACGACCAGGATCGCCGCGCCGAGCTGGTCCGGCTCGAGGTGCGCCGCCGCCGGCTGGAGGCCGAGATCGCCAGCCTGCGCCGCCGCGCGCTCGCCGCCAGCGATCTCGCCCTGGCCTACGCCGGTCGCGAGGAGGACCGGCGCCGGAGTCGCGACCTGGCGGCGGCCCTCGCCCCGGGCGCGCCCGCGTCGGGGCGTCTGAGCCTGCGGAGCGAACCGGCCGGCGCGACCGTGACCTGCCGCGACTGGATCGACGATGGCGCGGGTCCATTGCGGCTCGGGCCGGCGCGCCTGCTCGGCCGGACGCCGCTCGAGGCGATCACGCTGCCGGCCGGCAGCGCGCTGCTCCTGGTCGAGAAGGAGGGCTACCGGCCGCAGCGCTACCCGATCCTGATCGAGCCGGGCGAGCACTGGGGTTCGACCGCCTTCCAGGGCGGTCGCTTCGCCGACCGGGACTGGACCCTGCGCCTCCGTCCGGCCGCCGCGGCCGAGGACGATGACTGGCTCCTGGTTCCGGCGGGGCCCTACCTGGCCACGACCCCGGAACGCTGGCCCGGTCGGGAGGCGCCGCTGGCCTGGCGCTGGCTCGACGACTTCGAGATCGCGCGCCGCGAGGCCAGCTTCGCCCCGCTCGTGGAGCTGCTCCGCGTCCCGGATCTGCAGCGCATCCTCCGCCGCGATCTGGCGACGATGGGCGACTCGATCTTCCTGCCGGTCTCGAGCCTCGCCGGCGGTCGCCTCGGCCATCGCCTGGTGGTCGATCCCGACCGGGGCGAGATCCGGGCCGGAGAGGGTCAGCCGCCGCTCGAGGAACTCGAGCGGCTCCCGGCCTGCGGTTTGGGCTTCGTCGCCGCCGACAACGTCGCCGGCTTCCTCGCCCAGGTCCGCGGCGAGGACATCCTCCTGCCCTCGGCCGCGGAGTGGGAGAAGGCGGCCCGCGGGGTCGACGGTCGCCCCTACCCCTGGGGCTCCGGCTTCGCCTGGTCCCTGGTGGCCGCCCGGCGCGGCCTCGAGCGGCCGCTCGGCCCCGGCGCGGTCAGCCTGCCCGCGGGCTCGCGGCCGGCGGACGAGAGTCCCTACGGCTGCCTCGACCTGGCCGGCAACGTCCGCGAGTGGTGCCGGGACGGTCCCGCCGGCGGGGGCCACTGGAATCTGGGCGGCGCGTTGTCGGACCTCGATCCCCTCGACTTCCTGGCCTGGCCGCGCCAGGTCGGCGCCGCCGGCGACCGCGGCGACTTCTGCGGCCTGCGCCTGGTCCGGCACTGAATCCCGCGGCTCCCGCGCGCCGTCCGTCCGGACCACCGCCGGACCGCGTTCAAGGCCGGTCGAGCCGGCGGTCGATGAAGGGAAGGGGCCATTCCGCCCCGGGCGCTGACCAGGAGAAGGCGGTGATTCGCTGCAAAGGCTTCGGACTGATCGACTTGCTGATCTTCGTGGCGGCCGCCACCATCCTGGCGGCCGTGGCCGTGCCCAGCGCCGGCTCGCTCCGTGACGGTCTCGCCGCCGACCGGATCGTCGATCTCGCCGACGAGATGGCTCGGGCCTGCCACCGCTACCAGCTCGACACCGGCCGCTGCGCCAGCGAGCTGAGCGCCTCGACGGACGGGCATTCCTACACCCATCCGCGCCACCACGAGCTGTCGATGCCGCAGCCGCACGCCGGCTGGCACGGCCCCTACCTGGAGGCGCCGCTCCGCCAGGACGAGAGTCCGCTCGGCGGCCCGGTCTACCTGGTGACCGACCTCGACCTGGCGCCGGCGCGCGGCTTCGCGCTCGCGGGCGAGGAGGGACTCACCGGCGGCTCCGGTCAGATGCTGATCTTCCACGGGGTGCCGCGACGCCTCGCCGAGCTGGTCGACGCTCGCATCGACGGCAAGAAGGCCGGCGGACCCTGGCAGGCGCAGGGCCGGGTCGAGTGGATCTCCGAGGGCCAGGGCAGCCTGTGCATCTTCCTGATGAAGTTCGAGCAGACCAGGGGTGACCAGCGATGAGCCGCCGTTTCGAGTCGATGGGAGGCCGCGTCCTCCCCGCCTTCCTGATCGTGACCTCCTTCCTCGCGCTCGTGGTGCTGGTGGCGACGCCGTCCTACGAGAACGTCCTCGAGGAGGACCGCGCCCTGGCGGTGAAGGATCTGGTGACCCGGGTCGAGGCCGCCTGCCGTCGGCATCATCAGGACACCGGCAAGCTCGCGCTGGAATACGCCGCCCGCAACGAGGAAGACAGCTACAACGCCAAACGCTACCACCACCTGGCCACGGCCCAGCTCTATGCCGGCTGGCAGGGCCCCTACCTGGATCTGCCGCTCAGCCAGGCCGACAACCCCTGGGGCGGGACGGTGGAGCTGCGTGACAACCTCTCGACCCACCCGGCGCTCGGTTTCGAGCTCGCCGGCGGCAAGCTCGCCCACGAGCGCGGCCAGTATCTGCTCCTCACCGGAGTTCCCGAGGCCTCGGCCCGGATCGTCGAGCGCGTCTTCGACGGGGAACCGGGCGAGTCCTGGGCGGACAGCGGCCGGGTCGAGTACGTGGTCGACGACGGCGGCACGCTGTCGATCTTCCTGCTCGCGCTCGGCGACTGAGGTCGCCGCTGCCCGTCAGTCGTTGATCCGAAAGTAGCGGCGCAGGACCGCGCGCCGCGCCTCGTCGCCGACCACCGCCTCCGCTTCCTGGCGCCCGTTGCGGGTGATCAGGAGTTCCTCGCCGCGCAGGGTCACGCGCCCGTCCGGCGCGGCGATGCTGCAGATGGTTCCCTGCGTGATCACCGAGTCCGGCGAGCTGGTGTGGTGGCGCCAGCCGGGCAGGAAGTCCTCGAGCCGGCGCTCGCCGGGCAGGATCCGGTAGAGCGGGGCGAAGCCGAGCGCGCTGCGCTCGTAGCGGGCGAGGATCAGGCCCTCCCCGTCCTCGATCAGCTTGAAGCGATGACCCCGCTCGCCGATCTCGTCGCGTTCGGCGAGATCGAGCGGGCGCAGGAAACCACGCCCGAAGCCGACGTCCACGAGACGTTCGCCCTCGGGCAGACGGACGACGAGGACCATGTGGTCCCAGGGCAGGCCCCAGCTGCCGTCATCCCGGGCCACCCGCGCCTCGCGCATCGACACCGCGAAGCCCAGCTCGCCCAGGAACCAGTGACAGGCGGCGTTGAGCTCGTAGCAGATGCCGCCACGACGCCGGCGCAGGAGCTTGTCAAGGAAGGCGGCGAGCTCGAACTCGCCCGGCCGGCCGGCGATGACGTCGAGGTTCTCGAAGGGGACGGTGACCAGGTGACGTTCGTGGATCAGCCCGAGCGCCGCGGCATCGAGGCCAGGGGCCTCGGCGAGTTCGAGCCGGCGCAGGTAGTCGGTCACGGTCATCGCTTCACTCCCTTGGCTCGGACCCGACGAGGTCGGGCCAGTGGTGACGGACCGAGGCCGCGCCATGGTAGGCCCCGGCGAGGAGCGCGAAGAGGGTCCGGGGCGGCTCGGGTCTGGCCGGGCCAAGACCGGCCAGCGCGAGGGCGCGCGGCAGATCGGCGGCCGAGAAGCTCGAGCACTGGAGGATCACGCGCAGGGCGTCGAGCGCGGCTGACTCGGAGGGCGCGGCCTCGACCGCGTCGACCTGGAGGACGGCGGCGCGAAACTCCCGGTCGCTCCGGCCGCGGAGGTTGATGCCGAGGGTGATGCGCTGCTCGATCTCCAGCCGGACCCGCGCCGCCGCGCCGACGAGGTCATCGCGCGGAAGCTCGCGGCGAAGCGTCTCGGAGGTCCAGTAGTGGAACCAGTGGCGACCGGGATCGGCTCGCCGGGCGGCGTCGAGCCAGGCAGCGAAGAGCCGCCGGCAGGCCTCGTCGAGATCCTCGCCGGCCGCGGCCACGGCGGCGAAGGGCTGCTCCTCGTCACCGCCGAGAATGCGCCGGAACTCGACCTGGAGCGGCGACGCGGTCGTCGCGCCGGCCAGCAGCAGGGCCCCACCTTCGGCATCGTCCTTCGGCGCTGGTTCCATCGGCTCTCCCGCCCCGCAGGATAGCCGCGTCTTTGGTTTCAGGCCAGCGTCGCCGGCTCGGCCATGCAGACCTGATCGCGGCCGGCACGCTTGGCGGCGTAGACCGCCTCGTCGGCGGCGCGCAGGAGTTGCTCGTAGCCGGCCTCGTCGGGGAAGACGTCGGCGACGCCGAGGCTGATGGTGACGTGGCCGACGAAGCCGCCGTGACGGACCTCGTTGCCGGCGACCGCCCGACGCAGCGACTCGGCCAGCTCGCCGGCCTCCTCCGCCGCCTTGCGATCGAGAATGACCAGGAACTCCTCGCCGCCGAGGCGGGCGACCAGGCCGCGCTTGCCGACCTGCCGCTGCAAGGTGGCGGCGGTCGCCTTCAGCACCTCGTCGCCGGTGTCGTGGCCGTAGTCGTCGTTCACCCTCTTGAAGTGATCGATGTCGATCATGATCGCCGAGACCGGCGCGTCGACGTCGTCACGTTCCTGCCAGCAGCGCGAGAACTCGTTCATCGCCGCCCGACGATTGGGCAGCCCGGTGAGCGGATCGGTGAGCGAGGCCTGCTCGAGCCGGCGGTTCAGCACCGCCTGCTCGCTCATCTGTCGTTCCATGTGCCGGCGATCCTCGTCGAGCTGGCGCTGCAGCTCGACGATGCGGGCCCCGGCGTTGATGCGGGCGCGGAGGATGCGCGGATCGAAGGGTTTCTGCACGCAGTCGTCGGCACCGGCCTCGAAGGCGGCGACGATGGCGTCGGGGTCGTCGGCGCCGGTGACCAGCAGGATGTAGAGCTGACGCCCCTCCTCCCAGCGGCGCAGGGCGCGCACCAGGCTGAGGCCGTCCATGCCCCTCATGTGCAGATCGGTGACCAGGATGTCGGGGCGGCGTTCGAGCGCCCGGGCCAGGGCTTCCTCGCCGTGGCGGGCGGTGATCAGCTCGAAGCCGGTGGGCTCGAGGGCGTCCTCGAGGAGGCAGAGATCGGCCTGGTTGTCGTCGACCGCGAGGATGCGCAGCCGGTCACTCGCTCGAGCGGCCGGTGCTTCCGCGGGGCGTCGGCCGGACTCGGAGGTCAGCTCGGCGAAGGATGCGAAGTCGGAGCTGGGCAGCTCGAGAACCCCGGCCCAGTCGCGCCAGGCGGAGACCACGCCGTCGCAGAAGGTGGTGAAGACCTCGGCCTCCATGACCGCGATGCCACGGGCCTCCTCGAGCTCGCGGAGTTCGCCGCTGTCCACGTCCTGGCCCTGGATGCAGACCCGGCCGATCGCGCCGGCGATGGTCATGATCCGGGCCAGCTCGCGGATCGCCGGCTTCTCGTCCTCGAGGTCGGGACGACCGCGCGCCGTGACCGCGACGATGAGATGTCGGGGGATGCCCCAATCGGCCAGGAGCGCGGCGGTGAGCTCGCGATTGTCGATGCCGAACTCCGCCTTCTCGAGCGCGAGCAGACCTTCGGGCTGGAACGAGTCCTCGTTGGCCAGGATCCGCTCGTAGGTCTCGGGATGGACGCAGGCGAAGGCGAGGCGTCCGATACCGGAGAGCAGACCGCAGGCGTAGGCGTCGGCGGCGCCGGGATAGTCGAAGAGATCGGCGGTCTCCTGGGCCGCGATGGCGCGGGCCAGGGATTCCGACCAGTAGCGGGCGAAATCGAAGGTGGCGCAGGTGCCGGCCTTGTAGGTCGAGATCAGCGAGAAACCCAGCGCGACCGAGCGCAGGGTCTTCACCCCGAGGCGCTGGATCGCCTCGTCGATCGACGAGACCGCGCGGATGCCGGCCTTGGCGCTCGAGTTGCACAGCTTGAGCACCCGCCCGGACAGCGCCGGGTCCGATCGGATGACGCGGGCGATGTCGGCGACCTCGTAGTCCTCGGCCTCGGTCAGCTTGATGATCGCCATCGCCACGCCGGGAGGCGAGGGCAGGCGTCCGGTGAGCCTCAGTTCGTCATAGGCGCGGCCAGTCACGACGATCGCCTCCCCATCAGGCCTCGAGTTCGCCGAGGCGTACCTGGACCAGTTCCCACTCGGCCAGCAGGGCCCGCAGCCGCTCCTCCGCGTGTGCCGCGCTGCCGGCACGGGCTTCTTCCTCGAGCGCTCGGCACAGCCCCGACATGACCAGGGCGCCGACGTTGGCGCAGCTCGACTTCAGGGAGTGGGCGACCCGGCCGATCTCCGCGACCGTGCCCGCGGCGACGGCCACCTCGAGCGCGGCGATCCGCGGCGGCGTGTCGGCCCGGAACAAGCCGAGCAGCTCACGCAGGAGCTCCTGACCACCGAGTTCGCGGAGTCCGGCGATGACGTTCCCGTCGATCGCCTGCCCCGCGCTGTTGCTGATGGTGACCATTCCCGTGACTCCTGCGGTCAGATCTCGAGGACGCGCGCGACCCAGCGGAGCGCGTCGAAATAGGCGGCCTGGAGGATGGCGGAATCGATCTTCTGATCCAGCCCGGCCCAATCGCCGCGGTCGTAGTGGATGACGTGGTCGAGCACCATGCCGACGTCGCCCTTCTTCTCGTTCAGCGCGTCGACCAGCTCGGGAGCCAGCGGCAGACGGGCGAGGAGCTGGTCCATGGGCTCGTCGAAGATGGCATCGAGCAGCGAGAACAGACCGGCGGTGAAGTAGACGTCACAGTTCTGCATGCCGCGCCGTTGCGCGATGCTCTCGGCCATGCGCGCCCGCAGCATGGCGGTGGTCAGCAGCTCGGTCGGCTTGGTGTCGAAGCCGGTGAGGACGATCATGTTGGCCCAGACCGTCACCAGCCGGCGACCGAGGAGGACCAGGGCGTGATGCACCGAGGTCACCTGGGCGCTGAGGGCGAAGGCCGCCGAGTTGATGTACTTCATCAACTGATAGGAGAGCTGGGCGTCCTGGCTGATGGCGCGCTCGAGCTGTTCCACGGTGGAGTCGCGGTCGTTCAGGGCGGCGATGAGATCGAGGATGCCGACGTGCCCCTGGCGCTCGGTCCGGCCGGCGATGACCTGCGGCCGGCAGAGGAAGTAGCCCTGGAAGTAGTCGAAACCCAGATCGTGGCAGAGCTGGTACTCCTCGTGGGTCTCGATCTTCTCGGCCAGCATGCGCTTGCCGAGGGCGCGCAGGCGCTGGAAGTGGTCGACGAAGTCCGCGCGACTCATCTCGCGGATGTCGAGCTTGACGATGTCGGCGAGGGCGATGAAGTCGAGCACCTCGTCGCGGAGCACGAAGTCGTCGAGGACGATGGTGTAGCCGGCGTCCTTCAGCTCGCGGACGTGCTCGAGCGTGTTCTCGTCGGCGTCGATGTTCTCGAGGATCTCGGCGATGATCCGGTCGGTCGGAAACAGGTGGACGACCTGCTCCGTGATCGCGCCGCGCGTGAGGTTGACGAAGGCCGGCTTGCCGCCGGTGACCACGTCGATGCCGATCTCGACGAAGGTGCTGGCCAGCACCTGGGCCGTGGCGCGGTCGCCGTCACGGAAGTCGGCCGCGTCCGACTGCTGATGACCGCGATAGAGGAGTTCGTAGGCGAAGACCTCGAGCTCGCGATCGAAGATCGGCTGCCGACCCACCAGGATCGGCTGGTTCTCGACGGCCGTGGACCGGCCGTCGTCGATGTCGCTGCTGTCCTGGTTCACGGTGTCTCGGGAGCCTCGACTGCCGCCCTGCGGTCCGATCAGCCGCGATCGGAGCCCTCCCGTTCATCGGCAATCACGAGCGGCCCCCTGCAAGGCAAAGAGAGGATTCGCGAAAAGCGCCAGGGCAGCGGGCGGGATTCACCCGACCCCGTCGCCTCAAGTCCGGTCGGCTGGGCGATTTCCGTCGTCCGTGCCGGGGCGCTCGCGGGCCGGACGGCGCTCCCTTTCCTCGCGCCCCTTGCCCAGCACCATCAGGCGCTCGAGCTCCTCGCGCTGAGCCTGGTAGAAGGCCTCCAGGAAGGCGCGTGGCGACACCTTCCGGCCCTCGCTCGACCAGGCGATGCGCTTGCGGATCCGGCGGGCCACCTTGCCCATCATCGGCTTGACCTCGTGGTAGGGACGCCGGAGGAGGTCCTCGAGCACCTGGAGCTCCAGCTTGCCGTAGAGGGCGAGCTGCTCGGCCGTGAAGTGGATCTCCTCGTCGGTCCGCTTCTGGGCCAGATCCTTCGAGAGCTGCGGCCGCGGCGCCTCCACCACCATGGTGCCGCCCGCATAGTCACCCAGGCGCAGACGCCTCCTGCTGAAGGCGGGGAAGACGAGCATGGCGAAGAGCCAGAGGAGCGCGAGCAGGAAGTAACCGGGCGAAGGGCTGTCGGCGAAGATCTGCCCGCCCGTGCACAAGACCAGGAACGGGACCCAGAACTCCAGATCGCGGAGGAAGTTGCGGGCCAGGATGGCCTCCAGCGAGAGCGGCGCGCCGCGGCGATCGATCACCCGGACGCCGAGGACCCGCTTGCCGAGGGTGGCGCCCCAGCGGTACTCGCAGAAGGGGAAGTAGAAGTTGACGCTCAGGAACCAGAGGACCATGAACAGGGCGAACCCTAGCAGATCCAAGGTCATGGCGAGACCGATGAGGAGCAGCAGGTTGACGACCACGATGAGCGCCAGGTCGATGGTGAAGGCTCCCATCCGCGAGCTCATGGTGGCGATCCGGAAGTGAAGACCGACGCCCTCGGGGGTCCGGAGCTCGGTCATGCGGCTCTCATCGCCGAAGACGCGCCGGCGGTCGAAGGACTTCCGTTCCGGGCTCATCGCTCGCTCCGTCCCGCCAACAGGAAGTAGCCGAGCCAGAACAGGGCCGAGGTCCCGGCCACGAGATAGCGGACGAGATCGCTCTGGACCCGCTGGCGGAAGATGCCCTCGATCAGGCCGGCGATCACGAACAGGAGGACCGAACCCATCGCCAGGGCACCGCCGCGGCGACCGGCCTCCCGCAGCGCGTCGCTACGACGCCGGCGGCCCGGGAAGAGGATGGCATGGGCCATGTGCAGGCCGGCCGCGCCGCAGAGGAGGATCGCGAAGATCTCGGTGACCCCATGGGGCAGGAGCCAGCCCATCAGCTCGAAGAGCAGGTCCTTCTCCTGGTGGAGGGCGACGAAGGCGCCCAGGGTGCTGCCGTTGTTGAAGATCAGGAAGAACACGGGCAGTCCGGCCAGGCCACCGAGGGCGAAGGCGGCGAGGCCGATCGAGGCGTTGTGGCGGAAGAGATAGGCCGCGAACAACAGGAGCCCGGAGTCGTCATCCTCCGCGCCCTCCCCGTCCTCCTTCTCGTTGTAGAGGACCTTCCGTAGCTCCTCGCGAGTCGATTCCGGGCCACGGCCCTGGGCCAGACCGCGGTCCATGAAGTCGAAGTAGCGTTCGGGGTCGCGCCGGGTCTCCAGGTAGCCGACGCCGACCCCGAGGGCGAAGATCAGGGTCGAGACCAGGAGGGCCCGCCAGATCTCGCGCAGGGCCCGGGGGAAACCGGCGAGGAGGAAGTGCCGAGCGGCCTGGAGGAAGTTGCGCCGGGGCCGGTACATGATCAGGTAGGCCCGGCCGCAGAGGGCCTCGAGATAGGACTCGAGGTCGCGATCGAGCGAGATCGACCGGGCCACGCTGAGGGCCGAGAGGCTGGCGCGATAGAGCGTCGGCAGGCGGGCCAGCTCGTGCGGCGTGAGGGCGCCGAGCCCGCCCCGCTCGGCCGCCTCCACCAGCTTCTCGAAGTCGCGCCAGCCCTTCTCGCGCTCGCGGCGGAACTGCAGGCTCTTGAGCTTGAACTCCGCCATCAGAGCAGCTCCCGGTTCTTCATGTCCAGGTAGGTCTGCACCAGCTGGGCCGACAGCTCCTCCGGCAGGACGTCGAGACAATGGACGCCGACCCGCCGGAGCCGTTCCTGGACCAGGCGTCGTTCGCGCGCGAGTTCGTGGGTGACCACGGCGCGGCCGACGCCGTCGAGGTCGCGCGGACTGGCGTTGGTGGTCTCGTCGAGGAAGCGGTCGCGCAGGGTGACGAAGAGGACGAGGTGCCGGCGCGCCAGCCGGGTCAGATTCTCCACCATGATCTCGGCGGTGATGCTGTCGGCGAACTCGGTGAAGACCACCACCAGCGCCCGCCGGCGCAACCGGAGCGAGAGCTCGGTGATGCCGAGGGTGTAGTTGGTCTCCCGACTGCCGTAGGCGAGGTCGCTGGTCGCCTGCCGGATGCGCGGCAGGGCGCGGACGCCGCCCTCCGCCTCGAGGTACTTGCGGGTCCGCTCGTCGAAGGCGTGCAGGGCGACCCGATCGCCGGTCTTGAGGCAGCTCCAGGACAGGAGCAGCGAGGCGTTCACCGCGTGATCGAGCCGGCTCAGGCCGGCGAGCGGCTCCGCCATCAACCGGCCGGTGTCGATCGACATGACGACGAGATGATTGCGCTCGGCGCGATACTGGCGCGCCATCAGGCGGCGATGCCGGGCCGAGGCCTTCCAGTCGATCGCGCGGGTGTCCATGCCGGGGACGAAGTCGCGCAGACGGTCGAACTCGGAGCCGTCGCCGAGGATACGGTCGGACTTCAGGCCGGCGAGGAATTCGGGACGGGTGGCGAAGGTGAGGGCCATCTCGCGCACGGCGCGCAGGTTGGGAACGACCCCGACCCTGAGTCCCGGGTCGTGGAGCAGACGACGCTCGGCCAGGCGCAGGGGGCCGCACCAGCGCCAGTGGAGGAAGGAGATCCGCGCGCTGCCTCGTCGCCGCGGCCGGAGCAGGACCTCGACCTCGAGCCCGTCGGCGCCGGGATTGCCGAGTTCGCGGCCGGGCGGCGATTCGAACTCCTCGCTGGTCTCGACCACCAGCTCGAGATCGCGGACGAGGCCGCGGCCGGCCTGGAACCGGATGCGGAGCGGCTCCTCGTCGCCCACGTAGAGCTCGGGCCGGAGTTCGGCGGTCACGGTCAGGCCGCCCGGCCGCGCGGCGGCCAGGATGTCGACGGCGAAGAGCAGCGCCAGGGCGGCGAGGGTCGCCATCCAGACCTTCAGCGCGACCCCACCGTAGAGGAGCGGGCCGAAGGCGGTCAGGGCCGAGGCCAGGACCAGGAAGACGAAGACTCGCGTCGGCCGGATCATCGCGGCGCGGCCACCTGTTCGAGGATCTGCTCGACCACCAGCGCCGCGGTGGTGCCCTCGATCTCGGCGCCCGGAGCGAGGACCACGCGATGGGCGAGGGTGGCGCGCGCGAGCTGCTTGAGGTCGTCGGGGATCACGTAGTCGCGACCGTCGAGGACGGCACGCGCCCTCAGGGCCGCGATCAGGTTGGTGGCGGCCCGCGGCGAGGCGCCGCAGAACAACGACGGATGCTCGCGGGTGGCCCGGACGAGATCGACGACGTAGTCGACGATCTCCTCGCGGATGGTGATCGTGGCGACGGCCTGGCGCGCGGCGAGCAGGAACTCGCGATCCAGCGCCACCTCGACCCCCATCGTCTCCGGCCCGCGGCTGGAGCCGCTGATGCCGTGCAGGAGGACGAGGCGCCGCTCCTCGGGACGGCTCGGATAATCGAGCTCGACCTTGAAGAGGAAGCGATCGAGCTGGGCCTCGGGCAGGGGGTAGGTGCCCTCCTGCTCGATCGGGTTCTGGGTCGCCACCACCATGAAGGCCGGGCTCAGGCGATGGTGCTCGCCGTCCAGGCTCACGCTCCGCTCCTGCATCGCCTGGAGCAGGGCGGACTGGGTCTTCGGCGCGGTGCGGTTGATCTCGTCGGCGAGGAGGATCTCGGTGAAGACCGGCCCCTTGCGGAGATGGAAGCGGTTGTTCTCGAAGTCGTAGAGGTTGGTGCCGGTGACGTCACCGGGCATCAGGTCGGGCGTGAACTGGATGCGGTTGAACTTGAGCCCCAGCGAGGCCGCGAAGCTGCGCGCGATCAGCGTCTTGGCGGTTCCCGGCACGCCTTCGAGCAGGACATGACCTTCGGCCAGCAACGCGGTCAGGAGCAGGTCGAAGACCACCTTCTGCCCCACCACGACCTTCGCGCACTGGTCACGAACGGCCGCGGCGCGTTCGCGGATCGAATCGAGATCCATGAATCATCTCCTCCTTCCAGCGGTGTATCTCGAGCGCCGTGTCGACCGCGCTCTTCTTGCCTCGACGCGCGGCCTCACGCCACTTCTTGGGGTCGAAGTCGAGCTGGCGGGCACGTGACCGCGCGGCCAGGCGCTCTTCGATCTGTTTCAGCGGTCCGCTCTCGACGTGGACGCGGCCCGCGACCTCGCGCAGGCTCTCGTCGAGGTAACGCAGGACCAGGTAATCGTCATGGCGGCCCAGGCGGATGATGCTGGCGACGTGATCGACCAGGAAGGCCTTGCCGGGGGGCACCGCCGGCGGCTGCGGCAACCGTGGTCCGAAGGCCCGGGCGGCGGCCCAGACCAGGACCGCCATGACGAGGATGCCGTGGAGCAGGACCAGGACCAGCGGGTACTGCATCATGCGCCGCCAGAAGCCGTTCTCGTAGTCGTGGCCGTGGACGACCTCGTCGAAGTAGATCGTCGTGCGTCCGAGCGCCATGCGCCGGAAGACCCAGGTCGCCAGGAGCACATGGGCGTCGACCGAGCCGAGCCCGTGATTGGCGATCAGGTCGGGGTCCGAGATGACCAGGATGTCGCTGCCCCAGTGGGAGTAGACGCCCACCAGGATGCCGTCGCGGCATTCCACCAGGGGAAAGAGGTTCGGCCCGGAGACCAGCTGGAGGTCCCTTATCCGGGGCACCGCCCCGATGACCGGCAGCGCGGTCCAGTAGTCCTCGCCGGGGTCGACCGTCTCCGGACGCCGGAGTTCCAGGTCGGCGGCGAAGGCATGCATGATCTGCCCGACCTCGGATTCGGGGATGATCTCCGTCTGCAGCAGCTCGCCATTCTGGTAGAGGACGGGCCGGCGCTTCGGCAGGACGAGGACGGCCGCGCAGTCGCCGATCGAGAGGTCGGCCAGGATCTCCTCCGCGCTCTCCTCGGTGAGCCATTGCGGCTCCGCGATGACCACCACCTCGCCGCGCGCCCGGTTCCGGCGCGGCGTCTGACGCAGGCGTTCCACCTTCCAGCCCGACTCCTCGAGCGCGTCGTAGAGGAGCGCGTGGCCGAGGGCGCCCTTGGAGAAGCTGTCGCTCTCGACCCGCTCGCTCGGGGCCGGCTCGGTGATCTGGGGCAGGATCAGGAAGAGCACGAAGGGCAGCGCGATCAGCAGGACGCCGAGCCAGACGTAGGAGCGGCCGCGGAGACGAGCGAGCAGGGCCCTCATGCTCGCGCTCCCCGAAGCCGGTCGACCAGACGATCGAAGGCCGCCCGGGCCGCGGCGTAGTCCTGCGGCTCGGACGGGCGCTCGGCGAAGTGGCCGAGCTCGGCTCGATGGACCAGGTCGTGCAGATCGGCGCGCGGTTCGTCCTCGAGCGGAATCCGCCCGGCGATCTCGCGGCTGGTCCAGGCCCGGCGGATCTCCACCCGGGCCAGGCGGACGAGCTCACCGATGGTGCGCAGGAGCAGGAGGTGGATGGCCTCGCTGTAGCGACCGGCGGCGGCCAGGGATTCGACCTCCGCCATGTCGACCCTGAGATCCACGCTCTTGAGGGTCGCCGACGCGCTCGCCGCCTCGGCCTGCCGCCGCCGTCGGCGTCGGCGATCGGCGAGATTGGTGACGACGAGCCCGATGATGACCAGGACGGCGACGGCGAGCAGAAGCTTGCCGAGGAACTCGAGGATCGGGCCGAGATCGACGCTCCCCCGTCGTTGGACACCCTTCCCCGGCGAGAAGGGCTTGTCGGGGAGCTGGGTGACGTAGTCGCCGCTCTTCACCAGCCGGTCGCGGGCCTCGGTCAGGTCCTGGCGGTCGTCGCCCCGGGCGCTCTCTTCCTCCTGCTGCCCCGCCGGCGGACCGGCGGCGGCGAGTGGCCGCAGGCAGGGACCACCGAGCAGGAGCAGGACGACGATCAGGCTGGCCCGAACTCGCATCAGCAGGACTCTACCCGCTCCAACCGGCAGTGGCGAGTCCCCGACCCTTCGACCCGCCGTCCGCGCCCACGGCGATCCCCTCAGCGCCAGTGGAAGCGGGCCTTCTCCTCGACGTGGCACTGCCGGCAGACCGGCGCGGTCTCGCCCGGGCTGCTGATCACGCCGATGGTCTCGGCCTCCCAGACCTCGGCGCCGTGGCAATCCACGCAGCGACCGGCCTCGGTCCAGGGACGATGGCCCGGGCTCAGGTGATCGTAGTTCGCGTCCGGCGTCCGCGTCACCATCCGCAGCTCGCCCTTCAGGGACGGGTCGCCCTTCTTGTGGCAGGCGTCGCAGTCGCCGCCGGCGATCGAGTCGTGCTCCTTGTGGCACTTCACGCAGGAGCGCACGTCGAGGGGCGTCTCCGGCATCATCGCCACGTCGCCGCGGGGGAAGACGTGACAGGCGTAGCAGCCACCCTCCACCTTCAGGTGGCGATCGTGGGGGAAGTCGGGTCGGTCCGGCGCCGGGCGCGTGCGCACGTCCTCGCGCGGAGCCGCGCTGGTGTGGCAGCTCTGGCAGCTCTGGGTGGCGTACTCCTGGGCACGCTCGGTGGCCAGACTGGCCGATCGCGCCGTGGCCTGGTGGCAATGGACGCACTCGCCCTTACCGGGCCGGTCCGCGTTGCCCGAGAACCGGAGCTGGCTTGCCGGTTCCTCGGCCCAGGGGTCGAGCACGTGGACGCCATGACCGAAGCGCGCCGTCGCCAGCTCGCGCCCGCCCTTCATCTCGGTGCCGTTCCGGTGGCAGGAGGCGCAGCTGCGGCCGTCGGCGGTCTGATGCGCCTTCTCCACCTGCGCGTCGTGCGACCGGGTGACCGTGGTGTAGCGCCGTTCGGCGTCGAAGTCGGCGATCGTCCGCAGCGCTTCCTTCTTGGCCTCGACGTGGCACTGCAGGCACTTCTGCCCCTCGGTCTCACCGGCGGCGGCCGTGGTGCCGTGCCAGGTCGGCTCGAGCGCGCGCTTCTCCGGTGCCGTCTTGCCGTGGCACTGGAGGCACTTCTGATAGTCGACCCGGCGGAAGTCGCGCGGCCGATCACCCTGCAGGAGGGCGACCGCTCCGGTCGGAGCCGGCTCGTGGCAGTCGTCGCAGGACAGCTCGCGGCCGGCCTCGTCGAGCTTCTTGCCGTGGTGGATCTTGTGGGAGAAGGTGTCGTAGCCGATGCCGACCTGCACGGCGGCCAGCGCGAAGGGACGATTCTTCTCGATCTTCCGGTCGGCCTCGTGGCAGTCGCCGCAGCTGTCCTCGGCGTGGCGGGCGATCCAGACCTGGTCGGCGTCGCCGCGGTGATCGACGTGGCAGTGGTTGCAGCCGCGCTCCCAGTCCGCGGCCGAGTCGTAGAAGGGATGCTGGGCCTCCTTCTGGAGGTCGCCGGCATGGCAGTCCATGCACTTCACGTCGAGATTGCGGTCGAAGGGCGCGTGACAGGCGTTGCAGCCCTCGCGGTCGGCGCCGTGCTGCGCGTTCAGCTCGGCCAGGCGGGTGGCGAATTCGGGCCGCGAGTAGTGCCAGGACGGCCCCGGCTCGACCAGCTTCTCGCTGGTGGGGCCGCAGTAGCTGAGCGGCAGGAGCGCCAGCATCGCGAAGACGACCAGCCAGTTGCCGGCGCTCACCGGACGGAAGCGGCCGAAGCTCACCTCGCGCCGGGACAGATCGAGCGCGTCCGCCTTGTCGTCGTAGTAGAACCGGCTGCGGTCGACGGCGAGTTCGAGGGTATCGCCGGCCAGCTTCACCTTGATCCGCGACACGGCGATGACGATCTCGTCGCCATCGGCCAGGGTCCGCGGCGCCTCGACCGCGAGGCCGTTGACGTAGGTACCGAGGGAGGTCTCGCGATCGATGATCACGAACTCCTGGCCGCGCAGCACGATGTCGCAGTGCAGGTCGGCGGCCAGCGGATCGTCGAGCGTGAAGGAGCAGGTGGAGCGGGTGCCGATCGAGACGCGATCACCCTCGCGCACCACCTCTTCCTTGCCAACCTTGTAGACGAACTTCGCCATCGTCCGGTTCCTCTCAGGACACCTTGATGGTGCCGATCCCCTTCAGGGCCTCGGGATTCTGGCGCGAGATCGCGCTGCAGGGACAGTTGTAGACGCAGGCCTCGAAGGGCAGGCCGGCGCAGAGGTCGCACTTGATCGCCTTCGGCATCTTCTTGCCACCGTCGTCGGCCGGCGGTGGCGGCGCCTTCTTCTTGTAGATCTTGTTGAGCAGCGGAATGCTGTCCCAGATCGACCCTTCCTGGGCCCGGCGCTCCTCGGGAGTCAGGATGTGCGCCATCCTGATCACGCCGTAGGGACAGCCCGACTCGCACTTCGAGCAGCCGCTGCAGTTGTCGACGATGATGTGGATCTGCCCGTCCTTGTCGCGCCGGATCGCGCCGAACTTGCAGGAGAGCATGCACTCGGGGATCTTGCAGTTGTAGCAGGCCGACGAGAGCATCAGGTCGCCGTCGCGGATGCCGCGCTTCGAGAGTCGCGGCACCTTGTCCTCGTGCACGGCGACGCAGCTCTCCACGCAGGCGTTGCAGCGGGTGCAGCGTTTCAGGTCGATGACCAGGGCCTCGGTGCCCTTCACGGTCTCGTTGGCGACCAGGAGCTCGAAGTTGTCGTCGTCGGAGAGCGCCGTCTTGACCCCCTCCTCCTCGGCCAGGAGGAGGTTCACCTGCCGGTGCAGACGGGTCTTCGACTGGTCGTCGGCGAAGACCTTGCGGAAGAGGTCGCAAGGCACCTTGACCAGGTCGACGTGACTCATCGCCGTGCCGGTGTAACGCCACTTGCGGTCGTCCGCCGAGTCGAGGACCGCCTGCTCGCCGAAGGAGCTGTTGTCGCAGAGGTAGTCGTGGACGCTCTCGATGCCGACGGCGTTGATGCGGCTGCGCTTGACGATGCCGCAACGCACCAGGTAGACGGCGTCGGCCTCCGCCCCTTCCGTCGTGATGACCTGATCCTTCTCGAAGGAGACCAGCTCGGCGCCGCGGGCGACCAGGTCGAGCTTCTCCTTCGAGGTCGTCTTGAAGATGGGCGCGGTCATCAGGTGGAAGGCCAGCGCGCGCTCGCGATAGCGCCCGTCGATGATCTCGGCGAAACTCGAGGCCTTGTCCTCGAAGAGCTGCTGGAAGAGGGTCACGTCCAGGCGCATCAGGGTCGTGGGCGCGTCGGCCTTGACCGTGGCGGAACGGGCCTGATGCGAGATCGCCGACATCTCGCCGAAGAAGTCGCCGTTGCCGTAGGTGGCCACGAGCTGGCTGCGGCCGTCGCTCTCGGTGCGGTAGGCGCTCGCGATGCCTTCGATGACGATGTAGAACTCGGTGTCGAACTCGCCCTGACGGACGATGACCTCACCGGGATTGGCGACCTGGAAGCGGACGTGCTTCTCCTGCAGGCCCGGCGACTCGTCCTTCTTCTCCTTGCCGGGCTCGACGTACATCTTCTTCATCGCGCCGGCCTTCACCTTGGCGAAGAGCGGCAGCGACTGGATCAGTCCGAGAACGTCGAATTCTTCGCTCATGGCTCAGTACCAGAGAATCGAGACGATGTGGAGGACGATGAGGCCCATGAGCGCCAGCGAGGCCGGGATGTGCAGGGCTCGCCAGACGTTCATCACGAACTTGATGCGGTTCAGCTTCTTGAGGCCGCGTCCGGCGGCGGCGCGCTGGCCGAGGAGGACCACGCAGTCCTGCACCTTGTCGCAGCGCTTGGCGAAGTCGTCACGGGCCTTCTTGGCCGCGGCGGCGCCCTTCTTGGCGTCCTCGGCGTTGGCGGTGATGGCCGCCTCGAGCTCGGCGACCAGGCCCGGCTCGACCTCGAGATCGGCCAGCGCCGCCCGGTCCGGACCGGCCTCGCCGCCGACGCTCGCGACCACGCGATCGGCGGCCACCAGCGCCCGGCGCTTGCGATCGATCCAGCCGGCGAACATGCCCGCCGCCTTCTGGTAGTTGCCGACTCCGGCCTCCAGGGCGCCGAGCATCTCGCGCTCGCCGGCGAGGCTCTCGCGCAGCTCCCGCAGCAGCGCGGCGATCTTGTCGCGCAGGCTGCCGTCGATGACGAAGCTCTCCTCGAAGTTGAGGTCCTTCTCGTGGCGGGTCATCCAGGCCGGGCCCCAGGCGAAGAGCGCCAGGCCGACGATGCCGGTGACGATCACCAGGGCGGTGAGCAGGTTGAGCAGGATGCCCATCGGATGGGTCAGGGCGAAGCCGCCGTGGAAGACCACGATCACGCCCGAGGCCAGACCGTAGTAGGCGTGGGCGTGGAGCCACTTCGACATCCGGCCCCACTTCTCCGGCGGTCGGGTCTCGATCACGAAGCCGGCCTCGCCGGCCGCCACGTCACCCTCGCGGACCGCGGCCTCCACGACCTTGTGGACGCCCTCGTCCTGGAGGACGCGGCGGGCGGCCTTCTCGATCTCGCCGCGACTCTTGTAGTCGCCGCGCAGGATGCGGCGGCGCAGCTCGTTCAGGCCGGCATCCGCCGCCTCCAGCGAGCGCACCGGCACCTTGAGCTTCAGCTCCGGCGAGTAGCGGAGCTTGTGCATGTACTTGCGGACGCAATAGAGCATCGCCACGACCATCAGCGCGGTGGCGATCCAGCCCGACCAGATCACGTAGTCGACGTTGGAGCCGCCGCGCGTGCCCATGCTGGCGCCGAGCACGAGGAGCCAGGCGTAGCAGGCCACGCAGATCGCCAGGGCGATCAGGCCGTGACCGGATCGAAGGAGGCTCGAGTTCATTTCTGCAGCCCCGGATAGCCCTTCAGTTCCTTGCCCAGGGCCGCGCGGATCTGGTCGACCCGGTTGTGATTGGCGTAGCCCTGGTTGCCGATCGGCACCACCTTGCCGCCGATCACCGCCTGGGTGGCGTCCTTGCCGGCGTTGCCCGGGTTGTGGAAGTGGCAGGACCAGCAGTAGCCGGGGGTCGCGAAGCCGCCGTCCTCGGCGATCTTGTGGAACTTCGCGGCCTCGTCGTAGCCGTTGCGGGCCGACTGCAGGAGCTGGCTCGAGCGCTCGTGCATCGTGTCGGTCGTGGTCGCCGGCAGGTGGCACTTCGAGCAGGCCTGGTCTCGGGGCAAGGGGTGATGCTGCGCCGCGTCGATGCTGGTCAGGTCGAGCCGCGAGCAGCTGAGGTCGACGTCGACCGGCGGCAGGCCGGGCTCGTGCTTCTCGTGGCAGGCGGCGCAGCCGTCGACGTAGGCGCGGTCCTTCTTGCCCGTGGTCTCCGGGTGCTTGCCGTGGTCATGGCAGGCGCTGCAGTCCGTCGTGCCCTCGCGGTAGGCGAAGTCGCCGCCGTCGCGTTCGGCCGGGACGTGGCACTTGCCGCAGTCGAGGCCCTTCGGGTCGCCGGGGCGAACGTGGTCGGCATGATCGAAGCGGAGGATGCGCTCTTCGGTCTCGCGCCATTGGCTCGGCGCGACCTTCTCGACGCCGAGGTGGCAGGAGGCGCAGAGCCCCTCGTCGTAGGACAGGGTCCGACCGCCGGCGCCGGCCCGCTCCATGAACTGTCCCTTCCTGCCGGTCTCGAGCTTGTGGCAGTCGAGGCAGGCGGTCAGGGAGGGTTCGGCGGCCAGGTGGCTGGCGTGGTCGAAGGCGCGCCGGACGATGCGCGAGGGCGCGATCTCCATGCGCGAGATGTGGCAGCCCGCGCAATCGTCCGGTTTCTTGCCGGCGCCGATGATGTGCGGGTGCTTCTGCATCTTCAGGTCGAAGACGACGGGATGGCTGCGCCCCGACTCGCGCATCGCCCGCGCGGTCTTCAGCGGCGCGGCGACGCCGAGGAGATGGCAGGCGCCGCAGTCGTTCTTGTCGGCGACGTCGCCGTGATCGGTGACCTTCCAGGCCACCGGCCGGCCCTCGCGGGTCAGACCGGCCTCCTGGTGGCAGGTGGCGCAGGCCTCGTAGACCTGTTCGGGACGCCAGCGCAGCGGATAGTCGCTGACGCCGCGGCCCTCCTCCTTCAGCTCCTGATGGCAGGCGAGGCAGGAGCGGTCGCCGAGCGCCTTGCTCTTCTTCAGCGCCTCGGGAGTCAGGTGATCGGCGTGATGGAAGCTGCGGTCCGAGAGGCTGACGAAGTTGCGTGGCCCGGCGCCGAAGCCGAAGGGCAGGGCCTGGCCGGCCTGGTCCTGATGGCAGTCACCGCAGGCGGCGGTCTCGAACAGCTCGGTCCGGAGATCGGCGGCGGCGCGGACCATGCTCTTGTGACAGGTCGCGCAGCGGGCCGGATCGTTCAGGTCGCCGGGCGCCAGGTGCTGGCTGTGCAGGAAGACCGCGTCGGCGTTGCGCTGCATCCGCGGGGCGGCGTTGATCTTCTTCTGGAAGCCGGCCTGACCCTTGGCCGCCACCGCGTTCGGTTCCGCCTTGCCGCTCTTCGGGTCGTGGCAGCGCACGCAGAGACCGATGCCGTCGGGCATGTACATGCCGCGCGGCACCGCCGGCGGCAGATCGCCCGGGGGCTGGTGGCAGTCGCGGCAGTCCAGGTTCAGGTGATCGAAGTGCTGGAAGGTGGCGTCGGGGTCATCGCGGTCGTCGTACTGGCCCTGGACGACGAGGCTCTTCCGGCCATCGGGGAAGTCGTAGTGGCAGCGGACGCAGGTGTCGGAGACGGCGACGATGCCGTCGGCCGGGTCGTAGTCGTGGCAGCCACGGCAATCACGGGCTTCTTCGGCCGTGCCCCGACGCATCCAACGGCTGCTGACGTGACGATCGTGGGGAAAGACCTCGAGCTTCGCCGGCGCGAAGGTCTCGCGGCGCGGGCCGCCCCGGTCGTCGACGCCGCCCAGGAGGATGAGTCCCGGAAGCAACACGCTCATGAGGCTGAAAGTCCAGTGCCAGGGGCGCAGCATGCTCGGAACCTCGGTTCAGAACTGGATGATGTCGAACTGCTTCAGGGCCAGGAGGAGCACGACCAGGAGCAGGAGCGCGATGATCGCCATGAGATACCTGGACGAGCCACCACCGCCCGAGCTCTCGCCGGCGCCGCGGGCGACGTGGAACTCGGCCTTCCGCCAGGCCTTGATCCAGGCGTCGACCGAGATCAGGCCGCGACGGAGCAGGATCTCGCCCGGGTGGCGATTCTCGGTCTTCGCCTCGCGCACGACCTCGTCCCGCTGCGAGGCGGGGAGATCGCCCTCGGCCACCAGCACCTCGATCGCATTGCGATAGCGGCGCTCGTCGGCGGCCTGGCCCTCGGCGCTGGAATCGATCACGAACAGGGCGTCGATCGAGCCGAAGCGGAGCTGGGTCTCCGGCTTCAGCTCCACCCGCTGGTTCGCGGGCAGGCGGTCGCCGCCGAGGAAGGTGCCGTTGCTCGAGCCCATGTCCTCGATGTAGAAGCGCCGGTCCTCGAAGGAGATCGTGGCATGGCAGGCCGAGACGGCCTGGTGCTCGATCGCCAGGTTCGTGGCGTCGCCCTTGCGGCCGATGACGAACTGGATCTTGTCCATGTCGTGGATGGCCCGGATCGCCTCGTTGGCCAGGACGATGCGGGGCCTGGCCGCCTTGAAGGCGGCCAGGACGGCGAGACCGCCGGCGGCGCCGCCGGCGCCGGCCGAGGGGCTGAGCATCTGGGCCGCGATCGTCCGGTCGTCACCACCACCATCGGCCCCGGCGGCGGCCACCACCACGAACTTGGTCTCGCCGATCTGGAAGGCGGTGCCGAGGGTCAGGGGATGACTCTCGCCGCCCTGCAGCGTGGAGCCGCCGAGGATGTGGGTGTGGTTCGAGCTGCCCAGGTCCTCGATGACCAGCTGGCCTTCCTTCTGGACCACGTGGGCGTGCCGACCCGAGGCCTTGCCGTCCTCGAGCACGATGCTGTTCTCGGGCCGCCGACCGATGCTGACGCCGACGGCGATCGGGACCTCGGCGACCGGCTTGCCGGGCTGGGTGATGCGAAATGCCAGATCCGCCATGGACGCGGTTTCTCCTCGGAGCGGGGTCGATTCGCGAGGCCGGGTCCTCCATCGGGCCATCGACTCGATGGCGGGGAGATCAGCGACTCGCGGGATGCGTCCTGAATACCCCGTCGCGTCTCATTTGTAAACCCATGAGAAGGGACGACTTGCCCCCGCCACGCGGGCTCCCGCCGAGGTCCGCGCGCGCGGAGGCGGTCCTTTGGAAAGTCGCCTCCCCCGCCGCGGTCGCGCCCCAGGCGAAGGAGTCAACGGACGACCAGGCTCTGCGCCGCGCTGAGGCTCCCCCAGACGCCCCCGATCCAGGGCGTCTGGTTCTGGATCAGGGCCTGGAGATGGCAGATCGGGCCGACCGGCCAGCCGGTCGGGAGGTAATAGTCGAGGCTCGCCCGGCCGGACCCGTCGAGCTGGTAGAGCGGGAAGGCGCTGCTGAAGCCGGGGAGCGCCACCCAGACGTCGCTGAACGATGGAGCGGTGCCGAGATCGAAGCTGCCGAAACCGGGCACGACGAAGCCCCGCGGGTTGAGGGTGAGCGAGCCGTAGACCTCGTAGAAGGCCTGGGGCGCGCCCTCGAACCGGAGCTGGAAGTGCTCGCCCGGCCAGAGGCTGGCGGTGAAGGGACCGGGCAAGGTCCCGGTGTCGCGGCCGTCGAGCTCGAAACGCGCGTCGGGACCGTTCGCCTGGCCGGCGCCCGGCACCAGCGCGAAGGACCGTCCCAGGTAGAGGCGCAGGCTGCCGCCCCGGATGGCGCCACCGGGGGCGACCAGCGAATCGTCCGGCGCGCCGACCATGAGGTCGTCGAAGCCGTCGCCATTCAGATCGCCCGCCGAGGCCAGCGCGGCGCCGAAGCGGCTGCCCGGCAGACCGGCGTGGAAGATCGCCAGCTTGACGCCGCTCGCTCCCGAGTAGATCGCGACCTCGCCGGTGCCGAGGCCGCTCGCATCCGGATTGCCGTTCGGCGCTCCCACCACGAGCTCGGCCACACCGTCGCCGTCGAGGTCGCCGAGGCGCGCGAGCTGGCGGCCGATGCCGTCGATCGACGGCAGGGTCCGGAGCAGCTCGACCTGGGCCGGCACTCTCGACCCCAGGATGGCCAGCAGGATCAGGACCGAGGCCCAGCAGCCGCCGCTCCGTTGCGTTCGTGGCATGTTCCCTCCTCGCGCCTCCCGGGTCCGGGCCCGATTCGCTCGACCGACCCGCGGGAGCGCCGCGATCAGGCTACCGCCGACCCGAGGAGATGGACAGGCCGGACGTGGAAGGAGCCGCGGACTCTCGCCCGCGGCTCCCCCATCTCGATCATCCGGTCACGATCCGATCAGTTCCCCTTCTCGGGGAGCTCGGCGCTGGCGCCGCCGGCGCGGCTCATGCCGGCGTCGTCCGGCGGATCGTTGCGCACGCGATAGACCTGACCGTTCTTCAGGTAGAGCCGACGCATCTCCTGGGCATTCATCGGCCGGCCGCCGATGCGCCCGAAGAGGGTCACCTGGTTGCCGCTCTCGTCGACCGCGCGATCGCGATCGAGGGCCTTGCCCACCGCGACGCAAGGCTCGCCGGTGGGATAGGTCGCCACCAGGACCGGCAGCGGCGGGGGCGAGAAGCCGTAGGGGCTGCGCGGGCCGTCGCCGGCACCGACCAGCTGGACGACGCGGAGGCCGTTGCGGCCGTCGGCCAGATAGCCGTAGACGCTGTCGTAGGTCATCGCGACCTTGACCTGGTAGAGGTCGTCGATCGCGCCGTCGGCATTCCAGACCTGCTGGATCTTCGGCTGGGTCGGCTTCTCCAGGTCGACGACCACCAGGCCCTCGGCGCCACCGCCGACGTAACCGTAGGTCTTGGCCACGTAGATGCTGCGCGCGTCGGCGATCTCGACCTTGGCCACCGGGTGCATCTGCTCCGGCAGGGTGATGTCGACCACCTTGACGCCTTCCTGGTCGCAGACGAAGGCGTAGCGGAACTGGACGTCGACGAAGCGCGGCTTCAGGCCCTTGGGCCAGGGCAGCACCTTGATCAGGCGCGGCGCCCGCGGGTCCTCGACGCTGACCGCCACCAAGCCCGAGTCACAGCAGAGATAGACCGTCGTGCCGGCGATCTCGAGGTGCTCGGCGCCGTTCAGGACGCCGCCCGGATTGAAGGAGGCCACCTTCTCGATGAAGTTGTTGCGCGGGTTGCCGTCGGTGAGTTTGTCGATGTCGATCACCGCCAGGCCCTCGACGCGATCGCTCACGAAGGCGTAGCGGTAGACCTCGTGCATGTTCTGGGCCTGGCCGTCGTACTCGTAGCGCTGCTCGCGATTCTCCGGCCGGTAGAGGCGGGACATGGAGATGTTGTTGTTGAAGGGCAGCGCCACGGCGGTCGCCCAGGGCAGGTCCACCTGGGTGTCCTGGCCGAGCGGCGACACCGGCGAGGTGACGATCTTCTCGGAGAAATCCTTGTTGCCGACCTGCGCCACGTCGTAGACGCGGAAGCCGCCGGGGCCCTGGGCCGTGTAGAGGTACTCGCCGCGGAGCTCGACGCTGCGCGTGTCGGTCCCGCCGTGGTGTTCGGCCTTCTTCAGGACGCCGCCGGCGGCGACGTGCTCGGCGTAGTGGTCCGGCCAGGCCATCGCCTGGAGCGGCGAACCGATCACCGCCTGGGGCTCCTCCCACTCGGTGACGCGCACGGCCTCGACGCCGCCCTCACCGGTGCCGATCCAGCAGTTGTAGCCCATGAAGCCGACCTGCTGGGTGCCGAGGAGATAGGTCTGGGCGAGCCAGGCGTTGTTGTCGTCGTTCTCGGACACGTGGCAGTCGCCGCACTGACGGGTCTCCGTCGTCCGCACGGTATGCGGGAAGTGCGTGTTGAACAGCTGGCTCGACATGCCGTTGGCGGCGATGGTCGGGATCTGGCCGTAGATCCGCCGGCGCTGGGCGTCCTCGGAGGAGATCAGCACCGCCGAGCTCGAACGCACCGGCGCGAAGGCGTTGTTCTTGACGTCGCCGGCCACGCCCAGCATGAACTCGGCGTCACGCACGACCTGCGGATTGTAGGAGGCGAAGTTGCGCAGCTCGTTCTGCTCGAAGTGCCGCATCGGCGTCTTCATGTTGGCCTTCTGCGGCAGGTGGCAGCCGAAGCAGGCGGTCACCCAGGAGGTGTGGCAGGCGTAGCACTCCATCCGGTCGGGCTGGTGGGCCAGCATCGAGTGGTCGCTCGGCACCGAACCCCAGCTGCGGTTGTCCTTCTGGATGGTCTTGTAGTAGGCCGCCTTCTTGCTGTAGTGCTCGTTGCCCGGGGTCACCGAGTCCTTCACCTGGGGCACGCGCCAGCGCAGGCCCTCGGTGACCATCGAGTTCTGCCAGAGGTCGCGGCCCTGCCACTCCATCACCGGCTTGCCGTAGGCGGTGCGCAGGTCGCCGAGATTGATCTTCTGGTGCCCCGGCGCCTGCGACGACGGCCCCGAGGGTTCCAGGGTGGCGAAATCGGTGGCGCTGCCGTGGCAGTCGTCGCAGCGGATCTCCACCTGGGCCTGGTACTCGTGATAGATGTTGCCGTCGCCGTGGGCGTCGTTGCGGAAGTGGCAGTCGACGCAGTGCATGCCGCGCTCGGCGTGGATGTCCTTGAGGTGGACGGCGCGGCGCGCATGATCGGGAGCCTTGGCGTTGTAGGGGTTCGAGTCGCCCTCGATCGGCACCGAGCCCTGGAACTTCATCGGATCGTCATAGGGAACGACCTGGCCCTTCTCGTCGAGCAGGTTGCCCTTGCGATCGGTCTTGAACACGCCACGGAACATCCAGCCGTGGCCGTGGTAGTCGGCGAACTGGGTGTGCTTGGCCCGCGGGTTGACGTTCGGGGCGCTGTCCTTCAGGAACTCGTTGTCGATCCACTTGCCCCGGACGGCCGCGCCCTCCGGGTTCTTCATCAGGCCCTCGACGTACTCCTCGTGACTGAGCTCCTTCTGCTTCTTGGGCCAGAAGTCGGCGCCGTCGGTCTCGTAGGTCCACATCGTGAAACCGTAGTAGGAGTTCACGAAGGAGTTCGGCTGGTGCATGTGGCAGACCATGCAGTTCGACGACGGGATCGCGGTCGTGAACTGGTGGCTGAGCGGGTGTCCGGACTCGTCCTTCTTGATCGAGACGTCCGGGTTGTCGGGCCGCGTCTTGCCCATGTTGCCGAACTTGGCGTAGGGGCCGGAGTGGAAGGGGTCGCGGTCGTTGGCATAGACGACGTGGCAGGCGGTGCAACCGCTGGAGCGGTAGTCGCCGGGCTGGTCGTTGGTGCCCATGAAGCTGAGATGCGGGTCGTTGAGGCGCGTCTTCTGCACGTTCAGGATCGGCAGGTCGACGCGGTTCAGGGTGCCCAGACCGCGGTCGGAAAGACGGTTGTTCGGGCGGCCCGGGTCCTCGAGCTTGTCGGGGACGCCGATCAGCGGGGTCGGGGCGCCGTTGAAGCCGAGCGCCGGACCGCCGAGACGGCTACCCTGCTCGAAGACGCGATAGATGTTGCCGGTCTGCGTGATCTCCCAGTGCGGCAGCGGCGCCACCAGGGGCGAGATGCTGTGCTCCTTGACCTCGTCGTCGGTCGGCTTGCGCCAGCCGCCGTTCGGCGTCCGGATCAGGGTGAAGGCGATCTGGCTGCGGCCCTGCGGACTGTAGCTCTCGCCGAAGATCGACCGCTTGGCCGAAACGATGCCGTTGGCGTAGCCGGCCACGCCCCAGAAGTGCGCCGCCGTGGTCATCACCGACTTCTTGACGTTGAGGACCTCGTCGTCGTGGCAGGGCGAGCAGGTGACGTCGGCGACCCGCAGGTCGCCGGGGTTGACGAAGCGGACCCAGTCCCAGTTCTCCTTGAGGAAGTTCAGGTAGCTGCGCTCGGGGTTGGCGGAGCTGGGGAAGTTCTCGGGATGGTCCGGCTTAGGATGGCCCTCCTCGATGGTCTCGGCCAGGCCGTTGCCGCCGTGGCAGTCGACGCAGGAGATCGAGGTCAGGTTCTCGCCGTGGGGATCACCGACGCCCGGATGGCACTTGATGCAACCCTGGCTGCGGGTGGCCGCCTGGGTCGCGGTCTGCGCGTCGAGATCGATCCGACCCTCGTCGGTCACCAGGACGTTCTTCGGTGGTGACCGGTGGTCGGTCCAGGGGTCGAGTTCCTTGTGGCTGCAGCTCACGATCACGATGGTCGCGAGGGCCGAGAGGCACATCGACGCGAAGGCGCCGCGCCGCCAGATCTGCTTCGTTCCGCTAGAATTCACCGTTTCACCCCGCTCAGTACGTGATCGTCACGTCGAGGAAGAAGGAATACAGGGTCTGCGACTGCTGGTAGAGCTTCTCCATGCCGTCGCCAGGAAAGAAGGCGGAGGCGCCCGCGCTGATGATGATGTTGTTGGTCAGGAGCGGCCGATAGGTCGTGCCGAGGAAGACCTCGAGCCCGATCTCCTCGTCGATGTCCTCGGTCTCGAGGTAGGTCTCGAAGACCGCGGGCTCGATGAAGCGCATGTAGTTGACGCCGACCTGGGCCCGCCACTCGGGAGTGATCTCGGCATCGAAGGCGCCGCCCACCAGCATGATGCCGGGATTGACGAAGTTGGCCTGGCCCTCGAACTTCGAGGAGGTCAGGTCGGGCAGGAAGCTCAGTCGGGGGATCAGGCCGATGCCGAGCAGACGGATCTCCTGGCGATTCCAGAAGCTGAACTCGCCGCCGGCGAAGGCCGGCGCGTCGACGATGGCGTCGAAGCCCTCGGCGTCGCCGTCGCGCGGGTCGTCGTCGCCCGAGGCGTACATGAAGTAGGCGCGGATGCGCGCCCAGTCGATGTCGTAGCTCAGCTCGATGGCGAAGAACTGGGCGTCGATGTCGGTGTCGCGGGCCGCGATCGCGTTGTTCTCCTCGGTGCCGAAGACCTGGTAGAAGGCGTGGGTGATGTTGAAGCGGCCGAAGTGGCCCTCACCGGCGAAGCCCAGGTAGTAGGCGTCCACCTCCTTCTCCCGCGCCAGGCCGATGGGCTGCGGGCGGGTGAGGAAGTCGTTGCGGTTGAAGTGGGTGTCGCGCTGGTCGTGGTTCCAGTGGAAGGAGACCTGGGCGGTGTAACCCTTGACCAGGAAGTCCTGGCGATAGAGGTTCAGGATCAGGACCTGCTGATCACGCCAGTCGAAGCGGTTGAGCTCCGAGTTGGTGTCCTTCTCGAGCATGTTGAAGAACACCGCGTTGTACTGCCACTTGTTCTCGTCGGCGTTGCCGAACAGCCGGACGCCGGCCTGGATGTCGTCGAAGATGAAGCCGCGGAAGTCGCTGCGGAAGCCGAAGATGCCCAGCTCGCTGGAGACGAAGTCGAACCGCGAGTTGAGGTCGAAGAGGTGGATCTCCAGCAGCGCCTCCTGCAGGGCAATGTCGCCGGTGGTCCGGTCGGTGCCGTCCTCGACGTTCGGATTGACCGCCCCGAGCTCGTTGACGTCCAGGTAGGTCACGTCGACGACCGGGGTGATCCGCAGGCGCCAGCTCACCGGCCGGAAGGCCTCCTGGCCCTTGAACAGGTCGATGCTCAGCGCCGTCTTCGAGCTGAAGAAGAACTGGTCACCGTCGCCGAAGAAGCTGGCGTTGCCCGCGCCCGGCCCGGTGAGGCCCGAGGGCGTGGGCACGTTGCGGAACTCGGTGGTGAGCTTCTCGGTCAGGGTGAGGCGGAGGAAGATGTCCTCGCCGATGATCGGGAAGTCACCCTTCAGGACGTTCTGGCGGTACGGGTCCCAGAACTGGTCGCCCGGCTCGTTGACCTCGTAGGCCGGCGGCGGCAGGAGCGCCCAGGGATCGCGATACCAGCGCGAGGGCATCTCGGCGAAGTGGGGCAAGGCCTCCACCTCCTGGACGCTGGCCTCGAGTTCCTCTCGTGCCTTCTCCACTTCGCCCTGCTCATCCTGCTGCGGTGCGAAGGCTCGCAGTCCGCAGGCCAGCTCCGCACCCGCCATGGTCGCCGCCTGGCCGGCTCGCGCGCTGGCGAGCAGGACGACGGTGACGAGGGCAAAGGTAGCGAGAGCGAACGGCGCGGCAGCGCGCTCTTTGATCGCCATCGAGACACCCCTTCTTCCTGGATTCCCTCCGACGAGAAGTCGCGAACCGACTTCTGCAACGGCTCCGCGAATCTCCTCAGAAACGATCGAGAGGGTCAAGGGATGCGCGCGAAAAAAAGTGCGCGCGGGGTAGCCGCTCTCCGGGCGCTCTCCTATCTTGACGCCCATGTTTGCCGGGCTGCCGGCATCCGGGAATAGCATGCGGCTGACGAGGGAATGGTCGCGGCGACGGTTGCGCGAGCGAAGGCGGCCCGATGGCTGGCATCTCGCGTTCACGGTCACGACTCGATACCCTATCGACCGCAGAAGTGTGGCCGTTGCCATGGCATCTCGCATCGCCAGCCCTTCGCCCGCGGATCGGTGGCCTTGCGCACGCTCAGGAGTTTCGCGATGAGCTCGGTTCGTTCCGTGCGCTCCATGGTCCTCGTCTTGATCGCCGCGCTCGCCTGCGCCGGGCTGCCCTCCTGCGGCGGCGGCGGGTCCTCGGGCGACCAGATCTTCCTGCCGACCTACGCCACGGTGGTGCCCATGACCGCCCAGGAGGTCGACATCATGGTCCGCCGCGCGGCGGAGGCGACCGATTCGCCCAATCTGATCGTGGCGGTCGTCGATCGGGTCGGTCGGCCCCTGGCGATCTGGTCGCGCCAGCCGGCGCCGACCGAGGACGACGTCAACATCGCCCTGTCGATCGCGCGGACCGGGGCCTTCATGAGTTCGAGCCAGGGCCCGATCACCTCGCGCACGCTCGAGTTCATCAGCACCTTCCACTTCCCCTCGGTCTTCGGGGCCCTGACTCGCAATCCGATCCCCAACAACGCCTTCACGCTCGACCCCTCGCTGGCCTCCCAGCACACCACGGTCGGCGTCGCCCAGACGGCCCAGGGACCGCTCTGGCAGATCTTCTCCTCCAACCGGGGCGCGCCCTTCGCCGACCCCGACGTCGCCGCCGCCGGCGGCCTGGCCCCGGGCCTGACCGCCCCGGGCTTCTCGACCCCGAGCAACGGCTTCGCCGACATGCGCATCCCGCCGGCCGGCCGGGTCGACGTCACCGGCGCCACCCTGGTGAACCAGCCCGGAACCGGCCTCACCTACCTGGCCGGCGGCATCCCGATCTACAAGGCGGGTGACCCGGCGCCGCTCACGACGGTCGACTTCCCCGCCCGCGTGGTCGGCGGCTTCGGCTGCTACATCACCGACGCGATGGGCAATCCGGACGACGGGCTGGCCGAGTTCGTCACCATCCGCGCCCTGGGCGGGATCAACTTCGACGGCAGCAAGAAGGGCGCCGCCAACTTCGCCGCGCCGCGCGCCCAGCTGGCCGCCGACGAGGACCTGAACTTCTTCTTCCCCTACGAGATCGTGCCGCCGCAGGGCCTGATCTATCTCGTGGGCGTGCTCCTGCCCTACACCCAGGACCCGGTGCGGCCGGTGGGCCTGGGCGCCGGTTCGTTCCTGAACGGCGGCTACCTCCTGGCCCCGGGCAACGGCGGCGAGCAGCCCTGGGGCTGGATCATCGGTCCGCGCGCCGATCCGCTCGGCAACCTGACCCAGCTCGAGGTGGAGACCATCGTCAACCAGGGCATCGCCTACGCGGAAGGCACCCGCGCCGCGATCCGCGTCCCCAACGGCAGCGCCACCAAGATGGTCTTCGCGGTGACCAACCTCCGCGGCGAGATCCTCGGCGTCTACCGCATGGAGGACTCGCCGGTCTTCTCCTACGACGTCTCGATCACCAAGGCCCGCTGCGTCACCTACCTGTCCAGCTTCCCGGGCGGCAACCCGGACATGGCGCCCCAGGACGCCGCGCTGCTGAACGCCGCCGGCATCCCCACCGGCATCGCCGGCAGTCCGGGCGAGTTCGGCGTCGCGATCACGACCCGCACGCTGACCTTCCTGACCCAGCCCTTCTTCCCGCCCGGCATCGACAGCGCCGGGACCAAGCCGGGTCCCCTCTTCGCCCTGGCGGCGCAGAACGCCCAGCCCAACCAGTTCAACCGCATGGCCAACGCCGCCCCCAGCCTGAACCTGCAGAGCGGCATCATCTTCTTCCCGGGTTCGGCCCCGCTCTACAAGAACGGCCAGCTCGTGGGTGGCTACGGCGTCTCCGGTGACGGCGTCGAACAGGACGACTTCGTCACCGCCGGCGGCTACGTCGGCTTCGAGCCGCCCGCCGGCATCCGCGCCGACCAGTTCACCTTCGAAGGCGTGCGCCTGCCCTACTTCAAGTTCCCGATCCTGCCGGGACCGGGCGGAAACTGACGAGAAGGTCCACGGGACCATGAAGACGCCCGGTCGCCTCGCGGTCGGGCGTCTTCTCGTGTGGAGCCCCACGATGACCATACGCCCCGCGCGCCGGGCCGAGATCGACGCGATCGCCAGACTCGATCGCGAGGTCTTCGCCCAGTCCTTCCCCGCCTTCTCCCTGCGCCAGTTCCACGATCTCGATCCGGAGCTTCTCCTGGTCGCCGAGGACGATGGTCGGCTCGCCGGCCACGCGCTCGGCGCCCTGGGCCGGGACGGTGAGGGCTGGGTGCTGGTGGTGGCCCTGGCGGCCGAGGCGCGCGGCAAGGGCCTGGGCCGCGCCCTCCTGGCCGCGATCTGCGCGGCGCTCGAGCGGGCCGGCGCGCGCCGCATCCGGGCCACGGTGGCTCCCGGCAACGCGGCGTCGCGCGCGATGCTGGCGGCGACGGGTTTCGAGCCGCTCGCCGAGGAGAAGGACTACTTCGGTCCCGGCGAGGACCGGCTGGTCATGGCGCGGCCCGGCGGGCGGGGCTGACCCGGGCTCAGAAGCCGAATTCGCCGCGCTTCTCGAGCACGACCCAGGCGATCGCGGCGAGCAGGGCGAGGACCACGACCACCAGGACGATCTTCAGGGTCCGCCGCGAGCCGCCCCCGCGGGAAGCCCCCAGGGCCTCGCTCCACTGTTTCACCGTGATCGCGCCGCTCATGATCAGGGACTCGGCGGGGTGCTCGCCTTCGACCGCGCAGCGCTGCCAGAGGGCCTCGGCCCGATCGGCGGCCACGAGTCCCTTGCGGACCAGGCGATCGAGCGCATCCCGATAGGGTCGCCGGGGGATCTCGTGGAGCTGTTCGTCGCGATCGACGACGAAGAGGACCTCGACCATGCCGAAGACCAGGCGATCGTCGGGCTTCAGCTCCCGGGTCGCTCCGGCCTCGAGCTTCTTGTCGCCGACGGTGGTGCCGTTGCGGCTGTTGCGGTCCTCGACGTAGAAGCGGCCCTGCCGGTAGTGGATCGCGGCATGGCGGGCGGAGACGGCGAAGCTCTCGATCGGGCAGTCCGATTCATGGCTGCCGTCACCCAGACGCCGGCCGATGCCGAACTCGCGCTTGTCGATGACCACGACCGAGCGCTGGCCGTCGCCGGCGATGAACAGCCGCGGCCGCATGAACGAGAGGCCCTGGTCGGCGCGGGGCAGGTCGCCGTGCGGTGCCGGGTCCGTGACCAGGGTCGACTCGTCGTCCTGCGGCGGTAGCGCCCGCCCCAGCTTGCCGGGCAGGGGCGTCGCGATCGTGGGCGCGTCGTAGGCGGGAGGCGCCGGTCGCTTCCGGGCGGGCGTCGGCCTGGTCTCGTTCCGATCGGCCGGCGAGAGGATGGTCTCCTCGTCCGGATCGGGCCCGCTGGTGACCTTGCCCCTGGGCGCCGCGTCGAGGTCGACCCGGGCGAAGCCGATGGTCCGCGCCTCGGAATGGTCGTCCGGCTCCTTGGGCGGCACCGCGCCCGGCGCGACCTTGGGGCGGGCCGCCTTGGGTGGCACGACGTCGACGCTCGGGAAGGACTCCGAGACGCTGTCGTTCTCGATGATCGGCGAGAGCTCCGAGATCGGCGCCCGGGGCACGCCCTTCGACTCGACGTCGACCGGGCGCTCGCGCCGCGGTGCCGGGGACGGCTTCGTCGGCGTCGGCTCGGGCGGTCGCGCCTCCGGCTTCCGGCCGACGAGGCCCTCGCCCTGATCGGTCTGGGGCATCATCCGCGTCGCCTCGCTGGCCGGCGCGGCCTTCGCGGTCACGACCTCGAACTCGGTGTAGCCGGTCATGAAGCGCAGCCCGGTCACCAGGACCTGCGACTGCTCGCGACCGAGGCTGGCGCCATCGAGGACGTGGGTGCCGTTGGAACTGCCGAGGTCGACCAGGACCCAATCGACGCCCCGCCGTTCGATCCGGGCGTGGAAGCCCGAGACCTTCGGATCCTCGATCAGGCAGTCGTTGTCGGGATGCCGGCCGATGCCGAGGCCGGGACGCAGCCGAAGTCGGCGTGGCGGCTTGCCGGGTTCACGGATCTCGATCTCGAGCTCGGCCATCCTGCTACTCCGGCTGGAACTTACCAAATCCGGAGCCGGCACCAGAGGCATCGGCGGCCCCGGGGGGAGGTCGGCCGGCGGCCGTTCAGGCCACGAAGGCCCCCCGGCGGCGCAGGAAGGAGCGGATGATCCCGATGAAGAGGTAGCAGAAGGGGGTGTCGAGGAGGGCGATGACGACCTTGACCAGGTAGATCCCGACCATGATCTGGAGGCCCTTGACCAGGTCCCAGCGGAAGGCGCCGTAGAACAGGAAGCTGTTGACGATGAAGGTGTCGACGAGCTGCGAGATCACGGTCGAGCCGTTGTTCCTGAGCCAGAGATGCCGGCCGTGGGTCAGCCGGCGCCAGAAGTGGAACATGAAGTTGTCGCAGAGCTGCGCCGCCAGGTAGGCGCACATCGAGCCGATCACCAGCCAGGAGCCGATGCCGAGCGAGGCGTGCCAGGCGTCCTGCATGGCGGTGGCGCTGGACAGGTCGAGGAGATCGAGCCCGATCCAGGGCGAGACGCCCCAGTAGGCGGAGGGCGGCACGTGGATCGACATCTGCACGATGCCGAGCATGAGGAAGCTCATCGCGAAGCCGAGCCAGACCATCACGTCGGCGCGCTTCTTGCCGTAGATCTCCGAGACGATGTCGGTGATCAGGAAGGTGATTGGATAGGTGACGATGCCGGTCGTGAGCGTCAGGGTCTCGGAGCCGAAGAGCCGGAAGGGCAGCGGCAGATCGAAGAGCTTGGTGCCGATCACGTTGGTGAGGACGAGCAGGGTCGTGAACACGCAGACCAGGACGATGTAGATCCGGTCGGTCCAGCTCACCTCGACGTGGTAGAGGGTCTCGCGCAGATCCTCGCCGCGCGCGAAGGCCGGGACCTCGATTCGCTCTTGATCGCGCTTGGTCATGCCCGGAAGCTAACGGAAGTTCGAGCGGGGGTCCAAAGAAGGATCGGCCATTTGAGTCGCGACGATCGCCAGTTCCAGCGCCGCATCGAAGACTTCGACTGCCTCTTCTGCGGCCTCCCCGTCCGGGGCGACGGCTACACCAACCACTGCCCACACTGCCTGCACAGCCGCCACGTCGACGTCAATCCCGGCGATCGGGCGGCCGATTGCGGCGGCCTCATGGTCCCGGTGGCGCTCCGCCGCGACGGCAAGAAGGGTTTCATGATCTGCCATCGCTGCGAACTCTGCGGCCACGAGAAGTGGAACCGGAGCGCCGCCGAAGACGATCCCGAGGAACTGGCCCGGATCGGCTGAGCCACGCCGGATCGCCCCGTCCCATCGGCTCCCGGCTTCAGAGCCCGGCCTCGCCGAGCACGCGCAGGAGCGCGCTGCGGCGACGGTAGCGTTCCTTGAAGGCGTCGAGGGTGCGCTCGAAGGCCCGGTCCTGGCCGAGCGCGCGGCTGGCGAGGCGGACCGTGTTCAACCACTCGGCCGCCTGACGGTAGGCCGACACCTTCGCGCGGCGGGTGAGATGATGCGCGGCCACGACCAACCAGCCCGAGGCCTTGAGGGGCTCGTGATCGATCAGCTCGTCGGCGGCGGCGGCGAGGAGATGGGGATCGATCGGCCGGGTCACGACCAGGGCATCGGCCTCGAGCACCATGCCCTCCTCAAGGTAGAGCCGGAAGCAGAGGTCGAGGTGCCGGTCGCCGGCCTTCTCCAGCGCAGCCAGGAGCGAGCGCGCCTCGCTCTCCCAGTCCTCGGCCGCGACGGTCTCGCGGAAGTCGACGAAGAGCCGCAGGGATGGGTCGGCGAGGAAGGCGCCGCGGGCCTGGCTGCGGCGCCTGCGGCGACCGTCGCGACGGAGCACGATCTCCTCGTAGAGGGACTTCAGCGCCGCGCGGCGCGGGGCGTCGGGCCGACGCAGGACACGCCGCGCGACCTCGATCGCCTCGTCGACCAGATTGGCCCGGGCCAGGAAGCGGACGTAGTCGAGGGCGTCGCCGGTGGCGCGGTAGTGCGAACGGGCGACGATCACCGAGTACTCGGACCGGCCACGACGATGATGGATCTCGCCGAGCAGCCGCTCCACCCGATAGCGGTCGGCCTGGAGGATGCTGCGATCGAGATCGAGCTTGTCGCCGCGGGGCGAGGGGAAGACCAGGGGCACGCCGCGCAGGTGGTCGCGGCCGAGCTCGATCAGGAAGTCCTCGTCGGCCGGCGTCACCAGGCTGGCGAGCAGGCAGTCGTCGAGGCTGTGCAGGTAGCCGGTCTCGTCCTCGGTCCAGGCCTGGAACAGGCGGCGGAAGACCTCGTGCCGGTCGATCAGGCTGACCGGATCGTCGGCATCCTCGGTCATCAGGTCGACGAGCAGGACCGGCGCCTGTTCGAGCGCGCGCAAGAGGAGGCCGAGCTTGTCGTCGAGGTGGAGGAAGGCCGGCGGCAGGACCTCGAACATGTGGAGCAAGACGGCGACCGCGGTCTCCGGCTCGAGCTCGGCGTCGCGTCGCAACTCCTCGAGCTGCGCGTGCAGCTCGGCGCTCAGCCGGCGCTCGGGCTGGCTCGCCGGCTCGATCCGGCGCAGCATCTGCGCGAGTCGGCGACGGTGACGACGATGGCTGCTCTGCTCCGACATGGGCGACATCATGGCAGAGCACCAGGGGAAATCAAAGCACGAGATCCGCGGGACCGAGGCCCGCAGCGCCGGCTCGGCAGCCGGCGCTCCGGAGCAGCAGGCGCTGGTCGGGCTGGTGGTCGCCGAAGGCCATCGAGCTTCGGCTGCGCAGCCGCTCGGAGCGCCAGCCGCTGGCTGGCCTAGTCGAACTCGCCGGTTGCGCGCCTTCGCGACGGCAACCTCTCCGCACTCGGAATCGTCCTCCTCTCGGACACCTCGACGAAGCGCCGGCCAGCGGCCGCGGACCGGCCGGCTCGGCAGCCGGCGCTCCGAAGCACCAGCCGCGGATTGGCCCGGTCGATGTCGTGAGCATTCGAGCTCGGAATGCGCAGCAGCGCTGCGCGGTCCAATCGAGGCGCCGATGCGCAGCCGGCGCTGCGCGGTCCACCTGGAGCTTGAATGCGCAGCCGCTCGGAGCGCCAGCCGCTGGCTGGCCTAGTCGAACTCGCCGGTTGCGCGCCTTCGCGACGGCAACCTCTCCGCACTCGGAATCGAACTCCTCTCGGACACCTCGACGAAGCGCCGGCCAGCGGCCGGCGGACCGGCCGGCTCGGCAGCCGGCGCTCCGGAGCAGCAGCCGCTGGTCGGTCTGGATTCTTCACCCGATGCTCACGCTCGTGTTCCGGAGCGCCGGCCGCGGGTAGGCCCGGTCGATGTCGAGAGCATTCGAGCTCGGAATGCGCGGCGGGCGCCGCGCGGCCTCGGTCAGCGCGCCTCGTCGCCGGCGGGATCCTTGCCGAGCGCCGAGATGGCGAAGAAGTCGTCGGGCAGGGCGACGTTGATCTCCGGGCTCTTCCACTCGATCCGCAGCGACTCGCCGCGTTCGAAGTCGTGGCGATCGATACGTAGCGCGCGCCGATGGAGACCGCGACGCTGGTCGTCACCGAAGCGAAGCTCGCGGAGGGCCTTCTTGCCCTCGCCGTCGAGGACCTCGACCCGCACCACCAGATTCAGGTCGGGTCGGAAGGACAGCAGGCGATTGCCCAGCTTGAAGCGCAGGATCCGGCGGGCATCGAGGAGATCGGCGCCGGCGTACTCGAATTCGAGATCGTCGGCCGGCTCGGTCGGGACGAGGTCGGCGCAGAGGTCCGGCACCGGCCCGAGGCCGGCATCGGCGGCGCGCGCGGTCTTGCCCTCCTCCGGACGGAGACGCCACCAGCTGCGCTTGCCCTCCTCGTCGACGAGACCGAGGCAGCGCTCCGGCGGCAGGTCGCCAAGGCGGCCATGGTGGAAGCGCAGCAGCGGCCGACTCGCGGCGTCGCGGGCCAGCCAGAGTTCGAGGTCGAGGCTCCGGCCCTTCCGGGGCCCATCGAGGAACAGGATGGTCCCTTTCCAGTGCTCGTTGCGGGCCGGCCTCAGCGAGCGCCGCCAGATTTCCAGCCGGCGATTGGCCGCCTCGAGTTCGGCGACCGGAAAGCTGGCCTTGCGGTCGGCCTCGCCGGGCGCCGGAGCCGGGCCGGGGGGCGTCGGCGGGGTCGGGCTCGGGGTCGAGCCGGTCGGTCCGTTGCCGCCGCGCCGGCGCTCCTCGAGCTCGCGCTTGCTGGGCGGAGTCCGTGGCGTGCTGGGCGGTGGGTCGACCTGGCGCGGGGGCACGGGCGTGGGCTTCGGTGTCGGCGGCGGGGCCGGCGCCGGCCGGGGCGCCGGGTTCGGAGCCGGGGCCGGCCGCGGCACGGGCACCTGGGCGGCGAGCGTCAGGCCCGCGGAGGCCACGAGCAGGGCGATCGATCTGGACAGCCAACGCATCTTCATCTCCCGTGATCCGCTCCAGGACCAACCGGCCCTCGAACCGGACGACGGCCGGCGTCGAGGGTAACGGGGCATCGGGCCGGCGCCTTTTTTTCGGCTCTCCTCCCGGCCTTCCCGGCCAGCTCGCATAATCGGCCTCCGCCGCGGCCTCGATCCGGCTCCAGGAGGACCACCGACGTGACCCGAACGATCATCCTGACCCTCCTGCTCCTGACCGGCAAGCTCCTTGCCCAGGACGATGCCGCCCGGCTCGAACTCCTGCGCCAGAGGGCCCGCGCCCTCGAGGCCCGAGTTCCCGAGCTGAAGAAACCTCCGCAGGCCAACCTGGCCGGCCTGCCGATCCCCGACCTCGCCCTGCTCCGGCTCGCCGGCGACTTCGACGCCCTGGCGACCGAGGCGAACGACCTGGATCTCGCGCCCGGCCTGTGGCTCGAGGCCGGCCGGATCCGGCGCGCCCTGGGCGATCCGACCGGCGCGCTCGACGAGCTGGCCCTGGTGGCGAGCCATGCCCTGGCCGTGCCGCAGCAGAAGATCGAGGCCCGTCGCCTGCGCGCCGCCATCTGGAACGAAGGCGGGGGCCACGAACAGGCCGCCAAGGAATGGGACCTCTTGATCGCCGAGCAGGCCAACGACCGCGCGGTCGAGACCTGGCGACAGCAGGCCGAGGCGGCGCGGGGGCTGGCCGCGGAACAGGCGAAGAGCGTCGCCGAGTTCCGCCGCGCACTCACCAGCGGCGAAGGCGGGGCGCGCGCCCGCACCGACCAGGCGATGCGCCGCTTCCTCGTCGCCAAGCCTCTCGCCCCCGAGGCGCCGGCGATGCTGACCGGCCTCCTCGCCGCCCTGGGCGAGCAGCCCGATCCGGCGGCCCGGCTGCCGATCGACGAGAGGCTCGCGCTCTACGCCCCGGACCTCGAGGGCTGGAATCAGACCCTGGTCACCACGATGGCCGCCGAGGCGCGCGAGGGCGAGTACGAGCTGGCCCTGCTCCTGGCGAGCCGCACGAAGACCCGGCCGGGCGCCTTCAGCGCCGCGCAGATCGAGGCCGCCGAGGCCCTGGCCAAGCGCCTCGATCCTCTCCTGAGCCGGATCGCTCAGCGCCGGCTCGAGGTCGAGCCGGTCACCAAGCGCCATCGTCTGATCGACATCCGGCGCCGCGCGCGCCGGGACGGCGACGCCGAGCTGCTCGCCGAGCTGATCCAGGACTTCGTCGCCGACTATCCCGGTGCCAGCGAGAACGAGGAGCTGAATCGGGTGCTCGCGCGCGCGCTCGAGAACACGGCGCCGGAGCGCGCCCTGGCGCTCTACCGCGGCGACCTGGCCCGGAAACGCGGGGGCGCGGAGGGCTATGACAGCCTGCGCGCGGCCGCGCGCCTGGCCGAGGAACTCGAGGGACCCGAGGCCGCCCTCGCCCTGCACCAGGCACAGGCCCCGCTCTTCGGCGAGGGCGCCCAGGCCATTCCCCTGGCGCTCGAGCGGGCGCGCCTGCTCGACCGGCTCGAGCGCTGGGAGGAGGCTCCGGGCCCAGCTCGCGCCCTGGAAGGACAAGGCCCAGGGCCTCGAGCGCGAGGCCCTCGACAAGCTCGACCGCGAACTCGCCGACAAGATCGGCGGCTGAGGGCCGCTCAGTCGTCGCCGGCCGCCTCGTTCCGCTTGGCCTCGTCCCACCAGGCGTCCATGCGTTCGAGGCCCGCCTCCTCCAGCGGGAGGCCGGCGGCGCGGGCCCGCTCCTCGACGTGATGGAAGCGGCGCCGGAACTTCAGGTTGGTCTCGCGCAGGGCATCCTCGGGATTGATCCGGAGCCAACGTCCGACGTTCACGAGGGCGAAGAGGAGATCGCCGTACTCGGCTCGCAGGGCGGCCGGCGCCTCGATGGCCGTCGACTCCTCGGGCAGCTCGGCGAGGAACTCGGCCAGCTCCTCCCGGACCTTGTCGAGGACCGGACCGAGGGCCGGCCAGTCGAAGCCGACCCGCGCCGCCTTGTCCTGGAGCACCAGGGCCGCCTGGAGCGCCGGCAGCAGCGGCGGCAGGCCCTCGAGCCGCGAACGCCGGCCCTCCTGCATCTTCATGCGCTCCCAGTCGGCCCGCAGGGTCTCGACCTCCGTCTCCCGGCGATCGCCGTAGACGTGAGGATGGCGACGGATCAGCTTGGCGCTCAGGTCCTCGATGATCTCGGCCAGCCCGTAGGGTTCCTCCGGATGCTCGGAGGCGACCTCGGCGTGGAACCAGATCTGGAACAGGAGATCGCCCAGTTCGGCGCGCAGGGCCACGCGATCGCCGCGATCGAGGGCATCGAGGACCTCGTGGCACTCCTCGACCAGGTAGCGCCGCAGCGACTCGTGGCTCTGGCGCCGGTCCCAGGGACAGTCGCGGCGCAGCCGCCGCATGACCTCGGCCAGCGCCGTCGCCGCCTTCACGATCCGTTCGTCGCTCATCAGCCAGACCTCCTCGCGCGCGCCGAGGATAACAGCGACGGGTGGCGCCTCGATCACCGGTCGGCCGCACACCCCACACACGCGGCCGGAACCGGAAGACCCAACATCCTGCGCTCACCCGCGGATTCCCGGGCGGCCGGCCGCGCTCCGGAGCCCGTTTCGCGAAAGATCGCCCCCCCGGCCGGTCGAAAAGCTCCAAGGGATTTGCGACAAATGGATTGCGCGGATCCGGACCGCGTCGATCCCGAGAGGTACCTCACGTGACCACCTGCCACCGTGGCCTCGCGGCCAGCATCCTGCTCGCTCTCTTCGCCTCCCTCGCCGCGGCCCAGGCGCCGCTGCCACGCGGACCGCTGCACGACACGGCGGCGGCGCGCGCGCGTCTCCTCGAGCAGATGCCCGATCTGGGCGAGCGCGACATCCTGCTGATCACGCTCGACTGCACCGCGATGCGCCTGCTGCCGATCTACGGCGGCGAGGGTCCGGCGATGCCCAACCTGGAGGCCTTCGCCAACGAGAGCGTCGTCTTCCTGCAGGCCTGGTCCGCCGATCCCAACCGGCTCGGCGGCGCGGTCGCGATCCACCAGTCGCTCTACCCCGACACCGTCCGCGGGCTGGGTGGCGCCAGCCGCCTGCCCAGCCTGGCGAGCCGACTCGGCGATGCCGGCTTCCTCACCTGGGGCATCCTCCGGCCCGAGTTTTTCGAGCCGCAGGAAAACCTCGGCGAACTCGGCCCGACCTTCGACGTCGACCGTCGGATGGTGACCTTCACCCGCAACCCCGCGACCATGCTGGTCCAGCTCGAACGCCGCCTCGACCAGCGCCGCAGCGGGGAGCGCCTCTTCGGCTGGATCCACCTCGAGCACACCTGGCCGCCGGCCACCGTCCACCCCGGCTTCCAGTCGGCGGGCTACGGCTACGAGAACCACTATCGCGCCGTTCTGGCCATGATCGACGCCTTCCTCGGCGACGTCGCCCTGCGCCTGAAGACCGCCAAGGCCGACCAGAAGACCATCGTGGTCCTGGCCGGTCTCACCGGGCTCGGCGACTTCGCCAATACCGGCAACGAGCTGCGCCAGGATCGCCTGGACGCCGGCACCCTGCGCGTCCCGCTGATCATCCACAGCGCCGGCCTGAAGCCCGAGCGGATCATCGCGCCGGTCGAGACCGTGGACGTCGCCCCGAGCCTGCTGGACCTGGTGGGCCTCGGCGTGCCCGGCAGCATGCAGGGCCGATCCTTCGTCGATCTCCTCGCCGACGCCAAGGCCCGCAACGGCCGCCCGACCGCCGTCTTCGCCGACCTGATGGAGTACCGGGGCGATCCGGCGACCGCCCGACGCCGCTTCGTGAGCGATGGTCGCGGCGCCCTCAGCGCGGGCGTCGAGGCCGACGATCGGCGCTACTTCGCCATCGGCGGCGACGGCGAGGTTGACGAGGACCAGCGCGAGCGGCTGCTCGCCCTGCTCGAGGACCACGAGATCTACACCGCGACCTGCGCCGAGTTCTGGGGTCGTGGCATGAGCGGACCGGTGGTGCTCGACGAGCCCATGGGCCAGCTCGGTCGGGCCCGGTTCCTCGCCACGCGGGGACGCCTGGACGAGGCTCGCGAACTGGTGGGGCGTCTGGTCCAGCGGGAAGGCGAACATCTCGAGGCCACCCTCACCGTCGCCATCGACGAGGATCTCGACCCGAGCGGCATGGCGGTGAAGGAGCTGCTCCAGCATCCCCGGGCGAAGGTCCGGGCGCTGGCCGGCGCCTGGCTCGCCATGCATGGCCGCAGCGAGGTCGGTCTGGACCAGACCCTCGCCACCCTGTCCACGACCCGCGAGCCCGAGCTCTGCGCCACGATCCTGGACGCACTGGGCCAGAGCGGCAACGCCCGGGCCCGCGAGGCCATCCTGGCGCTCGATCTCCGCGGTGACGACCTCCTGGCCCGGCGTGATCTGGCCCTGGTTCGCCTCGGGGACGCCGACGCCATCGCGCGCCTGCCGCGGCGCTTCCTGACCCCGCGCGCGGGCTACGACCGGCTGCTCTTCCTCGAGGCCATCGGCAAGCACATGCCCGAGAAGTTGGTCGGGCTCTGTCGCCTCTACCTCGAGGACGGCGATGGTGACGCGACCCTGGTGCGGGCGGTCCTCGACCGTCTCGACGCCGACCACGGTCATGACGTCGCCGCCTCGTTGGCCGCGTCGCTCGACCAGCTCGACAGCGAACTCCGCGAGGAGGTGGTCGGCCGACTGCGACGCTGGCGGTCCTTCGCCGCGGCCGCGGCGGTGGTGACCATGGCCCCGAAGAGCGCCGAGAACGCGGCCTTCGCCGCGCGGGTCCTGCTCACCACGCCAGGCCTGCTGTCGAGCCCCTTCGTCCCCGGGGTCCGCTTCGACCACTTCTGCTCGCGTTTCGAGGACCCGGCCAAGCGGCGCCTCGACCGCGGCGCCGACCTGATCGGCGCCGGCCTCGAATTCACCCTCGAACTCGATGGCAAGCGCGAGGGCTGGGCCGTCGTGTTGTTCGAGATCGGCAAGGGCCCGGAGGACCTGACCGACGGCAACCTCCGCTTCGAGGCCCGCTTCAACGAGGGCGCCTGGATGCGGACCGAGCTGCTCCAGCGGCAGGGCAAGTTCTGGGTCTGGGCCGGTCGCCTGGTTCCCGGCAGCCTCGAGCCGGGCGAGAACAAGGTCCTGCTCCGCGTCGGCGATCGTGAGCGCCGGCCGCTCGAGGCCCACGCGCTCGGCTTCGTCGTCCTGCCGGACCGACCGACCGCACGCGAGCTGGTCGCCGGCATCGACCTGCGGCCGCTCGAAGGTGCGGCGCTGGGCCGGGCCGGCGGCCCCCAGGTGGGCGACGCCCGGGGCTACGAGATCTGGATGCGCCGCGACCCCTTCGGCCCCGAGCAGGGCGAGATCCGGGTCCTCGCCGGCGGCCGCACCTTCGCGCGTTTCGCCCTGAGCAAGTTCCGGGTGCCGAGCCGCCTGCAGCTCGCCCTGCCCGACTGGGCCAAGCCGGACGACCTCCTGGAACTCCAGGCGGTCGACGTCCCGGTCGAGAGCGGCCTCGCCGCCGTGCTCTACGGGATCATTCGCCAGCCAGATCCGAAGGCTCGCTGATCGGCCGCTCGCAGACTCCGGCCCGACAGAGCCAGAGCGACTCCCGGCCGTCCGGGGACCGGCGGTCGCCGACCAGGGGCGAGAGCGCGGCCAGGGCCTCGCGCTCGCCTTCGCGCAGCACGAGGGTGACCGCCCCGGGCCGATGCGAGCGCCGCCAGGCCGCCGCCAGCTCGCCCTCCGTCTCCCCCGCGAGGATCAACAGGGCCTCGGTCGGTCCCTCGTGGGCGTCGTCGAGGGCCGAGAGCAACAGGGGGTGCGCCATCGGATAGCTGGCCAGGGCCCCGGCCTGCGCCGCCAGCGCGGCCTCGGCGAGCGCCCGCCAGTCCGGCCGGTCGAGGAGAGCGGCGAGCTGGAGCAGGTTCATGACCGCGAGGCTGTTGCCGGAAGGCGTGGCGCCGTCATGGCCGTCCTTGAGACGCAGGATGAGGTGCGGCCGATCCTCCTCGGTGAAGTAGAAGCCGCCGCCCTCCGGATCGCCGAAGCGTTCGATCATGGTCTCGGTGAGCGCCCTGGCCGCCTCGAGGTGGGCCGGCTGGCCGAGCGCCTGGAACAGCTCGATCAGGCCATGGGCGAGGAAGGCATGGTCCTCGAGGCTGCCCTCGAGACCGACCTGACCACCGCGCCAGCGCCGCATCAGCTCGCCGTCGCGACGGAGCTCCTCGAGGACGAAGTCGGCCGCGGTACGGGCCGCCTCCAGGTAGCGGGGCTCGGCGAAGACCGCGCCGGCGAAGGCGAAGGCGCCGATCATGAGACCGTTCCAGGAGCTGAGCACCTTGTCGTCGAGCAGGGGATGGACGCGGGTCGAGCGGGCCCGGTAGAGCGCCTCGCGGACCCGGCGGAGACGGTCCTCGAATTCCGCGCGCTCGAGACCGAGCGCCGCCGCCAGCTCCCGAGGATGCTCGGGGAGATGGAGCACCGAGCGGCCCTCGAAGTTCGGACCCTGATCGACGCCGAAGACCCGGGCGGCGAAGGCGCCATCCTCGGCGCCGAGGACCTCGTCGAGCTGCGCGCGGGTCCAGACGTAGAAGCGCCCTTCCTCGCCTTCGCTGTCGGCATCCTGGGCCGAGAAGAAGCCGCCGCGCGGATGCCGCATCTCGGCGAGGACCCAGTCGAGGGTCTCGAAGACGACGCGCTTCCAGTCCTCGTCGTGATCGACCTGCCAGGCCTCGGTGTAGGCCCGGACCAGGAGCGCGTTGTCGTAGAGCATCTTCTCGAAGTGCGGTACCAGCCACTTCTCGTCGGTCGAGTAGCGGGCGAAGCCGCCGCCGACGTGGTCGTACATGCCGCCGCGCCACATGCGCTCGAGGGTGGTCCGGACCATGGTCATGAGCGAGCCGTCGGGATCGCCGCGGCGGCCGATCTCGCGCAACAGGAGCTGGATGGTCATCGAGCGCGGGAACTTCGGCGCGCCGCCGAAACCGCCCCAGGTCGGGTCGAAGGAGCGACGCATCGAGCTGATCGCGGTCGCGACCGCCGCGCGCGGCGGCAGACCCTCGGTGGCCGCCTCCGGCTGGCCGGCCCCGATGACCCGCCGGACCTCGCCGGCCTGGCGGCGCAGGCGTTCCGGCGTCTCCGCCCAGGCGCGCTGGACCGCCTGGAGCAGATCGTCGAAGCCGGGCCGACCCCAGCGGCTGCGCGGCGGGTAGTAGGTGCCGGCGTGGAAGGGTTCGAGCTCGGGGGTCAGGAAGACCGACATCGGCCAGCCGCCCTGCCCGGTCATCGCCTGCACCGCCGCCATGTAGATCTGGTCGACGTCGGGCTGCTCCTCGCGGTCGACCTTCACGTTGACGAAGTGCGCGTTCATGAAGGCGGCGATGTGCTCGTCCTCGAAGGACTCGCGCTCCATGACGTGGCACCAGTGACAGGTGGCGTAACCCACCGAGAGGAAGATCGGCCGATCCTCGGCCCGCGCCCTGGCGAAGGCCTCCTCGCCCCAGGGGAACCAGTCCACGGGGTTGTGGGCATGCTGCTGGAGGTAGGGGCTGGCCTCCGCGGCCAGGCGATTCGGCTTCGACATGCTGGGCTCCGCTGTGCTCGCGACCGCCCAGCTTGTGTGCAGGCCGCCCCGCGGACCAGGAATTCCACCGCCGATCCCGATCACGAAGCAGGGGCCGGAACCCGCGGTCCCGGCCCCCATCAGCAAGGCGAGGCCGGCGCGACGAGGCCTCGTCGCGCCAGCGGTCGAAGCGGAGCCTAGGGCCTACTCGATCTGGAACTCGTGCATCTCGGTGTAGTACCACTGCAGGGTGTTGAAGCTGAAGGCTCGAGCCTGCAGGAGGAAGGTGAAACCCGAGGTCCCGGCGCCGACGCCACTGAGGATCGTGACCGGGGTGTTCGTTCCTGGCGAGGTGCTGCTCCAGGCGGGTCCGGCACCGTAGGTCGCGGGACTCAACCAGGCGTAGGTCGGCGGGCCGACGCCGATGGGACTCTGGCTGAAGGCCGTCGTCGGATAGACTTCGACATAGAGTTCCAGGAGGCTCCCGCTCGGCAGAACCGTGCCGTCGTGAGTCGTCACCTGGATCCCGACGGTCTCGAGCGGCTTGATGTGCTTGAGCCGATGGAAGGGTCCGGTCGAGATCGCGTAGCCGTCGATCGCCGGCGTCGCCGACCAGAGATCGACGAACTGTCCGGACGCGGCCGGCGTACCCGGATAGGACTGGACCTGGCCGTTATCCCGATACGCGATCTTGAAGACGCTCAGGTCGGTCCCGTCGAGATAGAGGACGTCGGGAAGCGCATCCTGATCGAGGTAGCCGACCTCGAAACCCACGATCCCAGGAGCGGTCAGCGGGAAAGAAGGCGTGATGGACGTGCCCACGTAGCCCGATCCGGTGTTGGTAAGGAGTCTGAGATACTGACCGGTGGCGAGCGGCGAGGTCTCCAGGGTGAAGAAGTCGAGGTCACCATCGAGATCCGCGTCGAGGCAGCGGAAGTCCTGGATGTAGCCCGAGGGCAGGTACAGCGTGGCCAGGAGACTGATCGACGCGCCGCTGAACTCGAAGACATCGTACCGGGTCAGGAACGCGGTCACCGGCGGGCCCTGGACGATGAGGTCGGTCAGAGCATCGCCATCGTAGTCGATGACCTGCGGCAGCGCGCCCGAGTGATAGGCGGTCGTGAGGCTGTAGCTGCCGATGATCGGGGTCGCCACCGGGTTGTCGGCCACGATCTCCGGGTTCATCAACACATGGACGGCGCCCGGAAGCGTGATGATGAGCTCGACGTACTGATCGCCGCCCGGAAGTCCGCCATCCACGTCCTTGAAGACGAGGTAGTGCGGCGCCGACCCGACGCCGCCGGTCGCGGGCAGGGTGAAGGAATTCGGCGTCGACAGGCCACCGCCCAGGTTGGCCGGGAGGCCCTTTCCGACCGTGAGGTAGGAACCGCTGATCGTCGCCCAGAGATTCGCGCGCTTGGGGTCGGTGGTCGGCGGAGTGACGAACTGGACGTGATTCCACTTGGTCACCGCCCAGGCGTCGATGGTGGGCCCGATCTGGGCACTCGTACTCGTGGTGTGAATCAAGTCCTGGAGGAGGTTCGGCGCCCAGTACGAAGTGGGTCCATTGGGTCCACCGAGGTAGGCCGCGAGGGAATGGAAGGTATTCGACCCGTCGTATTCGATCACTCGGCCCATGAGGTCACCATAGCCGTCGCCATCCCAGTCGAAACCGTGGATGAGGTCGAGATCACAGGTCAAGGGAAAGGGCGTCGCACCCGCGGGGGGGAAACCCCAGGAGGTCCCCACGGTGATGCCGGCGGTCGTGGTGCCGCTGGCGTTCTCGTAGAGCTGGACCTGGTTGATCAGAGTGGTGGTCGGCGTTGCCTCGCGCAGGATCGGCGTCTGGGCCGACTGGTAGAGCTGACCGGTGGCCAGTCCACCGAGGCGCGCGCCGCTGAGCAGGAGGTTCTGGTCGGGGGCCAGGGCCACGCCGGTGCTGGAGTTGGCGCGATAGGTGACGTGGGTGAAGCTCTGGGCCAGACCCTGGAGGCTCGAGGCCAGCAGGAACATCAGGATCAGGCTGGGAATGCGGATGTCGATCTGGGGTTGTTCCGTTCTTCGGGACGTCATGGATCTTCTCCTGGGTTGCGTCCGGTGGTGAAACGCGCTCGCGCGCGAGCGTCTCCGATCAGTCGTAGGTATCGCCTCGGCCTTACTCGAAATCGACGGTATTGATTCGATGCCTTGCCGCAAGTGGCTCTGGCTGCTGCGACGACTTGCCCACCGTCAGCATTGAGTCGATACTTCATGACGCGAGCATGGCGCGAGTAGATGGAATCGCAACGCGGCGTCAGCTCGCGAACGGGACCGCTCAGTGCGAGGTGTGCCGCGATGCCATCGTTCGTGCTTCGAAGCGGTGAGACGTCGCGAAGCCGCGGCGAAGACCTAGGGAACAGCCCGACGCGCTCGGCGACCATCGCGAGCGGGAACATGACCCGAGATCGCGGACGAGTCGATCAGGAAGAACGAACCAGGATGATGACGAGGGCGATGAGCGCGACGATGGTGGCGACGAAGAAGAAGATCTTCCAGAAGCTCCAGGGCCGCTCGCCCTGGACCTCGCCGCTGCGCGCGTTGACCACGACGCGGTAGACCTTGCCGCGATAGCGATAGGCGTCGATCCAGACCGGCAGGAGCAGGTGCTTGAAGCTGACCTCGCGATGCGTGATGGCGCAGCTGTGGATCCGCTGCTCGTCGCCGCCGATGTCGCGGCAGATCGCGGCGCGGATCACGGGTTCCATCAGCTGCTCCGCGCGCTGGAAGCCGGCGCGCAGATCGACCTGGTAGGTCTCGGCCTTGAAGCCAGACAGGAAGGACTCCTGGAAGGGCACGAGATCGGCGAGATCCCAGGGTTCGAGAGCTTCCAGATAGTTGCGCGGCAGCGACTGGCTGGCCGCGACCAGGACGTCGTCGAAGACGACCTCGACCCGCCCTCGCGCTGGATACCAGCGCGTCCTGCGGACCTGCTGGTTCCGGGTGACCGTCTGGCCCTGGGCGTTGGTGGAGGTCGAGGTGACCGTCACCCAGTAGTGCTCGCCGCGTTCGCCGGTGTAGCGCGAGCTGGTGTCGGAGTCATAGGTCCAGTAGGGCAGGTAGATGCCCTGGAAGCGACCTTCCTGGCGCGCGAAGCGCTTCAGCTCGCTGGGCGCGAACCAGAGCGAGCCGATCCAGGTCCGGAACCGCTCGATCGCCTGGCGCCGGTCGAGGGCGAAGGGCAGAAGCGACTTCGGCTTGATCAGCTTGCGCGAGCCGTCGCGGGTGACGATGTCGGTGCCGCAGAAGGGACAGGGGAAGGCGGTGAGCTTCTCCGGCCGGTCCACCTCGGCGCCGCAGGCCTCGCACTTGACGGTGGCCCGCTCCTCGTGCTCGGCCGAGGCCTCGAGCTCGACCAGGGTGGCCTCGAAGTCGACTTCGTCGACCGTCTCGTCATCGAGGGCGATGTGGTTCTCGGCCCCGCAGAAGGAGCAGACGAGGAGCGTCGTCCCCGGGCTGAACTCCAGCTTGGCGCCGCAGTCCGAGCAGGGGAAACGGGCGACGTCCTCGTCGATCCGGTTCTCGTCCTGGTCCTCCACCATCGTCTCCGAGCGATCAGGCCTGCGGCGGGTCCGGCGGGAGCGGCGGCGGCACGGTGGCCAGGATGCTGGCCAGGGCCGGCACCTGGGCGGCGGCGGCCCAGCTCGCCATGCCCTCGGTCCAGACCAGGGTCTGGCCGTTCAGTCGCCCGGAGAGGACCTGCTGCCGCAGGGTGTCCATGGTGAAGGGGCCGCTGCGCTCGCCGCCGATCGCGACCCAGTAGCTGGCCTGACCGGGGATCGGCGGCGGGCTGGCTCCGGGACCCTGCTGGCCGGCCGTGCCCATCTGCTGCCCGAGCTGCTGGGCCATCGCGAAGCCCATGCCCATGCCCATGCCACCGGCGGCCATGCCCCCCGGATTCTGGGCTGCCTTCTCCATGGCCTCCGCGGCCTGGAACTGGGTGTAGGCGGCGAGGTTGCCGATCACGCCCATGCTCGTGCGCTTGTCGAGGGCCTCCTCGACGGCAGGCGGCAGCGAGATGTTCTCGACCAGGAGGCTCGCGAGTTCGAGGCCGTAGCCCTTGAACTCGGGGGCGATCCGATCGCGCAGGAAGTTGCCCAGCTCGTCGTAGTTGCCGGCCATGTCGAGGACCGGAATGCGGCTCTCGCCGAGGACGTCGGCGAAGCGCGATACGAGGTGGTTGCGAAGCTGATTGGTGATCTCGTCGGCGGTGAAGGTCCCTTCGGTCCCGACCACCTCCTTGATGAAGACGCCCGGCTCCTCGACCCGGATGACGTAGGTGCCGAAGGCGCGCAGGCGGACCGGGCCGAACTCGGCGTCACGCATCATCACCGGGTTCTTGGTGCCCCAGCGCAGGTCGGTGAAGCGCCGGGTCGAGACGAAATAGACCTCGGCCTTGAAGGGGCTCTCGAAGCCGTACTTCCAGCCCTTGAGGGTGGCGAGGATGGGCAGGTTCTTGGTCTGCAGCTCGTAGGTTCCCGGACGGAACACGTCGGCCAGCTCGCCCTCGTTGATGAAGACCGCCGCCTGACCCTCGCGCACGACCAGCTTGGCGCCGTACTTGATCTCGTTGCCGTAGCGCTCGAAGCGGTGGACCATGGTGTCGCCGCTGTCGTCGAGCCACTCGACGATGTCGATGAACTCGCCCTTGATCTTGTCCCAGAGTCCCATGAGCCTCGGTCTCCTCTGTGGTCCGATGTCGCCGCATCATAACCCGAATGGACGGTGGTTTGGCGAGCCGCATTCGCCGCTCGGCATGGGGATTCGTGGAAAGCCCGGAGCGCTGGGACGAATGGCCCGGGGCCGGCTCCGATCGGGGTCTCGGCCTGTTAGGATGCGAAGGCCACGGGAGGCCCGAAGAGGCGATGACGAGTCGAACCGCCGGCCATGGGGCCAGGAAAGCGCTGCGCATCTTGCTGGGAGCCTCGTTCTGGGCCCTGGTCGGCCTGCTCCTCGTGCGCGGCTTCCGCGACCAGGGTCTGCTGGCCGAGACCAGCCGGCGCCTGCGAAGCCACGCCCTCGCCGAGCCACCCCGCTTCACGGCCCGCTTTCCCGCGGGTTCGCCGCTGGCCCCCGGCAATCCCCTGCGCATCCGGGTCGAGAACGGCTTCTTCGCCGCCGGCCGCATCGAGGAGGTCGGCGCGCCCGAGAACGGTCTGGTGCCGGTCGTCGTGTCGATCTTCCCCGAGTACGCCGATCGCCTCGGTCCCGACACCCGCCTGATCGCGGCCCGCACCTCGGGCGACATCAGCTGGGTGGTCCAGACCCTGCTCCCCGACAGCCGTCGCGACTACATCCAGGCCCAGCTGCGCGGTCGCTGGCACGACGAGAAGGACGACCTCCTCCAGCTCCTCAAGCCGGGCCTGAAGCGGCTCTCCGCCGACAGCTTCGAACTCCTCCGCCGACGTCTGCCGCTGGTGGTGGCCGCCCACCGCGCCGAGGTCGATCAGATCATGGAGGTCCTGCGCGAGCGGGGCTGGCACGGCGAGCTCGAGGAGGTCTTCAACCAGGTGGTCTGGCCGCTGGTGGAGCAGCGTTCGCTCGGCCTGCTCGAGGCCATCGGCAACGAGCTGGTCGAGGAGCTCCCGGTCTGGTCGATGTCCTGGTCCTACGTGGTGCAGTCGATGCCCTTCGGCTCGAAGGATCGGCTCGAGAAGCGCCTGCGCGCCTTCCTCCAGGAGGACGCGGTGCCGATCGTCAAGAAGCACGGCCCCGAATTCGAGGCCATGGCGCGCGAGGTGCTGAACGAGACCAGCCACGACGAACGCACGCGCGCCGCCACCGGGCGCGCGCTCACCGCCATCTCCGAGGACCCGCGCTTCAACCAGGCCCTGGAGCGGCTGCTCGAGGCCCTGGTGGTGGAAGACCAGGAGGTTCGCGCCTTCGGGGCGACGATCTGGCAACGGGCCGACCTGCGCGAGCCGCTCGAGGACTTCCTCGGCCGCTTCGAGCCCGAGATCAAGCGGATCGCCAACAGCCTCCTGCTCGACGAGTCCCGGCGCGGGATCAATCCCGATCTGGCGCGGGTCTTGCGCCGCAAGCTCCTGCGCGAGGACGAGGACTGGGTCCTGCTCGACCCGGGTGCCGCCGGCCCCGGTCCGGTACCCGCCGTCCTGCCCGGCGAGAACGGGGGCATCCGGTGACCACGCCCGCGATCGAGATCGAGGGCTTGAGCATCCGCCTCGGCGACCGGGTCCTGCTCGAGCGGGCCGACCTCGAGGTGGCGCGCGGCGAACTCGTGCTCCTGGTCGGCCTCTCCGGCAGCGGCAAGTCGATCACCCTGAAGCTGCTCAACGGGCTCCTCGAACGCGACCGCGGCCCCTTCGCGATCGCCGGCCACGTCCGCATCTGCGGCGAGGAGCTGCCCGGCGGCGCGCGGCGGCATGCCGGCATCGTCTTCCAGGACTTCGGTCTCTTCGACGAATGGTCGAGCCGCGAGAACCTGCTCTTCGGCCGCGACCACGGTCGCGCCCGCGGTGCCGATCGCGAGCGCATCGCGGACGAACTCCTGAGGGAGTTCAAGCTCGAGGCGGCACCCCACCCCACCGCCCTCTCCGGTGGCATGAAGCAACGCCTGGCCCTCGCCCGGGTGCTCGCCCAGGACCCGGAGATCATCTTCTACGACGAGCCGACCTCGGGGCTCGACCCGGCGATGTCCGCCCAGGTCGCCGAGCGCATCCGGCGCACCAACGACGAGCACGGCAAGACCTCCTTCGTGGTGACCCACGATCTGGAGTCGCTGGCCGGGATCGCCGACCGCATCGTGCTCCTCGATCCGGTCGAGCGCCGCTTCCGCGAACTCGACCGGGCCGAGGTCGAAGGCGTGATGCGCGGTCTGAAGCCGATCGAGGACGGCGACACCCGGACGCGACGACGTCCCCTCGCCGCGCGGGCCCTGGCCTTCCTCGAGGGCAGCGGTCGCGCCCTCGAGGCCGGGCTGATCACGCTCGCGAGCCTCCTGCCCCGCTGGCCGCGGGCACGTTGGGGATTCCGCTACCTGCTCTACTACCTGCGGCTCACCAGCCTCGGCTCGGCCTTGCTCTACGTCGGCATCTGCGGCTTCATCCTCGGCCTGATCGTCACCTGGTTCACCTTCAGCTTCCTGCCCTTCAAGGAGTTCACCGAGCCGCTCCTGATCGACAACGTCATCGGCGCGATCGGCTTCAGCCTCTACCGCATCATGTCGCCCGGCATGGTGGCGATGCTGGTCGCCGCGCGCAGCGGCGCGGCGATCGCCGCCGACGTCGGCAATCGGGTCTACAGCCGACAGACCGAGGCGCTGCGCAGCTTCGGCGTCCGGCCGGAGCGCTACCTGCTCACCAACGTCCTCTGGGCCCAGCTCCTCGGCATGCCGCTGCTCTGCGCGGTCAACTTCCTCGCCGCGCGCCTGGCCAGCCTGATCGTCTTCGCGGCGATCAAGCCCGAGTACTCGACCTGGTTCTGGTCGAACGAGTTCAGCCGATTCCTAGCCGCCGACGGCCGGCTCTGGGAGGGCAGCGGCTGGCTGGCGGCAAAGTGCCTGCTCTCGGCCTTCGGGGTCGGCTCGATCTCGGTCTTCCTCGGCCTGCGGCCGAAGGAGAGCGGTCGCGACGTGGCCGGCGCGGTCACCCGCTCGATCATCTGGGGCACGCTCTTCGTGCTCCTGGTCCAGACCATCGCCGCGCTGATGGAGTTCGAGCCGATCTGAACTCCGCCCCGGTCAGCGACCCGAGGAGGGATTGCGCGAGAAGCGGTAGGAGAGTTCCAGACAGCAGGTGAGCAGGGCGACCCGGGCCGGATCGGCCGCGAGCAGGCCGCGGATGCCGTCGGCACCCCCCTTCATGCTGCTGAAGTGGCCGCGCACCGCGCTCTCCATGCCGAGCTGCCAGACCTGCCAGGCCGGGCTGGCCTCGGCGTTCATCAGCAGGGCCCCGAAATACAGATAGTCCAGGTCGGCCGGCTCGTTGCCGTCGCCGTCCTCGGGCGGCGACTCGATCACCTTGCCGATCGCCGCGACCAGCTTCTCGTCCTCGGCCGACTCGGCGCCGGCCCGGCTGCGGGCGAGCGCGGCGATGGCGGTCAGGGAGTGCTGGTGCCGGCCGTAGAAGGGATCGACCGCGCCCCGGACCCGGGTCGGCGGGTTGCCCCGGGCGTCGAGACCGATCAGGCCATCGGCGCCGGCGAGCTTGTCGAGCCAGGACCTGGCCTTGCCGGCCACCTCCTCCGGAACCTCGAGCCCGACGTCCTCGGCGGCCCGCAGGGCCATGAGCGCCCAGGTGCTCACCACGAGATCGGTGTGCGGATCGGCGCCGACCAGCCCCCAGAGGCCGCGCTCGTTGCGGCAGCGCAGCATGAAGGCCAGGGCCCGTTCGGCGGCCTCCTGGTGCTCGTCGGCTCCGGTGAGGCCGCAGGTCTCGATCAGGGCGAGCGTGCCCAGGACGTGGTCGAAGGAGAAGCCCTCCTCGCGGCCAGCGAGCGAACCATTGGCGCGCTGCCGTGACTTGATGAACTCCCAGGCCCGGCCGACCTCGCGCTGGTAGTCGCCCTCCTCCGGGCTGTGGAATTCGCCCAGGAAGGCCAGCATCGCCAGGGCGGTGGTGCCGAGGGCCGACTGGTCGGAGCCGGCACCGGGGGCCCAGGAGCCGTCGCCCTTCTGCGAGCGCGCGAGCGCCTTCAGGCCGTTGTCGATGACGCCGGGCAGCCAGGCCGGGTCGCCGAGCGTGCCGAAGCCGAGCAACCGGAGGATGTTGAAGCCGCCGAACTCGCCCTGGAGGAAGATCCGATCGACCCCCGCCTTCTCGGCGCAACGATAGACCTCGTCGAGTCGATCGCAGGTGATTCCGGTCGACTGATGGAGGCCGAGGTAAGCCTTGCGGGAGATGTCCCGGGTCTTCTTCACGCGCGCGGCCAGCTCGGCGATGCCGGCCTCGTCGGCCTTGCCCGAGAATCGTTCGCCGTCGACGCGCAGCGTACTGCCGTCCAGGATCGCCACGATCGTCCTCTGATTCCGACGCTCCCACCACTTGGCGACGCGCTCGGCCTCGCCGAGCTTCTCGTCGCCGGGCTCGGCCTCCTCGTCGAGATCCTCCGGCTGTGCGCCGCCGAGGGTCACGATCTGCACGCCGTCGAAGTCCATGACCGTGCGTTCGGGATCGGTGGCGCTGAGGCGATGGCGGGGAGCGTCGGGCTCGACCCGGGCGAAGTAGACCGTGATCCGCCCCTCGTCGATCCTGGCGACGCCCCGGGCGACGGCCTGGAGCCGCGCGACGCTGCTGCCCGACTCGCAACGCACGAGGACTTCGACCGCGCCGGGCCGGGCGCGCAGCCTCTCGACCAGACGGTGGAGCGTGACCCGCTCGTCGGCGACGACCAGGCCGTCCGCGCGCTCGAGCCGCGCTTCGTCCCAGCCCTCGGGCAGCTTGCCGTCGGGCCGACGTGGCGGCGGCGGCGCGGTGAGCAGGACCTCGAAGGCGGCGTCGCCGGCGGTCCTGGTCTCCGACTGGGCGCCGAGGAAGGCCGGCGAAATCAGGGCGAGAACGAGGACGACGAAGGCGGCTCGTGACCGGGTCATGATCGGATCTCCTCCACGCTGCTCCGCCCCGGAGTCTACCACGGCGGCGGCGCCGGCGCGGTTTCCTGGTCCGCGGGTCGGGACTCCGCTATCCTCGCCACTGTCCCTGGAGTCCGCTGAGAGTCCGCCCATGAAGTCGAAGTTCCCCGGAATCCTGGCCATCCTGGTCGCCCTCATGTCGCCCGTCGTCGCCGCCCAGGAGGAGCAGCTCCAGATCGAGGGCGGGTCCTTCGTCTGGAACGGCCAGGAGCTGAAGGTCGAGGCCGACACCCTGGCCCGGCACTACGCGATCATCGGTCGGGTCGAGCCGGACACCGACCCGGCGACGCGGCTGGAGCGCGCCTGGGCCCGGGCGATTCGCCTGGAGGGCGCCCGCGCGGCGGGCCTGGAGCTGGACGAGACCGCCTTCAGGAGCTGGATGCGGGAGCGCCACGCCACCTTCGTGAACCTCGTCGCCGAAGGCGAACTGCGCGGCGCGGACATCGGCAAGGCCTGGGGCAACTACGTCCGCGAGCGCGGCTTCGCCGACCCGGAGGAATACGAGGCCGCCTGCCGCGAGGAATACCTCGGCGAACGCTTCGTGGCCCTGGAGTTCCCCGACACGGACACCGGCGAGGCCGCCCTGCGCCAGCGTTTCACCGAGATGCACACGGCCTACGAGGTCAGCGCCCTGGTCTTCGCCCCGGAGACCCTGGAGCGGCGTCCCGAGCTCGACCAGAAGGACGAGGCCGCGCGGGCCCTGTTCGGCTCCTGGTGGCAGACCCTGCCGGAGCAGCGGCGGCGGATCTACGACGACCGCGAGCGCCCGGCCTCCGAGGTCGAGTGCCTCTTCTACCGCTTCTCCGGCCGTTCGCGCGCCGAGGTGAAGGAGTTCTTCGAGCGCAAGCGCCCGACCACCGGCGACTCGCTCGCCGAGGCGACCGCCCACTACGTCATCAGTCCGCTCGAGCGGCACAAGATGGGCATGCGCTGGCTCCAGAACCGGCGCACGACATATGCCCAGATCAACGGCGAACTGCCGACTGGGCTCGACGACGAGGCTTCCTTCGAGCTGGTCCAGGACCACCTCGACCGCGAGTGGCGCATCCTGCGCTATCTCGGCGACCTGTGGCGGGAGCTGAAGGCCGCCCCGGTGCCGGCCGACGTCGCCGGCGCGGCGCTGCACCACGGCTTCGAGTACCGGCACTACGACCTCCAGACCAACTACAAGCTGCAGGAGGACCTCGACGGGGGCGGCGTCCTGGTGGGCGACCACCCGCTCGGCTTCCGCCGCACCAAGCCGGGCGAGATCTTCGACTACAACACCCGGTCCGAGAGCCCGGAGAAGGTCTATTACGTCGAGGGCGTGGTGGACCAGCCGGGGCTCCATGCCTCGATCTGGCGCCTCATCCGCTTCGAGGGCCAGCGTGTCCTCAGCGCCGAGCAGGGGCTGCCGCTGGCCTGGAAGGACTTCCTCGCCGCCAACGACTACCGTCTCGCGCTCGACTGCGCCCTCCGCTTCGCCGGCGAGCTCGAACGCCGCGTGAACGAGGAGGTCGCGGCCCAGAGCCCCGAGGACGGCGCCGCCCGGGCGCGCATCGAGATCGACTTCGCGCGCCGGGAATTCGCCGACTACTTCGATCAGGGCAAGAGTCTGGTCAAACAGGCCAGGGTCATCGGCCCCTTCGTCGCCCGGCCCTTCGAGCCGATCACCGGAATCGAGAACGAACGCGGGCAGCTCGAGCAGCGGGTGCTCGACTTCGTCGACCGGGAGTGGACCGGCTTCGTCGGTCCGATCGGCAGCGCGCTCGAGGAGGGGCAGGTCCTGCCGATGGCGCGCTCGGATCGCCGTGGCATCGCCCTGATGCTGCGGATCGACAAGATCCACCGGCCCTCGGCGACGCTCTTCGACCGCGACCCGGCGGGCCGCGAGCGAGCCCGGGTCGCGCTGGCGACCGACCAGCGCGCGAGTCGCGCCGAGGCCGCCGCCCGGGCCTACAGCTACCCCGCCATCGTCCATCACTTCAAGCTCGCGGCGCCGCAGCTCGACCGGTTGATGAGCGAGCGGATCAAGAAGGGGCTGGAGGAGAAGCGCTGAGCCGCGGCCCCACCTCCTGAACGGAGCCGCCGATCGGCCCGCGGGCCCGTCCTTCGCGGCGACGAGGCCGGCCCTCGGCGCCGGCCCTTTCCCCGCCTCGCTTGCCGGATCGCGGCGGTCCGGGCTATCCTCCGGATCCGCACGGAGGACCCCGATGATCAGTCCGAGAACGTCCCTCCCGCGCCGCCTGGTCGCCGTCGTCCTGCTCGCGGTCGCGGGCTTCCAGCTCGGCGGTTGTGGCGACGAGGGCAAGGCCAGGTCGGACGGCTCCGGCCGGAGGACCGGCGAGGCGGCGGCTCCGGCCGCGAGCGGCGCCGGCATCGAGCGGATCCACGACGGCGAGGCCATCGTCGAGCTCGATCGGGAGCGGCCGATCGCCGGCCGCATGGTCTACCGCTACTCCTTCCCGATCAGCTCGCTCAACGGCCTCAGCGCCAGCGGGCGTGGCGATCGTCAGATCATCCGCTACCACCTGAACCTGCCGCTCCTGGAGTACCATCCCGAGGAGCTGCAGCCGATGCCCTGGCTCGCCGCCAGCCTGCCCGCGATCTCGGCCGACGGCCTGGAGCAGACCTGGGAGATCCGGCCCGAGGCGACCTGGGCCGACGGCAGTCCCGTGAGCGCGGCGGACTTCGTCGCCACCTGGCGCCTCCTCAACGAACCGTCCCTGCGCAACGCGACCGCGATCCTGCGGGCCTCGCTGGGTCCGGTGGCGACGATCGAGGCCCTCGACCCGCACCGGTTCAAGGTCCGACTCAACGAGTCCGAACCGATGGCGGCCTACGCCCTCGGCTTCAATCTCGCGCCGGTGAAGAGCGCCGATCTCCCCGACGACCTCGTCGCGCTGGCCCGGATGCCGGTGCTGGAGGGCTGCGGGCCCTACCGGGTCGAGCGGCTCGATGAACAGGGTTGTCGGCTGGTGCGCCGCCAGCCCTGGTGGGGCGACGCCCTGCCCAGCTTCGCCAATCGCTGGCGCCTCGCCGAGTTCGAATACAAAGTCGTGCCCGACTCGGTGCAGGCCGTGGAGCAGCTGCGGAAGGGCCTGATCGACTTCTACGTCGGCGACGTGCGCGAGTACCTCTCGCTCTTCGCCAAGGGGCGCGAGAAGGGCTTCGGCTCGGCCCACTACTACCTGAGCCAGTTCAGCTATCTCGGCTTCAACTGTCGCAAGGAGCCCTTCGACGACGTCCGCGTCCGCCAGGCGCTCGCCCAGCTCGTCCCGCGCGAGCGGATCAACGAACAGGTCATCGGCGGGATCGGCCGCGCGGTTTCCGGCCCCTTCTTCAAGGGCAGCATCTACGAGGACCCGAGCCTCGAGCCCTGGGACTACCGGCCCGCCCGCGCCAAGGCCCTGCTCGAGGAGGCGGGCTTCGCCGACCATGACGGCGACGGCCTGCTCGATCGGAACGGACGGGCGTTCCGCTTCACCCTGACCCGGACCGTCGGCGGTCGTGCCTTCAGCGATGGTCTGGTCGATCGGATCAAGGAGAGCCTGGCCCAGGTGGGACTCGACATGAACATCGAGGATCTCGACGCCGAGACCGCCTACGGCCGCTATGGTCGCGGCGAGTTCGACGCCTACGTCGAGGTCTGGCCGGTCGATCCGGTCTTCCCGCAGCTCGATCTCTTCGACCTCTATCACTCGAGTCAGATCGCCGGCGGCTACAACTGGCAGAAGTTCGCCGATCCGGAGCTCGACCCCCTCCTGCTCTTCTTCCGCCGGAGCCAGAACGAGGTCAAGCGCATCGAGGCCGGGCGGAAGATCCACCGCATCCTACACGAGCAACAGCCGATGATCTTCCTGTTCAACAACCCCAGCTGCGTGGTCTGGAACGAGCGCATCGCCGGCGTCCAGATCCACCCCCTCGGAGTGCGCCAGTGGGACTTCCGGATCGCCGACTGAGCGGCGCCCTCGGCCTACTTCGGCGCCCCGGCGCCTTCCTGGCCGTGCTGGTCGGCATCCTCGTCCTCGACTTCGTCCTCATCCAGGCCGGCGGCAGCGACGCGCTGCGCCGGGTGATGCTCTCGGACTCACGGGTCGAGGCCCGGGTCCTCGAGCAGCAGATCGCCGCCTACCGACTCGAGCACGGCCTCGATCAGCCCCTGACGACCCGTCTCGGTAGCTGGTTCGGCCGCCTGCTCCACTTCGACCTGGGCCGCTCGATGGCCGAACCGCGCAGCGTCGCCGAGTTGATCGGCCCCGCGCTCCGCCGCTCCCTGTGGCTGCAGGGGCCGGCCCTGCTGGCGATCTTCCTCCTCGGCGTCCCGCTGGGCGTCCTGCTCGCCCGGCGGGCCCGCCGACCCGACGGCCGCTTCCTCGACGCCGGGGCCTACGTCTTCTCGGCCCTGCCGCGCTTCTGGCTGGCGACGCTCCTGCTCATCTACCTGGCCACCGACGCCGGCCTCGATCTCTTCCCGCTGGAGGGCCTCGCCGACGAGGACGCGACGGGTCTCGGCCTCGGCGCCCGCGCGCTGAACCGCCTCGCCCACCTCGCCCTGCCGGTGACGGCGCTCGCCCTGCCCGGCATCGTCGAGGTCGCGCGCCTCACCCGCCAGGGCATGCTCGAGGCCCTGGGTTCCGGTCACGTCCTCGCCGCGCGCGCCCTCGGTCTGCCCGAGCGGCGCATCGTCTGGCGCCACGCCCTGCGTCAGGCGCTGGTGCCCGTGGCCATCCACTTCGGCCTGCTCCTGCCGATGCTGGTGGGTGGCTCGGTCGTGGTCGAGCAGGTCTTCAACGTCGACGGCCTCGGCTCGCTGCTCATGCGCGGGGTCGAGGCCCGCGACCTCAGCCTGCTGCAAGGGCTCGTGCTGCTGGCGGCACTGGTGACCCTCGCCGGCTTCGTCCTCGCCGATCTCCTGGTGGCCTGGTTGGCCCCGGGCCTGCGCGGAGCGGAACGATGACCGGCCCGCGACCGATCCTCCGCCCCGGCGGCTCCGCGGCCCGCGCCTGGGCGCGGCTCAGCGCCAGCGGCGCCGCCCTGATCGCCCTCGTTCTGCTGGCCCTGCTGGTCCTGGTCGCCGCCCTGGCGCCCTTCCTCAGCGCCGACGCCCCGCTGCTGATCGACTCCGATCAGGGTCGAACCTGGCCCCTGTTCAGCGCGATGAGTCGGGCCGACCTCGGCTGGCTCGGCGGCCTGCTGGCGGCCCTCGCCGGCTACCTGGTCCGCCGCTTCGGCGGCCGCTGGCTCGTCGCCTCGATCACCGCCCTGCTCATCGTCGCCGGCACGATCGGCCTCGCCCTCGGCCACCAGCCACGGCACGAGACCCGGCGCTACCGGCTCGAGGAACATGACCGCGCCATCATCGTCGAGCTCGATCGGGAGCTCGGGGACGACCTGGTACGCGGCGCCGACGCCGAGGTGCGCGCCGGTCTCCGCGCCGGTCGCCGTCGGCTCGCCGGTTCCCTCGAGGCCGAACTCGATCTCGAACGTCGGCTGGACCTGGTCGACGACCGACCGCCGGAACAACGCGCCTGGGCCTTCCGCGCTCTCGCGACACGCAACGAGCTGGAACTCGGCCGCCTGCGGGAGGCCGTCTATGCCCTCAACCGCCATGCGCCGGATCAGCCCGGCGTCGACGGCCTGCGGCGACCGGGACAGGCCGGGCACGTCCTCGGCAGCGACCGCGACGGCCGCGATCTCTTGGCGCGCCTGGTGCACGGCGCGCGTCTGGCGATGACCGTCGCGGTCGGCTCGGTGGCGGCGATGCTCCTCCTCGGCCTCGCCGTGGGCCTGATCGCCGGCTGGTTCGGCGGACCGCTCGACTGGCTGCTCGAACGCCTGAACCAGGTCGTGCTCTGCCTGCCGGTGCTCTTCGTGCTGGTGGCCTTCAGCGGCTACCTGCCTCTCGTCTGGCGGCAGAGCGGCCTGACCGTCGCCTTGATCATCGGTCTCGTGGCCTGGCCGCAGATGGCCCGCCTGGTCCGGGCCGAGACCCGACGGCTGCGCTCCGCCGGCTTCGTGCGCGCCGCCGAGGCCCTCGGGCTTAGCCGCCGGCGGATCTTCCTCCGACATCTCCTGCCCAATCTGGTCGGCCCCCTCTTGATCACCGCGAGCGGCGCCGCCGGTCAGGTGATCGTGCTCGAGGCCACCTTCTCCTTCCTCGGTCTCGGCGCAGTGGGCGCGCCCTCCTGGGGCCGCATCCTCGCCGACTCGCGGGCCGCGGCCCTGATCGACTCGGCCTGGCATCTGGCGCTCTTCCCCGGCCTCGCGGTCACCGGCGCGGTGCTCGCCTTCAACGTCCTCGGCGATCGCCTGCGCGACGCCCTCGATCCGCGATCCTGACGCCGGTCTGCGGTTCCATGTCGCCACCTCGTCGCGAACGGCGGCCGGGCCGGCCAGCGGCCGGCGATCCTGCCGGCTGGGCAGCCGGCGCTCCGACCACTCGGCGCCTGGATGCGCAGCGGGCGCTGCGCGGTCCACTCGGAGCTTGGAGGCGCAGCCGCTCGGAGCGCCAGCCGCTGGCTGGCCTAGTCGGACGCGTCGGTTGCGTGCGCCTTCGCGTCGGCAAGCGCACCGCGCTTGGAACAGTCTTCGTCTCGGACTCCTCGACGAATCGCCGGCCGGCGGCCGGCGAACCTGCCGGCTAGGCAGCCGGCGCTCCGAAGCGCCGTCGACAGCAATCGGGCTTGGGATGCGCAGCGGGCGCTGCGCGGTCCACTCGGAGGGCCAGCCGCTTGCTGACCTGGTCTTCTTCGCCCGCTGCGAACGGCGGCCGGGCCGGCCAGCGGCCGGCGATCCTGCCGGCTGGGCAGCCGGCGCTCCGACCACTCGGCGCCTGGATGCGCAGCGGGCGCTGCGCGGTCCACTCGGAGCTTGGAGGCGCAGCCGCTCGGAGCGCCAGCCGCTGGCTGGCCTAGTCGGACGCGTCGGTTGCGTGCGCCTTCGCGTCGGCAAGCGCACCGCGCTTGGAACAGTCTTCGTCTCGGACTCCTCGACGAATCGCCGGCCGGCGGCCGGCGAACCTGCCGGCTAGGCAGCCGGCGCTCCGAAGCGCCGTCGACAGCAATCGGGCTTGGGATGCGCAGCGGGCGCTGCGCGGTCCACTCGGAGGGCCAGCCGCTTGCTGACCTGGTCTTCTTCGCCCGCTGCGAACGGCGGCCGGGCCGGCCAGCGGCCGGCGATCCTGCCGGCTGGGCAGCCGGCGCTCCGACCACTCGGCGCCTGGATGCGCAGCGGGCGCTGCGCGGTCCACTCGGAGGGCCAGCCGCTTGGGGCTGTCGTAAAAGTCCCGGCCGGATTCCACCGCTGGGGGGGCTTCCGGGGCTTCGTGGGACCGGTCAATCAAGGAGTTTGAGCCGGGATCTGTTGGCCCGGAGTTCAGTTCTGGTTCTTGGGTGCCGTAGGCGCCGTTTTCGGCGGGGAGACGCCCCCGGGGGGGCTAGATGATCGGCTTGACGAGCTGCCAAGCCGACACCAAGACCCGGATGTTGGTGGCTATGGCGGCGAGGCTCCATTCGAGCTTGGCTCCGGCCCTACCGAAACGGCTCACCCGGCGTCTGCCCGTGACCGCGGTCATCAGCGCGATTCGTCCTTCCACGCTGGGTGCGCGGGCCCGGTAGATCTCGCGGCCTCGCTCGCTGGACATCCGATGGCGTAGCCTCTGGCGAGAGCCTTCATGTCGGTCTCTGGTGATGGTCCTGACCTTCTTGCTGCCGCCGCAGCAGGAAGCGAGCAGTGGGCAGCGGCTACAGTCTTCGGACTCGTAGGTCCGCCGCTTGACCTTCCGCCCCTTCAGCCTCTGGGTCTGCGTCCGCACGAAGCGCAGGCGCGCGCCAAGCGGACAGACGTAGACGTCCTCTTCTTCTCGATAGTGGAAACAGAGTCGGTGCAGGCGCCCGTTGCGGCCGCGTGGCATCCGAGCGACCTCCTCGACCGTCAGAATCTCGCCTCCGGCGATCCGCTCCCGCTGTGCCGCCAGAGCTTCCTCATCGATCGATTCGCCCTCGGGGACCGCAATGAAACCCTCGATCCCGGCTTCCTCTAATGCCGTGAGATCAGGACCCGGACCGTAGGCCGAGTCGGCCAGCACGGCTTCCGGCTTCTCGCCGCAGTTGCGTTCGATCTCCTCGACCATCGGAATGAGCTGGCCAGCATCACCGGTCTCATCGTTCAGGTCGACCGCCACGACCATTCCGGAATCGACGTCCACCGCCACCTGGGCGTTGTAGTGGAGGCCGAAGCAACCGTCCTTGCCGGCCATTCCTCGGGCTTCCGGATCGGTCACCGAGACCTGTTCCTGCACTCTGCTCGACCCTCGTGCAGAGCGCTTCTGGCGCTCGGAAAACTCCGCGAGCGCCGCCTGCAAGGCTCGTTGCTGCCGCTCGAAGCGACGCTTCTGTTGAGCCGGCGTCTTGTCCGGATCCCCGCCCCAGTCGAGGCCCCTGGTCAGCGACTCCCGACGCTCGTTCTCCTCGTACTCGGAAGAAAGTCGGGCGACCTCTCGATCGGCCTCCTCGAGCTCGCGCTCGATCCGAGCACGCCGCAGGATGGAGCCCTTGCTGCCGCGTGCCTTCAGCTTCGTCCCGTCGAGGGCCACACGACTCAGCTTGAGCACGCCGGCCCGACGACCGAGCGTCAGCGTGTCCCGCAAGAGTCCCTGAAGCTCGGAGCCGTGGCGCACGACGAATTCCGCAATCGTCGCGTGGTCCGGTCGCTGACACTCCATCAGATAGCGCACGTCGATCCGATTGTGGCAGGCGTCCTCGAGCTGACGGCTCGAACGGTAGCCCGTCAGCATGCCGTAGACGTAGAGCGCAGCCATGTAACGCGGATGGTAGGGCGGGCGACCTCGTGCCAGGTCATAGACCCGCTCCATCGCCTGAATCGAACCGGAAAGAGCCTCTGACTCGAAGAGCGCAAGGACATGGCGCACAAGATGATCCGCCGGAATCACGTCATCCAGGCGCTCCGGAAAGAGCACCATCTGAAAACGTCGTTCCTCTGGAGCTCGAAATCCCGCCATCCGACCCTCCCCGGTCAATCCGTGATCGGAGGGAGTCTAGCTGATCCGGACTTTTCCGACAGCCCCCGCTTGCTGGCCTGGTCTTCTTCGCCGGCTGCTCACGCTCTCGCCCGACGAGCCTGTCGGATGCGCAGCGGGCGCTCCGACCACTCGGCGCCTGGATGCGCAGCGGGCGCTGCGCGGTCCACTCGGAGGGCCAACCGCTTGCTGGCCTGGTCTTCTTCGCCCGCTGCGAACGGCGGCCGGGCCGGCCAGCGGCCGGCGATCCTGCCGGCTGGGCAGCCGGCGCTCCGACCACTCGGCGCCTGGATGCGCAGCGGGCGCTGCGCGGTCCACTCGGAGCTTGGAGGCGCAGCCGCTCGGAGCGCCAGCCGCTGGCTGGCCTAGTCGGACGCGTCGGTTGCGTGCGCCTTCGCGTCGGCAAGCGCACCGCGCTTGGAACAGTCTTCGTCTCGGACTCCTCGACGAATCGCCGGCCGGCGGCCGGCGAACCTACCGGCTGGGCAGCCGGCGCTCCGACCACTCGGCGCCTGGATGCGCAGCGGGCGCTGCGCCGTCCGCTCGGAGCGCCAGCCGCTGGCTGGCCTAGTCTTCGGACCCCGCGCGCGTGCCGGCGGAGTCGATCAGGCGACGGCTCGGCACCAGGAGGCCGCGGCCGAAGCCCTCGTGGATCAGGGGCTCTTCGAATTCGGCGATGCCGGCCCGGCGCAGGGCGATCGGCAGCTCCTCGGCGCCGTCGAGGGTTGGCGCGCCGAGGGGGGTGCAGATCCACAGGAGGAGCGTGTGCTGATCGCGCAGGCGGATGGCGAGACCACCGTAGCTCGACGAGGTGGCGAGCATGGTGGCGGCGCCGCCGCTCCGCCCCGACAGCGCGGCGAGCACGCCGAGCGCCCGCATCCAGCCCGGACTGCGCCGGACCGCCGGGCCGAAGGACTCCATCTCGCTCCAAGCGAAGCGGCGCCAGCTACCGAAGGAACGCAGTCCGAGCCCGTCTTCCTCGATCCGCAGCGCGAAGCCGGAACTCCAGGCGGCGAGCCAGAAGGCCCAGAGGCCGAGCGCCGCGATGGTCCAGAGTCCGATCAGCAGCGGCCAGCCGACCGTGAAGGTCTGCACGCTGCCCCCGATGATGAAGAAGGGTAGGGCGAAGAAGGGCAGGAAGAGCAGGAGCGAGAGGAGGTCGGACATGACCACGCGCCAGCGGGCATGAGCGATGAGCCCGGCCTCGCGGCGTGGCCAGGGTAGGATGAGGTAGGCCAGCAGGGCCGCGCCGAGGAGCCAGGGGGACCACCGCCGCCAGGGCCGGAAGAAGCGGTCGGGCGGCGCGATCGAGGCGTAGCCGCTGCCGAACTGGAAGTCGTCGTCGGCGAGGGTGATGCGCTGCAGAACGTAGCGCCGGCCGTCGAGTTCGAGCAGGACGAAGCCGTAGGGACGCTCGAGGTCGGGGACGATGCCGGCGAAGGGCCCCTCGTCGGGGCGATAGAAGAGCTTGCGCGCCACGCTGGACATGTAGTCCTGCTCGGGTCCGGCGCGCCAGGCCTCCGGCCCCCGACCGAAGGCGGCCTCGTCCACGGTGGCGAGGAAGACGCGCCAATCCGGGCCGGAGACCGGCACGATCCGCTCGTTGCCGCGCGGCGGCCGGGTCTCCGGCCTGACGCTCACGAGGGGCGACAGATCGGCCAGGAAGAAGGCCCAGACCCCGGCGATCACCAGCACGACGACGAGCACACGGCGCAGGGCTTCCATGATCAGTCCTCGTAGCGGCCGGAATCGACCTGCCGGTCGTCGACCCAGTCCTCCCAGTGCAGCTTCTTGCCGTCGCCATCGCAGTAGTCGAAGCGGCCGTGACGCTTGCCCGCCTGGTAGTGACCGATGGTGATCGCGCCCTGACCGCCCGCGCGGAAGTACCATTCGCCGTCCATCTGGCCGCTCACGTAGTTGCCGCGCTGGCAGAGCTGACCGTTCTCGTCGAAGGCCTCGAAGGGGCCGTGGAGCAGGCCGTCCCTGAACAGCCCTCGGCGATCGAGCTGGCCGTTCATGTGGTACCAGAGCCACTGGCCCTGGCGGCCCTCGACGGTCTCGCCGTCGCTGCCGCCGAAGTCGCGGATCCAGCCGGCGCCGCGACCGACCGCGTCGTAGACGCCCTTGAAGCGCTGGTTGCCATTCGACCACCAGGCCTCGACGCTGCCCTTGCAGCGGGACTTCTCGGGGTCCTCGGACTCGTCGCGATCGTAGGTCAGCCGCCGCGACATCTGACCGTTCTCGTGATAGGTACGATCCTCCTGCATCTCGCCGGCGTGGTAGTCGGTCTCGTGCCGGGCCTGGCTGTCGGGATCGCGGTGGACGCGCAACCCTTCTTCCTTGCCGTCCTTGAAGGTCTCGCGGATCACCCAGCGGCCCTTGCCGTCATGGACCTCGTGCAGACCGCTGCGCTGGCCGTACTCGTACTCGATCACCTCCTTGGCCGAGCCGTAACGCAGCAGTTCGCGGCGCCCGTGCATGACGTAGCCGTCCTCGGTGGGCCAGGACGAAGGCATGCCGGGAAAGCGCTCGATGTAGCTGAACTCGTCCACCACCTCGTCGCGCGAGTTGCGCTCGGTGTGACGCCGGACGTAGATCTTGCTGCCGTCGTCGGGCTTCTGGTCGGGGATGCGGACGAGCGCGGTCAGCTCCTGGCGCGCCAGCTCGGCGCCGCGACCCTGATCGGCGAGGGCCTGGACCAGCAGGTCCTGCTCGACGAGGTCGCCGGGCTCGAGCAGATCCTCCTTCTCGCCGGCCTTCCGGACCATGCGCAGCTTCCCGGGCGTCACCCGGATCACGACCTCGGGGCAGCGCTCGCCCACCTCGCCGCAGCCTTCGAGATTGGCCACGACCCGGACCGGCTGGGAGCCGTCGAAGGCCTCGTCGTTCTTCGGCCGCAGCCCCTGCAGCTCCGCCCGCAGACGGTAGGTCGGGGCTGGCCGCTGCGGGTCCGGCTTCTCGGCCACGATCCCCTGGTGGATGTTCTCGCGGATCACCTGGGCGTAGCCGGCGCAGTCGGCCTGCATCGCGGTGCGCTCGACCTCGCGCATCGCCATCATCTGGGCGGTCATGTAGCTCTGCCACCAGGTGAGGAAGCCCATGTGCAGGTCGGCCGTGAACCGATCGGCGAGGCCCTTCACGATCACGTCCTCGCTGTCGAAGTAGGACTTGTACTCGCGCACGGCGGCGTCGGCGGCGACCTTCTGGGCGGCGAGACGCGCCTGGCGCGCGAGAGCCTCGTCGAAGCGACGGAGCGCCTCCTCGACCTCGCTCGATTCGAGCATCCGCTCGAAGGGCTTGCGGGCGTCGGTCGAGACCCAGGTGCGCTCGTGGTTGGCCCACTCTCGCCACATGATGTGGACCAGCTCGTCATGGGTCTGCGCGAGCGAGCCCTTGCGCTTGCCGTATTCGGGCACCTCCTCGGGCTCGACCCCCGCCCAGAGACGGAAGAAGTGCCGGTAGACCTCGGGCCGATCGATGGCGCGCTCGCGCGCCTTGGTCTTCTCGTTGGTCAGCCAGAGGACCTGCTCCTTCTTCAGGATGCAGAAGCCGGAGTCGCGGAGGGCGCCGGCGGCGGTCCCGGCCGCATCGTCGTCGGGCCGACCGGCCGCGCCGGTGTAGAGCGCGTCGACGAGATCGGCGTTGACCACGTTGATGGAGTAGCCCACGGTGACGGTCACCAAACCCTTGCCGATGTCGAAGACGATCTTGGCGGTGGCCGCCCAGGGCACGACCCGCGACAGGGTGGCGAAGACGAGGTTCTGGCCGAGGGCCTCGATGTCCTCCTCGGTCCGCACCTGGCTGGCCTGATAGAGCTGGCCGAAGGACCAGTGCACGCGCGAGAGCAGGTTGACGGCGATGAACCAGCCGTACTCGCTGCGGGTGGCGCCGCGTTGGTACATCTCGACCAGGCTCAGCGCGTCGGCGATGGTGTCGAGCTGGAAGAGTTCGGCCTTCATCTTCCCGACGGCGTAGTCCTGGACCCCGTGGATTTCGATGTGACGCGAGAAGTTGCGGAACTCCTCGGCGGTGGTCGGGAAGGCCTGACGGAGATGCTCGGTGAAGCGGTCCTTGATCTCGACCGCGGCCGAGGGCAGGGCCGGACGGCCCTTCATCTCGCGCTCGATGTAGGCGCGCGGGCCCATCTCCTTCATCTGCTCGAGCAGGCGGGCGCTCGGGGCGTAGCTGTCGTCGAGGTGGCCGGCGAGCTTCTTGCGGGCCTCGGGCAGCTCCTGGCGCACCTTTTCGCGGACCTCTCCCGAGGGCGCGGCCTGGAGTTCCATGTAGAGCTTGGCGTACTCGGAGGCGTCCTCGAGCACGCCCCTCAGATGCGGCTCGGCGGTCTCGATCATCTGCCGGATCGCCGCCTCGCCATGGAAGGCGTTGCCCTTCTTCGCCTCCTCGATGTCGATGCGTCGAAGCATCGCCAGGGTGACGATGAGGTTCTCGTAGGCCTCGTTCGAGAAGTTCTCGCGATAGGTCCGGTCGCGCTTCAGCGCCTCCTCGTGCCGCTCGGCCGGGCTCAGGGCGTCCCAGCGCGCACGCTCCGCCGGCGTCAGCCAGCCTTCCTCGAAGCGCGGCGGATGCAGGGCTTGCCGCGCCATCTCGCCGGCGCTGGCGGCGAGGGCCTTCTTGAGGAAGATCAACGCGATCTTCTGGTCGGTCTCCGGCTTGCAACGCGCCGGTAGCTTCTTCGGCGGCCGGACGACCTCGTCGGCAATGCTGATCACGTCCTCCATCCGCACGAGAACCGCGTCGGGAACGCTCTGTCCCGGGAAGAGCGACTTCAACATGGCCCGGCGCTCGTCGGGCTGGAGGTCTTTCCAGGGGTTCTTGCCCTTGAGGCTGCACAGATAGTCGATCGCGCGTCCGGAGTACTTGAGCGGTCCCTTGGTCGCATCGTCACCGTGCAGCGAATGACGGTAGCCCTGGAGCAGATCGTTGAAGATGTGCGCGGCCTTCTGCCAGGCCTCGGGCCGGCTGCGCGGCTCGATGTCGAACAGGGCCTTGGTCTCACGCAGGTTGCCGGGCACCTCCGAGCGGTAGTGGAGCCCGCCGTCCTCCTGGAGGGTCAGCTCCTGGGCATAGACCTGACCGGGCCGGCGCCGCCCCTTCACCTCGAGGTCGGCGCCGCCGCCGATGTAGGCCTCGACGTCGCTGAGCTGCTTGTGCACGCCCTTGATGTAGGCGAGCTGGAACTCGCCCATGTCGGTACCGAATCGCGAGTCGGGCAGGTCGTTGCGACCGGGGAAGAGGGTCACCTCGATCTGCGGAAGATCGATGCCGCCCGAGGCCTTGGGCTCGATCTTGAGACCGGCCTCGTCGGCCGCCGCGACCAGGCCGCGGAAGAAGGCCTCCTCGGTGACCTCGTCGCCGGCGAAGGCGGTGATGTCCTGGTCGCGGGTGTAGTCGCCGGTGCCACCCGAGTTGACCGTGAGCACCTTGCGCAGCGGACTCTTCTTCTTCTGCGCCAGCTCCTGGTTGGCGATGGTCATCGCCCGGGCGTAGAGCCACTTGAGGAGGTCGTGCCGGCCGACGTCGAGGTTCTTGATCAGGTTCTTGGTGGCGTCGCCGCCGTCCTTCAGCTGCTGGACCGCGGTGGCGCGGTCGAGCCCTTGGTCGCGGGCCAGCCGGAGGGTGAGCTCGGCCGCGGCGGAGCGCTCCGCCCCGGGCGCGACGCGATAGGCGAGCGACCAGTCCGACTCGGGAGCGCCGGCCGCGGAGCCCACGAGCTCGAGGATGCGGGGCCGCGGCTGGTCGGTCGGGCCAGCCTCGGGTCCGGCCAGGCTCGCGGGCCGGGGCAGCTCCTTCTCGATCGGGTCGGGCTGCGCCCACGACGGGTCGGCGAGCGCGAGCAGGACGATCAGGATCGCGGCGAACGGTAAGGCTGAGGTCGGGACGAGAGCGCGGATCATGGCCGTTCCTCCAGCAGGCGGAAGAGTTCGTCGTCCTCGGGGCCGGCGGCGGGCAGGAGCCCGGCCTCGAGCAGATGGCCGGCGTCGTCGACCAGCGCCCAGACGCGGCGCGGCGCGGGGGCGGCGGTCGCCCCTTCGACGGGTCGCAGGCCGACCCGGAATTCGAGTCGGCGGCCGCCGCTTGCGGCCTCCTGGTCGCTCTCGATCTCGAGGCTGCCGTCGGGTTCGAGGCCGTTGGCGGTGAACAGCGGCAGGGTGAGAAGCTGGCGCCGCAGGGCCTCGTCCGTCCCGGTCGGTTGCGGTCCGGTCGTCGCGGCGACGGTCGGATCGGGCGCCGACCGGATCGGCGCCGAAGCCGCTGGCGTCGTGGTCGTGGTGGTGACGGCCTCCTCCTCACGATCGCCGCTGCGGGCTCGCGACGATCCGGAGTCGCCCCGGAAGAGCGGCAGCGCGAGGAGCAGGATCAGCACCAGGCCGAGGAGCACCGCGATGGCACGCAGCGCCCGGAGCTGATCGAGACGGAGTCCGGAGCGGAGCCGCCCGAGGGTCGAGTCGTCCTCGGCCAGGAGCGAGCGGGAACGCCGCGCCTCGTCGAGGATCTCGGCCAGTTCCGGAGCCTCCGGCCCGGCGGCGATGAGCGCGCGGCCGTAGACGTTGGCGAGGCGGTCGAGTTCCGCCGCTCCCTGGCGCCGGCGATCGTCGACCGTGGCGCGGGCGAGCTGGGCCTTCTTCAGGGCCGACTCGAGTTCGACCTCGCGTTCCTTCCAGGCCCTCACCCGGTCGTCGCGATGCCGGCCGGCCTCGGCCAGCTCCGCGCGCAGGGTCTCGACGTTGCCGGCGACGGCGCCCGCCTTGACCAGCTCCGCGATCGTCCGCCCGCGCTCGGCGATCTCGCCGTCGAGCACGTCGAGCAGGGTCCTGGCCTCGCCACGCTCGCGCGCGAGGTCGGCCTCGGCGATCAGGAGATCGCGGTCGGCCAGCTCGAGATCGGCCTCGATCCCGAAGAGCCGGCTCCGCGCCTCGAGGGCCGGCTCGCGGGCCGGGTCCGGGAGGTCGAGGTCGAGCGCGCGGCGTCCGACCCGCGTCGCCAGCTCGACGAAGGCCGCCTCGTGGGTCGCCCGGTTCCAGCGGCCGCGGAGGAGTCCGAGGGTCGAGAGGACGCTGCGCCCGAGGGCGGCGAGATCCGCCCGCCCCTCGCGGACGGCGCGGCCGGCGAGGCCCGGCTCGGGGGTCGGGGGTGCTGCTTCCGGTCGGGTGTTCAGGGGCAGCTGGACGGTCTCGCGGCTGGAATGGTCGGCCATGGCGTGTCTCCACCGCGACCGCTCCGGGGGGCGGGGGCAGGACGCGGAATCGGGGCCCGAGGGCTGCGGAGCAAGCCCTGTGCCGCCGGGACCTCGTCGTTCCGGCCGGACGCGAAGGGGGTGACGACAAGCACTTGCCCGAGTCGCGACGGCGGGATCACGAGGCCGCTTCTGGGGCAGGGCGCCCGACCGCGGGGACTATCGCCCTTCGGCTCAGGGTTCGCCGGAGATGGTGCGACGTTCTGCCTCGGTGAAGCGGATGCCGCGGAGCTTGAAGTCCTCGACGAAGGCCTGGCCGTCGACCGCGAGTTCCAGCGGAATCGCACCCGGCTCCACCCGGCCTTCGGCCTGCATGATCGACACGATACTGGCCGACCAGCCGGTGGTGCGCTGCATCGCCGAGAAGCCGGTGCGCTCGTCCTCGAAGTCCATGACCTCGAGCGTGGTCTTGTGCTCGTGGCCGTCGCGCTTGCCCTCCACGGTGACCCGGAGGACGACGAGGTCCTTGTCGCCGGGGAAGCTGAGCCGCGGGCTGACGATGGTGTGGAAGACGTCGCGCGGGATCACCTTGCTGCCGCCGACCTCGACCGGGCGGAGGTCGAGCAGGCCGAGGTCGTGCATGACCTTGAAGCGTTCGAAGTGACCGGGGTAGCGGACGGTCTTGTAGTCGTAGTTGCGGATCTTGCCCTCGAAGGTCCAGGGGCAGGTCGAGGTGCCGCCGGAGGTGACGAAGGCCTCGCAGCGCCCCACCGGCGGCTCGAAGTCGATCTCCTCCAGCTCGCTGAAGGTCTTGACCCGGGTGATGCGGCCGGCGCGCAGGAAGACGGCCTCGCCGAAGTACTCGTTGGTGAGGCCGGCGATGTTGAAGACCACCTTGTAGAAGAGCGGCGGTTTCGGGTCCTGGGGCAGGCCGCCGCAGCGGATGCGGACGCTCTCCACCGTGTCCAGGTCGCGCATGCCGTAGACCGCGAGGATGTTGCCGAGCCCCGGCGCCAGGCCGCAGTCGGGGATGATGCTGACCCCGGCCTGCCGGGCCTCGTCGGACATCGACAGCACCCGCTTGGAGATGTCCGTGTTGCCGCCGAGGTCGCACATGTGCGCGCCGGCGTGGATGCAGGCCAGGGCGATGGTGGGATTGAAGAAGTAGGGCACGGCCGAGAGCAGGGCGCTGCTGCCGGCGATCTTGGTCTCGACCTCGCCACCGTCGCGCACGTCGATGCCGTCCGCGACCACCAGGTCGCTTTCCAGGAGGGCGTTGAGGCGATCCGCCATGGCCTCCGCCTGGCGGGCGTCGCGATCGAAGAGGCGGATGCAGTCGGCCTTGCCGAAGCGCGCCATGTCGTAGGCGGCGGCCGTCCCCTGGAGGCCGGCGCCCAGAACCGTGTAGGTGTGCCCCATCGTCTCGAGCCTTCTCCCGGTGTCTCCGGGGCCCCGCCCCGGGAATGAATCCGCGTCATTTTATGCCGTGAGCTTGCGCGCGGATAGCGGGAGGACCTTAACATGAGGATCGCGGTGGTCCGGTGGGGAGACGAAACCCCCGAGATGGAGCGCTCGAGACGGCCACCGCGGGAGGTCAACATGTCGAGGATCATCGTCGCCTGTCTTCTCCTCGCCGGCTCGTTCGCGATCGGCGCGTCGGCCCAGACCCGCCACGAGACCCTGGAGTTCAAGTCCGGCCGCCGGCTCAGCGGCGACGTGATCGAGGTCGAGGACGAGGCCTTCCTGATCGAACGCCGGATCGGCAAGGGCGTGGCCCGGGAGAAGGTGGCCTTCGCCGACCTCGAACCCGGCTCGCTCTATGCGGTGATGGTGAGCGCGTTGTCGCCGCTGGACCGCGAATCGCACCGCCGGATCGCCGACGTCGCCTTCGGCGCCGAGCTCTACCCCACCGCCCGCCGCCACTACCTGGCCTCCGTCCCGGCCGAGAGCACGCCCTTGGGTTCGCTGGCCGAGCGCATCCGCGACTGCGAGGCCCGCGACATCGCCCGCCTGATCGGCCGCGCCGAAGAGGAACTCGACAAGGAGAACTTCGAGGCCGCCCGCCGGCAGGCGCTGCTGGTCATGCGCCGCTATCCGGAACGCGAGGAGGCGGCGACCATCCCCGCGCGCCTCGAGGAGATCAACCGCCGCTACGAGGCGGCCCGCCGCCGCGATCTGGCGCTGGAACGCAGCCGCCGCGAGCGCAGCGTCTACGAGAAGGCCGAGAAGGAGCTCGACAAGCTGGTCGGTGGCCTGGCCGCGGCCGAGAACCACGAGCGCCTCGCCCTGCGCGGCAGCGACCACTTCCGCAACTCGCTGGGTCGCTTCGAACGCGGCCTGAAGCAGCTCGACCTGGTCGAGCGCGAGGTCGTGGAGCTACGTCAATCGAGCATCCTGCCGCCGGAGCTGCGCGCCCGGCTCAACCAGATCGAGAACGACCTGATCGCCCTGCAGATCCGCCTGCGCCTGCACGTCGCCAGCCTGTACACGGTGCGCGGCTCCTTCGGCACCGCCCTGGCCTGGACCAACGAGGCCCTGGCCTACGATCCGACCGACGGCCAGGCGCTCGAGAGCCGCGGCCGCATCGAGCAGGCGGCGGCCGCCGCCAGCGCCCGGGTGATCAGCCGCCAGCGCTGAGTCGAAGGCCTCGTCGGCGATTTTCTCCGCTCGGCCGTAGCCGATCCGGGCCCGCGCGACGTCTCCGGGGTGAACCGAACCGGAGCACGACCATGACCAGGACCGGCCTCGTCCTCACCTTCCTGCTGCTGGCGACCCTGCCCGGCTGCCTCAAGCGCCGCGAGATCCTGAGCATCGACGCCACGGGCCGGATCGAGGTCCGTCACGAGATCAGCGGCGACCGCGGCGACCTCGACGGGGGCGCGGCGGCCCTGCCCGCGGCGCCGCTCTGGCGCACGAGCCGGAGCGAACGCCGCCGCGACGACGGCGAGGAGGAGGTGATCCTCCGGGCCGAGGCCGACTTCACCGGCGCCGAGGCCCTGCCCGGGTCCTTCTCGACCGGCGCCGGGGCCCTCCGTTTCGAGACCAGCCTGGTACCGACCAGCGAGAGCCGGGACCGGCGCGTCTTCCTGTTCCGCCGCCGTTACCGGGCCCGCCCCTGGGCCGACTACGCCCGGCTCTTCCGCCGGCTCGTTCCCGAGGATCTCCGCGATCGGTTCCGGCGGCCGGAGGATCTGGGCAAGCTCGAGGGGCCGGACCGGGAACGCGGCCTCCAGGTGCTCGTCGACTACGAGGTCGCCAAGATGGTCCGCTGGACCCGTGAGGCGCTGGAGCGCTTGCCGCTGCACTCGGCCGAGGTCCGCATCCTGGCCGGCGACCGGGCCCAGGAGGCGCTCGAGGCCTGGCGGCGTCGCGAGCTCGACCCCGCGGCCGTCGCCGCGCTGCGGGCCCTGGACGAGGGCGCGATGGTGGCCCGTTGCGAGACCCTCCTCGCCGCCGCCGAGGGCGTCTTGCGCGCCGCGGTGGCGGAGGTGGCCGCCCCCCATCCGGACTGGGACGCGGCCAGCTTCGAGCGCCTGCGCGCCGAGGCGAAGCGGGACTTCGAGGTGACCGAGGATCTCCAGGACGAGAGCTTCGAGCTGATCCTGCGCCTGCCCGGGCGCGTGCTCTCCGCCGGCGGCGGCGAGGCGACCGACGAGGGCCTGGTCTTCCGCTTCGAGGGCCGGGACCTCCTCGATCGCGATCAGCTGATCGAGGTCCTCTACGAGCTGCCGAGGCCCTGATCCCCGCCATGACCGACCTGGACACACGGATCCTTCGCCACCAGGCGGAACTCCAGCGCCTCGCGGCGCGCATCCTCCACGATGCCGAGGAGGCCCGCGAGGTGGTGCAGGACGCCTTCGTCGCCCTCGACGCCGCCGGTCGGGGCGTACCCGAACCGGCGGTCCGTGCCTGGCTGATCCGGGTCACGACCCGCAAGGCCCTCGATCGCCGACGCCACCACGCGCGCCGGCCGCGCCAGCTCCTGGGGCAGGCCGCGACGGAACTGGTCGACCCGCGCCCGGTCTCGAGCGGCACCACGGCGAAGGGCCCGGAGCTCGCCCGGGCCTTCGCCCGCCTCTCGCCCCGTCAGGCCCGGGTGCTGCGGGCCCGCCTGGTGGAGGGTTCGAGCTTCGTCGCCATCGCCGAGGCCCTGGGCATCAGCGAGGGCGCCACCAAGACCCACTTCAGCCGCGGCCTGCGCCGCCTGCGCGCGCTGCTCGATCACGAGGGAGGCGACGATGCCACACGATGAGATCCTCGACCTGCTGCCGCTCTACCTCCTGGGCGAACTCGACCGGGAGACCGAGGAGCGGATCGGCGCGCATCTCGAGTCCTGCGCCACCTGTAGCGCCGAGCTGGCGGCCCTGGCCGACTGCGCGCGCGCGGTCGAGGAGATGCCGCCGCCGGCGAGCCGAACGCGAGGGCCGCTTCTGCGCGCCGCCGCGCTGATCGCCGCCTTCCTCCTCGGCATGGCGGTCGAGACCCTGCGCCGACCCGCCGCCGAGCCGCCGCGGCGCGGTTCGGACCCGATCAGCGCGGCGACCGCCGCCGATCGGCGCGACCTCGATGCCGCGCCCAACGGCCTGGCGCGGCTCCTGCTCGCCAGCCGCCGTCTGCCCTGACGCGGGTCAGCGATTGAGGTGGTAGTTGGCCGCGCCACGCGCGACCTTGCGCTCGACGTGCCGGCGCATGCGCGCCGCCTTCGCGGCGATGGCGCGGACGAGGGCGCGATGGCGCCGCAGGTCCTCGGCCAGATAGCGCCGCAGGAAGCGCAGCCTGCCGAAGGCTCCGATCACCCGGGCCGGGGTCGAGAACTCGAGCGCGGCCAGATCCTTCACCCGCCAGCGGCGCGAGACCCGCGGCCGGAGATCGGCGCGGTCGAGGTCCATGACGAAGATCCGTTCCGGATCGGCGCCGAGCCGGAGGTGGCCGAGGTAGAAGTCGCGGTGGTTGACGCCCCCGGCATGCAGGCGACGGAGGATCGTGGCGAGCCGGCACGCGAGGGGCTCACGCGTCGCCGGGGAGACGCCTTCGCGGCAGAGGATCTCCTCGAGGCTCCGAGTCTCGGGCAAGGCGAGGGTGACCAGGGCAGCCCGGCGGACCAGGCCGAAGCGGGACTCTTCCAGCACCGCCAGGACGCGCGCGGCATCGATCCCGAGTTCGGCGAGCCGGCACAGGGCCCGGCCCTCGCGACTCGCTCCGGACCGCCAACCGCGCCCGCCGAGCCGGGCCTTCAGGGCCGCGGCGACGGGCAGCCGGAAGTAGCGTTTGACGTAGACGAGACGGCCGTCGGGAAGGGTCAGGCGATGCACCTGCCGCTCGGCGAGCCGGGTCTTGACCGGCTCCAGGTCCTCCCGTCCGAGCAGGGCCGCGAGGTCGAGAAGCCCCGCAGCGGCGAGGCCCTCACGATGATCGGGATCCACCTGGATCACGCGCAACGAGCACATGCCCGAACGATACCACGTTCGGAATCAGTCATCTTCTTTCGGACTGCCGCCCAATTGCGGCCAAGAACCACTCCGATGGTGTCCCTCGTATCCCCGCTCCGGTCGAGCGTCGTGGAGTCGGCCTGTGCTGCGGCTCGTTCATCGCGGCCCGAAAAAGACGACTGACGCCGTACGATCAGCGGGCGTGCAGCGTGATCGCGTTGGTGATGCGGAGTGGCCCCGCGCCCTCGGCGACGAGACCCTGCAGGGTCATCGTGATCGGGAAGGGGACGGCGGCGCCAGTCACCGACCAGGGCGTCGGCGTCGAGCTGAGAAGCCCTGATGCCGGAGCGAGCAGGTTGTTGGTCATGGTGAACAGCAGAGGATCGCCGGCGCTGACGAGATGAGGTCTGAAGGCCATCGTGCCGCCGGCGAACGGGATCGAGAATGCCTCGGCCGGACGCGGCACGCCGAGGTAACCCCAGAGAATGAAGGGAGCCGTCCCGCCCGGGCTCGGGTCCGCCATCGCCAGGGTGCAGGTCGTGCCGGCGTCGATCGCCACCGTGCGTCGCAGGCCGCCGCTCGTGCCGTTGAAGCTGAGGATGTCCGGCGTCGTGGTGGTTCCCGCGTAGGCCGGACCCGGGTCGAGGACCTGCGCCTCGTAGCAGCCGATGTCCGGTGCGGCGCCGACGATGCGGGAAGCGCCGGCAAGGTCGAGCATGGGGAGGGTCGAACCGGGCCTGCCGGCGTCGACTCCGGGCGAGCCGGGAAGCAGCCCGAAGTCGCCGCCATCGGGATCCCGGAATCCGGCCGCGAGACCGATCATCGAATCGGTCTCCATGATGACCGGCATGCTGAAATTGCCACTGGTGAAGTAGGTCGGGACCGTGAACCAGCTCGACTCCAGGAGGCAATTCTCCAGGTAGTAGGTCCGGACGCCGACGTCGAAGCTCAGCTCGATCCGGTCATCGTCGTTCCCCGAGATCAGGACCGAGTCGAAGTGGGCGGGATTCGCACCGCCGAGGTGACGGATCAGACCGAATTGCGGCGCCCGGGACCGATTCGCCGTGAAGGTCGAACGGCTGACGGTGGTGTTTCCCCAGAGGTCGAGGACGGGACCGAGTTCGGTCTCGCAGTCGACGAAGAGGCAGTCGGCGATCGTCCCGGAGTCGGGGCTCGAGCCGGCGGTGCATTCGATCAGCGCGCAGGTCGCCAGGAAGGTCGGATTCACCGTGGCGCGAACGTGGTTGCAGTCGCGAAACACGCAGCGCTTCACGCTCGTGTTGCCGCCCGCGAAGAGCTGCCCGCCGCGGTGCCCCTCGAAGAGGCAGTCCTCGAATCTCCCCTCCTGGATGTCGCCGGCGAAGAGTGCTCCAGACGGGTCCTTCGGCGAGGCGCCGGGATCGACCCCGATCGTGAGATTCCTGAAGGTGCTGCGTACGACCGAGAGGACGGGGAAAGCTCCGAAGAAGGAACCGAACCTCCCGGACTGATCTTGGACCGCGCAGTCGATGAAGTCGCTGTCCACGATCTCGAGTTCGCCGAGTCCGAGATAGAGCTGGCCGTTCCAGTGCTCGATGCGGACGTTTCGGAGCGTCAGGCGGCCCATGCTTCCGGACCAGAAGATCGCCAGCTGCTCATAGAAGGGCGGCATGAGCATGGTGATCCTGAGATCCTCGATCGTCACGTGCCGGGGTGAACCGAGGTCGGAGCAGACGATGAAGGCGATGCCGCGAGCCGCCCAGTCGAGCGTGGTCGCGTTCTTGCCGGCGCCGCGCAGGGTGATGCTCTTCCCGTTGACCGCCAGGGCCTCGTTGAAGACGCCGCTTTCGAGCTGAACGATGTCGCCATCGGCCGCGGCGTCGATCGCCGACTGGATGGTCGGGTAGCTCGCCGAGGGGACCTTGAGGGTGACCTGCGCCGAAGTGCAGACCGTGATGAGCAAGAGGGCGGCGAGGTGGCGCATGTCGTTCCTCCCGAGGGCGTATCCTTGCGGTCTTCGCGGAGTCGATCTTCCGATGTCGGTTGCGATGGTCTCCGGTGGTGGTCGACCCGACATCGAGGCTACCCCGAGGCAGTCGCCCAGCCGCCAGCCGAGCCACTGTTACTCACGTTCCACCACTCCGGACCGGATAGTGTACGGCATCGGTGTACGGCCTCTGGCAGCAATTCTGGGTCTTCCGGTCCACTCGCGGGCATTGAACCAGGCTGACGGCGCCCACCGATGCCTTGCTTCGGTCGAGGGTCGAGGATTGGGCTCCCTGCCGTGGCTCGCGCCGCCTCGATCCGGGACGTCAGGCTCCGGAGACCCTCGGCTCCCATCGTGAGCGACGCGGTGGCGGCGCTCGTCGCGCGGTCCTGAGGACGAGGACTGACGCCGGGCGAGGATCGGTCATCTTCCCGGCGAGACGACTGCGCCGTGCTTCTTCCGGATGTCCTCGATGCTGACCGGCAGGGAACAGGCTCCCTCGTCAGCGATGAGCAGGACGTCGGCTTCGTCTCCGATTCGAACGATCGAATCGAGACGCTGCAACTCGACTCTCAGCACTGCGCTCTTGGCCCACTCGTGCACGAAGTGCGGACGGTACTTGTCGAGGCGCTGGAAGTCCATCATCACCTTGTCGGCAATGGCGCCCGAGATCGAATGCAGGCCAAGGGCCTCGAAGAGAGCGATCATCGCCGCGTTGTCGGTCCAGTAGTCCCTCTCGACCTCATCGGCTCGCGATTGATCGATCACGAGCCGCGTGCGCAGATAGCAGTCGTGCAAGGCCACGCCGGAGTGGTTTCGAAGCACCAGAACCACGTCACCATCCACCACTTCGCATGAGACGGTGATGCCGTCGGGTTTGGGAAGGGACGGACGCACGCCTTTCAGCACCTCTTCTTCCAGCCGTCGGCACAGGGTGTTCGTGCTCCTCTGCGCGAGAATGAGGGCGCCCAACCGCCTGGCCTGATCTCTCGAGTGCGCCTCGAACGGCGCCGAGAGGATCTCGACGATCGACCTGAGCGATGGGTCGCCATCGTCCGGGACCAGGGCCTTCTTGAAGGCCGCCTTGAAGATCTCCCTCGGAATCCGGTCGCGGCACTCGAGGTCTTCGGCCGGCGTCGGCGATTCGCGCTCGCCGGCGAAGGAGGCCAGCTCGAGCAGTGTCGCGGAACCATCGCGAACGACGGCATTCTTGCTGTGGGTCAGCGACTTCAGCAGCGCGTAATCCCGACCGGTCAGATAGCGCCGGCCGTCGATGGTGACGTTCCCCGACCACTGCTGGAGGAGTTGATGAACTTCGTCCGGGTCGGTGATCACGCTCCTCAAGTATGCCGGCTTGATCGCGACCGATTCGCCGACCCACCTCGCCGAGGTCTTCAGATCATCCGGCGTGCCGATGACCCTCAGATCGACGAGGGAGGAGCCCTCGGCATCGACTCTTCCGGTCATCGACAGCACGCCCCCGGCGACCTCGGATGCCGAAGCTCTCGTACAGGTCTGGCGCTGATCGATCCTCACTGACCGGTCCTCCGGCGAGTACTCGAGCGAGAGGGCCACGGTCACCAACGGTCCGTTGGGCTGGGTCGAGTTCTCGAACCCGTCGTAGCGATTGCCGTGGCGGGCAACGAGCACGAGCTTCGACTTGTATGCGACGTTTCGGTCGATGCAGGTCACGATCCAGGTTCCGAGTCGCGGAGCGGCGTGGTCCTCGTCCTTGCGATCCGGGCGCGTCTCCTGCTGGCTTGAACCGGGAGCCGCCAGCAGAGTCCAAGACACCATGGCAAACACGATGAGCAGTCTTCTCATGGCAGGGTCGTCCTTCGAGCATCTTGGTGATGGCAGGCTCTGGCCCGCCATCCGGCATCGATTGGTCTTCTCGAAAATGGGTCCTTCCGATTCCCCGGCTTGACCAGATATTCGGCGATCGCCGTCGTGCGGCGCCAGTCATCTTCTTTCGGCTTGGCGGTTCACCCGCGGGTGCCGAACCACCCGAATGGCGCCCATCAGAGCCTTGCTTGGGTCGAGGGTCGAGGAGTAGGCTTCCGGTCGCGGCTCGCGTTCGCTCGACCCGGGACGTCAGGCCTCGGAGACACTTGGTTCCCATCATGCGCAGAAGCGTGACGGCGCGCCGCGCCGCCCGAAAAAAGATGACTGACGCCGTACATCGCATCGCCCTCTTGCTCGTCGTCCTGCTCGCGCGTCCCCTGCTGGCGCAGGGACCGCCGCCGCGACGACCCTACCACTCCAGCTGCGGCAAGGAGATCCACTGGATGACGGACCTCGACGCCGCGCTGGAACGGGCGCGGACGGAGGGCAAGCCCATCCTCTGGTTCGTCCCGACCGCGCAGCGGACGCCGCTCGATCGCCGGCAGGAGCTCTACTGGTACATGATGGGCGGCGCCTTCTCCGAGCCGCGCGTCGTGAACTGGATCGAGAAGCACTTCGTCGCCCTCAAGCTCGGCTTCTCGCCGCTGCTGCGCGGCGACGACGAGCTGGCGACGATCGGACGGCGCAACACCGGAGCCGATCGCTACGGCCTCGCGGCGCCGACCTTCGTCGAGCCGGGCTTCGTCATCCTCGACCCGGCCGGCGAGCTCGTGGCGACGATCGACCGCCTGCTCTACTTCCAGGTCGACTGGTTCGGGGCGCGCATGGATCGGCTGCTCGGTCCGCGGCGGGAGAACCTGGGCGATCTGCGCTTCCCCTCGCCAGCGGCGGACGCCCTGGCCGAGGTCCGCGCCGCGATGCGCGCCGGCGACGAGGCCGCGGCCTTGAAGGCCCTGAGCGCTGCGGGCCGCCGGCTCGAGGGCGACCTCGCGGCCGAGGCGGCCTGGATCGAAGGCCTGGCGCACTGGCAGCTCGGTGATCGCGACCGGGCGACGAAGGGCTGGCGGAAGCTGATCGAGACCTCGTCGCAGTCGATCTGGGCCGCCCGGGCGCGGCTCGAGCTCGAGGGCTGGGGCCCTTTCCGCCACGGCTTCGCCGGGATGAAGGAACCCGATGCCCGCCTCGCCGCCTCGACCGACCTGCGGACCAGTCGGGTCGCCGGTGTCGAGCTGGATCAGGAGGAGCGCATCCGCCAGGGTCTACGCTTCCTCCTCCGCCAGCAGAACCCGGACGGGTCCTGGACCGACTCGCGCTACGACTTCGGCGGGGCCGACAGCCTGCCCAACGTCCACATGGCGATCACCGCGCTGGCCGCGCGTGGCCTCCTCGAGTGGCTCGACCTCGATCGCGAGGCGGTGTCCGCCGCGCTCGATCGGGCGCTCACCTACCTCCTCGATGACGCCCACCTCGCGACCGCCGACGAGGACGAGATCATCTGGGCCCAGGTCTATCGCCTCGACTTCATGCTCCGGGCGCTCGAGCTGATGCCCGAGTCGAAGAGCAAGCTGAAGAGCAAGGCTCAGGCCCTGGTCAAGGCGATCGAGAAGGACCAGCTCCGCGGCGGCGGCTGGCGCCACGAGTATCCCAACCCCTTCGCCAGTGCGAGCGCGCTGGTCGTGCTGAAGAAGGCCTCCGCGGCCGGCCTGAAGGTCACCGACACGCGCGTCGACGCCGCCGCCCGGGCGATCCTCGGCGCCCGCGACGAGACCAGCGGAGTCTTCGGCTACACGATGCGCGCCGGGGGCTCGAAGCAGTTCGGGGCCGGGCGCATGTCCATCTGCGAGCTGGCGCTCTTCCTCGCCGGAGCGAGCGACGAGGAGCGGCTCGCCAAGGCCGTGGCGACCGGTCTCGAGCACCAGGCAATCTACGAGGAACTACGCAACTACGACGACCACGTCGCGCCGACGCGGATCGGCGGGTTCTTCTTCTGGTACGACGTTCATGGTCGGACCGAGGCCCTGCTCCGCCTCGGCGAGGAAGCGCGGGCCACGCAGGCGGAGGCCGTTCGGCGCCTGGTCACCGGCATCCAGGAAGTGGACGGCGCCTGGATCGACAGCCACGAGCTGGGCAAGAGCTACGGCACCGGCATGGCCCTCACGGTCCTCGGCCTGCTGCGCGACGCGGCCAGCCACTGAGACCCGCCGTCTCGAATCGGGACCGGGCGCGCGACCGGGAGCCGGTAATCTTCTCCGAGACTTGTCGATGAAGGCGAGGAGAGACGACGTAAACTCGGCGACGATTTCGGCGTCTTTCAGCGACCATCGGTATCTCTTCGCGCCATGCCCATCGCCTATCTACTCCAGGCCGATCAGCTGCTCTTCCGTAGCATGGGAGAGGTCCGGCAGGCCGACCAGCTCGACGTGATCCGCGCCGGCCTGGAGGACGCCCACCGCGCCGGCCGTCGCGACGGCCGCCGTCGGCAGCTGATCATCGACCTGCGCCTGGCCACGGGCGTGATCGGCAACATGGCGCTGCGCCGCATCGCCCGGCTGATCGTCGACCATGCCGAGCACCTCGCCCGACGCGGCGCTCTCCTGGTCGGCGACGACCTGCGCCACGGCATCGCCCGGGTCCTGGCCGCGCGCGCCGGCGACGCCGGGCTCGACCTGCGCGTCTTCCGCGACCCGAAAGCGGCGGGCCGCTGGCTGACCAGCGGCCCGATGCTCAGGACCTGATCCCGGGACCGCCCCGCGCGCTCAGTCGCCGGCGGCGATCGCCTCGGCCTTGCGGCGCGCCTCGCGCTTCGCCACCAGCCCGCGCAGGAGGACGTAGAAGACCGGGGTCAGGTAGAGACCCAGGATGGTCACGCCCACCATGCCGGTGAACACCGCGGTGCCGAGCACCTTCCTCATCTCCGCGCCGGCGCCGCGCGCGAACAGCAGCGGCAGCACGCCGAGCACGAAGGACAGCGCGGTCATCAGGATCGGACGGAGACGCAGCCGGCAGGCTTCGACCGCGGCGGCGAAGCGATCGCGGCCGGCATCCTCCTCCTGCTTGGCGAACTCGACGATGAGGATCGCGTTCTTGCAGGCGAGGCCGATCAGGAGGACGAAGCCGATCTGGGTCAGGATGTCGTTGCTCATCCCGCGGAACCAGATGCCCCCGAGCGCGAAGAGGATCACCAGCGGGACGATCAGGATGATCGCCAGCGGCAGGAGCCAGCTTTCGTACTGCGCCGCCAGGGCGAGGAAGGCGAAGATCACCGACAAGCCGAAGACGAAGAGCGCGGCGTTGCCGACCTTCTTCTCCTGGTAGGCCAGGTCGGTCCACTCGTAGCCGTAGCCGGCGGGCAGCACCTCGGCGGCGATCCGCTCCATGGTCGCCAGGGACTGGCTGGAGCTGAAGCCGGGCGCGGTCGAACCGCTGATGTCGGCCGCCGGGTAGAGGTTGTAGCGGACGACGCGATCGGGCCCGGTACGATGCTTGACGGTCAGCAGCGAACCGAGCGGCACGCTCGCCCCGGTCGTGCTGCGGGTCCGCAGCCGCGGGATGTCGCGCTCCTCGTCGCGGAAGCCGGCATCGGCCTGCGCGACCACGCGATAGGTGCGGCCGAGGTAGTTGAAGTCGTTGACGTAGACCGAACCGAGGTAGGTCTGGAGCGTGGCGAACACGGCGTCGAGCGGCACGTCCAGCATCCGTGCCTTGACCCGGTCGATGTCGGCGTAGATCTCCGGCGTGTTGACCCGGAAGGTCGAGTAGACCTGGCTGAGACCCTTCTCCTGCCAGGCGCGATAGACGATCTGCTGGGTGACCTGCTCGAGCTCCTTGACGCCATGACCGCCCCGGTCCTGCACCTGCATCTTGAAGCCGCCGCCGGTGCCCACGCCACGAACCGGTGGGGGCGAGATGACGAAGACGAAGGCGTCGTCGATCACCGCCAGACGACGACGCAGGTCGTTGATGATCACCTCGGCGCCCAGGCCCTCCTTGCTGCGGCGCGCGGCGTCGTCGAGACCGGTGAAGATGGCCGCGGCGTTGGGCGCGTTGGTCCGGGTCGCCCCGGAGAAGCCGGCGAAGCCGACCGCGTGCTTGATGCCCGGCGTCCCGAGCGCGATCTCCTTCACCTGTTGCACGACCTTGGTGGTGCGCTCCAGCGACGCGCCTTCGGGCAACTGGGCGGCGACGATCAGGTAACCCTGATCCTGCTCCGGCACGAAGCCGGTGGGCACGAGGTCGAGCACCTTCCAGGTGGCGAAGCAGAGCCCGAGGTAGGCGATCACCGCGAGGAAGGAGACCCTGAGGACGCGGCGAACGGCGCCGGCGTAGCCGCGGCTGCCCCAGTCGAACAGCCGGTTGAAGAGGACGAAGAACCAGCCGAAGACCTTGAAGTAGAGGCGCTCGATCGGGTTCATCGGCGCGCCCTTCGGCCGGAGCAGCGTGGCGCAGAGCGCGGGCGACAGGGTCAGCGACACCACGGTGGAGATCATGGTGGCCACCGAGATGGTCACCGCGAACTCGCGATAGAAGGCGCCGCTGATGCCCTGGATGAAGGAGGTCGGCACGAAGACCGCCACCAGCACCACGGTGGTGGCGATGAGCGCGCCGGCCACCTCCTTCATGGCCTGGCGGGTCGCGGCCTTCGGTCTCATGCCGTCCTGGATCAGGCGCTGGACGTTCTCGACCACGACGATCGCGTCGTCGACGACGATGCCGATGGCGAGGACCAGGCCGAAGAGCGACAGGTTGTTGAGGCTGAAGCCGAGGCCGAGCATGACCGCGAAGGTGCCGATCAGCGAGACCGGAATCGCGGCCACCGGGACCAGCGTCGTGCGCCAGTCCTGGAGGAAGAGGAAGACGCTGAAGACGACGAAGAGCGCGGCCAGGATCAGGGTGTGGAAGACCTCGTCGATCGACTCCTCGACCCAGCGGGTCGGGTTGTAGACGATGCGGTAGTCGACTCCGGGCGGGAAGTTCTTGCGCAGCTCGTCCATCGTCGCGCGGATCTGGCCGGCCGTCTCGAGCGCGTTGGTGCCGGGCCGCTGGAAGATGACGATGGCGACGGCGTTCTGGCCGTCGAGGAAGCTGTTGACGTTGTAGTCCTGGGCGCCGAGCTCGATCCGGGCGACGTCGGCGAGGCGGACCAGACGGCCGTCGGCTCCGGTCTTGACCACGATGGCGGCGAACTGGTCCTCGCTCTCGAGCCGGCCCTCGGTGGCGATCGAGATCTGGAAGGCCGAACCGGCCGCGACCGGCGGCTGCCCGATGACGCCGGCAGCCACCTGGATGTTCTGCTCGCGGAGCGAGGCGACGACGTCGGGGGCGGTCAGCCCGTAGGCGGCCAGGCGGTCGACGTCGAGCCAGACGCGCATGCTGTAGAGACGGCCGCCGAAGACGAGGGCGTCACCGACGCCCTCGATGCGGGCGATGACGTCGCGGACGTTGAGGTTGACGTAGTTGCCGATGTAGAGCTGATCCCGGCTGTCGTCGGGCGAGATCATGTGCACGACCATCATCAGGTCGGGCGAGCTCTTGGTGGTGGTGATGCCGATGCGCCGGACCTCCTCGGGGAGGCGCGGCTGGGCCACCGCGACGCGGTTCTGCACCAGCACCTGGGCGGCATCGAGATCGGTGCCCAGCTTGAAGCTGATGGTGAGCTGCATGCTGCCGTCGGCGGTCGACGACGACTCCATGTACTCCATGTTCTCGACGCCGTTGATCTCCTGCTCGAGCGGCGTCGCCACCGTGCGGGCGATGGTCTCCGGCGTGGCGCCCGGGTAGTTGGCGCGGACCACGACGGTGGGCAGCGCGACCTCCGGATACTGGGAGACCGGCAACTTGAAGTAGGCCAGGCCGCCCACCAGCATGATGATGATCGAGATCACCACCGCGAAGATGGGGCGGTCGATGAAGAACTGTGGCAGCTTCATCATCGCGGCTGACCCTCGTCCTTCGCCTGGCCCGGCCAGCGCTCCCGCGGCAGGCGTTCGAAGCCGTCGGGCAGACCGTCGTCACGCTCGAAAGGCGGCAGGGCCTCCTCCTGGGGCGCGAGCGGCAGGCCCGGCCGGATGCGCTGCAGGCCGCGGATCACCACCTTGGACTCGGCCTCGATGCCGGCGCGGATCATGCGCAGGCCGGCGATGATCGGCCCGAGTTCGACGTCGTGGCGGCCGAGGCTGCCGTCGGCCGCAACCACCCAGACGTAGCGATCGGATTGATCGGCGACGATCGCGGCGTCGGGGATGAAGAGCGCGGTGGCCGGCTTCGAGGCCGGGACGGCGACGGTGGCGAAGAGACCGGGCAGGAGCAGACCCTGCGGATCGTCGAGAACCGCGCGGACGCGGATCGTGCCGGTGGCCTGGTCGACCCGGTTGTCGACGAAGTCGATGCAGCCCTGATGTGGGAAGCCCTTCTCGTCGGCGAGCGCGAGGAAGGCCGGGTTGCCGAGGAGCCGTTCGGCGGCGGACTCGCCGCCGCCGTCCAGGCGGAGGAAGCGGAGCAGCGCGCGCTCGTCGGCATCGAAGTAGCAGTGCACCGCGCGACCGGAGACGATGGTCGCGAGCACGGTGGCGCCCTGGGCACCGCCGCCGACGAAGTTGCCCACGTCGACCAGCTCGCGCCCGATCCGGCCGCTGATCGGCGCCCGCAGTTCGCAGTAGGAAAGATCGACCTCGGCGAGATCGAGCGCGGCCTGACCGGCGGCGATGGCCGAGTCGGCGGCCGAGACCGAGGCCGCGGCGGTGGCGACCGCGGCCTTCTTGGACTCGATCTCGGCGACCACCGCCTCGAGGTTGGCCTGGGCCTGCTGGAGTTCGCTCTGGCGGACGTCGACCGTCTCCTCGGCGATGGCGTTGCCCTTCACCGCGCGTTCGGCGCGCTGGCTGCGCTTGGTGGCCAGATCGAGCAGGGCCTCGAACTGGCGCTTCCGGGCCTCGACCTCGGCCAGGCCGGCCTTCGCCTGCAGGTGCTGGGCGCGGGCGACCTCGAGCTGGGCGCGGGCGCGCTGCAGCTCGGCTTCGGCGCGGGCGACCGCGGCGGCCAGCGGCCGGCGATCGATGTCGAAGAGCTTGTCGCCGGCGGTCACCCAGGCGCCTTCGTCGAAGTGGATGGCGGTGACGTAGCCGGCGACGCGCGAGCGCACCTCGACGCTGTCGCGGGCCTCGATGCGACCGAGGTAGCGATCCCACTCGACCACCTCGCGGGCGATCGGTCTGGCGACCACGATCGGCACCGGCCCGCCGGCGCCCTGGGGCGCCTGGGGCTGCTCCTTGCGGCAGGCTCCGAGCAGGAGCAGGACGGCGCCCAGGGCGAACAGGGTCGCGGGGCGCGGCTTGCGGACGAAGGTCATCCCTTGGCCTCCTCGTGATCATCGGCCGGGGTGGCGACCTCCGGCTCCTCGTGGTCCCAACCGCCGCCGAGGGCCTTGTAGACCCGGATCATGGCGGTGCTGATCGCTTGCCGGTTCAAGGTGAGCTGGTCCTCCAGCGCGAAGAGCGCGCGCTGCGACTCGAGCACGCCCTGGAAGTCGACCAGGCCCTCGCGGTACTGGTCGCTGGCCAGGTCGACCGCGCGGCGCGACTCGGCGACGGCGCGTTCGAGAGCGTCGCGGCGGACCTGTTCGCGGACGAAGACGGTCATGGCGCTCTCGACCTCCTCGAGGGCGAGCAGCACGGTCTTCTCGTAGGCGATCAGGCTCTGCTGCTCGCGGGCGTCGGCGACCGCGACGGCGGCATGCAGGCGGTCGCGATCGAAGACGTTGAAGTCGAGCGAGGGTCCGAAGCTGAACACCGCCGCCGGGCGCGAGAACATCGACAGGAAGTCGTCGGCCGAGAGGCCGATGTTGCCGATGAGCCGGAGCCGCGGGTAGAGATCGGCCTCGGCCATGCCGATGCGCGCGGTCTGGGCGGCGAGCCGGCGCTCGGCGCCGCGGATGTCGGCCCGCCGACGCAGGAGGTCGGCGGGGACGCCGACGGCGAGGCTGGCCGGACCGACCGGCACCGGCGCCGGAGCCTTCAGGCTCTCCTCCAGGCTCCCGGGCATGGCGCCGGTGAGGACGGCGAGGCGGTTGGCCGCGGCGCGAACCCCGGCCTCGAGCGGCGGGATCGTGGCCCGGCTGCTCTCCAGGCTGGTCCTGGCCTGGGCGACGTCGAGGCCGCTGACCAGGCCAGAGGCGAAGCGGGTCTCGGCCAATTCGACCGTGCGCGCCTGGATGTCGACGTTGGCGCGGGCGATGCGCAGGCGTTCCTGGAAGCCGCGCAGCTCGACGTAGTTGATCGCGGTCTCGGCGATCATGATCACCTGCACGTCGTTCCGATCGGCGAGGGCGGCCTCCAGCTCCGCGTCGGCCGCTTCCTGCTCGCGCTGGATGCGACCCCAGAGGTCGATCTCCCAGCTGGCGTCGAAGGCCGCGTCGTGGCTGCCGGTCTCGCGGGGCAGGAACTGGCCACCGGGCAGCTCCTGCGAGTTCTGCCGGCGACGATGGTTCGTGCTGGCGTCGACGCGCAGGGCGCGGCTCACCGTGCCGGTGCGGGCCCGGGCCTCGTCGATGCGGGCCAGCGCGGCGCGCAGGTCGAGGTTGGCCGCGAGGGCCTTCGCCACCAGGCGATCGAGGGCCGGGTCACCGAGGCCCTGCCACCAGGCGGCGAGGTCGGTCGGCCCGGCGACCAGGCCCCGATCCAGCTCGGCGGTGAAGGCGGCCGGCATGGCCGTCTCCGGAGCCGCGTAGTCGGGACCGACCGCCGTGCAGGCGGCGAGGAGGAGGATCGAGGCGATCGACGGGATGCGCCACATGCTCTTCACCTTGTTTTCTGACACCGTGTCAAAATCAGGTCGGACAATAACACGCCCTGACCCTTTGCAAATGGCGCCGGACAAAAAGGACGGATTTCCCGCCCCGCGTCCCCGCTCAGCTCTCGGCGACGAAGAGATAACGTTCCACCTCCGGAAGCCAGGCCCGCAGGCCCTCGATCGGATTCTCCGGCCCGGCCCGGTCGCGGCCCAGGACCTCGTCCCAGGCCCGGCAGGCATCCCAGGACTCGAGGACCTGGACGAAGCGCGCCGACAGTCCCCGGTCGGGCGCGGTCCAGAGCGAGTGGAGTGACCCGATCGAGTGCAGTCCTTCCAGGAGCCGGAAGGCGATCGGGGCATCGCGCGGGAAGCCGAGCGCGAGGGCGAGGGCGAAGGCGACGAAACGAAACTCTCCTCGAGGGCCGAGGAAGCGGTCGAGGCTGAAGGGGGCCTGGGTCGCCCGGACCCGCAGCAGCCGGTAGATGTTGAGGAAGCGCTTGGTCTGGCGCGGCGTGGCCAGGAAGGGGCCGAGCAGCACCAGGAAGTCCAGCTCGCTCTTCTCGAGCCGGGAGCTGGCCCGGTCCGCGCGCGCGCGCATGGCCTCGTCCGCGTACTCGCGCGCGGTTCGGGCGGCGGCGACCACGCCGGCCCCGAGCGCGACGGGCGGCGACACGATCGCGGGTCCGACGGCGGCCGCGCTGTCCGCCGCGCCCGGCGCGGCCGCGGCCTCGTCGCCGGCTTGCTTCGCGGCCTCCTCCGGCACGGGCCCGTCGCCCAGATCGCGGATCAGGCGGCCGCAGGCCGCGGCGTCCATCGCCGGCAGGCGGAAGGGGATCTGGAAGACCTTCTCCAGGTAGTCCTCGGGCCGGAAGCGGGCCCAGGCCGGCAGCTCCTCGAGGCCCTTGTCGGTCACCTCGGCCAGGGCCCGGCCCGGCGCGAAGACCTCGGGCAGGTAGGCGCGGTAGAGCGAGCGCGCGAGCCAGCGCGGGTCGACCGCCACCACCACGGCGAAGAGCCGGAAGGAGAGCAGGAGGTGGAGGGCCTGGAGCACCTCCACCACGCGATCGGGGTGGCAGCGGTCGAGGTCGTCGACGTAGAGCACGATGCGCTCGAGCGGCGCCGGTCCCTTCTTCCGGCCCTCCCCGTCGTGCGGCCGCGCGTTCTCGGCGTCGGCCCAGTCGTCGAGGATCTTCTCCAGCTCCTCGAAGTCGCGGCGGATGGTGGCGATGAAGCCGAGCCGGTCGCGGTAGCCGCCGGCACCGAGCCGGCGGGCGAGGAAGTCGTAGACCAGGCCGCCGGCGTCGATCCGGGCCAGTTCGGCCCGGACCTCCTCGATCTCCTTCTCGGCCGCCTCGGCCTGACGCCGCTTCTGGTCGATCTCGAGATCGAGGTCGGCGATCCGCTGCCTCAGCGCCGCGCCCGCCTGGCCGGCGTCGCCGCGACGGAAGTCCTGGAGCTTGCGGACCAGATCGCGCAGGGCCGCAAGGTCGGCGAAGGGCTCGGCCGCGCGCCGGATCAGGGCGATCAGGGCGGCGGCGCTGGTGGCCAGGCCGACGACGATCTGCAGGCCGGCGCCGAGGTCGTAGCGGTGGGCCAGGACGACGCCGCCGGCCAGGAGCAGGAGCCCGCCGAGACCGATCAGCAGCTCGCGCCGACCGAGACGGCGGAGGATCGCCCGCGCGAGACCCAGGGAACTGCGGAGCTGGCTCTCGAGCTGGCGGCGGCCATCGAGCAGGGCCGCGGCGCTGGCCAGCGGATCGGCGACGCCGATCTGGCCGCCGACGCGGGCCAGCAGGCTCCGGTCGTCCTCGCCCAGGGAGGCGGCGAAGGACTTCAGCAACTCGGCGTCGAGCTGCCGGCGCTCGCCCTCCAATCGTCCCAGCTCGGCCTCCGCGCGCTGCCGGTCCGCGATCGCCTCGAGCCGGCGCGCCTCGGCCTCCTTGCGGGCCTCGCCGGCCGAGTGCATGCGCCCGCGCAGCTGGCGACGGACCCGTTCCGGAGCACTCTCCCCGGCGCCGGCGATCTCCTGCTCGATACCCTCGAAGACCCGGGTCGCGAGGCTCGCCCAGAGGTCGGCGTCGACGTAGTGCCAGGCGTTGAACTCGATCTGCGCGATCCGGCCGACGTAAGGCGACGGCTCGCCGCCGCGCGCCACGAGATCATCGATCTCCTGGCGCAGGAAGTGCATGAAGCTGCTCTTGCCGGCGCCCCAGGCGCCGAAGAGCCCGATCGCGGTGGGCAGCTCGGTGGCTTCGGCGGCGAGCAGGTGGGCGAAGATGCGGGCCCGCGCGACGACGTCGAGGGAGTCGCGCGCGCCGACGGCGTCGGCGCTGAAGTCGGCGCGCGCGCTGATGGCCCGCGGGCTCTCCGGGTCCGGAGTCGTGCTGGCGACCTTCTCCTCGACCGGCGGATCCGCGCGCCGCGGTCGGGTCGCCCAGCGCTTGGCCCAGTCGATGAAGGCCTCGTCCGCCGACGAGGCGGCCATCGCAACGAGCTGGGAGCCGACCTCGTCCGTCAGGTCCGGCGTGCCGCGCAAAATCGAATGGGCCAGCTCGCGCTGGGCGGGCGGCGACTCCTCGAAGGCATGCTCGAGGACGAGCTGGCGGGCCCGACCGGGCGGCAGCTCACGAAGGGCCCGCGTCACCAGGGCGCCGAAGAGCGCGGGATCGACCTGTGCCTGGAGCAGGTCGAAGGCGAGGATCTTCAGGCCCGGCTGGGAGTCGAGGTCGATCGCGTCGAGCAGGGCCAGGCGAACCCGGGGCGACTCGAAGCGGTCCCAGACCTGCCCGAGCGCCTCCTGGTCGTCGGTGTCGAGGCTCCGCTCGGGATTCCGGGCCGCCAGGACGCCGAGGATCTCGTCTTCGGACTTCGCGGCGCGCAGGCCTGCGCCCAGGCTCGGCTCTTGCATGGCTCGACCTCTCCAGCGTCTCCGCGATCCTGGTCGCTCGGACCGGCGAGGTCAAGGACGGGCCGCGCGGGCGAGGCGCGCGCGGCCGCGGAGCCGGGCTCAGAAGGGGTGCAGCCAGCTCTCGTAGCGCGGGACCTCGCCGCGGACCGCCTTCAGGTAGGTGCTCTGCACCTCGCGGGTGATCGGCCCGGGCTCGCCCCGGCCGATCGTGCGCAGGTCGACCTCGCGCACCGGCGTCACCTCGGCGGCGGTGCCGCACATGAAGATCTCGTCGGCGATGTAGAGCTCGTCGCGGGTGATGTTGCGCTCGATGACCTGATGGCCCATGTCGCCCAGGATCGTGATCACGCTGTCGCGGGTGATGCCGGCCAGGACGTTGCCCAGCGGCGGGGCCATCACCTTGCCGTCGCGGATGATGAACAGATTCTCGCCCGAGGCCTCGGCGACGTAGCCCTCGGTGTCCAGCATGATCGCTTCCTCGAAGCCGCAGTCCATGGCTTCGCGCTTGGCGAGGATGTTGTTGACGTACATGCCGTTGATCTTGCCCTTCAGCATGTGCGAATTGACGTGGCTGCGGGCGTAGGACGAGACCTTGGCCCGGATGCCCTTCTTCATGCCCTCCTCGCCGAGGTAGGCGCCCCACTCGAAGGCGCCGATGGCGGCGACCGGCGGGTTGTTGATCGAGGCCAGACCCAGTTCGCCGTAGCCGACCACGAGGGTCGGCCGGATGTAGGCCGAGCCGAGACCGTTGCTGGCGAGGACCAGCTTGATCGCCTCGGACCAGGTGGCGTCGTCGTAGGGATTCTTGAGGCGCAGGATGTGGGCCGACTCGCGCAGGCGGCGGACGTGCTCCGGCAGCCGGAAGACCGCGGCGCCGCCGCCGGTCTGGGCGTAGGAGCGGATGCCCTCGAACACGCCGTAGCCGTAGTGGAGGATGTGTGAGAGAACGTGCACCTTGGCCTCTTCCCAGGGCACGAGGCTGCCGTTCATCCAGATCGTCGCGACGGGCTTCATGGTCGGTTCCTCGCTGGCTCGCCCGCTCGATCGCCCGCGGGGCGGCCGCGCCCATCGGCGGCGACGGAGGGGGTCGTGATTCCGCATTGCGAAGGCGGCCGGGATTGGTCAAAGTCCGGCTCCGCGCGGAGGCACTGCGACTATGAAGACGATCGAGACTTTTGACAATCCCCAGCAGGACCGGGATTACACCATCCGGCACGAGGTCGAGGAGTTCACCTCGGTCTGCCCGAAGACGGGGCATCCCGATTTCGCCGAGATGAGCATCGTCTACGGCCCGGCCGAGACCTGCCTGGAGCTGAAGAGCCTGAAGCTCTACCTGCAGGGCTACCGCAACGAGGGCATCTTCTACGAGGCGGTGACCAACAAGATCCTCGACGATCTGGTCGCGGCCTGCCGGCCCAAGTGGATCGACCTCGAGACCCGCTGGTCGACCCGGGGTGGCATCCACTCGGTGATCAACGTGTCCTGGTCGCGCGAGGACGAGGAAGAGGACGAGGACTGAGTCCGCGGCCTTCTCGCGCCGCTCGACGGCTCTTCGCCGAGGCCGCGGGATTCCTCGGAAATCCCGCCGAGGCACCGGCGTATGACCCGCCGGACCGCCCATGAGACTCGCTCGCACCAGTCAGCTGTTCGGCCGGCCGATCTACTGGCTCAGCAGCCTCGCCCTGCTGTTGAGCTTCGTCCTGCCGATCCATGGTCTCGGGCCGCCCGCCTGCGGCATCCTGATCGCGACCCACCGCCCCTGTTTCGGCTGCGGCATGACCCGGGCGATCACCTGCATCAGCCAGGGCCGCTTCGATCTGGCCTGGCACTACCACCCCTTCGCCTTCCTGATCTGGCCGGCGATGCTCGGCTTCACCTTGGCGGCGCTCTGCCCGCCCTTCCGACGCCGGCTCGAGGAGCGCTGGCTGAAGCGCCACGACGGTCCGCTGACGGTGGTGTTCTGGGCCCTGGTCGGCCTCTTCGTGCTCTACGGCTTCGGGCGGATGATCTTCGACCCGACCTGGCCGGCCTGAGCGTCCGCGCGCGCAGGGCTCAGGCCCGGGCGAGTTCCTCGCCCCAGTCGCGCAGCTTCCGGTAGGTGAAGATGCCGGTGTCGTGACCGTCGTCGAAGGCGATGCCGAAGGCGTAGCTGCCCACCTGGTAGATGCGCTTGACCCGGACCTGCTCGACGTCCTCGAAGCGGACCTTCACCACCCCGGTCCACTCCTCCACGCAGGAAGCGCAGGGGCAGCGGGAGCGCAGCCAGTTCATCGGATAGACGAAGCGCGCTCCGTCGCCCCAGGTGATGGCGACGTGATCTTCGTCGGTCTTCTCGAGCGCGCTCGGTTCGTAACGCTGGGCCTCGGCCATGGCTTTTCCCGCATCGGGACAACGGTTATCAGTCGCGCATGCTAACTCCCCGGTCCCTGAGCTTCTACGGACGCTACGCCTTCCGGCGCCAGCTGCCCGCGGAGATCCTGGTGACCACGGGGGCCGAGACCGCGCTCTACGGCATCTTCCTGCTGGTGCGGCTCTTCCAGCCCAGCGCCCTGGACACGACCCTGCTGTTCATCAGCCAGCACCTGCTGTTCCTGACCGCGCCCTGGGTCTCCGAGCGCCTGCGGGCCCAGCCCACGCGGCGCGGCTTCGAGTTCGCCCTGATGGTCGGCTTCCCGGCCCTGCTCCTGGCCTGGTTCGCCGAGGGCTTCTGGCAGCTCGGTCCGCTGCTGGTCCTCGCCAACTTCGGTTTCGTCACCGTCATGGTGCCGCCGCGCAACCGCATGATGCGCGCCAACTACGGCGCCGCCGAGCGCGGTTTCTGCTACGGGCGCTCGAAGTCGATCGGCTCGGGCACCTTCTTCGGCTTCGCGCTCATGGGCGCGATCGCCCTCACCCACCAGCCCGATCACATCTACTGGATGCTGCCGCTGGTGGGCGCGAGCTCGGCCTGCGGTCTGCTCCTCTACCGCCGCATCCGCGTCCGTCACGAGCGGCGGAGCATCGCCGCGGCCCGGGCGCTGCCGCGGCGCGGCTTCGTCGAGGTCTACCGCGACCTCTTCCGGCTCTTCCGCGCCGAGCGGCCCTTCCTCGCCTTCCAGATCGGCTTCATGATCTACGGCTTCGCCTTCATGGCCTCGATCCCGCGCGAGATCGACGCCGTGGGCACGATCCTCGAGGCCAGCCCGGTGCTGATCGTGCTCGGCGTCAACGGCATGACGCCGCTGGCCAAGATCCTCTGCGTGTCCTTCTTCGGTCGCCTGCTCGATCGCCGCGGCCCGACCGGCACGGCGGCGATCTCCTTCGCCCTGCTCGCGCTGCAGCCGCTGGTGATCTGGGCCGCGATCGGCGCCGGCTCGCTGCCGCTCTGGTTCCTCGGTCGCGCGGCCTTCGGCGCCGCGATGGCCGGCGTCGACGTCTGCTGGTCGATGGGACCGATCGCCTACGGTGGCCGGGAACGCGCCGCCGCCTTCTCCGCGGCGCACATCTTCGCGGTCGGCATCCGGGCCCTGGTCTTCCCGATGCTCGGCTACGCGATCCACGCCCTGGTCGGCAATGCGCTGTTCGGGATCTGCGCCCTGGTCTTCCTCGGCGCCGGCCTGTTCATGGCCCGGCAGCCGCGGCCGGAGATCGAGTCGACCTGATCCTCAGACGCCGAAGTCGGGATGCTCGCCGCTGCTCTTGATGCGGGCGACCTCCCAGGCCGCGACCTCCTGGAGCGCGTCGCCGCGCATCGCGCACTCGGAGACGTCGCAGCGCCGGCAGTGGCGCGGCTGGCAGGGATCGACGTGGATGATGCTCTCCAGCTCCTCGCCCAGCTCGCGCTCGAGCCCGGCCTCGATGGCATCGACCCGACCGTGGACCTGGAGCAGGCCCCAGTAGCGAGGCAGGAAGAGGTGGAAGTCGATGGCGAGGCGCGAGCCGTGTCGGGTCGCGCGGAGCTGATGCGGTTGCAGGTCTCCGGGCTCCCGGATCGCCCGGAGGGCCGAGACGATCCGTTCGAGCAGGTCATCGTCGGCCTCGTCGAGCAGACGACCGGCCGAGGAGCGCACCAGGCGCCAGCCGGAGAGGAGGATGTTCAGGGCCAGCAGGATGGCGATGATCGGGTCGAGGATGGCGACCCCGGTGACCTTGACCAGCACCAGGGCGATCAGCACGCCGGCCGAGGTGGCGACGTCGGTCATCAGGTGGATGCCGTCGGCCTCGATCGCCATCGAGCCGGCATGACGGCCGACGCGGATCAGCCACAGGCCGACGATGCCGTTGATCGCCGCGGCCGCCAGGGTGATGCCCATGCCGAGGCCCAGCTCCTCGAGCGCGGGCGGCGACACCAGGGCCGGGATCGCCGTCCACAGGATCGCGCAGGCCGCCATGACGATGAGCGCGCCCTCGAAGCCGGCCGAGAAGTACTCGATCTTGCCGTGACCGTAGGGGTGATTCTCGTCGGGCGGGAGCGCGGACACCTTGATGGTGATGAAGGCGAAGATCGAGGCGGCGACGTTGATGATGCTCTCGGCGGCATCGGAGAGCACGGCGGCCGACCCGGTCAGCCGCCAGGCCACGAACTTGGCGGCCATCAACGCGATGCCGACGAAGACCGAGAGTCCGGCCGCTCGGAGCTTGAGCTTCTGCTTGCCGTCCCCGGTCATCGGCCCACCAGGCGCAGGAAGAAGGCGATGGCCAGCAGGGTGAGCACCAGCGCGATCACCCCGGTGCTGAAGCGGGCCCGGGAACGCGGGACGGTCACCCTGACCCAGTCGTCGCAGACCGGGCACTGCTGCGAATCCTCGTGGATCTCGGCGCCGCAGGAAGGGCAGGGCAGCGTCTCGTCGCCCTCGTCCTCGCCCTGGCAGTAGGGACAGGCATCGAGGAAGGCCGGGATCTCGGTCCCGCAGCCCTCGCAGCGCACGCTCTCGTTCCCACCGAAACCCAGGTTCACCATGGCCGGATGATAACCTCGGTTCCGGCCCGTCCACAGCCGGCCCGGGAACCGTGACCTGCCGATGAAGAGCCTCACGCTCTGCGCTGCGCGGGTGGTCCTGGCGCGTGGCGGTGCGGGGACCCGAGGGCGGGCCGGCGACGACGGTCGACAACCGGGTCCTCGTGATCTCGAACGAGGTCGAGACCGTCCGGGCCCTGCAGGCCACGCGGGCGGCTGGGCGGGTCGGCGCGGGAGGGGTAGGATCGCGGCATGCGGCTCATGCTGATCGGTCATTACTTTCCGCCGGAGGTTCACGGCGGAACCCAGAGCTATCTCGAAGCCCTCGCGCGCCGGCTGGCGGGCCAGGGTCACGAGCTGCTGGTGATCGCCGGCTCGGCCCGCTTCGTCGCCGGCGGCGCGGTCAGCCGGGAGGAGCGGGACGGCTTCCGGATCCTGCGCATCCATCGCGATCAGGCCGTGGAGTTCCTCTCGGGCGATCTGGGTTCACCGCGGATCCTGGAGCTGGTCCGCGCCGAGACCCGGGCCTTCGCCCCGGAGCTGGTGCACCTCCATCACTGGCACGCGCTGAGCCGCGGCCTAGTCGCCGCCCTCGCCGATCTGGGGCTGCCGGTCCTGGTCACCCTGCACGACCTCTTCGTCTCCTGCCCACGCCACTTCCGCATGCCGGACGCGCGCCGCTTCTGCGCTCCCGACGTCGACCTCGAGGACTGCGCCCGCTGCGTCGGCGCCGACCTCGCGCCGCTGCCGCTGGAGGCGGTCGCGGCCGGGCTCGGCGAACGCCTGCGGGTCTTCCGGACCGACCTCGGCCGCGCGGCGCGGGTGATCACCGTGAGCGGAGCGCAACGTGACTTCCTGCGCTCGCTGCCCGGTCTCGGGGACCAGGAGATGACGGTCATGCCGATCGGCTGCCCGGCGCTCGCGGCGCCACCCGCGCCGACACCGATCCCGGGTGAGCTGCGCCTCGTCAACTGGGCCGGCCTCGATCCGCGCAAGGGACCGCAGATCCTGCTCGCGGCCCTGCGGATGACCGCCGCGCCGGAACGCTACCACCTGGTCTTCCACGGTCGACCCGGCCACGCCGACTTCATGGCCGAGCTGGAAGAGCTCGGTCGCGGTCTCGACCTGCGCTTCGCCGGCGCCTTCGCCGACGAGGATCGGGCGGGCTTCGCCGCCGCGAGCGATCTCGCGGTGATGCCCTACCTCGCCTTCGAGACCTACGCCCTCACGGTCGACGAGGCGATGCATCTCGGCCTGCCGGTGGTGGTGAGCGATCGGGGCGCGCCTCCCGAGCGGGTCGGTGGCCGCGGCGCCGTGGTGCCCGCCGACGATCCCGCCGCTCTCGCCGCGCTGCTCGACCGGCTCCGGCTCGAGCCCGAACGCCTGGCCGCGATGCGCGCCGCGCCCGGCGGCGCGCGTCTCCTCGACCGGCACTTCGACGAGCTGGAGGCCCTCTACCGCGACACGGCGACCCGAAGCCGCGGCTGAACGCCGAGGACGTAGGCCGCGAAGGCCCGGTCGCAGTCCCGGGCGAGGATCTCGGCGCCGGGGAAGGGCCCGCGCCGGAACAGTCCCTCCCAGTCGATGCGACGCATCCGGGGCAGACAGGCGATGGCGCCCGGGGCATGGCTCAGATGCCAGGGCTCGACCGCGAAGCCGCCGCGATCCTCGTCGTAGGGACGGACGAAACCGAAGTCGAGGGCGTGCTGGCGGAGCCAGCGATCGGCGGCGGCGCAGGGCCCCTCGGCCTGCCAGTCGGCCGGCTCCAGGCGCGGCTCGTCGGCGAGTTCCCCGGCGACCAGATCGAGATCGAGTCCCCAGTGATGGCGCGACCAGCCGGGGGGCGCGCTGAAGACCAGGTTCCGGGCCAGCGCCTCGGCGGGCTCGGCACCCTCGGCCCGGGCCGCCTCGAACTTGGCGGTCCAGATCTCGGTCTGGCGAACGACGGAGCGATAGCCGGAGACCGGGACCAGCTCGATGCCGTCGGCGGCGGCGGCGCGCCGCATCGCGGTGACCGCGCGGGCCGCGACCGGACGCAGGCGGACCTCGTGATCACGGGCCGCCGGGATCAGGACCAGGTCGAAGAGGCCGGCGTCCAGGCCCTCCTCCCGCAGCGCGTGCTCGATCGGGTTCATTCCTTAATCTCCGCGGGTCGCGAACTCGGCCTGCTGCTCGGTCCCTCGCCGCCCTCCACCAGGGCGACGATGGCGTCGAGGATGCGCCGGGCCTCGGCGTTCTCGGGGTCCCGCTCGAGGATGACCCGCGCCTGCAACCTCGCCTCATGGTACTCGCGCGTCTCGAACTTGCAGCGCATGAAGCGCAGGCGCGGTTCGAGCGCCTCGGGTTCGGCGGCGGCGACCGCGGCGTAGATCGGCGCGGCCTCGAAGTAGGAGCCGAACTCGAAGTGGATGTCGGCGATCCGGCGCAGGATGGCCGGGTCCTTGGGCTTCTTCTCCAGGCCCGCGCGCAGGTCGAGGAGTTCCTGACGGGCCCGGATGATGCGCGCCTGGAGTTCGCGGGCCGCCCGCGCCCGCGCCGGGTCGCCCAGCCGCAGCGCGGCGAGGGCCAGGTTGTGGGCCGCGGCATGGTGCAGACGGTCGAGCTCGAGCACCTGTTCGAAGGCGGCGGCCGCCGCCTTCGCTTCGTCCTCGTGGAGCAGGACCAGACCGAGTCGATACCAGGCCTTGGCGAGCCTGGGCTCCTGCTTCACCGCCAGCTCGAGCTCGGCGCGCGCCTCCGCGAGCCGCCCACGATGCCAGGCGATCAGGCCGCGGATGAAGCGCGCGTTGGCGCGACCGTGATCGTCCTCGGCCGTGTCGAGCAGACGTCGACCGGCGGCCGCCGCCTCGTCGAGCCGGCCGGCGCGCACCAGGGCCAGCGGCAGATTGGTGATCCGGCCGCGCAGCGCCGGAGCGAGCGCGAGGCCGTCCTCGTAGGCAGCCGCGGCCTCGTCCCAGCGTTCCATCAGAAAGAGGGTCTCGCCGCGCAGGATGCGGATCTCGCCGTCGCGCGGGAGCTTCGCCGCCGAGCGGTCGAGGAGATCGAGCGCGCCCTGGTAGTCGAACTGCGCCAGCAGCCGTTCGGCCCGCTTCTTGAGGTAGCGGGGATCCCGGTCGAGCTGACCCGAGGCCTGCCCGGCGAACAGGAGGATGCCGATCAGGACGACGAGCGGCCTCATGACCCGCCCTCCCCCGCCACCAGGAGGTTCAGACGGTTGCGCCGGACGACGAAGCGTTCCCGGCGGCCGTCCGGCCAGAGCACCTCGGCGCGCAAGGGAGCATGGCCGGCCGGCAGGCCCCAGACGAGGCGGGCCTCGCCGGAACTCTGGAAGGAGTACTGACGGCGGACCTCGAGAACCGGGGCCTCCGGCCGATCGAGCAGGCGGACGCGAGCGCCGATGCCCTCGCGGTTGCCGTCGCCGCGCCGGAGACGGACGGCGAGGAAGTCGCGACCGAGAGCAACGCGGTCGAGGCGGTTCTCGATCAGGGTCGGACGGTCGTTGAGATTGCAGACCAGGAGGTCGAGATCGCCGTCCTCGTCGAGGTCGGCGGCGAGGGCGCCGCGTGAGACCTTCTGCACCGCCAGACCCGGATGACCACGCTCGCCGACCAGCTCGAAGCGTCCCTCCGGCCGTCCCAGCCAGAGCAGGTTCTTCTGGGCGTAGTCGGTCCCGGTTCCGGCGCGCGCGGCCTGGGCGTAGACGTGGCCATTGGCGACGAAGACGTCGAGCCGGCCGTCGAGATCGAGGTCGCGGACCAGCACGCCCCAGCCGAGGGTCTCGCGGGCGCCGAGCGCGAGGCCGGAAGGCGCGGAGGATTCGAGGTAGAAGCCGGGCGCGATCGAGAGGTAGAGGTCGTTCACCTCACCGCCGAAGTTGGTGCAGATCAGATCGTCGAGGCCGTCGCCGTTGAGATCGGCGGCGTCGAGACCCATGCCGGCCTGAGGCGCGCCGTCCTCGCTCAGGGCCAGTCCTTCCTCGAGCGCGTGGTCCTCGAAGCGACCGGTGATCGGATCGCGCTCGAGGTGGAAGTTGGCCATGCCGTCGTTGGCGACGTAGAGCTCGGCCCGGCCGTCGCCGTCGAAGTCGCCGGCCACGACGCCGAGCCCGTAGGAGGGCGGCAGGGCCGCGATCCCCCAGGCCTCGCTCGCGTCCCGGAAGTGCCCGCCGCCCAGGTTCTCGAAGACGCGGTCCGCCGCCGGCGGCAGACCCTTGGGACCGCACATCACCGCCAGGCCTCGCCAGCGACAGACCTGGCCGTCGACGCCGTCGCGTGGCGCGGTGGCGGGGTCGAAGTCGAGGTAGTTGCAGAGATAGAGGTCGAGGTCGCCGTCGCCGTCGAGATCGTGGAAGACCGAACTCGTGCCCCAGCTCGGATCGGCGAGCTCGCCGACGGCGAGCCGGAACCGGCCGCCCTCGTTGAGGAGCAGGCTGTTCCGCCCCCAGGCGGTGACGTAGAGATCGTCGTCGCCGTCGCCGTCGACGTCCGCGGCCGCGGCCGCGCAGGTCCAGCCGAGATCGAGATCGGCGAGCCCGGCGGCCGCGCTGACGTCGACGAAGCGCAGCCCGCCCAGGTTGCGGTAGAGGCGCAGGCCGAAACCCGGTTCACCGCGCCGGCGGCGCTCCAGGGACGAGCCGGCGACCAGCACGACGTCCTGCAGGCCGTCGCCATCGAAGTCGAGGACGCCGATGCCGGTGGACTTGACCTCGACGATCTGGTCGCCGTCGTCGCCCCGTCCCGACCGGGTGGCGAAGTCCAGGCCCGAGTCGGGGCCCAGCTCGACCAGGCTGAAGGGAAGGTTCGTGGCCAGACCGGCGCGCGTCGGAGCCGGCGACGCCGTCGAATCGGGATCGCCACAGGCACCGAGCACGAGCAGCGCGACGAGGATGAGCCCTTGGCGTGGCATGGCCCCCGAGGATACGGATTCGGCGCCGGGCTTCATAGTCGCGCGGGGGCCGGGATCGGGATCAGAAGGTGGTGCTGGTCACGTTCGAGATCCGCCAGGAGTAGTCGGGCAGGACCTCGAGGGCGACGGCCTGGAGGGTGATCCCGGCGGGAATGCCGACCGCGCCCCAGTGGAAGTTGCCGTTGGCGTCGGCCCAGGAATGGAAGGGCACCCGGCCGACCGGCATGAAGAAGGTGATCAGCGCGTCCCAGCCGACGCCGAAGAGCGGGCCGCTGCCCACCGGGTTGTAGACCTGCGCCGAGAAGCCGATCGCCCACTCGTGGAAGGGCCCCATGTTGTTGAGGTCGATCGTGATGTCGCTCGCCCCGGTGGTGGTGATCGACAGGGCGAGCGGCTGGGGCAAGGTCGCCAGGGCGTCGAGGACGGCCTGGTGGGCATCGAGCCGTCCGTGGCCGTAGTAGTTGCTGTGACCGGTGGCGTCGTAGAGCGCGACCGCGGGCTGGATCGGCACCGCGCTGGCGCGGAGGATGTCGCGCACCTGGACCCAGTTGAGCTGCGGCGCGGCCTGGAGGATCAGCGCCCCGACGCCGGCGGCGAGCGGCGCCGCCGCCGAGGTGCCGCCGAAGGTCAGGGTCGTCCCACCGGTGTTGGTCGTGGTGTTGATCGAACGGGTGCCGCCCGAGGACGAGGCCAGGAGATCGAGTTCCGGACCGTAGTCGCTGTAGCTGGCGCGGTAGTCGAGATTGGTGACCGCGCCGACCGCGACGGTGTAGGGGCTCGAGACGTACTCGTCCGGGGCGATGGCCTCGTTGCCGTTGCCCGCGGCCCAGAAGATCGGCGTGCCGAGGCCGCCCCGGCCGGTGCTGGTGGCGTAGGCGAAGGCGCCCTGGACGACGGTCGGCAGCGGGAAGGGCACGCCGTCCGGTCCCCAGGAGTTGGTGATCACGTCGGCGCCGTTGTCGCTGGCCCAGACGAAGCAGCCGGCCTCGCCCGTGGCGGTGCCGAAGCCGCTCGGGGTGATCAGGCGGATCGGCATGATCGTGGCCTGATGGGCCATGCCGCACAGGAACATCGAGTTGTTGCCCCGCGCCGCGGCGATGCCGGCGACCGCGGTGCCGTGACCGTAGGGATCGGTGGCGACGTTGCTGCCGGCGCCGGTGATGGCGTCGTAGCCGGTGGCGGTCAGAACCAGATCGGGATGGGCCGAGACGCCGGTGTCGATCACGGCGATCACCATGCCCTGGCCCTGGACGTGGTCCCAGGCACCGCCGGCATTGGCGTCGGAGCCGATCAGACCGCCACCCTGGCCGCTGTTCTTCAGGTGCCAGAGGTTGGGGAAGAGCGGGTCGTTCGGCAGGGTCTCGCGGGTGCCGAGGTGACGCAACCAGTCGGCGTGGGCCCATTCGAGACGCTCGGACTCGCGCAGGCTGGCCAGGGCGCGGAGGGCGTCATCGTCGCCGCGGACCCGGAGCTGGAAGGCACCCGGAAGCCAGCGCAGGGGCCGGACCAGCTCGAGTCCGGCGCGATCGAGTTCGGCCTGGATCTCGTTGACCGTGGGCGCGCCGCGGAACTTGGCGACCAGATCGGCGGTGAGGATGTACCAGCCTTGGCGATCGATGCCGGGCTCGATGACGTGGAGAGGATGCGCGTAGCGCGTCCCTCGGAGGGGGCGGAGCCGCTCCAGGCAACGATCCATGCTGCCCGCCCGCACCTCGAAGACCACGGTCTTCCACTCGACCAGGCGTTCGCGGAGGACGACGAAATCCTCGCCGAGGATCTCCCGGAGCTTGGCCTCGTCGACGTCGCGACGCGTACCCAGGGCGATCAACCGGTCTTCACGCTGGAGTTCGAGCCCGGAACGGCCGTAACCGACCGGGACACCGCGCTGGGCGGCGGCCGGGAGGGCCAGAAGGAGCAGGATGAAGATGCGGATCGCCTGGTGCATGCCTCGTTCCTCGATGCGTTATCGAGACGATCCGCCATGCTACTTTTGCGATAGGACCGAACCGAAGAACAAAGGCCCTGAATGATCATGCAGCCGCCGGTAGGGCGACGATCACGGGCCTCGTGGGAAGGAAGAGGGACAGGTCGGATGAGCGGGCCGTCGGGGCTCGAGGCCACGACATCGGATGCTCCTCCTGACGAGGGCCGGCGCGCTCATCCCGACCGATCCGGGTGTTCGCCTCGATCATACGATCGGCCGGAGCGGCCTGCCTTCTCCATCTGGAATTCCTCGATCGCTCACGGTTCCTTGATGACGGAAATCGCCGACCCGGCCCACGGACCCGCGGTAGTCTTCGAATGGAGTTTCCGGTTCGTCCATTCGGGCGCACCGCAGACACACGGGGCTTTGCAATGTTCGGCGAACTTCTCCTCGGAGCGGCGTCGAGCGTCGAGGGCCGTGTCGCGCCGGTTTCGAGTTCGGCACGTGCCTCTGATCTCTCCGCGCGGACCCGTCATGACGGGGACGCCGCATTCAGCCAGAAGGCCTCCGACGCCGCGGGCGGCTTGGCGCAGAGTCGCGCCGACGCCACGGCGGCGAAGGACCGCGCCGCGGACGCGCGTCACGGCAAACGGCACCGAGCCGATGCCAGCGAGGACGAGCGCCCGCGCCCGCGGGTCAAGTTCAAGGTCCCGGACGGGGACGACCGCATCGGGCCCATCTTCGAAGAAGAGGGGCGTGAGCAGGTCGAATCCGCCGAGCCCTTGATCGATGCGGCGGACGCCCGGATCGGTCGCTTCGTCGACGTCTACGCCTGACCGGCTTTCTCTTCCTCAGCCTGAGCCGCGGTCTCCGGACCGCGGCTCCCTTTTTTTGCCTGCCGGGACATCGCGCCGGCGCGGGCCTCGGGCGCAAAAGGCGATCGAAGCGCAGGACCAGGCCGCCAGGTCCCCCCGGGCGCTCCCGCCCCCGCCCCCGCCCGGCGCCGCTCGTCAGCCGCACCCGGCTCGGCCGGAGCATCGGCCGCCCCGCGGGCCTGATGCGCGCCCCGGTCCTCGGGCAGACATGACGAGGACCCCGCGGCCGGGCCGCGGGGTCCTTCGATGGAGGTCTCGGGAACGAGGGCTCAGCGGCCGCCGCCACCGCCCCACTTCTTCCATTCCTTGACCCGGTTGCGGTCGATCTTGTCCTTGGCGAAGAGCGGTGCCAGGGCCTTGCGGACCCGCATGAACTGGCCCCGGCCGTCGCCCTGACCGGGAGGCGGCGGACCGTTGCCCTGCTTCATGCGTTCCATGGCGAGGCCGGCGGTGTCCTCCATCTGCTTGTTCTTCTCCTTCGAGACCATCTCCTGGAGGGCCGGGATCAGGCTCTCGTCGCGGGAGGTGGCGTAGGCCCAGATGATCGCGGTCTTGGCGGCGACGTCCTTGCCCTCCTTCTTGTAGCGCTGGGGCAGGAACTCCTGGACCTTCGTGTCGCTCATGTAGTTGCCGAGCGAGAGATAGGACGCGACCCGGAAGTCGTCCTCGCGGTCCTCGGCGTACTCGAGCAGGACCGCCTTCGCCTCGTCGCTGCCGCCCGCCGGACCGAGGGCCCGCAGGATGTCCTTCTTCAGGTGCTTGTCGCGGGCCTTGTCGAGCAGGGCCCGCAGCTTGGCATCGGCCTGCGAGGCCTTCATCTCCTCGAGAGTGATCACCGCGCAGTTCTTGATGTAGTCGGAGTCGGCGTCGAGGAACTTCAGGATGAAGTCGGCAGCCGCGGCATACTGCTCGTAGCCGAGCGCACGGATGCAGACGGCCTGGTCGTCGTCCTTCTCCAGGCCGATGATCGTGAGGTAGAGAACGTCGAGCTTCTCGGGGTCGCCCAGCTCGACGATGGCCTTCACCGCGGCCTCCTTCTCCTCGGCGCTGCCCTTCTTCACGTCCTCGAAGAGCTTGCGGGTGGCTTCCTCGAAGGCCTCGGAGGCCTTGCCGCCGAACATCACGAGGCCACGATTGAGCAGGGCGAGGAACTCCTTCTTCTTCAGCTCGTAGATCTTGTTGAGGTACATGTTGCCGTCGGCGTCGACGAAGACGTGCTGCGGCACCTTGACCTCGGCCTTGTCGAAGAAGTGCTCACGGACCTCCTGCTCGTTGCGGGTCAGGGCGTCACAACCCACGGTCTTGAACAGGGGGCTGACCATGGTCTCGACCCCGTCGATCACCGCCTTCTCCTCGGCGTGCTTGTCGAAGCAGGTGGGCAGGAGGACGAACTCCGCCAACCGGGCCTGGACCTCGGGATCGGCATAGATCTTGGTCAACATGCGCTGGCAGGCGACCTCGGTCGAGGTGTGCATGCTGATGAGGAGCGGTCGTTTCTCGGCCTTCGCCCGGGCCAGGGCGGAGGCGAGGTCCTTCTCCCACTTGATGCCCTCCTGGGCCGGCGCGAGGACCGCGGCGACGAGGACGACGAACGCGAGGGTCATGCTGACCTTCATGGATTTCCCTTCCTGCAAGTCTCGAGGCATGGGCCGGTGGCCCAGTCTACACGCCGAGCCGGAGCGAGGGGAACGGCGAGCCGGGTCGCCGCGGTGGCGCCGTTCCGGGGTGACGATCGGAACCTGGCCGGGTGAAGACAACACGCCCGATGCCGGGGAGTTGCGGCCTTTGCCAAAATGGCCGGCGCGGCCGGGGCGTCCCGGCCCGGGCCGTCGGGCGGCGGCGCCGCCAGCGGGGTCGAGACCTCGCCCCGCCACGCCGACCAGGCGCCGAATCGCCGGGCCCGTCCGTAGAGGCGGTGAGAGCGCCGGGTTAGGATCCGAGGGTCGATGGCCGGTTTGCCATCGGCGAGGTCCCAGCCTGGAGTCCCGGACATGAATCGCCTCTTCCTCGGTTTCCTGGTCATCGTCTTCGGCCTGTCCCTGCCGCTCGCCGCCCAGGGCGACGACTCTCCCGCGGCGAAGAACCCCGAGAAGGCGGCGAAGAAGTGGCTGGACGAGAACGCCTGGCCGGTCGACTACGACGAGGCCGGCACCTGGGCCGACTACGGCGAGAAGCTGTTCCTGGAAGCCAAGGACCTGGTCGGCCTGAAGGACTTCGCCGCCAAGCCCGACGCCTACACCGGCAAGAAGATCCGACTCGAGGGCCACATCACGGCCATCTGCGCCAAGGCCGGTTGCTGGCTCAGCTTCACCGACGGCGAGCAGGACGTCTTCGTCAAGTTCAAGGACTACGGTTTCTTCGTGCCGCGGCACCTGGCCGGTCACGACGTCATCGTCGAGGGCCTGGCCGAGCGCGTCGTCTTCACCGAGGCCCAGCGCAAGCACATGGCCGAGGATGCCGGCAAGAGCCCCGAGGAGATCGCGGCCATCGTCGGTGACGAGACCCGGCTCAAGATGATGGCCGAGGCGGTGAGAATCCGGCGGCCGGCGGTGATCGAACTGGGCCGCTTCGATGCCAAGGCGAAGGAACGCGAGCTGAAGGAACTCGACGGCGAGCCGGCCCGGATCAGCGGCGTGGTCGTGGCGGCCGAGAAGGGCCGGATCGGCATCGAGAACGCCGGCCGGCGCCTCGAGCTGAGCCTGCCGGGCGACGGCCTGGACGAGGAACAGCTCGAGCGGCTGAAGAAGGCCACGAAGCCGGTGAAGGTCGAGGCCTGCGGCCGGGTCGTCGCCGAGGGCGGCCCCTTCGTCGTCGCCGGCATCCGGCTCCACGTCGGTCACTGATCCGCCCCGGTCGCGGTCGCGACCACGAGGGGCTCGGCCCGGCTGCCGCGCCCCTGCCAGGCGATCTCGACCCGGCGCGCCGCGCCCTCCCCGATCGTCGCGCGACCGCTGATCGTCTCCGGCTCCTCCGGCACCAGCAGGACGTAGCGACCCCAACGGTCGCTACGCGCGCGCAACCAACGTTCGCCCCAGCCGCGGAGCCGGACCTCCAGCAGCCGGTCGGCGAGCCCACGCCCCCCGGCGTCCACGATGTGGCCGCCGAGGGGCCGGGCCCGCGGTTCGAGGACGCCGAGATCGAGCCCGTCGGACTCGACGCGGCCCCGCAGCCGAAGACCGGCCAGGCCCTCCTGGCCGTCGCGCCCGAGGGCGGCGGTGATCTCCAGCTCCCAGTCGGCGCCGATCGGCAGGTCGGGCAGCTCGAAGGGCGTCAGCTCGGCGCGCGACCGTAGCTCGCCCTCGATACCGGCCGGTCGGATGGCATCGGTCTCGAGCCACCAGCGGTGACGCAGGTGGACCTCGCCACGCAGACCCTCGGGAGCCCGAAGCGACCCGCGGATCGTCGCCCGGCCATCCTCCGGCACGAGCAACACGACGCGGCGTCGCCGCCGGGCGAGATCGGCACCCCGGAGATGGAGGTCGAGCGGCTCGTGGGCCGGCGCCTGCACGCGGAGCCGGAAGGGGAAGTCGTCGAGCAGGAACAGCGGCAGGATCGCCAGGCCGGCCTCGTCGCTCCGGCCCTCGTATTGCCGACCGCCCGGCGCGCCGAGGAGCACCCGAGCACCGGACAGGGCCGCGCCGCTGACCAGGTCGCGGAGCTCGAGGCCGAGCTCGGCCTCGCTCCAGCCCGCGGCCTCGCGCCGGAAGACCGGCTCGCGGTCACCGCCCGGGGGCGCGACCAGGCCCCAGACCATGAGGCCCAGGAGAAGAGCAGGAATCAGCCAGCGTCGCATGCATCAATACCCGGGCTCGACACCAACAAGGTCGACGACCGATAGCGATCGGACCGGAGAATCCGTTCTCCGGGGAGAGGCCTCCATTTGCGCTGGGCTCGCGCCGGCCTTGGGCTAAAATGCCCGCGCCCGCCGCTGGGCTGCCGTGTCCTCGAGGAACCGTGATCGCATGACCTCCGAATCCGAACGCGAGAAGGCGCTGCTGGAGAAGGAAGCCCGCTTCTGGGACCAGCAGGAGGAAGCGATCGGCGACCTCTATGCCAAACCCCACGACTGGCGTTTCATCCCCGAGATCGCCGACGTCGTGATCAAGCCCAAGACCCGCTACCTGATCGAGCTCATCGGCCGCCATCGCGATCGGATCGGCAGCCTGATCGACATCGGCTGCGGCAACGGCTGGTTCTGCCACTCCTGCGCCGAGGCCGGGATCAAGACCTACGGGGTCGACGTGTCACCGAAGAAGGTCGAGGCGGCGCGCCGCATCGCCGAGGAGAAGGGCCTCGCCCACCTCTGCCAGTTCGAGGCGGTCGACATCATGAAGTGGACGCCACCGGAGAAGGTCGACCTGATCTCCGCGCACGGCAGCCTGCACCACTTCCCGAACCTCGACGAGAAGCTGCCGCTCATGGTCGAGCGCTTCCTGAAGCCCGACGGCTTCATGCTCTTCGTCGAACCCCACTACGATCACGGCATGGCGCCCAAGCTCCAGGACTTCATCTTCGGCTGCGCCCGCAACCGCTTCATCGGCGACTGGTTCGACAAGGAGCACTACCTCCAGGTCACCGGCCAGGCGCAGATCGACCAGGCGGTGGCGCCGGGCACGGCGCCGGACGGCCAGGAGTTCAACCTGCGCAGCGAGAGTCCCGCCGGCCTCGAGTTCTTCGGCGAGGAGCCGGAGATGCGCGAGATCCTGCTCAAGGACTACGAGCTGGTCGAGGAGAAGTACTTCCACTACGCCTCGGGGCACCTCACCAACGCCTTCTACACCTACATGAAGCCGAAGTGGGTGCGCGGGCTCTACCGCCTGCTCCTGCCCCTCATCGTCTGGATCGACGATCGCCGCTGCCGGAAGCCGAAGTACAACAAGTGGGCCGAGGAGGGCCTCTGGTTCCTTCGTCGCCGCCGGAGCTGAGACCGAGCCCTCAGTCGAGCGTGGTCCCGCGCCGGGCGCATTCCGCCATGTAGGCGCGGTAGCAGGCCAGCTCGCGGGCATCGAACAGGCTCTCGTCGACCAGGTGGACGTCGAAGCCGACGTAGTCGAGCGGGCGCGAGCGCAGGCTGTTCTCGTGGTCCGGGTGGCGCTCGAAGACCACGACGTTCTCGTGGCGGATGCCGCCGAAACCCTCGATGTAGACTCCCGGTTCGATCGAACACACGTGACCGGCCAGGATCGGAGCGGTCACGCCGGGCGAGATCCCGACCCCCGGCTCGTGGACGTGGATGCCGACCCCGTGACCGGTGCCGTGCGCGTAGTCGAGGCCCTGCTCGTAGAGCGGGGCCCGCACCAGCGCGTCGAGGAAGGCCCCACGAGTCCCCTCGGGGAAGACCGCCATCATGCCGCGGAGCAGTCCACGCAACACCGTGGTGTAGAGCTTCCGCTGGCGCTCGCTCGGCTGGGCGAGCGCGCCGCCGGCGATGAAGGCCCGGGTGACGTCGGTGGCGTAGCCGCCCTCGTAGAGGGCGCCGCTGTCGAGCAGCATGAGATCGTCGGCCCCGGCCACGACCTGGTCCGAGGGGTCGGAGAAGTGGATCACCGCCGAGTTGGCGCCGACGGCGGCGATCGTGTGGAAGCTGAGATCGCGGGCGCCCTCGGCGGCGTAGAAGCCGTTCGCCGCCTCGTAGAAGGCGGCCTCGGTGACCGGTTCGGCATTCCGGAACCGTTCCCGAACCCAGCGGACCGTCCGGGCGATGGCCCGCGCCGAGCGGTCGTTGGCCGCTTCCATGTGGGCCAGTTCGGCGGCGTTCTTCCGGGCCTTCACGGCCACGACCGGCGAGGCCCCCTCGACCACGAGGAGATCGGGCCGTGCCGCGCGCGCTTCCGCCACCAGGCTGGCCGTGACCTGCGCCGGATCGAGGTGGAGGCGCCGCCGATCGCCCAGCTCGGGCCGCCGCAGGGCCTCGGTCAGGCCGCCGGCCACCACCTCCAGGCCCGTGGGCAATGCCGCCGGCAGATCGACGAGCTGGTCCGGCTCGACGATCAGGTAGAGCGTCGACGCGGTGGCCAGGGCCCTGGCCGCGAAGGAACTCTGGTACTCGAAGTGGTAGCCGCGCAGGTCGCTGAGCCAGGCGATGTCGTCGAGCGCGGTGATCAGCAGGATGGACTCCTCCGCCTCGGTCACCCGGGCGAAGACCGCGGCCAGCTTGTCGGCCAGATCGAGGCCGGAGATGCCGGCCGGAATCGGCGTGATCGGCTTGCGGGGCAGATGGATCGGCCGGTCGAGCGCGGCGCGCAGGAGCCCGTCGGCGAGCTGAATGGCCTCGGGGGCCCGTTCGCGCAGCTTGCGCGCCAGGGCCTCGGAGACCCGCTCACCCTCGAAGGCGGGCCGCCGGCAGCCCGCGAGGTCGTCCAGGAGGGCGTCGGTGATGGTGGTGCCGAAGGGCACCTTGACCACGGTGACGAGTGCCGCGTCGACCTCGACATCGGCCTGCAGGTGGTAGCGGCCGTCGACGTAGAGCCGGGCCGGACCGGCGATCGGCACCAGCAGGAGGGCGGTCGAGCCGGTGAAGCCCGAGAGATCGAAGCGATGGTTGTCCTCGCGCGGCGTGTACTCGTTGAGGTAGCGATCGGCGCTGGTGACGACCAGCGCGTCGGCCCCCTGCTCGCGCATCAGGCGGCGCGCGCTCTCCAGGTTGGTGGCGACCTCGGCAGTCTCGATCTCGCGGAGGTCCCCGGTGACGGGCCAGCTTTCCATGGTCTCGCTCCCTCGGCAGGCAAGGCCTGATCATGCCCGGATTCGGCCCGCAGGCCAAATCCCGGCCAGGAGAAGACCCGGACCGGCGCGCGCCGGCGATCCTCAGTCGCGCAGGAGATCCTCGAGCGAGGGCCTGGCCGGCACCGCGGTGGCGAGGGCCGGCAGCTCCTCCAGCCGGGGCAGGACGACCCGATCGACCAGCATGGCGGCGATCAGCGAGGGGTCCTCGACCCGCGGCCCCTCCTGGCTCGCCAGCACGGCGCGGAAGGCCTCGAGCACCTCCCGCAGTTCCGGCAGCTCGCCGATCTGGAAGACCTCGTGGCGGTAGTCGAGCAGCTCGTTGACCACCCGGTCCCGCGGATTGCCCAGACGGGTCACCGCCATCCGCAAGTCGTCCTCGGTGAGGCTGCGGCCGTAGACGCTGCTCAGGCCCGAGTCGGCCCCGAGCCGGCGCCGGGCCCGCTCGAAGGCGGCCTCGACCCCGATCTCCCGGAGCTCGTCGCGCTCCACCTCGAGCACGGCCAGCGCCGAGCGCTGCGGCGGCGTGGTGCTGTCGTCGATCTGGAAGGGGTTGTTCCGGGTATCGGCGATGATGCTCATCGTTCGGTCTCCAGATCCTCGAGAGCGACCCTCAGCCAGTCGTGACCGCGCCCGTTGCGACAGGCGGCGCGCCCGTGGTCTTCGGCCTGACGCAGGCGCCCGGCGGCACCGTGGCAGGCCGCGGCCAGGTAGTGGTGGAGCGGATCGCGATCGTCGCGCGCGAAGAGATCCTTGATGATCGCCAGGGCGCGTTCGTGCTCGCCGCGCTCGATCAGCTCGTAGGCGGAGAGCACGTCGCCGCCGCGTGCCGCCATGGCCCGCAGCATCTGCAGGCGGGCGAACCGCGACCGCCATTCGCTCTCCATGCCCTCGCAATCGGCGAGCTGGGCGATCGCGACCTCCGCCTTGTCGAAGCGGCGCAGCGCGAGAAGCAGGTCGGCGTGGAGCAGCACGTGCCGTGATTCGCTCTCCCGGCCGACCGTGGTCTCGCGGAAGACGTCGAGGGCGACGCGCCAGTTGCGCTGGCCGATCAGCCGATCGATCATCTCCATCCGGCTCTCGTAGCGCAGCTTCTCGCGCTCGCTCTGGACCTGATGGAGCAGCTCGACCGAGAGCCGGACACTGCTCGTCTCGCGCGATTCGCGGGCTCGGGCGAAGAGGTCGCGGGCCAGCGCCTCGGCCTCGTCGTCGCGTTCGGCCGCGAGCAGGAGACGGGCCTTCTGGGTGATCACGTTGACGTTGTCGGGATCGATCTCGAGCAGGCGGTCGACCTCGTCGAGCGCCTTGCCGAAGGGATTGTCGTCCTCGATCGCGCCCAGTTCGTGCGCTCGGGTCGGGGTCTCGGCGATGGTCCGACGGACCACCTCGAGGCCCAGCTCGGAGTGGAGCTTGCGCAGCGACGAGGTGGGCAGTCCGCAGGCCTCGGCCACGGCGACCGCGTGTTGCAGGTACTCGGCCGCGAGTCCGACGTCGTCGTCGCGATGACGGGCGATGTAGGCCATCCCGCGCAGGCAGGTGACCAGGGCGGCGGCGACGTTGGGGTCCTGCGGCGGCCGCTGACCCAGCACCAGGATCGAGTCCTGAGCCAGGACCAGGACCCGGCCGAGCATGTCGCAGGTCTCCGCGATCATGCCGGGATCGGCGGGGCTCGACAGCGCGTCCATCGTCGCCAGCGCCGGCTGCAGGGCCATGCCGGCGACCCGGACCATCTCCTGTCGCGCGAGCGGGTTGTCGCGGTCGGCGACGATGACGTGGTCGATCGCCGCCAGGGCCTCGTCGTAACGCTTGCGCTGCAGGTGCTTCTCCAGCTCGCCGGAGAGCGCGTCGAAGAGGATCTCGCGCACCTTGCCCGAGTCGCAATGGCGCATCAGCGGTGAGGACACGGTGAGCCGGGCATGTTCGATCGCCCGGGCGAGGTCGCCGGCGAACATCCGCCGCTTGGCGAGGCGCAGCTGGGCCAGGAGGAGCCAGCCGCCGATCTGCTCACGCACCGAGCTGACCGCCTCGATCACCTCGGCGTCGGCCGACCACTCCAGATCCTTCCAGAACCGATCGTGGACCAGGAGCCGCGACCAGAGGTCGTGGACCCGGCGCCAGTGGTCGAAACCACAGCGCTGATCGACCTCGAGTTCGTGGGCCCGCGCCAGCTCCATGAGGGCGACGTGGTGCAGGGCGACGCCCGACTCGTCGTCGTCGATCCGCCCGACCCAGAAGTCCAGGGCGGCGGCGTCCCAGGTCCGCGTCCGCTTGCCGGCGACGCGCAGCCGCGAGGAGGCCCAGGCCTCCGAAGGCGTCTCGCGCAACGCGGTCACCCGCATGCGTAGCGCCCGCAGGCTGTCCTCGGGCAGCTCGAGCCGATCACCCAGGGCCCGACGCAGATCCTCGATCATCGGCATCAGGCGGGCACAGTCGCTGGTCGAGGCGGCGAGGAGCTCGCGGTAGAGGACGAGGTCGGGGAAGCGTCCCGGCGCGCGCCCCAGGATCTCGTCCAGGGTCAGCTGGTCGTCGTCCTGGAGGGCCTTGGCGGCGGCGATCCTCAGGGTGTCGATGCGGCTCCAGGGCAGCGAGAACGCCGCCTGATCGAGGTCCTCGATCGCCTGCAGGAGATCGCGGGCCTTGCCGCTGCTGAGGGCGGCGACCAGGCCGGCGGCCCTGGCGACGCCCTCGTCCTCGACGCCGACCGCCCGCTGCACGGCGGTGCGGACGCTGCCGTCCTTGCGCCGCTGGCCACCCGCGAGGGCGACCGCCACCGCGAGCGCCGGATCGGGATTGCGACCCAGCGGGGGCTCGGACTGATCCTCGACCAGGGCATGGCGGAGGATCGCGGTCAGGGGCGCCGTGGCGCCCGAAGGGTCGAGCCGATCGGCCTCGTCGAGGGCTTCGAAGGCGGAGCGCTCGGCCCGTGAATCGCGACCGGTGACCCGAGCCAGATTCTCCAGCGCGCGGCGACGCAAGGCGGCGGCGCGGATCCGGCCGAGCTGCTCGCGGTCGGGGCAGTCGGTCGCCTCGAGCAGATGATCGGCCACGTCGGCGGCGTCGTCGAGCCGCCCGAGTTCGAGCAGGCGCGCGAGCAGCTCGCGACGGAGGCGGTCGAGCTGGGCGCCGGCGAGCCGGCGCAGGGCGGCCTCGAGTTCGGTGACCGCCCGGTCGGAATTCTCCTCGAGCCGCGAGCGGGCGATCGCGGAGCGCAGGACCGACTCGCCGTCGTGGAATCCGTCGAGCAGGTCCAGGGCCTTGTAGGCGGCGACCCGGTCGCGGAGCCGGCCATCGCCGTCGAAGGCCTGATCGAGGCCGAGCAGACCGGCACGGCGCCGGGATTCGTTCCAGTCGGCCGACAGGGCCACGGCGGCCAGATGGGCCTCGTAGGCCTCTTTCACCCGACCGAGTCGCTCGAGGAGCAGGCCGCGGAGGGCGTGGCAACGATGAAGGCCGTCGTCGTCGGCGTCGACGATGCTGGCGGCGCGGGCCAGGAGCACCACGGCCGCGGCCTCGTCGCCGGCCTCGATCTCGACCATCGCGCGGAGGCGGCAGCCTTCGATCGTCGGCTCCTCCTCCTGGGCGGCGTCGAGGGCCGCGCGCGCCTCGTCCAGCGCGCCCTGGCGCAACGCGACCAGTCCGCGCATGCGCCGGATCGCCGGCGACTCGCCGTGGTCGTCCTGGACCGCCAGCTCGACCAGCTCCTGGGCGCGGGCCAGATCGCCGCCGGCCAGGCTCTTGCGGATGCCGGTGAGGAAGACGTCGGTATCGGCCCGGTCGCGGCGGGCGAGCTCGACGACGGCCTGGGAGACGGTGACGTGGTCGCTGCTGCGGGCGTCGAGCTCGAAGCGGCGCTGTTCGAGCCGATCCTCGAGGCTCACCAGATCGGCATGCGGGGGCGCATGGGTCTCGACCTGCAGCATGACCGGCAGGGCCGAATCGACGTAGTGGGGCCCGTGAAGGGCGCGGATGCGGTCGGCCAGCAGGGCCAGGACGCGGTCCTTGTCGTGGCGTCCGGAGGCCTGGGCCTCGGGGATGGCCTGGAGCGCCTGGGCGTTGAACATCGCGGCCCGCGCCCAATCGCCGTCCTGCTCCGCGAGTCGCGAACGCAAGTCGAGCGCGAAGGGCTGGACCCGGGAGCTGAAACGCCCGGAGAGGAAGTTCTCGACCCGACGGCGATCGCCGCGGAGGAAGGCCATCTCGGCCAGCCGGACGGCGGCGATCTCGTCGCTGAGGTCGTCGCGGAAGAGCGCCGTGTAGGCCTCGGTGGCCTCGTCGTGGGCACCGGCCTCGAAGAGCAGCTCGGCGCCGCGCGCGGCGATCAGCTTGCGGAACTCGACCGGCAATTCGGGTCGCTGCAGGGCCCGGTCGAGGTGCTTCTGCAGGCGGACGCGACCGATGTCGCTGCGCGGATGGGCATCCAGGAGGTCGAGCACGTCGAGATGGAACTGTTCGCGCAGGACCGGGTCGGCGAACCGGGCGAACTGATGCGCGCTCTGGGTGAAGCCGAGACCGGCCACGACCGGCGCCAGGATCGCCATGATCTCCGGCGGCTGGCCGCTGATCGACATGGCGCGGGCCAGGTGGGCCAGGGCGCCGACGCCGTCGCCGCGCCGCCGCAGGAGGAGGGCGCGGTTTCTCCAGACCCAGACCCGTTCGCTGAAGTACTCGCCGAGGAGCATGTTGAGGCTGTCGCGATCGGCGTCGTAGGCGAGGTCGACGCCGGGATTGACGTAGGCCAGTTCGGCGAAGACGTCTTCGAGTCGACCGCGGGCCTCGGGGTCGTTGACCAGGAGGTCCTGATAGACCGCGCGGGCCTCGGCGTCGACGCGGTCGCGGGCGGCGAGCCGGCGGACCAGGCCCTCCAGGAGCGGCGCCGCGACCTGCAGGGCCAGACTCCGGGCGTAGAGGTAGGCCCGGAGCAGAGCACCCGAGGGCATGGTCTCGAGACCCTGCTCGATGATCAGCGGCAGGAGGTCGGCGAGCAGACGGAAGCCCGAGGGCAGGCGGCTGCGCGCCCACTCGCAGTGGCGCATCACCGCGGTCAGGACGCCGTCGTCGCGGCCGTCGAAGATCAAGGCCCGGCTGGCCTCGACGTAGTCGGATACCAGGGCCTCGGAGTCGGCGCCGCCGCTCACCTCCAGTTCGGCCATGAGGATCTCGAGGCAGGCCCAGGAGTTGCGCCGCGATCCGACCTGGCGCAGTCCGTCGAGGACGGTCCGGGCCGTGGCGGCGAGATCGCGGATCTCGCGGACGTTCTCGGGCAGCTCGCGAGCGATGGCGTGGGCCGCGATCAGGGCCTCCGCCGCCTCGAGCACGGTGGCGCCGGAACTCTCGTTGAAGAGACGCGCCCGTTCGCGATGGGCGTCGAAGAGCAGGTGATTCTCCTCGTCGTTGCGCTGGCCGAGCGCCTCCACGGCCGCGACGATCTGCTGACCGATCAGGTCACCGCCGTCCATGCGGGGCAGGTCGCGGCTGGCGACCTGGTGGAGGATCTCGTCGAGACGCTGCCGCAAGCGTCCAATTCGCGAGAAGCGATCGAGGGTCTGGTTCTTCATCATCGGCCCGTTCCATCCACGCCAGGATCCGGGAGCAGGATCACGCCCCATGGGCGCACTCGGCATCGTCCGGCCGGGTACGGAGACCAGGACGATCCTCAATCTTCTCGGAACGACCGGGGCCAGTGCTGAAACGGACAAGATTATGCAGGGTCTGGGAGCGGCGCCCGAAGCCGATGCCGTGATAGAATTCCCGACGCCGGTGCATGCGTTCCGACCACCTTCGACTGCATCCTCCATCACCGATGACCGATCGCCACCCGCCCCATCTCGGCCGCGCCGCCCTGCTGATCCTGGGCTGGCTGCTCCTGGCCGGCCTGGTCCAGGCCCAGCCACGCAGCATCCGCTTCCGGCCGGTGGTCGACGACCGCGACCGGGTCTACGGCAGCGCCGTGCGCTTCCTGTTCCAGGACGCGCGCGGCTACGTCTGGTACCGGACCGACACGGGACTGCATCGCCATGACGGCCGGAACACCATCGAGGTCGTGGTGCGGGAGGACGACGAGGACATCAGCCGCGCCCTGCCCTCGGACTACGCCCTGGCCCCCGATGGCAGCCTCTACTTCGCCACCCGCTTCGGCATCCGCCGCTACTCGTACCACCAGGGTGGCTGCGTCTCGCCGCCGCGACCGACGCCGGCCAGCTTCTACTCCGACATCGAGTTCGATGGCGATGGTCGACTATGGGTCGTGCTCGACGGCCAGCTCCGCCGGGCGGAGAGCGCGGAAGCGACTCCGGAGCCGGTCGTGCTGGAACCCGCGATCGAGCTGGGCGAGATCCGCTGCCTGTGGCGCGACCGCTCCGGGCGGATTTGGATCGGCGACTCCGAGGGCCGGCTCCTGGCGGTCCGCGGCGACCGGATCGAGAAGCACTTCGATCTGGCCTTCCTGCCCAAGGAGGAGCGTTTCGTCATCGCCATGAGCCAGTCGGCCCGCGGCGCCATCTACGCCCGCACCTCCGCCTCGATCCTCGCCATCGACGAGGCCCACCAGCGGCTGGAGCGCCTCGATCCGGTCGGCGACGGCGGCAACTTCCTGGCCTTCCTGGAGGACCGCGGCGGTCGTCACTGGTACGGGACGGATCGCGGGCTCTGGCTTCTCGACGAGTACGGCCTGCAGAACTTCAAGGCCGAGGCCGACGATCTGTTCAGCCTGCCGGACTCCCGCGTGAGCGGTCTGCTCGAGGACGAGAGCGGCGCGATCTGGGTGTCGACCTACCGGGGCATCGCGCGTTTCGACGGCCGGCTCGACCGCTTCCGCTTCCTGGCCGTGGAGCGGGGCGAGACCGACGAACGCAAGCCCGACATCGTGGCCACGATGATGCAGGACTGGACCGGACGCTCCTACATGTCGAGCCTGCGAGGGGGCCTCACCGTCTACCTGGAGGGCGACTTCAAGGGTCGCCGCATCCAGATCCCCAACGACGGCGCGCCGCCGAACGTGGCCAACAAGGTGATCGCCATGGCGCAGCTGGCCGACGGCGCGGCGATCCTGGCCACGCAGGGTCGCGGGCTGCACGTCTACTTCCCGTCGCGCGACCAGCTCCGGGAGATCCCGCTGCCTCCGGAGATGCTCGACCCGGAACCGGCGCGGCTCACCGCCCTGGCGGCGCGGGGTGACGGCCGCTGCTGGGTGGGCTCGCGTCGTCATCTGGCCCTCATGGACGCGGACTTCGTGTTCCGTTCGCCGGTGATCACGGTCTCCGAGTACGCCCCCGGCAAACCCGATCGCATCCTTCCCGGGGGCATCGCCTTGCTGGCGGACGGCGGCGCGGTGGCGATCGGCGCCAAGGAGAACGTGTTGATCGCCGGCGCCGACGGCCGCGAGCGCCAGCGTTTCTCGCTGGTCGAGCGGACCGCCGGTCGCTTCAGCGGGCGCCCGCGCAGCATCACGGTCGATCCGGACGGCGATCTCCTCATCGCCGCGAGCACGGGATTGCTCCGGGTCGATCGCCAGGGCCGGGTCGAGGCCCTGCCCAGCGATGGCGACTGGCCGCCCAGCGAGACCAGTTCCATCCTGCTCGACTCCAGGGGCAAGGCCTGGATCTCGCTTCGGCGCCATGGGCTGGTCGAACTGGACCCACGGAGCGGGCACACGATCGCGCTCTGGGATCGCGCCCAGGGGCTCCATGGCACGGAGTTCTACCTGAACGCCCGCTGGCGATCGGACGACGGCAAGCTCCTCGCCTTCGGCGGCTTCGGCGGCGCCGTCTTCTTCCGGCCGGACGCGCTCGCGCGCAAGGCGCCCGGCCCTCGGGTCGAGATCACCAACCTCGCGGTACCGGCCAACGCCGACCTCAGCCTGGCGGACGTGGGCGACAACGAGCGGTTGGTTTTGCGCCATGACGAGAGCGATCTGCTGCTCGAATTCGCCGCTCTCGACTTCATCGCTCCGGAGAGCACGGAGTTCGCCTATCGCATCGCCGAGGAAGGCGATGCCTGGGTCCGCTGCGGGCACAGCACCACCGCGGGGTTCGTCAATCTGGCGCCCGGCGAGCACACGATCGAGATCAAGGCCCGCAACGCGGACGGGATCTGGAGCAGCGAGCCGGTCCGCCTCGTGGTCGAGGTGGTGCCGGCCTTCTGGCAGACCAGGAGGTTCACCTGGAGCATCCTGCTGCTCGGCTTCGGCCTGGTGGCGGTGACGATCCAGGCGCGGTTCGCGGCGGTCCACCGCCAGAATCGAGCCCTCGCCGACGAGATCGGCCGGCGTCAGGTGGTCGAGAACGCCCTGCGCGAGAATCGCGAGCGGCTCGAAGCCGTGTTCGACGCCGTACCCTACGACTTCTGGCAGGCGGATGCCTCCGGCGTCTACCGCTACCAGAACGAGGTCTCGATCGCGCGCTGGGGCGACAAGCGTGGCCAGCTCCTTCCCGGTGACCTCGCGCCGCCCGAGATCGGAGCGCGCTGGCGAGCGCAGTTCGAGCGCGCCCTCGCCGGAGAGAGCATCCGCGAGGAGGTGTCGATCCCGCTGTTCGGCGGTGATCTCCAGCTGATCGAGCTGGTCTCGCCGCTGGTGATCGGCGACGAGGTCTGCGGCGTCTACGGCCTGGCGATCGACATCACCCGCCTGCGCAGCGCCGAACGCGAGGCGCGCGCGCTCGACGACCAGCTCAGGCAGTCGCAGAAGATGGAGGCCATGGGTCTCCTCGCCGGCGGCGTGGCGCACGACTTCAACAACATCCTGACCGGCATCCTCGGTTCGGCCGAGCTCGGCCTGCGCGCGCTCGACCTCGAGCCGCCGTCGGTCGAGAGAGCGCGGCACGATCTGGTCGAGATCCGCTCCTGCTCACGCCGGGCCAAGGACATCACCGGTCAGCTGCTGTCGTTCAGCCGCCAGGAGGCGATCGGTACCCGCATCATCGAGCTGGACCGCGTGGTCCGAGGCCTCCGCACCTTCATCCGTTCCGTGGTCCGCGACTCGGTGCAGGTGGACTTCGACCTCGAGGTGGACATTCCTCCGGTGCACGCCGATCCGACCCGGATCGAACAGGTGATCCTCAACCTGGTGATGAACGCGGCGACCGCCATCGAGCAGGTCGGCCGGATCACGATCGCGCTGCGGAGCCAGCGGCTGGACGGGCGGGGCGACTTCGCCGTCCTCGCCGTGCACGACGACGGCGTCGGCATGTCGACGGAGTTGCAGGAACGGATCTTCGCCCCCTTCTTCAGCGGATCGAAGGACCGTTCGGGGACCGGACTCGGGCTCGCCACCTCGAATCAGGCCATCGAGGAGTTCGGAGGCTGGTTCGAGGTGACCAGCGCGCCGGGCGAGGGCTCGACCTTCGAGGTCTGGCTGCCGGCCTACGATCCGAACACGACCACGACCCGCTACGGTCGCGCGGTGGTCATGCTGCACCAGGAGTCGGTGGCCAACCTGGTGCGGGCCGCGCTCGAGGAGGTCGGCTACGAGGTGAGCATCTCGATGGGCCTCGAGGACGTGCTCGAGGCCTTCAGCGACGAGGGCGAGGCCTTCAGCCTGATCGTGAGCGATGCCCGGCTGCTCCAGCGCCAGACCGGTCGGCTCCTGGCGCGTCTGCGGACGACCCAACCCCGACTCGGCATCCTGGTGCTGCTCGGACCGGAGGAAGACGCGCGCGGGGCCGCGGAGCTGGGCGTCGCCGACTACGAGGTCCTGCGCCGCCCCTTCGCGCATGCCGGTCTCATGGCCGCGATCCGACGTTTCCGCGGCCGCCGGACCACGGCGGCGAACTGAGGTCGGGGCGTCACGAGCTCCCGTTCAACCGCGCTCGGCCGGTTGCTCGCCGTCCACGGCGGCGGCGTCCTCGGCCTGGCCACTGGCGAGCAGGACCAGGCGGACCAGGTCGGCGAGATTGTCGATCCCGGTCTTGGCCATGATGTTGGCGCGGTGGACCTGGACCGTCTTGTGACTCAGATCGAGTTCGGCCGCCACCCGCTTCGCCGGCAAGCCTCGAACCAGGTACTGGAGCACCTCGCTCTCGCGCGGCGTGAGCCGGGCCAGGCGCTTCTTCGCCCGGTCGCGGTCGGCGTGCTCGTTGCGCCACTCGCGATCGATGGCGAAGGCCTCGTGGACCCGGGCGATGAGGATGCTGGGCTCGATCGGCTTCTCGAGGAAATCGATGGCGCCGAGGCGCATGCTGTGCGCCACCATCTGAACGTTGCCATGACCGGAGACGAAGATCATCGGCAGCGGACAGCCGGTCTCGACCAGCTGCTCCTGGAGCTGGATGCCGCTGCAGCCGGGCATCTTCACATCCAAAATGAGACAGCCGGGGCTCCTCAGGTCGTCACGGCTCAGGAATTCGTCGGCCGAGGCGTACGCACGAGTCTCTATGCTCTCTCGCTCCAGGCTGCGACAGAAGAAGTTGCGCGCGTCGGCGTCATCGTCGACCACGCGAACGACGAAGTTGCTCGTGTTCGTGCCGTCCTGGTCCATGCTCGAGCCCCCCCTCCAGTGCGGTGACCACTTCCGAAATGGAGCGATGTTTCCCTGGAGCCCGATTGTGGTGATGAGGCAGCAATCGTCTCTAGGAAAAAATCTTATCCCCCGACGCGATGAACATCACTGGGGGACTCGCCCCGGGGGGCCGGGCACAGGGCTCAGAGGGCGTTCCGCGGGCTCACCGATTCGATCGCGAAGCTGGCGTCCAGGCGTGCGAGCCGGAGCAGTTCGAGCGCGGCCGGGTCGGCCACCTTCAGTCTTATCTCGTGTCGAGGTTCGACCTTGCGGCGCAGCACCAGGAGCATGCCGATGGCGGCCGAGGTGAAGTCGGTGACCGCGGAGAGGTCCACCACCGTGGGCCTCGACTTGCGGTCGCAGAAGACCTGACCGAAGTCCCGGAACAGGGCGAAGTCGAAGCGTCCGGCGACGTCGACCTGGCGGTGCGCGAGCTCCTCGCAGATCTTCACCGCTCCGCGCGGGACGAAACGTCGCCTCGTCCGTCTCTTCACCGTCGCCATGCATGGCCTCCGTCGCGAGGGACCCGGCTCATCGGGCCGGGGGGTCCTGAATGCAGACCTTCCCATCGAGACGAAACCGGCTCTACGTTGACGAAAAGGCCGGGGGGTAAAGACCTTACCCGCTTCCGGCGAGGGTCCCGCCGTGCCCGACGCGGACGCGACATGGACAAGGCCGACCGGCGCCGGAGGGGGCGACCGATCGGCCTTGCGGGTTACGAGGAGCGGGTCAGCTCTCCTTCTTCACCAGGCTCTTGGTGGCGAAGGCGGTGACCTTGAACTTGCCGGATCCCTCGATCAGTTCCTTGGCGGACTTCTCGGTCAGGATGCCGGCCTTCTTGGCATGAACCTCGACCGTGTGGGCGTCGCCATCGGTGTAGGCGAAGATGGCCCCGTCGAGCTTTTCAAGCGTCTCACGGACGCTCTTGGCGGTGTCCTGTCAGGCAAGGCCGTCGACGGTGATCGTGGTCACCTCGACGGCTTTCGCGACCTCGGACTTCTCGAGCGACCGGACGCGGCAGCGGATCTTGCCGAGCAGCTCGTCCATCGCCTCCTTGGTCGGCGTCTTGTCCTTCTTCATCCGGATGACGGCGCGCGCGGTGGTGTCCACCACGACCGACTGCAGCCCATCCAACTTGTCGAGAGCCTCACGGGCCCTCTTGGCCGTCTTGGCCGCGCCTCAACCGCCGATGCCGGCGATCTGGGCGATCCAGACCACCTCGTTCGTCTGCTTCGGGGCCGGATCGTCCTGAGCGAGGGTCGTACCGGTGACGACCATCAGGGCGACCAGCCCGAGAAGGAAGCGATTCATGTCGTTCTCCTCGTTCGAGCCGTGAAAATGGCGCACGGTCCAGCGGGGACCGCCGCCGACAGACTGAGTTAACACCGCCCTGGGTCGGTCGCTTCCCGAAAAAGCCCGGGCTCGAAGCCGGCGACCTCAACCCTCGAGACGGAGACGATCGAGTTCGAGTTCGTACCAGTCGACGTCGTGATAGGCGCCGAACTTGAAGCCGACCTCGCGGAAACTGCCCGCGAGCCGGAAGCCCTGGCGGAGGTGCAGGGCCACCGAGGCCGGATTCGGGCGGGTGATCCCGGCGTAGGCCCGATGGAGATCGGTGGCCAGCAGGGCCCGGAAGAGGGCTCCGTAGAGCCGGCCGCCGAGACCCCGACCCTGGGCGGACGGCTCGAGGTAGATGGAGACCTCCACCGAGCTGTCGTAGGCGGCCTTGTCCTTGAAGGGTCCGGAGCAGGCGTAACCCAGGACGCCGCGGGCCGCGTGATCGGCAACGAAGATGCGGTGGGCCCCCTGCTCGGCGAAGCGCGCGAACCAGCGCTCGCGGTCCTCGCGGGAGCGCGGCTCGAGGTCGAAGGTGGCGACTCCGCTCAGGATGTAGCGATCGTAGAGGGCCCGGATCGCGTCGAGATCCGCCCAGGCCCCGGGCCTGATCCTGATGTCGTCCATCGTCGCCTACCCGCCCGACCGGCCGCGATTCAGCCCTCGCGGCGGTAGTCGCCTTCCATGAAGGAAGCCCAGTTCTCGCCGTCGAGCGAGACTTCCATGACGAAGGAGTAGCGCCCCGCCGCGGCTTCCGCGAGTTCGAAGGTGGTGCGGCTCTTCACCGTCGGATTCTCGCCGACCAGCCGGAGCCGGTCGCCCTCGAAGCCGCCGCTGAACACGTTGCAGGGAGTTCCCATCGAATCCCACCAGTGCATCCGGTAGAGCCCGGAGCTCGCGTCGTGGCTGAGGACGCCGTGACCCTCGTAGGTGGTGACCCCGCCCATGCTCTGGCGATAGTCCTGGATCACCGCGAAGCCGCCCAGGGCGGCCCGGTTGTCGATCTCGGCCTCGGCGACGTGACCCTCGGGGGACCAGGGCGAAGGGTGCATCTGCTCCTTGCCGACCCAGCGGCCGACCAGGACGTCCAGAGCCCGGTGGAATTCGTTCGGACCCGGCATCTCCATGGCGATCCTCCTTTGGTCCACGATCCTGCCAGGAAGCTCCCCCCGGCGCCAGCACCGGTCAACGACCGGTGAGGGCGGCCTCGATGCGCTCGATGACGAAACCGAGGTCGAGGCCTTCGGTGCGGGCCAGACTCCGGGTCTCGGCCGCGAGCCGCCGCGCGGCCTCGACCTCGCCGGCCGCCACCAGGGCACGCGCCAGGCGCGGTCGCAGGTGGTGCGCGCGCGGGTCCTCCTCCAGCAGGGCGCGGAAGCGCTGCGCGGCCGGCCGCGGCCGGTCGAGGAGGAGGTCGAAGTCGGCCAGCATCACCCGATCCTCGAAGTCGGCGGTCCCGGCGCGGACGCGGGCCTCGAGGAGCGCGACCAGTTCGCTGAACCGGCCCTCCTCCTGGAGCAAGGCGACCCGCGCCCTGGCGAAGGCCCGGCCGAGTTCGGGTCGCGCGCCGACCAGCTTCCGCTCCGGTTCCAGGGCGTCGCCCGCGAGGCGCAGCTGGGCGAGCGCCGCGCTCTCGACGTCGTCGGCCTCGCCGGCCAGGAAGAGGGCGAGGGCAAGCTGGGGCGCCGCCTCGTCATCGTTGCCGATCGCCAGCAGGGCCTCGGCGAGAACGAGACGGGCCTCGGCGAGCAGGGGATCGAGGACCACCGCCCGACGGAGGTCGGCAAGGGATTCGGCGGGCCAGGGTTCGTCCTCGGCGAGACCGGCCGCGGCCGCCCGGAGGCGCGCCGCGACGACCCGGTCCTCCGCTTCCTCGGCGCCGCCGCGCCAGGCCGCCTCGAAGAAGGCCAGGGCCAGCGGAGCCATCGATACCGAGGCATAGGAGCGCGCGATCGAGCGCAGGCTCCGGGCCAGCTCCGGACCCGGCTTCTCGAGCGCCACGACCACCGCCGCCAGGCGCTCGTCGCGCCGCAGGGGATGGTCGAGGAGCCGACTCCGCTCCCGGTTCAGGGCCTGACGCCAGCGACGCTCGAAGCCCGGCAGGTCCTTGCCGACGACGCGCGCGATGCCGCCGCTCTCCCCGGTTGCGAGCCAGTCCAGCAGGCGCGACCAGACCGCGCCCTTCTCGAGCGCGCGGAGCTGACGGATCAGCGCCCAGCTCCAGGAGTACTCCCGGCCCTGGAAGCGCTCGTAGGGCACGGCGAGGAGATCCTCGAGCCCATAGGCCCGGTCGGCCTCGAGATCGCCGATCACCTCCATCGCCGAGGCCTCGTGGATCATCGGCTCGGCGAGTTCGCCCGCCTGGGGTGCCTCCTCGGCGATGGCGGTCGAGAAGTAGACCGCGGTGCCCTCCTCGAACCAGACCGGCATCGCGGCGCGGCCCAGCGCGCCGGCCAGCAGGTGATTGAAGAGGTGGGTCACCTCGTGCTGCGCCTGTTCCAGGCGCGCGCCGACGCGGCCGGAGCCGCCGTCCCAGAAGTGGACCTCGCCCAGATCCGGGGCATAGAAGCCGGCGACGCCCTCGCCGAAACCCCGGCCCTTGAGCCTGGAGATCGCCGGCGCCAACCGCTCCTGCGCGGCCTTGAAGCCGGCGCGCCGACGCCAGGCGCGGACGCGATAGGGAGCGCCGACCAGATCCTTCTTCTTCAGGCGGTAGTGGTCGACGAGCCGGCGGGCGAAGGCCTCCAGTCCGGTCGCGAGCTGCTGATGCCGTTCGCCGTCGAGGTCGCTCTCGACCAGGAGCAGCGGTCCGGTGCTCAGCCGGAGCTGGCCGGTCGGCTCGACCTCCGGGTCATCGGTCCGCAGCTCGAGCCGGGTGGCGGGAACGACCAGCTCACCGACGACGGTATCGATTCGCCAGTTGCCCTTCTCCAGCGTCCTGCCCAGGATCGGCAGGCGCCGACCATCGGCAAGCCGCAGCGTCTCGGCCTGGGCGGCGAGCGAACCGGCGAGAAGAAGGACCAGGAGCGCGAGCCGGCTCACCGGTCGGTTCCGGGACCGAAGCGGCTGCCCGGCGGCGGTGACCGCAGGTCGCCGAAGCCGAGGCCGTAGTCGCCGTCGTTGGCGAGCGCGAGCTGGCGGAGGAAGCCGCCCAGCTCGTCACGCCCGGCACGACGGCGGAGGTCGTCGCGGCGCGCGCTCTCCTCCGGCGTGAGCGGTTCGGCCAGGGCCTCGTCCGGGGCGTCATGGGCGAAGACGCGACCGCTGAGCATCTGCACGCAGTGGATCGCGATCCGGTCGTAGCGGTTCATCCTGGCCACGGTGTCGAGGATGCCCTGGGGCGAGGAGGGCTTGCCCTTGTTGGGCAGGCCGTCCGAGAGGAGGACGATGGAATCGCAGTCCTTGAACTCCCAGGCCGCGCGCAGGGCGTCGATGACGTTCGTGGCGCCGGTCGGCTTGCTCCGGGCGAGGAAGGCGATCGCCTTCTTGTTGTTGCCGGCGTTGGCGGCCAGAAGGGTCTTCTTGAACACGCGGGCCTCGTCGTCGTACTCGACCAGACCGAAGTAGCTGGTCGGCCCCGATTCCTCGAGGAAGTTCGAGACCTGCTTCACGGCGCCGTCCCAGAGGCCGTAGTACATGCTCTCGCTCTTGTCGAGCACGAAGGCCACGCGGTTGCTGGGGACGACCAGGTCGAAGTAGCGGGCATAGCGCGTGTCGTCGCGCGTGCCCTCGCGCATGCGCCGCGCCGTCACCTCGTCCGGCAGCTGCCAGTCGGGGCCCTTCTCGGCCATCCAGTCCTTCCAGCGCTTCGCCGAGCTGCCGAGCGCGACGCCGGTGAGACCGGCGAGCCCCCCGGCGGCCCGGGCGCGGACGCGCAGGTGCTCGTCGTCGAGCATGGCGATCAGCGCGTCGACGGCCTCGAGCGAGCGGTAGGCGGCGAGGGCCTCGGCGGTGGCCAGACGGACCTGCCAGACCTTGTCGTTGCCGAGCCTGGCGATCCGCTTGTCGAAGCCCTGGGGATGCTGGAAGGCGAGCGCGCGCAGGGCCATCGATCGGAGCTTCCAGTCGCGACTGCCGCGCGCGAGCTCCGCGAGCAGCTCGTCGAGGCCGGGACCGATCAGACCGAAGTCGTAGATCAGGTCGACCAGGACCAGGCGTTCGTCCCCCGAGGCCCGCTTGAGCAGCGCCGCGCGCTTGTCCCAGGGCGCCTTGCCCTCCGCGCCCGGATCGATCCAGTCGGCGAGCAGACGACCACCCTCGTCGTCCTTCAGGCCGAGGACCGGAGTCGTCGGCTCGCCGCGCGCGCGGGCGAGGAGGCCGGGGATCGCGGCCATCGCCCGACCGAGCGTGGCGAGGCTGGTGGCCTGTTCGGGTCGGACGATCTTCAGATCCTGGGCGAGCAACCCGTGCCAGAAGCGGCGGAAGGCCTGGCGCTCGGAGGCCGAGTCCGGCCAGGTCGAGCGCGTCGCCTGACCCTCGGTGGCGTAGACGACGACGTCGGCGAGCCGCTTGACCTCGGCCGCGTCGCGGCCGACGAGGCCGGGCGCCACGCCGAGTTCACGAGCCCGCTTGCGCGCGTCCTCGATCGAACCGAAGGCGGCGGCGCAGCGGACGAAGTAGAGGTCGAGCACGCGCGCCGCGAGTCCCTCCTCGCATTCACCCCGCCAGCGGAGCGCCCAGGCGAGGATCGCCGGGTCCACCTCGTCGAACTCCGGCGTCGCGAGATCGAGCGGGCCGGTGCCGGAGATGATGATGCCGTTGGCCGGGCCCTCGAGACGCGGTTCGAGGGCTTCGATCAGATGGACCAGCCCCCAACAGGCCGCGTCCTCCTTCAGCACCCGGTCGCAGAGATCGCGCAGGGCCTGACCGGCCAGCTCGCAATCGGGTCCGGCGAGCGCCTGGTAGACCGGGCCGCAGTCGAGCCGGGCACCCGCGCCACCGGGACCATGCTGCGCGAGCAGCTCCTCCAGGCCCTTCCGGAACCGGTCCCGCTTCTCGTCGTGAGCACGCCGATATTCCGGGGGCACGACCCCGATGATCACCTCCTGGCTGTCGCCGTAGATCGTCTGGCGGAGGGCCTGGACCTTGGCATCCAGGGGCCCGGGCTTCGGCGCGACCTGGCCGGGGGCGAGAGCGGCGAGGAGCCCGAGGATCAGGACGAGGCGCAATCCGGTAGTCATCGTGCGACCGACTCCCGGCCTTCGAGGAGCGCGTCGCCGTTGGCACGCCACCATTCGGCCCAGCTCCTGGCGTCACCCCCGTGATCGGCGCCGGTGAGGCGATTGAGGGCGGCGACGTAGGTCCGGCGCTCGATGCCGACGGAGACCGCGGCGACGTCGAGCACGACGCCCTCGCCGACGACGTCGACGATGGGATCGGCGATGACGGCCGCCTGGGCGATCTCGACGTCGAAGTCCTTGAGGTAGGCCTGCTGCCGACCGAAGTGGACGTTGTTGCGCGGCGCGCCGCCCGAGCCGGCCGCGGCGAGGGCGTTGATCAGGGCCGGCACGGCGCGCCGATCTCCCAGCATCGCGAGTGACTCCGCGGCGCGACTGCGCACCGCGGCATGTTCGGACCGGAGCAGCGCCTTGATGAAGGGGCCGGCGGTGCTGCCGTCGTCGTGGCGGATGAGGCTCCGGTTGGCCTCGTGGCGAACCTGGGGCGAGGGGTCGCCCAGGGCCCGGCGATAGAGGGGCTTGACCCGCCGGGTCTCGGCGCTGCGGCCCAGCGCCTGGACGGCGACGTAGCGCTGGGGCTCGCTGCCGCGCTCGACCATGTCGATCGCCTCGCTGATCTGGGCCTCCATCGGCAGGCCGGCGAGCTGGCGACTGATCAGCGCGGCGCCGAGGAAGCTCTGCTTGCGGGCGGCCAGGTAGAGGAGTTCGGCCTCGTCCCGGGCCCAGCGCGGCTTGTCGATCGGCTGGCTGTTGGGGCCCGCCAGGCGATAGACGGGAGCCAGACGATCGATCATCGCGGCGGCGAAGGCGTTGCCGGGGTCGAGCCTGAGGACCGCGTCGAGTTCGGCGGCGAGGCCGGAGGTGAAGCCGTGCGCCAGGCACCAGCGCGCCAGGCGGACCCGGTCGGCGACCTCGTCCTTCCTCGTCTCCTGGAGTTCGCGCCGATAGGCCTCGCGCAGCGGCGCCGCCGGTCGCCGGTGGACGACCGCGACCAGCGGGATCTCGCGGCGGCCGAGGAAGGTCTCGAAGCTGATTCCCTCGCGGTTCTCGCGCAGCACCAGCCCTTCCACGGTCTCGCCGGACCAGAGGGTGAGGAGGACGCGCTGCTCGTCCTGGGCCGGTGACGGTCCCTGAAGGAGGAACGAGGCGAGCACGAGCAGGCTGATCCGGACCATGGCTGTCTCCGCTCGGGGTTCCGCTCCGGCGCCGATTATGCGACAAGGCGAAAGCAGCATGCAAAGGCAAAGCGCAGGGCAAGAATGCGGACGGGGACCGGGCGGAGCAGCCGCCTCGCGGAGGTCGTGATGAGCGCGAACCATCTCGATCGGATCGCGATCGTGCTGGTGGAGCCGCGCGGCCCCCTCAACGTGGGCGCGGCGGCCCGGGCCATGAAGAACATGGGCCTCGGCGAGCTGGTCATCGTGGGCGAACTCGACCCGCTCGGCGAGGAGGTGCGACGGATGGCCGCGCACTCCGAGGAGATCCTGGAGCGCGCCCGCCGCCTGCCGACGCTCGAGGAAGCCCTCCGGGATCGCGGCCTGGTGGTGGGCACGACCGCCCGCGGCCGGCATCGCCAGCCGACCCTCAGCCCACGGGAGGCCGCGCCGGCGATCCTGGCCGCCGCGGCCAGGAGTCGGGTCGCGGTCGTCTTCGGCCGCGAGGACCACGGTCTCAGCGCCGACGAGCTCGCGCTCTGCCATCTGGTCCTGTCGGCCCCCACCTCCGCCGAACGCACGAGCCTCAACCTGGCCCAGGCGGTCCTGCTGGTCGCCTACGAGCTGTTCCAGGCCTCGGACGCGCCGGCGGTCACCGCCTCCAGCGAGGCCGGCGACCTGCTCGAGGGCGCCCAGCTGGCCCGGCTCGAGACCGAGATGATCGGGGCCTGCGTCGACACCGGCTACCTGCACGCCGGCAACCGCCTGATGATCGAGGAGAGCATGCGGCGCCTCCTGCGGCTCGGGCCGATCCAGACCCGCGACGCCCGGCACCTCTTCGGCCTGATCCGGCGCATGGGCAAGATCCTCGCCGGCGAGGTCGAGCCCGGGGCGCCGACGGAGAACGAACCATGAGCGATACGATCGCCAAGATCATCGGGATGCTCGCCGACGACGATGCCGAGACGCGCTGCGCCGCGGCCATGGTCCTGGCCCGGCTCCGACCGCTCGACGATCGCGCGGTCGCCGCACTCCGGCGCGGCCTGCGCGAGGCCCCACTCCACGCCCGGAGCTACTTCCTCGACGCCCTGGCGGCGACCCGCGATCCCCGGGTCCTGCCCGACCTGATCGACGTCCTCGATACGCGGGGCTCGGTCGTGGACATGGCGATCGGCATCGCCCGCGACTTCGGTGGCCGCGCCGTCGACGAGATCGCGCGCCGGCACCGCGAGGTCGAGGGCTGGCTGAACGGGGCCTACATCAAGGCGGTCGCCGGCGTCCACACCGTGAAGGCGGCGAAGATGCTGATCGATCGCCTGCCCGCGACCGACTGGGAGCAGGCCCGGGCCACCTCGATGTTCTTCAACGAGCACTTCGGTCGCTATCCGGAGAGCGGACAGCGCTACGTCCGCGACCGGCTCCGCCGCTACCTGGACGACGACGGGCTGGCGACCCCGGCCCTGATCACCTGCCTGAACCTGGTGCGGACGCTGCGCGAGGACATCGACCGCGACCGCCTCCTGGTCCTCGCCGAAGGCGCCGACTCTCCATCGCTACGCCGGCATGCCCTCGCCGCGCTCGAGGTCCTCCGCCCCGATCTGGCCCGCCTCGACGATCATCGTCGGCGCATCATCGCGCTGGCCGACGTCGCCGAGAGCGACGAACTGGGCCAGCCCGCGATCGACCTGCTCGCGGCCTGGGCCGAGCCGCCGATGGCGGCCGAGGAGCTGCTCGCCCTCGCCGCCCGCGAGGGACGCAGCGCCCGCGAATGGGCCTTCGCCGAACTCGCGCGCCGGGAGCTGCCCCAAGCCGGCCCGCTGCTCGAACGCGAGCTCGCCGCCGAGGACTCGCGGCGCGCCGAAGCGGCGCTGCGCGCGCTGGTCCCTCTGCCGGGTGGCATGACCCGTCTGCTCGACGTCTTCCTCGCCGCCGCCGAGGGCCCACTACGCGACCGTATCGGCGCCGCCCTGCTCGAGGGCGAGCTGCCGCTCGAGGAGGACACGCTGCGCAAGTTGCGCCGTCGCTACGCCGACTCGGTGGTGGACGAGAGCCGGTTCGACGCCGCCCTCCTGCGGCTTCTGGGCGCGCGGGATCGCGACGGACTCAACGCCACCCTGATCCGCCGCGCGCGCAAGGCTCTCGCCGAGGGCGCCGCGGCTCGTGCCATCGCCCTGCTCCAGCCCCTGGTCCGGCATCGGCACGGCAATGAGGAGGCGCGCTTCGTCCTGGCGCTGGCCAACCTCGCCGCCTCGCGCGAGCTGCGCCGCCTCGACGAACCCCGCACCAAGCGTTGCCTCGACATCCTCTCGCCGCTGTCGCGGACGCCGGGCTACGATCTGGCGCGCCGGCTGGAGCGGACGCGCGATCTCGGCCCGGTCGAGCTCCTCACCATCCTGGTCGGCCTGAGCGGCCGTGGTCGAGTCGAACGCGATCTGGCCCGCCGACTGCTCGACCGGATCGCCGAGGACGGCCTCGAGGACCGCGATCTCCGCAACCTCCGGCACCTGCGCGAGGATCTGGAGGCGCGGCCATGAGCCGTCGACCCGCGCGCAAGACGGCGGTGAACCGCTACGCGGGCCTCAGCCGACCGCAGGCGAGCCTCGACTTCCACGGCGGCGGGCCGATCACGCCGCAGGAGGTCAAGCGGCGCACGATCGACTTCGTCAACGACTGCAAGGAACGCGGGCTCCACCGGATCGCCATCATCACCGGCAAGGGTCTGCACTCGAAGGGGCGCCCGGTGGTCAAACCCCAGGTCGAACGGACGCTGCGGCAACTCGAACGCGACGAGATCATCCGCATGTTCACCGTCGAGCGCCTCGACGCCGGCGGCGACGGCGCGATCCTCGTCGACCTCTGATCCCCCCTCCTCGATCCCACGCCGATCATATCGACAGCAGGACCAGGACGTTGCTGATGCGAACGTCCGCGGGCGACACCGTCAGCAGGGCCTGCAGGGTGACGACGGCCGACACCGGCAGGGACGTACCCGCGTACTGGAAGGGTGCCGGGGGCGTCGCCAGCAGCGCCGGGATGGCCAGGGTCGAGTCGAAAGCGACGAAGAGGGCCGGCTCCTGGGGCGCGACGACCGCCGGCGCGAAGGCCATCGATCCCTGGGCGAAGGGAATGGCAAAGGACTCGATCGCGTCGGGCTGGCCGAGCCGGCCGAAGACGACGAAGTCCGCGGCGAGGTCGCCCGGCGCCGGCGTGACGTCGATCGTGTAAGGCAGGCTCCGCTCCAGCCAGACCCGATGGGCGACGCCGCCCGCCGAACCGTTGCAGAACAGCACCGGCGTGCTGCCACCGCCGCCATCGGGCACGTTGCCGTCGTAGTCCGGGCCTGGGTCCGGCGCCTGATGCTCGAAGCAGCCGGCGTCGAGGCCGTCTCCCAGCGGCGCCGCGGCCAGGTCGAGATCGAGGAGGATCGGCGGCGGCGTGAACGACCCGGGCGCGGCGGCGATGTCCACGGCGGGCGACCGTCCCTGGAGGTGGAAGTCGTCCGCCGCCGGGTCGATGAAGTCCGGATCGAGGCCGACCAGGACCTCGCTGAAGCCCGCCCGGGAGGCGCTGCCCGGGAGCAGCGTCACGGGATCGTGAGTCGTGGCCTCGAGGCCCAGCAGGCTCCGGGCAATGAGCGGAGCCGGAGGACCGGCGGTGGTCTCGATGATCCAGTCGTCATGGCCGTTGCCACCGAGGATGACCCGGTCGAACTCGAGGTGGGGATGGCCGGGCTGAATCTGCGCGGGCGTCGCCAGGGCGAAGCGGAGCACGGGTCCGGAGCCGCCGCCGAGGCCGTTGCCGGCGATCGTGCAGCGATCGAGTCGGACATGATGGAGTTCGACGTCCAGGGCGGTGACGCCGACAGCCGCATCGTTGCCCGCCACCAGGCAGAGGTCGCATTCGAGACCACCGCTGCCGACCGCCGCCAGGGCGCCGCCGCTCGAGCCGGCCTGGTTGCCCACGAGGCGCACACGATCGAAGGTATGCAGTGAGAACAGGATCCAGGGGGAGCCGTTGTGGCTGAAGATCGCGCCGCCGCGGTCGGCCGCGTTGTCGAGGAAGGAGCACTCCGAGACCGAGAGGACCGGGGCCTGGCCGTTGCTCTCCTCGATGTAGAGGGCACCGCCGAGCCCGACCGGCGGCTGGCCCGGGAAGAGGGCGCCACCGTTGCGTTCGAGGACGCAGCCGTCCAGTTCGAGCAGACCCGAAACCGACAGCGCGCCACCACGGCGCGACAGCGGCGTCGCCGGCGTGCTGGACCAGCGGTTGTCATGCAGGTGGCAGCCTTCGAGCCCGAGGGAACTCGGCAGGAGACTGCCTGACTCCGGGGCGTCGAAGATCGCGGCGCCCTGGATCGCCTCGCAACCGCTGAATTCGCAGTCGATGAAGTTGACGGTCGACGAGCCGGCGGCGATGAGGACGCCGCCGCCGCGCTCCGGGTGACCCAGGGGATCGCCGAGCGGCGGCGCGCCGTTGCGGAAGGCCAGGTTCCGGAAGAGCAGGACGGGATGGGCCTGCGGACTCGCGGCGGTGATCGCGAGACAGCGGTCGACGCCGAAGCCGTCGATGATGGTCGCCGGCTTCCCGTCGCTGCCGACCGCGCCGTCGATGACGATCGACTTGTCGCCGATCGTGAGCGACTCGAAATAGGTCCCGGCGGCCACGACCAGCTGGTCCATCGGCTGGGCGGCGAGGATCGCCGACTGGATGGTCGGGTAGCTGGCCGAAGGGACCGCGAGGACGTTCTGAGCCGCCAGCTGAACCGTGAGCACGACGATCGGGACGATGGATCGGATCAGGGCCGGCATGTGACGGAGCCTCCAGGTTGACCCTGCGGCTCGGGCAGGAATCTCCCGCCACCGCGCCGCTGACCCGACGATCGCCGATCGAGATGAGGATGGGCCGTGGATCCCGTGGCCTCGTGATGAAGCCCTCGAGGCGCCGAGGCTCGAGAGGGAGTGGGCGAGGCGGGCCGCCTCGCCCGAGGGGCTGCTCAGTAGCCGTGGATCACGACGGCATTGGTCAGTCGGACCGAGGTCGGCCCGACGGTGATGAGACCCTGCAGCGTGACCACCGTCGGGAAGGGAAGGGCCAGACCGGTGTAGCTGAAGGGTGCCGGCGGGATCGGGACCGACAGCAGCGGCACGAAACCGAAGGTCGAGTCGAAGGCCGTGAACAGGGTCGGATCGAGAGGCGCGGCCACCTGCGGAGGAAAGGCCATCGTTCCCTGGGCGAAGGGGATCGGGAAGAGGTTCGCCGGCTCCGGCGCGCCCAGCTTGCCGAAGACGACGAAATGCGCCGACGCGTCCGCCGGGGCCGGCAGGACGTCGATGGTGTAGCTGGCGCCGACCGGGGTCCAGACCTTGCGGGCCACGCCTCCGGCCGAGCCGTTGAAGAGCAGGCTGTCGGCCAGGCCACCGCTTCCGTCCGGTATCGTGCCGGCGAAGGCCGGCCCCGGATCCGGAGCCTGGCGCTCGTAGCAACCGGCGTCGGGACCGTCGCCCACGGGTCGCGGCAAGAGGTCGAAGTCGGTCGAAGCCGACAAGGGAGCGTAGTTCGGAGTGCCGAAGGCGATGTCGACCGCCGGCGAGCTGGCCCGGAGGTGGAAGTCGCCCGCGGGGACGTCCTGGAAGCCCGGGTCGAGACCGGCGATGACGGCGCGGTAGTTGGTGGCGTCGACCGGAACCGGCGCGCTCCCCGCCTGGGGATCGATCCAGTCGGGAAACCGCCCCAGCAGCGAGTAGTTGATCGAGGGTTGGGGGTTCGAGCCGACCCCCTCGATGGTCCAGGCGTCCTGGCCATTGCCGGCCAGGATCGTCGAGTAGATGTCGCAGGTGGGGGCGGGCACGAGCGGAACCGGGGCGGGGAACCGGATGCGCAGGGCCTCGGCGGTGAGGTTGCCGGTCGCGTTGCCGGCGATGGTCGAGCTGGAGATCCAGACGTTGCTCCGCCGGGCGTCGATCACCTTCGCTCCCGCGGTCGAATCGTTGCCGGTGAGGAGCGAGGTGATGATCGACAGGGCCGCATCGGCCGCGATCGCGCCGGCGCCGTTCAGGGCGACGTTCCCGTCGAAGACACAGTGTCGGAAGGCGAGCCCCTGGAGCGCATAGGGAGAGTGAGGAGTCGGGCTGACGCCGTAGACGGCGGCCCCGTCGTCGGCCGAATTCGCGAGATAACGACAATCGGAGCTGACGAGCGTGACGGGAACTCCGTTGGCCTCCTCGATGTAGACGGCGCCGCCGCTGCCGCTGGGCGTCTCCCCCAGCGCGATCGAACTACCGTTGCGCTCGAGGCTACAGCCGACGAGGACGCCGCGCCCGGAGAGCCAGAGCGCACCGCCCTGCCGCGGGAGGCTGCTCGAGGCGAGGGGCAACCAGCGATTGTCGAAGACCCGGCAGTTCTCCAGGCGGACCTCGGCGGTGGCGCCGCTGGTGGGCAGATCGAAGATGGCGGCGCCCTGGGTCGCCAGGCAGTCATGGATCTCGCAGCGATAGAAGCTGACGCTGCCGGCGCCCTGGTCCAGGAACACGCCCCCGCCCGATTCGGGATGGCCGAGCGGATCGGTCGCCGGAGGCGCACCGTGGGCGAGATTCAGGTCGCGCAGGGTGCAGCCGGCATGGACCGTCGTCGGGGGAGTCGTGCGCCGGAAGACCAGGCAGCGGTCGACGCCGGAGCCGTCGATCGTCGTGGCGCCGGAGCCCGGACCCGACGCCGCGCCCTGGAGGGTGATCCCCTTGTCGACGATGGCGAGCGACTCGAAGTAGACCCCGGCCGCGATCAAGATCGTGTCGCCGTCGCTGGCGGCATTGATCGCCGACTGGATGGTCGGATGGGTCGCCGAGGGCACGGAGAGCGTGGTCTGCGACCAGATCGGCACGGCGACCATGGCGACGACGAATACCAGACGGCTGGCGATGGCCTGCATCTTCGGGACTCCCTTGTTTCTCGGGTCTGGTCGCGCCGATCTCGGGGGCATCTTGCGGAGCATGGTGGCGAGAAGGAAAGAAAATCCGTCTTGCCCCCAGGATGATGTCGAGGCGAATCGTCGCGGCGCGATCGGGCTGCGCTCAGTCGACCGGAGCCGCCTCCTCCATAACCTCGGCGAGGAGCTCGAACTCGGGACGGCGCGGGCAGTCCGGGCGCCAGGCGAGTCCGATCGTGCGGTAGGCCTCCTCGGCGAGCGGCCTGAGCACGAGGCCCGAGCCGCCCACGAGGCTGCTCTTCTCCGCCACCTTCGGCAGCAGCGTGATGCCCATGCCCATCGCCACCATCTGAAGCAGCGTGACCAGACTCGAGGCCCGGAAGTCGTCGGCGTCGCGGTCGCGGCCGAGCGCGCAGACCTCCTCGACCTGACGGGAGAGGCAATGGCCTTCCTCGAGGAGGAGCAGTTCGTCGCGGGGAATGTCGTCGAGGCCGAGCTTCTTCTTGCGGGCCAGGGCATGTCCCTTCGGCAGCGCGACCACGAAGGGGTCGCGAAAGACGGCGAGGCTGGCGACCGAGCCGAGCTCCGCTTCGAGGGCCAGGAGCAGGACGTCGAGCTGACCATCGGCGAGACGCTGCAGGAGGAGCTCGGTCTGCCCCTCGACCAGGTAGACGCGGGCCGCGGGATGGCGTTCGCGCAGGATGGGCATGCTCGCGGGGAGAACGAAGGGGGCGACGGTCGGGATGACGCCCAGCTTCAGTTCGCCGCTGAGCGGCTCGTGGCCGGCGCGCGCGAGGTCCTCCAGGCGGCCGGCACGGGCCAGGATCTCGGCGGCTTCGGGGACGAAACACTGGCCGAAGGGGGTGAGGGCGACGCCGCGTGGGGTGCGCTCGAAGAGCTTCTGACCGAGCAGGGTCTCGAGCTGGCCGAGCTGGGCCGACAGCGAGGGCTGGCTGACGTAGCAGGCGCGCGCCGCCTCGCCGAAGTTGAGATGTCGGGCGGCGGCGACCGCGTATTCGAGCTGGCGGAGGGTGAAGTTCGTGCTCATAGCCTGTGCCTAGGAGGGCCATCGGGACTCGGTATTGGTCGCCGCGGCCTGGATGACGGACCATCCCCCCGGATCGGCCGCCCGATGGCGGCGGCGTTCCTGGGTGGCGGCGACCGAGACCATGGTGGCCGCTCCCGAGATCGGATGCAAAGGGGCCGCGACGCTTCGTGCGTCGGGACCCGGACGAGATTGCGTCGCGGGAGGTACCAGTGGCCTGACGGGGAGTTCCCGTCACCTCCCGGGAGTCGGAGAGGGGTCAGGGCTCGCCCACCGGGTCCTGCTCCTCTCTCCTTCTTTTCCTCCGCGCGGCGGAGGGCGAACGAAGGTCCAAGGGAGCGGCGCGGGCCTCGGGGGGAAGCGGCGGCCCGAGTGAAGCGACAGGGCGGCCGTCTCGTCGCGCCCAGGGCGCGGCCCCGCGCCTCTCCCATCTTCTTCTCCGGCCCGGCGGCCGGCCCCTCAGCTCAGGAACTCGAGCAACTCGGCCGGCGGATCGTCGAGCGCGAGCTGGTCGTGGATCACCAGCTTGGGACCGTCATAGGCCTGGAAGGAGGCCCGGTGCGCCCGGTGCGACATGTCGTCGTCGCGCCGGTAGTAGTCCCGGACCCAACGGAGCAGGAAGTCGAGCCGGGCATCCTGTTCCTCCTGCGAGGAGTACTTCGTGGGCTCCCAGGGCCGGGCGCGGCAGTTCGCGAGGCACTGCTCGAGGCCAGGATCGAGGAAGATGAGTCCTGGCGAGAAGGCGAAGGTGGCCCGGATGAGGTCGGCGTAGCAGCCCTCCACCACGCCCTCGCGATGGCGGTCGCAGAAGGCGACCACGTCCGCGCGCGCCAGGACCGGGTCACGCGCCACGGCGATCCGATCGGGCTCCCAGGCCAGGCGGTCGAGGTCGAGCAAGGGCGCGATCTGCCGCCTGGAGATCCAGCGGGCCAGGGTCGACTTCCCCGCTCCCGAATTGCCCATGATCGCGAACAACATCGCCTGCCGGCCCTCCTCCGCTCGCCGTTTCGCCAGGCCCGGCCGTCCCATGGTCGCGCCGGGCTTCAGACGACCTTAATGAAGAGCGAGGTCAATGTCTCGCCTTGAGACACAGCAAAATTACCTAGGCTGGGAGCCGACCCGGCGCCCGGTCGGGTCGAGGCTCCTCAGGAACGCAGACGCCGGTACCAGTCCGCGATCCGCTGGTGCTCCCTCGCCCAGGACTCGTAGGCCGAACGCGCCCAGGCGCGGACCCGGGACTCGTGCTCCTCGGCGGTCGTCGCGGCGAGCGGATGAAGGACGTCGAGCGTGCCGGGACGCACCGGCCGCTCGAGCCGGACATAGTCGTCGAAGTCCCGCATCCGCCGCAACAAGGGCGTGGCCTGACCGACCGGCAGGTCGTGCTCGAAGATCGCGTGCAGGGAAATCAGGTGCCCGGCGACCGAACGGACGGCCTGCGGCGAATCCTGTCCGGGATGCTGAACGGCATAGGCGTCGACGGTGAGTCGATGCACCGTCATGAAGCGCCGATCCTCGTACTCGCGAGCCAGCAGTTCGCCGTACTTCGCCCAGCATGCCGGCGAGGACTCGATGTAGCGGTGGGTCGGCCCCTCGAAGGGCTCGAGTTCGACCCGGCAACCGGGGCAGGTCTTCGTCGTCATGATCGAAGCGTTCCGTCGTCCGGCCACGTGGTCCCGAGGTCGATGCTGCCTTCGGTGCCGCCGGGCCTCCAGAACCTACGAGTCCACGGGGCCTCTCGCCCAGGCGCGCGCCTGGGAAAGGCTGCCGATCGAATCCGGAACGAGCCGATCATCGCCGCCTGGTCAGGGTCGGGCTGGCCGCGCCCGTTCGCCCCCACGCCTCTCGTCATCAGCCCTGCTCGCGCAGGGTTGCCCGGACACGCATGAGGGCGAAGCCGAGCAGGTTGAGACCGCGCCAGCCGAGCGGATGCTCGGCCAGGGGGTCGTCGGCGGCGAGGCCGATGCCCCAGATGCGGTCCACCGGGCTGGCCTCGACCAGCAGACGCTCGCCGGTCCGCAGCAGGACCTCGCGCAGCTCCGGATGTGCCCGGAACTTGGCCAGGTTGCCGGCCAGGACGATGTCCTCGCGCCGCCGTTCCCAGACCGCGCCGTCGAAGTTCTCGACCAGGCGGCCCAGCTTCTTGGCCTCGCCCGGATGGGTCACCTCGAGGATGCGTTCCGCGATCTCCTCGTCGTGAAAGAGCAGGGCCTTCGCGTGCATCATGTAGTGCTCGGCGGTCTCGAAGCGGCGTCCCTCCACCTCGAAGGGCGCGAGGTACCACTGGCTGAAGCACTCGGCGCCGATCCGCGCGGCCCGGGTCTCGTGGCTCCAGAAGAACTGGAACTTCGGCCGCCATCCCGCCGTCAGGGCGGCGCGCAACGAGGCGAGGTCCCGCGGTTCCCCGGTCACGGCCGGCCCTCGCGGAACGGAGCGCGCCACAGGAACCAGATGAAGTGGAGCCCGGCGACCACCGGCGGCAGGAGGATGACCAGGATGAAGAGCTTGGTGATGCCCAGGAACAAGAAGTACAGCGTCGGCAGGAGCCCGGCTGCGAGGCCCACCGTCAGCAACCATCGAGGAAGGAGCGGTCGGCTGAACGCGAGCGAGAGGAGGAAGAGGACGACGCTGGCGAGCCCGATACCGGATGGAGCGAGAATGACCGTCAGGTCCCAGCCGAACTCGGAATCGGCCGACTCCGAATGGGGCAGGAGAACCCACCAGATCGTGGTCGGGATGGTGAAGCAGACGACGGCTTCGAGAACGATGAGGGCAAGGGAACCGACGTCGATCACGAAGGGCGACCAGGCACGCGGTTCCTCGCATTCCATCTCTCTCGCCGCTCTCGGCATCGGTGCTTCCTCCTGCTCCCGCACTCGACCATGTCGCCGCGTCGATGACAAGCGAGAGCCGGGAGCGCCTGCCCGCGGAAACTCCTAAAAACCTACTGCATCGATTCTTAAGTCACTTCTTGGAGGCATCGGAAGGACCTCGGGCAGAACCCGATCGAGGTTGAAGGCCACCAACAAGATCACCTCACTAATCTTGTTCGACAAGTCCGACGAAAATAGCATCAGTGGACTGATCTTGGAGTGTCACCATGATCGAGATCTCGAAGGACGACATCCTCACCCGCCTCCGTTTCGACAACCCCTGGTGGGAGCCGAAGACCGAGGTCTCGGTGGCGCACGAAGACTCTCCTCGGCGAAGCTACTTCGCTCGCTTCCATCACCGCGTCACGAATCGAGACCTCCGGCGCGCGACCATCCTCATGGGACCGCGGCGGGTCGGGAAGACGGTCATGGTCCACCACTCGATTCGCGCGCTCATCGACGACGCGATCGACCCCAGGCAGATCCTCTACGTCGCCCTCGACACGCCGGTCTACTCCGGCCTCGCGCTGGACCGTCTCGTTTCCTATTTCCTCGAGATTCACGGCCACCGACGAGATGCCCCGCTCTTTCTCTACTTCGACGAGATCCAGTATCACCGGGACTGGGAGCTGCACCTGAAGTCCCTGGTGGACTCCTATCCCGAGTATCGTTTCATCGCTTCCGGTTCGGCGGCCGCGGCCTTGCGCATGAAGAGCAATGAATCCGGTGCCGGCCGCTTCAGCGACTTCTTCCTTCCGCCGCTCTCCTTCGCCGAGTACCTGCAATTCATCAAGCGGGAGAATGAACTCGTCGTCGCGCCCGAGAAGGAAGAGGAGTGGTTCGGCACGCCGGACATCGAGGCGCTGAACGACGAGTTCGTCAACTACATCAACTTCGGCGGCTATCCGGAAGTGGTCTTCTCCCCGACGATCCGGCGGAATCCGGAGCAGTTCATCAAGAACGACATCATCGACAAGGTTCTCCTGCGGGACCTGCCGAGCCTCTATGGCATCAACGACATCCAGGAGCTGAACCGCCTGTTCACGATGCTCGCCTACAACACCGGCAACGAGGTCACGCTCGAAGGCCTGTCGCAGTCATCGGGCGTGGCCAAGAACACCATCCGACGTTACCTGGAGTATCTCGAGGCGGCGTTCCTGATCATCCGCATCCCACGCATCGACCAGAACGCGCGCCGGTTCAAGCGTGCGATGTCCTTCAAGGTCTACCTGAACAACCCGACCATGCGCACCGCGCTCTTCGGCCATGTCGATGCCGAGCACCCGGCCATGGGAGCACTCACCGAGACCGCGATCTTCAGCCAGTGGCAGCACGGAAGGCTCTCGAAACTCCACTATGCCCGCTGGAAAGGCGGCGAGGTGGACATCGTCAACCTGGACCCCCGCGATCAGAAGCCGCTCTGGGCCGTCGAAGTGAAATGGAGCGATCGCCCTCACCAAGTCCACCGTGAGCTCGACAACTTCGTCTACTTCGCGGAGCGCCATCCGCAGATCAAGAAGCCGCTCCTGGTGACGAGTCGCACCGTCATGGACCGCGATCTCGAACACCGGGGAGTCCACTTCGAGTTCATCCCCTCGGCGCTCTACGCCTACACGCTGGCAACCAACAGTCATCGCTTCGTCAATCTCTGGGACGACGCCATCTGAGCCGGAGCCAGATCCGTTCCCGGGACTCGCGCCTGGCGCGTTCCGACCCGACCCGGGACCCGCTCCGTTCATGCGCTTCGGGTGTCGAAGTCGATTGCCTGGATCAACAGGAGCCTTGCCCGGCCCGCGGTGATCGTGCGATGCGCCAGGCCCCGCGGGACGACCATCATCTGACCGCGACCGAGGTGCTGCCGTTCCCCCTCGATCTCCAGCTCGATCTCGCCCTCGAGCACGTAGAAGAGCTCGTCGCTCTGGTCGTGCCGGTGCGGCGCGAAGGCGCCCTCGGTGACGATGACCCGGATCGCCTGGCCGTTCAGCGTCGCCAGGGTCTCGGGCTCGAAGGGCCGCGGGAGCCGCGCCGCGGCGAGCAAGGGGTCGATGACCCCTGGCGACTCCGGTCGTGATCGAGCTTCCGACGTCATCGATGCAACTCCTCACTGCCGGGACCATCAGGTCGATGTGGGTCGTTTCCCTGGGGTCCAAGACCCTCCGCGCGGTCCGAGCCGATCGTATCCACCACCCTTCCGGAAGCCGAGTCCGGCCGGCACCGGGAATCGCTCGGCACCACCGTCGCGGCCCGGCTCGATGGCCCGGCCCTGAGCCGGGACCAGCGTGAACGGCCGGACTTTTTTGGTCACGACGACCGATTCCGGGGCAGAAACGGAAGACGCGACGAATGCGGGCCCCATCGGGTTCGCCGTCCCTCGTCATCCTCGCGGTCGCCAAGGTGGCGCACCGCCTCCAGATCCTGTGAGTCGGGAGTCGACCATGAAAGCGCTCGTCCTCGTCATCCTCCTCCTCGGCCTGGCCGGCTCGTCGGGCCAGGCCCAGTTCGGTCTCTTCATCGACGACTTCGCCGCCGGTGGCGACTTCCAGCTCAACGGCGACGCCGTGGTGCTCGGGAGCGGCAACGCCAGCCTGGTACGTCTGGTTCCCGCCGCCTCCATCCGGAGCGGCTCGATCCAGTCGCTGCGCAGCATGTCGATCTCCAGCTTCAGTGCCTACTTCGAGTTCCGCATCAGCTCTCCGGGAGGCATGGCCGACACCGAGAACGAGCCCGGCGGGGACGGGCTGGTCTTCATGATCCAGAACCTGGGTCCGCAGGCCCTGGGCAACCCGGGTCACGGGGTCGGCTACGAGGGCATCGGCTCGAGCGTCGCCATCGAGTTCGACACCTTCTGCAATCCCTGGCTGAATGATCCGAACAGCAACCACGTCGGCCTGCTGGCCGGCGGCTCGGTGCTGCATTCGAGCGCCGGCACCACGGCGACGGTCGCGGCCCGATTCGACAACGGCAATCGCTGGCACGTGTGGATCGATTACGACGCCCAGGTCCTGGAGCTGCGCTGCAGTCAGAGCGGGACACGGCCCGCCCAGGCCCTGCTGACCCGCAACATCGACATCCCCGCGATCGTCGGCGGCAACTCGGCCTGGGTCGGGATCAGCGCCGCGACCTACAGCGCCTGGGCCGACTTCGACCTCCTGCGCTGGGAGGTGGCACCGCGCTCGCCGGTGACGATGTTGCCGGCCGAACAGGTCGTGATGCCGGGCCAGAGCTTCCAGACCAGTCTGATCGGACCACCCAACAGCGACTTCGCCATCCTGGTCGGCAGCCAGCCGACGCGCGCGCCAACGGTCTTCGGCCCGCTCGGCATCGAGCCGGCGTCGATCTTCTACGTCATGGACGGATTCGGCGGCGCCCTGAACGGCAATCCCTTCCTGCTGCGGACCGATGGCACCGGCCAGGCCGGCATCGTCGGACCGACCGTGCCGGCGAGCCTGGTCGGCGCCAGCCTCTGGGCCCAGGCCTATCTCTATTCACCGAGCCTGCCCTCCGGCCACGCCTTGAGCACCAACGGCTCGCCCGGCGCCGAGTCGCCGGCCTGCAAGCTGTCGATCGGCTGCGTGCTGGCCGACCCCGCCAGCGGGCTCGATGTCCTCGACTTCGGTCCGGCCGATCTCAACCCGACCGATCCGAGCCTGCAGACCATGCCGGATGTCCGCGCGCCGACTCCGGGACTCGTCCCGGTCCTCCACGACCACGACCGCCCGGTCGGTTGGCTGAGGATCGCCAACGCTGCGAACTTCGGCGTCATGTGCCGCGCCCGCTACGCGGTGTCGTCACCGGATGACCCGAACGTCGCCCTGAACTCGCTGGGGACGCCATTCATGGTGGCCGCCAACACGACCGGCTCCCTCGGCGGCGGCACGCCCGCGATCACCGAGCACTGGGAAGATGCAGGCGCCGGCTTCCCGGATCTGGTCGCGCTCGCGCCCGGGCGCTACCAGTTGAGTTGTCGGATCGAGGCCGACTGCTCGGCGACCATGACGAACTTCGTCGATCTCGGCCTCGCGACGACGCGCGACTTCCTGATCTCGGACCAGACGCCGGCGGTCCTCGTTCATGGCCTGCTGGGCAATGCCTCCTCCTTCGGCGACCTCGAGGACCTGCTGGAGACCTCCAGCCCGCCGATCCCGACCCGACGGTTCCTCTATTCGAGCCAGGACGGGACGACCGCCGGTCTCGGCGGCAAGACCGCGGCGCTGGCGGCCTTCCTCCAGGACAGCGGCTACACCGAGGTCGATCTGATCGCCCACAGCATGGGCGGATTGCTGGCCCGGGCCTACGTCGGCGCGCCCGGGAGCTCGTCCGCGACGCCGCGGCGACTCGTCCTGCTCGGCTGCCCGAACTTCGGCTCGGAGTACCTCCTGCGCGACCCCCTCTACCTGGGGACGCTGGCGCAGGGATTCGGCCTGGTCGGCCCTCAGGTGGCGAGAGACCTCCTCGCCGGCAGCGTCTTCGTCCAGCAGCTCGCCGGGGCCTGGCCCTCCGCGGCGGCCGGCGTCCACGTCTTGAACCTCATCGGCACCGCGGACGGCGACCTCTCGGACGGCATCGTCCGGGTCGACGAGGCCTACCTGCCCGACCTGCCGAACCTGAACGCGCCGCGCGTCGTCAACGCCTACGTCGCCGAACGCCACGCCGACTGGACCTACCTGCCCTTCGTCGACCGCATCGCCCACTTCGACTTCGCCACGGGAACGGCGCGGCCGAGCTTCAAGCTGGTCCAGGCCTTCCTGCTGGAGCCCACGACCGAGCCTCTGGTCGCCATCGCCGGGGCAGTGGCCACTCCCTTCATCCTGCCGCAGATCAAGGGCAGTCCGGCGCCGGTGGCGATGATGGAGGGCACGCTCTGGCTGCCTCTGGGCGGCTTGGTCCCCGTGTCCTCGCCCGCGAGCATGAACGGTCTCGGCAACCTGTTGTGGAACGCGAATTCCCGGACCCTGGTCTGGGTCGGCATCCCGGTGGGCAGCTCGGACTCGCTCGATACCGACGGGCAGAATCCGGGGGCGGGCGTCGAGATCCTGCTCGGGTCGAGTGACGTCGCCGGAGCGCGGCTGCGCATCGCCGACCCGATCGATCTGGGCCCCGGCCAGATCACGGTGGCCACGATCAGCGCCGGCAAGTTCCCCTACTGAGCCCCGCGCTCCGGGCCTCGCCCGTCGATCGCGACCCGACGCCGGGCTCGCGATCGGCGGTCTCGCCGGCGGTTCAGGATCGGGCCAGCATGAGGTCGAGGTAGGCCCCCTCGACCAGGGCGGAGCGATCGATGCCGAGTCGGTCCAGGAGATCCTCGGCCTCGGCGATGCCGACCTCCTCGGGCTCGCCCGCGCGCAGGACGACCTCCAGCTCGAGGAAGTCGCCGAGGCCCTCGACGCGATCGAGATGGATGCGGGTCCGGCCGCGCGTGAAGAGCATGCGCCGCTTCCGCACCCGGCCGACCTGGCCGTGCGCCTCCTCGAGCAGCTCCCGCATCGAACGGCAGCTCGTCACCGGACTGATCAGGTAGTGCGAGGTCTTGGGGCCGGCGCGGTCGAGGCGCCGGTAGAAGATGAGCTCGCCGCGGTCGTCGCCGAGATCGCGGAGCTTCAGCCGACCGTGGCCGCAGTGGAAGAAGGTGTCGTCCTGCTCGATCAGTCCCGACTCCTCGTCGGCGACCGTGAAGGCCCGCTCGAGCAGGCTTTCCACGCTCTCGATCCTGGCCTTGATCTCGACGTTGCGGGCCATCAGATGCGCTCCGGTTTGGTCACCGATCTGGGGTCGTCCGTGTCGCCACCGCTCTTCGTTCCGGCCGGCTCGAAGAGCAGGACCTCGACCTCTTCCGTCGCCACCGGCCGGTGCTCGACGCCGCGAGGCACGACCAGGAGCTGACCGGGCGCGAGCTCGACCGCATGATCGCGAAAGTCGATCCGCAGTCTACCCCGGACGACGAGAAAGAGCTCGTCGGCGTCGGCATGCGCGTGCCAGCAGAATTCGCCGAGGAGCTTGGCGATGCGGATCTCCTGGCCGTTCATCTCGGCGACGAGACGGGGCTGCCAGTGATCGCTGAAGAGCGCGAACTTCGCGGCGAGATCGATGGCCTGCATGAGGAACTCCGGAACGCTCGACGGAGTCCATGATCACCGATCGCCGCGCCATCGGCCAGGGTCGTCGTGCTCGCCGCGAAACGAACGGAATCCTCGCTTCGCTCGGGCGCTACCAGAACTTCCACCAGGGCCGGGTGCCCGGCCGCGAGGTCGAGGATCGCGGCGCGCGGTCGCCGAGCGATTCGAGCATCTTCATGGTGTGACCATAGGATGCGATCGCCTGGTCGCGAATCGTCGCCGGGTCGTCGACCAGGCGATCGAGCTGGGGGTCGTAGATGCGGAACCCGCCCTCGCGGACGAGGATCTCCAGCACGGTCTCGATCTCCGGCCAGAGTTCCTCGAGAGTCGCGCGATCGTGCCAGTAGGGCAAGGTCACCGAGACCTGGTCGGGCTGGAGGACGATCTGGAGACCGTCGCTGACCTTGTCCAGCTCGACGAAACGCTCGTTGGCACGCGCCTCCTCGACGCTGGTGCCACGGAGCCGGGCGGTCTCCTGGAAATCGGGAGCGAAGCGGTCGAGACCCGGGACGGCCCGCTGGATGCTTGCCGCGAGGGCATCCATGCGGGCGCGCTGGGCCGACGTCGGGCTCGAGGCCTCGGCCTCGATGTAGCTCTGGATCTGCTCCGGGCTGGCGCAGTGCTCGGGCGGCAGGAGCGTGAGATCGTAGCTCATGGACGCATCCTCCGGGTCGTTCCGGACCGCGGCCGGGCCCGGGGCCCGGCCGGTCGGATTCACGAATCCTGGAGACCGTGCGCGGTCGCGTCGTCGGCCAGATCGGAGTGACAGGCCGCCTTGTGGCCGGCACTGGCCCCGACCTTGGTCCGGGTCTTCGAGGCGAGGCGATGGATCTCCTCGGGCGACAGGACGCCGCGCTTCTCCAGGATCTCCTTCTGTTCTCCGGTCAGGGCGGCGCTCACCGTGGCCTTGCCCCGGGCATAGTCCTCCTCCTTGCCGGAGGCGAAGACCTGGATCTCCTTCGAGATCCGCACCGAGCACCAGTCGTGGCCGCACATCGCGCAGAAGTCGGTGTCGACGTCGAGGTCCTCGTCGTGATAGGCGCGAGCCGTGTCGGGATCGAAGCTCAGCTCGAAGTGCTTCTCCCAGTTGAGCGCGGCCCGGGCCTTGGTGAGTTCGTCGTCGCGGTCGCGACTACCGGGAATGCCCAGGGCGACGTCGGCGGCGTGGGCGGCGATCTTGTAGGCGATGCAGCCCTGCTTGACGTCGTCCTTCTTGGGCAGGCCGAGGTGCTCCTTCGGGGTCACGTAGCAGAGCATGGCGGCGCCGTGATAGGCGGCCGCGGTGGCGCCGATGCAGCTCGTGATGTGGTCGTAGCCCGGGAAGATGTCGGTCACCAGCGGCCCGAGCACGTAGAAGGGCGCGCCGTGGCAAAGCCGACGCTGGAGCTTCATGTTGTATTCGATCTGATCGAAGGGGACGTGGCCGGGGCCCTCGATCATCACCTGGACGCCCTTGCGCCAGGCTCGCTCGGTGAGCTCGCCGAGAACCGCCAGCTCGCGGAGCTGCGCGCGGTCGGAGGCGTCCGCCAGACCACCGGGACGGAGGCCGTCACCGATCGAGAAGGTGACGTCCCAGCGCCGCATCAGCTCGCAGATGTCGTCCCAGATCTCGTACATGAGGTTCTGCTTGCCGTGATGGATCATCCACTTGGCCAGCAGCGAGCCGCCGCGCGAGACGATGCCGATCAGCCGCTTGGCGACATGGGGCAGATGCTCGCGCAGGACCCCGGCATGGATGGTGAAGTAGTCGACGCCCTGGCGGGCCTGATGCTCCAGCGTGGCGAGCACGGTGGCGGCGTCGAGGTCCTCGATCTTCTTGCCGAGGATCATCGAATAGATCGGGACCGTGCCGATCGGCGTGACCGAGTTCCTGATGATCGCCTCGCGGCACTGGTCGAGGTCGCCACCGGTCGACAGGTCCATGACCGTGTCGGCGCCCCAGCGTTCGGCCCAGCGCAGCTTCTCGACCTCCTCGTCGGTACCGGAGGAGATCGGCGAGGCGCCCATGTTGGCGTTGATCTTGGTCTTCGAGGCCCGTCCGATCGCCATCGGGTCGAGGCGGTAGCCGAGGTGGACCTTGTTGGCCGGGATGACCATGCGGCCGGCGGCGACCTCGTCGCGCACCTGCTCGGCGTCGAGGTGCGGTTCGCGCTCCGCGACCCGGCGCATCTCGGGCGTCACCAGCCCCAGGCGGGCGAACTCGAGCTGGGTCACCGGCTCGAACCCGGCCGGCGCCTGCCAGCGACCGGAGGCATCGCGGCTCCAGTCGGCGGGCATGAAGTCCCAGGCCGTCCGGTCGGAGGGTTCCGGCATGCCGGGCGCATCGGGCGAGGAGAAGGTCCAGCGACCCTCGAGGCCCGGCGCGATCCGCGCCTTGCGCGCGAAGGAGCCCGGGTTGGTGCCCAGACCGGTGCTGGAAGGATCGCCACCCAGCTCGGGCAGCTCGTAGCAGTCGTAACGGTCCCTGGACTCGGACATGTCTCGCTCCTCTCGGCCTGATGTCGGGCGGGTGACGGCGGAGCGTGGGCCGCAGTCCCTGCGCCGGCATCACCCGGATCAGGTTCAAAGGGTCTGATCTCAGCCTCGCGTTCGAGGCACCCCTCGCGACGGACCGGCGGCGCGGGCAGCGGCGCCGGGGAGAAGAGCATAGGACGCCGGCGGAGCGCAGGCAACCGGATAGCGACCGGATCGGCCACCCGATCGCCGGAGGCGGGGCCCCGAGGCCTCGTTGTTGCCGCGCCCGCGGGCCGCGGGCATCCGGTTGATTCCTCGCCAGCGCCCGTCGAGGTGGTGAGCGAAGCGGGCTGGCGGCGACGAGGCGCCCGGTGGTCGGGGATCGGTCTCGGGCCGGGGCCGGGCGGAGGACGGGACGACCGGCGGTCAGGGCCGGGGGCCGACCGACCTGCGCCGATCGGGCTCCCGGTTCCGGCTACTCCCGGAAGACCGAGCGCCCCAGCGCACCGGTCTGGTCGACGACGTAGTTCTGTTCACCCTCCCGGGGAAAGGTGCTCCAGCTCTTCGGCCCCCGGACCCAGACCTTGTCCCGGTCGTAACCGAATTCCAGCTTGCCCGCCTTGAGCCAGCCCGCGTGGGTGTCGAAGCGCCCGATGTAGCCGGCCACGCCGCGGCAGATGAAGCGGCGATCATCGAGGACGAACAGGGTGTCACCATCGTTGACCCGGACGGAGACCCGGCCATTGGCATCGCTCAGGTCGAGCTCTTCCTGGGATTCGACCAGGACGACCTTGGCGGGGCCCGTGGCTTCGGTGCTGACACAGGCGGTCGCCAGGAGCAGGAACGGCAGGACGATGAGGAGACGCGGCATCTTCATGGCCGGAGTCTACCAGCTCCGGCCCGGTCCCGGGATCCGTCACCGCTGAGGGACCGATGAAGCCCTCGGCGTCCGGCCCCCGGCCGGTAATCAGAGGCTCTCTTCGATCGCCTGCTCGAGCCGCTGGTTCTCGGGATCGTCCGGGCGCAGGCTGCGGACCCGCTCCAGCGCGGCGCGGGCCGCCTCCTCGTCCTTCAATCGGGCGAGGGAGAGCGCCAGGTTCGAGTGGTAGTCGGTCTCGCTGCCGTTGAGCCGGATCGCCGACTCGAAGCAGCCGACCGCCTCGCGATCTCGACCGAGCCGGGCGTACTGGAGACCGCGGGTATACCAGACGACGTCGTTCTCGGGCTGGAGATCGAGGACCTGTTCCAGCTCGACCAGCGAGGCCTCGTACTGGCCCTGGCGCGAGAGCACCAGCCCGCGGAGGAAGCGGGCCGGCCAGAAGCCGGGCTCCTCCTCGATCGCGAACTCGAGCAGTTCCGCGCCCTCGGTGACACCGTCGTTGACGATGCGCTGGGCAAGGACGGCGAAGCGCTGATCGAAGTCCTCCTGGAGGAGATTCAGCCGCTCCCGCGCGAGCAGGGCCCGGTGTTCGTCATCGAGCTCGCTCTCGATCACGCTCTTCAGGCAGAGGCCGGCCTCGAATCGTGCGCCGAGCAGGCGCATGCACTTGCCGAGGAGGACGCGGCGCCGGCCGCCGAAGTTCTCCGGGGGATACCAGTTCCGCACCCGCTCCAGCAGCACGGCGCCGACCGGCTCGCGGGCCAGGATGGTGTTCAGCTTGACCAGCTCGGCGACGTCGGGGCCGGCCTCGTCTCGGAACATCTCGGCGAAGCGTGCCCAGGCCTCGTCCTTGCGGTCCATGCGATGGAGCAGGAGGGCGCAACGCGCCTGCAGGTCGATGCGGCCCGGCTCGCCCTCGACCAGGGCCAGCAGACGGGCCAGGGCCGATTCGTTGCGGGCCAGCATGATCTCGAGCGACGCGAGACGCTCGCTCAGGGCCGGGTCCGGACCGGCGGCGAGGACGGCCGTGTAGGCCTCGATGGCCGCGTCCTTCCGTCCGAGTTCCACGAGCAAGTCGCCCGAGCGGCGGAGGAGGTCGAGGTTGGGTGGCGTGATCGCGGCGAGGCCACGGTGCAGGAAGCCGATGGCCCCGGGCAGGTCCTGACGATGGATGTGCACCTCGGCGAGTACCGCGTAGGGCCGCGGGTCCTCGGGTCGGGCCGCGATCAGGCCTTCGAGGGCCTCGCGGACGGTCGCGGTCGGGATCTCGGCGCCCGCTTCCTCGGCCGCCTGCAGGGCGCAGGAGAGCTCGGCGGTGACCGCGTCCTCGAAGTCGGGGCTCAGCGCCAGCGCGGCCTCGAAGTCGGCGAGGGCGCGGGCCGGCTCGGCGAGACGGATGCCGGTGCTGCGCAGCGCGAGCAGGGCGTCGAGCCCGGCAAGGTAGTGCTCGTAGGCCGGAGCCGACTCGGTCTGGGACTCGAAGAGCGCGACCGCCTGCTTCGGGATCATCGGGATGTAGACCGCCATGGCCTCGAGCGAACGCTCGGTCATCCGGAACACGTCGCCAACGACGAGACGGTCGATGAGCACCTTGCCATCTTCGCTCAGCAATCCACGCAGCTTGAGCTGCCGCTCGCTGCCGGCCGTCGCCGGGCCGTGCAGGGCGCCGAAGATCACGATGTCGTAGCCGCGCTCGCGGGCGAAGCGCGCCGCCGCCTCGTCGGACCAGAGCTCCGAGTGAAGGACCCAGCGCCGCTCGCCCTCGAGCTCGCTGGCGATCGGCGAGGTGACCACGCGGCCGGGTCGTTCCTTCTCGAAGCAGTTGCGCAGGAGCACCGGCAACTGGCGGCTGAGGAAGTCGGCGTGCTCGCGGAGATCTTCGGTCTCGAGAGCAAAGGGCAGGATGAGGATCTTTCGGTCGGTCGAGCTCATCGTCTTCGTCTGGCTTCTTGGTTCCCGATGCAGGCGACGCCAACGGCGTTGCGGTCCCGATCGTAGCGCGCGGCCTCGTCGATGCGACCCGTTGGTTTTAATTCACGCGCTGCATGATCATGCGCGCCCTGATCGGCAGGCGCCTTCCGGACCGGCGCTCAGATCGCACCGGTCGCGGGCGCCTCCAGAAGTCGGCGCAAGAGGACCGGATCGATGCGACCGAAGAAGCGCTTCACGCCGTCGATGAACACGACCGGCACCACCTCGCCGAATTCGGCCTGGAGGCTGGGCGCATGGTCGACGTCGACGATGTCGACGCACATCGGGTAGCGACGGGAGAACTGATGGAGCAGATCGAGGGCCTCGTCGCAGAGATGGCATTGTCGCCGCGTGTAGAAGAGGACGCGGTGCGGGGACTTGGAGGTGAAGAACATCGCAGGCTCCGGAACCTCCACCATCGAATCGAACCGGCCCGGAATTGCAAGGGTCGGCCGAAGAGAAGGCGGGCGTTGGCGCCGACGGCCCCGTGTGTCGGCGACCGGGACGGGATATCATGGCGGGCCATGAACGACAGCGACGGATCGACTCTCGCGGGTTCCGAGAAGGAAGCCTACGTCACCGGGATGTTCAACCGGATCGCGCGGCCCTATGACCGCCTCAACCGGTTGATCAGCCTCGGCCGCGACGTGGACTGGCGGCGCTTGTCCCTGGACTGGGCCGGACTTCGGGCGGACGAGGCGGTGGTCGACCTGGGCTGCGGCACCGGCGATTTCTTCCTCGAGATCCGCAGGCGGGTCGGTCCGGGCGGTCGGGTGATCGGCATCGACGTGGCCGAGAACATGCTCTCGGTGGCACGCGAGAAGGCCGCTCGGGACGATGGTGGCGCGCCGGCCGACCTGAGGCTCGGGAGCGCGGAGGCGACCGGACTTCCGGATGGCTGCGCCGATCTGGTCACGATGGGCTGGGTGCTCCGCAACGTCGGCGATCGGAGCGCGACCTATCGCGAGATCCTGCGCATCCTGAAACCGGGCGGTCGCTACCTCTCGATCGACATGTCACGACCCGGCTTCGCCCCGGCCCGCTGGGCCTCATCGGCCTATCTCGCCCTGGCGATGCCGGTGATGATCCGGCTCGCCGGTGGTGATCGCGAGGCCTACCGCTACCTCGATCAGTCGACCCGCCGATTTCCGGATCGGCGTGCACTCGAGATCGAGTGGCGCGAGGCCGGCTTCGCGACGGTCGCCAGCCGCTCCTTCATGATGGGCACGATCGGCGCCGTTCTCGGCGTCAAGCCCTGACCTGCCCGAGCGCCGGCTGTGCATCGGGAGATCGTCCAATCCCCGGCCAGGGATCTAGGCCAGCCAGCGGCTGGCGCTCCGAGCGGCTGCGCATCGAGCTCCGAGTGGACCGCGCCGCGCCGGCTGCGCATCCCAAGCCCGATCGCCATCGACGGCGCCCCGGAGCGCCGGCTGCCCAGCCGGCTGGGTTGCCTTCAGCCCCAACTGGCGTTCTTGCCCGGATCAGAGGGACTCGAGTTCGTGGGGCAGGAAGTCCATCGAAGACCGGAAGTAGTAGTCCTGGGGATAGTGGGCCAGGTTGCTGGCCTTGCTCGTGTAGGCACAGGCGAAGTCCTCGAGCTGGCGGCCGTAGTGCGTGAGCTCGGGTCCGGCGCGGAACAGCGAGCCCCAGTAGCGATTCAGGGCCACGGACATCTCGTGACGCAGGCTCTCGCGCTGGCGGATGTACTGCTTGAGCACGTCCTGGGCCTGCTTGCGGCGCTTGGCGCAGTCGTCCTTCAGGCTCTCCGAGAGCGCGGTGTGCTCCGGGTCGGCGATGCGGTCGAGCGCCTTCTCGACGACGCGCCAGTAGTGGACCTCCTGCTCGGTCGCCCGGCGCCGGTCGTCGGCCTGCTTCATCTGCATCGCCATGCCGGGAAGCCCGATGTGGATCTCGAGTTCCTGGGCGAGTTCGGCGATCACCAGCATCGTCCGCCAGTGGTTGCTGCGCTTCGAGGTGATCAGGTCGGCGTAGATGTGGTCGCCGACATAGAGCACCTCGTTGCCGCCGCAGCCGAGCCGCTCCTCGAGGTCCTCGATGTTGCCCCCGCAGGTGAGCTTGTCCACGCCGGGCTCGCAGACGGCTCCGGGCTCGCTCTTCTTGGCGCTGAAATAGCCCGGCTTGCCGGCCTGGCAGACCACCAGGTCGAAGAGTTCGAGCCAGCCGAGATCCTCGGGATCGTCGGCCGTTCCCAGGGCGAAGTTGATCATCGCCTTGGTGTAATGCCACTCCGAGTTCGTGAGCAGGAAGACCTTCTTGCCCCAGGACTTCAGGGTCTGGAGCATCGGCACGATCTCGACGTCGGGGCTGAGATAGTGCAGGGGATCGGCCATCAGGATCCGCTTCAGGCTGCCGTCACGGTGGATCATGTCCGTGTGGTAACGGATGGTCCGCCAGAGGTCCTTGCAGCGAGCCTTGCCGACGCGTGGCGCGAGCGCCGCGAAGATGAGCACCTCGGGCTTGGCGAAGTCGGAGTCGACCTGGATGAAGCGGCGGCCATGGGTGACGTTGGGGATGAAATCCTCGGCGCCGTAGAGCTTGCGGCGGGCATCGTGATTCAGCGGCGTCGGCCCGTGGTACGCCTGGACGACGTAGCCGTGGCGATCGATCTTGCAGACGTTGCCTTCCTGGATGTCGACGACCAGGCCCTTGCAGGCGAAGGAGGCCTCGGGAAGCTCGTTCATGAAGTCGTCCGGCATCCCCTCCTGCTCGATCAGGCGCTCGGAGACCAGCTTCATGGCGAGACCGTCCAGGCGCGCGCAGTTGTAGAGCGCCAGGGTGTGGTCGAAATCGAAACCGATGGCGGCGATGCGATCCATCCGCAGGCTGCGATTGGTGTAGATGGCCGCCTGGTGCTCGAAGACCGGGTTGCGGATGGTCGCCGAGGCGAGCTGATACCACCAGGGTTGGTCGTTGCGGTGATCGTTCATGCGAGGGCCCGATCTCGTTGCGATTGCCTTTTCCCGGTCCGAGGCGCCATTCTGCGCGACCTTCGTCATGAAGGCCAAGCCGATCGGTGCCGCCGGCATTATTCATCTGTTCGGTGACGCGTCCATCGCGGCGAGCTCGCGAGGTCGGTCAGTCGGCGGCGGGCCTGGGGGGAGGTGGGGGTGGGGGGGGCCCCGGGGGGAAGCCCTCAGGGCAACCAGCGCCGCCGCCCGACATCGAGATTCCGCTGCATCACCGCCTGACCGGCCTGGATCTCGATCACCGGCATGCGCTGCTCCTCGATCTGCATGCGCAACACGGGGTAGTAGGCGCCCGGTTCGAGGTTCGCGAACCGGAAGTCGAGTTGCTCGCCGACGCGGGTTGCGGCCACGACCTGATTGCGGATGTCCCGCAGCTCGAACCGGAGCCCGGCCAGATGCGACTCGCTGCCGATCAGGCGACCTTCGAAGCGCGTCCCGGCCGTCACCGTCAGCTCGACCCGGGCCTCGGGGAGACGGTCGGATTGCCATTCCGGGATCTGGACGACCTGACTGATCATCGGGAACTCGCCGCCCGGACAATGCAACTCGATCCGGAACTGCCCGGGATAGAGGTTCTCGAGGCGGAAACTGCTCATGCCTTCGAGGGGCAGGCGACGCCGCAGGTCGTAGAGCGGTGGCAAGGTCATCTGGATGTAGGCGTCGCCGGGAAGAGCCTGACCGGAGGCGTTGTTGATCTGGCCGAAGAGGACGCCCTTGCCACCGCCGAGCATCAGGCGCAGATCACCCGGATCGGGGACCAGGAGCCCCCGGTAGGTCTGGAAGTCGTAGCGATCGCCTTCCAGCCGGATGACGTCCAGGCAGCGTCGCGGCATCAGCTGGGGGACGTCGAAGCGACCGTCCGGGCCGGAGACCGTGCGGACGACGCCGTTGAAATCGATGCGCACGCCGGCGAGGGGGCTCTCGTCTTCGGCGTCGAGAACCACGCCCTTCAGATGGATGCCGCGCACCACCTTGAACAGGAGGTCGGTCTCCTCGCCCGCCTTGATGACGACCGCCCGCTGGACGACCGGGATCAGGTCCTCGCCGTGGATCGAGACCTCGTAGCTGCCGGCGGGAATGTCGCCGTAGTGCAGGGAGCCATCGAGCCGCAGGGGCTCCGGCAAGGCCGGTCTGGCCGAGACCTCGAAGACCTCGGGCGCCCGACCACCGGGCAGCTGGGCCCGGACCACGAGGGCGCCCCGGCCAAAGGAGGCCTTCGGCCCCTCGAGCTTCTGATGTCGGGTCACGACACCTTCGTGATCGACCGGGTCGCGCACCTGGTCCTCGACCGGATCACGGCTCGAGGCGACGAAGGGCGAGCCGGAGCCGCGGATGCGACCGGGCTCCTCGGCCGCGAAACGGAGGAAGAACCAGACCAGGACGAAGGTGATCAGGGCCACCAGGACGAGGGGCAGATATCGATTCATGTCCGATCCGGCGGTCGAGGACCATCGTCGACCGCATCCCGAGGCGCTCCGGAGCCAGGACTATAGACTCTCGCCCCCTTGAGCACCAAGTCAACGCGTGCGCTGCAGGCGCTCCCAGTTGTCGAAGGCCAACATGGCCACCATGATCACCGCGAAGGTCTGGTGGGCCTGGAGCAGGAAGAAACCGATGGCGACGGCCACGACGAGACTCACCAGGGCACTGATCCGCTCGGCCTCGTGGGCCCGGCGGAAGGTCGTCAGCAGATTCTGCAGCGCCTGACCGCCGTCGAGCGGCCAGATCGGCAGCAGGTTGAACAGGCTCCAGACCAGGTTGATCTGCAGGAGGAGGTCCAGCAGCTTCGGCCAGAGCGTGCGGTCCTCGGGGTCGGGCGGCGGCACCAGGAAGGACAGGATCGCGAAGAGGAGCAGGCCGGCACCCGGGCCGGCGAGCGAGAGGAAGACACCCCGCCAGCCGCGGCTTTCGCCCGACGGCATGGTCAGGCCGCCCATCGCGACCAGGAGGACCTGACTCCGGTGCCCGTTCAGGCGCGCGGCGAGAACATGACCGAATTCATGGACCAGAAGCGAGAGCGTGATCGCGAAGGCGATCAGGAGAAGCGCCATGAAGGGAGCCTCCGGCAGGATGCCCCGCCAGAAGTACCAGAACAGCAGGATGGTCAGGAGGTAGCCGGGCTGGACGTAGATCGGCGTGCCGAAAAGGGAACCGAGGGACCAAGCTCTGCCGGAAGCGAACATGCCGGCACTCTATCGCCCGGGTGGCGAGGTCCAAGCGTCCACGGAAGAGAACCGTCACTGTCCACCATTGGAGTCAGCGGACGGCTCGACAAGGTCTCGAGAGCCCTGGGCCGAGAAAAAGACCGCTGTCTCAAAACCCGATCTCCGATGATCTTAGAGCCGACTATGGGGGTCGGTGCCGCCGGCGCCGACCGCCTGGCACGGCCCTCGCTCCTCCCGGTCGACCCCGATGGGTCACTGGTCGGGCCGGAAGGCCCAGAACGACAAGGAGATCATCATGAGCCGCAACCTGAACCTCGCCGCCGCCGCCCTCGTCGCGACCCTCTCCCTCGGCTTCGCGCCGACCGAGGCCCGCGCGCAGGATCTGGGCGGCTTCATCCGGATCGGCAACGACGGCATCCGCATCGGCGTCGACATCCGCGATGACGACCACCGCCACGGCCACAGCCACCCCCGCTACGAGCAGCGTCGCGAAAGGGTCTGGCACGAAGGCTACTGGAAGATCGTGGAGGTGCCCGCCGTCTATCGCGACATCGGTCACGGCCGTCATCACCGGCGCGTCCTGGTCAGCCCCGCGCGCTGCGAGCGGATTTGGGTCGAAGGCTACTGGGACTACGAGAGCCGTCGGGTCCAGGTCGGTGTCTACCGCTGCTACGACCGGCACGACCGGGACGATCACCGCGACCATGACCGCGACCATGACCGCAACCGCAACCGCGACCGTGGCCGCGACCGGGATCACGACCGCCGCCGCTGAGCGGCAATCGAGGCGAAGGAACGGTGTCGCCTGAGGAGGCCGAAGAGCGACCGGCCCCTCGACGGGAGCCCCCGGACGGAAATCCGGGGGCTCTCTTCTTTTGTGCATGAAGATCCGCCGGTCAAGCGGATCGATCAGGGCGTCGATCAAGACGACATGAGAGAGTCCGAATCCGAACGCAGCATCATGACTCCGGCGATCACCTGCGCGGCCGCGGGGCTTCTCCTGCCCTTGATGCAGATCCCGGCGATGCTCCTCACTCCGCTCCTCGGCACATCGGCGCTCTTCGTGGTGCCGGCGGCCATCTTCGGCGCCATGCTCGCCTTCGGCCTGGTCTTCGGCGACGCGGAGCGGACGCAACGCTGCATGCGTTTCACCGCGCTCGGCTTCGCCGCCGGCGCCTTCCTCTCCGGCCTCGTCCTCGGAGCCAAGGCCCAGCCGGGCTTCGTCTCGGCCCTCTTCACCGGCGCCGCGGGCGGCTTTGCGCTCAGCTTCGGCTGCGTGGAGCGGGCGCCCTCGCGTATCCTGGTGGCCGCGGCCACGGCGGTCAGCTTCGCCCTCGTGGGGCTGATCGGCTTCGGCGGCACGACCTCCGGTTGCGGTGGCTGACCGAGCCAGGTGCTCGGCAACCTGGTCCAGGCTGCCTTCTCATCCCTGCCCCGCATGATCGGACTTGCCGGCTGCGGCGCCCTCGTGGGTCTGGCACGCAACTTCGCGCTTCGCCACCTCGACTTCTGAGCCGACCCGCCGCTCTCAACCGATCTGCAGCTCGATGCAGTCGTCGATGCCGAGGTTCAGGGCATTGAAGCCGGGGGCGATCACCAGAGCCTGGAGGAAGAGCGAGATCGCCTGCCCGGCGATCTGGGGCGGCACGTAGAAGCCATAGACGTTGCCACCGGGCAGGACGACCGCCGGGACCCAGCTCGGAGTGAAGCCGATGCCGTCGAGATAAGGCACCACCGGCGTGATCAGGCCGGTCGCGACGCCGCTCGCATCCAACCAGAAGCCACCCGGCGGAGCCTGGCCCGGCACGACCTGCGACACCAGGTTCACGCCGCCGTAGGCCAGCTGATAGAAGGCGCTGAAGGGCTGGCCCACCAGGCTGCCGGCCGGCGAGTGGTGGTGGAGCGCGACGAGGTCGCCGGCGGCGACGGTCAGGACCCGCGACGGCGTCACCGCCGCGATCCCGTTGATGCTCACCGCGCAGTCGAAATCCGAGGCATCGCCCGGCCAGCGCGGCGGATCGATGGTGGTGAAGCTCCAGGCGTGGATCTCGTGCTGCGAGACCGGCAGGAAGGAGTTGGTCGAGGCCGTGAAGCCGACCCAGGCCATGCCACCGTTGGGAAGGGCGAGCCCGCCCGAGCCGAGTCCGCTGGCGAGATGGAAGCCGCCGCTCTGGAAGTCCCAGGGCACCGACAGCAAAGGTGCCGGAGCCCCGTCGAGGAAGACCTCGAGAAGGCCGAGATGATGCCGGATCCGCAGGTTGTGGACCTGGGAGTCGGCCAGCGTCACGCCGTTCACGACGACGCTGCCGATCCGCAGCCCTTCGCTGGCGGTGACCTCGCCGAAAGCGTTGGTATGGATGCTGATCTCGTTCGGCCCGGCGTCGCTGAAGCCGCCGAAACTGCCGGCATGGGGGTCGATCTCGATCACCAGGGCTCGTTCCACGCCGGTTCCGACCGGTGAACCGGCCGAACTGCCGTAGCCGAGCTGGTCGTCGCCATCGCCCAGGAAGCCGGAACCGGCCCCGTCGCCGTGGATCACGAAGGCCATGCCCTCGCCCGGCAGGAGGATGGCCGAGGTGTAGATCCTGAAGTCGAAGCTGGTCTCGAAGCCACCCCCGAGGTCGAACTGGTTCTGGTGGAACAGGGAGCCCTTCTGCCCCATCGCCGCGGGGGTGAGGACGTACTTCTGGCCCGATAGGCTGGCGCTGCCGTTCGCGACCAGGGGATCCCCCGAAGCAAAGGAACTGAAGCTGAAGCTCTGTCCCGCCAGGGTCCCGGCGAGGGCGAGGGCGATCGCGATTCCGATGGCTGCCTTCATCGAAGCTCCTCCGCGGTCGAGGTCGGTCCGCCTCGCCGACCGGACCCCTGGGGACGAGGCCGGGCGACCTCGGAAGAAGGGCAAGGCACCGACCGGCTCCTTCGCCGCCCCCGTCCTCCGAGCGGACGAACGATGCGGGGCGGGCCCCTCTTTCTACCAGGCTGCGGTCGGAAAGAGCCGCGAGTTCCAATCGCGGCCACGAAAAGGCCCCGCGGGCGGCTCTGGCGCGAGCCCGCGGGGCCGAGGTGATTCGAGTTTCCGTCGATCAGAGAACCTGCAGCTC
>JACKGY010000007.1 GCA_020639295.1 Planctomycetota bacterium
GGCATGGGCGGCATGGGCGGAATGGACATGGGCATGGGCGGGATGGGCTTCTGAGCCCCCGCGACCAAGGAGAACAATGATGAACATCAGACCTCTCGACGATCGTGTGCTGGTGGCTCCTGAGGAGTCGGAGACGACCACGGCGGGCGGCATCGTCCTGCCCGATTCGGCCAAGGAGAAGCCGCAGCGCGGCAAGATCGTGGCCGCCGGTCCCGGCACCCTGAACGACGACGGCAGCCGCAGCCCTCTCTCGGTGAAGAAGGGCGACGTCGTCGTCTTCGGCAAGTACGCCGGCACCGACATCAAGGTCGACGGCAAGGAAATGAAGATCATGCGCGAGCGCGACATCCTGGCGAAGATCGCCAAGAAGTGACCTGCGCCACGAGGAGGAAAACATGGCCAAGCAATTGATGTTCGACGACGAAGCGCGTCGGAAGATCCTCGAGGGCGTTCGGAAGCTGGCGCGAGCGGTGAAGGTCACCCTCGGCCCGCGCGGCAAGAACGTCATCTACCAGAAGAGCTACGGCGGTCCGACCGTGACCAAGGACGGCGTCACCGTGTCGAAGGAGATCTCGATCAAGGATCCCTTCGAGAACATGGGCGCCAAGCTGGTCAACGAGGTCGCCTCGAAGACCAACGACCGCGCCGGTGACGGCACGACCACGGCGACGGTCCTGGCCGAGGCGATCTTCGCCGAGGGCCTGAAGGCGATCGGCACCGGCGCCAATCCGATGGTGATCAAGCGCGGCATCGACAAGGCGGTCGAGGTGGCCGTCGCCGAGCTGGGCAAGATGGCCAAGCCGGTGAAGGGCAGCGACGACGTCGAGAAGATCGGCACGATCTCCGCCAACGGCGACAAGACGATCGGCAGCCTGCTCGCGCAGGCGATCGAGAAGGTCGGCAAGGACGGCGTCGTGACGGTCGAGGAGGGCAAGGGTCTCGAGACCGAGCTGGTGGTGGTCGACGGCATGTCCTTCGACAAGGGCTACGTCTCGCCCTACTTCATCACCAACCCGGACAAGATGTCGGTGATCCTCGAGGATGCGCTGATCCTCATCTACGAGAAGAAGATCAGCAACCTGCGGCAGATCCTGCCGGTGCTCGAGGCCGTGGCCCAGAAGGCCCGGCCGCTGCTGATCATCGCCGAGGACGTCGAGGCCGAGGCCCTTTCGGCCCTGGTGATCAACCGCCTGCGCGGGGTCATGTCGGTCTGCGCGGTCAAGGCGCCCGGCTTCGGCGATCGTCGCAAGGCGATGCTGGAGGACATCGCGATCCTCACCGGCGGCACCTGCATCTCCGAGGACATCGGCCAGCAGCTCGAGAACGTCGGCCTCGCCCAGCTGGGCCAGGCCAAGCGCATCGAGGTGACCAAGGACGAGACCCTGCTGATCGAGGGCGCGGGCAAGAAGACCGCGATCAAGGAGCGGATCGAGCAGCTGCGCACTCAGATCGAGGCGACCAGTTCCGACTACGACCGCGAGAAGCTGCAGGAGCGCCTCGGCAAGCTCTCCGGCGGCATCGCCTCGGTCCGGGTCGGCGCCGCCACCGAGAAGGAGATGGGCGAACGCAAGGATCGCGTCGAGGACGCGCTCCACGCCACCCGCGCGGCGGTCGAGGAAGGCGTGGTCCCCGGTGGCGGCTCCGCCCTGCTGGCGGTCATCCCGGCCGTCGAGGCCGGGATCGCCAAGCTGAAGGGCGACGAGAAGATCGGCGGCCGCATCGTCATGCAGGCCCTGCGCTGGCCGGCGATCCAGATCGCCGACAACGCCGGCTTCGACGGTCGCGTCTGCGCCGAGGAGACCATCGAGTCGACCAAGAAGAACTGGGGCTTCGATGCCGCCGAGGGAGTCCACACGGACATGGTCAAGGCGGGTATCATCGACCCGGTCAAGGTGACCCGTTCCGCCCTGCAGAACGCGGCCAGCGTGGCCGGCCTCATGCTGACCACGAGCGCGGCCATCACCAGCCTGGAGGACGACGCCGAGCCGGTGGCCGGCGCGATCTCCTGAACGCCAACGTCGCGATTGGACGGGGAGCGGCGCGGCGACGCGCCGCTCCCTTCCGATTAGCCGAGGACGAGCCTTGAGCAAGCGTGACTACTACGAGGTCCTGGGGGTCGAGAAATCGGCTTCGGCCGAAGAGATCAAGAAGGCCTACCGCAAGCTGGCCTTCAAGTTCCACCCGGATCGCAACAAGAACGACGCCGAGGCCGAGCAGAAGTTCAAGGAGGCCGCGGAGGCCTACGAGGTTCTGTCCGACCAGCAGCGCCGGCAGCGCTATGACCAGTTCGGCCACGCCGCCGAGGGTCACGGCGCCGGTCCGGGCGCCGGCGGCTTCGGCGGCTTCACGGATCCGCAGGATCTGTTCTCGAACCTCTTCGGCGACATGTTCGGCGAGATGTTCGGGGGTGGGCGCCGCCGGGGCGGACGCCGTGGGCCGGCGCAGGGCGACTCGCTCCGGATGCGGCTGAAGCTCGAACTCGCCGAGGCCGCGCACGGGGTCACCAAGACGATCGAGATCAACCGGCGCGAGCTCTGCGGCACCTGCCGGGGCAGCCGCTGCAAGCCCGGCTCGAGCCCCGTCACCTGCACGACCTGCGGCGGCGTCGGCGAGGTGGCCCAGTCCCAGGGCTTCTTCAGCATCCGCACCGTCTGCCCCACCTGCCGGGGCGAGGGCCGGATGATCCAGGACCCCTGCGGCGCCTGCCGCGGCGCCGGCCTGGAGGCCAAGCGGGCCGAGATCAAGGTCGACGTCCCGCCCGGCGTCGACAACGGCCATCGGCTGCGGGTGCAGGGCGAAGGTGAGGCGGCGATCGGCGAGGGCCCCCGCGGTGATCTCTACGTCGACATCGAAGTCGAGGAGGACGAGCGCTTCGAGCGCCACGAGAACGACCTTCATGCCGCGCTCGTGCTCAGCTTCCCCGAGGTCGCCCTCGGCACCAAGGCCGAGGTCGAGACCCTCTCGGGACGCGTCGAGCTCAAGGTGCCGGCCGGGACGCAGAGCGGCCAGGTCTTCCGCCTCGGCGGTCACGGCATGCCGCGCGTGCGCGGCGGTGGCCGCGGCGACCTCTACGTCACGATCCAGGTCGAGACCCCGAAGAAGCTGAACGGCGAGCAGAAGGAACTGCTCGAGAAGCTGGCCGAGAGCCTCGGCAAGAAGACGAACTCCAAGAAGAAGGGTGGCTTCTTCTCGAAGTCCTGATCCGAAGGTCATGAGCAAGAAGAACAAGAAGAAGGAAGTCGAGGTCGAGGTCGAGGACGGCGCGACCACCGCATCCGAGACGACGACCGGCGGCGACCAGCCGACGATCGAGACCGAGACGTCGAACGGCGACGAGGGCGGCGAGACGGTCCAGGCCCTGAAGGACCGCCTCCAGCGCCTCGCGGCCGAGTACCAGAACTTCCGCAAGCAGGCCGACAAGCGCAGCGTCGAGTCCCGTCGCTTCGTCAAGCGCGACCTGGTCCAGCAGCTACTGCCCGTGGTCGACAACTTCGGCCATGCCATGCAGGCCCTCGAGCAGGGACAGGACGCGCAGAACGTGCTCTTCGGCGTGAAGATGATCCACGAGATGCTCGGCAAGTTCCTCGAGGACAACGGGGTCAACACGATCAAGGCGGTCGGGACCGACTTCGACCCCGCCCTTCATGAGGCCGTGTCGCGGGAGGAGACCGACGAGGCGCCGGCCAACAAGGTCCTCGGCGAGGTCCAGAAGGGCTACGTCATGGGCGACCTGGTCGTCCGCCACGCCCGCGTCGTCGTGGCGGCGCCGAAGTCCGCCGCGAACGACGAGACCGCCGCCGAGCCCGAGGCCCCCGAGACCGAGCGCTGAAGGCGGACTGCCGACCACGAGCTGAAACGGAAGCACACCGATGCCCACCTACGACTACGAATGCGGCGGCTGCGGCCATGCCTTCGAGGCCTTCCAGAGCGTCAGCGAGCCGCACCTGAAGCGTTGCCCCGAATGCAAGAAGCCCAAGCTCCAGCGCCTGTTCGGCGGCGGCGCCGGCTTCCTGTTCAAGGGTTCGGGTTTCTACACCACCGACTATCGCAGCGCCGGCTACGAGTCCGCCGCCAAGGCCGACGGCCCCGGCGGCTGTTCGGGCGACCCGACCAGCTGTTCGCGTCCCGGATGTGGCGATGCCTGAGCTGCTCTGCCCGGTCTGCAAGGAACGCTTCCGGGTCGACTCCGATCCGGCTCAGGTCCTGCAGGCCCGGCCGCATTTCCCCTTCTGCTCCGAGCGCTGCAAGATGGTGGATCTCGGCCGCTGGTTCCAGGAGGACTACGCCGTCTCCCGCCCGATGAACGAGGACGACCTGCCCGACCAGCTCGCCGAGGATCTCTTCGGCCCGGCCTGAGGACGACCCGGCTCAGCCATCGAGGCGGTAGTCGCGTTCGGCACCGTCCTCGACCACGATGGGGTACTCGGTGGGTCGCCGCTTCTTGAGTTCCTGATACCAGGCCGAGCGGGTGTCGAGGCCGTCGCGTTCGATCACCACGAGCCGGTACTCCCCCGCCGGCACCCGGCTGAAGTCGAAACCGCCACCGAAGCTGCAGCGCTGCTCGAAGCGGGCTCCCAGCCGGCGATCGGTCGCATAGAGGGCGACCCGGGCGCCCTCCTCCGGCTGGCCGTCCTGGTCCACGACCTGACCGGTCACGCGGCCGCCGCGCCGCAGCGTGGTCGTGCCGATGTCCATCTCGCCGTGCCCCTCGAACTCGACCTCGTCGGCGAAGATGGCCGGCGCGAACTCCGGATGCTCGAACTCGACGCGATAGCGACCGGCGCCGAGATTGGCGACCAGGAATCGCCCCTCCTCGTCGCCATGGGCCCGTCCGGCGATCACGTAGCTCTCCGGGCCGAGCTGATTGATCAGCGGCGAATTCGGGACCGCGGCCGGATCACGCAGGCGCCGGGCGACGATGCTACAGCCCGGCAGGGGCCGCCCGGCGGGATCGACGACCCGACCGGCGAGACCGCCCCCCTTCAACATGACGATCTCGACCCCCTCGCGCAGGCCGGTCAACTCGCCGATGCCGTTGCCACGGAGGCTGAAATCGACCAGCACGCTGCCACCGGCGTAGCCCGGGGCGCGGGCGTGCAGCCAGATGAAGCGCGCCTGGGAGCCGACCACCGGCACGGCGTATTCGAAGCGGCCCTCGGCATCGACCACGCGCTGGCGATCACGAGCCTCGAGCGCGACCGGGTCCTTGGCGCCGTTGCCATAGAGGTCGAAGGCGCCGAGCGGCTCACCGGTCTCGCCGTCGATGACCCGACCACGCACGACGGGGCCCTGGCCGAGATAGAGATCGATGCCCATCTCGCCGGCCACGGCATTGGCCATCGAGGTGCGGCGCGGTTCGCCGGGCCGCGAGAAGTTGCCCTCGGCGTGGCCACGCTTCGAGGCCCGCAGGAAGTACTGGCCCTGGCGGAGCCCCTCGATGACCCAGACGCCGCGCTCGTCGGTCGTGGTCTCCGGGTAGTAGCCGCCGGCCGCATCGCCGGTCTGGCCCACGACCGGTCGGGCGCGGACGCTCGCGCCACGGATCGGCCGCCCCTCCGGATCGAGGACGCGACCGCTCATCGCCGCACCCTGTCCGAGTTTCAGCTCGATCTCGGTGAGCTTCGCCTCGAGAACCAGCCAGGGCCGGGCGGCCGAGCCCTGGCCCGGGTAGCTCGCGACCACGCGCTTCGGGCCCGAGGAGAGGCGCTCGATCAGGAAGCGTCCCGCGCCGTCGGTCGCCCCGCTGGCCTCGATCTCGCCTTCCGGATCGGCGCCGCCGGCCGAGAGGTCCCAGACCGTGACCTCGGCCCCGGCGATGGGCGACTGATCGGTTTCGGTCAGCACCCGGCCGCCCAGCGCGATGCCCGGGCCCAGGTCGACCTCCTGGATCAGGAAGCGTCCGGGCTCGAGGCGCAGGCCCGTGCTCTGGAACCGGCGGAAGGCGGGATGGCGCACCACCAGGGCGTAGGCGGGCCCCACCTCGAGGGCCGGGAACCGGGCCTCGCCCTGGGCGTCGCTCTCGCGGCGCGCCAGCTCCTCGCCGCGCTGTCCTGACGCCGGACCCGGAAAGAACTCGTGCAGACAGACCGTGGCGCCGCTCAGCGCCTCGGCCTCGGTCCCGCGCACGACGACCAGGATGCCGCCCTGGAGCCGACCGAAATCATCGCGGCTCGCAATCGGCTCGAGTTCGCGTCCATGACTGTCGCGCACCGGCGGCAGGAGGGGCGCCTCGTCCCGCGGCGGCCGGGAACCTCGCCGCGGACCGCCGCCCGTCGACTCGTTCGAGGCGCGATCGAAGTCCTCGAAGGGCGAACGCCCCGGACCGCGCAGACTGACCTCCCGCGCCCGCCCGAACATCAGGAAGGCGGCGGCGGTCGCGATCAGCACGACCAGACCGATGAGGAAGATGAGCTCACGCTTCATGGAACTCCCGGATCGAGACCGCGCGTTGGTGCGCTCGCGAGGCGCGGCTCGTCGCCGATCCGAGGACCGGCAAGCTTTCCGGATCTTACGGGATCCCGGTCATCCGGACAGGGCTCCCGGAGACGACGCGACCACCAGGGCCCCATGGAGCCGTGGTGGTCGCCGATCGGTCGTTCGTTCCGACGTTCAGGGCCGCAGGTCACCGACGTCGCGGCTGTCGCCGTCGCCGATGATGATCTCCTCCTGGCCGCCCTGGAGCCCGGACAGGAAGCCTCCGAGGTCCGGCTGGCCCTTGCGCTCGGTGACGGTGACCAGGTAGATGCCCGGCCGCACGTTGCCGAATTCGAAGCGACCCGCGGTGTCCGCCCGGACCATGTAGCTCTTGCCGCCGAGCCCGCCCTTGGAGCGGAGCTGGACCACGGCGCCCTGCTCCACGTTGCCCTCCTTGTCGAGGACGCGGCCGGTGACCTTGGCGCCCGCCGACAGGTAGACGGGTTCCAGCTCCATCGTGCCCTCGCGACCGAATTCGTAGCTCTGCTCGCTCTCGGCATCGGCGTAGCGCGAGTGCTCGACCTTGACGTTGAACCAGCCGGCCGGCACCTGCTCGATCCGATAGGCGCCGTCGTCGTCCGTGACGCCGCTGCGCCGCGAGTCGGAACGCATGCCGTTGGTGATCATCGCGCCGAAGATGACGCCCGGGCCCTGGCCGGGGGGCCCCATCTGCGGGGTCAGCTCCACGCGCGCGCCCCGCAGCGGCTTGCCATCGGGACCGAAGACCTTGCCGGTCGCGGTCGCGCCCTTGTACATCAGGATCTCGACGCCCTCGATGTCGCTCTTGCCGTCGGTGAGGAGCTGGGCGCTCGAGCCGCCGGCGTAGCCCTTGGCGGTGGCGTGCAGCCAGAATTCCTTCTTCTGCGGCGAGATCTGGATGCCGCGGTACTCGAACTCGCCCTTCGGGTCGTCGAAGCGCTGGGTCAGCGAGGGCGCGTTCATGAGGTTGTTCTCGTTGTAGGAGAACGAGACCTTGAAGCGCTCGATCGGCTCGCCGGTCGCGGCGTCGATGACCCGGCCGACCACGCTGGGTCCGGCCTGCAGCTTGATCACCGTGGCCTCCTCGCGCGGAACGATGGCGGTGATCTCGGTGCCGGAGGTCGGGTAGCCGCTCGAACCGAAGGCGCGGAAGCGATAGGAGCCCGGCATCAGGCCGACGAAGGTGAAGACGCCGTCCTGGTCGGTGGCCACCGGCGGGTAGTTCCAGTTGGGGATGTTGCGTCGGCCGGCGGCGATCGGCTGGGCCCGGACCAGGACGCCTTCGAGCGGCAGCTCGTCGTCGGCGTCGACGACGCGGCCCGCGAAGGTCACGCCTCCGGAGACCAGCTTGAACTCGAGCGGCTTCTGCTCGGTGCCCTCGAAGAGCTGGACGCTCAGATCGGTCTGGGTGACGTAGCCCTGGGCCTGGGCGGAGACGCGCTTCATGCCCTGGTTGAGCCCGAGGCAGGTGAACTCGCCGTTGGCGTCGGAGACGCAGGTCTTCTCGATGTCCATCTGCGGATCCTGCGCCCGCGAGGCCTGATCGCAGACCTGGATCTCGACGCCGGGGATCGGCCGGTCCTCGAGATCGACCACGCGACCGACGAGCTTCATCCCGTCGACCAGGACGAAATCGAGGCGACGGGCCTCCTTGCCGACGAGCTGGATGGCGCTCTCCATCTTCGGCGCCTTGTCCAGGGACTCGACGCGCATCGCGTAGCGGTCGTCCACCGAGATCCCGTTGATCCGGTAGGCGCCCTGGGCGTCCGTGGTGGCGACCGCCGCGACCTCGCCGAGCACGCTGGTCGCCCGGGCGTTGGCGATGTCGACGCAGAGCACCACCGCGGCCTCGGGGATCGGCTCGCCTTCGGCGTCGACGACCTTGCCGTAGATGCTGCCCACCAGATCGGCCTCGAGGTCGGTGGTGACCGAAACCTCGGGAGCGGCCTCGGTCTTCCAGTTCTTGCCGGCCAGTTCGGTGAGCACCTCGCTCCGCCGGGTAGGCTTGGCGGCGCGGACCTCGCGGTCCTGCTGGGTCTCGGCGGTTTCCGGGGCCGGGACGAAGACGTCGCCGGTGTCATCCTGGGAGAACATGAAGAAGGTGACGCCGGCGCCGATGACGACGGCCAGCAGGAGGATCACGATCAGGGAGTCTTTGTTCATCGCTCTTCGGTCCTTGGCGGACGGTTTCGGGCCGGCCCCAAGATAGTGCGGGTCGCGCTCGCTTCCAAATGCCGGCAGGGTGCCGCGTGGAACTTCGACGCGAGCCGCCGGGGTCCTATTCCAATGGAGTCGGCCATCTTGATGCCGCCGCGATCGAAAGCCTATCCTGCTGGCGTGGCCGTCGAAGCAGGAATGAACCACGATCGCCGAGGGCTCCCGGCCAGCCGGGTCGCCCTGCTCTTCCTCTGTGTCGTCCTCGGCGGCCACTCGACGTTCGCCCAGGAAAAACATGCAGGCCGGAAAGGCCGGCATCAGGCCTTCCTCTGGCTCGATCGCGGGTTTTCCGCCAGTGACGAGCTGGTCGGGGCCCTCCGGGACCTGGGAATCGCCGGAACGAACGTCGCCGGGACCGCCCCGGCCACCGTGCAGGGACGCCACGGTATCCCCTTCTACGTCGATCACGTGGCCGGGAAGGGCTTCCTCTACCTGCCGGACGCGAGCTGGGAGGAGGACCGGGAGGCCTGGCAGGCCGATCAGGAGCTCCGCCCGCGGCCGCGCCGGCCCTCGCTCCGGTCCGCGGACGCCCTGGGCCGGGCGCTCGCGCGCATCGACGAGGTCCTCGACGCGCTCGGTCACGCCCGCCCGATCGCGCTCTCGCTCGACGACGAGATCTCGATCGGCCGGCGCAACGTGCCGATCGACCTCGGCTACGAGGCGCCGATGATCGCCGCCTTCCGCGAGCACCTCCGCAAGCGCTACCCCGACGATCAGGCCCTCGCCCGCGCCTGGGACATCGAGCCGACCCCGCTGGCGGAGGTCGAGCCCTTCTCGACCCAGGCGATCCGCAAGCGGGAATTCCTGAAGGAGAGCCTGCACCAGAATTTCGCCCCCTGGGCCGACTACCGCGAGTTCCTCGACGAGGACTTCGCCCGGGTCGTGGCCGAACTCGTGCGCCGCGTGCGCCTCCGCACCGGCGCGACGCCGGTCGGTTTCACCGGCGGCGAGGCCCCCCATCCCTTCAGCGGCGTCGACTGGGCCCGACTGCTCGAACTGGTCGATTTCTGCGAACCCTACGATGTCGGCGGCTCGCGCGAACTCGTCCGTTCCTTCGCTCGCGAGGACGCCCTGGTCATGCGCACGCTGTTCGAGGACCCGCGCCATCCGCGGGCCAACGAACACGAGATCTGGGACTACTTCCTGCGCGGCGATCGCGGCCTGATCCTCTGGGCCGCGAGCCGGGTCTTCGCCGCTCCCGACGACCTGGCGCCGAGCGCCTGGGCCGAGCGGCTCGCGCCCACCCTGCGCGCTGTTTCGGCCCCGGGGCTCGACGGTTTCCTCGCGGCGCGACCGCCGGCACCGCGGATCGCCATCCTCGAGTCGCAGGCTTCCGACCGACTGCACTGGATGTTCGACTCGCGCAGCGACGGACCGGCCTGGATCCACCGTCTCGGCAGCTACGAGCAGGAGCACGCCAGCCAGAACCTCTGCCGCGAGGCCTGGCAGAAGCTCCTCGAGGACCTGCATCTCGACTACGAGCACGTCTCGACCCTGCGCCTCGATCGTCGTCGATTGGCCCCCTACGACGTCGTGATCCTTCCTCGCGCCATCGCCCTTTCCGACCGCGAGGGCCGCATTCTCGAGGACTTCGCCCGCCGGGGCACCTTGATCGCCGATTGCCAGACCGGGCTCTTCGACGAGCAGCTCCGCGCCCGACCCCAGGGCTTGCTGGACGAGCTCTTCGGCATCACCCGCCGCAACCGGCTGGTCAATCTCCAGGAGGACCGCCCCATCGATCGTGGCCTCGACGGCCCGCCCGGCCTCCGGCTCGCCGAACCCGGCATCGAGGTCGGACGCGGCGCCGGTTCGACGATGCGCTTCGGCAAGATCCCCGCGATGGTGACCCGCCGCCACGGCAACCGCGGTCGTAGCGTCTACCTCAACCTGCTGGTCCAGGACTACCTCGAACAGCGACTGCGCGGCAGCGGCGAGGCGCTGCTGGACGAGTTGCGCGGCGTGTTCCGCATGACGCGCGTGCATGCGACCGTCGAGGTCCGCGGTCGCGACCTGACCTCGCCCCCGTTGCGCGTCTTCCGTCGCCATGACGATGACGCCGACTACCTCGCGCTGCTGTGGAACTGGCGGCAGTCGGCGCGCGCGCTCGCGAAGGACGAACTCGAGGCGTTGAAGCCGACGACGATCGACCTGTTGCTGCCGACCGCGACCAGCATCGAGCTCATCGTCGGTCGAGAACAGCGAGTCGAGACGAGCAACGACGCACCGCGACGTCGCAGTTCGATCACTCTCGAGATCGATCCCTTCGCACCGGTGATCCTGCGCCTCGAAGGTCTGTCGGATGATGTCCGCGATCGGTAACGATTCGCGACTTCGATGACGACGACATCGACCGCGTCGATGCTTGTCGGATTCTCGGCGCATCGTCGGACAGCGAAGTCCGCGCGTCGATGAACCCGGTCTCGTCTTCCCTCCGGAAGGTCCTCTCGGACCATCCCGGACCGACCCGAATCCGGCCTGGGAGACGAGGCCGCGGGGCAGGATTCCGGGGCTGCCGACCAGGAAAAAAACTGCTCCCCGGCGGTGGTTGCAAGTGCCCGCGCCGCAAGGGATTCAGCATGGAAAGGTAGCGGCTCGACGCTGCTCGGCGCGGCCACGGCTGGCCCCGGCCATAATCCATAACCAACGGTAATAATTGAACTTGCGATCAACACAAAGCGCGGCGCGGAGGATTCTCGGGCAGCGGAGCTTTGGTCGCAAGAGAGTTGACCCGACCGGTCGAAGCACTATAATCCAGCCTGCTCGGAGCCGGTCGAAGCACACCGACCCGACCCTGCGGTCCTCACCTGCCGGTGAGGTGCCGAGTCGGGTTCGAGCTTGGCCGGACGGCGGGTGTGATGCTCGGGATCGAGGCCTCGGCCTGGTCCTGGGTCGTGCCGAAAAGGCCCGACCGACCTGCGGAAAGCCCGTGGACGAGTGGTCGAGAAAGCCGAGATGGCGGCCCTCTCGAGACCGCTACCAAGCGGTAACATCCTGATAGATTCGGACACACGAGAATGGTCCCGTAAACCCCTCCTCGGTCCGAACTAAAACCCCCGGACTTGCCAATTCCCCCGGGGGTTTCTTTTTGCCCTCACGCAGCGACGGCCATCAGGCCCGGCAGCGTTGCTCGAAAGGTGGAAAAGTCCACCCCCGGGAAAAGGGCTGGCTGCGGCCGGCGTCCCAGGACCCGTTCCGGCCGGTTTCGCCTCGGTAACGGTGGACGGCCGGCTCCCGGCGACCTATCGTTCCCGCGGAACCACGGGGAGTTTGGCCATGATTCCGGCACCGCGCATCACGGTTCTCATCCTGGGACTGGCCCTGCTGGGCGCCTGCGGTTCCGACCGCCCGGCGCGAGCCGGCGACCCCGAGGTCGCCGGCGAGGTCGTCGCCCCGCCCACGCCCGAGCCCACCGTCACCGGCCCCACGGCCCAGCCCGGGCCGGCGACCAGCGAGGACCGGGGCCCCGAGTCGGCGGGCGCGGTCCGGACCGAGGCGACCAGCGGGGCGGCCTTCCACGGCTTCGGCCTGGGGAGGATCGGCCTCGAGCGGCAAGCGGAGACACAGCTGCGCGCGCTGGCCCGCGCCGAGCGCTGCGAGAAGGACCTGCGCGAACTCACCAGACTGCCCCACGTGGCCGGCGGCGAGCGCAATGCCGAGCTGGCCGGTTACCTGGCTCGACAGCTCGAACTCGCCGGTTTCCAGGTCGAGCGCCGGGCCTACGACGTCCTGCTGCCCTACCCGCGCAGCATCAGCGTCGAGATGGAGCAGCCGGTCGCCTACTCCGCGAGCCTCGTCGAGGAGACCGCGGACTGGCACCTCGAGCGGGAGCAGCGGGCGATCCAACCCTATTCGGCCTACAGCCCCGACTGCGACCTCTCGGCCGGAGTCGTCTACGTCAACTACGCGAGTCGCGAGGACTTCGACACCCTGACCGCGATGGGCATCGATTGCCGCGGCGCGATCCTGATCGCGCGCTACGGCAAGATCTTCCGTGGCAGCAAGGTGGCCCTTGCCGAGGAACACGGCGCCGCCGGCATGATCCTCTACTCCGACCCGGCGGACGACGGCTTCGCCCGGGGCGACGTCTACCCGAAGGGCCCCTTCCGTCCCTTCACCGGAGTCGAACGCGGCAGCATCCTGCGCATCTGGGAGTACCCTGGCGACCCGGGCACGCCGGGTCGGCCGAGCCTTCCGGGCGCGGACCAGCTCACCTACGGCGAGATGCGCTCGTTGCCACTCCTGCCCACGACCGCCATCTCCGCCGCCGACGCCGCCCCGATCCTGGAGAACCTCGGCGGTCCGATCGTGCCGGCCGAGTGGCGCGGCGCCCTGCCCAGCACCTACCACGTCGGCGGCCAGGGCAAGGTGCGCCTGCGCCTGAGGATCGAATCCGAGTACGGCCTGCGCCGGATCGAGAACGTCATCGGCACGCTTCCGGGCCTGCGCTACCCGGACGAGTACGTCGTCCTCGGCAATCACCGCGACGCCTGGGTGCACGGCGCGATCGACCCCGGGAGCGGCACGGCGGTCCTGCTGGAGGTCGCACGCGTTCTCGGCGAGCGCCGGGCCATCGGCGGCGGTCTCGACCGCAGCCTGCGGATCTGCTTCTGGGACGCCGAGGAGTTCGGGATGATCGGCTCGACCGAGTACGGCGAGGAGCGTGCCGACGAGCTGGCCAGGGAGACGGTCGCCTACGTCAACGTCGACGCCGCGGTCTCCGGCCCGCAGCTCCGCGTGGCGGGGGTTCCCTCGCTCACCAGCTTCATGGCCGGCCTCCTGGCCGACGTGCCCGGCCCTGATGGCAAGCCCCGCCTCGACTCCCTGCTCGACTCCACCGGCGAGCTGCGCATGGGCGGCCTCGGCGCCGGGAGCGACTACACCGTCTTCCTCGCGCGGCTCGGCATCCCCGCCCTCGACCTGTCGAGTGGCGGCGCGAACGGGGTCTACCATTCGAGCTACGACACCTTCGCCTTCATGAAGCGCTTCGGCGATCCCGACTTCGAGATCCATCGATCGATGGCCGGCCTGATCGCCACCGTGGCCATGCGCCTCGGGCGCGCGGAGCTCCTCCCCTTCGACTTCGTCGCCGCCAGCCGTGCCCTGGTCACGGCGGCCGAACGCCTGGAGAAGAAGGACCCGCGGCTCGAGCTGGCCGAGCTCCGCGAGATCGCGACCCGCGCCGAGGAGGCCGGCCGCCGGATCAACGAGGCCCGGCAGGCCCTGCTCGAGCGCGGGCTCGATATCCAGCGGACGATGAAGATGAATGCGGCCCTGGCGGGCGTCGAGCGCAAGCTGCTCCTCGCCGAAGGCCTGCGTCGCCGCCCCTGGTACCGCCACTGCCTCTACGCTCCCGCGCGCGAACGCGGCTACGGCAGCAGCGACCTGCCGCCGCTGAGCGATGCCCTCGAGGCGGGCGACCGCGACGAGGCCCAGGCGGAGGCCCTGCGCCTGATGACGGCGCTGCGCGCCTGGCTGGCCGAACTCGAGAGCATCGCCGCGGCGCTCGAACGCCGCTGAATCCACCCGGGTCCGGAGGACACGATCAGGCCGACTCGTCGAGCAGATCCGGGTCGTCCTCGCGGGGGCTGTTCACGCGGCGCGAGACCGGCCGCGCGCGGAGCTTCCTGCCGGCCCATGGCACGAGCAACGGGTCGAGGACGCTCCGGTCCTTCAGCTCCGGATCGAGCCAGAGTTCCCAGTCTTCCGGATCGAGGATGACCGGCATCCGGTCGTGGAGCCAGGCGAGGTCCTCGCTGGCCTCGGTGGTGATGATGGTGCAGGAGGAAAGGTTGCCGCCGTCCGGTCGGCGCCAGTTCTCGTAGAGTCCGGCCATGGCGAAGACGGAGCCGTCGACGAAGGCGACGTGCTGCGGCTGCTTGCCGTCGGCGAGCTTCTGCCACTCGTAGAAGCCATCGGCGGGGATCAGGCAGCGACGCGACCGATAGGCCGCGCGGAACGAGGGTTTCTCCGCCAGGGTCTCGCCGCGGGCATTGATCATGCGGTTGCCGATGCTCGGGTCCTTGGCGAAGAAGGGCACGAGTCCCCAGCGCAACATGACCAGCTCGCGATCGCCCTCGTCGGGATCGATGCGCACCGCCGCGACGTCCTGGGTCGGCGCGATGTTGTAGCGGGCCGGCAGCTCGTAGAGAGCCGGTACACCGAAGAGGTCGGCCAGGACGTCGGCCGGGGCCTGGAGCGTGAAGCGTCCGCACATGGCCCGATTCTACCGCGCCCCGGGACGTCGGACATCTCCGACGCGCGAGTCGCGAATCGCAAGGGCGCGACCGGGAGCCATCGGCTATCATCGCCACGTGACCGGGCCGTTCGGCCGCGGCGGAGGGCGACGCGCAGATGATCCAGCTCCATCGACTCGAAGGCTTCTACTGGGTGGCCAAGACCGGCGGCTACGCCCGCGCGGCACGGGCCTTTCCCTACCCGATCACCCAGCCGGCGATCCACCAGCAGGTCAAGAAACTCGAGTCCGAGCTCGGCCTGGCCCTGTTCGAGCGGCTCGGCAAGGAGAGCATCAAGCCGACCGCGGCCGGGGCCGCTCTCTACGATTTCTGCCGCCCCTTCTTCGAGGGCCTGCCCGGCGTCCTGCGCGCGATCCAGGCCGGACAGCCGCAAGGTGAACTGGTCATCCACGCCGAGACCATCCTGGTCCGCCAGCTCATGCCCGAGTGGATCAAGCGCGTCGCCAGCGACCGACCGGACGCGATCATCGCCCTGCACGAGGTCAACCGCCCGGAGATCGACCGCCTCCGCCTCGGGGAGGTCGACGTCATCATCGCGCACCTGCCGGAGATCCCGCGTGACATCGCCTACGAGGTCGTCGCCGAGCTACGTCCCTTCCTGGTCCTGCCGGCCAACCACCCGAAGGCGCGGCGCAAGAACCTGAGCCTCGGGGACCTCCGCGACGAGACCTTCGTCAGCTACCACCGCGACATGCTGCCCTTCCGCCTGCAGATGGAGGCGCTGGAGTCCTTCGCCATCGAACCACCGCGCATCCTCGAGGCGGCCACCGCGGACAGCATCCTCAGCTTCGTCCAGGCCGGCCTCGGCTTCAGCTTGGTGCCGTCGATGGATCGTGCCGGCCCCCGGGTCCCCGGCGTGGTGGTCCGTCCGATCCGCAAGCCGCGGCCCTCTTTCGCCGTCCATCTCGCCTGGCGCAAGGACATGCCCGAGAATCCGCTCTTCGAGCTGCTGCTCCGTCACGCTCCGAAGCCCTGATCCGCCGCGCGGCGCGGCGCGCTGAAGGCGATCGCCGCGGCGGCGACGAAGGGCAGGAAGTACTCGCAGAAGGAGCGATGCTCCGGTGCGACCGGCAGGACCAGGTCCACGAGGACGACGCCGCCCAATCCGACACCCATGGCCAGGAGGCTCCGTCTCGGCCCCACCGGTCCGCGCAGGACGTTTGCCAGCAAGAGCGGACCGAAGGCCGCGCCCATGGCCGAGAAGGCGAACAGGACCCGCCGGAAGATGCTCTCGTCCGACAGCCCTGCCAGCGCCGCGGCGGCGATGCCGGTGAGGACGATCACGACGCGTGAACGCAGGACGACGTTGCCCTCCGCTCGCTCCCCGCGCCGCAGGTCGTGGATGAGGCTCGACGCCACCACCAGGAGCTGGCTATCGGCGGTGGACATGATCGCCGACAGGACGGCGGCGAGGACGATGCCGCCGGCGACCGGGGGCAGATGCTCGCGCGCCACCGCGAGGAGGACGCTCTCGCCGTCCGGGAGATCGGGCAGGAGCACGCGACCGCAGAGTCCGAGGAGGAGCATGCCCGAGTAGATCAGGAGGGCCCAGGTCATGGCGATCACCTGGGCCTGGAACAACCGCTTCCGGCCCTTCTCGAGCGCCATGAAGCGGGTGACGACGTGCGGCTGCCCCGGGTAGGCGAGGCCGATGCCGAACAGGCCGAGGACGAAACCGACGCTGGCGATCGGGCCGCGCCCGTGGCTGAAGTCGAGGTAATGCGGATCGGGCACGGCCGCGAGCCTGGCCAGGAACTCGCCGGGTCCGACGGCGAGGAGGGCCACGGTCGGCAGCAGCAACGCGGCGAGAACCATGAGCAGTCCCTGGATCGTGTCGGTGAGACTCACCGCCCAGAAGCCGCCCAGAAGGGTGTAGAACACGACGATGGCCGCACCGATCAAGGTGGCCTCGTGGACGTCGAGTTCGAAGTTCGCCGCGAAGGCCTTGCCGGCGCCCTGGAACTGGCTGGCGACGTAGACCGTGAACAGGCAGACGATGATCAGGGTCGCGAAGCGGGCCAGCACCGGACCGGCCGGTCCGGCGCCCTGCACCAGCACGTCGACCATGGTGATCGCCTGGCGCCGTTCGAGGTAGCGCCGCAGGGCCGGCGCGACCACGAACCAGTTGAGCGCGAAGCCGCCGAGGCAGGCCGGGTAGAGCCAGAGCGCCGAGAGGCCGTAGAGGTAGGCCATGCCGCTGACGCTCAGCAAGGTCCAGGAGGACGACGAGCTCGCCGAGGCCGAGATCGCCGAGACCAGCGGGCCGAGCTTCTTGCCGCCGAGGAAGAAGTCCTCCTCGTCCCGATTCAGGCGACTGGCGACGATGCCGATGCCGACCAGGACGATCTTGTAGACGATCAGGGTCAGGAGGACGACGGTGCTGCGATCCATGGCGACATCATCGCCGACCCGTGGCCATTGGGGAATCGCGCAACCTCGTTTGCCAGGTGGGAAGCGACTTGATCAACCGCGGCCGGGCACCAGAATGAGCGCCATGAGCGCGGAGCAGCACCTGCCCGAGTCCTTCTACGCCCGGCCGCTGCTCGAGCTGGCCGCGGACCTCCTCGGTCGCCATCTGCGAGCCGATGGCCTGGTGCTCCGGATCACCGAGGTCGAGGCCTACGCCGGCCCGGAGGACAGCGCCAGCCATGGCCGCTTCGGCGCGACGGCCCGGAACGCGGCGATGTGGGGCGGGCCGGGTCGCCTCTACGTCTACCTCTGCTACGGCATCCATCGGATGCTCAACGTCACCGCCGAAGGCGAGGGACGCTGCGCGGCGATCCTCCTCCGCTCCGCGGAGCTGGTCGCGGGCGAGGAGCTGGCGCGCCGCCGCCGCGGTGCTCGCTCGGGCACGGTCGACCTCGCCGGCCCCGGCAAGCTCGGGCAGGTCCTCGCCCTGGATGGCCACGAGAACGGCACGGCCCTGTTCGAGGCGGGCGGCCTCGAACTCTGGTCGGGTCGGCCGGCCGAACGGATCCGGCGGGGTCCCCGGGTCGGGATCGACTTCGCGCGGCCCCAGGACCGGCGCCGCGCCTGGCGTCTCGCCGACGCCGATTCACCCGCGCTCAGCCGCCCGGAAGGACTCGGTCGCCCCCGACGCCGGACCTGAACTTCGGCGACCGGGTCCCTGATCACGCGGGGATTTCACCGGGCAAGCCAATGTTCCGCTTCGTCGACCGTATGGAGTCGGTCGCGACCAGGAGAACCGCATGCGCAGGAACCGCTCACTCGAGATCTTCGGCCTGACCATCCTCCTCTCCTCCGCCCTCTGGCGCCTGCCCATGATCGCCGGCGCCCTCGATCCCGCCGCCGAGGTCCAGGCGGAGGACGAGAAGGTCGATCGCCGCGAGCTGCCCGCGATGGCCAGGATCTTCCGGGAGGTCGCCCGGGCGACGGCCCCGAGCGTGGTCAACGTGACCATCTACGCCGGCAGCGGCGGCCAGCTCGAGCGCGTCGGCGCCGGCAGCGGCGTCATCATCAGCACGGACGGCAAGATCCTCACCAACGTCCACGTCGTCGAGGGCGGCTCCGTCATCCGCGTGACCCTGGACGACGACCGCGAACTCGACGCGACCCTGATCGGCCGAGACCCGGCGACCGACCTCGCCCTCCTCGACATCGAGGGCGACGACCACAAGGCGGCTCCCCTGGGCGACTCCGACCGCCTCGAGGTCGGTGACTGGGTGATGGCCTACGGCTCTCCCTTCGGCCTGTCGAAGAGCGTCACGGCCGGCATCGTGAGCGCGCTGGGCCGGCACGACATCGGCCTCGCCAGCTACGAGAACTTCATCCAGACCGACGCGGCGATCAATCCCGGCAACAGCGGCGGCCCACTGGTCGACCTGGAGGGGCGGGTGGTCGGCATCAACACCGCCATCGCCTCGCGCAGCGGTGGCTCGGCCGGCATCGGTTTCGCGATCCCCATCAACCTCGCCCGCGCGGTCGTCGACCGACTCGTGACCAGCGGGCGGGTGGAACGCGGTTGGTTCGGGGTCCGGATCGACGACCTCTCGCGCGCGCGGATGGACCAGCTCGAGGGCGAGGCCCAGGAGGGCGCGGTGGTGGTCACCGAGGTCATCGACGGCTCGCCGGCACGCGCGGCCGGCCTCGAGGCCGGCGACATCGTCCTGGAGATCGGTGGCCAGCGGACGCGCAACGCCAACGAACTCCGCGAACGGGTGGCCTTCCTCGAGCCCGGCAAGACGGTGACGGTCCGCATCCTCCGCGCGGGCCGTGAGCGGATCGAGCGGGTGGTGCCCGGACGGCGTCCCGAGGAACGCTGAGGCCAGCGTCCCTCCGGCCTAGACCCGACTGAGTTCGTAGATCACGTAGGAGCAGCAGAACTCCCGGGCCACCGGTAGCCGGGCCAGGGTGCCGGTGATCGCCTTGAAGCGCGAGCTGCGGAAGCCATAGGGCTGGCGGCGATCGACGCGCAGGCCGATCTGACCCAGGATGTCCTCGAAGCGGGCCATGGTCAGCTTGTTGACCCCGGGCAGACGCTGCATCGCCCGCCACTTGTTGGCCTTCTTGTTGCCTTCCTCGTCGAGGTCCCAGACGCGCGGCCTGAATTCGGGCATGTCGTAGACCCGGGCACAGGCCTCGATGATGGCCCGATCCGAGGCCAGGGCATGAACCCAGGGCAAGGGCACCAGACTCTCGACGTGGTGGCCGTAGGGATGGAACCAGGGCACCCACCAGATGAAGACGCGCCCGCCCGGCCGGAGCACGCGCCGCCATTCGGGCAGGATCTGCTCGTAGTCCATGACGTGTTCGAGGACGTCGAAGCAGAGGATCAGGTCGATCGAGTCGTCCGGCAGATCGATCGCGGTCGTGTTGCTCGCCACCCTGAAGTCGGGCCGCACCGGCAGGGACATGGCCGCCGCCCGCGCGCGTGCCGACGCCACCCGCTCCGGGTCCACGTCGATCGCGGTGATGCTGCGCGGCCCGAGCTCGGCCACCACGAAGCTGAGGTCGCCCTCGCCGCAGCCGAAGTCGAGGAGATCCAGGCCCTGAGGGACCCGGGCGTCGAAATGGTCGTGAAACTGGTCACGCAGCTGAGCCGTCCGCCAGGCCTGATAGGAGGCCTGGTCGAAGGTCGCCGCGTTCTCACCGGCATCACCCGTTCTCCGAGCCAGCACGCGCTGGCGAGAGAGCTTGAACAGGAGATCAGCCATCATGCCCATCGTCGACTCCCGGCGCACCGCCCTACCTTCACCATCACCCGCAGGTTAGGCTCTTCCGGACGCCTCGCCCAGCCTTCCCTCGGCCGCGACGGCGTTCCGCCTTGAATATGGGTAGCGAGACCGGACGGGAACCATGACGCCAGCCGAGGCAGCCGAAGCGCTCGAGATGGTCGGCGAGGAGGGCCGCGAGCCCCTCCTGATCGAGAATCGGATGCGCGAGATCGAGGGTCGCCGGTTCTCGGGGCGGGCCCGTTGGCGGGATCGCAGGGTGTTCTACAAGGTCTTCGTCGCGGTCGACCGGATCGGCCGCCACATCGCCCGGGAGCGGGCCGGCGCGGCGGCCCTGGCCGAGCGCGGCTTCCCCGGGCCGCACATCATCCACGAGGCCGCGGTCGAGGGCCCGGGAATCCCGGCCCGGGCGAAGGTGCTGCTCTTCGACTGGCTGGACGGCGCCGAGAACGTCGACGACGCCCTGCGCGCCGCTCCCTCGGAGACCCGGACGCTCGCCCTGCTGCGCGAGGTCGCCCGGCTGCTCGGCCGTCACCACGCGGCCGGCCTGGTCCAGAAGGACCTTCATCTGGCCAACTTCGCCATCGCCGGCGAGGCGATCCACACCTTCGACGCCGCCAGCATCGAGGCCCGCAAGGGACCGGTCTCGCGCGGCGCGGCCCTGGACAACCTCGCCCTCTTCTTCGCCCAGGTCGACCCCGGCTGGGACTCGGCGATCCCGATGCTGCTCGATGCCTATGCCGAGGAGGCCGGCGCCGACATGCGCCCCGACCTCGACCGGCTGCGCAAGCGGATCGACCGCGAGCGCAGGCGGCGCATGAGCCGTTTCCTCGACAAGGTGTTGCGGCCCTGTCGGATCACCGAGGTGCTCGAGATCGAGGGCCGGAAGGTCCTCCTCGCCCGCCCGGCCGACGACGATCTCCGCGCCCTGGCGACGACGATCGAGAGGGGCCCCGAACCCACCGACGGCCTCGGCCTCGCCTACCACGGCGAGACCATCCGCCTGCGGGTCTACGGCTCGACCCAGGCGACGGGCGCCGAACGACGGGCCTGGCGCAACGCCCAGCGCCTCGTCCTCGACCAGGTCGCGACCCCGGCGCCGCTCGCCTGCGGACCGGCCGGTGGCGGCTGGTACCTCGCCGATCAGCCGGTCGGCGCCTCGCTGGAATCACTGGTGGCGGAGGCCGCGCCGGACCTGACCGGTCTCGCGGCCCAGGCCGCCCAGATCCTGCTGCGCCTCGATCAACTCGGGCTCGAACACGGTCGCATCGGCCGGCGTAGCTTCGTGCGCCTGCGCGGCGGCGCGCTCGGGCTGACCGATCTCGAGGAACTCGACGACCGGGCCGCGCGCGCCGGCGCGACCCAGACCCGGACCAGCGCCGACATGCTGGCGGCGCTCGAATGCTGGAAGGGCCAGGTCTTCGCCGATCTCCTGCTCGCGGCGTTGCAGCGTCGGGGCTACGCTCTCGACCTCGCCTGAGCGAGCTGCTGTTCGACGAGGTCGGCGACGGCGACGATCAGGCCGCCGAGATCCTCCCGCCGCGCATGGGCCGGACCGGCCGCGGCCCAATCGCCGCGCCGCGGCGAGAACAACGCCTCCAGCAGCAGCCGATCGAAGATCCGCTTGTCGAAGGGGTGAGGAGCCACCAGGCCGGCACCGGCACGCAGGACGTGCTGCGCGAAGCCGCAGTTCTCGGTCACCAGCACCGGCAGGCCGCAGCACATCGCCTCGAGGATCGAGGTCCCGGTGTTCTCGACCCGGGCCGGATGCACGAGCAGCTCGGCATGGGCGTAGAAGCTGCGGACGTCGTCGCGGGGGCCGGTGAAGACGACCCGCGCGGCGATGCCCAGGCGGCGGGCGAGGATCTCGAAGGGGTGACGGTCGCCCTCGCCGACCACGGCCAGGGAGAAGTAGCGACCGAGGCTCCTGGGCAGCACCGCGAGCGACTCGATCGCTCGATCGACGCCCTTGGTGCGGAAGGACGAGCCAACCATCACGATCAGGCCATCGGCCGGATCGAGACCGAGCGAGCGGATGAAGTCGTCGCGCGCCGGGAGCGCCCGGCCCTGGGCCTCCAGCCGCGCGAGATCGATTCCCGGCGGCAGCAGGTGGAAGCGCTCGTCCTCGGTGCCATGCTCGGCCTGGAAGCGATCCTTCTCGCCGTGGGCGATGAGCATGATCTCGGTGAACGACTCGGGCGAGAACACGGCGCGCTCGAGCCGGGCGAAGCCGCGGAAGCGCGGCGTCAGCCGCCTGAAGACGCTCTTCTCGGCCCGATAGCGGGCGACGAAGCAGGGATCGCCGGCGTAGTAGAGGTCGAGACCCTCGGCAAGATCGAAGCCGACCATGAGATCGACCTCGTTGCGGTGGCCCGCGAGTTCGCGGGAGAAGGAGAGCTGCCGGGCGTGGTTGCTGGCGCCACGACAGTCGAGACGGACGACGCGCAGGCCGTCGATCTCCGGACCCTCCCAGCGCGCGACGTAGGCGGTGACCTGGTGTCCGCGATGCAGCAACTCCCGGGCGATGCGCAGGAAGCTGCGTTGCTTGCCGCCGGCCGGGAACCAGCGGCCGATGGCCAGCCCGATCCTGCCCTGGCCGCCTTCAGCCGCGCTCATAGTGGCAGACCAGGGTGTGGCTGAAGAGGTTGAGGTAGCGCGGGCCGGGATGGAGCAGGCGGCGCAGGAGCACGAGGGCCCGCCGCCGCGGCTTCTCGAGCGCGATCAGCTCGCGGATGACCAGCCCCTGCCGCTCGGCTTGCCCCTCGAGGAACTCGCGGGCCTCGATCAGCGAGAAGAACCAACGGTGGCGATCCTCCGGCGGATCGAGCGGTAGGCCGTAGTGCTTGAAGGAGCCGCGACCGCGCCGCAGGGGCAGCCGGGCCGCGTTCCAGTTGTTGGGCAGGGAGACGAGAACGTGGCGCGCGCTCACCCGGACCAGCTCGGCGAAGATCGCGTGGAGGTTGTCGAGGTGTTCGAGCACGTCGGTGCAGATGACGGTGTCGAAGGACCGATCGGCGAAGGGCAAGGCCCCGCCGGACTGGAGGTCGTGCTTCACGTCGGCGGCGCTCGATCGATCGACGCCGACGTAGTGACCACGGGTGACATGGTCGCGCAGCACGGCGGCATCGCAACCGACGTCGAGCACCGAGCCCTCGAGCAGGTCGGCGAAGCGTCCGGAGAGCCAGCGTGGCCGATCCTGGCGGCTGGCGAAGGCGACGAGTTCGTGGTGGAGGACGGTCATCGCGCCAGGGCCAGGAAGATGAGGGCCAGGAGACCGAGGCTCAGGAACAGCAGGTAGAGATGGCGGCGCCTGCGGCCGAGGTCGCGATCGACGCGCAAGTCGGCCTGGGTCACCAGCATGTCGACCTCGAGGCTACCGCCGCAGCCGCCACAGGCGCTGGCGCGTCCGGCCGCGAATTCCTGTTCGCTCCCGGCCGGGAAGCCGCACCAGGGACAGAGCAGGCGATGGACGTCGTCGAGGGCCCAGGCCTCCGGCTCGTCCACCAGCCAGCTTTCGTGGACGTGGAAGTTGCAGCCATGGCAACGGTAATAGCCCCGCTCGCGGGTCCCCGCGGGATGGATCGTGCCGCAGTAGGGGCAGGCGTCGCCGCTCGCTTCGTTCATCTCGTCCTCGTCCGACCGCGGAGCATTGTAGCCGTCGCGACCCTGACCGGCCACCGCCGGTGACGGGGCCGGACGGGGAAGGGTTTCAGTCCCGCAGGCGGGACGGGCGATGTAACGACAGGTCCCCTTCCAGGCAGCGGCGCATGAACATGCACAAGTACGCGACTCTCATCCTGGCAGCCATGCTGCTCGCGGCCCCGGCCTGGGGTCAGAGCCCGTCGGGCGTCGTCATCAACGAGGTCTTCACCGGCAATCCGGACTGGGTCGAGATCGCGAACACCTCGGGCACGACACGCGTGCTCGACGGCTGGCAGCTCCAGGCGGTCTTCGGCTACACGCTCTACCCGGCCTACGTCTTCCCCAGCGGCACGTCGATCGCGCCCGGCGAGTGCCTCATCGTGCTCGAGAATACCGGCAGCCTGGTCTCGGTCATCAACCCGCCACCGCCCTCGGCGCAGATCCTCAACACGATCTTCGGCTACGGCTGGATCGGCACCAGCACCGGCTCCCTCGCCCTGGTCGACCAGCTCGGTCAGGTCCAGGACCTGCTCGTCTTCGGCACCGGCCCCTGCCTGCTGCCGCCGAGCGCCACGGCACTCAGCTTCGCCGATCCGGTCGACCGCTTCGGCAACGACCCCGCTCTCGGCAACGTCATCTATCGCGCCAGCGAGACCGACGGCGACGATGGCCACGACTGGCAACAGGGCCTGAACGGCTCGGAGACGCCCGGTCAGCCGAACCCCGGGCAGGACTTCGGTCTGCCCGCCCTGCATCATCTCGAGCTGGTCGGCGGTAGCTGCCCCCTGGTCTTCGACCCGCAGCATCAGAGCTTCACCGTCACCGCGACGATCGGCGGCCTGGCACTGGCCGACGGCACGATCCGCAGCGACCCGGCCTGGGATCCGCTGATCGGCGGGACGATCACGGTCACGGCGCCGATCCTCGGCTCGGCCAGCGCGGACCTCGGCGGCCTGATCTCGACCCAGGCCCAGGTCGACTTCACGGACGGCTGTGGCGCCATGGCCCGCGTCACCGGGATCATCGCCGCGGAAGGCAGTCTCGAGCAGGAATTGATCGGCCCGCTCGGCACCTGGCCGGTGAACCACCGCGCTCTGTCGACTCGCGGCCTGGTCCTCACGCAGACCGGCGGCACGGCGTCGCCGGCACTCGCCGCGGTCACCGCCGCGGCGCTCGGCGCGCGCCTCTACTTCGTGATCCGCCTCGACGACGCCGGTCCGCGCCTCGTGCGGGTCGACCTCGGTCGCGACCCGAACGCGCCTGCGCCCGGGTTGAGCTCGCGACTGGCCGCGGCCGGTCAGGGAGCGCTGGAGATCGGGGTGATCAACGCCTCGATGAACGCGGTGATCTTCAACGTCTTCGTGATCACGCCGGCGCTTCCCCTCGGTCAGGGGCCGGTGGCGGGCATCGACTGGGGGCCGAGCCAGTGGCAGCAGGTCTTCCTGCCCCTGCCCTCGCCGCCCTTCCACGTCAATCCGGCGAGCCCCGGGCAGTACCACTTCTCGGCCCCGCAAGGCACGGTGCCGCCGGGGATCTGGCTCGATCACGTGGCGATCCAGCTGATCGGCGGCCTGCCCGTCTTCAGCCCCCCGACGCGCGCATTCTTCTGATCGCCCCTCAGCGGCCGTTGCGCGGCAGGGTCGCTTCGAGATCGGCGACGATGTAGAGCAGGCTCGCCATGCAGGCGGCGCCGAGTTCGAGCTCACGCTCGTTGACGCTGGCGAAGACGTCGTGCCGGGAGTGGTGCACGTCGAAGTAACGATGGCTGTCCGGGCGATAGCCGACCAGCGGCACGCCGTCGGCCGCCATCGGCGAGATGTCCGCTCCGCCACCGCCACCCCAGACCTTGTCGGCGTCGACGTTGACCAGGAGCCGGGCGATCTCCTCGAGGATGCGCTTGCCCTCCGGCCGCGCGTCGGTCGAGAAGCCGCGCGGCGTGAAGCCGCCGGCATCGGCCTCGAGCGCCAGGACGTGTTTCGCCATCTCCTCGCGATGGGCGAGGTGGTAGGCGGTACCGCCGCGCAGACCGTTCTCCTCGTTCATGAACAGCACGCAGCGGATCGTGCGCCGCGGCTTCAGGCCGAGTCGGAGCAGGATGCGCAGGGCCTCCACCGACTGCATGCAGCCGGCGCCATCGTCGTGAGCGCCGTCACCGATGCTCCAGGAGTCGAGGTGTCCGCCGACCACCAGCACCTCGTCGGCCTTCTCCCGGCCGACGATCTCGCCGACCACGTTGTAGGATTGCTCGTCCTCGAACCACTTGCAGTCCAGCTCGAGGGCGAGGCGCACCGGCTCGCCGCGCGCGATCAGGGCCGAGAGACGATCGGCGGCGAGGTAGCTCAGCGCCGCGGCGGGAATGCGCGGCACGCCGTCGTCGTAGCGCATGGCGCCGGTATGCGGCTCGTCGTCCTTGAGGGTGGTGACCGAACGGATCAGGACCGCGACGGCGCCCAGCTTGCCGGCCTCGACCGCGCCCAGCGTCCGCTGCTTCACGGCGCCGCCATAGGCCTGGAAGGTGGTGATCATGGTCGGGTCCATCGGCCGATCGAAGTAGACGATCTTGCCGCGCACGGTGGCGGGTTCGAGCGCGCGCAGGGCTTCGATCGAGGGCACCTCGACGACCTCGGCTTCGATGCCATCCGCCGGGGTCGCCACCGAGCCGCCGAGCGGCACGATGGGCAACGGGGTGGTGATGCCGCGCGCCGGCGTCAGGACCCGAACCCTCGCCAGATCACCGGGTTCCCAGTGCGGCACCATCACCGGCTCGAGCCGGACGTTCTCGAAGCCGGCCGACTTCATCATGGCCTGCGCCAGGGCGACGGCCGCCGCCGACCCGGGGCTGCCCGAGAGCCGCTTCGGCGCACGCCGGCAGAGATCGGCGAGACTCTCGTAGGCCTGGCCGTCCTTCAATGCATGCTTGACGATGTCGCGGACGGCGCCGCGGTAGCCGCGGATCTCGTCACGCAGCGCGCCGTCGATCGTGACTTCCGCGTGGACCTGCGGTTCCTCGTCCTCCTGGGCCCTGACCGGACTCGAGATGGCGACGAAGGCCAGGAGGAGCGCCGTGAACGGACCGAGGACGAGCGGAGCCCTGGGACGCGGGTGGCGAGATTGCGGCATGGCAGGTGGTCGGCTGCGGGTGAGAGTTCGGAGCGCGGGGCGGGAGGAAGCGTGGCGGGCGCCGGCCATGTTGCCGGCGCCCGCGCGGATCGTCGTTCAGTCCTGGAAGTGCTTCAGGAAGTCGGCCGACAGGCCGTCGGCATGGACCATGAAGCTGAGCATCTTCGCCTCGACGTAGCGCCGGGACATGAAGAGGTAGCCCTTGTAGGGGCCCACGCCGCCCCAGGAGTTCTTGGTGATGTACCAGACGCCACCGTCCTTGTCCGTCGCCGTGCCGACGACGTGCATCAGGTGATCGTCGCTGGTGGCGCCGGACTTGAACTCGGCCAGGCGGCTGTCGTCGCTGATCTCGACCTTGGCCTGCGCCTCGGTCAGGTCGGCGACGCCCTTGCCCGGATTGAAGCCGCGCTCGGAGACGTCCATGTCGACCGCGACCGAGAAGCCCTTCTCGAGGGCCTGGTCCATGGCCTTCATCATGTCGGCCACGGGAGCGTTGTAGTAGCGGTCCCAGCCCATCCAGTTGTCCGGCACCTCGAGCTTGGCCCGGGTCCAGAAAGGCGAGGTGGCGAAGGACATGACCTCGACGTACTTGTCGTACTCGATCTTGAGCACGTCGTCAGCGTACTGCTTCGGGCTCATCCGCTTCTCGCCCAGCGCGACGCTGGCCGGCGGCGCGCCGATGTAGGTGTCGAGCACGGCACGGTAGGCGTCGCCCCACTTCTTGGAGGTCCTCGGCGCCTTGGCGAGGCGTGCGGCCATGCCCTCGAGGACGGCGGCCATTTCGCCGTGCTGGTGCCGGGTCTCGCCCGGGCAGAGACCGCTGTAGTCGGCGGCCGGCACGATGCCGTACTCGCGGATGCCCTCGATCACGTCATGGCAGAGGCCGCCCTCGCTGAAGCGCGACTTGCCATGGGTCGAGATCATCAGCTCCGCCTTCTCGACGTAGGCGTTGTAGACCGGGAAGAGCTCGGAGAGATCGACCGGCGCCTGGTGGATGCGCTCGAGGTCGGACTCGAGGAAGGACATGGTCCCGAAGGCCCAGCAGGTCCCGGCCTGCCCCTGGGACTGGACCGGCTGCCGGGCGACCTCGTTGACGATGGTGAAACGACCGTCGTCCGTGACCCGGGCCTCGTCGGCCTTCTGGGCGTTGACGACTGCGGCCAGGACGAGGCCGAGGGCGAGGGTCCTGAGGACCCGGCTGACTGCGAGCATGCTCTGCGTTCCTTTCTGACTGTCGGGAGGCCATAGCATACTGATCGTACGTGCGCGGCGAGAGGGGCTGTCGCGGCCCGGGGGCAAAAAACGAGGGAGGCAGATGACCGCGACCCGGCTTTTCGTGATCGACGGGACGGCCACGTTGTTCCGGTCCTACTTCGCCATGAACAAGCTCAAGGCCCCCGACGGCCGCGAGGTGGGCGGCCTGCTCGGCTTCGGCCAGACGTTGGCCCGCTATCTGCGCGACCTCGGTCCCAGCCACCTGGCCCTGGTCTTCGACAGCGCCGAACGGACCTTCCGCCACGAGCGCTACCCCGACTACAAGGCCAACCGGAGCGCTCCTCCCGAGGACATGGAGCACCAGTTCGACCTTTCGGTCGAGCTGGCCGAGGCCCTGGGCTTCCGCTGCTTCCGGATTCCGGGCTTCGAGGCCGATGACCTGATGGCCACCTTCGCCCGCCGGAGTCGCGAGGCCGGGCTGGAATGCGTCCTGGTCACGCCCGACAAGGACGTCCTGCAGCTCGTCGGGCCCGGGATCAGCGTCATGGATCCGAAGACCCTCGGCCTCCAGGATGCCGAGGCGGTGGTCACCCGCCTGGGCGTGCCGCCGGCCCTGGTCACCACGCTCCAGGCCCTCGCCGGCGATGCCACCGACAACGTCCCGGGAGTGGCCGGGGTCGGGGCGAAGACGGCGCTGGCCCTGGTCCAGGGGCTTGGTGATCTCGACGCCATCTACGCCCGCCTCGACCAGGTGGCCGGGCTGCCCATCCGCGGGGCCCGTGGTCTCGGCGCCAAGCTCGAGGCGGGTCGCGAACGAGCCTACCTCAGCCTCGACCTGGTGCGACTCGACGACCGGGCGCCCCTGTCGGACGACGCCATGACCCTCGGGATGCTGCGCTACCGGGGGCCGGGTCCCGAGGCCGACGCGCTCTGCGACCGGCTCGGTTTCCACCAGCCACTCCGTTCCCTGCGCGCCCTCGCCATTCCGCGTGACGAAGGGACGCATTGATCCCTCGACCCGAAGGGTCAGAATGCGCCATGATCCGAACCCGCCGCCTCGTCCTCTGGTCCGCGATCGGAGTGATCGCCATCATCCTCGCCGGCGCCGTCGTCCGGGCCAGCGGCTCGGGTTACGGCTGCCCGCACTGGCCGGCCTGCTTCGAGGAGTCCTTCTTCCCGCCGACCAGCGACGCGCAGATCCCCCAGCGCTTCCTCGGTGACCACCGGATCACCGTGAGCAAGGCCTGGACCGAGTGGATCAACCGCCTGATCGGCAGCCTGGGCGGCCTGGTGATCCTCGCCGCGACGATCTCCGCCTGGACCGAGGTCCGCAACCGGCGGCTCGCCTGGCTGATCACGGCCGCCGGCCTACTCACCGCCTTTCAGGCCTGGCAGGGGGCCCGCGTGGTCAAGAGCGAACTCGACCCGCGCTTCGTGACGGTCCACCTGCTGATCGCGATCGTCATCTTCTTCATGCTGCTCTCCGCCTGGCTCGGCCTTCGCGGTGGCGCCGCGCCGGACCATCAGCCCGCTCTCCCGGGCCTCAGGCGACTCGCCCGCTTCGTCCTCGGACTGGGCCTGGCGCAGTTCCTCTTCGGCGCCCTGGTCCGGGGCACGATCGACGTCCTCAGCGGTCGGGGCCAGCGCGAGTCGACCGGGGCCCTCCTCGACGAGGTCGGGGCGATCGACTGGCTGCACCGCGGGCTCGGCTTCGCCCTGATGGTCGCGGTCTTCCTGCTCGGGCTGCGTCTGAAGGCCCTGGCCAGCGCCGACCACCTGCTCGGACGGGCCGCCACTGCGGCCAAGATCATCGTGGTCGCGCAGCTCGCCGCCGGCCTCCTCCTGGTCGAGCAGGGCCTCTCGCCCGCGATCCAGGTGATCCACGTCCTCCTGGGCTGCCTGCTCATGGCGGCTCTCTACCTCCAGGACCGCCTGCTCGCTCCCGGTCGCTGAACCGGCTCGCCTCCCGAAGGGCGCGGTCGCGGGCCGCCGGCCGACGCCCCGGTCGGACCGCGCAGCGCCGGCTGCGCATCCGGAGATCGATTGCTCTCGGGCCAGGAATCTAGGCCAGCCAGCGGCTTGCGCTCCGGAGCGCCGACTGCCCAGCCGGCCTGGAGAAGGAAGCGGAGCAGGCGCTCCGCGGTCCTTGCTGGCGCTCCGGAGCGCCGGGGCATCAGACTCGACCAAAAAGAAGAAGGGCGGTCGGATGACCGCCCTTCCCTTGGTTTTCTCGATCGTCGAGACGATCAGAAGACGACGCGAGTCTGCAGGTAGAACAGGAAAGCGACGTCGTCGTCGTTGCCGGCGACACCACCGACCGTCGGAGTGGCCTCCTCGGGGAAGTAGATGCCGACACCACCGCTGAGGGTGGTCTCGTTGCTGTACTTGTACTCGGCCCAGACGTCGATCTCGAAGCCGTACTCGTCGACGTTGTTGGCGCCGACCAGCACGTCCTCATCGGTGTTGGCCCAGAGGAAGGTAGCACCGAGGGTCCAGTCCTTGGTGGGCATGAAGTGCAGACCACCCTGGAGGGTGATCACGTTGGTCATCGGGATGATGTCCATCAGGCCGTAACGAGCGCGGTAGCCCTCGTTCGAGTGCCGCTCGACGAAGAGCGGGATGAAGCCCGAGTCGGAGCCGTCGGCGCCCTCGGCCCACAGGAAGCGGACGAACACGCGGAACATGTTGTCCTTGTTGAAGGTGATGCCGACCTCGGCCTCGACGGCCAGGCCGTCGACGTCGGTGTCGCCGCCGCCGGAGACGTTGATGTCACCGAACTGGTAGGCGAAGTTGATGGCGTAGTCGAGACCAGCGGCCACGTCGAACATACCGCGCAGGCTGAAGCCCACGGTGTGGTAGTAGGACTTGGCGGCGCCGCCGGCGGCCACGGCGTTGCCGAGGGTACCGACGCTGGTCGCGGTGCTGTTGCCGTTGATGTAGACCCAGAAGAGGTCGAGGGTGTGGTTCTCGATGGTCTTCAGGGTGAAGTAGAGCGAGTAGAGCTCGTCGTCGTCGTGGCCGATGTTGCTACCGGCCGGGGTGTAGGGGTGGTTGCGGGTCGAGAAGTTGTCGGTGACCGCCATCTTCGCGAAGATGAAGTGCAGATCGAAGTTGTCGCTGCTCCACATCCAGTGCGTGGCGTCGAAGGTCTCGCCGCTGAAGAAGTCGTTGTTGCCGTAGATGAAGCCGTTACCCAGCTCGATCTCCTGGCGACCCGAACGAGCCGACAGCTCCTTGCGACCGAAGATGTTGCGCATCTCGATCCAACCCTGGTAGAGGTCGATGTTCGAGAGGTTGTTGCCACCATCCGGGGTGTCGTCGTTATGGAACAGGCCATTGGCCTGCATCTCGAAGTAGGTGCTGACGTCCTTCGAGAAATCGAAACCGAGGCCGACGCGGAAGCGGGCATCGTGGTACGAGCCCTCGTCGTCGTCATCGTTGAAGTTGCGGTCGAAGGTCCAGCCGTCGCGGATACGGAACTCACCGCTCAGGGTGACCGGGTTCGCAACGCTGTTCACCGTCGTGCCGGCGGCGTAGTCGAGGTTCTCGGCCAGAGCGTTGATCCGCTCCTCGAGCGAGCTGTCCTCGGCGGTAGTGCGGAGCTCGGCGTTCTCCGCCAAGATCTGCTGGTTCTGAGACATGACCTTGTTGAGATCGCGCTTCAGCTGCTCGACCTCACGACGCAGGTCATCGTTGGACTGCGCGGTCGCGAAAGGGCTCGCAATGAACCCGAACGCGAGGAGCAGCGCCACAACGTTCCACTTTCTCATCTGAGAATTACCTCCTCAAAGCAATGGATGGAACCACCGTTAAACCCTTCCGTGGTTCCCATCACGGCCACATTACTGAATGGCCGGGGCATGGCAACACCCATGCGGGACGCAGTTTCCGTCCATGCGGGCACCGCGTCAACAGGCTGCCTCGCCTCGAAGAGGACCGCCAAGGCCCGGTTCGGCGCGAGACTTCGTAGCAAGGTGATATGCAGCGCCGGGTCCTGCTTCAATCAAGCCTGGGCAAGAATCTGGCCTTCCGACCAGCCGGGCGAAACGCCGAACCCGACCCATGGATAAGCTGCAAACCAAATAAGAATATCAACTTAGGACACTTCATCGGGCCCACCACGACCGGCGGCGCAGAGCGAACGCGGGCCGGCGACCGAGCGAATGCGCCCGTTCCGGACCGACGGTCGACCGGATCGGTCCCGCCTTCGCCCGGCGACCTGGACTCCTCTCCCCCCGACGACGGTCGGCCGGTCTTACGGCGCCCGGGAGACGAGACGAAAAAAGCCCCGCCAGGCGGGGCTTTTTCGAGTCTCGGAGCCGGCCACGGGGCCATCGGCCTTCAATCGTCGCGGAGTTCGATCTCGACGCCGAGATCCTCCAGGTAGACCAGGGCCTCGTCGATCCGGGCCTGTTCCCCCTCCAGTTCGAGGGCGACGAACCGGACGTCGTCGTTCACCGTCGCACCGAAGATGTTGAAGACGAGTCCGAAGCGACTGGTCAGCGTCGACAAGATGGGCTGATCGATGGCCGCCTGGTTGAAGGTGAGGAAGAGTCGTCTGCTGCTCATGGCTGCCGGATAGAAGCATAACCCGGCGAACGAGGCAAGAGCCGCCGGAAAAGCCCGCCGAGGACGCGAACGAGGAGTCCGCCGAGGAGGCAGGAAGCGGCCAGGGCGCCCTGCCAGAGCAGGTAGCGACCCGGACCGGGTTGGACGTAGAGCTGCTCGGCGATGAGGTGCTCGCGGTAGAGGGCCTCGTTCTTGAAGAGGTCGACCTGGAGGAGATCCCAGGCGGCTCCGGGCCAGGGCGAGAGAGCCAGTAGAAAAGAACTCGTAGAGTTGAGCAGTCCCGGGTCGCTCAGGCTGGCGAGGAAGCGATCGGCGAGAAAGGGCGCCATGAAGGCCAGCGTGGGCAGGCCGAGGGCGACCGGCACCCGCATGCTGCGCCGTCCCGCCAGCTCGACGCCGAAGCGGCCGGCCAGGCTGAGCAGCACCGGCCCCAGGGCCCAGGGTGCCAGCTCCCTCGCGGCGAAGCCTCCTCGCCAGGCGGTGGTCACCAGGGACGCGGCGACGACCAGGATCAGGAGGACGAGGCGGAGCGGCCGGAAACCGGTTCCCCGCCCCGGGTCCTCGAGGCAGAGGACCACCAGGGCCGGGAGCAGCAGGAAGAAGAAGAGCAGGAGCAGGAGCTGGCCTGGCCCCGGCGAGACCGGGACCAGGACGGGCAGCAGTACCGCGACCGCGACCAGGGCCGCCACGGCCGAGGCCACCCTCAGGAAGCGAGGGCCGCCAGGCATTCCTCGAGCGCCATCACCGCGTAGAGAGTGCACAAGGCCTCCGAACCCTCCTGCCAGCGACCGTTCTTCTCGTTCACCCAGCCACCATCGGCCTGCTGGAGACCGAGGATCTTCTCGATCATGGCCTCGGCCCAGTTGACCTTGGTGCCGTCCGGAAGATCGAACTCGGTCTCGCCGTAGGCTCGGAGGCACATCGCCATGGTCAGGTAGTAGTAGTAGAGCCCCTGATAGGCGGCCTTGCCGTCGCCGTCGGTGGGAAAACCGGGATGGCGATCCAGGTCGAAGTGATTCTGGCACCAGCTCACGACCGCCTTGACCCGCGGGTCCTGCTTCTTGACCCCGCAGAAGACGTAGCTCTTCAGGAGGGCGTAGGACATCGAGCCGTAGCTCTTGAGCACCCGGGTCCCGTCGGCCTGGACCTCGACGCCGATCTTGCTCTCGCCCGGGGCGTAGTAGCCGCCGCCGTCGTTGCCCGGCCTGATCTCGTTCCCATCCTCGTCCTTGACCACGAGATCGTTGGTCTCGCTCCAGTTCTGGCAGCGTTCCAGGAATCGCTGGGCACGCTGATAGAAGGGGTGATCCTCGGGCAGGCCGGCGTCCTTGACCGCCTGGATGGCGAAGTGGGCGTTGGAGAGATCCGGCCGGATCGAGCTGCCGTAGCCGATCCCGCCGTAGAAACGGTCGGACGGCTGGTAGCCGGTGTCCTCGCGGGCCTGGAGGCCGACGAGGAAGTCCCGCGCCCGGACGATGACGTCCTGATAGCGCGGGTCACCGGCCGCGACGAAGGCGCGCAAGGCCAGGCTGGTGACGTAGTTGGCGTTGCTCTCGTCGTAGATCGAGCCGTCGGCCTTCTGGAGCGAGGCCAGCCACTGGAGGATGTTGCGGACGATCGGGCCGTCCTTCTCGACGTCGTAGCGGCGCGGGCTGTTGACGTAGCAGAGGGCCGCCATCGCGGAGAAGGCGGGGTGCCCGGAGCCGACCGGGTCCTGAGGCGAGAAACCGACCTTGCCGCTCTTCTTGTCGTGGTAGGGCTGCAGGAACTGGATGGCGCGGTCGATCGCCGAGGCGGCCCGGGCGGCAGGCGGCTTGCCGGCGTCCTGGTCCGCGGGCCTTGCCGCCCCCGCGCCTGAAGCCGGCGCCGAGATCTCGGGCTCCTGTTTGCCACATGTGGCCAGGAAGAGCATGCCGAGGCTTAGGGTGAGGACCAGGAAGCTCCGCGTCATCGTTCGTCTCTCCTCTTGTCGTCGGGCCCGCTCCGGGCCCGGCTCCCAACGTCGGTCTGCGGCCGCGGTTCGGAGGAAATCCTCGAGGCGCGACCGAGTTTCTGGATCGGACAGTTCTCGCAGGCGCGACGCCGGCGCAGGTAGCCCCGCAACAGGAGCCCGGCGGCCAGGGCGACGATGCCGTAGACGAGCCACTCCTGGACGGTCGCACTCATCAGTAACCCATCGCCCGGCCGATCTGCCAGACCGCGAAGGAACTCAGCCAGGCCAAGACGGTCATGTAGGCCAGCATGAACAGGGGCCAGCGCCAGGAGTTGGTCTCGCGTCGAACCACGGCGAGCGTGGACATGCACTGGCAGGCCAGCACGAAGAAGACCAGCAGGCTGAGCCCGGTCAGGGGGCGATAGAGCAGCGCGCCGGTCCGGGGGTCGCGGGCCTCGGCGAAGCGCTGCTGCAGGAGGACCACGTCCTCGTCTCCGTCACCGGTGCCGAGGATCTGGGCCATGGTCGAGACCAGGACCTCACGGGCGGCGAAGGAGGCGATCAGGCCGACGCCGATCTGCCAGTCGAAGCCGAGGGGCTCGATCACGGGCTCGATGCTCCGGCCGAGGCGACCGGCGAAGCTGTCCCGGAGTCGGGCCGAGGTCGCTCGTTCCCGGGCCAGCTCGAGGGCGCCCTCGAGCGCGCCTCGTTCCGCGCCGTCCCGAGGCAGCTCGGCGAGTTCCTGCTCGAGCCGCGCCGCCTCCTCCCGGTAGGGTCGGGCCGATGCCGGGTCGGCGGGATAGTTCTGCAGGAACCAGAGGACGATCGTGAGGCCGAGGATGATGGTCCAGACCTTGCGCAGGAAGAGCAGACCCCGGTCGTAGACGTTGCGGAAGACCGTGTTCCAGCGCGGCATGCGGTAGGGCGGCAGCTCCATGATGAGGGTGGGCGTCTCCCCCTTCACCAGGGTCTTGCGGAAACACCAGGCCAAACCGGTCGCCGTGATCGGTCCCAGGAGGTACATGGCCAGCATCACGACGGCGCCGGCGGAGATCCCGCCGACGATCACGCGATCGCCGAAGAAGGCACCGATGACCAGGGTATAGACCGGCAGGCGGGCGCTGCAGCTCATGAGCGGCGCCACCAGGATGGTCACCAGACGCGCCGCCGGGCTCTCGATGCTCCGCGTGCTCATGATGCCGGGCACCGCGCAGGCGAAGGAGCTCATCATCGGCACGAAGGAGCGGCCGTGCAGGCCGACGCGGCGCATGATCCGATCCATCATGAAGGCCGCGCGCGCCATGTAGCCGGAATCCTCGAGGATGCCGATCGCCAGGAACAGGCAGAGGATCTGGGGCAGGAAGACCAGCACGTTGAGGACGCCGGCGAGGATGCCGTCGACGATCAGGTCGTGCAGGACTCCGTCCGGAAGCGCCGCCCCGACCCACTCGCTGAAGACCCCGAATCCGCCCTCGAGCAGCTCCGTGGGAACGCCGGCCCAGGTGAAGATCAGCTGGAAGACCAGGCCCATCAGGAGCGCGAAGACGAGCGGACCACCGACACGATGCAGAAGCAGGGCATCGACGCGATCGGAGCCGCTTCGGCTGGACGGCCGCCGCTCCGGTCCGTTCAGCCGACCGACCAGGGCGTCGATGTAGGCATAGCGGGCCTCGGCCTCCCACTTCCACCAGCCGGGATCGATCTCGTTGAGCTTCTTGACCGCCGCCGCGGCACCATCCAACCGACATTGGTCTTCGGCGCAGGCATCCAGTTCGATCAGGGCCGCGCCCCAGGGCAGCGCGGGGCCGGCCTTGCTCAGAATCCGCCCCATCTCCTGTTCGAGAACCTCGGGGAAACGGACCAGTCGTTCGGGAACCCGCCCCTCCTCCGCGCAGTCGAGCATCGCCTGACGCAGCGCGGCCATGGCCGATGGGTCGTAGCCCTCGAGGAGATGGCAGCGCATCCCCAGGGCCTCCTCCAGGGCCGCCTTCTCCGGCAGTGGTCCGGCGCGCCGGGCCAGATCGACCATGGTGAAGACGACCAGGACGGGCCGGCCCAGTTCCGCGAGCTGGGTGGTGAGGAAGAGGTTCCGGGCCAGGTTCGAGAGGTCGCAGACGTTGATCAGGAGGTCCGGAGGCGCCTCGGCGGGGCCGCGCCCGAGGATCATGTCGACCGCCACCTGCTCGTCCGGCGAGGTATGGGCCAGGGAGTAGGTTCCGGGCAGGTCGGTGATCACGACCTCGCGGCCACCGGCTCGGAAACTGCCCTCGCGCCGCTCGACGGTGATGCCGGGATAGTTGCCCACCTTCTGGCGCATGCCGGTGAGGGCATTGAAGAGGCTGGTCTTGCCGGAATTGGGATTGCCGGTCAGGGCCACCCGGAGCGAGGCAGCCCGGTCCTGCACTTCAGTCACGGAGCCTCACCACCCGAGCCTCGCTCAGCCTGAGGGTCAGGCGATAACCGCGCAGGGCCACCTCGATCGGATCGCCGAGGGGGGCGCGACGAATGACCCGGATCGTCGTCCCGGAGGTGAGTCCCATCTCGAGCAGCCGACGCCCCAGGCGCGGACCGGCGTCCACCGCGGCAATGGCCGCTTCCTCCGCGATCGCGAGTTCGTCCAGGCTTCGTGGCACCGAGCGTCTCCGAGGCTTGCCGTTGAGACCCGTTCTCAATGAATGGGATTGTAGAGGGAGGACACCGGCTTTCAAGCACCCTCTGCTGCGGCGGATGGTCTCGCCGTGGCGACCTCAGGCCTGGTTCTCGACCGCCGCCTCGCTCGAGGCCACCGCCCGCCGGGCCTCCTCGAGGACCTGGCGGCCGCGCTCGCCGCTCGCGCAGCCGGCGCAGACTCCGAAGACCGTGGTGCTGTGGCGCACCGGCGCGAAACCCAGCTCGATCGCGGCGTGATCCTGGAGCCGCTCCAGCTCCTCGCTGCGGAACTCGGTGATCCCGCGGCAGGCGAGACAGACCATGTGGTCGTGGTGGCGATGTCCGTAGCAGTGCTCGAAGTACTTGGCATCCTGACCGAAGTCGTGATCCACGAGAAGCTTGCAGTCGATCAGGATGATCAGGGTGCGATACAGGGTCGCCTTCGAGACGCGGAGGCCGGCGCGCCGGCAACGATCGTAGAGGTCGTCCGCGGTGAAGTGCCCGTGATCGCTGAAGATCACGTTGAGGAGATCCCGCCGGGCCTGGGTGAGCTTCAGGCCGCGTTCACGGAGATAGGCCTCGAAGATGGCCACTTCGGCGCCGGGTTCGGTGTGGACGTTCTTCTCGTAGTTGAAACTCATCCGAGGCCTCCCGGGGGCATTATGGCTCGGATGGCCCGCGGGCCGAGGCGGCGTGGCTCAAAAAATCGTCGCAGCCCCCGACTCAGCGGCCCAGGGCCCGATGACCGATGTCCCGGCGGCAGAACGAGCCGGGGAATCGGAGCCGGTCGATCGCGGCATAGGCCTTGTCCCGGGCGCCGGCGAGATCGGTCCCGAGGGCGGTCACGGCCAGGACCCGACCGCCGCTGGCGATCCAGTCCGAACCCTGGCGCCGGGTCGCGGCATGGAAGATCCGGAGATCATCGCTCTCCTCGACCTCGTCCAGGCCCCAGATCGGCCGGCCGCTGCCGACCGCGCCCGGGTAGCCTTCCTGGGCCACCACGACGGTGACCGCCGGCTCCTCGGACCAGCTCAGGTCGGCCTCGTCGAGCCGCCCCTCGGCGCAGAGCGCGAGGGCCTGGGCGAGGTCGCCGCGCAGGCGCATCATCAGGGCCTCGCACTCCGGGTCGCCGAAGCGGACGTTGAACTCGAGCACGCGCGGCCCCTTCTGGGTCATCATCAGGCCGGCGTAGAGGACGCCCGAAAAGGGACGCCCCTCGTGTTTCAGGGCATGCACGATGGGCACCAGGACCTCGCGCTCGATCTGGCTCTGGAGCTTCTCGGTGACCACCGGAGCCGGCGAGTAGGCGCCCATGCCACCGGTGTTCGGGCCCTCGTCGCCGTCGAAGGCCCGCTTGTGATCCTGGCTCGACTCCATCACCAGGATGGTCTTGCCGTCGGTGAGGGCGATGATGCTGGCCTCCTCCCCCACCAGGAAGTCCTCGATCACGATGCGCTGACCGGCGCTGCCGAAGGCCTGATCCTCCATCATCGAGCGGATCGCCTCCTCCGCCTCCTCGGGATTCCGGCAGATCACCACGCCCTTGCCGGCGGCCAGGCCGGCGGCCTTCACGACCAGGGGGTAGTCCACGGTCTCCCGCGCCCAGATCAGGGCCGCGTTCAGCTCGCTGAAGGTGCGGTGTCCGGCGGTCGGGATCGAGTGCCGGGACATGATCTCCTTGGCGAAGGCCTTGTCGCCCTCGAGCAGGGCCGCGGCCTTCGACGGCCCGAAGATCTTCAGGCCGCGCGCCTGGAACAGATCGACGATGCCGGCGCAGAGTGGCGCTTCGGGGCCGACCACGGTGAGATCGACCTTCTGCTTGCGCGCCAGCTCGGCGAGGCTCTCGAGGTCGGTCGCGGCCACGTCGAAGCAGGGCACCTCGCGGGCGATGCCGGCGTTGCCGGGCGCGCAGATCACTTCCGGCTCGCTCGGCGACTGCTTCAGTCTCCAGACGAGGGCATGCTCACGGCCACCGCCGCCGACGACGAGGATCTTCATGGAATCGGACTCCGCTGCTTGAACCGCGCGATCATAGCGCGGTCCCGCGCGGCTTCAATCTCGACCCCGGCGCCCGCCCGACAAAGGAAGGAGCCCCGTGACCCTGGGGTCACGGGGCTCCCTTGCCGTCATCGATCCCGAGGGATCATTCGCTGACGCTCACGGTGTAGTTGGTCAACGCCTTGGGCGTCACCGTGGCGGTCTGCATGTTGCCGCTGACGAAGTGGACCTCGACGGTGTAGCTCTGGCTGGGCGTGATGCCACCGAAGTGGACCTCCGCGCAGTCCTGGCTGCCGACGCCGCGGCCGCCGGAGATCTCCCGGGTCGCGACGATCGCGTTGGTCGCGTCCTTGAGGATGACCACCGCGCCGAGGGCATCGGTCGAGCTCGTGCCGAGGCCCGCGCCCTGACCCGAGACCCGCACCTTGAGGAAGCGGACGTTGTCGAGACCGTTGAGGTACAGGACATCCGCCGCGCCCTCGTTGCCGACGAAGAGATCGAGGTCGCCGTCGTCGTCGATGTCGGCCATCTGGACCAGGTCGGCATCGTTGGCATCGTCGACCCCGACACCCAGATCGGAGGCCACTTCGACGAACTCCCAGACGTTGTCCATGTTGGTGTCACCGACGCCCATGTAGAGCTTGTTGCCGGTGTCGGAGCCGACATAGAGGTCCAGGATGCCGTCGTTGTCGAGGTCGCCGAAGCAGACGTCGTGCGCCGCCACGTCAGTGTCGATGCCGGCCAGGGCCGCCACCTCGGTGAAGCTCGAGCCGCCGTCGTTGCGCCAGAGCTGGTTGACCGAAGAGGCACCACCGCGGGCGATGAAGACGTCGAAGTCGCCGTCGTTGTCGTAGTCGGCGAAGACGATGCCCCGGCCACCGGCGCTGTGATCGAAGGTGACGTTCGAGGTCGCACCGGCGATGTCGGTGTAGGTGGCGCCGTCATCGCGGTAGAACAGACCCGGAGTGTTGTCACCGATGATCAGGTCGACATCGCCGTCGACGTCGAAGTCGGCCACGGCGCCGAGCCTGGAGGCGGCGACGCTGGCGTCCACGCCGGTGGAAGCATCCTGGAGGAAGCTGTTCGCCGGGATGCCCGCGCCCCGCTGGTTCGACATGAGGTAGTTGTTGTTCATGGTGGCGTCGAGGACGATGAAGTCCAGCCAGCCATCGTTGTCATGGTCGAGCCAGAAGGCCTGGGTGAGGGTGGTGACCGCGATGCCCGCGCCCTCCGCGACCGTATCATCGGTGAAGGTCATGGTGCCCAGACCGACGATGTCGTTGCGATAGAGCTTGGTGCCGGCGGTCGAGTCCACCGTCAGGAGGTCCTTGTCGCCGTCGTTGTCGTAGTCACCCCAGACCGCGCAACGATCACCGGCGAAGACCACGCCCAGCGATCCGGTGACGTCGGTGTAGGTTCCGGTCATCGAATCGTACTGGTACATGATGCCGGCGCCGGCCTGACCCACGAAGAGGTCCAGGTCACCGTCGTTGTCGAAGTCGGCGAAGGCGCCGCCATCGGCCGCACCGGTGCTGCCGAGACCCGCGGCCACGGTGACGTCGCTGAAGGGCGCCGCCGGAGCGGTCGCGTCCTGCAGGATGTCCAGCGCAGCCATCGCGTAGTCGGCGGTGACCGAGCCGGAGGTGTTGCCGGCCGCGTCGCGGGCGACGACGGTCAGCGAGTTGGTGGTGCTCGCGGTCAGCGTGACGGTGACCGCGAAGTGACCGCCCGCGTCGCTGGCCGCGGTGGCCTGAGCCGCGCCACCGGTGATCACGACGTCGGTGTTGGCGTCGTTGGTACCGGTGAGCACCTGGCTCGCGGCCGCCCAGGGCGAAGTCACCGGGTCGACGACCGGGCTGGCCGGCGCGGTGACGTCCTTGGTGGCCGAGCTGCCCGCGAAGGGGCCGCTCGTGTTGCCGGCGCCATCGACCATGTCGACGCTGACCGTGATCGTGGTCTCGCCGAGAGTCGAGGAGTTGATGCCGGTGACGGTGACGGTGCCACCGCCGGCCGGAGCGTTGATCTGACCGGTCACCGAGGCCGAGCCGTCATCCAGCGTCACCGTCGCGACGTCGTCCGCGTTGGAACCGACCGGGAAGGTCAGCTCCACGGAGACGGCCGTCTCGCTGGCGGCGTTGATGTAGTGGTCGGCGTTGTTCATGGTGGCCACGACCTTGGCCGCGGTCGGCTGGGCCGGTGCGGCCACGTCCTTGGTCGCGGTCAGGAGCGTCGCCTGGCTCGAATTGCCGTGGCCATCCGTGATGGTGACGGTGACGGTCACCGAGCCATCGGCGAGGCCGGAGCAATCGAGACCCGAGAAGCTCATCGAGCCGCCACCCATCGACACCGCCTGCGGGCCGTCGGTGACGTCGGGATTGCTGCCGTCGCTCAGGGTGACGGACGCCATCTCGCTGCCGTCGGCCGTCGCCGGGATGGTGACGTCCACCTGCACCGAGCTGGCGTTCGCGGAGCTGATCCGGTTGACCAGGTTGCCCGGGGCGGCCGGGATCGACGCCGCGGAAGCGGTGACGATCGTGGTGTCCTTGGTCGCGACCGTGCCCGCGGTCAGCGTCGTGTTGTCGCTGGGATCGCGGAGCTCGACCGTGACGGTGACGTTGCCGTCGGCGAACGCGCTGCAATCGGCCGGGCCGAAGGTCAAGACACCGACACCGTCCGTGGCGTGGCGCCAGGGAGAGGTCACGGTCGTGGAACCATCGCTCAGCCGCACGCGAACCTGCTCGTCACCGACACTCGACGCGCCCAGGGCGACGTCGACCGAGACCGCCGTGACGCTCGACGAATTGATCTCGTCGGTGCCGTTCTGGGCACCCGCGACCACGTTCGCCGAGACCGCGGCCGCCGGCGCCGTGGCGTCCTTGAACTGGCTGCCGCCGGCGAAGGTCACGGAGTTGCCGGCCGGATCGGTGATCGTGCCGGTGATCGTGATCGTGCCGTCGGCGAGGCCGCTCAGGTCGTAGACGCCGAAGCGCCAGGCGCTGGCCATCGGATCGTAGGCGACCAGGGCGGGCGTCACCGTCAGCGAGCCGTCGGAGAAGCTGAGCCGGGCCTGGTCACCCTCGCCCTGTCCCGACTCGTAGGCGGCGACCATGATGACGCCGGTGACGTAGTCGGCGTTGATGACCGACTGCGTGACGCCATGCGGGTCGACCATGGTCAAGGTACCGATCGATTCGGGTGCGACCGAGTCCTTGGCGCCGAGCGGGAAGCTCTGCTCGTTGCGGTTTCCGGCCGGATCGACGATGGCGACCGTCATGCTGAGGCTGCCGTCGGCGAAGGCCGAGAGATCGAGCGAGCTGAAGTTCACGACCGTACCGGTGGTGTTGGGCGTGAAGCTGCCGAGCGCGAGGCTCGCGCCGCCGGCACCGACCAGCGTGCAGGTGACCTGCTCGCTGCCGTCGAACTGCGTCGAGTAGCTCAGGTCGATGTCGGTGGCCGAGAAGGTGCTGCCGTTGACCCAGCCCATGGGCGCGCTGCCCTGAGCCGGAATCACGACCGAGTCGACCATCGCCGGCGCGGTGGCGTCCTTGGTGGCCGGCGTACCGGCCGTCAGGGCGCTGTTGCCGCTTGCGACCTCATAGGAACGAGCCAGCAGGCTGATCGAACCATCGGCGAGGCCGCTGGCGTCCATCGAGAAGGTGATGACGCCACCGCCCGCCGGCACGGCCTGCGCGGTCGAGGTGAGGCTGGCCGAGCCGTCGGAGAGCGTGACCTCGAGTCGCTCGCTTCCGTCGGCGGTGGCCGGCATGGTGACCTGGATCTGCACCGAGCTCACGTTGTAGCCGTTGATCACGTCGGCGGCGTTGTCGTTGCCGGCGGCCACCGCGGCGGCGGTCGGCTGGACGACGTTCAGATCCTTCAGGATCTTGGCGCCCGCGTTCGAGGTCACGTTGCCGGCACGATCGTTGAGCTGGACGGTCAGGGAGACCTGGCCCTCCGAGAGCACCGAGGTGTCGACGACGTGGGTCGAGCTGCCCCTGGTGGCCAGAGTCGGTTCCGAGGCGACGTAGTTGACGCCGTCGGTGAACACGACCATGACCAGATCCGCGGGATCGACCGAGTTCGGCAGACTGACCGTCACCAGGGTCGCGGTGACGTTCTCGGAGTTGATCACGTTCATCGGGTTGTGGGCACCGGCGGCCACGAAGGCCGAGCCGCTGACCGGCGCGGTCACGTCCTTGGTCGCGGTGGCCAGGAGCTGGTAGTCCTGGTTGCCGGCCGCGTCGACGACGCGGACGTAGACGTTGACCGTGCCCTCCGCGAGTGCCGTCGCATTCAGACCGGTGAAGGACAGGGTCGCGTTCGGCGCCCCGTTCTGGTAGGCCGAAGCGACGCTCGCCGAGCCGTCCTGGATGATGACCTGATAGCGATCGGCGCTGGTCGAGGCAGCGGACAGGCTCAGATCGACCCGGACGTTCGACTCGCTGGCGATGTTGATGAAGTCGGCCGGGTTGCTGCTCGTGTGGGCGACGCGAGCGGAGGCCGGCAGGACCGCCACGGTATCCTTGGTCGCCGGGCGGCCGGTCGCGTAGCGGGTGTTGCCGACCGGGTCGGTGATCACGAGCGAGAAGCTGATCGGGCCGTCGGCGAAGGCGGACAGATCGAGGAAGCTCGTGATCTGGTTGCTGGCGGACGCGGGCTGCGTGAAGTTGCTGACGAAGTCGCTCACGCCGTCGCTGACGGTGAGCTCGCAGGCGAGGTCGTCGGCGTCGGTCGGGAGCACGAAGCGTAGCTCGACGTTGCTCTGGTTGGCCGAGTTGACGGTGTCGGCAGGGCCGGAACCCGTCACCGGGATGCCGAAGGCCGCGACGGCGCCAGGACCAGTCTGATCACAGATGCCGGGCGTACCAGTGGAGAGGACCACGTTTCCACTGGCGTCGGAGATCCTGATGAACAGCAGGTAGCCGCCATCCGCGAGCGCCGAGGTATCGATCGGGCCGAGGGTCATGTGATCCTGGCCCTGCTCGGTGTCGACCGGGGTGCTCGTGACCTGGAGACCGTTGTCATCCTGGAAGATGGCCGAGATCTGTTCGCCACGGCCATCCTGGAACACGGTGGAGATGACATCGACGTAGACCTTGCCGCCGTTGCCGACGTTGATCACGTTCTGGGCGTTCAGGTCGCCAGCGGCGACCCAGGCGCCCTCGATGCCGGTCGGCTGCGCGACCTTCATGGCGGTGTGGCTGGAGTCGACGACCGTGTTGCCACCGAGGTCGGTGATGGTGACCTCGAGCGTGAGGCTGCCATCGAACAAGGCCTCGAGGTTCAGGCCGCCGAAGTACAGGCTGCCACCTCCGACCGGAGCCGGCTGGCTCGCCCCGAGGACGCGGCCACCGTTGCTGTCGATGACGGCGAGGCCGACCTGGTCACCGGTGACCGCGGTGGAATCGACCGCGACCTGGACGGTGGCATCGGCATGGTTCGCGCTGGTGACCGTGTTGGCGGGCTGACCGGGATCGGTTTCGACGCGAACCAGGAGGATCGCGGGAACGGCGGTGTCCTTGCCGACCAGGATCTGGAAGCTGGTGACGTTGGCGGCCGGATCGACGATCTCCGCGTCGACGGTCAGATTGCCGTCCATGAGCGCGCTCAGATCGACGCCGCTGACGGTGACCGTCCCCGAGGGCTGGACGTTCGCGGCCGGCGAGGTGACCAGCACCGTGCCGTCGTTGGCCAGGATGCTGACGAGATCCTGGGCCGAGGCCGAGGAATCGAAGCTCACCGCGAAGTCCGCGGCGGCGACGTTCGACAGGTTGACCGTGTTGGCGGCGTTGCCCGCACCCGCGACCAGCTCGAAGGCCGTCGGCAGGGCCGGCGGGACGGTGTCCTTGAACAGGACGTCGCCGTAGCTGGTGTCGAGCGAGCCGGAGGAGTTCGACATGGTGACGATCAGCTCGATCGGGCCGTCGGCGAGGATGCTCGCATCGATCGGACCGACGGTGATCGTGGAGCCGGCCACCGCGGGAGCGCTGGCCTCGGCTTCCGTCACGCCGTCGCTCAGGCGTACGGTGACCAGGTCACCGGGCTTGACCGACGAATCGAGGGTTACCTCGACCTCGACGGACGTCGCCGTGGCGGCATTGATCACGTTCTCGGGGTTGCGTGTAACGACCTCGCCGATCCCCGCACCAACCGGCGCGGAGAGGGTCGAGCCGCCGCTCGAACCGCCGGACCCGCCGCAAGCGGCGAGAACGGACAAGGTGACGATCGCGAGCAGCGCGACGACGAGCGATGTGCCCGTCCGCCTGCCGCGGTTGGCAGAAATGCCAGGGTAGCTGGTGTGGTCCTTCATTACCCTTCCTCGGTTGCAGCCTCTAACAGGTAGCGCGTGACGTCTCCGCGGCGATCTTCCGGGTGGTCCTCCTCTTTGCGGGACCGCCCTCGCCAACGCCGCGCGGAATGCCATCGTCAGCACGGCTGATCGGTAAATCCCCGAGGCTCTCTTGAGGGCTCCCTCGACCTCCGGCGGATTGTTGTGGTATGGAGGTCGGGGCTCGGACCCGGTAGCCCCGTGCCGGGCCGCCACGGTGACTGGAAAGCAAATTGAGGAAAGGACTTGTGACCTCTTGACCAAGGCTTCGCCAAACTGGGTCAAGATTCATGCGACGAAATGTTTTTTGCTTCGCAGCACATTTCAGCCACGAAGTGGGAGGTCCCGGTCGTCGGCCCCGAGAATTCCGAAAGCCGGGATGCAGGAGCTTCGGGTTTTCTATCATTCCCTGGTGCCGGATGACCCCTCTCGGGGCCGGCATCACGAGTCCGATGTACCCTTGCCAATGACCATGAGGGGTCTCGTCTCCCCCCCAGGACGACGACCCGCGAACGGGGTGGCTCCTCGCCGGAGCCACCCCGTCTTTTTTCCTCCTCATGGCGCCCCTGACGGCCGCTCCTCGACCGGTGTATGCTGTCGGATCCCCTCCGCCGGAGGGGCCCGACCCAACCCGAGACCCGAGGAGTTAGAGCCATGGAAGCCGCCTTCGACCCGGTCAGCGAGCACGAGGAGAACTACCTCGAGATGGTGCTCGACCGCGGGCGCCGCCGCGGGCTGGAGGAGAGTGGAACGCTGACCGCCCCGCTCGCCGATCTCAGCCTTCGCCCGGCGATCACGATACCGCCCGAGACCAGCCTGCGCGGCGCGGTCCGGCGGATGAAGGAGGCCGGCATCGGCTCGGTCCTGATCGAGGACGGAGGCCGTCTCACCGGCATCTTCACCGAGCGCGACCTGCTGATGCGCGTCGTGGACGAGGGTCTCGACCTGGACCGGACTCCCGTGGCCGAGGTGATGAGCCGGGAACCGCAGACCCTGCGCCTGAGCGACGCCGTCTCCTTCGCGATCAACATGATGAGCGAAGGCGGGCTGAGACACGTGCCGGTCACCGACCAGGGCGGCCGGCCGCGCCACGTGGTTTCGGTGCGCGACCTCGCCCGCTGGCTGGCCGACTGCCACCCGGAGCGTGTTCGCAACCTCCCACCCGAACCGGGTTTCGCCTCGTCACGGCACGGCGGCTGAGGGTCGAGTTCAGCGCCGCGAGCGCCAGAGCGAGCCGAGGGCCAGCAGCAGGGCGGCCTCGACCCGGAGGACCCGCGGCCCCAGGGTCACGGCCTCGAAGCCCCGCTGGGCGAGCAGATCGATCTCGAAGGGGATGAAGCCGCCCTCCGGTCCGATCGCCAGCATGAAGCGCTCGGTCGCGGCGAGGCTCACCTGGTCGAGAGAAAGAGTGCCCCCCGGCTGGGCGACGAAACGGCGGGCCGGGGCCAGGTCGTCGAGCCGGTCCTCGACGAAGGGCCTGAAGAGCGGTTCGATCAGGATCTCAGGAACCCGGGTCGCGACCCCCTGCTCCAGGCCCTCCAGCAGGAGCTCACGACGCCGCCCCGGCGCCAGGATCTCGGCATCGAAGTAGCTCTTCTCCACCTTCCAGCTCCGGCAGATCACGATCCGGCCGGCTCCCATCGCCGCCAGGTCGCGGATCAATCGGGCCAGCACCTTCGGCCGCGGCAAGGCGAGGAGGACGTCGAAGACCGGGTCGGGATCGAGGCTGGGAAGTCCGGGATCGAGCTGGTGGCGGAGCCGGATGGTGGCATCCTGGCCAACCGACTCGATCCGGGCGAGTCCGGTGGGTCCGTCGGGCAATCCGATCCGCAACGAGTCACCGGGGCCGAGCCCCAGGACCTCCAGGACGTGACGGGCCCGCGCGGCGCGCAGCAGGGCCTCGCCCGGGGCGATCAGCTCGTGATCACGAAGGAGCAGCAGGTTCATCGCCGGACGCCGGGCCGGGGGGCCCGTTCAGTCGGCCCGCTGGCCGGTCGGCTCGTAGTCCTCGTCGCGACCGGAGAGGTGACCGGCGGCGCCATGGTTGTTGTTCGCGCCACTGACCGGGATCAGCTCGGCGCTCCAGCCCTCGTAGCGACCACCGGCACCGGAGGCGAGGTCGAGCCAGCGCGGGCGGAACTCGTCGAGCACGGCGAGACCGAGCGGGCTCATGGCCGAGGCGATGACCTGCCATTCGCCGCTGCCGTTGACCTGGAGGGCGCCGATCTCCTTGATCGCGAAACCCTCGCCCTCGAGGGCCTGGGCCAGCTTGCGAGCCGAGGGTTCGTCACCGAGGACGAAACGGGGTTCGATGCTGTGGACCTCGGAACAGTCGTCGCCACGGCGCTCGAACTCGCGCAGGATGTTGCGGTCGAGGATCTGGTGGCGGAGGTTCTCGTCGGGATAGAGGAACTCGCGGTACTCGACCCAGTCCGGGTCTTCCTCGCAGAGCACCTTGGTGGCGTGGGTCTGGATCGAGTCGAGGGCCTTGATCACCGGGTGCTCGCCCTCGGGCCGGTCCATCATGTAGAAGACCAGGGTCCGGGCCTTGCGGTGGGTGACCACCGCGACGAGGCGATTCCGATCGCCATCGAGAGCGCTCAGGATCTCGTGCTGGACGGCCACGAGGAGGGCCTCCTCCTCGGCGGTGCAGAGGCCATCCTCGGTGGGATGGTTGAGCTCCAGCCGGACATGGGCGCGGAAGGGTAGTTCGGGGTGACCGACGGTCTCGGCCTGGGCCATGTCGACGCCGACCTCGAAGGGCCAACCGTCGAGACTCGCCATGTAGTAGTCCAGGTTCGGTCGCATGATCCCTCAAACTCGTCTGCTCGGAGACACGCCGCTGGCGCTCGGTACCGGCCTGCCGCCGCTCCATCGTCGCTCAGGCTCACCTGATAAGAATTCGGGAGCGAGAACCCAAGAGCCGCCGCCGGTCGGCCCCGGGGCCCGGGTCCCAGGGGATTCGATCGGAGCGGGCCCTGATCCCGGCCTCCGGTTGATCGGCCGCCTCCCGCTGCTCAGAATCCGGTCGACATCTTCCCTGGAGCCCGCATGAGCCCTAGCGCCCGCCATCGCGACCGCATCGTCATCGTCGGCGCCGGCCTCGCTGGCGCCGCAACCGCCTGCCACCTCGCCGCCAACGGTCATCGCGACCTCGTCATCCTGGAGAAGGAGCGGCTGCCCGGCATGCACTCGTCCGGCCGCAACGCGGCGATGATCCGCCAGGTCGTCCGCCCCACCGCGGTCGCCCGGATGGCGCGCGAGGGCGCCCGCGCCCTCGCCGAGCTGGCCGGGCCCGCGGCGGGCTTCGGCTTCGTCCAGAACGGCTCGCTCCTGCTCGGTTCGCGGGCCGGGCTCGCGGCCCTTCGCGACGAACTCGCCGGCGCCGGCGCGCTGGCTCCGGATTGCGAGCTGATCACGGGCGAGGGACTGGCCCTGGAGGTCCAGGCCCTCGAGGGCTGCCGGGCCGAGGCCGCGCTCTGGACACCCGGCGACGGCGTGGTCGACGTCGCCGGCCTGCTCGACCACTACCTCCGCGAGGCCAGGCGTCGCGGCGCCACCCTGATGACCGAGACCCAGTTCTTCGACGTCGTGCGCGAGGGCGACCGCATCGTGGGCGTCCAGACCAGCGCCGGCTACATCGAAGCCGGCGTCCTGGTCAACGCGGCCGGTCCCTGGGTCGGCAAGGTGGCCGAGATCGCCGGGGCCAGCCCGATCCCCTTCGCGCCGCTTCGACGCCACCTCTTCTTCACCGGCCCCCTCGACGACGTCGATCCGGCCTGGCCCTTCTGCTGGGACGTCGAGAACGACTGGTACATCCGCCCCGAGTCCGGGGGCCTCCTGCTCTGCGCCGGTGACGAGAGCCTGGTCGCGGCGGGCGAGCCGGACCTCGATCCGGCCATCACCAACCTGCTCGAGGAGAAGCTCCAGGCCCATGCTCCGGGCCTGGGCGACCTGCCCATCGCCCGGCTCTGGGCCGGGCTCAGGACCTTCAGCCCCGACCGCTCCTTCGTCATCGGCTGGGACCCGCGGCTCGAGGGCTTCTTCTGGGTGGCGGGTCTCGGCGGCCATGGCGTCACCACCTCCTGGGAGGTGGGCCGGCTCGCCGCGCGCCTGATCGGTGGCAAGGCGGAGCCCATGGCGAGTTCCTTCGCGGTCGACCGGTTCGAGGATCGTTGAACGGATCTGGCCGGGTCCGCGCTCAGCCGACGATCTCGACCGCGCCGTTGGCGATCAGCTCGTCCAGGATCGACCGGGCCTCGAAGCGGCTGCCCCCCACCATCTCCAGGACCTCGCCGAGGCAGCGTTCCTGGCGGAGCGCGACCATCAGGCCCTGGAACATGGCCAGGCTGTCGTCGTCCGACCAGTCGAGCGCCACGCCGGTGGACCGGAGCCGCGTCTCCGGGCGACCGAGGGGCCCGGCCTCGAGTCGGCGGTTCTCGTCGACGATCCGGGCGCAGTCCATGAGCAGCCCCATTCCGGTCATGCCCCCCAACCCGAGCGGACATTCCTCGGCCATCTCCCGGGCCTCGTCGCTCTCGACGTAGAAGAAGCGGTACTGGGCGAGATCGCCGAGGAAGAGCTGTCGGAAGGCGGAAAGGCCGGTGAGCTGGCCGAACCGGCAGGCCGCGACGCGACCACAGGCGACCAGGATGTCGGCCACGGCATCGTCGCGATCGTCGAGCAGGGTGAGGGTGCCGGCCGCCTCCTCGTTGCCGATGACGCTCTGCAGGACGACGGCCAGGTCGAAATGGGCGAGGCTGCCCTCGAGCTGTCGTTGCGCGGCCGGCGCCATGTCGGCCCGTTTGACCGCGCCCATCAGCCGACCGGCGAGGTCACGGACCAGGCGGGCGGCGATGACCGGCATCGCCTCGAGCGCCTTCATGAAGGCCGTCCCCGGGATGGTGAGCACCTGTCCGCCCTCGCGGAGGATGCCGGCGGAGCGATGCTTCCCCCCGGTGATCGCCCCGAGCAGACCGATCAGATCGCCCGGCCCGATCAGGGCCACGGCCCCCGAGCTGCCCTCGTGCTCGCGCTGGATCTCGACGATGCCGGTGACCACGGCCTGGATCGAACCGCAGTCGTCGCCCGCGGCGAAGAGCACGGCGCCGGGCGCGTAGTCCTCGACCACGCCGAGCGATACGAAACGCTCGAGCTCGGACTTGGGTGCGCCGCCGATCAGGTCGTTGGAACGGAGGAAGGCCGTGCGCGAGCCCGCGTTGACGATCGCCCGCATCGAGGTGGTCTCGCGCGACTTGCGCGTGATGTTCTCGAGGCGATCGAGGATCAGATTGACATCGGTCGTGTTGATGGCCATGCGACGCGATCCGGCAGGCTATGGGCAGGCCTTGCTCCGAAGCCCTGGCCCCGATCCTGCTTTCGGCAGGGACCGGTCGGATCGTGGACTGAATCCGCGGCGCAAGTTGATGCAGGGCCGGGCTTCCGGTCCGCTGCCCGCGTCAGTCGAGCGCCATCCACTCGAAGTAGCCGATCATCATCTCGTCGTCGGTCTGCAGGCCGAAGTAGACGTCGGTGTCCGGATTGGGATTGGCCGGATTGCCCGCGGTGTTGTCGAACCAGCCGGTCGCCCTGATCCGGGTGCCGGCGGGCACGTCATAGGGCTTCTGCAGCCGGTAGGCCTGCTGCCAGTTGAAATCGAAGTGCGGCACCCAGAGGACGCGTTCCTCCTTGCCGTCGGGGTAGAAGAGATCCATCGCGAAGGCCTGGCCGCGCGCATGCATGTGGGGCACGTAGCCGAAGATGCGGCTCTTGCTCGGGAAGGTGAACTCGGCCGGCACGACGACGTCCTTCGTCCGCGGCGGCAGGTGGATCTCGCGGGTCGAGGCCGCGTTGCAGCGAATCGAGTACTTCGGTGGGCCGTCGCGGAACTTGAAGCCGATCCGCGGCCGGTCCCAGACCTCCTTGCCGATCGCGTTGTAGTGGATCTGGAAGAGCAGGCGCTGGCGCTTCTTGAGCAGCTTGGCCCGGTCGGCCGGGTACTCGATCGGCTCGACCCCGGGCGAGTGGATGGCGAAGAAGCCCTGGAGGGCCAGGTGCCCGAGGAACTGGGGGTTGGAGTCGAGGTGCTCGTCGTAGTGGTAGAAGACGAGGATGTGGTGCACGACCTCCGGGTGGTCGGAACGGAGTTCGATCTTCTCGATCCACTTGTCCTCGGGGAAGTCGGTCTCGATCACCTCGTACTTGTAGGGGATGTCGCCCTCGGCGGGGACGCGGATCTTGCGTTCGACGCTGATCACCGCGTCCGGAGTGCCGATCTTCCAGCCTTCGGTGTAGGGCAAGGGCTCGGGCGCGCCGGCGGGATCGCCTTCCGGGCAGCCGTTCTCGATCCAGTCGAGCAGGGCCTTCTTCTCGGCCTCGGGCATGCGCAGATCGTCGAGCCAGGGCCCGCCGACCTCGTCGGCGGCATACCAGGGCGGCATCAGGTTCTTCTTGAGGGTGAAGCGGATCATGCCCTTGCGCGAGGCCACGTCATCGTAGGTGACCAGCTCGAAGGGCGCGTTCTCACCCTCCCGATGACAGCGCTGGCAGTACTTCTGCATGATCCGGCTGATCCGGCCATGGAAGGTGATGCTCGGTTCCTCCTTCTTCTCGACCTCGAGCGCGAGCATGCAGCCGGGAGCGGTGGTCGCCGCCGGCTTCGGGTCGCGACCGGCCAGGATCGCGTCGAGCGCGTCGAGGGCGAAGCGGACCCGCGGCGCGTCGAGCGCGTAGCCGAGACCGTACTGGTCGTCGAGGGCCCCGCGATAGCGCAGCCGGCGCTCGGCGTCGAACAGGAAGACCTCGGTGGTCGAGGTCGCCGCCAGCTTGCGGGCGATGACCTGGCCGCGATCGGCATGGTAGAGGCCGGTCAGCTCGAAATCGGCGACCTCCCCCTTCATCATCTCGAGGGTCTCGTGGTCCATCGGATTGAGGTAGACCACCCGAAGCCGCTCCGCCTGCTCCTTCTCGAGCCGGGCCAGGGAGGGGCCGTACTTGCGACAGAGGGGACAGGTCGAGTCGCGGAGCACGAAGAGGGTCGCCTTCTTGCCGGCGTGGTCGCTCCAGCGCTGCTCCTTGCCGTCGAGGCCCTTCAGGACCATGTCCTCGAAGCGCTCGCCGAGGTGGGCCCGCGAGGCCTCCTCGCTGCTGGCCACCATGCGGCCGGACGCGTCCTCGTCGCCCTGCCCCCGGGAGCGAGGCGCGGCGGTGCCGAGGAGGACGAGGAAGGCGAGGACGAGTCGGGCGGTGGATCGGTTCATGCTTCGGGTCCGGCAGTCCAGGTGAGCTACCCTTTTACCAAGCGAGCGGCGCGCGAGTCCCCGACCGGGAAAGAACTGCGACGATTCGTCCGCGACGGCAAGCAACCGGCGGCGCGCGCCATGGTGACCGGCGCAACCGGTCAACCGGCTCGGCCCGGCCGGCGTCCGCCGAGCCAGGCCAGGGTCGCCACCAGGGCCGTGGTCAGCTCGGCGGCCACCAGGAGCCAGGCCGCGGTCGGAGCCTCGAGCCGCGCTCCGAACCAGAGCACGCCGGCCAGCGAGACCGCGCAGCCCGCGGCGCTGGCGAGAAGCTCGAGGCCGGGGCGCGAGAGCGCGATCAGGGCATAGCGCGGGTGCCCGGAGAGAAAGGCCACCGCCAGGAGCCCGCCGAGGATCGCCAGCGGTCGCGCCGCGCCGGCCGATCCCGGGCCGTAGACCAGCGCGACCACCGAGGGGGCGAGCAGGACGCCCAGGGGCAGGGCGACCAGGACCAGGGCCGCCACCAGGACGATCGAGCGCCGCAGCAGCCGCGCCAGGGCCGGAGGGTCGGCGACGCGCCGGGACATCTCGGGCAGGAGGTTGACGAAGTAGAGCCAGACCAGGGCATGCAGGGCGATCACCAGGCGATGGGCGGCGCCGAAGCGCGCGGTCTCGGCCGCGGAGACGAAGAGGTAGAGACCGAGCAGGGGCGCGAACAGGCGCAGCGCCCAGACCAGGCTCGAGATCGCCAGCGGCAGGCTCTCCCGCAGGACCCGACCGAGCTGACCCGGGTCGCGGCGCAACCCCAGCGGCCCGATTCGTCGGCGCAGGAGGATCTGCTGCAGGAGCACGGCGATCGCGTAGGCGCCGGCGTCGAGCATGGGGACCCGCAGGATCTGTTCCGGGGTCGCGACCAGGGCGAAGACGCCGCCGGCGAAGAGCAGCTGTCGCAGGAGCGAGCTACCCGCGACCACCGCCATCTCGCCCCGGGCCTCGAAGGCCCAGTTGAGCAGGAAGGGCGCCGGCAGGAGCACGAGCGAGTAGCCGAGGATCAGGAGCCGCGCGCCGAGATCGCCGGGCGAGAGCAGGTGGGCGAGGCCCAATCCGAAGAGGACGACGACCAGGAGCAGGAGCCGAAGACGCAGGATGCGGCCGGCCAGCGGCGCGGTCTCCTCCGGCCGCCGCGCGGCCTCGCGGGCCCCGTAGGGCGCGAGCCCGGCGTCGAGCACGAGGTTGGCGACGAAGAGCAGACCGAGGGCGTACTCGAGGTCGCCGTAGCGGGACTCGCCGAGGACCCGCCAGAGGCGGCCGAAGACCAGGAGCGCGATCAGCTTGCCGCCGATCTCGCCGGCATAGAGGAAGAGAAGGCCCAGACCCAGGCGTCGTCTACTCATGCGGGACCCGTCTCGAGGTCATAAATATTTCCCTGCCAAGGGCCACCGTCGCGACATAACATAGCCCGGTCGGTTGCCTTGTCACCCCGGATTCAGCTCGCGAAAGCCACCCTGACGACGATGCTTCGCCACGCCCCCCAGGTCGCTTCCCCTGCCTCGAGGTCCGCCCGGTGATCCCGGAGCAGCCCGAACTCTCGCTGGTGGTCCCCTGTTACAACGAGGAAGCCGTCCTCGGCTTCACGGTACCCCAGCTCCATGGCGCCTTCGCGGCGGCCGGGATCGCCATCGAGCTGATCCTGGTGGACAACGGCTCCACCGATCGGACCGGCGCCATCATCGCGGATTTCGTCGCCGACGGCCTGCCGGTGCGCCCGGTACGGGTCGAGACCAACATCGGCTACGGCAACGGCATCCTCCAGGGCATCGCGGTCGCCCGGGGCCGCTACGTCGGGATGATCCCCGCCGACGGCCAGGTCGACGCCGTGGACGTGGTCAAGCTCTACCAGGTGCTCGCCCAGGCCGGCCCCGGACTGATGGCCAAGGTGCGGCGCCGCTTCCGTCTCGACGGCCTCCGGCGCAAGATCATCTCGGTCTGCTACAACCTCTTCGTCTTCCTGCTCTTCCCCAACCTGGGCTCGATCGACGTCAACGGCAGCCCGAAGATCCTCCCGGCCGAGGCCTTGCGCCGCATGGAACTCGAATCGCGCCAGTGGTTCCTCGACCCCGAGATCATGATCAAGGCCAAGGTCCTGGGCCTGCGGGTCCTGGAGATGAACGTCTTCGCTCAGATGCGGTCCGCGGGCACCTCGCACGTGCGCATGGGAACCTGCTGGGAGTTCTTCCGCAAGCTGGTCGCCATGCGCTTCGGTCACGGCATCCGGGCCTGGAAGCGTAGCCTGCGCCCGGGCGCGGCGCCGCTGGCCCGCGGGGACGAGGCCTGATGCTCCCCTATCTCCAGCAGCAGGCGATCTACGCCCTGGCCAGCCTCGTGGTCATGCTGGTCGTCTGGCGTCTGCTCGGCCGCCTGGCCCGCGAACCGCTCCGCCGGATGCTCTGCTGCCTCGGCGGCTTCGCCCTGATCCTCCTGGTCTACGCCCTGGTCACCGGCTTCGACGCCGGCGGTTCGAACCTCGCCGGCTTCCGCCTGATCGCCTTCGGCTACTACGGCTTCGGCATCGTGCTGCCGCTGGTCGGCCTCCTGCAGTGGCGGCGCAGCAAGGCCGCGGCCCTGTTCTCCCTGCCGATCCTGGCCATCTCCCTCTGGGCCGCCCTGGGCGAGCCGGATCGTCTCCAGACCCGGGCCGAGACCGTCCGGGTCGAGCGTTTCGCCACCGGCCGGCCGATCCGCATCGTCCACGTCTCCGACCTGCAGACCGTCGGCCATTGCGAGCGCGAAGACGAGGCCCTGCGCCGGATCGCGGCCTGGAAGCCCGACCTGATCGTCTTCTCCGGCGACTACCTGGCCGGCCCCTTCGAGGACCCCGAGCCGGCGATGGCCGCCGCCCGGCGCTTCCTCGCCGGCCTGCACGCGCGGCTCGGCGTCGTGGTCGTCGACGGCCATGCCGAACCCCGCCGTCTGCGCGAGCGGCTCTTCGAGGGCCTCGACCTGATCTACCTCAAGGACGAAGGCGCGAGTTTCGATCTCGGCGACGGCCGCCGGCTGCGGGTCTTCGGCGCCACGGTGCACGACCCCGACCTCGACGGCTTGCGGCCTCCGGCCGACCCGGGCGAGCTCTCCATCGTGGTCTCCCACATGCCCGACCTCTCGCCCGAACTCGATGGCCGCGGCGTCGACCTGCACGTCGCCGGCCACACCCATGGCGGCCAGATCTGCGTGCCCGGATTCGGCGCGATCCTCACCCTCTCCGCCCTGCCCCGGCGCTACGCGCGAGGCCTCCATCGTTTCGGCGATCATCGGCTGAACGTCTGCGCCGGCCTCGGCATGGAGGGCGACCACGCCCCGCGGATCCGCCTGTTCTGCCCGCCGGAGATCTGCTTCATCGAGGTCGAGGGCGGCGCGCCGCCGCCGGGCCGCTGACTGGGGAATGATGCAATCGGATCCGCTGGGACTGTGCTGCCCGGGATGCCGACATAAGATGAGCGCCGGACGAGACGAGGGGCGCGAAGACACGAGGACATGGTCGACCAGCCCAAGGACGAGAAGAGGCCCTGCAAACGACTGACGGACGGGGACCGTACCGTGGTCATCGGCGGCGGTCCCGCGGGCCTCACCGCCGCCTACCAGCTGGCGCGGGCCGGCCGCAAGGTCACCGTGCTCGAGGCCTCGGACATGGTCGGCGGCATCTCGCGCACCGCGGTCTACAAGGGCTATCGCTTCGACATCGGCGGCCATCGCTTCTTCACCAAGATCGAGCCGGTGCAGCGCCTCTGGGAGGAGATCCTCGACGAGGAGTTCATGAGCGTGCCGCGGCTGTCGCGCATCCACTATCGCGGCAAGTTCTTCGACTACCCGCTCAAGGCCAAGAACGCCCTCAGGGGCCTCGGCATCTTCAACGCGATCGCCATCGTCTGGAGCTACTTCCAGGCCCAGCTCCGGCCGAGTCCGGTCGAGGAGAACTTCGAGCAGTGGGTGTCGAACCGCTTCGGCAAGCGGCTCTACGAGATCTTCTTCAAGACCTACACCGAGAAGGTCTGGGGCATCCCCTGCACCGAGATCCGCGCCGAGTGGGCGGCGCAGCGCATCCAGAACCTCTCGCTCGGCAAGGCCATCCTCAACGCCGCCGCGGTCAACCGGCGCTCGACCAAGATCAAGAGCCTGATCGACGAGTTCCGCTACCCACGGCTCGGTCCCGGGCAGATGTGGGAGCAGTGCCGCGACCGCATCCGCGCCTTCGGCGGCGAGGTGCTGATGGAGACCCGCGCGGTCGGCATCGAGATGAAGGACGGCGCGGCGGTGGCGGTCGAGATCGAGGGCCCCGAAGGCCGCCGACGCCTGGCCGCCGACCACGTCATCTCCAGCATGCCGGTGCGCGACCTCGTGCGCGCCCTCGGTGACGCGGTTCCGGCGGTGGCGCGCGAAGGTGGCGAGGGCCTGCGCTACCGCGACTTCCTCGTGGTCGCGCTGATGATCGATCAGAAGGACCTCTTTCCCGACAACTGGATCTACGTCCACACGCCGGGCGTGAAGGTCGGGCGCATCCAGAACTTCAACAACTGGAGCCGTGACCTGGTCCCCGACCCGACCAAGACCTGCCTCGGCCTCGAGTACTTCTGTTTCGAGGGCGACGGGCTCTGGTCGGCCGCCGACGGCGACCTGGTGGAGCTGGCCAAGAAGGAGATCGCCGCCCTCGGCCTCGCCGACGCCGCCAAGGTCTTCGACGGCTGCGTCATCCGCCAGGAGAAGGCCTACCCGATCTACGATTCCGTCTATCGCGACCACCTGCAGTGCGTGCGGGAGTTCATCGACACGATCCCCAACCTGCACCCGATCGGCCGCAACGGCATGCACAAGTACAACAACCAGGACCACTCCATGCTCACCGCCATGATGGCGATCTGGAACATGGAGGGCGCCGACCACGACATCTGGGCCGTGAACACCGACTACGAGTATCACGAGGAGCAGAAGCTCGAGCCCGAGAAGGAGCCCGCGAACTCGCCGCGCGGCTGAACGGTCGGGTCGCTGTCACCCTCTGGCACGGGACGATGATGTGCGGATCGGAATCGACCTGACATCCTGGGCGAACGGACGCGGCTACGGCCGCTTCACGCGCGAGCTCGTCGCGGCCCTGCTCGACCTGGACTCCGGCCACGACTTCCTGCTCTACATCGAGGCCGAGAATGCCGGCCTGCCGGCGGCGCTCGCCGATCGGGCCGAGATCGTGCCGGTCACGTTGTCGGCCACGCCCTCGGTCGCCGCCGGCGCCGAGAGCGCGCGCTCGCCCTTCGATCTCTGGCGCATGCGGCGCGCGGTCGCCCGCCGACGCCCGGACCTGCTCTTCTATCCGACGGTCTACTCCTGGTTCCCGCCGCCGCGCGGACTCGCCAACCTGGTCTGCATCCACGACGCGATCGCCGAGCGCTTCCCGCAGCACTGCTTCGCCAGCGGCCGCGCGCGCCTGTTCTGGAACCTCAAGGTCAAGGCCGCGATCCGCCGCGCCGGCCGCATCCTCACCGTGTCCGAGACCTCGAAGCGTGACCTGACCAGGGTGCTCCGCATCCCGGCCGCGCGGATCGACGTCGCGATCGAGGCCCCGGCGCCGATCTTCCGCCCGCCGACCGACCTCGACGCCGCGCGGTCGCGGCTCGCGGCGCTGGGCATCGGGCCGGGACGACGGCACTTCGCCTACCTGGGCGGCTTCAATCCGCACAAGCAGGTCCTGCTCCTGGTCCAGAGCTTCGCCCTGGTGGCCGCGACCCGCGACGACGTCGACCTGATCCTGGCCGGAACCCTGACCGGCGACGTCTTTCATGGCGACCTCGACCGGATCCGCCGCTTCGTGGCCGAGCACGGCCTCGCCGACCGGGTGCGCTTCACCGACTTCATCGCCGACGAGACCTGGCGCGATCTCGCCGCGACCGCGATCGCCGTGGTCCTGCCCTCGCTCTGCGAAGGCTTCGGTCTGCCGGCGGTGGAGGCCGCGGCCTGCGGCACGCCGGTGATCGCGACCACCGAGAGTCCCCTCCCCGAGCTGCTCGAGGGCGGCGGGATCTTCATCCGCCCGGACGACCCGGAGGCGCTCGGCCGGGCGCTCTTCGGTCTCGTCGACGGCGACGGCCTGCGCGCGCGACTGGCCGCCCGCGCCCTGGAACGGGCCTCGGCCCTGAGCTGGTCGCGCTGCGCCCGCGCGACCCTGGCCGCCCTGGAGGCGACCGCATGAGCGGCCTCCGCATCCTGATGCCGACCACCTTCTACCCGCCCTACAACTTCGGCGGTGACGGCATCGGCATCCAGCGGTTCGTCCGCGCCCTCGCCCGCCGCGGGCACGAGGTCACCGTCGTCCACGAGGCCGACGCCTACCTGGCGCTGGCCGGCAAGGAGCCCGAACGCGGCTACGACGAACCCGAGGGCGTCGAGGTGGTCGGACTCCGGAGCGGTCTCGGCAAGCTCTCGCTGCTCCTGACCCACCAGTTCGGCCGCCCGGTGCTCCACCGTGGCCGACTCCGGGAGCTGGCCGAGCGCGGCGGCTACGACCTGATCAACTTCCACAACGTCTCGCTGATCGGCGGGCCGGGCATCTTCCGCTACGGGCGACAGACCAAGCTGATGATGGCGCACGAGCACTGGCTCGTCTGCGAGAGCCACGTCCTCTGGCGCCATGGCCGCGAGCGCTGCGACGAGCGGCAGTGCCTGCGCTGCGTGCTGAAGCACCGGCGGCCGCCCCAGCTCTGGCGGCGCGGCGGGATGCTCGCGCGCGCCGCGCGGGAGATCGACGCCTTCATCGCCATGAGCGAATTCTCGCGCCGGAAGCACGCCGAGTTCGGCTTCCCCGAGCCGATGGAGGTGCTGCCCTACTTCCTGCCCGACCTCGAGCCGGGCGAGGAGCGCCGCGACCTCGGCCCGAGCCCGCACGAACGGCCCTACTTCCTCTTCGTCGGTCGTCTGGAGAAGATCAAGGGCCTCGACGACGTGATCCCGATCTTCCGGCGCCGGGCCGACCTCGAGCTGGTGATCGCCGGCGACGGCGAGCATCGTCGCGCGCTGGAGGAGCTGGCCGCCGGCGCGCCGAACGTCCGCTTCCTCGGCCGGGTGGCTTCCGAGGCGCTCGCCCGCTGGTATGCTCACGCCCGGGCGCTGATCGTCCCGAGCGTCTGCTACGAGACCTTCGGCATCATCCTGATCGAATCGATGCGTCAGGGCACGCCGGTGATCGCGCGGGAACTCGGCCCCTTCGTCGAGATCCTGAAGACCTCGGGCGGCGGCCTGAAGTTCGGCGACGAGGACGAGCTGGAGGCGGCGATCGACTTCCTGGCCCGGAACGACGGCGCCCGCGAGACGCTGGCGCGCGGTGGGCGGCAGGCGTTCCGCGACCATTGGTCGGAGAGCGCCGTGATCCCGCGCTACCTGGACATCGTCGCGCGCGCCGCCGAGCGGCGCGGCGACCGCGCCCTGCTCGAGAAACTGGAAAGGACCGGCTCATGAGAGTCCTGATCACCGGCGGCGCCGGATTCATCGGTTCGCACCTGGCCGAGCGGCTGATCGCGCGCGGTGACGAGGTCACCGTCCTCGACGACCTCTCCACCGGCGAGGTCCGCAACCTCGACGCCATCCGCGAGCACGGGCGCTTCGCGCTCAGGATCGGCTCCTGTCTCGACGTCGAGCTCACCAACGAGCTGGTCGACCGCGTCGACATGGTGGTCCACCTGGCTGCGGCCGTGGGCGTGCGCCTGATCGTCGAACGGCCGGTGCACACCATCGAGACCAACGTCCGCGCCACCGAGGTCGTCCTGGCGGCGGCGGCGAAGAAGCAGAAGACCGTGCTCATCGCCTCGACCTCGGAGGTCTACGGCAAGAGCGCCAAGGTCCCCTTCCAGGAGGAGGACGACATCTCGCTCGGCGCCACCAGCCGTTCGCGCTGGGCCTACGCCTGCTCGAAGGCCCTGGACGAGTGGCTCGGCCTGGCCTACCAGGCCGAGAAGGGCGTGCCGGTCACCATCCTGCGCTTCTTCAACACGGTCGGCCCGCGCCAGACCGGCCGCTACGGGATGGTGCTGCCCAACTTCGCCCGGCAGGCCCTGCGCGGCGAGCCGCTCACGGTCTTCGGCGACGGCCGGCAGAGCCGGTGCTTCGGCCACGTCCAGGACGCGGTCGAGGCGGTGGTCCGGCTCATGGACTGCGCCGCCGCCCGGGGCAAGGTCTTCAACGTCGGCGCGCGCGAGGAGGTCAGCATCCTCGAGCTGGCCGAGCGGGTGAAGGCGGCCTGCGCCTCGAGCTCGCGGATCGAGCTGATCCCCTACGAGGAGGCCTACGCCGAGGGCTTCGAGGACATGCCGCGCCGGATCCCCGACACCAGCCGGCTGTTCGAGGCCGTGGGTTTCCGGCCGGAGACGAGCCTCGACCGGATCATCGCCGACGTCCTCGCCGACCAGAGGGGCCGACTGACCGGCGACGAGAGGCCGCGGTGAGCGCCGACCGGGCCATCCTCACCTATCACTCGCTCGACGACCGGGGCTCGCCGATCTCGCTGGCGCCGACCGCCTTCGAACGCCATCTGGACTGGATCGTCGCCGCCGGCATCGCCACCGCCACCGTCGCCGACTTCCCGCTCGCCGGCGAGCGACCGGGCCTGGCGATCAGCTTCGACGACGGCTTCGAGAACTTCGCCACCGAGGCCTGGCCGCGGCTTCGCGCCCGCGGCCTTCCCGCCACGCTCTACGTCGTCGCCGGTCTGGTCGGCGGCGACAACCGCTGGGGCGGCCGCGATCATCCGGGGATCCCCCGGCTCGGCCTCCTGGACTGGGAGACGTTGGGCCGGCTGGCCGAGGAGGGCCTGGAGATCGGCTGCCATTCGATGAGCCATCCCGACCTGCGCGGTCTCGAAGCGGGGCGCCTGGTCGAGGAGACCGTCGCCGCCGCGGACCGGATCGAGCAGATGACCGGCCGGCGCCCCCGGACCTACTGCTACCCCTTCGGCCACGTGGACGCGGCCGCCCGGGCCGCCGTCGGCGCGCGCTTCGAACGGGCGGTGACCACCGAGTTCCGGCTCGTGGGCGCGGCCGAGGACGTCCTGCTCCTGCCCCGGATCGACGCCTTCTACTTCGCCCGGGCGGGCCGGCTCGAGGGTTTCGGCGGCGCGGGCTTCCGCGGCTTCGTCCGCCGCCGGCGTCTGCTCAGGAGAATCCGCGGGCTACTCCCGGGCCGTTGATTGCTATAGTGAGGTCGCCATGGCAAGCGCACTGCAAGACGAGATCGCCGAGCTGCCGAAGAACGTACGCTTCGCCTTCGCCCCCCTGGTAAAGCGGGCGCTGGGCTTCGCCTTCGGTTCCACCGCGGCCCTGCTGCTGGCGCTGGTGACGATCTGGCACTGGACGGTGGACACCGTTCCGGACCACCGTCAGCACCTGCACCTCATCCAGTACAACTTCTTCAAGGGCTACGACCCCGAGACCTTCGTCGGTCTCCTGATCGGCATGTTCTGGGCGATGTGGACCGGCTTCGTCTTCGGTTTCGTCACCGCCGCGCTACGCAACTTCTTCGTCGCCATCTGGATCATCGTGATCCGGGCGAAGGCCAATCTCCGGGCCAACCGGGACTTTCTCGATCACATCTGAAGGCTGAGCTCTGGGCATGAAGGACGAGGACAAGGCAGCGCTGGCGACCTACGTGAACCGGCTGAACGGCAAGGCCTGGGGCATCGCCCTCGGCATGCTCTGCGGTTTCGGCCTCCTGTTCGCGACCATCTTCCTGGTGGCCAAGGGCGGCGAGGACGTCGGCCAACACCTCGGTCTGCTCTGCAACTACTTCCCGGGCTACAGCGTCACCTACGGCGGCGCCTTCATCGGCTTCGCCTACGCCTTCGTGGTCGGCTTCGCCATCGGCCGCAGCATCTGCCTGTTCTACAACCTCGCCGCACGGAACTCCTGAGCGCAGACCGGCCTGGAGAAAAAGCTGGAATCCGGGCCCCGGCTCCGTAGTTATCACCGTGGATGGAGCGGGACCCCGGACGGAGGTTCCGCATGCGCAAGTTGTTGCTCCCCCTGGTCTTCTCGGCCCTGTTCCTGGGCCTCTCGGCCGCCGACAACCAGGCGGCCGCCCAGCGTTACTATCGCCATGGCGGCCATGACCGCCACTACCGGCAGGACTACCGCTACGATCGCCGCCGCTGGGACTGCGCGCCGCGCTACTACGAGCGCCGCTACTACGGCGACTACGACTGCGGCCCGCGCTACTACGAGCGCCGCTACTACCAGGCGCCGCGCTACTACCGCAGCTACGACTGCGGCCCGCGCTACGGCATCAGCATCCGCTTCTGATCCCGGAGCCGACCTGGGCACGAGGCCCGCGCGTCCCCGCGCGGGCCTCCTTTCGTCTTGACCCCTTCCGGCCCCCGGCCCAGGATCGGGCCATGAGAGCCCTCACCACCATGTTCCTCGCCCTGCTGCTCCTCGGCCTCTCGCTCCGGGGCCAGCAGGAGATCTGGATCAAGGACGTCGACGTCGCCATCGATCGGATCGCCGAGGTCGCCCGCCCCCTGATCGAGAGCAAGAAGATCGACTGGCCGGGTGTCGGCGCCGAGTTCCGCAGCGAGGTCCGGAAGGTGACCAGCGACGCCGAGCACTGGCGCCTGCTCGTCCGCCTCCTCGCCCGCCTCCGGGACGGCCACGCCGAGGTCAGGCCGCTGGGCGCGGCGAAGGGCCTCGAGTGGCCCGACGAGGGCCCGCCCTACACCGGCTCCGGCCTCCTGCTCGGTCGCGCCAGGAAGGGCATCTACGTCCGCGGCGTCTTCGCCGGCGCCCGCGACCTCGGAATCGAGAACGGCTGGGAGGTCCTCGAGGTCGACGGCAAGAAGGTCGAGGACTGGCTCGCCGGGCGCATCGCGACCTTCCGCGACCTCATGAGCTTCTCCAGCGACCAGCACGCCGAGTTCTTCGCCTTGCAGCGCGGCATGATCGATCGCGAGGGCGCGGCCTGGGAGATCCAGTTCAAGACTCCCAAGGGCAAGAAGACCACGAAGACCCTGCGCTTCGTCGCCCGGACCCGTCAGGTGCCCGAGGGGCCGGTCGCCTATCCCGGCGATCCGAAGGCGGTCCGGGTCTCGAAGGAGGGCAACGTCCGCTGGACCCGGCTCGACAAGGGCCTCGCCTACGTCCACGTCCGTCGCTCGCCGGGCAGCGTCGTCGACGAGCTGGACGAAGCTCTCGCCGAGCTGGCCGACACGACCCGGGGCCTGGTGCTCGACTACCGCAACAACACCGGCGGCGGCTTCGACCACGAGGCCTTCATGGGCCGCTTCATCCCCGAGGACAAGGAGCTGCGCTTCGTGAAGCGCTACCGGGGCCAGGGCCCGAAGCGCTACGGCGGCCCGATCGTGGTGATCGTCGACGGCACGACGGTCAGCGCCGGCGAGACCGGCGCCGGGATGTTCATGGAGGATGGACGGGCCTACCTGATCGGCGAGAGTCCGACCGCCGGCATGAGCTCGCAGAAGACGACGATCGAGCTGCCCTCGGGCCGCTTCGGCCTCTACGTCTCGACCCACTCCAACATGCTGCGCTTCAACCAGGGTCGCGGCATCGAGGGCCTCGGCGTCCTGCCCCAGGAGATCCTGCCGCTCGACCCCAAGGACCTGGCCCGGAACGAGGACACGCTGATCAACCGCGCGCTCGCGCTCCTGCGCCGCTTCCCGCAGAAGATGGTCCCCTACGACCCGAAGGACTTCGGTTGGAAGTAGGCCCCGCCGTCCCCGGGGCCGCCGAGCGCCCGCTCGACAGGACCGCGGAGCGCCTGCTCCGCAGCTTCTGCCCTTGAAACGTCACCGGTACCCCTTTGCGCAGCCGGCGCTGCGCGGTCCAGGAAGGCGAAGTCGGGCCGGCTCAGCCGCCGCGGCGGTGCATCTGGAGGTGCGGGTTCTTCTTCAGCGCCTCCTGGTCGGCGAGGGCGCGGCGGGTGTCGGCGAGGGCCAGGCGCTGCTCGGCGCCGCGATCCGCGCGCGCCTCCCAGCCCGAGCGGATGATGGCCGCCAGCTCCTCGACGCTGGCGCCCGCGCGGAAGGGCGTCTTCAGGTCGATGCCCTCGTGGGCGTAGAGGCAGAGGAACCAGCGCCCGTCGGCGGTGAGACGGCTGCGGTCGCAGCCGCCGCAGAAGGGCTGGGTGGTCGAGGAGATGATCCCGAAGACGCGGCCGTCCGGCAGCCGGTAGCGATCGGCCGGCGCCGAGTCGTTCTCGACCAGGGCCTCGATGGCGCCGAAGCGCGCGCGCAGGCGCTCCAGCATCTCCCAGCGCGAAACGACCTTGTCGGCCGACCAGGTCGTCGCGCCGCCGACGTCCATGTACTCGATGAAGCGGAGCTCGGCCGAGGCCTCCTCGGCGAAGTCGAGCAGCGGCACCATCTCGTCGTCGTTGACCCCTCGCATCAGCACGGTGTCGAGCTTGAAACCCCGGGTCATGCCGGCGCGCTCGACCGCGCGGATGCCGGCGAGGACGCGGTCGAGTTCGTCACGCCGGGTCAGGGCCTCGAAGCGGCCGCGATCGAGGGTGTCGAGGCTGACCGTGATCCGGCCGAGACCGGCGTCGCGCAGGGCCTCGATCTTGCCCTCCAGCAGGATGCCGTTGGTGGTCAGCGCCAGGTCCTTGATCCCCTCCCGGGCGGCGAGCATGGCGACCAGGCGCTCGAGCTCGCGGCGCAGGAGCGGCTCGCCGCCGGTCAACCGGACCTTGTCGACGCCGAGCAGGATGAAGGCGTCGACGATGCTGGCCATCTGGCCGAAGCGCAGGATCTCCCCGTAGGGGAACCAGTCGTAGTCCTCCTCCGGCATGCAGTAGTTGCAGCGGAGGTTGCAGCGATCGATGACGCTGAGCCGGAGATTCCGCAGGGGTCGCTGGTGCCGGTCGAGGAGGCTCATGCCGGAGGATAACAGCTCGCCGGGAAAGGCCAGGCGATCTTCTCCGCTCGGGCCGATCCGACGGCGGCCGGCTCCGTCCCTCCGGACGGGCCCGGTCCTGGTCCCTGGAGACCACGAGTCGGGAGGGGCCGGATGACCGGCGGCGCGAGCGCGGGCAAGGGCCCCAGGGGCGAGCGGCGACGGTCGCGACGCCTGATCGGGTGGATCATCACGATGACCATCCTCGCCGTCCTCGCCCACCTGGCGTTCCTGCTCTGGAGCTTCACCCACATGCCCTGAGCGGGAGGTCCGGCCAGGGCTTCAGTCCTCCACCACGTGGTGGCTGAAGTCGTCGCGATACTCGGCCCAACGGCCCTCGTCGAAGGCCTCGCCGTCGAGGCAGCTCACCGCGGCGTAGGCCATGGCCAGCGCGTGGTGGGTGTTGTCGTGGGCGAAGAGACCCTGGCGGCCGTAGGAGAGGAAACGCGGCAGCGACCGCGCCCAGTGATCGAGGGCCTCGAACCAGGGTTCCCAGCCGAGCTGGTAGATCGGATAGGCCTGCGGCAGGCGGGCGCTGAAGACCGCCACCGGCGGGCGCGCGAGCGGCAGCTCGGTCAGCTCGAGGTCGCGCGCGATCCTCCGCCCCAGCTCCTCGTCGCTCGCGTTCCAGAGCTCGTCCCCGCGGTCGCAGGGGACCTCGGCGCAGAGCACCGTGCGGTTCTCGGGCTTCGTCCTCACCGCGTAGTTCTTCGGTTCCGACATCCGCGTCATGGTCAGCTCGGCGCCCGGGAAGTAGTGGGCGTCGAACTCGGTGAACCGCTCCTGGTCGAGTTCGAGATAGACGAGGATCATCGCGCGGTAGTCGAGCGAGCCCAGCGCCGTCTCGACCTCGTCCGGCAGGCCCTCCCCCATCAGGCGGCCGAGGATGGTGAGCGGGATCGTCGACCAGAGGCGATCGAAGTCCTCGACCCGCTCCTCACCGTCCCGTCGGGACCGGACGCGCCAGCCGGCGGGGAGCCGCTCGAGCCCGACGACCTCGGTCGCCAGACGGATCTCGGCGCCGAGCTCCGCCGCCCGGGCGGCGTAGGCCTCGCTGATCTGACCGAAGCCGCCACGCGGGTAGAAGAAGCGGCCGGCTCCCTTGGGCCTCAGGCCGGGGACCTGACCGAGGATCTTCCGGATCAGCTTGGCGAAGGAGCCGGAGGCCACACGACGCCTGGCCTGGATCGCCCCCATCGCCTCCGGTTCGAGGCCCCAGATCTTGCGGGCGTAGGGGAAGTAGAAATGCTCGCAGATGGTCGGGCCGAGATTCGCCTCCAGCACCGAGGCGAAGGTCGCGCCCTCGTCCTTACGTCCCGGCAGGACCTTCCGGAACATGTCGCGGAAGGTGCCGATGGTGAAGCGCTTGTCGAGATGGAAGAGCAGATCGACCGGCTTCAGCGGGAAGTGGACCCACTTGCCGAGCAGCCGGATGCGACCATGCCGCGGGCGATCGAGCAGGTCGGCACCGAGGAGACTCTCGATGTCCCGCATCACCTCCTCGGCGCAGGACGGATGCAGACGGTGACTGCCGTAGTCGAGGACGTGCCCGCCACGCTCGAAGCTGCCGGCGTTGCCGCCGAGCCGGTCGTTGCGCTCGAAGAGGACGACCTCCGCCTTGTTCTCCGCGCGCAGCTTGTAGGCGGCGCCGCAGCCCGCGGGGCCACCGCCGAGGATCGCGATCCGGCTCATGCCAGGGACTCCTTCCTCTTCGGCCGGTAGAAGAGCGCCACCAGCGCGTAGGTCGCGGCACTGTAGAGGAGATGGATCTGATGGAAGACGAAGGCGCCGAGGGCGAAGAGCGGCCCGCGGCGCTGCAGGAAGAAGGCCAGGAGCCCGCCGTTCAGGACCACCGAGAGCGCGATCACCAGGAAGGGCAACACCAGCCAGCGCGCGTCGACGACCGCGATCGGCGACAGGGCGAGCAGGGCCAGCAGGACGAGGGGCGCCAGCGCCGCCGCCAGCCGCTGCGACAGCCTGAGGTTCAGGTCGTCGGGCGGTCCCTCGCCCTCGACGATCAGCTTCGACCAGGGCAGGGCGCGGCAGAGGACGTCGGTACGGATCACGTCCAGCATGCTCCAGTGCTTGAGGTGGGTCACCTGCAACTCGGGGTCGAGTCGGGTGGCCCCCAGTTCGCGCAGCCTGAGACCCAGCTCGATGTCCTCCACCATCGGCCGCGGGAAGCGCTCGGCGTCGAAGCCGCCCACGGCCTCGAAGAAGCTCCGGCGCACCGCGCCGCAGCCGGCCCAGAAGGTGGCGTTCTCGCGCCGGGCGATCTGGTGGGTGTGGTGGTGGCGCAGATTCATGTAGAGCGAGAAGAAGTTGCGCTCCGGCGGCTCATCGCAGTACGAGCCGGTGAGCGTCGCCAGCGTCTCGTCGCGGAAGGCGGCGCGCACGCGTTCGACCACGTCGTCGGCCACGACGCAGTCGGAATCGACGAAGAGGACGACCGGTGACCGGACCTGGGCCACGCCGGCGTTGCGCGCCTCCGCGGGCCCGGCCCGGTGGCCGAGCCGGAGGACGCGGGCGCCCAGCTTCTCGGCCAGCTCCGGCGTGCCGTCGTCGGAGCCGGGATCGACGACCAGGACCTCGGCCAGTCCCTCCTGGGCCATGACCCGTCCGAGCGAGCGGTCGAGATGGCGCGCGGCGTTGTAGGCCGGCATCACCAGGGCGATGTCGGGGCCAGGGGCTTCGATCACGACGCCGTTCCGGTGTCCAGGTGGTCGCGATACCAGTCGATGGCCGCGATCAGGCCCTCGTCCAGGCTGAAGCGCGGCCGCCAGCCGAGGACGTCGCGGGCGCGCCGGCAGTCGAGGTACTGGCGCCGGATCTCGCGTGAGGCCTCGTTCAGGATCATCGGCTGCAGCTCCGTTCGCCCCATCAGGGCGAGGATGCGACCGACCACCTGGAGCACGTCGAGCGGCTCCTCGTTGCCGAAGTTGAAGGCGCGGCCGCAGACGTCGACGTGAGGCATCGCCTCGGCGAGCCGGAGGTAGGCCTCGGCGGCGTCGCGCACGTAGAAGTAGTCGCGGATGTAGCGACCGTCGCTGCGGATCACCGGGCGCTCGCCGCGCAGGGCCGAGACGATCGTCCCGGGGATCAGCCGGTTGAAGTTGAGATCGCCGCCGCCGAAGAGGTTGCCGCAGCGGGTGATCGCCACCGGCAGGCCGTAGCTCCGGGCGTAGCTGATCGAGATCAGGTCGGCGCAGGACTTGGACACGTCGTAGGGGAAGCGCCCCTGCAGCGGCGCGTCCTCGGTGTAGGGCAGCCGATCGTGCTCGCCGTAGGCCTTGTCGCTCGAGGCGACGACGATCCGCCGCACCAGCCCGCCGGCCCGCATCGCGGCCTCGAGCAGGTTCCAGGTGCCGCGCACGTTCGACTCGAAGGTGGAAAGCGGCGACCGGTTGGCGGTGCCGACGATGGTCTGCGCGCCGAGATGGAAGACGCTGGCCACCTCGTGCTCGTTGAGCGCGCGCACGAGCAGCTCGAGGTCGCCGAGCTCGCCGCGGACGACGGTGCAGCGGCCGAGGCCGCCGGAACGCACCAGCTCGCTGTCCGGAACCCAGTCGCGGACCAGGACCACGGGCTTCGCGCCGCGGGCGAGGAGCTCGGCCACCAGGGTCGAGCCGAGGAGGCCGGTCGCGCCGGTGACGAACACGGATTGATCACGCCAGTCGAACATCACCAGACCTTCCAGGGCGCCTTGCCCTCGTCCCACATGCGGTTCAGGGCCAGCGCCTCCTTGTAGGTGTCCATCGAGTACCAGAAGCCGTCGTGCTGGTAGAGGGCCAGCTCGCGATCGCCGGCCAGCCGCTCCATGGGGCCGGTCTCGAGGATGCAGTCGAGCTCGTCGCCGACGTAGTCGAAGATCCGCCGGTTCATGACGAAGAAACCGCCGCTGGTCATCTCGGCCATGACCGGCTTCTCGACGAAGTAGTCGACGATGCCGTCGCCGGCGGCCCGGACGATGCCGAAGCGCGACCGAGGATGGAAGCCGGTCAGGGTCGCCACCTTGCCCTTGGCGCGATGGAAGGCGACCAGCGCGTCGAGATCGATGTCGGAGAGGCCGTCGCAGTAGTTGAACAGGAAGGTCTCGCCGTCGATCGCGTGCCGCGCGCGCGAGAGCCGGGCGCCGGTCTGGGTGGTGGCGCCGGTCTCGACGAAGCTGATCTCCCAGTCCTCGACCTCGTCCCGTTCGCTGCGGATGCGCTTGCGATCACCGGTCTTCAGATCGAGGACGAAGTCGAAGTCGCGCCAACGGTAGTCGAGGAAGTAGTCCTTGATCATCTCCCCCTTGTAGCCGAGGCAGAGCACGAAGCGCCGGTAGCCCCAGTGATGGTAGCTGCGCATCAGGTGCCAGAGGATCGGCCGGCCGCCGATCTCGACCAGGGCCTTGGGCTTGAACTCGGTCTCCTGGCGGAGGCGCGTGCCTTCGCCGCCGCAGAGGATGACGACCTGTTCCTCCTTGAGCTTCATGCAAGGACTCTCGGTTGGGGGATCGGCACCAGGAAGCGCCCGCCGCGCCGCCGGTACTCGGCCTGCTGGTCCATGATCTCTTCGGCCAGATTCCAGGGCAGAATCATGACATAGTCGGGCATCCGCTCCAGGAGCTGGTCGACCTCCAGGCAGGGAACGTGGCTGCCGGGCAGGAAGCGCCCGGCCTTGAGCGGGTTTCTATCCACCGTGAAGGCGCAGAGCTCCGGGCCGATGCCGCAGTAGTTGAGCAGGGTGTTGCCCTTGGCGGGCGCGCCGTAGGCGGCGACCACCTTGCCCTCGAGCCGGGCCTCGAGCAGCAACGCGCACAGGGCCTCGCGGTTCGCGGCCACGTCGGCGGCGAAGCGGCGGTAACGATCGAGATCGAGCAGGCCGGCCGCCCGTTCGGCGGCGATCCGGGCCAGGACCTCGGGCGCGTGCTCGCGCCCGGGCCGGGCAATCAGGCGGATGGTGCCGCCGTGGACCGGCTGGTCGATGACCCGCTCGAGACCGAGGCCGGCGCCGGCGAAGATCCGGGCCAGGGCGGCGACCGAGAAGTAGCTCAGGTGCTCGTGGTAGATGGTGTCGTACTCGAGGCGATCGAGCAGATGGCGCAGTTCCGGCGCCTCGACCACCACGATGCCCTCCGGCTCCACCAGCCGGCGCATGCCGGCGAGGAAGGCGCGCGGGTCGTCGACGTGCGCGAGCACGTTGTTGGCGGTCGCGACCGCGGCCGGCCCGCGCTCCGCGCGCAGCTCGGCGGCGACGGTCTCGTCGAAGAAGCGGGCCACGGTGTCGATGCCACGCTCGTTGGCGATCGCGGCCACGTTGGCCGCGGGTTCGACGCCGAGCACCCTGGTCCCCCGCGCCTTGAAGGCGGCGAGCAGGCTGCCGTCGTTCGAGGCGATGTCGACCACCAGGTCGTCGGCGCCCAGGCCGTGATCGGCGCAGATCTGGCCGGCGTAGGCGTCGAAATGGGCCCGCATCGTGTCCGACATGCCGGTCAGGTAGAGGTAGTGGCCGAAGAGCAGCTCGGGGTCGACGACGTCGAGGAGCTGCACCAGGCCGCAGTCCGGGCAGAAGAAGAGCTCGAGGGGAAAGCGCCGTTCACCGGCGAAGTCCGCCTCGCCGGCGAGGAGCGCGTTGGCCGGCGGCTGGAGACCGAGGTCGAGCACGGCGACCGGCGCGCGGCCGGCGCAGCCGCGGCAGCTCGATCGCCGATGATGATGGCTGGGACTCGCGTCGCTCACGTCAACTCCTCGTTGAACTCGAGACTGCGCCGGAGACCCTCCTCCAGCGGCAGCTCCGGCCGGCCGCCCAGGGTCGCCTCCAGGCGCCTGGTGCTGACCGGGTCATGCTCCATCTCCTCCGCGCGCTGCGGCAGGGCGCCGAAGCGGAGATCCTCGGCCGCCAGGCCCAGGAGGCCGGCGGCGGTCCGGCAGAACTCGCGCACGCTCTCGAGCCGGCCGCGCGCGACGTTGATCACGCCGCCCGCCGGCCGCTCCGCGACTCCGAGCGCGAGCAGGACCCGCGCGACCTCCTCGACCTGGCAGAAGTCGCGGCGCTGAAGACCGGCGCTCAGATCGATCGAGCGCCCGGCCCGGGCCGCGGCGACCAGGGCGGGGAGGAGCCGGCCCTCGTGCTCGCCGGGACCATAGACCGTGAACAGCCTCGCCGTCAAACAGTCGTGGCCCTCCCGTTCCCGCAGCTTCGAGAGCGCGCGGGTCGCGGCCAGCTTGCTCCGGCCGTAGAGGGTGGTCGCCCGATGCGGGCCCTCCTCGTCGAGATCGCCCCCGACCTCGCCGTACTCCAGCGCCGAGCCGACGTGGACGAGGCGCCCCGCGCGCCCCATCGCGGCGGCCAGCTCGACCGGAAACTCCTCGTTGAGGCGTCGCGCCAGTCCCTCGTCCCGTTCCGAACGATCGACTCCATAGCCGACGAGGTTGACCACCAGGTCGAAGGTCTCGCCGGCGAGAACGGTCGCCGCGCTGCCCGCGCGGGCCAGGTCGACGATGCGCTCCTCACCCTCGAGTTCCCAGCGCGACCGCAGGGCGGCCAGGGCCGCGGCCGACCGGGCCTGGAGGACGGTGGTGGCGCCGGCGCTCCGCGCCACGCGGGCGACCCAGCGGCCGATGAAGCCGGTGGCGCCGAGCACGAGCAGACGACGACCGGAAAGCGAGGGTGGCGGGAACATCGCCAAGAGGATAGCGCGGCGGTCGCCGTGAGGGTATCCCCGCCCCTGCCAGCCACCACGCATCTTCATTCAGGCTCCCCGCTCTGCGACCCCGCGGAACGATCGGTTAAGATCGGCGCCGACGCAGCACGAGGACCCGAATGAAGTTCCTGGCCTCCCGCAAGCTCCGCATCTTCCTGATCTGCTGGGCCGTCTACACGGTCCACTTCGCCACCAACGTCGTGCGCGAGCACTACCCGGCCTTCAGCCTGCTCGAGGACGGCGACCTCGAACTCGACGAGTACATGGGCTTCCATCCGGACATCTTCTGGCACCAGAAGACGGTCCCCGGCCCCGACGGCGAGGAGCTGCTGGTCGAGCACGCCTACGTCGGCAACCAGATCACCGGCTCCCTGCCCGCCCTGATCCCGCTCTTCGTGTTCAGCCCGGTGCTCGACCGGCTGGAGGCCCGCAGCAAGGCGAAGCTCGCCGGCTCGGACGAGACCCGGCCTGCGGACTTCGACAGCGAGTATCCCAACCGCGTCCGGTTCATGCGGCTGGTGCGCGATCACGGCCTGGAGCTGCGCTTCGGGGCCGCGACCGCGATCACCAGCGTCTTCTGCATGGCGCCGATCTGCGCCTGGCTGGTCGCCCTGATGTACGCCTTCCTGCGCGCGCGCGGCGTCGATCGCCGGCGGGCGACGGGACTGGCCTTCCTCTTCGCCTTCGCGACGCCGCTCTTCTACCGGGCCGCCTATCTCAACCACAACGTCTTCCTCACGGTGACGGTCTTCCTGACCTTCCTGCTCACCGCCACGACCAGGGCGGACGCCGCCCTGCCCTCCTGGCGGCTTCTGGGCGCGGGTTTCTGCGCCGGCCTCGGCGTCGCGCTCGACTACGCCGGCGCCATCCCGCTCCTGGTCCTCTACCTCGGCTGGCTGGTCCGGCGCTGGCGGGTCGCCGGCTTCGGTCGGGCCTTCGGGCAGAGCCTCTTCTACGTCCTCGGGTCGATCCCCCCGGTGGCCTTCCTCTGCTGGACCCAGCACGCCATGTACGGCGACTGGTTCCAGCCCGGGCAGAGCCACATGCCCCTGGTCAACTACGCCGACCAGGGCTGGCACGGCATGACCTTGCCGGACCCCGAAATCATCCGCGACAGCCTGATCTCCTGGGACTACGGCATGTTCAGCTTCGCGCCGCTGCTCGCGCTCGCGCTCCTGCCCCTGTTCTTCTACCGTCGCGAGGGTCGGCTCCTCGGCTCCGGTCAGGCCCGGACGATCTGGGCCCTCGCCCTCGCCTTCCTGCTCTTCCAGGCGGCCAACCAGTACTCGCGGATGCAGTTCAACACCGGCTTCCGCTACCTGATGCCACTCGTCCCCCTGCTCTTCGTCTTCGTCGCCGAGCACCTGCGGCGCCTGCCGCTCTTCCTGGTCTGGCTCCTCGGCCTCGCCGGCGCGTTGCCGGTCTGGGTGCTGGCGATGGTCCGGTTCACCGCCAACGAGGACCGGCACGCCGTACCCGAGTGCTGGCGCCGGTTCCTCCACGACGGGCTCCAGCTGCCCTGGCTGAACACCCTGCGCCAGTCCGTGACCGATCCCGACCACGTCGTCCACTGGCGGGCCTGGCCCTTCCTGATCCTGGCGGCGACCGGGCTCAAGTGCTGGTTCCTGTGGCGGGCCGGCGCGCGCCACGAGCTGCCGGAGCCGACCAGCGCGCCGGAACCGATCCGCCCCCGGCCGGTCGAGGTGGTCGCGGAACCCGATGCATGAACATCCAGGCTGGTGATCTTGGCATCGGGAATTCGATGCTGATATCGTCTGCAGCGCCGTCCCGAGAACCCCCATGCCGAAGACCGGACCGCTCGTCGAACTCGTCGTCCCGACGCTGAACGAAGCCCACGTCATCGAGAAGAGCGTGACGGAGATCCGTCGCTATCTTCACGAGGAGTTCCCGTATCCGGCCCGCATCCTGGTGGCGGACAACGGCTCCAGGGACGGCACCGCCGACATCGCCCGCAAGCTCGGGGAGACCTGGAGCGACGTGCGGGTCTACCAGCTCGACAAGCGAGGTCGCGGGCGCGCGCTCCGCGAGGCCTGGACCCACAGCGACGCCGACATCGTCGCCTACACCGACGTCGACATCTCCACCGAACTCCAGGCCCTCGAGCGCATCTGCCGCGCCATCGTCGAGGATGGCTACCACCTCGGCACCGGCTCGCGTCTCCTGCGCGAATCCCGGGTGAAGCGCGGACCGAAGCGCGAGTTCATCTCGCGCAGCTACAACCTGCTGGTCAAGCTGATCCTCCAGACCCACTTCAGCGACGCCCAGTGCGGCTTCAAGGTGCTGAGCCGCGAGGTGGTCGAGAAGGTGGTGCCGCAGGTGAAGGACAGCGGCTGGTTCTTCGACACCGAACTCCTGGTGCTGGCGGAGAAGCAGGGCTTCCGGATCAAGGACGAGCCGGTCACCTGGATCGACGACGACGACAGCCGGGTGAAGATCGTCTCCACCGCCTGGGAGGACGTGAAGGGCCTCTTCCGCGTCCGCCGGACCCTGTGGAGCCCCGGCTTCAGGCGGAGCCGGGTCGCCCCGGCCACCGCCTGAAACCACCCCGCAACGTACTCGGCCGAACTCAGTCGACCTTCAGGACCACCAGGTTGCTCACGGTGTAGAGCCCCGGGGCCTCCTCGAGCACGGCCTGGAAGGAAAGGTCCAGGGCGAAGGGAATCGAGAAGGCGCCCGAGGTCCATGGCGTCGGCGACGCCATCGTCAGCGGCGCGACCCCGTTGAACGAACCGATGCTCGAGGCCGCGGTGAAGAAGACCGGCTGCAGGTAGGGCGCGAGCGGCGCCGGCAGGAAGCTCATCGGGCCGACCCCGAGCGGGACGTTGATCACCTGCTCGATCTCGGCCTCCGCCAGCATGCCGAAGATCGAGAAGTCGACGGCCGTGGCCAGATGCGGCGGCTGGGCGACCGTGAACTGCAGGCTCGAGCCGACCCCGGCCCGGACCTCGCGCAGGGCGTTGCCGGTCGTGCCGTTCAGGAGCAGGACGTCATGGGGGCCGCCCGACCCGGCGCCGACCGTGCCGTCGGCCGCCGGGTGAACCGCGCCCTCACGAGCTTCGATCGCGCCGATGTCGACCTGGGCTCCGCGGATTCGCGGCCGACCGAAGAGATCGTCGGTCGAAACGCCGGTGCCGAGGAGGTAGCCGGGCACGGCGGTCGTTCCGGCGTCGAGGCAGGGCGAGCCGCTCGCGAGCCTGAGGTCGCCGCCGGGCCCGTCGACGAGGAGCGGGTCGGCGACGATGCAGGCGGTCGAACCGACCTGGGCGACGTCGAGGCAGCAGTTCCGGAGGGGATTGGGATTGGCCGCATCGACCTGGGCATTGGCCGGCACGGTTCCGTCCTGGCGCGGGTTGTCGTGCAGGATCGAGTTCCCCAGCTCATAGCTGCCCATCCGGACCAGGGCGGTCGCCTGGTTGTGCATCTGGTTGTGGATCAGGCTGCAGTTGCGGAAGCCGCCCGCGGGCAGCCCGGCCTGGGTCACGACCTGGAAGAAGGAGGCGTAGTCGACGTTGCCCTCGATCGCGAGTTCGGAGAAGTCGCAGAAGGGCGCGACGCCGCTGCCCGCGTCGGCGAGGTAGCAGCCGAACATCGCCGGCAACGAGTTCGGGAAGACGGGCAGGCAGCCGTTGTGGTGGATCCGGCAACCGTGGAGTACCCCGCTCTGGAAGAACGTCGCGATCGCGCCGCGGGTGACGTTGTGATCGATCTCGACCTCGTTCAGCACGAGCTCGAGCAACGGGTTCGGAATGATGCTCGAGTCGATGACGCCCCAGTGGATCAGGTTGTAGACGTCGTTGTCGTGGATCCGGCAGCCGCTCAGGGTCATGCGACCGAAGCGGCCATGGATGAGGGACGGCGGATCGGCGGGCGGCAGGAGCTCGCCGCTACAGTTGTCGATCTCGACCCGCTCGAAGACGGGCGCCGCCCCGGGGCTGCCGAGGAAGGCGATGGCGCTGCCGAATTCGGCGTAGCAGCCGGTGATCCGACAGTCCCGGATGGTGGGGCTCGCCGGGCCGTTGTTCGACTCGATCAGGATGCCGCCGCCGCACTCGGCCCAGTAGAAGTTGAGACCCAGGTCGACCAGCAGGAGGGGGCCGTAGCCGTTCTGGAAGGTGATGCCCTCGATCACCGCGGCCGCGGTCAGCGGCACGTCGATGTGGAGGCAGGGGCCGTCGTTCGTGCCGTCGATGATGGTCTGCCCGACGCCGGCGCCGACCAGCTTGATGTCGCCGGCGAGCCAGAAGACGTGCTCCTGATAGGTCCCCGGCCCGATCGCGACCGTGTCGCCGGGTGCCGCCGCGGAAACCGCGGACTGGATCGTGGGGTAGGAAGCCGAGGGGACGGTGAGGGTCGTCTGCGCCTGGACCGCGAGGGCCAGAAGGCCGACGAACAGGGTGGTCAACGTGGTTCTCATGGGTTCTCTCTTTCGCCTGAATGGGCTCCGGTCGCCTAACCGGATGCGACCACCCTACCACTCGAGGACCGAAGGCGAAGCGAGATCCGGTTTGAGCCCCGGTCGTGGGCCCGACCCGGGCACCCGCCGAGCGCGGAGGCGGTGCGCCAGGCGGACCGCCGTTGGAACCTCAGACGCCCTCTTCCCGCGTCTGCTCGCGGGGCCCGATCTCGCTCTCGTCCGGGTGGGTCTCCGGGGCCGGAGCCCGCGGAATCGGCGGCTGGCGGTCGATCGTCCAGCCGTCCCGCCCCGCCTGCTTGGTCCGATAGAGTGCCCGATCGGCCCTGGCGATCAGGTCGTCGAGGCTCTCCTCGCCGCCATGGTGGACCGCGCCGCCGAGGCTGATGGTGACCGGGTGCAGGTGATCGCCGAGATCGAAGGGCTCACGGAAGGCGCCGGCGAGGCGCGCGGCGATGCGGTCGGCCTCGGCCTCGTCGGCGGCGGGCAGCACCAGCAGGAACTCGTCGCCACCGTAGCGACCGACCGAGTCGTAGATCCGGACGTTGCGGCGCAAACGCAGGGCGCACTCGCGGATGACCGCGTCGCCGGCGGCGTGGCCCCAGCCGTCGTTGATCTCCTTGAACTGGTCGAGGTCGACCAGGATCACCGCCAGGCTGTGCTCGCGCCGCATCGCCCGGGCCAGCTCGCGTTCGGCGACCTGGAAGATCGCGCCCCGGTTCAGGCCCTGGCTCAGGTGGTCGTGGGTCGCGCGATAGTGCAGGGCGGCGAGCTTCTCCTTGGCGCGGTTGGTGCGCTCCATGAGCAGCAGGGTCGCGGTCGACAGCACGAGCGCGCCCACGACCAGGAGGGTGAGGAGGTCGAACTGCGTATCGAGGAGGTCGGCGGTCTCGAGTTCCTCCTGCCGCAGGCTCTTGATCAGCTGGTCGATCTCGGCCAGGAGCACCGCCGGGCGCTCCCGCCCGCCCTCCTCCTGGCGCCGCGACTCGAGGGCGCCGATCGCGGCGCCGACCGTGTCGTGATTGAAGCTGTGTTCGCGGCGCGACTCGCTCAGGCGGCCGACCTGGTCGAGGACGCGGGCGCGCTCGTCGTCGAGGACGGTCGCGTCGTCGAGGAAGGCGGCCGCGGCGATGCGCGCGCGCAGGTCGATGAGGATGGTCTGGTCGCCGGCCTTGGTCTGGAGTTCGCGGCGCAGCGGACCGAGCTGCCAGACCACCGCGACGCAGGCGATGCCGAAGACGATGATGGTGCAGACGACCGCCAGGCGGGCGACCAGGAGCTGGCGCGGCAGCGGCAGACGCTCGGGCAGGCGAGCGCGGATCTGGTCCCAGGCGCGCGCCGAACGCAGGCGACCGGAGAGCCAGGCCAGGACCCGACCGCTTCTGGGCTCGTCTTGTTCGGCTGGGCTCTTCACCATGACGTCCGCGTGACTGCCGGCTTCGACCCGACGATCCGGGACTTGGCCTCCGGTTCAAGATACGTGGCGCGGGGGTCAGGACGGGGGGAGGTTCTCACCCGAATCCGCTCCGGGCTCAGCGGTCGCGGGGCGGGACCAGGCGGACACCGGCAGCGCTCCTGGCCGGACCTTCGACCCAGTAGATCCGCCGGTCCTTCATCCGCCGCATCAGCTCGAAATCGGCCGCCAGCCCGCGATCGCGGGCGAAGACGGTGCTGCCGCGGCCGAGCCAGGGGTCGTTGAGGATGAAGGCGCAGCCGTAGTCGATCTCCTCGGGGCTGTCCACGAAGACGAGGCCGCCGCGGATCTCGGGATGCTCCTCCAGCAGGCGGCGGTAGCCGGCGTGGAAGCCCCGATAGTCGAGATAGCGGCCGCAGATCCGCCAGCCGCCGAAGACCGGCACGATCAGGACCAGGAGGAAGGCGAGGACGACGCCGAGCCGCGCCGGGTCGGTCTCGCGGCCGAGCCGCTCCAGGCCGCGCAGGCTGAGGATCACCAGGGGCAGGATCATCGAGAACCAGTAACGCGGGCCGAAGTCCGGACCGCCGCTGAACCAGTACAGGTTGTAGCCGACCAGCAGCAGGAGGAGCAGCGCCAGGAGCAGCCGGCTCAGGCGATCGAGGCGCCCGCGCGCGACCAGGAAGGCCAGCAGCGCCAGCGAGCCGATCGGCCAGCCGAACAGCTCCAGCTGGAGGTTGGCCAGGTTCTGGTTGCTGTTGAGCAGGACGTCGCGCCAGCCGTGGCCGGGGATCGGATCGAGAGGCCCCCAGCGCTGGGGCGGATTGCCGACCTCGGGGCCGAAACCGAGCCGGTTCGTGCTCCCCGGCCAGAGTTCGGCGATGTAGGCGTTGATCGGCGGCTCGAGCCAGTGGCCGGTGAGCGCCCGGGAGAACATCAGCAGCACGGACGAGACGGCCAGGGCGCCGAGGGCGAAGGCCACGAGGACCGCGAATCGCGGCTGCCGCTCACGCCACCACCCGACCAGGAGGATGGCGCCGCCGACGAAGCCGAGCAGCAGGCCGTCGAGCGGTCGGATCAGGAACACGAACCCGAAGGCCGCGCCGCTGGCGAAGCCCTGGTCGGCGCGCCCGGCCCGACGGGCGTCGATCGCCAGCACCGCGCCCAGGGTGGCGAAGAACTGGGTCGCCAGGTGGGTCATCAGCGAGGCCGAGAGGAAGAGGAACCAGGGCGAGCAGGCCAGGAGGATCACGCCCAGATCGGCCCACCGCCGATCGAGCAGGCGGCGCATCAGGGCGTGACTGGCCAGGATCGTGAGGCCGCCGAGGACCGGATTCACCAGCCAGGCGCAGCCGAGCTTGACCCCGAGCGCCAGGAGGAGCGGGAAGCCGGGGTTGGTGACCGCGTACCACTGCCCGCCGCGGACGTCCATCAGGTAGACCTGGAAGGCCTCGGGCACCGGTGGCGCCGGGGCGGCGAAGCTGCCGCCGGCGATGGTCTTGGCCTGGAACAGATAGGCGAGGCCGTCGGGCACGTGGGGCACGCGGTCGAACACGAACCAGGAGATCAGCGCGGCCACCGTGGTGACGAACAGCGCGGCGAGGATCGGCAGGCGCCGACGCAGGAAACCCGGCAGGCCCTGCCCCGCCTCGGCCCGATCGAGAACGGCCCGGAACCGGGCCACGAAACCGGGGTCGAGCCGAGCACCGAGCAAGAGCAGGTTGCCGAAGGCGGCCAGCGCGATCAGCGCGACCGCGACCAGCTGCAGGACGAAGAAGATCAGGAAGCGGGGCTCGTCCCGATGCGGATAGACGATGGTCGCATGGGCACCGGAGACGAGGAGGAAGAGGCCGAACACGAGGAGGAGCCGGCGGTCGACCCGCGCCCGCAACGCGGCTCGCAACGCCCGGTCGCGAACGAGCAGGACGGCCACGACCAGGCCCTGGAGCGCCAGCATGGCCAGCCCGACCGCGGCCTCGCCGCGCGCCAGCTCGTGGGGTCGCAGGTAGACGTGATGCAGCCAGGTCGGCCGGATCAGCGCGCAGGCGCCGCCGCCGGCCAGCACCAGGAGCGAGGCGAGCCCGGCGGCCACGCCGCCCAGCCGGTGCGCGACGACCTGGGGCAGGAGCGCGAGGGCGAGCACCACCAGCCAGAAGGCCTCGAGGGAGCGCCCGCCGCCGGGTTGCGGCGTGGTCGGCACGCGGAAGGCGGCGACCAGGAGCGCCAGGGCGACCAGCAGGAGCACGGATCCCTGGAGACGGCGGAGGAAGCTCACGCGAGGAAGCTCCGCTCGGCCACCCGGCGGGCGTTGGCCATCAGGCTGAAGGTCAGGTTCTTGGCCGGCAGGGTCGGGAAGCCGCTGCCGTCGACGACCCAGAGATTGGCGAAGCGACGGCTCCGCCCCTCGGGATCGAGACTGTCCTCGGGCCCCTCGGCGCGCATCGGCAGGCTGCCGGCGTAGTGGACGCTGGCGCCCATCGGCCGGAGGTGGCTCATGCCCTTCGGCGCCAGGGCGCCGAGCAGGCGCAGGATCTTGCGGAACCGCCCGGCGACGCGGGCCACGCGTTCGTCCTCGCCCGGCTCCGGCCGGTAGTCGATCACGAGGCGCGCCGGCCCGCCATCGCCGGCGTCCTCGAGGGCCAGGCGGTTCTCCGGTCGCGGCGAGTCGGAGAAGTTGACGTTGAGCAGGCCGAGCGCGGCGTGCATCTCGCCGAAGAAGCGGGTGGCGATGCCCATCGAGAAGGGCAGGCTCTGCACCACCGGATGCAGCATGGCCGTCTTCAGGGTGGTCACCAGGCCGTGCACGTAGTCCATGGGCCCACCCAGGTCGAGGCCCATCGCCAGCTGGTGATACTGGTAGCTGCGCGCCTCGTAGCGGCGACCGAGCATGCCGAGGTTGACGAAGGGCATCAGGAACTGACGGTTGTCCATCAGCCCGCCCAGCTCGACCGCGCCCGCGCCCTCGGCCCGCAGGCTGGCGAGATAGATGCGCGAGGAGGCCAGGGTGCCGGCGGCCAGAACCAGCTCGTCGCAGTCGATCGCCAGCTCGCGGCCCTTCTGGTCGCGGGCGATGACGCGCTCGACGCGCCCACCCGGCCCGGGCACGAAGCGCTCGACGAAGTGACCCGGCCGGTAGTCGAAGCCCGGCCGCCCGATCAGGGCGTCGAGGCCGAGCGAGGGCACGTAGAGCGCGCCTCGCGGGCAGCCCCAGAGGCAGCGACCGAGACGATCGCAGGCGCGGCGCTCGCCACGGTCCTCGGTGAGGACCGCCAGGCGCGCCCGGCCCATGACGAAGCCGAGCCCGGCCAGGGCCTCCTTCTTGCGCTCGTAGGCGGCGAGCAGCCGGAGTCCGTGCTGGTCGAGCTCGACCGGCTCGAGCAGCCCCTCGTGCAGCGGCATGATCCGGGCCAGGTCGTCGGCCGCGCCGGTGATGCCGATCTCACGGGCGACCGCCGAGTACCGGGGCAGGAGCTGATCGAGGCCGAAGGGCCAGCCCGCCAGCTCGCCCTCGTTGAAGGGATAGCTGCCACCGGTCCAGGCCTCGGCGAGGCCACCGGCGGCGAAGGAGAACAGCGGCGCGAAGCCGCGCGCCTTCCAGGGCAGGCCCTCGTGGCCGGCGAAGACGTGGCCCTTCTCGGGCGGGAAGCCGTAGTACTCCTCGCCCTCCTCTTCCGGCAGGATCAGGGCCTCGTCCGCGGGACCGATGAAGTAGGCGAAGGGATCGTCGAGCCGGCGCTTCAGCTCGGGCAGGTCGGCATCCGGAAAGGCCGGCCGGGGACCGCGCCGCCCCACGTCCAGCATGGTCACCGGCCGCCCGGCGGCCACCAGGCGGGCCGCGAAGGCGACGCCGCTGGCGCCGGAGCCGATCACCAGCACGCCGCCGCTCACGACCGACCTCCGAAGAACCGGGCCGGGGCGAAGAACGGCAGCGCCAGCAGGAGGCAGACGACCTCGGCGCAACCCCAGAGGACGAGCCGCGGCCAGGCGGCGAGCGGGCCGCCGTCGGCACAGCGCTCCACCCGCGCCATGGTCTCGGGTCGACACTCGAGCAGCGCCAGCATGATCACCTCGCGCCGACGCAGCGGCCCGTGCCGATCCCAGCGCGCCGCCCAGGCCGAGGCGATGCGGGCACCGAGGCTCCCCGCCCGCAGGAAGGCGAGCTGGAGCCGGCGATCGCGACGCCGGGGACGGCCCTCGCGGGCATCGAGCCGCCGATAGCGTTCGAGCAGGAAATCGATCGGACCATCGTGGCCGAGGACCCGGGCCAGGACCCGGGCCTCGCGCGCGACCGGATCGCCGGCGGCGCTCACGGGTCGACTCCCTCGGTCGGCGCCGCGCCGAGCAGCAGCGCGCAGGGATCGCCGGGCTCGGGCGCGACGTCGTTGGCGAAGCTGGCCAGCTGGCCGGCGGTGAGCGGCAGGAGCGGCCGGAGCAGCGGTTCGACCAGGCGCAGGAGCGCCCGGGTCGGCGCCAGCGGCCAGGAGATCATCGGTCGCTCGCGGCCGAGCCGCTCGCGGGCCAGGCGACGCAGGAGTTCCCGCATGGTCATGCTCTCGGTCCCGGCGACGGTGAGGCAACGGCCGGCGAAGTCCTGGTCCAGGAGTCGATCGAGGAGTCGGGCCAGGTCGTCCACGGCCACCGGCTGGACCCGGTTCCGGCCGCCGCCGAAGAGGGGCACCACCGGCAGGGTCGCCAGCCGGGCGAGACCCTCCAGAACCGGCGAGCCGGCGCCGAAGATCATGGTCGGCCGGACGATCAGGGCGTCCAGGCCCGAGGTCCGGAGCCGACGCTCGGCCGCCTCCTTGGCCTCGGCGTAGGGGTAGCCGGGCCGGTCCTGGAAGGCGACCGCGATGCTGCTGAGCAGGAGGAAGCGACTGGCCTTGGCGGCGCGGGTCGCCTCGATCAGTCGCGCCGTGCCCCGGTCGTTGACCTCGAGGTGCCGGGCCCGCGAGGCCTTGCCGGTGAGGGCGGCCAGGTGGAGCACGGTCGTGTCCGGCTCGATCGCGCGGGTCCAGTCGCCGTCCTCGAGCAGGTCGCCCCGGACGGCGCGGACCCCGCCGGGCAGGGCGATCTCGGCCCGCACCAGGGCGGTGACCCGGCGGAAGCGCCCGAGGTCGGCGAGGTCGAGGAAGCGACGCCCGAGGAAACCCCCGGCGCCGGTGATGAAGAGTGACGAGGTCATCGTGTTCCGGGCTGCACTCGATCCGTTGCTCCTGGCAGCCCCAGGGATAAGGGCAGCCTGCGTCGCCGTCAACGGCTATGATGCCGCGGTCCTGGGAGGGAACCCGATGTCGTCCACGCTCACCGGCCGCGTCGTCCGCGCCGCGGCCCTGCTGCTCGTCACCCTGTTCGGCGCCTGCGCCGGCGTCGAGGAGGCGCCGCCGACGGAGGCCGAGGTCGTCGTCCGCTCGCCGCTCGCCGACGATCCGGCCTGGATCGAGCTGGATGCCCTGGCGGGACGCCACGGCTTCCGCCGCGTCGGCACCACCGGCGAGGGGCGCATCCGTCTGAGCCGGAACGACTGCGAGGTGCAGATCGACCCGCAGTCGCGCGTCTCCTTCTTCGCCGGTCAGCTGGTGCTGATGAGCGAGCGGCCCCGCCAGGACGAGGGCGGCGTCTGGGTCGCGGCCGCGCTGGAGAAGGACTTCCAGGCCCTCGATCGGCCCGTGGCCAAGGTCGAGACCCGACCGGAGCCGCCGGTCGTCGAGAAGCTCCCCACCGGTCGACTCGCCGGCCGGCATTTCGTCATCGACCCCGGTCACGGCGGCAAGGACGAGGGCGCGAGCAGCGGCGGAGTCAAGGAGAAGCACGTGGTCCTGGACGTCGCGCTGCAGCTCGGACGGCTGCTCGAAGAACGGGGCGCGAAGGTGACCTACACCCGCCGCGACGACCGCTTCATCGAGCTCGATGACCGGGCCGCCATCTCCAATCGCGCGCGTCCCGACGCCTTCGTCTCGATCCACGTCAACTCGGCCGGCAACCGCAACGCGCGCGGGGTCGAGGTCTACCGCGCCCAGCACCGCGGCGCCGGAGCCCGCGCCGACAAGATCAGCGGCTCCGCCAACCTCGCCCGCGCGATCGAGGCCAAGCTCGCCGAGGTCACGCCGGTGAAGGACCGCGGGGTCAAGGACTCGCCCGGCTACCGTGTCCTGAAGCTCAACGACCATCCGGCCGTCCTCCTCGAGCTGGGTTTCGTCACCAACGCCGAGGAGCGGGCGCGGCTCGGCAACGCCGCCTATCGGCGCCGCCTCGCCGAGGCCATCCTGCTCGGTCTGGAGACCTGGTCCGCGGGTCGCTGAACGGAAAATCCGCTTCCTCGGTCACCGAAACGCTCGTCGTGACGCATCGCCCATGGCCGGCACGCCCGACGGCGGTGGCGGCCCGGTCCGACCTCGCTTGCGCGGGGGGGGCCGAGTGCTAACTTGATCGATTCCCCGAGCGACGAGGACCCCAGCAGGTGGGCAACGACGACTACAGCCTGATCATCGACGGCGTGACCAAGCGTTTCGGCGCCTTCACCGCGGTCGACGATCTCAGTCTGCGCATCCCGAGGGGCGCGATCTACGGCTTCCTCGGCCCCAACGGCGCCGGCAAGACGACCACGATCCGGATGATCATGAGCATCATCTACCCCGACTCGGGGCGGATCGAGATCCTCGGCCATCCGCGCGCCGAGGAGGTCAAGGACCGCCTCGGCTATCTGCCCGAGGAGAAGGGCCTGTACAAGAAGATGCGGGCCGGCGAGATCATCACCTACTTCGGTCGCCTGAAGGGCATGAGCGGCGCCGACGCCCGCCGCCGCGCGCGCGAGCTCCTCGACCGCTACGGCCTGCCCGACTGGTTCGGCACGCGCTGCGAATCGCTGTCGAAGGGCATGGGCCAGAAGGTGCAGATCATGGCCTCGATCGTCCACGATCCGGAGCTGGTGATCTTCGACGAGCCCTTCTCCGGACTCGATCCGGTCAACGTCGAGCTGATGCGCGACCTGATCCTCGACCTGAAGCGCCAGGGCAAGACGGTGATCTTCTCGACCCACGTCATGGAGCAGGCCGAGCAGATCTGCGACTTCATCTTCCTGATCGACCGGGGCAAGAAGGTGCTCGACGGCCCGCTCTCGGCGGTGCGCCGAAGCGGCGGCGAGTCGATCAAGATCGACTACGACGGTGACGGCGAGATCCTCCGCCGGCTCCCGGGCGTCGCCCGGGTCAACGACGCCGGCAAGACGGCCGAGCTGTTCCTGGAGCCGGACACCGATCCGCAGTCGATCCTCTCGGCGCTGGTCGGCAAGCTGAGCATCCGCCGCTTCGACCTCAGCGAGCCCTCGCTGCACGAGATCTTCGTCCGCTCGGTGAAGAGGATGAGCCATGAATAAGGGATGCCTCGTCGCCCTGCGCGAGTACCACGAGAACCTGCGCACGAAGACCTTCTGGATCGGCATCTTCTTCTTCCCGCTGGTCCTGGTCCTGTCGATCGCCGTGCCCAGGTTCCTGGAGAGTCAGAAGGAGGTCCGGCGCTTCGCCGTGGTCGACCGCAGCGGCTGGCTCGCCCAGCGCGTCCTCGAGGACGCCGATCTGCCCGACCTCGAGGCCGTCCTTCGCGACCTGCGCGGCAGGGCGGCCGCCGGCGAGGACGACCCGGCCTGGCCGGAGCAGATCCGGACGCTGGCCGGCGAGCTCGGCAAGGTGCCGGAGGACCAGCTCCGCGGCATCGCCGAATCCCTCGCCCGGGCCCAGGAAGCCCTGACGCTCCATCCCGAGGCCCTGGCCAGCCTGCCACCGGCGCAGCGCGAGCAGATCGAGCACGAGCTCGAATCCTTCCAGGCCTGGTGGCGCGGGCTCAGCGCCGAGGACGCCCGCGGGCTCGAGTCGGTCGACCTCGCCCGCCAGAAGTACGACTACGTCCATGCGCCCGAGGCGCAGGACGAGACCGCCTGGGCCGAGCAGGCCCTGGCCCGGGGCGAGATCTTCGCCTGGTTCGAGATCGACGGCGACCCGGTGACCGGCGAAGGTCGCTTCCTCTACCACAGCCGCAACCTGACCGACGGCAACCTGCGCAACTGGTTCCAGAAGCACGTCAACGACGTGGTCCAGTCGCGCCGGTTCGAGACCGAGAAGATCCGCGAGGACGTCGTCCGCAAGATCCAGAAGCCCCTGGTCTTCACCGAGACGATCACCGACGAGACCGGGCAGGCGCGCGAGGCCGGAAGCCGCGACAAGGCCAGCCAGTTCCTGCCGATGGCCTTCGTCTACCTGCTCTGGATCTCGGTCTTCATGGTGGCGCAGATGCTGCTCACCAACACCATCGAGGAGAAGTCGAACCGCACCATCGAGGTGCTCCTGTCCTCGGTCTCGCCGCTGCAGCTCATGAGCGGCAAGATCGGCGGCATCGCGGCCACCGGCTTGACCGTGGTGCTCTCCTGGCTGGTCTTCTTCTTCCTCGTGGTCAAGGTCGGCCTGCCGCTCTTCGGCATCGCGCCGCCCTTCGATCTCGCGCCCCTTCTGGCCAACCCCCGCTACATCCTCGGCTTCGTGGTCTACTTCCTGCTCGGCTACCTGCTCTACGCCGGCATCCTGGTCGGCCTGGGTTCGGTCTGCAACAGCCTGAAGGAGGCGCAGAACCTGATGATGCCGGTCAGCGTCATGCTGATGCTGCCCCTCTTCGCCATGTTCCCGGTGGTCAACGACCCGAACTCCACGCTGGCGCGGGTGCTGAGCTACGTCCCGACCCTCACGCCCTTCGTGATGATGAACCGCGCGGCCGGTCCGCCGCCGCTGATGGACTACGTGTGCACGACGATCATCCTGCTGGTGACCATCCTGCTGGTCTTCTGGGCCGCCGCGAAGATCTTCCGCATCGGCATCCTGATGACCGGCAAGCCCCCCAGGCTGGGCGAGATCCTGCGCTGGCTGCGGGCGCCGATCGGGGTCATCCCCGACCGGAGCGACGACTGATCAGAGCCGGCGCGGCACGCGGATGCGCCCGCTGAGGTAGCGGCGCGTGCCGGCGACCAGCTCGACCCGGTCGTCGCGCAAACGGCAGATCATCTCGCCGCCCCGCGCCGAGAGCTGGAGGGCGCGCAGCTCCCGCCTGCCGAGCCGCTCGCCCCAGAAGGGCGCCAGCACGCAGTGAAGGGAGCCGGTGGCGGGGTCCTCGGGGACGCCCACGCGCGGGGCGAAGAAACGCGACACGAAGTCGGCCTCCAGGCCCCTCGCCGTGACCGCCACGGCGCGATGCTCGAGGGCGGCGATCCGGTCGAGTCGGGGCCGGGCCCTGCGGACCGCCGCCTCGTCCTCGACCTCCAGGATCAGGTCCCCGCCGCCGACGAAGGCGGCGACGACCGGCAGGCCGACCAGCTCGGCGAGATCGGCGGTCGGTTCCTCGGGACGGACCGGAAAGCAGGGTCCATCGAGGACCAGGCGGTCGCCCTCGCGGGTCACCGTCAGCGGCCCGGCGGCCGAGTGGAAGCGGATCTGATCGCCCTCGCCCTCGCCCTCGTCGAAGAGGATGCGCGCGCAGCCCAGGGTCGCGTGGCCGCAGAAGTCGACCTCGGCCAACGGCGTGAACCAGCGCAGGCGGAAGTCGTGGCCCTCGCGGACGCAGAAGACGGTCTCGGAGAGGTTGTTCTCGGCGGCGATCGCCTGCATCAGGTCCTTGGTCAGCCAGGACTCGAGGCGGACGACCGCGGCCGGATTGCCACCGAAGACCCGCTCGCAGAAGACGTCGACCTGGTGCAGCGGCAGCTGCAGGAGTTCCGATCCGCGTTCGAGCACCAGCTCGGCCACCGCCGCCGCGTCGATGCCGGAGGTCTCCAGGAACACCCGCCAGGCGCCCTCGTGACCGCGGAAGAGCGCGGCGGCGAGCAGCTCCATCCCGAAGTGATCGGAGCCGGTCCGGGCGCGCAGCGCGATCAGGTCCTCGAGCAGCACCTGCAGCTCGGGCGAGAAGGCGAGGCCGGCACGGTCCTCGGCGCCTTCGGTCCGCGGCATGGCGGCGCGGAGGCGCGCGACCAGGGTGTCGAGATCGAGGCGGCAGTCCTCGACCAGGACCCGCCGCAGCTCGCCATCGACCTGCTCGAACAGGGCCAGCGCCAGGTGCGCCAGGCCGACGTGGCCGAGACCCGAGATCCGCGCCAGCTCCTTGGCGCGGTTCATCACCGGTTTGAGATCCTCGTGTGGCATGTCCACCTCCGTCTCCAGGCTACTCCCGTGGCCCGGCGGACGGAAGGCGACGCGGAAGCTCAGGGCACGGTCGCGCCATCGGCGACCAGACCGGCCCGCACGAAGGCGTGGATCCTCCGGCCCAGCGCGCGCACCTCCGCCATCGATTCCGGAGCGCGCGGACCGAGGCGATTCACCAGCGGCCTCAGGACCTCGAACTGGACGCAGAGGAAGGCGATCATGTTGGCGCGCTCGGCGACCGCCCGCTCACGCGGGCCGCGGCCGGTGAGCCGGGCGATGATCTGCCGCAGGCCGTCGCGGGCCGGACCGATCGCCACCCCCACCAGATCGTCGATGACGCCGGTGGGATGGGCGAGTTCCATGGCGAAGAGCCGCGAGAGATAGGGGTGTCGGGCCCGGCGGTAGAGCACGACGCGGAGGAAGACCTCGATCCAGCGGCGCAGATCCTCCTCCGGATCGGAACCCTGGCGGCGCAGCTCGTCGGCCTCGTCGGCGATGACGCCGCGGACGGCATCGAGCAGGGTCTCGCGATAGAGTTCCATCTTGCCGCCGAAGTAGTAGCGGACGGCGCCGAGGTTGGCCCGCGCGGCGGCGCAGATCGCGCGCAGATTCGCGCCCCGGTAGCCGTGCTCGGCGAAGGCCTCGCCCGCGGCCATGATCAGACGGGTGCGGGTGGAGTCCGCCGCTCCGGCGGCATCCTTCTTCCTCGACTCGCGGCGCTCGGACGAATTCATCGGTCTCTTTCCGACGGGCTCTGGGCAAGGACAGGTCGAGAGAATAATACAAACGTATGATTGCAGGCGCCAGCCCCGGCCGACCCGATCCCGGCGACCGGCGCGAGCGCCCCCGGTTGCGAGAACTCCGCCGATGAAGCGACTCGTCTTCCTCCTCGTCCTGGCCGGCGTCGCGGTCACCGTTCACCAGCTCCAGCGTCGCGGGCTGATCCATCTGCCCTTCCCGACCGAGCGGCAGGTCGATGCCGCGCGCCTCTCCGGCACGGTGGAGATCCGGGACGCGCGGCTGGAGTTCCTGGAGCGTGAGATCGTCGCCGAGGTGCTGGTCGACGAGGGCGACCTCGTGACCGAGGGCCAGGTCCTCGCCCGGCTACGCACCGACCGGATCAAGGCCGAGATCGACGAGGCGCGGGCCCGACGCGACGCCCAGACCGAGCTCATCCGCAAGCTCGACCGGGGCAGCCGCGAACAGGAGATCGCCCAGGCCGAGGCGCAGCTGGCCGCGGCCCGCGCGCAGGAGGCCCGAGCCCGACGCGACCACGAGCGTTTCGCCGGCGCGGCCCCGAGCGGCGCCAGCAGCCGGCGCGACCTCGATGCCGCCAAGGCGACGCTCGAGGTCGCCGTCGAGGAGGTCCGCGTCCGCGAACTCGCCCTCGACCTGATCCGCGAGGGCCCTCGCGAAGAGGACCGCGCGGCCGCGCATGCCGACCTCGCGGCACTCGAGGCCCGCATCCGGCTGCTCGAGAAGCGCCTCGCCGACCACGAGCTCCGCTCGCCCTGTGCCGGCGTCCTGCGCAGCCGCAACGTCGAGCCCGGCGAGATGGCCGCGGCCGGGCGCACGGCCTTCACGATCGCGGTGACCGCCCGCAAGTGGATCCGGGCCTACGTCGAGGAGCCGCGGCTCGGCCGCGTCCACGAGGGCCTCGAGGTCTCGGTCCGGGCCGATGCCTGGCCCGATCGCGCGTTCAGGGGCACCGTGGGCTTCGTCTCCCCGGTCGCCGAATTCACCCCCAGGACGATCGAGACCGAGGAGCTGCGCACGCGCCTGGTCTACGAGATCCGCGTCTGGGTCGACGACCCGGAGAACGGCCTGCGCCTGGGCATGCCGGTCTCGGTCCTTCTGGATTGAGGAAGGTCGCGGGCATGGAACGAGACCCCGGTCAGGAAGGCGAGACGATCGCGGCCGAGCCTCGGGCCGAGATCCTGCTCGAGGCCACGGCCCTTTCCCGGAGCTTCGCGGGCCGGTCGGCACCCGCGCTCGACGGCGTCGACTTCCGGGCGCGCGCGGGTCGGATCACCGGCATCGTCGGACCCGATGGCGCCGGGAAGACCACGCTGCTTCGCGTCGCCGCCGGGCTCCTGAAGCCCCACGCGGGCAGCATCCGCGTCCTCGGCGCGGCCCCGGGAGCCGCCGCGCGCGCGGGGACGGCCCGGATCGGCTACATGCCCCAGCGCTTCGGCCTCTACGAGGACCTCGGCGTGGCCGAGAACCTCGACCTCTTCGCCGACCTCCAGGGCCTGCCCTTCCACGAGCGGGCCGAGCGCTTCGCCGAACTCCTCGAGCTGACCGACCTCGGCGACTTCCGGGCCCGCCGCGCCGGTCGGCTCTCGGGCGGCATGAAGCAGAAGCTCGGCCTCGCCTGCTCCCTCCTGGTCCGCCCCCGCCTGCTCCTGCTCGACGAGCCGACCGTCGGCGTCGATCCGGTATCGCGTCGCGACCTCTGGCGGATCCTCGATCGTCTGGTCGCCGCGGAGGGCATCGGCGTGGTGATCGCCACCGCCTACCTCGACGAGGCCGATCGCTGCGCCGAGGTCCTCGTGCTCGACCGCGGCCGGGTCGTGGCCTGCGCCGAACCGGCCACCCTGCGGCATCGGGTCGCCGGGCGGGTGCGCCTGGTCGAGCCGAGGCCCGGCTGCCCGCCCCGCGTCCTGCAGGCGCGGCTCGAGGAACTGCCGGAGGTCCGCGACTGCTCGATCCGCAAGGGCCGGTTGCGCTGCCTCCTGGACCAGGAGACCGCGGCCGTCGACCGGCTGATCGAGGGCCTCCCCGAGGTGGCGTCCAGCGCGGTGGTCGAGCCCACCTTCGAGGACGCCTTCATGGCCATGCAGGAGAGCCGGCCGGACCGGGCCGGCGCGGCCACGCCGATCGCAGGGCTCGCGAGCGCCGCGGACGAGGCGATGATCGCGGTCGAGGGCCTGGGCAAGCGCTTCGGCGACTTCGTCGCGGTGAGCGCCATCTCCTTCACCGTCCGGCGCGGCGAGATCTTCGGCCTGCTCGGCCCGAATGGAGCCGGCAAGACCACCACCTTCCGCATGCTCTGCGGTCTCCTGCCGGCCAGCGACGGCGAGATCCGGGTCGCCGGCCGCGACCTCCGGCGAGCCCCGGGCCGTGCTCGCGCGGGCCTCGGCTACATGGCCCAGGCCTTCTCGCTCTACCCGCACCTGACCATCGTCCAGAACCTCCGCTTCTTCGGCCGCAGCTACGGACTCGGCGGCCGGCGCCTGCGCCGGCGCATCGAGGAGGTGCTGGACGAGTTCGATCTCCGCGCCCGGCGCGACGAGGACGCCGGCAAGATCCCCGCCGGTTTCCAGCGTCGGCTGTCGATGGCCGCGGCGGTCCTCCACGAGCCGGAGATCCTCTTCCTCGACGAGCCGACCTCGGGCGCCGACCCGCTGGCCCGACGCGAATTCTGGGCCCGCATCTCGGCCTTCGCCGCGCGCGGCATGACCATCGTCGTCACCACCCATTTCATGGAGGAGGTCGAGTCCTGTGACCAGGTCCTCCTGATGTCGCGCGGCCGCGAGCTGGCCCGCGGCAGCCCGGACGAGATCCGCGCCCTGGCGCGTGGCCCGAAGCGCCCCGACCCGGGGATCGAGGACGCCTTCATCGCCCTCTCCGAGGGCGAGGTGGTGGTCGGCGCGGCCGCACCGGAGGCGAGACCATGAGCTCCGGCCTGATCGCCAGCCTGATCCGCCTGCGTGGCTTCCTGCGCAAGGAGCTGCTGCAGATCCGCCGCGACCCCTCCAGCATCCTCCTGGCGCTGGTGATGCCGGTGGTACTCCTCCTGCTCTTCGGCTACGGCGTCTCGCTCGACCCCGAGCAGGTCCCGATCGCGATCGTCGACGAGGATGGTTCGGCCCTCGCCCGCGACCTGGTGGCGCGCCTCTCGGCCAGCCGCTACTTCGAGGCCCGGCCCTGCCGGACCATGGCGGCGGCCGACGAGCTGGTGGTCGCCGGCCGCGCCGAGGGCATCCTGCGCATCCCGGAGGACTTCGAACGCTCGCTCGGGCTCGCCGGCGGCGCCAGGCTCCAGCTCCTCGTCAACGGCGTCGACTCGAATCGCGCCAGCCTGGTCAAATCCTACCTGAGCAGCACGCTGGGCAACTGGGTGGCGATCCGCGCGGCCGCCGGCGAGAGCCTCGGACCACCGCCCGCGATCCGCATCGAACCGAGGATCTGGTTCAATCCCGGAATCGACAGCCGCCACTTCCTCGTGCCGGGCCTCATCGTGCTGATCATGACCCTGATCGGCACCCTGCTCACCGCGCTGGTGATCGCCCGCGAATGGGAACGGGGCACGATGGAGGCGCTGCTCGCCACGCCCCTGCGCCGTGGCGAGTTCCTGCTCGGCAAGATCCTGCCCTACTTCGGGCTCGGCATTCTGGGCCTTCTGACCGCGGTCGCCGGCGCGGTCTACCTGTTCGGGGTCGAGCTGCAGGGTTCGTTCTGGCTCCTCCTGCTCTCGAGCTCGCTGTTCCTCCTCGCCGCGCTCGGCATGGGCCTGGCGGCCTCGGCCCTGCTCCGGGTGCAGTTCGTGGCCGCCCAGGTCGCCGTGCTCGCCGGCTTCCTGCCCGCCTTCTTCCTCTCCGGCCTCCTCTTCGACCTGGAGAGCACGCCGACTCCGATCCAGGTGGTGAGCCACGTCGTGCCGGCGCGCCACTTCGTCGCGATCTGCCAGACCCTGTTCCTGGCCGGCGACGTCTTCGAGGTGATCCTCGGGGCCGGCGCCTGGCTCTTGGGGGCCGCGATCCTCTTCCTCGGCATCACCTATCGCCGCCTCGGGCGGGGAATGGAGTGAGCATGGCCGCGCTCTGGCGCATCCGGGCCCTGGTGATCAAGGAGTTCCTCGCGGTCCTCCGCGATCCGCGCAGCCGCTTCGTCGTGCTCGTCCCGCCGCTGATCCAGTTCCTGGTCTTCGGCTACGCCGCCACCTTCGAGGTGAGCGGAGTCCGTCTGGCGGTGCTCGATCACTCGCGCAGCGACGCCTCGCGGCGCCTGATCGCGCGGGTCGCGGCCTCGGAGTCCTTCCGGCTGATCCGGACGATCGACTCGGCGGACCTCATCCCGGCGCTCGTCGATCGGGGCGAGGCGCGCGTCGTCCTGGTCATCGACGAGAGCTATGCCCGCGATCTCGAGGCCGGCCTGAGCGCCCGGGTGCAGGTGCTCGCCGACGGCCGCAACTCCAACGTGGCGGCGATCGCGATCGGCTACCTGAGCGAGATCGTGGCCCGCGAGGCCGCGGCCCTGCGCCCCGAGGCGCGCCGGGTCGAACTGGTCGAGCGGGCCTGGTTCAACGAGAACCTGTCGTCGCGCTGGTACGTCGTCGGGGCCCTGCCGGCGACCATCGTCATGGTCGTGGTCATGCTGCTGTCGGCGCTCACGATCGCCCGGGAACGCGAATTCGGCAGCTTCGACCAGCTCCTGGTCACGCCGATGAGCTCCACCGAGATCCTGATCGGCAAGGCGATCCCGGGCATCGTCTTCGGGATGGCCATCGCCGCGGCCCTGCTGATCGGCGGCATCTACTGGTTCGGGGTCCCCTTCCGCGGTCAGGTCGGCACCGTGTTCCTGACCCTGTTCCTGTTCAGCCTGGCGATCGTCGGCATCGGCCTCTTCGTGTCGTCGCTGGCCCGGACCATGCAGCAGGGTCTGCTCGGCGCCTTCGTCGTGATCATGCCGACCGTGATCCTCTCCGGCTTCACGACCCCCATCGGCAACATGCCCGGCTGGCTCCAGCGGGGCACGCTGGCCAACCCGTTGCGCTGGGCCGTGGCCGATCTCCGCGCGATCCTCCTCGAAGGCGCGGGTCTGCGCGAGATCGCCGGCAGCATCCCGCCGCTTCTCGCCATCGCCGCGGTCACCCTCTCGGCCGCGGCCTGGATGTTCCGGCGACGGAGCAGCTGAGGCCCCGGCGGACCATCAGCGGATGGCGACGATGTAGGCGATCCAGCCCGGCTGGTTCTCGACCGAGCGGCGCGGCACGTACTCGCCGGTGCCCTCGCCGTCCTCGTCGTCGATCTCCCAGCAGACCTCGACGTGCTTGAAGCCGACCTCGTGCAGGGCCTCGGTGATCTCGATCGGGGTCCAGAGCCGCCAGTCGTAGCTGAAGGCCTTCTCCATCCTCGGGCCCTTCTTGAACTCGAAGTGGATGTGGTTGACGACGTTGCTGTCGATCGGGTTGTAGCGCGCCTGGTCCCAGACGTAGGTGAAGCCCTGGACCTTGCGCTTCTCCTGGAGCACGACCTGGGCGTCGGAGCCGCCATAGCAGTCGAGGACGAAGATGCCCTCCTCGTTGAGCGACTTGCGCACGCAATCGAAGTAGTGGACCAGCTCCGGGCGGGTCTTGAAGATGAAGTAGCTGAAGTTCATCGCGCAGCAGACGTCGAACTTCCGCTTGGTCACCGAGACCACGTTCTTCTGCAGGAGCAGGACCTTGTCGGCATCGGGGCCGAGAGGCGCGATGTTGTGCTCCTTGGCCCAGGCGAGGGTCTCGGCGCAGAGGTCGAGCCCCACCGCCTGGCGGTTCGGATGTGCCCGCACGAACTGCGCGCAGGCCAGCGCCGTGCCGCAGAAGTCCTCGCGCAGCGTCCGGGGCTTCCGTCCGCGCACGCGCTCGAAGGTATTGGTGACGAACTCCTCCTCGTGCTCGACGTTCTGGACCGAGAGCTGGTAGAGGATCTGCTTGTCGGAATTGCGCGCGGTGAGCACCGGCTTCTTCTCGACCTTCTTCTTGATCGTCTTCTTCTTGCCGGCCTTCTTGGCCGCGTGCTTCTTCGTGCTCTTGGTGGTGGCCATCCTCAGCTCCTGCGTTCGAGGGTGATGAAGGTCATGGGATGCGCGTTCTTCTCGTCCGCCGCGCGCTCCTCGCGAGCGATCTCGTGCCATTGGGCGGGGTCGAGCGGCGGAAACCAGGTGTCGCCTTCGATCTCGGCGTGAACGCGGGTGAGTTCGATCCTGCGGCAGAGCGGCAGGAAGAGCCGGTAGATCTCGGCGCCGCCGATGATGCAGACCTCCTCGTGATCAGCGAGACGGTCCGCGACCTCGGCGGGGTCGTGGAGCACCAGGGCTCCCTCGGCCCGGAAGGCCGGATCGCGGCTGATCACGACGTTGGTGCGCCCGGGCAAGGGACGACCGATCGACTCCCAGGTCTTCCGCCCCATCACGATGGGCTTGCCCATCGTCGTGCGCTTGAAGTGGGCGAGGTCGGCGGGGAGACGCCAGGGCAGATCGCCGTCGCGGCCGATCAGCCCGTTCTCGTCCACGGCCACCACGATGGTCAGGATCATCGCCACCTCAGACCGAGATCGGCGCCTTGATCGCCGGATGGGAACGGTAGTCGAGGATCTCGACGTCCTGGAAACGGAAGGCGTCGATGTCGGTGATCTCCGGGTTGAGGCGGAGGCGCGGGAGCGGCAGGGGTTCGCGCGCGAGCTGGCGCTCGGCCTGTTCGAGGTGATTCAGGTAGAGGTGGACGTCGCCGAAGCTGTGGATGAAGTCGCCCGGCTCGAGGCCGGTGACCTGGGCCATCATCGCGGTGAGCAAGGCGTAGGAGGCGATGTTGAAGGGCACGCCGAGGAAGACGTCGGCGCTGCGCTGGTAGAGATGGCAGGAGAGGCGCCCGTCCTGGACGTGGAACTGGAAGAAGGCGTGACAGGGCATCAGCGCCATCTCGCCGAGCTGGCCGACGTTCCAGGCCGAGACGATGATCCGCCGGCTCGCCGGCTCCTCGCGGATGAGGCGAATCGCCTCCTTGATCTGGTCGATGCGCTCGCCGGAGGGCGCGGGCCAGCTCCGCCATTGGACGCCGTAGACCGGGCCCAGCTCGCCCTGATCGTCGGCCCACTCGTTCCAGATGCGCACGCCGTTCTCCTGCAGGTAGCGCAGGTTGGTGTCGCCGCGCAGGAACCAGAGCAGCTCGTGGATGACCGAGGGGAAGTGGAGCTTCTTCGTGGTGACGGCCGGAAAGCCCTCGGCGAGATCGAAGCGGAGCTGGTGCCCGAAGATCCCGAGCGTGCCGGTGCCGGTCCGATCGCCACGGCGCTTGCCTTCGCGCCTGACCTGGTCGAGAAGTTCGAGATACTGTCGCATCGGTTCGGTCGAGGTTACCGACCGGCGGGGACGGAGGACAGGGCGGCGGGTCGGCCCGGCCCGGGTCGCCGGCGGATCGGCGCCGGGCGCTCGCTCCCCGCGCTCAGTCGAGCTGGATCAGGGTGGCGACGCCGGCGGCCGGAATGGCGCCGACGAAGGACCGCCCAGCGGCGAGCGTCCGTTCCTCGCCCCGCTCGGCCCGAACGGCGGCGGTGCTGTACTCGAGGACGTAGCGCCCGGCGGGCAGGTCCTTCAGCTCGAAGTCGCCGGCCGACTTGCAGTCGAGGACGATCGCGAGCTTGCCGTCCGTGTTCCTGAAGGCGACGACCCGAGCGTCGCCGGCGCTGCTCGTCGCTCCGATGCGGATCGCTCCGGGCCGGACGTAGCGGAAGTACTGGCGCAGGAAGCGGGTCTTCGGGTGCTCCTTCACCACCGGCTGCTCCGGGTCGCTCTGGTCGACGTAGAAATAGCCGCTCGGCTTCTCGCCCGCCGGCTTGGGCCCGCCGAGCGAATACTGCATCCAGGTCGAGACCCGGGCGAGGGTGAGATCCTGGAGGAGCTGTTCGTTCCAGGCGCCGATCTTCTCCAGCATCGCCGAGCGGACGCCACGGGCCTCGGCCGCCGCGCCGATCGCCGTGAGCGTGGCCGCGTCGTCGCCGCGATAGCGGTGATAGCCGAATTCGACCAGGGCCTCCTTCGCGCCCTTCACCTTCAGCATCGCCTCGAGCCAGGGGACGGCGTTGGCGGCGCTGGTCGTGGACGGACCGACGAAACCGATCCGGAAACCGGCCTCCTCGAAGCGCCGCTGCGTGGCGACGATGCACCCGCCCAGGAGGCTGCCGGACCAGCCCGGCACCGCGTCGGGCTCGAGGTGCAGCTGCCAGGTGTCGGGCACGAGATCGTACTTCGCCTTCAGGTGGCTGACCGTCGCGAGCGCGAACTCGGCGTACTCCTCGGGGTCGAAGTGGACCGCCGAGGGCAGGCTCTGCTTCTGGAAGCTGACGTAGCAGAGGTTGACGTCGAGCTTGCGTCCCGCCTCGGCCAGGATCTTCCGGAGCGGCAGGACGACCTGTTCGACCGTGCCGTCGAGCTCGCTGAAATGGAAGCCGCCGGCCTCGACGTGCCGCGGGTCGTCGTCGTCGTTGACCGGTCGGTACCAGTACTTGCGGTACTCGCTGAAAGGGATCTCCTTGCCGCGCATCCGGGCGTTCTCGTCCACCGGCGCCTCGCTGCCGGAACGGACCTCGAGCCGGAAGCGGGTCAGGCCGAGGTCGAGGTAGCCGCGCCGCAGCAAGTCGTCGCCATAGGCGGCGAAGTCGGGCTGCCCCCACCAGGCCGGGGTCAGGGCGCTCCAGCCGGCGATGGTCTGGTACTCGACTCCTGGATCGAGCCGGATCTCGGCCTCGAACGAGCGTGGCCAGAACCAGAACGCGGCGGCGGCGAGGAGGAGGGCCGGGAGGATCTTGTACATGCCGGGGACTCGCATCGTCGGGCACTCGGATCGGGATCGGAGAGGCAAGCCCATGTTGCAGCCGAAGTCGCGGCGAGGCAAGGACATGCGCCCTGGGCAGCGGTCGCCGCAGGTTGCCTGGCTCCCCCGCCCGGGGTAGATTGGGGCGACGCGACCGCCCGACCTCCGCGGGACGACACCACATCCCGATCTGGACCAGCACATGACCAAGAAGAGTCCGCTTGCCGACCGGCAGCCCGACCTGCCCCTCGACCTCGAGCCCTCCGCCGACGAGCTCCGTCTCGCCTACCGGGTGGCCGTCCGCAGCCGCGCGACCGAGGAGTACATCGTCCGCCTGGTCAACAAGGGCGAGGTCAAGTTCGCGATCTGGGGCCCCGGCGAGGAGATCCACGGCACCGCCACGGCGCTGGCGCTCTCCCGCGTGGTCGGGCCGCGCAACTTCGGCATCATCCCCCACTACCGCTCCGGCGCGCTCTGCTCCATGTGGTGCGAGCTGAACGAGCGGCCCGACTTCACCCTCGACGTGTTGCGCCAGCAGTTCTCCCGCGACACCGACGTGATGAGCCGCGGCCGGCAGATGGTCTACCACCTGCACATGCCCGAGGTCGGCATCCTGCCGGTGCAGAGTCCGGTGGGCATGCAGCTCGGCAAGGCCGCGGGCTACGCCATGGGCTACCGCTTCCTCGGCATCGAGGGCGGCATCGCGATGGGGATCATCGGCGACGGCACCAGCGCCGAGGGCGACCTCCACGACGCCATGAACGCGGCCTCGGTCTGGCAGCTTCCGGTGATCTACATGATCACCGACAACGGCGTGGCCATCTCGACCCGGCCCGACGAGGGCCGGGGCATCAAGGACTTCAAGGGCTACGCCGAGAGCTTCGGCATCCGCCACTTCGCCTGCGACGGCCGCGACTTCTGGGCGGTCTACCGGACCACGCTCGAGGCGGCGCGCTACGTCAGCCAGGAGCAGAAGCCGGTCCTCTTCCACGTCCACGACCTGCCCCGCTTCAACGGCCACAGCTCGGCCGCCGACGTCACCTTCGACCTCGGCCAGGACGATCCCCTGATCCGGTTCGGCGAGGCCCTGGTGGAGCGCGGCCTGATCGCCGACGAGGACCGGCTGCGCCGCATCGAGGGCAGCGGGCGCGACTTCTTCTCGCACCACGAGCCGGGCACGATCATGGCGCGGGAGATCGAGGAAGTCCGCGACGCCATCGCCCGGGTGCGCGAGGAGCCCGAGCCGCCGGCCGACTCGATCCACGAGCACGTCCATCCCCCCTTCCCCGCGGTCACCGAGACGCCGGGCGAGGGGCAGACCGCGATCACCTATGCCGGCGCGGTCCGCGCCGCGATCGACGTCATCGTCTCTCGCCACAACGGCCTGCTCTGGGGCCAGGACGTGGGCCGCCTCGGCGGCGTCATGACCGCGACCGCCGGCCTCAAGGCCCGCCATCCCGACCGCATCATCGACTGCCCGCTCAACGAACCCATGGCCGTGGGCACCGCCTGTGGCGCCGGCCTGCACGACGACCTGGTGGTCCTGCCCGAGGTCCAGTTCGGCGACTACACGCTCAACACGCTGCACTGGCTGGTGCACATGGGCAACCTCCACTGGGCGACCAACGGCCGCGCGAAGTTCGCCACCATCCTGCGCACGCCCACCGACCCCTTCGGCGGCGGCGCGATGTACCACTCGATGAGCATCGACGGCTACTTCTCGTCGATCCCGGGTCTGGTCATCGTCATGCCCTCGACCAGCTGGGACGTCTACGGCCTCCTGCTCACCGCCGCCGACTACCGCGGCTCGGTGATCGTGCTCGAACCCAAGTGGATGTACCGCCTGGCCCTCGGCCCGGCCTTCCCGGACGAGCCCCGCGATCCCGAGGCGGTGAAGCAGCTCAAGAAGGACATCATGCACGGCGGCGTCCCGGAGCTCTCGCCCGATCACCGGGTGCCCTTCTCCAAGGCGGCGCTGCGCCGCGAGGGTTCCGACCTCACCATCGTCGCCTGGGGCCGCGCGGTCTGGACCGCGATGGACGCGGCCGCGCATCTGGCCGCCGAGGGCATCGAGGCCGAGGTCATCGACCTGCGCACCCTGGTGCCACCGGACCTCGAGACCGTCTACGAGAGCGCCGGCAAGACCGGCCGCGTGATCGTCGCCGCCGAGGACCGGAACTTCGCCGGCTTCGTCCGCGCGATCCAGGGCCACGTCGTCGAGCGTTTCCCCGGCATGCCGACCCGGGCGCTGGGCCAGAAGAACATCCCGGCGATCGCCCAGGCGCACAAGCTGGAGGACGCCACCGTCCTCACCCGCAACGACATCGAGACCGCGGCACGCGAACTGGTCGCGACCCGCGCCAGCGCCGGCAGCGCCGGCTTCGCCTGGATCCCCTCCCGCTACTACAGGGCCTGAGCCATGAACAAGCCGAAGCGCCCGTCGATCCACGACCTGCGGCGCATGAAGCAACGAGGTGAGCGGATACCGATGCTCACCTGCTACGACTACACCTCGGCCAAGATCCTCGATCAGGTCGGCATCCCCCTGATCCTGGTGGGCGATTCGCTCGGCATGGTGGTGCACGGCCACGACTCGACCCTGCGCGTGACCCTGGACATGATCATCCACCACGGCCAGGCCGTGGCCGCCGGCGCCAAGAACGCGATGATCATCATCGACCTCCCCTTCGCGACCTACTCGGCCTCGGACCTGCCGCTCAGCCTGCATTCGGCGGCGCGGGCCGTGGCCGAAGGCGGCGCGCACGCGGTCAAGGTGGAGGGCGGACGGCGCATGGCGCCGGTCGTCGGCACCCTGGTCGCCTCGGGCATTCCGGTCATGGGCCACATCGGGCTCACCCCGCAGTCGATCCACATGATCGGCGGCTATCGGGTGCAGGGTCAGAGCGAGGAGGCGGCGCAGCGCCTGAAGGCCGCGGCCCTCGCCCTCGAGGAGGCGGGCGCCTTCGCCATCGTCCTCGAGCTGGTGCCCGCTCCGCTCGCCGTGGAGATCTCGCGCGAACTCACCATCCCCACCATCGGCATCGGCGCCGGCTCCGGCTGCGATGGCCAGGTCCAGGTCTTCCACGACATCATGGGCATGTACGAGGACTTCGTCCCCAAGCACGCCAAGCGCTACGCCACCCTCGCCAAGGCGATCCGCGAGGCGGCCCAGAACTACGTCGACGAGGTCCGCGCCGGGCTCTTCCCCGGGCCGGAGCACAGCTTCGACCGGTCGAAGGACTTCGAGGGCTGAACGAGCCCGCCCACCGGCGCCGCCCGGCCGCCCGGGTCCCGGTCAGCCGATCACCAGGACCAGGGCGTTGCTCAGGCCGAACTGACCGGGCAGATGCTCGACCAGGGCCTGCATCGTCACCGTCAGCGGGTAGCCGATGCCCGGGTTGGCGACGACGAAGGGCGTCGGCCCGGCCGGCACCAGGGCCGGAAGGCCGAGACCGAAGCCGTCGACCAGGGTGAAGAGCCAGGGTTGCAGCCCGGGATGGAGCGCGACGCAGGGCAGCACCAGACGGCCGAGACCGTAGGGCAGCTCCTCCCCCGCCGTGGCCGCCGGGATGCCGAAGGCGGCCCAGAGGACGAAGTTCGCCGGCAGGGGGCTGCCCGATGGCTGGTCGAGACCCAGCAGGAAGGGCTGGCCCAAGGGTCGCTCGCAACGACCGTCGTGGTAGGCGCCCGGCTGACCGTCGACGCGGAGGAGCGGAGCGCCGAGGGCGCCAAGGGCGGCCGCGCCGTAGACCCCCGCGCGGTAGCTCCGGCTCAGGAGCCGCCCCGCGAAGGAGGCACTCGTGGTGACGCCGGGCGCGCCGTAGGCGAACTCGCCCAGGCCGTCGAAGCCGAAGTCGCCGAGGCTCGCCAGCGAGTCACCGAGGTTCTCGAAGGGGCCGACGCCCAGGTCCTGGAACAGCGGCTGGGCGTCGAGACCCCGGACCAGCTCGACCCGTCCCTGGGCGATGCTGCCGGAGAAGGGCGCCCCCACCAGCAGGTCGGGAATGAAGTCGCCGTCGCAATCGCCCGGGGCGGCGAGGCGGTCGCCGTAGCGCTCGCCGCCGACCAGACCGTCGCGAGCCGCGACCAGCTGCCCGAAGGGCAGCGCGCGGATCTCGACCCGGCCGATCGAGGCCCCGGCGGCCCCGTCGTGACCGGGGATGCCGATGGCCAGCTCGATCGAGCCGTTGCCATCGACGTCGCCGACCGCCGCGAGGGCGCTGCCGAAGAAGTCGTCGGCGGCCTGACCGAGCAGGGTCGCGATCGGATTCCAGGTCCCGCCGCTGCCGAGGACCTGGACCAGACCGCTGCCGCCGTAGAGCCCGATGATGGTGCCGGTCTGGTTGCCGAGCGGCGCCCCGACCGCGAGCTCGGGCAGGGAGTCGCCGTTCAGGTCGCCGAGCACGGCGACCGCGGCGCCGAAGGACTCGTTCCAGGCCGCGCCCTCGATCTGGAGCAGCTGCTGGCCGCTGGCCGGGTCGAAGATGAGGATCGCGCCGCAGTCCTGGATGCCGCCCTTGTCGTGATGACTGGCGCCGATGACCAGATCGTCGCTGCCGTTCTGGTCGAGATCGCCGTAGACCGCGAGGCAGCAGCCGAAGTGATCGCCGGCCTGACCGGCGACGAGGCTGCGGATCAGGCTGCCGTCCAGACCGGAGTGGATGTGGACGCTGCCCGGCAGGGCGGCGTTGCCCAGGGCCGGAGCGCCGATCGCGATGTCCGGGGTTCCGTCCTGGTCGGCATCGAGGACCGGCGCCAGGGCAGCGCCGAAGCTGGTGTTCGCCGGCCCGACGATGGTGAAGCGCGGCGAGCCGGTGGCGCCATCGAAGACCAGGACCCGACCCTGACCATCGGCGGCGGCCAGCTCGGGCACGCCGTCCGAATCGAGGTCGTGGAGACCGACCAGGGCCACGCCGAGCCGGGCGCCGGCAGTCTGGCCATCGATGCGGTGCAGGACCTGCTGCGCCGCGAGCGGACTGGTGAGAAGGACGAGGACGAGGACGAGACGGATCTGGGTGGACGACATGATCGTGCTCGCGAAGGGAGGCCGGCCGGCGAGTCGCCGGCCGGCTCGAAGGACCGATCAGCCCGGGAGAACGAACTGGTCGTAGCTGACCTGACCGGAGAGGTCGGCGATGCCGACGCCGGCGACCCCGTGGAGACCGGTGCCGACCACGGGGAAGCGGGTGCGGAAGTCGATGCCGAGGGCGTCGAGGCTCCAGACCTCGTAGTAGAGATCCAGCTCCTGGGGGCCGAAATTGCGCAGGTTGAAGCTGCCCATGAACGACAACGGATCGAGATCGCCGATCCCGTTCGGGTCCTCGAACCGGAGGATCAGGTAGCCGAGGGCGTCGACGGTGAAGGACACGCGGGGCTGGCCGGGCGCGGCGTTCGCCGCCGAGTTCAGCACCGCCACCGCGTCGAAGTCGGCGCCATCGGCGCCGCTGCCGTTGTGGCTGTCCTCGATGACCGTGCCGCCGCTGTCCTGATCGAGGCCGGCGACGACGTCGACGAGCCGGACGAAGTTGACGTTCTGGAGGTCCACCTGCCCGCTCAGCACCAGGGGCTCGAAGGCGAGATCCTCGAGGTCGAAGGCGTCCCCGCCCGAGAACACCGGATTGAGCGGCAGGCCGATGCCGGTGACCACGTTGGCGAGCACGGGCAGCGAGCCGGCAAGACCGGCGTAGCTGCCCATCGGCAGGGTGCCGAAGGCGGGGAGCGACGTCGCCGGGCCGAGGTAACGCGAGGGGAAGCGGACGAAGTCGAGACCGTTGGTCGAGACCTCGACGTAGGCGACCTCGCTGAAGACCCACTGGCTCGGATACTCGAAGCCGTTCTCGAAGACGGTGAAGTCGACGCCCTGACCATCCCGGATGGGCGAACCGAAGCCGAGGGTCACGGAGCCGCCCTCGCCCAGGGTCAGGACGTCGAGGGAACCGGAGATGAAGCCGAGGCCGGTCGGGCCGCCGAGGATGTTGCTGGTGACGAAGATGCCACCACCGGCGCCCTGGTTGAAGGCGGCGACGTAGCTGGCGTACTGGGCCGGGACGGGGACCGAGAGGACGAGGAGCAGGGCCACGAGCGCCGCGCCCGCGGGGAGACGAAGGACCATGGGGGACCTTTCTTGCCGGGAGCGTTCACGCGCGCGTCCCGGCGGGATTCAGGTCCTCGAGGACGGGAGCGGAGCGACCGGGGCGCGAGAGGTCCGGCACGGAGCGGCGATGCCACGAGGGCGTGCATCGGAGGCTGGGCAGGAAATCGGGCACGAGGGCGTCACGCGTCTTTTCCTCGAAGACGACCATGAAACGGACCCTCGCGGCCAGGTCTTCTGGCTCGTGGTTCATCCTCGGGCCGCGCCTTCCCACCGGCGGACCGGCAGTGGCATCTCGGGCCTTCGTCCCCACATACAGCGGCGGGACCGCGGTGGCTTCTCACCACACTTCCCTTGTCCGCGAGACGACCCGACTATGCTCCGGACGGGGGGACGGATCAACGAACATTCCGGGAAAGCCCTCAGCGCCCGACGAGGAAACGCGTCGACAGCGACGGATGAGCAGAAGCGAGGACCCAGGTCGAGACGAGGTCCTGCTCGCCGGCCTCTTGCGCCGCGAGCCGGGATCGATCGACCGGTGGTTCCGCGGGGACTACCCGCGGATCTACCGGCTGGGCTTCGGTCTGCTCGGGGACCATCACGAGGCCGAGGATCTGGCGGCGGAAGCCATGCTGCGCATCCTCGACCACCTCGAGGACCGCGACCCGGCGCGCAGCTTCCGGGCCTGGAGCAACGCCATCGTGATCAACATGGGCCGAGATCGCCTGCGCCGGAGACGGCCGGTCGTCAGCCGCGACTTCGCCGAGGCGGACCTGCCCGCGGCGCTCAGGACCGAGGATCCGGCCCGGCTCGAACAGGGTGAACTCCGCGAGCTGATCACGCGCTCCCTGACCCGGTTGACCGACCGTGAACGGGAGGTCTTCGTCCTGCGCGAACTCGAGGCCCTGCCCACCGACGAGGTGGCCCGGACCCTGAACATCACCGAGAGTTCGGTCCGTTCCCTGTTGACCCTGGCGCGCCGCCGCCTGCGCGGCCTGGTGGAACGCGGCCTCTCGGACGGGAGGGCGCGGTCGTGACCGAGGAGCGCGAGATCCGGCGCCTGCGCCAGCTCTGGCAGCGGCTCGAGGCGCCCGAGGCCGTGGACGACGGCGCCGCGAGTCGGGACCCCGAGACCGAGGCCGCGCTCGTGATGTTGCGCGGCGCCTGGGCCGCCCTCGAGGCCCCGAAGCCGCCGGACCGGCTGGTCCGGCCGGAACGCCCCGGGCCGAGCCCGATCCTGGCCGCGGTGGCCGCCGTCGTCACCGCGCTCCTCACGGCCCTGGCCTTCGGCGACCGGAGCCCCGGCCCGGACTTCCGAGAAGCGACGCGGGCGGCGGTCGTCGACACCGCGACCGAGACCGCGACCAACGCCGAGGTCGAGACCGGACCGGTGGTCCGCACCCGGGCGCTCGATGACGGCGTGCTCGAGATCAAGAGAGGCCGGCTCAGGCTCCTGCTGGTGCCGGCGCGAGACCACGACGAGAACCAACCCGACCATTAGGAGAACGACCGTGTCCAGAACCATGTCCCTGCTCATCGCCCTCGTCCTGCTCGCGGCCGGCGCCCTGGCGCAGTCGGTCCCGGACGAGAACGCCAACCCCCGCGGCAACAAGTTGCCCAGCAGCGACGACCTCCGGCTCAAGGTCGTCGAGATCGCCAACGTCGAGCGGCTCCATCCGGTGATCGACCGGCTCTTCGGCCGCGACGTCATCGTCGTGGACCAGGGTTCGGCCCGCACCGTCCACAACCTGATGCTCCTCGGCGATCGCCTCCTGATCCACGATCTCCCCGATCGAGTCGATCACATTCGCCAGGGCATCGTCATGCTCGACGAGCAGACCCGCGACGAACCGGTGGCGGAGCGGGTCGTGCAGCAGGAGATCCGGCTCGAGCACGTCTCCATCAAGGAGGCGCTGGAGGCGCTCGGGCCGCTGGCCCGGACGGTCCAGGAGGGCCCGAACCAGCCGAACGTGACCCCGATGGTGGGACGGAACCTGCTCTTCATCCGCGACCGCGAGGCCCAGATCGCCGAGATGAGGCGCATCATCGCCATCATCGATCGCCCCCAGCCGCAGGTGATGATCCGCTGCCGGATCCTCAAGGGCTGCACGGACGACGCCGACGGCGCCGATGCCCGCCTGGCGCAGCTCATCCCCGCCGGTCTGCGCGAGCTCACCCGTCTCCCCCACTTCGAGGTGCTGGCCGCCGGCGCGATCCGCTCGACCACCGCGGCGGCGACGGACATCGAGATGCAGATGAGCGGCGAGGCCGGCCTGAGCGCCCAGCTCCGGATGACCACGGCCGGCTACTCGGACGACACGCGGACCCTGCGGCTCGGCCGGATCGAGTTCGCCTTCCTGGGTGGCCTGGGCCCCGACCGCGGCGGGCGCCAGCAGCACACGCTGCGGACCGCCACCACGCTCGCGGACGGCGAGGTGGTGGCGATCGGCGCCCTCGGCGAGGACCCGATCTTCGTCATCCTGGAGATGAACCTGATCGACGGCTGAGCGCGGCGCGCGCTCAGTCGCGCACCGGGCCGTAGTAATGTGGCAGACGGATGCGGAAGCCGATTCCGCGTCCGTCGAGCCCGTCCTCGAGGCGCAGGCTGCCGCCGTGGGAGTCGACGATCGACTTGGCCAGGGTGAGACCCAGGCCGGTGCCGAAGCTCTTGGTGGTGAAGAGCGGATCGAAGATCCGCTCGCGCTGTTCGATGGGGATGCCCGGGCCGTCGTCCTGGACCAGGAACTCGGCCGCGGTCGGATCGCTGGACGCGCTGATCAGGATGCGCCCCTTTCCGTCCATGGCCTCGCGCGCGTTGCGCACCAGGTTGTGGATCACCTGACCGATCTGGACCGGATCGAACATGCCGAAGGCGGCGGGTTCGGGCAGCCGCAGCTCCAGCACCAGTCCCTCCTCCGCCGGCAGGTCGGCATGCAGGTCGTCGAGGAAGATCCGGAGACCGATCTTCGCCCGATCCGGCTGTTCGATGCGCAGGAGGCGCAGCAGGCCGGAGATGATCGAGTTGGCGCGATCGATGCTGCGCGCGATCTTGTCGAGATGCGCGAAGGACTGGGCATCGGCGCCGGAGGCCTCCAGGCGCTGGCGCAGGAGGAAGCTCGAGGTCCCGATCACGCCGAGGGGGTTGCGCAGCTCGTGGTTGATCGTCGAGGTGAACTGCCCGATCATCGCCAGCCGATCGAGCCGCATGGCGCGCTCCTGGAAGCTGCGCCAGTAGCTGGTCAGCATCAGCGCCAGATTGAAGTCGATCAGCCGGGAGAGATTCACGGCGAGCTCGTGCCGGTCGATGTCCTCGGGCAGCTCGACCCGGTGGCAGAGCGCCACCAGGTCGCCACGCAGCCAGTTCATCCCGGCGACCATGAGCTCCTCGTTGATCGCGGCGTCGAGATGCACGCGACCGACCTGCAGCTGTCGGCTGGCGTTGTCGCCCTGGGTGCCGTGGTCGAGGAGCGAGCGCAGCCAATCGCGCAGGAAGATCTCCTGCCGGGCGAGCTGGGCCTCACCTCCCGGAAAGCGCGCCATGGCCTCCTTGTGCCGCCGGATGTGCTGGTAGAAGTTCGACACCACGCCGTCCAGCTCGCGGATGAGGGCGGGAGCCGCCCGGCGGACCAGTTCCTCGGAGGCGGCATCGATCTCGAGGTAGCGGCGGAAGAGCCGGTGGTGGTCGCTCATGCGCTGATCGGGCCTCAGTCGGGAAGAACGAGGGTGAAGCGGGCGCCCGCGCCCTTGATGTTGCGCGCGCTGACCGCGCCGCCGTGCTCGTCGACGATGCGCGTCGCCAGCGCCAGCCCCAGCCCGGTGCCCCGGGTCTTGGTGGTGTAGAAGGGCTCGAAGATCTTGTCGCGCAGCTCGTCGGGGATGCCCGGACCGGTGTCCTCGATCTCGAGGATCGTGACCACCTGCTCGCGCCGGGCCCGGACCCGCAGCTCCCGGAGCTCGGACTTCTCCATGGCCTGATCGGCGTTGCGGAACAGGTTGCGCAGCAGGATGCGGAAGTGGACGTCGTCGACCCGCAGCCGATCGGCCTCGGGGGCGATGGCGACCTTCAGCTCGACCTCGCGGAGCCGGTTCTCCGAACGCAACTCCGCCAGCACCGAATCCACCAGGCCGCTCAGCTCGACCGGCCGGCGGCGGACGTTGAGGGGCTTCGAGAACTCGAGGAGGTCCTCCACCAGGTCGTTCAGGTTGCGAAAGCGTTGCAGGATGGAGTTCTTGAGCCCCTTCATCTCCGGCGGTTCGCCGACCGCGTCGAGGAGGATCTCCAGGGCCTGCGAGATGCCGGTGAGCGGGTTCTTGATCTCGTGCGCCAGGGTCGCCGACATCTGGCCGATCATGGCCAGCTGCTCCCGATGACGCAAAAGGGCCTCCAGGTTGCGCTTCTGGCGCTCCAGCTGGATCCGCTCGGCGGCCCGGCGGAAGCTGGCGAGGATGCCGTCGACCGGCATGTCCTTGAGCAGGAAGCCGAAGGCGCCGGCGTTCACGGCGGCCACCGCCGAGTGGATCGTGGCGTTGCCGGTCAGGACGATGCAGAGGATCTCCGGCGCCGTCCGGCTCAGCTCCGCCACCAGGGTCTCGCCCGAGTCGTCGGGGAGGCGGAGGTCGATGAAGCAGATGTCCGGGCCGAATTCCGCCAGGACGCGCCGCCCCTCGGTCGCCGTCCCGACCGTCCGGACCTGCCCGCCCTCGGTCGCCAGGATCTCCGCCATGTTCTCGGCGAAGTCCCGGTTGTCCTCGATCACCAGGACGCGGAGCGCGCTTTGATCCAGCTCCGCCGACTGCAACTCCATCCGCCACCTCCGCCCAGCACTGCTCGATGGACGGAGGATAAGAACTTGCGGGTCAACTGATAAGAGCCGAGCCGCGGATTGGCGACGCGGCTGGATATTCGGTCCGCCCTTTGCTCCGGTGAGGCGGCGGTGGGCCATTCGGCCCCACTGCGACCGGCTTCCCCGAACGGAACCCGGCCCGAGATCACCCGGAAGAGCAAGAAACCGGAGTGGGCCGACGATGAGTGATATCCCCCAAGACGACAGCGCGGTCGACGTCGAGGTGCGGCCGATCACGCAAGCAGACAGCATCCTCGTCATCGAGGACGAAGACCTGATCCGCTTCTCCCTCAAGTCGCGCCTGGAGCAGGAGGGCTACAAGGTTCTCGAAGCCGCGACCGGCGAGGCCGGTCTGCAGATCCTCTCCGAGCGCTTCATCGACCTCGTCCTGCTCGACTACAAGCTCCCCGATCTGGATGGTCTGCGCGTCCTGGAACGCATCTCGGGCACCTGTCCCGGCCAGGTGGTCATCATGATGACCGCCTACAGCTCGATCGAAGGCGTGGTCGAGGCCATGAAGGCCGGCGCCTACACCTACGTCAAGAAGCCCTTCGACTTCAGCGAGATGCTGGAGCACGTCAAGCGCGGTCTGGAGACCACGCGCCTGCGCCGCGAGGTCGAGCGCCTGCGCCGTGAGGCCATGGTGAGCGACAAGGCGCCGGCGATGATCGGCAAGAGCCCGGCCATCGCCCAGATCGACGCCCTGATCGCCAAGATCAACCAGGCCGGCGCCTCGACCGCCCTGATCCTGGGCGAGAGCGGTACCGGCAAGAACCTGGTCGCCAAGCGCATCCACTACAGCTCGGCCCGCGCCCGCGGGCCCTTCATGACCATCACCTGCACCGACTTCAGCGAGAACCTCCTGGAGAGCGAGCTCTTCGGCCACCAGAAGGGCTCCTTCACCGGCGCGACCGGCACCAAGGCCGGCCTATTCGAACTCGCCGACGGCGGCACCATCTTCCTGGACGAGATCGGCGACATGCCCCTCTCCCTCCAGGCCAAGCTGCTCCGCTTCCTCGAGGAGAAGACGTTCCGCCGGGTCGGCGGCACCAAGGAGATCCACGTCGACGTCCGTCTCATCGCGGCCACCAACCAGAGCCTCGAGGAGAAGATGAAGGAGGGCAGCTTTCGCGAGGATCTCTACTACCGCCTGGCGGTGATCCCGATCGAGATCCCGCCGCTCCGCGACCGCCCCGAGGACGTGATCGACCTCGCGCACCTCTTCGTGGTCGCCTTCGCCAAGGAGTTCCGCAAGAAGGTCGACGGCATCGAGCCGGAGATGGAAGCGGCGCTCCAGGCCCACGACTGGCCCGGCAACGTCCGTGAACTGCGCAACGTGATCGAGCGGGCGATGATCCTGACCGAGGGACCCCGGCTCGGCCCCGACGACTTCCCCCGCTTCCTGTCCCCGCGCGGGCCGCAGCCGAGCCGCAACGAGGCCGAACTGGTCCTGGGGCCCCAGGGGCTCGACTTCGAGGCCTTCGAGAAGAGCCTGATCGAACGCGCGCTGGAACTATCCAACGGCAATCAATCGGCCGCGGCGCGGCTCCTCCACATGAGCCGCGACCAGATTCGCTATCGCATGGAGAAGTTCGACATCCATGCCTGATCGGAGTCGGACGATGGACGACAAACGCAAGACCGTCCTGTCCCAGCACCACGACCTCGACTTCGAGGCCGACCGGCTGGACCTGCTGGCGGCCGCGGACCCGGACGCGGTCGCCCCCGGCCGGGCCCGCCAGATCCTGGAGCGGGAGCTGCGGGGGCTCATCGACCGGCTCCGGGCGCACTTCCGCTACGAAGAGGCAGGGGGCTACATGGCGGGCGTGGGGGTCGAGAAGCCCCATCTGGCCGCCGAGATCCTCCGGCTCCGCGAGGGGCACGACGAGCTCCGGGACGAGATGGCCAGGCTCGAGGAGGCCAGCTTCGAGGACGGGCCGATCGCCGGCTTCCGCCAGGAGATCCGTGCCTTTCTCGGCCGCATCCGGCATCATGAGCAGGCGGAGAACGAGGTGCTCGAGCGCTTCATCACCGAGGAATACGGTCGCTGACCCGGCCGACAGGAGCCACGACCGGGACCGACCGAAGCTCCCGGCAGAAACGGAGTAGGACATGTTCAGCAGAGCGCGCGATCTGATGAAGCCCCCGATCACGACGAGCCTGGACACCAGTCTCCACGACGTGGCCTCCCAGATGGAGACCCATCGGATCTCGACCCTGCCGGTGGTCGACGAGGCCGGCGAGCTGGCCGGGGTGGTCACCAAGACCGATCTGATCCACTTCGGCCTGGCCCGTGGCGGAGCCTGGTCGAGCCTGCCGACCCGTCAGGCCATGAACCCGGCGGTCATCACCTGCGAGGCCTCGACCACCCTTCCCGAGGTCGCCCGGCTGATGCGGGACAACTCCGTTCATCACGTCCTGGTCCTCGAAGGACGGCGCCTCGTGGGCGTGATCAGTTCCTTGGACCTTGCAGAACCGATGCTCAAGGCCTATGAAGTACTCCGGAAGTCCACGTCTTGCTGAATCCCTGGCCCCGTTCGGAACGCCCATGAAACGTCCCGGAACCATCGAGCGTCTGACCGTCGACCATGAGCTGATCGCGGCCTTCCTCGATCACTTCATCGCCTACTGCCGACGGATCGATCGCGGCGAGCAGCCCTCGCCCGCGCCCGAACTGGTCCTCGAGTTCATCGAGTCCTTCATCGAGCGCTTCCACCATGCTCGCGAGGAACAGATCCTCTTCGAGCACCTCCTGCGCAGCTCGAAGTTCGACCGGGTGATGGCCAGGCGGCTGGTCCACGACCACCACGACGCCCGCCACCATGTCGACGGGATGCGCCAGGTCCTGGACATGCGGACCCCGGACCGGCGGACCGCCTGGGTCTGGAACGGCCTCGGCTACGCCCAGCTCACCCGCGAGCACATCGCGCGCGAGGCCCGCGAGACCTACCCGGCCGCGGCGAGCCTGATCCACCCGCAGGACGAGGCCCTGCTCGCCGAGCGCTTCGATCGGATCAGCCCGAACGAGGCCGAGTTCTGGGCTGCCGCGCGCGAGCTGATCGTCCAGATGGACCAGACCCTCGAACGAGCCGCCGGCGCCTGAGCGCGGCGCGCGAGCGAAACGGCGAAGGGGCGGCCTGGAGGCCGCCCCTTTCGCGTTGATCGGGATCGGAATCCGAACGAGTCAATCGCTCAGGGCCTGCTCGAGCAGCGGCGCCGCGATGCGCACGAGATCCGACTCGGTCACCATGCCGACCAGGTGATCGTCCTTGATCACCGGCAGGCAGGAAACGCGGCGTTCCTTCATCAGGCGGATGGCATCCAGGGTGGTCGTCTCCGGCGACACCGAGACGACGTCCCGCTGCATGATCTGCTTGACCGGCTTGGGCGTGCCGTCGTCGCGCGACCAGCCGTTCGCCACCAGGCGCAGGACCAGGCGGTGCGAGACCAGGCCGACCAGGCGCCCGGCGTCGTCCTCCACCGGTACGTGACGGATGTGCCGCCAGTCCATGAGGCAGGCGACGAGGTCCACGGCCTCGTCCTGGTTGACGGTGAACAGGTCGGTGGTCATGTACTGCTCGACCCGCTGGTAATGGCGCTTCCAGCCGCCCGATTCGTCGATGTCGGCAAGGGACCAGGTATGCACGGGTTCGTTCTTCTCCTGTCTCGCGGTGAGGCCGGCGGTGACCGCGGCGAGTCGTTCGGTGCGCGAACCGCGATGGCGCATCGAAGCGAGAGAACTCAGGATCCACTGCGAGCCGGTCAGGCCGGACCGGACCCGGTTCTCGATCACGCCGAGGTACTTGCGCCGATCGTTCTCGGCGACGCCCCGGGAGGCCAGGCCGGCCTCGGCGACCGGCAGGAGGTGCTCCAGGATCAGCTCCTGGGCCGGTAGCTGCATGCCGTCGATCCAGGTGAACTGCGCCGCCAGCCCGTGGCGCGCGGCCAGGACCAGGTTGCCCTTGGCGTCGTCGAACTCCATCCGCTCCTCGAAGTCCGGGCAGAAGCTGCGCATGCCCACCATGAGCCCCAGCCAGAAGGCCGCGTTCGCGACCTCGTCGATGATGCTGGGCCCGGAGGGCAGGAGCCGGTTCTCGATCCGGATGTGGGGCTTGCCGCCACCGACGCCGTAGCAGGGCCGGTTCCAGCGGTAGACGGTGCCGTTGTGCAGACGCAGCGCGTCGAGGCTCGGCGGCCGACCGGCCTCGAGCGCTTCGAAGGGGTTCTCGGTGATCGGCATGCCGAGCAGCACGCGGAAGCGCGAGATGTCCTCCTTCAGGATCTCGAGGATGCCACCGGTGATCCAGCGGTCGCCGAAGTTGACCCGAGGACTGGTCTCGCGCTGATGCTGCGAGGCCTGGCGCGTGTCCATCGACTGCTGGAACAGCGCCAGCCTCGTCTCCCGCCAGAGACGCTGCGAGAAGAGGATCGGCGAGTTGGTCGCCGCCGCCAGCACCGGCGCCGACACCAGCTGGGCGGTGTTGTAGGTCTCGGTGAATTCGCCGGGCTCGACCTGGATGTGCACCTGGAAGGAGGTGTTGCAGGCCTCGATCATCACCGAGTCGTGGCGCAGGTTCAGCTCGTCGGTGCCCTTGATCCGGAACTCGTAGGCGCCACCGCGCAGACGCTTCAACGCCTCGTCGAAGGCGCGATAGCGCGGCGAGTCCGCCATGTTGGACATCGACAGGTCGGAGATGACCAGGGTCGGCAGGATGCCGGTCATGCAGATCTCGGCGCCGATCTCGCGCGCCACCTCGCGCAGCTCGGCGGCTCCCTGCACGAGGTTGCCCTCGAGCTGGCTCAGGCAGTCGGCGGTCAGCTCGTAAGGCGGTGCGTTGATCTCGATGTTGAAGCGGGCCAGCTCCGGAGTGACGTTCCGGCCCTTCATCCGTTCCAGGATCCGGGGCGCGGCCGGGGTCGGGCGCCAGGAGCCGTCGACCAGGAAGAACTCCTGCTCGGCCCCGATCCGGGTGATGCCGGATTCGATCAGGCCCTGCTCGAGCATGATCTCGAGCGCGCGCAGGTCACGGAGGACGTGCCTGACGAAGGCCCTAAGCTCCGCGGACTCCCTGGATTCGTTGACTTTCTGTTCGCCCATGCTGTTCCGTCCTCGAGGTCGCGACCGGCCGATTGTAATCGACCGGCCACGTGGCCGGGAACAGCCCTCGCGGTCGGATGGCCAGCTTTGTCGCGGCCGGCGGCCGACTGCGGGATTCTCGCGGCCGGAACGGATCTTGCGCGTAGAATGGCCACCGGGGCGCACGGCGCTCCGAGCGAAAGGAGGTATCCGATGTTCCCCAGCAAGATCCTGCTCTGTGTCGACAGCGAGGAACATTTCGCGGCCTGCCGGGTCGAGGTGGGCTGGATAGCCCGCCACCTGGAGACCGGGCTCGTCCTCTTCCATTCGGCCCCGGAACTCTGGCTGGATGCCGGTCCCGGCCTCCAGCACGACCAGGTGCGGGAGGGCTGGCTGGATGCGCTGGTCGACGACCCGGCGCTCCGCAACATCGAGGTCGAGACCCTCAGCGTCGCCACCTTCGACACGCTGATCGACTCGATCCTCCATGCGGCGGACAAGTCCGGCGCCGACATGGTGCTGGTCCCGACCCACGGTCGGAGCGGCCTCGACCACATGCTCTACGGCAGCGTGGCCGAACGGGTCCTCCGGAGCTGCCGCATCCCGGTCATGACCCTCGACCTGCAGAAGGCCCGCCAGGCGGGCGGCGACGCCGCCTTCGACCGGATCGTCTGCCCGGTGGACTTCTCCGAGACCGCGGAACACGCCCTGGTCCGGGCCTGCCGGCTGGGCAAGCGACTCGACGTACCGGTGACCGCCCTGCACGTCATCGACGACTACTTCGCCGCGGCCTACCCCATCGACGGGATCCCCAGCCTCGACACCTACCTGCCCTCCCTGATCGAGGACGTGACCCGCAAGGTCAAGAACCTGGCCAAGGAGGTCGGCGAGCGCGAGGGCGCCGAGGTGGAGGGCCGCTGCGAGGTGGGCAGCGTGGTGGCGACGGTCGCCGACGTGCTGGCCGAGCACGCCAATCCCCTGGTGGTGATGGCCACGGCCGGCCGGGACACCCTGGGGGACCACGTCCTCGGCAGCCGCACCGAGCGGATCGTCCGGACCGCCCACGTCCCGGTCCTGGCCCTGCCCAAGTCCTTCCTGACCGAGGCCTGATCGGGTCGGCCGCCCGGCGGGCAGACCGGCGAAAATCTCCGGCCGTGGGACAGCATCTTGCACCGTCCCACGGCCGGATTATCCTTCTCCTCGGTCGCTGGCAGGCGACCGAGCCGAAGAGGCCGAGTTCATCGGGCGTATCCGGTGGACCTCGACGGCCCAGCCCAGTGCAAGCACGCATCAGGCTCCTCCACCCCTCCCATGAACAAGCCGATCCCCGAACCGCTCCGAGCTGGAGGTTCGCAGGTTGTCCGTCCGGCTCCCGAGGCTGGCGCCCAGGGTGACGAACCTCCGAGTCTCCTGCGGATCGCGGCGCCGTTGGCGCCACGTTCCGCCTTTCCCATCTCCGACCGCACCGCCGCCTTCCGTGAGCGTCACTTCCCCGAGATCGACGACGCGACCTGGAACGACTGGCACTGGCAGCTTCGGGCCCGCATCCGCAGCCTGAAGGAACTGGAACGGATCTTCCGGCTGTCGGCCGACGAACGCGACACCGTCGCCGCCCTCGGCGACCGGCTGCCGGTCGGCATCACGCCCTACTACGCCTCCTTGATCGACGCCGAGGACCCGGCCGACCCGATCCGTCGGACCATGATCCCGGTCGCCGGCGAGTTCGAAAGCGGCCCCGGCGAGGCCGACGACCCGCTCGCCGAGGACGAGGACATGGCCGTCCCGGGACTCGTCCATCGCTACCCCGACCGCGTCCTCTTCCTGGTCTCCAACTTCTGCGCCACCTATTGCCGCTACTGCACCCGCGCGCGTCTGGTGGGCAAGACCGGCGAGTACCATTTCAACTACGACCAGTATCAGCAGGCCCTGGACTACATCGCGGCCCACACCGAGATCCGCGACGTGCTGATCTCCGGCGGCGACCCGCTCACCATGAGCGACGACCGGCTCGAGTGGCTGCTGTCCCGGCTCCGGGCCATCCCCCACGTCGAGTTCATCCGCATGGGCTCCAAGGTGCCGGCGGTCCTGCCCCAGCGCATCACGCCCGAGCTCACGGCGATGCTCCGCCGCTACCACCCCTTCTGGCTCAGCATCCACTTCCAGCACCCGGACGAGATCAGTCCGGAGGTCGCCGAGGCCACCGCTCGGCTCGCCGACGCCGGCATCCCGCTCGGCAGCCAGACCGTCCTCAACCGCGGCGTGAACGACGACGTGGACACCATGAAGCGGTTGATGCAGGGCCTTCTCCGCCATCGCGTCCGCCCCTACTACATCTACCAGTGCGATCCGATCACCGGTTCGGCGCACCTGCGGACGCCGGTCGCGAAGGGACTGGAGATCATCGCCGGCCTGCGTGGCCACACGACCGGCTACGCCGTGCCGCAATTCGTGATCGATGCGCCCGGTGGTGGCGGCAAGATCCCGATCATGGCCCAGGCGATCGTCGGTCGCGACGGCGACGACCTCCTGCTGCGCAACTTCGAGGGTGGAGTCTTCCGTTATCCCGATCCGGAAGGACGGGAGGAAGGACGCTGACATGCATCCCTGCGCAGTCTGCGCCTCGCGGCAGAAGACCTGCTGCCAGCGCACCGAGATCCTGCTGACCCGGGGCGATCTCGACCGGATCGGCGCGGCCACCGGCCGCGCCGACTTCCACGAACGGCGCCGCCCGATCGATCTCGACTACCTCGCCCACGACCCCGAGGACCCCGACTGGCTGGCGCTGACGGTGGCCGCCGACGGCAGCCGCCGGATGCTCCGGCGCCGCGACGACGGCGACTGCATCTTCCTCGGCACCGAGGGTTGCGTGCTGACCGAGGAGACCCGCCCCCTGGTCTGCCGCCTCTACCCCTTCCACTACACCAGCCGCGGTCTCGACGGCGTCGACGAGGGCTACTGTCCCGTGGAGCTCTTCCGCGACCGAGGCGCCACCATGGTGCTGGTGCTGGGCATGAAGGCCGAACAGGCCGAGACCTGGCGCCGTCTGCTCTACGCCGAACTCCGGACCGAGGAGGTCGAACGATGCGCCTCGGCCTGACCTACGACCTGCGCAGCGACTGGCTGGCCGCGGGCCATACGGAGGACGAGGTCGCCGAGTTCGATCGTGACGACACGATCGACGCCCTCGAGGCGGCCGCGACCGCGGCCGGCTTCGAGGTCGAACGCATCGGCCGGGCCGACCGGCTCATCGACCGGCTGCGCGAAGGCCGCCGCTGGGATCTGGTCCTGAACATCGCCGAGGGCCTGCGCGGGCTGGGCCGCGAGAGCCTGGTGCCGGCCCTGCTCGACGCCCACGGCATCCCCTACGTGTTCAGCGATCCCCTGGTCTGCGCCCTGACCCTGCACAAGGGCGCGGCCAAGCGCTTCGTCCGCGACCAGGGCCTGCCGACCCCGGACTTCGTCGTCCTCCGCGACCTGCGCGACCTCGATCGCGTCGACCTGCCCTTCCCGCTCTTCGCCAAGCCGATCGCCGAGGGCTCGAGCAAGGGCGTACGCCGGGACAGCAAGTGCCGCGATCTGGACGCGCTCCGCCGGCTGGTCGCGGAGCTGCTCGCCCGGCATCGGCAGCCGGTGCTGGTCGAGACCTTCCTCCCGGGCCGCGAGGTGACCGTGGGCATCCTCGGCACCGGAGACGAGGCGGTCTGCGCCGGCGTCCTCGAGGTCAAGCTCAGGCCGGAGGCGGAGCCGGAGATCTACACCTACGAGAACAAGGAACGCTGCGAGGAGCTGGTCGAGTACGTGCTCGCCGACGGCGATTTCGCCGCCGCGGCGGCGCGCACCGCGCTCCGGGTCTGGCGGGCGCTCGGTTGCCGCGACGGCGGCCGCGTCGACCTCCGGGCCGACGCCGACGGCCGGCTCGCCTTCCTCGAGGTCAATCCGCTGCCCGGCCTGCATCCGGAGCACTCGGACCTGCCCATCCTCTGCGCGCTCGCCGGGATGAGCTACGGCACCCTGATCGGCCGCATCCTCGCCAGCGCCCTACGGCGGCTCGAACGCCGGGAGATCGACTCGTGGACGTCCTGATCCTGCATGACGAGATCGGGCCCGGGGCCCGGCCGGACGAACTCGACGCCCTCGACCAGGTGGCCGCCATCGAAGCCGCGCTCGGCCGCCTCGGGCACGTGGCCCGCCGACTCGCGACCGGCCTCGACCTGGAGCGCACGCGGCAGGCCCTCGTCGCCGCCCGAGCCGACCTGGTCTTCAATCTGGTCGAGGCACCGGGTCGGAGCGGCCGCTTCATCCATCTGCCCATCGCCCTACTCGAACAGGAAGGCCTGGCCTTCACCGGCGCCGACCAGACCGCCATGCTGCTCAGCTCCAACAAGCTGGCCGCCAAGCGGCTCCTCGAACTGGGCCACCTCCCGACCCCGGCCTTCGCCGACGAGTCCATGCTGGTGCACGAGACCCGGATCGTGCCGGGTCGCTACATCCTGAAGTCGGTCTGGGAGCACGGCAGCGTCGGCCTCGACGAGGACTCGATCATCGCCGCCGATTCCGCGGTCACGCTCCGCGCCGAGCTGGAGCGACGGCGCGAGGCCCTCGGCGGCCAGGGCTTCGCCGAGGCCTTCGTCGACGGTCGCGAGTTCAACCTCTCGGTCGTGGCCGGCTCCGGCGAGCCCCTGGTCCTGCCCCCGGCGGAGATCCGCTTCGTCGGCTACGGCCCCGACAAGCCGAAGGTGGTCGGCTACCGCGCCAAATGGGACGCCGGCAGCTACGAGTACTCGAACACGCCGCGGAGCTTCGACTTCGGCCCGGAGGACGAGGCCCTGCTCCAGGAACTCGAGGAACTGGCCCGCCGCGCCTTCCTCCTCTTCGATCTGGCCGGCCATGCCCGGGTCGACTTCCGTGTCGACCCCAGGGGGCGGCCCTTCATCCTCGAGGTGAACGCCAACCCCTGCATCGCGCCCGATGCCGGCTTCGTGGCCGCGGCCGAACGAGCCGGTCTCGGTCTGGACGGCGTGGTCGAACTCCTGCTCGAGGATGCCCTGCGCCGCCGCGGCCGCTTCCCGCGAGGAGCCTAGCATGTTTCGCATCCGCCAGATCGCCGACGTCGACTCGCCGCGCAACCAGGCCGAGATCGCCGAGGTCCAGCGCATCCTCGAGACACGACTGCCCGGACTCTCGGCCGAGGAGATCCGCGATCTGCCCGGCAAGATCCGCGACCCGCTGGGCCATCGGTTCCGCGCCCTGCTGTTCGTGGCGGACGAGCTGCGCGGGCAACGCCTACGGGGCTTCGCCCTGCTGTCGCACGCTCCCGACGAGAACTTCGCCTTCCTCGACTACATCGCCGCGGGCGAACGCGAGACCGGTGGGGTCGGCGCCGCCCTCTACGGCCACGTCCGCGACTGCGCCCGCGCGATGGGCGTGATCGGGCTCTTCTTCGAGTGCCTCCCCGACGACCCGGCGGGTTGCAGCGATCCGACCTTCGCCGCGGCCAACGCCGCCCGGCTGCGCTTCTACGAGCGGTTCGGCGCCCGCCCCATCGTCGGCACCGACTACGAGCGCCCCTTGAGCCCCGGGGATCGCGACATGCCCCATCTGGTTTTCGACGATCTGGACACGGGCCGACCGCTCGACCGCGAGGAAGGCCGACGCGTCGTGCGCGCGATCCTCGAACGCAAGTACGCGCGCCTCTGCCCTCCCGACTACGTCGAGGCGGTCGTGTCCTCGATGACGGACGACCCGATCCGCATCCGGGAGCCCCGATATCGCGGCTCGAAGCCCGCTCGACGATCGGCCGATCTCCGCCTCGAGGATCGCATCGTCCTGGTGGTCAACGAGAAGCACGACATCCACCACGTTCGCGAGCGTGGCTACGTCGAGTCGCCCGCGCGCGTGCGCTCGATCCTGAAGGGCCTGGAGAACAGCGGCCTGTGCCATCGGGTCGAGGCGCGCCGGTGGCCGGAGGCGATCATCCGCCGCATCCACGCGCCGGAGCTGGTCGACTACCTGGCCCGGGCCTGCGCGCGACTCCCGGAGGGCAAGTCCATCTACCCCTACGTGTTCCCCTTGCGCAACAAGACCCGGCCGCCGAAGGACCTGGGCTACGCCGCCGGCTACTTCTGCCTGGACACCTTCACCCCGCTGAACGCGAACGCCTACAAGGCGGCACGAGCCGCGGTGGACTGCGCCCTCACCGCGGCCGAGGTGGTGCGCGACGGCCAGCGCTTCGCCTACGCGCTGGTCCGACCGCCGGGGCACCACGCCGAACGCCGGGTCTTCGGCGGCTTCTGCTACTTCAACAACGCGGCCGCCGCCGCCGAGCTGCTCTCGGAACAGGGACGGGTCGCGATCCTCGACCTGGACTATCACCACGGCAACGGCCAGCAGGACATCTTCTGGCACCGACCCGACGTCCTGACCATCTCCATCCACGGCGAGCCGGCCATCGCCTATCCCTTCTTCAGCGGCTTCGCCGACGAGTGCGGCGGACCTGGCGCCGAGGGTTCCAACCGCAACTTCCCGCTGCCGGAGAAGGTCGACGGCAAGACCTGGCGAAAGAGCCTGGTCGAGGCCCTGGAACTCGTCCGCTCGTTCCGACCGAGGCATCTGGTCGTCGCCCTCGGCCTCGACACGGCCAAGGCGGATCCGACCGGCTCCTGGAGCCTCGGTCCCGAGGACTTCGAGGCGAACGGCCGCCTCGTCGGCGCCCTGGGTCTGCCCACCGTGGTGGTCCAGGAGGGTGGTTACCGGACCGCGAGCCTGGGCCAGAATGCACGTCGGTTCTTCCGCGGTCTCGTGACCGGAGACGAGAAGTCATGAGTCAGTCCTTCCGAGAGCAGCCGCGGGCCGACGACCCGCGGGCGGTCGGCGAGCTGGTCGCCGCGACCGGTTTCTTCCAGGACCACGAGGTGGCGATCGCGATCGAGCTGGTCGAGGAATCGCTCGTCCGCGGTCTCGAGGCCGGCTACCGCTACTTCTTCGCCGAGGACGACGAGGGCCTCCTCGGCTATGCCTGCTACGGCGAGATCCCCTGCACCCGCGGCAGCTGGGATCTCTACTGGATCGCCGTGCACCCGCGCGGCCAGCGGCGTGGTCTCGGCCGGGCCCTGCTCGCCGCCACCGAGACGGCGATCGCGGCGCTCGCGGGCCGGGCGATCTACATCGAGACCTCCTCCCAGGAGCTCTATCGCCCGACCCAGGCCTTCTATCTCGGGGCCGGCTACGAGCTGGCGGCGCGCTTCGCCGACTTCTATGCGCTCGGTGACGACAAGCTGGTCTACCGGCGCGCCCTCGGGACGGATCAGAAGGCGAAGTAGACGAAGGGGCGCTCGTCCAGCGGCGAGTAGAGGACCAGGGTCAGCAGGATCGAGGCCCAGAAGAAGGGCCGCCAGAACCAGGGATCGAGGCGCTCGCCGAGCAGGCGGCGCAATCCGGTCGCCGCGCCGAGATGGTAGAGGAAGGCGACGCCGAAGACGTAGGCCGCGCGGCTGCCTTCGAAGAGCGACTCGGCCTCCTGCCCGCCATGGCCGAGGGCCCTCAGGATCCGGCCCAGGTCGCCGAGACTCGGGGCGCGGAACAGGAGGAAGCCGGCGATCACCAGGGGCAGCACCCAGAGCGACCGCAGGAGACCGGGCAGGAAGCCCTCGACCCGGGCCGCGAGGCCGAGGCGCGGCAAGAGGATGCGCTCCGCCACCAGCAGCAGACCGTGCCAGACCCCGAAGGCCACGAAGGTCCAGGCGGCCCCGTGCCAGAGTCCGGTGGCGAGGAAGACCAGGGCGAGGTTCAGGTAGGTGCGCGCCGGGCCGCGCCGGTTACCGCCGAGCGGGATGTAGAGGTAGTCGCGAAACCAGCTCGACAGGCTGATGTGCCAGCGGCGCCAGAAGTCGGTGATGCTGCCGGCGAGGAAGGGCAAGCGGAAGTTCTCGGGCAGCCGATAGCCCAGCATCCTGGCCAGGCCGATGGCCATGTCGGAGTAGCCCGAGAAGTCGAAGTAGATCTGCAGGCTGAAGGCCGAGATGGCCGCGAGCGCCTGGGCGCGGCCGTGCAGCTCGGGCAGATCGAAGTAGACGTCGACCAGACCGGCCGCGACATCGGCGATCATCAGCTTCTTGAACAGCCCGACCAGGAAGCGCTCGAAGCCCTCGACCAGGTCGGCCGGCCGCCGCGGCGGCGCGTCGTCGAGCTGGGGCAGGAAGTCGGCGGCGCGAACGATCGGGCCGGCGACGAGCTGGGGGAAGAAGGCGACGAAGAGGAAGAAGTCGAGGGCGGAGCGAGCCGGGCGCAGCTCGTCACGGGCGATGTCGATCGTGTAGGAGAGGGTCTGGAAGGTGTAGAAGGAGATGCCGACCGGCAGGACGACGTCCAGGCGCGCGGGCCCGAGGTCGAGGCCGAAGGCGCGCCCGAGTTCGAGCGCCGAGTCGACGAAGAAGCCGAGGTACTTGAAGTAGCCGAGCAACGAGAGGTTGGCGACCAGGCTGAGCCCCAGCCAGCCGCGTCGGGCCGCGACCGTCTCGGCCCGGGCCAGCCGGGCGCCGGCCAGGAAGTCGACCGCCGAGGACAGGACGATCAGGCCGAGGAACCGCCAGTCCCAGGCGCCGTAGAACAGATAGCTGGCGGCGAGCAGCAGGAGCTTGCGCGCATTGCCCACCGGCAGGAGGCGATGGAGGATCAGCGTCGCCGGCAGGAAGAGGACCAGGAAGTGCAGACTGGTGAAGAGAATGGCTGGTCCTCAACGCGGCGACTGACGGAGACCGGGCAGGATGCGCTCCCGGTACCAGCGGCCGACGATGGCCGCGACCTTGGCGTGACCACGACGGGAGAGGTGGCGACCGTCGGGCAGGAAGTCGGCGCCCGGCCGATTCTCCAGCTCGACCCGGTAGTTCGGATCACCGGCGAGATCGAGCCGCGGGAAGTAGCGCTTGCCCACCTGGGCCGGGCCCTGGAAGGCCGCGACGACCCGGCGTTGGAGATCGTCGTGGGCCAGTTCCCCGTCGCGCCACTCGGCCGGCACGAAGACGTGGTGGAATCCGATCCCGCGGGCGAAGAAGCGGTCCTCGAGATCGCGCCAGCCCTGCCCCACCGCGCCAGCGATGCCGAGCAGGCGGTCGAGGTCCGGGTCGCGCGCGGCGGGGACGCGGCGCAGGCGGTCGCGATTCTGGATCGCCTTCACCAGCAGCCGATGCCCGACCAGGCTTTCGGTGAGCAGGAAGTCGAGCGGACCGCCGCGGCCCGGTCGGTCACGACGCAGGAGCCAGCCGTTCAGCTCCTCCAGTTCGGGTCGTTCGTCGAAGGGGTATTCGAGCGCGAAGAGATCGACCTGCCAGGGCTGGAGTCCGGCGAAGCGCCAGGAATCGCCCCGTGAACCCAGCCCGAACATGTAGAGCCCGGAACCCGGCGTCACGATCAGGATCCGGTCGTAGTGCTCGCCTTCGCTCAGCTCCTGCGCCCGGGTGAGCATCTGCGGCAGGGTGTAACCGACCGCCGAGGCATTGTGGACCCGGACCGGCCAGTCCCCGTCGGCCATCGCCCGCTCGAAGAGGAAGGGCCAGGACTCCTCGGCCGCCACGCCCATGCCCCAGGTGTTCGAGGCGCCGATGACCAGGATCTCCTCGCGCGCCGCGCCCGGCCGTGGCCACTCGGGTCCGGGTACGCGCAGCCCGATGCCGTCGGTGTGGAGTGGTGTGCGGTCGCTGAAGTTGGCGAAGGTGGCGCGGTCGAGATCGGGCCTCGTGGCATGCAGGCCCGAGGGCGTGCGCCGGAGCGCGTTGGCTGAGAGTCCGTCCTCGGGAGTCCAGTTATCGCCCAGGACCAGGCGGCCGGCGACCTCGTGCAGGACGAGGGCCGCCGCCAGGCCGAGGACGAGCAGGAGACCACGGCGAAACCAGACCAGGGGCGATACCGTCGCGGCGCTCATGCGGTCCCTCCGCCGTCGGCCGGAGCCGACCTCGACCGGCTCGATCCGGCTCGCGTCAGACCGCGTTGCCGACCTCGAGATCCTGGAACCAGCCCAGGAAGCGCTCGACGTCCTTGCCCTTGAAGATCGAGCCGTGCTGGGGGCACATCATCTCGATGTCGAGATCCTTGACCCGGTCGATCCAGGCGTTCTTGGCCCGATTCGACGGCATCCAACGGCGGTGGAAGGCCTCCATGTAGCCGACGTGACGATCGAAGTCCTTGACGAAGACGTCGGTCTCGGTCTCCGGCAGCAGGGCCGCGCCGATGTCGGCGCTGAACAGGATCTTCGCCCGCGGGTCGTAGAGCGTGAACATGCCGCTGGCATGGACGTAGTGGGCCGGAATGGCCCGGATGTCGGAGGACTTGCCCAGCTCGATGGTCATGCCCTCGTCGGGGATGCCGGTGACCGGTCGGGCGGAGCCGAAGTGCGGGATGAACAGGGTCCAGGTCCAGGGGGCGAGGACGCGCACGCCGGGACAGACGCCGATCCAGAGGAAGAGCGAGGAGATGATGTCCGGGTCCTGGTGCGAGGCGAACAGGACCTCGATGTTCTCGATCGCCACCTCGCCGGAGACCTCCGCCGCCACCTGGGGGAAGATCTCGATGCCACCCGGGTCGGGCAACATGGCCTTGTCGCCATGGATGACCAGGTATTCGTTGGTGTCGATCAGCGTGTCGGGACGCTCGGGATCGCGCCCGAAGTAGACCCAGCGCCGGTCACCATCGTCGAAGAGCAACTCCCGCTTCATCAGTTTCCTCCCCTCTGCGATTCGATGTTCTGGTTGTGCCCCTCGCGCACCAGCTTGTCCAGTTCCTCGTCGAGGTCGCGCACGCGCTTGCGCAGATCCTCGCTCGCGGCCGACAGGCGCTCGGCGAGGTCGCCGATGCCGACCGACACGGTCTCGATCTCGCTGCGCTCGCCCTCGACCTTCGTCGACTCGAGCATGGCCACGAAGGCGACGAAACGACTGCGCCGCGAGGCGACCGTGCGGATCTCGTCGACGATGAGCTCGATGTCACGGATGCGCCGGGCCAGCTCGCTGACCGAGTCCAGCAGGCGCGCGCGCTCGGTCCGGATGGCGTGGCGGAACTTCGACTGGGCCGCGGCCAGGTTCTCCGGCTTGCGCCAGGGCTCGGGCGGGAAGCGGTCGATGCGCGCCGAGGTGCGCTGATAGGAATGGAGCCGCAGCTCCTGCTGCCCCATGTCCGCGACCGAGCGGACGAAGAGGCGGAAGGAGGAGGCGACCTGACCGATCAGGTCCTCCAGCATCGAGGCCGTCTCGCCCAGCTCCACCACGACCGCGGCATAGGGCTTGCCCTGCTCACCCAGGCGCGCGGCCACGACCTGGGCGTTGACGCTGATCCGCTTGGCCTCGGTCACGAAGGGCAGCATGCGTTCGAAGGCCAGATGCAGGCCGAGAACGCGAGATCTGAGGGTCGAGCTCTCGCTCACGTCGACTCCCCCGTTGGCTCATTCCCCGGCGGTCCGCCGCTCGATGCGAGCCTCGGACGCCGTCACGAATCCTCCCTGCCGTGCGGGCTCTGCCCGACGACCCGGCCGGATTCTCCCACAGGAAACGCCTCAGGTCGAGGAGGCGCCGTCGAAGCTGCCGCCGGTCAGCTCCAGGAATCGCGCCTCCAGGCTGGCACCTTCCCGCATGGTCCGCGGCGGCATGCCGGCGCGCAGCAACTGGTCGAGGACCTCGCCGAGGATCTCGCGCCGGCCCCGGCCCTCGCTCAGCATGAGATGGAGGTTGATCGACCGCCCCCCGTCCTCGCCATCGGTCTCGATCCGGGTCACGCCCGCGACCTGACCCAGGCGGGCGAGGAGTTCGGCGGCCGGCCGCTCGAAGAGCTGCAGCCGGGTCAGACTGTCGGCGCCGGTGATCGCGTCCATCGAGGCCTGATGGCGGACCTTGCCCTTGTGCAGGATGACCACGTGATCGCAGAGATCCTGGATCTCCTGGAGGTTGTGACTCGAGATGAGCACGGTGCGGTTGCCCTGCATCTCGCGCACGAGCGTGCGCACGTTGCGGGCGTTCTCGGGATCGAGACCGGCGGTCGGCTCGTCGAGGATGATCACCTCCGGCCGGCGCAGGAAGGCCTGCGCCAGCGCCGCCCGCTTGGCCATGCCGTGGGAGAGCGAACGCGAGTCGAGATGGAGGACGTCCCCGAGGCCGACGCGTTCCAGCTCCTCGGTCGCCCGACGCTCGGCCTCGGCGCGATCCATGCCGGAGAGCCGCCCCATCATCACCAGCTGATCGATCACCTGGATGCCGGCCTGGAAGGCCGCGTCCTGGGGCAGGATCGAGAAGTGACCGCGCAGCGCGCTGACGTTGCGGGTATCGATGCCCAGCACTTCGACATGGCCGCGGCTCGCGCGCAGGAAGCCGGCGAGGATCGAGAACAGCGTCGTCTTGCCGGCGCCGTTGGGGCCGAGGACGCCGAAGAGGGAGCCCTGCGGAACATCGAAGCTGGCGTCGTCGAGCGCCGCGAAGCGGCCGAAGAACTTGCTCAGCGAACGAACGGAAACGGCGACGTCCATCACAGATCCCTCTTGCGGAAGTTCAGGAGCCCGAGCACGAGGAACAACGCCGTGAAGCCGAGCATGGCGCCGTGGCTCGCCAGGCGTGGCAGGAAGCCTGGCGCCGTGAGCTGCATCCGCCAGCCCCAGGGCGTGAGCCGGTTCAGCCACTCGAGGTCGGTGTCGAGGCTCTTCATCGCGCCGACCAGGAAGGCCAGGATCCACCAGGGCAGAAGCGACACGACGTAGCAGAGCGCGAGCGCGGCGAAGGGCGTCCGCTGGGTCGAGGACAGCCAGGAACAGAGGGCGACGAAGGGCAGGCCGAAGACGAAGAGTATCCACCAGCCCTCGATCGCCGCCGAAAGGAGCGTGACCTTGCCGTAGAACGGGAAGCGGATGCCGATGTAGAGGGTCAGGGCCGCGACCAGGAGGGCCAGGGCCAGGCCGAGGAAGCCGGCGGCGGCGAGGAAGCGGCCGACGAAGATGTTCGGTCGCTCGGTCCGGGAGAGCAGGAACCGGAGTCCCTTGCTGCCGATGTCGCTGGCGGTCTGGTTGAAGGCCGCCGAGCAGGCCGCGAAGGGCACGATCACGAGCAGGAGCAGGAGGATGCCGGAGAGCACCGCCGGCCGCTCCCTGGTCAGGAGCTCGACCGCGGCCTCCATCTCGCCCTCGGGGATCGAACCTTGGAGCTGGCTCTTGACCAGGAGACCGACGGCGGCATCGACCCGTTGCTGCTGCCTCTCCGGGCTCTCGTCGGCGCGGGCCTCGATCCGGAGCAGTGGTTCGGCCTTGCTGAACACGAAGGCCGTCAGCCACAGTCCGGCCACCACCACGATGAAGAGGGCGACGACGCCACCGCCGCTGCGCATCGCGAAACGGAACCAGGTCGAGCCGACGACGCCCAGGTCACGAGGGCGAAGCCCGGTGAACATGCCATCGCTCATCAGAAGGCCTCCTGGTGATCGAAGTCGCGGCGGAACACCGTCCAGACCAGGCCGGAGGCCATCAGGGCGTAGCTCAGGCCGGCGATGTCGAAGATGTCGAAGGCGCGTGGCGCCAGGATCAGGTTGCTGATCGCGTCGGCCAGCGCCACGGCGAGGAAGAACAGGCTGCCGAAGCGCCCGAGGACCCGCGACATGCGCAGCAGGCCGACGCCGTTCACCACCAGGCTGACGCAGAGCAGGCCGCGCAGGGCGACCAGGACCAGCATCTGGCCCGAGCCGCCGAAGCTGGCGATCTTGTCCGAATCCCCCTGCACCAGCGCCACGACGCGCATCAGGATGCTGAAGGCGTTGATCACGAACATGGTGAAGTGGAGTAGCCCCAGGGCGGTCATGCCTCCCGGGCGTTGGCTTCTCTTCATGACCTCTCTCGACTCCCGTTTCGGCGGCAGGGACGGACGCGGTGGACGTCGGGGGATTCTACCAGCCCGTCGCGGTATTCGCGCCCCATGACCACGTCCTCCGCAATCCGTAGCATCCGGAGGTGATCGAGGGCCGGAAAAGGGAGCCATCCGGATGAACGCGCCAAGCCCGAGCGGGACGGTCGGGAGCGGACTCCTCGTGGCGCGCGGTCCGCGAGCCGCGGAGAAACTCCTGCTCGCGACGCTCGATCGGCTCCTGCCCGGAGGTCGGGCCCCGGACCTGACCGCGCCCGTGGTCGTCGTCCTGCCCTCCGCCACCTTGCGGCGGCAGCTCCTACGCCGCCTGGGCGAACCGGGACGGCGGACGATCCTCGGCCTGGATCTGGTCACGCCGCGGGTCCTGGCCACGCGCCTGCTCGAGCGCGCCGGCGCGGCCGCGCGCGGCGGCGGGGAGTACTTCGAGCTCCTCCTCCGTCGGCTCGCGGCCGAGGAACCGGCCCTGGTCGCGGAACTCGGCGGCTTCGACGACGGCTTCGGCCTCTGCCAGGCCAGCGTCCGCGACCTGCTCAGCGCCGGCGTCGCCGAGGTCGACCAGGCCGGCCTCGCCGGTCTCGAGGCCGCGCTCGCGGGCGCGGTCGGCGGGCCGCGCGCGCGGGGCCTGATCCGGGTGGCGCGGCGGCTCGATGCCGAGATGAAGCGCCACGGCTTCGAGCGCAGCGGCGACCTCATGGCCCGCGCCGCCCGCCTTCTGGAGACCACGGGCGAGGCCGGGCCGCGCTGCTCCGCCCTCCTGGTCCACGGCTTCGCGGACGCGCCCGGCCTGACCCGACGCTTCCTCCGGGCCCTGCTCGCCCGCCCCGAGGCCTGCCTCATCCTCGACCTGCCTCCCGACCCGAGCGCACCGGAACAGGAGGCGCCGGCGGCTCGCTTCGCCCGGCGCTTCGCCGCCGGCCTGGGCTTCGAGGTCGGCGACCGGGTCGACGCGGTCGGCCTGCCCGCGCACTGGCAGGCCTTCGATGCCGTCGGGCGCGAGGCCGAGGTCCGCGAGAGCGCCTGGCGCATCGCCGCCGAGATCGACGCCGGCTGCGCGCCCGAGGACATCGGCCTGGTCCTGCGCGACCTCGAAGGCTACGGGCCGGAGATCCGGCGCCAGTTCCGTGAGCTCGGCCTGCCGCTCTCGGGGGCGAGCCTCGACGCCGGCCTCGATCCGCGCCGCGAGCCGGTCGCCGCCTTGCTCGCGCTCCACGCCGGCGGCGGCGACCTCGCCCTCGACGATCTGGCCCGACTCTGGGGCCCGGGTCTCGATCGGAGCGGGGGCGAACGCCTGCGCGACCTCCTCGTGGCCGGCCGCACCCTCGGCCTCGCCGACCTCCGCGCCCTGGCCGCGCTCGATCCCGAACGGGCGCTCGGCGGCGGCGACGCTCTCGCCCTGCCGGTCCGGCTCGGCCTCGAGGGCGAGGGCGAGGCCGAAAGCGCCAGGCGGCGTCGTTTGCCCGGCGCGATCCTGCGCCGAGCGGTCGAACAGTCACGGCGTCTGCTCGCCTTCATCGACGCCCGCCCCGAACGGGCCCCGCTGGCGACCTGGGCCGCGGGCCTGGCCCGGGCCGCCCGGGAACTGCTCGGACAGGATGGCCCCCGGCCGCCCGCCTGGCTCGATCTGCTCGACCGGACCGCGCGGGACGGCGCCGACTTCCCGATCGACCGCGCTGAGTTCCGGCGTCTCTTCGAGAGCATCGCCGAGGCCCGCTTCGGCTCGCCGATCGGCGGTCTCGGCCGCGGCGTGCAGGTCCTCGGCCTGGCGCAGGCCCGCGGCCTGGCCTTCCGCCGGCTCCACATCCTCGGCCTCAACGCGAGGGTCTTCCCGGCGCTTGCCCGCGAGGACCCCCTGCTCGGTGACGGCCTGCGCCATCGACTTCGTGACCGATTGCCGGACCTCGCCCTCGCCGCCGAGCGCCCGGACGAGGAGAGCTACCTCTTCGCCCAGCTCATGGAGGCCTCCGGCAGGATCACCCTGTCGTGGATGCGCGGCGACGACGACGGCAAGGAGCTGGCCCGATCGCCCTTCGTCGAACGCCTCCTCCTGGCCGATCGGGACCGGAACGAGCAGGACGGGCCGATCGCCCGCGCGCCGCGCATCCTCGAGGCCCGACTCGAGGAGGCGAGAGCCCGCGGCTCGGTCCTGAGCGCTCGTGATCGCCAGCTCCTCGCCGCCCTGGAGGGACGGCGGGCCGATCGCCTCGCCGCCCGGACCGCGGAGCTGGACGAGTTCCTCGCCGCGCTCCCCGACGAGCTGCGCGTCGGCATGCCCGCCGCCGATCTCATCGCCACCGCCCAGGGGCAGCTGATCGCCGAGCTCGACCTGTCGCCCTTCTCCGAGGAGGCCCGGTCGCGGCCCTCGCCCTTCATGGGACGGGTCGGCCCCGACCCCTTGCTCGCCCAGGGAGCCCTCCACGTGACCACCCTCGAGGGGCTCGCCCGCTGCCCCTGGCAGTCCTTCCTGCGCCGCGCCCTGCGCCTCGAGCGGATGCCCGACCCGATCGCCACGCCGCCCGACATCGACGCCATCCTCCTCGGCAACGCGGTCCATCGCGCCCTCGAGATCCTCCTCGCACCGCTGGCCGGCGCCGCGGAGGCCCCGCGACCGGAGTCGGCGCTGGTCGAAGCCGCCATCCGCCGGGCCGCGACCGAGGAGTGTCGCGAGCAGGGCCTCGAACTCGCCGGCCTGGTCAGGGTGCTGGTCGACCATGCCGGTCCCCTGGTCGAACGCGCCCTGGATCTCGACTGGGGTGGTGACGCAGCGCCGCGGATCCTGGCCACCGAGGCGAGTCTCGCGGTCGCGATCGAGACCAGTGAGGGAGCGCGCGACATCCACTTCCGCGCCGATCGCGTCGATCGCGACGCCGACGGTGATCGCGGGACCGACTACAAGACCGGCCGGCCGCTGAGCGAACACAAGAAGGCCGAGACCCGACGCGCCAAGATCCTCGACGCCATCCTCGCCGGCAGCCACCTGCAGGCCGCGGCCTATGCCCTCGCCCTGGGTCGGGGTCGCTACCTGCACCTCGACCCGGACCTCGACGAGGACACGGCCGTGGTCGAAGTCCGCGCCGACGACGAGGTCCGCCCACGGCTTCTGGCCGCGCTCGGGATGCTCGAACGCGCCTGGTCGATCGGCCTCCTGCCGCCGCGACTCGCCGACCCGGAGGGCGCCGAGCCGGCGGCCTGCGGCTACTGCGACTTCCAGGCCGCCTGCATCCGCGGCGACAGCGGCGCCCGGCGCCGCCTGGTGGATCTGGTCGAGCGCGAGGCGATACGTTCGCGCTCGCTCCTGGCCGATCTCTGGGACCCGAAGACGAGGGGCGCGCGAGGGCTCGCGGAGGAGGAAGCATGAGCGCGGACGACCTCCGCCAGCGCGACGCCGCCGCCCGGCATCTGGCCCGGAGCGAATTCGTCCGTCCCGTCGTCCTCGAGGCCGGGGCCGGGACCGGCAAGACGGCGACGCTCGTCGCCCGCATCCTGGTCTGGGCCCTCGGTCCCGGCTGGGAGCGGGGCCGCGAGGCCCTGCCCGAGGCGACCTTCGATCGGGTCGCGGCCCGGGTGCTCGACCGGATCACGGCGATCACCTTCACCGAGCGTGCCGCGGTCGAGATGAAACAACGGGTCGCCGAGGCCATCGAACGGCTCGTCCGCGGCGCCGAGGTCACGGGCCTGCCAGCGAACGAGTTGCCCGAGGCCGCCCGGCTCGGCGACCGGGCCCGGGCCCTCCTGGTCGAGATCGACCGGCTTCACGTCGAGACCATCCACGCCTTCTGCCGACGGGTCCTGGCCGACCACGCCCTCGAGGCGGGCCTGCACCCGGGCTTCGAGGTGGACGCGGACGGCGAGATCCTCGACGCCGAGCTCGATCTGCTGCTGCGCGGCTTCCTCCTCGCCGCCTACGGTGACGAGGCCGACGAGGACGCGCTGCGGCTCCTTTCCCTGGGGGTCGGCCCGGCCCGGATCGGCGCGGCCCTGCGCTCGATCCTCGCTTCCGACTGCCCGGCCGCGCGCCTGCGCGACGACCCTTACGACGTGGACACGGTCGCCGCCTGCGCCGCGCGCCTGGCGACCGGGGCCGCGGCCCTTCTGGAGCTGATCGCCGCGCCGCTCCGCGCCGGCAAGGGCAACCGCAAGAAGGCTCTCGAGCTGATCGACGCCCTGGAAGACGGCCTGCCCGACCTACGGACCGCGGGCCGGGCCGAGGACCTGATCGCCGCGGTCGCCAGGATCGACCTCGAGGGCCGCGCCGCCAAGCTGGCCGACTGGGCGCGGAAGGGCATGAACGCCACCGAGACCGCCGCCATCACCGACGAGATGACGCGGGCGCGCGCGGAAGGACTCGCCCGCGAGCTGCAGACCGAGCTGCGCGGCGTGGCCTCCTGGAATCCCGAACTCCTGCGCCCCGCCTTCAGGGTCCTCGGTCGGCTCGCCGGCGAACTCGAACTTCGGCTGCGCCGGCGCGGCGCGCTCGGCTTCGCCGATCTCCTCCGCGAGGCGCGCGACCTTCTCGAGCGGCACCAGGAGATCCGCGAGCGGCTCCGCCAGGGCATGGACCAGCTCCTGGTGGACGAGGTCCAGGACACCGACCCGATCCAGTACGACATCGTCCGCCTCCTCGCCCTGGAGGGCGAGGACCGGCCCGGCCTGTTCCTGGTCGGCGACCCGAAGCAGAGCATCTACTCGTTCCGCAACGCCGACCTGCGCGCCTTCGAGGACTTCCTCGGCGAGGTGGTCGCGGCCGGCGGCCTCATCGCGCCCCTGGCGGTGAACTTCCGCTCCGACCCGCCCATCCTCGCCGAGGTCGAACGTCTCATCGGCCCCCTGATGATCCACGAGGCCGGGCTCCAGCCGGCCTTCCAGAAGCTCCTCGCCGCCGAGAAGAACCTCGAGGGGCTCGGCTTCCGGGCCGCCGGGCGGGCCGCGGTGGAGTACTGGAACGCCTGGAGCCGGGACCCGGCCGCGGCCAAGTCCGGTCCCGATACCCTGGCCGACGACGCCCGCCGGATCGAGGCCGAGACCATCGCCGCCGACATGCTCGAGCTGCATGAACGGGAGGGCGTCGCCTACAAGGACATGGCCCTGCTCCTGCGGGCGACGACGCAGCAGGAGACCTACCTGCGGGCACTACGCGATGCCGGCGTCCCCTACCTCGTGGAGCGGGACCGGCAGTTCTATCGGCGCCGCGAGGTCATCGACCTGGTTTCGGCGCTCACCGCGGTGCTCGACCCACAGGACCAGGTCGCGCTCCTCGGACTCTTGCGCTCACCGGTACTCGGTGTTCCCGACGCGGCGCTTCTGCCGCTCTGGCGCGCCGGCCTGCCGGGCCTCGCCACCCGCCTCGTCGGAGCCGACTCCGCGGCGGTGGCCGAGATCGACCGCGTGGTCGCGCAGGCCGAAGGGAACCTGCCGGCCGGCCTGCCGGAACTCGCGTCCCTGCCCCGATGGGCCGACCTGCTCCGCTACGGTCTCCGCGCTCTCGCCTACCTGCGCGAGGCCCTCGAGAGCGAGCCGGTCGACCTCTTCCTCGACCGGTTCCGGACCGCCTTCGGCTTCGAGTCCCAGGAGGCGGCCCGCTTCCTCGGCGCCCATCGCGCGGCCAATCTCGACCGCTTCTTCCGCGTGCTCCTGGAGGGCCTGCGCGACGGCGAACGTTCGCGGCGCGACCTGCTGCGCGAGCTGGTCGGTGGCGTCGACGAAGGGCGTGACGAGGCCGAAGGCAGCCCCGGCGACCAGACCTCCGATGCCGTCCGGATCATGAGCATCCACAAGGCCAAGGGACTCGACTTCGATCACGTCTACGTCGCCGCCCTGCATCAGTCGATCGGTGGCGCCGCCGATCGCGGCGACGGTCTGCGTCACGACGGCGGCCGGTTCGAGCTCAGGCTCTTCGGCGCCGCGACGCCGGGGCTGGCCGCGCTCGAGGAGCGCGGACGCGAGGTCAGCGCCGCCGAGGCCCTGCGCACGCTCTACGTCGCCATCACCCGGGCCGCCAAGCGCCTCGTCCTCGCCGGACGCTGGCCTGGCGACGGCGCCGACCTGCGCGGAGTCCGCGAGGCCCGGGCCATGGTCGACCTCGTCCGCTGGCGATCGGGCAGACCCGCCTGGGAGGCTCTGACCGGCGCCGATCCCGACCAGGCGGTCGCGACCGAGGATCCGGACGGAGTCCTCTGGCGACTTCCCGACCACCGCGGCCGGCTCGCCCCGAGGCGCGAGCTCGACCGCGCCACGGAAAGCCCCGAGGCGGCGGTCGCCGGCCTCGCCGAGCTCCGAGCTCGCCGCGAGGCGAAGCGGCAGACCGAGGCACGGCCGCTCTTCCTGCGCGCTTCGGAGGCCGAGGGTGGACCGCCGGCCGTGAGCGAGGACGGCGACGAGGAGGGTGATCCCGCGGTCGCCCTGCTCGCTCGCGTCGAGGCCGGCTCGGCGGCACGCTTCGGCACCGCGCTGCATCGCGCGCTCGAAGCCTGGCCGCCCGAACGGGAACTCGCCGCCTGGCTGCGCGGGCAGGCCAAGGACCCCGCGGCGCTCTTGACGACGGCCGAGGCCGAGGAGTTCGGACCGGCCTTCGCCGCCAGCCTGGAAGGGCTCGCCGCGGGTCGCCTCGTGGCGCGTCTGCAGGAGCTGGCCGACCGGGGCGCGCTGCTCGCGCGCGAGCTGCCGGTGATCGCCGCCCAGGAGGACGGCATCGTCACCGGCGCGATCGACCTCCTCTACCAGGACGGCGAGGAGATCGTCATCGCCGACTACAAGTCCGATCGGATCGAGGGCCCGGTCGCGGCCCAGGCCGCGCGCCACGCCGAACAGGGGCGTCGCTACCTGCGCGCGCTCCGCGCCTCCTTCGCCGGCGAAAAGAAGGAGGTCCGCTTCGAGCTCTGGTTCCTCGATGCGGACCTCGTCGTGGCCATCGAGCCCGCCTGAGCGGGCCGGTCGTCTCGTCTCAGCTCAGCGCGCGCAGGCCGGCCCCGGCGACGTCGTGGTCGTTCTCGACCGTGCTCCCCGAGACGCCGATGGCTCCGATCACCTCGCCGGCGCCGTTGCAGATCGGCAGACCGCCGGGGAAGCTGATCAGACCGCCGTTCGAGTGCTCGATGTTGAAGAGCGAGCCACCCGGCTGCGACAGCTCGCCGATGGCGCCGGTGGGCATGTCGAAGTAGCGCGCCGTGCGCGCCTTCTTCTGGGCGATGTCGACCGAACCCAGCCAGGCTCCGTCCATGCGGACGAAGGCCTTGAGGTTGGCACCGGCGTCGACCACCGCGATGTTCATCTTGCAGCCGATCTCCTTGGCTCGTTCGATCGCGGCGCCGACCACCTGGTGGGCCTGTTCGAGACTGATGTCGCTCATCGTTCTTCCTTTCCGGTCGTCAGGGTCAGTCACATTCGATTGAGATAGGTGTTGCCATGCAGGATACGCAGGAAGGTTCCCTTGTAGTCCTGGATGGCCTCGCGCGAGAGGTCGCGATCGATCATGCGATCGAAGTTCCGCACCATGTCGCTGGGGGTGAAGCCGAAGTAGTCCAGCGAGTGCTCGACCGAACTGCCCTCGTCGACGGCGACGATGCTGAAGTCGTCCTCGTCGTTGATGATCACCACGCCCTCGTTGACGGTGCCGAAGAGGTTGTGGAAGTCACCGAGGACGTCCTGATAGGCACCCACGAGGAACATGCCGATGAGCGGCGACTCGGCGCCGTCGTCGTCCGGCAACATGATGAAGTTCTCGACCTCGCCGGCGCCGATGAACCGCTCCAGCTTGCCATCGCTGTCGCAGGTGATGTCGCCGATGGTCGCGGGCGCGTAGCGGGTCGCGTTGAGCTTCTCGATCGGGCAGACCGGGAAGAGCTGCTGCACGGCCCAGCTGTCCGGAACCGACATGAAGATGGAGAAGTTGCAGACGTACTTCGGCGCCAGCTGCAGCTCGAGGTTGGCGATGTCGACCGTCTTGCGCGCCTCGGGGCCGAGCACCTTGCGGGCGGCGTGGCAGATGTCACGGTAGAGGCACTCGCCCACCGCGCGATCGACCAGCGAGACGTAGCCGAGCTTGAAGCCGGAGACCAGCTCGTTCATCAGCTGGGTGGCGTCGTGGAAGGCCTCGCGCGCGGTCTGCGCCGAGATGTTGGCCAGGGCGTCCTTGAGGTCGACGATCTGCTGCGCCTTGGTGGCGAAGCGCGCGTAGTCACGGGTCTCGTGCCGACCGACGACGCGCAGGGGCGACAGGATGATCACCGCGTGATAGGCGGTCAGGGCGCGGCCGCTCTCGGTGACGATGATCGGCGGCTCGACCTTGGCGGTCGCGCAGACGTCCTTGACGATGTAGACCGCGTCGCGGGCGTACTCCTCGAGGGAGTAGTTCATGCTCCAGTCGGTGGCGGTCCGGCTGCCGTCGTAGTCGACGCCGAGGCCGCCGCCGAGATCGAGGAAATCGAGGTTCGGGGCGATCTCCTTCATCGCGACCCAGAGACGCGAGGCCTCCTTGATCGCGGCCTTCACGTTGAGGATGTCGCAGACCTGCGAACCCATGTGGTAGTGAAGCGCCACGAGGTTCTCGATCGCGCCGTTCTCGCGCAGGTACTCGACGCCCTCCACGATCTCCATCGTCGACAGGCCGAACTTGCCCTTCGAGCCGCTCGACTCCTGCCAGCGGCCGGTGCCCTCGGTGTGCAGACGGCTGCGGAATCCGATCAGGGGCAGCTGCCCCGCCTCGCGCGACACCTCGACGATGTCGACGATCTCCTGGGGGTTCTCGGCGATCACCAGCACCCGCCGACCGTGACGGGCGGCGAAGGCCGCGAGGAGGAGGTAGTCGTCGTCCTTGAAGCCGTTGCAGATGAGCAGCGCCTGGGGGTGCAGCTGCATGGTCAGGGCGAGACAGAGCTCGGCCTTGCTGCCCACCTCGAGTCCGAAGCGGTGCTCGCGACCGGTACGGACCATGGTCTCGACGACGACACGGTCGTGGTTCACCTTGACCGGGAAGACGCCCTGATAGTGACGAGGATACGAGAAGTCCTCGATCGCCGCCTCGAAGGCCTCGCGGATCCGTCGCTGACGGTCGGTCAGGAGCTGCGGGAACCGGATCACCAGCGGATCCGAGATGCCGTTCTCGCGCAGCTGGGCCACGCAATCGCGCAGCCGGACCGTGAACGTGGCCTCGGCCGAGGGCGCGACCCTGAGGTCGCCGTTCTCGTCGACGCGGAAGTAACCCTGTCCCCAGGCACCGATGCGATAGCGGTCCTGCTTCGACTTCTCTTTCATCCGATGCTCCAGCACGGGACCGCCCCTCCGATCGGGGCGGGCCGAGATCGTAGCAACCACGATTTCCCACCCGCAAGCAGCGCGGGAGCCATGTTCCGGGTCGCCGAAAAATCCGCCCATGCCGGTGAAGAAATGCGATCATCCGGGGCTCTCAGGGGCTGGACGGCAACGGAGGAGCGATGTCAGCCGACTTCGAGCGGATCTACGCCGAGACCTGCGAGCGCCTGAGCCGCTATCTGCGCAGCATCCTGCCCGATCCCGAGGAGCGACAGGATTGCTTCCAGGAGGCCTACCTGCGGCTGTGGCGGAGCTCGTCCCGGGAGCTACCCCTGAATCCCGGTGCCTGGCTGGTGGTGGTCGCGCGACGGATCGCCCTGGCCCGGGCCGGGAGGCCACGGCCGGCGACCGCCGGGGCCGACGAGATCGCGGTCGGGAGGCCTCCCTCGCTCCGCCTGGAGGTCGAGGAGGCCCTGGCCGCCCTGGGCGAGGCGCAGCGGGAGACCTTCTGCCTGCGCCATTTCGGCGGGCTGAGCTACGCCGAGATCGCCGCCGAGCTCCGGATCCCGATCGGGACCGTGGCCTCGCGCATCCACGAGGCCCTGGCGGTGCTGCGCCGGGAGCTGGTCGGCGAGCTGGAACCGAAGGAGGGATGACCATGCCCGATACCGAACTCGACCGGACGCTCGAGCGCGTGGCGACCGCGGGCCCCGAGGACCCGACGCTCGCCGAGGACTTGAGGCTTCTCGCCGAGGCCTGCGGCGAGGACGCCCGGTTCGCCCAGCGGGCCGCCCGAACCCTGCTCTGCCTGAAGCTCCTCGACGGCGGCATGGACCAGGCGCCGGCCCGGGCTCCGGTCTTCCGGCGGCCGAATCGCCTGCGACTCCGGGCGGCGAGCCTGGCGGCGAGCCTGCTGGTCGGTGTCCTGCTCGGGCTCGCGCTCGGCCGCGGCCACGATGCCGAGACGCCTGCCCCCGCGCCGTCGGGGAACCGCGGCGCGACCGGAACCCTGGTGTTCGAGCTCGGCCGACGCCCGGCCGAGTTCCCCGCCACCCGCGCCGACGAGCTCGAATTCAGTCCCCATCGCTACGAGCACGGCCTGCTCCACGGCAAGGTCGTCACGATCGAGACCCGCTCACGTTGACCTCGAGGAGAACGCCATGGTCCGCATCATCACCTTCATCCTGCTCGCCCTCACCACCGCCGTCACGATGGCGCGGGCCCAGCCCGGCTCGCGGTCGGGAGCGGGCGCCGGCGCGCAGCACGCCTTCGAACGGATCGAGAAGTCGCTGCGCGAATTCGAGGCCCTCGCCCAGGCCCAGGAGCCGCGAATTCGGGCCCTGATCGACGAACTGCGGCAATCGGCCGAGAACCTGCGCCAGGCCCTGACCGGCGAGGAGCAGAAGCGCCAGATCCAGTACCGCATCCGCCTGGTGGACCTCTCGGCCAAGGGGGCCGAGGAGGCCTGGCGAGCCCGATTCGGGGCCATCCCGACCGAAGCCTGCCCGCTCCGGGACAGCGGCGACCATGACCTGAAGGACTTCCCCGGGCTCATCGCGGCCCCCCAGATCCTCACCGAGGACGGGCAGCAGGCCCAGCTCTCGATCGGAGAGGATCATGAATGCGCCTACCTCGAACGGGTCGAGTCCGGCGCCTACCTGCCGCGGACCACGACGGTCAGCGACGGACTCCGCCTGATGCTCGAGGGCAGCGTCCTGGAGGACGGCAGCACGGTCACCGAGCTGGAAATCGACCTGACGCGCATCGCGGGCAAGACCGAGTACGTCCCGGAGGCCCCGACCGTGGGCATGCCCTTGCTCTCCCGCAAGGCCGGCAAGATGACCGTCGTCCTGGGGGGCGACCGGACCTACGCCTTGATGCCGCTGGCCGAGGGCAAGGACGGGGTCATCATGCTGATCCGCGCCACGGTCATCGTCCCGGGAGCCGCGACGCCGGCCAAGGACCGCTGATCCGAAGACGGGGCCGACCATGAAGCAGGCCCCCGAGCGTCGCTCGGGGGCCTGCTCGTCGGCCGGTCGGAACCGGGCGATCAGACGTTGTCGCCGTCACCCTCCGGCATCTCGCGTTCGACCCGCACGCTCAGGGTGCTGCCGAGACGATCGGTGATGCGCTCGATCTTGCGGATGCCGAGGACGTTCTCGAGGATGATCGTCTTCGCCGGCGCGTGGACCACGACGGTGCCGGCCCGATAGAAGGGATGGAAGTACTCGACCATGTCGGGCACCTTCACCTCGATCCGGGGATTGAGCATCGAGATGCGTTCGCGGTCGCCGAAGAAGGCGTTGCGATAGATCTGCATCTCGTTGTGCTCGATCACGACGTAGTTCATCCGCGTCTTGATCCAGGACACCGCGGAGCAGAAGCCGAAGAAGATGGCGAAGAAGAAGTAGGCCTGGGGCGAGAAGCCGAGGCGAAGGTTCTTCAGCCAGCTACCGAGGCTCGCCCAGACCGGAAAGGACTCGGTGTCGATGGCGAAGCCGATCGCGGTGAAGGTGCAGATGCCGCCGATCAGCACCACGGTCCAGGCGCGGTTCCACTCGAAGATGAAGATGTTCATGTAGAACATGAAGCAGATGGCCCAGATCAGGCCCCAGGAGTGCTCCCAGCTGGAACCGGCATCGCCGGAGCCGAAGCTCACCGCGATCCCGCAGATGAGGGAGATGATGGTCATCGGGATCAGGTAGATCGACTTGAAGTGCGATCTGATGATGACCATGTGCCCCGCCTCCATGCGCGCGCGGCGCCAGGCGGCATCGCGGACGTCCGAAGGCTTCCGGCTCTCGGGCTTCGTGGCCAGCTCCATCAGCTTCTGCTTGTCGCTGGCGCTCACCTCGGGCTTGGTGTCGTTTTCGGCCACGGTTCGTCCTTTCAATCTCGGCTAACCACCCGGATCCTATTCATCCACCTGCCTGCCGCAAGTGCCGCCGGGGGAAGGGAAAGGGGCCGTCCCACCGACTGCGGCGAAACGGCCCCCTCGCTTCATCGATATTTCCTGCGGACCGGACCGATCAGTCGTTCCGGATGTAGCCCGCCGGCAGGGACTTCAGCGCCGGCAGGGCCTCGCAATCGGCCGGGCTGAGCTCGGCGGCGGGAGCCTCGGGACCGTCGAGGTAGGCCGAGATCCGGGACTCGACGTCGTCGAGTTCGGGAGCGATGCCGAGACCGTCGCCGATCAGGGGCTGCTCGTTCTCCATGACCTGCATCTCGACGTCGAGCTGACGTTCGATCCTGGCCAGGATGTCGGCCGCCTCGGCCAGGTCGGAGCCGTCGACCTCGATGTTCAGGGTCACGGCCTTCTTGGCCTCGGTCTCGCGGCGCTTGGCCTCGAGCATCTCGCACTGGGTGATCAGTTCCTCGCGCTTGGCGATCAGGGTGTCGAGGGCGACCCGGACGTGACCGAGTCCGTTGCTCAGGGCCTCCAGGCGCGCCTCCTTGCTGGCGATCAGCTGATCGGCGTTCTTGAGGTCGTGGAGCCGGCGGTCGGCGTCCATCCGCATCCGGGCGCGACTGACCTCGACGCCGCGGAAGCGGTAGCTGGCCTGATCGACGGTGAGCGCCTGGCGCTGGGTCTCGAGGACGGCCCGCTGGGTCGTCCGGGCCTGCCGGAGACCGGCGAGTTCACGTTCGAGGTAGCGGATCTCGACCTGCTTCTCGGCGATGGTCCGGTTGAGCTCGCGGATCTTCGGCTCCGAGGCCTCGATGGCATCGCGAGCCTTGTCCAGTTTCATCTCGACCGGGACGCTGTCTTCCACCTCGGCGCGCAGCCAGCCGACTCCATGGCTGATGTGGCTGAACGTGGCGCCGCCGAACAGGACGAAGGCTACGACCGCGGCCAGGATTCCGGTGACGACGAACTTCTTGCACATGTCTTTCAACTCCTTGGCTCCGCGCCGACCGGCGGGAGCCGATCGGGGCTGAGGCGGGATACGGCCACGGGCCGGCCCTATTTTCGGATTGGTGGTCGAAAGACGGGGAAGGCGCCGCCACTCAGCGACGCTTGATCTCGCCGATCACGGCCGCGGACCGGCGGAGGGAGTCGTCCATCACCCGCGCGAGGCGCTCGGCCCGGCGCGCGTCCGGATCCTCGAGTTCGCCCAGCTCGGCCTGGCAGAAGGGGCAGTCCACCACCTCGAGGTGGAAGCGGATGTAGTCCATCTCCAGCTCACCCAGGCCGCGTTCGAGGTAGGCGGAGAGGATGTCCCGGTGGGGACAGGAGATGCGTTCGCGGACCCAGAGATCGCCGACGCTGATCGTCAGCCCCTCCGACTCCTCGCGCAGGCTGGCCAGGATCGAGGCGCAGGCCTCGCAGAGCTCGACGTGATCCGCCAGCTCGACATCGAGATCGTCGCGCTCGACCGCGGCGACCAGGGATTTCACGGGAGGGCAGCTCGACATCGGTCAGTCCCAGAGCTTGGAGAACAGGGAACGGTTCGGGTCGCGGCGGCGCAGACGATCCTGGAAGTCGCGGATGGCGCGGAACTTCACCCCGGCGATCGCCTTCTCGTCCTGGTAGTCGAGAAGATCGGCGATCGGGCGGTGCTTCCAGTTCTTCAGGAAGACCAACTCGATCGTCTTCAACCGCTTGAAGTCCTGGGCCTCCCAGAGATCGCCGACGTAGCCCTTCAGGATCTCCACCAGCGCCCCGCGCTGGCGGGTGACCTTCTCGCGGGCGATGCTCTGCTGGCTGGGAGTCGGGGCTCGGTCCGGGACGGTCCCGAAGTAGTCGGGCATGTCCTCGTCCTGGCTACCGATCTTCACCTCGTGTCCCGACTTGCGCAGCCAGTCGATGGCCTTCTTGCGGGCGATACCGAACAGGAACTGCTCGACGTTGTAGCGCTCGTCGAAACGCGCGATCCCCCGGAGCGCGCCGAGGAAGGTCTCCGAGGTCACGTCCTCGGCGGCGTCGGCACTGCCGACGTGGCGCTTCACGTAATAGTAGATGCGCCGGAAGTAGTCCGCCTGCAGGTCCTGCCACTCGAGCTCGTCGTGCGCCATGAGCTTGGCGATGTCGTAGTCGTTCTTGTCGCGCGGCAAGGTCCGTCTCGTCCTCGGCTCAGGGGAAGAGGCCGCGGATCGCGAGATCGATCAGCACGGCCAGCCCGGCGGTGATGAGCAGCACGATCGCATATCGGACGAAGTTGTGGAAGACGTTGCCGACCAGACGACCCAGCCAGACGAAGGGGCGGAGCAGGACCGGCGGCCCCTCCCGACGCGGCCTGGGAGCCGGCGCCCGCGGGCCACCGACCTCGCCCTCCTCGAAGTCGTCGAAGAAGGACTCGGCGAGGGGCCGTTCGGGCGTGTTGCCCTGGGCCTCGAGGCTCCGGCGACCGCCCGCGGCCTCGATCGTCGGCATCACGTCCTCGAGATGACGGCGCAATTCACGCTCGGCACGCCGTGACCGGCGCGGCGAGGGTCGCTGGTGCGGCAGCGGCGGCGGCACCGGCCGGCCGGCGCCCTGGGTCTGGGGTCGGGCGACCGCGACCGAGGCGGTCGCCGCGGCGATGGCGGCCTCGCCGACCCCCTGGCCGACATGGCCGACATGGCCGACATCGAGTTCCTGGAGGATCTCCGCCACCGACTGGAAACGGTCCTGGGCGTCCTTCGCCATGCAGCGTTCGATCAGCCCCCGGAAGGGCGCGACCACGGTCGCCGGCACGCGCACCGGTTCGCTCTCGTGCTTCTTCAGCACTTCCCATTCGCTGTCGCCGGTGAACGGAACGGTGCCGGTGGTCATCTCGAACAGGATGACGCCGAGCGAGTAGATGTCGCTGCGATGGTCGCCCTTGCGGGTGAGCATCTCCGGCGCCATGTAGTAGGGCGTACCGCGGCCGATCGACATCGTCATGTGCGATTCGCTGACCAGCTTCGACAGGCCGTAATCGCCGACCCGCGCGTGGTCGTTCTTCATGAAGATGTTGGCCGGCTTCAGGTCGAAGTGGATGATCGACTTCTCGTGCAGCGCCGCGACGCCGGCGCAGATCTGAGCGAAGATCGCGCGCACGCGGTCGGCGGGTACCGGCCCCTGCTGCAGGAGCTTCTTGAGGGTCTCGTCACCGGCATAGCCCATGACGATGTAGGGGATGCCCATCACCTCGCCCTTGTCCTCGATGCTGACCAGGTTCGGGTGGTCGATCTGGGCGAAGTAGCGCAACGAGTCGAGTTCCTTGAACACGGCCTCGCTGACCTTCTCGTCGGTGACCTTGAGGAACTTGATGGCGTAGAACTTGCCGATGGACTCCTTGCGCGCCTTGTAGACCTCGCCGAACACGCCGCTGCCGAGCTTGTTGACGATCTCGTAGCCCGGCACGAATCCGGGCTTCCGGTAGTGGGTGAAGAAGCTTTCCCAGTCCATCTTCCATCTCCGCCGGTTTGCCACCGGACCCGTCGCCATGGTCTCGACCGGCGTTCCGCTCACGGGAGCGGGCTCGAGCGCCTCAGCCATGGAGCGAAACTCCCATGCTCGCGGCAATCCCGAGAAGGGCGAGCATAGCAAAGGCCGCCTTGCTCAGGAACGCGTGCCGCCCCTTCAGCCACCAGTCGACCTTGAGCCAGCCCATCACCGCCAGGACGAGGACGCCGAGCACCAGCCCGGCGCGAATCCAGGGTTCACGGCTGCGCGCCACCATGTGGTCGCGAACCGTCTCGGCGGCGCGCCTCAGGACGGCGCGATCCGCGACCCAGGACACGTCGGCCTGGTAGAAGGTCTGGTCGCCCTCGGGCGCCTCGAGCAGCTTGCGGACGATGCCGACTTCCCGCCGGCCGAGATCGATCAGGAGCGAGGTCGGGCAGCGCTCCTCCATGATGGTGCGGAAGCGGGCCTCGTCGCGCGCATCCACCTCGTAGAGGTCGTGGGCGATCGACCAGACCAGGTTGCCGAGCCGCAGCCGAAGGCCCTCGACGGCATCGTCTCGGGCGAAGTCGGCGCGCGTCTGGTGGTCGGTGCGGAAGTCGAGTCGCTGCTCGTCCTTCTCGTTGCGCAGGGGCATCCGGGCCAGCTTCATCTCGGGGTCGATCAGGACCGACCAGGAGCGGTGCCCCGCGACGGCCTCGCGGAGTTCCAGCACCCGTCCGAAGCCATCCATCTGCCGGTCGGAGACCAGCAGGTCGGTCAGTCCACCGTTGCCGTCGTCGTCCTGGATCGCCGGGATGCCGCGGCGCCGCAAGAGCGCGGCGACCCTGAGGCCGAGCTCGCGGTCCGCGTTGCTGCTGCCGTCGACCGGCCGGAGGCGGATCGTCCGCGCGACCAGGTCGCCGACCTCGACCTGCCGCGACCCCGACAGCAGGCGGTCGACCAGGCGGACGGAGGCCTTCTGCAGGTTCGGTTCCACGTCGTAGCCGCCCTCGGCCGCGGGCGCCGGCTTCCGGTAGCCGCCCGCCCCCACCGTCACCCGGACCAGGGGCGCCCGCTCGGCGGTCCGGTCCAGGAAGCTCTCGTCGAGTTCGAGGGAACGGATACGGGCGTCGAGCAGCTGCCGCCGGGCCTCCGTCGCGGCCCGACCGGCTCGTTCCCGGTTCTGGACGGTGACGACCGCCAGCAGGGTCAGGCCGAGAAGTCCCAGACCGAACAGGGGATAGAGCTTGCCGAGGATTCGTCGAGCGCCAGACATGTCCAGGCTCCAATGGTCGTGACGGCCCCTCATTCCCTCCCCGCCCGCGATATTTTGTCCCTGAGGCTTCAGGTGGGATCCGGGAGGAAGCGGACGTGAAGGCTGAGGTCGCGCACGCGCAGGTTGGCGAGGTCGTGGAGGACCACACGAGCGCGTGGGTCGTCACCATCCAGGCTGACGCCGAGGGGGCCCTGGGCCACCAGTTCCCCGCCCTGTTCGACCGACTCGCGGTGGACCTCGAGCTCCCCCTCGAGCCCCGGGGTGCTGACGTGCGCCCGGGCGTAGGGGCCGAAGAGCAGGGCACCGTTGCGCCCGCGTGGTGGCATGAGGGCGATCCGGCGACAGCCCTCGCAATCGTGGTCGGAGAGCACCACGAGGACGGCGGCCCGCGAGCGCTCGACCGGCAGTTCGAACCGCAGCCTCAGGTCGCGACCGAGGCGGATCTCGTCGCCGTCCTCGAGCTTGCGGGCCTCGCGGATCCTCTCGCCGCCGACCTCGACCTCGCGGCCGTTCTCCGGCAAGACGCTGTAGGCGACGCCGGCGTGGAAGCCGGTGCGGCGGCGGATCCGGGCCTGGATCGCCCCGAGGGGCGCCAGGAAGCGCAGCTCGCTCGCGTTCGCACTGGCGGCGCCGAGTCGGACCTCGTCCTGCTCGACCACCAGGAGTTCGCCGTGCTCCTCCACCGAGATGCGGACCAGACCGACGCCGACCCGGTCGGGCGCCGTGATTCCCGCCTCCTGGGTCGAAGGCGTCGGCTGCGGCCGGGGCTGGTCGCGCCCGATGCTCTCGAGCTCGACCTCGCGAAGGAGGTCCGCGACCTCCCGATCCTCGGCGGGATCGATGCCGGCACCGGCCACGCGCCGGCGGGCACCGACCAGGTCGCCGCGCTCCAGGTCGCCGTGCAAGGCCAGGAGCAGGGCGAGCCGGTCACGCTCACGGCCGGCGAGACGATCGAGCCGGCGCCGGGCCTCGCCGAGCTCCGGAGCGAGTTCCAAGAGGGCAAGCAGCTCCCGCCGGGCCCCGGCCAGATCGCCGGCCGCCTGGGCTGCTTCGGCCCGGGCCATGTAGGGGCCCCAGTTCTTCCGCGCGCGTTCGAGTTCGGCCGTCTGGATCTTGAGGCAACGGTTCTTCCCCAGACGCTCGGCGGCCCGTTCCAGGGCCTTCTGGGCCCCGTCGTAGTCGCCGTCGCGGCCGCGGCCGGCGGCCTCGGCCAGATCGCGCACGCCGGCGGCAAGTCCCTCGCCTTCCTGGCCGAGACCGGCGGTCTCGGCCAGGCGCTCGAGCAACCGGCCGGCCTCCCGCGCGTCGTCGTCGCGATCGAGCCTGGCCCGGGCCCGCTGCAGGACCTGCTCGCGCAGCTGACGATCGAGCGCGCCCTCGGCGCCGTCGCCGCCGTCCAGGTGGGCCCGCTTGAAGATCGACCAGTCGGTCAGGAACGCGGCCAGGGCGGGATCGCCCACCTTGTTCTTCATCACCATGGCGACCCGGCGGGCGGCGAGCCGGCACCAGGCCTCGCGCAGGCCTTCGGCGCGCGGATGCAGGACCGCGGCGGCGGCCAGGGCCTCCTCGGCGCCCTTGGGCTCGCGGTCGACGAGGGCGAGGCCCTCCTCGATCCGCCCCCGAGCGTCGCGGATCCGCCGGTCGAGTTCGGCGCGCAGGGTCGCGACCTCGCCCCCGAGTTCGTCGCCCTCGAGCCCGTCGAGGATGCTGCGCGCGGCGATCAGATCACCCCGCTCCACCTCCAGCCGGGCCCGATAGAACCGGGCGCGCTCGCGTTCGGCCAGGCCGTCGCGCTCGGCGCGGCGGGCCTCGAGATCGCTCCGCCTCGGGGCCGCGACCTCCTCGCCGCCCCGGGCCCGCAGGAAGGCGACGTCGTCGAGGGCCAGGGTGAGTTCGCCCTTGCGGGCATGGCCGGCCGCCGCCTCCCCGAGCGCGTCCAGGCAGGCCTGGCGAAGGCGGATGGCCTTCAGGTGCTCGGCGATGTCCGGATCGGCCGCGAGTTCGTAGGCCTCGCGAAAGCGCCCGTGGTCAAAGGCCTTGCGGGCCCGTCGCAGCTTGAGCATCTGTCGAAACATGTCTCGGTCCTGGGCCGTTCCGGATCGACCCGGCGCCCGCCATCTTAATCGCCCCGGGCGGAGAGGGCCGGTCCGGAAACCGACTTCGAGCGACGCCGCAGCATTCAGAACGGGCTTCCCGGTATTTCCGGATTGCCGGCAGAGCCCCGGCCCGCGCCGTGGCCATTGACCGCCTCCCGCCATCGGCTACCATGCCCAGCCCCGGCCGGAGTGGCGGAACTGGCAGACGCGACGGATTCAAAATCCGTTTCCCGCAAGGGAGTGTGGGTTCGAGTCCCACCTTCGGCACGATCCGGACGCCCGAGGCGTCCGACCAAGCGGATCATGCTTCGCCTCCATCGACGGAGGCCGTAGCATGGCCGCAGCCGATACCCGACCGCCATCCCGAACAGAGGACCCGAGAGCATGTGCCGCCGCTCCGTCGTCATCGTAGCCCTCCTCGTCCATCTCCTGCTGCTGCCGGCTCCGGGCCAGGAGCAGCTCCGGATCCTGACCTGGAACGTCCAGGCCCTGGGCACGCCCGGCTCCTCGGAATGGAACAACGCGATCGCCATCCTGCAGCGTCTCGACGCCGACGTGGTCTGCATCGAGGAGGTCACCAACCTCTCCGAGGTCGCCGACTTCCCGACCTTCGCCGCTGCCGCGGGTTACTCCTACACGGCCCTCGCCTCGGCCTCCGGCACGCTGACCGGCAATCTCCGCAACGGCGTGTTGTCGCGCTTCCCGATCCTCGGCCAGACCTCGCACAACTCGGTGTCGCTCTCCGGTGACGCCAACGCCAACGACATCTCGCGCGACATCCTCGAGGTGCAGGTGCAGGTGCCCAACGCCGCCGATCCGCTCGCCTTCTTCGTGGTCCACTACAAGTCGTCCTCGGGCAGCACCAACGACTTCCGGCGCAGCATCGAATCGATCCGGCTGAAGCAGGCCGTCGACGCCTTCCGCGCCGCGCACGTCGGCGCGCCCTGGGTCGTCTGCGGCGACTTCAACGAGGACATCGGCGACGGCCCCTTCGGCACCAGCTTCAGCAGCCTGCCCGGCGGTCTGCCCTCGACCTACTCGCTCGGTTCCGACATCAGCCTGCCCGTGGTCTACGACCCCTTCCTGCTGTTCACCACGAACGGCGGCCAGATCGCCGACGCCAGCCAGGAAGACAGCACCAACGCCGTGACTCGCGAGAGCTCCGGACGACGCCTCGACTACCTGATCCACGGCGGCGCGGTCAGCGTGCTCGAAGACGAGGTCTACAATTCCGCCCGCGACAACGGCATCGACGACGGCCTCCCGGGGATGTTCCTGGTCAAGGCCGGCAGCCCCCTGCCGGCGGGCAGTTCGCTGGCCGCGGCCGACCACTACGCGGTGGCGGCGGACATCGAGATCCCCTCCCTCAGCAGCCTCGCCTGGCCCGGCACGCCCGACGATTTCCTGCAGTCGACCGGCATCAACGGCCCCTGGACCAGCGGCCCCGGGGAGGATCTCAAGCAGGCGAGCGGCGGCGACCTCTTCTACCTGCACTACGTCTCCCCCAACGGCAGCTTCGACGGCGGCGTGCCGATCGTCGTCGGCCAGCTGTTCACGACCGGGAGCCCCGCTCCCGTCGGCCCGCTGCCCGGCATGCACTTCGACCTGGCCAACGCCTTCCCGATCTTCGACGGCTACGCCTCGCCGATCGGCTTCCAGGCCTCCATCATCCCGGTCTTCGGCAATCTCCACGCCTGGAACCTGCCCGGCGGCCTCGCCGGCTACAGCGTGATGATCCAGACCGTGACCTACTCGAACGCGGCCTGGAACGGCTTCATCGTCTTCTCCGACGGCCACGTCCTCGAGTTCATCTGATCCGGCGCCGGCCGCGCGGGCCGCTTGAGGCCGCGCGCGCGCTGGCCGATAATCCGGTCGATGCCTGATGCCGCCGCCAGCTCGCGACGCCGGTTGACCGTCGTCCTGCTCATCTTCCTCCTGCCCCTCGTCCCCGCGGCGATCGTGCAGGTGCTGGTCCGGCGTAGCCCGCCCGGCGAGAGCATCAGCCCGCTGATGAGCGAGGTCATCGCGGCGATGCAGCTCCTGCCGAAGCCGGCGGCCGACGCTCCGCCGCTCGACCTCGCCACCCCGCTCGAGGTCGGCGACCGCTTCGTCTTCGCCATCAGCCGCGACTGCCGCCTGCCGGACGGAACCGACACGCGCAGGGAGGTCGCCTACCGCCTGGTCGCCGAGTCCGCGCTCGAGCAGGGCGTCGTCGCCAGCCTCGTCCCGCTCGGCGACGCGCCCCCGCTGCTCGGGCGTGATCCGCTCCGGTTCCGCTGGGACCGGGACGGCTTCGTCGAGGCCGAGGTCGGCCGGCCCGAGATCGTCGGCGACCTCCGCGACCTCCTCCTCATGCGACACGGCCTGGTCCTGCCCGGCCCCTATCCGAAGGCGGTCCGGGAGAACGAATGGCTGGCGCCGCCCGGCCGCGAGTCCGGGCCCGAGGCGACGGCGCTGATCACCGCCGCCGGGCTGGTCCGGGGCTCCGAGGAGATGCCGCACCGCGGCGGCATCATGCCCCAGGCCCTCACCGCTTCCAGCCGCTACTTCCGCCTGCTCGGCTACCGTCGACACGCGCTCGAGCAATCGGCCGCGAGCGGCGGCGACGACCGCCGGGTCGGCTTCTGCGAACGGGTCCTGCGCGGCTACCTCGAGTGCCCCGATCGGGATCTCGCGCCCAGCCTCGCCGAGTTCAGGATCACCGAACACCTGCGCTTCGCCGCCGGCGAACGCCAGCTCGACGGCGACGTCGTCTGCCGCATCCGGCAGACGATCCGCCGCGACGATCAGGAGAGCGATCGATGACCACGGATTTCTTCGGCCACGCGGTGCTGCGCTTCGGCACCGCCACCACGGGCAGGGCGATCTGCGACCCCTGGTTCTCGCGCCGCGGCATCTTCTTCGACTCCTGGTTCCAGTTCCCCGAGAACGCGCCGCTCGAAGAGTCGGCCTTCGCCGGGGTCACCGACGTCCTGATCTCGCACAACCACCAGGATCACTACGATCCGCCGGTCCTCCGCCGGGCCCTGGCCCGCAATCCGGACCTGCGCCTGCACATCGCCCGCTTCCCGACCCCCTGGTTCCGCCGCCTGATCGAGCGGGTGACCCCGGAACTGGCCACGCAGTTGATCGAGCACGAGGCCTACGTCGATTTCGAACTCGCCGGCGGCCGCGCCTTCTTCGTGCCCGAGGAGTCGCCCGGCCAGATCGACTCCGCGATCGTCTGGACCGGGACGGACCAGGTCGTGGTCAACATGAACGACGCCCGCCTGAACACCGGCCAGCTGGAGCGGATCGCCGCCAGGATCGGCGACCGGATCGACATCCTCGCCCTCCAGGCCTCCGGCGCCAGCGAGTATCCGGTCAACTACGTCTACGACGAGGCCGCGATGGTCGCCGCCAAGCGCGAGAAGAGACGCCTCAAGTTCGAGGCCTGCGAGCGGGTGATCGACCTGCTCCGGCCGCGGCGCATCCTGTTCTTCGCCGGTCCACCGGTCTTCCTCGATCCGGCCCTCGAGAGCTTCAACGACGTCAGCGGCGATTCGGTCTTTCCCGACCAGCTCGATACCCTCCGCCACTACGACGAGGTCCGACCCGACCTGGCCGAGCGCTGCTACTGCGTGCTGCCCGGCGAGACCCTCGACGACACCCGGCTCTGGCGCGACACCGACCTCGCCGATGACCGCCTCCGGCCCTTCACCCGCAAGCTCGACTACGTCGCCGCGTACCGCGAGCGCCGGCGCGACGTCCTCGATTTCGCACTGGGCCCGCTCCCCGATCGCGCCCGGCTCCTCGGCCATTTCCAGCGCCTGGCCACGCTGTCACCGGAGGCGGCCGGGAAGATCGGCGGCGCGCTCGGCTTCGTGGTCGAGGGCGAGGACGGCGAGGCCGCCTTCACCGTGGACTTCCGTCGGGGCGAGGCCCGCGCGGGCCTGGCCGACGAGCTGCTCTACCTGCTCCGGGCACCGGCCTCGGCGGTGGCCCGGGTGATGGAGGGACCGGAGACCTGGGACGATCTCTTCCTGTCGATCCGGATGACCTTCGACGAGAGGAGCCCGCGCTTCGTCGCCCACTTCAAGACCCTGCTCAAGTACCTCGACGGCGAGATCATGACCGCGCTCGACCGCTACGAGACCGGTCTGGCCGCGAGCGCGGCGGCCGACATGTTCGAGGTCGCCTGCCAGGGCCGCTGCCACAGGATCCAGAAGCTCTGCCCCCATGCCGGCGTCGATCTCTCGCGCCACGGTCGGGTCGACGACGACGGGACGATCACCTGCATGGCCCATCGGTTCCGCTTCGACCTCGAGACCGGGGCCTGCCTCAACGCCGAGGGCTTCCGGCTTCGGGTCGAGGAATGAGAAGAGGCCGGCTCCACGCCGGCCTCTCCCTGAACCTCGTTCCCGGGCCTCGACCCGGCCTCGCCCCGTCTACTTGTAGGTCTGGAACTCGTTGGCCTTCAGCTTGCGCAGGTACTCGCCGAGCGCGCGGCGCACCTTGGGCGTCATGAAGTAGAGGCCGAGGATGTTGGGAAAGGCCATGCCCAGGATCATCAGGTCGCTGAAATCGAGGATGTTCTTCGCCGACACGATCGAGCCGAGGAAGACGAAGACCAGGAAGATGATCTTGTAGGCCATCGAGCTCTTCTCGCCGAAGAGCCAGGTCCAGCAGCGCTCGCCGTAGTACGACCAGGAGATCATGGTCGAGAAGGCGAAGAGCATGACCGCGACCGAAAGCACGTAGGGGAACCAGGAGATCGCGCTCTCGAAGGCGAGCGAGGTCAGACTGGCGCCGTCGCCGCTCGCGCGAGCCTCGACGAAGGCCGATGCCGTCGACTCGTCGGCGTCGGTGATGACGATGACCAGGGCGGTCATCGTGCAGACGACGACGGTGTCGATGAAGGGTTCGAGCAGGGCGACGATGCCCTCGCGGATCGGCTCGTCGGTCTTCGCGGCCGAGTGGGCGATCGCCGCCGAACCGACGCCGGCCTCGTTGGAGAAGGCCGCCCGCTTGAAGCCGACCACGAGCACGCCGACGAAGCCGCCGTAGAGCGCGCTCGGATTGAAGGCGCCGTCGATGATCCGCGAGAAGGCGTGCGGCACCTCCTTGATGTCGACCACGATGACGAAGAGCGCGGCGAGGACGTAGATGCCGCACATGAGCGGCACGATCTTCTCGGCGGTCTGGGCGATGCGCTTGATGCCGCCGATGATCACGATGCCGGCGAGGATGGCCATGATCAGGCCATAGACCCAGCGATTGTCGGCCAGGAACGGCAAGGAGCGCCCCACCGCATTGAGCGACTGGTTGACCTGGAAGCTGTTGCCGCCGCCGAAGGAGCCACCGACGCAGAGGACGGCGAAGAGGACGGCGAGGACCTTGCCGAGCGGCCCCATGCCGAGTTCCTTCAGACCGTCGCCGAGGTAATGCATGGCGCCGCCGGAGACCCGGCCCTCGGCGTCGACCTTGCGGTACATCTGGCCGAGGGTGCACTCGACGAACTTCGAGCTCATGCCGAGCAGGCCGGCCACGATCATCCAGAAGGTGGCACCGGGCCCGCCGAGCGAGACCGCGATGGCCACGCCGGCGATGTTGCCGAGCCCGACCGTGGCCGAGAGCGCCGCCGAGAGGGCCTGGAAGTGGGTGACCTCGCCGGCGTCCTCCGGGTCGTCGTACTTGCCCCGGATCACCTGGATGGCGTGCCCGAAGGCCCGGAAGTTGATGAAGCCCATCGCCAGGGTGAAGATCACGGCCCCGATCACCAGCCAGATGACGACGAAGGGGGCCTTGATCCCGGCCCAGGCCAAGGCGCCGTCCCAGAACATCGGGGTCGCGAGCCACTCGACCAGCTTGCCGGCCCCCTCGTCGGCCTTCTTCTCCAGCCGGCGGAAGACGTTCTCCTCGGCGACCTCCGCCTTCTCCTTCTCCTCGGCCGCGACGGGGGCCTCGGACCGGCTCGGGGCGAGGAACGAGGCCGGTGCCACCGCCATCTCGGCGGCCCTCAGGGAAGGTGCCGGAACCACGAAGGCGGCGAGCAGAAACAGGAGGATCGAGAGGCGGTGCGTCATCGGGCAACCTCGGGAGGAACAGCTCGGACGTGGAGGGCGGGTGGCCTGCGGGCTCGCGCCGGCGGCACGCTGGCCACATGGGGCCGGATTCTACAGGTCTGGCGGGACCCTGCAACCGACGAGCGGATCGGGCTTTCGGGAGCTTCCGACCCGGTCCGGTCGCGAAGTCGGACGAGGTCAAGAAAAACGGCCCCGGTCACGAGGACCGGGGCCGACGCTCTATGGCGGAGAGACAGGGATTCGAACCCTGGGTACCGTTACCGGTACACGCGCTTTCCAAGCGCGCTCGTTCGACCACTCCGACATCTCTCCAGCGGAGGGACAGGGATTCGAACCCTGGGTACCCTTGCGGGTACACCGGTTTTCGAAACCGGCCCGTTCGACCACTCCGGCATCCCTCCTGGCCCGCGGTCCCCGCTGGGGACCGTGGGGGTCGGCGGATTCTATGCGCGGCTTCCCGGAGCTTCAACACGAGGGGCGAAGGGGCCGGCGCTCGCCTTTCGCCGGCGACGCCGAGCGCCTATCCTCGCCCATGGACGGCCACGACCTCGAAGATCTGTTGCGCCCGCCCGGCAACTCGCACGAGCACTGGATGCGCTACGCCCTGCGCGAGGCCGAGGCGGCACTCGAGGCCGGTGACGTGCCGGTCGGGGCGGTGATCGTCAAGGACGGCCGGATCATCGGCCGCGGGCACAACCAGCGCGAGCTCCTGAAGGACCCGACGGCGCACGCCGAGATGATCGCCATCACCCAGGCGGCGGCCGAGCTGGAGAACTGGCGCCTCTCCGGCGCCACCCTCTACGTGACGCTCGAGCCCTGCCCGATGTGCGCCGGAGCCCTGGTGAACGCCCGCCTGAAGCGCCTGGTCTACGGCGCCGGCGACCCGCGCGCCGGCGCCTGCGGCTCGGTCATGAACGTCGCCCAGGACGAGCACCTGAACCACCACGTCGAGATCGTCCTCGGAGTCCTGGCCGAGGAGTCCTCCGCCATGCTGGCCGATTTCTTCCGCCGCCGGCGCGGCCGCTGAGCGACCGCTTCGCGCGTCCGACGGTCGGGGCTATGATCGGGCCATGATCGGACCCGAGAAGATCCTGCTCGCCATCCTGGTGTTGCTGCTGGCCCTGTCGCTGGGCCTCCTGCTCTACGTCGACATCGACCCGGAGAGTGCGCGCCGGGTCGCCATCGGCGTCTGCCTGGCGCTCGCGGCCATCCTCGGTCTCGGCGTGATCGTCCCGGTCCGCCGCTACCTGCGGCGCCGTGACCAGGGTGGCGACGAAGCGGGCCGCGAATCGTGAGGATCACGCGGGCCCTGCTCGCCTTGGTCCTCCTGCTCGGCGCGGTCGGGGCCCAGGAGCCGGGCCGACCGCTGGCCCGGCTTCGACTTGCCCCCCGCGTCCCGGGCCCGGCGGCGCGCAACGACGGCGCGATCCTCCGCTGCGGCTTCCCTCTCCTGCCGGAAGTCGAGGTCCTCTCCCTCGCCGGGCTCCGGATCGAGACCGCCGCCGGCAAGGCCCTGCCGGCGCGGCTCCGGGTCATGACCCGCCGGAGCGCGGCGCCCGGCGACGACAAGGCGCCGATCGACTGGGTGGAACTGGTCTTCGCCCCCGGGGCGGAGGACGGCGACCTCTTCCTGCTCCAGCCGGGCGAGCCGGTCGCCGGCGACCTGCGCCTGCGCCACGACGAGGATCGCCTGGTGATCGAACGCGGCGACGAGCGCCTGTGCTTCGACCCCGCCGCGCCGGCCCTCCTCTCCCGGATCACGATCGGCGAGACCGAGGCGCTCGCGGCGCCGGCCCTGCGTCCCTACCTCCGCGACGAGAAGGGTGAGCTCCTGCCCCAGGGACCATGGCGGCTCGAGGTCCTCGCCGCGAGCGACGTGGCGATCGACCTCGCCGCCTCCTGCTCGCTCGGCGACCTGCTCTTCGAACTCGAGCTCCGGCTGGTCAGCGGCTCGGACGAGTTCATCGTCGACCAGCGGCTGGTGAACGAGGGCCCCTACGGGCACATGGGCAGCCCCAGCGAGCACCGCTACTTCAGGAGCCTCGACCTCTCGCTCCCGGCGCCGGCCGGGCTGATCGTGCTCGAGGACGAGGCCGGTCGGATCGACGGGCCCAGGAGCTGGGCCCTCCTACAGCAGCAGGAGACGCCCTACCGCAAGGATCGCCCGGCCGAGTCCTTCCCGGCCCAGATCTGGTCGGCGGGTGAGTTGCGCCGGAGCCTGGACCGGGCCGAGGGCCTCGTCGCCCTCGCCGGCGAGCCGCTCACGCTCGCCTGCCGCGTCGACGATTTCTGGGAGAACGCTCCGGGCTCGCTCTTCCTCGATCAGGGCGAGTTCTTCTGGGGCCTCTTCCCGCAGGGTGGCAGCGGCCCCCATCATCGCGGTCGCTACGGCCGCCCGCCCACCGAGGGCGAAGTCGATCAGCGGAGTCTCGCCGCCTACCGTTTCGAGGGCGCCCGCGCCAAGAGCCGGCGCATCGTCCTCTCCTGGCGGCGCGCGGCCGACGGGGATCTGGGCCGGGACCGGCTCCGCCAGCGGGCGGCGCGCGGTCTCCACCTGGCACCGCCGCCGGAGGATCTCGCCGGCCGCGACCTCCTCGGCTACCGGCTCGTGCCGCGCGGCACCGTGGCCGGCGGCGAGGCCGCGCGCTTCGAGCGCTTCGCCGCCATCCTGGTCGACGACCGGGCCGCCGATCATCAGGACGCCCTCGGGCAGATCGGCCTGCCGGCCTTCATCGAGCGCGGTGGCACCTACGGCAACCGGGTCTTCAGGGGCTGGTTCAACCACGGCGACATCGCCTGGGGCGACGGCTACTCGTCGCTCCACTACGACCTGCCCTTCTCGGTGCTGGTCCACTACCTGAGGACCGGTGACGGTCGCTTCCTGGCCCTGGGAGAAGACATGGCCCGCCACCGTCGCGACATCGATCAGGACCACGATCGGCGGTCCGGATTCAAGCTGGCCGGGGGGCAGTTCTACGAGAAGGGCTACTGGCACGGGAACTACTACCACCCCTCCGTCTCCCACACCTGGCTCCGTGGCCCGCTCCTGCACTGGCTGTTGACCGGGGAACGCTGGTCGCTCGAGGCGGCCCTGCTCGACCGCGACTTCATCCGCCGCGCCGGCCTCGGGGCCTGGAACGGTGACTGGGGCTCGCGCATCCCCGGCTGGGGAGCCGACCAGCTCCTCGCCCTCTGGGAGCTCCTTCACGACCCGGCCGACCTGGCCGCCGCCGAGGCGGCCCTGGCCGCCTACGAGAAGGTCGAGAGCGGGCGCGACGGCGGTCGGGGTTACGTCATCAACCGGCAGATGAAGCCCCCGTCCTGCCAGCCCTGGATGACCGTGATCCTGGGCTGCGCCGCCGCGCGGCACGGCGTCGCCACCGGTTCGGAGCGCTTCCGACCGCTGGTCGATCGCATCGCCGCCTTCCTGCGCGACCAGGCCCTGGTCGACCCCGCGGGCCCCTTTCCGCGCCTGCGCCGCCAATGGGCTCCGGGCCTCGACGACGCGCCCGGGGAGCACCACCTGGCCTGGGGCGCCGCGGCCTTCTTCGCCCAGCGCTGGCGCCTCGAGGGCCGGGACGAGGACCGGGATCTGGCCCGGCGCCTGTTCGCCTCGGCGGTCCTCCACCAGGGCGAGAAGGCCGGCGGCCCGGTCGCCTTCCGCCTCCTGGCCTATCCCAACTCGGAATCGAAGATCCAGGGGATGCTCCAGATCTGGGGACTCCTGGCCCTTCCGGCCCTGGCCGACTGAGCGCCCTTCTCCACCAGAACTTCACTTGACAGTGCGGCACCGCCTTGTAGAGTGCAAGCCACCCAGGCCGACGCTCGTGGAGAAGGACATGCAGGAAGCCAGCAAGCCGGCGAGGGATCGGGCCCGGATGGCCGGACCGCGCCCGGGACCCGATCTGAGCGGACGTGATCTGCGCCGGCGCCGCCTGCGCGCGGCGAGGCTCGAAGGGGCCGACCTCCGGGGCGCCGACCTGCGCGAGGCCGATCTACGCGGCGCCGACCTCTTCGGCGCCCGGCTCGAGGGCGCCGATCTCCGCGGCGCCTGGCTCGACATGAGCCGGCTGGTGGAGATCGCCGTGCCCGCCGATCTGCCCCTGGACCTGGTCAACCAGATCCGGGCCTTCGACTTCCACCGGGTGATGACCCGCTTCGTCGGGCCCAACGGCGAATCGGCGCCGCTCCCCTGCCCCTATCGCGATGCCCGGGTGACGCCCCTGCTCTACGAGTGGGGTTCCCGGACCTGGAACGCCGGCCGGGGCTGGCGGCCGCCGGCCGAGCCCTGGACCCTCGAGGAGATCATCGCGGCCGTGCTCGACGCCCTGTCGGTCCGCCACGACCTGGCCCGTCCCTGCGCTTCGCCGGCGCTGCGCTCGCCCGCAGGAGCTTCCTGCTGATGGTCGACACCGGGTTCGCCGCCAGTTGGTCCCGGGTGAGCCAGCATCCGGCACCGCGCCTGGGCCCGGTCAGGACCCGCGGGGACCAGAGCCGGCAGTCGAGCCGGTGGTGGGTGATGCCATGGCGGCAGCGGGCGACCTCGTCGGCGATCTCCACCTCCATGCCGTGGCGCCGGGCCAGATCCCGGGCGAGCGCTTCGGGGCCATCCTCGCCCGGCGCGCACCAGATCTCCGGGAGCTGGAGGAAGCCCGCCATGCGGCCCTTCTCGTCCTCGCGCCGTTCGAGGTAGATGCGGCCGCGGCGCTCGACCAGGGCCACGTGGACCTCGCGATCGAGGAATTCGCGGCGCGCCGTCGGCTCGGGGAAATCCTCGACCCGGCCCAGCGCGCGCGCCCGGCAGAGATCCTCGAGGGGACAGTCGGGACAGAGCGGCGCTCGTGGGCCGCAGATCCCGGCGCCGAGATCGAAGAGGGCCTGATTGAAGGCGGAGGCCTCGCCCGCCGGCATCATCGCCAGCACGATCTCGCCCAGCGCGCGCTTGCGGGCGGCACTCTCCTGGGGGCCGGGGATGGCCTCGAGCCGGCACAGGACCCGGATCACGTTGCCGTCGACCGCCGCCTCGCGCCGGCCGAAGGCGATGGACGAGATCGCGCCGGCGGTGTAGTGGCCGATTCCGGGCAGGGCCTCGAGCGCGTCGCGCTCCGCCGGCAGGACGCCGGCGTGACCGTCGCGGATCACGCGGGCCGCGGCCAGCATGCTGCGGAAGCGCCGGTAGTAGCCGAGGCCCTGGAGTTCGGCGAGGACCTCCTCCTCGGTCGCGGCCGCGAGGCTCGCCAGGTCGGGGAAGCGGCCGAGGAAGGCCTCGAAGCGCGGCGCCACCGCCGCGACGGTGGTCTGCTGCAGCATGATCTCGGAGACCCAGGTGGCGTAGGGGTCCGCGCGGCGGCGCCAGGGCAGGTCACGGGCCGAGGCCCGGTACCAGGCGACCAGGCGCGCGCCGGCCGCTCGCCGGTCGATCATCGGGGCTCAGCTCTCCGGCGCGGGCTCGACCGGCGCGCGGACCACCACCCGGGTCGAGGGATGGAAGAGCTCGGTCTCGGGATCGAAGAGGCCGGGCAGGTAGTCGCCCGCGGGCCGCGGACTGCCCTCGTCGATCAGCCGGCGGTCGCGCAGCATGAGGTCCACCTTCCGGCAGCGCGCCCGGACCTCGGGCTCGGTGAGGCTGCCCTCGACGTCGCCGGTGGCGCGGAAATGGTGGCCGATGAGGAGGCCACGCAGGATCAGCTCGCCCTCCTCGGGGCGATCGATCGCGGCATGGACCTGCAGGGTGCGCGGGTTCATCCAGGCCGGCGAGGCCTGCGACTCGGGCCGGGCTTCGCCGATCGGCCTGAGACCGGAGTAGTAGCCCTCCCGGCCCCGTTGCTCGCTGGCGCAGGCGACGAGCAGGACGCTGAGGAACACGATGGCGAGGATGCGCATGGGGCCACTCCTTCTCGGGGCAGGCCCTGTTCTACGGGCTGGGAGGGACCTGAGGCAAGGCGCCCCGGTCAGTGCGAGCGCGGCAGGGAGACCACGAACTGGGCGCCGCCGGTCGGACTCTCGCCCAGGGTGACCCGACCGCCGAGGAGTTCGGCGAGGGCGCGGGTGATGGTCAGCCCGAGGCCGGAGCCGCCGGAATGCGGGTCGTCGCCGCGCGAGCGATGATTGAAGCGCTCGAAGACCGCCTTCCGCTCCTCCTGGGGGATGCCGGGACCGGCGTCGGCGACCACCAGGTGGATCTCGCCGCGCGCGAGTCGCACCAGGACCCGGACGATGCCCTTCCGCGGCGAGAACTTCACCGCGTTGTCGAGAAGGTTGATGAGGATCTGGACCACGCGTTCGGCGTCCAGCGAGACCATCACGCCCGGCCCCTCGTCGACGTCGAACTGCACGCCCTTCTGCAGCGCGCGCGGCGCGACCATGGTCACCGCCTGCTCGACCAGCTGCCCCGGAGAGACCGGCTGCCGGTTGATCTTCATCCGCCCGGCCTCGATCCGCGCCAGGTCGAGGATGTCCTCCACCAGCTTGATCATCCGCGCGGTGTTGCGGCCGAGCAGGTCCAGCATCGAGAGATCCTCGGCCGCGAACCGATCCCGGTCGGCGGTCAGCATCTCGATCGCGCACTTCATCGCCGCCAACGGCGACTTGAGCTCGTGCGCGGCGACGCCGATGAGCTCGTCCTTGACGTGTCCTTCGCGCTCGAGCCGGAGGTTGGCGTCGCGGAAGGCCTTGTTGATGTTGCGCAGGGTCGCGTTGACGCGCTGCAGTTCGCGCTGCTTGTCCGCGATCTCGCCATGCAGTTCCCGCGTGGCCCGGACGCGATCGATCCGGCCCAGGACGCTGTCCCAGACCGCGCGCATCCGGCGCTCGTCGCAGGCGCCGTCGACGACCACGGCCTCGCCGAGATCGACCGGCGCGTCCTCTTCGCCGGCGCGCGAATCGAAGACCACGAAGACCGTCTCCGGCTGGGCCCGCCGCATGCGACCGAGCAGCGTCGTGGCCAGGCTCTGGGTGTCGAGCCTGGCGGCGAAGATGCAGACGTCGAAGTCGAACTGGCGGAGCGCGGCGCCGATCTCGGCCGGCCCGCGGGCCTCGGTCATGACGACGTCGTCACGACCACGCAGGAAGCCACAGCAGTCGATGATCTCGGGGTCGGCACCGGCGACCAGGACGAGCTGCGGCAGGGCGGAGCGACGTCCGGAGAGGCCGACCCGATCGCGCTGGTCGAGGGCCCCCCGGAGCAACGACGCGGACAGCGGCCGGCGCAGGACGACCTCGACTCCGGCCTCGTAGGCCGTGCGCTCGATCTGGCTCTGGCCCTCGGGGACCAGGACCACGCGCGGCAGGCGCTCCGGATCCCGAGCGATCAGGAGGTCGGAGAACTCGGCGGCGGCGGCCTGCGGGCTGGTCGAGAGGTTCCAGAGGGCGATGTCGGCGCCACGATCGTCGCCCGGCGCGACGACGTTCAGGTCGAGCGCCTCGAGCAGGGGTCGGAGCGCCGGCGGGTCGGTCCGGCCGTCGTGCAGTCTCACTCGCATGGCCGCTCAACGACGAAACCGAGCATCGAGTCGCTACCTCAAACCTCCAGGGCGAGAACCTGCGCCTGGGCCTGGTCCTTCACCCTGCGCGCGAAGTCGCCGATGTCGATGGGCCAGCCGAGGCACTCGGCGAAGGCCTGATCGCCCGCCAGCTCGGCCGGAGGCGAGACCCCGAGCACGCGAGGCCGTCGCGCCGGCGGAAGGTCCCGGAGACGTCCGAGCGCGCGATCGACGTCGCCGCGTTCCATGTGGCAGTCGATCACCACCACGTCCGCGCGATAGGTCCCGCTCACGACCTGCTCCAGCGCATCGGCGTGGGCGGCGGCTCGCACCCCCATCTCGTTGCAGGCGACGAGGTCGGTCATCAGACGCCGGTGAAAATCGTTCCGGGCGAGAATCAACACCTGGGGCATGTGCATCGCGGGTCCCCCGTGGTTTGGGCCCCCCACCGCAGCAAGGGCTCATTCTCGACCGCCCTCCGATCACGGTCAAGGCGGAATCCGGCGCCCGTTCGGCCCGGAGGCCGCGCAGGACCCCGGGAACCGGCGCCGCGGTCAGCTGCCCTTCTTCATCAGCCGGGCATGATGCTGGGCATGGACCAGGATGAAGGAGACGCTCTCGGCGAAGCTCATCGCCCCCAGGGCGGGATGCTCGACCCAGAGTTCGCGGCGCGGGCGATCGACCAGCCCGCAGAGATCGATGAGCCGGTCGCGGGCCTCCACGAGGGTCTCGAGGAGTTCCTCGCGGCCGAGGATCACCGGGGGCTTCATTCGCTCCGGAGCCTCGGGTCGGCCCGGAATGCGCCAGGTGAGGAGAACGGCGCGGCGAGCCAGCGACTTGAGCAGGTCCTCGGGTGGCGGTCCCAGTGGCGCGGCGGCGAGCGCGCGCGCGAAGGCCTCGGCCTGGACCTCGAAGACCAGGGCGCAGTGCAGGGCATGCTCGGCCGGACTCCAGCGCCCAGGCACCGCGGCCCGGCGCAGGACCTCGTCGTCCTCGGGCAGCGCGCCCCGGACGATGCGTTCCGCCCGGACCAGCTTCTCGATCGCCTCGCGCTCGTCCATCCTTCGGTCCGGTCTCCCCCGCCGGTGGAAAGCACCGGCACCACGATGGGTCCCCCGATCCTAACTGCTAACCTTGCCCGGCCGAACGAGGGATTCGGCGCCACGACGACCGGGGAGATCGCCGACGATGACTTCATTCCAGAGGACCGCGATCGGCATCGGCGCGATCGGCGGCGCCGTGATTCTGTTCGAGATCGCCCTGACCCGCATCTTCGCGGTAGCCATGTGGCACCACCTCACCTACATGGTGGTGGCCATCGCGATGCTGGGCTTCGGCGCCGCGGGCAGCCAGCTCACCGCCGCGGCCAGGCTGCCGAGGCGGCCCTCGGCCCGCCTCGCCGCCCTCGCCTGCGGCTTCGCCATCACCATCCTCGCGGCCCTTTACCTCGGCAGCGCCGTCCGCCTCGACAGCCTCGGGCTGTTCAGTGACGCTCGCAACCTGGCCGCCCTCCTGCTCCACTACGGGCTGCTCGGCCTGCCGATGTTCCTCGGCGGCCTGGTGGTCGGCACGGCCCTCCAGGTCGAGGCCGAGCGCGTCCACCGGCTCTACTTCGCCGACCTCTTGGGGGCCGCACTCGCCGCGGCCGGCGTGGTCTTCCTGCTGGACCGGCTGGGCGCGGTTGCCGTCCTGCACCTGGCGGCCGCGCTCGCGGCCCTCGGCGCCTTCGTCTTCGCCCTGGGCGCGGCCTTCCTCGATCGGCTGGCCAGCCTGGTCGTCCTCGGCCTGATGCTCGCGCTCTTCGCCGGTCACGCCGGTCTGGGCGGCGAGCTCGGTCTGCGGCGCTACGACTGGCCGCTCGAGATCGCCCCCGGCAAGGAGATGGCGGACCGGCCGATCGAGCGCCGACTCCCCAGCGCCACCGCCGAGGTGGAAGTCGCGGCCGAGACCACGATGCTGCCCATCATGGGCGGCGAGTACGACCTCGCCACCGCCCGGCCCTTGCCGGGCCGGTTCGTGACCCAGGACGGGACCGCGCCGACGATGCTCTACGCCGGCGCCGCCGACCTCGAGCGCTTCGCCTTCCTCGGCGATTGCCAGGCCGCGAGCGGTTATCGGTCCTGGAAGGCCCAGGGCAGGGAATCACCGGCCGTGCTGGTCGTCGGCGTCGGCGGCGGCATCGACGTGATGACCGCGCTCCACGAAGGCGCCCGGGAGGTCACCGCGGTCGAGATCAACGCGGCGATGATCCGGATGGTGACCGAGGACTACGACGCCTACCTGGGTGGTCTGTTCACGCGGCGCGACCCGCCCTTCGATCGGGTTCGTCTGGTCCGGGGCGAAGGCCGCGCGCAGATCCGCGAGAGCGAGAAACGCTACGACCTCATCCAGCTCTCCGGCGTCGACTCCTACACCGCGCTGAGCACCGGCGCCTACACCCTGGCCGAGAGCTACCTCTACACCGTCGAGGCGGTGCAGGATCTCCATCGCCATCTCGAGGATGGCGGCATCATCACCTATTCGCGTTTCATGCTGGGCCGGCCGCGCCGCCCGCGCGAGACCCTACGCCTGGCCGGCATCGCCCGCGAGGCGCTCGAGGAACTGGGAGTCGCCGACCCGGCCGCCTCGATCTGCGTCTTCCAGGGCCGGCTCTGGGCCTCCACCATGATCAAGAAGGGCCCCTTCCTGCCGGCCGAGATCGAGGCCCTGCGCCGCTTCGCCGAGGACCATGGGTTCCGCGGCCTGGTCTTCGATCCGCTCCATGACCCGGCCCTGCCCTTCCCGTCCGAGCTGGCCCCGGCTCCGGCCCTCGCCCTCTACTTCCGCGACCGGATCCGCCAGGAACTGACCTCGGTCCTGCCGGCTCCCCTGGACGAGGTCGCGGCCGCGATCATGGCCCGCTCCTTCGCCGAGGGCGGTCCGGTCGGCGGCGACGGCCTGGTCGAGCGCATGGTCGGCCTCCTGCCCCCGGAACGCCGCTCCGCCGCGACCGCGCCGCTGGCCGACTTCGTCGGCCGGGCCACCGCCGAGGTGGCGGCCGACACCGAGCACTTCCGCGGCACCCGCGCCGACTTCCAGACCCTCTTGCGCGCCGCCCCGCGGGAACGGGCGGCCTTCGTCGCCGCCTATCCCTATCGACTCGACCCCTGCCGCGACGACGCGCCCTTCTTCTTCGACTACCAGCGCTGGGACCGCTTCGCCGAGGCCCTCGGCGGCAAGGTCGACCTCTACAACGCGGACTTCCCGGTCGGCCACGGGGTCCTCCTGGCCTCGCTGGTCCAGGTCGGCATCCTGGCGACGATCCTCATCCTCCTGCCGCTCCGCTCGCTGCGCGAGCAGGGACGGCCGACGCCGCGACGCTGGCGCTACCTGGCCTACTTCGCCGCCCTCGGCCTGGGCTTCATGCTGGTGGAGATCGCCCTGATGCAGAAGCTGGTGCTGCTGCTCGGCCACCCGAGCCACGCCCTGGCACTGGTCCTGGGCGGCCTGCTCGGCGCGGCGGGCGTCGGCTCGTTCCTCGCCGAGCGCCTCGGTCGGCCGGGGCCGATCAAGCTGCTCCTGCTCGGCCTCCTCAGCACGCTGGTGATCGCCCTGGTGGCCGAGTGGATCGATGCGGTCACGGCCGGTCTGCTCGGCGCCGCCCTGCCCTGGCGCCTCGCCGCGGCCTTGGCCCTGGTGGCGCTGGTCGGCCTGCCGCTCGGCGCCGCGTTCCCGACCGGCATCCGCCTCCTCCGTCTGGAGGCACCGGCGCTGATCCCCTGGGCCTGGGCGGTGAACGGCTTCACCGGCGTCATCGGCGGGCTCCTCGCCGTGCTGCTGGCGCAGGAGGTCGGCTTCCGCAAGGTCCTCCTCCTCGCGGCCGCGGTCTACCTGCTGGGCTTCCTGCTCCTACCGGCGGCCGGCCCGACGGCGGACCAGGACGAAGCCGACGATGCCGACCAGCAGCATGGCGGCGGAGATGAAGACCGAGGTGGACAGCCCCTCGGGGGGATCACCGGGAGCTAGGTCGGCACCGCCGAAGACGAAGCGGCGGCCCGGGTCGCCGCGGAACAGCTCGGTGACGTAGCGGACGACGGAGTATCCGGCGAAGTAGCCGAAGAGCAGCTCGCCGTCGGCCCGTCGCCGGGGACGCAGTCCGTATTCCAGCCCCAGCCAGAGCAGGACCAGGAGCAGGGCCTCGTAGAGCTGCACCGGATGCAGGGGCTGGTCATGGAGGCCGACCCCCTCGCGGAAGGTCACCGCCCAGGGCAGATCGCAGCGATGCCCGTAGCAGCAGCCGGCGAGGAAGCAACCGACGCGACCGACCGCGTGAGCCGCCGGCGTCGCGGCGGCGAAGACGTCGAGCCCGCGCAGGACCGGGACGCCGAGGGCGCGCAGGCGGAGGATCATCGCCGGCGTGGCGACGATGATCGCCCCCCAGAAGACGAAGCCGGTCGCCAGATCACGCCCGGCCCGGTCGTCACCGAGCACGGTGAGCAGATAGAGGCCCTTGCCGCCCAGGAACATCGCGGCGACCAGGACCATCAGGCTCGGGGTCATGCCCCGGGCCAGTCGGAGTTCGCCGTCCCGGCGCGCGGCGCGTCGGCAGAGCCAGGCCCAGAGCAGGAAGGCGAGGCCGATCATCAGCCCGTAGCTGTGGAAGGCCAGGTGACGGCCGAAGAGGTCGAACTCGAAGATCACCGGCTTCATGGCGACGGAGGCTCCTGGGCCCGGCAGACGACGACCACGTCAGCCCTCGGCATCGGCGAGGAAGAGCGCGCGCGCGGCCGCCAGCAGACGGCGACCGAAGGCGAAGCGGCCGAGGTCACGGCCGCCGATCACGGCGACCAGGCCGCAGGAGGCGAAGAGCAGCGGCCCCTCGAGACCGAGGAAGAAGGCCGTGAGCAGGAGGGCGTAGAACAAGGCCCGTCCCAGGTGCCGGCGGAGCTGGGCGCCTTCGACGTCGGCCAGGACCTCGGCCCGGGCCGCGGGGTCGAGGTCGAGGAAGGACTCGTCGAGTCCCAGGCTCGCGAGCACGAAGGGACGGGGATCGGCCGGGCTCTCCTCGACCTCGGCCCCCTCCTCCGGCTTCTCCACCGACTCGCCATCGTCGACCAGCTCGCTCATCGTGTCCTCCTGCGCCCAATCTACCCGGCCGGCGCGATCAATCGAGGTGGGCGGCGTCGCTGTCGCCCATTTCCATCCCCGCGGGGAAATACTCCGTCCAGCGGCGGCCGACGAGCGCGGCGGTCTCGGGGTCGCAGAACAGCTCGTCCGGGTAGCTCGGCTTCATCCGGGCATCGATCACGATCGGGAAGGCGAAGGCCCGATGGTTGCGCGGGAACTCGTGGCCGCGCGCGTGAACGTCGCTCGCCGGGTCGAAGCGCGTGAAGGTGGTCCAGAGGAAGTTCATCGCCGAGCGCGCGGCGCGACGGGCGTCGTCGACCAGCACGACGAGGGGCCAGTCCTCGAGGCCGGGCGCGGCGGCGATCCGCCCGGGCAGGTCCTCGTCGGCGGCGAAGGAACCGCCTTCGAGCACCAGGGCGCCGGGGCAGAAGACCTCGGCCCGACGGATGCCGCCGGGCAGCGCGCCCGAGAATTCCCCGGGCAGGCGGCGCCGCGCCTCGCCGAGTCCGAGGAGAACGCCCTTCGAGCCCTCGTTCACCACCGGCCCCGCGTAGTCCAGGCTGTCCATCGAGAGGTTGGCGAAGAGGAAGAGATCGCAGCGCGGGTCGCAGCGTTCGAGGACGTGGACCAGGGTCGCCTTGAAGTCGCGCAGATCGACCGGATGGTCGGTCACCAGGAGGAACTTGGTCAGCGCGAGCTGGCCCTCGCCGAGGATGCGGAAGGCCGAGGTCATGGCCTCGCGCTTGTAGCGCTCGCGGACGACCGCGGCGGCGAGGGAGTGATAGCCGGTCTCCCCGTAGGACCAGAGGTCGCGCACCGCCGGCATGACCACCGGGAAGAGCGGCGACAGCAGGTCCTGGAGGAAGTCGCCGATGAAGAAGTCCTCCTGGCGAGGCTTGCCCACCACCGTCGCCGGGTAGATCGCGTCCCGGCGATGGTGGATCGCGGCGACGTGGAAGACCGGGTAGTCGTGGGTGAGCGAGTAGTAGCCGTAGTGGTCTCCGAAGGGACCTTCGGGCCGACGCTCGCCGGGGCGCAGCTCGCCGACCAGGACGAACTCGGCGCGCGCGGCCAGGGGCAGCGGTCCCCGACGACCGGAGCCGAGCACCAGCTTCTCGCCCTGGAGCAGCGAGGCGAGCAGGAGTTCGGGCACGTTCTCCGGCAGCGGCGCGATCGCCGCCAGCATCAGCGCCGGGGGGCCGCCCAGGAAGACGTTGAGCGGCAGGGCCCGACCGGCGCCCTCGGCCACGGCGAGGTGGAAGCCGCCACCCTTGCCGATCTGGAAGTGCATGCCGGTGGTCGCGGCATCGTGGATCTGCATCCGGTACATGCCGAGGTTGTGACCGCCGGTCTCGGGATGCTCGGTGTAGACGAGGGGCAGGGTGATGAAGCGGCCGCCGTCCTCGACCCAGGTCTTCAGGACCGGCAGGCGATCGAGGCACGCCGGAGCCATGGTCATCTCGGCCACCGGAGCGCGCGAGCGCCGCTTGAGACCCACGCGGGCCAGGTCGCGGAACAGCCGCCGCTTGCCCCAGAGCTTGCCCAGACTCGGGGGCATCAGCTCCTCGGGGAGCCGGGCCAGCTCGGCGACGAGCTCGCGCGGCCGCGACCCGAAGGCGAGCTCCACCCGACGCGCGCTGCCGAAGAGATTGGTGACCAGGGGGAAGTCGGCGCCCTTCGGCCGCCGGAAGAGCAACGCCGGTCCGCCGGCGGCGATCACCCGGCGGTGGATCTCGGGGACCTCCAGGACGGGATCGACCTCGGCCGTGACCTCGACGACCTCGCCCTCCCGGCGCAACAGGTCCAGGTATTCCCTCAGGTCGGCATGCATCGTTCCGGGTGCTCCTCGGTCGGCGGACCGGGAAGGATGGGCGGAAAGGGGCCGCGATTCAACCGCGAGCGCGACAAGCCGGAAGGGCCCTCTTGACGGCGCCCCCCCCGAGGGAGCAGATTTCCGGGGAATTCCCCAGGAGCCCGAGCCATGTGCCGATTCACGCTCTACGTCGGTCCGCCCATCACCATCTCCTCGCTGGTCACCGAACCCGAGCACTCCCTCATCCACCAGAGCTTCCACAGCCGCGAGCGCTCCGAGCCCCTCAATGGTGACGGCTTCGGCGTCGCCTGGTGGCCGGCGAATCGCAGCAGCGAGCCGGCGGTCTTCAAGTCGACCACGCCGGCCTGGAGCAACAAGAATCTCCTCGAGCTCGCGCCGGTCGTGGAGAGCGGTTTCATCATGGCCCACGTGCGCGCGGCGACCCGAGGCAGCGGCACGCTCGAGGTCAACTGCCATCCCTTCAAGTCGCATGGCTACGCCTTCATGCACAACGGCGACGTCGGCGACTTCATCCACCTGAAGCGTCACGTCCTCGCCCAGCTCAGCGACGAGTCCTTCGCCACGATCCTGGGCAGCACCGACTCCGAGCACGTCTTCGCCCTCTTCCTCGACGAGGCCCGGGCCGGCAAGGTGGAACGCGGCGACGCCGAGGGCATGGGTCGGGCGCTCGAGCGCGCGGTGCAGCGGGTCATCGACCTGGCCAAGGAGCATGCCCCGAAGGCCGACCTGTGGCTGAACTTCGCCGTCTGCGACGGCGCCGCGGCCGCGGTCATGCGCTACACGAACGTCGCCGGCAACGACGGTTCGAGCCTCTATCTCAATACCGGCCGGCGCTACATCTGCGAGGAGGGCATGTGCCGGATGATCGCGCCCCAGCGCGGCGAGGGCGCGGTCCTGGTCTCGTCCGAACCCCTCAGCCAAGAGCCCGGCTGGTCGCCGGTCCCGGCCCGAAGCCTGGTCCTCGTCCACCCGGACCGCAGCACCTCGACCTGCTCCCTGCCCTACTGAGACCGGTCCGGCGGCCGGGGTAGGCGACCGACCCGCGATGTGTTCTCATGTCGTCCCCGAGACGCGAGGACACATCGCCATGGCCCTGCACAGAAGCCGCCGCAATCCGAGAACCCTGACCGTCGCCGAGGCGCGCTGGTCCCTGCCGCGCGCCGACCTGGTCCCGCCCAGCACGACGGGGCTCACGAGTCGCGGCACGATCATCGGCCAGGAGCGCGCCATGAAGGCGCTGCGCATGGGCCTCGAGCTCTACCGGCCCGGCTACAACGTCTTCGTCTGCGGCCTGGTCGGCACCGGGCGCACGAGCACGGTCAAGCGGATGCTCGAGGGCATGAAGCCCGCCTGCGCCCTGGCGCAGGATCTCGCCTACGTCCACAACTTCGACGAGAACGAACGGCCCCGCCTGATCGGCCTGCCGCGCGGCAAGGCCTATGCCTTCCGTGACCACGTGCGCGACAACGTCGAGATCCTCCGCCGCGAGATCGACCGCATGGTCAACTCGCCGGAGACGCGGACCCGCGTCCAGGCCTTCGAGAGCGACTTCAAGGACCGGGCCAAGACGGCAGCCACGGCGCTCGGCGAGAAGGTCGGGGAGGCCGGCCTCACCCTGGTGGGGTCGCACGAGGACGGTTCGATCCTGCCGGTCCTCGCCGTGGTCCGCGACGACAAGGCCTACGACATCGCCAACCTCCCGGCCCTGGTCCGGCAGGGCCTGGTCGCGGCCGAGGAGGCCGAGACCCTGGCGGCGACGGCGAAGGAACTCGAGGCCGAGCTCACCGCCTACATCGAGGGCCAGCAGCAGCTCGGTCGCGAGTTCGCCGAGGAGGTGGGCAAGCTCGAGCGCTCGCTCGTCCGCATCGCCCTGGCGGCATTCCGCCAGCAGATCGTCGGCTTCCATCGCAACGACGCGCTCCTCGCCTGGCTCGACCAGATCGAGTCGACGATCCTCGAGAACATCGAGCTCTTCCGCCGGGCCGAGCGCCGCAACGGCGCCGCCGAGGGCGGCGAAGAGGAGGGCCCCGACTTCTCCGCCTTCGACGTCAACGTGGTCCTGCACAACACCGGCGACGGCTGCCCGATCGTGGTGGAGAACAACCCGACCTTCCAGAACGTCTTCGGCAGCCAGGACCGGGTCACGGTCGCGCCCGGCGTCTACGGAACCGACTTCAGCCGGATCAAGCCGGGCTCGCTGCTGCGGGCCCAGGGCGGCTACCTGATCCTCAACGCGCCCGACGTGCTCGGCGAGGGCGGGGTCTGGAACCAGCTCAAGCGGACGCTGCGCGCCGGCGAACTGGTCATCCAGCCGCTCGAGGGCACCAGCCAGGGGGTCCCGATCCTCAATCCGGATCCGGTCCCGCTCAACGTCAAGGTGATCCTCCTCGGCAACGCGGCGCTCTACGAGACCCTCTACGAACGCGACCACGAGTTCGCCAAGATCTTCAAGGTGAAGGCCGACTTCGACACTTCGATCAAGCTGGACGATTCGGTCATGGGCGACTACCTCGACGCCCTGGTCGGCATCATCCGCGAGGAGGGCCTGCGCGAGATGGACCGCGATGCGATGGAGGCCCTGCTCCAGTACAGCATGCGCGTGGCCGGCGAGCGCGATCGGCTCTCGACCCGGTTCTCGATCCTGGCCGACATCATGCGCGAGGCCGACTACCTGGCCGGCAAGTCGGCGGCCGCGCACATCATGGGCGAAGACGTGCACCAGGCGATCTGCGACCAGCGCGAGCGGCACAATCTGATCGAGGAGAAGCTGTTCGAGCGCATCCGCATCGGCGAGATGAAGGTCGAGACCCAGGGGCGACGGGTCGGCCAGATCAATGGTCTGACCGTGCTCAGCGTCGGCATGTACTCCTTCGGCAGCGTGGCGCGGATCACCTGCCGCACCGGCGTGGGCAAGAGCGGCGTTCTCGACATCGAGCGCGAGACCGAGCTCACCGGATCCAGCTACGAGAAGGGCTCGCTCATCCTCCAGGGATTCATCACCGGTCGCTACGGCCAGGACTACCCCCTGACCTTCAACGCCAGCATCTGCTTCGAGCAGTCCTACGGCTTCATCGACGGCGACAGCGCCTCCTCGACCGAGCTCTACCTCCTGCTCTCGGCGCTGGCCGACCTGCCCCTTCGTCAAGATCTCGCGGTCACCGGTTCGGTCGATCAGTTCGGCACCATCCAGACCATCGGCGGCGCCAACGAGAAGATCGAGGCCTTCTTCGACCTCTGCGAGTCCCGGGGCCTGACCGGGACCCAGGGCGTGCTGATCCCGGTGACCAACATCACCGAGCTGATGCTCGCGCCGCGGGTGGTCAAGGCGATCGAAGCCGGCAGCTTCCACATCTATCCGGTGGCGCACATCGACGAGGGCATCGAGATCCTCACCGGGCTGCGCTCCGGCGAGCGCAACGCCGCCGGCCACTGGGCCGTCGACAGCGTCAACGACGCGGTGCAGAAGGCCCTCGAGCGGCTCTACCGCCTGGGCAAGGACTGATCGGGACCGGCGATGGAACGCGAATTGGAACCGGAGTTCATGGACGACGCGGCCGAGGCCTCGAGCTACGACGCCATGGACCACAGCCTGCCCAACTCCGCCTTCGTCGACCGCTTGGTCGAACTGGGCGCGTCGGGTCTGATCCTCGATCTCGGCTGCGGCCCCGGTCACATCCCGCCCCTGATCGTGGCCCGATTGCCCGAGGTCCGCGTGCTCGGCCTCGACGCCGCCAGCACCATGCTGGTGATCGCGGAGCGTCGACGGCTCGCGTCGGCGGCTCCCGAGCGGATCGAGTACCGGCTCGGCGACGCCAAGACCCTGCCCTTCGCCGACGCATCCTTTGACGGCGTGGTCAGCAACACGGTGCTGCACCACATCCCCGACCCGCTCGCCTTCCTCGCCGAGGCGGCCCGCGTCCTGCGCCCGGGCGGGCTCCTCCTGGTCCGCGACCTGTTCCGGCCCGAGACCGCCGAGGCGGCGCTCGAGCTGGTGGCGCGCCATGCGGCCGATGCCGACCCCGACCAGCAGGAGCTGTTCCGGGCCAGCCTGCATGCCGCGCTGACCGCCGAGGAGCTGCGTGCCCTGGCCGACGAGGTCGGCTTCGAGGACGCGGACATCGTCATCGACAGCGACCGGCACATGTCGTTGCAGCGCCGGGCGCGGGCGGACTGAGGAGATCTGGGCTCTGGGGAGCGGGCTCGGCCGATCGACCGCGCCAAAAGAAGAAGGCGGACCAGCGGGAGGAAGCCGGTCCGCCTGGCCCGGCGACCGCGTGGCGGTTTCAGGCGTAGTCGGAAGAGGTGGGTCGGGGTCCCCGTGAGGGGCTTACCGCGGCCGCGGGCAAGCATGTCTCTGCTCGAAGGAAGAGTACCGCCGGCTCCGGGCCGCGGTCGGATTTTTGTCGTCGCCGGCGTTGAAGGAGCGAGCCCGAGGGCATATTTTTCATGACCCTCGTGGGCCCCCAGGGCCCCCGGAACACAAGGCGACGTAGCTCAGTCGGTTAGAGCGAGGGATTCATAAGCCCTAGGTCACTGGTTCGAGTCCAGTCGTCGCTACGAGAAGACCCCGATCGGCCGATCGGGGTCTTCGCATTTTCAGACCGAGGCTTCGGCCTGACGGCCGGGGAGACGGGCGAGATCGCGGCCGAGCGCGCGCGCCAGCGGCGCGAGGCTGCGCGCCAGTTCCTCGAGGGCCGCGGGGGTCAACGACTGACGGCCGTCGGAAAGCGCGACCTCCGGCCGGGGATGGACCTCGATGAGGACGCCGTCGGCGCCCACGGCGAGCGCCGCGCGCGCCAGGTCGGGAACCAGCTCGCTGAGACCGGTGCCGTGGCTCGGATCGACCAGGACCGGCAGATGGGTCAAGCGCTTCAGCAGCGCCACGCCGGCCAGGTCGAGGGTGTTGCGTAGCCGCGGCTCGAAGCCGCGGATGCCCCGCTCGCAGAGAACGACCTTCTCGTTGCCGCGCATGTAGATGTACTCGGCGGCCGCGAGGTACTCGTCGAGGGTGGACATCATGCCCCGCTTGAGCAGGACCGGGCGATCGATGCTGCCCACCGCCTCGAGCAGGCGGAAGTTCTGCACGTTGCGCGAGCCGATCTGCAGCATGTCGGCATGCTCGGCCACGAGGTCGACGTCCTCCGGGGTCATGACCTCGGTGACGACGGGCAGGCCGGTGCGCTCGCGCACCTCGGCGAGCAGGCGCAGTCCCTCCAGCCCGAGGCCCTGGAAGAGGTAGGGCGAGGTCCGCGGCTTGAAGGCCCCGCCCCTGAGGCCGACGGCACCGGCCCGAAGGGCGGCATCCGCGACCTCGTCGAGCTGGCCGCGGCTCTCCACCCCGCAGGGTCCGGCGAGCAGGACGAAATCACGGCCGCCGATCTGACTCGGGCCGAAGGCCACGGTCGATCCGGCGGGACGTTCCTCGCGTTTCACCAGGCTGTAGGGAGCCGTCACCAGCCGGGCCGCGGCGACCGAAGGCAAGGCGGCGAGACGGTCGAGGCGGTCATCGACGCCGTCGACCAGGAAACCGCGGCGACCGGCGGTCATCGCGAAGCTCTGCAGCAGGCGACCGCGGCCATCGAGATTCCGGCGCAGATCGCTTTCCACCTGCTCATGGCCGGGCTTGCTGGAGATGAGGAGCATCGCGTTCGGCCGCCAGAGCGGCCGCCCTGAGTCACAAGTCCTTGGCCGGTCGAGCGATGGAGAAGATCACACGATCGATCCCGAGCCGGGTCATTGTATCAGGGGCGAGGGGCCGGTCAAGAAAGCGGAGCTGGGGGAGCCCCGACCGCGCGGCGGCCGAGGCTCCTCCAGCCCGGCCTTCCTACCAGCGCTCGCGGCTGAAGACCTCGACCGCCAGGGGGTGCTCGAAGCCCACCTCGCCGCAGAGGCCGCAGCGCTCGGCCTCACGCAGCCAGCGCGAGGCCTCCGCCTTGTTCCCGGCGAAGTACTCGATCATGCCGAGGTAGGCGCGGATGTTGGGGTTCCGGTCGTCGGCCTTGGCCGCGGCCGTGAAGGTGTCGACCAGGATCTTGCGGGCCTCGGGCTTGCCCACCATGTCGACCATGAGGATCTCGCGCGCGGCCACCGGGACCGGCAGGAGCGAGCCGGGCACGTCCCGCTTCCAGCTCGTCGGGTCACAGGCCGCGACCTTGCAGACCTCGGCCAGCTGGTCGGCGACCGCCTTCCAGTCCTTCCGCTCGGCCTCGACCTCGGCCAGCTTCTCGCGCAGCTCGAGGAAGAAGGGCACGCGGACCAGGCCCTCCCGGAGGGTCGCCGCCGCGGCATCGGTCTGGCCGGCCTTGGCCTGGAGGTCGCCCAGGAGGAGCAGGGCCGCGTCCAGGCGGTCGTTGCCCGCCACCGCGGTCTTGATCAGCGGAATCGCGTCGCGGTAGGCCTCGGCGATGCCGGTCTCGAGGGTCTTGCGCTGCTGGTCGATCTTGCTGGTGTCGAAGTTCCGATCCTCCTTGAGCTTCTCGGCCAGCTTCTCGTCGATCTTGCGGACGATCGCCTCACCGGTGAAACCCTTGGCGCGCAGGCGGATCGCCAGGCGGTAGGCCAGGGAGATGTCCTCGGGATGGGCCGCGACCAGCTCGCGCAGCCGATCGATGTTGAAGCCGTCGTAGGTCGAGGCCTGAGGACCGTACTCGTAGCACTTCTTGCGCAGGAGCTCGACGATGACGTGCCGGCCGCCGGTGACGTCGTCGCAGAGACCGCGACGCTCGGCCTCGTGGACCACGCGCCAGGCCGACTCGTTGCGGCCGAGCGTGTAGTAGGCGCCCGCCAGGGTCAGGGCCAGGTTCATGTTGTCCGGGGTCTCGGCGTAACGGGCCTCGACGATGCCGAGAAGTTCCTGACGGAAGGACAGGTCGAGGAGCCAGGTCGAGAGCACCGCCAGGGTCGAGCTCCAGACCGGCGCCGTCGGCGAGTCGAACCAGTCGGCCACGTAACGGGCGGCCTCGACGATCCGCTCCGGCTTGGGGTCGTTCTCGTCCCAACCGAGGCGCAGCAGGCAGCGCACCTTCAGCGTGCGCATCTCGAAGTCGATCTCGCCCAGGGCCTCCTGCTTGGCGATGCAGTCGAGGGCGGCCTGGTACTCGCTCGGATCCTTGTCCGCCTTCCGGTAGTGCTGTCGGGAGAGGACGCGGTAGACATAGGAGACGTCGGGGCCGAGCTTCTGGATCTCGCCGAGCTGGGTCTCGACCTCGGTCAGGAGGTCGCGCGCCTTGCGCTGATTGTCGGTCTTCAGGAACTCGTCGAGCTGGCGGCGGACGATGCGCATCCGCAGGCCGATGTTCTCGGGCGCCGCCTCGGAGGCCGTTCTCAGCTCGTCGATGTCGCTGCCGATGCAGACGGTCGGCTCCTGGGCCGCCAGGAGACCGGCGAGCACGAGGAGGAGGCCGATGGTCCGCGAGATTCCGGCGATCGCCTTCGTCCGGTTCATGAGCAATCTTTTCCTTCACAGCGCCGCGATTGGTGGCAAGATCGTGAGGCGGCATTGTAGGCCGGAGGAAGGACGGACAAAAGGCCGCCACGGCCCTGGCAGGGCCACGAATCCCGTCCTCAACCCTATTCGGGGGAGCGACTTGCAGGATCAGGAGGGACAGCCGGGGCTCGGCCTCGCGATCACGATGACGGTCCTCGTCTTCGTGCTCGCCGCCGCCTTCGGCGCGCTCGCCCATCTGATCGCCCTGATGCTGGCGAACACCCTGGTCTCCATCCTGCTCCTGGCCGGCGCCCTGGCGGCCTTCTTTCTCTATCTCCGCCGCGTCCGCCGGCGCTACCGGAAGATCTCGAGCCGTCGGCCGGTGACGGAACTCCAGGCCGAGTTCGAGGCCACGCGACTGGTCGCGACCATGCGGACGGAGCCCGCTCCGGACCTCATGGCCGGAACGGGCTCCGTCACCGGGGATCGACCACTCAGCGGGTCGGCGCCGACTCCGGAGCCGGGTCTGGAGCCTCCGCCGGCGGAGCGGCCTTGAAGCGATAGACCTTGCCGTCGATGAGCAGGACGCAATCGGGCAGCTCGGCCAGGATCGCGGCCAGTTCCTCGTGGGCGGCCACGAGCTCGAAGTAGCGCGGCGAGAAGGCCTCGATCGACTCGGCCTTGGCGCCGTCGATCTCCTTGCCCGCGGCGTCGAGTTCGATCCAGCCCTGGTCGCCCTGGCGGAAGCTGCGCCCCTTCAGGCGGCGCGCCACGCGACTGCCCTTGCGGTCCTCGTCGGAGAGTTCGCCGCTGTCCTTCAGTTTCTTGGCCTCGAGGCTCGAGATCACGCCGCTGCGACCATTGGTCTCGCGACCGACGTGGTGGACGCCGCGCTTGCGCTCGGCATCGCGCTCGCCGAAGCCATCGCTGCCCTGCTCGCCGCCGGCGCCACCGCCGACCGGCGCCCAACCACCCGGGGCGGTGTCGCCACGGCCCTGGGGCGAGGCCGGCGGCGGTGGTCCGTGACGATCGACCGGATCGTCGCCGGAGCGCCGGCGACGGCTCGTGGCCTCCGGCATCGACTCGTCCTCGGTCACCAGGAAGGAGGTGTAGGGAGTGGCGATGCCGAAGGTCTTGCCCAGGCGCACGATCTCGGCCACCAGCTCGCGATCCTCGCCCTTCAGGCGGATCTCGTCGAAGAGGTAGCCGACCTTGCGCTTGGCCCAGAGCACGGGGATGAAGTCCCGGCCAGCCTTCTCGCCGACGAAGCTGCCCTCGAAGACGTACTCGCGGTCCCGATCGCCGACCTTGCCGGCCAGGCGGAGGGCGTGATGGCCCTCGCCGCGATAGCGGCCGAAGACCGTGATCTCGCCGCCCTTGAACAGATCGGGCAGGAGCTTGGGGTAGGACTCGAACAGCTCGATGCCCTCGGCCGTGATCTTGAGGTCGGAGAGCACCGGATGGGCGACCTTGTCGAAGAAGGTGGACAGCGCCAGTTCGAGATTCTGCCCCGGCGTGACGTAGTCGCGCGCGCCCCGGCCCTTCTCGGCCAGGGTGTCGAGGAGACGGGCGTTGACGTCGAAGCCGACCCCGAAGACGAAGAGCCGGGCGCCCGCCGGCAGCCGTTCGGCCGCATGGGCCAGGATCGTCTTCTCGTCGGTGACGCCGATCGTCGGCCGGCCGTCGGTGAGGAAGACGATCATCCGCAGACGCGTGCCGTCCCCGAAGGAGGCGGCGGCCTTGCCCAGCGCCTCGTCGATGTTGGTGCCGCCGGCGGCCTCGATCTCCTTGACCCAGGCCACGGCCTGGGCGACCTCGACCTTGGTGGCCTCGACCAGGCCCTTGGCGTAACCGCGCGAATCGGTGGCGAAGGTGACGATGTTGAAGCGATCACCCTCGCGCAGGGTGCGGAGCCCGTGGATCAGGGCGTCGCGGGCCTGGGCGATCTTGTCGTCCTCCTGCATCGAGCCCGAGGTGTCGAGGACGAAGACGATGTCGCGCGGCAGGATGTCGGCGGGCTCGTATTCGAGCGGTGGCGACAGCTTCAGCATGAAGAAGCCGCCCTCGCGCGCGTTCTTCTCGCTCAGGACGTGCAGGCCGATGCCCTTGCCGGCCTCGGTGAACAGCAGGTGGAAGTCGCGGTCCGCCAGTTCACGCTTGCCCTCGAAGGAGACCGAGACCTCCTGGTCGGAGCGGCGATTCACCGCGACCTTGTGCGACGAGGAGAACACGCTCTTCAACTCGCGTGGCGACCTGACCACGGCGGAGATCACCAGATCGGCCACCGGCATGGTCGAGAAGGCCTGGGTCTTCAGGGGATAGCGATACTCGAAGACGCCACCGTCGGCAGCGAGTTCCTCGACGTAGCTGAGGCTGATCTCGACGTCGCCGCCGGCCGGGATCGGGAACACGCGGGCCTGGAAGAGGTCGCGTCCCATGTACTCGAGCAGCGCGGGATCGCGCAGGCGCCGGACGATGTCCTCGTAGATGGCGCGGGCCTTGTCCTTCTCCAGGACCTCGCCCTTCACCACCTTGCCGTTCATCACCATGGTGAACTCGGTGATCGAGGCGGCCTCGGGGATCGGGAAGACGTAGCGGCCCTCGAGCTGGGCGCGGTTGTCGTTGTGGAAGACCTGGACGACCTTGGTGCGCGCGGCGCCGCCCTCGATGGTCACCTCGACCTGGTGGCGGGCGATGGTGATCGGTCGCAGGGCCGGCGGGCGGACGTGACGTTCCGGTTGGGGATGGGGCCTGAGATCGATCAGCCCCTGGGCCGACAGAACGCCGCCGCAGAGGCAAAGGACCAGGACCAGCAGGGATTCGCGTGCCTTCATGGCTCTCTCCAATCGCTCCAGGGCAGGGACGCGAGCGAAAGGCGGGCGTTCGGCGAAATCCGGTCCGGTCGGGAGATCAGCTCGCGGCCCTGGTCACAAGGCCTTGCCCCGCCGTCAGATGCCCTTGCCCGGACGAGGTGCCGGAATCGGTCGGAGCCGCTCGGTCTCGTCCTGGGTCGGCAGCCGCAGCGGCCGGACCCGGAGCTCGATCTCACCGATGCGCAGGCTGCCGCCTCGCTGGTCGTTGATCTCGATCCAGACGCCCGGCTGATCGAGGTAGTAGGACCGGACCGCCTTCAGGGTGGTCGGCGGCGCGGTCACGGGCAACGGCTGTCCCGTGCCGGAGACGCGCCCGAGGACGCAGACCTCGAGATCGTGGACCAGCTCGGAGAGCGGGCTGCCGCGCACCGCCGGGACCTGGCCCACGGCGCGGAAGATGCGCAAGGCGCCGGGCGCGTCGCGACGCTCGAGGCGAGCGAGTCCGGCGGTGAGGAGCTGCATCGCGTCGCCGTCGATGGGCGCGTCGACCTCGACGTCCTGGGCGCTGCGGGACAGGTTGCCGAGCAGCAGGATCTTGCCGGCGAGATCGCGACGAACGACGACCTGGCTGGCGAACCTCAGCTTGTCGATGGTGGCATCCCGCGAACGCAGGCCATGGTCGACCTCGGCGCAGATGTCGTCGAGCTGACCGGCGATCTCGCTGAACTGGCTGTGGAAGGTGCCCAGCCGTTCGCTGGGAATCCCGGCCAGGGCCTTGCTGCTGTTCTGGAGGTTGTCGCGGGACAGGTCCACCATGCGCAGGGTGCCGACGTCGGCATAGCGCGGTCCGGTCTCGGCGAAGAAGCCGAGCTGGCGGGCGCGGTTCACGACCTGGCGCGCCTGCTGCTGCGCCTCGTAGTCGGGCAGGACGACATCGACGGGGTTCACGACCGCCTCGGCCAGTTCGGTCCCTCGAGCCGGGGCCCGCCGACGTCCGGCCTCGAAGGCGGTGAAGCCGATGCCGCCGAGGACCAGGATCATGGCCGCGGCCGCCGCCAGGCGGCGCAGCATCGAAGGGGGCGCCTCGGGACGCACGAAGGCCCGCGCGGTCTCGGGATAGGGGCAGGGAGCCTCGTTCTCGATCGCCGGCAGGGCCTGGACCGCGGCGAACAGCAGCTCGTAGTCGGCGTAACGACCGGCGCATTCGGAACAGGTCGCCAGATGGGTGTCGAAGCGCATCCGGGCCGCCTGATCGAGTCGATCGTCGAAGGCCTCGCTCTGCATGCGCATGGCGTCGGTGCAGGTGATCATGGCTTCCGGCGCTCCTTGCCGGCCAGGTAGGGATCGAAGCTCTGGGCGAAGCGTTCGCGGGCGCGGGCCAGACGCGAGCTGACCGTCTTCGCCGGGCAACCCACGATCTGGGCCACCTCCTCGTAGCTGAGCCCCTGCATCGCGCAGAGGATGAAGACCTCGCGCAGCTTGTCGCTCAGGGCATTCAGGTTGTCCTGGACCCGGCGTTCGAGTTCGCGCATCAGGGTCCGGTCGACGGGTCGTTCGGCCTCCGGGCCGGCGGGCTCGATCCGGTAGTCGCCGTCCTCGCCGGCGTCGATCGAGGTCGCCGGACGCTTGCGGCGCAGGAAGTCGATGGCCAGGTTCCGGGCGACCGTGAACAGCCAGGTCGAGAAGCGATTGCGCGGATCGAAGGCGCGCGGGTTGCGGTAGAGGCGCAGGAAGGTCTCCTGGCACAGATCCTCGGCCCAGTCCCGGTCGCCGACGTAACGCATGACGAAGGTCAGGATGCGGCTCTTGTAGCGCTGGTAGAGCGTCTCGTAGGCACCGGAGTCGCCCTCGGCGACGCGTACCATCAGCACCTCGTCGGAGGCCTCCGCGAGGGGCGCCGGCTCGGCCTGGAATTCGGGTCTGCGTTGCGCGCTCATCGGCTCATCCCGTCCTGTTCACCGACAGGCCTACGCCGCCGCCGGCTGGATGCTCCGGCAAATCTCCCGCGAAGCCCGGTCCTCAGTCCTCGAGCGGCTGGAAGTCCTTGATCGCCTCGATGATACGATCCTGCCGCCGCCCGCCCAGCTCGGGAAAGATCGGCAGGGCCAGGACCTCACGAGCGGCCGCCTCGGCTTCGGGGAAGTCGCCGGGGCGATGGCCGAGCTCGCGGAAACAGTCGAGCAGGTGGAAGGGACGGGGGTAGTAGATCGCGGTTCCGATGCCCCGATCCTCGAGGTGACGGCGGAGGCGATCACGATCGCTGGAGCGGATCACGTACTGGTGGCCGTTGTAGCCGTCGTCGGCGGGCAGCTCCGGCAGGACCAGTCCCGGCAGACCGCGCAGGGCGAGATCGTAGCGGCGCGCGTTCCGGACCCGGGCCGCATTGAAACCGAGGACCCGAGGCAGCTTCACCCGCAGCACCGCGGCCTGGATGGCGTCGAGCCGGAAGTTGCCGCCGACGATCTCGTTCTCGTACTGACGCTGGGCGCCGTGGACGCGCAGCTTGCGGAGCAGCGCCGCGCGCTCGGGGTCGGCCGCGACGACCATGCCGCCGTCGCCGGCGCCACCGAGGTTCTTGGTGGGAAAGAACGAGAAGCAACCGAAGTCGCCGAGCAGGCCGGCCGGGCGGCCATCGGGGGCCCGCGAGCCGACGGCCTGGGCCGCGTCCTCGATCAGCAGCGGGCCCTCCGCGCCGGCCCAGGCCCGGATCGCCTCCATGTCGGCCACCCGACCGTAGAGGTGGACCGCGATCAACGCCTTGAAGTCGCGGGGATCGTGCGCGGCCAGGGCCGCGGGCGAGAGGTTGAAGCTCGTGCGATCGATGTCGGCGAAGACCGGTCGGGCGCCCAGGCGGGCGATGGTGCCCGCGGTGGCGAAGAAGCTGAAGGGCGTGGTCAAGACCTTGTCGCCGGGCCCGACGCCGGCCGCCATCAGGGCGACGAGCAGGGCGTCCGTACCCGAGGAGACCCCCACCGTCGATCCGGTCGGCAGGCCGAAGGTCGCGGCGTAGTCGGCCTCGAAGTCCGCCACCACCTGGCCGAGGATGAACTGCTGCGAGGCAAAGACCGCGGCGACGGCCGCGTCGATCTCGGGCGCGAGCTGGCGGTATTGTTCGAGGAGATCGATGAAGGGAATCGGCTCGTTCATGAGCCGATTTCTATCAAGCCCTCCGGGCCCGGACGATAGCCGCGACCACAGGTCGCGCAGCGCCGCTCGGCGGCCGCCGACCGGGCCTCGTCGAGGGACTCGCCGCAGAGACAGGCCCAGCCGACCGGTCGCGCCGGGTTGCCGGCCACGACGGCGAAGGCGGGTACGTCACGGGTGACCACGGCGCCGGCGGCGATGAAGGCGCCGCGACCGATCCGACGACCACAGACGATGGTGGCGTTGGCGCCGATCGTCGCCCCCTCCCCCACCAGCGTGGTCTCGTAGCGGTCCTTGCGCGGGAAGGCCGCGCGCGGCCGCTTGACGTTGGTGAACACCGCCGAGGGCCCGACGAAGACGTTCCGTTCCAGCCGCACGCCATCGTAGAGGGAGACGTTGTTCTGGATCCGGCAGCCGTCGCCGACCACCACGCTGCCGGCGACGAAGACGTTCTGGCCACAGACGACGCCGGCGCCCAGGCGGGCGCCGGCCATGACGTGGCAGAAGTGCCAGATCTTCGTTCCTTCGCCCAGGGCGGCGCCGGGATCGACGACCGCGGTCGAGTGGACGAAGGGATCGCTCATCGTTCGGCCGGACGGCCATCCGCCGGCTGCGAAGTCGGCTGCGAAGTCGGCTGCGAGCTGGGCTGAGATGCGGGTTGCGAGGCGGGAGCGGAACTCGGCTTCGAGGCCGGCGCCGAGCTGGGCTTCGAGGTGGCGGCTTCCTTCTGCTCGGCCTCGAACTTCTTGCGGGCCTCGGCCTCGGCGTCGAAGGCCCAGTCGTCGGGCATCGGCGCCAGGCGCCGCGGCCACCAGTTGCGACCCTTGTCGGGATCGACCGACTCGAGCGGCCGGATGTGCTTGAACAGGTTCTCGTCGGCCTTGACGTAGGCGACCCGACCGTTGACGACCGCCCACTGCACCATGGTCTCGTAGTGGAGCAGCTCGCCGTCGCAGATGATGACGTCGGCGTCCTTGCCGACTTCGAGCGAACCGATCCGGTCGTCGAGGCCGTAGGTACGCGCCGCGACCAGCGTGATCGCCTTGATCGCGGCATCTTCAGGCAGGCCGCCGGAGACCGCGGCGCCGGCCTCCCAGGCGACCGCGAGGGCGTCGCGACCGGGCTGGGCGTCGAACTCGACGTTGGCCTGGGAGGTGGCGATGGCCACCGGGACGCCGTGCTCCCAGAGGATGCGCGCGTTCGAGGCGGTGCCACCGCTCTCGCGGTTGAGGGACTCGTCGGGGTCGTTCCGCTCACGGGGGGTGAGGATCACCGAGACCCCGGCCCGACCGAGCTGCCCGGGAATGATCCAGCCCTCGTCGGCGCCCCGGATCACCGCCCGGAAACCGAAGAGCTCGACCAGGCCGCAGACCTCGAGGATCGCCTGGCGGTCCGAGACGTTGAACACCGCCAGCTGCTTGCCCTCGAGGAGCGGGATGAAGGCGGCCGCGCTGCCGAGGCCCTTCTGGAGCTCGGCCTTCGCCTTGTCGTCGAGGCCGGAGCGGCTGGCGCGGATGAAATCGCGCGCCTTGCCCAGATCCTCGCGCAGCTTGGCCTTGGCGGCCGGGTTGCGCGCCGAATACTGCAGACCGGTGAACAGACCGCCGCGCAGGACGGCCTCGTTGGTCGCGTTGGCGTCGAGCTTGATCGCGGTGGTGCCGGTGATCGTGGTGGTGATGCCGTGCGCCAGCGCCATCTTGGTGAGGATGCCGCGCGGATCGGTGTTGTCGCCGGGTTTGCCGGTCATCGCGGGGACGAGCTGACCACCGTTCAGGGCGACCATGCCCGGGTAGGCCCGGAGTCCCTTGCCGTCGAGGATCTCGTAGTCGACCTTCTCCTCGTCCGGAGCCGGCGGCTCGAGATCGTGGCCGATGCCGACGATCTTGCCGTCGCGGCAGAGGATCTCGCCACCGAGGATCACCGAACCCACGACCGGATGGACGTCGACGTTCTTGATGTGGAGCCAGCGCTCCTTCTCGTCCTTCTTCGCGCCCTCGGCCTTCGCCTCGTCTTGCGTGGCGGCGGCCTCGGTCGCGGGCCGGGCGGGCGGCTGGGCGGGGAGCAGCCCGGCGAGCAGGAAGAGGATCGAGACGGTCAGCATTCGCTTCATGATTCGTTTCCGGCTTGGATGGCCGCGGCGCTCAGCGCAGGCGCGGCTTGATCTCGATGACCTTGCCCTCGATGAGGACCTTCTCCACCTTGCTGTCGAAGGCCAGCGGGTCGCCGCTCAGGATGACCAGGTTGGCGTCCTTGCCGGCCTCGATCGAGCCGAGCCGGCCCTCGAGACCGAGCATGGCGGCGGCGTTGATCGTGACCGTCTCCAGGATCTTCTCGCGCGGGTAGCCGGCGCGAACCATCTGGATCAGGTTGTCGCGCATCTCGTCGTACTGCGCCCAGGTATCGCGCTCGGGGATGTAGACCGGGCGGGCGCCGTGGCGCATGAACAGGAGGCCCAGGTTGTACTTGTCCCGGGTGAAGGGATGGTGGTTCACCACCGGGTAGAGCGCGATCAGGGCCTGGAGCTTGCCGATCTTGGCGGCCGCTTCCTCGACGTTGGTCTCGGGCTGGACGTAGAAGGGGCTGTTCTTCTCCACCACCGAGTTGAAGATGCGATAGGAGTGCGGGAACGAGTACTCCTCGAGGACGTCCTCGAAGTGCATGTAGGTGCTCGCCGTGCTCGGTCGCGGCGACCAGACGCTCTGGATGTTCTGACCGAACTCCACGATGGCGGCCGGGCCGGTCTTCTCCAGGAGATCGACCAGGGGCTTCCACTGCGGGTTGATCGGCGGCGGACTGAAGTCGTCGCCCTTCTTGTCGTCCTTCTTCTCTTCCGGCTTCGGATCGGCGAGTGCCTCTCCGGCCTTCGGCTGCGGGGTCGGTTGGGGCTGCGGGGCCGGCTGAGGCTGCGGGTTCGGTCCCGGCTTCGGCTCCGGCTTCGGCTCCTCCTTGGGCTTGGGAGCGTTCTTCTTCTTCTCCCAGTCCTCCCGGGCCTTGGCGACCTTCTCCTGCTCCTTCTTGGCGTTGCCGAAGGCCTGCAGGACCGCCGCCTTCGAGGACCCCGGGGTGCTGAAGGCGATCTGCACCGGGCCCTCGGCCTCGAGCACGAGATCGGCCGGCTTCTCACCCGCCGTCCGGACCACCAGCACGCGACCCGGCATGGGCGCGCCCGGCGAGACCAGGCCGAGGGTGGTGTAGCCGGTGGCGGCGATGGCGCGCAGGTCCTCGCCCTTCAGCACCAGGTCATCCGCCTTGACCGAATGCGGAGCGAGGCCGTTGCCGGCGGGCAGGTTGGTCGCGCGACTGACCGGGTTGATCATGCCGGGCATCACGACCTTGTCGCGGGCATCGATCACCTTGGCGCCGAAGGGGTAGTCGACGTTCTCGCCCACGGCCTCGATCTTGCCGTTGCGAATGACGATCGTGGCGTCCTCGAGCACCGCGCCGGTGACCGTGATGACGCGGCCCGCCTTCACCACCGTGATGGCGCGCGGGTCGTTCTCCTCCTGGTGGCCGGTGCCGGGCCGCGCGGCCGGAGCGCCGATCGCGCGATGGCCGACCAGGGCGCCGGCGAGCACGAGGAGGCAGCCGGCCAGAATGAGCGTTCTCTTCACCTTGCTCTCCGATTCCAGTCGTTCAGGGCTTTGACCCGGAACGTCGTTTCCTTGCTCAGAAGCGGCGGCGCTCCGAGGCGTCGTAGACCTTCTCGCCCAGGGTGTAGACCGCCTCGACACCGGAACGGAAGTCGAGGGGGTTGCCGCTCCAGACCACCAGGTCGGCATCGAGCCCCGGGATGATGGCGCCGATCCGATCGCCGAGGTTGAGCGACTCGGCCGCCCGCCGCGTCAGGCCCTTGAGGGCCGGATAGGTCTGCCAGCCGTAGCGCGTGCTCATGGCTCCCTGGAGGCGCAGGTCCTCCTGCGGCAGCACGCCGGCGTCGGTGTTGAGTCCCACCTTGCGGCAGCCGCGATCCCAGTAGCCACCCGCGCAGCTGCGGATCGAGCCGTCCTGTTCGTCCATGAACCAGACGCGCGGTCCGACCATCACGTCGAGTTCGCGCTCGGCGGCGAGCTCGCCGGCCTTGAAGCCGTCGAAGGTGCCGTGGTCGATCATCAGGTCGAGACCGAAGTGGTCGTTGAGCATGGTCATCGACTTGGACACGACCTGGAACATCTGGGTGTGGACGCTGGCCGGGATCTCGCCCCGGAACAGCTTGCGGAAGTCCTCCCAGAGCGCTTCCCGCTCCGGCCGGACCTTCGACTCGCCCTTCTCGTAGGCGGTCCAGGCCTCGTGGTACTGCCGGGCCTTCTCGAGGGTCTGACGCAGGTTGAAGTTCATGTAGGTGCGACCCGAGCCGAAATACCAGCGCTCGGGGTTGCCGGCCTGGGCGATCTTGATCGAGCCGGGCGAACGGATGATCGCGTCTTCCTGGCGCTGGGCGCCGAGGCGCGCGACCGCGCCGAAACCGCTCATGTTGGTGCCTGAGCCCGGGATCAGCAGCGCGGTGGTCACGCCGCCGGCGATCGACATCCGGTTGGTGGCGGTGTCGACCTGGATCAGATCGCCGGCGCGCAGACCGGGATTGGTGAGCCAGACGTAGTCGTGGAGGTCACCGCGCTGGTCGGTGGCCGTGTGGTTGTGCGGATCGATCAGGCCCGGCATGAGCCAGCGGTCCGAGTAGTCCACGACCTCGTAGCCGGCCGGGATCTGCGCGTCCGCGCGGCGCATGATCTTCTCGATCTTGCCGCCTGCCACCAGCACGACGACGTTGTCGAGCACCTCGTCCTGGTCGTTCATGGTCAGGACCTTGCCGGCCAGGAGGGCATAGCGCGGCCGTTCCTGGGCCAGGAGCAGACCGGACTGACCGAGGACCAGCAGGGCCAGGAGGCCGCCGAGGAGCTTGCGGTGGAACGTCATCACTTCACCTCCTGACCGCGGATGAAGACCTTGAGCAGTCGCGAGCGGGTATCGAAGGGATCACCATCGAAGATCAGCAGATCGCCGTCGAGCCCCTGCTTGATCAGGCCGACGGTGTCATCGAGGCGCAGCAGCCGGGCCGCGTCGGCGGTGAGGGCGCGCAGGGCCGCGTCGGCACCCATGCCGCCACGGACCGCGAGCCGCGCCAGGAGCGGCAGGCCCTGCCCGCCCCAGCCGGCGCTGCTCTGGAAGGCCATCGGAATGCCGCGGCGCTCGAGTTCCTCCGGCAGGAAGCGCGCCTTCTCGTCGGTCTCGTCGACCAACGCGTGCGGCAGCGCCAGCGCGGCCTCGCCCTTGATCTCGGCCAGCACGTCGATCGCGCCGGCGCCGTCGAGGATCACCACCGGAACCTTGTAGCCGTCGAAGACCTCGCTGACGACCCGCACGAGGGGCCCGCCCTTCACCTGCACGATCACGCCGGCATGACCGGCGAAGACCGCGCGCAGCGGCTCGAGCTTGGGGTCGAGATTCGGGGCCTTGGGGGCGCCCGGGGCGGCCTCGGGGGCCTTGGTCACGGCGACCGGGACGGTGATCTTCGGCGCCACCTTCTTGGTGCGCTTCGCCTTCAGGTCGATGTCCATCACGCCGCCCAGGCTGACGCTGCCCTCGAGCTGTTCGGGCTGCTTCAGCTGGGCCACCAGCGTGGTCGGCCCGAAGGGCGTCTCGACATCGACATCGGCGCGCAGGGTCTTGCCGTCGAAGCTGCCGCTGAAGGTGGCCTCCTCGTCGGTGTCGAGCGGGTTGGTGATCGTGCCGGCGACGCGCTCGCCCTCGAGCCGGATCCTGGCGGTGAGACCCTCCTGCGGCTTCGGCATCGGGCCGCCGCTCAGGGTCACCGACCAGACGCCGCTGAGCGGGTCGGTGGCTTCCTCCTCCTTGCCCTCGTCCTTCTTGGCCTCGGGCTGCTTGGCCGGTTCCTCGGGCTTCTTCTCCGGGCTCGGCTGCGAGGTCGCCTGCGGTGCCACCTTGCCGGACTTGAAGGCGGCGAGGTCGTCCTCGTACTTCTTCCAGACCTCGTGGTACTTCTGGCCCTTCGAGAGCAGACCGGTGAGGGCGCTCCGGACCTGATCGGTGCTGCCGCCGACGGCGAGCTTCACCGCCGCCACCGGCTTCGCGATGAGATCGGCGTGATCACGACCGACGGTCTTGATCGCCACGACCTGCGAGCCGGTCGAACCGACCCGCCGCGGCGCGACCAGCGCGGTGGTGACGCCGGCCCGGGCCACGTCGGCGAATTCGGGGCCGGCCCCGCCGAGGGCGTCGGCGAGCGGCAGCTCGGGCGCCGGCACGGCGCGGTCGTTCTCGAGACCGAGGTGCGAATGGACGTCGATGAAGCCGGGCGTGACCACGGCATCGGCACCGGCATCGACGATCCGCGCGTTGCGGGGATGGGGCACGCCCGCGCCGATGGCGACGATCTTGCCCTTCTCCACCAGGATCTCGCCATCGCGGATCACGCCGCCCTGGCCGTCGAGGATGCGCCCGGCGCGCACGACCAGCGGCCGCTCGTCCTCCTTGCGCTCGAAGGCGCGACGGCCGGCCACCCAGACCTGCTGGACGTGGCTCAGGCTGGACAGCGGGTCGCCGTTCAGCACCAGGAAGTCGGCGTCGCGGCCATTCTGGAGCGAGCCGACCCGATCGGCCACGCCGAGCAGGCGGGCCGGGCGCGAGCTGATCGCCTCGAGCGCCGCGCGCGGCGAAAGGCCACCCCCGACCGCGATCGAGGCCGCCATGAGCAGATCGGAGCCGGCACCGCCGAGGACGACCGACACGCCGGCGCGCTCCAGGGCGGCGGGCGTGGAGGCGTCGCGGCGCCAGGGCCGGATCGGATTCCAGTCGCCGTCACCGAGCCGACCGATGGCGTTGTCCACCTCGTAGACCACCGGCAGGCCGGCGGCGCCGAGGCTCGAGGCCAGCGCGAGAGCCTCGTCGGCACCCGCGAGGTAGGCGCCGACCCCGTAGGCCTCGATCGCCTTCAGGGCCTCGAGGGCCTGGACGATGTCGGCCGCGCGACGGGCGTCGACGCGGAACGGACGGCCGCTGGCGACGAAGCTGGCCAGGGCGCCCAGGCGGGGATCACGCGGCCCGATCGCGGGCAGGGCGCGGGCCGCGGCCAGATCGTCCTTCAGCGCGGCGATGCGACCCAGCCGGGTCTGCGGCCGGGGCTCGGGTCGCGGCTCGTAGGGCACGTCCGCGGAGGACGGGAAGGGCACGTTCTCGAAGTCGGGCTCCTGGCGGCCGGCCTCGTCGTTGAAGTTCAGCTGGAGGTCGGCGGTCCGCGCCAGGACCACGGCGGTGTCGGCGTCACCGCCGAACTTGACCACCGAACCCTGGCCGCTGATGAAGCGCTTGCCGGGGACGCCGAGGCGCGCCGTGGTGACCCCGCTTTCCCAGACCTTGCGGAAGTCGGCGAAGGGATTGAACTTGTCGGCGGCCACGTAACGCGGGCCGAGACCATCGGGGTCGCCGCCGCGGAAGACCTCGGCGCCCATGTCGACCAGGCCGGGCATCAGCCAGGCCGAACCGAAATCGACCAGCTCGACGCCCACCGGCGGCTCGCCCTGGCCCAGGCTCCGGACGCGACCCGAGGCGATCTCGAGCCAGCGGTCGTGGACGAATCCGGCGGCATCGGCCGCCGCGTCGAAGGGCGCGAAGATGTGCGCCGCCATGACCACGTAGTGGTCGGGACCGCCGTCCTGCTGGGCCGCGGTCGCGGCGGCGGCGCTGCCGCCCCAGAGGGCGAGGAGCAGGGTCAGGAGGACCCGCGCCGACCTGATCGTGCGCTGCATGATGCTCAACCTCACTTCTTCTCGCCTTCGCCCTTCGCGTCCTTCTTGGCCTCCTTGCCCTCGTCGGCCTTGCGACGGAGCTCGGTGTCGGCGACGCCCAGCATGAGGTCGCGCAGGCGACGATCCTTGGCCCGCTCGTAGACGAGCACGCCGTTGATCAGGACGCCGTCGACCCAGGACAGCTGGTCGAGCGGATCACCGGTGAGGATCAGCAGATTGCCCAGCTTGCCGGTCTCGATCGAACCGACCAGGTGGTCCATGCCGATGGCCTTGGCCGCGTTGATGGTCACCGCCTCGAGCGCGACCTGACGGTCGACGCCGTTGCGCACGCAACGGGCCGCGTCGTAGAGCGGCTCCTTGGTGCCCGCGAGGGCGAAGGCGATCTTCTTGTCGGCGTAGATCTTCGGGACGAAGCTGTCCTCGTCCTCGAGGGTGATGCGGTCCTTCTCGGTGTGCACCATCGAGCCGACCGGCAGGATGACCGGCCGGGGCAGGTCCTTCAGGGCGGCGAGGTTCTTGAAGCACTCCGAACCGGTGACCAGGGTCATGCCGTCCTTGAAGCCGGCCGATTCGGCGATGGCCTTGGCGTTGGCCAGATCCATGGCGCGCGCGCACCAGACGTAGGCCCCGATCTTGCCCTGGGTCAGCCGCCAGAGGTTGAGGTAGCGCTGGTCGAGGTCGGACTCGCGGATCAGGGGGCGACCCAGCTTGCGGGCCTCCTCGGGTCCGACCGTGACCTTCTCGCCCTTCTTCTCCTGCTCGGCCTGGTAGCGGTCCTCGGCCAGCTTGTCGAGGTAGCGCTCGAGCTCGGCGAAGGTGTCGCGGAGCACGGCGAGCTGGACCGCGTGGTCATAACCCGACTTGGGGAAGACCGAGATCATCAGGCCGCCGTTCGCCCGCTGGGTCATCTCGTCGACGGTGAGGCCGATCGGATGGACCACGCGCGACAGACCGCCGATCACGCAATTCCAGGCATGGCTCAGGTGCAGCGAGGTGATGCCCGCGCGCAGGGCCTCCTCGAAGAAGCGGTCGGCGGGATCGATGGCGTCGAAGACCTCGGTGAAAGGCGCGACGTCCTGGGTCTCGTTGCTGACGTCGAGGCCACGCGACTCGAGCGGATCGACGAGGCCGGGGAAGATGGTCTTGCCGCTGGCATCGATCACCTTGGCATCGAAGGGGACCTTCAGGTCGGCTCCGATCGCGACGATCTTGCCGTCCTCGATCAGGATGCTGCCCTTCTCGATCACCGGACCGACCACCGGGATGATCCGTCCGCCCTCGATCACGACCTTGGCCCGGGTCTGGGCCAGGCCGCGGGAGGCCAGGATCATCGTCAGGACGAGCAGGAAGCTCCCGAGGCTCCTGATTGAATTGCGCATTGCGACCACTCCGAATTCCGTTGCCGGTGAATCCTTCTGCCGGGACCCGGCCCCCTCGGGTCCAGGTCCCATCGTTTCGTCTCGGCGCGCTCGGCGCCGTCGTGTCAGTAGCTCTTGCCGCGGACCCTGTTGCCGTCGACCAGGACCATGTCGATGCCGCTGGTGGCGGCGAAGGGCTCGCCGGTCCAGATCACCAGGTCGGCGTCGTAGCCGGGCGCGATCCGACCGATCCGCTGCTCGAGGCCGAGCAGGCGGGCGGGCGTGGTCGTGACCGCGGCCAGCGTGGCCGCGAAGTCGAGACCATGACGGCGGGCGTGGCTGGCCTGACGGGCCAGACCGTACTCCCCTTCTCCCGCGCCCGCGCTGAGCGCGAGGACCACGCCGGCCTTGGCCAGCGCCGCCGCGGAGGCGTCCCGCTCGAGCGCGGCGCCGCGACGGCCGCGACCACCTTCCTCCTGCCGGCGCTGCGGATCGAGGATGACCGGGATCTTGGCCCCGGCGAGCTCTTCGGTCAGGCGCCAGGCCTCGGCGCCGCCCTCGAGGACGAAGCCGAATCCGAACTCCTGTCCCATGCGCAGACCGGCGGCGATCTCGTACTGCTGTCCGGCCCGCAGACGCAGCCCCTTCTTGCCGGCGAGGACGTCCACCAGAACCTCCTCCGCGGAGCCCCGGCGCGGCTTCAGGCCCCGCGCGATCAGGTCGGCGCTGCGCATGAAGGCATCACGGGCGACGAAGACGACGCCCATCTGCGACGTGGGTCGACGGGTGAAGACCGTCGGCGCGCGACCCCGCCTCGGGCCGCCGTTGCGCCCCGAAGGATCGTGGGTGAGGGTCAGCTTGCAGTCGCCGGCCCGATCCACCAGCGTCGCGGTGCTGCCGGTCTTGAGGACCGCGCCCTGGCAGCCGATGACCGAGTCCAGGGCGGCGGTGGCGAAGACCGTGGTGACGCCGTCCCGGGCGAGACGGGCGAAGACCTCGGCGCCGAGGTCGATCGAGTCGGCGACCTGGAGCTCGGGAATGACCTCGCTCACCTGCTCGGTGCTCGCGACCAGATCGGGGACCGCGGCATCGATCAGGCCGGCGGTGATCTCGCAACCGGGCCGGCGGATGAGCGGTGTCCCCTTCGGGATCTCGATCTTGTCGCCGACGGCGACGATCTTGCCGTCCTTGATCAGCAACATGCCGGGCTCGTGGACCACGCCGTTGCCGGCGTGGATGCGGTCGACCTGGAAGGCCACCGCGTTCTGGGCCTTCGTCAGACCGCCGACGGCCAGGATCAGGACGAGGGTGGAAACGATGCGCTTCATGAGTCGGCCTTCTCCTTGGCGACCGGCCTGCTGTAGACGACCTTCCCGCCGACGTAGGTCTGGCGAAGGCTCGCGCTCAGATCGATGGGGTCGCCGTCGAGGACGATGAAGTCGGCGTCGCGGCCGACGGCGAGGGAGCCGATGCGCTCGGCGACGCCGGCCAGGCGGGCCGGCTCGGAGCTGATCGCGGCCCAGGCGGCGCTCGGGCTCATGCCATGACGTACGGCCAGGGCGGCGCCGACCCGCAGGGCCTCGGGCGAACGGGACGGAGTATCGGCCCGGAAGGCGACGTGGTGTCCGGCCGCCACGGCCTCGCCGGCGAGGCGGAGATCACGCAGCGGCATCTCCAGGGAGGGCGCGGGCAGGACCAGGTCGAGCGCCCGGCCCTTCGCCAGCTCCAGCACGCGCCGCAGGGAACCGTCGGTGACCAGCACCAGGCGCGCGCTCAGCTCGGCCATGATCTCGAGGGCGCCGCGGAGCTGCAGCTCGTCGTCGGCGCGGCAGTAGAGCGGGCGCTTGCCGGCGCGCCATTCCTTCAGCGCCGGAGCGTCGGCCGCCGCGAGGGTCTCGCGGAGCAGCTTGACCGCGCCCATGAAGGAGGTCGGCAGCCGCCGGTCGCTGACGACGCCGCGACCGAGGCCGCAGGCGATCGGCCCCGTCCGGGAGACGAAGTCGAGCTCGTCCGTCGTCTTCACGACGCAGCCGAAGCCGGAGATCAGGGTGCTGTCGGTGGGCAGGATCAACACCGAGGTGATGCCCGAGGCCCGCAGGAGACCGAGATCGCGATGGCCGGCGACCAGCACCTCGGCGACCTGCGAGCGGAGGTCCACCGCGTCGGTGCTCTCGCCCAGGTCGTTCGGAGCAGTCGCCATCGAGATCGCGTCGACCAGGCCGGCCGCGATGACGCCGTCGCCCAGGTCGATCAGCCTGTAGGCGGAAGGCACGCTGCCGCCGGAGCTGATCGCCTCGATGCGGCCGTCCACCACGAGCATCAGCGCGTCGTCGACGACGGCGCCGGCGCCGGGGATCAGCTTGCGGGCCCTGAAGGCGAGACGCTCCTGCGCCGGGAGGGCGGCGCAGAGGACGAGGAACGACAGCAGCAGGAGCGACGGCAGTCGCAGCCACGGCCGGGAGGGATTGCTCGGCATCACGATCACTTCTTCTCGTAGTGGGTCTTGCCGTCGACGTAGATGGCCTGGAGCCGGGTACCGGTGGCGAGGGGATCGCCATCGAGGACCACGAAACTGGCGCGGCGGCCGCGTTCCAGCTCGCCCAGGTCGTCGAGCCCGAGGATCCGGGCCGGCATGCTGGTCACGGCGCGGAGGGCGACGGCCCGGTCGAGACCCTGGCCGCAGGCCCGGGCCGCGGCGAGCAGGAGCTCGCCGGAGACGTCCGAGGCTTCGCGCGAGGCGGCGATGACCACGGTCACGCCGGCGCGGTCCAGTCGGGCGGCCAGATCGGCGACCGCGAGCCCGTCGTCGGGAGCGGCGGCCTGCTGCGGGGCCTGGCGGCGCATGATCATCTCGATCAGCTCCGGCGGCAGACCGGGAGGGAGATCGATGGCGGCCTGACGCCTCCCATCTTCCTGCGGCGGCGCCACCAGATCGCCGAACAGGAGGACCGGGATCTCGGCTCTGGCGATCTCGTCGGCGACCATCCAGGCCTCGGTCGCCCCCTCGAGGACGACCCGCATCGGCCGGCGCTCGATCAGGGCGAGCAGGTTGCGGATGTCGGCCGCGCGATGGACCTCGATCCGGACCGGCAGCTTGCCCTCGATGACGCGGACCAGCTGCTCCATGACCGGATCGAAGCGGGGCTCCGCCGGCTTCTTGGGCCCCTTGTCGTCCTTCTTGGCCTCGGCGGCCTTGGCGTCCGGCTTCTTGCCGTCCTCGGGAGCGAACTCCCAGAAGTCGAAGCCGCGCGGCTCGTCGTGGTGATGCGGCTGGCCCTCGATCTCGCCGCCGCAATGGGCGCAGACGAAGATCGCGACGCCGCTCGGGTCGTCCTCGCGGCGCTCGGCCTCGGGCAGGAGCTGGGGCTCGGTGCCGTCACCGATGAAGCTCGCGGACGGGCGCAGCCGGGCGCGCCCGGTGTCCCAGCGGGTCGGGAATTCGGGCTCGTGATTGGTGGCCTCGGCGCGCTCCCGCCGGACCACCGCCAGGGGGGCCCGGTCCGGATCGCCGAGCGCCCAGACGTCCCAGGGCGCCGGCACCGGGAGCCTGGTGACCTCGGCGGGACCGTCCGGGTCGCCCTCGCCGAAGCCGTCGGGCCGGAGGTCGTGGTCGTCGCCGACCGGCGCCTCGATCGCACCGGGCTTCTTCTTGTCGTCGCCCTTCTTGGCCTCGGCCTTCTTGCCCTCCTTGGGCAGCTTGGCCAGCTCCTTCTCGTACTTGTCCTTCTCCTCGCGGTACTTCTTCCAGCTCTCGCGGTACTTGTCGGCGGCCTCGAGCTGCTTGCCGAAGGCCTCGACCTCGAGGTAGCGCGCCACCGGGCCGTCGCCGATGCCGAGCCGCACGTGGAGGGCCTCGACCCCGTCGAGCCTCAGCCCGGGAAGGTCGGGACTCTTCTCGGCCGGCACCAGGATGCCGGCGCCGCGGCCACCGATCCCCTGCGCGCCCTCGTTGCGGAGGTAGGCGTAGGCGACCCCACCGGCCAGGCTGTCGGTGAAGGGATCGAGGTTGAAGGGGTCGAGCTCGTCGAGCACGTCGAAGTGGGGCCGCTCGATCCCGCGGCGCGCGCGTCGGCCGGCGCTCGCCTTCGCCAACAGGCCGAGGTCGGCGGATGCGTCGATCAGGGCCGGGATGACCACCTTGCCGCCCAGGTCGACGATCTCGGCCCCCTCGGGAACCTCCACGTCGGTTCCGACCGCCTTGATCTTCTTGCCGGAGACGATCAGCCAGCAGTTCTCGACCGGCTTGCCGTCCAGGTAGACCGTCGCGCCCTTGAAGGCGGTGGCGTTGCTGCCGAAGGGTAGCTGAGCCGGGAGCGCGGTCGTGGCACCCAGGACGAGGCCGAGAACCAGGACCCAGACTGGCATCTGTCGCATCATGCTATCTCGAATCAAGTCGTCGGTCGTGACCACGAGCAGTTCGTGGCCCGTCGCGTCGGCCGTCCTACGCACGAGGTCGGTCGTTCTTCCGGCCGCTCCGATGACAATCCACCGGGGGCGGGGCAGGCGCCAACATAGTGGGGCCGTCGGGGGACTGCAACCGGCCCGGTGACCTGGGGATGCGCCCCGATCGAAGAATTGGGCCAGGGCCCGGAACGAGGCGAGCCCCGGACGGTGGCGCCCGGGGCTCATCATTCTTCGAAGCCTGAAGCTGGTGCTCGAAGCCTCAGCGATCCTGATCCATCTTGCGCCGGTCCTCGGGGCTGATGTCGCGACGCTCGCGCGGATCGACGATGTTGCCCTCCTCGTCGACGGTCTTGCCGCCGCCCCAGCCCAGCTTGATCAGGACGAAGTCGACCCCGCGGGCGTCGAGGTAGCCCTGGAGCTCGGCCTTGACCGAGGTCTGCAGGTTGCGCCGTCTCCGGGCGACCTCCTCGGCGTTGGCCTTCTTCTGCTTCTGGTCGCCGCGGATCTTCTTCTCCTCCTCCTGCGCGCTGGCGATGGTCCGGCCGAGGCTTTCCTTCTGCGGATCGCTCAGGTTGAGCGCGCGCGCGCAGATGTCCGCCAAGGTCTCCGCCTTGACCCCGCCGAGATCGTCCTTGAACAGGTTGCGGCCGCTCTCCTTCGCCATCCGCTCGAGGATGCGCGTCGCCAGGTTGCGGGCCTCCCGATCGCCCACTTCGCGGAGGCGCTGCAGGGCCGGCACGGCCTCCTCGCCGATCGCGATCAACGCCTGGGCCGAGCTGTTGCGAATGGCCTTGTGGTCCTTCTGGAGGTTCAGGACCAGGGTATCGATCCAGGCGGCGAGATCCGGATCGCGCTCGACCAGGGGCGTCTCCTTCTCGTTCTTCTGCTGGGCGACGGCCTCGACCTGGAAGGCGCTGACGACGAGGAGCAGGAGCAGGATGACGGGGGCGATGTGACGATGCATGGCGACCTCTGATCGGTTGACGTTCGTGGTGGCGAGGTGGACTTCGTTCGGCAAGATCGGCGCCAAAATAGCAAACCCCCGGTGCCGGGGCGGTCGGAAAGAAGATTCAGGAGCCGAGCCGACGACCCAGGATCGCCACCCGGGCCTCGCCGAGCCGGGTGAGACAGACCCGCAGCACCGGGCCCTTCTCCCGCGGCAGGCGGGCCGCCAGGGCTTCCGCGTCCCCGGGAAAACCCCGGGCGCGGACCTCCGCTCGACCGAAGTCGCGTTCGCGCATGAACCTGCCGATCCGACGCGGGTCGGCCGGCAGCACGGCCAGGACCTCGTTCGCCATCAGCAGGGCCTGATCGCCGACCGCCGGCCCGGTGAGGAAGGCGATGCCCTCGGCCACGAGCCCGAGGCCGAGCTCGGCCGCGAGCGCCCCGAGGAGTCCCGAACGCACCAGGGCCGGGTGGGCCTCGTAGAGGACGTCACCCAGTTCGGCCGCGACTCGAGCCGGCCTCGGCTCGGCGCGATACTCGACGTCGCGATCGGCGAGGCTGACGCAGCGGCCCGGGCGGGCGAGGTCGCCGGTCACCAGGACCAGTTCCTTGAGCTCCGCGCCCAGGCCGACGAAGTCGAGTTCACCGAGCCCCTCCAGCTCCTCGAGCGGCGCGAGCGGCGAGAGCTTGACCACCAGCCCGCCCGCCGGGGCCAGGGCGAGCAGTTCCGAGAGCCGCGGCGAGGCTTCCTCGGGATGATGGCGACGCCGCCCTTCGGGTCGACGATCCGGATCGGCATGCAGGAAGGGGCAACGCGGCGCGGCCGCGGGTGCCGCGCCGCAGACCAGCAGAGCGCTCTGCCCCGCGAGTTCGAGGTTCGCCCGGGCGAGGATCAGGCGACCGGGCTCGCGGTCCAGGGCGACGAGGCGGCGGCCGGCGGCGAGCGCGAGGCTGTCGATCCCGACGCTGCAGCCGAGATCGGCGACCAGCGCGTCGTTCGGGAAGCGGGCGGCGCGGCGCAAGGCGCAGGCCTCGGCGGAGGCCTGGGCCGCGGCGAGGGCATCGACGACCAGGCTCTCCGCCAGGTGATGCCGGCCGCGCAGGGAACGGCGACCGCGCTCCTGATCCAGGAGCGCCGCCGCCTGCCAGGGCTCGAGGTTCTTGCGCAGTTCGAGGAGGAGACGACGGGGGTCGAAGTCCGCCGGCAACGCCGCCGCGGCGGCGCGGCCGGCGGGCGAAACGAGGAAACGGGCGACTTCGAGCGAACCGGGCGTGGTCATGGTCTGGCCCGATTATCCGCGGCCCGACGCCGGCCGACGAGAGCCGGCGGCGGCGACCATCCAGCAGCCAGCCCGCCGATTCAGCTCCGGAAGCTCCGGGCCTTCAGCTCGTGGCGTTTCACCAGACGCGAGAGCTGTCCACGGTCCATCTGCAGGGACCGGGCGGCCGCGGCGATGTTACCGCGGGACTCCTTGAGCCGCGTGCAGATCAGCCAGTGCTCGAAGGCCCGCTTGGCGTCAGTCAATGACAGGCTGGTGTCGTTCAGGCTCTGCCCGGTCTCGGTGGCCAGGATCCGCATGTCGGCGCGCCGGGCGCGGATGTCGGCCACGCAGCGCAGGGCGAGCCCGAGCTGGGTCGCCAGATGACGCAGGGTCCCGTTCAGCTCGTCGGAGCTGGCGAAGGCCGTGGGCAGGGAATCGACCAGGAGCGCGCCGCCGACGGAATTGCCCACCGGGATCGGGACGCAGGCGCCGATGTGTTCGTGGGCGAGGTCGAGTTCGGCCTCGAAGGCGGCACGACCGCTGCGGACCACCAGGTCGCAGCAGGCGATCCGCGCCGCCGTCTCGTCGGCGGGGTAGTTGCCGCGGATGATCCGTTCCTCGACCCGCAGGTCATGCCCGTGATTGGAGGCCAGGAGGCAGAGGTAGCGGCAGTCGGGAAAGACCGAGAGCAGGATCTGCTCCGCCTCGGCCAGCACGGCGGCCGGCTCGCGCAATTCGTGCAGCCTGGGCGCGGCGTCGAGGATGCGGGCCAGGAGGCGCGCGCGGCGGCGATCGGCCGCGACCACGGGATCGTGTCCGGCCACGCCCCGTGGACCGACCCCGGAGTGGGACATCGTCATGGCTCTGTACTGATCTAATGGACGACGGAAACGTGCAAATGCCCGGGCACGGTACCACGGTCCGAACGATCCGTGGAGCCCAATTCCGCCCCGTTTTGCCGGCTCCTCCGGCCGGCCAGGTCGACGGTCGCCGCCCGCGCCGACCCGGTCATCGCGTACCGGCCCCGGCCCTCGTCTGGCGCGGCCCCGCGCTCAGTCGTCCTCGACGCCGGCGAGGCTCAGCACCTTGGTGCGCCAGGCGGCCTCGAACTGGCTGAAGGAGACCTTCGCGAAGGCCTGGAACATGGTGTCGAAGGCGGCGGGGAAGTCGATCGCCTTCGAGCGCCCTTCCTTGTAGCGGGCCAGGTTGACCTCGATGTTGAAGCGGCACCAGAGCTTCTTGAAGGCCTCGAGGCCGTAGCTGCGGATGAAGAAGTCGACCCAGGAGATGCCGGCGCCGTACTGGGCGCGGTAGCGCTGGTGCTCGTGGAGCTGCGCGATCGAGGGCAGGAAGTCGTTCTCGGCCAGCTTCTTCGCGATCTCGTGCGGGTCCTTGCCCTCGTCGGCGAGATGGTGGCAGAAGCCCTCCACCATCGACCGCGACATCGGCCGCGAGCCGCCCCAGCGCGAGGCCAGCATGACCGCGAGGGTGTGCTTCAGCGAGATCTCCGAGTTGACCGCGTGGTAGCTGATCCACCACGAGTAGTCCCAGCCGTGCGCCATCGGCCGACCGGTCTTGGCATGACACTCGTCGTCATCGAGGAACACGTAGAGGTGCCAGGGATCGGGCATCTCGATGCCGAGGAAGGCGACGACCTTGGCGATCCAGGCGTCGAGCTCGGCCCCGAGCGCCTTGCGCTCGGCTTCCTTCTTGTAGCGCTCGATCTCCGGCGAGAAGTGGATCTTCAGATGAATCGTATCGAGTCGCGGCCAGTCCCCCATCGCCAGCATGGTCTGCACGAGATCCATGCCGCGATTGCCCGACTTCCGGTCGGCGTGGTTGCCGATCTTCCGCAGGTGCATGAAGTGCTCCCGCGCCTCGCGGAACTTCTCCTCCTGGAGCGCGATCCGGCCCAGGTTCAGCTTCGCGGAATCGAGCACGTCCTGGCGCATGAACTCGAGCGTGTGCATGTACTCGAAGCGCTCACGGGAAAGCTGACGACGGCCCTCGAAGTAGTAGAGCTGACCGAGGAACTGCTGCGCCTTGATGTGCTTCGGATTGGTCGCGCAGGCGAGCTTCAGCTTGGCCTCGGCACCGGCGAGGTCGCCCGCCCGCCACAGCATGTTCCCGTAGGTGACCAGGGTCGGGACGTCGGGCCCGCGGTCGCGGAGGATCTCGTCGTAGATCGCCCAGCAGTCCTCGAAACGCCCCTCGACGTTCAGTTCCCGCGCCTTGTCGAACCGGGTGTCGATCGGCGCGTCGGGATCGTCCCAGGCGGCCTCGATCTCGTCGTCGTCCTGGGCGCGAAGCGGGCAGGCGAAGAGAACGACGATGAAGAAAGCGAGAAGGGACGAGGCCCCCGTCATCGGCCACCGGGAAGGGAACATGGCGATCTCCGGATCGGGACCGGTCGCGCGGGGACGGGTCGATTGAGCCTCCCCCGGCGGTCGACCAGGACCGGAATGATACGGGATCGGGCCACTCGGTGGCAAACGAGGGCCGCGAGGCCTTTTCACCGCGGGCAGATGGTCGCGCCACGTGGATCCACGGTAATCGCTCATGCCGACATCTAGCGCTTTCCGAAAAGGCTGCTGGACTCGTGACCGTGCCCCGAGGGCGCGGCCGGGGGTTGCCCGACCGGCAGCCCTCAATCTCCTGGGGGAAATTCCGTGAGCCTGAAGACCAAGATCCGTTTCCTGACCGGCTCCCTCGCGATCGTCGTGGTGGCCATGGCCCTGGCCGGCTATGTCGCCTTCCAGCACCAGCATGCCAGCCACTCCGACGCCGACGCCGTCGACCACGTCCGCTACCACTTCCTCGACGCGTCCCGGGCGGAGAACGAATTCCTGCTCGCTCCCGACCAGGACCGCGCTCAAGCGGTGAAGGACCTCATGGCCGAGGTGATCGAGCACGCCGAGACCGACGCCACCTTGGTCGAATCCGGCCTGGTGAAGCGATGCCGACGCTACAGTGCGCTGCTCGACCGGCTGATCGGGGGGGTCGAGAATCGCGGCCTGACCGAGGAGACCGGGCTCAGGGGCCGCCTGCGCAACGCGATCCACGGGGTCGAGACCAGCCTCGAGGGCGATCAGTCGCTCCCGCTCGCCAACACCATGCTCATGTTGCGGCGGCACGAGAAGGACTACCTCCTGCGCGGCAAGCAGTCCTACGTCGACAAGTTCGCCGAGCGGATCAAGGTCATGAAGGGCCAGATCGGCGCCAGCGAGCTTGCCTCGGGACGCCAGACCGAGCTCCTCCGCCTGCTCGCCAGCTACGAGGCCTCCTTCCTCGACCTGGTTCGCGGCGACCAGGCGATCGCCGCTACCCGTGCCGAGATGGCCACCGAGTCAGAGGCCCTGGTCGCGGCCGTCAACGAGAAACTCGATCGGTCGGCGCAAGATCAGGACGCCGCGGTGACCACGGCGCGTGGCTGGCTGATCACCGGCGGCGTCATCGGCATCGTCCTCGCCCTGCTCGCGGCCTGGCTCATCGAGCGCGGGACCGTGCCGCCGATCCTGGCCACCATGTCCCTGGCCGAGAAGGTCGCCGAGGGCGACTATGACCAGCGGCTGTCCTGGGACGGTGACGACGAGCTGGGCCGGATGGCCCGGGCCCTCAATCAGGCCTTCGCCGCCACCGGCGAGGCCCTGGCCGAGGCCGAGGCCGCCCGCGCGCGGGCCGATGCCCAGGCCGCCAAGGTCGGCCAGACCCTCGAGGAGGTCAGGACGGCCCAGGCGCGCGAGAAGGCCCAGGCACTCGAGATCCAGCGGGCCGCCGACGAACGGGCGGTGGAGAGCCGCGAACGCCGGGAGAAGATCGCGCGCATCCTCGCCGTGGTCGACCAGGCCGCCCGCGGCGATCTCCGCGGCAGGATCGACATCACCGGCGACGACGACATCGGCAACCTCGCTGCCGGTCTCGGCCGCTTCTTCGCCAACCTGAGCACCAGCCTGCGCACCATCGACGAGAACGCCGAGTGCCTGGCCGGAGCGTCGAGCGAATTGGACGGCGTCAGCACCGACATGTCCCAGGTCGCCACCGATTGCGCCCGGGGCGCCGATGCCGCCCACGAGGGCAGCGAGGTCGTCAACCAGAACATCCAGTCGCTCGCGAGCGCGACCTCGCAGCTCGAGGCCTGCGCCGGCGAGATCGCCCGCAGCATCGGCGAGGTGAGCAACACCGCCGGCCGGGCGGTGAACATCGCCCACACGGCCCGCGACACCATCGACAAGCTGGGGCGGAGCAGCGCCGAGATCGGCGCCGTCATCGACGTCATCACGACGATCGCCGAACAGACCAATCTCCTGGCCCTCAACGCCACCATCGAGGCCGCCCGGGCCGGTGAGAGCGGCAAGGGTTTCGCGGTCGTCGCCAACGAGGTCAAGGAACTCGCGCTCGAGACCGCGCGCGCCACGGAGGAGATCGCCCGCAAGGTCGAGACCATCCAGGAGGACACGCAGGGTGCGGTCGAGGCGGTGGAGAACATCGCCGAGATCATCAACCGGATCAGCGAGCACCAGACCTCGATCGCCGGCGCGATCGAGGAGCAGAGCGCGACGACCTCCGAGATCTCGCGGTCGATCACCGAGGTCGCCGACAAGAGCCGGGAGATCGGCGGCCACATCGCGCGCGTCGCCGAGAGCGCCAAGCGCAGCGCCGACGGGGCCGCGGCCACGCGTGGCTCCGCCGACGATCTGACCCGGATGGCCGCCGGCCTGCGTGACCTGACCTCCCGGTTCCGGCTCGAGGATCAGCACGCCAGGCGAGGGCTGCACGCCTGAGCCGACGGGTCTCGTCCTTGGCCACGCCGAGGACGACGGCCGTCGCGGACCGCCCCAGGCAACCGGTGGTCCGGCGGCATCGACACGAAGAAGGGGCGTCGGGCTGAACCCGACGCCCCTTTCTCGTCCGCGCTGGTCCGGTTTCAGTTCGCCGGCGCGGCCTTGGGCGCCGCGAAGAGCACCTGACGCGACAGGTCGTGGTCGGACATCATGTGCATCTCGAAGCTGCGCTCGCCGCGCGTGATCGCGCTGTCCATGCTGTTCTTGTTCTTGAGCTCGATCTTGTAGAGCCAGCCGTTCTCGATCCCGACCAGCATCTCGCCGGTCACGGTCGACTTGGTGCTGCTCTGGCCGCGCTCGTCGTTGCGCTCGGAGGACGAGGTCACGCTGATCTCGAACAGGCCGCAGTCGTGCCCGAGGACGTTGCGCCGGCCCTTGAAGACGACGCTGCCCTCGTAGGTCGCTTCCGGCTCGGCGGCCTCGGCCGGCGGCTCCTCGCCACCGCGGTTGCCGCGACGGCCGCGCGGACCGCGCGCGTTCAGCCCACCGCCGACGTTGCCGAGGAGCGTCCGACCGGCCTCCTGGCTGAAGGTGACCCGCTCGCCCACGGTGAAGTCCTTCCTGCCCAGGGCGCCCAGGACATCGGGACTCCAGCCGACGAACTGGCCGTCGCGGGTCTCGGAGAAGACCACCATGCGGGCGAGGCCCTCGTCCACCGGCGAGCCGTCCTCGGCGGTCACGGTCGGGGTCTCGGTCGCGAGGTCGAGGATCAGGGTCTTGCCCAGGAGTTCGCTGAAGTCGGGCCGCGTCGGCCGGTCCTCGCCCCCGCGGCGACCGCCGCGACCGCCCCCGGCACCCAGACCGGCGGGACGGTCGTTCTTCTCTTCGACCTCGCGCCAGTGCAGCCTCACCTTGGCGACCTTGCCGTCCTTCGACTCGAGGATGGTGGCGTCACGGGAAACCACCAGGCTCGATCCGGACTCCCGCCCTTCGGCCTCGGCGTCGCCCATGCGCATGACCGTCTTGCCGCCGGTCTTGTACTTGGAACCCTGGAATTCGCCCACCACCGGGGCCCGGCTCTTGAAGCTGACGGTCTCGGGCTTCTCCTGGGCCCCGGCCTGGGGCAACAGGAGCGAGAGACCGACGACGGCCACGCTGATCGTCCTGAACATCTTGTTCTCCTCGAGATTCGGTTGCGACGGCATCCAGTCGATACCGGGCGGAGCGAAATGGCAAGGGCGGCGCGGATTTGGCCGGCCGGATCAGGAGCGCCGGTTCCGCCGCCGACGGTTGAGCGACTCGAAGAAGGCCCCGCCCAGGTTGGCGAGGCTGAACTCCGGCCAGGGGATGTCGGAGACCCGCCCGACCAGGCCGCGGACGACCGCGCCGAGCACCTTGAGCGGCCCACCCAACCGGCGGGAGAGGCGGCGCCAGGGACGACGGCCGTTCGGCCGCAGGATGACGATGGTGAGATCGTCGTCGGCCCCACGCCGATCGAGCTCGGCGACCAGGGCCCGGAGGAGATCGCGGGGCTCCTCCTCGGGCTCGCGCCCGGCGAGGAAGAGATCCAGTTCGGCGAGGCCGCGCCGGGCGCTGCCCCCGCCTAGGCTCTCGATGACGGCGTCGGTGAACAGCAGCAGCCGATCCCCGACCTCGAGCCGGAGATCGACGCGGTCGTAGCCGACCCCGTCGAGGACCCCGAGGGGCACGTTGCGGAGCCCGCCGCCCTCGTCGTCGACCTGATCGACCCGCTCCCAGCCGACCGCGTCACGGCGGCGGACGAGCGGCGCCGGATGCCCGGCGTTGCAGATGCCCATCTCCTGGTCCGGTCCGAACCAGGACATCACCAGGGCCGTGGCGAAGGTCCCGCTGGCGCCGTCCTCGTCCCGCAGGGAGACGAGCCCGCGATTGAGCTCGCCGATCAGGCCGGTCTGGTCGATGTAGTTGACGAAGCGACGGAGGAGGCGACGCAGGAGCTCGGCGATGGGCGCGACCCGGTCGCCGTGGCCGGCGACGTCGGCGACGAGGATCCGCGCCACGCGTCCGGTGGCGCAGGAGGAGAGGTAGTGGAGGTCGCCGCCGGCTCCCGCCTTCCCCGAAGGGCGGCTGTAGACCCAGGCGTCGAGCCCCGAGAAGCTCAGCTCCAGGTCGACCGCCTGGTTGCCGCCCCAGACCTCCATGCACTGCATGGTGCCGGAACTCTCGGGCTCGGCGACGCCGACCTCGGGGCTTACGGTCTCGACCTCGTGCATGCTGACGCTCATCGCCAGGAGAACCGGCGCAACCGGACTTTCATTCCGGCCACGAGGATACCTCGGGAAGGGATTCGACGCCGCTGACTTCGGGGAGGGGGAAAAGAAGAGTGGTCGGGGCCAGAGTCGAACTGGCGACACCCTGATTTTCAGTCAAGTGCTCTACCAACTGAGCTACCCGACCACCCGTGCGCCGCGGGTCGCTCGCGAGGAGCATCCCCGGCATTCGGGGCGGATGGTAGTGAATGGCTGCCGGCCCTTCAAGGTCTTCCGGGCAAAGAGCCTGCGCGCCGCCCTCAGGCGCGGCGACCATCGGCGAGGAAGGCGCGAAACTCGGCCTCGTCGGCGCGGATCCGGGCCTTCAGGGCCTCGAGATCGGGGAATTTCCGCTCGTCCCGGAGACGACGCAGGAAGGCCACCTCGAGATCGCGGCCGTAGAGGTCGCCTTGCCAGTCCAGGACGTGCACCTCGACCAGATCCTCCTCGGCCGCCGCCGTCACCGTGGGCCGCCGGCCGATGTTGACGAGCGCGTAGTAGGTGCCGTCGTCGATCTCGACCCGGCAGCCGTAGACGCCTCGCGGCGGGAGGAGGCCATGGTGGAGATCGAGATTGGCGGTCGGAAAACCGATCGTCCGCCCGAGCTTGCGGCCGGCGATCACGGTGCCGAACAGGGCGAAGGGGCGGCCGAGCATGGTCGAGGCCAGCTCCAGCTCGCCGCGCTCGATCGCGGAGCGGATCGCGGTACTCGAGAGGATCGTGTCGCCGACCCGGATCTCGGGAGCCCGCCTGGTCTCGAAGCGGAAGTCGCCGGCCCGCTCGATCAGCCACTCGGCGGAGCCCTCGCGGTCGCGACCGAAGCGACAGTTGTGGCCGAGGACGACCACCTCGGCGCCGACCACGTCCTCGAAATACTCGTGGGCGAAGCGCTCCGCGGCGATCTGGCGCAACTCGTCGCCGAAGTCGAGGACCAGGCAATGGTCGACCCCCAGTTCGGCGAAGAGGCGTAGCCGCTGCTCGATCGGGGTGATCAGCTTGGGCGGCGACTTGGCGATCAGCGCCCGCGGATGCTGGTTGAAGGTGATGATGACGCTCTGACCGGCCCGCTCGGCCGCCAGGGTCATGCACTCACGGATGACGAAACGATGACCGACGTGGACGCCGTCGAAGACGCCGAGGGTCGCCACCGGCCGCTTCGGCCGGGCCTCGGTCAGCGCGCCGGGCGAGCGATGGATGCGCATCAGGCCTGGAGGGTCTCGAAGTTGTCGCGCAGCTCCTGGAGCCGGGCCTTGTTGCGGATGCGGTCGGACTCCCTCATCTTGGCGACGAAGACCTTGCCGTCGAGGTGATCGATCTCGTGCTGCAGGACGCGGGCGAGGAGTTCCTCAGCCTTCATCTCGCACTCGGCGAAGCTCTCGTCCCGGTAGCGCACCACCACCCGTTCGTGGCGCAGGACCTCGCCCCAGATCCCCGGGAAGCTGAGGCAACCCTCCTCGCCCCACTCCTTCTTGCCCTCGAACTTGACGATCTCGGGGTTGATCAGGACCTGTTCGTCGCCCTCCTCGCCGGTCTCGCTGACCAGGATGATGCGCAGGGACAGCCCCACCTGCGGGGCGGCCAGGCCGATGCCCCGCTCGAGCTTCATGACGTGGCGCATGCCCTCGAGGATGGTGGCCAGGTCCTCGGGGACGGCCTCGAGGGTCGCCGCCGGCTTCAGAAGGACGGGGTCGGGATAGTAGACGATGCGCATCGGCGAGCGGATCCGGCGATATCGGGGACCAGGGCTGCGGTGGACCGACGCGGTCCGGACCGGAACGGCATGATAGCAGACCCGGGCCTGGGACAAGGCCGCGGACCGACGCCGGAAGCCCTCGTTCATTGACCAGGAAGCCGGCAACTGCTATCAAGGCGGCCCGCAACGCCGCCCCGGTCAGCCCCGAGGCGCAGCCCCAACAACCGTCCCGGGACGACGTGCAGCCGGAGGGCCGATGAGCGCAGGGAAGTACCTCGATCGCGCCGAGCAGGAGCTCGCCAAGAAGCGCTACGACCAGGCCATCGCCCTGTTCGAGCAGGTGATCGCGGTCGAGCCCGACAACGGCCCGGCCCGCGCCGGCAAGCGCCGCGCGGAGATCGCCAAGTTCGCCAAGGACTACCCGTCGGGGCTCAGCCGTGGTCTCGGCAACCTCATGCCCCGCCTGATGATGGGACTGGGTGGCCTGCTGCGGATGCACGGGATGGTGGCCAACCAGGCCGAGCGGGCCCTGAGCCGCGACCCCCGCAACGTCAAGCTGAACCTGGCCCTCGGTCACGCCCTGCTGCGGGCCGGCCACAAGAACGGCGCCGAGGCGGCCTTCGCCGTGGTCACCGAGTTCGACCGCAACGACGTCGAGTCCCTGAAGATCCTGGGCTCGCTCTACTACGAGGCCAAGAAGTACGACCAGTCCCTGGACTGCTACGAGCGGGTGCTGAAGATCTCGCCGCGCGACCAGGAAGCGGTCAAGATGCGCAAGAACCTGGCCGCCGAGGGCGCGATCAAGTCCGGCGGCTTCGAGAAGGCCAGTTCGGCCCGGGAGCTGACCCGGTCCCAGGACCAGCTCGACCAGCTGGAGAAGCGCCAGAAGCTGGTCCGCAGCCCCGCCGAGCTGGGCCAGGCCATCGCCGAGCTGGAAAAGGAGGTGGCCGGCGCGCCCCAGGACGCCGACCTCCAGGTCCGTCTGGGCGAGCTGCGCCAGCAGAATCGCGACCTGGACGGCGCCGCCCGCGCCTTCGAGGCGGCGATGCGCCTCAAGCCCGACGACTACGACATCGCCGGCCGTTTCGGTGACTGCCGCCTCCAGGCCCTCGACCAGAGGGTGCGTAGCCTGCGCGACGAGGTGGCCGCCGGCGAGGATGGCGCCCAGGACGATCTCCGCCGCATCCTCAAGGAGCGCCGGGGTTTCCGTATCGACGAGTTCCGCCGCCGCACCACCGTCCACCCCACCGACACCGGCCTCAGGATGAAGCTCGGCCAGTACCTGCTCGACGACAACCGGATCGACGACGCGATCGCCGAGTTCCAGCTCGTCGTCAAGGACCCCCGACGCAAGCACCTGGCCATGGTTCAGATGGGTAAAGCCTTCCTGCGCAAGGGGATGGGCGATCTGGCCGTGAAGCAGCTCGGGGCCGCTCTCGAGGGCCTGGGGGGGATCAACGAGAAGAACTTGGACATCGTCCGCAGCCTGGCCGAGGCCCACGAGGAGCAGGGCGAGGACGCCCTGGCCCTCGACTGCTACACCCGGATCTACGAGATCGACATCTCCTATGAAGGGGTCGCCGATCGGATCGAAGTGCTTCGGGAGCGCTTGAAGAGCGGCTCCTGACGAGACAAACTCAGCGCCGAAAGCGAGAGACCGAAGAATGCCCAATTCGAAGCAAGCCGAAAAGCGCGTTCGCACCGACGAGCGCCGCCGTCTGCACAACAAGGCCATGCGTTCCTCGATGCGCACCGCGATCCGCCGGGTCGCCGAGGCCGTCGGCAACGGTGACAAGGATCGCGCCCACAAGGCCCTCGCGACCGCCATGAAGCGGATCGACAAGTGCGCCAAGCGGAACATCATCCACCGCAACAACGCGTCGCGGCGGAAGTCCCTGCTGGCCCGCCGGGTCGGTTCGCTCGGCTGATACCGAACGACGAGAAGAATGAAAACGGAAGAGCCCGTCGGTCCCTGACCGACGGGCTCTCTTTCGTGGCCTTCCTCTTACTGACCTGAACTCCTCCCCTCCCCGCTGACGCCCGCCTCGCGGCCGCGATTCCGGCGCGCGCACCGGTCGCTCAGCGACCGGTGCCGAAGACCCGGCCGTAGCGATAGTAAACCTCGAGGCAGAGCGTCATCAGGGCGGTCGAGTAGACCCGGCCACCCACCTGGCCCCAGGCCCCCACGGGGTCCCAGGAACCGCAGAAGTTGCCGTCGGCGCGCTGGGTTTCGAGGACCGCCGAGGTCATCGCCGCGTTCCAGCGCCGCCAGTGTTCGCCGCCCACCTGGAACATGGCGAGGGTGCCGTAGTACCAGTAGTACATGTCGATCGAGCCGCGGGCGCGATCCCAGACCGGGAGCTTCTTCGACAGCAGCTCGGCGCCGAGCTTCACCATCCGGTTCTCCGCCGGATCCTGACCGCCGAAGATCCGGCTGAGCACCGCCACCGCGGTCAGCGACTCCGACTCGGAGCCCGGGAACTCGCCCTCCATGCCGGCCTCGCGGACCGGAACCTCGCCGGCGCGCAGGTATCCGGTGCGCCCCGACTCCTCGTCGGTCATCTCCTCGATGAAGTCCAGGGCCCAGGCCAGGCGCCGCTCGTCGAACTCGATGCCGGCCATCTTCGCCGACTTCAGGGCCATCACCATCCAGCCGGTGACCGAGGTGTCGTTCTGACCGTCGGCCTCCTTGTAGCGCCAGGCCTTGTAGGGATTCTGGCATTGCTCGATGAAGGCGACGCCCTGACGGGCCGACTTCTCGAGGTAGGCGCTCCTGGTCATGCCCCAGGCCTCCACCATCGCCAGGGTGGCGATCGCGTGCGAGTAGGCGAAGTTCGACACGCTCCGGGAGCCGAAACAGCCCTCGGCGTCCTGCTGGCTCTTCAGCCAGCGCAGGCCCCGGGCCACGGTGTCCTTGAAGGGACCGGAACGCTGGGTCTCGCCGGCGCCGAGGAAGCAGAGCAGAGCGAGGCCGGAGACGCCGACGTCGTAGAGGGCGCCGCCCTTGCCGTCGCAGAGCGGGCCGAGCTTCGGGTTGCCGCGGGCCGGAAAGCCGTCGGCGTCCCAGGAGCCGTCGGCTTCCTGGTGCTGCGACAGCCAGGTCAGGGCCCGATCGACGGTGATGTTCAGCCGCTCCTCGCCGCCGCCCTTCCGGCGCTTGTGGCGACCGCCCCGGTCGCCGCCGAAGGGACCGCCGGCGCCGCCGAGGAGGCCGATGGCGTCGTTGTTAGAGCGGCTGTCCATCTGCTTGTCCGACACGAAGTCCTCCTGGCCCCGGTTCTCCTCCCAGTCCTGGTCGTCCTCGGTCTCGTCATGGTCGTCGGGGGTCGGATCGAGCTCGGGATCGACCCGCTCGGTCTCCTCGATCTCCGGCTCCTCGACCGGCGGGATCTCGGGTTCGATCAGCTCCTCCTCGGGGAGGCTGTTCTCCATCTCGACCTTCGCGACCTCGCTCCGCGCCTTCTCCGGGCGATCGCCGACGAACAGCAGGAGCGTGGCCAGGATGACGGCATGGACCGCGGCCGAGAGAAGCAACCAGGGTGCGCGGCGAAGCTGCTCGAGCAGGAGGTCGCCGAAGGACTCGTCGGTATGGAACGGTGGCTGATAATGATGGGTCATCGCCCTCCTCCTCCGCGCTCGGCATCGATTCGACACCGCCGCGTTCGTGATCAAGGGATTCGCTCACGCGCCCGCGTGAGCCCTGGGCGAGCCCTGGCCGGCCTGGCTCGATGATGGAAACGGCGCCAGCCGATGAAGGTTCAGGCCAATCGGAATGCCCCTCGCGCCCCTTGGGCGGGCGCGAGGAGGCGAGGGTCAAGCGGACGTGCCGCTTCGGCTCAGAAGGTGGCGAGGAGCCGGACGGCGGTGGAGGACGAGACGATGGGGCTGGTCTCGAAGAACTGGATGTGCACCTGCTGGCCGGCGAGATAGGGATTCTGCCGGGTGATGCCGGCCGCCGTCAGACCGCCGAGACCGTCGAAGGCGATCGGATCGAAGAGCAGGACGTTGTTCGGGTCGCCGTCGACCAGGATCGGCAGGTAGCCGAAGAGCAGGTAATCGGTCGACTCGCGGCTGGCCGCCACCAGGCCGAGTCCGCCGGGCGTCGCGCCGGTCAGGCGCAGCGTGCCGGTGAGGGCCTGTGGATCGTTCCCGTCGGGGATCCAGTCGAGATCGAGCAGGTGTGGCGCCCCGGTCTGCGTGTGGTACTCGAGAGCCGGGAGGCTGGGCATCAGCCAGGCGCGCAGGCTGCCGGCGTTCATGCCGGCGTCGTCGTCGCGCGGCGCGCCGACCAGCAGGTCGTCGAAACCGTCGCCGTCGAGGTCTCCGGCGCCGCTGACCTCGTAGCCGAAGAGATCGTCGGCCGAGTCGCCGTCGAAGCTGGCGAGCACCGAGCCGTCGCGGCCCGAGAACACCCGCGCCATGCCCGAATCGATGCCGTTCGGGTCGTCGAAGCGCGCGCCCACGATGAGGTCGGCGTAGCCGTCACCGTCGAGATCGCCGGCGCCGTCCACGGCCGCGCCGAAGTAGTCCTCGGCGCCATCGCCCCGGAAGGTCCAGATGATCGAACCGTCGAGGCCGGAGAAGACCCGGGCCATGCCGGCGTTGTTGCCGTTGGTGTCGTCGAGGCGGGCGCCGACGATGAGGTCGGGGACGCCATCGCCGTCGACGTCGCCGGCGGCGCCGACGCTGAAGCCGAACTGGTCGTTCGGCGCGTCACCGACCAGGTGGTGCAGGATGCTGCCATCGGCTCCGGAGTAGACGGTGACGCTACCCGAATCGAGGCCGTTGTCGTCGTCGCGGTAGGCGCCGACGGCGAAATCGTCATGACCGTCCTGGTCGACGTCGCCGATGCCCCGGACTGAGATGCCGAACTGGTCGTCGATGCTGGCGCCGGCGATGTCGTGCAGGAGCGAGCCATCCGCGCCGGAGAAGACGTAGACGCCACCGGACTGGAAGCCGTTGTCGTCGTCGAGGAAGGCACCGACGATGAGGTCGGCGTGCCCGTCGGCATCGACGTCGCCGGCACCGGCGACGCAGTAGCCGAAGTGATCACCGGGATCATTGCCGTTGAAGTGGTAGAGGAGCGCGCCGTCCAGACCGGAGTAGACGCTGGCGCTGCCCGAGGTGAGGCCGTTGTCGTCGTCGCGGTAGGCGCCGACGATGACGTCGGGAAAGCCGTCGGCGTTGACGTCGCCGGCGCCGGCGACGTAGCAGCCGAAGGCGTCGTCGACACCGGCGCCGTGCCAGGCGTGGATCAGGGAGCCATCGGCGCCGGAATGCAGCCGGGCGCTACCCTGGATCACCCCGCCGACCACGTCGAGGGGCTCGCCGACGATGAAGTCCGAGATGCCGTCACCGTTCACGTCACCGACCGCATCGACCGTCCAGCCGAGACCGGCGCCGGCGCTGTCGCCGTAGAGCGTGTAGGCGATGCTGGCCTGGGCCTGGAGGCCGACGGCCGCGACCGTGAGGACGAGGGCGCTGAGGAGGCTACGCTGCATGTGGATCTCCGGCATTGGCCCGGATCGTAGCAGTCTCCCCCGGCGTCCCGGAAAGAGAATGTTGATGCAGAAGGACGGGTCGGCCACGAGGCCGACCCGTCCCGGGTGTTCATGCGGCCGGTCGGTCGGGTCTCAGCGAGAGCCCTTCTCCTCGGCCTTCTCCCCGGCCGGAGCCGGCTTGCGACGCATCTCGAGGGTCATGCTCTTGAAGGCCTCGTCGCCCTCTCCGACGAAGAACTCGGACTTGTAGTCGTCGTCGCCGTAGCGGCTGACGATCCGGTGCTTGGCCGGCTCCTGGGTCTGCGGATGGGGGGCCATGAAGTGCATGGTGAGGGTGCGGGTCTTCTCATCGAAGTCGCCCTCCATGACGGTGATGTAGTCCGACATCGAGTCGATCCAGGTGCCCACGTACTTCTTCTTCTTCGGGTCGTAGCCGGTGACCGCGCTGCCCTCGAAGGGCGTCCCCGCGAAGTCGCAACGGAAGCGGCTGATGAGCCAGAAGCCGCCGATCGCCTCGACGGTCTCGTGCGCCTCGGACTTCATCGGCTCGGGCCCCATGCCGAACATGGTCATGGTCCCCTCCCAGTCGCCGACGCCCTTCATCAGATGCTGGTGCTCCTTCGTGGGCTGGGGGCCCATCTCCTGCCGGGAGAAGTAGGAACGACCGGCGGCCATGGCGACGAGGGCTACGGCGGTGACGGCGACGAGGCTGAGCAGACGGTTCTTGATCATCGGAGGGCTCCTTGGGACGACGATTCGTGGGGCGCTGGCGGCCAATGTGACCGGCCCCGATCCTGACCCGGAGACCGGCGAGACACCAGCCCTCGGGACCACGAGGCAAAGGTTACCGGGGCCCTTTCCATCGTCCAGCCCGATCCTTCGCCGGGAGGCCGCGAAACGAAGGAAGCCTCCCTCGCCGGAGCGAGGGAGGCTTCCCTTGGGACCTGATCCTGCGAGACTACTTGCCGGTGCCGAAGACTCGGCCGTAGCGGTAGTAGACCTCGAGGCAGAGGGTCATCAGCGCGGTCGAGTAGACGCGGCCACCGGACTCGCCCCAGGCACCCTTGGGATCCCAGGAGCCGGAGAAGTTGCCGTCCGAACGCTGGCGCTCGATGATCGCCTCGTTCATGGCCTCGTTCCACTTCTTCCAGGGCTCGCCGCCCACCTGGAACATGGCCAGCGTGCCGTAGTACCAGTAGTACATGTCGATCGAGCCCTTGGCCTGATCCCAGACCGGCAGCTTCTTCGACAGCAGGTCGGCGCCCAGCTTGATCATGGAGTTCTCGGCGGGGTCCTGACCGCAGAAGACGCGGCAGAGCATGCCCACCGCGGTGAGCGACTCCGACTCCTCGGCGGGGAACTCCTCCTTCTTGCCGGTCTCGCGCACCGGCGGCTCACCCGTGCGGATGTAGCCGGTACGGCCCGACTCCTGGTCGGTCATCTCCTCGATCCAGTCGAGAGCCCAGCTGAACCGGGTCGGGTCGACCTCGATGCCCGCGCTCTTGCCGGACTTGAGGGCCATGACCATCCAGCCCGACACCGAGGTGTCGTTCTGGCCGTCGGCCTCCTTGTAGCGCCAGGCCTTGTAGGGGTTCTGGCACTGCTGGACGTAGGCGACGCCCTTCTCGGCGTAGCTCTTGAACAGCGGGCTCTGGGTCAGACCGTAGGCCTCCGCCATGGCGAGGGCGCCGATGGCGTGGTTGTAGGTGAAGTTGCTGACCGACTTCTGACCGAAGCAGCCCTCGGCGTCCTGGCTGTCGCGCAGCCACTTGAGGCCCTGGGCCACGGTCTTCTTGTAGGTGCCGTTCTTGTGGGTCTCGCCGGCGCCGAGGAAGCAGAGCAGCGCGAGGCCGGAGACACCGACGTCGTAAAGGGCGTTGCCCTTGCCGTCGCACAGGGGGCCGAGGTTCGGGTCGCCGTTCTGCATGAAGCCGTCGGCGTCCCAGGAACCATCCGTGCTCTGGTGCTTGGCGAGCCACTCGAGGCCCTTGTCGACCGCCTTCTGGGCGCGAGCGCCGCGGCCACGACGGGCGTGCTTGCGGCCGCCACGACGACCGCCGTAGCTACCACCGGCACCACCACCGAGACCGATGGCGTCGTTGTTCGACCGGGAGTCCATCGGCTTGTCGGAGATGAAGTCCTCCTCGCCCTTGGTCTCCTCGTAGTCCTCGTTGGTGTCGTCCTCGTCGTGGTCGTCCGTCTCCTCGTCGACCTCGACCGGATCCTCGACCAGCTCCTCCGGCTCGGGCTCCTCCTCCGGCGGCGGCTCCTCGATGATCTCCTCTTCCACCGGCGGGGTGTCGTCCATCTCCATCTTGGCCTGCTCCTCGACCTTCTTGTCCGGCTTGCCGCCGGTGAAGGCCAGGATCAGGATGCCGATGAGCACGTGCACAGCGGCGGAGATCAGCAGCCAAGGCGTCCGACGGAGCTGCTCAACGAGGATGTCGTTGAAGCTCTCTCCCTCGAACTGCTGGCGATACATCTCGTATGACATCGACCAACTCCTGTACCGGGCGCCCGCCCCGGGCGCCCCAACCCCCTTGCCGGGGGCGAACTTGCCGTCGTCGATCCCGATCGGGCCGGGCTTCAGCCGGCGCCACCGAATCGATGCGTGGAGAACCGAACGGTCCGAGGGCCGTCAGGGTTCACACAATTCCTTTGGTTTTCCCGCTTTCCAGTCGCAACCCCCGGCCGGACCGGGGGCGTTGCCGAGAGCGCCGAGGATAGGGATTTCCGGCGACCTTGTAAAGGTCAACGGGTGAGCTTCAGCTCCAGGGCCCCGACCACCCGGCGCTTCAGGTCCGGGGGGGTGATGTAGGCCTCCTTGACCAGGTCGAGCTGGATCTTGATCAGGACCCGGTTGCTCTTCTCGGTATAGAGCTTCTGGCGGATCAGGTCCTGGGCCTCCGCGAAGTCGAGGACCCGGGCCTCCTCCCGCTTCTCCACCTTCACCAGCCAGTAGGAGTTGATGTTCTTGATCGGTCCCAGGACATCCCCTTCATTCACCCCGGGCGCGAAGATGGCCTCCTCGACCGCTTCCGGCAGGACCGCGCCCTTGCCCTTCACCACGGCGCCGACCAGGCCGCCGGAGGACTTGGTGCTGTGCTCGCTGTTCTTCTCGGCCAGGACCGCGAAGTCGGCCTTGGTGGCCAGCTTGCGCTTCAGACCCTCGAGGAGCTGCTTGGCCCGGCCCTCGGTGCTCCGCGGACCGCTGCTGAAGTAGACCTGGATCACCCGGACGACGGCCTCGTCCTGGAAGGTGAACTCCGAATCGAGGTGCTTGGTGTAGTAGTCCCGCATCTCCTTCGGCCGGATCGTCAGGTCGTGCAGGGGCCGGAGATCGCGCGAGAGCTTGCCGCCGCCACGGCCGGAGACCACGCGCAGCCAGGCGTACTGCTCCTGGCGGCGGCGGAAGTCGGTATCCCACTGTTCCTCGGTCATGCCCTGGTCGCGGAGGAACTCGGCGAAGCCGGCGTCGCCGCCGAAGGTGGCCTCGATGGTCCGGTTGCGGATGTTGACGTAGTCCTCCTCGGCGAGGCTGATGCCGGAACGCTTGGCCGCCTCCTCCTTGACGATCTCGAGCACCTTCGAGGTCAAGGTGTCGGCGATGGCCCGCTGCTGCTCGCTCACCGAGAGCTTCGAGATGTCGACCTCGAGCTTCCGGAGGTCGGCGAGGATGTCGTAGAGGGTGATGGCCTTGCTGTTGACCACGCCCAGGACCTCGTTGTCCGGACCGGTCTGGGCAAAGGCCCGGGCCCCGGACAGGACGAGCAGGAAGAGCAACAGGCAGGATCTGACCGTCATCGCAGCGAATCTCCCTCGGAACCGTCGCCGCCGACTCTACCAGGGCCGGGGGCCCGCTCCAACGCGGGGTCCTGGGGGCCCCGTTCGGGGCGGAGGGCGGCGACCAGCTTCTCCCAGGCCGCGCGCGGGCTGGCCAGGGCCGCCGGATCGGGCAGGAGGACGTCGACGCCGCCGATCACCCGATGCTCCGTCTCCGTCGCCATGAGCCGGCGCCGCACCGACTTCATCCGCCCCGGCCTGAGGAGCAGCCCGCGCCCCGCCACGGTCGCCAGGCGCTTCAGTTCGAGTTCCTCGGCGAGGGCCCGGATGCGGCAGACGAAGAGGAAATCGTCGACGATGGCCGGCGGTCGGCCGAAGCGGTCGACCAGCTCGTCCCGGACCAGGGCGAACTCGGCGTCGGCGCTGCAGCGGCCCAGCTTGCGGTACATCTCCAGCTTGAGCTTCGGGTCCTCGATGTAGTCGCTGGGCAGGTAGGCCTCGAAGTCGAGGTTGATGTCGACCTCGTCGGGCAGGACCGCCCGCTGCTTGCTCATCTCCTTGACCGCGGCCTCGAGCAGGCGGCAGTACATGTCGTAGCCCACCGCGGCGATGTGGCCGCTCTGCTGATGCCCGAGCAGGTTGCCGGCGCCACGGATCTCGAGGTCGCGCATGGCGATCCGGAAACCGGAGCCGAGGTCGTCGAACTCCTCGATCGCGCGGAGCCGCCGCTCGGCGTCGTCACCCAGGACCACGTCGGGCCGGAGCAGGAGGTAGGCGTGCGCCTTCACCCGGTAGCGACCGACCCGACCGCGCAGCTGATGGAGGTCGGCGAGGCCGTACATGTCCGGACGGTCGATGAAGATGGTGTTCGCGCTCTGGATGTCGAGACCGGACTCGATGATCGTCGTGGCCAGGAGCACGTCCGCCTCCTGGCGGACGAAGGCCATGAGGTTCCGCTCGACCTCGCGCTCGTGCATCTGGCCGTGGAGGACGAGCACGCGGGCCTCGGGCACGATCCGGGCCAGCTCTTTCCGCACCCGCTCGATGGTCTGGACCCGGTTGTGGACGAAGAAACACTGCCCGCCGCGTTCGAGTTCGCCGAGCACGGCGGCGCGCACCAGGCCCTCGTCGAAGCGGACGATGCGGGTCTCGACCGGCTGGCGGCCGCGCGGCGCCTGGGTCAGCGAGGAGATGTCGCGGATGCCGAGCAGCGACAGGTGCAGGGTGCGCGGGATCGGCGTGGCGGTGAGGGTGAGCACGTCGACGGTGCGCTTGAAGCGGCGCAGCTTCTCCTTGTGGGCGACGCCGAAGCGCTGCTCCTCGTCGATCACGATCAGGCCGAGGTCCTTGAAGGCGACGTCCTTCGACAACAGGCGGTGGGTGCCGATCACGATGTCGACCGAACCCTCGACCAGGCCGACGAGCGTGGTCTCCTGCTCGCCCTTGCTGCGAAACCGGCTCATGCCCTCGATGGTGACCGGGAAGTCCATCATCCGTTCGCGGAAGGAGCGCAGGTGCTGCTCGGCCAGGACGGTCGTCGGCACCAGGACGGCCACCTGCTTGCCGGCCATCACGGCCTTGAAGGCGGCGCGCATGGCCACCTCGGTCTTGCCATAGCCGACGTCGCCGCAGATCAGCCGGTCCATCGGCCGCCGCGATTCCATGTCGATCTTGATCGCGTCGACCGCGGTGAGCTGGTCCGGCGTCTCCTCGTAGGGAAAGGCCGCCTCGAACTGGTGCTGCCAGGGCCCGTCCTCGGGATAGGCGTGGCCCTCCTCGCGGGCGCGCACGGCCTGCGTCTCCAGCATCTCGGCCGCCAGGTCGGCGACCGCGCGGTAGACCTCCTCCTTCTTCTTCGACCAGCTCTTGCCGCCGATCTTGGACAGCTTGGGCTCGTCGCCCTTGCCGCCGATGTACTTCTGGACCAGGTCGGCCTTGGCCACCGGAACGTAGAGCAGGAGACCATCGGCGAATTCCAGGGTCATGAACTCCTGGGTCTCGCCGCCCTTCTCGATGGTCTCCACCCCGAGGAAGCGGGCGATGCCCTGGGCGACGTGGACGACGTAGTCACCGGGCGAGAGATCGACGAAATCGTCGATCGGCTTGCCCAGGGGCGCGTCCTCGGCGCGGATGCGCCGGCGCTGGAAGGCGACGTTGAACAGCTCGCGGTGGTTGACCAGGGTCAGGCGCTGCGCGCGCCAGTGGAAGCCGCGAAAGAAGGAGCCGACCAGCCCGCGCAGGTCGCGCGCGCCGAGCGAACGGAAGAGCAGCTCGGAGCTCTCCTCCTCGACCGCGCTCCAGAAGCGCTGGCGCTCCGGATCGGTGCTGAAGGCGACCAGCAGTTCCTGGCCCTCGCGCGAGTAGCGGTCGAGGGCCTCGATCGCCGCCGCCATGTCGGCGCCACCGCTCTCGAAGGCGCCGATGTCGAAGTCGAGGCCATCCGGCGCGACCGGCAGCCGTTCGAGTCGGATCGGCGACCGTTCCGCCAGTTCGGCGGCGTGGTCGACCGGGTCCGGCCGCCCGGCCAGCGCGCGCTGTTCCCGGCGCGTCTCGAGGTGCTGGAGGATCTCGGCCGCGTCGCGCAGGAGCAGGTCGACCGAGGCGGGCAGGATCTCCGGCAGCCGGCAGCCGCTGCCCTCGCCGGCCTGACGAGGCCGCGACAGCGAGATGGTGGCGACCTCGAAGGTGTCGAGCGAACGCTGCGTGTCGGGCGCGAAGCTGCGGATCGATTCGACCTCGTCGCCGAAGAGCTCGATCCGCCAGGGCGAGGCGGCCATGTGGTCGAAGATGTCGACGATGCCGCCGCGCAGCGCGAACTCGCCGGGGCTCTCGACGTGCGAGACCCGGTCGAAACCGGAGCCCGCGAGCTTGTCGACCAGGAGTTCCCGGTCCTGCTCCTCGCCGACCCGGAGTTCGAGCATGGCCGCGCGGATGTCCTCGGGGGCCGGCAGGGCCTCGAGCCAGGCGGTGACCGAGCTGACCACCACCAGGTCGCGATCGCCCCGCCCGAGCGCGCGGGCGATGTCGAGCTTGCGGCCGAAGGCCGAATGACCGGCTCCGGCGAGGAAACCGGATTCGTCGCCGGTGGGCAGGTAGTGGACCCGGCGGCCGGTCGGGAAGAGTTCGAGATCCTCGGCCAGGCCCTGGGCCTCGCCGACGGTGGCGGTGAGGAGCACGACCGGGTGGCTCGAGCGCCGCGCCCAGGCGGCGGTGAAGAGCGCGGCCGCCGAGCCGACCAGGTTGCCGGCGACCACCGGAGCGGAGTCCGCCCGGGCGGCCACGAGTCGCCCGAAGACGCGATCTCCGAGCATCCGTTCCACCGCCAGCGCGCAGTCGCGAAGGGTCTTCATCACGCGCGGTCAGCCCTCGCCCAGTTCCTGGAGAGCCCGGCGCGCTGCGGCCTGCTCGGCCTTCTTCTTGCTGCCACCCCGGGCGCGCCCGAGCTCCCGACCGTTGACGGTCACCGCGACGGTGAATTCCAGCTCGTGGTCCGGCCCCTCGACCGTGATCACCTCGTAGACCGGGTTGGCGCCCTGGTTGCGCTGGCCCCACTGGCCGAGCAGCGACTTGTAGTCGGTCATCCCGGGCGAGGCGGTGGCGGCGACGATCTGCTCCTTCATCTGCCCCATGACGAAGTCGATCGCGGCGTCGAAGCCGCCGTCGAGGTAGATGGCGGCGATCAGGGCCTCGACCGCGTCGGCGACGGTCGAGTCGCGGATGGTGTCGCGGTCGCGGAACATGTTGCCCACGACCACGTAGTCCCGCAGCCCGAGGCTCTCGCCGACCGCGTAGAGACTCCTCCGCGACACGGCCTGCGCCTTGATCTTGGTGAGCCGACCCTCGTCGTGGTCGCCGAGCTGGGCGAAGAGGTAGGCGCTCACCACGAAGCCCAGGATCGAGTCGCCGAGAAACTCCAGGCGCTCGTATGACGGCAGCTCCGGCGTCTTGGCCGAGCTGTGGGTGAGCGCGCGCACGAGCCAGCGCCGGTCGGCGAAGCGATGGCCCAGACGGTCTTCCAGCGCGGCGAGCTTGACGTCGGGAATCGGACTCATGCCCCGCTCTCGAAGGGGTTGAACAGGCGCTGGTACTCCTCCTGGGCGTAGGAGTCGGTCATGCCGGCGATGTAGTCGGCGACGCTGCGATGGAGCCCCTCGCTGGCGATCCGGCCCTGGTACTTGGGCGGCATCAGCTTCGGGTTGTCGCAGAAGGCGGTGAACAGGCCCTCGATGAAGACCTTCGCCCGGTTGCGCATCTGGTGGACGCGGTAGTGGGTGTAGAGCTTGTCGTAGAGGAAGCGCCGCAGCTCGGCGTCCTGGTTGCGGACCCGCTCGCTGAAACCGAGCACCGGCAGCTCGAGGCGGCGCAGGTCGGCCACGTTCTCGATGCCGAGGGCGTCGAGGTTGAGGCTCGACTGGGCGACCAGGTCGGTGATCAGGTAGTTGATGATCTCGCTGATGACCTTGCGCCGCTTGAGGGTGGCATCGAGACCGGGCCAGCGGTCGTCGACGAAGCGCGAGACCTCCTTCATCAGGGCCAGCTCGGCCAGCTCCTCGGGGACCAGGATCCCGGCGGAGAGGCCGTCGTCGATGTCGTGGCTGTTGTAGGCGATGCCGTCGCAGATGTCGACGAGCTGCGCCTCGAGCAGCGGTCCCTCCTCGGGGTGATAGTCGCGGAAGGCCTCGCCGGCGAAGGGCCGGTTGTGCTTGAGGATCGACTCGCGCACCTCGTAGGTCAGGTTGAGGCCCTGGCCACCGGGGTAGCGGTCCTCGAGGAAGGTGACGATGCGGAGCGATTGCAGGTTGTGCTCGAAGCCGCCGTGGTCGGCCATCAGGCGCTCGAGGACGTCGCCGCCGCTGTGGCCGAAGGGCGTGTGTCCGAGGTCGTGGGCCAGGGCCACGGCTTCGGAGAGATCCTCGTTGAGGCCGAGGATGCGGGCCAGGGAGCGGGCGATCTGGCCGACCTCGAGCGAGTGGGTCAACCGGGTGCGGTAGTGCTTGCCCTTGGGCGAGACGAAGACCTGGGTCTTGTTGTCGAGGCGGCGGAAGGCGCTGCAGTGGATGATCCGGTCGCGATCGCGCTGGAAGTCGGTGCGCCAGGGGTCGGGCTCCTGGGGCAGGACCCGGCCCCGGCTCTCGGCCGAGCGCATGCCGTAGCCCCGGAGGTTCCGCGCCTCGCGTTCCTCGATCTCGGCGCGCTCGACCGGCCCGCTTCTTCGTTCGCTCATGCTCTCGCTCTTTCCGCTCGGCCGCGCCCCCTCTTCCAGGACGCGGTCCTTGCCCACCCGGACCGGCTTCGATTATCAATCCCTCGACGAGCTTTGACCACCGCGGAGGACGACCACGCATGCCCGATTCCGAGACTTCGGCCCCGAACCCGCTCCGTGCCGTGATCGACGTCGGCAGCAGCGCGGTGAAGTTCGCCATCTACGACCTCTCGGCGAGACGGCCACGGCTGGTCCAGGAGGGCGATCCGGTCACCACGACCCTGGGTTGCGGCCTTCTTCCGGGCGGCCCGCTCGAGCCCGAAGCCCGGCGGCGCACCATCGCCTGCATCCTCGACTTCCGCGACCGGATCGCCGCCGCCGGGGCCGAACTGGACCTGATCGCCGGCACCGCGGCGCTCCGCAAGACCGGCGAGCGCGGCGAATTCGTCCGCGAGCTACGGCGCCTGCTCGGCCCGGGGCCCGAGATCCGGGTGATCTCGGCCGAGGAGGAGGCCCGCTGGGCCCGGCTCTCCGCCCGGACCATGCTCGACCTGGACGCCGAACCCCGGCTCCTGGTCGACCCGGGCGGCTCCTCGAACGACTTCGCCCTGCTCGAGGGCGAGACCTTCAGCACCGCGACCCTGTCCTTCGGAATGAACGACCTCCTGGCCATCGCCCGGGTCAGCGAGGAGGAGGCCCGGGTCGACGACGAGGCCCGCGCGCGTCTGCTCGACTTCCTCCGCGACCGCTACGCCGAACTGGGCGAATTCCTCGGCTCCGGGCCGGCGCCGCGGGAGCTGATCGGCACCTCGGGGGCCGCGATCGCGCTCGGCGCCGTCCATCGCGGCGTCGACCGGCCCGATCGTCAGAGCCGCCTGCTCGCCAGCCACGACCACCGGCTGTCGATCGCCGACATCCGGACGATGGCCGCCGAGCTGGCCCCGCTCCAGGCCGCCGAACGCCGGCGGCGCCATCCCTGCCTGGCGCCCACGCGCTCGCAGATCTTCGTCCACGGCGCGCTGATCTACGTCGCCCTGCTCGAGGCCCTCGGTCTCGAGGAGCTACGCATCAACGGCTACGGGATGAAGCTCGGCGGCCTGATCGCGCTGCGCGACGGCGTCTGACCCGCGGCCGCCTTCCGGGCGCGGCGATCGGCGCGGGACCGGGTCAGGTCGAGGGCTCGAAGTCGGCGGGCTGTCGGTGGGCATGCAGCCTCACCGCCAGGTCGAGATCGGTCCCGCAGGCGGCGAACTCGGCGTCGAGCTGCTCGAGCTGTTCGATCGCCTCGCTCCCGAGCGTCCGAAAGAGCCGCAGACGGGCGCCGGCGGTCGCCGCCGGGCCGAGCTGCGCGGCGATCCGCCGAGCGCGCACGAGGACCTCGGCGAGACCGGAGGCACCGAGCCGGTCGAGACCGACGATCGCGGCATCGACGTCCTGCGGACTCGTGACCGCCAGGTAGTGGCGATGCCCCTGCGTTCGCGCACCGACCTCGTAGCCCAGGGCACAGACCAGGGCCACGGCCGCGTCGCTCATGCGGTCACGGCCCAGCCGCGCCTGCATCTCGAAGAGTGCTTGCGTGGGATCCTCCCGACCCGCGAGACGCTCCAGCCCGGTGATCGCCGTGCGGCGCAGGTCCGCGGCCGGCGACTCGAGGGCCGCCTCGAGGAGCGCTCGATCGCCCGGCCCGGCGATCGCGACCAGCTGCCTCATGACGGCGCCGACGAGCCCCAGCCGGGAGTCGTCCAGGGTCGCCAGGTCCATGTCCCCGATCAGCCCGAGCAGGAAGTCCCGGTCGCAGCGACAGCCCGCCGCCTGCATCCCGTCCAGGATGGCCGCCCGTCCCGGGCCCGGCCGCTCCGCGAAGCCGGGTCCGAGCAGGAGACCCTCGGCGCGGCCGCGATCGAGCCGGAAGAGCCCCGACGCGAGCTCGGCGAGATCCAGGGTCGGCCTGGAGCCGTCGAGCCCCTCCGCGATGAGGTCGAAGACCGCGCGCCGGAAGCCGGGTTCGATGCGGTCCGCGGTCCCGGGGCTCTCCAGGCCGTCGAGCAACCCGCCGATGACCTGGTTGCGAACGCCCGAACGGGCGGTCTCGATCACGAAATCCACCACCTCGTCGCGACCGCTCGTGGCCAGGAGCGCCATCAGTTGCAGCCTGCCGATCAGGGAGGCTCCGCGCGCGAGTCTTAGGAGCGCCGGGAGTTCGGGCCCCGGGTCGAGCGCCGCCAGGAGGGCCAGGATGCGGTCGCAGGGTGTCCGGGACCAGTAGACCGCCGGCAGCTCCTCGTCGGCGAAGGGGCGGCGCACGTCCTTCCGCTGCAGGGCCTCGACCAGGACGGGGAGTGCCGGCTGACCGAGGCGTTCCAGACGCCAGAAGTCCTCGAATTCACCGTCTGGCCGGAAGAGACCGGCGACCCAGGCGCGGATGTCGGCCTCCACGATCGGCTCCGGCAGCTCCACCGCCTGCTTCCGGGCCTCGATCTGGTCGACTTCACGGTTCACCAGGGCCCGGAGCTCGGGATCGTTGACCAGGGCCAGCTGGAACCGCTCCTGCTCCTCGCGGCGCCTGGCGGCCTCGCGCGTCGCCTTCTTGCGTTGCCGCGCCAACACGAGGTGGACGACGATGGCAGCGACGGCCGGGGCGGGTATCTTGCGACTGAGTTCGTTCAGGGTTTCCCAGTCCATCGTCGTCGCCTCCGACGCAGCCAGGCGCAGGCGGTTCGAGGATAGCGTCGGGGGCTCCGCCAACGAAGAAAGGCGAGCCCCGGGGGCTCGCCTTCTCAGTGCCGCGGAGAGGATTCGAACCTCCACTCCCTTGACGGGAACTAGGACCTGAACCTAGCGCGTCTGCCAATTCCGCCACCGCGGCGTGGTCGCGGGGCAGATGATAGACGGATTCACGGGAAACTCAACGGTGGCCGCGAAATGCCGCCAAACCGGGGCCCGACCGCCCTTTGCGAGCGCTCGGGCCGTGCTATCCTCTCCCCCCATGGCCGCCAAGAAGGACAAGAAGAACCAGCCCGGCGAGCGCCTGATCGCCCAGAACCGGCGGGCTCGCTTCGAGTACCACGTGCTCGAGGACCTGGAGGCGGGGATCGTCCTGACCGGCTCGGAGATCAAGTCGATCCGCCAGGGCCAGGCCAGCATCGCCGAGGCCTACGCGCGCTTCCAGAACGGTGAACTCTGGCTCCTCGGCATGCACATCGCCGAGTACTTCGAGGCCAGCTTCCACAACCACGAGACCCGGCGGAAGCGCAAGCTCCTCCTCCATGCCTCCGAACTCCGCAAGCTCGAGAAGAAGGTCAAGACCAAGGGCGTCACCCTGGTCCCGCTCGACCTCCACTTCAACGACCGCGGTATCGTCAAGGTCAAGCTGGGCCTCTGCACCGGCAAGAAGGACCACGACAAGCGCGAGACCATCAAGAAGCGCGATGCCGAACGGGAGCTGCGCAGCTACAAGCGCTGAGCCCGGTCGGGATTTCCCCTCCTCTCGCACCGGGCGATCGCGTATAAGGCAGCGCGACAGCCGCATCCGGGGGCGATTTGGTATCGACCGGGCTTCAGGAGGCGGTGGTGGCGTGCAGAGGTCCCAGACACCTCTCGAAACCCTGGAACAACTCTTAGTTGCCAATAACAACTACGCTCTGGCCGCCTGAAAAGGCAGCCACGTTGATCCGCTGCCCGTCTGCTGCGGTTGATCAGCGCTAACTAGCGGACTGGTCCGGCCAAGTGCGCTCCCGCGCGGCCGGACGAGATCAGGGGGGCTGGCCGAAAGCGCATCCTGTCGATCGGAGGCGCCGAAGCGAGATTCAAACGACCGACTACGCACGTAGAAGCCGCCGCTGACGGGCAGCGGGACGCGGGTTCAATTCCCGCCGCCTCCACGAACGACCTTCCGAGGTCCAGCTAAGAAGAAGACCGCCCTGCCGGGCTCAACCTGGCAGGGCGGTTTCGTTTCGACGCTGTAAGGGCCGTCGTGCGCTCGTGTTGCGCTTCGGCGCGTGGCCTGGAGCCGAGCGGCGCGGGACTCGCTGGTTGCGGCCTGCGCCACCATCTCGCCCTCGATCCGCCACCATCTCGCTCTCTGTCTCCGTTTTCAGGAGACTTCGCCCGGGAAGTCCCGTTCTCGGGGAGTGCTGATTTCAAACGACTTACGACTGTCGTCGGGTTCGGGATTTCGATTCACGCGGCGAGTAGACCTCGCAGCTCTGATCGAACTCCTGGCCAGCACTCGGCCCTATTCACCGCTCGGCTCCTCCATGAGGGCCTCCATTCTTCCCAGGATGGGGACGATGGGAGGCGGATTTCGGAGCCCTGGGAGGTACTCAGGCTTGGAAAATCACTTCGTTGAGCGGCACAGGTGATGTTCACATCTACTGACCGCAAGTAACTGACAAGGTAGAACGCACTGCTCCAGCCCAGACGGCACTGACTCCGGGATTAGTGTCGATATCATTTGCATCTCGAAGCAGCGAAAAACTCACCAATGTCCCTGATTCGTTGGAAGTCTGGGCGACTACCGCAACGCCTTTGGTTGCGTCTCCAGGACGCCCCCATGCTCCTCGCAAGATTAGGATCTCAACGTCGCAGAATTCACGCTTGAATTCTACGGTTGTAGAAGAATCCACCCTCCAGGATTCCTCCGCTCTTTGTCTTGGAGGAAACAGGGGCCAGCCATACCCGCGAACAATTCCGAATCCTGATTTACTCTTAAGTAGAGAAGGGAGCCGCTCCTTACTCACAAGGAGGCCATATCGCACATCATCACTTGTCGATGAATATGATACGTGCCCACCCACCTCAACTGCCGTACCATTTACAATGTCTCGGCTTAGCAGCGACCTTGCCGACACCAGCACATTTGTTGGCAAGACGAACCGCATGCGTGCGCTTGTACAGAAGTACTCCTCGAAGTCAATCAACACGTCTCCTTGACCAATCGTTCTTGTGAAATCAATTGATCGAGTACGTTGTCGATAGGCTTTATCATAAGACTTCCGCGTCAGGGTCCTGGGCGACCGCCAAAGATCGAAACGCGGAATTTCCGGGATACTCCTCACGCGAGGCTCATCGTCCATCAGATCCCTGACTGCTGTGTGGTCGAAGATTGACCAACTTGGCATTCGGTCTGAGAGTGGAAGCGAAATCCTCGAGGCCAAGGCTTCGACATTGGCGACAGGGATCCCCCAAGAGAAAACGGACAGTCCTCCGCCCACACAACCGCTCGCAACAGCAACTACCCCACCCGCTGAATCAACGATGGGGCTACCGGAAAATCCACGCCCGATCTCTCCCTCAAGGTCGACTATTTGAAGAGTCGCACTAAGGATCTTCGCCTTCCCGATTCTCTCCATCACCTCCTTAGACACGATCTCTTGAAGCGTGGCACCCGAGAGCCTGCGTCTACGGATTCGATTGCTTGCTATTGCCGTCCGGCCCCAAGGATAGCCGACTACTTGAAGCTCTGCCGAGTCCTTAGCTTCTTCAATCGATGAGCGCACTGGTTTAGCTTTACTCCGTTGACACTTGACAGCAAGTAGCGCCAAGTCCGAGCGAAGGTCTACGACAACGATCTCGGCAGGGCAGTCCAACTCATCGCAAAAATCTACGAGAATCTCCTCCCCACGGGAGACGCAATGAAACGCGGTCACTATCGCCTTAGTCTTGTCAGCAAGGAATGGAGAGTCGTTGTCACAGTAGGCCGAAACGTCCCAAACAAACCCAGATCCGAGGAGAGTCGAGCCATTGTCGGCCACGTGGATTCTGACAACAGACTGTGCAATATCCTGTGCGCCAGCCACCTCAACAAGAACAAAGAGTAGACAGAGTGCCAAGATGCCACATTGAACTTGATTATTCATTCGCTGCATACTCCCAAAATGACGATAGCACCTTATCGCGGACTTCCTTGTCGACAGTAGTCAGGGAATTCAACATGCCCAGAGCCCTCTTAAGACTCTCGTGCTTCGCCCACTCGAACTTCATCCTCTCCAAGTCGAACTTCAATTGGGTAGGAGAGTACCGTGCTAAACTCAATTCGCCTTCTACTCCCATCAAGACGCTCTGTAGGTGGAGTGGTCGTTGGCTCGACTTGCGAGCCAGCAAGAGAGTCTTGATTTCTCTGTCTGAGAAATCGACGTTCAGTTCCCTCTTAGCCTCCGAACAGAAGTCCGCGACGAGTCCGACCTCCGACCGCTGCGACGGCTCCAGGACGGCGTGAGTTCTTGCCATGACTGCAAACGGCAAAGCAAGCAACGCACCCAAAGACCAAGGGAGCAACCACAACGCGGAAGGCCCTTTCAACTCGATCTCTGCCTTTACCTCGAGCTCCGAAGCGGAGAGCCTTTTCTTGGCCGTGACAACCGCCGCGCCTGCAACAACCCCAGCAATCCCAATCGCCAGAGCCTTGCCAATTTCGGAATTCGCACTTAGTCCAAGTACGCTACCACAGAATATTCCGAAGGAGAACCATGGGACAAAGACATCAAACAGTTTTCTGCTCATCGTTTCTCTTACCGCTTGACCTTGCAAGCGAACGCCTCATTGGACCTGGAAATCTCACTTGCTACTGAAGGTGCACAAACTCTGGCTCTATACCGAGCACGCGATTACCGCCTTAGTGGTCTAATCTCGGGGCCTGCCTGTTGTCCTTACCGAGCACTCGCTTTTGTCTTGAAACTCATGGTTCATTCGACCCTATTCGACACAGAAATCGCTGTCGAGCCTGTTGCTACCGAATCTCAGATCTGCCATGAGTCCTTCTCTCCGCTCAACGCTACTCGACGCAGAGGTCGCTGTCGAGCCCATCCACGGAGCCGAGGGCCAGTTCGATGTCGGGAATCGCAGGATGCGGACAGACTTCTCCCCTGCTTCGAGGACAAACCCTGCCGAGATCAAGCTGCGCGGTGGTAGCGGTGATGAAGGACGCCGATGTCGTGCACGATTCGTGGCGATCGTCACCTCGGGCAGAAGACGACTACGCGCGGGCAAACCCCAGCGCCCCGCGCTGCTCATCCCATCGCAGTGGGCCTTCGCGGACAAGCCGCGCCAACGACAGCCCCGACGGCTCCCGTCCTCGGATGATGGCCTCGACGATGTCGGGCGCGAGGAGGGTCAGGCGGATCATGCGGCCGACGTAGGACCGATCGACGCCAAGGCCGGCAGCAAGCTGGCTCACGCCCCCGTACTGGCCGCTCTCGATGAGGTCGCGCCAATGGTGGCCGCGAGCGAGGGCGACGACCAGAGGCTCCTGGGCGGCCGTCGCGGGCTTCCTGCCGTCGCTCTCCTCGCCGGGCACGACGATCCTCTTGCGGCTCCCGTGCCGCTTCATTCGCATCGGGATCCGGACAACCAGGATGTCGCCCTCGCGCCAGGTGACCGTCTCCGCGCCGCTTGAATCCAATCGCACTAGCCCACCCTCCTCGTGTCCTGACCACGGCCAAGTTCAACGGCCAGCGCCCCGAGCCCACCGGTCCGAACCCGAAGCTCCAGCCCGTCCGGCGCGACATCGACCCGCGCCACGAGCAGCCCGGCGATCCGCGCTCGCTCGGCCGGGAAGAGCGCCTTCCAGACCGGGTCGAGCCGATCGAGGGCCCGGACCACATCGACCTCGGACGGGAGCTGGGCCTCCAGGGCGTCGATCTCGGCCTCGACGCCCGCCAGTTCAACCTGACCGTCCTTAGCCCCGCCCTGGGCCTCCTGGAGCGCCACACGGCGCGCCCGGAGCCGCCCCAGCTCCTCCTCCGCCCTCGTCCGCAACTCGCGCCAGGTCTCGGCCACGACCTCCGGCGAGCGCAGCAGGGCCCGCATCTGGCCGAGGACCGCCTCCTCGATCATGCCCGCGGGGACGGTGCCGACCCGGCAGGCGTGGGGCCCGACCTTGTTGGTCTTCTGGCAGGAGTAGTAGCGGTAGGTCTTCCCGCGCTTGTTCGTGAAGGTCGGGGACATCGCGCTGCCGCAGGGGCCGCAGCGGATGAGGCCCTTCAGCAGCGCCTGCGAGTTCTTCCGGCTGGTGTTGCCGCGGGCGCGGTGGTTGTTCTGGAGGACGGCGTGGACCTCGTTCCAGAGCTCGCGCTCGACGATGGCTTCGTGCTGCCCATCGAAGTGCTCGTCCTTGTGGACGATCTCGCCGAGGTAGATCCGGTTCGAGAGCAGGCGGTAGACGTGGGCCTTGTTCCAAGCGAAGCCACCCATCGCCTTCCCGGCCCTCGTGGTCCAGCTCTTGGTCCGAAGTCCGGCGTCGTTCAGCTCGCCTGCGATGGCGGTCGCAGAACCGAGCGCGAGGAAGCGGCGGAAGATTCGGACGACCTGGGCCGCCTCCTCCGCGTTCACGACGAGGCGCTTACGCTCGCGGTCGATGTCGTAGCCGAAGACCGGCGTGCTGCCGAGGAAGAGGCCCTTCCGCTTCGAGGCCGCGATCTTGTCGCGAATGCGCTCACCCGCGATCTCGCGCTCGTATTGGGCGAAGGAGAGCAGGACATTCAGCATGAGCTTGCCCATCGACGTGCCCGTGTCGATCGTCTGCGTGACCGACACGATCCGGGCGCCGTGGCTCGCGAGAGACTCGGCGAGGTTCGTGAAGTCGACCAGTGAGCGCGAGAGACGGTCGAACTTGTAGATCACGACGGCATCGACGCGCCCGGCTTCGACCTCCGCGATGAGCCTCGCGAGCGCCGGCCGTTCCAGCGTTCCGCCCGAGAATCCGCCGTCGTCGTAGTGCTCCGGCAGCGCCACCCAGCCCTGACCTCGTTGGCTCCGGACGTAGGACTCCCCGGCATCGCGCTGCGCTTCGAGAGAGTTGAACTCCATCCCCAGCCGCTCGTCCGAGGAGGTCCGGCAGTAGATCGCGCAGCGGACCTTCGCGACCGGGTTCTGGCTCATCGCGCCCCCTTCCCGCCGACCTGGCGCTTGATGCCGAAGAAGGCCCAACCGTTCCAGCGCGTGCCGGTGATGGCGCGGGCGACCGCCGAGAGCGAGCGGTAGGGCCGCCCCTCCAGCTCGAAGCCCTGGTCGGTCACCACGACGTCGTAGGTCCTCCCCTGGTACTCGCGGACGAGCCGGGTCCCGGCGACGGGCATGCCGTCCACCGGCCTCCTCCGCCGGAGCTTCCGATCGCCGCCTTCGCCCTCCGGCAAGGCTTGGTGGAGGGCCGCTCGCGTGAGTTCGGAGAGGCCGCCGAAGGCCAGCTCCTGGACGCGGTAGGCGAGCCGCGAGCGCATCATCGCGGTCGAGTAGCCGGGCGGCTCCTTGCCGAAGAGAAGCCGCCATCGCTCAAGGAGGCCCTTGCGATCGAGGTCCTCGAGGTCGGCGAGCTGGGCCAGCACGGTGTCGTTCATTCTTCGTCTCCGTTTCGGGACTCGTGCGTGGCATGACCGCTCGACTCGCGCGAGACATCAAGGCGCTTCTCTCGACGTGAACGGATTCTCCGGCGCTGCTCTTGGAGATGGAGACGAAGCAGACCTTCGGCGAGGATCTGCGCGACTTCGACGAGATGCGGCGCCATGCTCATGGCCGACCTCCCTCGCCCGGCCTTGCCCCGAACCGTGGCGCAAGCATCGCGATGGCCTGCTGCTCGATCTCGACCTGGAGCGGGCCTGGGAGGCGGAAGTGCGGATGCTCGCCGCCAAGCGCATCGCGACGCGACGGCCAGGTGAGAATCCGGCGCCCGTCTCGAGTGCGCCGCAGCGCCATGTTGTCGAGCACGAGACCGCCGACGAGATGTGCGGTGACGAAGCCGAGGAGGCCCCTCGACGCATCCGCCGACTTCGCCCTGTTGAAGACGACCCGCTCGACCACGAGGACTCCGGCAGCGCGAGCCTCGCCGTCGCCGGTCGCGGTCTCGCGGCCCTCCCAGGCGCAGTCAGGGCAGCGGATGAAGCCGTGGGCGCTCGGGCGACAGTTCCCCTGGCAGCGGGGGCAGATGGAGGCGGTCATTGCGCCTCCTCCTCGCTGGCGCGACCATCGTCGCCATTGACCTCGCCGGTCCCGGGCCCAGCGCCGGCACCGAGCCCCTCGACTACCCCGTTCGGAGCCTTCTTGACGTAGCGCGAGCCCGCCAGGGCGGAAGCGGAGTCGGAGAAGGCGACGCCGCGGCTACAGGGGCCGCCTGGGACGAAGTCCTCGCTTTCCGACTTCAGGACTTCCTGCTCCCCTTTAGGGGAGGAAAGATCGTCAGATAGAAAGTCTCGACCCAGGTCGGTCAGCGCGACCATCTCGGCCGGCCGTCCGCCGGTGCTCTCCGCCTTCTCCACGAGGACCAGCTGGCGATCGACGAGGGAATCGATCAGGGCGCTGGAGTAGGCCCCCGACCTCTTCAGGAACTCCCGGACCTCGGTCTTCTTCATCGGGCCTTCAGCCAGTGCTACGAGGAGTCGCCGCTCGTCGCGTAGCGCGGCATCGACGGACTCCTCGGGGTCTACCTCCCGGTTCAAGTCCCAACGCAGCTGGCCGGGCTGAGAATCGAGGCGAATGACGATGTCCGCTGCAGCAGCACCGTAGCGGTAGGCGAAGCGCAGCTGAACCTGATCGTCATCAGCGGCGAACAGGATCGCGGCGTCGAGCCATCCGTACATGTCACCGCTTCCGCGCATGAAGTCCGCGATGCTGCCGGTCGAGTTCTTCTTCGCGTGATGGACCACGACGATCGAGAGCCCATAGGCGTTCGATACCTGCCGGAGTCGACCGAGCATGGGGGCGACATCCTGGCTGGAATTCTCGTCCATCTCGTGCATGCGAACGAAGGGATCGATGACCAGGAGGGTCGGCTCGGTGAGGGCGCAAAGAGCATGGAGGTCCTGGACGCTGGCGGGCGTATCGAGACGGAGCTTCCCCTTCTCGAGGAAGCTGATCCGGTCGAGATCCGAGAGGGCGAGTCCACGTCCCGCTGCGAGCTGCTCGAGCCGCACCCGGAACTCCTGGTAGTTCGTCTCCTCGTCAGCGATGATCACGTAGCCCTTCGTGGTCTCGCGCCCGAGGAAGCTCTGTCCCGTCGCCACGGCGATGGCAAGATCGAGGGAAAGCAGGGACTTCTTCGTCTTCGGCGCGCCCGCAAAGAAGCCGCAGTCGCCCACCTTCCAGATCCCATCGATGAGCCACGGACGCTCTCGCAGCGGTTGGTATTCGAGCACCGTTACGGATCGGCAGCCCAGCGGAAGCGGATTCCTGCTCCACTCGACCAAGTATCGAAGCTCCTTCGGGCCGCGCGCCACGAGCAGATCGTCGAGGCCGAACTTGGCACCGAAAGCCGCGCGCTCGTTTCGTCCAGGCGCCGGAAGACGCACGATGAAGGGCCGTGCGCCTCGGCAAGCGAGCTCTTCCATCAGGGCCCTCTCGGCCCGCCGAACCTGTTCGTTCGAAGCAGCATCGGAGTCGAAGACGATGCCGACGGAGCGGTCGCGGAAATCGACGATTCCAAGGTCCTCGATTGGGCGGGAGCGCCCGCTCTCGTCCTTTGCCTTCCAGTTCCAGACGCCCGAGAGTCCGATCGTCGGAAAGCCATCCTGGCAAGCCTTGATCGCCTTCTTCTCACCCTCGGTAATGAAGAGCTCGACCGTGGGATCGCTCAGGATCTCGCGATCGAGGAGGGCGCAGATGTAGAGGCGGTTCGCCTCCGGGTAGCACTCCCTGCGCGGCGAGGCGTACTTCATCGTCTTGCCGTCTGCCCCAACGGATGGATGATCGAGTTTGATGCGCTCCAGGCGACGGCCCGTCTCACCCTCCGTCTCGGGATACGGGAACACGAGGCCCGGGCCGACGTTCATGCCAGAGATGGCGCGGACGGCCTCGGCATCTGCCGAGTAGAGCCCGCAGGCTTCGAACGAGGATTCGCGAATCCCCGATCGCCGGAGATCGGCCAGATGCTTGTCGTGGAGCTGCCTCATCGCGTGGCCTCCGCGTCGGTGGACTGCGAGGGGGCCTCCGCGAGCGCTCGGCGCGCAGCCTCGACATGCTCGGCGGACCAGAGCCTGCGGCCAGCCACGACCGGAGGAAGCGGGTCGATCTTGCCGCGGCGGATCAGATCATTGAGACGGGGTTCGGGGATGCCGAGGTCATGGGCGACCTGGCCGGTTGAGAGCAGGAATTGCATGGCGTCCTCCGCCAAGGGATTGCCGACGACCTCCGTCGGCTTGCCCCCTGTGCTGGATTTCGCCACGAACTCTCATGTGTGCGAATGCTCCGGCTGTAGGCATCGGCGAAGCAGTCAGTTATGGATTCTCATGCGTCTTCGGTTCTCTCGCCCGAATTCGCGAGCAGGCCGAAGAGAACATGGCTGTCCCGGTTGTGGATCCAGCTCTTGAGCCAAGCCTTCCCCTTCGGAGACTTCCCGAACGATGTGCGCAACAGTGCACTAAGGCGATCGACAGCCGTTTCGGGCTGTAGACCATGGTACGATTCGCGGTGCCCTCGACGCGCCCCAGAGTACTGTGCATTCTCTCCGGAGTTCTCGAATCGGTCTGGCTCATCCTTGACGCGGTTGCGGCTCGTGCGCTGGACCTCTGGTGCCGTCGGAGTCGTGAGGTGATCAACCAACTTCGCAACCGTTGGATGCCAAGCGACGTGCTTCTGGCATTCGAAACTAAGGGTGTGGAGCGCGCGCAAGCATGCTCCGGTCTTGGACGAGAGCTTTCCGTTCCAAACGATGCCAAGCTCCGTGTCGCCAATCTCGAGAGTGTCCTTGTACTCGTCCGCATTCCAGATCAGGTTGCGGCCTCTTGCACCCGTCGGCAGCACGAGTTCTTCGAGGGCGATTGCCACGCAGAGGATCTGCCATGCGATGAACTCGCGATCGTCGTCCGTCAGCAGCCGGTGGCAATCAGCCCAAGTCCGGAACTTCCCGCGAAGCGGCACGACAAGCGCGACCTGGGACGGTGACAGGGATAGAGACTTCCGGGTCGTTTCGACCCACGTCGATCCGGTGGTGGTGCCGCTGGGGAGAAGGTCTACCTGAACGCTCGCATTCGGCCGCGGTCCGACTATGACACCGACTTCCGCAGGAACTGACTCGATGACAACGCCGGCCGCGCCGTCTCTGCCGACGAGCAGGCCGAACGCGTACTGCCCGAGGAACGGCCAGTTGTACCGAGTCGCATCTGAGCCGTTGCGAAGTACTACCGAGTTCTTCAGCAATCCCCGCAGCCCCCACGCGAGGTCGAACGCGACCTCAGACTCACTGAGAATCCACTCGCACAGGCTGGCGTCTCCGGGTGGCACGATGGGAGTGAGTTTCGTCATGGACCGGACCTCCTATCGCCTGGCGATGATACGTGATCGAACCGACGACGACGGTCGTGATCGGCTACCCGACGTAGATGACAGTGCTCTCGATGCTCCTGTGGCGCAGGGCCAGTTTGACGACGAGGATGTCCTTGCTCGTGGCGTAGAGCCGTGTTGCATAGGTGTGGCGGAGCGCATGCGGACTCGCCCCCGCCCCGATCCCGGCCTCCGCGGCCAGCTCCCGAAACCGCCTCTGGGCCTGCCTCGCCCCGAGCCTCGTGCCGCCCCGCGCGCAGAAGACCGGGCCCAGCTGGCGCTTGCCGATGAAGGCCCCGAGTTCGGCCGCGACCGTGGGCTCGATCGCCATCCGCTCCCGCCGATCGCCCTTCATCCAGATCGCAATTACGCCGCCCTGAAGGTCGAGGTCTTGGACATCGAGCGCGAGCGCCGTCGAGAGCCGGATGCCCGTGTTGAGCATGAGGCGGAAGAGCGTCCGGTCTCTCTCGCCTGCACCGTCCAGCACGACGAGGAGGCGATCGACCTCAGCTTCGCTCAGGGCCCGCGGCGCAGGCGGCGGCGCGATCGCTCGACGAAGGACCCGCGCGGGGTTCCTCGGGATCAGCCCCGTCTGCCTGACGTCAATTACCCCGACCCACTGACGACAATTAGAATTCCCCACGGCGGCCGACGTCAGTTCGGTCCGAGGGGACCCAGGTCAGGGCGGAGCCCTGACCTGGGCTCGGTTCTCGCCGCCCGCAGGGCGGCTCCCCCCATGGGGGGAGCGATGCCGAGGATCGGTCATGCCTTCGCCTCCTTCGCGTTGCGCGCCTTTGCCGTCTCGGTGCGGTAGCTATTGCCCGTGAGTTCGAGGATCGTGGCGTGATGGACGACCCGGTCGATGGCAGCGGCGGTGGTCATCGCGTCCTTGAAGATCTTGTCCCACTGCGAGAAGACCAGGTTGCTCGTGATCATCACGCTGCGACGCTCGTAGCGCTCGGCGAGGAATGTGAAGAGCACCTCCATTTCCTCGCGGTCTTGTTGCACGTAGCCGATGTCGTCGAGGATGACGACGTCGAATTGATCGAGCCGGCGCAGCAGGACCTCCAGCTCGAGGTTCCGCTTCGCGGTCAGGAGCCTCTGCACGAGCCTGAAGGTCGGCACGAAGAGCACCTCGAGTCCGCGCTGGACGAGCTCGTGGCCGATGGCGCAGACCACGTGGCTCTTGCCGGTCCCCGGATTGCCGAAGGCCAGGACGTTCTCGGCGCGCTCGGCGAAACCGCCGGCGCAGAGCGTCGGCAGCTGCCTCGCGACCTTCGTCGGCAGGCACTTCGTGTCCAGGGACGCGAGCGTCTTCTCCGACGGCAGCCCCGATCGCCTCAGGTTTCGCTCCACCCGTCGTCGCCGGCGCTCCTCGACCTCGAGTTCGAGGAGGTGGGCGAGGTAGACCTCGAAGGTCCAGCCGTCCTCGGCGGCCTTCATCGCCACCTCCTCGTAGGACGCCCCCACCGTCGGCAGCTTCAGCGTCTTCAAGAGGACGCCGATCGCGGGTCGTGATTCTCTTGCGCTCATCCGATCATCTCCTCGCAGCCGCCGAGGAGCTCGTCGAAGCCGGTCAGATCGACCTCGATCTCGGGTAGCGTCGGGATGACGGGAGCGTTGCTGGGCATCTTCGCCTTGACCGCTTCGATGCTCGGTGTCTCGTCCTTCGCGTGGCAGGCGGAGATCGCGGCCAGGACTCCTACCTCCGTCGTCTTCGCTGCCAGCTCGAGGATGCGCAGGTAATTGAGGTCGGCCTCGCGGTCGCTCATCGATTCCCGAAGACAGTCGTAGGCGCGGCGGAAAACAAGACCCGGAAAGAGATCCTCCCGGTAGCGATAGCGCTCGAAGGCCCCGGGCTTGCGTACCAGGGAGCTGATCACGTGCCGGTAGTTGATGCGGTGCTTGGCCTCGCCGCGCAGGCGATCGTCGCGAAGCTGCAAGGCCCCGCCGTAGTGGACCTCGATCCGCACATCGTAGACCCGGACCTTGACGCGCTCGCCGATCAGGCGCGACGGCACCGAGTAGGTGTTGCGCTTCACGCGGATCGTGCTCGCCGAGGTCACGGTCACCTCGATCTCCGAGTACTCCGCGAGCCGGCTCGCCGGCAGCGGACGCATCACCTGGAGCTCCTCCGCGATGCGAGCGCTGCGATTCCGGTTCGCCCGCTGGCAGTCCTCCCAGAGCCAGGCTTCGTAGGCTTCCACCGACGGGAAATCGCGGCTGCCCCGCAGCATGAGTCGCTGCGCGAGCCGGTTCTTGTAGGCGCGATGCAGGGATTCCACGTCCCCGTTCTGCTCCTTTCTCCCGACGCCGATCGTCCTCGGCTCGAGCCCGAAGTGCTCGCAGAAGGCCAGGTACTCCAGGTTGAAGGACCGGCCCTTCGAGCTGCCGAGATCCTGGTGCGTTGCCGCCGTCGAGTGGTCCGTCTGGTGGCGCTCCGGGACCCTGCCCAGGCGGAAGAGCGCGGTCTGCACGCCGCGCTTCAAGGCCGGCATCGACTCCGAGACGCAGCTCGTCGCCGACTCCCAGTTCGAGTACGGAAGGACCGAATGGCAGAGCAGGTGGTCGAAGGGCTCCCCGGCAATCGTGATCCCGAGCCGGCTCGCGTGAGTGAAGTCCGTCTGCAGCGCCTCGCCAGGGCGATGAGCCTGCGCAAAGAAGACCTCCTTCGGCGGCCCCGACTCGGCCCGCCAGCGACGGATGCGGCGCTGGAGCGTGCGCAGCTGACCGTCCTCGTAGCGACCGGGCTTCTTCTCCTGGAGATGCTCCAGGATCGTCTTCGCCTCGAGCTCGGGGCTCGTCGCCAAGAGCCCTACGATCGTCTCCCAATCCGCGGCGAAGGGGTCCTTACGGGTTCGCCAGCTCCGCTCCGCCTTCAGCGCCGAGGGCGGGCTCCCGGCCGCCAGATACCGCCTCGCCGTCTTCCGGTCCATCCCGGCGCGGAGCGCCGCCTTGCCCACGTGGCCGTGCTTCGTCATCTCCTCCATCAGCTTCCTCACCTGTTGATCCGTGACCACCCGAGACCTCCGCAAAGCCAAGCGAAGTCAAGGGCTTACACAACTTCGGGTCACGGCGCGGCGTGGGGAGTTCTAATTGTCGTCGATGGGGAGAAGTAATTGTCGCTGAGCAGACCACCGATGGCCGACGAAATCCTCTTTGACGCCGATGGCTACTTGGGCGCGGCAGCAAGTCGTTTCGAAGACGAGCACCTCCGACGGCGCGCCGCCTTGTTCGGCTGTATCAAATCTCTGAATCGTGCGGCGATTCAGTTGATCAGCGGTCGCTCGATTCCAACGAGCGATTACCGAGGACTCCAAATTGCCGCGCAATTCGCGAGGATCATCGAGCTCTTCGACTGCCTTGTACTTCTGGCGCAGCGTGGCGCTTGGGCTCCGACACGGGCGATGCTGCGGATCTTGATCGAGGCCGTGCACCCGATGATCTGCTGCGCCCTATCGGAGGAGTATTTCATCGACTTCCTCAACCAGGACGAGATCCAACGCCTCAAACTCGCGCGCACGGTGAAGGAGCGCGGCCTCTCCGCAGACACGAAGCATACCGAGGAGGATCTCGACAAGGTCATTCAAGGAATCGAAGCCAAGGGGCTCAAGAAGGTGAGCGCGTACGAGTGGGCGCGCCGCTGCGACCGATTGGACGAGTACGACCTCGCCTACCGTCATCTGAGCGGATCGATCCACACCACCGCACGCGATCTTGAGAAGCACTTCGTGGTCGAGAGCGGTGAGATTGCGGGGTTTCGCCTTGGTCCAACTGACGAGGAGATCGACTTCTTCGTGAACCACGCGGCGATGTGTCTTCTCGGGGCGATGAAGGCCATGTCAGAGAACTTCAAGCTGAACAAGGAAGCCGAGATCGAGAGCTTCAGCAGGCTGTTCCTTCTGCTCCGCGAGCTGGCAGCAAGCGAAGAGCATGAGAGCGCATAAGGAAATGTCGAATGCGGCCGCTGACCGCCTTGTCAATCCGGACTATTCAACGATTGGCGTGACGACTTCAGGTACTTTCGCCATTCTTTCGCAATAGGTCCGAGGCGCGGTACATTCGAACCTCGACCAGGATAGGCAATCGCTCGACCTCGACGATCGCGCGCCGAAGCACTTCCTTCGCTCGATCCCGAGGGAGATCATGAACGAGTGCCAGAACAAGTCGAGTCTCCGTTAGGTCGTCGCGCGACATCGACCTCAGTTGTTCGCCGATGCGTTGAAGGGAATCCCGCAACCGGCGCGCGAACTGAGGGCCTGTGATCATCTTGACCTCAACAAGCGCAGCACCGTACTCATCTCGGAAGCAGGCATCGAACCGGCTGCGCGATTGACCATTGCGAAATTCCACGTCTCGAACAGGCGCAACTCCGAACTCGGTCGCCATGTCGTCAACGACAAGTCGCTCAAGTAGAAGATACTCCTGCAATCTCGACTTCGACGCGTTGGGACTCGGCTCTTTTGAGGTTGCCTCCTCGACCGTGCCAGGACTTGGCTCTCCTGTTCTTGGTTCCTCTTGGCGAACAGGCTCGCCAATCTCGGACTCCAGTTCTCGCACCTTCTCGGCGAACGGATATGGGTGCATTCTCCTGAAGAAGTTGGACTCGTCCCTGAAATCGGAAGGGGCATAGAGGACGCGGTGATTGAAGTTCAGCGTCACAAAGAAGAGCAGCACGAGAGCAGACGGAAAGACAATTAGGAACCACATGTATGTCGATTGATTGTGCTCGGAGATCTTTGGCAGGACAATCGTACCGAAGATCTCGGCGAGCGCCGCGAAGGCACCGATGATGGTGAGCGGGTTTCGTACTACGGTCATGAGGCCTGCTCCTGAACATCCTCGAAGATCCGCCGGGCCACGTGCTCGGAGACCACCCGCTTGAAGTCCTCCTCGTCGAGGAACTTAGAGACGATGCCCTGGTTGCGGTCGAGGCGGTCGATCATCAGGTCCTGGATCGTCGAGCGGATGCTGAGCGCGAAGTTGTCGAAGCTGTTGGCCTTGGCGCGCTCGACTACACCAGCGTCGGCCTTACCGTCCTCGATGACCTGATCGAGGAGCAGGCGGTCGGCCTCGGTGAATTCGGTGCCGAAGCGATCGTTCAGCGTCTCGATGATCTCGGATAGGGGAACCGTCGGGTCTTCCTCCTTCCGCGTGCCGACGTCGGTCGGCCCCTTCACGTCGCCATCCTCGCGCGCGAGCACGATGCTCGACTCCCCTTTCCGCGCCAGACGGTAGAAGTGGAGATCGACCTCGCCCTCGGGATCGTAGCGACCGTCCTGCTCGCGCGGCAGGCGCTTCAGGAGGAGCCTGCCGAAGCTGTAGCGGATCTCGAGATCGCGATCGGTCCAGGGCATGACCTGGGAGAGAAAGGCATAGAGGTTCACGAAGGACTGGAGCTTGCCACGCCACTTCTCTCGCTCCTCCTCGTCCTCGATGTGGACGAAGCGATCGACGGCCGGCTGGAGGTGGAAATGGAGCTCGGCGTGCTCTTTGTCGGTGAGCTTCTCTTTCGGGCGGTAGAAGACCTTGGCGAAGGCTTCGACCTCGCTCGCGTGCCAGACCTGGGCCGAGTCCAGCTCGTGGCGTAGGGCCTCCAGCTGGTTCGGGTCAGCCCGCTCGCTGACGGTGGTCTGCTGGTAGAAGGGCTGGAAAGCCGACTGGATCTCTTCGCCGCTGTTGGCGAAGTCGAGGACGAAGACATCGTCCTTGCCCGGGTACATCCGGTTCAGCCGCGAGAGCGTCTGCACGGCCTGGACGCCCGAGAGCTTCTTGTCCACGTACATGGCGCAGAGCAGCGGCTGGTCGAAGCCGGTCTGGTACTTGTTGGCGACGAGAAGCACCTGGTAGGCGGCCGAGGAGAACTTCTCCGGCAGCTCCTTCTCCTGGATGCCGTCGTTCATCCCGACCTCGGTGAAGGGCTCCTTCGGCCCGTCGGGGTCGATGACGCTTCCTGAGAAGGCGACGAGGGCCCGGAGGTCGTGGTAGCCCTGCTCCTCGACGTAGTGGTCGAAGGCCAGCTTGAAGCGGACGGCGTGGAGCCGGGAACGGGTCACCACCATGGCCTTCGCCTGCCCCCCGAGGCGGTGGCGGACATGCGCCCGGAAGTGCTCGACGATCACCTCGACCTTCTGGGCGATGTTGTGGGGATGGAGGCTCATGAAGCGGGCGAGCGCCCGGGTGGCCTCGGCCTTCTTCACCTCCTTGTCCTCGGCGGCCTTCTGCACCAGCCGGTAGTAGGTCTGGTAGGTGGTGTAGTTCTTCAAGACGTCGAGGATGAAGCCCTCCTCGATCGCCTGCCGCATGGTGTAGGTGTGGAAGGGCAAGGGCCGCCCGTCCGGGCCGCTGCGCCCGAAGACCTCCAGGGTCTTGGCCTTCGGCGTCGCGGTGAAGGCGAAGAAGCTGAGGTTCGGCTGCCGGCCTCGCGATTCCATGATCCGGTTGATCTCGTCCTCGTGGCTGGGCTCGTCCTCCTGGGCCTCGGTGCCGCCCGGCTCGGCGACCATCGTGGCGGGCTCAGGCTTCGCGTTGGCCCCGAGCACGCCGCGGAGCGCCCGGGCCGATTCCCCGGTCTGCGAGGAATGCGCCTCGTCCACGATGACGGCGTAGCGCCGGTCGGGCAGATCGGCCACCTTCTCAGCCACGAAGGGGAACTTCTGGAGGGTGGTGATGACGATCGCGGTGCCGTCCTGGAGCGCCTCCGCGAGCTGGTTCGAGTTCTTGTCGATGCGTGCGACGACGCCCTGCTTGTGTTCGAACTGGTAGATCGTGTCCTGGAGCTGCTTGTCGAGGACGCGGCGGTCGGTGATGACGATGACCGAGTCGAAAAGCTTCCGATCCCCGGCGTCGTGGAGCGAGGCCAGGCGATGGGCCGTCCAGGCGATCGAGTTGCTCTTCCCAGAGCCCGCGGAATGTTGGACCAGGTAGTGCTCGCCCGCCCCCTCCTCGCGACAGCTCCGGATGAGCCTCCGGACGACGTCGAGCTGGTGGTAGCGCGGGAAGATCAGAGCCTCCTTCTTCCGCCTCTTCGCGCCCTCCCCCTCCTCCTTTACTTCGAGGTGCATGAAGCGGGCGAGGATGTCGAGGAGGCTGTCGCGCGCCAGCACCTCGCGCCAGAGGTAGGCCGTCTTGTAGGGCTCGGCCGGGGGATTCCCGGCACCGCCATCGACGCCGCGGTTGAAGGGCAGGAACCGAGTCGTCTTGCCATCCAGCCTCGTGGTCATGAAGACCTCGTCGGTATCGACGGCGAAGTGGACGAGGGCCCGCTCCTTGAAGCGGAAGATCGGCAGCCGCGGGTCGCGGTCGTTCTTGTACTGGCGGATCGCGTTCGAGACGGTCTGGCCGGTGAGGGAGTTCTTCAACTCCATCGTCACGACGGGCAAGCCGTTCAGGCTGAGGACGATGTCGAGGCTCTCCTCGCTCTGCGGGTTGAACTTCAGCTGCCGGGTGACGACGAGGCGGTTCGCGGAGTAGCGCCGTTCGACCTCGGGATTCAGGCCGTGCGCGGGCTTGAAGACCGCCATGTCGATCTTCTTGCCGTAGTGCTTGAAGCCGTGGCGGAGAACATCGAGAGCGCCGCGCTGCGCAAGGGTCTTCGTGAGCGATTGAATGACGCCAGCGTCGAGCTTCGCGCCGTGGTCCTTCCGTAGCTGCGCCCAGAGGTCGGGCTGGCTCGACTCGATCCAGGCGAGGACCTCGGAGGGAAAGAGCGCGAGCGTGCGATCGAAGCCCTTGGTGCTCCCTTGCGCGTAGCCGCCGGACTGAAGGAGATCGCGCTCGACCGCGTCCTCGAAGTTGATCTCCTTGTAGCCTGCGGGGGTCATGAGGCGGCGGCCTCCATTTCGGCGATGTCGATCTGGCCGGTGACAGCAGCGGTGATCAGCGCCTGGCGGTACTCCGCAAGGAGACGAATCAGGTCACGTGAAGTCCTGATCGTCCTATCAACCGCGGCGGTGTCCACCCGAATCCGATCGACAAGGCGATGCTGATCTTCCCGGGGTGGCATCACGACGAGAAGGCCCTTGGCAGTCTCGATGTTGAAGTGCCTCTGAATTGCACCATCAGAGCCTTCGACGAACTGTCGCTCCGTTACCGGCGAGTTCATCAAATAGCAGAGGTAGTGAGAGTCGAATTCATCGCTTTTCCGGATAACGATGAGGTCGATGCAATTGCAGTTGTCAAGCTCGGGTGGCACAACGGCTGTCGTCCCTGGCTGGCCCGTACGAACTGCTACGAGATCCCCTTCGTAGATTGCCGACTTGAGTAGCCCGAGATGACTCTCCTCTCGGATGTGAACTAGATCCTCGCCCCGGATGGTGCCCGGCCCTATGTTCAAGGACCGGAGCGCGGGGACACCAGACTCGGCATAGTGATCCGTGGGTCTCACGACGATTCCTACCGTGATCGCAGGCGTCGCGTACTTGAGTCGGATCAGTGTCCAATGCGCCGGAATCTCCCCGATCCACTCGATCCCCGAGTCCTTCATCGGCACGTTCGGATCGAGGCCCTTGGTGACCGCCTGGGTGATGAGCGCCTGCCGCTTCTCCTGGAGCAGCTCGATCAGCCGCTCCTTCTTCGCGATCAGGGCGTCGATCGCGGCGGTCTTGTGGTTGAGGAAGGAAGCTACTTGGTCTTGCCTACTCTCATCTGTGATCGGGATTGGGCACTCCCCCAGCGACTCCCGATTGATCTTCGGCATCGCAACTCGGTCTGATTCAAGCAGCGTGTAGCGGTAGAATCCTTCGGTCAGCATCGCCCAGTACAGGAACCACGCCGTCACGCCGGTTGCAGGGTGAATCGCATACACATCCGCGCTGCATAGCCCACGCTGCGGCGCAATCGCGACCTTTCTCAAGGCCGGGCGGATCTTGCTGTAGATGATGTCGCCGGCCTCAACGACGTACTTGCCACTCTCGGCTCCCTGTTCGGCCGCTGTTGCGATTCCGAGCAACCGCCCCGTGTTTGATTCGATGTGATTCGGGGCATAAAGCGGAAGATCGCGGTACGGTCCGAGTTTCGGATCGACCTGGCCGCCGCGAATCCTTGCCGCGTGCTTGAATCGACGCGTCGTCCATCCCTCTGGCAAGTGCCCATGCCACGCCGAGTCGCTCGTCATGCCAGCACCTCCCCCAACATCCCCTGGATTTCATCCTCCAGCTTCCGGATGTCGGCCTCGATCTCGGCGAGCTGCCTGAGCGGCGTGTACTTGTAGAAGTGCCGCGTGAAGGGAATCTCGTAGCCGATCTTCTCGCGCAACTCGTCCACCCAGGCGTCGGGCACGTGCGGCAGCACCTCGCGGGCAACGTAGTCCTCGACCTTCTCCGAGAGCGGGACGTTCTCGGTGTCCCGAAGGTCGGTGTCGGGCTCGGGGTTGCCGTTCTTGTCGAGGCAGACCTCGGCCTCCTCGTCGCGCTCGCCGAGCGCCCCAAGGATCGCCTTCTTCACCGGCGCGGGAACGGTGACGCCCGACGCCTTCATCGCGGCCTTGAGCGCCTTCTCGAAGGCCGGGCGGGACATCCAGACCTTTTTCGGGTCGAGGCTCGCCAGGGCCGCGATAATGGCCTCCTGGAGCGCCTGGCCCTCCTCGATCTCCTTCTGGCCAGCCGCGCCCTTCTTCTTGCTCTTGGCGAGGTTCTGGAACGGCTTCTGCTCTCTCAGCGCCTCGATCCGCTCCGGCGACGCCTGGAACGAGAGCTTGAGTGGCCGTTCGACCGTGATCTTGCGGAAACCGAAGTCCTCGTTCCGGAAGATCTTCGAGGCCTCGCCCTCCTCGAATTCGCCGACGATGCGCGAGAGCTCGAGGATATGCTCCACGGCCAGTTCCTTCCGCTTGTTCCCGAGCGACTTCCGCATCTTCTGAAAGCGGTCGACGCCGTTCACGAGCTGGACCTTGCCGCGGCGCTCGGCAGGCTTTCGGTTCGTCACCAGCCAGACGTAGGTGTTGATGCCGGTGTTGAAGAAGAGCTGGTCCGGAAGGGCCACGATGGCCTCCAGCCAGTCGTTCTCGATGATCCATCGGCGGATCTCGCTCTCGCCCGAGCCCGCGTCCCCGGTGAAAAGCGGCGAGCCGTTGAAGACGATGGCGATCCGGCTGCCACCCTCCTCTACCGGCTTCATCTTCGAGATCATGTGCTGGAGGAAAAGGAAGGAGCCGTCGTTGATGCGCGGGAGCCCGGCGCCGAAACGCCCGGCGTGGCCCATGCTCTCGTGCTCGTCACGGACCGCCTTCTCGACCTTCTTCCATTCCACGCCGAAGGGCGGGTTCGAAAGCATGTAGTCGAACTTCTCGCCTCGGAGCCCGTCTTCGCTGAAGCTGTTGCCGCGGCGGATGTTCTCGGGGTTCACCCCCTTGATCAGCATGTCCGCCTTGCAGATGGCGTAGGACTCGTCGTTCAGCTCCTGGCCAAAGACGACGAGGCCGCCGTCGGGGTTCAGCTCGTGGAGGTAGTCCTGGGCTACCGAGAGCATGCCGCCCGTGCCGCAGGCCGGGTCGTAGAGCGTCCGCACGGTCCCCTTCTTCCGGAGGATGCCCCCATCCTCGACAAAGAGGAGATTCACCATCAGGCGGATGACCTCACGGGGCGTGAAGTGCTCTCCGGCCGTCTCGTTCGACTGCTCCGCGAACCTCCGGATCAGGTCCTCGAAGATCGAGCCCATCATGTGGTTGGGCACGGCCTCGGGGTGGAGATCGACCGCGGCGAAGCGCTTGACCACCAGGAGGAGGATGTTGGCGTCGTCGAGCTTGGTGATCTGCTCCGGGATCTTGAAGCGCTCGACCAGGATCTCGCGGACGTCGGCGCTGAAGCCATTGATGTAGGCGAGGAGGTTCGCGCCGATGTGGTTCGGATCGTCGAGGAGCCGGGCGAAGTCGAGCTTCGAGGTGTTGTGGAAGCTGAAGCCGGTGATCCGCTGGAGGATGGGTCCAAGGTTCTTGATGTCGCCCCCGGAAAGCTTGGCGTGCCGCTCCAGCACCTTCTCCTTCGTGTCGGCGAGGACGCAGTCGAGGCGGCGGAGCACCGTGAACGGGAGGATCACCTTGCCGTAGTCGTGCTGTTTGTAGTCGCCGCGGAGGAGATCGGCGATCGCCCAGAGGAAGTTGCTGGCCTCGCCAAATGACTGGAACTGCCGGACGTGCCGGGCCTTCGGGCTGCTCATGCTGTCGAATCTCGTTGCGCCAGATCGATCCTGCGGACTCCCCCGCCGGTGTCCAGGATCGTACCGGCGGGGTCCCAGTAGTCCAGTCCTGAACAGCCGTGGTGGCACCTGGCGAACACAAGCGCCTGTTGACCGCTGGAACCGGCTCGGCTCAGATTCCTCCGTTAGCCGGCCCCCGAGTGCCGCGCCGAGGTAGGTAGGAGCATTCCATGGAACTCGACAAGATCATGACGCCCGAGGAGCAGTCTGCCGCCGGAGTCTCGAAGCTGACCGAGAGCGAGAAGCAAGCCTTGGGCACCTGGGCCCTGCGCGTTTTCGGGCTCGGCCAGCACACGACCGGAGAGATCGAGAAGATCAAGTACGCTGGGCGCCTTATCGTCCTCGATGACGGCAGCCGTTTCGAGGTCGACGATCTCGACGCGGACACCGCCGACGGGTGGCTTGCAGGCGACCGCGTGGTCGTCATTGAAGACGAGATGTTCAGGCTCGACGAGCTCGAGAAGGTCTCCGTGGAGCGAGAGTAGGCTGGCCGCACAGATCGAGGTCGGGCGGCATCCCCTCGGCATAGCGCAATCTCCGCGGCGAGCGAAAGCCACCGCCCGCCTGGGTTGCCTACTCAGCCCACACCCAGCGCGAGCGATTGCATCTCCCCCCGGCTCCAGAGGCCGGGTTCCTCGCTCAGCCAGTGAACGTCGAGGAGGCCCGTCTCGAAGGTGTAACCCGTTCGACGGTAGGCGATCTCGGCGAGGCAACGGCTCCAGCCATCGAGCCAGGCTATCAGTTCTCCCCGCTGCCGATCGTCGCCGTGGAAGACGACATAGAGATCGATGTCGCTGGCCGGTCCCGCAGCGCCCCCCTGGGTGCTACCTCCCAAGAACAGGGCGCTCACGGCATATCGTTGGGCGTCCATCCGGCTTGCGATCAGCCGCGCCTGTTCCTCGCGCCAACGCCAATGCTCCGGACGGGCCGGGACCCGCATGCCCAGGAGTTCCGTCTGCTTCCATTCGAGGAAGCCGCTCAAGCGCTCGGCGATACTCCCGAGCAAGACCGACTCCTCGGTCAGAAAGCTCGGATCGTCTGGCTCGGAATTCTCGATGCGACGGGAGACGTCCACCGCCCCGACCGGGACACCCCAGAGACGAATCGGCTCGCTGATGATCGGGGAGCGCTCGTCGAAGCCCGTACCCACGTAGTCGCGACCAAAGAATCGGATGCGCCCCGCGGTCTTCTCGGGATCGAGCCAACCAGCGGGGATGGCCGCCAGGACCTGCTCGAAAACGACCTCGATGCCCTCCTCGCGATGCGCTACGGCTTCACCTACCCGATAGAGGCAGCGAAGCTCCTTCTCACGCTCCCGCAGAGCGGACACATCATTCATGGCGAGCCCCTCAAACGATCGATGCCGCTCGACACCGCGTCGCTACGGCGAGATGAGGCATTCTGTCGGGTCATGATGCCCTTTCAATCCCGGTGCGATGCCGCGCCGCATGAGACGAAGAGAAAAGAGCCCCCCGATCGTTCGACCGGGGGGCTCCGCTGGCCGGAGATAAGATTTCAGGCGTGTAGAGGAAGGAAGGTCGCAGCCAGCTCAACCAGGTCTGCAGCCCTGGTCGTGATCGTGCTTGGCGCGAAGTTAGACGTCGTCGGCGTCATACCGCACGCCGCCGCGACATCCTCGCACCCGGCCGGCCGTCAGGCAAATGCGTTCGGGAGCGGGTGCTTCGCGGTCTACGGGTCTCCACCTATGCGCAGGCGCTCGACTTGAAGAAGCCGCAGCCGGATTGACAACGGGCTCCACGACGTGGACGATCTGGGCTCAGGCTCTCAGGCAGAGATCCCGGATCAACGCGATGACGATTCCCGACTACCAGACCTGCATGCTCCCGCTGCTGGAGCTGGCCGCGGACGGTCAGCTGCACCCGATCAAGGATGCGACCGCCGTGCTCGCCAACCGCTTCGGGCTGACCGAGGAAGAGCGGGAAGAGCGACTTCCAAGCGGCCAGATGACCGTGATCCGGAGCAGGGTTGGCTGGGCGAAGTCCTACCTGTGCAAGGCGGGGCTCCTCGAACTTCCGATGCGCGGCCGTTTCCGGATCACCGAGCGAGGTCGTCAGGTGTTCGCGGAGCGACCGGAACGAATCAATGTGACCTACCTCCGGCGATTTCCGGAGTTCGTCGAATTCGTCGAATCGAGCCGGAAGGGCTCCGGCGCGTCTTCTCCGGTCAAATCAGTCGTCGGGCCGTCCGACGAGCCCGAAACGCCGAACGAGCGACTCCACTCGGCCCACCGAGAGCTCCGCGACGCGCTCGCGAATGATCTTCTGGCCGAGATCAAGGCGCGGACCCCCGGCTTCTTCGAGCAGCTCGTCGTCGATCTCCTGGTCAAGATGGGCTACGGCGGCAACCAGCTCGACGCGGGACGATCCGTCGGCAAGAGCGGCGACGGGGGGATCGACGGCGTGATCAAAGAAGACCGCCTCGGCCTCGACGCCATCTACATCCAGGCGAAGAGGTGGGACTCGAATACGGTCGGGCGGCCGGAGATCCAGAAATTCGTCGGCGCGCTCCACGGGCAGCGGGCCAAGAAAGGCGTCTTCATCACGACCTCGACGTTCTCGGCCGAGGCCCGCGCCTATGTCAGCACGATCGATGCGAAGGTAGTCCTCATCGACGGGACCGAGCTCGCCGGCCTCATGATCGACTTCGGGGTAGGCGTTTCGACGACGGAGATCTACGAGGTCAAACAGATCGATCAGGACTACTTCGCCGAGGATTAGGCGATCAAGACGGAGTTCGCAGGCATGTGAGTCCTCGCCTCCGAACAAAGCGAGAGAGCCTTGCGTCAGCACCAGTACTTGGAGTGATTATGGACATTAACGAGAAGGACAAGCAGAGGTTCAGGTTGCTCGCCGCCCTCTACGAGATCACGAATGGCGATCCCATGAAATTGGTTGATCAATGGAAACTCGGAACAGAGCTGGGACTTGACCGAGACACCACCAGTCTCAGTTGCCGATATCTCAGCGGAGAAGGGTTGATCGAACCGCGCGCTATCGGCGGAATGATCGGGATCACGCATGATGGTGTGCGGGAAGTAGAGGATGCACAGAGACATCCGGACAAGCCTACGGACCATTTCCCCTCCAACGTCATCAACATCCTCAACATCAACGCCCCGGTCACCGGGTCTGCCATTGCCCAGGGCAGCGAAGGATCGAGACAGTCGGTTCACATTGAGCGCGAACGAACCGGACAGATCCGCGCAGTACTCGAAGAGATCAAAGCTGCGATGGACCAACTAGGACTCGATCAGAACCGGCGCGAGGAGCTTACTGCAGACATCGAGTCGGCCCAGGCTCAGCTCGAATCGCCCAAGCCGAAGCGAACGATTGTCAGAGAGTGCTTGTCATCCGTGAGGTCGGTCCTTGAGGGGGTCGCCGCCAACGTCTTGGCTCACGGGCTTGTTCAGAAGCTCGCAGCGGTTCTTGGGTCGCTTTGAACCGCCGGCATCGCGCGAGCGGTGGCCGCGGGAGCGGGGATTCTGCCATCGCAGCCGGAAGGCACGGCCTTCCACGGCGTGGGCCGGCTGAAGTGGAGAGTGTTTCGAACAGAGCCACGCCGCCTCCACTTCGGGTTCTCACGAACCCCTCTCCAACAAGAACCGCCCTGCCGGATCACCCCTGGCAGGGCGGCTTCCTTTTCGCGCTGCAAGCGCCACGATGCGCGCACGTTGCGATTCGCACCTACGCGATGGCACTCATCAAGCGGGACTTGCTCGCCGCGACAAGGGCCGCCATCGAGCCCCGAAGCCGCCCCTACTCCGCTCTCTCTCTCCGTTTTCTCGGGACTTCGCCCACCTCGTCCCGCTTTCGGGAGATCTTTATTCCCAATGACTTATGACCGCCGTCATTTTCGGAAGTTCAACTCACGCGGCGAGAAGACGGCGTGGCTCTGCTCGGACTCTCGGCCGGCCTGCAGCCCTCATCACGTCTTGGCTCCCACATCGAAGCCTCCTCTCAGCCCACAAAGGGGCGTCTGGGATGAATCGGCCCGGGTTTCCCGGAGACCACTTCTCTTGGGAGAATGGTCGTCATGGGAAGAATGAGCAAGTACTCGGCGGAGGTTCGCGAAAGAGCCGTCCGCATGGTCATGGAGCATCGGGCCGAGCACGCTTCCGAATGGGAGGCGATCTGCTCGATCGCGGCGAAGATCGGCTGCTCGGCCGAGACGCTTCGGAAGTGGAAGCGGAGGGCCGAGGTGGACGGGGGCAGTCGTGACGGAGTCACGACTGCCGAGCGGCAGCGCGTGAAGGAACTCGAGCGCGAGAATCGCGAGCTTCGGCGCGCCAACCTGATCCTTCGCCAAGCCTCCGCGTATTTCGCCCAGGCGGAGCTCGACCGCCGACAGAAGTGATGGTCCGCTTCATCGACGAGCGTCGCGATGAGCATGGGGTCGAGGAGGACCAGAAGGTGTGAGAGCAGCGTGATCAAAGACATGGAGACGGTTCCAGCGGGGCGGGTTTCGACCGTCTCGGCGAGGCCGATGAGGCGCCTCCGCGACCGGGAGGTTGATCCAGATACCATGATCTGGTATTCTTCCGAAGCAACCACGGAGCCTCGCATGGCCAAGAACACGTCCTTCATCCTGGGTGACCACTTCGACGCCTTCGTGTCGGAGCAGGTCGAGTCCGGCCGGTACAAGAACGCCACCGACGTCATTCGCTCGGGCCTGCGCCTCCTTGAAGATCGCGAGGCGCGGATGAAGGCGGTGCGAAAGGCGCTCGAGGACGGCGAGCTGAGCGGCGTCGCCGGCCCTCTGGATCTCGCGGAGATCAAGCGCCAGGCTCGCAAGGATGCCGGACTGCCCTCGACCTGATGCGCCGTCTGCTCGTCAGCAAGCGCGCCGAGAGGGACCTGAGGGAGATCTGGGTCTACAGCTTCAAGACCTGGGGCGAGACCCAGGCCGATCGTTACCTCGACCTGATCGAGAGCGGTCTCTGGACCTGCCGGGACGAGCCCGAGCGAGGCCGGTGCCGCGATGACATCAGGCCCGGCCATCGGTCGCTGCTGATCTCTCGCCACCTCGCCTTCTACACCGTCAGGGACGACGCGGTCGTCATCCAGCGCGTCTTGCACGGCAGCATGGACCCGGATCTGCACCTTGACGACGACTGAGCGACGGGGAGGCGTCGGGCGCTGAGCATCCGGCTCATCTCGGCAAGCGAACACAAGAAACGCGAGTCCGCAGGATGAACTCGAAGATGAGAGACGAGTACGACTTCTCTAAGGGCAAGCGCGGCAAGTACGCCACGCGCTACGCCGAGGGCGCCAACGTTGTGGTCCTGGAACCGGATGTAGCCGAGCTCTTCCCCACCGCCGACGCCGTCAACCGCGCCCTCCGAGCGATCGCCGAGGTCGCGCCTCGACGGTCGGCGCCAAAGGCCAAGAAGAAGACCGGCAAGTCGTAGGGCGGGTCGGTCGGGCCAGTGATCCTCCGGTCGGCTACCGAGGAGAGGTGGCATCCACGCCGGAGAGTGTTTCGAACAGAGCCACGCCACCTCCACCTCGGACCTCACGAGGTCCTGCTCTCACGCGAACCGCCCTTCCGGGCTCGACCTGGCGGGGCGGCTTGCCTTTGGCGCTGCAAGCGACAGTGTGCGCTCGTGCTGCGATTCGGCGCGTGGCATGGAGCCGAGCGGCGCGGGACTCGCCCGCGCGCCTACGGCAACCCCCTGGCCGTGAATCCGTCCTTCCTCCGCTCGCTGTCTTCGTTTTCCGGAGACTTCGCCTCGGAAGTCCCGTTCTTCCGAGAGAGAGGGTCTCCGGGGAACCCGGGCCGATTCAGACTCCGACTTACCCCGGCTTGGAGAAGGGTAAAGGACGGCTGACTTCGGCCCCGGATGGTGGACCACAGAGGATGACCGCACTATCATCCACGTTCCAGCACCCGAGAGGACAACCATGAGACCCCATCACGCCTTGCTTGCTCTGGTCTTGCTGTCGTCGACGATCAGCGGCCAGATCACCGTCAATGGTTCCGGTTCATTCTCGACGATCCAACTCGCCATCGACGCGGCTCCGAACGGCGCCACCATCGATCTGCCACCCGGCACCTATGTCGAAAACCTGCACATCGTCGGGAAACACCTTGCCATTCAGGGAAGCGGCCCGGGTGTCACGTTCATCGATGGCTCGGGTGCCCAGGACCGTTGCATCGAGATCCTGGATCCTGGCGCCGGTCGTACGACGCTCCGGGACCTGACGATCGAGAACGGGTCGGCATTCCCATTCAGCACGCCAACGACAGGCCTGAGGTCCTACGGTGGTGGGGTCTACGCCTGGATGAGCCTGGATTTCACACCCTTCACGATCAGCCTCGAGAACTGCGTCGTGCGCAACTGCAGCGCGGGCATCGGCGCCGGCATCGCAGCCTATGGATCGCCAACCACTCCGGTAAAACTCGAGGTCGCACACAGCACGATCAGAGACAACCTTCCGAAGCCGAATTCCGGCATCCTCGCGGGAACACCTCAAGGCATCGGCATCCTCTGCCAGGAGGGTGCCGAGATCACCGACAGCGTGTTTCAGAACAACCGAGGGGATTCAACTCCGTTCGTCACGAGCACCTTGGCCGGCGGGTTGGACATCTTCCCCACCGATGTCGGCAACACCGCCCCACCCGTCACGACGCTGATAGACAACTGCACATTCGATGGCAACGTGACCAACGATGGCAGCGCCATCCTCGGAGTCGTGAAGAACATCGTCAGGATCGAAAACTGTCGCTTCACGAACAACCTCGCAGAGAAGACGACCATCAATCTGGAGGGCCTGGGAACTGCGCATCCTCAGGGTGCAATGGTCGAGCTTCGCAACTGTCTCATCGTTCGGAACTACTGCGATCCGGCATGGCCATTCAGTCGGATCCTGGATCTTGATCACCTGAGGGGGCTCGACATCAGGAACTGCACGGTTACATCCAACACCTGCCGAGAAGCTCTCTTCACCCGACCTCTCTTCTATCAACCCGGTGGCGGAGCCACGCAGATCGCGAACTCAATCTTCAGCAACAACTTCATCGGCAACTTGACGATCGACGGTATCGACCCTTTGAGCATTGGAGTCAGCTACTCGTTGCTCGAAGGTGGGCAGGTCGGCGGAGGAGTTCTTCCCCCCTCAGGTCTGGTCAATGTCCTTGACCTGGACCCCGCGTTCGTTGACCCGCTCGCCGGCGATTTTCGACTGCGCCCAGGTTCGCCCTGTGTCGATTCCGGTTCGCCATCTCTCAGTCCTGCACCATTCGACATCGACGGCAATCCGCGCACGGCAGGAGCCCAGGTCGACATGGGCTGTTTCGAACTGCAGATGCTCGACCCCGGCGCTGATTTTGGGGGAACGGGAGCCGCAAGCGGTGTGCTGAAGTTCAATGCCTCGACCGGCGGCGTGAATCGCAGCGTTGCGGTCGATGCCGGGAGCACCTGCACGCTCTCGGTCGACGCCCCCACCCCGGGCATCATGTCTCCGTTCATTCTCTGGGGCTATCTCGGAGTACCCGGGTCAGGCGACTCTTTCGCGATCGACTTCGCCGGGGGCAACATGGCCTTCACGCCACATCTCGTCGATCTCGGCAACGCACTGTTGTTCACCTTCTCAAACAACCTGCTCACGCCGAATTCGGGGCTGATCTTCTCGACGCCGGCCCCCTGGTCCATCACCGGTCCTTGCGCCCCCTTCCCCATCACGATGACCTTGCAGGGGCTCATCGCTGACGGCACGGGGCCGCTGGAGATCACCAACGCCATCACCTTGCATGCGCGCTGAGCGGAGCGGAATTCGATCAGAGCGACGCCACCTCCACTTTGGAACTTCCGAGGTCCAGCTCGGAAGCAGAGCGCCCTGCCGGGCTCGACCTGGCAGGGTGCCTTCGCTTCGAAGCTGAAGGCCCAGTGTGCGCCCGTGTTGTGCTTCGCTTCGCGACGAAAAGTCGGACTCCACGAGACTCGCCCCCCGCGACTCGCGCGACCACTTCATCCCGATTCGGCCCCTCCTTCGCCCTCGTTCCGTCTCCATGACACGTCGTCCTGGAAGTTCCGTTCTCGGGGAGCATCGAGCCGCAACGACCTACGACGTCGGCCTTCTCGGGACGTTCAGGTCGCGCGGCGAGCAGAAGCCATCGCGAGGTCCCGCGGGTTGCTCTCTCGTCGGCTGCGGTGTTCCGCTGAACCTTCGCACCGAGCCATCGTTCTGCAGACCTGCTTGCTCCAGTCGAACGAAGTACGGCGTCAAGGTACGGCGTCAAGCACAGTTCTTCGGGCGGCGCCATCGGCGGTGGCACCGGCAGCTCTGGAGGGCAGTCTCTTTGAGTTCTGCCCACCAAGGGCCCGGCGATATCGCGCTGTCGGCCCTCGGCGGTGTCGTCTGTATTCGTGCCTCGAAGGCACCTCCGGCCAAGCCGGGCTCGGGCAGCCGCGGGCAGGTTCGGACGGGCCGCAGGAGGCGCCGATCTCCGTTCGGTGACGACTGACCCGCGGGGGCCCGATCGGAGGCGGCGGTCGGCCTGCCCACGACCGCGCCACCTCGCCGCCAACCGGCCCGCGAAATGGAAGTCCCTTGCCAGGGCGCGTCCGGAACGTGATGCTCGGCGGCTCATACACCCCCACTGGAAGCTCCGCGACATGAACAGAACCATCTTGCTGGCCGTCCTCCTGACGGCATCCGCACTGTCCGCCCATGCCCAGACCACTCACTTCGTCCCGAGCGCCACGACGCCGTCGATCCAGTCCGCGATCGACGCGGCCGGAAGCGGTGATCTGATCCAGATCGCCGCCGGCGTCTATGCCGAGAACCTCCTCATCGTCGGCAAGGACCTGACTCTTCAGGGTGCCGGCATGAACCTGACCTCGATCCATGCGGGCTCCGGCGTGGGCTTCATGCTCAGCTCTGGGGCGAGCGGCAAGACGGTCATGCGGGACCTCGAGATCGTCGGTGGCAGCCCCGCCGGCATCGTCGGCGGCTTCGGCGTCGATCTCGATCTGCTCTCGGTCCGCATCACGGGATCGGTCGGCTACGGCGTGGACTTCCGCCCGGCCAGGAACTTGCTCATCGAGGACTCGGAGATCGTCGGCGTCACCGGAACCGCCAGTTTCGGCGCCGCCAACATCGGCGGCGGCGTCAGCACGGCAGCGGGAACGCTCACGATCCGGCGCAGTCTCTTCGCGATGAACGACTTCAACAGCAACTTCGTCGTGGCATTCCCCTATGTGGTGTCGAAGATCGTCGATGCCCTGACCCTCGGCGGCGACGTCCTGATCGAGGACTGCGAATTCCGCGACAACGACGCCGCGACGAGCGTCTTCCTCGAGACCGACGGCGCGGCCAGGATCACCGGCTGTCGCATCGTCGACAGCACCCACTTCGGCGGTCCGGTGCTGGCCATGGTGGGGGATCTGGGCAACTTCCTGGAGGATTCGCTGATCGCCGGCAACTCGACGGCATCCGTGAACATCCTCTACCTCGACGACGAATCCACGCTCGAGAGGGTGACGATCGCCGGCAACGTCAACGTCAGCTCTCCCAGCTCGTCCGCCGTCAACCTCGTCGACACGAACTTCGTACCGGTGCACTCGCACCTCCGCTCGACGGTCATTTCCGGCAACACCACCAACGTCGTGGCGGTGGCAACCAACGACATGCTGACGATCGAGAACTGCCTGCTGCGGGACGGCTTCATGGTGCCGACATTCAGCGGGGCACCGATCTACAGCCCGGCGATCTCCGCAACCGACCTGCTGGTCGGCCTCGAAGCAGGCTTCAGAGATCCGACGACGGAGGACTTCTCGCTCCTGGCGGGCTCGCCGGCGGTGGATACCGGCATCGCGGGCCCTGGCGCGCCGACGAGCGATCTCGACGGCAACGCCCGCATCGTCGGCAGCGGCATCGACATGGGTTGCTTCGAGCTCCAGAACCAGGACCCCGGTCCGAGCTACGCTGGCACCACCTCGATGGCGAACGTCCTCACCTTCAACGGAACGAGCGGCGGCTTGACCCGCAGCGTCACGGTCGATGCCGGCAGCATCGCGACCATCGCGGTCGACACCCCGGTCCCGGGAACGATCAGCCCCTTCATCATCTGGGGCTACCTGGGCGTGCCGGGTGCCGCCGAGTCCTTCGCGATACCCTTCGCCGGCGGCGACATGGCCTTCCTTCCCCACCTGCTCGACGTCGGGAACCCCGTGCTCTTCACCTTCACCAACAACCTGCTCGCACCGGGCTCGGGCCTGCTCTATTCGACGCCCGCGCCCTGGTCGGCGACGGGCCCCTGCGTGCCCTTCCCGATCACGATGACCCTGCAAGGACTCATCTTCGATGGCAGCGGGCCTCTGCGGATCACGAACGCGATCACGCTACACACGCGTTGAATTGAGATTGCCTCGATTGGAGTGCCGCGACCTCGGCGACGAGTCCCGCCGAGGTCCGGCCTTCAAGTCGACCATCCTGTCTGGTCCGACCTGGCCAAACGGGGCCCATGCCGGTCGTCGAGCCGTGGGCGATCAGAAGGTGTCGAGGGGCCGGGTCTCGACGAGATCCCTCGGGAGGTCGAGAGGCGCTGCCCGATCGGGAGCCGAGACCGAGGTGGTAGGACGGAACGCGGCGGCAGCCAGTTCAGAAGGCCGCCGACCGGGACGACGGCAGCGGGTTCATTCAACCGGAGACTGTGATCGGTCACGAGAAGCGGCGTTCGAAAACGCGCCGCCGCCTTACGGCGGCGGACTCGGAAGAGGGAAGAGGGCAAAGAACCAAGGGAATCAAGGCGTCCTGGCAACACGGAAGCCGACGACGATGCTCCCGAGCGTCGGATCGCGCCCGGTGCGGGCCGAGAGCCGATACCACGCCGGGAAGTGGGACCAGGAACCGCCCCGCAGCACGCGGACGTTGCCCTTGGTCGGACCGGAGGGGTCGGCAACGCCTCCTTTGCAGCGCTCGTACTCGTCGCTCTTGAACCAGTCCGCGCACCACTCCCAGACGTTGCCCAGCATGTCGTGGAAGCCCCAGGCGTTGGCCTTCTTCTCGCCGACCGGGTGGGTCGTGCCGCCCGAATTGCCAAAAAACCAGGCCACCTCGTCGATCACGCCGTGGCGGGCCTCGGTGCCGCCGGCGCGACCGGCGTACTCCCACTCGGCCTCGGTCGGGAGTCGCAGTCCGGTGCCCGCGAGAGCCTCGGTCACCCGGTTCCAGGAGACGCACTCGACCGGGCGGCGATCACCCTGGAAGTGGCTGGGGCTCTCTCCGGTCAGCCGCTGCCACTCCGCCTGGGTCACGGGATGACGACCGAGGTAGAAGGGCTTCGTGATCCTCACCTCGTGAGCGGGCTTCTCGTCAGCAAATGCGTCCTTGTCCCCGGGAGAAGCGCCCCGCAGGTAGGTCCCCGCCGGGACCAGCAGGAACTCGATGCCGGTCTTCCGGTCGCGGACGGCGCGGGCGAGGCCGTGGTCGCCGGCTTCGGCGGAACGCGGATCGCCCGGGATGGCTTCGGCCCAGTCGGGCATGACGAGCGGCGGAGCGGCAGACGACTTGGGTTCCGGCGCCGGAGCGGTTTCGACCTTCACCACCTGGGCGTTGTTCAAGGCGTCGCGAAGCGCCCGACCCAACTTGGCGGCGGACCCTGTCCGCACCCGAGGGTGCTGCGCGAGCGCGCCGCTCATGAGCTCGTCGAGGCCGCGCGGAAGGTCCGACCTGATCCTCGTGGGATCGAGCCAGCGGCCGGCCGGGACGATCTCGCAGAGCAGCTCGTAGAGGATGGCGCCGCAGGCGTAGACGTCGGCCTGGGGGCCGACCGCGCCGCCACCGAACTCCTGCTCCGGCGCCATGTAGCCGCGCGTTCCGATCGGCGAGCCCTCCAGCGTGAGCGAGGACTCCTGCTCGAGCGAGCGGGCGATGCCGAAGTCCATGATCTTCGCCCGGTAGTCGCCTTCCAGAGGCTCGCCCAGGAGCATGACGTTCTCGGGCTTGAGGTCGCGATGGACGACGCCGGCGGCGTGGGCGGCGGCGAGGCCGTCGAGGATCGACCCGACGATTCCGGCGGCCGTCTCGAGCGAGGTCTCCTCGCCCGCGCGCCGGCGCTCGGTCATCCAGCTGCGGAGCGTCCGTCCTTCGAGAAGCTCCATCGTGAGGAAGCAGATGTCGTCGCCGACGTAGACGTCGTGGACGGCGACGATCCCGGGGTGGCGGAGCTTCCGCGTCGTGAGCCCCTCGTGGCGGAAGCGCTCGGCGACCTTCGAGCCGGCGACGAGTTCCGGACGGATGACCTTGAGGCAGACGGTCTCGCCGCTTCTCGGGTCGTCGACCCGGAAGACCATGCCCATGCCGCCCGCGCCGATGAAGGCCTCGATCCGGTAGCGGTCGTGGATGACCGAGCCGACCTCGAGCCCTGGGCCGAAGGTGCCCGGAACTCCCGCTCCGGGTGCCGGCGTCACCACCATCCGGGTGAGGCCGTGGCCGCTCAGGGTGCCGCCGGGAGCTGGGGTCGGGGTCGCCGACGGAGGCGGCGTCACGCCGCCGGTGACGAGACCGCCGCCGCAGTGGTTGCAGAAGCGAGCGCCGTCCACGGCCTGCTGGCCACAATGGTGACAGAACATGGTCGTGTCCTAAGCTGGGTGGCCACGGGGCCGCGGATGCCTGGCCCGATCCTGCCATAGGGCAGGGATCAGGTGAACTCGGCCGAGCGGGAACGGGCGGCCAACGGCAGCACGCCTTCCCCTCCCCGGGGCCCCCTATCCGCAGGCCCCGGGCGCATATTCAGCTCCGATTGCCGCGATTTCGGCCAGATTGCCCGACCATGACCCAGCGGGACAGGGCAGGTCGCGACCCGTCCCCGACCGCCCCTCCCCTTCCCGGCTCGCCGGGCCCGACCCGTCATGCGGCCACGAACCTCGTGAAGCTGGCCGACGAGACGATCGGCCTCACTCGGCCGGACCGGTTCCTGGATCGGGCGAGTCATCCGGCCGCGTGGCGGCAGAACCGAGCATTCGGTGCTACTCAGCACCTTCTCGACCTCCCGGTCTTGAAGCGACCTCCCGGCGGCGTCCCCGCATCCGAAGTGGGGCTCGCTTCTCGTTGGCCCATTCCCCTCCGCGGAGTAGGCTGATCCCGACGGGCCCGGACGACTCGCCAGTCGCCGCTCGAGCGCGACGACGGACACTCGCACGAAGTCAGGCGATCGATTCCATCAATGATGCCGCGCACCTGAGGACGTCGTTCGAAACAGCGAGCCGCGGAACGGGGCCGCGGGATGTGAGCCTACGAGATGAAGAACCGAAGTCGACTTCCTGGCTACCTCGCTTGCTTCGTGCTCGGCGTCATCGCTTGCGCCCTGTTTCAGTGGAGCACGGGGCTCCTCGACCTTCGCGGTCAGGACCGGCGTCCGATGGATGCCGCTGACCCACGCACCGAGGAAGACCTCGTCCGGAGCTTCGTCGATGGCGCGAAGAGAGAAGTCATCAATGACGCGCTCTCACCGGACGGCAAGTGGCGACTGGTCTGCGTCCACGTGGCCTTCCCGACTCACGGCGTTCGAGACTACGACGTGCTCTGGATCGGTCCCGCGGACACCCCACCCGAGCTGACCCCGCTCTTGCGCGCCTATCACGGGGTCCGAATGCCGCTCGGATCCCTGTGCAACGCCGACCCCGTGTGGGCGGATGGCGGACGAGTTTCGCTCGCCAGCCTGTTGCGTAGCGAGTACGTGATCCGACTGAACGGCGGTGAGATCCTCCTCCGGCCTCGCTGATCGGCGTCGTCGAATCCAGCCACGCAACGTCAACCCTCCAAGGCCCCGGAGCGACCTCCCGCATTGCGGTCACCAATCCCGAGACCCGAGTGGCCCGATCTGGCATCCTGGCCCATCGAGGTGCCCGATTGGCGCCTTCTCGGAATCTGGTGCGCCTCGATCGATCCGGCGCGAAGGAAGGGGCGGCGAATCGCGAGACTCGCCGCCCCTTCGAGATCACGACGCCGACGGCGTGGCTCAGTTGAACTTCAGCTCGAAGGCGTCGGTGGAGGCGTAGAGGCCGTTCGCCGCCACCGGATTGAACACGAGGGCCTGCACGCGGCAGGAATAGCCGGCCGCGCCGCCGGCGTAGTAGTACTCGTGGTCGTTGCCGAAGGGGCTAAGCTGCCGCGGCACGAAGAAGGGCGCCTGGACGCCACCGTCGAGGAGCAGGCTGGAGCCGGTCAAGCTGATCCAGACGTCCGACGCGACGTTGGTGTAGGTCGCGCCGGTCGGAAAGACCTCGCAGACGAGGTAGTACTCGCCGCCGACGAGGTCGCCCTCGGAGGAAAGCGTGAGGATGTCGACCGCGTGGCCGGGCGACATCGCGTAGGCGTCGCCTGAACCGACCTCGCGCTCACCGTCGATGTAGACCTGAATGCGCAGGTCATCGTGCACGAGCGATTCGCTGCCCGCAAAGGTCGGATCGCAGATCCGGACGTCGTCGATGAGGGCGCCGGTGGCGATACCGGCAATGTTGGAGCTGCAGAGGAAGCGGATGCGGACGGCCGTCTTGCCGGCCGCGCCGTCGATCCGGTGCTGCGGAAAGCGCCAGCCGTTGCTCTGATCGGTCCAACCGTAGCCTCCGGCGCCGCCGTTGGAGGAGAGCGCGTCGTCGTACCAGTCGGAGGTGCTGCCGAGCGTCTGGAAGCCGTTGCCGTCGCCGAGGTCGACCTCGACGCGCAGGCCGTCCTTCCCGGCGACGATCGCGAAGTCGTGCCAAAGCGCCAGCCCGAGCATGGGATCGACCGCGAGCGCCGAGAAGTCGCAGGGCGGGGAGGTCAGGGTCGCGGTGACGTAGTTGGCGTAGGGCGCGTCCAGGTCGGTCGCGTAGCAGCGGAGGCCGGACCAGGGGGCGGCGCCAAGGCTCGGCGTCCCGCGCTCCCAGAGGGCCATGGTGGCGGTCGAGGAGCCGCTGTTGACCGAGTACGCGCTGACCCAGCCGTCGTCCGGGCGCTCGAAGTCCTGGAAGTAGGGGTTCGCGGCATCGACGACGATCGTCGAGCTCTCGATGCGGACGTCGTCGATGGCGAAGCCGGCAGCGTCGTAGGCCCCGTCGGAACCGAATGTGAAGCGCAGCTCGACCAGGGAGCGGCCCGCGACGTCGCTCAGCGTGATGCGCTCCTCGCGCCATGTGCCGTTGCTTCCGGCGCCCCAGAACAGGCCGGTGAGCCCCGTGGTCTGATTGCCGTTGTTCTGGAAAGCGTCGTAGAAGGTCGCATCGCCCAGCGTCTGCCAGCCCAGACCGTCATGACGGTTGATCTCGACGCGCAGGCCGTCGTTCCATAGGCTCGTCTCGTGCGCGACCTGGAAGGACAGGACCGGGTCGGCCGCGAGCTGGCTGCAATCGAAGTCGGGGGTCTCCAGGTAGCAAAGAGCGTTGTTCGGATAGTTCGCGTCGAGGTCCGTCGCCCAGCACTTCGTGCCCGAAGCGGCCGCATTGATGGTCGGGTGATTCGGGACACCCAGTTCCCAGACGCCGCCTGTGACCTTGAAGCCAGTGTAGCCGAGGCCGTCGAAGTGCTGGACATAGTCCCCACTGTCCGTGAGGGGAAGGCTGGCGCCCGAGTCCGTATAGACCCGGAAGCCATAGTCGACAGACAAGGACGTCCAGTTCGTCACGCCTCCGGACGGAAACTGGTAGTAGGACGTGCCGCCGAGGTAGTTCGGTGAGTTCGATTTCCCGATCCAGTCGAAGTAGCCGCCACTGCAGGTCGGCCAGATGGCGTAGACGTCGTTGACGTTCACCTGGATGTTGGCGGACGAGACATCGACGTTGACCCAACCGGCAACTTGCGGAATCGAGCTGACCGGCAAGACGACGCTGTGGAGAACGCTCCCCAGCGCATCTGGGACACCGCCGATCGTCGGCAGGATGTGGAGCATGGCGGTACCCGTGACATTGTTGCCACCCCCCACGTAGATCGAAACGCTCGTGAGCGTGCCCTGAGCAGTGCAGGTGAAGGTCTGCGCTCGTTCCAGCGCGCTGACGATGGCGTTGCTGCTGTTCGAGATGCCGCTGGGGTCGAACTCCGCGACGATGGTCTCCTGTGCCGACGATGCTGCGGCCAGGGCCATCAGGATCAAACAAAGGTTGAGAAGGTGCTTCATGGTTTCGCCTCTCAGATTTACGACTTGTATGGTCCTGGACGCCAACCGTCGACGTCCGCTTCTGCGAGCAAATGCCGATCTGCGCCGGCACTGGACCGAGATCCCGAGAAAATCACGGCGGTACGGATCGCGACGACGGCACCGGAACGAAAGGAAGGGCGGCGAGTCCTTGGACTCGCCGCCCTTGTGATCGATGCGACCCGAGCAGTGGTTCAGTTGAACTTCAACTCGAAGGCGTCGCTCGAGGCGTAGAAGCCGTTCGCCGCCACCGGATTGAAGACGAGGGCCTGCACGCGGCAGGAGTAGCCGGCCGCGCCTCCCCCGTAGTAGTAGGCATGAGCCTCGCCGAAGGGGCCGAGCTGACGCGGGACGTAGAAGGGTCCCTGCACGCCGCCGTCGAGAAGGATGCTCGAGCCCGTGAGGCTGATCCAGACGTCGGGAGCGACGTTGGTGTAGGTCGTGCCGGTCGCGAGGACCTCGCAGACGAGGTAGTACTCGCCGCCGATGAGGTCACCGTCGGAGGAGAGCGTCAGCACCTCGACCTGCTGGCCCGGCGTCATCGCGTGATCTCCGCCGAGGCCGTCCACACGCAGGCCGTCGATGTAGGTCTGCATGCGCAGGTCATCCATCGCCAGAGACTCGCTGCCGGCGAAGATCGGTTCGTAGATCCGCAGGTCGTCGATGAGAGCGCCGCTGGCGAGACCGCCGATGTTGGAACCGAAGAGGAAGCGGATGCGCACGCCGGTCTTGCCTGCGGCGCCCGTTAGACGGTGCTGAGGAAACCGCCAGCCGTTGCTCTGGCCAATCCAGCCGACTCCGCCGACACCGTAGTTGGACGACAGCACGCCGTCATACCAGTCGACCGTGCTTCCCAGGATCTGAAAGCCGCTGCCGTCGCCAAGGTCGACCTCGACGCGCAGACCGTCGTTCCCGGAGTAGGTCGCGAAGTCGTGCCAGAGCGCCAGCTCGAGCATGGGGTCGGTCGCAAGCGCCGAGAAGTCGCAGGGCGGCGAGGTCAGGGTCGCGAGGACATAGTTCGGGTAGGACGAATCCAGGTCGGTGGCGTAGCAGCGGAGCCCGGACCAGGGAGCGACGCCCACGCTCGGCGATCCGCGCTCCCAGACGGGCTCGACCGCGGTCGAAGCCCCATTGAGGATCGAGAAGGAGCTGCTCCAGCCGTCGTCCGGCCGTTCGAAGTTCTGGAAGTAGGGGTTTGCTGCGTCGACGACGATCGTCGAGTTCACGATGCGGACGTCATCGATCGCGAAGCCGTCGAGAGCGTAGGAACCGTCGGAGCCGAAGACGAATCGGAGCTCGACCTGCGAGCGGCCGGCGACGTCGCTCAGGGTGATGCGCTCCTCGTGCCAAGGACGGGCCTTCCCGGCGCCCCAGTACGGGCCTGCGAGTCCGGAGGGCGCCACGGCGTTGTTCCGGAAGGCGTCGTAGAAGGTTTCATCACCGAGCGTCTGCCAGCCGAGGCCATCGTGACGGTTGATCTCGAGGCGCAAACCATCATCCCAGATGCTCGTCGCATACGTGATCTGGAAGGAGAGAACCGGGTCGACCGTGAGCTGGCTGCAGTCGAAATCGGGCGCATTCAAATAGCAGAATGCCGATGAAGGGTAGTTCGCATCGAGGTCCGTCATGAAGCACTTCGTGCCCGAGGCGGCCTGATTGATGTAGCTCTGGGCCGGCGTTCCACGTTCCCAGACGCCGCCCGAAGCGCTGAATCCAGTGTAGGTGATGCCCTCGAAGTCCTCGAAGTACTCCGTGCTGTCATCGAGGACGATACCGGCCGTCGAGTCGGTGTAGACGGCGAAGCCGAGGTCGCCGAGGGACTGGAGCCAGTTCGGGTAGCCGGCGGCCGCGTTGGTGAAGTAGATCGTGCCGCCGGAGTAGCTCGCGCTGTTCCCGTTGCCCCGCCAGGTGAAGGACCCGCTGCTGCAGGTCAGCGCGATGGCGTAGACCTCCGAGGGGTTGCCCATGATGCTCGCGGAGGAGACGTCTACGTTGACCCAGCCAGGACTCTGGGGAATCGAGCCCGCTGGCAACGTGAAGCTGAAGAGCGCATTCGCGAGGGGCTCAGGAACCCCGTTGGTCGTGGGCAGGATGTGCAGCTGCACACCGGTCGGGTTGTTCCCCGCCGCAACGTAGACCGAGACGCTGGTGAGCAAACCCGCCTGCGGGCAGGTGAAGGTCTGCGCCTTGTCCTGGGTGCCGACGGGGTCGGAGAGATTCGTGGCGCCCGTGGGATCGTAGCCCACGTAGAGAGCTTCCTGGGCCGGAAGGGCAGCGGCCAGCATCACCAAGAGCAGGCCGAGGCTGATCGTGATCTTCATCGTCTTCTCCTCAGGGGGGTCATGTGTGTTCGGTCGCGGAACGCCCTTCGCGCGCGTCCCCATCTGAGAACGAATGAAGACCTGCGTCGGCGCTGGACAGAAATCCTGAAGAAGTCGCGATTCCTCGATTCGCGCAGAGCTCCGGAACGAAAAGAAGGGCGACGAGTCCAGAGACTCGCGCCCTTCCAACCGACACGATCCGTTCCGGTGCTCAGTTGAACTTCAACTCGAAGGCGTCGCTCGACGCGTAGAGCCCGTTCGCCGCCGACGGTAGGAAGACCAGGGCCTGGACGCGGCAGGAGTAGCCGGCCGCGCCTCCCCCGTAGTAGTAGGAATGAGCCTCGCCGAAGGGGCCGAGCTGGCGCGGGACGTAGAAGGGTCCCTGCACGCCGCCGTCGAGAAGGATGCTCGAGCCCGTGAGGCTGATCCAGACGTCGGGAGCGACGTTGGTGTAGGTCGCGCCGGTCGCGAAGACCTCGCAGACGAGGTAGTACTCGCCGCCGATGAGGTCACCTTCCGAAGACAGCGTCAGCACGTCGATCTGCTGCCCGGGCGACATCGCGCCGATGTCGCCGAGACCGTCGACCCGCTCGCCATCGATGTCGATCTGCATGCGCAGGTCGTCCCCGGCCAACGACTCGCTACCCGCGAAAGTGGACTCGTAGATCCGGACGTCGTCAATCAGGGCGCCCACCCCGACAACGCTGGTGTTGGAGCCCAGGAGGAAACGGATGCGCACTCCCGTCTTGCCCGCGGCGCCGGTGATCCGATGTTGCGGGAAGCGCCAACCGTTGCTCTGCCCCGTCCAGCAGACTCCGCCGACGGTGTTGTTGCCGGACAAGACGCCGTCGTACCAGTCCGCCGTGCTCCCGAGAGCTTGAAAGCCGTTGCCGTCGTTCAAATCGACCTCGACGCGCACACCATCGGCGCCGCTCGTCATGTTCAGGTCGTGCCAGAGCGCCAACTCGAGCATCGGGTCGTTTGCGAGGGAAGAGAAGTCGCAGGAAGGAGATGTGAAGGTGCCGACGCAGGCTATCGGGTAGTTGCTATCGAGATCGGTAGCGACACAGCGGCTTCCGGACCACGGCGGAACAGCGGGCCCGACGGGGCTGCCGACTTCCCAGATGGGAGCGCCGACGGTGGAGAAGGAACTGAGAGACGTGAACTCGCTCGTCCAACCGTCGGCATGACCCTCGAAGCCCTCGCAGTATGGGTTCGTCGAATCCACGACGATGTTCGGCACCGAGATGCGGATATCATCGATGGCAGCGCCGTTCTTTGCCAGGGCGATGTCCGATCCGAAGAGAAAGCGCAGCCGAACGCTGCCCTGGCCCGCGGCACCGGCGAGGTTGACTCTTTCCTCGTGCCAGCTCGACGAGGTGTTTCCGCCCCAGAAGATGCCGTCGAGTCCTCCGGCCGAATTGAACGACTCGGCGGAATTGTAGAAGCTCGAATCGCCCAGCGTCCGCCAGCCCTGGCCGTCGCCGAGGTCCATCTCGACGCGCAGGCCGTCATCCCAGCTTTGCGTATTCCAGGTCACCTGGAAGGAAAGGACCGGATCGAAGGCCAGCTGACCGAGGTCGAACACGGGGCTCACGAGGCTGCACAGGTTGTTGAGCGGGTAGTCGGCGTCGAGGTCGGTCATCCAGCAGGTCGAGCCCGAGGCAGCCTGGCTGATGAAGTTCTGGGCCGGAGTGCCGCGCTCCCAGACGCCGCCAACGACCTTGAAGCCGGTGTAGGCGAGGCCGTCGAAGTCCTGGAAGTACTCGGTGTTGTCGTTCACGACGATGCCGGCCGTCGACTCGGTGTAGACCGCGAAACCGAGGTCGCCCAGGGATTGCAGCCAGTTCGGGAAACCGGCGGCCGCGTTGGTGAAATAGATCGTGCCGCCGGAGTAGCTCGCGCTGTTCCCGTTGCCGCGCCAGGTGAAGGACCCGCTGTCGCAGGTCAGCGCGATGGCGTAGACGTCCGAGGTATTGCCCATGATGCTCGCGGAGGAGACGTCCACGTTCACCCATCCGGGGCTCTGGGGAATCGAGCCCGCTGGCAAGGTGAAGCTGAAGAGCGCATTGGCGAGGGGCTCGGGCACCCCGTTGGTCGTGGGCAGGATGTGCAGCTGCACGCCGGTCGGGTTGGTCCCCGCCGCGACGTAGACCGAGACGCTGGTGAGCAAACCCGCCTGCGGGCAGGTGAAGGTCTGCGCCTTGTCCTGGACGCCGATGGGGTCGGAGAGATTCGTGGCTCCCGTGGGATCGTAGCCCACGAAGAGCGCTTCCTGGGCGGGCAAGGCGGCGGCCAGGGCACACAGGATCAGGAGGAGGCTGAGCGGGGTCTTCATCGACTGCTCCTTTCGGATGCGGATTGTGTTCTTCTGCCGTTCGTCGTAGACGTCCCTCGGCATCTGCGAACGAATGAAGGTCGTGGCGCCAACTGGACAAGAAACCTCACCGAATCCACCATGGCAACCGCAAGTCATTGTGGCGACGCAGGTCACACTCCTTTGAGGACTGAAGTGGACGCCGTTACCGGCAGCCCCGGATCGATCCTTCAGGGCAAGCCCGTCAACGCCGTGGCGTCATCGGCTTCACCCGAGCCAATCGACGGACGATCCGGTTAGAATCCCCGCCATGGACACGACCGAATTCCAGGTTCAGGACGCTCGGGATGGTGGCGGCGAGAGTCTCAACCGGCTCTACGAGCGCCTGGCCCCCGCCCTCTTCGCCTGGGCTAGGCTACGGCTACGGTCGGCGCCCGGAGGCTACGGCCCGGAGGACCTCATGCAGGAGGTCTGGTTGCGCGCACTTGCCGCCTTCGACCGCTTCGAAGCCCGAGGTGCCGGCTCCTTCCGCGCCTGGATGTTCCGGATCGCCTCCAACGTCTACCTCGAGGTCATGCGCCGGCGCGGCTCTTCCGGACCGACACCCGAGCACGAGTCCGAAGGACTCTCGCAGGTCCCGGCGGAAATCACGTCGATCACGGCGGGGCTGCGACGCAGCGAGTCGATCGACCGCCTGGTCGAGCGCATCAACTCCCTGGAGCAGGAAGACCGCCGCCTGTTCATCCACCGTGGCCTCGAGGGCAAGACGGCCGCCGAGACCGCCGAGATCCTCGGCCTCGGAGAGGAGGCGGTGCACAAGCGCTGGCAGAGGCTGCGTACGAAACTCCGCGACGACCCCGTCTTCATCGATCTCGTCGACCAGTCCGACCCACGAGGCGGGCGGTGAGCGACGGTCCACGGGAGATCGATCCCGAGGTCCTGGCCGACTTCCTCGACGGTTACTGGTCCGACCGGGACGCCGGACGTTCCTATGGGCTCGACCACTATCTCGCCCTCTTCCCCAACGACCGGGAAGCCATCGCCCGCGAGTACGAGTTACTCGAGACCGGCCAAAGCCCCGAACCCGCCGAGCCGACCGAGCCGCCGACCAGCGTCGGCCCGACCCTCGGCGGCGAACGGATCGGGCGCTTCCGGCTCGTCGAGGTCCTGGGTCGCGGCGGGCAGGCAATCGTCTGGCTCGCGGAGGACGAGAGGCTCGGTCGCAAGGTCGCTCTGAAGATCCTGCGCGGGATCGGCGCGGCGGCTCCGGAGATGGTCGAGCGCTTCCGGCGCGAGGCGGCGCTCACCGCGAAGATCGACCATCCCGGCATCTGTCCGATGCACGACGTGGGCTTCGACGGCGTGCCCTGGATCGCGATGCGCTACATCCCCGGCCGGACGGTCTCGGAGATCCTCCGCGAAGCGAAACGCAGCGACGACGCGGGGACGACCTTCGCGGCACTCATCACGACGGGAGGCATCACGTCTTCCGGAAGCTCGGGTGGTTCGTCGAGCCAATCCGGTAGCGGCAGCCTCGAGACCGACCAGAAGAAGGTCCTGCTGATGGTCGAGAGGGTCGCACGCGCTCTCCACGCCGCCCACCAGACGGGAGTGGTCCACCGCGACATCAAGCCCTCGAACATCAAGATCACCCCCGAAGGTGACCCCGTCGTTCTCGACTTCGGCATCGCCTTCCAGGAGGATGGCGACGAGGCGACGCTGACGCAGACCGGCGACTTCCTCGGGACGCCGGCCTACATGGCGCCCGAACAGATCAGCGGGGCACGCGTCGATCGTCGGACCGACGTCTATGCGCTCGGCGTCCTGCTCTATGAGTGTCTGAGCCTCCGGCGCCCCTTCGAGGCTCCGACGCGCGAGCAGCTCTTCCACGCCATCCTGCACGACGACGCTCCATCCCTGCGCGAGGTCCGCTCCGACGTCTCCGCCGACATCGCGGTGGTCGTGGCGACGACGCTGCAGAAGGATCGGGAGCATCGCTACGACAGCGCCGAAGCGCTTGCCGACGAGCTGCGTCGTGTCCTCGAGCGCAGACCGATCCACGCGCGACCGGTCGGCGCCCTCACGCGCACCTGGCGCTGGGCGCTTCGCAATCGTGGCATCGCCGCGGCCACGACGGTCGCGTTCGTCCTTCTCGTCGCCGCTCTCTCCGCGAGCATCCATGCGTGGCGCGCCGAGCGGGACCGTGCCCGGACGGAACGCGAACAGGCCGCGATCGAGCGCCGAGAAGCGGCAGCGGAACGAGCGCGGCTCGCGGCTGTCGAACGGGCGAACGAGGCCCTGGAGAACGAGGCGAGGCTACAGAGGGAGAAGACGGAGCTGCTGGAACGAGAAGCCGAGGTGGCCTACCGCGCCCGCCAGCTCGCCGACCCCCTGATCTGCTCCGCCCTCGAAGACGAGGCCGAAGACCTCTGGCCGCAGCGTGAAAGCACGATCCCGGCGATCGACTCGTGGCTCCAACGGGCCCGGGCTCTCCTCACTCGATTGGAGAAGCGGGCCGCCGAGCTGGCCGATCTGCGGACCCGCGCCCTGCCCCTCGGCCCCGGCGACGAGAAGCGTCAGGATGATCTTCGCCGCGAGCTCTTCCCGGAAGAGGTCGCCGGGCTCGAAGCCGCGCAGCACGCGGTCGCCGTCTGGCGCAGGGAGCTCGAGAATGGCGAGCTGCCGGCGAGTCGTCGCAGGCTCCTCGAGCGCAACATCGCGGGTACGGAGAAGAACATCGAGAAGGGACTGGCCTTCGGGATCTTCACCGACCGCCTCCTCTTCCGCTTCGAGTCCACCGAGGACCAGGAGCTGCACGACGCCCTCTTCAAGGTTCTGCGCCGCAGGACCGGGCTCGAGGACCTGATCGAGAGGATGGAGATCCGACGCTCGAACGCCGCGAAGATCCGCAAGATGACGCTCGAACAGAGGAAGGATGCCTGGGACCTCTGTCTTGCCGACCTCAGAGCACGGCATCCGGGGCTGGAACTCGAGCCGCAGGAGGGCCTCGTCCCCCTGGGGCGTGACCTCCACTCCGGGCTCTGGGAGTTCTGGGTCCTCGAGACGGGAGCCGCCCCGCCCTGGGAGGGCGAAACCACGGGCGGACACGCCGAACAGGCCGAGGGCATGGGGATGGTCCTCGTCCTTCTCCCCGGCGGCGCGTGCAGGATCGGTGCGCAGGCGGAGGATGCGACGGCCGCGAATCATGACCCTCTCGCTCGCGGTGACGAGAGCCCCGTGACCCTCGTCGATCTCGACCCCTTCTTCATCGGCAAGTACGAGGTGAGCCAGATCCAGTGGGCACGCCTCATGAACGAGGTCCCGGCCCGTTTCAGCTTCGAGAGTCGCCTCAAGACCGAGTTCGAGGTCGAGCAGAACGGGAGTCGCGGATTCGACCGCGCCGACCTGACTCCCGACTCGCCGGTCGAGTACGTCACCTGGGAGGAGGCGGACAGGTTCGCGCGACGTCTGGGGATGCGTCTTCCCACGGAGGAACAGTGGGAGTATGCGGCGCGCGCCGGAACCGTCACCCCCTGGTGGACCGGCCCGACCCGCGAATCGCTGAAGGGAATGGTCAACCTCATCGACTTCGCCAAGGACGGTCAGTCGGCCTACGATCTGGCCGACGGCCATCTGATCCACGTCCCCTGCGGGAGCTTTCCGCCCAACCCCTTCGGCCTGCACGAGATCCTCGGCAACGTGTCCGAATGGACCGCCAGCACCTGGGGCCACTACGACGTTCCGCCGCGGGCGGGAGACGGCTACCGCCTGGTCGAGGCCGGCCGATCCGCGTCTCGATTCCGGGTCCATCGTGGCGGCAGCTACGACGACGGCGAGGCACTGCTCAGGGCCGCCCGCCGCGGCCGGGAGCCGCCCGACCACCGCTCCCCCGCCATCGGGCTACGCCTCGTGCGAATACCGCGCCAGCCATGATTCTTCGGGCATGACCTGGTTCCGGGGCTTCGTGCAGCCCTTCGTCGTGCCTCGAGAAGAGCTGGGGCGCCTCCACTACGGAGGTCTCGCCGCCACGATGTCGAGCAAACCGCTCCGCCCCGGCCCGACCTGACGGAGCGGCCAGCTCGGCGCCACCGAAGTCACTCGATCGTCAGCTGCAGGGCCTTCGCGATGGCGAAGTTGTAGTCGATAGACGTCGCGGTCGGGGTCGGCCCGGGATTCGGAGACCGTTTCGAGCCGAGGCGCTCCGCCATGACTGCGGTCTGAAGGTAACAGCGACGCCGTGTCGGCGACGCCAGGTGGCGCGGTCAGGTATCATCTCGGTCGGTGGCGGACTGATGGGCACGTGCTTCCATCACCTCCACCCCCGACACCAGGTCCGGGAAGAACGCCGGTTGCGATTCCGCCACGCCCTCATCGTCTTCGTGGTCCTGCTGGTCGGGACCATCGTCGTTGCCGCGACCGATCTCGATCGCTTCCTGACGATCCGTGCCGTCGCCTGCGCCAGGGGGACCATGGTCGGGACCGCCGCCATCTGGTTCCACCGCCTAGGCCCCGGGACCATGCTCGTCTTCGGAGGCGGCCTGGTCATCCTGCTCGCACCGATGCTCCGGCGTCCATGGTGGCTGGCCTTCGCACTCGTCTCGTCCGCGGTCGTCGCGAACCGCGCATGCCTGCTGATCAAGGTGGCGGTCGGCCGACTTCGGCCCTGGGCCTGCGACCTCCCCTTCCTGCCGGGCGTCGTCAGCGAGAGCCAGCGCGCGACCTCGTTCCCGTCGTCACACGCGACGACGATCGCGGCGCTCACGCTGGCGATCGGGCTCCTCGCACCGGGACGATGGGCCGTCGTCGTCGCCGCCGCCGCGGGCCTCGCAATCGGCGCCCTGCGCGTCTGCGCGGGCGCGCACTACGCCTCGGATGTCCTGGCCGGTTGGCTGCTCGGCTGCTCGATCATGGTCGCGACCCCTGCCCTCCTCGATCGGCTCCGCGGGCGCCTACGCGGGGTGGCCACGAGATGAGGCCGAGGAAGGGCTTCCGGCATCGGCATCATCAGAGCAGACGATCCCCGGCCCTCGTGACCGTCGATCGCCGTCGACCACGTCGTCGCGGATGCAAGGGGTGAACCCAGCGCGCCGCCCGGCTGGGAGCGTCGGCGCCATTTCCCCGACGACGACGTCCTCGACCTGCGGACAGTGGAAGCCGAGGGTCGCGGCGTGCGCCGTTCGCGAGGTGCCGACCACGAGGACCGTGCTCATCCTCCACCGGCGGCGAGCGGCCGCCGAAGAATAAACTCCTTCGCCGCGGCTCCAGGCGAGGCGCCTGCGCCCGCGTTCCAATTCGTGGCATGTTGCGCGCGAATTGTCGGCCCGCGGCGCCGGCGGCGTGGCATGATGCCGGCATGTTCGCGCGTCGCAGCCTGCCGATCATGTTCGCGCTGATCCTGACCTCCACGCTCTCATCTCAGGTTCTGAGGGTCGAGGAGTGCGACCGGCCGTTCCCCGATTGCATGCCCGTCCTCGGTCGGGAAGGGGGCGACCTCTACGAGAGCCACTACGTCACCCAGATCATCGACGCCTACAGCGGCAGGCCGATCGCCGGAGCCGAGATGAGCCTCTACGCCGAGGAGAGCTTTCCGACCGCGGGCTCACGGCGACTGCTCGGTCGCGCAAGGGCCGATCTCGATGGTTGGGTCCGGTATCCACGCGGTAGTCTGCCCCGGCACGAGGCGCCGATCATCGTCTTCACCGCGGATGGCTACGCGCCGCGCGGCGAGTTCCGCTACCCGGAGTCGCCGCTGGAGCTGGAGCCCGGTGAGCGCCGCCTGGTTCGTTTCGTCGACGAGTTCGGCAGGCCCCGAGTCGGACTCCGGCTCGAGCACCTGCTCGGTTGTGGTCATACGCCCGCAATCCGGGTCTTCGAGAGCGATGCCGCGGGCCATGTGACCTTCGACGGCCTGGCAACCGTTCCGGGCGTCAACGAGTTCTGGCCCCGAGGTAGGAACGTCGCCTCGGACTACATCCAGGTCTGGGACCTGCTGCGGACTCCCGAGGGCGGCGACTACGTTCTATCGTCCGCGCCGGACATCCGCGGACGGGTGATCGACGCCAAGGGCGCCGGGGTCGCCGAAGCAAGGGTCGGTGTGACGGGATTCCACCGCGGGCCCTGGGTGCTCACGGCGGACGACGGGTCCTTTCTTCTCCGAGGCGTGCGCGGCGACATCGAGAGCATCCTGGCGATCCCCGCTGGCGTCAGTGACTTCGCCGACGCCACATCGTCGGCTCGGAGCTTCGCGCGCCCGGAGCCGGAGGTCTCGGTCGTCATTCGCCTCGACGAAACCGGTCGCATCATGGAACCCGGCCCGACGAGAACGCTTGACCTCGTCATCGGAGAGACGATGACGGACGAGTTCGTCGAACCCGACGAGTTGTCCTTCACCTGCTTCCGTGAGTCGGACGGCTACACGGTCCGGAGCCGCATCGACCGCGACAAGGGAACGACGATCGAGCTGCCGAGTGGCGGGGACTGGCACATGAGACTGCGCGACGAACGCTGCGGCCTGGTCCTGGTCGATCGAGCCCTCGGCGGCGCCGAGATCGATTCGGGGCAAATCGTGATCTCGCCGTCCTCGCTCGCTGGTTGGGGCTGGCGGCCCGGCCCGCTGCTGAACATCACCACGCCAGGCGGCGACTCCGAACCGGAACTCTTCCTGCGCCTCGTCGACCACCGTTTGCCCCTCGAGGAACTCCGCGAGTTCGAAGGACGGAGCGAAGATGGAACTCTCTTCCGTTGGTCGCTTCGCTTGCCATCGTCGCCACCACCGGGCGCCGAACTCGAGGTCCGCTGGGAGCGGCGAGGCTTCCCCCCCGGGGTCGAGCGCCGACCACTCCCGGAAGAAGGGGCGACGCTGGACCTTCGGGAAGCTCGGCTCGAGATCCGCGTGGCAGGTGTCGTCGGCCCCGAGGGGCGCCCGGTGGCCTACACGCTGGAGGCCCGTCCCGATCGCTGGCCGGGCGCTATCGAAGTCGAGCATCTCGAGACCGACGACGTCGACGCCGGCCCGCGGAGCATCGACCTGCCCTCGCCGCCTTCCGGCTGGCTCCTCGTCCGCCCGCGCGACCCGAATCTCGCTCCGCTCTGGCTCGCCCTCGAGGGCCGACCCGTCGTGAGTGGTCGAGTGGACCTCGGTGAACTCCAGTGCCGGCCGCTGCCGCCTGCCTGCATCACCCTGATCGACCCACTTGGACGTCCCGCCCGCGGCGCCACGGTGCAGGTCGAGGGACTCTGCGCCTTCGAGGCCGATGACCAGGGACTCGTCCGCCCTCTCCTCTTCCGACCGGACGAGCTGTCCGGCCGCCGCATCCGGGCGCATCAGATCGGAGGCGCGGGCGGAGCGACGGTCGATCTCTGCGCCGATCTCACGGGACCTGGGCCCTGGCACCTCGAGTGGCCGGACACGGAACTACGTTTCCGGTTGGCGCATGATCGAGGAGGGCCCATCTCTGCGGCCCGCGTCCTGGTCGCCGGCCAGGATCTCGAGCTCTCGCTTGCGGAGGGTACGGCCACGCTGCGAGGCCTTGCCCCCGGCGAGCATCGTCTCGTCCTCATCGTCGAGGGCGAGAAGCCACGCGTCATCGAACTCCGTCTCCGGGATCAGGTCGAGATCCCGGTGAGATTCGGCACGCCGACGCCGCCGGCCGAGAGACGGGAACACAACGACTGATCGGGCCGCTACCGACGACGTCCCCGCGACCGCGGTCCGCCGGACATCCCCGGTCTCCACATCCGCTCGATTCCCTGCCGCACCACCGCCTCGGTCGAGATCGGCTCCTGCCGCAGATTCCCCCTGCGAGATGGTCCATCGGGTCCGGGGCTCGTTCCGCGACTTCAGGAGCCTGGCGGAGACTCCGGCCCCATGATCGACGCGAGACCGTCGGCCGAGCCGGTCGGGGCCACGACGTAGAGCAGATCGCCCGCCTCGATCAGGGTCGACCCCCTGGCGGGAATCGGCTCCTCGTCGCGAATCACCAGGACGATGGCCAGAGAATCCGGCAGCGCGAGCTCGCGCAGGGACTTGCCGCAAGCGCGCGAATCGGCGCCGATCGCGATGGTCTGAAGCTCACGGGAGAGGGGCTTCCGGAGATTGAGCTCGAGCTCGTAGCCCGGCGGCGTCGGCACCCGCCGACCGAGTCGCGTCCAGAGCGCTGCCGGCACGATGCTGGCGCCCGGGATGATCGCGCTCACGACGACGACGAAGAAGACCAGATGGAAGACCTGGTCGCCGATCGCGAGTCCCTTCATCACCGGGATCGTCGCCAGGACGATCGGGACCGCGCCCCGCAACCCGACCCAGCCGGCCACGAGAATCTGCTTCCGCGGCCAACGCAGCGCTCCGAGGCAGATGAAGGTGGCGGCCGGCCGGGCGAGGAATGCGAGAACAAGACCGAGGCCGATGCCGGCGCCGGAGAGCGGCATGAGTCTCGAGGGGAAGACCAGCAGCCCCAGCATGAGGAACATCGTGACCTGACAGAGCCAGGCCAAAGAGTCATGGACGCGCCGCAGGCCCGGCGCGAACGGAATGTGACCGTTGCCCACCACGACCGACGACACGAAGACGGCCAGGAAGCCACTGCCGTAGATCAGCGTGCTGGCGCCGAAGGCCGTGAAGGCCGAGGCGACGATCAGGACCGGGTAGAGTCCTTGCGCCGAGAGCCGGATCGAGTTCAGGAGGAAGCGGAAGCCGAAACCGCAGGCGACGCCGACCGCGGTGCCCAGGACGATCTGCAAGGGAATCTGCATCAGGGTCGCGAGTGAGGGAGCCGATTGCGTGGCGACCACGTCCGCGATCGTCAGGGTCAGGATCACCGCCATCGGGTCGTTGGCGCAGGACTCCACCTCGAGCGTCGATTGGACCTTCGCCTCCAGCCGGATACCGCTCCCACGCAGGACTCCGAAGACCGCCGCGGCATCGGTCGACGAGACGATCGCGCCGGTCAGGACCGCGACCGACCAGTCGAGCCCGAAAGCCCGGCCTGCCAGCGCCACGATCGTCGCGGTCCCGATGACGCCGAAGGTAGCGAGCAGCCCGGCCGGCACGGCAGCCGCCCGGACCGCCGCATACTTCGTGTTGAGTCCTCCGTCGAGCAGGATGAGGATCAGGGCCACGGTCCCGACCCGGAACGCCAGCTCGGCGTCGTCGAAGTGAAGGCCGCCGATCCCCTCCGAGCCGCCCAGCATCCCGAGGACGAGGAAGAGCAGGGCGACCGGCACGCCGCAGCGATCGAGCACGCGCGACAGCAAGGTGCTGAAGGTCAAGAGCGCGCCGAAGAGGGCGATGACGACTGCGGTGGCGAGGGGTTCGGTCATGGTTCGTCGTCGTCGCGACTCGAAGATCACCGGGAGGTGAGAGTGTAGCGGGAGCGGGAGGCCCGCGCGAGTTCGGTCCGGATCCGAATCCATGCCCGGATCGTCGATCGGCGCGAGCTTCGACCAGAGTCGACGGGAGGTACTTGGGCAGGTCGGTTCCGGTCTTGCCGCTGGGCTCCAGGCCCTCCGCCGGCGGGCCCTCGCCATCGATCCTCCCGGTGACCAGGCCGGAAAGGTCTCCGGAGCGGGCGCCCTGCCGTCCGGATGGTGGCAGGACGGAGTCGATCCCCGGGCTCGCCATCGCCCGGCTTCAAGACGGTTCGCGATGTCGATCGACAGGCCCTCTCGCTCCCGTTAGGCTGCCACTCGCGGATCGTGGCGATGACGCGGGGAGTGAAGGAATCATGGGCCGAGAAAGACTGATCGTTCGATCTCCCTGGGACCTGACCGAAGTCGCGAGCCTCGAGCCCCACGGGCCCGCGGACGTCGAAGCGGCCCTTGCCGAGAGCGCGGCGCTGCATCGCAAGAAGCGAAACGGACTTTCCGCCGATTTGCGCACGGCGATCCTCGAGAGGACCGCCGCCTGCCTGTCACGTCGTCGCGACGAGCTCGCGCTGCTTATCGCGCGGGAGGGAGGCAAGCCCCTTCGGGACGCGCGGATCGAGGCCGACCGCGCCATCGAAGGCGTCAAGCTCAGCTCCGAATCGCTCAGGACCGTCGCCGGCCACCAGGTACCGATGACCGGGCCCGCGGCCTGCGGTCGGACCGCGTTCACCTACCATGAGCCCATCGGTCCCGTCGTCGCCATCTCGGCCTTCAATCACCCCTTGAACCTGATCGTCCATCAGGTGGCTCCGGCCGTCGCCGCCGGCTGCCCGGTCATCGTCAAGCCTTCGGCCGACACGCCGCTCAGCTGCCAGGCCTTCGTCGAGATCCTCCACGAATCCGGTCTCCCCGAGGCCTGGTGTCGGATGATCGTCACCGCGGACAACGCACTCGCCGAGACGCTGGTCACCGACCCGCGCGTCGCGTTCTTCAGTTTCATCGGCAGCTCGCGAGTCGGTTGGCACCTACGATCGCGCCTCGCCGCCGGTACGCGCTGCGCGCTCGAGCATGGTGGCGTGGCACCGGTCATCGTTGCGTCCGACGCCGATCTCGATGACGTCATTCCCCTTCTGGTACGAGGCGGCTTCTACCACGCCGGCCAGGTCTGCGTCTCCGTGCAGCGCGTTTTCGTCGAGGCGTCGATCGCCGATGACTTCGCCGCCCGGATCGCGGCCGCGGCGAACGCACTCCAGGTAGCCGACCCGACCACCGAAGATGCCGACCTGGGCCCGCTCATTCGCCCCGGTGAAGTGGATCGCGTCGAGACCTGGGTGGACGAGGCCCTTGCGAAGGGCGGCCATGCCGCGGCCGGTGGCCGTAGGCTGAGCGCGACCTCCTTCGCTCCGACCGTCGTGGTCGAACCGCCGCGGGATTCCCGGCTGATGACCCAGGAGGTCTTCGGTCCGGTCGTGGCCGTGAGCCGCTACCGATCCGTGGACGAGGCGATCGAGCGAGCCAATGCCCTGCCCTTTGCCTTCCAGGCCGCGGTCTGTACCCGTGATCTCGATCGGGCGATCAACATCTCGGCGCGGCTCGACGCCAGTGCCGTCATGGTGAACGATCACACCGCGTTCCGCGTCGACTGGATGCCCTTCGCCGGCCGGAGACAATCCGGGCTCGGGGTCGGCGGCATCGAACACAGCATGCGCGAGATGCTCCAGGAGAAGATGATCGTCCTACGGACGAAGGGCGACCACGACGCGCCACTCTGCTGATCCCCGGCTCCACCTTGGATGAACGCGAGTTCCGCCACGGCGTGGGTCTCATGGCCACGTCGGCGACGGTCGCGGACGGGAGTTGCTCGGCCCGCGACACCCGATTCGTCAGAAGCGCGTCACTCGCCGGCGGTCATCCAGGAGATGACCTCCCCGGCACCGTAGCCGGGTCCGACCGCGAGGAGGAAGTCACGCAGGCCGTCCGCGTCGCCGCCGCTGGTGACGATGGGGAGTTCCTCGACACCGTCGCGGCGCTGACCGAGTCCGACGCCGGCGAGAAGGCAGTTGCAGAGGCACTTGCGCCCCAGCGTGTCGGCCACCGCCCCACCCTTCCTGGTCCAGGCCGAGACCGGTTCGCCCGGGCAACGCCACACGACCTGGCCGTCCGGGCGTCGATGCGCCTCGCGCAGGTAGCCGAGATCGCAGACCCGACGCCGCCGCGCGTAGGCCGCGTCGTCCGAGGCGCTGCCGTCGAGCTGGACGACCTTGAAGGGATAGCCGGAAGGTGAGACCCGGCTCTCGGTCCGGACCTTGAGCCGGCCCTCGAGACAATCGGTTCGGATGCGCTCCTTGAGGTCGTCGCGCAACCCCGACTCGCGGCAGTAGGCGAAGAGGCTCCCGAGCTGCACGCCGCGCGCGCCGAACTCGAGGGCCGCCGCGAGCTCCGCGCGCGAGCCACAGGACCCGGCCAGCCAGAACGGCAGCCCGGAGTCCCGCAAGGCCTCGAAGTCGACCCGATCACGATCACCGTAGATCGGCTCGCCGTCGTGGTCGAGCTGCAGGCCGCCACGCGGCGGCGCGTTGTGTCCACCCGCCGACTGGCGCTCCACGATCAGACCGTCGATTTGGCCTTCCGAACGCCGCCGGAGGATGCCGATGAGCTTGGCCGAGGAGATGATCGGCAGGAAGAAGGGCCGGACCAGCGGGGCACCGGCCAGGGTCGGGAACTCGCCCGGGTCGAAACGGCAACGCAGGTCGCCGCCACCGTCGAGGCTCAGCCGGTACTCGACCGGCCGCCCCTCGGCGAGTCGATCCAGGATTCCCGCCACCTGGACGGGAATGCCCGCGCCCATGGTCACGACGTCGACACCGGCCAGCATCGCGCCGAAGAAGGACGGCAAGAGCGGGGTCTGGATCTTCTCGAGGAAGTTGATGCCGACCGGACCCTCGTGGCCGATTCGGGCGAGCGAGACCTCGACGAAGGCCGCGACGACGAGGAGTTCGACCAGCGCAGGTGGCGGCGACTCGCCCTTCAGCGCGACGTTGCGGTAGGGTCGACCCGGCTCGCGGCCGCCTTCGAGGTGGTAGGCCGAGACGATGCGCGCGGCCAGGTCCTGGTCGGGGAATCGCGCCAGGGCTTCCCGGACCGTTCCGTCCCGGTCACCGTCCTGGAGTCGCCGAACGAGGATCGTGTCGAGCGCGGTCCCGGAGACGATGCCGAGGCCCCCGGCCCGAGACACGGCACGCGCGAGTCGCCATCCGGAGACTCCGATCCCCATCCCGCCCTGGATGATCCGCGGCAGCTCGGCGGCCGTACGCGGCCGGAAGCGCGGGTCTCGGCTTGGACGCTCCGTGGCTTCTCTCCCGTTCCTCGACCCCTTCCTCCGCGGCCCGGGGGAGCATACTCCGAATCGCTCCGACACCAAATGCGACAATCGGGCGCGTGGGTGGCGCCGAGATTCTGGCGCCCGTGGATCCGACGACCAGGCGGCACGACCGGCGCCATCGAGGGGTCAACGATTCGTCGAAACCGGACGACGCCGCATCAGCTCGCGGGCCGATCCCCGGCGAGTTCGAGGGCCGCCACCATCAGGACTTCGACCTCCGGCCGCTCGAAGTCGGCCATCGACATGATCTCGAGATGGCGCACGGTCTTGCCGCGCCCCTGGAGGAGTCGGCCGGGGTCCGCCTTCGCCAGCTGGGCGCCCTTTCCGAAGTACAGCCGCAGCCTGCCCGGTTCCAACTTGAACGAGCAGAGCCCGTCGATGCCTCGTTCGGAGGGCGAGTAGGCGACCACCAGCGCGCCCTGGTTCTCGTAGACGTAGACGATCTCGTGGAGGCCGGGCAGACGCGCGCGCAGCTTCGCCCGCAGAGCCTTGCCGAGGGTCGCGAGCGCGGGCTCGTAGTTCGCGAACCGCTCCTCCAGAATCGTCTCCGGCTCCGTCATGACCTCTTTCCCTCCCTGCGCACGGACACCGCCCGGGCCAGCACCGGCGGGCATCCTGCGGCTCTGCCGACCGTTCTGGCATGAGCTGTAGAGCCAATCCGCGGTCCGCGCAAGACCACAGGTGATTCACCGGCCATCCAGGTCGGCAGCGGGCAGGCCAAAGGGATCGAAGCTGGCTCGCTGTAACGCGAAATCCCAGGAAACGAAATCGCTGCCGAGTTCGCCCCGGGTTCGGCATATTCTCCTGTGGCAAGCGCATGCCACGGAACATGGCGATGGCGACGTCGGCGCGAGCACCCTGGCGAGAGGGCCTGCTCGAACGCCCCGACGGCCGCCACCGCCGGCGCTCATCGAGAGAGGGATTCACCATGAGGTATCTGATTGTAATCGCCGTGGCGCTGGTCCTGGCACCGACCGTCAGGTCTCAATCGCTGACCAACCTGTTCGGCGTCAGCCTCACCCGCCAGGCGATCTTCAGTCCCACCGATGTCGGAGACGTCGATGGCGATGGCTGCGACGACATCGGCTTCACGGCCCAGGACCCGAGCCAGCTTCAGCGGGCGGCCGTGGTCTCCGGAGCCGACGGCAGCGTGCTCTTCGAGGTTCACGGCGGCATCGGTCCGGTCTGGAGCGCCGGCTTCGACCCCGTCACCTCCCTGCCCTGGCCGAGGGTCCGGGCTTTCCACCGCCTTGGCGACATGAACGGCGACGGGATCGCGGACTACGCGATCGCCCACAGCGGCTGCTCCCATCTGGGCACCGTCTTGAAGTACCCGGAACTGGTCATCCGCGCCGGTGGCAGCCATGCCGTGTTGGCGACCATCCCGATGGGTGGAACGAGCTATGCTCCCTTCGGGGCCGACGACGCCTCGGTCGCGCTGATCGGCGACGTCACCGGCGATGGTGTCCCCGACATCGGCATGTTCGGCCGGGGTCTCTACCTCACGATGACCGGGAACGTCTCCAACTCCTTCATCGACCTGATCGACGGCGCGACCTTCCAGCGCTGGAACCTGGTCCTCTTCGCCGGCGTGAGCCTCATCCCGCAAGGGCTCGTCCCTCTGGGCGACATCGACGGTGACCTGGTTCCCGATTTCGCGATCGGGTCCCCCGCCGCCTCGGGCGGGAACGGCGTCGTCGCGGCCTACTCGGGAGCCAACGGCGCCCCGATCTGGTCGGTCGCCGGCGCCACCACCCAGTCCGTGCTGGGTAGCACCTTCTTCGGGGTCGGTGACGTCGACGGCGACCTGATCCCCGATCTCGTCGCCTGGGCGCAAGGCGACCCGACCCCCGGCCCCTGGATCGGAACGATCAACGTCTTCTCCGGCGTGAACGGCGCCCTGCTCCGTCAGACCCTGAATGTCGCCCCGAGCGAGATCGCGTGGGTCGAAGCGGCCGGCGACGTCGATGGTGACGGCTACCGCGATTACTCGGTCGTGATCGACAGCGCTGGCCTGGGCACGACCTACCTGTGCGAAGTCCGTTCCGGCCTGAACGACGGCCTGATCAGGAGCCTCGCGGACAACACGGCCGCGGTGGGCGATCTGAACGGGGACGGCATCGGCGACTTCATGACCAGGACCTCCCCCAGTCTCCCGGGCGCGACCACCTTCAATGGGTTCACGCTCATGGGCGCCCTGGGCTACGGGACGGCGGCCGGGGGGCCCTTCGATCTGCGCTGGACCTCGGGCCCGCCGGCGCCCTCGAGCGGCTATCTCGAGCTGACGGGAGCGGCTCCCTTCAGTCTGCTGGTCGGCGTCGTGAGCTTCCAGAAGGCGAACACGCTGGTGCCCGGCACGCCGCTACCGCTCTACGTGTCGATCGCGCCGGGGAATCTCCACGGCCTCTTCTACTCGAACGCCGACTCGACGGGGACGCACCTCGATCCCCTCGTCCTCAACCAGCCGGCGCTCGCCGGGCTCACGGTCTACGTCCAGTACGGCATCTTCGGCTTCCCGAACGGGGTCTCGAACGCGGTCGAACTGCTCTTCGGCCCCTGAGCCGGCAACCGGCGGAACTCGGCCTCGAGAACATGAAGGAGCCGCGACGCCCGTCGCGGCTCTCTTCATCTCGACCAAGGAAGCGCCGTTCCGCCGCCGCCGACGCGCGGCTGACGGTCCCGGCCCGCGCTCAGGGGGCGAGCTCGAACCGGATCGACGGTGACGACGAGATCACCGGGGTGACCTCGAACAGCTGGACGTAGACCTTGAAGCCCGCGAGGGCCGGCACCTGACGGCTGACGCCGGGGTAGTGGAACTCGCCCATGAGATCGAAGCCGAAGTTGCTCTGGTCGATGAAGTTCACCGGATCGATCGCGACCAGCAGCGGCAGGTAACCGAAGGCGAGGTAGTCGATGCCGGCCCAGCTCCGCAGCACGAGTCCGATCGCGCCCGGCGTGGCGCCGGTGACGTGAAGCGTGCCGGTCAGGGCGAAGGGGTCGCCGAGAGCCGGTTCCCAGGAGAGGTCGATGAGGTGCTGTCCGCCGCCGGTGGTCCGCCGGATGAGGATCGGCAGGGACGGCATCTCGAAGACGCGGACCTCGCCCGTGTAGGTCATGACGCCATAGGCGCCGACGGCGTAGCCCGGGAAGCCGTCGCCATCGACGTCCAGGCCGCCCGCCACCGAACAGCCCCAGAACGAGGGCATCGGCGCCGGCTGCGAGTCGAGGATCGAGCCGTCGTACCCGGAGAAGACCTGCACCAGGCCGGGGTAGGTCACCGGCTGGCTCGCGTTGAAGGAGCTGACCACGACGTCGGCGTAGCCGTCGCCGTTGGCGTCGCCCATGCTGCCGACCGATTGGCCGAGCCGGTGGTCGGCGGCGGCACCATCGAAGGTGTAGAGGATCGAGCCGTCGAGGCCCGAGAAGACCCGGGCGCTGCCCGCCCAGACACCGGTGTTGCTGTCGCCCGGGGCCCCGACGATCAGGTCGGCGCGCCCGTCGCCGTTGACGTCGCCGGCGCCGCTGACCGCGGTGCCGAAGTAGTCGCCGGCGCCATCGCCATCGAAGGTGAAGAGGACGGACCCGTCGACGCCGGAATAGACCCGGGCGCTGCCGGAGGCGAGGCCGTTGTTGTCGTCGCCCTTGGCGCCGGCGATGAAGTCCGGGATGCCATCGCCGTTCACGTCGCCGACTCCGGCGACCGAGCCGCCGAGGGTGTCGTAGGAGCTGTCGCCGACCACCGAGTAGAGGATGGCGCCATCGAAACCCGAGTAGACCCGCACGCGGCCGGCATCGACGCCGGCGAAGTCGTCGTAGGGGATGCCGACCAGGAGATCGTCATGGCCGTCGCCATTGACGTCGCCGAGGCCGCCGACGGCGAAGCCGAGCCCGTGGTAGGAACCGGTGCCGTGGAAGGTGAAGAGCACGGCCCCGGTGGCTCCCGAGTAGACCTTGACGGTGCCGGAGCCGGGCCAGCCGAAGCTCTCGCCTGGCGCTCCGGCGATGAGATCGGCGAAACCGTCACCGTCGACGTCGCCGGCCCCTCCTACCGCGAGGCCGAGCTGCGCCCCCGCGGAGTCGCCGTAGAAGGTATGGAGGATGCTGCCGTCGGCCCCCGAGTGCACCCGGACGCTACCGCAGTCGTTGCCGTTGTCGTCGTCGCCCGAGGCGCCCACGATGAGGTCGCCATGGCCGTCGCCGTCGACGTCGCCGACGGCGGCAACGGTCGAGCCGAAGCGATCCAGCGGGCTGTCGCCGGAGAGGGTGTAGGTGAGCGTCCCCTGCCCGGCGGCGCGGGACAGGAACAAGGCGGAAAGGGCCAGGGTGATGGCGATCGTACGCATGGGGGGACTCCTTCCTTGGGGCCTGGGGACGATCGAGCGTAGCACTGGCCCGGAAGTCCGGACAGCGCGGACTGGGAGTCACCGCGTGGTCGATTGACGCGCCTCTTGATCGGCCCTTGATGGTCGTTGGCCCGCGGCCGCCGGCTCAGGCGGTCGGCGGCCGGCGACGATCGAGTGCCTCGATCACTGGATGTCGAGGCGGATGGCTTCGGAGAGCGCGACCCAGGAGCCGTTGACGCCGTTGGTGTAGATCGCGGCCTGGAAGGTGGCATAGGGCCCGGCAGGCAGGCCCGGGATGGTGAACCAGAGCGCCAGATTCCCGGTCGAGTCGAGCAGGAAGAGCGGGTTCAGGCCGTTCGGGTCGGTGCCGTCGGCGATGAGCTGCACGCCGACCGGAATGCCGGTCGCCGGGTCGGGACTGCCGCCGATGTCCATCTGCCCGATGTTGGGGTAGGTCGCCGCCACCGGATTGAGCGGACCGGTGAGCAGGAGCACCGGCTGATTGGGCAGGCCGAAGAAGTCGAAGGAGAGCTGGCTCCCCGCCGCCATGCTGACGAAGTAGGGCCCGCCGCTCTGCATGTAGGGCGGGTCATCATTGGCGTTGAGCGCGTTGAAGTAGCCATCGAGGTAGAACTCCGCCAGCCCTCTCTGGATCGACTGGCCCGGTGTCGCGGCCGACTCCTCGATGATCACGTTGTCGAAGAAGGGGCCCACCACGGGATAGCCGATCGAGAGGTCGAGCCGGAACACGAGCTGGATCACGTCACCCGCGTAGGCGCCGAGCTCCACGGCGACCTGCTGGAAGTCACCGTTGATGAACCACAGCTTGTACTGCGGATTGTAGACCCCGACGTCGATCGTTCCGGTCGACATGCGGATGACGTCGATCTGCATCAGCGCATCCGGCAGCGACTGGTAGTTGATGTAGCCGCCTCCCCCGAAACGCAGGCGGGGATTGATGGCGGTGCCCAGATCGATGCAGGGGCTCACCAGACGCATCGGCGCCGGAGTCGTGCTGGCCGGGATCGTGTAGCTGGTAGTGGAGGGCAGCGAGGCGTAGATCCCCGACAGGGACCCGTTGGCGGACTTCGTGAACCACCACTGGTTGATCGGCCCGGCCGAGTCGTTCGGATCCTGGTACCAGCCCACGGGCGGTGCCGTCGATCCGGCCATGGGCGCGGACTCGAAGTCCTCCAACCAGGGCAAGGTGGTCACCCTGTTCTTGCCTCCCGCCTGCACCGCCAGGGTGAGCTGGTCGTTGCCCACGCTGACGTCGCCGCCGAGCGACGCGGTCGCCTTCAGGGTGTGGTTGAAGCCGTTCGAGAGGTCGGCACCGATCGAGAAGGTGTGGACGTAGGTATCCCCCGGCGCCAGGGCACTCGGGGTCAACACGAGGTCGGTCACGTAGGGCTGGCCGTCGACGTCGAGGGCAAAGGGGATCAGGCTCCCGGCCGGGATGGCGGTCGTGCCCTTGTTCCGGACCTTGACGGCGACGACCTCGGAGTTGCCGAGACCAGCGCAGTCGAAATCGTCGACCACCGGGGAGACGAAGGAGTCGAGCGTCAGATCGACCGAGACCAGGTTGTGGACGTTGTAGCGAACTCGGCCGCCCCAGCCGACGTTGGCCGTGGGACTATGGAATCCAACCAGGGAGATGCCGTTGCCGACACCGCTGTACAGGGTGAGATCGGCGTTGCTGGCGGCCACCGCCCCGGTGGGGATGGTCAGATCACACTTGCAGGGTCCCTGGATCATGAAGGCCTGGGTCTCGCCGGCCGGGATGACCGCGTTGAGCCAGGTCGAGATCAGCGTATAGCCGCTCGAACCGCTCAACGACTTGGTTACCAGCAGTTCCCAGGCATGGGGATCGAACTGGTCGTTGACGTAGCTGCCGAAGTCCTTCTTCTTCCACACCGAGACCGTCTGGTTGGTGAAGCTGGTCGTTGTGTAGACCTCGAAGCCGATCACCGTCAGGTGCTTCGCGGCCTCGAGATCGAAGTAGTAGATGCCGAGGTAGCCGACGGTGCCGGTCGGACCGGACAGGATCGACTGCCCCCTGAGGGGCATCGCGACGAGAACGAAGGCGACGACGGCGAGAGCGAGCTGTGACTTGGTTCGCATGTCAGTTCACCGTGAGTTCGATGGCGTTACCGATCACGAGGAGGCCGGTGGCCGGGTCGCGGAGGACGGCCTGGAAGGTGGTGAGGGGTCCTGGCGGCAGGGGCGGCGTCGTCAGGCCGAAGCTCGACTGGCCGCTGGGACCGGTGACGAAGAAGCCATTGAGGCCGCCGGGCTGGTTGCCGTCGAAGACGATGCCGATGCCGATCGGGATGCCCGTCGTCGGGTCGACCGGCCCGCCGACGTCGAGCTGGCCGATGCCCGGGAAGGTGGCGGCCACCGGGTTCAAGGGGCCGTTGACCAGGAGGATCGGCTGCGCCGCCCCACCCTCGAAGGAGAAGACCAGGGGCCCGCCCGGCGTCACCGACGCGAAATAGGGACCGGCCTCGCCGTAGGCGGGGACGTTCATGCCGACGTTCATCGCGTTGTTGAGATCGAAGACTGCAAGGCCAGGCTGGGGCGCCTGGCCGTTGCCGACCGGGTGATCGGTCAGGAGGAGGTCGTCCACGTAGACCGAATTCGCGGTCATGCCAGGAATCGACGGAGCGACTCTCAACCGGATGTTCACCACCTGGCCTGCGAAAGCGGAGAGATCCACCTGTTGGTCGACCCAGTTTGGTCCGAGGCTCCCCAACGGACCGAGCACATCGAAGGTGATCACGTCGCCCGGCTGACTGACCACATCGAGACTGAAATTGCTGATATTCGAACCAGACACTGTGCCGTTGCTCAGGATGCGAAACCGCAGCCTGGGGTTCGATACGCCCCGAAGGTCGAGGAGCGGGCTGCGAGTCGCAATGTAGTTCGGCGAGTTCCAAGCGACTCCTGTCGCTGCCGCGTAGTCTCCAGGGGCAGATAGGCTATCGCTGAATCCCCAGACGTCGCTAACCCCACTACCACCGGGCTCGTTCTCCTGCTGCCAGCGCGGCATGCGATCGACAATCGCGGCGCTGTTGCCCGGGAAGTCATCGAAGTCCTCGCTCCAAGGGAAGACATTGATGAGAAACCCGTTGTCACCGCCGAAGTCGCGGCTGCGCGCATCGTTGCCCGGGTTCTGATCGCCCGCGAGCTGCGCCGACACGGTAATGGTCTGCGGCCCGAGCGCCGAGAGATCGGCTGTCGCGGCGAAGGTGAAGGCGAGGCGGTCGCCCGGGGTCAGGGACTGGGGGAGGCTCAAGACCTCGCTGACGGCGGTGCCACCGTTCACCGAGAAGCTCATCATGACCGCCCCTCCGGCCGCAATCGTCGCCGTACCGACGTTCATGATCTCGCAGCTCACCGCCTCCGCGGCCCCGAAGATCGCGGTCACGGGCGGCACGAGGACCGGGCTCGTGACCGCGCTCACCAGAAGATCGCTGGCGGCCGCGGCGAGTTCCGTGTTCATCCCGGCCAGGATCTCGGCCCGCGACAGCGCCCGGTCCCAGATCCGGAACTCGTCCAGCAGGCAATCCACCTTGGCGGGAAAGCGAAAGTAGCCAGGTGACACGCCGACGAGATCGGTCGATCCCGTTGGCAACCAGGGCATACCCGGCTGGCCGTTCACATAGGGCCGCATGGTGCCCTCCACGGTGTCGTTCACGATCGCGACATGCACCCAGGCATTGGTGATGGCGGCGTCCTCGATCACGAGCTCGCCGAAGGAACCGAGAAGCCGTAGATCCTGGGGGCCGACGGTGGTGTTCCCGGCGATCTTGAGGTCGAATCCCCCGGCCGAGAGATCGGAGAACAGGCTCTTGTTGCTCGAAGACGCGGACTGCTTGAACCAGAACTCGATGGTCCAGTCCCCGGTGACCGCAAGGGGCGCCTGGAGCGAGCAGATCGGCGCCCCGCTGTACTGCACTAAACAGAAGGGGCCGAGCGCAGAGCCCCACCAGAAACCGTTGTTGGCCGATGACAGAACCGGGCTCACCCCCGGCATCCCCAGGAGGGAGTCGTCCGCGGTCACCACCCCGCTCCCCTCGTTGAACTTGAGGTAGAGTCGCTCCGGCACCTGCGCCTCAATCAGCGCCGACAGCAACAGAAGGACCGATAGCGTTCGCACCTGGTTTTCCTCGCCCGGGCCAGAGATCCGAGGTCGAGGCTACCACGGCCCCAAGGCCGTCGTCGCGGACGAATCCGGGGCAAAACGGCGCAGGGCCCAGCGGGCGCAGGGGTCCGATTCGCCCCACCCTTCCCCCCGACGCCACTCGATCCGGTTCGCTCGCCCATCACGGGAAGCGAGGACCGGTGACTCCACGGGCAGAAAGCCGCATCGGTCGAAATCGCGCGGAGCGCCCGGACGATGCCGAGGCATCGCCCGGTCCGGAAACGTCGGCACGTCGACCAACGCACCATCGTGGCCGATGGATTCGCCAAGGCCGGCGTCCCGCTTCGGGAACCAGCAGCCGCAATCGCGACGAGCGGAACGCGGGAGTGGACACGGCCGCGGAGGCTCCGCTCAGTAGTGACGTAGCGCCCAGCCCCATTTCTCGGCGTTCTCCACCCGGAAGACCTGTCCGATGTCCTCGTCGTTGCCGGTCCAGGTGGTCAGGCAGGCCGCCAGCGCGAGGAGACGATCCGGTTGCGTCATCGCCTTCCTCTTGATGGTGCTCGTGTCCTGCAGGAAGTCGTCGTACGGAGGCACGAGCGAAGTCGGCACCGCCGGAGGAGTGGTTCCAGCCCCGCCCGACGCCATCGCCTTCTTCTTCGTGGCTTTCTTCGTCGCCTTCTTGGTGGCCTTCTTCGTCGCCTTCTTCTTGCTCGCCTTCTTCTTCGCCGCCATGTCGGGTCCCTCTCCTTCGACCTCGTTCAGCCGCATTCCATCCTCAGCGCGACACCCAGAAGCGCTGCAGTCGACGCGTCGCCCTCTTGAAGGCCTGGTCTTCCTCGGGACTCGGGCGGAGCCGGTCGACGAGCCGCCTGATCTCCTCGGTCGTCTTGACCTTGTCCGCGACCTTCAAGCTACCCTTGTCGGCCAGGGTCTGGTCGAGCTTCGAGATCACTCTCGAGCGCTCGTCCCGATAGGCAAGGTAGCCGGCGAAGTCGTATCGACCGGGTTCGTAGATCTTGATCTCGTCGTCTCGATGCCGATAGGCCATGGCGGGCATGAAGCGAGCCATCCCGTCGACGTCGGCCTTGATCGCCCCGGCCTCACGATCGTCGGCGGCGGCCGAGGTCTCGATGGCGCCATAGAGGCTCGCCAAGGCCGCGGTCTCGTAGATCGCCGCATCTCCGCCCTCGAAGATCACCTGGCCGTCGATCGAGTCCTGCAGGCGCGAGTAGGTCGGAATCGGCGGTCCCAGCTCACCATCGACTCCGATCGGAACGTCGAAGCCGAGGTAACCGACGACGAGCGGAGATTCGAAGGTCTCGGTCATCGAGACCGAACGCGTCGACGCCGCGCTGAAGCGGAAGCTCCCTCCCGGAGCCAGGCTCTCGAGACGCCGGAGAGCCGAGGCGGCGACGTCGGCCTTGCCGGCGGCATCCTGCACGGTCTTGCCCTTGCCCTTCGCGTAGGCATCCTTCTTGGCCGTGAGAGCGTCGTCCTTGTCCTTGACGTCCTTCTCGGCCACGTCGACCTCATCCTTCGCCGTCTTGATGGCGACTTCGTCTCGGGGTTCCTGGGCCTCGAGTTGCGCGAGCGCGTCCTTTCTGGCCGCGAGCTTCTTCCTCGCCTCCGCGAGTGCGGCTTCGTCGGCCGCGATCGCCTTGCGGTCGGACTCGCCTTCGGCGAGGGCCTTCTCCAGTTCCTTGCGGCTCGCCTCGTCGTCCGCCTTGGCCTTCGCGAGTTGTTCGTCCTCGGCCTGCTTGCGCGCGGCCAGCCGCTGCGCCAGCTCTGCGTTCGAGAGCGACGGATCGATCGGCCCACCGCTCGAGGCGCCGCCGAGCCCGCCCATGGCATTCAGACGCTGAAGCCCACGTAGGTAGTTCTCCTGACCGGCCCGCATGGTGTCGTCGGTTCCCGTCGGCGTCATCGGAACGAAGAGCTCCACCGGGCGTGGCGCTCCCGCGTCGGCACCGGCCCCGAAGGAGCGGGCGTCGTTCAGCTGGACGTCGATGGCCCCGAGCAGGTAGACGCGGGTGACGACACGAAGATAGTTGCGGGCGCTCTCTCCGGGCTCCACGCCGAAGTTCGCCAGCAGTCGACGGCGCTCCTTGTTGGCCAGAGACCACCTCTTGAGCTGATGGTAGAGCGACTCGCCGTCGACGCCGATCGTGCGCGCGTCTTTCAGGCTGATCGAGCCGTTGGCCGACTTGGTGCCGAGGATGCTGAGGCCGACCGGGACCCCCGAGACCGGCAGCGCCAGGTTGAGGCCACCGGCCTGCGTGGCACTGAATGCATAGGTCGGGAAAGCGGCGGCGGGGGCGGCCTCCCAGGCCGACTTCATCCAGTCCTTGGGCAGGATCGGCTGCGCGTTCTGCTCGAGGAAGGAGTGGTCGTAGAAGGGAACGTACTGCCCGGGATCCAGGCGGGCGAGATGATTGTCGAGCGGCAGGAAGCCGTCCTGCTTGTAGGCATCCTGCTGCTTGTCGATCGGAGTCTGGACCAGGAACACGTCGCCGGGCTGTATGTCCTCGGTCAGCGGGTAGACGGCAATCACCTGGCTGGCGCGGATGGTCTCGCACCAGTCCTTGGCAACACGCTGGAGTTGCTCCCTGCGGTTCGTCCCGCAGCTGGTGACGGCCACCGCGACGATGATGGCAGCGATGAGTTTCCGGTACATGATTCCTCTCTTCGTTCGATGTCGACGCCTGCCCCCGCGGCCGATCGTAGGGGTCCCGCCGCTGTTCGGTCAAGGCACGAGTCTCATTTCGGAACAAGGCGAAGCCGACTTCCCGACCACTCCCACGCGGAGGCCACGACGATGGCCTGAGCCGAGATCGCAAGGCTCGGGCGGTGCCCCGGTCAGTCGGTGTCCGCGAAGACCAGGCGGATGCCGAGCAGGAGGCTCAGCCCGAGGACCAGGAAGGCCAGGTGCAGGAGGGCCCGGCGCGGGGTCGACTCGACCTTGATGATCGGGATCAGGTCGGCGGCGGCGACGTAGATGAAGTTGCCGGCGGCGAAGGCCAGGAGGAGGCGCAGGTCGGCGCGCCAGGACACTACCCAGGCGACCAGGCCGCCCAGCGGGAAGGTGAGCGCCGAGAGGAAGTTGTAGAGGAGCGCGCGACCGCGGCCGAGTCCGGCCTGCACCAGCACGCCGAAGTCGCCGAGTTCCTGGGGCAGCTCGTGGGCGGCCGCCGCGATGAAGGCGCCGATCCCGAGCCGGTGGTCGATGATGAAGGCCTCGGCGATGGCCAGGCCACCGACGAAGTTGTGCAGACCGTCCGCGATCAGGATGAGCGGAGCCATCGGGGTCACGCCGTGCGCGCAAGTCGGGTCGTGACAGTGGTGCCAGTGGAGGAACTGCTCCAGACCGAGGAAGCCGGTGAAGCCGAGCGCGAGCCAGATCCAGGCGGCGATGCCGGACTCCCCCGCCAGAGCCGCCGGCATCATGTGGAAGAAGGCCCCGCCGAGCAGCGAGCCCGCGGCCAGGGCGACTAGCGGCAGGAGGAGGCGCTCCTGGAGCCGGGCGCTCATCACCAGGCTCAGGCTGCCGCTGAGCGCCAAGAGGCTCATCAGGATCCCGGATCCGAGAATCCAGAGCAGGTCGTCCACCTTGGCTCCGATCCGGCCGGCCGCGTGACCGGCCGGTGGTCGGGAACGCAAGCCCGGTGCCAATCCGGGGCCTTGTCGACTCCCACACAAAGGGAATGAAAATGTCTACTTCAAGACACAAACTGAGCTATCCGAAGAATGGGTTGCCAGTTTGAGTTTCTGAGATTTTCAGGCCCAGGTGGCCACGAACCCGGTGACGACGCTTCCCCGTCTCCCCCCCGGTTCGCGGTCGGACTCTCGGGGTCCGCATGTCGCAGGCGCAGATCGACAACGAGGAGTGCACGGAACGCGTCCCCATCCAGGGACGGGACTTCCTGCTCCGCCGCGATGAGATGGGTGACGAGGCGCCCTCGGGGACCTTCGTCCTGGAACGCGGCACCGATCCTTCGACCGTGACGGAGGAGACCGAGCTGATCCTCTCGCCGGACCGCCTCGCCCTCGAAGGACGGGCCGACGACTCGCGCTGCGGATTCATCCCCGGCTACAGCATCGTCGGCAGCCTCGGCCGCGGCGGCATGGGGATCGTCTACCAGGCGATCCAGGAACGCCTCCAGCGCGTCGTCGCCCTCAAGGTGCTGATGCCGGCCGACGAGGCCAACCCCGACTACGTCGCCCGCTTCGAGCGCGAGGCGATGGCGGTCGCCCGCCTCAATCACCCGAACGTCGTCACCGCCTACGACTACGGCGAGGCCGACGGTCGCTTCTACCTGGCCATCGAGTACGTCGAGGGCTACGACGGCGCCGAGCTGATCGCCAACCAGGGTCGCATCGCCGAGGCGGACGCCGTGGCCATGGCGCGCGACGCCGTCCTCGGCCTCAGCCACGCTCTCAGCCACGGCATCATCCACCGCGACATCAAGCCCGCCAATCTGATGCTCACCTCCGAGGCCCACCGCGATGCCAGCGGCGGCGCCCTCTCCGGCCGGCTGAAGGTGACCGATCTGGGACTCGCCCAGATCCGGGAGAACGCCCAGGATCTCCGCGGCGGCCAGCTCGACTGCGGCAAGATCGTCGGCACGCCCAGCTACATGGCGCCCGAGCAGTCGCGGGGCGAGCCGGTCGATTTCCGCAGCGACATCTACGCCCTCGGCGCGACGCTCTACCACTTCGTGACCGGGATCAAGCCCTACGACGGCGACGAGCCCTTCCAGATCATCCGCGACAAGGCCGCCATGCAGCTCGTCCATCCCCAGGACGTCGTGCCGGAGCTGACCGACGACTTCTGCACGGTGCTCGAGCGCATGCTCGCCAGGTCGGCGGACGAACGCCACCAGAGCTACGAGGAACTGCTCCACGACCTCCAGGCCCTTTTGATCGGTCGCAAGCTGGCGCGCCGCGACGCGGTGCCCAGCACCTCGATCGCCGAGCCCCAGAGGCGCCGCTTCAAGTTCCTCCAGCCGCGCCGCGAATCGGCCACGCCACTGCCCTTCCGGATCCGCGTGATCGAACCCCCGTCGCGGAGCCCCTGGCGCCGGCTCGGCCCCTGGATCCGCATCCTGGTGCCCGCCGCGATCGGCTTCGCGCTGGCCCTAATCCTCTTCTGAAGACCGCCTCTCGGCGGCGAGTTCGAGGGCGAGCGTCCTGATGCGCTCGGCCTGCGGGTCGTCCGGTCCGGGAACGAGCAGCCGGTCCGGCTCGAGACCGCGCGCGAGGAACCGTCGCCCGACCGCTTCGATGACGGCGAGACGCACCGAGCGCTGGTCCGAGTCGAGGGGGCACTCGGTCGCGGCAGCCACGATGCGCTCGATCTGCGCCGGCCCCGGCGGCGTCGGGACCGCGGCGAGGAAGGACCCGGCGCCGGCGACGGTGGTCGTCGTCCGCCAGTCGAGCAGCGTCTCGGGAGGGCTCGACTCACCGGACCAGAGCGTCTCGAGGGCGACCCGGGCCGCGACCCGCTTCTCGGCGCAGGGCGAGCAGGTCGCCAGCTCGAGCTTGCGCCGAAGGCGCGGATCCGGCCGACCGAGCCGGGCGAGGGCCAGCGCCAGCCGCGCCGAGCCGAGATCGTCGGGCTCGAGCTGGTCGCCCAGGGCCAGGACCTCGGCGACGCTGAGCGCCTTCAGCCGCTCGAGGAGCCGGGCCGCGGCGATCCGGCGCTCGACCTCGGGCGCCGCGAGGTTGGTGGTCACGACGCCCTGGAGGCCGGTCTCGTCGCCGGTCTCGAGCCGCCCGAGGCAGTCCATGGCGAGGACGCTCAGGATCGGGCTCGTGTCCAATGCCGCGCCGAGCAAGGCCGGCCGCAGCGCCGCCGGAATGCGGCGACCTTCCAGGAGGCCGAGCAGCACGGCCACCGGCTGGTCGCGATACTCGCTGGCGAGGGCGGCCTCGATCCGCTCCTCGTCCTCGACGACCCCGAGCCGCGCGATCTGGTAGGCGGCCAGCGCCGTGGCCTCGGGCCCACCGCCCTCGTCGAGGAGCCGACGGCGGAGCGCGGCGACGTCGGCCTCGCCCTCGGCCTCGTCGGGGAGACACCAGAGCAGCAGGAACTGGCGATAGTCCGAAGCTCCCGGCTCGCGCAGGAACGGGAGCGCGGCCCGCGCCGAGGCGTCCAGGTCCCGGCCCGGTTCGCGCAGGCAGGGGGCATCGAGCGCGAGCCGCGCCGGGTCGCCATCCTCGCCCGCCTCCGTCGCCATCCGGCGCAGGCGATCGAGGAGAGGGGCAAGGGCCGCCTTGCGGGACGGGGCAGCGACCGGCCTCGGCTCGGGCTTCGGCGGAGACCCGGCCGACCTGCCGATCAGCGCCGCGAGTTTGGCGTCGTCGTCGTAGGCGGCCCAGTCATCGAGCAGATCGCGCAGCGCCGGTGCCGCCTCCAGACCTTCGGTCAGCGCCCGCGCCACGACGGTTCGTCGCGCGGCCCCGTCGAGGCCGAGGTAGAGCCGCTCGCGCAACCGGCGGAAGCGCAGCCCGGGGGCGCGTGTCAGCCTGTGCTCGACGAGTTTCGGCTCACGCCGGGCGATCGCGTCGGCGAGGGTCGTGACCGCGAGCTGGCGCGTGGCGACGATCGCGGTCTCGCCGGTCGAGCCGTAGGCCAGGGCCGCGTCGAAGAGCATGCGGTCGAGCGCTGCCGCGTGCTCGGCGAGCGCCCGGTACTTCTCGGTCGGCGGATGGCCGGGTCGGCCGGCGAGAAGCGGCAGCGTCAGCCCCCAGATCTCGCGCGCCGGATCGAATTTGCCGGCCAGCTTGGGGTCGGCGATGGTCGGCTCCTGATCGCCGAGGCCGACGAAGCGCGCGCGCAGGACCCCGGCGAGTGGCTCGGGCCCGGGCAGAAGCGCGGCCAGGTCGTAGTCGCCCCGCTTCTCCGCCTCACGGAAGGCCCGCCAGGCGACCTCGAAGGGTGGCTCCTGCGCCAGCTTGCCCTCGAGCAGCTGCTTCGTGGCCTCGCCGCCGAGGAAGCGGGCAACGACCGCGAGCCCTTCATCGGCCTTCGCCGTCCTGCCGACGCGCCGGTCCGCGCGGACGCGGATGCAGGCCTCGAGCGCGCGCTCGTCCCAATCGACCGTCGTCCAGTCGATCGGGTCCTCGAGAGGAAGGCCGGCGGCCGCGAGTTCGAGGAGCAGGTCGACGCGCTCCGCCGGCTTCATGGCGCCCGCGCCCGGAACCAGGGCCTCGAGGGTCGGGGCCTCCTTGGTCAGGCGAAGGACCTCGGCGAGCGCGAAGGTCGCCGCCGCCCCGGCACGCCGATCGAGCAGGAGCCGGGCGAGGTCGTCGATGAGTTCATTGCCGCCGACCGAGGGCTGACGGTCCGGGACTCGGTCGAGGAGACGCGCGCGATCCGCTTCGGCCCGCAGCAGGCCGCAGGCGAGCAGGGCGCCGACGAGCTTCGAACCCCTGCCCGCGTGGACGATGGCGAGCTGATCGGCGACGCGCTTCGCGCCCGGCCGGGCCGTCACCCAGCTGGTCGCGGCGGCGAGCGCTACCATCTCCTCGCGATCGGCGAAGGCCTGCTCCAGCGCGCTCAGGGCCTCGGCGCGCTGCTGCTCCGCGCGCGCCCGGAAGCCGCCGCGCCCCAGGGCGAGGGCGGCCTCGAGACGGCTCGCGACGTCGCTGGCCGAGAGCAGGACCTTGGCGATCGCCGGCTCGATGGTGGGCGCGGGCCGCGGCAGGAGTCCGGCGATCGCGATCGCCAGCGCCCGTTCGGCCCCGTCGTGGCCGGTGATCCGCGCGAACAGGAAGTCCTGGAGGGCCACGGCGTCGGGATCGGCGACCAGGAGCGCGGCCAGGACGAGGCGGCGATCGCCGATCACCTTCAGGGCCGCGGTGGCCTCGAGAATGTCGTCGAGATGGGCCGAGAGTTCCCGCGGGAAGGAAGCGGCGAGGAAGCGCGTGGCTTCGACCGTCCGGTCACCCTTCCGCAGGAGACCGGCGATCTCGCCGGGTGCCTGGCCGGAAGCCCTGCCGGCGACCAGGAACATGATCGTGCACAAGAGGATCGGGGACCGCGACATCGCATCTCCTTCCGGGCTGGCCCGAGGTTAGCAGACCGGGATGCTCGACCCGAAACGGAAGCGCCTGGACCGCGCAGCGCCGGCTGCGCAACCGAAGGGCGTCGATGCGACGGCGAGGAATTCTAGGCCAGCCAGCGGCTGGCGCTCCGAGCGGCTGGCGCTCCGAACGGCTGGTGATCCGGAGCGCCGGCTGCCCAGCCGGCCTAGATGCCGATCGCGTTCAATTCGCCGACGACGTCAAGCTCGGCCATCGGCGCAGAGAGACCACGAACGACGGGCGAAGAAGACTAGGCCAGCCAGCGGCTGGCGCTCCGAACGGCTGGCGCTCCGAGCGGCTGGTGCTCTGGAGCGCCGGCTGCCCAGCCGGCAGGTCCTCCGGCCGCCGGCCGGAAATGAACGAGCCGGGCGAGGTGTCGCCCGGCTCGTTCGGCACTCGGTCTCGCGGGGAAGGTTACTTCATCCGCGGCGCGACGATGGTCATCTCGTCCACCAGGCGCTTCATGCCACCGACCTTCTCGGCGCACCAGAGCACGTAGCGGATGTCGACGTTGATCGTGCGGGTGATCTCCGGCTGGAACTGGTAGTCGGAGGTCATGGCCTCGTAGTTGCCGTCGAAGGCCAGGCCGATCAGCTCGCCCCGGCCGTTCATGATCGGGCTACCCGAGTTGCCACCGGTGATGTCGTTGTCGGTGAGGAAGTTCACCACCATCTTGCCCAGCCGCTTGTCGCCGTAACGACCCCAGTCCTTCTTGGCGACCAGGTCGACGACCTTGTCGGGTGCGATGAAGGGCTCGACGCCGCTGTTCTTCTCGATGATGCCCTCGGCGGTCGTGTACCAGTCGTAGCTGACCGCGTCCTTCGGCGAGTAGCCGGTCACCTTGCCGTAGGTGAACCGGATGGTGAGGTTGGCGTCGGGATAGATCGCCGCCTTGGTCCAGTCCTCCATGGCCGCGACCATGCGCCGGCGGACGTCGCCGATCTTGGCGCCGAAGCCGCGCATCTCCATGTTGGCCTCGCGGAACTCGGCGAACAGGCTCTCGCCCAGCTTGGCCAGCGGAGTCTCGCCGACGTCGGCACCGGTGAGATAGGCGACGACCTTGGAGCGATCCCAGGCGGCCGGCAGGAGCTCGGCGACGTAGGCACCGACCTCGGTCTCGTCGACGTTCAAGCCCGCCAGGGCCGCGGGACGCCAGCCGTCCTTCTTGGTCCAGAAGCGCGAGAAGGCCTTGGTCATCCGCTCACGCTGGGCATCGAGGCCCTCGGGAACGAGCTGGGCCATGATCTGGTCGGCGATGCCCTCGGCGGCGGTGTCGGGAACCTGCCCACGGGCCTGCGCGAGCTGGGCATTCAGGTAGAGGCCGAGCGCGCCGGAATTGGCCAGGCTCTGGAGCACGCCGGTGCGGACCGGACCGTTGGCGTAGAGGTCGGCCAGCTCACCGAAGGGATCGCCGTACTTGGCGACGCGGGCCGGATCCTCCTTGATCCACTTGCTCAGCTCCATCTCGCGGGCGCGCTTCTGGGCGACCAGATGGGTGCGGGCAAGGCCCTCGATCTTGCCCTCGTAGTTCTTGATCGTGTTGTAGATCGACTTGAGGTCGGAGGCGCTGGCGATGCGGGCCTCCTCGTCGTTGCGACCCTTCTCCTCCAGGTTCGCCGCCATCGACTTGAGGCCGTCGACCTGCTGCGGCAGGACGAAGTCCTCCCAGTACTCGACCGAGTAGCTGGAGCGGTGGCGCTGGGTGGAACCCGGATAGCCCATGATGAAGGTGAAGTCGCCGGCGGTCACGCCGTCCAGCGAGACCTTGAGGAAGCTGTCGGGCTCGTAGGGGACGTTCTCCTCGGCGTAGTTCGCCCGGCTGCCGTCGGGGGCCACGTAGACGCGGAGGAAGGTGTAATCGCCGGTGTGGCGGGGCCACATCCAGTTGTCGATGTCACCGCCGTACTCGCCGATCGCGCGCGGCGGCGCGTGGACCATGCGGATGTCGCGGAAGGTGTCGTAGGCGACCCGGTAGAAGGCGAGGCCGTAGAGCATCTCCTCGACCGCGACGTCCTTGAAGCCCTTCTCCTTGGCCTCGGCGATCAGCGCGCGCTTGTTCTCGGCCAGGACGTTGCTGCGGGTGGCCTCGTCGTCGTCCTTGTCGAGGCCGTCGAGCATCCGCTCGGTCACGTCCTCGTAGAGGGTGGTGATGCGCATGCCCAGGCCGCGGCAGGGACGCTCGTCGGCCATGGTGGCGGCGCTGAAGCCGGTCTCGATCAGGTTCTCCTCGGGCTTCGACAGCGCGGCCAGCGCGTCGAAGGCGACGTGGTGGTTGGTGACCACGAGTCCCTTCGAGGACACGAAGGAGGCCGAGCCGTAGCCGTCGAGCGGGCCCGACTCACCGAGCGAGCCGACCTGCAGGAAGGCGCTCCGGAGGCTGCCGGGACCGGCGGACCAGAGCTGTTCGCGGGTCAGCTCGAAACCCATCTTCTTCAGGGTCTCCATCGGCAGACGCTTGCCGATGGCGGGCGGAACCCACATGCCCTCGTCCGCGCTCACGGAGGTGAAGCGCGGCAGAGCGAGGACCAACAGCGCGACCAGCGCCGGGGCGAGTTTCTTCATGAATCAGTGCTCCTTCATTCAGGGGCGGAATCCTACGAAAGGCGGATCGGGGCCACCATTCATACCCCTAAGGACAGTCGTCCTTTCGATTTAGGTTCAGCGATCGCGGCCGCGGTTCCGAAGAGACAGGAGCGGTCCCGGACCGCCGTCCGGGTCGAAGCCCGGGCGCCGGGGCCAAACCTCGGGCGCGTCGTCACTTAGGTCCACGGTCCATGTTCCTCGAGCAGCCGGTCCAAGCCATCTTCCTCTCGCTGCAGCGGGCGACCCGGATCACCGACCGCCTGGCCGGGCTACAGGAACGCATGGACGACGGGGGCGCCGCCAACCAGCGCTTCCTGATCCCGGTCCTCGTCACCCTCGGACTCGGCCTGGTCTCCCTGGTGGCCCTCCGTGCCTGGCGCTGGAAGAAGTTCCGCGCCTGCATGGGCGAGCGGGGTTTCGGCCTCGACCGCAAGCTGCTCCAGCCCCTGTGGAAGGCCCTCGACCCCGAAAGTCGCCTCGACCCGAGCCGGCTGATCCGCTCGCGCGAGCTGATCGGTGCCCTGCTCGAACAGCTGGCCAGCCGCGACCGGGGCCTCCTGCGCCGCGAGTTCCTGCGCCACGTGATCGGCCAGAACGAGGATCTGCGCCACCCACGCGAGGGCATGGCCCAGGTCGCCCAACTCGAGCGCCTGCGCCTGCACCGGGAGGACGGCTTCATCCTGGAGGGCTTCGTCCGTCGGGTCGGCCAGCACGCGATCGACTTCGTCGCCCTGGACACGCCGATGCAGCTGCCCTTCCAGGACGAGATGCTGCAGATCGAGCGCGCCAACGGCGAGCACCTCCAGGGCCGCGTGCTGCGGATCACGGGCCTGCACGGCCCCTGGACCATCGGCATCGGCGAGGCGGCCGTGCATGGCCACCGGCGCCAGGAGTTCCGGGTGACGCTCGACGCCGAGGGCCTCGCCTTCGCCGCCAGCCCGCGGCTCGAGAAGATCCGTCTCGCGATCATCGCCCCGGAGGAGCCGGTGCACTTCCTGATCGCCAAGCAGAAGGCCGAGAACCCGGACACCTACGAGAGCCTGCTCGCTCGCGGCCAGCACTTCGCCTCGGCCCAACCCTTCCGCTTCGACGACCTCAGCGCGCTCGGCGCCCGCATCCGGATGGTGAAGCCGCCCTTCAAACTGAAGGTCGACAGCCAGATCTACCTCTATCTCCCCTTCGAGATCGACGAGCGTCGCGAGGACCACCTGGTCTCGGCCGAAGTGGTCGAGATCTGGGAGGAGTCGCTGGACGGCAGCCAGACCGACGTGGTCCTGCGCTGCCGCTTCTTCGACATCCAGGAGGAGGAGCTGCGACGGATGCGCATCCTGGTCAACCAGGTGGCCGCCACGAAGGACCGGTTCCGGAGCGTCGCGCCCGACCTCCTCGAGCAGTACCGGCGCCGCCCGGCCCGGGTTCGCTGAGGCCTTTCCGACCCGCTCCGAAGAATTTCCCGTTACGGATCACGAGTCCGCGTTCCCAGGGGGGCGTACGCGGCCGCGATCGGCGCGGGCCGAGGACGAGAGGTCCGCGGCCGACCGATCGTCGAGACGCGATGATCCGAACGCGATCACGTTCCAGGGTAACCGAAAGAGCACCCGGGGCACATCGGACCGTGATCACGGCGGGCCCGGCTTCCCATGGAGGCCGGGCCTGTTTTTTGCCTTGGTCCGCCGGACCGGGGATGGTGTCATGCCCGGACGCGTACCGGCCCGGAGGATATCGCCCCATGTCACCCAAGCTCGCTCTCTCGCTGCTCGTCGGACTCATCCTGTCCGTGGTCTCCTCGGCCCAGACGACGCGTCTGGTCCCGACCGCCGCCTACCCGACGATCCAGTCCGCCTTCGACGCGGCGGCCGCCGGCGACACGGTCCAGATCGCCGCGGGCCTCTATTCGGGTGGCCTGATCCTCACCAAGCCGATCACGATCGTCGGTGCCGGCCCCGGGCAGACGATCATCGACGGCCACGGCCTCGCCCGCGGCCTCGACGTGATGGTCGGCCCCGGCCAGCAGGTGGAGGTCCGCGATCTCCAGTTCCGCAACGGTCGCGCCAGCACGATCGTGCCACCGACGCCGAGCGACGCCGGCGGCGCGATCTCCTTCGACGGAGGCCTCAACGCGCTGCTCAGGCTCGAGAACCTGGTCATGCGCGACTGCGTGGCGGCCTACGGCGGAGCCGTCTCCAGCAGCTCCAACACCAGCGTCCAGCTGGTCTCCTGTCGCTTCATCGCCAACGGCTACCAGCAGGGCCCGAACATCGACACCAACGGGGGCGCGGTCCGGGCCCAGGGAACCCTCCAGGCCGACGACTGCGACTTCATCGGCAACACCGCGCTGATCCGTCAGAACACGACCTCGGGCGGCTACGGCGGCGCGGTTCTCGTGCATGGCGGCTTCAACACCACGTCCATCCGCGGCTGTCGTTTTCGCGGCAACGCCGCCGGCAACGGCGGCGGCATCGCGGTCGTGGCCAATTACGGCGCGACCATCGCGATCAGCGACTGCGAGTTCAGGGACAACGACGAGGTGGCCTCGGCGGCGGCGATCTTCCTGGGCACGACGACCCTGGCGTCGCAGGCCCGGATCGAGAACTGCCTCTTCGTCGGCAACGCCGAGATGGCCACCTGGGGCTGTTCGACCGTCTATGCGACCGTGGGCACGATCGACTTCGTCGGCTGCACCTTCGCCGGCAACCGGTCGAGCCAGGCCTACCTGCCGGTCTTCTACGGCAACGCGCTCACGAGCTTCGGACTGCGCAACTCGATCTTCGCGGACAACGGTGACGATGGCGCCTACCTCCTCGGTTCCAGCACCGCCAACACCGTCATCAGCCACTGCCTGATCGAGAACCCGGTCTCCCAGCCGCCCGCGACCCGGGTCGCCCTGATCGAGCGGGTAGCACCCGGTTTCCGCGACCCGGCGACCGGCGACTTCCGGCTGCGCATGGGATCTCCCGCCCTCGAGGCGGGCATGGCCGTCGTCGGTGACGCCCCGGTCGACCTGGCCGGCCTGCCGCGACTCCAGCTCGGGGCTCCGGATCTCGGCTGCTACGAGAAGCAGGCCTCCGACTTCGACCCCGCCGGCATCTGGCGCGGTTCGGTGACCGATCCGGGCGGCGCGCCGGCCGACGTCCTGTTCGTCGACGGCAGCACGGGCGGCCCGGCCCGCCGGGTCCACACGCAGCTGGGCGCCCAGACCACGATCGCGCTGCTCGCGCCTCCGGGCGGGACGGCCGGCCAGTTCACGATCTGGGGCCGCATCGGCCTGCCGACCGAGGCCGAGGCCCTGCCGATCTACTTCGCCCAGGGAACGATGGCCTTCCTGCCGCATCTTTTGGCGCCCGGCGACCCGGCCCTGTTCACCTTCGCCAGCAGCGTGTTCAGCTCGGGCCTCCTCTACGCGCCGGCGGCCCCCTGGCAGGTCACCGGGGCCGCCCTCGGCATTCCGATGACGATCACCCTCCAGGGGCTGATGGAGACCGGCGCCGGTGACATCCGCGTGACCAACGCGATCGCCATCCACAACCACTGAACCACCGCCGCCCGGATCGGGTCGCAGGAGATCGGTTCGACCCGCGACCATCCGCTGGCCTCGGCACATCGCGGCCAGGCAGGCGAAGGGTCGGCCCGTCTCACTCACCGCCACCACGATCGGGGACGGCAGGACGGTTCAGACGCGGCTCGACCTGCGGCGGTAGAGGACGAGGAGGAAGTGGATCAGGGCGAGGACCAGGAAGGCCAGATTGACCGACCGGGCGAAGGGCGGTGCGGCCTCGGGCCAGAGCTGTCCCGAAAGCACCATCACGTTCAGCAGCACCAGCAGGATCAGCACCGGAGTCGAGTTCATCGCCAGCATCTCCATCGGGCGTCGGTCGACCACGCGCGTGACGCGCGCTCGTGGCGAGACGGCGTCGGCGCTCGCCATCGGGGACGACGCGAAGGTGATCGCCGCCGCCGACCGGTCGAGGCCCGGCCGGCGCCGGCGCGAAGGACCTCGGCGCCGTCCTTTTCGCATGCTTCGAGGACCGATTCCAGCGCCTTCGAGCCGCAGAAACCAAGGTCGATCCGCGCCCGCGACCTCGGGTCGCGGACCAGCGCCTTGCCCCGACGGCTGCCGAGGGTCTCCAATGGAGAGGCCTGGAGGAGCAGACCATGATCCGGACCGTCGCCACCCTCGCCATCCTCGGCCTCATCCTGTCGACCGCCGCCGCCCAGACGACCCGCGTCGTTCCCTCGGCGGCCTACCCCACCATCCAATCGGCGATCGACGCCTCCTCATGGGGCGACACGGTGCAGATCCTGCCGGGCTCCTACTTCGAGTCGCTGGTGATCAACGGCAAGTCGATCACCCTGAGCGGCGCCGGCGCCGGACTCAGCATGGTCGATGGTCTGGGTGGGCAACGCTGCCTGGAGATCAAGGGCAACCCGCTGCTCACCGTGATCCAGACGGTGACGATCCGGGACCTCGGCTTCAGTTTCGGCCACGCTCCCACCAACGCGACCAGCACCGCGCCGACCGGTGGCGGTGGCATCCTGGTCCGCCAGGGCGTGCATCAGGTCGACCTCGTCGACTGCGTGATCGACCACTGCGAGGCGCCCTGGGGCGGCGGCATCCTCGCCGAGGCCGGTGTGCGACTCGCGCTCGACGGCTGTCACCTCCATGACTGCGGCTGGCCCGCGAATGCGGCCCTGCCGGCGGTCTCGCCGCGAGGCGGCGCCATCTGGTGTTCGACCTGGCTTCGGGCCACGACCTGTCGCTTCGAGGACAATGCCCTGCCGGTGCCGACGCCCACGGCGCTCGGCAGCAGCGGCGGCGCCATCTACATGGAGGCGCAGGCCAACAGTGCCCTCGAACTGGTCGACTGCGACTTCGCCCGCAACCGGGCCGACGGCGACGCCGTGCTGGCGGCCAATGGCCTGGACAGCGCGTCGATCAGCCGCTGCCGCTTCATCGACAACCGCTCGGTCCTGACCGCCGCCCTGCGCCTGAGCGTCGGCCAGTGGGCGCGGCTGTCCTTCTGCCTGTTCACCGGCAACGACGCCTCGGGCCTCGCCAAGGTGCTCGAGCTGAACGGCAACCAGGTCACGGTCGACCGCTGCAGCTTCGTGAACAACGGCCCGGCGAACACCGGCAGCCGGCCGATCCTGCTCCGGGCCGCCGCCGCGAGCGGGACGGTGAATCCGCCGCCGAGCCTCGCCTTCAACGAGGGCATCGTCACCGGCAACGGCGACGATCGGCTGCGCTTCGAATGCCTGAACGCGGTCACGGCAGTCGTCGACCACGCGATCCTCGGCGCGACACCGGAGGTTCTGAGCGCGATCACCCTCGCGCCGATCCCCCCGAGCCTCCTCCGCTACTACCTGAGCCCGGATGCGGGTCTCGTCGACGAGGCCGCGGGCGACTGTCACCTCCGTCCCGGCGCGCTCGCCACCGACTCGGGCCGGAACGGCGCGATCCTCGCCGCGCCCTTCCTCGGCCTCGACCTCGACGGCAATCCGGCGCTCGTCGGCAGCCACTTCGATCTGGGCTGCTATGAGCTCCAGAATCGCGACCCGGGGCCGGCCTGGGCCGGCAGCGTTCCCGACGGCGCCGGTGGGACGGTCGATACGCTCACCTTCGATGGCGACGCCGGCGGGCTCCTGCGCCGCCAGATCAAGGCCCTCGCGACGCCGATCACCCTGGCCATGGCGCCGGCGCCAGGCGATGCGATCTCGCACTTCGTCATCTTCGGCTACCTCGGCCTGCCGCGAGTCAGCGACGCGATCCCGGTGCCCTTCGCCCAGGGCGTGGTGATCTTCGCGCCACAGCCCCTCGTCCCCTTCTCGCCGGCCCACATCACCCTGGCCGATGCGACCGGTGCCTTCCCGGCGATCATCTGGGCACCACCCGCGCCCTGGTCGATCACCGGCCTGACCTCGCCGGTGCCGGCCCGATTGACCCTCCAGGCCTTCCAGACCGTGGGTGCTACCGAGGTTCGTCTCTCGAACGCCATCGTCCTCGACGTCCAGTAGCCGACGTACGACGGCGAAGAAGGGCCACGAGGCCACGGGCGCAACAGGATGCGCTGAACGGCCCGAGTCGGAAGTGCCGTGGCGGGCAGCACTTTCCGGTTCGTATTTGCCCTCGTGGCCGGAAGCCGCCATCATCGGCCACGGAGCGCGAGGACAATCATGCATCGACGAATCTCGGCAATCGCCCTCGCGATCGTTCTGGTCACGGTCTGTCTCCGGGCGCAGTCGGTCCTGAACGTGCCAAGCAGCACCCATCCGACCATCCAGGCGGCGGTGACGGCCGCCCAGGCCGGCGACACGATCCAGATCGCGCCGGGCAACTACCTCGAGGCCGTCGTGGTCACCGGCAAGTCCCTGATCATCCAGGGCGCCGGCGCCGGCCTGACCACGATCGACGGTCTCGGCGTCCAGCGCTGCCTCGAACTGGGCCCGGGGCCCAACGGCGGCGCGGTGATGAACGTGTTGCTCCGGGATATCAGCCTCTCCTGGGGCTTCGCGGCCCCGGCATCGGGTCGGATCGAGGGCGGCGGACTCCTCGTCCACTCGGGGGTGACGGAGGTCCGGCTCGAACGCTGCGAGATCTCGAATTGCCTCGGCGACCAGGGTTGCGGCATCCAGGTCGATCCGGGCCCCAAGTTCTACCTCCTGGACTGCAACCTGCACGACAACGGCTGGTGGCCGCTGCCCGGTGGCGCGACCCTGCCGGCGGGAGGCGCGCTGCGGGTCACCACCGACCTGCACGCGACCGGCTGTGTCTTCGCCGACAACCAGATGCCCTACCTGAGCTCTCCGGGCATCGTCGGCCGGGGTGGAGCCGTCGCCCTGGCCAGCCCACAGCTCGGGTCGACGCCGCTGGTCCTGATCTCGGCCTGCCGGTTTCTGCGCAATCGAGCCGACCAGGGCGGCGCCATCCACGGCGACGCGGATGCCTATCTCAAGAGCAGCCGTTCGCGCTACGAGGACAACCTGGCCGCGCAGACCGGCGGCGCGGTCCGGCTCGAGTTCGCGACCCTCGTCAACTTCGATCGCGATCTGTTCGCCGGCAACGATGCCCTGGGCCTCGACAAGGTCCTGGACGTCGTGGCCGACCGGGCCTACCTCAACCGCTGCACCGTCGCCGGCAACGCGACCGCCAACTCGGGCTCGCGCGCCCTGCGCATCCGGATCGACCCCTCCCCCTCGACCAGCTACGGGATCCTGTCGGTCCACGACCTCATCGTTTCCGGCAACGGCAACGACGTGGTGCGCTACGAGTACGACCCTCTCCGGACCGCCGAGGTGGTCTCGACGATCTACTCCGCCCAACCCGAGTACGTCCACCGGCTTTCCGGAGCCCCTCTCGTGCCGGCGACGACCATGACCGCGACGGTCGGCTTCACGTCCGACCCGGGATTCGTCGACGAAGCCGTTCGCGACTTCCATCTCCGCGCCGGATCGCTCGCCATCGACCGCGGCAGCATTTCCTCCGCCCTCCCGCCGGCCCTCGCCGGCCTCGATCTCGACGGCAACCCCGCCATCGTCGGCCCCTGGGTCGACATCGGCTGCTACGAGGTCCAGAACCGCGATCCCGGTCCTGCCTGGGCCGGCAGCGTTCCCGATGGCAGCGGCGGCACCTTCGACAGCCTGACGATCAACGGTGGCGGCGGCGGCCTGACCCGCTCCGTGCTCCTGCCGGTCTCGTCGCCCATCACCATCGGCATGGCGCCGGCGCCGGGCGAGGCCTTCTCGCACTTCGTGCTCTACGGCTACCTCGGCCTGCCGCGCACGCCCGACATCATCCCCGTGCCCTTCGCCCAGGGTTCGATCATCTTCGCGCCGCAACCCCTGGTGCCCTTCTCGCCCGCGCACCTGACCTTCGCCGATTCGACTGGGGCCTACGCGGCGATCATCTCGGCGCCGCCCGCGCCCTGGTCGATCAGCGGCCTGACCTCTCCGGTACCGGCGCGGCTCACGCTGCAAGCCTTCCAGACCGTCGGCGCGACCGACGTGCGGATCTCGAACGCGATCGTGATCGACGCCCAGTAGCGGACGTACGACGGTCAGAGCTGCGGGCCGAGGAGGCGTGCCGCTCGGGGCAACTCCAGTCCCTTGCGGCGCGCGTAGTCCTCGAGCTGGTCCTCGGCGATCTTGCCGAGGCCGAAGTAGCGGGCTTCCGGGTGGGCAAAGTAGTAGCCGGAGACGGCCGCGGCGGGCGTCATCGCGAAGCTCTCCGTGAGCCCCATGCCGATGCGGCGCTCGACCTCGAGCAAGGACCAGATGGTCGCCTTCTCGGAATGCTCGGGACAGGCGGGATAGCCGGGCGCGGGCCGGATGCCGCGGTAGCGCTCGCGGATGAGGTCCTCGTTCGGGAGGTTCTCCTCCGGCGCGTAGCCCCAGTCCTCGCGGCGGACCTTCCGGTGCAGCCACTCGGCGAGGGCCTCGGCCAGACGGTCGGCGAGAGCCTTCGCCATGATCGCGTGGTAGTCGTCGTGATCGCGCTCGAAGTCCTTCGCCATGGCCTCGGCGCCAAAGACGCCGCAGGCGAAGAAGCCGAGATGATCGCCGTCTTCGGCGAGGAAGTCGGAGAGGGCGAGGTTCGGCCCCGAGCTCTTCTCGCCCTGCTGGCGGAGGAAGTGGAAACGCGCCAGATCGGCGCCATCCTCCGGATCGAGCACCTGGACGTCCTCGCCCGCGCGCCGGACCGGGAAGAGCCCCACGACCGCGCGCGCCTCGAAGCGCTTCTCGGCGACGATCCGCCGGAGCATCGCCTGCGCATCCGCGAAGAGCTGGCGCGCTTCCTGGCCCACGACGTCATCGTCGAGGATGTCGGGATGGCGCCCGGCCAGCTCCCAGGTCTGGAAGAAGGGCGTCCAGTCGATCATCGCGACCAGTTCCGCGAGGTCGACGCCGACCAGTTCCCGAACGCCGGGTCGCGCCGGACGGACGAGGGTCTCCGCGTAGGGACGTTCCGGTCGGAAGGCGTTGGCACGGGCGTCCTCGAGCGACAGGAGCTTCCTGGTCTCGCGGCCGCGGCCATGGCTTCGACGCAGCTCCTCGTAGTCGGCGGCGAGCCTGTCGAGGAAGCCGGCGCGCTGGTTGTCGCTCCGGAGCGACGAGGCGACGCCGACCGCGCGCGAGGCGTCGTTGACGTGCACCGTCGGTCCCGCCGTGTAGGCGGGCGAGATCTTCACCGCGCTGTGGAGCTTCGAAGTGGTCGCCCCGCCGATCAGGAGCGGCATCGTGAAGCCCTGACGCTGCATCTCGGCCGCGACGTGCACCATCTCGTCGAGCGAGGGGGTGATGAGGCCGGAGAGGCCGATCATGTCGACGCCCTCCTCCTTCGCCCGATCGAGGATGGTCTGGCAGGGCACCATGACGCCGAGGTCGACGATCTCGTAGTTGTTGCAGCCGAGCACGACCGAGACGATGTTCTTGCCGATGTCGTGGACGTCGCCCTTGACGGTCGCGAGCAGGATCTTGCCGGCGCTCGAGGCGCCGCCCTTCTCCTTCTCGGCCTCGATGAAGGGCGTGAGCCAGGCCACCGCCTTCTTCATCACGCGGGCGCTCTTCACCACCTGGGGCAGGAACATCTTGCCCGCGCCGAAGAGGTCGCCGACGACGTTCATGCCGGCCATGAGCGGGCCCTCGATCACGTCGAGCGGCCGGGCCGACTTCAGGCGAACCTCCTCGGTGTCCTGGTCGATGTAGTCGGTGATGCCCTTCACGAGCGCGTGCTCGAGCCGCTTCTCGACCGGCCAGTCGCGCCAGGCCAGATCCTCCACCCGTTCCTTGCCCTTGCCCTTCACGGTCTCGGCGAAGGCGATGAGCCGCTCGGTGGCGTCGGGACGACGATTCAGCACCACGTCCTCGACCCGCTCGAGCAGGTCCTTCGGGATCTCGTCGTAGACGGCGATCTGGCCGGCGTTGACGATGCCCATGTCGAGGCCGGCCTCGATCGCATGGTAGAGGAAGGCCGAGTGCATGGCCTCGCGCACGACGTCGTTGCCGCGGAAGGAGAAGCTCACGTTGCTGACGCCGCCGCTGACGTAGGCGCCGGGGAGGTTCTGCTTGATCCAGCGCGTCGCCTCGATGAAGTCGACGGCGTAGTTGTCGTGTTCGGACATGCCGGTGGCGACGGTCAGGATGTTCGGATCGAAGACGATCAGCTCGGGCGGGAAGCCGACCTGATCGACCAGGATGCGGTAGCTGCGCTCGCAGACGGCGATCCGACGCTCATAGCTGTCGGCCTGACCGTCTTCGTCGAAGGCCATGACCACCACCGCCGCGCCGTAGCGCAAGACCTTCCGCGCATGGTCCTTGAAGGCTTCCTCGCCCTCCTTGAGGGAGATCGAGTTGACGATGCCGCGGCCCTGGAGACAGCGCAGGCCCGACTCGATGACGCTCCACTTCGAGGAGTCGATCATCACCGGCACGCGGGCGATGTCGGGCTCGGAGGCGACCAGGTTCAGGAAGCGATGCATGACCGCCTCGGAGTCGAGCATGCCCTCGTCCATGTTGACGTCGATCACCTGGGCGCCGCCCTCGACCTGGTGCCGCGCGATCGCCAGCGCCTCGTCGAGCTTCTCCTCGCGCACGAGCCGCGCGAACTGCCGCGACCCGGCGACGTTGGTGCGCTCGCCGATGTTCACGAAGTTGAGGTCGCGGCTGAGATTCAGGGCCTCGAGGCCCGAGAGGCTCATCCAGGCCTTGCGCGCTCCGGGCACGCGCGGCTTCTTGCCGGCGACGGCCCCGGCGATCGCCTCGATGTGCACCGGTGTCGTGCCGCAGCAGCCGCCGACCACGTTGAGGAAGCCGCTCGACGCCCACTCGGCGATGTGCAGGGCCACCGAATCGGGAGTCTCGTCGTAGCCGCCGAAGGCGTTGGGCAGACCGGCGTTCGGGTAGCAGGAGACGAAGCTGGTGGCGACGCGCGACAGCTCCTCGACGTGCGGCCGCATCTGGCGCGGGCCGAGCGCGCAGTTGAGGCCGACGCTGAAGAGCGGCGCGTGGCTCACCGAGATCCAGAAGGCCTCGGGGGTCTGGCCGGAGAGCGTGCGACCACTGGCGTCGGTGATGGTGCCGGAGACCATGATCGGCACGCGGCGCGCGCCCCGGTCGAAGAGATCCATCACCGCGTAAAGCGCGGCGCGGGCGTTGAGGGTGTCGAAGACCGTCTCGATCAGGAGGATGTCGGCGCCGCCGTCGAGGAGGCCCCGCGCCTGCTCGGCATAGGCCTCGACCAGCTGCCCGTAGCTGACGTCACGGTGGCCCGGATTGTTGACGTCGGGCGAGATCGAGCAGGTCTTGTTGGTCGGTCCCATCGCGCCGGCGACCCAGCGCGGGCGCTCGGGCGTCGTCAGCGCCACCGCGGCGCGCTTCGCGGCCTCGGCCGACGACCGGTTGATCTGGTAGACGAGATCCTCGAGCCCGTAGTCGGCCTGCGCGATGCGCGTGCCGCTGAAGGTGTTGGTCTCGATGATGTCGGCGCCGGCCTCGAGGTACTTCCGATGGATCTCCTCGATGATCGCCGGCTGGGTCAGGGAGAGGACGTCGTTGTTGCCCTTCTGGTCGCGGGGGCGATCGGCCAGCAGGCTGCCGCGGTAGTCGGCCTCGCCGAGTCCGTAGCCCTGGATCATCGTGCCCATGGCGCCGTCCATGACGAGGATGCGCTTCCGGGCTGCGGTGACGAGTTCGCTCATCGAGGGCTCCTTTCGTCCTCGTCCGGCTTCCTGCCGGTGGCGAGGATCGAGACGAATCGCGGCGGTTCGGGATCGCGCGCGACGGGATAGGCTTCCATGTCGACCAGACCGGCCTCGCGGCCGAAGCGGACCAGCTCCGCCGGTTGGAATCCGAGGCGATGGTGACCGAGCTGCTCCCGGGCCCAGACCTCGTCATGGGCCGCGAGATCGAAGATCAGGACCCGGCCGCCGGGCGCGAGCACGCGAGCGGCCTCGACGACCGCCCGCTCCGGCTCGTCGAGCAGGTGCAGGAGCTGGCTCATGACCACGAGGTCGACCGATCGGTCGGCGAGGGGCAAGGCGCCGGCGTCGCCCTCGCGGCAACGGATGCCCTCGACCCCGCGTCGGCGCGCCTTCTGCTCGAGCTTCACGAGGGCCTCCGGGTCGCGATCGACGGCGTGCAGCTCCTCGGCGAAGCTCGCGAACAGGAGGGTCATCTCGCCCTCCCCCACCCCGACGTCGAGAACCCGCCGCGCCGGCACGAGCCGCAGGAGGCCCCGGGCGAGCGACTCCCAGCTCCGGCCCGGGAGCCGGCCGACGCCACGTCGTCCAGCTTGCTCTTGGTCCCGTTCGGCCTCCCGTCGCTTGCGCAGGAAACTGGCCAGGGTCTGGCGATCGAGCTGGAAGGCCCGGCTGTCCCGGAGCGAGGGCTCGAGCAACTTGAGGAGATCGGCGACCTCGCCGTCCGCCACGAGCGAGAGCCAGGACCGTCGCCCTTCGCGCCTTTCGCTGAGCGGCAGGCAAGCGCGCAACTTGGCTATCTGCGTTGAGATACGTGACTGCGGCAGGTTCAGGATCTGCTCCAGGTCGGACACGGTCAGCTCCGCGAGCGAGAGCAGCTGCAGGATGCGCAGCCGGGTCTCGTCCCCCAGGGCCTTCAGGAGCTCGACCGTATATTTCATCGTCATATGCGGATGATAGGATTAATCGATCCGAACACAAGCCCCGACACCGACCTGAACCGCGGTCGACGGTGGACGTTGACCCGGATCATGAAGCACCCGGCGATAACCTGGGCGGTCCGGGTAGCAGCTCTCTCATGCCTCGCGATCGTTCTCGGCGTGGTCCTCGCTCGATTCGGACAGCGGCCGCCGGAAGAGCCGTTCGACCGTCCTGGGCAATTCGAGGCCACCCGCTCGGCCAGACCTTCCTCAGCTCTCGCCCCCCCGGCGACCGATCCGACGCCGCCGCAAACGACAGGGCGCGCGTCCCGAGGGATCGAGGAGACCGAGCGTGACGAGGAGGCCCAGAGGCTCCGGTCCCACGACGCAGTCGACGCCAGCCTTCGCTGCCTCGATGCGGAACCTGGACTCCACGACGAAAGCGGCGGATTGATCCACCGACGGGCGGAACCCGTCGTTCTCGCCGTCCTCGACTTCCTGGACGCCGTCCTCGCCGACGACGCGGTGGTGAAGACGACCTTCGCCGAGACCGAATGGAGCGGCGGCGTGAGCACGAGACGGAGCACCTACATCCACGGCAGCGACACGATGGTCGGCTTGAAGTCGTACGCCAGGAAGAGCCTCCATCTGGTGATCCGCGGCCCAAGGAGGGAGTTGACCATGGACTGGGTCGAGGAATCCGGCCGCGGCCTGATCGGCGGATTCACCCTGGTCACGAGCTTCCGCGCCGCCGGAGAGGTCCAGGCCTGGCACAAGTTCCACCTGGCGCCGAGCGACCAGGACCCCGAGCACTTTCGCCTCCATTTCTCCGGTCGGGTGGGCGCGAAGGACTACCCGCGCGAGGAGAATCCCGAGTGGCAGCCGCTCGCCTTCGACGATCCGGCCTGCCGCGTCCCGCGCTCCGCCATCGATCGCTCCTTCCGCGATCGCGATCTCCTTCGACGGCTGGCCACCTTGCCTGCGGCTCGCCACGGTCGCCCGCCTTCACGACCACGTTGAGCCCGTGGAGTGATGCGCCGGTGATGAGGAGCCGCGGCCGGGTTCTTCTTGTCAGACGATGATCGGCGGGGCAGAATCAGCGCGCCATGCGAACGGGCCCCGCCATCAACGCGATTCGGTTCAGGACGGCAGCCATGCTGCTCGCCCTGCTCCTCGCACTGGCCCAGCTCGTGCCGCTCCTCCACCATCACGACGACCACCGCCTCGGCTGTTCGGCACATCACGAGCAGGCCGACGGTGCACACGACCACGACGGCTGTACCGGTCACGAGCATCCGGAGGCTCCGGTCCCCGACGCGCCCGATCACGAGGACGACCACGACTGCATGGTCTGCCTCATGCGGACGGCCTCGCTGGTCAGCTTCGAGCCGCCGCCGATCCTGCCCTCGCCCGAGGAAGTCGCCGAGATCGTCCTCGACCAGGGACTCGCTCCGGTCGCGATCGTCCAGCGCGAGCGACCGAGCGCGCGCGCGCCTCCTCTCGCCTGAAGACGTCCATCGTCGACCGTCAGGCCAGGATCCCGCCACCACCCGGCGCGGATTCCGTCCCGACGTGTCCAGTCTCCCGTCGCTCGACCGTTCGAAGGCAGCGAGGCCCACGGGCCTCGCGAGCCGGCGGCGCGTCAATCGGACGGCGAGGACGGCGACCGAGGTCCGCATGACCGAGCGCGCGGCGCGCCGGCGATGCCTGAGCATCGTCCGGCCCGGCTGCCTGCCGGTGAACCGACGCGCCGTCCACCCCGCCATGACCTCGAGCGTCGCGGAGCATTCCGCACACGACCGTCAACGTGAGAGAAACCATGACTTCCGAAAACCATCGGACCGGGCTCATCGTCCTGTCCCTTCTCGCCCTCGTGGCCGCCTGTCGCGGCCAGGGGACCGAGGTCGAACGACGCATCGCCGAGCTCGAAGCCCGGCAGAACCAGCAGATCGCCGAGTTGAAGGAGAACTACGAGGCCCGCATCGCCGGCCTCGAGACCGAGATCCGCGGTCTCAAGGGCCAGGTCGTCGACCTCGGCAGCGACCTCCGGCAGGACCTCGAGCGAGAACTCCAGGAACTCGCCAACTCCGGGCCGGCCGGCGACGCGCTCGGCCAGACCACGATCTTCTCCAACGTCCGCAACCCGGCCCTCGGTGTGGTCGGCGAGTTCATCTGGAGCGGCTCCAGCCTCGACGACGACTTCTCGCTCTACGAGCGCTTCGCGCTGCGCGGCGTCGAGATCACCATCGCCGGCGAGGTCGACGACGCCCTCGAGTACTACGTCGCGCTGCACATCGACGAGGACGAAGGGCTCGAACTCGAGGAGGCCTTCGCCCTGGCGCGCAACCTGCTCCCGGACACCTTCAGTCTGAAGTTCGGCCGCTTCAACGTCGACCACGGCAAGACCTCGCCCCTGCACGAACACGAGCTGCCGATCGTCGACAAGCCTGGCGTCATCCAGGACTACCTGGGCGGGAGCCTGCGCGGCACCGGCGTCGAGCTGCACCACTGGTTGCCGCTGGGCGACGACCTCCTGCGCTGGAGTCTGGGCGTCTTCAACACCGCCGACTCGGACGCCCACGTGATCGGCGGGCCGCTCGCCGGCGAGCATCACCACCATGAGGACGAGGACCTCCTCCCGGGAGAACGCGGACTGGAGAACTTCGCCTTCAACGCCCGGATCACCGCGATCTTCGAGTTGACGCCCGATTCGACCCTGCAGGTCGGCGGCAGCCTGCTCTGGGCGCCGGAACAGCGTGGCGTCCTCGAGCACGACCACGAAGACGAGGATGAGGACGACGAGGAGCCGATCATCCGCGATCTCGAGAAGCTGACCCTGTCCTTCGACCTGACCTACCGGAACATCGATCCGAGCGACGGATCGGGTTTCGAGGCGCTGGCGGAGTTCCTCTTCAACTCCCAGGAGACCGGTGACCCGGAGACCGGCGAGGTCGACCGCCACCACGCCTTCGGCTTCCACGTGGTCGGTGAGTATCACCTCGACCAGTGGCTGTCCCTCGGTGCGGCCTTCGACTGGTACGAGCGGGCCCTGGAGCCGGGTGAGAGCTGGGACGTCGGCGCCTTCGTCACCTGGAAGTGGAACGAGTTCAACCGGCTACGCCTCGAGGGGCGGTGGTACGAGGACACGACCTTCGGTGAGGACTACGTCCTGGTCCTCGTCCAGTGGACCACGACGATCGGCAATCACGGGCACCCCCTGCCCTGGTAACGAGGAGCACGACATCATGAATCACGGCAAGATCATCTTCCTTCTTCTCGCCCTCTCCGCGCTGCTCCGGGCCCAGACGCTCGAGGTCGTGACCACGACTCCGGACCTCGCCGACCTGGCCCGACGGATCGGCGGCAAGACCGTCACCGTGGAGTCCCTGACCCGCGGTGGCGAGGACCTCCATCAGGTCAACATCCGCCCCTCCATGCTGGCGCGCCTGCGCGAGGCCGATCTGCTGGTGGAGATGGGCCTGGACATGGAGCATGCCTGGCTGCCGGCGCTGCTGAAGAGCGCGCGCAACGACCGGATCACCCCGGGACGTGACGGCTTCGTCAACGCCTCCGTGGCGGTCAAGGCCCGGGCCAACGAGGACCAGGGCAAGGGGGTACATCAGCACCCGCTGGGCAATCCGCACTTCAATCTCGACCCGGTCGCGATGGGCCGCGTCGCCGACCTGATCGCCGAACGCCTCACGGCGCTCCGACCGGCGGACCGCGAGCTCTACGAGAGCAACCGGAAGGCCTTTGCCGCCGACCTCGACGACCACCTGAAGAGCTGGCGCGACCGCCTCGCTACGCTCGAGGGCGCCACCTTCATCGAGTACCACGAGACCTGGGGCTACTTCGCGGACCGCTTCGGACTGAAGATCCTCGGTCGGATCGAGCCCAGGCCCGGGGTCGCGCCAGGACCGCGCCAGATGGCCAGCCTTGCGGGCGACGCCAGGAAGGCGGGGGCGAAGCTGGTGGTCGGTCGGCCGCCCCATCGCCAGGACCTGGAGAAGATGGCCGAGCTGATCGAGGGTCGATCGCTGGCGATCGATCCGATGAGCCGACTCGACGAGGAGGGCGGCTATCTCGGCTTCATGGATCGAGTGGTGACGGACTTCGTCGACCTCCTGAAGCCGAAGGCCTCGGGTCGTTGAGCTTCCGCTGCGCGGGATTGGAGGTCGGCCATCGCGGTCGGAGCGTGGCCGGCCCCTTCGATCTCGCCTTCGCCACCGCCGAGATCAACCTGCTCGAAGGTCGAAACGGTGCCGGCAAGACGACGCTTCTGCGTTGTCTTGCCGGCCTCTTGCCGCCGACCGCCGGTCGGTTCGACCCGCTGCCGGTGCCGATCGCCTGGGTCCCCCAGGCGAGCAGTCTCGACTCCGGGTTCCCGATCCAGGCGATCGAGGTGGTGATGCAGGCCCTCACCGGCTCGGCGGGGCGCGCGACCCGCCAGGCCGCCGCGCGCGCCGCGCTCGATCGACTCGGCGCCGGGGACCTCGGCCACCGACCCTACTTTCAGCTCTCGGGTGGCCAGCGACAGAAGGTGCTGATCGCCCGTGCGCTGCTGCGCTCGCCGAAGACCCTGCTGCTCGACGAACCCTTCACCGGCCTCGACCTCGCCGCCGAGGCGGCCCTGTGGCGCCTCCTTCTCGGCGAGGTCGACGCCGGCGTCCTGGTCATCCTCGCCGCGCACGAGGAAGTGCCTGAATCGGTCGGTCACCGGCTCCGGCGGATCAGGCTGTCGTCACCGGAGCAACCGCGATGATCGAGTCCCTGCGCCACAGCTATGACCTGGTGACGCAGTTCTACCGGGATGGATTCATCGCCGCGGTCGCGGTCGCGATCGCCGGTGGCCTGGTCGGCCTTCGCCTCGGACTGCGGCGGCTGCCGCTCGCCGGGCTGGCGGCGCCGAAACTCGCGGCTCTCGGCCTGGCCGCTGCCTTCATCCTGTTCGCCGAGGGCGAGGCGGATCTCCCGGGCGAACTTCCGCGCATCCTTTGTTCCGCTGGCACCGTCATCCTCGGCATGGCCGCCATCGCGGCCCTTGGTCGCGGGCGCGCCTCGACCGCGGCCTTCGCCGGTCTCCTCTTCGTGGCCGCCGGGGCCGGAGCCTCGCTCCTCGCGGCGATCGCGCCGCAGCGCGAGGTGTCCGAATACCTGGCCGCGGAGGGCCGGCTCCTGACCGTGAGCGCGGCGGACCGCAACGTCGTGGTCGGCGCCTCCGGCGCCGTCGCGCTGGTGATGCTCTTCTTCCGGCGCGCCTTCGACGCGGCCGCCTTCGACCCGGACTTCGCCCGGGTCATCGGTCGCCCCGCGCGGCGGCTCTTCCTGGCCGAGATCGTGGTGACGAGTCTCTTCGCCGCGCTGACCGTGCCGCGCATCGGAGCCCCGGCCGTGCTGGCGGTCCTGTTCATTCCGCCCGCGCTCATCCAGCCGACCGCCCCGAGTCTGGGTTCGGCTCCCTGGCTCGTCGTCCTGGCCTCGATTCTCGGTATCCTCGGCTCCTTCCATCTGGCCATCGCCCTCGACCTGCCCCCCGACGCCGCGCTGGTCCTCGGCGTCCTCGGCGCCAGCCTGCTCGTGGCCGCGACGAGCCGACTCGTGGGGACTCGGCGATGATGGCGACTGCTCTCCGAGGCCCCCATGGTTCTTCCGCCGACCGGGCTCCGGGTCGGGGAGGACGTCGCGCGACACCGCGGTCCGTCCCCATCGGACCACGGAGCGCCTGCTCCGCCTCTTCTTCTCGGCCCGCTGAAAGTCCCCTCTGCGCAGCTGGCGCTGCGCGGTCCTTCTCCCCGGACCGCGGAGCGCTGCTCCGCCTCTTCTTTCTCCCTGGACCGTGGAGCGCCTGCTCCACCTCTTATTTCTCCCCGGACCGCGGAGCGCCGCTCCGCCTCTTTTCCTCCGTTCGTTGAGAGGGTCCTCGGCGCGGCCGGCGCTGCCCGGTCCTGGGGTGGATCATCGTCGTCATCGGGGCCGAGACGCCGAGGGGGCGGGATTCCGGCCCGTCCGACCCGATGATCCGAGAAAAATCGGCAGGCGGATGTCGTGCAGCGGCGAGGCCGTTCGTTCACCATCGTCGGCGAGGCCCGGAGGGTTCTTCCGCCGACCGGGCTCCGGAGCGGAAAGGGCGTCGCGCGACGCCGCGGTCCGGAGCGATCGGCAACGATGACGCGAGACGAGACATGAACGAGTACCTGCTGGCATTGCACGAGGATCCGACCCTCTGGGCGGACATGAGCCCCGAAGACATGCAGCGGATCATCGAGTCCTACGGCGCCTGGGCCCGGAAGATGGGCGAGGAGGGCCATCTGCGTGGCGGCCAGAAGTTGAAGGACGAACCCGGTCGGGTCCTGCGGAAGACCGGCAGCGGCATCAAGACCGTCGACGGCCCCTACTCCGAGACCAAGGAGATCCTGGGCGGCTTCTTCATCATCGCGGCGAAGGACTACGACGAGGCGGCCAGGGTCGCCGCGAGCTGTCCGCACGTCCTGAACGGCGGCACGATCGAGCTGCGGGAGATCGACCCGGTCGAGGACGGCGCTTGACCGAAGCCGGCGAGACCATCCGCCCCCTGGTCGACCGGCTCTTCCGGAGGAGTTCGGGTCGGATGGTCGCCTCCCTGGTCCGCGTCTTCGGCAGCGAGCACATCGAGCTCGCCGAGGACGTGGTCCAGGAGTCACTGCTCCGGGCGTTGAGGATCTGGCCCTTCCGCGGCATCCCGGCCGAGCCCGAGGCCTGGCTGATGCGGGTCGCCCGCAACCGGGCCCTCGACCTCCTGCGACGGGACCAGGCCTTTCGCGAGCGGGAGGCGGCCATCGCCGCCGCTCGGAGCCTCGGCGTCGACGACGAGCCCGGCCGCCCACCCGACGAGCTCACCGACGACCAGCTCAGGCTGATGTTCACCTGCTGCCATCCATCGCTGGCGGCTACCGCGCGGGTCGCCCTGACCCTGAAGACCGTCTGTGGATTCGGCCTCTCCGAGATCGCGCGCGCCTTCCTGGTGGCGGAGGACGCGATCGCCCAGCGCCTCGTCCGCGCCCGCCGCGACATCCGCGACCGGGGGATCCCGCTCGGCCTCGGTGGCGCCGAGGACGTCGCGGCGCGCCTGCCCTCGGTGCTCGAAGCGGTCTATCTCCTGTTCAACGAGGGCTACGCGGCCCACGAGGGCGACGCCCTCCTGCGTCGCGACCTGATCGAGGAAGCGCTGCGCCTCGGCGCGCTCCTCTTGCGCGAGGAGAGCACGCGTCTTCCCGAGGTCCACGCCCTCATGGCTCTGATGCTCTTCCAGGCCTCGCGCTCGGCCGCGCGGGTCGATCCGGCCGGCGAGATCCTGCTCCTCGAGGAGCAGGACCGCCGGAGCTGGGACCGGCGGATGATCGGGCGTGCCTTCCACGAGCTGGAGCTGGCCATGCGCGGCGACGAGCTGACCCGCTTCCACCTGGAGGCCGGCATCGCGTCCTGCCACGCCTTGCCGCGAACCTGGCAGGACACCGACTGGCGCCGGGTCCTGGACTACTACGACCTCCTGCTCGAGATCCGTCCCGATCCGGTGGTCGCGCTCAACCGCGCGGTCGCGCTGGCGCTGGCCGAAGGGCTGGAGCGCGGCCTGGAGGCGCTCGACGGGCTGGCCCGGGAACCGATCTTGAGGTCCTACTACCTCCTGCCCGCCGCGCGCGCCGAACTGCTGCGCCGGGCCGGGCGCTTCGCGGCCGCCGCCGCGGCCTTCCGCCAGGCCTTGGCGCTGCGCGCCAGCGAACCGGAACGCCGGCTTCTGGAGCGGCGCCTCGCCGACTGCGAACGCGATCGTTGAGCGTGGTGCAGGGGACGATCAGATCTTCTTGTCCTGATCGTCCTCGCGGTAGGTGACCGAGTAGAGGTCGCGCCGCCGGTCGAGCCAGTTGGTGGTCGAGCCGCGGTAGCGATGGCGGCGCAGAAGCTCGATGTCGAGGTCCTGCATGATGATGGTCTCGATGTTCGGCGTGCACTCGGCGGCGACGCCGTCGCGGTGGAAGGAGATGTCGGCCGGGGTGAAGATGCCCGACTGGGCATAGTGGATGTCGGCGTTGGGCACCTGGGGCAGGTTGCCGGTGCAACCGGCGACGACGACGTAGACGTGATTCTCGATGCAACGGGCCTGGGCGCAGTGGCGGACCCGAAGGTAGCCGAGCCGGACATCGGTATTGAAGGGGCAGAAGATGATCTGCGCGCCCTTGCGGACCGCGATGCGGGCGATCTCGGGAAACTCGATGTCGTAGCAGATCAGGATCGCGACCTTGCCGCAGTCGGTGTCGAAGACGTTGATCCGGTCGCCACCGGTCACGCCCCACCACTTCCACTCGGCCGGCGTGATGTGGATCTTGTACTGCTTCTCGATGCTGCCGTCGCGACGGAAGAGGTAGGCGACGTTGTAGAGCAGGCCGTCCTCGACCGCGAAGTTGGAGCCGCCGATGATGTTGATGTGGTAGCGGATCGCGAGCTCGGTGAAGAACTCGAGATAGCGCGGAGTGAAGTCGGAGAGCTTGCGGGCCGCCTCGGCCGGGCGCTTGGTCTTGAGGAAGCTCAGGAGCTGGATCGTGAACAGCTCCGGGAAGACGACGAAGTCGCAGCGATAGTCGCTCGCGGTGTCGACGAAGTAGCTGCACTGGCGCTCGAACTCCTCGATCGAGGCGATCTCCCGCATCATGTACTGCACCGCCGCGAGGCGCACGGTCTGCACCGGCTGGATCGACCGCTTCTTGAACGGGCGGTAGTCGATATTGGTCCACTCCATGTGCGTCGCCCAGCCACCCGAGTCCTCGTCCGAGGGCAGGTAGTCCGGGGTCAGCATCTTGAGTTCGAAGCCGTTGGCCAGCTGGGTGGTGAGCACCGGGTCGTAAAGCGTCTTGTGCTCGACCTGCTCGACGTATTCGTGGGCGCTCATCTCGTCGCGATGCCCCATGTAGCCGGGGATGCGACCGCCGATCACGATGCCCTTGAGGTTGCGTTCACGCACCAGGTTCTTGCGCGCCTCGTAGAGCCGGCGCGCCAGCTTCATGCCGCGGAACTCGGGATCGACCATGATCTCGATCCCGTAGAGCATGTCGCCGTTGGCGTCGTGGTTGCGGATGAAGCCGCTGTCCGAGACGCTCTTCCAGTCGTGCCAGTTCGAGTAGAGATCGTAGTCGATGATCAGGCTCGACGAGCTGGCGACCAGCCTGCCGTCGACCTCGACGCCGAGCTGTCCCTCGGGGAAGATCCGCTGCTGGCTCTCGAACTGCTCGCGGCTCCAGGGCAGCATGCCGGGAAAGCAGGCCGTCTGCAGCTCCACCACGCGCTCGTAGTCAGCCATGGTGAGCTGGCGGGTGCGGACGTCGTACTGGTATTCCTGGAGATCGATCTCGGTCATCGTCGCGGCTCCCTCGTTGCGGGACCATGGTAACCGCAATCGCCGACGAGGCCCATTCGCGAACGACGCGCTGGCGACATGAAGCGACCCGCAGCGGTCGAAACCGCCACGGGTCGCTTCGTCAAGGAAGTCCGTACTGGTGGTCAGACCGCCATGAGCGGTTCGATGACCGTCGGCGCGCCCAGCTCGCGAACGAGCGACAGGATGCGCGTCTTGAGGGTCTCCTTCAGGAGCTGGTCGACGTGAACGCCGGCCGAGCCGCAGCGGCGTTCGAGTCGCTCCTTGATCTTCAGGAACTCGTCGCTGGCGAAGACGTGGTGCCCCGACATGATCGCCCGTTCGAGGTCGGTGGCGCGGAGCGCCAGCCGCCCCATGTCCTCCCAGGCGCGCGATTCGTGAGCGAGCTGGAGGAAGTCGGAACGGATCACCGGCGACCGGGTCGCCTCGCAGAGCTGGAGGATGGTCCGGGTCTCGAGCGTGCCGAGCTCGGCGCCGAGGGTCGCGGCCGAGATCCCCAGGGGATAGAGCAGGCGAAGCGCCGGCGCGCGCAGGTAATCGCAGTCGTGGGCGTGCAGGTACATGCCCGAGAAGCTGGCCAGATCGGCGGCCTCGGCGATGACGCTCTCGAAGGGATCGAGCAGCGCGCCCGAGGCCGGGCGGTCGAAGTAGCCGATGTTGCGCATGCCCTCGACGCCGGTGCCGGCCGGGGCCGCCACCATGAGCGGCATGCCGTAGTCACGGCCGATGCCGAAGTGCAGGGAACGATCCAGGTAGCGTTCGAAGCGACCCAGATCCTCGTCGCCACGGTCGGCGCCGATCTCGATCACCACCTCGCAACCGATCTGCCGGGACTCGAGCTCGACGTGGTCGATCAGGTCGTTCTGCAGCTCCAGTTCCTCATCGAGGGTGGCGGCGCCGAAATAGGCCCGCGTCCCGTCGACGTGGATCATCTGGAAGCCGGCCTCGAGGTCGGCGGTCAGGGAGATCTTGGCCCGCCGGAGGACGTTGGCGGCCTCGGCGTCTTCCGGCCCCGGGCCGCCACGGTGACGGCAGAGCGTCACGTAGCCGCCGCGGTCGCGTTCGCGCACGCGTACGGCCAGGGTCGCGGTGTCGAGCCCGGTGAGGCCGGTCCGACCGAGGACCGAGGCCTCGGCCTGATCGCGGGCGACCCGGATCATGATCGGGCGGGCACAGTCGTTGGCCACCTCGATCGCCGCGTCGACCGCGTTGCGCGACACGGCCTCGATGCCGAGCTGGCAGAATGACTGGCTGGAAAGTGCTTCGAGCAGCTTGTCGACGGCCATGGGCCTTCCCTCGTTCAGGCGGAGCAATCGGCGCATGAACATGCGTGCCCCCGCATCATTCGAGATCGACCCGTCCCCGAAGGAACTTGAACCCGACTGAAAAGAAACCCAGGGCCCCGGCCCTCCTCCGTCCCGGCCCGGTCTGGTAGAACGCCTCCATGGTCCGAACAAAAGTCCTGGATTGGCTTCTGGTTACGCTCCTGATCCTGGCCGCCGGCGCGGTCCTCGGGCCACTCCTCGACTGCGAGTTCTTCACCGACGACTTCTACGTCGTCCGCTTCATCACCTACGGCCCCGAGACCGGGGTCCGCTTCGACCCGGACGACTCCCTGGAGGTCCTCCGCTACTTCCTGATCCGCTCCACCGAACGCTACGAGCTCTACCGCCCCCTCGTGGCCCTGAGCCTCCGGGTCAGCTACGACCTGCACGGCCTCGAGCCCTTCGCCCTCGACAACCTGCTGATCCACCTTCTCGGCGGCCTGACCACCTTCTTCCTCGCCCGGCGCGCCTTCCCGGAGGGCGCGCGGACGATGGCCCTCCTCGGCACCGCCTTCTTCCTCCTGCACCCGCTCCAGGTGCAGGTTCCGGCCTGGTCGGCGGCGCGCGCCGACTCGCTGGCCTGGGTCATCGGTTCCTCGGCCCTGCTGCTCCGGCTCCGGCGGCCCGACGCGCTCCTCGGCCCCGGCCTCGCCCTCGCCCTCTGCCTGTTCACCAAGGAGTCGGCCCTGGCCTTCGCGGCGGCACTCGTCCTGATCGAGCTGGCGAGCCCGGGCGCGCCCGAGCGGGCCTTCGGTCGGCGCCTCGTCCGATCGTTGCCCGCCATCGCCATCACGCTCGGTTTCCTCCTCCTGCGCAGCCGGGTGATGGGCGGCGAGATCGGTTCCTCGAGCTACGGTGGTCGCGTCGCCGGCGACATCCTCTCGCAGGAAGGCCTGGACAACCTCCTGAGCGCCCTGGTCACCGCCTTCGGGTCGACGAGCAGCCTCTTCGTGGACGAGCGCTGGCTCCTCCTGACCCTGCAGGTCGTCTTCGCCCTCCTGCAGATCCTGCTCCTCGGCCTGGCGATTCGTGCCGCCGGCCGCGGCCAGGCGCGGGTCCTGCCGGCCCTGATCGCCCTGCTCGTCCTGCCCTTCCTGATGGCCGCCCTGGTGAGCCGGCTCGACGACCGCTTCCACAACGCGCGCGGCTGCTACCTCTCCCTCGCCGCGGTGGGCGTCCTGGTCGCGGCGCTCAGGCCGACGCGCCGGAACCTGGCGCTCGGGCTCCTGCTCCTGGCCGGACTCCTGCCCATGAGCCGCCTGGTCGCCGACTACTATCGCTTCGCGACCCGGAGTTCGGCGGCGATGACCGCCGAGCTGCGGTCGGCGATCGCGCCCTTCGCCGACGGTCGCCATGAGGAGCTGGCGCTGCTCAACTTCCAGGAGGAAGCCTGGTTCCGCGGCGGCTTCAACATCTTCGGCGCCATGGATCCGGCGCTCACCCGCCCCTTCACCAAGCAGGACTGGCGCCTCCGGAAGGTCCGCGCCCGCCGCACCGTGGTGAACCACCCCTCGCTGGTCGAGCTGGCCGAGCTCTTCGATCGACCGCGGGAAGACCTGGTGCTGGTCAAGATGAGCATCCATTCCGACCAGAGCCGCCAGACCTTCGCCCGTCTCTATCCGCCGGCGCCGACCGCGGGCGCCGCCTCGGCGGTGACGATCCTCGCCCCCACGAACGGCGCGCGGCTCGTCCTCGACGCCGCCCGGCCGGACAGCCTGGTGCCGCGCTACCGACTCCGGCACCCCTACGGCGCCGCGGTCCGCCACCGGGTGATGCTCTTCAACCGCAACGGCCCCACGGTCGACACGGTGATCGAACCGACCGCGGTGATCGAGGACCGGGAGGGCCCGGAGTATCTCCTGGAGCTGCCCGCCCTGCCGCCCGAGATGCTGCGCGATCCGGACCTTCCCGGCACGGTCGCGATGGGCATCTGCATCGAGGATGCCGAGGGCCGTCAGATCGACGTCAGCCCGCTGATCGCGGTCGAGGTGGAGGTGCGGCCATGATCGAGATCGACGAGCGCGTGGCCATCGCCGAGGAGGAGCTGCGCTTCGAGTCGGTGCGCGGTGGCGGGCCTGGAGGCCAGAAGGTGAACAAGACCGCCTCGAAGGTGGTCCTGCTCTTCGACGTCGTCGCCTCGCCCAGCCTCGACGACGAGGCGAAGGCGCGCATCCTCGAACGCCTGGCCAGCCGGCTCAGCGGCGAAGGTGTGCTCCGCCTCGAGGTCCAGAGCGAACGCAGCCTGCAGGCCAACCGCCGCCTGGCCGTGGAGCGGCTGGTCGAACTCCTGCGCCGGGCCCTGCACCGCGATCCGCCCCGCCGTCCGACCAAGAAGACCCGGTCGTCACAACGGCGCCGACTCGACACCAAGAAGCGGCGCGGCCAGACCAAGAAGGACCGCGGACGTCAGGACTGGCGCGACTGAGACCGGCCGAGCAGCTCGAGCATGAACTCGGCGTGGCTCCGGGCGCAGCGGTCCCAGTCGAACTGCCGGGCCCAGGCCCGGCGCGACGGCTCGGCGGCAGGTTCCTCGGTCCCGATCAGGTCGATCAACCGGTCGGCCAGGGCCTCGGCCGGGAGGTCGCCGTGACGGGCCACCAACCCGCCGCCGACCTCGTCGAGGGCCGGCTGTTCCCGGGCCAAGACCGGCATCCCGGCGGCCAGGGCCTCGGCGATCGGCAGGCCGAAACCCTCGACCTCACCCGGCGACCAGAGGAGCCGCGCGGCCGCCATCTCCTCGAGCAGGCGCGCGCGCGGCTGATGACCGAGGAAGCGGAGGCCGGGGCCGCCCGAGCCCGCCTCGGCCCCGGGCCCGAGCCAGCGGATCTCGGCGCCCGGCACGCGCTCGGCCAGGATCGCCGCCGCGGCGGCGACCAGCTCCGGGCGACGGCGCGCCCGGACCCGGCCGACCACCAGCACGACCGGCTGCCCGCCGGGCCGACGCGGAAGCCGGCGGAAGTCCTCGTCGACGCCGTGATGGATGACGCGCCGCGGAGCCCGCCAACCAGGAGCCAGCGCCTCGAGGGCGGAGCGCGTGGCGGCGCTGGGCGTGATCGTCGGCAACTCGAGGGGCCGCGGCAGCCGCGGCGGCCGGCCGAGGTCGTGCACGGTCCGGAGGCTGACGAAGGCCGACGATCGCGGCACCGAGGAGACCGGCGCGAACAGGAGCCCGGCCCCGAGACGCCGGGCCAGACCCGGCAGGCCGAGCCGGCGCCAGAGGGCGCGGGGCAGGACGCGACCGCGCCGGAGTTCGAGGGCCTCGAGCCGGGGATCGGCGACCTCCGCCCGGCCGAGGGCGGCGACCAGGCGGTGGCCGGACAGATGCGCGGGCAGACGGACCGCGAGCTCCAACGCGTAGCGCTCGACGCCGGTGAAGGGCCGGTTCTCCAGCACGCTCAGGTCGATAAGGATGGTCGCCTCGGTCATCGCAGTCCCTGTCCCACCCCGCAGACTACAAAGGAGCCCGGATGGGCGCCAACCGGACGGGGCCGGAAAGGAGCGGCGATGGCGGCGAGGGGCGGGCGGTCACGCGACCGGACCGGAACCAGGACGCGACGGGAAGCGGGCGCCGGGCGCTGGCTGGAGCCGGCGCTCGTCCTGACGCGCGAGCTGGTCCTCCTCGCCGGAACCCTGACCGTCCTGGTCGCCTTCTGCCGGCCCTGGCTCGTGGTCGAGACCGCGCCCCTCGCCGAGGCCCTCCTGGGCCTGCCGGCGAGCGAATCGCTGCCGGCCTGGCGTCTGCCGGGCTACGCCCGCCGCGTGGACCAGGCCTGGGTCGTCGCCGTGGTCCAGCTCTTCGGCAGCGACCAGCCTGATCCGGGTCGGCTCTGGTTGATCTGGCTCTCGCCCGGCTCCGCCCTCGTGGCCTGGGCCCTCCTCAGGAGCCGACGGCGACCGGCAGCGTTGGCCACCGTCCTGATCCAGGCCTTCCTCGCCCTGTTCCTCGCCGACCGCTTCCTGGAGGGACTCGAGGAGCAGGCCAGCGCCGCGATCGAGGCCCATTACGGCGACGGGGTGCTGCTCGCGATCCTCGGCCATGGCCTCCTCGCCCTGATCGCGCTGCGCGGGCTGCCGGGACGGCGACGCGGCCGAGGCGGTCGCGGGCGCCCGTGATATAGTGCGCGGCGTGTCGTCGCCCGACGCCCGGTCCGGCCCGGAATCCCACGAGGTGAGATCATGGACTCAAACAAGCTCCGCGACGGCTCGGCGGACCGGCTCGGATCGGCGGCCCGGACCGTCTTCGAGCTCTCGCCGGCGACCATGATGGTCGTGGCCAGTCGCGATGGCCGGGTGGTCGAACTCAATTCGGCCGGCCGCAGGCTGCTCGGTCCGGCCTTCCAGGCCGAGGCCCTGAAGGTGATCCTCGACGGCGACGCCGGGCGCCTCGTGCTGCAGATCGAGGACGACGAGCACCGGTTCCCGGTGCGCTGCATGCCGATACCCGAGGCCCAGGATCAGTTCCTCGCCACTCTGGTCGAGGAGACCGGACCGGAGGTCCTTTCCGACACCTTCGGCAGCGTCCTGCCTTCGATCGGCGCGGTCACCGACCGCATCCTGCACGACGTCCGCAACCTGATCCTGCCGCTCGTCTGCCACATGGACGTGGCGATGGCCTCGGTCGACGTCACCTCCGAGGCCTACAGCTCCCTGCTCGAGGTCCAGGCCTCCTGCCGCCGCTGCGAGGGAGAGCTGGAGAAGCTCTCGGCGCTCTCGGCCTCGCGCGGCCTGCCGGAGCGCTACGTCCACGTCGAGGACGTCCTCGATCGCGCCGCCCTGCTCCTGCGCTACGTCCTGCCCCGTCAGGTCAAGATCGACACCGCGGCCGAGGAGGTCGAACGGCTGATCCGGGTGTCGCCGACCGAATTCCAGCGTCTGCTCGTCGACGTCACCAGCCTCGCCCACGGCCGGCGCGACGCGATCCGGGCAGTCCGGCTCTGCGCGGAGGAGGAGGACGAGGATCTCCTGCTCCGACTCGAGATCCGGGCGCCGCGCGAGGCGAGCGCCCCCGACTACGTCGGCGAGCAGGTCGGCATCACCAAGGTCCTGGCCTCGCGGGTCGACGTGCCCCACGTCGAGACCAGCGTCAAGGTGACGCCCGAGGGGCTCGAGTTCCTGCTCCGGGTGAAGAAGCCGCTCACGGTCAGCTCGCGCCAGCTCGAGAACCGGGAGATCGCCGGCGGTCGGGGCGAGCGCGTGCTGGTCCTCCATCACCTGCCGATGATGCGCGACCTGCTGAAGAACTACCTGGCCGGAAAGGGCTACGTCTGCAGCGCCCATGCGACCCTCGACGAGGTCCTCGATCTGCTCCAGCAGGGCAGCGACGCCCTGGTCGCCGACCTGTCCACCGACGAGATCGACAAGATCCGTCATGCGGTCCGCGAGGGTCGGGTCGCGCGCCTCGCCGCCATGGTCGTCTGCCGGGGCGAGATCAAGCGCGAGCTGCCCCTGCCGGCCCGCCGCCTCGACCACCCCTTCCGCATGGACGAGGTCGCCGGCGCGCTGCGCTCCCTGCTCGACCTCACCGAAGCCCGAGACCTGGACCGATGACCCCACGTTCGCTTCTCCTCGTCCTCGCCCTGCCGTTCCTCGCCGCTCTCGCCGTGGCCCAGGAGCTGCCCGAACTCGACAAGGCGCCGCTGGTTCCCGCGGTCGAAGCCCTCGACCAGGGACTGGAACTCGGCGGACGCTTCAAGCTCCGCTTCGAGTTCGAGGTGCTCGAGGATCTGGATCGCCCCTACTCGGTCCTGGTGGCCCTACGCTCGGGTGACGTCGAGATCCTCCGTCGCGACCACGCACCGGCGCGGGGTACGGTGACCTGGAAGAAGGACGAGAAGGTCGTCTACGAGATCGAGTGCCTGTTCCCCTCCGACGCCGCACTCGGCGACGACGAGGAGATCGAGATCGCGGTCGGCTTCCGCGACCTCCTGGCCCGGAAGAACCTGCCGCCCGACGGCCTCTTCTCCGATCGCCGCGGTTTCGCCGTCTGTGGCCGGATGAAGCGGCCACCGATGCCCGCGCTGAACACGCCCGAGGCGATCGAGATCAGACTCGAACGGGCGAAGGCGCTGGTCAAGGAAGGCAAGAAGGCCGAGGCCTTCGACTTCCTCGACCAGGCCTTCCGCATCGCCGAGGACGAGGAGACCAAGCGCCGCTTCCGCGACGGGATCCTGGCCATCGGCCCCTTCGAGGCCCGGGCGATCAACTCGGTCGAGGAGGGCGTCGTCGCCGCCCGCATCGCCGACGAGAAGACGCGCTACCTGCGCGAGATCAGCGGTCGGCTCTACGACCGTGGCGCCTACCATGGCGCCATCGCCATTCTCGAGGAGATCGGGGGCACCCTCGAGGAGGCCGGTGGCGCCGCGGTGATCGGCGCGGTCGATGACGCGACCCGGGCCCGAAAGGGCATCCAGGACGCGCGCCGCGCCATCGTCGAGCGCATGAGCGACGAGCAACGGGCCACGGCCCGCCATCTGCGCGAGCAGGCCAAGACCGAGGCCGCAATGCTGGACACCGCGCGCAAGGAGTTCAAGCGCGGGGAACATGCGATCGCCCGCTACCTCGCCCGCGAGCTCCGGCTGGTCGAGGACGACAAGCTGCGCGCCGAGGCCTACCGGCTGCTGGAGGAGATCGAGACCACCATGCTCGAGGCCATGCCGGCCGACGAGCGCCGCAGCGTGGACGACGCGATCAAGCACCCGGCCTGGGCGCGGCTGGTCACCCGGGCCTCCGAGAACTTCATCTTCATCGGCCCGGATCGCCTGGTCACCGGCATCCCCGAGGACGCGCTGCTGCGCTTCGACCTCGCCTACGTCGTCCTCACCGACCTCTTCGGCCGCCGACCCAACCCGGAGGGCGACCGGATCACGGTCTTCTTCAAGGAGCTCTGGGACTTCGGCGGCGCCACCGGTGGCGGCAAGCAGATCAACGTCGGCCGCGCCGACCCGGAGGCCAAGAAGCTGCGGGTCGACACCTCGCTCTACTACCACGAGCTGACCCACTGCATCGACGACATGGCTCCGGTCCTCGACGGCTGGCACGAGGGCCTGGCCGACTTCGGCGCCGCCTGCGCCCTGGAGATCGTCGGCCAGGTCGACCAGGCAGTCGCCGCGCGCAAGCGCTACCGCGAGGCCTTCGAGAACGACTACGTCGATCGTGACCTCGAGTACTGGCGGATCCAGGAGTACGCCCCCAGCGCCGGCTTCTTCTGCCACTTCCTCGAGCGCTACTGCGCCGGCAAGCGGGACCTCCACGACTGGGGACCCTACCGGCGCTTCTTCCGCGCGGCGCGGACCGAGATGCCCAAGGACGGCCGCATTCCCGGCGTCATCCGGGCCCTCGCCCGGCTCTACGTCCGCCTGTTCGATCCGCGCGCCTTCGACGACCTGGTCAGCTTCCGCCTGCCCCTGGTGGCGAGCGATCGCGAGGCCATCCTGGCCGAGGAAGGCGCCTTCGCCCAGGACGACTTCGAGCGCTTCGAGGACATCGAGGCCAGCGATCGCTTTCCCAACTCGCCCCTGCCCCGGGATCTGCGCTTCCGCCGCCTCCTGGCCCTGATCGACCGCCGCGGGGCGCGCGACGAGATCGTCCGGATGGCCGGCGAGGAGCTCGGCCACGTGCTCGAATGGCAGGTGATCGGCCCCTTCAAGTCGCCGGGTGCCGACCCCGATGCCGTGGTCTTCCCGCCCGAGCTCGAGATCGACTTCGGCAAGCGCTACCGGTCGGAAGAGAACGAGTGCCGCTGGGCCACGCCCGACCGCGAGCCCTCGGTCCGTCGCGAGGACTGGGGCTGGCTGCACTTCGAGTACGGCTACCAGGACGACGCCGCCATCTACGCGCTCAGCCACGTGAGCGTGCCCGAGGCCCAGGACGTCGTCATCCACCTGCGCGCCGACGACGACGTCAGCGTCTTCCTGCGTGATCGCCTGATCGGCAAGTTCCGCAACTCGGGTCCGAACGGCTCCGCCGGCGTGCCCTGGCGGGGGCCCCGCGCCCTGATGCCGGACGCCCAGCGCTTTCCGGCGCGGCTCCTCGCGGGCCGCAACAAGCTCCTGGTCAAGGTGAAGAACCGCTGGGGTCCGTCCGGGATGATCTGCGCCATCACCCGCCCGAACGGCGAACCGATCCCCGGGCTCGGCAGCGACGCGGCGGCGCCGGCGCGGGTCGACCGCGCCATCGACAAGGCCCCGGGCACGCTGAAGAAGGCCTTCCGTCAGGTCTTCGACGCCAAGAACTACGCCGGCAAGTTCGAGGTCGCGGTCGGCCGCTTCGACGTCCGCAAGAAACGTCTGGTCGGCCTCGATCGCGACGGCAAGGTCGCCTGGCGGAAGTACACGGTGCGACCCGGCTTCCCCCGCGACGCGCCGTCGAACCTGATCTGGCTGCGTGACAAGCTCACGCGCGACCTCGACGACTTCCGCCTCCTGGTCGAACTCGAGACCGACGGCCAGCGGTCGCCGAAGATCGGGATCATCTGCGACGGCGACGGCTCGAACGATGGCCTCAGCGGTCTCACGATGATCCTCCACCCCGCCGGTGACGGCGTCATGGGCCGCCTCGAACGCTACGATCGTCTGGTCTACCAGTCGGTCCGCCGGCCCCTCGCCAAGCTGAAAGACGACGAATCGACACGACTCCTGGAACTGCGGCGCGAGCTCGGCCGCATCACGGTCACGCTCGACGGAGCGATGATCTTTGATGCCTGCGACATGCGACCGATCGAAAACCGGAATCGTCTGGGCCTCATGACCTGGAACGACGATACTCGCATCGTCGCCCTGGAACTCCAGCGGCGCTGAAGTCCAGACCTTGCCGGAAGGACTGGAAGCCGAGCCCGGCGAGGGCAACGGGATCGGGGGGGCCCGTCCCGAATCCAGGCCGGTTTCCCGCCGTTGACCGAGAGTCCCGCGCGGAACCGAAGACGCTCCTGATCGCCGACGATCACGTTCACGGCATCATGCCGGATCGGTTCCCGCGGCCTCGTCGTGAATCACGAGGTTCGTCATCGTGGTAGCCGGCCGCGATGGCACGCGAGAAGGAAGCCGTCATGAACCAGCTCCGCATCCTGATCCTGATCCTGTCGACCTCGCCGCTCCTGTTGGCCCAGGGAACGGCCCTCCCACCCCAGATGGAAGCCGTCACGATCTACCGCGACGCCGACAACTGGGCCCACGTCTTCTCGACTTCCGAGATCGCCGCCTACTACGGTTTCGGTCTGGCGCAGATGCGCGACCTTCCGCTCACGACGGCCCGCATCTTCGCCCTCGCCTCCGGCGAGCTGGCCCTGCACGTCGGTCCCGGACCGGCCATCCAGGGCAAGCCGAACTTCCACGTCGGCATCGATCTCCGCACCAGGCTGTGGCGGATCGCGGAGATCGCCAACATCCAGAAGGCGAACCTCCCGGTCGACATCCGTCGGCTGCTGGCCGCCTACGTGGCCGGCATCAACGAGGGGCGACTCGAGTGGCTCGCCCAGGCGCCGCAGCTGGTCTTCAACACCGAACCGCTCGCCTACGATCTGGCCACGGTCCAGCGGCTCCTGTCGCGACCGGTCACGCTGGACGACGTGCTCCGCCACGGCGTCCAGATCAACGGGCTCACGGCGATGAACGTGGCCGACGCCATGGCCGAGAGCGATGATCCCGGGGTCAAGGAGGACCCGCTCCGGACGGCGTCGAACAGCTTCGCGGTCGGTGTCCAGGCCTCGCTGGAGAACGGACCGATGACCATCGCCGATCCGCACCTCGCCTTCGAGGATCTCGGGCAGCTCAGGACCTACTTCGCCCAGATCTCCGGGGGTGGCGCTTCCGTCGCCGGCATCAGCTTCCCGGGCTTTCCGGCCATCGCGATGGGCTTCAACGACAAGCTCTCCTGGGCGATCACCTCGAACAACCCGGACTTCGTCGACGTCTGGAAGACGTCGACGGCCGGGAACGGCTCGACCTTCCTCTACGATGGGCAGCAGCGGCCGATCATCCGCAAGACGGTGACGATCGACGTCTGGGACCCGACCACGAACCTGATCAGCCAGCAGAGCCACGTCATCTCCTATGCCGGCCGCTACCAGCGCCCGATCGTCCGCGAACTCCAGAACAGCGCGACCCAGCCCCCCACCTTGCCGAGCGGCACCATCTGGTATGCCGGTTCCACCTTCGACACCACACGTTCGCTCTGGGAGTTCTTCATCCGCCTCGGCCAGGCCAAGTCCTTCGCCGACGCGAAGACCGCCTTCGCGATGAACGTGATCCTCGCCAACAACTTCCTGTTCACCGACGACCAGGGCAACATGGGCTACGTCTGGACCGGCCGCGTTCCCCTGCGCCCGGCGCCCACGCCGGGCACCGACTGGTCGATGATCCAGGACGGCTCCAGTTCGGCCTACCAGTGGCAGACCGTGCATGGTCCCGGCCAGCTCCCCTGGGAGGAACTCCCCCACGACGGCGGCCCGACCTACGCCGACACCAAGTGGTTGCAGTGCAACTCGCTTCCGGACACGGTCAGGCCGGGCACCACGATGGACCTGACCAAGTACCCCGAGTACATGGTGCATCCCTACACCACGCCCTTGACCTGGCGTCAGAAGCGCGGTCGCGAGCTCTTCGACTCGGTCGAACAGCTCACCGCGGCCCAGCTCCGCCAGTTCGCCATCGAGGACCGCGACATGTGGTGGCGCGAGCTCTGTCCCCTCGCCGAGGTGGTCATGGACGAGTTCGCGCTCTGGCGCTTCGGCAACCTCGCCGCCACCTTCGAGCTTCTGCGTGATTGGGACCTGTCGACGGCTCCCGATCGCGCCGAGCCGCTCATCGCCCATCTGGTCTGGGCCTGCTACGCCCGCGAGGTCCACCGCGCACAGGAGCTCGGCAAGCCTTTGCCCTCCTATGCCGACTTCAGCTACCCCGAGCAGCTTCCCGACCTCGCCACCTTCAAGAGTCCGGCCTGGCGCAACAACCGGCGCATCCTGGCTTCGGCCCTGATGCGCGCCGACGACATCTGGCGCCAATGCATCAATCCGGTCATGACCAACCTGGTATTCCCGCTCTCACCCTGGACGCCGACGCCCTTCGCCGCGCTGCCCTCCACGCCGGCCGTCTGGGGGACGGCGCATTACATCGACATGACGCCCCTCACCGCGCCTGCGAACGTCGCGGCCTACCCGGTGGCGGGTTCGACGGCCTCGATGCTCGCACTCGGCAACACCCAGATCACCAAGCCCTGGCATACGATCCTCGAGAACGTGACCATCCTGGGCACGACCGGCACCCTGGTGAATCTGCCGATCGACTCCGGCGCCCACACGCTGCTCCAGGTCACGCTGAGGCCGAATGGGCCCGATGCCTGGTTCCTGGAGGCGATCGGTCCCAGCGAGGTCTCCAGCGATCCGGCGCGCTATCGCTACGTGGCCGACTTCGCCGCCGGGAACTGGCGGCCCTTCAAGACCGACGTCAACGGCGTATCCCTGACCGCGACCTCGTCGGACTCGCGCAACGTCGACGTCAACGCGATCGCGCCCTGAACCGCCGTCGCTCACTCGGCCGGGTCGCCCGCGAGTCTCCGGAACCTCGCGGGCGACCCTCGCGTTTTCGCATCGTCGACTCGCGACCATGCCGACTCCGAAAACAGGATTCCCTTGTTCGGCCAGGAGCCGATCTGCAGACTGCCTCCAGCGTCATCTTCGAGACGACGCGACGGATCGGGAAGACGCGAATCGAGGTGGGCACGGCCGCCGGGAGTCACCGAGCATTCCCGGGCGATTCTCGCCCGCGCAACCACCGTTCGATCCGGATCGAGGCGTAGATTCCATCGCTCGCCATTCGCGAGCCTGAACAAGTCCGGCTCTCGGTCCGTATCGACCTCGTTCGCGGCGCAGTGAGTGTTCGTGCCCGGAGCCCTGATGCTCCGGCGCTGGAAGGAGGCGATCTTGAAGACCCTGAAATGCCTGGTCATCGGCCTGACTCTCGGCCTCTCGTCCCTGGGCAGCAACCCGACTGCCGCGCAACAGTCGACGGTGACGATCCACCGTGACGCCCAGGGGATCGCGCATGTCTTCGCCACCGAGGCCGAGGCGGCCTGGTACGGCTTCGGACTGAGCCAGTTCCGGGACCTGCCGGTCACGACCATGCGGAACCTGGTCGTCGCCTCGGCCGAGGCCGCCCTCTATCTCGGCCCCGGCCACGACACCGGCAACGGCATGGGTCTCAACGTCTCGCTCGACCTCAGGGAACGACTCTGGCGCATCGAGGAGATCGCCGATCGGCAGGAGCAGGTGTTGCCGGAGGACATCGAGCGGCTCCTGACCGCCTACGCGGCCGGCCTCGATGCCGGACGGATCGAGTGGTCGGGCAAGACCGCCGTCCTGGCCAACAACACGGCCCCCGAGTCCTTCGATCAGGCCACCGTGAATCGCCTGCTCTCGCGGCCGATCCGGGCCAAGGACGTCCTGCGCCTCGGGGTGCACGTGAATGCCCTGGTGGCGATGAACGTCGCCCATGGTCTGGCCGGATCCGATGACCCCAAGGCCTCTGAGTCGACGCTGAGGCGGGCTTCCAACAGCTTCGCGATCGGCATCGAAGCCTCGCTCGAGAACGCGGCGATGACCGTCGCCGACCCACACCTCGAGTTCGAATCGATCCCGGAGTTCCGCTCCTACTTCGGCCAGATCAGCCAGGGGAACCGGAGCATCGCGGGCATCAGCTTCCCGGGCTTCCCGGCGATCGCGATGGGCTTCAGCGACGAGCTGTCCTGGGCGATCACCTCGAACAACCCCGACTACGTCGACGTCTGGCGGGCACCCAGTTCGGGCTTCGGCAAGACCTTCCTCTTCGATGGCCAGCAGAAGGCCATCATCGACGAGAGCGTCGTCATCGACGTCTGGGACCCGAACACGGGGCTGATCACCAGCCAGACGCATCAGCGTTCCTATGCCGGCAGCCACTCCCGGCCGATCGTCCGTTCGCTCCAGAAGTCCGGTCCGCAGGGCCAGGCATCACCCCAGGGCGAGATCTTCTACGCCGGCTCGACCTTCGATTCCGACCACAGCCTCTGGGAGTTCTTCATCCGTCTCGGCCAGGCTCACGACACGCTCGAGGCCCTGCGCCTGTTCGAGCTCGAGGCGATCACCGGCTACAACTTCCTGATCGCGGATCGCGGCGGCAACCTGGGCTACATCTGGTCGGGCCGTCTGCCGCGCCGTGGCAGTCCGACTCCGGGGACGACCTGGTCCATGGTCCAGGACGGCAGCCTCTCGGCCTATCAGTGGCAGGACGTCCATCCGGTCTCCGAGCTTCCGGTCGAGTACCTCGCACGCGGCGCGGCCGAAGGTGCCGAGCGCTACAAGTGGCTGCAGTGCAACTGTCTCCCCGACACGGTCCGCCCCGACACGGACATGGACCTGAGCGGATTCCCGAGCTACATGGTCCACCCGGACCGGACCCCTTTCACCTGGCGGCAGCTTCGCGGCCGCGAACTCCTGGGTTCGAGGAGCCAGCTCTCCGCCCAGGATCTGCGGGACTTCGCGATCGACGACCTCGACCTCTGGTGGCGCTCGGCCTGGCCGCTGGTGAAGGAGGTCGCGGACGAGTTCGTCCTGTGGAAGTACCCGAACATCGGCCAGACGCTGGAATTGATGGCGGACTGGGACCTGGCCACCGACCCCACCCGCTCCGAGCCGCTCATCTCCCACCTCGTCCGTGCCGCCTACGACGAAGGACTTCGGCAGCTCGTCGCGGTCGGTCGCAAGCCGCGGTCGCTCGACCTGTTCGACTATCCCGACGAACTGCCCTCGCTCGCCGAGTGGCAGAGCAATGACTGGGACGAGAACCGCCAGGTCATGGCCGCCGCGATCCTCCGCGCCGACGACCTCTGGCGCAGCTCGCTCAATCCACTGATGCCGGCACTCGAGTTCGCGGCCTCGCCCTGGACCCCGATGCCCTTCGCCGGCCTGCCCCATGGACCCGCCGTCTGGGGCAGCGCGCACTACCTCCATCTGACGCCGGCGAGCTGGGCGACGAGCGCCGCGGCCTACCCCGTCGCCGGCAACATCAGCATGCTCGCCCTGGGCAGCTCCCGGCAGTCGGGTCCGGCAGACTCCATCCTGCAGGGTATCGGCATCCTCGGGCAGGTGGGCGAGCTGATCAACGTTCCGCTCGACTCGGGCGCGCACAACCTGCTCCAGGTCACGCTGCGCCGGAGCGGAGCGGAAGCCTGGTTCCTGCAGGTGCTCGGCCCGAGTGAGGTCACCGACGACCCCGACCGCTACGCCAGCGCCGCCGACTTCGCCGCCGGCACCTGGCGTCGCCTGCTGCTCGACGAGTTCGAGCTCGCCAGCACGAGCACCGACAGCCAGGTCCTGGCCGCGCCCTCGTTCCCCTGACGAGGGCCGGGCTCAGGCCGTCCTGGCCGCCGCCAGCGCCCGCAGCTCGCGGGCGCCGGCGGCGCGCAGGGCGCCGGCGAAGGCGGTGAGGGTCGCGCCGGTGGTGATCACGTCGTCGACCATGAGAACGCGACGCCCCATGACCCTGGCGTCGATCTGGAAGGCCGAGGCGGCGAGACGCCGTCGCGCGGCTCGACCTCGACCGACCTGATGGACGAGATCGACCCGCCGGGCCCAGCCCGGCCGAAGGGGCGCGCCGAGGACCTGGGGTAGGCCCGCTGCGAGCGCCGTCGCCTGATTGAATCCTCGCCGGAGGAGCCGGTCCCTCGCGAGGGGAACCGGAAGGATGAGGTCCACGTCCACCAGCTCGCCGGCCGCGCGCAGGCTGGCCGCGTAGGCGGCGAGGAGGTCGGCGAGCGGCAAGGCGGCGGCGCGGAGGGGTTCATACTTCAGGCGCCGCAACAACCGGCCGAGCCCACCCTGGTAGGGGCCGAGGACGACGAGACCGGCCCAGGGAGGGCGACGTCGTCGGCAGGCCAGGCAGCGTCGGCGGCCGAAGGTCGCCATGGCCGCGGGCAGCCCACAGACCGGGCAGGACGACGCGGGATCGCAGAGGCCGAGTTCGCCCAGACAGCGCCGGCAGAGTCGCCGCGGCCAGGGACCGGGCTCAGGGCTGGCGCAGAGCAGGCAGAGCTCCGGAAGCAGCAGGTCGGCCAGGGCCTCGCCGAAAGCGCCGATGAGACGGCCGACGCTCATCGCCGACCTCGAGGCTTCCTCAGCCGAGTTGCGAGGCGCGGCGGACCCGGTCGGGGCGCTTGATCGGGTGCGGGATCTTCAGGTTGTTGCGGATGCGCGCCACGTAGAGGTCGACCGTGTCGTCGGGCTGCTGCGGGATGCCGAGCAGCTTGCCGATCTCCTTGGTGAGAACCATGTTCTCCTCGAAGGGCCACTGGTACTCGGTCACCACCTCCTGGACGAGGCGGCGGAACGAGGCCTTGCTCCAGGCGCGGGAGAGGTAGTTCAACACGCCGATCATCAGCGCGATGAGACCGAGCTGGGCCAGGACCTGGACCGGGAGGCCCAGCCCATCGACGAGGCCGACATGGCCCGGCTGGGCGCTGCCGCAGATCTCGAGGACGATGGCGACGACCACGCAGAGGTAGCCGAGAATGATCTGGTTGCGCTTGAAGACCGAGGACTTCAGGTCGCGAAGCCGACCACGGTAGATTCCGAAGGCCTCCTCGAGGATGTGCTTCGGCTTCTTCATCTGCACGGCGCAGCAGATGAAGAAGAGGCCTACCGTCGCCAGGGCGAGGGCGAGGAAATCGTAGTCGGCGTCGCTCATGGTGGTCCTCTGATCCCTTCGGACTCGGACCCCATGTCAGCAAAGCCGGGGGACTCGGACAAGGCGGGTTCATCGCGGAGGTCGGGCTCGGCTCGGGGTTTCGGCCATCGACAAGGACGAAGTCCGCGGCGACCTGGACCGCCGAATTGACGACGACCGGAGGCATTCCTATCATCCCCCCGCCGGGGCCCGACTCCGGCGCCCCCAAACTCCATTCGTGACGGGACTTGCGCCAGGGCCAGGAGAGCCGGGCGCGAGCTCGCGAAGAGGTCCAGAATGGCCGACGCCGACGAAATCCGCCATGTCGCCCAGCTTGCCCGCATCGAGGTGCCGGACGCCAGGTTGCCGCTCTACGCGGCCCAGATCGCCCGGATCATCGATTTCGTGGCCCAGCTCGACGAGCTCGACACCGACCAGGTCCCGGTGATGATGCACGCCTCCGCCGACGAGGACGTCTTCCGCGAGGACCAGCCCGGAAACTGCCTCGACCGTTCGGTCGCCCTGCGCGCCGCCCGTGACCACGACGACGAGCAGATCCGCGTTCCCAAGACGCTCTGAGGAGATCCAGGCATGAGCGAGATCCACGACATGGGCGTGATCGAGATCGCCGAGGCGGTCCGATCGGGAAAGACGACGGCCCTCGAGGTGCTGGAAGCCCTGCGCGCCCGCATCCAGGGACATGACCGCGCCTTCGGCGCCTTCCTCCGCCTCGACGACGAGGCCCTCGACCAGGCCCGCGCCCTGGACGCGGCCGTGGCCGCCGGGAGGGATCCCGGTCCGCTCGCCGGCGTGCCCATCGCGATCAAGGACAACATCCACGTGGCCGAGCAGCTGACCACCTGCGGCAGCCGCATCCTCGAAGACTTCCGGGCGCCCTTCGAGGCCACGGCGATCGGCCGGCTGCGGGCGGCCGGAGCGATCTTCATCGGCAAGACCAACCTCGACGAGTTCGCGATGGGCAGCTCGACCGAGAACTCGGCCTTCGGTCCGACCCGCAATCCCTGGGACGACGGCCGGACACCCGGGGGCTCGTCCGGCGGCTCCGCCGCCGCGGTCGCGGCCCGCTTCTGCCCCGCCGCCCTGGGCAGCGACACCGGCGGCTCCATCCGGCAACCGGCCTCGTTCTGCGGCGTCCTCGGCCTCAAGCCGACCTACGGTCGGGTCAGCCGCTACGGTCTGGTCGCCTTCGGCTCCTCGCTCGATCAGATCGGCCCCTTCACGCGCAGTGCCGCCGACGCGGCGCGGATCACCCGGATCATGGCCGGTGCCGACCCGCTGGATTCGACCGCGGCCACGGTGGCCGTTCCCGACTACGAGGCGACGATCGGCGAGGGCCTCGAGGGGCTGCGTCTCGGCGTCGCCCGCGAGTTCATGGACGATCGGATCGACGCGCGGGTGCGCCAGCGCATCCAGGAGTCGGTCGACGCCTTCGCGCGCGCCGGGGCCGAGATCGTCGAGGTCGACCTGCCGCACACCAGGTACGCCATCCCGACCTACTACATCGTGGCCACCTCGGAAGCGAGCTCGAACCTAGCCCGCTACGACGGCGTCGGCTACGGCCACCGCAACACCGAGGCCAAGGACATCCTCGCGATGTTCATGAAGAGCCGCATGGAGGGCTTCGGCGACGAGGTGAAGCGCCGCATCATCCTCGGCACCTACTGCCTCTCCGCCGGTTCCTACGACGCCTTCTACGACAAGGCACTCCGCGTCCGCAGCCTCCTTCGTCGCGACTTCGAGCAAGCCTTCGAGCGCTGCGATCTCGTGCTGGGACCGACCACCCCGACGCCGCCCTTCAGACTGGGCGAGAAGGTCGACGATCCGATCGCGATGTACCTCGCCGACATCCTCACCGCCTCGCTCAACCTGGCCGGCCTGCCGGGTGCCAGCATCCCCGCCGGCTTCGTCGAGGAGGATGGCCGCCGCCTGCCGGTCGGCCTGCAGGTCATCGCCAATCGCTTCCGCGAGGATCTGATCTTCCGGGTCGCCAACGCCCACGAACATCTCCACGGCTTCGCGAAGGAGTCCCCGATCTCATGAGCCTCGAAGACTTCGACACCGTGATCGGACTGGAGACGCACGTCCAGCTCCTCACCCGGACCAAGATGTTCTGTTCCTGCCCCAACAGCTACGGGGCACCGCCGAACACGGCCGTCTGCCCGACCTGCCTGGGCCTGCCCGGCGCGCTGCCGGTGGCCAACCGCGAGGCCTTCACCATCGCCATCCGCGCCGGCCTGGCGATGAACTGCAGCATCGCCACCGCCACCAAGTTCGACCGCAAGCAGTACTTCTACCCCGACCTGCCCAAGGGCTACCAGATCTCGCAGTTCGACCTGCCGATCTGCCACGACGGTCGGCTCGAGCTGACGCTTTCCGGGGGCGGCAGCGTCGGCATCCAGCGCGCGCATCTCGAGGAGGACGCCGGCAAGAACAGCCATGGCGACCACGACAGCGGCACGCTGGTCGATCTCAACCGCTGCGGCATCCCGCTGCTGGAGATCGTCACCAAGCCCGACATCAGCTCGCCGCAGATGGCCTACGACTACCTGACCGAGCTCAAGCTCCTGCTCCGCCACGTCGGAGTCTCCGACTGCGACATGGAGAAGGGCAGTCTGCGCGTCGACGTCAACGTCAGCCTGAAGCCGAAGGGCCGCAAGGAATTCGGCACCAAGATCGAGCTCAAGAACATCAACTCCTTCAAGTTCGTGAAGCGGGCGATCGAGTTCGAGCAGCAGCGCCAGCTCGCGATCTACGAGGCCGGCGGCACCATCGACGTCGAGGAGACCAGGACCTGGGACGACCCGGCCGGCGAGAGCCGCCTGATGCGCAAGAAGGAGGGTTTCGCCGACTACCGCTACTTCCCGGACCCGGACCTTCCCCCCTTCCACGTCGGCAAGGACTGGATCGAGCAGGTCCGCGACGCGATGCCGGAGTTGCCCGCCGCCCGGCGCCGCCGCTACATGGACGAGCTCGGCCTGCCTGACTACGACGCCGGCATCCTGATCCAGGAGCCCTCGGTGGCCCGCTGGTTCGACGAGACCGTGGCCCTCGGCGCCGAGCCGAAGCAGGTTTCGAACTGGATCGGCAGCGAGATCTTCGCGGTCATCAACGAGCGTCACTGCGACATCTACGACCTGAAGCTGAGCCCGAAGATCCTCGCCGAGCTGATCGGCCTCACCCAGGACGGCACGCTCAACGTGAAGAGCGCGCGCGAGCTCTTCCACGCGATCGTCGACACCGGCGAGAGTCCGAAGAAGAAGGCCGAGGCCATGGGACTGGTGCAGGTGAGCGACCAGGGCGAGCTCGAAGCCATCATCCAGAAGGCCATCGACGCCAATCCCAAGGCCGTCGAGGACATCAGGGCCGGCAAGGGCAAGGCCGCCGGCGCCATCGTCGGTTTCGTGATGCGCGAGACCAAGGGCCGCGCCAATCCCGCCGTGATCAACGAGATCATGGAGCGCCTCCTCGGCTGAGGCGCCGCTGGGCCCGATCCGACGAGGAAGCCCCGCGACCGACGCGGGGCTTCCTTCGTTTCCTCCCTGGACCTGGGCCGGGTCCTGGCGCATGCTCGGCGCCATGAGACCGATCTACGCGAGTGATCGTCCTCGGCGCCGCGAGCGCGAGAAGGCCCGACCAGACCGGCCGGAGACCGCGGCGCCGCGGCCCCCGAAGGGGCGCGCGCCCGATCCCCTGCTCACCATGATCCGCCGCAAGCGCGACCGTTGAGTCCGCTCAGCGGACCTTCACGGCGACCGCGTTGGTCGCCCGGAACTGCTGCTGGTCGTCGAGGATCAGGCCCTGGATGGTCACCTCGATCGGCTGCCCGATGGGCGGCAGCTGGACGGCGAAGGGCGCCGGCCCCGGCTGGGGCAGGAAGGCCCAGGGCGTGCCGCCGAAGCTGTCGGCGAGGGTGAACTTCAGCGGGTTCAAGAGGTCGATCGGCTGCGGGGCGAAGCAGAGTTCGGCGCCGGCGAAGACGATCGGCGTCGCCTCGGCGAAGCTCGGCAGACCGACGCGACCCCAGAGGATGAAGTGATTGGGACCGTTCGCGCCGGGCGGCGGATCGAGCCGCCAGATCGGCGCCGCGCCGATCGGGAGCTCGACGAGACGCTGGGCGCCGCCGGCCTGGCCGTCGAGGCTGAGGATGTCCGCGACGCCACCCGAACCATCCGGAACGTTGCCGGTCGCCGCCAGGCCGAGGCCCACGAACTCGTCGGCACCGATGTCGGGCCCGGCGCCGAAGACCCTCGCCTGGCCGTCCCAGTCGGTCGCCAGCGCGACGGTCAGGGCCTGGCCCGCATCGACGCAGATCGAGTCCGGACGCAGGCGGAAGTCCCAGGCCGCTCGGTCGACGAAACCCGGATCCCCGACGATGTTCGAGTGACCGGGGAGGCCCGCCTGGCCGATCAGGTTGCCGATGAAGAGCCGGGTCGCCGGCGATTGGTTGCCGGGCGGCGCGACGTCCGGTCCCCAGGAGTCGTGGAAGATCGAATTCACCACCGTCAGCGGCAGCGCCGTGGACCCGTAACCATGGATGGCGGCGCCGAGGTAGGCCCCGTTGGCGACGAAGTCGCAGTGGACCACCTGGGAGCCGGCGAGATTCCGGAGACTCAGCGCTCCCCCCTCCCGCGCGGCCTGGTTGCCGATGAAGAGCGAGTTCTCGATCCGCACCCCGGTCAAGGTCGATCCCGTCCGGTCGATCATCGTGATCCCGCCACCGAGGGCGGCGCGATTGCCGACGAAGACGCAACGCGACACGGTGAGGCCGGCGGTGGTGGCCTGGATCGCGCCGCCGTCGCCGAGAACTCCACCGGGCAGGAAGCGGTTGCCACCGGAACTGTTGCCGATGAATCGGGAGTCCTCGATCACGATCGTCGAGGTCTCGCCGGCACAGTAGATCGCGCCCCCCGAGCCCGCGGATTCCGGCGGGAGGCCGCCGGTGACCTGATTGAGGGCAGCGCCACCGGCCTCGTTGCCGACGAAGTCGCAGTCGACGATCAGTGCGTCCATGTGGGACAGCGCCAGGGCACCGCCGTCACCGGCCACCTCGGACCAGGCCACCTGGGAGCCGACATTGGTGTCGCCGTGGGAACCCGCGCGGTTGCCGACGAACTGGCTGGCGCGGATCTCGACATGACCCTGAGCCGCCGCGAGCGCCGCCCCGCTGGCGCCGCCGAGGCCGAAGCCGTTGGGCACGGTGATCCCGTCGCTTCCCCGGCAGGCCTCGAAGCGGCAGCCGCTGACGATCAGGTCGCCGACGATCGACCGCAGGGCGGAGGAACCCTTGCCGGCGTACTGACTCGGCAGGCCCTCGATGCCGTCGAAGAAGCAATCGACGATGCTGAGGCCGGCATGATCGACCTCGACCGCGGCCGAGTCGTCGCCATGGACGCCACGGAAGGTGAAGCCCTCGATCCGGGTCGCGGTGGTCTCGCCACCGGCCGCGAGGATGAGGCGAGTCGGCGAGTCCATGATCGTCAGCGCGCGCCCGGCCTGCGACCGCAGGACGATCTGCTTGCCGAGCAGATCGAGCGACTCGGAGTAGGTCCCCGGCGGCACCTCGACGACGTCGCCGTTCTGGGCGGCGGCGATGGCAGCCTGGATGGTCGCGAAGGCCCCGGATGGCGCCACCAGGACGTTCTGCGCCGCGACGCTGGTGGCGAGCAACAGGAGGCCGATGGCCACGAGGCTCGATCGCGCCGGACGGCGGGAGTGACGGTTGGTAATCGACTCGATCGGAAGGTTCATCAACGGATCTCCACGGCAATGGCGTTGGTCGCCAGGAACTGCTGCTGGTCGTCGAGGATCAGGCCCTGGACGGTCACCGCGATCGGGTAGCCGATCGGCGGCGCCTGGACGGCGAAGGGCGCCGGCCCGGCCTGGGGCACGAGCGCGAAGGGCGCGCTGCCGAAGCTGTCGGCGAAGGTGAACTTCGCCGGGTTGAAGGGATCGACCGGCGGTGGTGCGAAGCAGAGTTCGGCGCCGGCGAAGACCACCGGGATCGCCTCCTCGAAGCTGGCGATGCCGATGCGCCCCCAGAGCACGAAGTGGTTGACCCCGGCCGAGCCGGGAAGCGAATCGAGGCTCCAGAGTGGTGCCGAGCCGAGCGGCAACTCGAGGTAGCGCTGGCTGCCGCCGTTACCGCCGTTCACCAGCAGGAGGTCGAAGAGGCCGCCCTGACCATCGGGCACGTTGCCGCTGGCCGCGGCGCCGAGCCCGAGGAACTCGTCGGCGCCGACGTCCGGGGCGCGGCCCCGGTTGAGCGACTGACCATCCCAGTCCTCGAGCGGGCCGAAGGAGAGGGTCGCTCCGGCGTCGATGCAGATCGAGTCGTGACGCAGACGGTAGTCGCCCAGGGTCGGCGCGACGAAGCCGGGATCGCCGGCGAAATTCCCGGTGCCCGGCAGTCCGGTCTCGGCGATGAGGTCGTTCACGAAATGCGCCCGCTGCAGGCTGGCCATGAGGTAGCTGCCCAGCAGCGGACCGGACGACCCGGTGAAGATGCTGTTGGCGACCAGGAGCGGCCGGCCGTTGTCGTCGCCGCCGCCCCCGTCGATCGCCGCGCCGTCGGGGGCGACGTTGTCGATGAAATCGCAGTGCAGGACCCGAACGCCGAGGTCGTCGCGGAGGTAGGCGGCGCCGACCGAGTGCTGAGCCTCGTTGGCGATGAAGAGCGAGGTGCTGACGACGTGGGCCGTCGAGTCGACGGACTGCGACTGATCCAGCCAGACGGCGCCGCCCCAGCCGGCACGGTTGCCGTGGAAGAGACAGCGTTCGATGACGACGACCGTAAGGGAAGCATCCACGGCCCCTCCGCTGCCCCAGAATTCGCCCGCGACCAGGGGGTTCTCGGCGGTCAGGTTGTCGATGAAACGGCAACGCCTGAGCCTCAGGTGAGAGTGATCGCCGCGGTGCCGGATCGCGCCGCCACCTGGCAGGCTCCAGGTGAAGATGTTGCCGCTGGCACGATCCAGCGGCACGAGGCCGGTCCGGTTGCCGAGGAAGAGGCTGTCCTCGATGACGGCATCAAGCTCGTCGAGATGGAGCGCGCCGCCACTCCCCGAGAAGCCGGGTTCGATGTAGGGAAGTCCGGTCGTGGCGCCACCCGTGCCGGCCCGATTGCCGATGAACTCGCAGCGCCGGATCTCGAGGTTGCCGAGGGTGGCCCAGATCGCGCCACCCGATCCGGCGACCGTGGGCGGCTGACCGGCGGCGGAATCGAGACCATCCGGCGCATGGCAGCCCTCGAAACGGGAATCGAGAACGATCAGGTCCGCATCCCAGGCTCTCACACAGGCCGAGTTGTGGGACCAGGCCGACGCGGAGGGGGCGCCGCCGACCTGATCGAAGAAACAGTCGACGATGCTGAGGCCGGCAGTCGTGACCTCGATCGCGGCCGAGTCGTCGCCATGGAGACCGCGGAAGGTGAAGCCCTCGATCCGGGTCGCGGTGGTCTCGCCACCGGCCGCGAGGATGAGGCGGGTCGGCGAGTCCAGGATCGTCAGCGCGCGCCCGGCCTGCGACCGCAGGACGATCTGCTTGCCGAGCAGATCGAGCGACTCGGAGTAGGTCCCCGGCGGCACCTCCACGACGTCGCCGTTCTGGGCGGCGGCGATGGCAGCCTGGATGGTCGGGTAGGCCGCCGAGGGCGCGAGCCGGACGGACTGGGCCGCCAGACCGGAGAAGGGCGCCAACAGGACGACGGCTAGCAGGATGCTTCTACACCTGTGCATGAACTTCCACCTCCAGCCAGACTATCGGCTGGCTGGAGGCTGCTCTTGAGGACTCGCCGGTCGTCGATTCGGGTGCCACGATCACCGGAATTCGACCGCGATCGCGTTGGTCAGCCCGAAGCGCAGCTGGTCGTCCAGGATCAACCCCTGGAGGGTGATCGTGACCGGCAGACCGATCGGCGGCGACCGGAAGGCGAAGGGGGCCGGCGAGGCCGAGACCAGGCCCGAGCCCAGCGGATCGAAGCTGTCGGCGAAGGTGAAGAGCAGGGGGTTGCCCGGGTCGACGAGGGCCGGGGTGAAGCACATGTCGGCGCCGAGGAACCAGATCCGATAGGACTCGTCGAGCGCGGGCAGTCCGAGCCGACCCCAGATGAGGTGATGCGCCGGCATCGTCGCCGCCGGTGGGGCGTCTATGCTCCACAGCGGGGCGCTGCCGACCGGTAGCACGACCAGGCGCGCGGCGCCCCCGGCCGAACCCTCGACCCGGATCAGGTCGGCGCTGCCCCCCGCCCCATCGGGAACGGTGCCCGCGGCGAGCAGGCCCAGGCCGCGGAACTCGTCGGCGCCGATGTCGGGCGCTCGGCCGAAGGGCCGCGGGTCGTCGTCCCAGTCCCCGGTCGGCGAGCCGGCGAGGGCCGCACCGGCGTCGATCGCCGGCGAGCCCGGCCGGAGGTGGAAGTCCAGGTCGGAGGGTGAGACGAAGAGCGGGTCGCCCACAAGGTTGCCCAGCCCGGCGGGCAGCACCTGGTCCGACAGATTGAAGCTGAAGACGACGGCGCTGGTATTCGGCCCTTCGAGCGAGCCGAAGTCCGGACCGAAGGAAGCGGCGAAGATCGAATTCGCGACCCGCGCGCCGCCCGGGCTGCCACCGTCGAGGCGGATCGCGGCGCCATCGCCGGCGCCGTTCCCGGAGAAGACGCAGTGCTGGACCTCGGCATCGCCGAGGCCGCGGCCGAAGAGGCCGCCACCGATGCCGGAGGCGACGTTGTCGACCAGCACCGAGTTCAGCAGCTGGAAGGTGGGCGTGACGGTGGTCGAGGAGGCCTCGACCTGGGTGATCGCGCCCCCGACCTGCGCCTCGTTGGCGAAGAAGAAGCTGGCCTCGATCCTGACCGTCATGCCGGCGGCGTGGATCGCGCCGCCGCTGCCGGCGAGGACGCCGCCGTTGCCGACCGAGACGCCGAGACCGAAGCCGAAGGAACCGGCCCGGTTGGCGATGAAGAGACTGTCGACGATCTCGAGCAGGCGCGGCGCCGCGGCGGTCGCGGTGGCGTGGATCGCGCCGCCGTCTCCGGGCTGGCCCGCGACGATGATCGGCAGCGGCGCGAAGTCGCCGCCGCCGTCGCCGGCATGGTTGTCCTCGAACAGGCAGTCCTTCACCAGGAGGTCGGCGTCGGTGGCGGCGATCGCGCCGCCGCGACCACCACGGGTTCCGCCGGTGAAGCTGAAGCTGCCGCCGAAGTCGTTGCCGCCGAAACCGGCGTGGTTGCCGCGCAGGAGGCAGTCGCGAAGTTCGAGCCGCCCACCCAGAATCCGGATCGCGCCACCGTCGCCGCCCGGAGCCGGTAGTGGCGTCGCGACCGAATCGGCGGCGGTGGCGGCGACGCAGTTCTCGAAGACGCAGCCCTCGAGCAGGAGGTCGGCCCCGAGGCCGTCGATCGCCGGCGCGGTCATGCCGCTCGGCAGCGCGGCGAGGCTCACGGTGATCGAGCTGAAGCGACAGTCGCGGATCGTCAGGCCCGCGTTGCGGACCTCGATCGACGACCAGTTGCCGCCGAGCAGCCCGGTGAACCGGAAGCCCTGGACCAGGGTCCCGGCGCGGCTCTCGCCGCCGACGGCGCGCAGCTTGCGCTGCGGCCCGCGTAGTTCGGTCGCGTTCGGGCCGGCCTGCGACCGCAAGGTGATCGCCTTGCCGAGCAGGTCGAGCGCCTCGACGTAGGTCCCGGGTGGGACCTCGACGACATCGCCGTTCTGGGCGACGGCGATCGCGCTCTGGATCGTCGGGAACGAGGCCGAGGGGGCGACGAGTGTCGTTTGCGCGGTCAGCGTGCCGGTGAGCAGCACGACCGCGACCACATGGGGGATGCGTGGCATGGCGGCTACCTCAGCCGCCTTCTTCGGCGCCTCGCGGCGGATGCTTGAGCCGCCGGGTCCTTATTCACTCGAGATCCGGGCTCGCGATCGACGATAACCGCGCCCCGGCGCCCCTACTTCAGCCCGTCCCGGGTCATGAAAACGCCGCGGCCGGAAGACTCCGACCGCGGCCTGAAGGTCGAGGACGGGCGCGCGGGCGTCACTCCCACTCGATCGTGGCCGGCGGCTTCGAGCTGATGTCGTAGCAGACGCGGTTGATGCCGCGGACCTCGTTGATGATGCGGTTCGAGATCCGGGCCATGATCTCGTAGGGCATCGGGTACCAGTCGGCGGTCATGCCGTCGGTGGAGTTGACGCAGCGGACGGCGCAGACCTTCTCGTAGGTGCGTTCGTCGCCCATGACGCCGACCGAGCGAACGGGGAGCAGAACGCAGAAGGCCTGCCAGATGTCGTCGTAGATCTCCGAGCGGCGCATCTCCTGCTGGAGGATGGCGTCCGCGTCCTGGAGGATCTTGACGTCCTCGCGGTGGATCTCGCCGAGCAGGCGCACGCCGAGGCCTGGTCCCGGGAAGGGATGACGCCCGAGGATGTGCTCGGGAATGCCCATCTCGCGCCCGACCGCGCGGACCTCGTCCTTGAAGAGATCGCGCAGGGGTTCCACCAGGCCGAAGCCCAGCCGCTCGGGCAGGCCGCCGACGTTGTGGTGCGACTTGATCGTCTGGCTCGGACCGCCATGGGCGGAGACCGACTCGATCACGTCGGGATAGAGCGTGCCCTGGACCAGGAAGCCGACGTCGTCGAACTCCTTGGCCTTGTCCTCGAAGACCTCGATGAAGACGCGGCCGATGATCTTCCGCTTCTTCTCCGGATCGCTGACTCCGGCGAGTTCGTCGAGGAAACGGTCCGAGGCATCGACCCGATGGAAGTCCATCTGGAAGTGCTCGCGGAAGGTCGCCTCGACCTCGTCGCCCTCGTTCTTCCGCATCAGACCGTTGTCGACGAAGATGCAGGACAGCTGATCGCCGATCGCCCTGTGGACGATCACCGCCGCCACGCTCGAGTCGACACCGCCCGAGAGACCGCAGATCACCTTTCGGTTCCCGACCTGCTTCCTGATCCGCCCGATCTGCTCCTCGATGAAGGCCGACATGGCCCAGTCGCCGCGACAGCCGGCGATGTCGAAGAGGAAGTTGCGGAGGATCTGCTTGCCGTGGTCGGAGTGGTGGACCTCCGGGTGGAACTGGATGCCGAAGACCGGGCGTTCCTTGTGGCGCGCCGCGGCCCAGGGGCAGGTCTCGGTCCGGGCCAGGGCGATGAAGCTCTCGTCGAGGCGTTCGACCTGGTCGCCGTGGCTCATCCAGACGTCCTGGTTCCTGGGCGTGCAGTCGAACAGGCAATCGGCCTGGAGCACCTCGATCTCGCGCCGACCGAACTCGCGCTCCTTCGCCGGCTTGACCTCGCCGCCGAAGTGCTGGCTCAGGAGCTGCATGCCGTAGCAGATGCCGAGGATCGGGACGTCGAGGTCCATGATGCCCTTGGGAAGGCGCGGGGCGTCGGCCCCGTAGACCGAGGAAGGCCCGCCGGAGAGGATGACCGCCTTCACGCCGGGATCGCGGAGCTCGGCCTCGGTCACCGCCGGAGTCGTGATCGTGCAGAAGACCTGGTGCTCGCGAACCCGGCGCGCGATGAGCTGGGTGTACTGGGAGCCGTAGTCGACGATGACGATCTTCTCGTGGATGGACGCGGTCACGGTCAGGACTCCAGGCCGTAGTTCGGCGCTTCCTTGGTGATCTGGACGTCGTGCGGGTGGCTCTCCCGGAGGCCGGCGCTGGAGATGCGCACGAAACGAGCTCGTTCCTTGAGCGCGCCGACGTTGGCGGCACCGACGTAGCCCATGCCGGCCCGGAGGCCGCCGACGAGCTGGTAGACGTAGCCGGCGAGCTGGCCCTTGTAGGGCACGCGCCCTTCGATGCCCTCGGGCACGAGCTTGTCGCTCGACTTGACGTCGGCCTGGCCGTAGCGGTCCTTCGAGCCTTTGACCATGGCTCCGATCGAGCCCATGCCGCGGATTTCCTTGTAGAAGCGGCCCTTGTACATGACGCGCTCGCCCGGGCTCTCGTCGAGACCGGCCAGGAGCGATCCGAGCATCACGCACTGGGCTCCGGCGGCCAGCGCCTTGGCGATGTCGCCGCTGTACTTGATGCCGCCGTCGGCGATCAGCGGCACGCCGGCCTTCTCGCAGGCGCGGCGGGCTTCCATGATCGCCGTGATCTGCGGCACGCCGACGCCGGCGACGACCCGGGTCGTGCAGATCGAACCGGGGCCGATGCCGACCTTGACGCCGTCGACGCCGGCCTCGATCAGGGCCTCGGCCGCGTCCTCGGTGGCGATGTTGCCGGCGACGATGTCGACGTCGATCCTGCTCTTGAGCTCGCGGACGACGCGCAGCACGTTGGCGGAATGACCGTGGGCGGTGTCCACGACGATCAGGTCGACACCGGCCTCGGCCAGGGCAAGGGCGCGCTCGACGTCGTTGACGCCGACCGCGGCGCCGACGCGGAGCCTGCCGCTCTCGTCCTTGTTCGCGTTCGGGAAGCGCTCGGTCATGTCGATGTCGCGGATCGTGATCATGCCGGCGAGGCGGCCGTCCGCGTCGGCGAGCACGAGCTTCTCGACCTTGGCGTCATGCAGGATGCGCTTCGCCTTCTCGAGATCGGTGTCCGGCGGCGCCGTCACCAGCTGGCGCGTCATGACCGCCGCGACCAGGGCATCGTCGTCTTCCTGGAAGCGCAGGTCGCGCTTGGTGAGGATGCCGACCACGCGACCGTCCTCGACGATCGGAACGCCGCTGACGTGGTGTTCCTTCATGATCTGCCGGGCCTCGCGCACCGTGAGGCGCGAGCCGAGGGTCACCGGGTCGCGGATGATGCCGTTGGCGGAACGCTTGACGCGATCGACCTCGCGGACCTGGTCCTCGATGGAGAGGTTCTTGTGGATGATGCCCAGGCCACCTTCACGGGCCAGGGCGATCGCCATCGCCGATTCCGTGACCGTGTCCATCGCGGCCGAGAGGATCGGGATGTTGAGGGTGATGTTCCGGGACACGCGGCTGCGCGTGTCGATCTCGGACGGGAGAACCTCGGAAAAGGCCGGGACCAGGAGGACGTCGTCGAAGGTGATGCCTTCGAGGAAGGGGGTCATGGGGCTCTCTCCAAAAAAAAAAAGGCGGCGTCGGGCCGGCGCTTCTTTTTCTGGATCGATGGTGGACTGTAACCAAGGACGGGGACCACTCAAGGGCCGGAGGCGCGGCCCCGGCGGCGGCCGATCGCGTCAGCGGGTCCAGCCACGGCTGAACAGGAGCCACTCCAGGAGGGCCAGGGCCAGGGCGGCGGCCAGGGCGAAGGGGACGAGGTCCTGTTCCCGCCGACGCTGCGCGGGCGGCCCCGGCTCCGGTGCCAGGGTGGTGATCGACGCCTCGAGATCGGAGGCCCGCCGATCGAGCACGGCCAGGCCGACCTGTTCCTGCCGATCGCCCAGCACGAGCCGCGCGTCGCCGAGCCGCGCGGGCGCGAGAAAGCGGTCCGCTCCGCGCCGCAGGCTCGATCCGACCGGGTCTCCCTCCGCGCCGACTTCGAAGATCGGGACGCCATCGGCGAGCGGGCGCAGCAGCTCGCCGAGCCGCCCCGCGGCTGCTACCGGCGGCAGAAGACGCTCGGGCAGGGGCACCAGCTCCCGGGCGGCGTCCTTCAGGAGCAGCGGGAAGGCCGGCAGCAGCACGAGCGAGCTGGAGGCCTCGTCGACGTCGAAGGCGAGCAACAGGTAGTCCTCGCCCTGGACGATCAGGGGGCCGCCATCGGCCTCGAGCAGGACGTCCACGGCAGCGGTGACCCTGAGCCCGCGCGCGCGGGTCACCTCGAGATCACGCAGATCGAGCGCGCGGAGCAGCCGCGGCCTCGTCTCCTGGCGCAGGATCGCCGGATGATCGAGGACCGCGCCCGCCTTCAGCCCGAGTCCGGGCGCGAAGGAGTCGATCAACAGGTAGCGCGCGGGCGGCAGCGACGACTTCTCGTCGACGCCACGCAGGATGACCAGATCGAAGGCCGCGAGATCGGCGCGGCGCCAGTCCTCGGGTGCCGACCGGCCGGACCGTTCGACATCGAAGACCTCGTCGAGCGCCGCGAGCGCCGCCTCGAGGTGGGCTCCCGTCTCGCCAGCGACGACCAGCACGCGGAGGCGGGGGTCGCGATCGATCGCCAGCTCGAGGCGATCGTCGGCCGCGAGGGCATCGCCCTCGACCACCAGGCGGACGGTCACCAGTCCGGCCTCGGCCATCCGGCCGCCGAGCCGGAACTCGCGGGACTCTCCGCCAGCGAGCGTGAAGTCGACCGCGCTGCCCTCCCCCTCCGGGACCTCGAGCAGAACGCGGCCCGTCAGGGCCCGACCGCTCACGGCCAGATCGACGGCGACCTCGAAGTCGGCGCCCCGACGGGTCAGCAGGCGACCGCCGACGAGGGCGGCGTTGCCCTCCGCGCCGCCGACCCGGACCAGCTCGATGCCGGCCGCCACCAGGGCCTCGCGATCGCCGAGGAAGGCGCCGTCACTCACCAGGATCACCCGCAGTGTGGCCTCCCGGACGCGGGCCCGGCCGACGAATTCGAGCAGGGCCTCGGTGTCGAGCCGACCCCGAAGCTCGATCACCTCGTCGAGCCCCCGTTCGAGATCCTCGCGATCGGCGCCGAGACCGGCGAGCCAGATCGGCGACCCGGCCGCGGCGAGCAGACCCACCGGGCCCTCCGCCAGCAGCGCGGGCAGCCGGGTGGCGGCCTCGGCCCGGGCCTGGTCGAAGCGACTTCCGGTGGTGGTCGCGCGCGCCGCCATCGACAGGGAGGCGTCGAGCACGACGAGCGCCGGCCGCGCTGCCCTTACCCGGCGGTCGCGGCGCGGGCCGGCGGCGGCGAGGACCAGGCAGGCCACGAGAAGCAGGTTGAGGACGAGGCCGAGGAAATCGTGGATGCGCCGGCGGCGGCTGTGCCCCTGGCTGGCGAGAGCGCGTTCCCAGAGGAAGAGGTGCGGCACCGGCGCCCGCCGTGAACGGCGACGAACGAGGTAGAGAAGCGGAACCAGGCCGAGCGCGGCCAGGCCCCAGAGGAGCTGCGGATGGGCGAAGCTCATCGCAGCATGCCCCCCTTGCCGAGGAGCAGCGAGATCGCCTGTTCGAGCCCCTGGGCGCTATCGAGGCGGGCATAGGCCATCTCGCGTTCGACCGCCGCCCGCTCGACCCCGCGGCACCAGCGCTCGACCTCCTGGCGATAGGCCTCGAGGAGCTGCGGCGAGATCTCGCGCTTCAGGCTCCGGCCGGTCTCGAGATCCTCGAGCCGCAGCCGTCCGGCCAGCTCGGGCGCGAACTCGGCGCGATCGAGCACGTGGACGAGACCGACGGTGAGCCCGCGATGGCGCAGGTAGTCGAGCGCGCGGCGATAGCCCTGTTCGGCGAAGAAGTCGGAGACCAGGAGCGCCAGACCACGACCATGGCGACGACCGACCAGGGGCGGCAGATCCTCGTCGAGCGCCACCGCCGCGCCCGGCCGGACCGCCTGCAGTCGTTGCAGCAGGGGAAAGAGCTGACCGCGCCCGAAGAAGGAGCCGCCCGTGCCCGCCGCTCGCGGCAGGATGACCAGGTCGACCTTGGCGAAGCGGTTGAGCGCGATGAAGGCGAGGGCGGCCACGAGGCGACGGGCGAACTCGAACTTGTTGGCCTGCCCGTAGTCCATGCTGCCCGAGGCGTCGAGCACGAGCAGGAGGTCGAGGTTCTCCTCGGCCTCGAACTGCTTGACCAGGAGCTCGCCGAGCCGCGAATAGACGTTCCAGTCGAGGAAGCGGAGGTCGTCGCCCTGGCTGTAGTTCTTGTGATCGCGGAACAGCGAGCCCGAACCTCGCCGCCGGCTCTGGTGGTCACCACGCATCTCGCCGGCGACCACCTTGCGGGCGAGGATCTCCAGCTTCTCGAGCCGGGCCAGGAAGGCGGGATCGAGCAGGCCCTGGCTCATCCGTCCTTCTTCTCCGTCACCGGCTGCAGGGCTTCGAGGTAGCGGCGCACGGCGCGCCGTTCGCGACCGTCGAGCTGGAGCCTCTGCATCTCGGCTTCGGCCATGCGCTCGTAGCGACGACGGCGCGGCTCGGCCCTGGGGGCCTCCGGAAGATCGGGCGCCGCGTCCTCCAGCTCGCGGTCGTAGACGTCGACCTTGCGCCGCGAGGTCTCGTCGCCGCTGAACAGAGGCTCGACCACGTAGTCCTTGCTGGGCAGGTCCTCGGGGATGTCCTCGCCCTGCCCCTGGCCGGGGGCCGGCCTGGGCTTCTTCTCGGGTTCGTTCTTCTCGTTCGGTCGCTGCTCCTGGTCGCGCTCTTCCTTCCTGGGCTCCGGCCGCGGTTTCGGCTTCGGCTTCTGCTCGACCGGCGTCGGCCGCCGGGCCTGAACGCGCTCGCTGTTCTCGTCGATCTGGATCCGGACCTGCGGGGCGGCGACCGTCGCAGCTGGATCGTCGCGGTCGCGCAGGCGGATGCGCGCATCGAGGGCGAGCAGGCCGCGGTGGTAGCGATCGACCAGCCGCAGCCGATCGCGAAGCTGCCACTCGGCGCGGCTCGTGGCTCCCGCCTCGCCCGGGAGGTCGAAGCCCTCGGGAAGCGGCAGAGCCATCTCCAGCTCGCCGTCGACCAGGAGGACGATCTCGAAGTCCTGGTGACGGAGGGCCTCGAGCGCGCGGAGCTCGACCGCGAAGACGATCTCCTCACCGAGGAGGTAGATCGCGCGATCGCTGCCGGCGCGGATCTCCAGCCGGCCGGCGAGGTCGCCCGCGGCGGCCGCTTTCGAACTCGCCCCCGCCACATCGGCGCTCGCGGCCGGCGCGCCTTCCGGCGCCGATCCGCCATCGCCCCCGCCGACGGCACCGCCCCCGGCGAGACGAGGACCGAGAAGGCCGCGTCCGAGCGCCGGCGCTAGGAGGACGAGAAGGCTCAGCATAAGGAGGAGGAGGACCCGCCGGAGCGCCGGGAAGCGGAGCGGGGGGCGCGGGCGGCGGCTGGCGAGGCGGGTGAGCGCGACCTCGGCGCGCGCCCGTAGCGCCGGATAGAGCCGCAACCGCCCGGCCTGGCCGGCCAGCTCCGTCGCGGTCAGGAAGAGCTCGCGACCGTTCTCGGCGCGGTCGAGCGCGCGGGCCGCGACCAGCGGATCGCGCCGCCCCGTCAGATCACGGCCGAGGGTCCAGGCGAGCGCGAGGAGCACGAGGCCGCCCAGCAGAATGGCGAGGGCCGTGGCCAGGGGCAGGTCGGAGCCCGTCTCGACGCGCAGGAGCAGGGCTCCTGGCGGCAGCAGGAAGGCGAGGAGGTCGACCGCCCGGACGAATTCGGGCTGGAGCCGGCGGAGCAGGGTCGGCCGGCCCAGGGCCGCGATCCGCCGCGACAGACTGAGGGCTGCGCGCATGCGGCGATTCTGTGTCCCGCCGCCCCCGCCGTCGAGTCATCGGGCAAAAGGGGTCGGCCCGATGGAGCGCTTCGAAAAAGAAGCGAGCCCCGTGAGGGGCTCGCCTTGTAAGAGGAAAAGGTCAGAGGGACTTTCTCGAGAAGAAGGAAAAGGGAATAGAAGAGGGAAATGTGAGATGTGAAGAAAGTCTTAAGCTTGACGCAACCCTGACCTTTTCCGTGATCGCACGAGCGGCCGAAGCCACCCGTCTTGTTTCATCCTGTAGACCGCCGAAGTAGTCGCTTCATTCCTTGATCGGCTGTTTTCGGTTGCCGGTCACCAGTAGATACGCGACTTTCGCCTGCAATCGTGAGAACTTGTCGGGTGATTTTCGTGCTGCCGGTCCCGGCAGCGCTCTCTCCCCTGACAGCATTCACTATCGGCAATGATATCCGTCCACTAAAGCAAAGCGCCGAGCCGCGGAGAAATTCGCTCTCCAGCCATTCCATAGAGCAGCCAGCGGCGACCTTTCGCCACTTCGAAGGCCGCGGCGAGGAATCGCCGAGACTTACGCAAATCCCAATCGGGCAAGGGATTGCCAGGATCGAGGCGAGCCGGTTAACGTCCTTTCATGAGCGCCGCCGAGCCCCATCCGAACCCGGACTCCGAAACCATCCTGCGCACGGAAGGCCTGAGCAAGAGCTTCGGGAGCCAGCAGGCGGTGGCCGGCCTCGACCTGGAGGTCCGCCGGGGCGACGTCTACGGCTTCCTGGGCCTGAACGGAGCCGGCAAGACCACGAGCCTGCGGATGGTGCTGGGCCTGCTCCGGCCCGATGGCGGTCGGGTCGAACTCTTCGGCCGTTCGGACCCCGGGGGGCTCCTCGACGCCCGCCGGCGGATCGGGGCGATGGTGGAGGGCCCGTCCTTCTACGGCCATCTGAGCGGCGCCCGGAACCTGAAGCTGCTCGGCTCGCTCTCCGGCCGGCTCGGCGACGAGAGGGTCCGGGAGGTTCTCGAGCTGGTCGGCCTGGCGGAGGCCGGGCGCAAGGCGGCGCGCAACTACTCCCTGGGCATGAAGCAGCGCCTGGGCATCGCTCTGGCCCTGATCTCGAACCCTGAACTGGTGGTCCTCGACGAACCGACCAACGGCCTCGATCCCAGCGGCATCCTGGAGATGCGCCGGCTCATCCAGCGCCTGAACCGGGCCGGCACGACCTTCATCATCTCCAGCCATCTCCTCTACGAGATCGAGATGGTCTGCAACCGCATCGCGATCCTCGAACGGGGCGAGAAGATCTACGAGGGCGCCACCGCCGATTTCGGCCGGCGCGAGGCGGCCCGGCACGAGCTGCGGGCGGAGCCGATCGAGCGCGCCGCCGAGATCGTCCGCGCGCGTGGCGGCCGCTCGTTGACCACGGTCGAGGGCCGACTGAGCTTCGAGGGCCTGGAGGAGGCGATCCCCGAGCTGGTCGCCGAGCTGGTCGGCGCCGGCGTCCGGGTCAGCGCCCTGGTCGAACGCCGTCCGAGCCTCGAGGAGTTCTTCCTGATGAGCTCCGCCGGGAAGAAGGAGGGCCGACTGTCATGAACCGCGACCGGCGTCCGGGCTTCTCCGCCCTCCTCGTCTTCGAGATCAGGAAGTTCGCGGCCCGGCCGATGCCCTGGTGCCTGCTCGCCGCCATCGTCGGCGTCACCCTGCTCCTCGGCCTGATCCGCCGCGCCGAGGACACCGGCGGCGAGAGCTACGAGCTCTTCGCGCACCTGATCGCCCGCACCCTGCCCTTCACCGCCTTCGTCGCCATGATCCTCGGCTCCCTGGCGGTCAACCACGAGGTCGGCGCCGGCTCGATGCGCGCCCTGTTGCTCCGCCCGGTGCGGCGCCGCGAGATCGTGCTGGCCAAGGCGCTCCTGCTCGCGGTCTTCGCGCTCCTCTCCGGGCTCACCGCCCTCTTCGCCGCCTGGGCCTTCACCGCGACGGTCTCGGACTTCGGCGCCGTGATGATCACGATCGAGGGTCTCGAACCGCGCGAGGTCATCCCCGCCGCCGAGATGGCCGAGCTGACCCGCAAGCTCGGTCTGGCCACGCTCCTCCCGCTGCTCACCGCGGCCTGCTTCGGTCTCCTGATCTCGGTCCTGCTCGAGTCGGAAGGCAGCGCGGTGGCGACGGCGATCGTCGGCTACCTGGCGATGCAGGTGCTCGGCACGACACTGCCGGGCGCCGAAGCCTGGCTCTTCCCCAACCACCTGCACACCGCGCTCGGCCACCTCGACGAGCTGGCCGGCCAGGTGATCGCGCATCTGGCCGAGGTCCGCGATCTCGGTCCGACCTCCGCCGCCTGTCTGGTGCCGCTGGCCGAGGCCCTGCTCTTCGTCCTGGTCGCCGTCGCCGTCTTCGAGAAGAGGAAACTGCCGTGCTGAAGTTCGTCCTGGCCCTCGGTCTCGGCCTCGCGCTCCGGGCCCAGGGACCGGGCCTGGAACTCTCGGAATTGGACTTCGGCCGACCGATCGACGACTGGTTCATCTTCGATCTCGACGGCGACTCCTGGCGCGAGGTCCTGGTCTTCCACGATCCCGACCCGGACGGACGCCCTTTCAGCCTGGCGCATCGCGCAGGCGATGCCTGGACCATCGAGCGGGGCAGCATCCCGCGCAGCGTCGTCTCGCTCGCCCTCGGACGCTTCGGCCTCGGTGACGGCTACCAGCTCGCCCTGATCCACCCGGACCACGTCGACTTCCTGGCCCGCGACGGTGGGGGCGCCCTCGCCGTCGTCGGACCACGGCTCGACTTCACCAACCTGATCCGCAGTCCCCTGGCCGGCGTGCCCGGTTTCTGGCACTGGCCCACCGACATCGACGGCGATGGTCACGACGACCTCTTCCTGCCGGGCGACGACGGCCTGGTCCTGCACTTCGGCGACGGCGCCGGCGGCTTCTCCCCGCCGCTCCTCCTGGGCATGGCGGGTAGCCGCCGCGTCACCCGGGACAGCGCCGGCCATCTCGACTTCCTGCGTTCCTATCCACGGCCGGTGTTCAGCGATCTCGACGCCGACGGCCGCCGCGATCTGGCCTGGTTCGATTCGGAGGGCCTGACCGCCTGGATGCAGCGCAAGGCCCGCGTCTTCGACGCCGAGAAGCCCCTGACCTTCAAGCTGCCCTGGCTGGCCTCGCTCGACAGCGACGGCATCCTGGAGCAGACCGAGGTCGATCTCCGGGACGTCGACGGCGACGGTCGCCCCGACCTCTTCCTGTCGCGCATGAGCACGCCGGCGACCGGCCTCGGCGACCTGCGCACGACGCTGGTGGTCCTGCTCAACCGACCCGAGGAGTTCTTCGCCCGCCGCCCCGACTTCGCCCTGAAGGTCCAGGGCGTGATCGGCAACGGCCCCGACTTCCGCGACGTCGACGGCGACGGCGCCCTCGATCTCGTCTACGGCAGCTACGGCGCCGGCATCTCCGACGCGCTCCAACGGATGATGGGCACGGTCAAGGTCGCCTTCCGCATCCATCGTGGAACGCCGAAGGCCGCGAGCCCCTTCGAGCTGCAGCCGAGCCGGCTCCTCGACCTCGATCTGAGCAAGGACGACTTCGGCCGCTGGGGCGCGCGCCGGAACTTCGCGGTCGGCACCGACCTCGATGGCGACGGCATCGGTGATCTCTTCCGGATGGCCGACGCCGGCGGCGGTCGTCACCGCCTGCTGGTGTTCAAGGGCGGGCGCAAGAAGGACGGGGAGCTGGTCTTCGCCGACGAGGCCAGTGCCAGCCTGGATGCCGGCACCTTCGAGACGCTGAGCCTGCGCAGCATGCGGCCGGGCGCGAGCACCGATCTGGTGCTGATCCGCGAGCGGTCGCTGGGCCTGGTCACCTTCCGCTGAGCGCGCCGTCCCGGCGCCGGGGCTGCTCCCAGTCCCAGTAGTGGTTGGGATTGCCGTAGCCCAGGCGTGCTCCCTCCCAGAGGAAGGCGGCCATCAGGGCCATGGTCTCGGCCCGCCGATCCGGCTCGCGCTCGAAGAGGTTGCGCCGCTCCAGCGGGTCGTCCTGGAGGTCGTAGAGCAGGCCGTAGTCCTCGTAGCGATGGAAGTGCAGCTTCCAGCGGCCATCGAGCAGCAGCGAGTAGGCGTCCTCGAAGGCGCAGAGGCTGGCGATCACGCGCCGTTCGAGCCGATCGACCCGGCCGGACATGAGGCCGGTGAGGGCCACGCCGTGATACGGATTCGCCGCCCCGGGTTCGAAGAGCGCCAGCAGGGTCGGCGCGAGGTCGATGGTCGCGACCGGTTCGCGGACCCGCCGGGGCGCGAAGCCCGGCGCCTTGATCAGGAGCGGGACCCGGATCTGCTCCTCATAGGGCATGAAGCCGGCGTAGCGACCGTGATCCCGCAGCCCGGTGCCGTGGTCGGCCACCAGCACCACGATCGCCCGATCCCAGACCCCGAGCTCGCGGAGCGAGTCGAAGACCTCGCCGGTGTAGCGGTCGATCTGGATCATCTCGGCGTCGTAGCGATCCTCGGGCCGAGGACCCAGGTCTTCGAGCGGCGGCGAGCCGCGCCAGGGGAAGTGCGTGCCGGTCAGGTGCAGGTAGCTGAGGCTGCCGTCGAGGCCCTCCGGCCCTTCCGCGCCGACGATGCGTTCCCACTCCCGGATCATGTTCGCCGACTTCTGGCGATCGACGGTCCCGGGCTCGGTGAGCGGGTTCGCGATGCCGCAGTCGACGAAGCTCGAGCCATCGTCCGCCGCCGGCGGCGCGTTGCGCCGGAAGGCCTCGAGGCTGACGCCGTTGTAATCGGAGCCGATCGCGGTGATCAAGAAGCGGTGATAGCCATGGGGCCGCAGCGCATGGAGGAAGAAGGGCGCGTGCTCCTTGCTCAACATGTAGCGACTCGAGTACCGCCCGGTCATCAGGTGGCGGACGCCACAGCTCGTGGCGGTCGAGCCGCTGTAGGCGCGCTCGAAGATCACGCTCTCGGCGGCCAGGCGATCGAGGTTCGGCGTGGTCGGCCGCGGGTAGCCGTAGGGTCCCATGTGGTCGGGGCGGGCCGCGTCCCAGAGGACGATGACGATGGGTGGGCGGCGCTCGCGGTAGAGGTCGGGAGCCGCCGCGTCGAGACGGTCCTCGCCCTCGCCGTGCCAGGGGAACTCCAGGTCGGTCGGCTCGAACCCGATCCGGTTGCGCGGCCGGATCAGCTCGCGCACCGAGGCCATCTTGAGCATGAAGCCGAAACGTGAGTACTCGTTGACCACCGCCGCGACGTCGTTCGGCAGGGGCTGAAAGGAGAACACCAGCCCGAAGAGGGCGACGCCGGCCATGGCCGAACTGCGCAGGCGACCGCTCCGGGACCGGCGGAAGGCGGGCCAGGCGAAGAGCAGGGAGAGACTGGCCAGGAGGAAGGCGTCGACTCCCGAGACCACGGCGATGGAGATGAACTGGATCCGGAAGTCCTCCAGCTCCGGGTAGGAGAGCAGGACGAAGACCAGGAGCCAGCAAGCGCCCAGGCCGGCGGCGACCAGATGGGCCACGGTCGCGGACTCGAGGATCGCGCGCCGCAGCCGGCCGGGCAGGAGTTCGACCGGCAGGAGGAGCAAGGCCTGGTAGAGGGCGAGCCAGGCGGCGCGGGCCTCGGGTTCCTCGCCGCCGAAGAGGCGATGGCCGGCGAGGTCGAGGTTCCGCCGCATGCGGCGGCACCAGAGGAGATGGGCGACCAGATGCAAGGCGAGCGTGTGCACGACGACGCCGGTCCTGAGGATCTCCTGGCCCACGACCACGGCGAAACTCAGCAACGAGAGCAGGCTGGCCAGTCCGGCGACGGAGCTGGTCGCGGCGAGGATGCGATCGGTCGCGCTCGAGCGTGATCGGAAGAGGCGCAGGTGGACGACCGGCAGCAGGAAGCCGATGCCGAAGGCCATGCCGAACATGATCGCGAGGTCGGCGAGGCGGGCGCGGTAGGCGCTCAGGATCGAGGGCTCGAAGAGCTCCGGGGTGAAGGCCGAGGTGTAGATGAAGGACTCGGCGAAGGCGATCAGGAAGGCCCCGAGCGCGGCGACGAAACCGAGGCCCAACCACCAGCGCAGGAAGTCCGGCGGGCCCAGGGCCACCAGGGCATCGGCGATGCGATCACGGTCGCGGGCTTCCGCGCCCTCCAGTGCCTCGAGCCGTGACCGGTCGAGGAGCCGGCCGCGCAGGATCGCGATCAGGAGGGCCACGACGGTCGCCGCGATCGAGAGGAAGGCGAGCGGGACCGAGATCAGGGCGCCGAGCGCCAGGGCGCGATCACGCCAGTACTCGCTGCGTCGGAGTTCGCCGACGAGGAGCAGGAGCCTGACCGTCAGGATGATCGCGGTCAGGAGGCTCAGGGCCGGCAGGATGCCGTAGAGGAAGCCGGCGAGGCTGAACTCGTCGCCGGGAACGGCGCCCGTGCCCTGGATCTGGATCACCAGCAGACGGATGGCGTTCAGCCCCAGGCCCAGGAGCAGGGCGCGGAGCGAGGGAAGTCGCGGGTTTCGGATCGGCGCGGCTCGGGTCATCGTCTCAGGGCAACTCGACCCGCAGCAGTCGATCGCGCGTGCCCTCGACCTCGCGCCCGAGGAGGAGGACCTCCGTGCGCCCGTCACCGTCGAAGTCGCCACGAGGGGCGTCGAAGGGGTCCGACCAGTGGCCGTCCTCGAGGAGGAGCTCGGGCACCGGAACGATCTCGCGCCAGTCGTTGCCATCCTGCTCCAGGAGGGCGCAGCGACCGCGCCGCGTGGCCAGAAGACGCGCCCGACCCTCGACCTGGCCGATGACCAGGAGCGGGGAGCGGAACCGGACGCGGCGGAGATTGCGGGTGATCGCCAGTTCGAAGGGCAGTTCGAGGCTCGCGTTCCACAGGGTCGAGGCCTCGAAGTCGCCGTTCTCCTTCTGCCGGCGGCAGAACAGTCGCACCGGCAGGCTGCCCGCGCGCATGACGTTGACCTGGGCGACGACGTTCATCTTGCTCATCGACAGCACGATGAGGTCGAGTCGACCGTCGCCGTCGACGTCGGCGAGGGAACGCCAGAGCGCATGGCCACCGACGTTGAAGATCTGGTCCGGTTCGCGGGCCTCGGTCTCGGCCAGGCCGCGGCCACGACCGCGATAGACGAAGACGTAGCCACCGCCCGGGTCGAGATGAACGAGATCATCCAGGCCATCGCCGTCGAAGTCGCGAAGGAGCGGCGGAACGCGCTGGTCGAAGCGCACCACCTCGGTCGATTCGGCGGCCGGCGCCCGGCCCCAGGCGCGGTTCGCGCCGACCGCGCCGCCTGCCCCCAGGGCCTGGACGCGGAAGAGCGGCCCGTCGCGGTAGAGGATCTCCAGACCGTCCCGGCCATCGGTCTCGGCGAAGGCGAACCAGGGCACGACGAGACGCGCGCTCATCTCGTAGCCGAGGCCCCAGCCCAGACTCTGCTCGCTGGCGCAGGCGGCGGGGAGATGGAGAGACTCATCGGCGTCGTCGATCCGGACCCTCAGTCCGTCGAGGACGGGACTGACCCGGTAGCGATGCCCGGCGTGATCGCGGATCCGGACCTCGTGCTGGGCCGCGGCGCTCGGCCGCCCGCGGAAGAGGCTCGGCCCGGAGCGCGCGCGCGCCGACGCCGGCCGGGTGCCGGGGGCCGCCATCGCCACGGCGAGCTCGCCGTCGGCGGTCTCCATCTCGATCACCGGAGCCGCGCCGCCGCCGCTGAGAGTCCAGGTGAAGGCCTCCGGCGACAACCGGGCCTCGGCGAGGACCCGGACCTCGGGGCCCGGGGCGATCAGACTGATCTGACCGTCGCCCTGGAGCAACAGGCCGGCGGGATCGGCGACGATGGCCTCCAGGCCGTCGCCCAGGGCGAGGACCTCGACCGCGACCTCCTGCTGGGCCGCGACCGCGCCGGCGCTCGCCAGCAACAGGCCCAGCCCGCTGATCAGATTCCGGAGCATCCTCGCCTCCGCCGCGACTCGAATCCCGCTTCCGCGGGCAAGATGATGCCCGCTGCGGCGCGACCTGTGAAGCACCGGTCCGGGATCAGTCGGCGACGAGCAGCTTCCGCCAGACCGCCAGGGCCTCGGCCTGCTCGGCCGCGGGACGGCGTTCGTCCCAGCCCTTGAGGTCGCCCTGCCACTCCTGGAGCAGCTCGGCCAGCTCCGCCTTCTGGTAGTCCTGGCCCTCCGCCAGGATGTGGTAGAGCAAGGCTCCGGCCCCGTCGCCCTTCAGGCCGTTGCGGACCAGGGCGAAGGCCGCGGTGAGCTTCAGGCGCTCGGAGGCGGCAGGCGAGGCGAGCAGGTCACGGATGCGACCGGTCACGTCCTCGAGGCCGCGCCGCCCCAGCGCCCGAACCACCGCGAGCTGCACCGAGGGATCATGATCGTCGAGAGCGTGGAGCAGGGCCTCGCGGCCACCGGAGTCGGCCTGGCCGATCGCCTCGGCCGCGCGGCTGCGGACCGGAGCCGCCGGGTCCTTGCCGAGACGCTCGACGATCAGCTCCTGGGCGCGCGGATCGTGCATCAGCGCGAGGGCCTGGATCGCGTAGGCGCGCAGCTGCTGGTTGTCACGGCCGAGTGCCGGGTCGTCGAAGGCGACGCGGATGTGCTCGAGCGCCAGCCCGTCCAGCCGCGACAGCTCGCGCCGTGCCTGTTCCATGAACAGGAACTGGTGCTGGCCGAGGATCGCCACCAGGAAGCGGACGCGCCGGTCGAGGTCGGCGTCCTGTCCCTTCTGCGGCAGCGCGCGCGGCGGCTTCGGCCCGGTGGCGAGCCAGGCCTGCCAGCGGGCGATCGCCTCCTCCTTGCGCTTCCAGCCGGCATCGGTGTCGAAGCCGAGATCCTGGCCGGCGATGCGGCAGAGGATCTCGTTGGCGGTCTCGTTGGCGAAGGCCTTGGCCTCGAGATTCTTGACCAGGACCGGCAGGCCCTCGGCACTGCCGAGATTCCAGAGCGCGAGCGCGGCGTGGTTGGCCACGACCGGATGACGGTCGTTGAGCGCCGCGAGCAGATCGGGCAGGGCCTGGACCTCGCCGAGACGATCGAGCGCGATCACCGCCGTCCAGCGGATCTCGGCCCGTTCGTCGGGACCGCCGTAGGGGCTCTCCTCGACGTGGTAGCCGAGATCGCCGTCATCGGCGATGGTGACGTAGGCCTGCTGGCTGCGGTCCTTCATGACCCGGAGCAGCGCCTCGACCACGTCCTGCGGACAGGGGGCCCGAAGCGAGTCGATCAGGTCGAGCCGGGCCTCGAGCTCGCCGGCCTCGTCGAGGATCGTCGGCACGCGCGGATCGGTCCCGACCGTGCGCCCCCGATCCTCGCCGCAGGCACCCAGCAGCGCCGCGAGCAGAAGGATGGCGACGACGCGCGGCGCCCGGTGATCAGAAGTCGAGGTCGACGGCGGCCATGGTGACGGCATCGTTGTTGCTCATGTAGGGCTGTAGCTTGTAGTAGAGCCGGACCTCGAGCCGACCCGAGGTCGCCTCGGGCAGGTCGAACCAGATCAGCCGGCTCTCGCCGGCCGCGAGCTGGGTGGACTCCTCGTAGAAGACCTTGCGCTCGGGATTGAAGACCGGCAAGAGCCGCACCTGCTCGGTGTCGAAGCCGAATTCACCTTCCCTGACCGGGAAGGTCAGCACCTCGCCGGCGCGGTCCTTGAAGGGATTGACCAGCTCGAACTCGTGGCGGTAGGGATTGCGGAAGCGGGCGAGTCGGAGCTCGGGCGAGGCCTCGCCGACGGCGGGGACCCAGCGGACCTCGACGTCGACCGCGCGGTGGCGCTCGTCGGCGGGTAGGTTGTGGCCGGTGCCGGTGTTGGCCACCTCGACCAGCACGGTGCGCGCGCCGGCCTGCCGACCACCGGGGTCGAAGTCGCGCCCGCTCAGCTCCTTGATCGCCGCGGCAAGCGGACGCCCTTCGGCCACCTTGGTCGCGCGCAGGCTGCCGGCGGTCTTCAACATCGCCGGGTCGTGGGCGCCGTGGAAGGCGTGGCTGCGATGACGATCGCGTCCGCCCTGGCCGTCGGTGCTCGACCCGTCGACCCAGGGCATGTGGCAGTCGTTGCAGTCCTTGCGGTCGGGACCCTCGACCGCGAAGCGGGACCGCAGCCAGTCCTGCTTCACCTTGTGCTGATCGTGACAGGGCGCGCAGAGCGTCATCTCGCGCAGCGGCTCGAAGGTCACCGGCTGGCAGGGGGCGCCGGCGGCGCCCTCCCCGAGCCCGTTCGGCGTCAGCATGGCGTTCTGGTACTTGTGACAGGTGAAGCAGTTCACCCCGTCCTCGCGTCGGTCCTCGCGCTCCAGGGGTCGCTGTCCGAAACCCACCTCGAGCATCGGCCGCGGGGCATGGCAGGGGATGCAGTCCTTGTTGCGGAAGTTGTCCGAGAGTTCCTTGCGGCGCGGTTCGGGATTGAGCCAGGCGAACCAGTGGTGCGAGCCCCGCCACTCGTCGAAGACCGCCTGGTGACACTCGGCGCAGGACTCGCTCGACACCAGCTGCATCTCGGGCAGGTGATCGACCACCGGCATGTCGACGCCGGCGACCACCACCTCGGGCTCGCGATTGGGCTCGATCCGGACCCGGCTGTAGCCGAACCAGGCCAGGCCGACGAGGGCCAGGACGACGAGAACACGCAACAGGGGGTTCATTCCCGCCCTCCTTCACCAGGGATGCACCAGACGCTCTCGGGACCGGCCACGGTGATCTGGGCGCCGATCTCCAGCTCACGGTCGTGGTCGAACTCGAGCGGGGCGCCGGCCAGGTCCAGTTCGATGCTCCAGTCGGCGCCGCGATAGCGCGCCCCGACCACGCGCGCCGAAACGCCGGCGGCCGCCGGTCGCAGGTCACGCCGGCCGATCAGAGCGAGCCCGGCCGCGGCCGGCGAGCCCTCGATCAGGCGATGCCGACCGAGCGCGGTCTCGATCTGGTCGGCGGCGACCGCGCGGGCCTCGAGCAGACCGCCGAGCCCGAGGAAGCGGGCGACGAAGGCGGTCCGCGGCCGGCCGACCAGATCGGGCGCGCGCCCGATCTGCTCGACCTCGCCGCCGCGCATCAGCACGATCCGGTCGGCGAGTTCGAAGGCCTCGTGACGATCGTGCGTGACGTAGACCATGCTCCGCCCCTCCTCGCGATGGATGCGCGCCAGGAGCCGGCGGATCTCGCCGGCCACCAGCGGATCGAGCGAGCTGAGGGGCTCGTCGAGGAAGATGAGCTCGGGTTCGGCCACGAGCGCGCGGGCCAGCGCCAGACGCTGCGCCTCGCCGCCGGAGAGCTGGGCCGGCTTCTTGCCGGCGAGGTGGCCGATGTGCAGGTCGTCGAGCCGACGCCGCGCCACCTCCTTGCGATCACGGCGACCGGGACCGAGCACGAAGAGCAGGTGCTCGAGCACGGTCAGGGTCGGCCAGAGACCGAGATCCTGGAAGACGAAGCCCACGCCGCGCGCCGCCGGTTCGACCGACAGGCCATCGTCCTGGACGCAGCGGCCGGCGATCTCGATCCGGCCGGCCGCCGGCCGCTCGAGCCCGGCGAGGACACGCAGGAGCGAGGTCTTGCCGCAGCCGGAGGGACCGAGCAGGACGACCAGTTCACCGCGTTCGACCTCGAAGTCCACGCCTCGGAGCGCCGGCTCCGCGCCGTATTCGAGTCGCAGCCCTCGGGCCTCGACGACCTTGTTCACAGGACTTCCACCTTCCTGTTGCTGGCCAGCACGTAGAGGAGAACCGGCAGGACCACGGCCGAGACCAGCATGACACACAGCGCGGCGACTTCCTCGTCACGGGCGAAGTGGATCATGTTGAAGATCCGGATCTGGACCGTCGACCAGTCGGGCGGCTGGACGATGAGGCTGGCGCCGAGTTCGCCGAGACAGAGGATGAAGGCGATCACGAAGCCGGCGAGGAAACCGGGCAGGATCTGGGGCGCGACGATGGCCCAGAAGCGGGCGCGCGGGCTGCGGCCGGAGAGCAGGCCGGCCTCGATCTGCCGCGGTTCGATCCGGGACAGGGCCGTCCGCACGCAGCGGGTCGCGAAGCAGAGGAAGAGCATCAGGTAGCAGGCCATGAAGATGCCCTCGCCGCGGTAGACGCCGTGCTCGACGAAATCGGCCAGGGCGCCCAGCAGGGCCGAATGGCCGGCGATCCGCGCCAGGGCGTTGGCGATGTTGGCCCAGAAGACGTTGACCGCGACGCCGACGACGACCGCCGGGAAGGCGAAGGGCAACAGCGTGGTGGCCTCGAGGAGGAAACCGCGGCTCCGCTTCATCCGGTCGGCGGCGAGACCGATCACCAGGCCGCCCAGGGCCACGACCAGGCCTCCCTCGAAGGCGAGCTGGAAGGAGCGGGCCAGGTCCTCCTTGACGTTGTCGAAGATCAGACGATAGGTCTCGATGCCACCGGCCTTGCGGACCAGCGCCTCGAAGGGCAGGCCCGCGGTCACCAGGACGGCGAGCCAGGCGAAGGCGCCAGCCCGGAGGTTGCGCGGCCGGATCGAGGCCGGGGCCGGGCGCGGCCGCGCCCGGTTCTGGAACACGCGCTCGGAGCCGAAGACCTCGACGACGACGAGGGCCAGGACGGTCATCAGCACCAGCGGCATCGCGATCACGCCGGCCGCCGCCGGGGCGACCTGGCTCGCGGTGATGAACACCGTGTACATGATCGAGGGCGTGTCGAGCAGGGCCGGGATCGGGTAACAGCCGGCGGCGAAGATGAACACGAAGAAGGCGCCGGCCAGGACGTGGGCCGAGAGCAGGGGCAGGGTCGCGCTCTCGAGTCCCTGGCGCTGCGCCCGCGGGAACAGGAAGAGGTACCAGCGGCCGTGGCAGATCCCGTGGATCAGGCCGCGCAGTCCGCGCGGACGCCGGGGCACGAACAGCGCCGCCTCCTCGGGCCGTGGGTCGATGCGCTCCAGTCCGGCCGAGATGATCAGGGCCGCGAGCGGCCAGAAGGCGCAGGCCAGCATCCAGGTGGCGCCGGGATAGAAGACGTCGCGGCCGCCGACCTCGAGGAAGCCGGCCCGGACGTCGAGTTCGCAGCCGAAGCGCTCGTTCAACCAAGCGGTCAGGGTGCCCTGACGACCGATGATGCGCATCCAGCCGATCGCCTGGATGTGGGGCGGCACCAGGAGCGGAGCCACGTAGAGGGCCTTCAGGACGCGGACGCCGGGAAACCGGGCGCGGCGCAGGGCCAGGGCGAAGGGGATCGCGATGCCCAGCGCCAGGAGCGTCGCGCCCAGCGCCAGGACCAGGGTCGCGACCGCGCGCTCCACCAGCACCTCGTCCAGCTCGGCCCACTGGCGGGCCGCCGGGCCTCGCCCCATCTCGAGACCCAGCCCGACCATCGGGGCGAGCACGGTGGCCGCGACCAGCAGGGCCGCGGCGACCACGAGCGAGCGACCCAGTCCGCGAGGTCCGCGCACCGTCAGACCGCCGAACGCCGACCGAGGACGACGAGGAAGACGATGGCGACGAGGGTCCCCACCACCCAGGGCCAGGTCCGCGAGCTCTCCTCACCGGGCTTCTTCGAGGGGTTCTCGAAGTTGGTCTTCAGCCAGTCGAGGTGGCGCTCGATCATGAGCCCGACCTTGTTCCAGTCGACCGGCATCGCCTTGACCTTCTCCAGGTTCAGCACCCCCTCCGGCACCGGGACGCCGGGGTGGAGCGGGATCTGCGCCGAGCGGCCCTGGGCGAGCTTCTCCTCGACCTCCCGCGACAGGATGAAGTCGACCAGCTTGCGGGCGTTGTCGAGGTTCTTGGCGCCCTTCACGATCATCACCGAGTTCGGGATCACCAGGGTACCCAGACCGCCCTCTTCCTGGTCGGGAACGATGATGTCGGTGGCCATGCCCTTGATCAGGGCGACGTTCGCGTCGTCGGTGTCGGTGTAGCCCCAGGCGAAACCGCCGCTGCCGACGTCGCGCATGCACATGGCGTTGCCCTGCGACCAGAAGATCTCGTTGCCGAGGAGGTCCTGGTAGAAGCTCTTGGTCTTCTCCTCGCCCCAGAGCGCGAACAGGGCCGCGGCATGGGTGAGGGTCGTGCCGGTGAGCGGCTTGGCCATGGTGATCCTGCCGGCCCAGGCCGGGTCGGCGAGGTCACGGATCGAACCCGGCCTGGCGCCGCTGCCGATCAGATCCTTGTTGTAGATGATCACCCGCGCGCGGGCGGCGAGGCCGGTCCAGTAGCCCTCCGGATCCTTGAATTCGGCCGGGATCGTCACGGCGTTGGCCGAGAAGTAGGGCTGGAGCAGCCCCTTGCTCTTGAGGCGCACGCTCTGCGCGACCTCGTTGTTCCAGTAGACGTCGCAGCGGGGATTGGGCTCCTCGCTGATGATCTTGTTGACCAGGCCGACGGTCTTGTTCTGCTCGATGTCGAAGCTGGGCAGGACCTTGATCCCGGTCCGAGCCTCGAAGAGCTTGAGGATCTCCTCGGAGAAGTCGCGATCGAGGCTGCAGTAGACCGAGACCACGCCCTTGTCCTGGGCGAAGGTCGACGGGCTGAGCGCGAGGAGCGCGACGACGAGGACGGCTGTGCTGCGGAGCATCGTTCTTTCCCCTTGCGGTTGGCGAGCCGGGCCCTGCCCTTTCGCTGGCAAATGCCAGCAAAAGGAGAGCCGCAGGGAGATTCTCACAAACCACGCGGGGAAAGAAAGTTGCCGACCGGGTCCCGGAATCGGCCCGAGGAGATTCCGGCCTCCTTGCTACCCGTCGGTAACGCCGGAGGGCGATTCACGGCTCCGACGTCGGGCCGCCCGGCGCCGCGACCGCCGGCGACCCAGCCGGCTCGCCAGCCCGCGCCGGAGCCCTTCGAGGGCGAGTTCGAGGGCCCGCTTCAGGCTCGGGCTCGTGGCCACCGATTTGACCCGACCGCCGCCGCGCAGGTCGAGCAGCAGGGCGGCCCGCTTGTCGGCGCCGCCGCGCGGTCCGTTCTCGTCGCTGAGGGTGACCCGGAGAGCCTCGATCAGCTCGGCGCGGGCGGCGAGGGCGCGGCGCAGTCGTTGCTCCAGCGGCCCCGGCTCCAGGGCGAAGGGTCCGCGATGGATGGCGATGTTCATGGAGACTCCTTTCAGTCGAGACCTCGGGATCCGGCGACGACGACCGGGCCGATCCCGGCAGCGCGTCGCTCGCGATCCGCCGCGTCGAGCAGCCGGCGGACCAAGACGATGAAGAGGCCGGTCGCGACCAGATTCAGGGCCAGCGACAGGAGGGCGACGGTCAGCACCGGACCGCCGATGCCGTAGCCGAGCGAGACCACCAGGACGCCGGCGCCGACCTCGCCGCGGGGCCACATGCCGATCGACAGGGCGAGGCGTTCCTTCCAGACCGCCTCGCGGCGGTAGCAGAAGAGCGGGAACATCTTGCCCAGGTTGGCGAGCAGCGAGACCGCGAGGACATGCAGTCCGATCTCGGTGACGGACAGGGCTTCCTGCGTCGCGCTCACCGTGCTCGCGCTCGTGCTCGTCGCGCCGGTGGCGAAGAGCGCCGGCATGCTCGCCCCGACCAGGACCATGAAGGCCGCCGAGACCACGGTCGCGACCCGCTTCTCCGCCGGCGACTCGAGCAGGTCGTGCCCGGTCGCGGGGTCGATGCGGCGGCGCAGGATGGCGCCCAGCACGAAGGCCGGCAGCAGGATCTCGACGTGGATCGGCACGCTGTCGTCCAGATGGAGCGAGGCGGCGTGGATGACCTCGCTCACCAGGACCATGCCGATGGCGTAGGCGAGGAGCCAGCGCCAGGTCACCGGCCAGTCGACCGCGTGCAGCTTGCGCCAGGCCAGCCAGAGCATGCCGAACATGACCAGCACGACGACGCCGAGCTGCCAGGCCAGGCCGACCATCAGCATCTTGAGCGGGATCATCAGCAGGACGGTGTCGAGGTCGTCGAAGATCGCCAGCACCCGCGCCTTGCGATAAAGCCAGGTGGCCCCGAGGCCGGCGGCGGCGAGCATCGAGAACAACACGCCGGCCGAGGTCGGCGCGGCGAAGCGGCCGGCGAGCAGCGCCTCCTTCAACGCGCCGAAGTCGGTGGCCGATCCCGCCGGCATGAGCACCAGGAGGAAATAGCCGGTGACGAAGATCCAGGGGAAGGCGGCCGCGGTCATCGCGACCAGGTAGTCCCAGCCGTAGTCGCGCAGGCGGTCGCGACGGAGGTCGAACTCGTAGCCGACCTGGATCATCACGAAGGCGAGCGCGGTCATGGTCAGGATGCGCAGGGGCAGGGCCAGGTCGGCCCAGGCCTCGCCCAGGAATCCGGGCAGCACCTGGGAGAGCGCCAGACCGACGATCAGCAGCAGGGAGTAGAGAGCGACCTTCTTCACCGGTTTCGTCCTCGGGTCCAGGGGGCGGCCGACGGTGTCGCCCTTCCCCTCCCCCATGGCACCGGAGGCGCGCGGACATTCATCGAGATAATCGATGTTTCAATTCGCGATTATCGCAGCAGGACGAACGAAGCCCGGCCGTTAAGCTCGCGCCGTCGAGGATGATCTCGGCGCCGGAACAGGAGGTTCGACATGATCGAGTCGGGACGTGACGAGGCCGGACAGGAGTTGCTGCGCCGGATGGTCGAGGCGCGGGAACGCCATCGCCAGGCCTTCCTGGCCACCGAGGCCGCGCAGGCCACCTTCCTGGGCGAGCTGAGGCGCTGGCGGGCCGGCGAGATCTCGGCGACCCGCCTGGTCGGCGGCGCCACGGCCGTCGGCGCCGAGCGCCGGCTCGACCGCGAGGCCCGATTGGAGGAACTCTGGCGCGCCTACGAGGAACCCCGGTCGAACCGCTCCGGAGCGACGAACGACCCGGGTTGGGCCCGCGGGCTCTTCGCCGGGGCTCGGCGGCGCCGCCGGCTGGCGGGACTCATCCGCCGGCTGAACCCGCCGACGCACCTGCTCCAGCGCCTCGAGGACGAGGCCCTGCGCCAGGCCTCGCGACTCACCCGGGCCCGCATCCAGCGCCGCCGGCGGCAGTTCGAGGAGCTGCGCAACCGGCTGGTGGCCGGACGTCTCGACCTGGTCGAACGCATGGTGACCCGCTACCGCAACACGCCCCTGCCTCAGGCCGACCTGATCCAGGAGGGGCGGAGCGGCCTCCTGCGCGCCACGGGGGCCTACGACCCGGAGCTGGGCGTGCCCTTCGCGGCCTATGCCCGCTACTGGATCCGCCACGGCATCCTCGATGCCCTGGCCCGTTCCAGCCGGCTGATCCGTCTGCCGCACTGGCTGAATGCCGCGCTCGGCCGGCAGGCCCGTGACCAGGAGGAGGCCGCGGTCCCGAAGCCGCAGCGGATCGAGCCCAGGGTCCAGGCCCTCGAGGACGAGACCGGCCGCCCCCGCGAGCTGACCGATCCCGGCAGCGGCGATCCGGTCGAGGACCTGGCACGCCGGGAGCTGATCGAGCTGGCCCTGCGCCGGCTCGACGATCTGCCGGAGCGCGACCGCGAGATCCTGGTCCGCCGCTTCGGTCTCGAGGATCGACGGGCCGAGGACCGGGTGCAGCTCGCCCGCCGCTTCGGCCTGACGCCGCAGCGCATCGGCCAGCTCGAGCGCCGGGCACTCGATCAGGTGCGCCGGGCCCTGCGGCCGGCCCGGGCGTCGGCCTGAGCGCCGTCCTCAGGTGGTGGCGAACAGGTCGCGACGCGCGTGCTCGGCGATGGCGAGCAGCGCGGGGTGCTTGATCCGGCGCTCGGCCGAGATGGCATAGAAGCGCTCCTTCACCTCGGGCAGGCGGCCGATGACGCGGCAGCCGTAGCGCTGGGCGATCTGGTCCTCGATGGCGCTGGCGCCGGGGAAGATCCCGGCCCCGGCCTGACCGAAGGTGTTGATCAAGGCCCGGTCCTCGAACTCGCCGGCCACCTCCGGCACGATGCCCTGCGTGCCCAGCCAGTCGTCGAGCTGGGCGCGCAGGCTCGTCCCCACCGTCGGCATCAACAGCGCTTCTTCGGCCAGGCAGGCCGGAAAGCGGCGGCGCAACGCCGAAGCCCGATCGCTGCGGGCGAAGAAGCTCAGCCCGCTCTCACCGAGCAGGTGGTTCCAGGCCCGCACGGCGCCGCCGGGAGCCAGGGGTCGGTCGCTGAGGACCAGGTCGAGCTCGTGGACCGCGAGGCGGGCGTGCAGCTCGACGTCCTTGCCTTCGATGCAGTGGATGCGCATCGGCGGTTCCAGGGCCATCACCGGTTCGAGCACCCGATAGGCCACCAGCTTGGGCACGACGTCGACCAGGCCGACGCGCAGGCGTTCCGGCCGCGGCTCGAGCCCGCTGCGCAGCGCATCACGCAGCTCGTTGCCGATGGCGAAGATGTCCTCGGCGTAGCGGAACACGGTCTTGCCGGCGGACGAGGGCACGAGACCGCGTCCCCGTCGTTCGAACAGCTGCACGCCGAGCGCCCGCTCCAGTTGACGCAGCTGCGTGCTCACCGTGGACTGGGTGAGTCCCAGCTTGCGCGCCGCCCTCGAGACGCCGCCCTCGCGCACCGTGGTCCAGAAGTAGTGCAGATGGTGGTAGTTGAGCCAGTCGTCGAGCATTCGATTTCCTCGATTCGTGACCACGATCCTATCGACCTGACCGACCTGTGCCGAGTCCCGCCACGACGATGCCCCTCGGAGCGCCGGCTGCCTCGGAGCGCCGGTTGCCTCGGAGCGCCGGCTGCCCAGCCGGCCCTGCTGCCGATCGCGACCGCCCCGACCGGCGGTCGGCTCTCCGAGCGAGACGCCTCGATGGCGGCGTTCTGGAGCGCCGGTTGCCTCGGAGCGCCGGCTGCCCAGCCGGCCCCGATGCCGATCGCGACCGCCCCGACCGGCGGTCGCCGCTACGGGCGATCAGCGTTCCGAGGGCGGCGCTGCCGGGCGAGCGCGGTTATCATGCGGCGATGCGGCCCTTCCACCCCGCCACCCAGGACTGGTTCGCCCGCGCGTTTCCGGCGCCGACGGCGGTGCAGATCGCGGGCTGGGCACGGATCGTCCGGGCCGAGCACTGCCTGCTGATCGCGCCGACCGGCAGCGGCAAGACCCTGGCCGCGTTCCTCTGGGCCCTCGACCGCTGTCTGGCCGAGGCCGCCTCGACCCCGGGCTATCGGGTGCTCTACGTCTCGCCGCTCAAGGCGCTCGCCCACGACGTCGAGCGCAATCTCCGCCGCCCGCTGGACGGCGTGACCGCGGTCGCCCGCGAGCGGGGCGAGGAACTCCGGCGCCCCGGAGTCGATCTGCGCACCGGCGACACCAGCGCGGCCGAGCGCCGGCGCATGCTGCGTCAGCCGGGCGAGATCATGGTGACCACGCCCGAGTCGCTCTATCTGATGCTCGGCTCGCGCATGCGCGAACACCTGCGCGGAGTCGAGACCGTCATCGTCGACGAGATCCACGCCCTGGCGCCGACCAAGCGCGGCGCCCACCTGGCGCTCAGCCTGGAGCGACTCGAAACCCTCTGCCGGCGCCCACCGCAGCGGATCGGCCTGTCGGCCACGGTCCGACCGGCCGAGCTGGTCGCCTCCTTCCTCGGCGGGGACCGACCGGTCGAGATCGTCGACTGCTCCAGTCCGCCGGCCATGGACCTCGAGGTCCGGGTCCCCGTGGCCGACATGGAGCGACCCGATCCGGACCGGCTCGAGGGCGAGGCCGACTTCCTTCTCGCCCGCGCCCGGGAACTCGAGGGCGGAGCCGATCGACCCGGACTCTGGCCGAACCTCCTGGTCTCCCTGCTCGCGACCATCGACGCCCACCGGAGCAGCATCGTCTTCGTCAACAGCCGCGGCCTCTGCGAACGGCTCGCGCGCCGGCTGAACGACCTCGACCGGGCCCGTCGCGGCGACGGACCGGATGCCGACGCGACCACCGATCCCGACGCCAGGCCGCTGGTACGGAGCCACCACGGATCGATGTCGCAGGCGCAGCGTCGTGAGGTCGAGGGCCTGCTCGAACGCGGCGAGCTGCGCGGCCTCATCGCCACCAGTTCGCTCGAACTCGGCATCGACATGGAGAGCGTCGATCACGTCGTCATGCTGGAGTCGCCCGGCAGCGTCGCCCGCGGCCTGCAACGCATCGGCCGCGCCGGCCATGGCGTCGGCCAGCGGAGCCAGGGCAGCCTGATGCCCAAGCACCGCGGCGACCTGCTCGAGGCGGCCGTGGTCGCGGCCGAGATGCGCGCCGGGCGGATCGAGGCCCTCGACCTGCCGGAGAATCCGCTCGACGTCCTCGCCCAGCAGATCGTCGCCACCGTGGCGGTCGCGGACGCCACCCCCGACGAGCTGTACGCCTCGTTCCGCCGGGCCCGGAACTTCCGGGCCCTGTCGCGCGGCCTCTTCGACCGGGTGGTCGACATGCTCAGCGGTCGCCACGCCTCGGTCGACTTCGCCGAACTCGCCCCGCGCCTGGTCCACGACCGCGAGCACGATCGCCTGCGCGCCCGGCGCGGTGCCGCGATGCTCGCCCGGACCAGCGGCGGCACGATTCCCGACCGCGGCCTGTTCCCGGTCCAGATCGCGCCGACGGGGCCGCGCGTCGGCGAGCTGGACGAGGAGATGGTCTACGAGAGCCGGGCCGGCGACGTCATCACCCTCGGCGCGAGCAGCTGGCGCGTGCTCGAGATCCGCCACGACCGGGTCCTGGTCGAACCGGCGGGCGGCGCGCCCGGGCGCCTGCCCTTCTGGAAGGGTGACGGACCGGGTCGGCCGATCGAGCTCGGCCGGGCCCTCGGAGCCTTCCTGCGGCGACTCGATCAGGACCGCGAGGCCACGTCCATCGAAGCGCTGCAGGCGGAGATGCTGCTCGACCCGCACGCGGCCACGAACCTCCTCGCCTACGTCGACGACCAGAGGCGAGCGGTCGGCGCCCTGGCGCACGATCGGCGCCTGGTGGTCGAGCGCTTCCGCGACGAGCACGGCGACTGGCGGATCGTGATCCACTCGCCGCTCGGCGCGCGGGTGCATGCGCCCTGGGCGCTGGCGATCGAGAGCGCGCTGCGGCGCCGTCGCCGGCTCGACCTGCAGCTGCTCTGGAACGACGACGGCATCCTGCTCCGCTTCGCCGATTGCAGCGAGGCGCCGGGAGCCGAGGAGCTGATCCCGACCGCCGGCGAGGTCGAGGAGCTGATCCTCGAACAGCTCGCGGATTCGGCACTCTATGCCGCGCTCTTCCGCGAGAACGCCGCGCGCGCCCTGCTCCTGCCGCGCCGAGGCCCCGGCCGGCGCAGCGCGCTCTGGCTGCAACGGCTGCGCGCCCGGAGCCTCATGGCCGCCACCCGTGGCCAGCCCGACTTCCCGATCGCACTCGAGAGCCATCGCGCGGCGCTGCGCGACGTCTTCGATCTCGAGTCCCTGCGCCGCCTGCTCGACGACTGCGCCAGGGGTCGGATCGCGATCCACGAGGTCGAAACGCCGCGGCCCTCGCCCTTCGCCCGCTCGCTGGTCCTGGCCTTCACCGCCGCCTGGCTCTACGAGGGCGACGCACCGGCTGCGGAGACCCGGGCCCGCGCCCTGGCCCTCGACCCGGAGCTCCTCCGTGAACTCCTCGGTCACGAGGATCTTCGCCAGCTGCTCGACGCGGTGGCGATCGACGAGGTCGTCGCCGAGCTCCGGGGGCTGGCCGGGTCACGGCTGCCGCGCGACGCCGACCAGCTCCATGATCTCCTCCGCCGACTCCCCTTCCTCGACCGCGAGGAGATCCGCGAGCGGGTCGGCGACGCGATCGAGGACCGGCTCGACGTCCTGTTCGCCGAGGGCCGCGTCGTCGAGTTCGAGGGTGGCGATCGATCGCTCCTGGCGGCGGTCGAGAACGCGGCCCTGCTCCGTGACGCCCTCGGCCTGGTCCCGAGGCGCGCCATCCCCGAACCCCTCGCGGCGCGGCGGGATGATGCGCTGGAGGAGCTGCTCCTCCTCGAGCTGCGCAGCGGACCGCCCCGTTCGGCGCGCGAGCTCGCCGCCCACCTCGGACTGGCTCTCACGCCCCTGGTCGCGACCCTCGAGGGGATGGTGGCGAGCGACCGGGCGACGGGGGGTGAATTCCGGCCCGGAGGTCGGGAGCGCGAGTACAGCACGGCGGAGACTCTGCGCCGGTTCCGGGCCCGGAGCCTCGCCCGGGCCCGGAAGGCGATCGAGCCGGCCGCGGCCGAGATCCTCGCCCTCTTCCTGCGCGCCTGGCACGGCCTCGACCGGCCGGGCCGCGACCTGGAGGCCGCCCTGGTCCGCCTCGAAGGACTGCGGATCCCGCTGCGCGAGCTGATCGACGACTTCCTGCCGGCGCGGGTCGAGAACCTCGTGCGCCGCGACCTCGACCCGCCCTTCTCCAGCGGGGCCTGGGTCTGGATCGCCGACGGGGGCGGCCGCGACACCGCGGTCCGACTCTATCGCCGGGAACGGGTGCCGCTCCTGGCTGCGACTCCGACCACGCCGGCCGCCGGACTCGATGTCGACGAGCAGGCGGTCATGGACGCGCTGGAGCGACTCGGCGCCGCCTTCTTCAGCGAGCTCATGGCCATCCTCCGGACGGCGGACCGGCAGCGGATCGAGGAGGCGCTCTGGCGGCTCGTCGGCCACGGTCTGGTGAGCAACGACGGACTCGATGCCCTGGTCGGTCGGACCGAGCGCGCGCGGGCCGGCGGACGGCGTGGCCGTGGCCCGGGCGGTCGCTGGTTTCGAGTCGATCGTCTGTGGCTGGACGAGCCGAACACGACCGAGCGCCGACACGCCCAGGCGCTGACGCTCCTCGAACGGCACGGGATCCTCGGCGCCGCCTCCTGCGCGAGCGAGGATCTCGAGGGTGGCTTCGCCGCGGTCCTGCCGGTGCTGCGCGCCCTCGAGGACGCCGGACGGGTCCGGCGCGGCTACTTCGTCGCCGGCCTGGGCGGCGCCCAGTTCGCGCTGCCGGGAGCCGTCGACCGACTCCGGGCCGCGCGCGAGATCGCGGCCGGTGAGCCGGCCCGGCTCGTCGCGGTCACCGACCCGGCCCAGCCCTACGGGGCCGCGCTGCCCTGGCCGGCGACGCGTAGCGGAGCCCGGCCGCGCCGGCAGAGTGGCGCCCGGCTCGTCGCCATCGGCGGCCGACCGATCCTCTGGGCGGCGCCGGGTGGCCGGCAGATCCTGATCTTCGCCGCCGCGGACGATGCGGCGATCACGACGGCGGCGACCCTGCTCCACGAAGGGCTCCAGGGTCGGGCGGGACGACGCTTCCGGATCGAGACGATCGACGGCGAACGCGTCCAGGACGCGGCCCTCGCCGCGCTCTTCCGCGCGGCCGGCTTCAAGGCCGACCTCGGCTGCCTGAGCGCCTGGTAGGTCCGCGGCGGCTGTGGCGCGAGGCCCCGGACCGCCGCGCGACCCTCAGCGGCCGGTGGGCAGGCGCTTGTAGAAGAACACGAAGCCGTGCAGGGTCTCGCCCGGGCGCAGATCGCCGCGTTCCTTCAGCAGCCGGCCCTGGCGGTCGCCGAGGACGACGTAGTCCGCCGCCTCGGGGTCGAAATCCCGCTTCTCCTCGGCGAGCCGACGGAAGTAGGCGTTGATCCGGGCCTCGACCTCGGCGAGTTCGACCTCGATCTCCTTCAGCCGGGCCAGTTCCTTCGGGCCGAGCGAACGCTCGCGCTGGCGCATGGGCTGGAGATCGCCGACCAGGAGGTCGAGAAGACCGTCGCCGTCGTAGTTGACCACGCAGGGCTTGGCGCGGGCCGCCGGTCGGACCGGACGCTCGCCGTCATGGAGCGTCGGTTCCCAGAGGTCGCGCGCCGGGCCGACGAGATCGACCCCGGCGGCGTAGACCGGAGGTCCCGCGTCGGCGACGTTGCGGAACAGCTGCACCCGGCCGTCGCCACCACCGACGATGAGGTCGACCCGGCCGTCGCCGTCCCAGTCCGCGGTCGTGGGGCCGGCGTCGCCGTCACCCACCGTGATCAGCTCGCCGGCGGCCTCGAGCCGGACGCGCCGCGGTCCGAAGACCTCCTTGCCGTCGCGCCGCTCCCCGGGGATGAGGATGACGTGGCCGAGGATGTTGCCCACCAGGAGGTCGAGATCGCCATCGCCATCCCAGTCGACCACGTGGGGCGACGCGGCGAGGTTCTCGATTCCGATCGGTTCACCCCGACGATCGATGCGGCCGGCATGGATCTTCCGGCCCTTGAAATCCCGGATCTCGGTCGCCTCGGCGAACTTGCCGGCGCCGAGGCCGCGGAAGACGTAGAGGTGGCCAGGCGAGTAGGAGCCGGAGACGATGTCCGGAATTCCGTCGCGATCGAGGTCCACGACCCGTGGACCGAAGCCGATGCATCAGCCGGCGGGGACGGTGGCCTCGCGGCCGCCGGCCACCAGGTACTCGAAGTTCTCGTAGCGCGGCGCCCCGACTCTGCCCCGATTGCGGTAGATCCGGAGCTTGCCGTCGCCGAACTGACCGACCAGGAGATCGGCGAGGCCGTCGCCGTCGAGGTCCTGAACCCAGGGCGCCGCGTGACCGACCTCGACGTCGATCGGCCGGCCGGCGCACTCGAGCACCTGCGGCGGCGCCAGCTCCTGGGCCGCCGCGGCCAGACCGAAGCCCAAAAGGGCGACCAGGAAGCTCCTCGTCCTCGACATGATCATGGTCTTCCTCCTCTCCCCGGCATCGAGGCCGGGCCGGTCGACGATCCGGTCACCGCCGCCATCCTCAGGCGCGCGCGACGGTCCGGTAGAGTGCACCGTCCTCCTTGGCCCGGAATCTCAGGCTCTCGAGCCAGCGCGAGACCTCCTCGCGGCGCGGGTGACCGGGGCGCACCGTGTTGTAGAGGTAGCGCAGGCCCTTCGCCGCCGCCTCCTTCTCGAGGTTCTCGACGATGAAGCGACCGACCCCCTGGTCCCGGCTCTCCGGGTCGACCGCGATCTGGATCTCGGCGTCGCCCCAGACCACGTCGAGCCAGCCGAAGCCGACGCGGCGACCGTCGTCCTCGACGTGCCACCACTCCCCGGGGAGGAGCTCCCCGTCGCGACAACTCGAGAACCGGGCGTCGAAGATCCCGGCCTCGGCGCCGCCGATCACGCGGGCCTTGTCGGCATCCCAGGTCGCGGGATGCTCGGCGATCCACTTCAGGCTCATGTTCGGACTCCTCGTTCGGGGCGCGGCCCGTCCCGCACCGTCCCTGATCGCACCAGCTCGGCCCCGCCGGCGCAAGTCCCGGCCGGACCGGGGTCGAAAAGTGAGGCCTCCCGAGCCCCGGGGGGAAGCTCGGGAGGCCTCGATCACGGGCCGGGGCCCATGTCTCGTCCGGGCCGCGACCGGGCGGGCGACGAAGCCGCCCCCGCCGTCGGGTCGCGAGTGATAGAATCCGGCCTGACGCCGCCGAGACTCTCCGTCGGGGCCGCCGTTTCGGGACCGAAATCGAGCACGAGATGAGCTCAGCGAGCGAGATCACCTGTTGGACCATGGTGAAGGCCGCGGCCGCCGGCGACGCCGAGGCGCGCGGCGACTTCGCCGGCCGCTACCTGGACGTGGTCCGGGCCTACCTGGGTGCCCGCTGGCGTCAGGGCCCGTTGCGCGACGCGCTGGACGACGCGGTGCAGGACGTCTTCCTCGAGTGTTTCAAGCCCACCGGGCCCCTGGAGGGCATCGACCCGGACGGACCGGCGCGTTTCCGCAGCTTCCTCTACTCGGTGGTTCGCAACGTCGCCCGCCGCCACGAGGAACGGCAGCTCGCCCGCAACCGGCGCGAGGAATCGGGCGTCTCGCGGATCGAGACCGACGCCGACAGCCTGGCGACCACCTTCGACAAGGCCTGGGCCCGGGCGATGATCAAGCAGGCGGGCCTGCGCCAGCGGCTGCAGGCCGAGGCCGGCGGCGCCGATGCCCTGCGCCGAGTGGAGATCCTGCGCTTGCGCTTCGGCGAGAACCTGCCGGTGCGCGCGATCGCCGACCGCCTGGAGATGGACCGGGACCTCTGCCACGCGGAACTCCGCAAGGCTCGCGCCGAGTTCCAGCGCGCCCTGCGCGAGGAGGTCCTGTACCATAACCCGCAGGGCAAGGACGTGGACGCCGAGTGCCTCAAGCTCCTCGAACTCCTGCGCTGAAGGCCGGCCGGCGAATCGAGCCCGGATTTCGGCGCGCGATCGGTCCCCAGCCCGGAGTCAGCTGACGAGATCCGGACCACAGCGATGACCGACCGCCCCGACGACGAAGCGCTCGACGACCTCGACGACCTCGATCAGGTCTGGGACCTCGGTCTGCAGGACCTCTTCGACGGCCGTCAGGTCGAGGCCGACGCCAACTCCGCCGAGCCGGTTCCCGGCGACCGTTGCGGCCGCTTCCTTCTGGTCGAGGAGATCGCCCAGGGCGGCATGGGCCGGGTCTTCAGGGCCCTCGACGAGCGGCTCGACCGCGACGTCGCGGTCAAGGTCCTGCGGGCGCGTCTGCGCCGGGACGACCAGATGACCGCGCGATTCCTGGAGGAAGCACGCATCGCCGGTCAGCTCCAGCACCCGGGCATCCTGCCGGTCTACGACGTCGGCCTGGATGCCCAGGATCGGCCCTGGTTCGCGATGAAGCTGGTCGAGGGCCGAACGCTGGCCGAGATCCTGCGCGAGCGCGGCGCCCCGGACGAGGAGCTGGCTCGCTTCCTGGGCATCCTCGCCGCGGTCTGTCAGGCCGTCGGCTACGCCCATTCGCGCGGGGTCGTGCACCGCGACCTCAAGCCGGCCAACGTCATGATCGGGCCTCACGGCGAGGTCCAGGTCCTCGACTGGGGCTTCGCCAAGGTGCTCCAGGCCGCCCGCCGCGCCGGGCGAGCCGCGGAACCCCGGACCGCGAGCGGGTCCGACGCGCCGCCGATCGGCTCGGACAGCAGCCGCAGCGTCAGCGGCTCGGTGCTGGGCACGCCGCGCTACATGGCTCCGGAGCAGGCGCGCGGCGAGATCGAAAGCCTCGATCAGCGCACCGACGTCTTCGCCCTGGGCGGCATCCTCTGCGAGATCCTCTGCGATCAGCCCCCCTGGGGCCGCGGCGACGACGGCTCCCCGCTCGACCGCGCCGCGCGCGGCGACATGAGCGAGACGGCCGCGGCCCTCGCGGGTTGCGCTGCCGATCCCGAGCTGATCGCGCTGGCGCGTCACTGCCTGGCCGTCGTTCCCGGGGATCGACCGGGCGACGCCGGAGTGCTGGCGGCCGCCCTGGGCGACTACCTGGCCGCCGCCGAGGCTCGGACCCGCCAGGCCCGGGTCGAGGCCGAGGCGGCCCGGGCCAGCGCCGCGCACGAACGCCGTGCCCGGCTCATGACCCTGGCGCTCGGCATCGTCCTCGTCGCGGTCGCCGCCGCGGTGGCCTGGTTCGTCTGGCGCGGCGACGTCGAGCGCCGCGAGGACCTCGCCCGGCGCCGCGAGAGGTTCCGCGAGGCGCTGGCCGACGCCGGCGACCATCTGGACCGGGCCGAGTGGAGCCTCGCCGCCGAGTCGCTGACCCGGGCCCGACTGGTCCTCGGCGAACCACCCGCCGTCGCGCTGGTCGCCGAACTCGACCAGGCCGAACGCCAGCTCGAGAACCGCCGACTCGCCTGGGAGAAGGAGAGCCGGGAGAAAGGCCGGCTCGACGACTTCCGCTCCCGGCTCGAGGCGATCAGGCTGAGCCCGATGACCGAGCCGGGCGAGGGCGGCGAGGACTACGCCGCCTGTTTCGCCGACTTCGGCGCCGCCGTCATCGCCCATTCGCCCGAGCGCTCCTACGTCGAGCTCGCCCAGCTACCGGCGGACGTCCGCGAGGCCGTGCGGCTCGCGCTCGACGACTGGGCCTCCCGCGAACGCGCGATCGAGGCCCGGCGACCGCCCCAGCCCGAGGGCCAGCACTCGGACAAGCTGCTCCAGCTGGCCCAGTTCCTCGACCGCGACCCCTGGCGGCGCGGCCTGCGCGCCGCCGTGCTCGAACGCGACGAGGAGGCGCTGCGGCGGATCGCCGAGGACGCGAGCCGCCAGGGCGTCGACCCGAAGGACGCGCTCCTCTTGGCCACCACCCTGCAGCGGGATGGCCAGATCGAGGTCGCGATCGGCATCCTGATGGCATCCTGGCGCCGTCACCCGCACGACGTCTGGCTCAGTCACCACCTCGCCCGCATGCTCGCGGACGGCATGCGCGACCCCGCGCGCCGTGCGGCCGATGCCGAGCTCGCCATCCGTCATGCCTCGATCGCGATGGCGCTGGGAACCGACAGCCCGTTCCTCCGCGATCAGCTGATCTCGCTGCTCCTCGCCCTCGGCCGTCGCCAGGAAGCGCTGGCGATGATCGAGGCCTGGCGCGGCGAGATGGATGACGCCCGTCTCGGCCGGATCGCCAACGAGCTGCCCGAAGACGAGGCGGTCGCCCTGCTCGAGAATGCGCTGCGCGATCGGCCGCGGTCGGTCGAGCTCCATCTCCGTCTGGTCAACGAGTACCTGCGCGTCGCCGACCTCGAAGCCGCCGAGACGGCGCTGCGGCGCGCGCTCGCCCAGGCCGGCGACGCGGTGCCCCTGGTCTGCGCCCTGGCCGAGCTGATGCTCCAGTCCGGGCGGCTCGAGGAGGCGACCCGCATGCTGGTCAGCGCCGGCGTGGACGAGGAGAGCCGGCGACTGCGCGACCGCATCGCCCGCTTCCGGCGCGCGATCCTGCGTGGCGGCCCGCTCGACCTCCTCTCCCGCTGCGAGCGGGCCCAGGTCCAGGCCCTGCGCGGCGACGAGGGCGCGGCCCGCGACGAATGGCTCACCGTCCTCCGCGAGGGCGAGGCCCGGCCCCGCGACAACGCCCCCCTGGCGGGCCGGGGCCTCGGGCCCGGGATCGCCGCCGGGGGCCTCGGCCTCGGCCCGCGACGGCTCCTGCGCGGTCCGATCTCCGGTCCCCGGCCCCCTCGGCAGGACGCGCTGGCCGCCCTGCTCGCCAGCGCCGCCGCTGGCGGCGCGCAGGACGCGATCGCCCTCCTCGACCGGATCATCGGCTGCCTCGACGCCCTGCGCGACGACGACGTCGCGGCCAGCTTCCCGGTCGCGCGCGAGTTCCAGGCCATCCTCCGGGACCGGCGCCTCCCGGCGCTCTACGACCGGATCGAGGAGCTGATCGCCACCGATGACGGCGGCCGGCTCGATCGGCTCCGCGACCAGATCGCGAGCCTGGCGCGGACCGCCACCAGGCCCGCCCGGCCCCCGGAGGCGGAGGAAGGCCCGGGCCCGCCCCGTTGATCGATGTTGGCGGGAATGACTTGGCCACCGGTCCTGTTGCAGCCAGCATGACTCCAGAACGAGGCAAGACGATGGACTCCGGCACGCCCTCCCTGCTCGTGACCCTGCTGTTGACCCTGCTCCTTGCCGCCTGCGGCTCGAAGTCGGGCGACCGGGACCAGGCGCCGGCGGCGGGCGGGAGCGGCGCGGTCGCCGATGGCGACCAGAAGGGCGAGGACGAGACCATGAAGCCGACGGGGGATGGAGAGCTGGAGGTCGCCACCTTCGGCGCCGGTTGCTACTGGTGCACCGAGGCGGTCCTCCAGCAGGTCGACGGGGTCAAGAAGATCGAATCCGGGTTCATGGGCGGCACCGTCGCCGACCCGAGCTACGAGGACGTCTGCACCGGGATGACCGGACATGCGGAGGTCGTCCAGGTCCGGTTCGATCCCCGGGTGATCAGCTACGAGCACCTGCTCGACTGGTTCTGGAAGCTCCACGACCCGACCACGTTGAACCGGCAGGGCAACGACCACGGCACCCAGTACCGCTCGGTCATCTTCTGGCACTCCGAGGCGCAGCGCGAGACGGCGCTGGCCAGCCGGAAGGCCGCCCAGGTCGACTTCAGCGCGCCGATCGTCACCGAGATCAGCCCGGCCGGGCCCTTCTACAAGGCCAAGCTCTCGCACCAGGACTACTACCGCACCAACAAGTCCCAGGGCTACTGCCGCTACGTCATCGCCCCGAAGCTGAAGAAACTCGGTCTCGAACACTGAACTGCGCGGTCCCGCGGCCGGTCCTCCGGTGGCGATCGAGTCGCTCCGACTGTAGAATCGCCGGAACGACCGCGATCCCCGGAGGACGATGGCCTTGGCGACCGACGACCAGATCCTGGCCCGCTATCGCGACGCGGAAGCGCCGCTCCTGCCGCTCCTCCACGCCTTCCACGAGCGCGACCACTGCCTGACCTCTTCGGCCCTGCGTGCCGTGGCGACGGCGCTGCGCATCCCGCTCGCCGATCTCTGGGGCACGGTCAGCTTCTACCACCACTTCGCGCGCGAAGGTGAGACCCGGAGCGCGCCTCGGATCTGCACCGGTCCGATCTGCTCGCTGCGTGGCGCCCACGAGAGGGTCGCGGCCATGGCCGGCGAGGGAGCCACCGCCATGCCCTGCTCCGGTCGCTGCGATCAGCCGATCCCGGCCCTGGTCGGCGACCGCAGCATGACCTTCGCCGGCAGCCGGCTCGTCCCCGCGCCGCGATCGCCGCTTCCCGCGCCCAATCCCGGCGGTCTCGAGGAATGCGTCTTCGCCGGCATCCGCGCTCCGGACCGCGGCACGATGGCCGGCTATCTGGCGAGCGGCGGGGGCCGCGGGCTGGAACGGGCGCGCGGGCTGGAGCCCGCGGCCCTGCTCGACGAGCTCGAGGCCGCCGGGCTGGCCGGCCGCGGCGGCGCCGGTTTCCCGACCGCGCGCAAGTGGCGCGCGGTCCGGGAGGCGGCGGGCGAGGCCAAGGTCGTGGTCTGCAACGCCGACGAGGGCGAACCGGGCTGCTTCAAGGACCGCGCCCTGATGGATCACGATCCCCTCGCCCTGATCGAGGGCATGGCGATCGCGGCCCTGGCGACCGGCGCCACCCTGGGCTTCATCTACTTGCGCTACGAGTACCCCGAGACCCTGGACGTCCTCGATCGCGCGCTGACCGAGGCTCGCGCGGCCGGGATGATCGGCGGCGCCTTCGAGATCCACCTCCGGCGCGGCGCGGGCGCCTACATCTGCGGCGAGGAGACCTCGCTGCTCAACAGCCTCGAGGGCAAGCATCCCTTCCCGCGCAATCGTCCGCCCTTCCCGGTCACCCACGGCTACCGCGATCGCCCGACCGCGGTCAACAACGTCGAGACCCTGTGCAGCGTGGCGCCGATCCTCGCCCGGGGCGCCGCCTGGTACCGCGGCCTCGGCCTCGGCGGTCAGGCCGGGACCAAGGTGATCAGCCTCTCGGGCGACGTGCTGCGCCCGGGCAACTACGAGGTGCCGCTCGGCTTCCCGCTCGCGCGGCTGATCCACGACTGGGCCGGCGGCCTGCCCGCCGGTCGGACGCTCCAGGCCGTCACCATGGCCGGCCTCTCCGGTGGTTTCCTCGGCGCCGAGGACGTCGCCGAGGTCACGCTGGACGAACCCTCGATCCGCGCCCGCGGCTCCTTCCTGGGCGCCGGTGGCATCATGGTCTTCGATTCGTCCCGCGACATGGTCGCCGTGGCCCGCGAGGCGATGGCCTTCTTCGCCCATGAATCCTGCGGCAAGTGCTTCCCCTGCCGGATCGGCAGCCAGCGCCTGACCGAGCGGCTCGGCTTCGAGTCGGGGCCGACCGATCAGGTCGAGTGGCGGCGGGAGATCGACGAGATCGCCCGGACGATGAAAGCCACCAGCGCCTGCGGCCTCGGCATCGCGGCGCCGCTGGTGGCGGAGAGCCTGATCCGCCTGTTCCCGGGGGCGGTGACCGAGAAGTTCCAGGAGAGGGAGGCCCGATGAGCACGACCGAAGGTCCGACGATCGAGCTCGACGGCGAGGTGGTCGCCTACGAGCCCGGCGAGACCCTCTACCAGATCGCCACCCGCGCGCGACGCGAGGTTCCCACGCTCTGCTACGACCCGAGGCTCGAGGCCTTCGGCGGCTGCCGGCTCTGCGTGGTCGAGGTCGAGGGCATCCGCAATCCGGTCGCCTCCTGCACGACGCAGGCGACGCCGGGCATGAAGGTCCGCAGCTCGACGCCGGCCCTCGAGGGCCACCGGCGGACGATCCTCGAGCTGGTCGCCTCCGAGAACCGCCAGATCGAGGTCGATCCGCTGAGCGGCCACTCGTCGGGCGAGTTCGCCGCGCTCGCGCGGCGCTACGAACTCCGCCCCGGTCGCTTCGCCGGGCGCAAGTCGGGCGCCAGCCGGCACGATGACGACAACCCCTTCATCCTCCGCGACTACGACCAGTGCATCTCCTGCTACCGCTGCGTGCGGGTCTGCGCCGAGCGGGAGGGCGACTACGCGATCAGCGTGGTCAACCGCGGCTTCGCCACCCAGATCAGCACCGAGTTCGGCGGCCTGCTCAAGGACTCGGCCTGCACTTTCTGCGGCCAGTGCGTCCAGACCTGTCCGACCGGCGCCCTCGCCGACCGCAAGGCGCTTCGCGCGGTCGACCTGCCGGAGCCGATCGCGAAGACCCGGAGCGTCTGCACCTACTGCGGCGTCGGCTGCTCGGTCGACATCGTGACCAAGGGCGAGCGCGTCGTCGGCGTGCAGCCGGCGATGGACGGCCCCGCCAACCTCGGCGCGCTCTGCATCAAGGGCCAGTTCGCCTTCGACTTCGTCCAGCACGACGATCGGCTGAAGACCCCGCTCGTGCGCCGCGACGGCGAGCTGGTGCCGGCGAGCTGGGACGAGGCGCTGGATCGCGCCGCGGCGGGCTTCCGCGCGGTGGTCGACCAGCACGGTCCGGAGGCCCTCTACGCCATCGCCTCCGGTCGGGCGCCCCACGAGGCCAGCTATGCCCTGCAGAAGCTGATGCGGGCCGGCTGGGGCCTCAACCACATCGACAACTGCAGCCGTGCCTGACACGCTCCGACCGTCGCCGGTCTGGCGGCAACCCTGGGTCGCGGCGCGATGTCGAATCCGCTCGCCGACATGGAGAAGCCCGATGTGATCTTCTGCATCGGCACCAACATGACCGAGTGCCACCCGGTGGCGGCGACGCGGCTGAAGCGCGCCCTCGCCGCGGGCGCGCGCATGATCGTGGCCGATCCGCGGCGCATCCGGCTGGCCGAGATCGCCGACCTCTACCTGCCGATCCGGGTCGGCAGCGACGTCGCCCTGCTCCTGGCGATGGCGCACGTGATCGAGCGCGAGGGCCTGGTCGACCAGGACTTCGTCGCCGAGCGGACCGAGGGCTTCGCGGCCTTCCGCGATCACGTCCGGGCCTTCACGCCCGAGTGGGCGGCCGCGATCTGCGGGGTCCCGGCGGCCGACATCGAGCAGGCGGCGATCTGGTACGCCTCGGCCGAACGCGGCGCGATCTACTACACCCTCGGCATCACCGAGCACATCTGCGGCGTCGACAACGTCCAGAGCCTGAGCAACCTGGTGCTGATGACCGGCCACATCGGCCGCGAGGGCACGGGCATCAACCCGATGCGCGGCCAGAACAACATCCAGGGCGCCGGCGACTGCGGCGCCCTGCCCAACAACTATCCGGGCTTCCAGCCGGTCGACGACCCGCGCAACCAGGAGAAGTTCTCGAAGCTCTGGGGTCGGGAGATCTCCGCGGAGCGCGGCCCGACCAAGGTGACGGCCCTGGCCGGCGCCGGCGACCGGTTCCGGGCCTTCCTGATCGCCGGCGAGAACACCGTGGTCTCCGACCCGGATCGGGCCCACTGCGAGCATGCACTGCGGTCGCTCGACCATCTGGTGGTGATCGACATCTTCCCGACCGAAACGGCGATGCTGGCCGACGTCGTGTTGCCGGCGACCTCCTGGGCCGAGACCGACGGCGTCTGCACCAACACCGAACGTCGGGTCCAGCGGCTGCGCGCGGCGGTGCCGCCCATCGGCATGGCGAAGCCCGACTGGTGGATCATCGCCCAGCTCGCCAAACGGCTCGGCTTCGCGGGCTTCGACTGGACCGGCCCCGACCAGGTCTTCAACGAGCTGTGCTCGGTGTCACCGATCTACGCCGGTCTCGACTGGGACCGCATCGACCGGGGCGAGTACCAGTGGCCGGTACCGAGCCGGGACCATCCGGGCACGCCGATCCTGCACGAGGGGAGCTTCCCGCGCGGACGCGGCCTGTTCAAGCAGGTCACGCTCCGCGACCCCGCCGAGGTGGTCGACGCCGACTACCCCGTCTGGCTCACCACCGGTCGGCGGCTCGAGAGCTATCACACGCGCACGCAGACCGGGCGAGCCGCCGGCATCGACTATCTCCTGCCCGAGGAGGTCCTCGAGGTCCATCCCGACGACGTCGCGGCCTGGCGACTGGTCGACGGCGAGAAGGCGCGGATGTCGAGCCCGCGCGGCTCGGTGACCATCCGGATCAAGGCCACCCGGAGATCTCCGCGCGGCACCGTCTTCTGCAGCTTCAGCTTCGACGACACGCCGGTGAACCTGCTCACCGGCTCGGGCTACGATCCGATCACCCAGACCGCGGAGCTCAAGGTCTGCCCGGTTCGCATCGAGGCGATCTGAACGCGGACCCGGCACGGCCAAGGGTCGAATCCTAGGCAAAAAACCTACGAGCGGCTCCGAACCCGGGGCCGCTCGTCTTCGTTGGCCCGGGAACGGCGGGCCTCCGGGCCGGCCTCGCCACCCTTCACGGAATTACCCTGGGAAGTCCAAGGAAGGCTCGCGAGAGCGGGCCGGGATTGCGCAACATCGACCGCGTGCAGGTAGGAAGTACCCATGTCCCATCGTCATCATTCCCTGGCGCCCTTCATCGCGGCGCTGCTCCTCGTCCTCTCCGCCTGTTCCGGCGGCGGTAACGGCAACGGCAACATGAACCAGGCCGAGGCCGCCGATCCCGCCGAGGTGGCCATCGGCGAGCGGCTCTTCCTCGAGACCCGCTTCGCCCAGTTCTTCATGGCCAACTCCGGCGGCGACGCGAACGCCCAGCTCCTGGCCGGCGATCCCGCCCTCGACTTCAGCGAGACCATGGGCGCGCCGCTGCCGGGCCCCTTCGCCAGCGCGAGCATGAACTGCTCGGCCTGCCACCTCGTCGACCAGCAGCTCGGCATGACGGGCGGCGGCATGCGCACCTACGGCGACTTCGCCCGGCGCAGCCCGATTCCGGCGCGCGCGGACGGCCAGACCCTGACGCCGCGCAACTCACCGCCCCTGGTCGGCGCCAGCGTCGGCCGCGAGAACGCCTTGATCCTCCACCTCGACGGCGAGTTCGCCGATCCCGAAGATCTCGTCCGCGCGACCCTGACCGGCCGCAACTACGGCTGGCTGCCGAACGAGGCCGCCCAGGCGATGGCCCAGGTCGCGACGATCATCCGCGCCGATGACGGCCAGGGCGACCTGGCGGCGGAGTTCGGTGGCCTGAGCTACGCCACCGTCCTCGACGTCGACAGCGTCGGCCTGCCCGAGGAATTCGATCTGCCGCTGCAGTACCGCATCGACGTCGACACCGCGACCGATCAGCAGATCCTCGACGCTGTGGCCCGCCTGATCGCGGTGTACATCGGGCAGCTCGAGTTCGCCGCCGACCAGAACGGCGCCTTCACCGCTTCGCCCTACGACCGCTTCCTGCAGCTGAACGGCCTGCCCACGATGCCCGACCAGGGCGAGAGCCGCGGCGACTACGCCGACCGGCTGCTCGGTCTGATCGAGGGCCTGGGCGCGCCGGTCTTCGTGCCCGCGGGCGCGGAGGGTTTCGCCTTCCACGATCAGGACTTCGCCTTCGGCGCCATGGAGCTGCAGGGTCTGAAACTCTTCCTGACCCGACCGGACCCGCAGGCCATGCAGCAGGGTAGCCTGCCCACCAACGGCATCGGCAACTGCGTCGCCTGCCATCACGCGCCCGAGTTCAGCGACTTCGGCTTCCACAACGTCGGCATCGCGCAGGAGGACTACGACGCGATCCACGGCGCCCAGGCCTTCGCGCAGCTGGTCATCCCCGACCTCACCACGCGCGACGCCGACCCCGACCTCTGGCTCCCGGCGAGCGCGGCGCGCCCCAACGGCATGGGCAGCTTCCTGTCGGTGCCGACACCGCTCGACGCGCAGAGGACCGACCTCGGCATGTGGAACGTCTTCGCCAACGACGTCGTCCCGGCCCCGCAGCAGGCCCTTCGCGACATCCTGCTGGCGCAGACCGGGCTCGACCCGAACACGACCACCGAGGCCGATCTCCTGCCGCTCACCATCGCCACCTTCAAGACCCCGGGTCTCCGCGACCTCGGGCACGGCGCGCCCTACATGCACACCGGCCGCTTCGACGATCTGGACGACGTCCTCGCCCACTACGTCGCCTTCTCGGCCCTGGCCCGCAACGGCCAGGTACGCAACGCCGATCCGGAGCTCGCGAACATCTTCATCACGCCCACCGAGGCGGTGGCCCTGATCGCCTTCCTGCGCAGCCTGAACGAGGACTACGAGTAGCCCCGAGTCATGCCCGCGACCCCGGGGCCGGTCCGCGAGGGCCGGCCCCTCTTCGTCGAGGCCAGCTGCTATGATCCCGCCATGGCAGCCTCCGACGACACGAGGGCCGGTGACACGAGCCCGCTGGACCCGACCCGACCGGCCAAGACCCGTCCCTACTCGGGCGGCGGCAGCGACGAGCCCACGCTGCCGGTCGGGGCCCGGCCCGGCAGCGGTCCCACGACCGATGGCGGCGCGGGGGCGGCGAGCATCCTCGGCCGCAACCTCGTCGGCGACTACCGGCTGCTGCGCGAACTCGGCCAGGGTGGCCAGGGCGCGGTCTTCCTGGCCGAACACGTCCGCCTCGGCCGCAAGGTCGCCCTCAAGGTCCTCCTGCCCGAGTACCGGCCGAGCCCGCAGGCGCTACGGCGTTTCCAGCGCGAGGCCGAGGTCGCGGCGCGGCTCGCCCATCCGGGAATCTGCACGGTCTACGAGCTGGGCGAGGACCAGGGCATGCCCTTCATCGCCATGGAGTTCGTCGCCGGTGAGGCGCTGGATCGCAAGATCAAGGCGGCGCGCGCCGCCGGCCGGAGCAGCTCGCTCGACCTCGGCGGCCAGACCGCGACCGGGCGCGCGGACGAGGACTCCGGCAAGGGTGAGCTGCGCGGCGGGCTGCGCGGCACGCTCCGTTTCGTCGAGGAGACGGCGCGCGCGCTGCATGCCGCCCACGAGGCCGGGCTCGTGCACCGCGACATCAAACCGGCCAACGTCATCGCCGCCCAGGACGGCCGCGCGGTGATCCTCGACTTCGGCCTGGCGCGGGACGATTCGTCGGTCGGCGAGGCCCTCACCCAGAGCGACGCGGTCATGGGCACGCCCGCCTACATGGCGCCCGAACAGGTGCGCGGCGAGCAGCGGGCGATCGACCGGCGCAGCGACGTCTATGCGCTCGGCCTGACCCTCTACGAGTGCCTGACCCTGGAACGGCCCTTCCAGGCGCCCACCCGCGACGCCCTCTACCAGCAGATCCTCGGCCAGGAGCCGCCGCGGCCGCGCCACCGCAACCCGACCCTGCCGCGCGACCTCGAGGTGGTGATCCTCACCGCCCTGGAGAAGAACCCCGATCGCCGCTACCAGACCGCACTCGACCTGGCCGAGGACCTGCGCCGGGTCCGGCGCCTGGAACCGATCCTCGCCCGCCCGGCCGGGCCGCTCCTCCGCCTGGGGCGCTGGGTCCAGCGCAATCCCCGGGTTGCCGTCCTCGCCCTCGTGCTGCTGGTCTCGGCCTCGGTGTTCAGCATCGTCCTGACCATCCGCAACCGCGAACTGCGCGACTCGAACGAGGCGCTGGCGCGGAAGACGGTGGAGGCGACCGGCCAGGCGCGGCTGGCCTCCGAACGCGCCGATGCCCTCGAACGGTCGAGTCAGGCCCTCGAGAAGGCCGGCTACCAGCGGGCCCTCACGGCGGCGATGCAGGCCTTCGCCAGCCACGACCTCGCCGGCGCGCGCGCGCGCCTGGCCGAGGCTCCCGAGTCCCAGCGCGGCTGGGAATGGCGACACCTCGACCTCCTCGGCCGCGACCGTGATGCGCTGATCGAGATCCAGGGGCCGAACGTCGCCCAGGAGCAGGGCGAGCTCCGGCTCATGGCGACCAGCGGTGGCTTCGTGCTCGCTTACGCCGGCGCCGGCAACGTCGAGGACGGCATGGTGTCCTTCGATCCCTGGCTCGACGGAGTCATCCTGGAGATCCATTGCGGCCAAGACGAGCACCACGTGCTCGGCGACCAGGTCTTCGTGAAGACGGCGACGGGGCTCGAGCGGCGCGACCTCCTCGGCCGGGAGCCGGACCGCGCGGTCACCATCGCCGACTTCGACGCCGGCGCGAGCGAGTTCCTCGTCGGCGGCGATCGCCTGGCCCTGATCTGCCACGATCGGGAACGGGGCACGCGGCTCCTGGTCGTCGATCGACCGGCGCAGATCCTCGAGACCCGCCTGCTGGCGCAGCTGCCGGCCGGTGAGGCGACGACCAACGCCAGCCTCGCGGCCGACGGCTCGCGGCTCGCGGTCGTCCAGGGCGGTCGCCAGCTCCTGGTCCTGGACACCGATGGCGCGCCGGCGCCGCGGTCGGTCGCCGCGCCGGCGGGCGAGGAGTTCGGCTGGTGCGGCTTCCTGCCGGATGGCCGGCTCGCCGCCGCCCTCTCGGGGCCCGACGGCTGGCGCCAGGTGCTCGTGGATCTCGACGACGGCCGACTCCACGAGATCGCGGAGGAGGTCGACGCCGCCCTCGACGCGCGTCGCGGACCGGGCTGGAGCTGCCATGCCGGCTCGCGCCTCGGGACCCTGGTCCTCGAGCGCCGGGGCCAGGACCCGTTCGAGTTCGCCTTCGCGGGCGTGCCCAGCCTGGGGGTCTACTCGGCCGCGGAGGATCGGCTGGCGGTGGGCTTCGCGGACGGCTCGATCGAGATCTGGGCGGTGGCGAGTCCGCGCCGCCTGGTCGTCTTCCGCGAACACGTCCAGGAGGTCCGCGATCTCTGCTGGGACGAGGCCGGCCGCGCCCTGGCCTCGATCGATGCCGGCGGCATGCTCCGGCTGCGCGGCACGACCTGCCGTCGAGAATCGCCGAGCGCGGGGCCGGTGGTGGCGATCGACCAGGCGCTGGACGAGATGGCGGCGCGGGACCTGACGCTCGGCGACTGGCTGCCGACCGCCTCGCGCGCCATCACCAGGACGGCGACGACGGCCCTCGCGGAGCGCCAGTTCCGGGCGCGGCTGTTCGCCCGGGCCCTCCTGCCCGGCCTGGCCGCCACCCGAGACGAGAGCGACCTGCTGGTCGCGGCGCGGCTCGCGCCCTTGATCCGCGCCGGCGCGGAGGATCTCCCGGCCGAGCTCTTCGCGACCGACGAGATGGAGGTCGACCTGACCGAGACCATGCTCCAGCGATTCCCGTCCTCGGTCGAGAGCGAGTCGATCCTGATCGCGGCAGCCCAGGGGCCGGACGGCTCCGGCCGGTTCCTGCTGTTCCGGGAGGGCCAGGAACTGGTTCCGCTCGGCGGTTTCCGCTTCGACTCACGCGGCGGCCACCATCAGCTCGAGACCGGCCTGGGGATCGACCTTCTGCGCCTCGATCGGGTGGTCGGCTCGGGGACCGGCACGATGCTCGAGTCCAGCGAATGGTGGCTGCTCGGCCGTGACGGCATGAAGCCCGTGCTCGACCATCCGATCAGCGCCTACGTCTCCGGCTGGGGCATGCCCTTCGACCGCCACATCGATGCGCGCCTCGAGGCGATCTTCGACCTCGACGGCCTGCCGACGATCACCCTGGTGCTCCGGGCCGGCTATCAGGCGAACGGGCTGCCCTTCGCCGGGGACGGACCCGAGCTACCCTCCGGCTTCACCGTCCTCGAGGAGCAGGGCCGCGTGACTTGGCAGTACGATCCGGTGGCGCTGGAGTTCAGGGAGATGCGCGCCTTCTCGGACTGGCGCCCCGGCGTCGCCGGCCGCCTCTATGGCGAGACCACCGAGGCCTGGCTCGAGCGCAATGCCGCCGAACTCCAGAGCCTCGCCCGCTGGTCCGAGGGCCGCAGACGGGAATGGTCCCAGGCCGCGGTCGCGGAGTACGAGCGAATCCTCCGCAAGAGGTAGCCGAGCGAAGCGGAGACCGCGCCGGCGACCGACCCGGGGGGGCGTCGGCCACGGCGAGGCGGCGTCAGGCGTTGGGCACGTTGTCGCGACGCGAGGCACGCTCGCATTCGATGTCGCGCAGGCGCTCCAGCGTGATGTCGCCGGTCGGGTAGTCGCCGGTGAAACAGGCGTTGCAGAAGGTCTCGAGCTTCTCGTTGCCGGTACGCGCGGCCTCGTTCATGGCGTCGCGGTCGAGATAGACCAGGTGGTCGACGCCCAGGGTTTCGGCGATCTGGCCGACGTCGCGGCCCTCGGCCACGAACTCGCGCTTGCTGGCCATGTCGATGCCGTAGGGACAGGGCGCGATCAGCGGCGGGCTGGTGACGCCGAAGTAGACCTTCCGGGCTCCCGCCGCGCGGGCCATCTCGACGATGCGCCGCGAGGTGTTGCCGCGCACGATCGAGTCGTCGACCAGGAGCACGTCCTTGCCCTCGAACTCCAGCTCGATCGGGTTCAGCTTGCGCCGGACCGAAGAGCTGCGGCTCTCCTGGTTCGGCATGATGAAGGTGCGACCGATGTAGCGGTTCTTCACCAGACCCTCGCGGTAGGGCAAGCCGAGCTCGTGAGCCATCGCCAGGGCCGCGTCACGCGAGGAGTCGGGGATGGGAATGACGACGTCCGGCATCGGCGCGCCCTCGTCGCGCCACTGCTTGGCCAGGGCGACGCCGAAACGCCGGCGGGTCTTGTAGACGGAGACCTCGTCGAGCAGGGAGTCGGGACGCGCGAAGTAGACCCATTCGAAGATGCAGGGGCGGTGCGGCTTGTCGGCGAGCTTCTTCTTGACCGGAACCCGATCGCGGCCGACGAAGACGGCCTCGCCCGGACCGATGTCGAGCGTGCGATGGTAACCGTTGACGTCGAGGACGACGCTCTCGGAGGCACAGGCGAAGAAGGAGCCGCGCTCGTCGCGGCGCTCGCCGAAGACGGCCGGCTTGATGCCGAAGGGATCGCGGAAGGCGACCATGCCCTGGTCGGCGATCGTGGCCACGACCGAGTAGGCGCCATGCACCTTGTCGTAGACGTTCTTCACCGCCGAGAAGACGTCCTCGGCCGTGATCTGGCCGCTCTGCCGGAGTCGCCGCGACAGCTCGTCCTGGAACACCCAGAGGATGAGCTCGACGTCGCAGGTCGAGTTGAGACGCGTTCCCTTGTTGTGGACGAAGTCGCTGAGCAGGTCGGCGACGTTGGTGACGTTGCCGTTGTGGGCCATCGCCACGCCGAGGGGATAGGTATGGTGGAAGGGCTGCGCATCCTCGGCGCTGTCGCCGCCCACGGTCGGGTAGCGGACGTGCCCGAGGCCGAGGTTGCCACGCAGGCGCAGCATGTCCTCGTCGCGGAAGACCTCGATCACCAGCCCCTTGTCCTTGCGGACATGAAAGCAGTCGGTGAAGGTGGTGATGCCCGCCGCATCCTGGCCGCGATGCTGGACCGCGAGCAGGCCTTCGTAGATCTCGGGGGCCACGTCGGTCCCGTCAGGACCGAAGATGCCGATGAATCCGCACATTCTGCTGCCGCTCCTTGACCCGGAGCGGCTCGGAACGGGGGGCAGTCCTGGCGCTCGGGATACGGGGTCAAGTTAGGCGCCCCCCCGGACATCGACAAGGCCGCCCCCTTCCGCCCCGGGGTCGGGCCCCACCCTTCGCCGCTCCCGCGGGCACGGACGGGGGGCGAGATTCCTCCGCGACTTCCGGGCCTCGTGGCCGCGGGGGATGCCGGCCGGACGCTGACGGCAGGACCGCGCCACGGTAGGCTCCGGCCATGAACGAACATCGCCAGCACTGGCTCCTCGACGAGGGGACCATCTTTCTCAATCACGGCAGTTTCGGCGCCTGCCCCCGCGTGGTCCTCGAGGCCCAGGCCCGGCTGCGGGCGCAGCTCGAGCGGCAGCCACTGCGCTTCATGCTGCGCGAACTACCCGCCCTTCGCGAGCAGGCCCGTGCCCGGCTGGCGGCCCTCGTCGGCGGCGAGGTCGAGGGTCTGGTCTTCGTCCCCAATGCCACCACGGCCGTGAACGCGATCCTCCGCAGTCTCGATCTGCGCCCCGGCGACGAGCTGCTCAGTCATTCCCAGGCCTACAACGCCTGCAACAACGCGCTTCGGTTCGTCGCCGAGCGGAGCGGCGCCAAGGTCGTGACGGTCGATCTGCCCTTCCCGCTCGACGACGACGTGGACCTGGTCGAGCGGCTCATGGCGGCCGTGACCGAGAGGACGCGCTTGGCCCTCGTCGACCACGTCACCAGCGCCACCGGCCTGGTGCTGCCGGTGGCCGGATTCTGCCGTGCCCTGCGCGAACGTGGCGTCCTCAGCCTGGTGGACGGGGCTCATGCCCCCGGCATGCTCCCCTACTCGGTCACCGAGATGGGCTGCGATTTCCACACCGGCAACGCCCACAAGTGGCTCTGCGCGCCGAAGGGAGCGGCCTACCTCTGGTGCCGCGCCGAGCACCGGAGCTGGCTCCGACCCGCCGTGATCAGCCATGGTGCCAATGCGCCGACGGACGGTACCAGCCGCTATCACCTCGAGTTCGACTGGACCGGTACCCACGACCCGACTCCCTACCTGTCGATCCCGGCGGCGCTCGACTTCCTCGAGGGGCTGCTGCCCGGTGGTCTCCCGGAGATCCAGCGACGGAACCACGCGCTGGTGTTGGCGGGACGACGGCTACTGCTGGAGCGACTCGGTGGCTCGGCTCCGGCCCCGGAGTCGATGATCGGATCGATCGCGACCATTCCCTTGCCGCCGGATGGGAGCGACCTGGCCCGGGGGCCCTTCGGGACCAGCGCGCTGCAGGACCGCCTGCTCGGCGAGTTCGGCATCGAGCTGCCCCTGCTCGCCTTCCCGGCGCCGCCGGCGCGCCAGCTCCGGATCTCGGCGCAGATCTACAACGACATCGAGGACTACGAGGCGCTCGCCCGGGCGCTGACCCGGATCCTGCCTGCCGAGCACCATCCCTAACCCCCACCCGCCCAGGGGTAGGTCGATGCCCTAGTCGACTCGGACCGGAATTTCCCCGACTTCCGACGCCCGGGCGCACGCATTCACTCACGACCCGCTATGATCAACCGACGCGGCAGCCCCAGGGGACCGGCGCCGCCACGACGTCGTCGAGGGGACGCCCGCACTTGACCAACCGTCATGACCGCCTGCACGAGATCGTCGGCCACACGCCGGTCGTGCGACTCGATCACCTCATCGAACCGGGGATGGCCACGATCTGGGCCAAACTGGAGTCGCAGAACCCGGCGGCTTCGGTGAAGGACCGCGCCGCGCGCCTGATGATCGAGGCCGCCGAAGAACGGGGCGAACTCCGCCGCGGCATGACCGTCGTCGAGGCGACCAGTGGGAACATGGGTATCGGACTGGCGATGATCGCGGCGTCGAAGGGCTACGCCTGCATCCTCGCGATGCCCGAGACCATGACCGTCGAACGTCGCCGACTGCTCCTCGCCTACGGCGCGCAGGTCGTCCTCACGCCGGGCAAGCTCGGCATGGGCGGCGCCATCAGCGAGGCCGCGACCATCGCCAAGCACCTGGGCAGCAAGGCCTGGCTCGCGCGCCAGTTCGACAACCCGGACAACCCTCGGGCCCACTACCTGACGACCGGCCCCGAGATCTACCAGCAGGTTCCCGAGGTCGACGTCTTCGTCGCCGCGGTCGGCACCGGTGGAACGATCAGCGGCGCGGGGCGCTACCTCAAGGAGCGCAAGCCGGAGATCGAGGTCGTGGCGGTCGAGCCCAGCGAGAGCCCCGTCCTTTCGGGCGGCAGGCCCGCTCCCCATGAGATCCAGGGCATCGGCGTCGGCTTCGTCCCGGCGACCCTCGATCGGAACAGCTACGACCGGGTCGGCACGGCCAGCTACCACGAGGCCCTGATCATGGCCCGTCGACTGGGCCGCAAGGAGGGCATCCTCTCCGGCATCTCCACCGGAGCCATCCTCCACGTCGCCATCCAGGAGGCCCGCGAGCTCGGACCGGAGGGCAATCTGGTCTTCATCGTCTGCGACTACGGCGAGCGCTATGCCAGCCACGAGCTCTGGAGCGCGACGCCCTGAGGCTCAGGCATGGGGCAGGCACTCGAATCCGAGCAGCTCGACCCGCGGCCCCAGGTAGTGCTCGAGGACCGGCTCCTTCCGCCAGAGATCGGTGCTCAGGTACTTCTTGTTGCTGTCCGGAAACACCGTGACCGTCGCGACCGGCTCGCTCGTGGCCGTGGCCCTCTTCAACGCCGCGATCAGGTTGCAGCCCGACGAGATGCCGAGGCCGAGACCGAGTTCGCGCGCCAGGCGCTGGGCCATGAGGATCGCATCGCCGTCCCAGACGTCGATGATCTCGTCGAGCTGGTCGAGCTGGACGATCGAGGGGATGAACTCGTCGCTGATCCCCTGGATCCGGTGGCTGCCGTGGCGCTCGCCCGTGCGCAGGGTCGGCGAGTTCGCCGGCTCGACCGGATGCACCGTCGTCGTCGGCGCCGCTCGGCGCAGGTAGCGTCCCACGCCCATGACCGTTCCGCCGGTGCCGACCCCGGCCACGAAGGCGGCCGGCTCGACGCCGAAGCCCCGCATCTGGGCGAGGATCTCCGGTCCGGTCCCCTCCTCGTGCGCCGCCACGTTGTCGGGATTGTCGAACTGCCGGGGCAGGAAGGCGCCGGAACGGGCGGCGTCCTCGTTGGCGCGCGCGATCGCGCCGAGGAAGCCACCTTCCGCCCTCGAGATCGGCACGACCTCGGCGCCGAAGCCCTCGATCAGCATCACCCGCTCCCGGCTCAGCCAGTCGGGCATGTAGATCCGCACCGGATGCCCGAGGGCCCGGCCGATCGCCGCGAAGGAGATGCCCGTGTTGCCGCTCGTCGCCTCGTAGATCGGCACGCCCTGGTCGAGCTGACCGGCATCCATGGCCGCCTTGATCACGTGCAGGGCCATCCGGTCCTTGATGCTGCCGGTCAGATTCAGGGTCTCGAGCTTGGCATAGACCGTGACCGGTCGACCGTCCACGCGGCAGTCGAGCCTCAGGAGGGGTGTGCGACCGACCAGGTGCCCCAGGTTGTGAACGAGCTGCTGCTGACTCATGTTGGCCTCCGAAGCGCGTCGTCCGCCCAACGCAAGTCCCGGGCCATCGATCGAACCGCCGTTCAGACGAGGCGATGGCCGGAGCGGGGCCCCTGGTGCGGCAGCGCGAGACCGACCACGCGACGACGACGGCGACATGCCCCAGAGGGCCGGCGCGACCACGGGGAAAATCCCACAGGATCAGGGCCGGGTGATCACGACGATCTCAGTTCGCCTGGCGACGTCGCCGCGGGGCGGGCTCCTCCTCGTCGTTGGCCGGCAGCCGAGGAGCGGTCACGACGCTCAACTTCGGCAGACGCTTGCGGAGGACCGCCACCGCATCCTCGCTGACCGCGGTCCGCCACAGATAGACGGATTCGAGCCGGGGCAGTTCCACCAGCAAAGGCAGGCCGGCATCGCTCACCTTGGTCCCGAAGAGGTTGAGGTAGCGCAGTTCCTTCGCCCCGGCCAGCTTCGCGAGGCCGGCATCGCCGACCGCCGTTTCGCGCAGATCGAGCCGCGCGAGCCGCTCCATTCCGGCGATCAGGGCCAGGGCCTTGTCGGTGACCCGACTGCGGCCGAGCCGAAGCTCGACGATCCGGTCGCCCAGGGTCGCGAGTCGCTTGACGGCGGCGTCGTCCACCTCGGCCTCGTGGGCACTGAAGGCCACCCGGTAGAGACCGCTGCCCTGGGCCACCGCCTCGATCAGCGCGATCCCGCCCGCGGCCGCGGCGAGGCGATCCGCTGGCAAGGGCTCGAGCCCGCGTCCGAGTTCCTCGTAGAGGCGACTGCGCGACGAGGTCACCGGGGCCGGCGCGGCCGCGGGAACCGGTGATTGACCCGCCCCCGGTTTGTTGCCCTCCCAGGCGCCGAAGTCGGCCCCCTCCTCGATCCAGCGCCGGATCAACGCCTGCTCGTCGGCCTTGAGCGGGCCGCCCTCCGGTGGCATCAGGTCCGGGTCGCCCTTGGGGAGCGCGATCAGCTCGTAGAGGAGGCTGCTCGCGGGCTTGCCGGCGGTCAGCACGGCCTCGCCGTGGCGCTCGAGCATGTAGCTCTTGCCGTCCAGCCGCAGGTTGCCCTTCGGCCGCTTCGAGGGTCCCTTGAGATCGGTGGCCGGGTTGCCGTGGCACTCGTAGCAGGAGCGGCTCAGGATCGGCTGGACGTCACGGGCGAAGTCGACCTTCTCCTGGGCCACGAGCGGCGCGGCGACCAGGAGGAGAAAGGCGGCGAAGGGATGGACGGGTCTCATCGGGGCTTCCTCCTCAGGCGAACAGGCCACTGACCGGCTGGCCCTTGTCGGCGACCGTGAAGGGACGCCCCGAGGCCGAATGGATCACCTCGTCGAGCGGCAGGCCGAGGGCCTGGGCGATCGTCGCGTTGAAGTCCGGCACGGTCACGCGGTTCTCCACCACGTCGATGCCGCGCTCGCAGGTCCGGCCCCAGCGGACGCCACCCTTGACGCCGCCGCCGGCGAGGAGGCAGCTGAAGGCCTTGGGGTGATGGTCGCGACCGTTCCGTTCGCTCTTGATCTCCGGGCTACGGCCGAACTCCGTGGCCAGGACGACGAGGGTGTCTTCGAGCAGGCCACGGGCCTCGAGGTCGGCGAGCAGGGCGGCGAGACCACGGTCGAGGACCGGGCAGAGATCCTCCATCCGATCGAAGTTCTCGTCGTGGGTGTCCCAGCCGCCCATCACCACCTCGACGAAGCGCACGTCGTGTTCGACCAGGCGCCGCGCCAGCAGGCAGCCCTGGCCGAACTGGTTGCGGCCGTAGGCGTCGCGCAGGTCCTCGTCCTCGGCTCCCAGGTCGAAGGCGGCGAGGTCGCGCGAGGCCATGAGCTTCACCGCCTGGGCATACATCTCGTCGTAGTCGCGAACCCTCGTGACGTCGTATTTCTCGCGGAAGGCGGCGTTCATCCGGGCGAGACGCGCCAGGCGGCGCTGGTAGGCGGCGTCGGAAACGCTCTCGGGTCGGTGGGCATGCGCGAGCCCCTGCTCCGGATCGCCGATGGGCAGCGGCGCGTATTCGGAGGGGAAGAAACCGGCCGAGGCCGTGTGCAGCTCGGGGTTGATCGCCACGTGGGCCGGCAGGTTGGGATTGAGACGACCGCCGAGCTTCTGCAACCAGGCCCCGAGACTCGGATGGGCGATGGTGCCGCGCAGGTCGTAGCCGGTGTGCAGCTTGTAGCGTCCCTGCAGATGCGCGCCCTGGCTCGAAAACATGCCGTTGATCACCGCGACCCGATCCATGAGGCCGGCGAGGTTCTCGAACTGCGAGGAGATGAAGAGGTCGTCGACCGCCGTCTTCAGCGGCAGGGTCGGGCCCTGGGTCTCGGCACCGGGCTTGAGATCGAAGGTGTCGAGGTGCGACATGCCTCCGCTCATGTAGAGGTAGATGACGCTGCGCGCGGTGGCGGTCGGCGCCGGGGATCGGGCGCCGAAGGCGGCGAGATCCCGCGCGGCGGCGAGGGCCGGGCTGGCGATCAGGGGATAGCTGGCCAGTCCCAGGCAGGAGGCCGCCAGTCCGCGCAGGAAGCTGCGTCGGCTCTCGGGGTCGCTCGAACGAGCGAGGTCGCGGAAGCTCATCTCGATTCTCCTAGCGCTGGAAGCGGAATTCGTGACAGTTGACCAGGGTCCAGACCAGATCGCGCAGGACCTCCTCGCCGCCCTGGCGCAGCTCGTCCCGCCAGGAGGCGATCTCCGCCTTGCTCGGCCGCCGGGAGAGCACGCTCAGGTAGGCGATGCGGATCTTCTGCTCGGGGTCGCGGGCAGCGCGGATCGAGCTCAGGAGCTCGCCTTGCTGCTTGGTGAACAGGTTGTCCTCGAGGAAGCCGTTGAGGAGGTTCAGGACCTGAGGCACGGTCGCGTCGTCGAAACCGGCGGCGATCTGCTCGCGGTCCGACTGACCGAAATCGCGCAGGAAGTGACCGGCCGGCGCCGGTTGCGGCAACTCGGAGGCGCGCAGCATGTCGTTGCCGTAGCGCCGCCTGAGCTGGAGCCGGTCGAGGTCGACGCCCATGGCCTCGAGTTCGTCCTGGGCCTTGGCCGCGGCGGCCTCGTCCTTGCGCCGGAGAGCCTGGTAGTAGTCGCGGATCAGGCGCCGGGCCTCGCCCTGCTGGTCACCCATGCGTTCACGCATGGCCTGCCGGGCACCGGCGCCACCTTGCCCAACCTTCTCGGCTTCGGCGAGGATCTGCTGGACGTCCTTGGCGGCCGCCTGCTCGTAGTTGCGATAGATCTGCTCGGCCCGGGTCGAGGTGCCGAGGGTAATGGTCGAGTCGATGTCCTTGACCACCAGCGTGACCATCGAGTCCCAGAACTGCGCCGCGCTCAGGCGCCGCATCAGCGGCCCTTCGAAGTGATAGGGTTCGCCGGGCGCGAGGTCGCGCGCGACCGCCTCGCGCTGGTAGGAGCGGCTGAGCAGGATGGCCTTCTGGAAGGCGACCAGGTCGAAGTCCAGGTCGACCATCAGCTCCTCGAGGTAGGAGAGCAGCTCGAAGTTGACCGCGACGGTGTCGTCCTTGATGTCGTCGACCGGATCGATGAGGCCACGGCCGAAGAGCTTCTCCCAGAGGCGGTTGACGATCACCGTGGTGAAACGCGGGTTGTCGGCCGCGGTCAGCCAGGCGGCGTAGACCGCGCGTGAGTCGTTGTCCGGCTGGCGCCGGAAGCGCTCCAGCCGGGCCGCCTCCGCGCGCCGGCGGTTGCCGAAACGACGTTCCGCCGGCGCCTCGACCTCGAGGCGCACCGTCTTGCCCAGCAGCGAGCCGGCGGTGACCCAGGCCTCGGGTTCGGCGTCATCGTAGCGGTAGTCGGCGGGCAGGCGTTCGAGACCGCTGCCGCTGCCGCTGATGCCCGGGCTGAGCAGGAGCTGGTACTGCCGGCGGATGTAGCGGAAGGCCTGTTCGGAGCCGGCGCTGCGTAGCTGGCGCGAGGCCTGGGCGAGCTCGCGGGCGCGGCCCTGGTCGAAGGCGTCGGAACGGTAGCGGATGCCGCCCTGGAAGGCCGCCAGCTCGAAGAACTGCCGCTGGGTCCAGGATTCGAAGGGATGATTGTGGCACTGGGCGCACTCGATGCGCGTGCCGAGGAAGATGCGCATCGTGTTGGCCACGTTGTCGTGCGGCATGTTGAAGTCGCGCAACAGGTAGCCGGTGGCGCCGTGGTCACGCGCGTGCGCCGGACCGGTCGCGGTCAGCAGCTCGCGCACCATGCGATCGTAGGGCAGGTTGGCGGCGATGGCCTTCTTCAGCCAGTCCATGAAGGGCTCGCCCGAGACGACGTTGGAGAAGCGGCTCTTCACCCGGAACAGGTCGGCCCAGTAGTTGAAGTCGTTGCTGACGCGCCCCGGTGAGGCGAGCAGGTCGTCGATCAGCTGCTCGCGCTTCGTCGGCGAGCGGGAGTCGAGGAAGGCGCGAGTCTCGGCGGCGCTGGGAATTCTCCCGACGACGTCGAGATAGACGCGCCGCAGGAAGCCGCCGTCGTCGACCTGCGGCATCGCGGCGATGCCGGCGTCGGCGAGGTCGAGCTGGATCAGGCGATCGATCTCGCGGGCGGCGTCCTGGAGCCGGCGAGGCGGCCGATCCTTCGCCCGTTCGGCGCGGATGAGGCTCGAACCGGCGCTCGAAAGGACGAAGCCGCAGAGCAGGAGCGAGATCAGGAAGCCGGGCAGACGGCGTCGGGTCGTCATCATCGGATCTCCTCGGTCGGGTCACTCGCTTCAACACGGACTGACGGCCCGGGTTCCGCGGCGATCGGCACGGCCTTCGCAAAGAGCCCGGCGACGGAAGTTCCGGCCGCCCGTTGGACCCGGTGGACCACCAGGATAACCTCCAGCCATGACCCCGCTCGTCCTCACCGCCGCATTCGTGGCCTTCAGTCACACGGCGATCGGCATCGACCACAGCCTGCCCTTCATCGCCCTGTCGCGCGCCCGCGGCTGGAGCCGGGGCCGGACCCTGGCGGTCACCGCGGTCTGCGGCCTCGCGCACGTGGCCTCCTCGATCCTGATCGGCTTCGGCGCCTGGTGGCTGGGCTCCGAGCTCGGTGCCACCGAGGCCCTCGAGAGCCGCCGCGGCGACCTCGCGGCCTGGCTCATGCTCGCCTTCGGCATCGCCTACGGCGCCTGGGGCGTCTGGCGCCAGCGCGGCCACGGCCATTCCCATCGCCACGGTCTCGGGCACCACCACGGCGACCCGGGCCAGGTCGCCCGCAGCGCCACCTTCTGGACCATCTTCATCATCTTCGCCCTGGGCCCCTGCGAACCGCTGATCCCGATCCTCCTCTACCCGGCGCTCAAGGCCGATCTGGCCACCGCGATCGTGGTGGTCTCGGTCTTCGCCGTGGTGACCCTGGCGACGATGCTCGCGCTGGTCTTCCTCGGGCTGAAGGGGCTGGATCTCCTGCCGACGCGCGCCTTCGAGCGCCACGCCCATGCCCTGGCCGGGCTCGCGATCGCGGTCGGCGCCGCCGGCATCCTCTTCCTCGGCCTCTGAGGGCCGCTCCGACCTCGGAACCCGTCCACGGCCCCCCGGCGACATTCCGGTCACCGTCGGGCCTTCCTCCCGCAGAACGAACGCGCCCTGCCCCCCCGCCACGGGCTATACTCGACCTTCCTGGTCGAAGGCGGAGGATCCACGATGGACAGACGGCTGCTCTTCCTGGCGATGGCGCTCGTTCTCGGTCTCGGCGGCTGGGCCCTGGTCGGCTTCCTCGGCCACGATGGCGAGGGCGACCTGGAGAACTCGAACGGGAGCGCCCCCGCGACGACCGGGGAGCAGGAATCGAAGTCCCGGCCCCGACGGGACTCCGGTGGCGACCTCGGGCCGGGTGACGCGACGGCGACCCCGAAGGCCATGTCCTGCGGCCTGCGCGGCCGCGTCCTCCGGGCCCTCGACCAGGCCCCGGTCCCGACCGCCCGCGTCGTCCTGCGCGGCCCCGGCGGCGAGGCCCTGGGCAGCGTGACCTGCGACCGGGAGGGACGCTTCCGGATCGAGGCGCCGGCCGCGAGTCCCGGGCTCCGCCTGCGCGCCGAGGCCGAGGGCCTGGTCTCGGCCGAGATCGCGGGCCTCGAGCTGGCCGAGAACGAGCTCCGCGACCTCGGCGACCTCGAGCTGGTCACGGCCATGGAGATCCGGGGCCGGCTGCGGGACGAGAAGGGCCGGCCGGTCGCCGGCGGCCGGGTGCGCCTCATGCCCAACCAGGATCTCGACGACCTCAGTCCCCTGCGGATCAAGGCGCTGGTCGAGTCCTTCATGGCGGAGGACGAGGCCCTGGACGAAACGACCAGCGACGCGGAGGGACGGTTCAGCTTTCCCCTCAACGCCGCCGGCGTCTATGGCCTGGTGGCCGAGGCGACCGGCCGGCAGACGGCCTTCTCGAACCGGATCCGGCTGCGCGCGGGCCAGGCCGCCGAGGAGGTCGAACTCGTGCTGGGGCCGGGCATCGCCTTGAGGGGCCTGGTCCGCGACGAGGCCGGCGAGGCGGTCGCCGGCGCGCTGGTCGCCGCCCTGGCGAAGGGGCGCGACATCCCGGGCCAGTTCCGCACCCAGAAGGCACGCAGCGACGGCGAGGGCCGCTTCGTCATCGAGGGCTGCGGCGAGGGTCGCAACATGGTCATGTGCCGGGCCGAGGGCTTCGCGCCCTGGGGCGACTCGATCAGGATCGCGGACGGGAAGCCGGTGGAGATCCGCCTCGAGCGGGGCCAGGCCCTGGAGGGGCGCGTGCGCGAACAGGGCAGCGAGAAGCCCCTGGCCGAGGTCCACCTGGCCGCGTTCGGCAAGGCGCCGATCCTGACCTCGACGCAGACCGACGCGGACGGCCACTACCGGCTGGAGGGTCTCTCCAGCGAGCGCGCGATCCTGGTCGCCTGGAAGGAAGGGCTCCAGGTGGTCCCGGAACCCGGCCTGCGGATCGACAATGGTCCCTTCTCCATCATCATGCTGGCTCCGGACGAGCAGGGGCGCCTGCCCGAACGGCTCGACATCCACATGCGCGGCGGCGGCCGGATCGAGGGCCGCGTGGTCGACGCCAGCAGTGGCGAGGGCATCGCGGGGGCGCGGGTCTTCGCGCTCGGCAGCGGCGATTCCGAGATGGCCCTGATCAGCGCCCGAAGCGCCCGGATCAGTGACGGCGAGGGTCGCTTCGTGCTCGACGGCGTGGCGCCCGGCCCCTTCACGCTCATGGCGATGGCGCCGGACCACCGGATGGTCCAGGCACCGTCCCGCAAGGATCTCCGCGGCGGGTCGACGAGCCCGACGCTGATCGAGGCCGGTCAGGTCATCGTCGACCAGGTCGTCCCGATGACCGCCGGTCTGCGGCAGGTCGGACGCGTGGTCGATGGCCGTGGCCGGGGCGTCGCCGGGGCGATCCTGCGCTGGGGCCCTCAGGACGCCACGGCCCTGCGCGACGACCTGAGCCTGATGCTCGCCGACGACCTGGACTGCGTCAGCGACGGCGAAGGACGCTTCGAGATCCGCGGCCTGGATCGGGATCGGGCCATCGAGATCGAGGCCGAACATCCGGACTTCCCCGGCGGCGGCACCTACGGTCTGGCCCCCGGCACGGTCGGCGCGGCGCCGATCGAGCTGGTCATGAAGACCGGCTCGTGCCTCGAGGGTCTGATCCGCCGGGCCGACGGGTCGCCCCTGGCCGGCGCCGAGATCAACCTCCGCCGCGAGGTCTCCGGGCGGCGCTCGCCGCTCGCCGAGACGCCCAAGCGCGTCGACCTGGCGGCGGTCAGCGACGCCACCGGGGCCTTCCGCTTCGAGGGGCTGGCGGCCGGGCGCTGGGGCCTCATGCTCGACCGTCTCGAGGGCGACGTCCTGCCGGCCGACTTCCAGGACCGGCTGATCCTCGACGGCGAGGAGACCCGGACCCTGGTCCTGGATCTGCGCCGGAACCTGTCGATCCGCGGCATCCTCGTCGATGCGCAGGGCCGCCCCTGTCCCGGATGCGTCCTGGTCTGCGAGATCCTCCTGCCCGACGGCGGCGTCCGCGCGATCACTTCGGGCCGGCACCTCCTCGGGCGGAGTCGCAGCGACAAGGAGGGGCGCTTCGGCTTCTCCGGCCTCGACGAGGGGCAGCGCTACCGGGTCACCGCCTACCGGCCGAACACCGGCCCCTGGGGGCGGGTGACGATCGAGGGTTCGGAGGACCAGAAGCCACCGGTCGTGGTGGACGACCTGCGGGCGGGACAGGAGGACCTGCGGATCGTCCTGCCCGGCGACTGAGGACGTCCTCGATCAGATCTCGCCGGCCATGCGGAGCAGCGCGAGGCAGGTCCGCCAGTTGCGCGTGGTCGCCTCGACCCCGAGCCGGCGCTCGAGCCAGGCGTTGTCGAGCCCCGAGCCGGCGACGCCGTCGGGCAGGGCCAGATAGAGGTCCTGACGCGCGAGCCGGTAGTCGCCGGCGAGACGCCAGTCCTCGGCCAGGCGCGCGCGGGCGGCCGCGGCGGGCGCGGCGCCGAGGAAGCTCAGATGCAGCTCCGCCGGATCACGACCTTCGATCAGGAAGGGATTGCCCGCGACCAGCCGCTCCAGTTCGCGACCGCTGCGGCGGATCACCGGCACGCGGAAGCCGAGGCGCTCCTCGATCGCGGCCCCGATCAGCGCCGGCAGGCGACGAGCCAGGCCGGCCTCGACGCGGGCGATGACGTTGCCGCTCTGGATGTATGTCCGGGCGCCCGGGCAGCCCAGTTCTTCGAACAGGGCGATCAGCCAGGCCATCGGCAGCTTGTTGCGGCCGCCGACGTTGATCGCCCGCAGCAGGAAGACCTGGACCTCGGCGGTCACGCCGAGACCTGGCAGCCGAGACCGAGGGCCCGGACGCGTTCGCCCAGGGCCTCCATCCAGTCGACCGGGAGCTGGGCCAGGGTCGGCGCCTCCGGCTGGTGCGAGGCGCGCGCCAGGCCGTAGAGGAGCACGCCCCGCAGGGGCAGCCCTTCGGCCAGCAGCCGGCGCAGGAGATCGAGCCAGGCCGCCAGCTCGTCCTCGTCGGGCGGCGCGCCGGCGCGCGCGAACATGCAGGTCTGGATGAAGCAGGGGATCTCGGCCAGCGTGGCGCGCAGGTTCTCGAGATGCGCCTCGACCCCGATGGTCACGTCGTTGGTGCGCTGGATGTCGAGGTCGCGCCCGCGATCGAACTTGAACCAGGCCTCGCCACCGATGGTGGCGAGTCGCCGCAATCCCGCGCGCACCTCGGGGCGACGCGCCATCGAGCCGTTGGTGATCAGCACCACCTTGATCCGGCCGGTCTGTTGGTGCCGCTCGAGGACCCGGGCGACGACCTCGATCGCCGCGCCGAAATCCGGCGAGGTGGTCGACTCGCCGTCGCCCGAGAAGGCGACGTCGTTCAGGCGACGCATGGCGGGGTCGGGCACCCGGCGCTCCATGAAGTCGCCCTCGAGCACCTCGCGGAGCATGCTGTCGAGTTCGCTCTCGAGCAGGGCGAGATCGATGGCCGGGCCGCGCCCGCGGACGAGGCCGGGGACCTGGCAGTAGACGCAGCGCCAGTTGCAGGCCCGATTGGGATTCAGGTTGACGCCGATCGAAACCCCGCGCGCCCGTCTCGACACCACGGGATAGACGTAGGTCCGCCCGGCCGCATCACGATCGTGGAGCCGAACGGTGAGTTCGGACATGGCTACTCGCGACTACCCGCCAGGATCTTGAGCATGTCGTAGACCGTGATGATCCCGCAGAGCTTGCCGTCCTCCATGATCGGCAGGGAGCCGATGGTGTGACCGCGCATCATGTCCGCCGCCTCGTGCAGCGTGGTGGACGGCGTCGCCGTGATCACGTCCCGGGTCATCAGGTCGCTCACCTTGCGATCCTTGCGCAGCTCCTCGCCCTTCTTGCCCCCGAGATCGCGCTCCGAGATCAGACCCTCGAGCCCGGCGTCGCCGACGACGAGCAGGTGGTGGCATCGCTTCATCTGCATCAGCTCCCAGGCGCCCTCGGCGGACTCATCGGGATGAGTGATGACGATGTCGGTCTTCATGATGTTCTGGAGTTGCATCGCTGGTCCTCGGTTCCTCCGGCCGGACGATCGTCCAGCTCGCTTGGCGTCTGGAAGCCGCCAGGGACCGCCCTCCGGCGCCGCGTCACGCGCGCATGGATCCCGATCCTCCCGGCTGACGGCCGTCGATCGGCAAGATACAAGGCGCGGGCCTCGCGCACAAACCCCGCCCGGAGGGCGGGGCGGCACCGGGGCGAAATCCCCCAATCGGCATCAGTCCTTCTTCTTGTCCTTCTTGCCACCCAGGACGTCGATCAGGCCGCCGAGAGGATTCTTCGGCTTCTCCTCCTCGCCGGTCTTCGGGTCCTTCTTCTTCGGATCGAGGATGTCGTTCAGCCCCTTGCGGAGAGCGTCCTCGGCGCTGCGACGGATCAGCTCGGTGGGGTCGGGCAGCTTCGGCGACGGGCTGGTGACGGTGCCGCCCAGCCGCAAGGGCAGATAGCCGTCCGCCGCGACCAGGGCGACGAACTGCTGCCAGCGCGCCGGCTCCTTCGCGACCGGTTTCAGGCCCAGCTCGTAGTCGAGGCGTCCGTCGAGGAAGGTCGTACCGCCGAGCCGCAGGTCGACGACGCCGGTCTTGATCTCCAGTCCGTCCTGGTGCAGGCCGCCGTTCTGAACCGTGAACTTCGTGACCAGGTCGTTGATCGCCAGGTCGGGATTGAAGCCGAGCGCCGCCCCGAGCACGTCGAGGATCGGCGAGCTCTCGACCCGTCCCTGGCGGAGGCTGAGGCCGCCGCTACCGTTCAGGACCTTGCTGATCGCATCCCAGGTCGCGCCCTGACCTCGCAGGTCCGCGTCGGCGTCGACCACGCCCGCGAACTCGACGCCGACGCCGGCGAAGATCGGGATGACCCGGGCGATCGCCGGCTGCCATTCCTTGACCAGGCGCACGTCCTTGGCGCTGAAGCGGCTGCCGAACTGCGGTTCGGCGAGGGTCAGGTCGATGTCGCCGCCGAGCGCGACGGTGCCGCCGTTGAGCCGCGCCTCACCCTTCTCGATCTTGCCCTTGCCCTCGTTGATGGCGGCGGCGAGATCGAGCGCCGAGAGGTCGCAACCCTCGATGAACAGCGACGGCACCGTCAGCGCGAGCCGCCCGGTGCCATGTTCGAGCTTGCCGTCCCGGCTGCTCAGCTCGACCGCGACCTGTCCCTCACCCTGGCCCCGCGCGGCCGGGTCGACGAGGGTCAGGAACCGGCTCGCCAGCGCGGCCCAGTCGATCTTGCCGTCCAGCTTCAGCCGGGCGAGTCCGCCGGCCTCGCTCCAGTCGAGATCGCCGCGCAGATCGGCCCCGCCCGCCTTGAACTCGCTGACCTGGAGGGCGGCCTCCTGGTTGACTGCGTCGTAGCGGCCCTTCGCTCGCAACGCGAGGGCACCGGCGTCGACCATCGTCGCGCCTGCCGCGGCGCTCCTGGTCTGGAGCCGGGCGATCTTCAGGTCGAGGTCGAGGCCATCGTCGTCGAGGTCGCGGGCGAAGCGGAGATCGCCGCCGGAGAGACCGACCAGCGCCCCCTCGGCGGTCTGGTAGCGCCCCGAGGCGACCGCGAACGACAGGTTCTCGCGCCCGTCGACCCGCTCGAGCTTGCCGCTGCCGTCGACCGCCAGGGCCTTGTCGTCGACCCGCAGGCGGATCGGATCGATGCCGCGAGCGCCGAGCCCGAGGGCGAGGTCGAGATCGGTCCGACCGAACTGGGCGGCAGTGAAGAAGGGGGCCAGGAGCTGGTCGAGCCGCGCCTTGCCGGCCAGCCGGACCGGGCCGGTGTAACCGAAGGCCGCGCTCGGATCGCTCGCGAGCTTGCAGTCGGCGGTGAGATCGAAGAGATCGCTCCTGGCGCTGAGCCGGATCGGACTCGCGGCCGCCTGGGCGAGGTCGTCCAGATCGAGGTCGAGCCGGGTGCGCCCCGGGCGCAGCCCTTCCTCGCCCAGCGGACCACCGCGCATGGCCAGGCCATCGGCGACCAGGCTGAGGACCAGGGCCTCCTTGCCCGACCGGCTGGTCACGTTGGCGACCAGGTCGGCGCGACCCTCGAGGTCGACGGGCAGGAGGTCGCCGGCCAGGGCGTCGAGCCGCTTCAGGTCGAGCGAGCCCACGACGGGACTCGGCTTGCCGCCGAAGTTCTCGAGGCGGTTGCCCTCGGCCAGGTAGCGCAGACCCTCGAGCCGGAGCTTGGCGAAGCTCGAGTCGAGGGCGACGAGATTCAGGTCGTAGCGGCCGTCGACCATGAGGACGTCATGATCGAGCCCGATGGTCTCGCCGCGGATGTCCGGGACCCCGGCACCGAGTTCGCGCGCGGCGAAGTCGGCGATCCGGTGACTGCCGCGCAGGCGCAGCTGATCGCCGTCACGCGCGAGTTCGCCCTTCAGCCGGAGCTTGCCCTCGATGCGGGGCAGGCCGGCGAAGAGCTTGGTGATCTCGGCGACGTCCAGCTCGCCCCCGAGCTGGAGGCCGCTCGCTCCTTCCGGACGCAGGTCGCCGGAGAGATCGACCTTGCCGGCCGGCATCTCGATCGTCCCGGCCTCGACGCGGTAGCTGCCGATCGCCGGCATGGCCAGTCCGAGGACCACGCGGGCCAGCTCGAGCGGCGCCTGCTGCCGGGGCAGACCGCTGATGCTGAGCGAAGCGAGATCGAGATCGAAGCGTCCGGCGGTGCCCGATGCCGAGTAGTTGAGGTCGTTGCCGATCTTCGCCCTGGCGAGGCCGATCCGATTGGCCTCCTGCCGGGCCGCCAGGCCTTCGACCTCGACCCGCCCCTCGAGGTCGAGCGCGCCGCCGGCCCAGGTGAACGTCTGGTCGAGCGCGAGCCGGCCGCCGTCGATGACCACGAGCTGCTCGAGACCACGGGCGAAGCGGGCCAGATCGGCGCCGCTCATGGCGATCTTGCCCGAGGCCCGGATCGCGTCGGCGGCGAGAACCCGGCCGGCACCGAAGATCGTGGCCTCGACCTCGGCCGCGAGCCCCTCGGGACCGGACAGATGGGCGCGGGCGGCCTCGTCGCGCGCGCTGCTGAAGTCGATCGTCAGGTCGGCGAGTTCGATCGGGGCGCCCAGGGCCTCGTCCTCGTAGATCACACGCAGACCGCTGAGCTTGCCGGCGATACGGAACTCCGGCAGCTCGCCCCCGCCCTCCTCCTCCCCGGACTTCGGCCCCGGCTTCATGACGTCGGTCCAGTCGATCCCCCGCTCGTCGCGTCGAACGCGCAGGGTGACGCCCTGCAGCGCGAGATCCTCGATCAGATAGCGACCGGAGAGCGCGGCCATCAGGTCGACGGAGGCGCGGGCCTCCTCGATCGCGAGGGCCGGGTCCTTAGCCCCGGTCCGGTGCAGCTCGACCCCACCGAGTTCGAGGCCGCTGGTCCAGCCGAAGGAGAATTCGGCCAGCTCGAGGCGGCCGTCGAGTCGCTCGTTGGCGGCGGCGACGATCCGATCGCGGATCAGGCCCGAGAAGAGCGTCGGGGCCAGGGCCACCAGGGCCACGAGGAGGACCAGGAAGACGAGGAGGAAGCGGAACAGGCGCTTCAGGACGGAGGGTTTGCCGGGGGTGGTCATGCTTCAGTCCTTTTCGGGCAGCGAGGGCCGGGCGGTCCCGGCGCGGAGGGCGAACCGGAGAACGGCCGCCACACGATTGTTACGCTCGCCGCGGCGCGGGACCAACCACAACCCCGAGGATAGACTCCGGCCGGGCGGGGAGCAGCTTCGAGCGAGAATTTGTCGGGCGGCCCGGTCTTTGCTGATGCTTCACGTCATGTCGTCCGCTTTGAGGAGTCGAACCATGCCTCTCCATCGCATCTGCGAACGAGACGTCGACGTCGCGCGCCCGAGCGAGACCGTCGTGGCGCTGGCGACCCGCCTGCACCAGCGCAACGTCGGCTGCCTGGTGGTCGTGGACGAGGACCGCCGGCCGATCGGCGTGATCACCGACCGCGACCTGGTGATCCGGGTCCTGGCGCGCGGACTCGATCCGAGCCGGACCCAGGCCGAGGAGATCATGTCCACGGAGCTCGCCACGATCGACATAGGCGCCAGCAACGACGGCGTCCTGGAGGTCATGCGCGCCAACGGCGTCCGGCGCCTGCCCGTCGTCGGCGAGGATGGCCGCCTGGCCGGCGTCGTGAGCATCGACGACATCCTGGTCTGCCACGCCGACCAGATGGTGGCCGTCGGCTCGGTCCTCGAGGGCGAAGGCCCACGCCGCCTCGCCCAGGGCTGAACCGCTCCCGATGACGCCTGCCGGCCCGCGCCTCGCGGCGTATAATCCCGGGCCCGGCCGTCGGCGTCGGGGAGTCGCCTTCAGGATCAGCGAGAATGCAGGACCAGGACCAGCCGCGGCCGAGCGCCCTCGATCCCGAACCCGATGCCGCTGCGCGGATCGCCCCGCCCGAGCCGCGTGACTGGGAAAACTGTCCCATCGACCTGGAGATCGACCACGATCGCCGGGTCAACTTCGCGATGCAGCAGAACGACGTCCCGGTGATCAAGCGCCTGCGCCTGATCAACCGCGGCGACGAGGCGGTCGACGACATCGTCCTCGGCCTGCGGATCGCGGGCGACGTCTCGGAGGAGAAGCGGCTGCGCATCGATCGGCTGCCGCCCGGCGGCGAGTTCCTCCTCGAGCGTCTCGACCTCGACCTCGACCCGCGCAGCCTGGCGGCGCGGACCGAACGCGAGAAGACGCGGCTCGAGATCCAGCTCACCAGCGGCGACCGCTGCCGGCAGATCCAGGCGCCGATCGAGATCCTGGCCCACAACGAGTGGGCCGGCGCCGGCTCGCTGCCGGAGATGATCGCCGCCTTCATCCAGCCCAATCACCCCGGGATCGACGGTCTGCTCGCGGCGGCCCAGCGACTGCTCGCGACCCGCGACGGCTCCGGCAACATCGAGGGCTACCAGTCGGGCTCTCCCGAGCGGGCCCTGCGTGAGATGCGGGCCATCTACGATGCCCTGGCCGCCCAGGAGATCTCCTACGTCGGCGTCGCGGCCAGCTTCGAGGAGCAGGGCCAGAAGGTCCGGCTGCCGGGGGCGGTCTTCGAGCACCGGCTCGGCAACTGCCTCGACCTCAGCCTTCTGCTGGCCGCCGCCTTCGAGCAGGCCGGCTTCAACCCGCTGGTCGTGCTGGTCAAGGGCCACGCCTTCATCGCCGCCTGGACCGGCGAGCTCAACTATCCGGAGCCGACCATCGACGACGCCGCCCGTCTGCGCAAGCGGATCGACCTCGGCGACCTGCTCGTCATCGAGTCGACCATGGTGACGCAGAAGAGCGGCCACGACTTCGAACGCGCCCGCGCCGAGGCACGCCGCCATCTCGAGCGCGACGAGGACTTCATCCTGGCGATCGACATCGCCTGTGCCCGACGCCTGAAGATCAGGCCGCTGCCGGCGCGCCTCGATCTGCCGCGGCGCGAGGAGGAGCTCGATGCCACGCAGCTCCTCGACACCGGCGTCATCCGCACGCTCGGTCTCGACGAGGTCCCGGAAGCCGAGGCCGACGAGGACCTGGTCGCGGAGATGACCGGAACGGCGCCGGCCGGACCGGAGCCGGTCGCCGGACGCGGTCGCCGCGAGACCCGCCTCGACCGCTGGAAGCGCCGCCTGCTCGACCTCTCCCTGCGCAACCGCCTGCTCAACTTCCGCGCCACCAAGAAGACCCTCGCCCTGAGCGTGCCCGACGCGGCCGCGCTCGAGGACCGACTGGCCGAGGGCGGCGAATTCAGCCTCCTGCCCCGTCCCGCCCTCGCCGACGAGAGCAGCCCACGCGACCTCGCGGTGATGACCGAACGCATGCAGGAGGATGCCCTGCGCTCCTTCCTGGTCGAGGAGATGCGCGCCGGTCGCCTGCACGGCGAGCTGGGCGCGGAGGAGCACGAGCGTCGCCTGGTCGAGATCCAGCGGGCGGCTCGTAGCGACCTCGAGGAGACCGGCGCCAACACGCTGCATCTCGCGCTCGGCTTCCTCTCCTGGTACGAGACCGAAAGCAGCGACCAGGAACGCCGGGCGCCGATCCTGATGCTCCCGGTCGAGCTGCTGCGTCGCTCCGCGCGCAGCGAGTTCCGCCTCCGTCTCGCCGAGGACGAGGCCCGGATCAACGTGACCCTGCTCGAAAAGCTCCGCCGCGACCATCAGCTCGAGATCGAGGGGCTCGACGAGCTGCCGGTCGACGACAGCGGCCTCGACATCGAGGCCATCTTCCGCCGGGTCCGGGCGGCGATCGTCGACCTGCCGCGCTGGGACCTGATCGAGAGCAGCGCGCTCGGTCTGTTCTCCTTCAACAAGTTCCTGATGTGGCAGGATCTCGAGCTGCACGCGGAGTCGCTCAAGGGCAGCCCGATCGTCCGCCACCTGGTCGATCAGCCTGGCCGGAGCTTCGAACCCGAGGCCGACTACGGCGACGCCCTCGACCTCGACCGCGACCTGCCGCCCCAGGAGGTCTTCTGCCCGCTCGACGCCGACTCCTCGCAGCTCGCGGCGGTGGTCGCGGCGAGCTCCGGGCGCAGCTTCGTGCTCCAGGGCCCGCCCGGCACCGGCAAGTCGCAGACCATCGCCAACCTGATCGCGCAGGCCCTGGCCAAGGGACTGCGGGTCCTCTTCGTCGCCGAGAAGATGGCCGCCCTCGACGTCGTCCACGCCCGGCTCTCGCGCATCGGCCTGGCCGGCGCCTGCCTCGAGCTGCACTCCAACAAGAGCTCGAAGCGCCACGTCTTGGAACAGCTCCGCCAGGCGATCGAGGAGACGGGCACGCAGGCACCCGCGGACTGGGAACGCCGCTGCGTCGATCTCGCCGGCCGCCGCGCGGCCCTGAACGCCTACGTCGCCGAGATCCACCGCCGGCATGAACCCGGATCGTCGATCTTCGACGCCACGGCCCGGTTGATCGCGATGCGCGCCCGCGATCGCGTCGAGCTGGGCGAGGGACTCGACCGCGATCTCGAAGGCGCGGCCTTCCAGGAGCGGCGCGAACTCGCGGCGGCCCTGGGCGCCGCGACGACCGAGCTGGACGACCTCGCCACACATCCGCTGCGCGGTCTGGGGCGCGGCGACTGGACGCCGAGGCTCGGCCGCGAGATCGGCGACGCCCTCGATGCGCTCGAGGCCGCCGCCGAGGAGTGGCGCCAGGCCCTGGTCTCCGCGGCCACGCTGCTCGAACTCGAGGAGACCGCCGCGGCGAGCCTCGACCGCTCGGACATCGGGGCACTCGTGGCCATCCTCCGTCTGGTCCTCGACTGCCCCGGCGCCGAGCGCGACCTGCTCGTGGAGCCGGACTTCGAGCGTCAGGTCCAGGCCTTGCGCGCCGCGATCGCCCGCGGCCTGGCCCGGGACGAGCTGCGCGCCGAGCTGCTGCGGCGCTGGCAGGAAGGCATGCTCACCGCCGACCCGGGGCCGCAGCTCGACGCCCTCCAGCGGGCCCGCGAGTCGTTCTGGCCCCTGTCCCGCATCCGCTCCTTCCTGGTCCGTCGCGGCCTGCGCGCCCAGGCTCGAGGCCGCCTGCCCGACGACGACAGCCTGATCGCCGACCTGCAGCGACTCCGGAAGCTGCGCGAAGAGGACATGCTGCTCGCGGCTCCCGGCTCCGACGAGGCCCACTTCTTCGGCCGTCACTGGCGCGCCGGCCGGGCCGACTGGAAGCAGCTCGCCGCCGTCCTCGACTGGGCCGGCCGCTTCCGCTCGGCCTGGAGCGAGTTGGCGGCGGTGGAGTCGACGAACCTCAGGGAGCGTCTGCTCGCCCTGGTGACTCGCGACCGCGAGCTGGTCCTGGCGGGCAACCCGCGGCGCCGCCTCCTGGAACGCATGGTCGCCGCTGGCGACGGCCTCGACCGCCGGCTCGGCGACTTCGAGTCGCTGACCGAATTCGACTCCGAGGAGGGCCTCGACCCCGAGGCCGAGGGTCTGGTGGCGGCGGTCGACCGGCTCGCCGGCCGTCTGCGCGCCGGCCTGCGCGATCTCAAGCCCTGGTGCCACTGGGCGCGCCTGCGCCGGGAAGGCGCGGAACGTGGCCTCGGACCGCTCGCCCTGGCGCTCGCCCGCGGCCGCATCGCCCCGGACGAGGCCGCCGAGGTCTTCGAGAAGAGCTACCTCGAGGCCTGGCTCGACCGCCGCCTCGAGGCGAGCGACCTCCTCCTCCGCTTCTCGAGCCGCGAGCACGAGCGTCTGATCGAGAGCTTCCGCGCCCTCGACCGCCAGCACATGGATCTCGCTCGCGACGAGCTGCGGGCACGGATCGCGGCCCGGGCGCCCGGCTTCGAACGGCAGGTGTCGGCTCGATCGGAGGTCGGCATCCTGCAACGGCAGCTGAAACTGAAGCGGCGCCACCTGCCGATCCGCAAGCTCTTCGAGAGTCTGCCGGAGCTGCTGCCGCGGCTGAAGCCCTGCCTGCTGATGAGTCCGCTCAGCGTCGCCCAGTACCTGGGCCCCGACTTCCCCCGCGCCGATCTGGTCATCTTCGACGAGGCCTCGCAGATCCCGGTCTGGGACGCGATCGGCGCCCTGGCACGTGGCCGGGCGGCGGTGGTGGTGGGCGATTCACGCCAGCTGCCGCCGACCAGCTTCTTCGAGCGCGCGGGCGAGGAGGAAGTCGACGAGGAGATGGTCGAGGAGCTGGAGTCGATCCTCGATGAATGCGAGGCCGGTGGGCTCAAGTCCCTGCGCCTCCTGTGGCACTACCGGAGCCGGCACGAGGGCCTGATCGCCTTCTCGAACCATCACTACTACGACGGCCGGCTGCAGACCTTCCCCTCGCCGGCCGGCCAGGAGAGCGCTCGCGGCGTCGCCCTGGTGCCGGTCGCGGGCTGCTACGACCGCTCCGACACCGCCACCAACGAAGCCGAGGCCCGCGCCGTCGTCGCCGAGCTGATCCGGCGCCTCGAGACTCCGGGCGAGAGCCGGAGCATCGGTGTCGTGGCCTTCAGCAAGGCGCAGCAGGACCTGATCCTCGACCTGCTCGACCAGGCGCGGCGCGAACGCGCCGAGATCGACCTGATCCTGGCCGAGGAGAGCGAGGAGCCGATCTTCGTCAAGAACCTCGAGAACGTTCAGGGCGACGAGCGCGATCTGATCCTGTTCTCGATCTGCTACGGCCCCGACGCCCAGGGCAAGCTGTCGATGAACTTCGGCCCGCTCAATCGCGAGGGTGGCGAACGCCGGCTCAACGTCGCGATCACCCGGGCCCGGCGCGAGCTCCTGGTCTTCGCCTCGCTCCGGCCCGAGCAGATCGACCTGGCCCGGTCGCAGGCCCTGGGTGTCGGCCATCTCAAGTCCTTCCTCGAGTACGCCGAACGCGGACCGCGCGCGCTCGGCGACCAGGTCGTGGCCGGCCATGGCCGGCGCAGCGCCCGGCCCTTCGAGGACGCGGTGGCGGAGGCCCTCGAGGCCCGCGGTTTCCAGGTGGATCGCAACCTCGGCTGCTCGAGCTTCCGCATCGACGTCGCCGTCCGGGACCCGCGCGCCCCCGAGCGCCACCTGCTCGGTCTCCTCGGCGACGGCCTGGCCTATCGCGACGCCGCCAGCGCCCGCGATCGCGACCGCATCCGCGAGGGGGTTCTCGGCGCGCTCGGCTGGCGGCTGGCGCGGATCTGGTCGCAGGACTGGTACCAGGACCCCGAGCGCGAGCTGGGGCGTCTCTTGGCGCGGATCGAGGCCCTCCTCGTGCCCGAGCCGACCGGCACGACGGCCGCGGACGAGCCGGCCGCGGTGCCGGACCCCGAGGAGGCGCCAGCCGACGACCCGCAGGCCGACGCCGTGACCGACGCGGCGCTCGACCCGCCGACCGCCGCCACCACGGAGCCGGTCGAGCCGCCGGCCCTGGTTCCGATCGAACCCGAAGCCGTCCCCGAAGCCGATGACGGACCGGAGGGGCCGGAGCCGGAGCGGCTCCAGAATCCCGCTCCGGCCGCGGCGAGGAACGAGTACGTCGAGACCCCGCTCAAGCTTCGCCAGCTCGATCTCGACGAGGCCCGCGCCTCGAGCATGGTGGACGAGATGATGCTGGCCGTGGTCGAGGCCGAGTGGCCGGTGCATCACGAACTGGTGATCCGCCGGGTCGCCCGCGCCGCCGGCATCGAGCGCATCACCCACAAGGTCAAGCGGATCTTCGGCGAGCGCCTGCAGGCGCTGGAGGACGCCGCGCGGCTCGGCCGCGACCAGGATTTCCTCTTCGCCGCCGGCCGTGGCGCCGACGACGTGTCGAGCTTCCGCTTGGCACCCGAGCGGGGCTCGCCGCGCGACGCCGAGCACATCCACCCGGCCGAGATCGCCCTGGCCGCCGCGGAGGTCATCGCCAGCCAGATCGCGCTGCCGGCGGACGAGCTCCTGCGCGAGATCTCGCGGGTCCTCGGCTACAGCCGCACCAGCGCCCGGATGCTCCGCTACCTCCAGGCGGGCGTCGACCTGCTCGCCGCGCGCGGCGGCTGCATCATCGACGAGGACAGCGTGCGTCTGCCGCGGGACGAGGACGCCTCATGACCGCCGAGCCCGTCCTGATCGCGGCCGACCTGGCGATGCTGCCGCTCGCCGTCGGCCTCGCGGGCGGGCTCGCGGTCTTCCTCCTCGGCATGGAGCTCCTGACCGATGCCCTGAAGCTCCTCGCCGGCGGCAGCATGCGCGCGATTCTCGCCCGCCTCACCGCCAACCCCCTGCGCGCGGCCCTGACCGGCGTCTTCGTCACCGCGGTGATCCAGTCGTCCTCGGTGACCACGGTGCTGGTGGTCGGCTTCGTCTCGTCGGGGCTGATGAGCCTCGCCCAGGCGATCGGGATCATCATCGGCGCCAACGTGGGCACGACCATCACGGCGCAGGTGATCGCCTTCAAGGTGACCCGGGTCGCGCTCGCCCTGGTGGCGGTCGGCTTCTTCGCCGGCTTCCTCGGCCGCCGCCCGGCGATCAGTCGCGGCGGCCGCGGCCTCCTCGGTCTCGGCCTGATCTTCCTGGGCATGAACATCATGGCCGAGGCCACCGGCCCCTTCCGCGACCACGACACCTTCACCGCCCTGCTCGCCGCCATCCATCGACCCTGGGCGGCCCTCCTGGCCGGTGCCCTGTTCACCGCGATGATCCAGACCTCGTCGGGCACGACCGGTCTGGTGATCATCTTTGCCTCCCAGGGCCTGATCCCGCTCGAGACCGGCATCGCCATCATCCTCGGCGCCAACGTGGGCACCTGCGTCACCGCCTGGCTGGCGGCGCTCGGCAAGAGCGCCGACGCCAGACGGGCGGCCCTGGCCCACGTGGTCATCAACCTGATCGGCGCCCTGCTCTGGCTGCCGGCCCTGCCGCTGCTCGAGGAGCTGGTCGTCCTTCTGGTTCCCGCCGGCGAGGATCTCGCCGCGATGGCCGCCGCCGCGCCACGCCGGATCGCCGACGCCCACAGCATCTTCAACATCGCCAACCTGCTCCTGTTCATCGGCTTCACCAGGCCGCTGGCCCGCCTGTTGACCGTCCTGGTCAAGGACCGGCCGGAGGTCGAAAGCGGCGCGCCACGCTTCCTCGACCCGCTCCTCCTCAAGACTCCCGCCCTCGCCCTCTTCCGGGTGCGGCTCGAACTCGGCCACCTGACGCGGATCGTCCGCGATTATGCCGGCGCCTTCCCCGCCGCCGTGGCCGCCGGTCCCAACGCGGTCCGCGAGCTGGGCGAACGCGACGACGACATCGACCGTCTGCACGCGGCGATCGTCGGCTACGTCGCCGGACTCAGCACCAGGGAGCTGGCGACGGACGAATCCGGACTGATCGGCTGCTACCTGGCGACCGCGAACTACCTCGAGCAGATCGGCGACACCCTGGCCACGAACGGAGTCGCGGTGTCGGCGACGCTGTCGCGGGAGAAGCGGGCGATCGCGGCCATGACCTTGCCGGCACCCCTCACCCGACTCGTCGACCTGGTGAACGACTCGCTGATCGATCTCCAGAAGCTGTTCGACCAGGACGAGACCGAGGCGGGCCGCCGGATCGTCCGCCGCAAGGGCGAGGTGGTCGAGCTGATGAAGGCGGCAAGCGACGACCTGATGCTCCGCCTGCGCCAGGGCGGCGAGAGCCTGATCCCGGTCTACCGGGCGGAATCGGACTTCCTCGATCTGCAGCGCCGGGTCTTCTATCTGACCCGACGCATCGCCAAGACCATGCTCGAGGCCGGCCGCATCATCGAGGTCCGGCAGCAAGCGGAGACGAAACCATGAAGCTCGACGAGATCGCCATCAAGGGCAACCTGGACCGGGAGGCCTTCGCCGCGGCCGAGGGCCCGCTGCGCACCGAGCTGCTCGACCTGCAGCAGCGCCTGTTCGCGGCCGACTTCGGCCTGATCGTGGTGATCGAGGGCGACGACCGGATGGGGGTCAACGAGCTGCTCGGTCGGATCAACCAGTGGCTCGACCCGCGCAGCCTCGCGGTCAACGTCTACGATCGGCCCGGCGACCAGGCCCGGGACCGGCCCTTCTTCTGGCGCTACTGGCGCGACCTGCCCGAACGCGGGCGGATCGGCATCTACATGGACGCCTGGGCGACCCGCTGCGCCGCGGCCCGGCTGCGCGGCGAGATCGGCCCGCGCCATCTCGACCGGCGCCTCGCCGACGCGCGCGACTTCGAGGCGCAGCTCGTCGACGAGGGCTACGTCCTGGTCAAGTTCTGGCTTCACCTCGACAAGAAGGAGTCGCGGCGCAAGCTCGAGGCCGCGCGCAAGGAGGCGGAAGCCTACTGGCGGCTCGAGGACGAGGACCGCCAGATCCTCGAGAACTACGGCAAGGCGATGCGCGTCGCCGAGCGGGTCCTCGACCAGACCACGGCGGCCGAACCCTGGCTGGTGCTCGACTCCAGCGATGCGCAGTTCCGCGACCTCTTCGTCGGCCGGACGATTCGCGATCGGCTGCGGACGGCGCTCGAACGCGGTGCGCCGGTCGCCTCGCCACGGCCGGACGCCCGCCCCGTCGGCCGCGGACTCCTCCGCGACCTCGACCTCTCGGCCTCGCTCGACGGCGACGACTACGACGACCGCAAGGACCGCGCCCGGCGGCGCCTGGCCCGCCGGGTCGAGCAGATGCGGCGCAAGGGCCGGTCCCTGGTGCTCGCCTTCGAGGGCCCCGATGCCGCCGGCAAGGGCGGGAGCATCCGCCGCGTGGCCGGCGCCCTCGACGCCCGCGACTACCGCGTTCACGGCATCGCCAAGCCGAGCGACGAGGAGGCCGCTCGCCACTATCTCTGGCGCTTCTGGCGGCGCCTGCCGGGCACCGGCAAGGTCGCCATCTTCGACCGCAGCTGGTACGGCCGGCTGCTGGTCGAGCGGGTCGAGGGTTTCGCCACCGAGGCGGCCTGGCGTCGCGCCTACGACGAGATCCCGAGCTTCGAGCGCCAGCTCGTCGAGCACGGCTCGATCCTGCTCAAGTTCTGGCTGCAGATCGACCAGGACGAGCAGCTGCGGCGCTTCGAGGCCCGCGAGGAGACGCCCTGGAAGCGCCACAAGATCGGCGACGAGGACTACCGCAACCGCCGCCGCTGGGACGACTACCAGATCGCCGCCGAGGAGATGTTCGCGGCGACCGATCGACGGGAGGCGCCCTGGTTCGTCCTGCCCGCCAACGACAAGCGACTCGCCCGCATCCTGGTCCTGGAGACGATCGAGCGCGAGCTCGCCGCGCGCCTGCGCCGTAGGTGAGAAGGAGGTGAAGATCGCCGGCGGCTCGGCGCCTTGTTAGAAGGGCCCGTCATGCTTCGAAGCGAAAACGACAGCGCCGACGACGCGGTCGGCACCCCGGTCGATCCCCGGTCGCTGCCGGCCGCCGAAGGCCTTCGCCTCGCGTTGCTCGAACTCGAGAGCGGACTCGATGCCGAGGAGGAGCGCATGCGCGCCGGTCCTGTCGTCGAGGCGCTGCACCGCTACCGGGTCGTGTTGCGCACGAGCCGCGCGCTGCTCTCGGGTCTCGGCCACGCCGCGCCCGGCGATCTGGCCGACCGCTTCTCGGTGCCCCTGGCGGATCTTGGTCGTCACGGCTCCGAGGCCCGCGATCTCGACGTCTGGCTGGAGCGTTTCGACCAGATCGTCGCCGATCTGCACTGGGACGAGGCCGACGCCCTGGAACCACTCCGGCTACGCCTCGGACGCGCACGTGACCAGGCCTGGGCCGGCCTGCGCGAGAGCCTCGCGACCCCCGAGCACCGGCGGCTCCGCGAGGACTGGCGCAACGCCCTGGGCGAGGACTGGTGCGCGGTGAGCAGCACGTCGACCCGGCTCGGCGAGGAGCTGAGCCAGGTGCTCGAGCGGCGCGTGGACCGCTTCTTCGCCCACGGCCGCGAGCTCGCGCCCGACTCGCCCGCACTCCTCTACCACGAGCAGCGCAAGCGGGTGAAGAAGATCCGCTACCTGCTGCAGTGCTTCGCCGCCTGTTTCGATGCCGGGGCCCTGGAGCGTTTCACCCGACCCCTGCGCCGCGCGCAGACCGCACTCGGTCGCCTGCAGGATCTCGCCACCGAGGCCAGCTCGTTGCGCCGCTTCGGCCTCGACTGGCACGCCGACCTGGGCCCGCGCTGCCTGATGGCGATGGGCGCGCTCGGTGAACGGCTCTACCATCGCGAGCTGCGCCTGCGCGCCCTGGTCCTGAAGCGTCTGCGCGCCCTGGAATCGAATCGCCGCCGCCGCGACTTCGCCCGCCTGCTCGACGCGCTCCGGAAGGCGGACTAGGCCAGCCAGCGGCTGGCGCTCCGAGCGGCTGCGCATTCAAGCTCCGAATGGACCGCGCAGCGCCGGCTGCGCATCCGGGAGGATCGTCGGGGGAGAGCGTGCGCAACGGGCGAAGAAGACTAGGCCAGCCGGCGGCCGGCGGCCGGCGCGCCGTAGGGCTCAGGGCCGCGGCGGGCCGGGGCGTCGCCAGGGCAGGATGAAGGGGCGCGGCTCGGCCCAGCGCGCCGCCCTTTCCTCGCCGATCAGGAGGTCCTCGCCGTAGATCTCGGCCAGGACCCGGGCCGCGAGCACGTCGCGGGCCGCGCCGCTGGCCCGGATCCGCCCGGCGACGAGGAGATGGATCTCGTCGGCATACTGGCTGGCGAGATTGAGGTCGTGGGTCACGACCAGCACGCCACGACCGGCCCCGGCCTGCTCGGCGAGACGATCGAAGACCCAGAGCTGGCGGCGAGGATCGAGCGCGGCCGTGGGTTCGTCGACCAGCAGGAGATCGGCGTCCTGCGCCAGCGCGCGAGCGAGGAGGAGACGCTGCCGCTCGCCGCCGGAGAGGGTCTCGACCCGATCGTCGCGGCGGGCCGTGAGTTCGGCCTCGGCGAGCGCGGCGAGGACCCGTTCCTCGTCCTCCCGGCTCGGCGCCGCCCAGGGTCGCCGCCAGGCATAGCGGCCGCCGAGGACGAAATCGAACAGGCTCGTGCCCTGAAGGGCCTGACCGTCCTGCGGGACGATGGCGATCCGGCGGGCCCGCTCGCGAGCCGACAGGGTGGCGAGGTCGGCGCCATCGACCAGCACCCTTCCCGAGTCGGACGGCAGCAGACCGGCGAGGGCGCGCAGGAGCGTGGTCTTGCCGGCGCCGTTCGGACCGACGAGCGCGACCAGGCGCCCCCCCTCGAGGCGGAGGTCGACGCCGCGGACGACCTCGGGGCCGCCCTCGAAGGCGAGATGGAGGGCTTCGGCCTCGAGGGTCACCATGTCCGGAACTCCCGGCGCTGGCGCAGCAGGAGGACGATGAAGAAGGGGCCACCCACGAGCGACATGAAGGTGCCCGGTTTCAGGGCCGAACGGCCCACCGTGACCAGCTGGAGGAACTCCGCGCCGACCAGGAAGAGCGCCCCGCCGAGGACGCAGAGGGGCAGGAGCTGGCGATGCCCCCGGCCGAAGAGACCGCGAAGGAGATGCGGGACGATCAGCCCCACGAAGGCGATCTGGCCGGCGACGGCGACCGCGGCCGCGGCCACGAAGGCCGCCGCGCCCACGGCCAAGGCCCGGGTCCGCCCGGTACGCACGCCGAGACCGCGGGCATCGTCCTCGCCACCGGCGAGCAGGTCGAGCTCGGTGGCGACGAAGGGGATCACCAGCACGCCCAGCGCCAGCGCGCCCCAGACGACCATGACGTGCAGGGCGGCCTTGTCGTCGAGCGTCCCGAAGGTCCAGGCGAAGATCGCGCGGAGGAGCTGATAGTCGCCGAGGCTGAACGACATGATCGCGGCCTGGAGACCGCCGCAGCAGGCGTTGATCGCGATCCCGGTGAGCAGCAGGGCCGGCATCGACACCCTCCCACGATGGGCGGCGAGCATGACCACGATGGTCACCGCGACCGCCGAGCCGAGGAAGGCGCTCAGCATGATGAACAGCGGCGCGAAGCGGCCGCCGCCGGCGCCCAGCGACATGGCGGCGCCACCGCCGAGGGCGAGGATCGCCAGGGCGGCGCCGAGGCTCGCGCCCGAGCTGACGCCGATCACCCCGGGCGAGGCCAGGGCGTTGCGGAACACGCCCTGGAGCAAGGCACCGGACAGGGCCAGGGCCGCGCCGACCCCGGCGGCGGTGAGCACGCGCCAGAGCCGCAGCTCGAGGGTTGCCTGGAGCAGCGGCTCCAGCTCGGAGCCGAGGCCCACGAGGGAGCGCGCGCCCCGCATCGCGGTGACGAAGTCCAGCGAGTCGCCGGGGCCGACGCCGAGCGAGGCGACCAGGAGCACGAGGAGGAGCCCCGCCATCGTGCCGGCGACGACGACATGGGACCGGGACCTCATCGGCCGCTCCCGAGCCGGCCCTCGGACCGCAGGCGGCGGACCTCGGCGGCCAGGAACTCGGCGGCGGCAACCAGCTCCTGGGAGCCGGCCGAGGCCAGCCGGGGTGGCAGACGCAGGATGCGGCCCTCGATCACCGCCTGCGCCCGGGCCAGGGCCGGTTCGCTCTCGAGCAGGGCCACCATCCCGTCCTCCGACTCGCCGAAGGCCCCGCTCACCACGATCAGGTCCGGATCGGCGGCGAGCAACTCCTCGAAGCTGAACTCGAAGTGCCCCTCGCGGCCGGCCACGGCGTTGCGCAGACCGGCGAGCCGCATGGCGCAGTCGATCGTGGTCGCGCGGCCGGCGGCCCAGCCGCCGGAGCCGAAGTTGGTGTAGGCGAGGGCCCGCGGCCGCTCCCCTTCCGGTGGCAGGCGCTCGAGCAGCCGATCGCGCCGCGCGATCAGATCGGCGACCAGGCCCTCGGCAGCCTCCTCCGCTCCCACCAGCCGACCGAGCCGGCGCAGGGCGACGATGACGTCGTCCAGGTCGCGGCGGATGGGCAGCTCCTCGACCCGCAGGCCGCAGTCGCGGATGCGCGCCACCGAGTCGGGCTCGGCGAAGGGCGAGACCAGGACCAGGTCGGCGCGCGCGTCCAGCACCAGCTCGGCCTGGAACCGGGGGAAGGTGGGCAGGCAGGTCCAGGCCGGGTCCTCGGCGACCCGTGACCAGGTGAGGGCCTGCTCCGGCATGGCGACGATGCGCGCCGGCGCGACCAGCTCGCTGAGCATGTCGATCTGATCGGAGGTCGTCGGCAGGATGCGGAGCGCGCCCGAACCCGACCCGACGACCACGGTCCCCGCCTGCCCGGCCCGTAGCGCCGCGAAGGACACGATCGCGAGCGCCAAGAGGAAGAGGCTGAGGCTGGTCTTCATGGGTTCCGTCCGGGTCCGGGGAAGGACGCCAGGAATAACGCTGCCCGGGCGCGGCGATCAAGGTCGAGCGGCACCGGCTCAGTCCTCGAGCTGGGCCAGGTTCTGCTCGCAGACCGCGATGTAGCGGTCCTGGGCGGCCAGGTTGGCGTCGAGCCAGCTCGGCCGCTCCGCCAGGCTCTCGAGGGCCCGGAAGACCTCACGGCCCTCACGGAACCAATGCAGGGCCCGGCGGATCGCCTCGCGCTGGCTCTCAAGGTCGTCCTCGGGGCGCAACGAGGAGATCTCGACCAGCGCCATCCCGGTGCAGGACTCGGCCAGGGCCCGCCGGCCGCCCAGGTCCTCCGGACGGGCCGCCACCAGATTCCGGGCCAGCTCGAGGGCCTCGCTCGCCGCCTGGCGGGCCAGCTCGCGATCACCGGTCAGGTTGGCGACGCCGACGACGTGGCCGAGGACGATGCGGAGCTGGCTCCGTAGATCGAGGCTCTCCGGGGCGCGCTCACCCGCCCGGCGCAGGATCGACTCGGCCTCGCGGAAGGAGGCCAGGGCCTCGGGCAGGCGCTCGTTGCGATAGACCAGCGCCAGGGCCCAGCGTTCCTCGGCCAGGGCGAGGGCGCCGAGCCGCGCGCTGTCCTCGGGGTCGTGGGCGAGCAGGTCGCGGCGCAGGTCACGCGCCTCGGCGTAGAGCTGCTCGGCCTCGACCAGGCCTGCCGGATCGCGGCAGAGCCCGTCGGCGCGCTGGGTCAGGGCGAAGGCGAGATCGTTGGCCAGGATCGGATCGTCGGGGCGGCGGATCGCGCGCAGGCGGTCGATCAGCTCGGTGGCGAGCGCCGCGGCCTCCTCGCCACGACCGAGGTCGGCGAGCAGGCTCAGCTCGGTCATGCGGTCGACGACGAGCGCCCGCTCCACGTCCATGCCTTTCGGAATCCGTTTCGCCTCGATCAGACTCCGGCGAAGCGCGACGCCGCGCCGGGCCAGCTCGAGACCTTCGGCCGGGCGCCCCCGGCGCCCCACCAGCCAGGCGCGGTCGCGCAGCAGCTGGGCCTCGATGTGACCGAGCCGGGGATCGTCGACCTGCCGGTCGCGGGCGCCGCCGATGAGCGCGTCGACGGCATCGAAGGCCGCCTCGGCCTCGTCGAGACGGCCGAGATCGACCTCGATCTCCGCCCGCGTGCTGCGGGCGACGACCAGATCCACGAGACGATCGAAGTCGGCGGGGCGCCGGTCGAGGCGGGCCTCCAGACGGCGCTCCGCGGCGAGGATGCGCTCGCGCGCCGGCGCCCGGCGGCCGAGGTTGGGTCGCGAGGGGCTGCCGAGGACGCTGCCGACCTCGAGCTCGGCGAGGGCGAGGCTGCGCTCGAGATCGTCGTCGTCGCCGGCGTCGGCGGCCATCGCCTCGAGCCAGGCGAGGATGCGCGTCGTCGTCTCCTCGGCGCTCCGCGTCGCGCCGGGCAGGCGGGCGAGCTGGTCGAGGTGGTCCAGGACCAGCCAGTCGGCGAGCGAGGTCGAGGCGGCCAGGAGCCGCTCGGCCTGTTCACGGCGCGACCGTTCGCGGCGCGCGGCCTCGCTGGCGCGTCGGGCGTAGCGCAGCGACACGACGCTGCTGCCCACCAGGAGGATGAAGATGACCAGGCCGAGGACGACCACGGCCTTGTTGCGCCGGGCGAAGAGGCGGAGCGCGTAGACGGCCGACTGCGGGCGGGCGAGGATCGGCAGTCCCTTGCGCCAGCGGCGCAGATCCTCGATCAGGGCGTCGACCGAGGGGTAGCGATCGTCCGGTGCCTTGCGCAGGGTCTTGAGGCAGATGGTCTCGAGGTCGGCGGGGATCTCGGGACGGAAGCGCCTGAGCCGCGGCGCCGGCAGCTCGCGCAGGGTCCGCATCGCCTCCGGCAAGGACTTGCCGCGCAGCTCGTGGGGACGCTGGCCGGCCAAGAGCTCGAAGAGGATGACGCCCAGCGAATACAGATCGCTGCGGGTGTCGAGGTCGGATGCCGAAGCGAGCTGCTCCGGGCTCATGTAGGGCAAGGTGCCGACCAGCGCGCCGCTCTCGGTGGCGAAGGAACGGCTGACGAGATCGTCGTCCTCGGCGCGAGCCAGGCCGAAGTCGATCACCTTGGGCCGCCCCTCCGCGTCGACCAGGATGTTGCCCGGCTTGAGGTCGCGATGGATGACGCCGAGGCGATGGCCATGCGCCACCGCTTCGGCCACGGCGATGAAGAGCTCGACCAACGCCTCGGCCTCGGGCTCCTCCTCGCGAACCCAGCGGTCGAGGGCGCGCGCCCCGGGCACCAGCTCGAGGACGTAGTAGGGCAACGAGGGCTGCTCGGGGCCGAGGTCGTGGAGGCCGAACTCGAAGACCTGGGCGATGCCGGGGTGGCGCAGGCGCGAGAGCAGCCGGGCCTCGTGGAGGAAGCGGGCGCGGGCCGCCTTCAGGATGATGCCGCCCTTCATCACCTTGACCGCGACCGGCCGGTCCAGGCCGTCCTGCCGGGCCTCGTAGACGGCGCCCATGCCGCCCTCCCCCAGCAGCCGCTCGAGCCGGCAGGGGCCGATCCGCATCCCCGGCGCCAGCTCGGTCCGATCGAGGGTGTCGGTGGCCCGGACACCGCTCCGCTCGCCCGCGGGACCGAGGAAGGTGCGGCCGCTCGAATCGGCGGTCACCAGCGCGCTCAGGGCGCGATGCAGGCGGGGATCCTCGCGCTCGAGCCGGTCCAGACGGTACGTGCGCTCCTCCGGGTCGAGCGTCTCCAGCTCGGCCAGGATGCGTTCCAGCTCTCCGGATCTCGATTCGGTCATCCTTTTCGACCCCGATGATACCCCCGGCCCCGTTTCGCCGCGCCGAGCACCGGTTAGAATCTCCGGTCCGGTCCGCCAGGGACCGCCGCAGTTCGCGACCCGGAGTCCACGATGAAGTCCTCGATCCTCGTTCTCGCTCTCGCCCTTTCCTGCCTCGGCCTGAGGGCCCAGGAGCCCGAGAAGGCCCCGGCCATGACCCGCGACGACATCCGCGCCGCGGAAGGCCGGCTGATGACCAACATCCGCCAGCTCACCTACGAGGGGCTGCGCGCCGGCGAGGGCTACTTCAGCGCCGACGGCACGAGGATGATCTTCCAGAGCGAGCGGGACGAGAAGAATCCCTTCTACCAGATCTATCTGATGGATCTCGACACCGGCGACCTGCGCCGGCTCTCGCCCGGCTTCGGCAAGACCACCTGCGCCTGGATCCATCCCAACGGCAAGCTCGCCCTCTACGCCTCCACCCACGAGGACCCGGAAGCCCTGGTGAAGATGAAGGCCGAGCTCGACTTCCGCGCCTCGGGCCAGCAGCGCCGCTACGCCTGGGACTACGACGAGACCTTCGACATCTACAGCCACGACCTCGACAGCGGCGAGGTCATCAACCTCACCAACGTGCGTGGCTACGACGCCGAGGGCAGCTACTCGCCCGACGGCAAGTGGATCGCCTTCGCCTCGAACCGCCATGCCTACACCGAGCCGCTCTCGGTCGAGGACCGGCAGCGCTTCGAGGTCGACCGCTCGCTGTTCATGGACATCTACCTGATGAAGGCGGACGGCAGCGAGGTGCGCCGGCTCACCACCGCGCGCGGCTACGACGGCGGCCCCTTCTTCTCGGCCGACTCCAGCAAGATCTGCTGGCGCCGCTTCACCGAGGACGGCGTTCGCGCCGAGGTCTGGACGATGAACGTCGACGGCAGTGATCAGCGCCAGATCACCCGCATCGGCGCCATGTCCTGGGCGCCGACCTTCCACCCGAGCGGCCAGTACCTGATCTTCGCCACCAACAAGCACGGCTTCGCCAACTTCGAGCTCTACCTGGTCGACGCCCAGGGCCATGGCGAGCCGGTGCGCGTGACCTGGACCGACAAGTTCGACGGTCTGCCCACCTTCACCAGCGACGGCAAGAAGGTCTCCTGGACCTCGCAGCGCACGCCGAACGGCCAGTCGCAGATCTTCATCGCCGACTGGAACCACGAGGCCGCCCTGGCCCTGCTGAAGGAGGGCCGAAATGGCCAGAAGACGGCGCCGACCGAGGACCGCGGCCAGGCTCACGCCGTCGAGAGCCCCGCGCTCAGCCCGCTCGAGGCGCTCGGACAGGCGGTCGCGATCGAGACCGTCCCGGCCATCACCGTCGACGACCTCGAGGCCCACATCGGCCTCCTCGCCTCCGACGCGACCGCGGGTCGCTTCACCGGCAGTGAGGGTGAGCTGCTCGCCTCGCTCTACGTCAGCACCCGCATGAAGCAGCTCGGCCTCGACGTCGCCACCGAACTGATCCGGCCGGCGCCCGCCGTTCCGGACACCGGACACGACGCGAAGGGGAACACCCTGACCGCGGCCGACTCGCCGCTCGTGGCCCACGCGCCCGACTCGGTCGCCATCGATCACGTCCTCGCCTTCGACTGGTCGATCGCCGGCGGTCATGGCAGCCAGGCCATGAAGGGCGTCGGCCACAACGTCGTCGGCATCCTGCGCAGCGACGCCAAGGAGAAGCTGCCGGCGATCGTCATCGGCGCCCACATGGACCACCTCGGCACCGGTGGCGTCGGCGCGGCCTACTCGCGTTCGACCGGCGAGGATCAGCTCAAGACCCACTACGGCGCCGACGACAACGCCTCCGGCGTCTCGGCCCTGCTCGAGGTGGCCCAGTATCTGGTCGACCTCAAGAAGAAGGGCAAGCTGGACGTCGACCGCGACATCTGGTTCTGCGCCTGGTCGGGCGAGGAGCTCGGCCTCCTCGGCTCGAACGATCTGGTCAAGGAGGTCTGGGAGAAGGCCGGCAAGCCGGACGATCTCCGCGGCGTCTTCGCCGCCTACCTCAACATGGACATGGTCGGCCGACTCGAGAGCAAGGTGATCATGCAGGGCATCGGCTCCAGCAGCATCTGGCGGCGCGAGATCGAGCGCCGCAACGCGCCGATCGGCCTGCCGATGAGCCTCTCCGACGACGTCCACCTGCCCACCGACACGATGAGCTTCTACCTGCGCGGGGTCCCGATCCTGGCCGCCTTCACCGGCGCCCACGGCGACTACCACCGCCACACCGACACCGCCGAGAAGCTGAACTACGAGGGCATGCGCGACATCGCCCGCTTCATGGGCCTGATGGCGCGGGGTCTGGCCGCCAGCGACGAGGCCCCCGACTACATCAAGGTCGAGCGCAAGCAGACCGAGTCGGCCAGCGCGCGCCAGGGGATCTACCTCGGCACGGTCCCGGACTACGCCGAGGCGCCGATTCCGGGCCTGCAGCTCTCCGGCGTCTCCGCCGGCGGCCCGGCCGAGAAGGCCGGCCTCAAGGGTGGCGACATCATCGTCGAACTCGCCGGCGAGAAGGTCACCGACATCCACAGCTACATGGCGGCCTTCGGCAAGCTCGAGATCGGCAAGGCCGCCAAGGTGAAGGTCGTCCGCGACAAGGAGACGATCGAGCTGGAGATCGTTCCCGGCACGCGCTGATCCCGGTCCGCGCTCCGAGCGGTCGGCGCAAGGGAGCGCCGGCTGCCAAGCCGGCCTGGAGAAGGAAGCGGAGCAGGCGCTCCGCGGTCCTTGCTGGCGCCTCGGAGCGCCGGCTGCCCAGCCGA
>JACKGY010000008.1 GCA_020639295.1 Planctomycetota bacterium
AGGCCCGTGGCGGAGGCCCCGGGTGCCGGCGGCGCAGGGCGGAACACCGGCCGAAGGATCGGCGACGCTGATCCGGAAGTCGGCGAGGCCGGCCGCGACGACGCGGCCGGTCGGCGCCGGCTCGGAGGCCGCGAAGCGCACCCGGAAGTTGCTGGTCAGGTTGACGTAGTCGCTGACCCGGAACGAACGCGACAGCCAGGCATAGGCGTTGCCGTTGTAGGTCTCGACCGCGGTCCAGCTGCTGCCGCCGTTGTCGCTGAAGAAGACCTGGAAGACGTCCGAGTTCGGGCTGCTGCCGAAGTCGTTGGTGTACCAGAACTGGTAGCCGACGTGAGGATCGGCGTAGCCGCTCAGGTCGAAGACCGGCGAGATCAGGTAGGTGGTGCCGCCGTCGACGTCGGTGTTGCCGGCGCCGTTCTCGGTCACGTAGCAGAAACCGGAGCCGTCGGCGTCCGAAACCGGGTCACCGCGGCCACCGCCGCCGTTCGGGACGGCGCGTTCCCAGGCCCCCGCGGTGAGGGCCGCGTCGTTGCTCACGGTCCAGCCGGCTCCGGTCTGGAAGTCCTCCACCACCACGTCGATCATGGCCGAGGCGTCGGCCGTGGCGTGGAAGGTCTGGGCCGGAGCACCGGCCGGCGCGAACATGTTCGCGCCGCCGCCGAGCGGGCTCATCTGGAGGTACCAGTCGATGCCGGCACCGACCGGGAGCGGCGGCAGGTTGGCGAGCCAGACGTCCGAACCCAGGTAGACCATCGGGATCGACGAATAGGCGCCGCCGTTCACCGAGACCCGCAGGATGCCGCCGGCCGGATCGGGGCTGCCGAGGCCGTTGGTCGTGACCACGCGGACCGGATGCCGGTAGTCGGGCACGACGGTCGCGGGCGTGCCTTCCGGGAGGGCGATGGAGAAGGACGGCGGCACGTAGGCCTGGAGCTGGATGTCGAGCTCGTAGGCCTGGATCGTGTTGCTGCTGTCCGGGGTGACGCGGATGTAGTAATTCCCCGGCGTCGCCAGGGCGAGACCGAAGATCTGCTCGCTCTGGCCGAGACCGGTGAGATTGGCGCTGGCCAGGACGGTGCTGCCGTTGCCGTCGATGACCGCGAGGCTCAGGTCGGACTGGTTGAGCGCGTTGTAGTTCGTCCCGGTATCGCAGGCGCTGGTCTGGGTGCCCTGCAGATAGCTGCTGCCGACCGGCCGCAGGGTGACCGTGAGGTCGTGGGCCGCCGCGGTGGTGAACCGGTAGTAGTCGGTGTCGCCGTTGTCGTCGGTGCTCATCAGGTCGAAGCTGTGCAGCCCGTTGCCGAGGGCGCCCAGGTCGGCGGCCGCGGCGGAGCTGTCGTTCGGCTCGTAGATGTCACCGTAGTGGCGCTGGCCGTTGAGGATGTCGTCCTCCTGCGGGCCGAGGAAGTTGGTGGCGGCGTAGGGCTCCATGAGCTTGGTCTGCGCAACCGGGCAGACGTGGAGCATGCCGAGACCGTGGCCGTGCTCGTGGGAGATGACGTTGCGGAGACGCCGCGAGTTGTTGGTCGTGGTGGCGTAGAAGCTGTCGTTGGCCTCGAGCACCATGTCGCCGTTGTTCGGGAAGAAGTTGTAGGCGAGGATGCCGCTGTTGCCGTCGATCGCCTTGGCGCCGATGCGCACGTCACCACGCACGCCGATGGCGCCCGCGTTCGAGAACATGACCGAGCCGTCGTCGTTCGGCTCGTAGACGTAGCTCACGCCGGTGAGATCGCTCCAGCGCTGGAACTCGTCGTGGAAGATCTGCTGCCAGACCGCGGGGCTGCCGTAGAGGCCGTTCAGCCACGAGAACAGGCTGCTGGTGCCCGAGCCCTCGCCGACGCCGTCGGGAATCGTGGTGCCGTCCGGCACGAAGCTGTAGCGCAGCGTGACCGGCTCGCCCTGGGCGGTGCTGCCCGTGATCATGCTGCCCGAGCTCCAGCGGCCGGTCTGCTGGAACTCCTGGCCGGTGCTGAGACCCAGGGTGATCGCCGCGTTGAAGGCGTCGATCGTCGCCTGGTTGCCGGCGGCGCCGTCCCAGCAGGCGGCCACCACCGGCCGCTGGGCCTTGACGTTGGTCTCGACGATGTGCGCCAGGATCTTCCGGTGCACGGCCTGCATCTCGCCGAAGTCCTCGCGCGAAACGACGTCCTTGACCTTCTCGTACTCGGCGTCGAGATCGGACCCGCGGGTCCACCTCGTTCCGACACCGACGGCGATCGCGACCACGCACAGGGTGGCGACGGCGGCGACACGGAAGCTTGAGCGCATCCTCTTCTCCAGATTCGTGATTTCGTGACTCGAACGGCAAGCGTCCGGGAGGGGCTCGGCGCAGCCTGCCTCCCGGTCGGGTGACTCGGGAATTATGGGGATTTCGGAGGGACTTCGGCAAAAAAAATGACTTCGCCGACCGAAACCCGGATCTCGAAGCGAGACCGAGAAGGCCCGGGCGGCCGCGCCTCCCGGGCCTTCGGACCCTTCCGGGGTCTCACCACCTCGATCCTCACTGGACCTTCAGGATCACCATGTTGCTGACCCTGAGGTAGGGCCCTTCCGAGATGATGGTCTGGATCGCGGCCTCGATCGGGAAGGGAATGCCGGCGTTGAACGCGAACCAGGGCGTCGGCGTGCCCGAGGCGAGGGGTGGATTCCCCGGGACGGTGCCGGGGTAGGTCCAGGCCACGGTGGCCAGGGAGGGATTCGCGGGATCGAGGGGGCTGGGGACGAAGCACATCGAGCCGGCCGTGGGCGTCACCTCGATGACCTCGGCCGGTCCCGGGCGGCCGATGCGGGCGAACATGGCGTAGCCGGCGCCACCGTAGCCGGGAGGATTGGAGAGGATCGAGGTGTAGCCGGTGCCCACCGGCACCACGACGGTCCGCGTCGGGCCGCCGGCGCTGCCATTGATGCCGAAGATGTCGACCGGCGCCCCGTTCAGGATCCCCATCGAGCCGGCCGCGCAGGGCGCCAGCGTCATCGAGGTATCGCAGACCGAGACGTGGAAGTCGTCGAGCGCCGCCTCCACCGTGCTGTCGCTGGTGGCCGAGTCCGAGGTCCTGAGCCGGAACTTGAAGTTGGTGGTCAGGGCCACGTGGTCGGCGATCCGGTAGGCCCGTCGGACCCAGCCACCGGTCGAGTTCGCGATGGTCTCCACCAGGGTCCAGCTGGTGCCGCCGTTCGAGCTGAGGAAGACCTCCAGGGGATCCTCGCCGGGATTCGGGCCGCCGTCGTTCGAGAACCAGACCGCGAAACGCACGATGGGATCGACCTGGCCGCTGAGGTCGATGTTGGGCGAGATCAGGCGGACCGTGCCGCCATCGACGTCCTCCTGCAGGCCGTTGCCGGTCAGGAAGCAGGTCCCGGAGCCATCGTAGTCGCTGGCCGGGCCGCCGTTCGCAGGTCCCGGGAAGACGCGCATGAACCTGCCGGCGGTGACGTTGGCACCGATCGGGTTCTGCCAGCCCAGGTCGTTGGTGAAGTCGTCGGCGAAGACGTCGACCAGGGGGACGTCGTCGGCGACCGCGTGGGCGTAGGGATCCGACGCGCCGCTCGGTGGATAGCGTTCCGGCGCGCCGCCGCCGAGCGGCGCGATCTCGAGATACCAGTCGATCTTCGAGTAGCAGGACGCCGCGGGCAGCTTCGCCCACCAGACGCCACCGCCGAGATCGACCATCGGCCGCGACAGGAAGGGCCCGCCGTCGACACTCGCGAAGGAGACCGCCGTCATCGGGTCCGGCGCGCCCACTATGTTCGTGGTGACGACCCGGACCGGGGTCTCGTACTCCGGAACGAGGCTCGTGGGGTCGCCCTCGGGAATGGCGATCGAGAACGCCGCGGGGACGAAGGTCTGGAGGTCGAGGTCGAGTTCGTAGCGCTGGATGGTGTCGTTCGCCCCGGTCGGCGCCACCTTCAGGTAGTAGACTCCCGGGTTGAACAGGTCGATGCCCAGGATCTGCTCGTTCTGCCCGATGCCGGCAGCCGCGGCGGCGCCGAGCTGGGTGATGCCGTTGGCCGCGTAGAGCGTGATCTCGAGATCCTGCTGCAGGAGGGCGCTGAACAGGACTCCGGTATCGCAGGCCGAGGTCTGCGGGCCCTCGAGGTAGCTGCTGCCGATCGGCCGCAGGGTCAGGTCGAGGGTCTTCGGCGCGGTGATGTCGAACTTGTACCAGTCGACGTCGCCGTCGTCGTCGATCGACATGTCGACGAAGCCGTGAAGCCCGTTGCCGAGCGTGCCGAGATCGGCGGCGGTCCCGAGGTTGTCGTTCGACTCGTAGGGGTCACCGTAGTGGCGCTGCCCGTTGAGAACGTCGTCCTCCTGACCCCCGAGGAAGGCGGTGTTGATGTAGGGCTCCATGATCTTGGTGCCGTCCGCAGGGCAGACGTGGGCCATGCCGATCGAATGTCCCAGCTCGTGACTGATCACGTTGCGCAGGCGCCGCGACGAATTCGAGGTCGTGTTGTACCAGGTGTCCTGGGACTCGAAGACCATGTCGCCGGCATTCGGGTAGTAGGCGTAGGCCAGGATGCTCGAGTTGCCGTCGATGTAGCCGGCGCTGATCCGGATGTCGCCACGGACTCCGGCGACGCCGTCCAACGACAGCAGGGCGGCGCCGTCGTCGTTGGGCTCGTAGACGAAGTTGATGCCGGTGCGATCGGCCCAGCGCTGGAACTCGTCGTGGAAGATCTGCTGCCAGACCGCGGGGCTGCCATAGAGGTTGTTCAGCCAGGCGAAGAGGTCGCTCGAACGGCTCGGCGCCGAGTAGGCGGCCGGGATGGTGGTGCCGTCCGGGACGAAGGAGTAGGTCAGGGTCACCGGATCGCCCTGCGCCACGCTGCTGGGCACCAGTGCGCCCGTCGTCCAGCGGCCCGCCTGCTGGAACTCGGGGCCGTTCGCGCCGCCATAGGTCATCGCCGCGTTGAAGGCGTCGATCTGGGCCTGGTTGCCGGCGCTGTTCTCCCAGCAAGCGGCCATGACCGGACGTCCGGCGGCGAGGTTCGCGCGCATGATGCCGACCAGGAAGCTGCGATGCTCGGCCGACATCGACTCCCAGACCTCGGCGCTCACCACCTCGCGGGCCAGCTCCCAGTCGGCGTCGCGCGGAGCCGCGGTCCGGCTGGCGACGCGGCCCAGAACGAGGACGAGGGCGGCCAGCAACAGGACGAGGACGATACGGGGGCGGAGATGCCTGCGCATGGGGGGGTCCTTCCTCTTTCCGATGGACGGCAAACGAAAGCCGGCGGCCCTCGAACGGGATGCCGGCGGCGACGGGGCCGAGCCTACACGGCCGCCCGACCGACTGCACGCGTCCTTTCCGGATTCCGGGACCGCGGTCCGCTCGGCGCCCCGGGGGCGCCCATCCGGGGTCCCGCTTGCCGGAGCCCGGTGGCCGGCGTCGGTCAATCGAGGCTGTAGCTGGCCAGACCGCCGCCGGTGGCACGGGCCGCCTCGTGCCGCCGTCGCTCGGCCAGCACGAAGTCCGAATGAACCGCCATGACGTGGCTGTAGCGCAGGCTGTAGTGCGGCAGACCGCGACGAAGGAAGTCCTCCGACAGCACGCGATCCCGTTCCTGGACCGTGTCCTTCACCTCGTCCCAGGCGGCGCGATCGAGGGCCATGAGTTCGGCCGCGAGATCACGATAGATCGCCGCGGTCGGCCAGTCGGTCTCGGCGTTCACCCACCAGTGGAAGCACTTGCCCAGCTTCTCCAGCAGGAGGTCGTGGTCCGCTCCGAAGCGCAGGCAGGAACCGTCGAAGTAGTTGCCCAGCCGCCCCATCTTCGACTCGTCGATGAGGCCGGCGTCGTGGGCGATGCGATGACCGGCGGTCCCCGGGAAGGGAAAGAAGATGGCCCAGCGGAAGCGCCCCATGCGGACGCGGGCGCAGAGCCGGATGGTCTCCTGGATCTGGTCCCAGGTCTCGAAGGGCAGGCCGAACATCACGAAGGCCGAGCTGTGCAGACCGTGGCGGTGGGCCGCGGCGAAGGACTCGGCGATCTTGTCGTTGGTCATGGTGCGCCAGAGCACCTGGCGCCGGATCTCGTCACTGCCGCTCTCGAGACCATACTTGACGATCATGCAGCCGGCGCGGGCCAGCTGCGCCGCCATCTCCTCGTCGAACTTCTGCACGTGGGCGTTCACCACGAAGGGCAGATCGATCCCCGACTCGACGTAGGCCGCGCAGAAGGCCTCGACGTAGCCCCGGTTGAGGGTGAAGAGATCGTCGTCGAAGATCAGGGTGTCGAGATGCGGATGGCGCGCCTTGAGCTCGCGGATCTCGGCGATGATCCGCTCGATCGGGTAGTGCCGCAGGTAGTCCTTGCCCTTCGCGGCGCCCCCGTCGTCGAGATAGCGGTCGACGATCTCCTTGTTGAAGCAGTAGGTGCACTTGTAGGGGCAGCCTCTCGAGGTGAGCATCCCCATCCAGCCCTTGCGCACCCGGATGATGTGGTCGAGGTCGAAGAGGTCGTAGTTCTTCGCCGGCATCGTCTCGAGGTCCGGGAAGGGCCCCACGGGATTGACGATGTCGACCCCGGCCCCGGCCGCGGGCCGGTGCTCGGGCGCGATGCGGGCGAGCACCCGCGCGACCCGCGCCGCGGGGATGCGCATGTTGGGCACGCTGGTGAGGTCCTCGCCCCGCGCCAGCCGTTCCACCAGCTCGAGGAGCGCGAACTCGCCCTCCCCCACGCAGACGAAGTCGAAGTCGGCGTCCGCGGTGACCTCCTCGGGCACCATCGTGCAGTGGACGCCGCCGACCACGGTGGGCAGGTCGAATTCGGCGGCGATGCCCGCCGCCACCTCGCGGCACCAGGCGTACTGCTGGCTCATCGCCGAGAAGCCGATGAGGTCGGGCCGGAACTCGCGGACCAGGTCGTTGATCTCCGCCTGCTCGGGGATCGGCCACAGGGCGTCGCAGACGTGGAGGAGCCGGGTCCGATGCCCGGCATGCTCGAGCACGCCGCTGATCGCGGCGAGCCCGTGGTTGATGCCCGGCGGACAGTCGATGCTCGGATAGATCAGCAGAACGCGCATCGATCCCCCTTCCCGGCCCGGCCGGTGGCCGTTCGCTGGTTGTAGTCCCGGATCGGACGAGGGACAAGCGCCCGCGCGCGCCGCCCCGGAAGGGCGCCGCGGCGGCGTTTACGGCCGGCCTCCGCCGGCGCTATACTGCGACCCCCTGGCCCTGAAGGCATGAACATGAACCGATCGCTCAGCATCCCCGTCCTCGTCCTCCTCCTGGCCGTCGGCGTCCTCGCCCAGCAGGGCCTCGACCTCCGCATCGAGGTCTCCAGCCCGGGACTCCACGAGATCCGCTGGTTCGACCTGGCCGCCTTCGCCGGCGACCGGCCGCTCGACACCGAACGGCTGATGTTGACCCGCAACGGGGTCGAGGTCCCGATCTCCTTCCGGGCGGTGAACGGCACCCGGTTCGACCGCTCGAGCGCGATCCAGTTCTACGCCGAGGCCGGCGACGGCGTCTTCTCGAAGAAGCTGGTCTACCGGCTCCAGTCCCGCCCCGGCACCCGGCGCATCGGCGAGCGGGCACTCGGCCGGAGCGAACGCACGGTCGGCGAGGCGGTGGTCATCCAGCGCTTCGAGGAGGATCTGATCCACGACCCGATGGCGACCGTCCAGGAGCGCTGGCTCGATCTTGGCCCCGAGGCCCGCGGCACCTGGTTCTGGGCCCGCCTGGCACCGCCGGACGAGCGCGACAAGAACCGCGAGCGGTCGATCAAGAACCTCCTGCTCCGGCTCGAGGTGCCGCCGCGCCCGGTCGACCGGACCCCGGCGACGCTGAGGATCCGCCTGCGCGGCCATCTCGGCGAGGGGGTCGAGCAGTCGCTGAAGGTCGCCTTCGGCGCCCTCGATCTGGGTGAACGCAGCTGGACCGATCCGAACCTGCAGGAACTGGTCTTCGAGCTACCGGTCGACGCCCTGCGGACCGACAACGTCCTGCGGCTCGAGAACAGCTCGAAGGCGGCGCGTTGGGCCGACCCGGGCAACCAGGTCCACAAGAGCTACCCGAACGACATCCTGATCGACTCGGTCGAACTCGACTTCAAGACCCTGCTCACCGGTCCGACCGGTCGCGATCCGCAGCTGGTCTACGAGATCGAGACCCCCGGCCGGGACGGCCGGGTCCTGCTGCGCTTCACCAACCCCGGCGCCAGCCCCTTCCGGCTCTTCGACGTCGCTCGCCAGAGCTGGCTCCGCGGCAACGAGATCGACCTGCCGGCCGGCCAACGGCTGAAGGTGGCGGTCTGCTCCTCGGAGGGCTACCGCAGTCCGGTCGAGGTCGGCCCCTGGAGCAAGCGGGATCTGCGTCAGGAACGCGAGGGCGGCGACTGGGTCTGCATCGCCCTCGACCGCTTCGCCGAGTTCGTGGAGCCGCTCGCCGAGTGGCGCGCGAGCCAGGGCCTGAAGCCGCTGGTGGTGACCGATCGCGAGATCTACGACGCCTTCTCGGGCGGCGACTTCGACCCGCGGGCGATCACCCGGTTCCTCACCAACGGGATGGCGGCCTGGAAGCACAGGCCCCGCTTCGTCCTCCTGGTCGGCGATGCCGATCACGACGTCGACTGGGTCTCCGATCGCCGCGTCCTGCCCACCGCGATGGTCCCCACCTACTACAACGGCCTCGGCGCCAGCGATCGTGGCCTCATGCCCGACGACGAGGTCGCGGTCGGCCGCTTCCCGGCCCGGCGCGCCGACGAGGTGATCCGGATGGTGGCCCGCACCATCGACTACGAGAAGGGAGCGAGCAACGGTGCCTGGCGGCGACGGCTCAACATGATCGCCAGCGAGGGTCGCTTCGGCCCGGTGGTCGACCAGCTCATCGAACGCTACGCCGCGCGGATGCTCACCGAGGTGGTCCCGGCCGCCTACGACGTGACCATGACCTACGCCAGTCGCGGCTCCGCCTATCTCTATCCGCCGACCGAGTTCAACGACCAGGTCATCCACCGCTTCAACGAGGGCGCGCTGGTCTTCGCCTACATGGGCCACGGCTACTCGCAGGGCTTCGACGAGCTCCGTCTCGGCAAGCAGCGCTTCCCCATCTTCGCGCAGAAGGACGTCGGCGCGATCGACGCCGGCGCCCGGTCGCCGCTGGCCGTGATCATCGCCTGCAGCACGGCCGAGTTCGACGAGCCCGAGAAGGACGCGATCGCCGAGAACATGATGCGGACCGCGGGTGGCCCGCTGGCGCTGATCGGCGGCACGCGGATCACCCATCCCTTCGCCAACTCGCTGCTCTCGAAGGAACTCCTGGCCCGGCTCTTCGGCCCCGAGAACCCGACCATCGGCGAGGCCCTCGCCGGCGCGCAGCGCGCCCTGGCCGCCGACTGGCAGAACGACCCGGTCGCCATGCTCGCCAAGCCCCTCGTCGGTCGGCTCGACGTCGGTCGCCTGATGCGCGACCACCAGCATCTCTACCTGCTCTTCGGCGACCCCGCGACGCGGCTCGCCCGGCCGCGGGACGACATCCGGATCGAGGCCAAGGCCTCGGCCCAGGCGGTCGAGGTGAGCGGCCGGATCGAGGCCGAGGGCGTCACCAGCGTCCGGCTCAGCCTCGAGATCCGGCGCGACCGGATCGCGACCGCCCTCGAGCGGCCGGACGCCGACGACCCGGCGGCCGTGGAGTCGATCAAGGCCAACTACCGGAAGGCCAACGACAAGGTGATCCTGAGCCGCGAGGTGCCGGTGACGGACGGAGCCTTCGCGATCACCCTCGCCCTGCCCGAGGGCTCGTTCCCGACCGGTCCCGCCGTGGTCAAGGCCTGGGTCGAGACCGGCTCGGGCCCGATCGTCGGCGCCACCGACGTCGACATCCCCGAGGCCCCGGCCGGCGCCGGCGACTGAGCCCGAAGAGTCTCGACCTCAGGCCCAAGAACGTGGTCACCACGAGGCGGGCCCGAGGTCGAAGCCGACCGTCGTCGCGGCCCGGGCGGGCCGATGACCCCGCCCAGCTCCCGCGCCCCCGCGGCCTCCGTGGCGGCGCCGGCGCCGATCAGCGCGGCGCGCCCGTGAAGCCCGGACGCAGCACGATCTCCAGGACCTGGGCCTCCTCCTGCTCGCCGACCTCGAGGTCACGCCGCGAGACCTTCTCGGCCCAGTCCTCCTGCCCGAGTTCGATCGATCGCCCATCGAGGTTCAGCAGGAGGTCGTAGCGGCCGGGGCCGGGCAGAGACAGACGGCAGTCCTCGACCCCCCGGCGCCCGAAGCAGATGTTCGCGTTGGCGCCGTTGCCCTGACGGTCATGGACACGCAGGCCCATCGTCGCGCCCTCCGGGATCCCGGCCTCGTTCCGGATCCGCAGGCGGACCTCGAGTCCGGGCGACAGGACCAGTCGCGCCCGGTCCTCGGTCAGGGTCCGGCGCAGGTAGCGACAGCCCTCGGCGAAGAGCAGGACGTCGACCGGCAGGGACTCGACCTGGAAGCCCAGAGTGGTGCCACCGGGCGTCCGGGAGAAGCCCGCGGCGACCGACCTCCGGCCACCGACCTCGAAGACGCTCCATTCGACCCGCGCGTCGGCCGCCGAGGGCGGCAGATCGACCTGGAGCTCGACGTAGGTCCCCGGCAAGTCGATCCGGATCTCGCCGAGATCGACGATCGCGCCCGGCGCCACCTCGACTCCCTCACGGGCGAAGACGCTGTCACGCGACCTCCGCCCCTCGCCCAGGTCGCGATGGATGGCGAGATCGTAGCGCCCCGCCTCGAGCGGGAAGTCGAGCCGACCATCCGCCGGAATGACCGGGACCCGATCCAGGGGACGACCGTCCGCTCGCGTGAGCACCAGCGCCAGGCCGGGAAGGGCACGGCCGGCCGGCGCGCGACACTGCAGACGGATCCGCCCCTCGCCCGCGAGGCGGACCATGAGGTTGGCATCGCCGATCCGGGCGTCCACCCTGGTCTCGGCGATACCGCGCTGCCGGACCACCAGCGCGATCCGCTCGAGCGAGCAACGATCGCGGATCACGAAGCGTCCGTCGGCATCGGTGGTGCCGATGAAGCGCCCGAAGTGCCGGGATTCGCGGAAGGCGCCCCGATCCCCGAAATCGGGCTGCACGATCGCGCCCGCCACCGGCTCGTCCCGCGCGTCGACGACGCGACCGGCGATCGCGATCGGCAGGCGTTCCAGCTCGACCTCGCCGAGGTCGAGCTCGCCAGCGGGCGCCGCCCGTGCCGCGATCGGGGCGACGAAACAGCGCTCGCCCGAGTCGCCGATCTGGAGCCACAGGCCGGCGGTCGCGAGAGCCTGCGCCGCCGCGGCATCGAGCGCCCGCCGGAAGCGCCCGTCCTCGTCGCACTCGAAGCCCGGAAGCGGTGCCCCCGCGGCCGGAAGGTCGCCGTCGATCGGCCGCAACACGACCCTCGTCCGACCGACGGCCGCTCCCTCGGGGGTCAGCAGCCTCCCGACCAGCACCGGTCGGCCGGGCCTGGCCGCGCGATCGAGATCGACGACGATCTCCTCGCCGTCCGCCACCGGTCCGGGTTCCTTCCAGTCCTGGGGCGCGTCGCCCGAGCCGTCATCGGGAAGATAGAGAAGGCGCAGGGCCAGCCCCGTCTCCACCGGTCGCGCGCGCGCCTCCATGCCCCGGAAGTCGATCGCCATCTCGGCGGCCTCGTCGTCGATGCCGACGACCATGCGGGCCCTGAAGTCCGCCGTCGCCGGCCGCGCCCGGACGAGAACGCTACCCCATGGAGGCATGACCAGACGGACCGGATCGGGGCCCGGGGCCCGCGGATCGAAGTCCGCGCTGAGGTCCTTCCTGAACAGTCCGACCAGCGCGACCTGGGCCCGATTCGGCCGGCCGGTGAAGCCGGCGAGAAGCTCGTGGTAGTGGAGACCGAGGCTCGCCCGCCCCTGGGCATCCGTGATCGTGGGCTCGACCTCGAGCGGTTGGGGCCGTCCGGGCATGAGGATCCGCAGGCGGAGCTCGACGCCCGCGACCGCGCGCCCCGCGGCATCGACCACCTCGACCGGCAGGCTCCGCGGAACCGCGAGTTCGATGCGGATCTCCGCCTTCTCGTCCTGGTTCGGGTCCGGCAGGAAGTAGCCGATCAGGTCCTCGCGCCAGGCGACGATCAACCGGGAGCGTTTCGGCCGGGCGATCACCGCCCGCCCGTCGCCATCGGTGATGGCCAGGGGCTCCTGGCCTTCGAGCCGGTCGAGGAAAGGAGGCAGCGCCTCGCCGGGGCGCCGAGGCCCGCCCCCGATGTCGATCACGAAGATCCGCGCCCCGGCGACCGGCTCGGCGCTTCCGAAGAGGACACAGCTGAGGCCGACCCCGTCCTCGATGACGGCCGGCCGGGTCGTGGCGGCGGCCTCCGTTCCCGGGTCCGACCCGGAGCCCTTCAGGTCGCGGGCGGTCGGGTCGGCGGTCGGGGTCGCGCGCCGCGGTCGTTCGTCCTTGCGGATCTCGAGGGTTGCGCGGTCGGCCCCTTCGTCCAGGACCGGGTCCGCGCCGGGCGCGGCCAACCGCAGGCCGATCCAGACCAACAACGCCAGCACCACGAGCACGAGGGGAATCGTCGCCTTGCTCATCGTCCTCCTTCCTCCCCATCCACGATGACCAGCGACAGGCCGCGGTCGATCACGACCTTGACCTCCGGACGATCGATGCGAAGCGTGTCGACGTCGCCGACCTGGAGTTCGACCGGGAAGGCGGTGGTCGCGTAACGGATCAGAGGTCCGTCCCGATCGGAGAAGCCGGCCAGGATCCTCGCGCCAGCCGCGGCCCTGAGGCTCCAGAGGAAGTCCTCCCGCGGAGCCTCCGGGCCGAGCTCGAGCAGGATGCGGCCCTCGAAGCCCGCGGCCGGCACGGTGACCCGGCCGAGATCGAGCGTCTCCCCGCCGACCAGCAGACAGTCGTCCCAGTGGGCGATCGACTCCTCGTCGTCCCGGCCCAGCAGGCGCCGCACCAGTTCGAGGTCGACGCGGCCCGCCTCGAGCCGGTCCTCGGCGATGTGGCCCCGAGCATCGGGGACCCACTCCAGGTCGGAGCGGCGACCCTTCGGCCCCGAGCGGTAGCTCCGGAGCAGGACCGAACCGAGGCCGCCTCCCGGGGCCGCTTCGCAGTGGAGGCGGAGTCCCGCCAGCCGGGCCAGGACGATCACGACCTCCTCCCCGCCGGCGCCGATCACCACCTGCTGCGGTTCGAAACCCGGAGCGTCGACCTCGAGCTGGATCTCGGAGTAGACGCGGGTCGCCTCGCTCTTGTCGCGCAGCGCGAAGCGCCCCGCGGCGTCGGTCAAGGCGCCCGCCCTCGAGCCCGGACCGGTGGCGCCCTGCCAGAAGGTCCAGACCGAGCCACCGTCACGGTTCCACCGCACCCGATGGATGACGACCCTCGCACCCGCGACCGGATGGCCGACGCCATCCCGCACGAGACCCGCGGCGACCAGCGGCAGCGGTCGGAGGACGACGTCGCCGAGATCGTCGACCCCGGGTCGGAGCCCGAGACTCTCGACCTCGCTCCGGCTGGTCGTCCCGTCGTCGCGACTGGCGACGAAGCGGACCTCGCCCGCCTTGGTCGGGTTCCAACGGACGCGACCCTCGCCATCCGAGCACAGGCTCGTCGCGTCGGCCCGGCCGGCGCTCACCCGGATCGCGGAGCGGGCGAAGGGCCTCCCCTCCTCGTCGACGAGACGCGCGACCACGACCGGCTGCGGGATCGGAGCGTCCAGATCGAATCGGACCCGCAGCCGCTCGCCCGGTCGCGTCGGTCCGGTGATCGGAAGGTTCGCGAAGGCCTCGGCGGAACCGCGGGGGAGCATCAGCCCGAAGACGAAGTCCTCGCCGAGCGGGACCGGAGCGAAGACCAGCTCGTCACCGTCGAGCACGCGATCGAAGGAGTCCTCGCCTTTGCCCCCGAGTCGACCGATGGTCCCCTCGGGAAGGCGCGCGTGATCGAGCGCGACGACGATGACACCCACCGCGCCGACGACGAGGTCGACCGGCTCGGTCGGCGGATTCGCCAGGTCGACCTGAGCCGTCATCTCCGCGGCGGCGCCAGCCACTCTCAGCTCGGCCCAGCGCGAACGCCAGTCGACATGCGTCTCCTGGAGGCGGAAGCGGGCGATGCCCGCCTCGTCGCAGCGCGCGGTCATGAGCAGGTCGGGACGATCAGGATGCGCGCACATGCGGACGCTGGCCGCGGCGCAGGGCGCGCCGTCCTGGTCGAGAACACGCACGCGGAGGAGCCGTTCAGGACTCGACTCCGGGGGCAGGCCGCCCTTGGGGGCGGCCCGATCCGGGTCTCCGATTTCCAGGCGCGCCGCGGGATCGGACGAGGACGGGGAGCCATCGGACTCGGCGCGCCGCGGGGTCCCGACCGAAGGAGTTCCGGAGTCGAGGGCGGACCGGTCACCGAGCGGTTTCACTTCGCCCCCGCCGAAGAAGGCGCGCAGAAGGAAGGCCAGGGAGATGAGGACGACGACGATCGCCGTCGCCAGGAATCCACGCGCCATGTCCTTCCCCGGCACCCGTCTGGTCGAGCCTGTTCGCGTCGACGATCCTACGCCGAGGAGCGGGAGCCGGCGAGCTGAAAAGCGCAAGCCCAGGGCGCTCCTCGGACCGCGCGGCGCCTGCCGCGCCGAACTCGAATGCGTAAGCCCAGGGCGCCCCTCGGACCGCGCGGCGCCCGCCGCGCCGAACTCGAATGCGCAAGCCCAGGGCGTCCCTCGGACCGCGCGGCGCCTGCCGCGCATTCCGGATCGCGAACTCCATGCGGCAATGAGCCGGGACGCCCGGGGGCAACGCGGCGGCGTTCCTCGCCCCTCGACGGAACAGCAGGTTCCGCCTGGTCGGAAGGAGCGGCGGGCCGAGCCCTCTACTTGTGCGGCAGGCGCGAGAGCGCGGTCTCGGTGAGGAGGCGCGCGGCCTCGTGGACGTCCTCGGCGCTCCGTTCGGCGCCCCGGGCCCCGGCGATGGAGAGCTGCATGTCGTTGCAGCGATAGCGCCAGAGCGACTCGCCGCCCGGGCTCTTCAGCTCGAAGAGCGCGCTCACGTAGACGACACCGCGCTGTTCGAGCGCGGAGGTGTCCCACTGGTCGACCGAAACGCCGAGCAGGGCATCCGTGTCCCAGGCCTCGCCGCGGTCCTTGCGACCGTCGACCCAGGTGGCGGTCGGGGCAGCGTAGTGCTTCTGCTGGATCAGGTAGTCGCGCAGCATCTGCCTCATCGCCACCGCGGGCAGGCGCTCGTTCTCGCTCTCGCCGGGGCGGGCGGGAGCCGAGGCGTCGATCGGCAGCACGACGATGTCGGTGACGCCGCGGCTCTTGAAGTCCTCCGCCGCGGAGAAGTCCTCGCGCGGCTCGCGCAGGGGCGCCGACTGACAGGCGACGAGCAGGGTCAGGACCAGGGCCAGCGGGGCGATCGACTTGATGAGCAGGCGGATCATCGACTCTTCATCCTCTTCCGTCTCGCGGCGAGCCAGGCCTCGGCCTCGGCGGCGCCGACCGCGCGATCGAAGCGCTTGCAGCTCTCACAGCGGCCGCAAGGTTCGTCCTCTCCCTCGTAGCAGGACCAGACCAGCTCGAGCGGGAGATCCATCGCCATGGCCCGGGCGACGATGTCGCGCTTGGTCCAGTCGATGGTGGGAGCCAGGACCTGGACGCCGTTCGCCGTGGACCACTCGAGCGCCTCGTTCTGGCTGCGCACGAAGTCCGCGCTGTTGTCGGGAAAGGTCCGTGCTTCCTCCGCATTGAACCCGACCACGAGGACATCGGCCTGGAGCCGTTCGGCCCAGGCGGCGCCGATGGCGATGAAGATGCCGTTCCGGTTCGGCACCCAGACCGCGGCGGCGCTGGCCTTGCCCTTCTCGGGATCGTCGAGGTCGGCGGTCGCGGGCTCGGGCAGGGCCTGGGAGTTCTCGGTCAGGGCGCCCTGGGCGAACTCCCGGAAGAAGGGCAGGAAGATGGTGCGATGCTCGCAGCCGAGCTGGCGAGCCAGCGCGTAACCGGCCGCCAGCTCGCGCCTTCTGGCCTTCTGGCCGTAGTCGAAGCCGAGCGCCACGACCGGTTCGTGGTCGGCGGCCGCGACGAAGGAGGCGACGGTCGAGTCGAGGCCGCCGGAAAGAAGGAGGACGGCTTTCTTGCGCATGGCGTCGGTCATGGCCCGGGGCTCCGCGGGTCTGGTCGGGGGGGCATCCTATCCTGGCCCGGGGCGAAAACCACGGGCCCGGGACCGGTCGATCCGGGCGCGGGGGCCCTGTCTCCCCCGCTTTCGATAATCAGCGCCGAGGAACGACGATGAAGGTGATCGCCATCTCCAACCAGAAGGGCGGCGTCGGCAAGACGACGACGGCCGTCAATCTCGGGGCCGCCCTGGCCGGCTTCGGCCACCGGGTGCTCGTCCTGGACGTTGACCCCCAGGGCAACGGCTCGACCCACGTCGGCGTCGACATCTACGGGCTCGAGAAGTCCATGTACGACGTTCTCACCGACGACGTGCCGCTCACCGCCATCATCCGCCCCACCGGTCTCGAGGGCCTCCATTGCGCGCCCTCCAACATCGACCTCTCGGGCGCCGAGGTGGAGATGGTCTCGGCGGTGGGCCGCGAGACCATCCTCAAGGAGAAGCTCGAGGAGCTGCAGGAGAAGGGCCACGAGGGCGTCTTCTTCGACTACGTGCTCCTCGACTGCGCGCCCTCGCTCGGCCTCCTCAGCGTCAACGCCCTCGCCGCCGCCGACGAGATCATCGTTCCGATGCAGACCGAGTTCTTCGCGCTGCAGGGCATCAGCAAGCTGATGGAGGTGGTCGGCATCGTCCGCAAGCGCATCAACCCGCGGCTCGAGATCCGCGGGATCGTCGCCTGCCGCATGGACACGCGGACCAGGCTGGCGCTGGAGGTCATCGAGGACATCCAGAGCCATTTCCCGAATCTCCTCTTCGAAGCGAGAATCCGCCAGAACGTGAAGCTGGCCGAGGCCCCTTCCTTCGGTCAGACCATCTTCGAGTACGACCCCGAATCCAACGGCGCCCAGGACTACCGAGCCCTGGCCGCCGAGTACCTCGGCATCCAGCTCGAGGACGAGGATGACGAGGACGAACTCGACGAGGCGGACGATACGGCCCTCGAGGCCGAGGACGCGGCCGAGCCGGCCGCGGATGAGGCCGACGCGAACGAGATGAACGCGTCGGCTGCGGAGGTCGACGAGACCTCCTCGACCGAGCCCGCCGCCATCGACTCCGAGTTCGACGACGGCCTGAGTTCGGAGCGCCATCCGGAGCTGAGGGCGGCCGCCGACTAGCGCCGCCGCTCCGGAAAGGTCCCGCGTCGGGTCGGCCGTCGACCCGAGACCGAGAAGAAGGCCGCATCGGCTCGATGCGGCCTCCTTCTTTTGGCGCGACTCCCGGCGGCGGGAGGCTCGAGCCCTTCGGGCGCTGGCGGTCCCGATGCGCGCGGCCGGGAAGGTCTCGGAACGTGGGCCTCGGCGTATCCCGCCGTCCGGTCCGGCCGGGGCCCCGGAGCTCGGCGAGCGGCCCGGATCAGCCTCGCGACCGCGGTCCGCCGCCGCGCTTCCGGCTCACCTGCCCTGCATCTTGCGCTCGATCTGGTCGATGAGGCTCCGGAGATCGGCACGCTCGGCGCCCTGGCGGGCGATGGCGAGCGCTTCCTCGAGCTTGCCCAGATCCTTCAGCACGCGACCGTAGTTCAGGCAGGCATCGGAGTTGGTCTTGTCGTAGGTGAGGGCGATCTTGTAGTTCGCGACCGCGGTCTCGTTGTCGCCGAAGTGGTACTGGAACATGAGTCCGTAGTCGTTCTGGATCTGGGCCCGCTGCCGGTTGTCGAGGTCGCCGACCTTGCCCATCTCCTTCACCGCGGTCTCGTAGTGGTCGCGGGCCTTGGTGAAGCACTTCCGCGCCTCGTCCCGCTTGCCGCCGGCCTCGAGGTTGGAGCCCCAGTCGCGATAGAAGAGCCCGAGGTCGGAGAGCAGGTTGACCCGGCGCTTGCCGACGGCCACGGGCAGGATGGTCTTCTCGGCCAGCTCGCAGGCGGCGCCGAACTTGCCGCTGCCGTAGAGGCTGCCGGCCATCGCGTGCAGTTTGAGGATCGGGTCGGAGTCCGGGGTCCAACCGTCGGGCCCCAGCTTCGCGGCCCTGACCAGGGTCTCGATCGCGGCCTTGTCGTCGCCGAGGAGCTGGTGACAGGTGCCCTGGAAGCTCAGCGCCTCGCCCTTCAGCTTGCTCGAGGCCTTCTCGAGGCGCTTCCAGCAGTCGAGGGCATCCTTCGGCTTCTGCTCGGCCAGGAGGCCGTAGCCCGCCCACCAGAGCCCGAGCTCGTCGTTGGGCTGCTTCTTCACCCAGGCCGCGACCTTGCCGTTGAAGCCGTTCCAATCCTTGGCCCCGGCGTAGCAGTTGTAGAGGCCCTGCGCCGCGGTCTTCGCGGTCGCCTCGTCCAGCTTGCCGCTCGCGAGCGCGGCGACGTACTGGTCGGCGGCCTCGCCGGTCATGTTGGCGGAGTGGTAGCAGTAGGCCGACCAGTAGGCGTAGACGGCGTTCTTCGGATCGAGCTCCGCCGCCCGGGCGTAGGACTCGCCGGCCTCGCCCATCCGGCCGAGCCAGTAGTAGGTGACCGCGCGATCGGCGTAGACCTCGGCGGACCGGGTCTTGGCCTTCACCAGCTTGGCGAACTCGCCGAGGGCCTGCTCGTAGAGACCGCTCGGGTCGCTGCCCGACTCCCTCTTCATGTCGCCCGAGACCTTGAGGGACCGGGCCAGGATCTCGGTGTTGCCGAGGTGGTCGGGCTTCATCCCCTGGGCGCGGCCGGCGTGGAAGACGGCCGACTCCGGATCGCCGTTGCCGAGGCTCGCCTGGGCGAGACCGAAGCGGACCTCGAACTGGTCGACGCCGTCCTGGTCGATCAGGGCCTGGAAGGCCTCGACCGCGGCCTCGTAGTCCTTGGCGGCGAGCAGCTTCTGCGCGGCCGCGAGATCCTGCGCGCGGGCCGGAGCGGCCGCGACCAGGAGGACGGAACCGAGGGCGAGGAGGAGGAGCGAACGTGTGATCACGGGAGGTTCTCCGAATGGCCGCGAGACCGCATTCCGGTCCCGTGGTACGCGCGGCGTCGAGCGACGATGGACGCCGCCCGGGAAACCGCTCAGGCACGGCGTCGATCATAGCTCCGGGCGGGCGCAAGTCAAAGCAGGGCATGGAGTCCTGTTGGGCCGACCGTTATCATCGCCGACCTCGACGAAGGAGGCCCGGGAATGAACGACGTCAGCGACAACGAGTATCGGCAGGTCCGGATCGGCAAGCTGGATCGCCTGGCGGAAGCCGGCATCCGCGCCTATCCCGAGCGCTTCGAGCGCAGCCACGACCTGGCCGGGGCGCGGGAGCTCCCCGAGGGGACCGAAGGGGTCGCCGTGGCTGGCCGGATCATGACCGCCCGGGTCATGGGCAAGCTGACTTTCATGACCCTCCAGGACCAGAGCGGCCGCATGCAGGTCTCGGTCCGTCAGGACGACGTCGGCCCCGAGGCCTACAAGGTGGTCAAGAAGCTGATCGACATCGGCGACTTCCTCGGTCTGCGCGGCAAGGTCTACCTGACCAAGACCGGCGAGAAGACGGTCGCCGCCTCGTCCTTCGAGCTCCTCGGCAAGACCCTGAGGCCGCTGCCCGAGAAGTGGGCCGGGGTCCAGGACCAGGAGACCTGCTACCGCCAGCGCTACCTCGACCTGACCATGAACCGACAGTCGATGGACCGTTTCCTTCTGCGCAGCCGGCTGATCCGGGTGATGCGCCGCTTCCTCGAGGAGAACGACTTCGTCGAGGTCGAGACGCCGGTGCTCTCGGTCAAGGCCTCGGGCGCCGCCGCCCGTCCCTTCGCCTCGCACCACAACGCGCTCGACATGGAGGTCTTCCTGCGCATCGCGCCCGAGACCTACCTCAAGCGTTGCATCGTCGGCGGCTTCGACCGGGTGTTCGAGTTCGCGCGCTGCTTCAGGAACGAGGGCATGGACCCCTCGCACCTGCAGGACTTCACCATGCTGGAGTACTACGCCGCCTACTGGAACTACGAGGACAACATGGACTTCACCGAGCGGCTCGTCCAGCAGGTGCTGGAGGAGCTCTTCGGGACCCTGCAGATCGAGATCGGCGGCGAGACCATCGACTTCTCGGGAAGCTGGCCCCGGGTCAGCTTCCGCGAGCTGATCCTCGGTGACTGCGGCATCGACATCGACCAGCACCCTGACGCCGATTCGCTGCGCGCGGCCATCCGCGCCGCCGGCATCCAGCTCGAGGACGTCGACAAGCTCGGCCGCGGCAACCTGATCGACCAGCTCTACAAGAAGGTGAGCCGTCCCAAGCTGGTCCGGCCGACCTTCCTCACCCGGCACCCGATCGACCTCTCGCCCCTCGCCCGGCGCAACGACGACCAGCCCGAGGTCTCCGACCGTTTCCAGCTGGTGATCAAGGGCTGGGAGGTGGTGAACGCCTACTCCGAGCTGGTCGACCCCCTCGACCAGCGCCGCCGACTCGAGACCCAGGCCAGCCTGAAGGCGGGTGGCGACGAGGACGCCATGGACATGGACGAGGACTACCTCCTCGCCATGGAGCACGGCATGCCGCCGATCTCCGGCTGGGGCATGGGGATCGACCGTTTCTGCGCCCTGATCACCAACCAGGCCAACCTGCGCGACGTGGTCCTCTTCCCCCTGATGAAGCCGAACGACTAGCGGCCGCCGGCCCGGCGCACGCTCCGGAAGTCGATTGCACTTCCGCGGGCGGGCGGATCTCCCTATCATCCGGTCCCCCACCCCGCTCCGGCCATCCGGCGGCGCCCGTCACCGCGCCGCCACCCCGGTATCGAGGACAGTCAGACCGATGACCAGACCCTTCGTTTTCGTCAACACGCTCGTCGCCCTTCTTCTCATCGCCGCGGTCCTCCCGGCCCAGGAAGCCGAGTTCAAGAAGGCCCGCAAGGACTTCGAACGCGCCCAGAAGCGCGAGGAGGTCGAACCGCGCCTGGACGCCCTGCGGGCGATGATGCGGGTCGCCGACCCCGAGATCGCCGACGCCATCGTCGAGGCCATCGTCGAGGTCTCCGAGCGCATCGAGGACAGCGAGGACAAGATCAAGAAGACCGAGGAGAAGATCGCCGAGGAGATCTACAAGCGGGTCGAGAAGCCCAAGGTCAACGCCACCCAGAAGCGCGAGGCGATGGAGAAGACCAAGGAGAAGCTCGCCCCCGAGTACAAGAGGATCGAGGACCTGCAGGTCCTCGTCGCCAGCGACCTCGCCGTGCGCGAGGCGCTGGAGAAGGCCCTGCCCGAGGCCGCGAGCGCCTTCGCCACGGAGGAGAAGGAAGCGGCCGCGACGATGATCGCGACCCGGTTGGCGAAGAGCAAGAAGGGTCAGGCCTCGGTGCACTACGCCCGCGCGCTCGGCGCCATCCAGCACCCGGCGGCCAAGGCGGCCCTCATCGAGCAGGCGGCCAACTCCCTCTACCCATCGGTCCGCGTGGTCTGCCTCGACTCGCTGCTGGGCTACGCCGATGACGAGGCCGAAGGCGCCGGCATCCGCGGCCTCGGCGACGAGCACCGGCAGGTACGCTCGGCCGCCATCGGCCTCCTGCGCACGATCGGCTCGAAGCTCGCTGTCGCTGCCGCCATCGACAGCCTCGAGAAGGCCGAGGGCGCGACCAAGGGCGAGCTCCGCGCCCTTCTGAAACACCTGTGCAAGTTCGACTTCAACGACAACGTCACCCTGTGGCGACGCTGGTGGGACGAGAATCGACAGAACTTCGACGGCCGGGGCGAGTACGCCGGCATCCCGGGCCACGATCGCCCGCCTCGCGAGGGTGGACCGGGCGCGGCCGGTGGTGGCGGTGGCGACGCCCAGGGCGGCACCAACTTCTACGGCATCGAGACGACCAGCAAGAACATCGTCTACGTGCTCGACATCTCGGGCAGCATGACCAACTCGATGGACGGACGGACCCAGCCGGCCCCCATCGAGGAGCAACGGATCAAAAAGGCCGTCTCCGAACTCGTCCGCTCGATCAGCTCCCTGCCCGGCGACGCCACCTTCAACATCGTCTTCTACGAGAGCCAGGTCTATCAGTGGCGCGACGGCATGCAGGCCGCCAGCAAGGCCAACAAGGATGCCGCGCGCGACTGGGCCAACCGCGTCGTCGCCAACAATCAGACCAACATCTACGACGCCCTGGAGATGGCCTTCGGCTTCGCCGGTCGCGGCAGCTACGACAAGCACTACGACGTGGCCGTCGACACCATCTTCCTGCTCTCGGACGGCAGCGCGAACCAGGGTCGCTACACGAAGAACGAGGACATGCTCGCCGGCGTGGCCCGTCTGAACGCCCTCGCCAAGATCACCATCAACGCGATCGCCATCGGCAGCGACAGCGGCTTCATGCGTCAGCTCGCCGAGCAGAATCGCGGACAGTTCGTGCTCGTCCGCAACTGAGGCGCCGCGTCGCCCGCGCTCCGAGTCGACCGCGCAGCGCCGGCTGCGCTCCGAATGGCTGCACCTCCGAGCTCCGAGTGGACCGCGCAGCGCCCGCTGCGCACCGAGCGGCTGGCGCTCCGAGCAGCTGCGCTTCCAAGCTCCGAGTGGACCGCGCAGCGCCCGCTGCGCTCCCCAAGCCCGATCGCCATCGACGGCGCCTCGGAGCGCCGGCTGCCCAGCCGGCAGGTCCGCCGGCCGCTGGCCGGCGCTTCGTCGAGGTGTCCGAGACGAAGATGATTCCAAGCGCGGAGAGCATGCCGTCGCGAAGGCACGCAACCGGCGAGTCCGACTAGGCCAGCCAGCGGCTGGCGCTCCGAGCAGCTGCGCTTCCTAAGCCTGGTGGACCGCGCAGCGCCGGCTGCGCCCGAGCGGCTGCGCTTCCCAAGCCTGAGTGGACTGCGCAGCGCCGGCTGCGCATCCCAAGCCTGATTGCCATCGACGGCGTTTTCGGAGCGCTGGCTGCCCAGCTGGTAGGTCCGCCGGCCAGCCGTCTGGCCCGGCGTTTCGTCGAGGTGTCCGAGACGAAGATGATTCCAAGCGCGGAGAGCATGCCATCGCGAAGGCACGCAACCGGCGAGTCCGACTCAGTGCCAGCCAGCGGCTGGCGCTCCGGAGCAGCTGCGCCTTCAAGCCGGTCGGACCGCGAGCTCGCAATGCGCTTCCGGTGGGACCGCGAAGCGCCGCCGCGCTGCGCGGCGCTTCCCAAGCCTGATTGCCATCGACGGCGCTCGAGCGCTGGCGCTGCCCAGCTGGTAGGTCCGCCGCCCCAAGCTGCGGTGGCCTCAGGCGCCGGCTGCCTCAGTGCGCAGGTCCGGCGCTTCGCTTCGAGGTATCCGAGACGAAGATGAATCCGCGTGGAGAGCATGCCGTCGCGAAGGCACGCAACCGGCGAGTCGGCCAGGCCCAGCCAGCGGCTGGCGCTCCGAGCAGCTGCGCCTCCCAAGCTCCGGGTGGACCGCGCAGCGCCGGCTGCGCACCGAGCGGTCGGCGCTCCGAGCGGCTGCGCCGTCAAGCTCCGAGTCGACCGCGAAGCGCCCGCTTCAGAAGGGCTGCCAGACGAAGGTCTGGCCGGCAACGAGCGTGACCTCGCCGTCGACCTGATGGCCGCGTCGATCGGTGGCGGCGAAGTACCAGGTGTCCGGTTCGAGATCGCGGTAGACCATCCGGCCAGCCTCCCAGGGCTCGGGCGCGCTGCGGGAAGACGAACGCACCGGCACGCAGAGACGATAGGGCGCCCGTTCGGGCGGCAGCACGATCTCGATGTCGCCGCCGCGCGGCAGGGTCAGGTCGGCGCGGAATTCTCCTGGCTCGTTGGGCAGCTCGAACTGCCGCCCGATGCGATCGTCGCGGAGCCCGACCAGGATGTAGCCCGGCGTGGCCCGGAAACGGACGGCCGCCAGCTCGCGATAATCGAAACCGGGCAGCCAGTAGATGTCCGCGTTCTTCCAGCCGGCGTTGCGGCGCAGCCGCAGCTCGTCCTGGCCGCCGGGGATCGAGCCGTCCTCGTAGCTGAGGTTGATCCAGAAGCTCCGGGTGCCGGCCGCCGGCCGCAGCAGGAAGGACGGCCGCGGAATCGTGCTTCCGGCGCGCAGTTCGGTGAGCGTCACCCGGGCACGGAAGGGCTCGTAGCCGGGCAACGAGAAGTCGAGATCGAGGTCGACCGCCAGGGAGTCGAGCCGTTCCCGCGGGACCAGGAAGAGGCCGACGCCACTGGCCGCGAGATCGAGATCGTCCTCGGCCAGGCCATGCAGGCGCAGCTCGGGCTTCTGATCGAAGCCTTGCCGACCGAGATTGCGGCGATCGAAGCCGAGGTAGGAGCCGGCGGCCATGGCGACCACCAGACCGCTCGGGTCGAGCGGTCGCGGTGAGCAGGCGAACACCGGCCGGACGCTGAACTCGACCGCCTCGTCACCGCAGCGACACGACCGGCTCCTGCCGGACTCGACCAGGCGGGCCGGAGCCTCGAGGGTGATCACGTATTCGAGCCCTGGATCGAGCTCAGGGAACTCGAAGCGCCCCTCGGCGTCGGCCTCCGCCAGCAGCCGGAAGCCCGGATCGTCGCCCTCCGCGCGATAGGCCTTCTCGAGCAGGAGCCGACAGCCGCCGAGATCCATGCCGGGAAGGCCTCGCAGCCGACCGACGATGCGGCCGTCCCGTGGCCGGTCCACGGCCGCCCCTTCGGCGCCCGGCCCGACGCGGGCGGGCTCATCGTCCGGTCCGGCACGGCGCCGCGGGGTCGGCGCGACCTGATCATCGGTCGCGACCGCCGTGCCGCGGGCGCCGAGGTCCGCGTCTTCGTCACCGAGGAAGGAGGCGAAGACCAGAGCGAGGGCCAGGACCAGGAGGGCGAGGAGGAGCACCAGCCAGCGACTTCCGCTCATGCCTCGCTCCCCATCGCCACCGACCGGCCCGCCTCAGTTCAGGAGTCGACAGATCTTGTCGACGCCCAGCGCCGCGGCGCCGCTGCGCGGCCGCCCCGAGCCCATGGTCCGGTTGCGCATCTCGCGCAGCGTCCGGCCCTGCTGGCGCAGGAGGTCGGTGAGCAGCCACTCGAGATCGAGCGAGTCGTGCGCCTTCATCGCGACCCCACGCTCGACGAACCAGTCGACGGTGCGCTCCTCGGCCATCGTCTCGGGCCGGATCAGCAGCATCGGCAGACCCGAGGCGAAGGCCTCGGCCACCGTGTGGCCGACGGCACGGGTGATCAGCAGATCGGCCACGCCCATGACCTCGTGGATGTTCTCGACGAAGCCGAAGGCCTTGAGGTTGACGCCACGGGGCGACTTCATGCCGTTGACCGCCTTCACCAGGGCCTCGTTGCGGCCGCCGAGGACGAGGAGGTTGAAGGCGTAGCCCACCGAGGTGATCTGCTTGATCACCTCCATGATCCGTTCGGTCGTGCCCAGTCCACCGGGGCGCATCAGGATGGTCGGCGCGTTGCTCCGGACGCCCAGGTCGCGGCGGATGCGCTCGCGATCGAGATCCGAGTCGAAACGCGGATGCACCGGGATTCCGACCACGTCGATGATCGACGAGGGCACGCCCGCGCGCAGGAGCTTGTAGCGGACCTTCTCGCTCGAGGCGAGATACTGGTCGACGCCCTCCGCGATCCAGTAGGGATGGAGGTCGTACTCGGTGATCACCACCGCGATGCGCATCCGCAGCTGGTGCTCGCGCTTGAGCGCGGCGATGTAGTGCACCGGCAGGTAGTGGGTGAGGATCACCTGATGCGGGCGCTTGTCGAGGATCAGGCTGCGCAGACGCGAGCTGAAGATCTTGTCCGGGATCGGCTGGTCGACCGTCGCCTCGGGCGAGGTGGCGCGCTCCTGCTCCTCCATCGGCTGCTCGGCCTCGGGGTCCTGATCGTCGTCGTCGTTCTGGGCCGCGTTCGCCGGCTCCTGCGGCTCGAGGTCGATGCGCTCGAGCAGGGCCAGGCTCGACCGCCGGCCCTCGCGATACTCGGCATCGATGAGCCGGTCGATCTCCGCCGGGTCGTAGCTCTGGTTCAGATACTCCGCGATGTTGATCTGCTTGACCTTGAGGTTCTGGTCGACCGTCTTGAAGGCCTCGAACATGGCGTCGCCGGCCCGATGCTGGCCGTTCGCCGAGGCCATCGACATGACGTAGACCTGCTTCGGCGGCCTCAGGAAGGGCAGGAGGTCACGGAGCGTCAGCTTGGGGTCGAGCTCGCGCAGACGCTTGGCCGACTCGGCGAGGAAGTCCTCCTCGCTCTGGGCCGGTTCCTCGGTCTCGGTCGCTCCGCCCTCGCCCGCCTCGGCCTCGGCGGCCGCGGCGATTTCGTCCTCGTGACGCAGGCGGCGACGACGGCGGCGGCGCCGGCGCCGGCGACCCCCCTCGTCACCTCCGTCCTGATCGTCGACGGCCTCGTCATCGGCCTCGTCGTCGACCTGATCGAGGTCGTCGTCCTCACCGGAGTCCCGATCGTCGGCGACGCGGGCCGGCGCCCTGGCGGGAGCCTCCTCGGTTTCCTCGACCTCGGGCTCGGCGTCGTGCTCGCGAACGCGGCGCCGACGGCGACGGCGCTCGCGCCGATCCTCGTGCGCGGCCTTGGCCTCGGTCCCGGCCTCGGCGGCGGGGCCGTCGTCCTCGACGCCCTCGTCGTCCGCGGACTCCTCGGCAGCGTCCTGCTCGACCTCGTCCTCGTCACTCTCGACCTCGTCATCGAGCGCGAGATCGTCGTCCTCGTCCTCGACCGGCCGGGCCTTGCGCGGCTTGGGAGTCGGCCGCTCGAGCGGCTTCGAGAAATCGGTCAGCGGCAGCTCGAGCAGTTCCTCGAAGAGATGCTGGACTTCGTTGAGACCACGCTCGATGTCCTTCGCGGAGGCCGCGGCCCGGGCCTTCTCCTTGGTGGCGGCCAGGCGGGCCGGGTCGTCGAGCAGGGCGAGGAGCGCCTGGGCGGCGGCGGCGTCATCGCCGTCGGGCAACACCAGGGCGCCGCTCTCCTCGACCAGACGCGCCGTGGTCTCGGCCTTCGAGGCGTCACAGGCGATCGGGCAGTTCATCGCCATCGCCTCGAGCAGCTCGCTCTCCGAGGCGCGGCTGTCGTGCGGCGCGAAGTAGAGGGCCGAGGTGGCGTAGGCCGCGAACAGGTCGCGCTGCGAGAGATCGCCGAGCAGGCGGTAGGCATCGCCCAGACCGGCCTCCTTGATCTCCTTCTCGAGTTCGGCGGCGCCTTCGACGCGCCCGGCGATGAGGAAGACGATGCCGGGACGCGCGGCCTGCAGCTCGCGCATGAAGGGGATGGTGCCGGAGATGGTCTCGGCGCGCATCTCCTCGCGGGAGTAGATGATCGCGGTCCGGTCGCCGATGGCGAACTTCTCGCGCAGCATGTCGATGTCGGTCGGCTGGACGCGATCGGGATTGCAGACCGAGAGGTCGACGCACTTCTCGACCACACGGGTCTCGCCGTCGTAGTACTCCTTCAGGAGTTCGGCGCAGCGCGGCGACGATGCGGCCGCGACGTTGGCGTAGCGCAGCATGGTGGAGACGCGCTTCTTCAGCGCGGACGGCGCCAGCTTGCGGTCGCCGCCGATGCCCATGACCACGCCCGAGGCGTCGGCGAGCACGCGGATGACGGTCTTCGCTCCGGCGCGCTCCGCCGCCTTGACCGCCACCGCCGAGAGCGGCGTCAGGCCCTCGCAGAAGTGGACGTCCACGTCCTGCGCCTTCAAGAACTTGGTGATCGCCTTGCCGAGCAGCGTGTCGCTGCGGCCATGGCCCTTGGCGCCGGGCGACTCGCGCAGGCGCAGGATCTCGATGCCTTCGGGATCGATCGGCTCGTCGCAGGCGGTGGTGACCACCGAGACCTGATGGCCGCGCTCCTGGAAGCGGCGGACGAGGGTCTCGATGTGGCGGCCCGCGCGGCTCTCGGCCGGGAAGAGATGTTCGAATGAGAAGCTGATGTTCATGTCACGTTCCTTCATGCCCGCCCGTGGCGGGCGACCGGGAGCGGTCGCTGGATCGGAACGTGACGGCCTTCTCACGCTGCGGCGGCCCGGTCCTCGGGCCTCCTTGCGGGTCCCCGGGGGGACCCCTGTTCACCGCTGCGCGGCTCGGGCGGCCCGCGGGTCGCCCTGGCGTCGTCCGCTGCGAGGCGGACGTGAATGCTCCTGGTTCCGATCCTGGAACCGCTCGTGTTCGTCGTGGGGAGTCCTTCTCCCCCGGAAGCGGGCGCCTCCTCGGCGCCGGGCCTCCTCCTCTTCGTTCGAAGGTCCCGTCACGCGGGAGGACCGAGGTCGTCCTCCCGGGGGCGGCATCCGGCCGCCAGGTTCCATCGGAACGCTAATTACCAAGTCCCGGGCCCTTACGCAAACCGGTCCGGGCCCGACCCTTCCCTCAGAACCGGCCACGGAAGACGAACCAGTAGATCACGAAGTTGAGCAGGGCGAAGAGGAAGAGGGTGACCAGGGCACTGGCGAGCCGGAACTGGAGCGACCGCTTGGGGGCGCTGGCCACCCGTTCGCCGCGTTCCTTGTCCCGTGCCTGGAGCTTCTGGCCATCCGGCCGCTTCCGTGTTCGGAGCCGTTCGAGTGCCTCCCCGAGGGCGGCCAGGACCTCCTCCAGGGCCGGGGGGCGCTCCCTCGGGTCGCGCGCCAGACAGGACATGATCAGGTCGGAGAGGCCTTCCGGCAGGCCGTTCTTGCGCTCGTCCGGGGTCTTGAGGGGTCCCTTCTCGACCGACCGGCGGATCCCGTCGAGGGTGGTACCGTCGACGGCCTCGACCCCGGCGACCAGACGGTAGAGCAGCGCCCCGAACGAATAGAGATCGCTGGCGACGGTCGGCCGGCGCGCCGGCGCCTCCCCCAGGAGATGCTCGGGGGCCAGGTAGCGCAGTCCGGGAAGCGCCCCCTCAGGGCAGGAGGCGGCCTGGACCTCGAGGCAGGCGGGGCCGGCGAGACGGGGTTCCGAGTCGTCATAGAGCCGCACGCGCGCCGGTCGGAAGCAACCCATGACCACGCCGTTGCGATGCAGGGTCGCCAGGCCGCGGCCGAGTCTGAGCGCCAGCTCCAGGCCCTCGGCCGGCTCGATCTTGCCGCTCCGACCGAGCTTCTCGTCGAGGGTGCCCTGGTGGGCGAAACGCTCGCGCATGACCAGGCCGCCATCGAGATCGCGCAGCACGTCCAGGCGGGCGATCACCGGATCGTCGATCCGGCTCCAGGACAGGACCGCTCCCTCGAGCAGGGCATCCTGGCGTGTGGGCGCGCGGAGCACCTCGGCCGTGGCGCTGGCCCGATGGTGGGCGAGCCAGGCCACGCTGGCCGGCCCCTCCCCCAGGGGCTCGACGATCTCGTAGCCCTCGACCAGCGGAGCCGGACGATCGCCGACCGGCCGACGGGCCGGCTCCCGGGCCGGGCTCGGCGCGCTCATCGGGGCGGAGGGGACCGGCATCGCCGCCGGCTTTCCGGCGACCGCGGCCGGAGTCGTGACCGAAGCCGCGACCTCCCGGCTCTCGTCTCCGAGGAAGGTGATCTCGGCCACGTCGGCGATGGCGAAGCGACTGCCCCGCTCGAGGATCACCCGGCGGATCTTCACCTCATCCTGGAAGGTCCCGTTGGCGGAACCGAGATCCCGAAGGAGCCATTGGCCCTCGTGGAACTCCACCAGGGCATGCTCACGGGAGACCCGGGCATCGTCGATGACGAGCTCGCAGTGGGCCTCGCGACCGATCCTGATCGCGGCAGCGGCGAAGCTCCTGCGCTCGACCCGGCTGCCGACCTCGACGATGAATTCCGGCATCGGACCTCCCCTGCGCTCGGACGCAGCCAATGTAGCCCTGGGGGTGACCGGGTCAAGCGGTCGCGACGCTCCGCTTGCGGTCGCCGATGGCAACGCGCAGGATGGGCGCCGGCCGACCCCTCTCCTCGTTGCCGGGAAGGACGATGACGCGACCGAGTCTCCTGAACTTCCTGCTGATGATGCTCGCGATCATGGGACCGCTCGGCGCCCAGGACTCGCGGCCACGGCTGGACCGGACTCGCGTCGAGGCCCTGGTCCGGCAGCTCGACGATCCCGACTTCCAACGTCGCGAACAGGCCTTCGCCGAGCTCGAGGCCCTGGGTTCGACCCTGCAGCCCCTCCTGCGCGAACTGGCCCCGACGGCCTCGGTCGAGGCGCGCCTCAGGATCGAGACGCTGCTGGAGCGGATGACGACGGAGGAGACGGCCGACACGATCGAACTGGACGAGCAACGCTTCGATCTCGATCTGCGCCAGGCCAGCGTCGGCGACGCGCTCGACCTGCTCGCTCGCAAGGCCGGCTTCGACTTCCTCCCGGACCCCGACCTCGATCGACGCCGCATGGTCGACCTCGAGCTGAAGGCGGTCACCGCCTTCGAGGCCCTCGATCGCCTCGCCCGCCAGCTCGAGCGCTCCTGGACGCAGGACTACGGCAACGGCCGCATCCGCTTCTACCGCTCCCCCGCCGAGGTCTCGCCCCGGATCGTCTACCGGGGACCGTTCCGGCTCTCGCTCGATTCGGTGACCCGGAACGCCTCGCTGACCTTCGGCGGCGAGACCAACCGGAACTGCCAGATCGCCGGCCGGCTCGAGATCGAACCGGGTGCTCCGGTCCTGGGGCTGTTCGTCCAGCCGCGGGTCACCGTGGCGATCGACGACCTCGAGAAGGACCTCGTCCCCGAGGCCCAGGTCGAGTCCTTCCAGCTCGCCGGTCCGCGGCGGAGCTTCCATTTCGCGTTGCGGGTCGAGCCGCCCGGTCCGGAGGCCCGGAAGCTGGCGCGGCTCGAGATCTGCCTGCGCATCGCCCTGCCTCGCCGCTACGACCCGCTGGAACTCGACATCGCGGCCGGCCACGCCGAGAGCGGCCGGACCAAGATCGACTACCGGAGCGAGCAGAAGCTCGGCCCCAACCGCCGGGTCGAGCTGTTCATCGAACGCGCCCTGCCGACGGTGAATCCGGAGCGACCGGTGGAGCTGGCCGACGAACGGATCGAGGTGCTCACCGCGGAGGGCGAAGTCCTGCGCCCCATGGGGCCGGTCCAGCGCCTGAAGAGCGGAACCGGGGAGATCCTGCGCTTCGATCTGCCAGGACAGGAAGGCCGGCTACGGTCGATCCGACTGGCCAGCCTGCTGGAGGTGGAACTTTGCGAATTCCGCTTCGCCTTCGAGGATCTGGACCTGCCCTGAGGCGACGGTCGGTTCAGAACTCGGCGTTGTTGGCGACCTTCTCGTCGCCGTCGATGGGCAGGCGGTCGGAGTGCTCGTCGTCGGTCTCGTGCCACCACGAGACCCGGTCCTCACCGAGCCGCCAGGTGAAGTAGACGATGCGGGAGTCCTTCTCGCCGTAGAACTTGACGATGCCCTCGAAGGGGTCGTCGAGGAAGGCCCCGAGTGCCTCCAACTCGCGCCGGCAGGCCTCGCGATGCTCCTTCAGGGCGAGGATCTTCTTGTCGTGCTCGCGCAGCTCGTCGAGGATCGCGTCCTCGCGCATCTCGCTCTCGCGCTCGAGGGCACGCCGCAGGTCCAGGAGGGAGCGTTCGTGGCGCTCGATCAGCTTCGAACAGGCCTTGGCGTCGGTGACGATGCGCCGCACCAGGGGCAGCATGCGCGTCGCTTCATCCGGCGTGAAGATCTTGCCCTTCATGATTCCGCCCCGCTCGCTCGAGCTCGTTCCTCGCCACATGTGATCTTCCGTCCGAAAGTCTAAATCCTGCCCCCGACCGAATCAAATACGGAGCGGAGCGGCCGGCCGCTGGCAGCGCGCCCGAAAAATGACGAAGCCGCCCGATCGCGCGCGATCGGGCGGCTTCCCTGCGGTCGCCGGCGGAATCAGTAGTCGAGAGCCGACCGCCGCCCCGGATCGATGAGCTGGAGCAGGACGGCGATGGCACCGACGTGGTGCGCCTGCAATTCCAGATGGGCCTGAAGGGCCTCGACCTCGTCGATCTCGAGTTCCCGATCGTCGTCGAGCCGACCGCGCAACTTGCGGAAGGAGGAGCCGATCAGGTTGTTGATCTCGGCCACCGGGACATCCTCCGCCCCGAAGCTGGGGCCCGGCACCGGGCGACCGGACAGACGGGCCAGGAGGGCCCGGATGCTCTCGGCCACCGCCCAGAGGTGCTCGCGCACCGAGGCGATGCCCTCGTCCGGCCGCCAGTCGTTGTATTCCTGTTCGAGTCCCGCCACGTAGTCCGCCAGGCGAGCGGCGGCTGCTTCGATTCGGCCGCGCCAGACCAGCTGGTCGGACGGCGTCATGATCCCCATCATCTCCATCCCCTTGCAGAGAGATATCGCCCCGGCGGTCGCCGAAGGCCCTCTTCCGCCCCTTCTGTCGGGATTCGCGACGATCGAGTTGAGAGCCGTGGTTTTATGCAACGGCAAGCCGTCGCAACCGATCTCCAGATCACGAAGTTCGATCTTGAAAGCGATCGACCCGGTCCTGAGGACCGGGTCGACCCGTTTGCGCGCTGACCGGCGAAGGCTGCCGCCGCGATCGCGACCTCAGCCCTGGTCCGTGACCGCGGCCTTCAGGAACTCGCGGTTCATCCGGGCGATGTTGGTCACCGAGATGCCCTTCGGACAGGCCGCCTCGCACTCGTACTCGTTGGTGCAGTTGCCGAAACCCTCGGCGTCCATCCGCTCGACCATGGCCTTGACCCGGCGCTCGCGTTCGACCTGGCCCTGCGGCAGGAGCGCGAACTGCGAGACCTTGGCGCCGACGAAGAGCATGGCCGAGGCGTTCTTGCACGAGGCGACGCAGGCGCCACAGCCGATGCAGGTGGCGGCGTCGAAGGCCGCGTCGGCGTCGACCTTGGGGATCAGGATCGAGTTGGCGTCCACGGCCGAGCCGGTGTGGACCGAGGTGTAGCCGCCGGCCGCCTGGATCCGGTCGAAGGCGCTGCGGTCGACCATCAGATCCTGGAGCACCGGGAAGGCCTTGGCTCGCCAGGGCTCGAGGACCAGGGTCTCGCCGTCCTGGAACTTGCGCATGTGGAGCTGGCAGACCGTGATCTCCTTCTCCTTCGAGTGCGCGTGGCCGTTGATCACGAAGCCGCAGGCGCCGCAGATGCCCTCGCGACAGTCGTGGTCGAAGGTGATCGGACGCTCGCCCTTGGTCACCAGCTGCTCGTTGAGGACGTCGAGCATCTCGAGGAAGGACATCTCGTCGTTGATGTCCTTGACCTCGTAGGTCGCCATCTTGCCGGCGTCCTTCGCCGACTCCTGACGCCAGACCTTGAGTGTCAGACTGATGCGCTTCCCGCTCATCACTTGTAGCTCCTCTGAGTCAGCTTGACGTTCTCGAAGACCAGGTCTTCCTTGTGCATGACCGGTGCCTTGCCGTCGCCCGCGTGTTCCCAGGCGGCGACGTAGCAGTACTTCTCGTCGTCACGCTTGGCCTCGCCCTCCTCCGTCTGGCTCTCCTCGCGGAAGTGGCCGCCGCAGCTCTCCTCGCGGACCAGGGCGTCTCGGCACATCAGCTCGCCGAACTCGAGGAAGTCGGCCACGCGACCGGCCTTCTCCAGCTCGGTGTTGATGTTCGCGCCGGCGCCGAGGACCTTGACGTCGGCCCAGAAGGCCTTGCGCAGGGCCGGGATCTTCTCCAGCGCCTCCTCGAGGCCCTTCCGGTTGCGGGCCATGCCGCAGTTGTCCCACATGATGAGACCGAGCTCGCGGTGGAAGCTGTCGACCGTGCGGCTGCCGCCGACGGCGAGCAGGCGATCGATCCGCTCCTTGACCTGGGTCTCCGCCTGCCGGAACTCGTCGTCGGCGGTCGAGACCTTGCGGTAGCTGCGGCCGACGAGGTGGGCGGGAATCGTGTAGGGCACCACGAAGTAGCCGTCGGCCAGACCCTGCATCAGGGCGCTGGCGCCGAGGCGGTTGGCGCCGTGGTCCGAGAAGTTGGCCTCGCCCAGGACGAAGAGTCCGGGCACCGTGCTCTCGAGGTTGTAGTCCACCCAGAGCCCGCCCATGGTGTAGTGGACGGCGGGATAGATCCGCATCGGCGCCTTGTAGGGGTTCTCGCCGGTGATCTTCTCGTACATGTGGAAGAGGTTGCCGTAGCGGGCCTCGATCGCCGGCTGGCCGTCACGCTTGATGGCGTCCTCGAAGTCGAGGTAGACGGCGAGGCCGCTCGAGCCGACGCCGCGGCCCTCGTCGCAGGCCATCTTGGCATTCCGGCTGGCGACGTCGCGCGGCACCATGTTGCCGAAGCTCGGGTACTTCCGTTCCAGGTAGTAGTCGCGCTCGTTCTCGGGGATGTCCTTGGCCGGACGCTTGTCGCCGACCTTCTTCGGCACCCAGACGCGACCGTCGTTGCGCAGGCTCTCCGACATCAGGGTCAGCTTGGACTGGTAGTCGCCGCTCACCGGGATGCAGGTCGGATGGATCTGGGTGAAGCAGGGGTTCGCCATGAAGGCGCCGCGCTTGTGGGCGCGGTAGGCCGCCGTGACGTTGCAGGCCATGGCGTTGGTGGACAGGTAGAAGACGTTGCCGTAGCCGCCGGTGCAGAGCAGCACCGCGTCGGCCGCGTAGCGCTCCAGCTCGCCGGTGACCAGGTTGCGGGCGATCACGCCGCGGGCGATGCCGTCGACCACGACCAGATCCATCATCTCGCGGCGGGCGCGGAGATCGACCTTGCCGCGGGCGACCTGGCGCATCATCGCGCTGTAGGCGCCGAGCAGGAGCTGCTGGCCGGTCTGGCCGCGGGCGTAGAAGGTCCGGCTCACCTGGGCGCCGCCGAAGGTCCGGTTGGCGAGGACGCCGCCGTACTCCCGGGCGAAGGGAACGCCCTGGGCGACGCACTGGTCGATGATGCTGGAGCTGACCTGCGCCAGCCGGTAGACGTTGGCCTCGCGGGCGCGGAAGTCACCACCCTTGATCGTGTCGTAGAACAGCCGGAAGACCGAGTCGTTGTCGTTCGGGTAGTTCTTGGCCGCGTTGATGCCACCCTGCGCCGCGATGCTGTGGGCGCGACGCGGCGAGTCGGAGATGCAGAGCGCGGTGACGTTGTAGTTCATCTCCGCCAGCGAGGCGGCCGCCGAGGCGCCGGCGAGGCCGGTACCCACGACGAGGATGTTGTACTTGCGCCGGTTGTTGGGGGCGACCAGCTTCAGGCCGGCCTTGTGCAGATCCCACTTGTCGGCCAGCGGGCCGTCCGGGACCTTGGAATCGAGGATCTTGCTCATCGACCGATTACCTCCAGGAAATCAGCGCCATGATGGGGAAGGACGCGAAGCCGAGCGCCAGGATCACGCCCAGGGCCACCGAGCATCGCCTGACGCAGCAGTTGATGCGCGGATGGTTCGCGCCGAAAGACTGGAAGGCCGAGCGGAAGCCGTGGCTGACGTGGATGCCCACCAGGATCCCGAAGACGACGTAGAAGCCCGCCCAGATCGGATTGGCGAGCACCTCGCGCACGCGCGCGAAGAGGTCGGCCGGCGCCGGGGCATGCAGGCCCTTCGAGAAGCGGAAGTGGATCAGATGCAGGATCAGGCCGCCGAGGATGAGGACGCCGGTGACGAACATGTTGCGCGAGGCCAGCGTGCTCTCACCGAAGGTCTTCTTCATCACGTAGGGCGTCGGCCGCGCGGCACGGTTCTCGGCGGTCAGCTTCAGCGCCATCCAGACGTGGACGCCGAAGAGCAGGGCGAGACCGAACTCGAGCACCCAGATGAAGGGGCCGAGGAGGTGCAGCTTCTCGACCCAGGCGATGAAGGCGCTGCCGTGGTCGACGTCGACGTAGAGGCTGAGGTTCTCGAGCAGGTGGACGATCATGAAGGCCACGAGGAGGAATCCCGTGAGCCCCATGACGAACTTCTTGCCCAGCGACGAGGACAGGAATTTCCCGGTTCCGTTCGACATTCAATGGCTCCCAAGAGGCTCGCGCGGCGAGAGTTGCAATCGCCGCGGCCTGCTTTCCCAAGTCGCCATCGCGGGCGACGAACGAATCTAACGAGCCTTCCTGGACTTGGTAAGTCGAGGGCCGAGGATTTTGGCGCCCCGCCGCCGCCCGGCCGGGGAGGCTCTCCGACCGTCTCGAATCCGGCCCCGGGAGGAGCCTTGCCGGGCGCGGACGAGGGCCCGGCGGTGTGCTACACTCCGCCACCATGCGAGGCGATAGCGAACAGTCCCAGCACGAGACCCAGACCCGGGCCAACGAGGCCCGGGCCCTGAGCGCCGAGGCCGAGGCCTCGGAGCGGGTCGACGCCGCGCCCCTGAAGATCACCTTCGAGTTCACCGGCGACTGCAACCTGCACTGCTTCTTCTGCGACTGCGAGTTCGGCCGCAACGAGTTCCGCAAGCAGGGCTTTCATCGCTTCGCCATGGAGGAAGGGCTGTTCCGGGCCATGGCCGAGACCGCCTTCCCCCACGCCACCGTGGTCAACCCGACGGTGATCGGCGAACCCTTCACCTTCCCGCACTTCGACCTCCTGCTCGACTACGCCGAGAAGTACGCGGTCAAGCTCGAGCTGGTCACCAACGGCATGTTGCTGAAGGGCGCCCGGATGGAGCGGGTCCTGCCCCTCCTCGACCGCCTGATCATGAGCTTCGACGGTGGGACCAAGGAGACCTTCGAGCACTGCCGGACCGGGTCCCGCTTCGAGGTGGTGATCGACAACCTGCGCCAGTTCAGCCGCCGCCGCCGGGAGCTGGGCCTCGAGCGTCGGGCCAAGTTCACCTTCGGCGTGACCCTGATGCGGGAGAACATCGAGGAGCTGCCGCGGATCGTCGAGTGGGCCCACGAACTCGACGTCGACGAGGTCTCGGCCGGTCACCTCCTGGTGTTCACCCGTGAGCTCCGCTCATCCTCGCTCTTCGAGCACAAGGCCCTGGCCAACCGCTGCATCCTGGCCGCCCGGGAACGCGCCGCCGAGCTCGGCGTGCGCCTCACCGCCCCGGCGCTGTTCGACCTCGAGGTCGCCGACGACGATCCCCTGCCGCTCGACCAGCGCACCCAGGGCCTCGACCCCGAAAAGGGGGCCACCGGCATGACCCCGCGCCAGGAGCACGCGACCGGCGCGGTCGTCTCGGACACCCGGCCACGCCAGCTCGAGACCCTGGCCCACGAGAGTCCGCCGCCCGCCTGGGTCGGATCGGGACGCTACTGGTGCCAGTTCGCCTGGCGGCAGGTCTTCATCAACATCTCCGGCGACGTCGCCCCCTGCTGCCACCAGAACCGGCCGGTCGTCGGCAACGTCTTCCGCCAGGACTGGGACGAGATCTGGAACGGCGAGGAATACCGGGCCCTGCGCCGAGGGCTCCACGACGGTCAGCCGCGTCCCTACTGCGCCTCCTGTTCCCTGCTCGCCGAGCAGGGGCTGGTCGACTACCGGGAGGAGGGCTACATCTTCGAGGACAAGTTCCCGGAGCAGAGTCGGGCCGACCTGCGTCCCGACGGCAAACCCCGCCGCTGACGGCAGCTCCGGCGGCGACCGCCGCCGCGGGTAATCATGTACGAGACCTGACTGTGGAGCTGCTTTACATGGCCGAAGCCGGTTCCGTAGCATGCCCGTTGCCGTCAAGCCCCACGGAAGCCCGACCATGCGCCCAAGCCTCGCTCTCGTTCTCGTCCTCCTCCTCACCGGCATCATCCGGGCCCAGACGGTCCGACCGGTGCCGAGCCTCCTCTACCCCACGATCCAGAGCGCGATCGACGCCAGCGTCGACGGCGACGTGATCGACATCGGCCCGGGCACCTACCTCGAGAGCCTCCTGGTCAGCAGCAAGGGACTCACCCTGCGCGGCCAGGGAGCCGGGGTGACCAGCATCGACGGCCAGGGCATCTTCCGCTGCCTCGCGGCCTACCTGCCGCCGGGCGCGAGCCTGAAGCTGCAGCAGCTCGGACTCCTCGACGGCGCCACCACCGGACCGACCAACCAGGAGGGCGATCACCAGGGCGGTTGCCTCTGGGTGGCGGACGCCAACACGCCCGCCGAGGCGGCGCTGATCGAGCTGAGCGACTGCCTGGTCGCCAACGGCCGTGCCGCCAACGGCGGCGGCCTCTACGCCGGTCGTCATCATCAGCTCCTGCTGTCCCGCTGCCAGTTCCAGGGCAACGGCCCCGGCGCGAACTACGCCTCGATGGTGAGTCTGCCCTCGGGTTTCGCCGTCCTCTGTCGTGGCGATCTCATCGCCACCGACACGTCCTTCACCGGCAACATCGCCGGTCTCGCCGCGGGTGGCAACGGCTCGGGAGGCGCGATCCGGATCGAGGCCCTCGCCAGCCAGGGCGGTTTCCTGCTCGACTGCAAGCGCTGCGACTTCCTCGGCAACGTCGCCGGTCGCGGCGGCGCGATCAGCGCCGTCGCGCAGATGGGGACCGGTTCCCAGCCCGGCAACGTCAAGCTGGAGAATTGCGCCCTCGTCGGCAACGGCTCCGCCCTCGCCGGTTCGCGAGCGGCCGCGCTCGAGCTGGCCTACACCGACTGCTGGGCGCGCAGCACGCTGATCGCCCGCAACAGCTCCGTCGGCAGTCCCGACCTGATCGAGAACGCGCGCCGACTCGAGCTGGTCCACTGCACGGTGGTCGAGAACGGCATCTCGGTGATCCCGACCCCGGGTCCGCACGACCTGACCAGCTACAACAGCTTCGCCAACCTGCGCAACTGCATCATCGCCAAGAACCGGGCGGCGACCAACTTCCGTGGTCTCGCCGGCTCCTCGCCGCCGACGATCATCACCAGCCTCCTCGAGGCCCTGCCGGCGCCGGGCGCGCCGAGCCTCGATCTCGGCTTCGTCGACGCCGCCGGCGGCGACTACCGCCTCCTGCCCCTCTCGCCGGCGGTCGACATGGCCACCGCGGTCTACGGCGCCGGCGTCGACCTCGACGGCGCGCCGCGCAAGGTCGGACCGCTTCCGGACGCGGGCTGCTACGAGAACCAGGTGCCGGGACCGGTCCCGGGCACGGAGGGCACGGTCCTGGACGGCATGGGCCAGCCGATGGACGTCCTGCTGGTGAACTCGAGCGCCGGCAACGGCCGCCGCAATCTCCACCTGGCACCGGGTGCCTTCTTCGGCCTCGAGGTGCTGCAACCGCAGACCAACCCGCAGCCGGCGAACTTCTTGCTCTGGGGTCGGCTCGGCGTGCCGACGCCGGGCGAACTCTTCCCGATCTACTTCGCCGGCGGCGCGATGGCCTTCGCGCCTCACGTGGTCGCGCCGAGCAACCCGCTCCTGTTCACGCTCACCAACAGCTACGAGCCACCGCCGGTCTCGGGCATCGTCGCCTCGAGTCCCGCCCCCTGGTCGATCGGCGCCGTCGCCCTGCCCTTCCCGGCGACCATGACCCTCCAGGGCCTGATCGAGACCGGCAACGGCCAGGTCCGGATCACCAACGCGCTGGTGATCAGCACCTACTGATCGGGGCGCGCGCGCCTCGTTCGTCCCTGGTCGGAACGCGGCGGTCGCGAGCGCGATCTCCGGCGGCCGCCGTCGCGATCAGTCGGGACGCTTCTCGCGCTCCGGATTCTGGTTCAGGGGCTGCGTGGCCCCGCGCGGGATGCTGAGGATGCGCCAGTCCGAGCCCACCGCGTGGCGGGAGAGCAGGACGATCTGGCCGACGTGGTAGGCGAAGTGCGCGAGCGAACGCTCGAGCGCGGCGATGACGCTGAGGGCCTGACCGCGAATCAGCACCTCGTTGCCCATCTGGTCGTCGCGCAGGTCGCGCAGCGCGGCCTCGAGGGCCTCGAGACCGGTGTTCCAGGTGGTCAGGACCTCGGCGCGGGTCGTCGCCGTGATCTCGAACTCGCTGTCCCGGTTGCGCCAGGTCTTCTCGCCGTCGCTGGTGAGGAAGTCGGTGAACCGCGACTGCAGGTTGCCACCGAGGTGCACCAGGAGGATCGCGACCGAGTTGCCGTCGGGACCGAGGCGCCGGAACAGGGCCTCGTCGTCGATCTGCTCGATCGCCATCTCGACCAGGCGCTGGTAGCGACTGTACTCGCCGCGGATGGCGTCCAGGATCTTGTCTTCGCTCAAGGCTTCCGTCCTCCGAAGTCTTCCGGGTGCGCGAGCACCGTCTTCCAGGCGGCCTCGGCGAGCCGCCGCCGCTCGCCGCGCAATCTCGCGTCGAGGGCCTCGATCCGTTTGCGGCCGTCGTCGCCCAGCGCGTCGATCAGCCGGCGCCGGGCAAGTTGGTCGGTCTTCCAGCCGCGGCCGTCGACCGCGAGGACGACCGCGCGCAGGTCCCGAGCCAGGTCCGGCCGGCCCTGGGCGGCGAGGGCGCGGATCGCGGCCGGCAGGCCGTCCAGCTCCGCCCAGCGCATGAGGTCCAGCATCGTGCTCCACTCGCCGAGGGACTGGCCCAGGGTCGCCAGAGCAAGGAAGGCGGACTCGTTCGGCCCGAGGGCGTCGCCGTCGTAGATCGTCGCCCAGGGGGTCTCCACCCCGGCGAGCACGCTGAGGCCGCGCAAGGCGCCGAGACGGGTCCGGTCGTCGGCGAGAAACTCGTCCAGTCGCTCGTGCAGCGCCTCACCCCGCTTGCCGAGGTCGGCGAGGAACTCGTCGACCAGGGCCTGCTCCTGCTCGGGAAGCGGGTCCACGGTCAGCAGGGCGGCGAGCATGCGGTCGGCCCGGTCGGCCGGCAGGTCGAGACCGGCGCCGCGGATCGCCCACAGGGTCTCGACCAGGCGCGGATTGGTGATGGACAGCACCTCCGGGGCCAGGATGGCGGGCATGGCCGCTTCACCCCGGAGCTGGAGCAGGAGCGCCGCGGGACCGGGGCTGTAGCGCCCCTCGGTGGCGGGACCGACCAGGTGGCCGGCCAGGATGTCGCCGACCCGCGCCGCGTCCTCTTCAGCCAGGGAGGAGCGGTAGAGGATCATCGAGAGGATGTCGCAGGCCTCCCCCTCCCCCTCCGGATCGGCGATCCTGGCCTCGAACTGCTCGAGCGTCACGTCCCGTTCGACGACGGCGATCGCCTCGGCCGTGCTGCGGGCAAACCTCAGCCCCGCCAGGCCGAAGACGAGGCTCGTGGCCGGCGACAGCGGCCCGCCGCTACCGCCGATGACGGCGACCAGGATGCCGAACACGATGCCGATCCGTCCGAAGCCGAAGTTCATCGCGATTCCTCCTCGATGGGCCGACTCGGGCCCGCCATCAGGTCGAGGCCGAGCCGGGCACCTTCGCCCAGGAGCGGATCCTCGAGCCAAGCCTCCAGTCGGCTGTGCGTCACCTCGTCGGCGCGCAGCCCCAGCATGCGGACGACCTCGACCAGGGCGAATCTCGCATATCGATCGTCGGCGGCCACCTCCTTCAGCTCTTCCAGCAATCGTTCGTGGAAGGCGGCGCCGAGCGGCTGGTCGTGGTCGGTCAGGGCCCGGATCGCCTCGGCGAGCCGCGGATTGTCGACCTCGAGGATCTCGGGGGCGAGGAGCAGCTTCCTGCCGCGCTCCGGGTCGAGAGCCATGAGCAGCGAGGCCGGTGTCGGGTCGGGTTGATCGAGTTGCTCGATCAAGGTCGCCGTCCGGACCAGGTGATGGGTGGCCCAGGTCTGCCCGTAGACGTCGTAGGTGTCGACCTCGGCGACGAGATGGAAGAGCCCGAAGACCAGGATCAGCAGCGCGCCCTGACGTCTTCCGGTGGTCATGCCGAGCAGGAGCGCGCCGAGCCCGACCACGACACCTTCGACTCCGAAGGTGCCGAAGGCGCCGGTCTCGATGCCGGCGAAGGCGTCGAAGGCAGCGCTGATCAGCCAGACCAGCGACCGCTCGATCATGCCTCGTCGCCCCAGCTGTCGGTGCGACCGGACTCGTCGAGGACGACGCGAAAACCGACCGCGTCGGTCTCGTCCCAGCCGAGCCGCAGCGCGTAGCCTTCGGGCGCGCGCCCGAGGGCGAGCTGACCGAAGATCCGGGCGAATTCGAGGCAGGCCTCGCGGTTCAGGGTGAGGACGATGCCGTCCTCCATCTCGAGCTGGTCCGGTCGGACCTCGAACTCGTAGCGCAACTCCTCGCGGTCGAGATCGAGGTCGACGCCCTCGGCTTCGACGTCGACCCGGATGATCCCCGCCTGACGGTCGTTCTGATCGCTCATGACACCTCCACGGAGATCGAGCCTAACCCGCCTCGTTCGCCAGCTCCACGGCCGAGAACGACGATTCGGCGGGCGATCCTGCCGGCTGGGCGGCCGGCGCTCCGAAGCGGCGACCGGAACACCAGCCGCTGGCTGGCCCCTTCGTCGACGACAAGACCATGGCTTCGGATGCGCAGCAGGCGCTGCGCGGTCCGGTCGCTGCGCGGTCGGGTCGCCGGCATCCGGGCGGGACGCTATACTCCTCCTCTTCATCAGGAGGACGCCGATGTCCGCCAACCGCCCGTTCCAGATCGCGCTCTGCCTCTTCACCCTGACCCTGCTCGCGACCGGCCAGGCCGATCAGGCGGCCCTGCGCCGCGCGCTCCTCGAGGGCGTGACCAGGGTCGGCAAGCCGGGCGTCCCCGGCCCGGTCGCCGCGCTCGACGACGAGGCCTTCGCCCTGGTCCTGGCCCGCAAGGGCAAGAACGAGAGCCTGCCGGTGATCGCGGCGGCGACCCCGGGCAAGGGCCGGGTGGTCCTCTTCGGCCACGGCGGCTACCTGTCGGCCGAGTCCCTGGGCGACGGCGACGGCGGCCGTCTGGTCGACAACGCCTTCCGCTTCGTCGCCGGCGGCAGGAAGAAGCCGCGCGTCGGCCTGGTCGGCCACGGCCATCTGCGTGGTCGGCTCGACGCGGCCGGTTTCGAGGTCGCCGGGCTCGAGGCCGGCTCCTGGTCGAAGCGGCTCGACCGGCTCGACGTCCTGGTCCTGGGGCAGGACCAGGTCGCGGACCTGAAGGAGGTGAAGAAGCTCGTCGACTGGGTCCGCGGCGGCGGTGGTCTGGTGGCCAGCGGCCTGATCTGGGGCTGGGAACAGCTCAACCCGACGCTCGAGGTCGACCGCGACCTCCTCCTCAACCGCGCCCTCCGCGACCTCGGTCTCATGCTCTGCGGCGGCACCATCGACACCGTCATCCAGCCGGATGCCGCGACCGCCGAGGAACTCGACGCCTGCCATGCGGGGCACTCCCTGCTCCTGCTCGAACGCGGCGCCGCCGGCCGCAAGGCCGCGGCCGAGGACATCGAGCGGGCGGGCGTCCAGCTCGGCAGCGTGCTCTTCTGCTGGCCCGAGGGCGACGAGTCCTGGCCGAAGCGGATCGACGCCTTGCTCGCGGCGGCGACGGACCGACGTTACCCGGAGGCCAAGAAGCCGCTCCGGGCGAAGGACGCGCTCGATCGGTTGTTCATCACCGTCGACCACATCCGCTCGCTCCGGCTCGCTCCGGAGAAGATCGCGGCGGCGCCGACCGCCGCCGACTTCCCCGGTCAGCCCGGCCGCGACACCAGGCCCATCAGCCGCAAGATCCGGATCGACCCGCGCATTCCCGGCTGGCAGAGCACGGGCCTCTACGCCCGCGCCGGCGAGCTGTTGCGTCTCGAGCTACCGGCGCGGGCCACCCGTCTCGGCGCGCGCCTCCGGATCGGCTGTCACGCCGACCGGCTCTGGGATCTGGCCGACTGGAAACGCCAGCCGGACATCTGCCGGGACACGCCGGTCGTGGCGGAGGTCACCCGCTTCGCCAGCCCGCACGGCGGCCTCGTCTACCTCGATCTGCCGAAGGCGGTCGACGACAAGCCCTTCGACCTGGTCATTTCCGGCGCGGTCGAGGCTCCCCTCTTCGTCCTCGGTCAGACCGATCCCGCCGAATGGAAGAACCGCATCCGCAAGCTGGACGCGCCCTGGGCGGAACTCGCCTGCGATCGGGTGATCCTCACCGTCCGCGCCGAGGCGATCCGCGCGATCGAGGATCCGACCGAGCTGATGACCTTCTGGAAGCGCGTGGTCGACCTCTATCCGGTGCTCTCGGCGCGACCCGACCCGGTCCGGCCCTGGCGCTACGTCGCCGACCGCCAGATCTCGGCCGGTTACCTCCACTCGGGCTACCCGATCATGATGCATCTCCATCACTCCGAGGAGATCGTCGCCCTGAAGGCGCTGCGCGACGCGCCGGCCGAGGAGAGTCACGGCTGGGGCTTCTGGCACGAGCTCGGCCACAACCACCAGCAGGGCGACTGGACCTTCGCCGGAACGACCGAGGTCACCTGCAACCTCTACTCGCTCTACGTCGACGACCAGATCCGCGGCGTCGCCCCGGTGAAGCACAGCTGGCCGGCCTCGGCGCGCATGAAGGTGGCGGCCCACGTGAAGGGCGACCGCGATTTCGAGCGCTGGAAGAAGGACCCGGGCCTCGCGCTCTGGACCTACATCCTGATCCAGGAGGAGTTCGGCTGGGAGCCCTTCATCAGCGTCTTCGGCGAGTACGCCCGCCTCACGCCCGGCGAGCGGCCGAAGGGCGACCAGAACAAGCGCGATCAGTTCATGTCGCGCCTGTCGCGCGTGCTCGGCCGCGATCTCGGGCCCTACTTCGAGGCCTGGGGCATCCCGATCAGCGCCACGGCCAGAAAGACGACCGCCGACCTGAAGCCCTGGATGCCGCAGCGCATCGCGGCCTTCCGCGAGCTGGCCGAGACGCCGCGGTAGCGGGACCGGCACGCGCACCGTTACCCGCGCAGGACCGGCTCCCGGTCGACGATCGCCGCCCCGGATCGGGTCAGCGGCCCTCGTCTCGGGCCTCGATCTCGTTCCCCGCGACCGCCTGGTCCAGGAAGTCGAGGATCCGCCGCCAAGCCTCCTCGCTCAGGTGGTGGCGCCAGTCGAAGTGCCGCGACTCGGGGAGGAAGGTCAGCTGCTTCGGCCCGGCGTAGGCGGCGAAGAGCCGGCGGCCGAGTTCGGGCGGGGTCGTGCCGTCGCGCCCGGCGACCACCATCGCCAGCGGCCTGCGGCTCCGCCGCAGATGCTCGAGGTTGTCGTAGTCGTCGCGCAGGAGGAGCCGGGCCGGCAGGAACCAGAACATCTTCTGCGCGGCGTCGCCGAGCGTGGTGAAGGGCGTCACCAGGAGCAGGGCGACGATCCGCGCCCGGCTCCGTTCGAGCGCGCCGCAGAGGACGGCGCTGCCGAGCGACTCCCCCATCAGCAGGACCGGCTTGCCGGGATGTTCGGCGGCGATCAAATCGAGCGTCTCGGTCAGGTCGGCGACCAGCTCCTGCTCGCGAAGTCCGCCCTCACGCGAGCCGTAACCGGGGAACTCGTAGAGGAAGACCCGGGCCTGGAGCGGCCGGAAGCGTGCGATCATCGCCGCCTGCCCGACCGCCGATCCCGCGTTGCCGTGCAGCCAGACCAGCACCCGCGGCGGATCCTCGCCGGCGCCGGCTGCCACCAGGCAGCGGTAGTCGTCGAGACTCGGCCAGGGCTCGAGCCCGACCTCGGCTGCGCGCGCGGCGGTCTTCGCCCGGGTCTCGCCGCTCGGATGGTGCAGTATCCGATCCTGGATCAGGTAGAAGACGAGGAGGCCGCCCAGGTAGAGGCAGGACACCGTCAGGATCGTCCGCCGCGCGAACCGCGCCAGACGACGCCCCGACTTCATGAACCGGTCGCGCCGCGCCAGACGAGCTGCCAGCGTCCCTCTTCGCGGCGGAAGGCATAGAGGTCGCTGCCGTCCTCGTCGTGGACCTCCTCGCCCATCCGGTAGCGGATGCTCCAGGGCTGGATCACCATGGCCAGGTCGCCGAGCAGATCGATCACCGGCTCGCCGGCCTCGAAGTCCAGCACCTCCGCCTGATCCATGAAGGCGACGTAGCTCGACAGGCAGGGATCGCGACCCTGGATGGCCTGGAGGCCACCGGGCGCCCGGAACACCACCTCGCGGTGAAGGACCGCGGCCAGGGCCGACCAGTCGCCCTCCCGCCAGGCGCGGGCGAGGACGTCGAGGGCGGCCACCAGTTCCTGATTCTCGCTCATCCGATCAAACCTCCCGACCTGCGCATGGTCGCCCCGACGCCCCTGGCTGGCAAGCGGCCGGCAGCCGGGAAAGCCTTCACGATGGACCTGGCGAGGTCGGGACCTATCATCGGGCCATGGCGATGATCTCCTGTCCCCATTGCGGCGAACCGGGCGACGAGGTCGCGATCCGCGCCGGCGGACTTTGCCCTCACTGCGGCGCGACGGCGGCGGGCGCCGCGGTCCCTCGTCCCTGCCCGGCCTGCGGCCAGGAGAACCCGTCGGCCCACTCCTTCTGCCAGGACTGCGGCCAGGCGCTCCGACCGGAGCTCGGGACCGCGACGGGCGCGGGGCGTGAGGCCGCGATCGATCGCCGGCTGGCCCTGATCGAGCTGGACCGCGGGCGCCGGGCGGTGAACCGGCTCCGCCTGTGCATGCTGCTCGTGGGACTCCTGGCCGGGCTGGTGGCGATCCTCCAGGGCCTCGATCACCGGGCCGAGGCCTGGACCGGCTGGACGGCCTTCTTCCTCTCGGTCCTCTTCGGCGTCGGCGCCGTCCGGGTCGCGCGCGAGCCGATGCTCTGGACGGTCAGTCTCGCCTCGCTGGCGACGGTCGAGCTCGTGGCCGGCTTCACGCAGTTCGACCTGACCGCGCTGATCATCGTCGGCTGCGGCCTCCTCCTGGTCTGGAGCGCCCTGCCGGCGGCGGCGCGGCTGGAGCGCGTGTTGCGCGACTTCCCCGAGCTCGACCAGGACCTGTCGCCGCATCAGAACGAACCGGCACTCCTGCGCCTGCGCCTCCTGCGCGACGACCGACGCCGTCGACGCGAGCGCCGGCTCCTGGCCGGCCTGGTCGCGATCGTCCTGGTCGTGGTCATCGGCATCGCGCTCCTGGTGACCGCGCCACCCGACTCCGACGACGCGCGGCTCGCCTTCGAGCGGGCCTGGAACGAGGGCGACGAGACGGCGCTGGTCGCCCTCTTCGGCGAGGACGCCTCCGCCCGTCGGCGCGTGGCTCTCGGGCGTCAGCTCGCACGTCGCGGCTGGCAGCGTTCCCGGCCGAAGCTCCCGGGCCTGCTCGAGACGGTGACCGAGGAGAACGAGATCCGGCTGCGCTACGATCTGGGCCTGGACGGGCTCGAGGCCCGGTTCCGGCTCGAGGACGGCGGCTGGCGTCTCCTCGGCCTCGACCTGCCGCACTACGAGCCACCGAACCCGATCGACGCCGTCCTCGCCGGGTTCGAGAAGGCCTGGGAACAGGGTGACCTGGTGGCCCTCGCCTCCGCCTGGATCGAGGCCGATCGCCGGGACCTCCTCCGCGGTCGTTTCGAACGCGAGCTGCGCGAGCGCGACTGGTTGCCCCGGCCACCGCCCCTCGGGCCGCGTCGGATCGTCGCCGCCACGGAGCTGCAGCAGGTCGTCCAGCACCACGTCGGTGGCGGCATCCTGCAGACCAAGTGGGAATACCGGCATCCGGACTGGCTGATGCGCGGCCTGAAGTTCCCGGAGTGATGGCGTGACGACCTTCGACCATGGCCGGTGCTCACGATGTCGCGAGGAGCTCGCCGAGGGCGCGCGCTTCTGCGGTCACTGCGGCGAACCCACGGCGCGCCTGGTCGCGGAGAAACGGCTCGACGCGGCCGAGTCGGCCCGACGCGCGGGCCTGGCCGTCATCGCGCTGCTCATCGGCTTCGCCGGCACGCTGGTGGCGATCGTGGTCCACGGCTTCCTGTTCCGGCTGGCCGCGCGCTATGACCCCTTCGTCTTCGTCAGCGGTCTGGCCATGCAGATCGCGGTCGGCGCGCTGGCCGCGCGAACCCTCGGCCGCGGCGTCGCGGTCGCGGTCCTGCGTGGTCGGGTCCCCGGCCGTCGACTGCTCGAGGCCCTGCCGGCGGCGGCGCTCGCCGGCCTGGTCAGCTTCGTCTGGGTGGCGCTGATGAACCGCATCCTCCAGCGCGGCGAGGTCGAGGTCGAGATCGAGCCCTGGCTGCTCGTCGACATGGTGCTCTGCGCCCCGCTGATCGAGGAATGGCTCTGCCGCGGCGTCCTCTGGCGGGCCAGCCGCGAGGTCGCCAACCGCGGGGTGACCCTGGTCCTGACCTCGGTCCTCTTCGCCCTGCTCCACTTCCTGAACGGCGGCAGCTTCCTCGAGCTGCCCCATCGCTTCGTCGCCGGCCTCCTGTTCGGGGCGCTGCGCCTGCGAAGCGGCAGCCTCTGGCCGGGGGTCCTGGCCCATCTCCTGCTCAATCTCGCCGCCGTGTCCCTCGCTTGACCGCGTGGGAGCCGACCCGGAGAATCGGGGCATGGCGACGAGAACCTGCACCGGCTGTGGCGAGACCTGCGGCGACGATCTGACCGTCTGTCCGGCCTGCGGAGTCGCCCTGGTCGAGGCCGAGGACGCGATCTGGGCCGACGACGAGGCCGGCGAGAAGGACGACCGGCGCGCGGCCGACCGCGAGTACGCGCGGGCGGCGAAGGTTCTGCACAGCCTCGCCCGCTTGCTCACCCTGGCGTTCGTCGCCGGCGCGATCAACCTGTCCCTGCACATCGCCCTGACGGCCATGCTGGGAGCGAAGGACGACGCCTTCGTCTGGACCCTGATCGCCATCGGCGTGGCGCAGCTGGTCCTGGTCATCGCCTGTCGCTCCCTGACCCGGGCGCCACGGACCTGGGCGTTGGCCGCGGCGATCGCCCAGTCGGCCATGGTCCTGTTCTTCGACCGCGGCGTCCTGGCGGTCGTGGTCCTGGTGCTGATCCTGGTCTGCCTGCCCGACGCCACCAGGTTGCAGCGCCTGCTTCGTCGCTACCCCGAGCTCGGCGACGCCGACTACCGGCGCCGCGGCCTCGGGCGCTCGGTGGTCGCCCGCTTCGAGCGCAAGGAGAGGGGCGGCGCCCGACGCATCCTGATCGTGGTCGGTGTGGTGGTCGTCCTGGGTGCCGCCTTCGGCTGGGCCGCTCATCTCCTCTCGCGGGGCCGGAGCTTCGGTGACCGCCAGGAGAGCTTCGAGGCGGCCTGGAACGGCCGCGGCCTGGAGCGCCTGGAGGACCTGATCGGCCCCGAGCGCCGCGAGGACGCCGCCAAGCGGCTCGAGATCGCGCTCGAGCGCCGCGGCTGGACGGAGCGACGTCCGGAGGCCACCGCCGCCAAGGTCGAGGGCTCCAGCACGGAGCGCCGGCTGCGCTACCGCCTCGAGGACGGATCCGAACTGGTCGTCGTCTGGGACCTCGGCCGCGACGGAAGCTGGTGGATCGAGTCGTTCCGGCCCTCTCCGATCCGACCGCTCAAGAACCTCGACGAGGGAACGGCGGCCTTCATCGCCGGCTGGAACGCGGGCGACGCCGGGGCGATCGCGGACCTCTTCGTCGACCCGGCCCGTCGCGACCGGTTCGCCGCGACCATCGCCGGCTACATGAAGAAGCGGCAGAAGGGCCTCGCCCCCGAGGCCATCGTCGGCCGTCAATCCCGGGGCCTGGGCGACGGCGAGGTCCGCGTCGTCTTCGTGGGCGACTCCTTCACCCTCGGCTCCACCTGGGAATGGCGCGCCACCGACTGGCGGCTGTGCACGATCGGTAGGCCGAAGGCCACGGTCGGACGCTGAACCGCGCGCCGCGAGGTCGCGGGGCCGCAGGGACGCACGCTCAGGCAAGTCGACGCGGGAAGCGCAGCATCAGGAAGTAGGGGCCGGCCGCGGCCGCGAGGTGCTTGAGCGGATGCCCCGACAGCAGGCCACCGGTGTAGCTCTCGACCTGGCCGTCGCCGGCCTCGAGGAGCTTGGCCAGGAGATAGGCGAGCAGGGCCAGGCCCACGAGCCGCCACTCGGCGCGCATCGCCGGCAGGGCGACCAGCATCAGCAGGAGGCCGAGGAGCGGGAAGAACTGGACGAAGGCGTAGACGCGCAGATCGCCGCGCCAGGCCCAGTCGAGGACGCTGGCGACCCCGAGAGCCATCATCGGCCAGAGCAGGCGCAGGTAGCGGCCATCGAGCTTCTCGCCCAGGAAGGCGGAGAAGAGGGCCATGAAACCGGCGGCCATCGGCAGCCGATCCCAGACCAGCGTCCGATCGTTCGGTTCGAGGTGGTACCAGGCGGAACCGAAAGCGACCAGGGCGACGGCCACGAAGAAGGCCCTCCAGGTCGGCAGGCTCGGGCCCTCGCGGCGACGCAGGCGCGCCCAGCCGAGAACGCCGACCACCAGGAAGGGCAGGTTCGAGACCACGTTCCAGAACTGCGGGATGCCGAGCCTGGTCCTGCGGTCGGCGAAGTGATGGTAGGCCGGGTCCTGCGCGATCGGGCCGGCCAGGATGAGGCCGAGCGCCGCCAGGAGGGCGAGCAGCAGGAGCCCGATCGAGACCAGCCGTCGCCGCCGTGGCTCAGGAATCAAGCGGCTCACCCGTGATCGAGTCCATGCCCAGGAAGCGGCGCACCTTGTCGTCGTCACGAGCGACCAGGATGTCGACGCCCTCGTTCTCCATCAACATCTCGTACATGCGCGAGAAGGCGAAGGCGATGTCCTGCGGCGCGAAGATGCCGAGGCGCACGCGGCGATGGTCGGCGAGATGACGAACCCGGAAGCGCACCAGTCCGAGCATCTGATGGAAGTCGAGGATGAAGTTCTCGACCGCCGAGAAGTCGCAGTAGCGATCGGCGGTCGCGCCCCAGGGGCAAGCGCCCATGGCCTCGAAGTAGTCCCGGATGCGGGCCGCGTCGAGCACGCCCCGCGGGTGCCAGAGGATCAGACGCCGCTCGGCGGAGAATTCGAGATCATCGACGCTCATCGCGGCGGGGCTTCCTTTCCTTCTTCGTTCCGCTCGCCGGGTCCATGGATGCGAGGCCCGGAGTCAACGCAGTCGTTTGCTTGTCGATGCGAATGACTCGATCCGGCGCCTGCGACACCGTCCATGCCGGTGGCGACACGGTCGCGGGGTCCGGGCGCCATGATCGGTTCTCGACCTGGCAGGGGCAAGAGCGCGGGGATCTTCCCGACCGCTTCGGTCCGGACGATGGCCCTCGCAGCCGAAGGCGCGCGGATTGCCCCTTCGGCCGTTGACAGCGAGCGGGCACGGCGTAAGGTCGCGATGACCGGACGCTGGGTCCGGCAAGGAAAGGTGATTGGCATGCATCAGCCGCTCCGACATCGAGTCTGCTGAGTCCTCGCGCCAGGCGCGGGTTCGCGCCATGCCAGCGAAGGCCGGCCCCGAGAGGGCTGAGCGAGCGCGAGATCCCGGCGACCGGCATCCGCCTCCCTCCTCTCCCGTGACCGTCCCTTCCCGCAGTGTGCCGGACAGCGATCTCGACCCGTCGAGCGGCTTCCAGGGAGAAGTCGACATGGGGAAGACGGTCAGCATCCTGTTCTCGATCATGATCCTCGCCGCGGGCCTCGGTGCCCAGCAGGAGGAGACGGTCGAGAGGCGACTCGAACGACTCGAGCGCGAGAATCGCCGGATCAACGAGGAACTGAAGCAGAGCCGCGAGGAGAACGCGCGCCTGAGCGAGCGGATCGAAGGCCTCGCCAGTGAGGCGGCCGACCTCCGCGCCAGCGACGGCGAACTGGAGAAGCTGGTCAACGTCCTGGGCGACGCCTACGACGATCCGACCTGGAGCCCGGCCACCAAGTCCGGCAAGCTGATCCGCTTCTACGGCTTCCTCCGCACCGACATCTACTACAACACGGCGCGGGCGAACGATCCGATCATCCCGTTCTCGGTCCTGCCGGAGAAGGGCACGACCTACGGCGCCGATGACGATCAGTTCGCCATCGACGTCCGTCTGACTCGTCTCGGCATCGACCTGAACGCCGGCAAGATCGGCTCGGCCGACGTCACCGGCAAGCTCGAGATGGACTTCGCCAACTTCACCCAGGGCTCGACCGAGTCGCGGCCGGCGATCCGCATCCGCCTGGCCTACATCGATTTCGACTGGGGCAACTGGGCGGTCCGCATCGGGCAGGACTGGGACATCATCTCTCCGCTCCTGCCGGCGGTGCACTCGGAGCTTCTGCTCTGGGGCGTGGGCAACCTGGGTGACCGCCGCGCGATGGCGCAGCTGATCTACGAATCGGATGCCACCGAGGACCTCCGGATCAAGTTCGAGCTGGCGGCCGGTTTCACCGGCGCGGTCGATGGCGCCGACAACGACGGCGCGCCGAGCCGGACCACGGCCGACGGCGTCGACAGCGGTCATCCGCACGCCCAGGCGCGCCTCGGCCTCAACTTCGGCTCCTGGGTCGAGGGCAAGCGGGCCGAGATCGGCTTCTGGGGCTACGTCGCCGGACTCGAGACCGACACCAAGTTCAACGGCGAGGATCACTTCACGCCCTACACCGTCGGCATCGACATCAGCCTGCCGCTGTTCGCCTCGGTGAGCTTCATCGCCGAGGCCTGGTACGGCCAGGCCTTGAGCGACGTCCGTGGCAACATCCTCCAGGACATCAACACGGCCACCGGCGACGAGATCGAGGGCTGGGGCGGCTGGGCCGAGATCCACTGGCAGACCACCCAGGACTTCCGCCTCGCGATCGGCGCCAGCATCGATGATCCGAAGGACGGCGACCTCAACGGCGCGGTCAGCGGCGAGAACCGCGAGCTGAACTGGACCGCCTACATCTCTTCCAAGCTGGACCTCGGCGGCGGCCTCTACACCGGCCTCGACGTGATCTACTGGGAGACCCGCTACACCGTCACCGGCACGGCCGACATGGTGCGCGTGAACTACTGGATCCAGCTCAACTTCTGATCGGAGATCGTCCATGAGGCAATCCGGAACGTCGATCCTCGTCCTGGCGCTACTCTGCCTGGCGAGCTGCAGCTCCTCCTCGAGCAGTTCATCGGACATGGCCGAGCCGGGCCGAGGCGAGTCCCTCGTCTTCGAGGCGAAACACGACTTCGACATCGACGTTCCGGAAGGAGCCGGCCTCCTGCGGGCCTGGTTCGCGGTACCTTCCGATCGCGACCCGGACCAGGAGATCCTGAGCTTCGAGTCCTTCGCGCCCTATCCCACGCGCCAGGTTCGGGACGAGCGCGGCAACAACTTCCTGTTCATGGAGGTCGTCAATCCTCCGGCCGGCCGACTCGAGGTCCTCGAGCGCTTCCGGCTCGAACGCCGTGAGGTCCTTGCCACGCTCGACCCGTCCCTGACCCGTCCCCACGATGCCGAGGAACTGGTCGAATTCGCGGCCGACCTCGAAGGCTCGAGCCAGAGCGTGATCGACGACGACGTGCGGGCGATGGCCGCCGCGGCCGTCGGCGCGGAGACCAATCCGATCCTCGTGGCCCGCCTGCTCTACGACGCCGTGCTCGAGCGCGTCGAGTACCACGTCAAGGACCCGAAGCCGGACGCCGAGAAGACGATGCAGGCCTCGGGCACCGGCAGCAGCCGCTACACCTTCGAGAAGTGCACCGGCAACTGCACCGACTTCCATTCGCTCTACGCCGCTCTGGCGCGGTCGCGCAACCTGCCGGTCCGCGCGGTCTACGGCTCGTTCTTCAAGGGACCGCTCGACGGCGTGGACCAGGATCAGAGCTACCACTGCTGGATCGAGTTCCACGCCCCGAACATCGGCTGGATCCCCCTGGACGTCGCGGTCGCCGACGTCTTCACCGCCGACTTCGAGGCCAACGAGTTCAGCCGGCCGCGGGCGGAACTGACCGTCGCGGACGGCTACGACGGTCCCGACGCGCGCCTCGTCGACTACTACTTCGGCAACATCGACGCCCGCCGCGTGGTCTGGCATCGAGGCCGCGACCTGGTCATGCGCGATCCACGCCAGGAGGGCGGTCCGCTGCTGTGGAATCCCAAGGCCTACGTCGAGATCGACGGCAAGCCCGCCAAGGTCGGCCGGAAGCTCAGCTACCGCAGCGTCGAGGACTGATGAAGGCAGGCCCGTCCCCGGCCGCCGGGAACGGGCCATCATGACGATGACCGGCTCCGACCCCTTCGATGACCCGCGCAACCTGCAGGCTCGCATCCTTCGCGTGCTGACCGCGCTGCAGCTCCATGCCGGTTCCGAGTGCCGGCGCTGCGGCACGACCGTCTGCGGCCACGTCATCCTGTTCAACATCGTCCTCGGCGACGAGGCGAAGGCGCTCTGCCTCGACTGCCTCGCCGCGCAGGAAGGACGTGAAGCCGTCGACCTGCGTGACTCGCTCACCATCTACGTGCGCTCGAAGCCCTGTCTCGGCCAGGGCTGGCGCTACGCCGCGATCAAGGAGCAGATGCCACCCGACGCTCCACCCACCTGCCTCTTCGGCGCCGAGGAACGGCCGACCCCGAAGCCTCGGGTCGAGGAGCGCCTCTCGCGCGCGAGCGATGCGCTCGTGCCGGACGAACGCTGGGACGCGGGCGACATGGCCTGCGGCGATCTCCTGCTCCAGCTCAAGATCCGGATGCAGGCGCTGACGCCCGGGCTGTTGTTCGAGCTCCGCGCGCTCGACCCCGGAGCGGTCAACGACATTCCCGCCTGGTGTCGGATCACCGGGCACGCGCTCCTCTCGGAGGAGCATCCCATCTACCGGATCCGCAGAAAGGACGACAGATGAGCGGAAAGTTCTGCGTCAGCCTCACCCACGGCAAGAACGACTGTGACCGGGCCACCGTGGCCTTCGTGGTCGCCAACGCGGCCCTGGCCTCCGGTCAGGAGACCATGGTCTTCCTCAGCATCGAAGGCGTGCGCCTGTGCCAGCAGGGCTACGCCAGCACGATGCACGAGGAGGGCTTCGCGCCGCTCAGCGAATTGATCGCCAACTTCGCCGCGGCCGGTGGTTCCATCCTGGTCTGCTCGCCCTGCTTCAAGAAGCGGGGGCTCGAGGAGGGCAAGCTGGTTCCGGGCGCCAAGCTCGCGGGCGGCGCGTCGCTGGTGGAATTCCTCGCCTCGGGCGCGGCCTCGGTCTGCTACTGACGAGGGCCGGACCATGGAACACCCCTTCGCTCCCGACCTGTCCTTCGACGGTGGTGATCTCGACTGCGGCGGCGGCCTCCTGCTCCTGATCCGCCGGCACATCGATCCGCTCGAGCAGGGTAGCCTGCTGGAGATCCTGTCGACCGACTCGACGGTCGAGGCGGATCTGCCCTCCTGGTGCCGTCTCACCGGCAACGAGCTGGTCTCGGTGCAGAAGGAGGACGGGCGCTTCAGCTTCCTGGTCTGCAAGGGTCCGCTCGGCGACCGAACGGCCTCCGCGCGTCGCCCGGTCGTCGCCGTCGCGCCCCCGCGCTTCCGGCGGGTCGAGGTGACCATTCCCGACCGGTTACCGACGCCCGCGCCGGTGGCCCCGATACGCCCCTTCTCGGTGATGGGAATCGGCAGCTGGCCTCGGCCGCGCTGGATGGTCCGCGCGATCCATGATCGCCTCGAAGGCCGGCTGGACGAGGCGGAGTTCCACGAGATCGCCGACGACGCGGTCGAGCTCGCCGTCGCGGCCCAGACCCGGGCCGGAGTCGACCTGATCAGCGACGGCGAGCAGCGGCGCGACTCCTACGCGAGCTTCGTCGGCGCGTTGCTCGACAACACCCAGCTGATCCCCCTCTCCGATCTCGCCGCCATGGTGGACGATCCCGAGAAGTTCGAGGCCGAGCTGCGCGCGCTCGACGTCCCGGCGCGGGAAGTGAGACATCCCGTGGTCTTCGGCCGGCTGGGCCGCTCGCGCCCGCTGGCGGTGCACGAGCTGGAATCCCTGCGTCGGATCAGCGACCGACCGGCGAAGGTGGCCTTGCCCGGCCCCTACCTGCTCACCCGGACGATGTGGCTCGATTGCCTGGACGAGATGCCACAGGAGAGCCGTGAAGAGCTGGCCGACGAGGTCGTGCGCGTGCTCCGTGAGGAGCTGCACCACCTGCTCGCGGCCGGCGCCGCGATCGTCCAGTTCGACGAGCCGGTGCTGACCGAGGTCGTCTTCGGCGGCGCCACCCGGAAGCGGAGTTTCATGTGCGGCGCCCTGTCCGAACGCGGGGCACCCGACCAGGAGCTGGACTTCGCGGTCTCGCTCCTCAACCGGGTCGTCGACGGATTGCCGCGGGAACGCTGCGCCGTCCACGTCTGCCGCGGCAACTGGACGAAGGATGAGTCCGCCCTCCTCTCGGGAGACTATCGTTCGCTCCGCCCTTACCTGGAGCAGGTCCGGACCGGCATCCTCTTCCTCGAGTTCTCGACCCCACGGGCGGGCGAGATCGCCGCCCTGGCCGAGATGCGGCTCGATCAGCGCATCGGACTCGGCTGCCTCAACCCGCGCTGCGACGAGGTCGAGAGCCCGGCCGAGATCCTCCGCCGGGCGGAGGAGGCGACGGCCCTCTTCGGTCCGGATCGCCTGCTGCTCAACTCGGACTGTGGTTTCGCCACCTTCGCGGACAATCCGGTGGCCTCGGCCAGGGTCGCCGAGGCCAAGCTACGCAACCTGGCGCTGGCCGCGGCGAGTCTGCGCGAACGTCACGGAGTATGAGCGACGGCGGTCAGGCAGGTCAGCGGGCGTAGTCGATGAAGGGCAGGTCGGTGAGACCGAGCTCGGTGATCGCGAAGCGACCGCGCCCGACCTCCTCGAGCCAGCCCTCGGCCAGCGCGGTCTCGATGGCGAAGGCCGCCCGGCGGATCGCCTGGGCGGCGATGTCCTCGGGAACCTCGTGCCAGGCGATGGTCTCGCGCAGTTTTTCGACCTCCTCGTGCCGGGTCGTGAACCAGTCGGCGACGGCGCCGTGGGCGGTCTCCAGCTCCGGCAGGTTGACCTCGCCGAGCAGGAGCTGGGCGGCCAGCGCGAAGGGGTCGAGGTCGATGTGGGCCTCCTCGAAGCCGGCCTTCTTCAGGGCCCAGGCCAGCTCGGTCTCGTCGGTGGTGATCCGGCGGTAGAGCCAAGCCTCATCGAGGAAGTAGCGCTCCGCCGTCTCCCGGTCGACGCTGTGGTCGACGAGATGGCGAAGGAACTGGGCCAGGTCGTGGTCGAAGGTGAGCGCGTCCGGCCAGAGTTGAGGGTCGTGCCAAGGCATGATCAGGGCTCTTTCTCGTCCCTGATCGACCCTTGCTCGGGCCCCGATGTAGCGGACTTCTCCGCACGCGACGATCGGTCGTCCGAATCTTCATGCAGACCGCCCCGCCGCGCGCCCCCGTGAGCCTGCGACCGGAACCGCGAAGCGCCTGCCGTCAGGCGGTCCGCCGGTTCGCCAGCCGCTGGCTGGTCTGGATTCCTGATCGAGGACCTTCGAGCTTCGGATGCGCAGCGGGCGCTGCGCGGTCCTCTCCCATCGGACCGTCCGCAAGGACCGCGGAGCGCCTGCTCCGCCTCGTCCTCCAGGCCGGCTGGGCAGCCGGCGCTCCGGAGCGCCAGCCGCTGGCTGGTCTGGATTCCTGATCGAGGACCTTCGAGCTTCGGATGCGCAGCGGGCGCTGCGCGGTCCTCTCCCATCGGACCGTCCGCAGGGACCGCGGGCGCCTGCTCCGCCTTCTCCCATAGGCCGGCTGGGCGGCCGGCGCTCCGATGCGCAGCGGGCGCTGCGCGGTCCTCTCCATCGGACCGTCCGCTAGGACCGCGGAGCGCCTGCTCCGCCTCTTCCCATAGGCCGGCTGGGCAGCCGGCGCTCCGATGCGCAGCGGGCGCTGCGCGGTCCTCTCCCATCGGACCGTCCGCTAGGACCGCGGAGCGCCTGCTCCGCCTCTTCCCATAGGCCGGCTGGGCAGCCGGCGCTCCGATGCGCGGCGGGCGCTGCGCGGTCCAGGCGCTGCGCCGCCAGGTGAAGAAAACGGGCCCGATCGTTGGTGACGATCGGGCCCGGATCTCTCATCAGTCAGCATCGCGGCGGTGAGCGCCGACGCGAGCTGGTCGCCGAGTCGCTATGCGTTCCCGGTCCTGGCGGACCGCCTCGGTGAACCCGGGATCACTCCTGATCCGCGAGCTCGTAGTTCACGATCTTACCCGCGACGGCCGAGGCCGCAACGGTCAGGGGGCTGGCCAGGTACATCTGTCCAGGACCGGAGCGCCCGGGGAAGTTGCGGTTGATGGCCGAGATGGTGACCTGGTCGCGGTTCTTCGACACCCCGGGGCCGGCGTTGATGCAGGCGCCACAGGAGGGCTCGATGACCTCGACCCCCATCTCCTCGAAGAGTTCGAGGTAGCCGTTGTCCTCGCAGTAGCTCTTCACCTCCTGGGAACCGAACTGGATGTAGAAGTGCACCCCCTCGGCCACCTTCTTGCCGGCGGAACGCGCCTCGCGGAGGACGCGGGCGTACATGTCCATGTCCTCGATCTTGCCGGCCGTGCAGGAACCACCGTAGGCGATGTCGATCTTCACGCCCTCGGGGAGGTCGTCGATGTTGACGCCGTTGCCGGGATCACCCGGGAGGGCGACCATCGGCTTCAGCTTGGTGGCGTCGATCGTGATGACCTTCTCGTAGACGGCATCCTCGTCCGAATGCAGGCCGTCGAGCAGGGCCTCGGCCTTCTTCCGATCCATGCCACGGGTGCGGACGATGTAGTCGACCGTCTTCTGGTCCGGCATCACCAGACCGGTGAAGGCGCCCACCTCGGCCGCCATGTTGGTCATGGTGGCCCGCTCGTCGATGTCGAGGGCCTCGACCGCCTCGCCGCAGTACTCGAGGATCTTGCCGATGGCCTGGCCGGTCCGCACGTACTCCTGGCGCAGGATCTCCAGCATGAAGTCCTTGGCGGTGACGTTCTCGGCGGGCGTGCCCGTGACCTCGATCTTCACCGTGCCCGGCACGGTCAGACGCGCGTCCTTGGTGACCCAGCTGTTGAAGACCGCGGTGGTGCCGACGCCGAAGGCCAGGGTGCCGAGGGCACCGCTGTGCGGCGTGTGGCTGTCCGAGCCGATGATGATCATGCCGGGCTCGGCGTAGTCCTGCGACACCTTGCTGTGGCAGATGGCCTCGGAGCCCTTCTTCGGCCCGGCGATCTCGCCGTGCAGGCGGATGCCCTGGCCCTCGGCGAAGCGGCGCTGCTTGACCTCGAGCTGGCGCGCGACGTCGAGGAGCCCCATCTTCTTGCGCTCCTCGGTCATGGCCTCGTCGAGGAAGGTGAGGTGATCGCGGAAGAAGAAGATGCTGGCGGGATCGACCACCTTCTCGTCGACGCCGACGTACTGCTCGAAGAAATCGGCAGCCATCGGGGTGACGTACTCGTGGCTGAAGCGGATGTCGGTGCGGACGAAACCGGAATCACCGGGCTTCACGTAGGGGACGCCGACCTGGTTGAGCGACAGGTCGACGACCATGTGCCGGGCGATGATCTTCTCACCGAGCGTCATCGGCCGCTTCTCGGTGGTGATGGGCGGCACGCTCGCCTTGCCCTGCATGCGGGCGACGTTGTACTGGAACAGGCCGCCGAACTCGACGATCTGACGCGAGATGTCGTCGAGACCCTTGGTGAAGGCCGCGAGCGAGATCTCCTCGCCGGCCCGGATCTTGTCGATCAACGAGAAGTCGGTGCTGGTGAGGATGCCCAGGTTCGAGCAGTTCTCGCGATAGATGCGCTCGATGTTCTCGGCGATGACGATGCGGATGCCGGCGAGCATCTCGGCGTAGGGGCTCTGCTCGCGGCTCGAGCCCTTGCCCCGGCGCTGGCCCGAGACCGAGACCGAGAAGTTGCCCTTCTTGACCGCGCCGCGGGTGACCGGGAACTCGTCGCCGGCCTGGAAGCCCAGGTAGGGGAACTCGCCCAGGGTGTCATCGAAGTAGTAGCAGATGTAGGCCGGGGTGATCTCGTCGGTCGAGATGTTGTTCCGCAGAGGGAGGCCATGGGGCCAGGGAAGGTCCTCGCCGTCGAACTGGCGCCGCATCGCGGCGGCGTCGTCGACCAGGAAGAGGATGCGCTTGTCCACCTTGATGTGGTCCGGACGGCGCTCGACCTGGCGCTTCAGCAGGCTCTCGATCATGTTCGTCCTCGAAGGATGGCGTGTGAACGGGCCTCCACCGGGAGGCCGGACGGACTCGGAGATAGCAAGGTCGGCCACCGGCGACAAGTTGGCGACGCGACCGAGGAGATCGCCGGCGCGACCACAAACCCTTTCATGAACTTGCCTTGTGCCCCGGAAGACGACCTCGGCGAGGACCGGCCCCGGGCCCGTCCCTGGCGGGAAGATCGGTTCGCCGTCTGCTACACTCCGCCCCCCGACCGAAAGGAGCGACGATGAGCGAAACCGAGCAGGACCAGCGCCGGGAGGAGGACGAGATCCCCAGGATCTACGCCGACATCGAGCTGCGGCGGACCATCGCCGGCCTCCCCCAGAGCACGATCCGGATCTGGCTCGCCTTCAAGCGCCTGATCTTCCTCGCCGCCCTGGGCGGTCTCTTCTACATGGTCCTCGTTCCCGCGATCTCGGCGGCGCCCGACTCGACCGGGGGCTACGCGGTGAAGGACGTGCCCGAGGGCGGTCGCTATCTGATCACGGCCGTGGTGGCCTGGATGCTCTGGGACCAGGTCTTCGCCCGCCGACGCCTGGGCACCTCGCACATCCTGGTGACCACGAAGGGAGTCCTGCTCACCGAGGACAACGTCTACCTGCGCTGGAGCGAGATGGAGAGCTTCCAGAACGACGGCAAGCTGCTTCGCTTCCGGCTGAAGCCGGGCGCCGGCCCGAGCCAGGCCTTCGCGCCGCGGACCTACGATCTGCCGCTGACCCAGGCCAATCGCGAGTTCCTGCTCGACCTGTTCCGCGAGAAGGTCGAGCGCTGGAAGCCGAGCTGAGCGAGCGCCGCGGCGCCGCGCCTCAGGACTCGCCGGTGAAGATCGACTTCAGGAAGCCGACGACGCCGCGCTTCTCCTCCTCGGTCGCCGGTTCGAGCAGCGCCTGACGCACCTGGGCGACGCGCTCCTTCACCTCGACGCAGCTCGAGATCCGGTTGCGCGCCTTCTTCTGGATCATCGACGCGATCAGCCGGGCCACGGGCGCCTCGACGTCGCGGTTGATGCGCGAGGGATTGACCGGATTCACCTTGATCGTGTTGGCCAGCACCTCGGTCGCGCGCCGTCCCTTGAAGGGTGTCTCGCCGGTCACCAGCTCGTAGAGGATCACGCCGAGCGAGAAGATGTCGGCCCGGCCGTCGATGTCCTCGCCGCGGATCTGTTCCGGCGCGCTGTAGGCCGGCGTGCCGAGGTAGGCGCCGCGGATGGTGAGGGCCACCGAGGCGTTGAGGTCCTTGGCGATGCCGAAGTCGAGCACCTTCACCTGGCCTTCGGCCCGCGTGATCATCACGTTCTCGGGCTTGAGGTCGCGGTGGATGATCCCGTGCTCGTGGGCGACGGCGAGGCCGCTGGCCACGGCCTCGACCACCGACAGGGCCTCGTCGATGTCGAACCGGCGCTCCTGCATGTGATCGTAGAGGTCGCGTCCGTCGACGAACTCGCTGGCGATGTAGAGCAGGCCCCGCGCCCGCCCCATGCCGTAGACGCGGACGATGTTCGGGTGGCGAAGCTTGTTGAATCGGGAGCCCTCGCGCTTGAAGCGCTGGAGCGTCTCGGGGTCCGAGCCGGCATCGCCGGAGAGGAACTTGATCGCGACGCTACGTCCCTTCTCCTCCTCCCAGGCCTCGTAGACGACGCCCATGCCGCCCTGACCGAGCCGGCGACGGATCACGTAGCGCTGATCGGGGCCGATGCGGTCGCCGATCAGTTCCTCCCAGGATTCCAGGCCCATCGTGACTCCCCGCGTGAAGGTGTGCCGGGCCCCGTCGCGAGACCCTGTCGGCGATGCTACGTGGCGCCGCCCCGCTTGTCACGTCGGGACATGCAACGAGCCGGAACCCCTTCGAGGCTCCGGCTCGTGATTTCCTCACTTGGGCGCGTGGCCCGGGAGATCAGCCGTCGTTGCCGATCGCGTCGACCGGGCACTGCTCCATGGCGTCGAGGCAGGCGGCCCGCTCCTCGTCGCTATCCGGCTGCTTGTAGACGACGTCGTGGTCGCCGTCGTCGCTCTCCTTGAAGTTGTCAGGAGCGATGTCGACACAGAGAGAGCACAGGATGCACTCCTTGTCGACGTAGAACTCGCCGCCAACGTTGTCTTCCCACTTCTCGTCGCGATTCGCCACGTCGGTGACCTCCTGATGCTGATGATGGTCGCCGGCCCCTGCCGGCTCGGCAATATAGGCCGCGGCCAGCGGCCGGACAAGACGACTTCCTCAGTCCTTCGCCGCCCGACGCGCCTCCTCCAGCAGGCGCCCCAGGTCGCCCCGGCCCCAGACGTGGACGGGGAGTTTCGGACCCGGATCCACCGGTTCGGGCGGGGCCGGTTCGAGGCGGATTCCTGGGCCCCGGGGCCCGCTCTCCAGCACCAGATAGCGGGCCGGAGCGCCCAGATCACGGGGATCGAGCAGCTCGGGGGCGACCAGCTGGGACTCGTCCGGCCGGGTCGAGGGGGCCGAGCCCAGCCGGCGCGACCCGGGAGTCGGGTCCGGATCCGGGGCGCCATTGGCGACGTCGAGCCTCTGGAGCCCCGGGTCCGCCGGCATCGGTTCGGCGCGCGCGGTCCCGGCGCGGCAACACCAGGAGCCGCTGACGAAGCTCCAGTCGGCGGGCGCGAGGGTCGCCCCCAGGACCGAGCCGGGAGCGAAGACCGGATAGAGCTGGAAACCGGGGGCGGCGCTGATCAGGCGCTTCAGGCGCTCGGCGAAGGCCTCGAGTTCGGCCTCGCTGGCCTCACCGGCCAAGAGGATGAGCCGGTGCGCGTCTTCCTTGCGCGCCACCTGGATCAGCCGTGCCTCCACCGAGGCGGCGATCGAGGGGTCGTCCAGGCCCGCGGGCAGACTGGCGGCGACGATCGCGGTCCCGGCCGTCTCCGGCAGCGGCCGGAGCGCCAGCTCGATCGACTCGACCGCCTTGCGGCTCGCCTCCGGCGCCAGATCGCGGAAGAAGCCGCCGGGCAACTCGAAGCCGGGCGGCAGCTCGATCTCGAGCCGGCAGGCCTCCTGACGGCGACGGCTGAAGGAGAAGCGGCCCGAGGCGTCGGCGACGATCCGGCCGGTCGGTCCACGCAGGGTCAGGGCGAGCCCGACCTCGTCGAGGTCGCGACGGCCGTTGCCGTTGCGGTCGACAAAGACGCGTCCCTCGACGCGGATGTTGATCGGCAGGGGTTCGGGAGGCGGCGGCTGATTGCCGCGGTCCGGCCGGTCCGGCTCGGGTCGGACCGGATCCGGCCTGATCGGTTCCGGTCGCCGCTTGGCCGGATTCGGGTGCGACCGGGCATAGCCGGCGAGGACGGCGGTGAAACGGCGCGACACCTTGCCCGAGAGCGGGTCGCGAGCGCCGTCCACCTTGTCGAAGGCGAACTGGAGCAGGATGATCCGTCCGCGACCGTAGTCGGCATGGAGGGCGTAGGCGAAGTCGCCCCGGATCTCCTTGCCGGCGCTGCGCGTGAACTGGCTCGACCAGCGCTCGAAGGCGTCGACGGCGCCGTGCTTGATCTCGCCATATCGTCCCGCCGGCATCCGGTACCAGGACAGGCGGTCGGCCGGGTTGCGCGCGGCGGGATCGCCCTTCACCTTCAATTCGTCGTCGAGATTGCGCCAGAGATCGAGGAGGTCCGGCGAGGCGTGCCATTCGTCCTCGTCGTCGGAGCCCCGGAAGACCTCGTAGGAGGGTGGTAGGAGGTCCAGCTTCCGCCCTTCGTCTCGATCCGACTTGCGGTAGCGGGCCATCCGCACCAGCGTCCCGCCCTGCTCCACCCAGCGGAGCAGACGCGACTTCTCGCGGCGGACGAAGGCATCCCAGGACGGATCGAGCTCGCTGTAGCTGCCGATGACCACGAGGTCCCAGGCCTCCGGCTGGAAACCGGCCGGATCGTCGAGCCGGAAGGCGTGACCGGCGAGTTCCCGCCGCTCCCGGACGAGGGTGGTGAGACCGGTGGTCCCGCTGAGGGAATCGCGCAGGTCGCAATAGCCGATGTCGACATCGCCGGACCCGATCTGGGCCGGACAGAGGACGGGCAGCGCCAGCACGACGAGGATGAGCCACTTGGACATGGCGGCATCTTAGCTCCTCGGCCCGGACATCGCAGCGGTCCGGGCCCGGAGGTCCATTTTGTTCCCGACCCGGGCCACTCGCTACAATGCCGCCATGAGCGAACCGGACGATTGCGACCAGGATGGCCCGGGCTTCGGCCCGGACGACCGTGTCCCGGACCATGGCCGGGACGAGAGCACCGACGAGGGCGACGAGGCCTATCCCTATCTCGACCTCGAGGAGATCGGCTTCCTCCTGCCGGAGCTCCCCGAGGAGCTGCACTCCTGCTTCGAGGAAGGCCCCTTCCGTCACTGCATCGAATGCGGCTGCGAGCTGCTCGACAGCGGCCGCACCTACCTGATCCAGAAGGCGCAACGCGACGGCGAGACGCTTCTCGAGATGGCCATCTGCCAGGACTGCGCCGGTCAGGTCCAGGGCAAGGTCAGCGAGGAGAGCCGGAAGGTGCTGGAGGCCTTCATCGAGCGGATCGGCGCCCGCAGCGGCCGGCTGCCGGAGGGCTCCTGCCTGGCCTGTCTCCAGACGGTCCGCCCCGAGGACGAGTTCGAGGTCGCCGCCCTGGCCCGGGGCCGGCACCTGGTGGCTCCACCCCTGATCATCTGCAGCCGCTGTCACGAGGAACTCGAGGAGAGCCTCTCCGAGGAGACCCGCCGTGGCGGCCAGGAGTTCATCGAGAAGAACTTTCCCGGCGTCCCGGCCGACCTGGGGCTGCCCTTCGGCCTGGTGAGCGGTTGAGCGACCGGATGCCCGCCGCAGGTCCCGATCCGGCTTCGGGATGCGCGCGCTCCGACCTTGCCCCCGCGGGCCGTTGGTGGAAGACTCGGGGCTGAATCCGGCCCCCAGAGATCGAGGGACCATGAACGGCACCATCCTGCTCAAGAACGGCGTCCTGGTGACGCTCGAACCGCTCAAGCTCGAGAAGCGTGACCTCCTGATCGAGGAGGGCCGGGTCGCGGCGCGCGATCGCGACATCCGTCCTCCGGCGGACTGCGAGGTGATCGACTGCCGCGGGCGCTACGTCTTCCCCGGCTTCGTCAACGCCCAGAGCCACCTCTTCCTCTCCCAGACCCTGGGACTCTCGCTGGGCGAGAGCGAGGACGCCCTCGGCGCGCGCCGCCGCCTGTCGGCCGCGCTCGGCGCCGAGACCATCGTCACCGCCGCCTTCTCCGGTGCCCTCGACGCGGTCAGCCTCGGCACCACGACCTTGATCGACAGCCTGAGCGCGCCCGCCCAGGTCTCGGGAGCGCTCGACCTGATCCGCGATACGGTCCTCACGGTCGGACTCCGGCTGGTCTCCTCCTACGAGATCGACGCCGCCGGGCCGGCGAGCGAACGGGACCAGGCGCTGCGCGAGGCACGTCGCTTCGTGGCCGAGAGCCGCAGCGACAAGACCGGCGGGCTCTTCGGCCTCGAGGACCTGGTCGAGGCGGACGACGCCTTTCTCGAGGCCTTCGCCGCCGAGGTGAAGGCCAGCGGTCGTGGCCTCCAGGTCCGCATCGACCGCGATGCCGCGGAGCTGGCGAGGAGTCGTGAACGACACGGCGCCAGTTCGGTGGAGCGCCTCGCGCGCTTCGGACTCCTGGGGTCGCGCTGCATCCTCGTGCATGCCGGCGCCACGCCGGAGGACGATCTGGCCCGCGCGCGTGAAGCCCAGGCCTGGCTGGTCCACTGCCCCGTCGCCGACGCCCTGGCCGGTCGCCCGACCGCGGCCTTCGAGTCCTTCGGCGACTTCGCCGCCCTGGGCACGGGCGGCTGCCGCAGCAACGTCTTCGCCGAGGCCCGGGCCGCCTTCCTGCAGGCGCGCGCCCGCGGCGCCCGCGTCGGGCCGGTCGACGTGATCCGGATGATCGTCGGCGCCCAACAGCTGGCCTCCGACCTGCTCGGCATCGAGCTGGGCTCGACCAACCGTGACGCCGGCGCCGACTTCGTGGTGATGAACTACCACCCGCGCACGCCGCTGACGCCGGAGAGCCTGCCCGAGCACCTGCTCTTCGGCATGGGCCCCGAGCACATCGAACAGGTCCTGGTCGACGGCTCGGTGATCTATCGCTCCGGCTCCTTCCCCGACGTCGACACCCGTCGCCTCGCGCCGCTGATGCGCCGCGGCGCCGAGCAGCTCTGGTCGGCCCTGGCGCCCGAGGCCACGACGACCGAGGCGCCGAGCCACTGAGGAGGACCGATAGGACGATGCAGCTCCTCCGGCTCCTGATCGTGATCGTCGCCTGGTCGTCCCTCGCCACCGGTCTCGTTCTCGATGGCCGCCTCCTGGGCGGCAAGGACCCGAAGGAAGCCGCGCCGATCGCCCTGCCGGAGACCCTGCTCGCGGCCCGCGAGCTGCCCGCGGAGATCGAGTTCCAGGCCGCCGGCACCTACCCGCTGCGCCTGGGCCTTCTGGTCCGCGACCGCGAGATCGAGCGGATCGGCGACCCCTGGCTGAAGCCAGACCCCGCGCGCGCGGGCCGGGTGGAGCTGCGAATCACCCGCGGCGAGGCCGAGCCCGAGCGCTGGACCGTCGCGGCGGCCGATCTCGCGGTGACCGATTCGGTGCTGAAGGAGAAGCTGAGCCTTCTGGTCCTGGCCCGGACGGAACTCGAAAGCCCCGGCCCCGGTCCGGCCCGCATCGAGGTCGTCGCCGAAGGCCAGCAGGACGGCGATCTCCTCGACCGGAGCCTCGGGCACCTGGCCCTCCTCCTCGGCGAGGCGAGTGAGGTCCTGCGGCCCTACGTCGCCCGGCGGATCCTCCCCGGCCTGCTGATCCTCGGCGGCCTGGCCGGAGCCTTCGCCCAGGCCTTCATGCTCCTCGGCCGGCTGGTCGTCCCCTTCCGGGCGGATGCCCTGCCGGACGAGTCCTTCTGATCCCTGACTGCCGGAAAGACGGCGGCAAGGAAGGCGTCATGATGCCCATGAAAGCGCTTCTCTTCGGCTCGCTCGTCCTCGCCCTGATCGCGACCCTGCTACCGGCCCAGGAGGGCTCCGACTCCCGGCCGAACCAGGGACCGGTCAAGGTCGTGCCCTCGGTCGGCGTCCTCTACGACCTCGATTGGCGCCATCCCGATCTCGGCTTCCGCAATCCCGACGGAACGATCGCCACGGTCCAGTCCTGGATCGAGCCCGAGCAGGTCGACTTCGCGTCCACCGCCTGGCAGCGCGGCCAGCTCGAGACCATCATGGAGGCCGAGATCGACTTCCTGGTGCTCAACTGGCGCTACGCGGCCGATTGCCCCGAGGACGAGATCAGCAAGCGGGCCGACCAGGCCCTCGGCGCCCTCCTCGCCGCCCAGGTCCAGATCGCCAAGGACGGCGGCAAGCCGCCCCGTCTGGCCATGATGATCGACGGCGAGGTCCTCGCCGCCGGTCGGCGCGCCCCGGACCGAAAGGGCACGCTCGACCTGCGCGACGACAAGGTCCTTCGCGCCTTCGAGGAGAGCCTCTTCCACTTCTACCGCCGGGTGCCGAAAGGTCTGCGCTGGGAGCTGGACGGCTACCCCCTCCTGGTGATCGGCCCCGCCCTCGGCGCGGCGCACGACGTCGACCTCTTCGATCGCCTAGCCCGGGACTTCGCCGCCGAGTTCCAGGCCCGGCCCTACCTGGTCGCCGACCCGACCTGGAAGGCCCGCGCGACCGCGCGCTGGACGCCGGGGGCGGCCCTCCTCGGGCCCCAGCTCGGCAGCGAGGTGGTGGTGATCGGCCCGGGCTACGACGACACCCGCGTCCCGGGGCGCGGCACGCCGCTACGCAAGCGCGAGGACGGTCGCTTCTACGAGTGGTCCTGGAACAAGGCCCTGCTCGCCAACCCGACCCTGGTGCTGATCGAGACCTGGAACCGCTTCCAGGAAGGCAGCGGGATCGCGCCCTGCAAGGAGTACGACGACGTCTACGTCGGCCTCACCCGCCGCTACGTCGCGCGCCTGAAGGGTGGCCTGCTGCCCGACCTCGAGCGCCCGGTCCGGATCGCCTATCCCGACCCCCTGCCCCGCCCAGACCGCGGCTGGTTCGAGATGCAGGAGGGCCTCGACCGCGTGTTCTGGGTCGCCGCGTCCCACGGCGACCGCTTCGGCTTCGGCCTGCGCCTGGTCGAGGTCGAGGACGGCCCCTTCCTGCGCGCCAGGCGGGACGACAAGGCCGTCCTGCGCCTGCCGGAGTCGGCGCTGGGGACCTACCTCTACGTCGGCGTCGCCGACGAGTTCGCCCACCGGTCGGCCGGCAGCTACGAGGTCGAGGTGGTCTGCCGCGGTGGCGTCGACTCGGAACTGATCCTGCAGTACGACTCCTGGGACCCGGCCGCCATCCTGAAGGGCGCCTACAAGTCGGCCCCGAAGGAGGTCTTCGACGACGACGGCCTGAAGCGTCTGGTCTGGCAGCTTCCCGACGCCCGCTTCGGCAACCGCCAGAACGGGGGCTCCGACTTCCGCCTGTACTCGAAGGGCGCCGCGCTCGACCTCTTCGGCATCCAGCTCCGGCGCCTGCCCGAACGGTTGCGCGACGAGCAGCCGCGGCTCATCCGCCGCTGAATCCGAAGGCCGCGCGGCCCGCGCCGGCCGGACGGGACGGCGCTCCGCCGATCCAGGGGCCCGGTCGGACATGAAGGAAGCCCCCGCGACCGGAGTCGCGGGGGCTTCGACATTCACGGGAGATGACCGCGGATCACTTGCGCCGACGCAGGCGCTCCTGCTCCATGCGCGCCTTCATCTCCTGGCGGGTCATCAGCTCGTCGCCACGCTGCTGGGCCGAGGCCTCGCTGGGCGTGCCGTCCGCGTTGAGCAGACCGCTCTGGATCATGACGCGCTGCAGACCGGGGTGCTGCTTCATGAAGGGCTCACCCTTGATGGTCGGGCGGAAGGCCGTGTTCGGCACGATCGCCTGGTAGTCCTCCATCCCGCGACGGAGGCCGTTGACCATCCAGCTGAACTCGGCGTTGCTGCGGCCGTTGAACAGCTCGCGCACCACGAAGCCCTCGCGGGTCAGCTCGGCGCGCGGCGCGAAGAGGCCGGCGCAGTCGTCCATCGGGGTGAGATGGACGCTGAGGCCCTCGGTGGATGCCGCGAGCGTGAAGCTCTCGGGCAGCACGATCCGGACGTAGCCGTTCTCGAGCCTGGCCGTGCCGCGGGCGTAGAGACCGTTCTCGTCACCCTCGAGGCAGGCGTACTTGATCATCAGGTTCGGGTCGGTCGGGTGCGGCTGGACGAAGTTCTTGGTGACACCCTGGACGTCGCCCGTGCTGCCCTCGAGGCGGATGGTGGCGGCGCCGCTGTCGTCGTAGACCTCGACCAGACCATCACCCGTATTGGCCGCGCCCAGGGGGTCGTGGCCGATCTGGACCAGCATCTTGGCGCCGGCATTGTTGAAGACCGTGACCTGACCATCTCCGTTGCCGTCGGCGGTGGCCTCGAAGACGCGATTGGAGGCGCCAGGCGTCTCCACCGCGACCGCGCCGTCGGTGCTGACGACGTCGTTGGTGGCGGTCACGTCACCGCTGGCGTTCACGTTCACCGCGCCGACGTTGCCGCTGGCGGTGAAGTTGACCGCGGAGACGTTACCCGTCGCGGTGATGTTGCCGTTCGAGCCGTCGAGGGTGATCGGGGTCGCGCCGCCGCTGCCGGCGACCACGTTGCCCGCCGCCGTCGAGTTGCCGGTGGCGCCGATGCTGCCGGTCGAACCGTCCAGCGTGATCGGGGTCGCGCCACCGCTGCCGGCGACGACGTTCCCGCCGGCCGTGAGGTCGGTGGTCGCCGCCACCGTCGTGGTGGAGCTGATCGAGTTGCCGGACAGGACGCCGCCCGCGGTGATGTTGTTGGTGGCGTTGATGTTGCCGGTGGCACCGTCGAGGGTGACCGGAGTGGCGCCGCCGCTACCCGCGACGACGTTGCCGACCGCGGTCACGTTGCCGCCGGCGGTGACGTCGGTGGTGGCCGCGACCGTGGTGGTCGAGCTCACCGCGTTGCCGGAGACCGTGCCGGTGGCGGTCACGTCGTTGCCCGCGGTCACGTCGTTGCTGGCGTTGACGTTGCCGGTCGCGCCGTCGAGCGTGACCGGGGTCGCGCCGCCGTTGCCCGCGACGACGTTGCCGGTGGCGTTGACGTCGGTGCCGGCGCTGACCGTGGTGGTCGCGCTGACCGCGTTGCCGGTGACCGTACCGGTGGCGTTGACGTCGTTGGCCGCGTTGACGTCGTTGCCGGCGTTGATGTCGCCGGTGGCGCCGTCGAGCGTCGTCGGCGTGGCGCCGCCGAAGCCGGCGACCACGTCGTTGACCGCGGTCACGTCGTTGCCGGCGACCAGGTCGGTGCCGGCGGTGACCGTCGTGGTGGCGCTGAGCGCGTTGCCGCTCAGGGTGCCGCCCGCGGTCACGTTGTTGGTGGCGGTCACGTCGTTGCCGGCCGTGACGTCGTTGGTGGCCGAGACGTCGGTGCCGGACACGGTCGCGCCGGCGGTGACGTTGTTGGTGGCCGAGACGTCGGTGCCGGAGACCGTGGCGCCGGCGCTGACGTTGCCGACCGCGGTGACGTTGACGCCGGCATTGACGTTGTTGGTCGCGTTGACGTCGTTGCCCGAGACGTTGCCCGTGGCGGTCACGTTGCCGCCCGCGGTCACGTCGGTGCCCGCGGCCACCGTGGTGGTCGAGCTGACGGCGTTGCCGGCCACGACGCCACCCGCGGTGACGTTCATGCTGGCGTTGAGGTTGGTGCCGTTGACGTTGCCGGTGGCGGTCACGTTGCCGCCCGCGGTCACGTCGGTGCCCGCGGCCACCGTGGTGGTGGCGCTGACCGTGTTGCCGGAGACGTTGCCGCCCGCGGTCACGTCGTTGGTGGCATTGACGTCGTTGCCGGCGTTCACGTCGGTGCCGGCGGTGACCGTGGTGGTCGAGCTGACCGCGTTGCCGCTGACGGTGCCACCCGCGGTGATGTTGGTGCCCGCGGTCACCGTGGTGGTGGCGCTGAGGGCGTTGCCGCTGATCGTGCCGGCGGCGGTGACGTCACCGGTACCGGAGAGCCCGACGCGCTCGGTGCGCGATCCGGCGACGCCGCCGAAGACGCTGATGCGCGGCTGACCACCGGCCGAACCGTCGAGACGGATCAGGGTCGAGCCGTCGGCGTAGTTGCTGCCGTAGTTGGTGATGGGCGGATTGACGCCCATGCCGATCGGCGCGCCGTCGAAGAGCTCGACCACGCCGAATTCGTCGCCGTCAGGAGCCGGCGAGGTGTTCATCGGGGTGATGTCGGGATCGCGGCAGAAGCTGCGCATCACGATCGGGACGTCGGTCGACCCGATCGGCGGCATCGCGCCCGGATCCGGCTCCATGCAGGAGAGCAGGAAGGCGTTGTCGGCGCGGATCGGGCCCGACAGCGAGCTCGAACGGACCAGACCCGCCAGGCGCCGCGAGAAGGTGATCGGCACGCCGGTCACCGGATCGCGGAGGAAGGCCGGCAGGTCGGCGTCCATGATGAAGTCCGAGCTCAGCGGATCGGTCACGCGCGCCAGTTCGGGCGAGAGAACGACGTTGAGTCGGTTGAGGGCGTCCTGCACGTTGGTGACGCCGTCGAGCGCGGGGGGAACGCCGATCGCCACCGGCGTGCCGCCGGGGGACGACACGTTGCCGAGGTCGAGAGTAGTGAACGAGATCGTGCCGGCCGTGGAAGTCGGCAGCTGCTGGCCACCGCCACCACCACCACCGCAGGTCACGACCAACCCGATGCCTGTAAGAAAACCGAGGAAGAGCAGGGCCAGCTGACCGTACTCCCTCGCCTTGTGCCGCAAGAACGCCATCATAACCCTCCTCTGGCGAGAACCTGACGTTGCCATTCCGGTCGGATGCGGGCCCGCGGTCGCCTGGAGTGATGGACGGATCGTGCCGAACACCCGGGGAGGGGGGCGACTCCGACCGTCGATCGTTCCACAGTCAGGCTGGCGCGAGTCTGCTCCGAGTCCGGAACTCCTTCTCCGGTGATCCCGCCCTTTTGCCTTCAAAATGAAAACGGGATTCAGCGCTGGCGATCATAGATCAGCGACCATGACTGTCAACCGATAGTCCGGCCCCTACTGGATTTCCGTCAACCGAAGGGACCCTGCCGTCTTGCCAGAACCGGGTTTCCCGTGCTAAGGATCCGGGTACGCCAAGCCCCAAGGATATGGCTTGCGGAGGGAAATGGCGCGACGGTCCAGCCAGGCGACGCCCCGGAGCATCGTCATGGTCGCCGATCGCATGAAGGCCCGTTTTTCGGCCAGGCAAGGGGAAGACTGATGTCAAGAAGACTGATTGCTGTACTCGTGGCAACGTGCGCCCTCGTGGCGGGCGGCCTGCCCTCGCTCCGAGCGCAGTCGGACGAGGGGGTCAAGAGCCGGCTCGCCGATCTCGAGAGCAAGGTCGAGTCGCTGTTGCGCGAGAACTCCGATCTGCGCACCAAGGTCACCGTGCTCGAGAACGACCGCGACAACGTCCGGTCCGCGGAGGAAGTCACGCTCACCAGCGAGATCGAGAGCCTGACGAACGGCCTCGCCTATCGCCAGGACTCCGGCTCCTTCCTGGAGCAGCCCTCGGGCGTGAGTTCCATGTACTTCAAGGGTGAGTGGCGTACCCGCGTCGACTACCGCTCGAACACCAGCGACCTCACCGATTTCGTCGACGACGAGGGCCTCCGCCTCGACTATCGCTTCAACCTCGGCCTCGGCTTCCGCCTGACCGACGTGGCCAGCGAGAGCGACTCGCGAGCCCTGCACGTCGAGACCTACTTCGAGATCCAGGCCGCCGGCCGGGCCTCGAACAACACCGCCGAGGATCTGAGCCCCGCCATCGTCGGCGCCGGCGCCGGCCAGTTCGAGGCGCGCGACAACGAGCTCGACAAGGTCCAGCTCTACAAGGCCTGGATCCTGCTCGAGAACCTCTTCGGCGTCGACGACCTCGCGGTCAAGATCGGTCGCCAGGAGCTCGATTACGGCAGCGGCCTGATCCTGGGCACGAACGACTTCTTCACCGGCACGGTGCACGACGCCATCCGGATCGACATCCCGCTCACCGCCGAGGGCAGCAACGTCTCGTTCTTCTACGCCAAGGAAGGCGCGCCGGACGGCCTCGTTTCCCCGGGCCTCGCCTCGGGCGGCCTTCTCTCCGGCCGGTTCCGTGCCACCGGCGACGAGGACGAGATGCTCGGCCTCTACACCGAGATCATCTCGGAGAGCCTCGATCCGGTCGAGATCGACTTCTACTGGGTCTACTTCGATGCCCATGGCGCCGAGAGCGGCGTCGCCCCGGTCAACGGCACCACCTCGGCCGACCCGGGCGTCGACTCCTTCGGTCGCGCCATCATCGGCGGCGAGACCCACACCCTGGGCTTCTGGATCCGCGCCGACGACCTCTTCACCGAGGGCCTCTACCTCGGGGTCGAGTTCGCCTACCAGCTCGGTGACGACGAGGCCGGCGGGGACATCGACGCGATGATGATCGAGGTCACGGCCGAGTACGCCCTGCCCTTCATGTCCGACTGGCGCGGCGCCGTCTTCGCCAGCTACTACTTCGCCGAGGGTCCGGACAACGACAGCCTCCAGGGCTTCACGCCGCTGTTCATCTCGAGGCACCAGATCACCGCGCCTTCGGGTCGCGGCTTCTCCCGCCTCGGCAACATCGACTTCATCCCGACCCAGAACGTGCACGTGTTCCAGATCGGTCTGAAGTTCGAGCCGGCGCCGCAGTGGATCATGGGCATCACCTACCTGAACGCGATGCTCAACCACGGCAGCGAGCCCTTCACCTTCGTGCCCCAGGGCGCGGTCTACGTCGATGACCGGTTCCTCGGCCACGAGATCGATCTGTTCGCGCAGTACGACCACAGCGCGCAGACGACCTTCTTCTTCAACCTCTCGGTCTTCGTGCCCGAGTTCGACTACTTCTTCGAGAACCCGCTGTCCGCGACCAACCCCATCCAGGGCGTCGGCACGGATGTCGCCGTGGGCGTCTACACCCAGGTGCGCGTGGTGTTCTGATCGACGATCCGAGCGGATCGCTCCCCCCGCGATCCGATCGAACAGGAAGGGCCGCTCTCGAAGGAGAGCGGCCCTTCTTCATGCCCGCGGCGATCACCGACGTCCTGCCCACCGCTCCCCCGCTTGCCCGCCGGCGATCGGCGAGCCGGGTCCGATCGCTCGGCCGGCCGCGGAGCCGGTCCTCCGCGCGCTCCGCCGCCCCGGATGGTCACCGGGCGGCGCCGTCAGCAGCCGGCGGCCCCATGGCCCGGCAATGCGATCGGGCGCGCCTCCGGTCCCGCGAGACCGCGATCAGGCGCGCGCCCGTCCGAACGCACGCCCCGCTCCTGCGCCGGCGGCCCGGCCGCCGGCGATCAGCGGCGCTTCGGCCGGATGACCAGCCGCAGGCCGGAGAGACCCTCGTCGTTTTGGGTGCCGTTCAGGGCCTTCGCCCGGGCGTCGACCCGTCCGTTGGTCTCGAGCTGCGAGTAGGAGAGGATCGAGCCGCCCTTCGCCCCGAAACCACCCTGGGTGCGCACGATCTCGGAGACGTTGCCCGAGAGGTACTTGAAGAAGTTGGCCTGGAACTTCGCCGAGTCGACCGCGGCCAGGTTGTCCAGGGCTTCGCGTTCCAGCTTCTTCTTGGCCAGGCGGGTGTTGATCCGCAGGGCGACGGCATCGGGGTTCTTGCCGAAGGCGAGGCCGTTCGACCCGCCGGTCTCCTTGGCGCCGGCCGCGAGCCACTCGGCCTCGGTGGGGATGTCGATCTCGACCGGCCCCTTGCAGGCGTCGCGGAGCTGGGACATCAGGCTCGCGTTGGCGTTCATCTCGCTCACCAGGGCCTGGGCCATGTTGGGCGTGATCGGCGCCATGGGCAGGCCGACGCCATTGGCGGTGTCGACGTTGTTCTGGACCGTGCCGTAGAAGGTCGGCGCATACTGGCGCGCGAACTCGTTCGACATCTCCACCGAGGCCAGCCAGCAGTCACCGCCGGCGGAGAGATAGATCCAGCTCAGGCCGAGGGTATTCAGGTCGGACCGGGTGTAGCTGGACTGGTTGGAATTGTTGCCGCCCGAGTTCTGGTTGCCACCGTTGCCGTTTGCATTGGAGCTCGACGAGTCCGAGCGCCCGGCCTTGCCCCAGGCCTCGGCCAGGGCCAGGTCGTCGCGCTGCCAGTCGGTACCGAACACGGCGGCGAGCTGCTCGAGACTCCGACGATAGCCGGCATAGGCGGCCTTGTGGCCCTCGTCCAGCTTGCCGATGCCGACGACCCACTGGCGGGCGAGACCGGTCGCCGTGCGCAGGGCCTGATCCGCCGCGGCGCGCGGGTTGCCGACGCTGGCGTTCTTCAGCTTCTCGAAACCCGCCCGCGCCTGGTCGACGCCGCCGCGCAGGCGGTCGAGCGCGTTCCCGTCCGACCCCGAAAGCGCGAGGTCCTGGACCCGCCGGAGTTCGATCGAGGCCAGCTGGTCGACCAGGGCGCCGAAACGCTGGCGCAGGTCGGCGGCGGCGATGTCGATCTCCGCCGCGTTGCCGAAGGCGTCGCGGATGGTCTCCCGGACGTCCTGCAGCACCAGCCCGTCGACGTCGGCCAGGCCGAAGTTCCGCGCATAGCTCGCCCGACCCTCACCACCACCGTTCGGGTCGAGCGCGAGATCGAGGCCCCCGAGACCGAGCTGGCGCAGACCGGGATCGAGGTGCTCGTCCTCGACGGTGATGGTCAGCCGGAGGCGACCGTTGTCCGGCCCGACCCACTGGGGCGCGCTCGGCATCGGCGAGCCGATGTCGTAGGCGCCACGCTCCGGCCCCGGCAGGGTCACGGTCACCAGCTCCTGGTCCTGGGCGCCGAAGGCGAGTTCGATCTCGAGGAAGGCGCCCAGGCCGTCACCGAGCGAACGGATCACGGCCGCCGGCGCGGCCTGGATCTCGATCTCGCCGCTGTCGTCGCCGGACCAGGCGAGCCGGCAGTTGCCGCCCTGGACGCGCAGCCCCCGCTTGTGCAGGGCGACGAGCTGCGGATGGGCGGCCAGGGTCATGCGGATGCAGTCCTGGTCGAGCGCCAGCCAGGCCTGGTTGAGAGCCTGGCCGTCGAGACCGGCACGCCAATCGATCTGCAGGTAGTCGTTGCCCAGCAGGCGGGTCGCGGCGGCCTTGCGGGCCTCGGCTCGCGCGGCGTTGACCAGGTTGTCGTAGCCGATCAGGTCACGGAACCGCAGCGCCAGGCCGAGGCGCGCGATCGCCTGATCGTCGCTCTTGAACCGGTCGAGCGCGTCGGCCGCACCACCCTGGACGTCACGACGGAACTGATCCGCCTTCTCGAGTTCGAGGAAGCCCCGCAGCTCCTCGAGACCGTCGAAGGTGGCGTCCAGATCGCCACCACCACGGATGGTCTCGACCAGCTTGGCGTAGTTGGAGTTCCAGAGATCGACCGGATCACGGCTGAAGGGCCGCAGCGCCTGGTTCCAGAGGTCGACGACGTCGGCGTCGAACTGGCTCCAGTCGAGACCGAGGCGGGAGAGCGCGGCATTGCGCCCGCTCGCGCAGGCGGCACTGAAGGCGGCGCGCTCGGCATCGGCGAGCGACCGGTCCTTGGCGGCGAAGAAGGCGGCGAATTCGGGCGCGCGCATGCGGGCCTCGAGAACGTCGCGCGCGAGCCCGTCGAAGGGCGGCCGCGGCAGGGCGACGAGCCCGGCCCGCGCGACCTCGTCGGGCCACAGGGCGGGATCGACCGCGAGCTGCGCCCAGCCGGCCACCTTGCCGGTCCAGGCCTCGTCCTCGAGACAGCCGAGGAGACCGAGAACGACGGCGGCACCGCGCGTCACCGGCTGGCCGCCGTCACGCATGATGGCGCGGGCCAGGGCCAGGTCGCTCTCCCGTCCGGTCCACATGCGGGTCGCGTCGGCGCGGGCGCTGGCGCGGGCAAGTGGCCCCTCGTTCGCGAACAGCGCCGCCAACCCGGCCATGTCGGTGGTCGCCGCGACGGACGCGGCCGACCAGCCACGCAGGGCCTCGAGCACCTTGCGGCGAGCCTCGCCGCCCCCGGCGACGAGGCCGTCCACGCGCGGATCGATCGCGGTCCAATCGGCGTTGCCGTCGGTGATCGCCTTGACCACGACCTCGGTATCGTGAGCCTCGACGCGTCCGCGCTCGTCGCGGATGAAGTTGCTCCAGCGATTCGCCGACCAGCTCTCCGGCATGGCGACGATCGCCGCCTCGAGCTTGCCGGCCGCATCGGCGTTCCAGTCGAACCAGCCCTCCCCCAGCGCGTTCTGGGCGCCGATGAAGTCCCGGGTCGCCGTGCAGAAGGCGCGCGCCTTGACCACCTCGGCCGAGGCCGGGGTCACGGCCTCGAGCGCGTCGAGGACCTTGCCCAGCCGATCGATCCGATCGCCGGCCTCGGCGAGATCACGGACCGGGTCGTAGAGGAGGCCGGCCACGACGCCGCCGATCCGCTCACCCACCTTGAGGCGAAGGTCGTCGCCGACCGGGAGTTCGTCGAAGGTGAAGCCGCTGATTCCGGCCCAGTCCTCGCCGGTGACCATGCTCTCGAGTCGAGCCAGCTCCTCCTGCTTGGGGTCGGTCTGCTTCTTCGAGTTCGACAACATGAAGCCGACCACGACGGCGATGACCACCACCGCGGCGACGATCGCCACCTTGAGGAGGCCGCCCTTCTTGTCGGGCTGGACGAAGATGCCGGTGCCGCTGCCGGAGAGGCCCACCGTCTGGGCCATCTGCTGCAGCATCTCCTCCGGCACGGTCTGCAGGGGAACGGGCTTGTGGGGCTTCTTCTGCGGCTCGAGCTTGGAGACGCGGACCAGCTCCTGGGCCAGTTCCTTCATCGACTGGAAGCGCTGATCGGGCCGCTTCTTCATCGCCTTCTCGACGATGGCGCAGAGCGCGTCCGGGTTGCGGAAGGCGCCCTTCACCTCGAGCGGCGGCGGATCGGTCTGCAGGTGCTGCATGATCAGCACGCCGTCGATGAAGGGCAGCCGCCCGGCGAGGAGCTCGTACATCATCACGCCGAGCGAGTAGATGTCGGCGCGGAGATCGACGCGTCCCTGGAGGTCGCACTGCTCCGGCGAGATGTACTGGGCGGTACCCTTCGCCAGCGAGGTGTTCTTGGTCCCGGTGACCTCGTCACCCTGCTGCTCGAAGCGCTTGGCGATGCCGAAGTCGCAGACCTTGGTGCGGCCATCGCGGGTCCGGAGCATGTTGCCCGGCTTCACGTCGCGATGGACGATGTTCTTCTGGTGGGCATGGTGGAGACCACGGCAGATGTCGATCATCGTCCGGTAGAAGAACGACTCGTCGATGCCGCCCTCGCGCGACTGCTGGATGACGTCCTCGACGCTGCCGCCTTCCATCAGCTCCATCGCCAGGGCCGGACGGCCCTCGAAGGCACCGAATTCGTGGACGCGGACGATGTTGTCGTGAGCGAGGGCCCGATCGGCCTCGTTCATCAGCGTCTCCTCGTCCCAGTCGGTGGCTCCCTCGCGAGCGATCTTGAGCGCGAGACGTTCGCCGTCCTCACGGCGTTCGACCTCGAAGACCTCGGAATTGCCGCCGGTGCCGAGCTTCCGGAGGATGCGGTACTTGCCGTCCAGATCCTTGCGCGGCCGCCGGCGCTTGTTGAGGTTGTTGAGGACGTCGAAGAGCGCCTCCTTGAACTCGGCGGCGCTCTGGTAGCGGCTCTCCGCGTTCTTGGCCAGCGACTTCTCGATCACGTCCCAGAGGCGGTAGGAGATCGGTCCGCCGTCGACCGTCTGCTCGATGCGCGGCGGCTCGTTCTCCTTGTGCTGCCTGAGGATGTCCTGGAGGTAGATGCCGCGGAAGGGCGGGATGCCGGCGATCAGCTCGTAGAGGATGATGCCGACCGCGTAGAGGTCCGTGCGCAGGTCGACGTCCTTCGGGCGCAGGAACTGCTCCACGGCCATGTAGTGCGGCGAGCCGGGGATCTCGCTCCCCTTGCCCTGCATGCGCCGCGTCACGCGCTCGTAGCCGTGACCTTCCATGTAGGGCTTGGACAGGCCGAAGTCGAGCAACCGGATCGCGAGCGGTTCGTCGTAGACGCAGATGTTGTGCGGCTTGAGGTCGCGGTGGACGAAGCGCCGATGATGGATGGGCTCGAGCACCGAGAGGATCTCGATGACGACCTGCACGGCGCGGATCTGGCTCAGGCCGTTGGGATTCTCGTCGATGATCCGATCGAGCGTCGGCGCGGCCACGAACTCCATGACCAGGAACATGCGCCCGTCTTCGTGGAAGCCCCAGTCCTCGATCTGGACGATGCCGCGGAAGGCCTTCAGGTCCTGCAGGACCCTGATCTCGCGTTCGAAGCGCTCCTGCGAACTCGAATCCTCGCCGGAGAGTTCCTGGTGCAGGAACTTGATCGCCACCTTCCGGCCGTTCTCGACCGTCTCGGCTTCGTAGACGCTCCCCATGCCACCGGCGCCGACGGCGCGGACGATCTTGTACTCGCCCTGCTCGCCCTTGATGACGGCGTCGACCAGGATGTCGTTCCGAGAAGTCGATTCACTCATGCTCAGCACCCGCTGGGATATCATGCACGGACGGCGAGCCGCCCCGCTGGACGGCCGAACCGCGCCCGACTATCGTAAGTTAAGCGGGGGCCGTCAGATGGTCAATTTTTGCGAGAGCAGTCCATGAAGCCCGAGTCGCCGGTCGTGCGACGCCCTGCCGGCCCGAGAACCTGGCTCCGGCGCCTCGGCCTGGCGGTCGTCGCCATCGTGTCGGGGCTCCTGATCCTGCTCGTCATCGTGACGGATCTGGGCCGCGGCGCCGACCTCGACCTCGAGGCCGGTCTGTTCGCGGATCCCGACCTCGTCCTGCACATACATCGACCGGATCGGATCTTGAATGAACTCCTCGATCGGGATGCCGAGGCCCTGGTCGCCGATCCGAACTGGCGCTGGCTGCTGGGCCTCCCGGACGGCGAGGGCGACGCTCCCCCCGCCTTCCTCCTCGACGAGATCGAAGGAGCCGAGATCCTGCTCGCCACGCGCTGGGCCAAGGACTCGAACCGGGCCGCCGATCGCCTCCTCCTGGTCATCCGGCCCGGGAGCAGCCGGCTGCCCCGCCTGCTCCAGCTCTGCCGCTCACGTTGGCTGTATGCCCGCCTGGTCGCGCCCAACCTGCCGGCCGGCGCGGTGCCGATCTGGCTCGATGGCCTCCTCTACCTCCCCGGCGGCGCCGGGCGCGGCGACCTGGTCATCGGTTCGGCGCTCGATCTGGTCGTGGTCGGTTCGACCCTGGACGACGTCCGTGCCTACCTGGCGGCACGGCAGCCGGAGAAGCTCGGCGAGCGACCCGGGACGCCGAACCGGCTCTCCCTGTCGCGGCGGGCTCGCGGTCAGCTCCAGGAAGCCCTCGCCCGGAGCCTCGGGACCGAGCTGGCCCGCGCGGGCCACGAGCTGCTCGGACTCGGCGAGGACCCGAGCCTGGTCACCCTGCCCGCCGACCGGGGCGCGAGCCTGGAGCTCGAACTGCCAGCCACCCCGGGCGGCTCCGAGGCCGGCGAGGCCCTGGCCGCGACCATCGCGCGTGACCTGCCCGGACTTCCGGCGGGAGCGGTGGTCGCCGACACGAGGGGATTCCGTCTGGAGCTGGACGCCGCGGCCGCGACCGCGGCCCTGGCCCGCCTTCGCGACCGCCGACTCGCCGAGGAAGAAGCGCCCGGCGCCGCCCGGCGCGAGGAACTGCGCCGCGAGCTGTCGCCGGCGGCCGGACCGCAGCTCGGTGACGAGGCCCTCGACCTCCAGCTGCGCGCGACCCGGCCGTTGCGGCTCGATCGGGTCGAGCGCGAGATCGCCTGCTGGCGCGACCTGCTCGGTCGCGGCATCGCGCTCGAGATCGGTCTCGAGGGCGACCGCCGCCGACTCCTCTTGCGGCTCGGCGAGCGCGCCCCGGCCGGCCCATGAAATAGGGCCGCCGCTCGATCGAGCGGCGGCCCGGACTCTTCAGGTCCTCGTTCGCGATCTCACTGGATCACGCAGTTGACGATCATCGCGGTGTTGTTGTAGGCACCGTGGACGACGAAGGTGTCGACGTAGAACTGGTAGCCGCCGCCACCCGGATTGAGCAACGGGAACAGGGTATCGATCACCGCCGCATTGAAGCCGATGCCCATGGGCGCCGGGAACAGGCTGGTGGGAACGATGCCGTCGTCGTCGTTGTAGGGGCCCGGATTGAGGAGGCTGTAGGCCCAGCTCTGGATCTGCGGGTTGAAGATGCCGTTGTTGTTGGCCGAGAACTGGTCCATGGTGTCGAAGAGGTCGGGGATGTTCTCGTCGACGCCCAGGGCCTCGCAGTAGGCCACGGTCGATCCGCCCGGATCGGTGCCGACCACGTAGTTGACGTAGGGCGTGGCCAGGAAGCTGGTCGGCACGTTGTTGATCGAGGGGAAGTAGATCGTGGTGGTGTTCTGCATGGCGATGCCGATCGGCGTCCCGGTGCCGGCCGCGGCCGAGGCCTGGATGATGTTCGAGCCGCGGATGCAGAGTAGATCGGAGAGCACGCCGGTGAAGGGCGTGAACACCGAGTTGTCCCAGACCATGCCCTGGAGGCCGGTCGAGTCGTCGCGGATGCGGATCTGGTGGAGACCCATCGGCAACGAACCCGCCGTGGCCGCCGGCACCGCCAGGGTCAGCCGGTTCGGCTGGGTGGCGACGACGTTGCTGACGCTCCGGGTCAGGAAGGGAGCGCCGGCCTTGGGGATCAGGTCGATGGTATAGCTGTTGCCGATGAAGACGTTGGCGCAGACGATGTCGATCTGGCCGCCCTGCGGGACGACGTTGCGACGGTTGGCGTTGGTCGGGGCCAGACCCACGGGATAGAAGGCCTGGGCGCAGGGCGCGCCCGGCGTGACGATCGCGTTGATCAGGTAGGTACCGGAGGCGAAGCCGGCCGGATTGGCGCAGCCGACGATGACGTTGTAGGTGCCGGTCCACTTCGCCTGCCAGGTGAGACGGGCGTTGTTCTCCGGACCGGAGTTGTCGTCCTGGTGCAGGTTGAAGGGCGGGGTCAGGTTCAGACCGAAGTTCGGCGCCGGATCGAAGGCGAGCGTGTCGGGGTTCGAGGCCACCTGGAGGGTGACGAAGGGATCGAAGCCCTCCTGCGCGAAGGGATTGATCAGGTTACCGAAGCCGTCGAGGATCTGCTGACCGACGAAGTCGGTGCTGTAGAGCTCGATGTCGATGATGTCGCCGGCATTGAGGAAGGCGGTGAAGGTGTCGAAGGACGTGCCGCTGCCGAGGACGCCCAGGGCCGAGGCTCGCGCCTGGCCGGCGATCGGCAGGTTCGAGTTGGTGACGAAGTTGAGCGCGCCACCGGCCTGCGGCATCGGGTTCGGATTGGTGACCGCCACGAAGTCGTTGATGCCATCGACGCTGCCGAGGGTCTGGAACACGGAGATCAGACCACTGACCTGGCCGGAGAGGGCGCCGGCCGGGACCGCCGCCTGCTTGCTGGCATTCATCGTGGTGGCCAGGGCGGGGTTGAACTGGATCACGTCGCCGTTGGCGGCGCCGGGGACGTCCAGGGTCACCAGGCCGCCGGGCGACTGGATGTTCGGCGACACGCTGCGGAAGCCGGGCGCGACCCCGAAGGCGATCGGGTTCGAGAAGCTGACGAAGAAGGGCGCCGGAGCCAGAGGATCGAGCAGGATGGTCTGGAAGGTGACGCAGGCGCCGAGCGCGCCGGGGTCGGCGGTGACCGCGGCGAAGATCGTGAACAGGTTGTTCGGGCCGGGGGTGACGCCGAGGAAGTCCGGAACCAGCTTGGTCAGGCCGATGCCGTCCACCAGCGTGAAGAAGTTGGCGCCGTTGTTGACGTCGAGCCAGATGTCACCGTCGACCTGGGGCGCGGTGATCGGTGCCGGCTTGATGCCGACGCTGAAGCAGAGCGAGAGCGGCACGCCGGCGGGCACGCGCGCGTCGGCGAACTGAATCGCGATCGGTTCGCTCTGATAAGCCTCCGCCGTGTTGTCCATGTTCACGGCGTCGGAGGAATTGTTGGCGGTGAAGAAGTCGAGAATGGCCCCGTTGTTGGGGATGCCGTTGAGTGTATTGCCGGTGAGGCCGTCGAATCCGGATGGCGTCGGCGGGCAGATCTGGGCCGAGGCGGCGGTCGCGAAGATCGCGATGGCCAGGATGGCGGCCGACTTTGCGAGCACGTTCGTCATGGGGAACTCCTGGGGACTGTGCGCTGTCCCCGTGATAGCAAAAGCAGGGTCGGGTCAACGAACCGAAACGCTAACGAATGCTCCAACCACGGCCGGGTCCTGAGGATGCGGGTGAAATTGCAGAACCGGGTCGGACAGATTCCGGCAAGGTCCTGCGGGCCGATCAGCGGCCGGCGAGCAGGAGGCCGTAGTAGAGCGCGAAGGCGGCCACCAGCACCGCGCCGTCGAGCCGCCCGAGGCTGCGGCCGCGAAGCATCAAGGGCAACATCAGGGCGCTGATCCCGAGCAACCAGCGGAAGTCCTGACCAGCAGCGCGTTCAGGGAGATCGAAGGGGCCGAAGAAGGAGGCCACCGGCAGGACCAGGGCGAGATTGAAGATGCAGGAACCGACGATGTTGCCCACCGCGATCTCGCTCTTGCCCCGATAGGCCGCGAGGGTCGAGACCGCGAGTTCCGGCGCGCTGGTGCCGAAGGCCACCAGGGTCAGACCGATCATGTGCTGCGAGATGCCCCAGGCCTCGGCCAGGCCGCGCCCGCCGATCAGGGCGATGCGCGCGCCCTGATGGAGGGCGACGATGCCGCCGACCAGGTAGAGCAGGTCCACGACCAGGGGGCGCAGCACCGGCTCGAGCTCGGCGGTGGCCTGGGCCGCCTCCTCGGTCAGGCGCGGCGCCCGTCGGCGATGGACCCGCAGATAGAGGAAGAGGACGAAGCCGAGGCAGAGACCGAGCAGGAGGCCGCCGTCGAGCGGCGTCATCCTCCCGTCGGCGGCGACCAGACCGTAGACCAGGGTGGCGCCCAGCATGAAGGGGTACTCGGCGCGCAGGGTGCGGCTCGGAATCGTGACCGGACGGATCAGGGCCGCCAGGCCGAGGATCGCCCCGATGTTGAAGATGTTGGAGCCGACCACGCCGCCGACGGCGATGGCGCCGGTGCCATCGAGGCGATCACGGATCGAGATCAGGAGTTCGGGGAGCGAGGTGCCGATCGCCACCACGGTGAGGCCCACCGTGGCCGGCGAGATCCGCATCCGGATGGCCAGCGAGGCGGCCCCTCGGACCAGGATCTCGGCGCCGAGGAGCAGGAGGATCAGGCCACCGGCGACCTGCAGGATGGCTTCCATGCGGTCCCCCGCTGGCGACTGGGCCCGGAGAGGGCCCGAAGAGGTGGCGCCCGGAATCGAACCGGGTTTCACGGATTTGCAATCCGTTGCCTAACCGTTCGGCCACGCCACCATGCTCGTTCGGACCGAGGTCCGCTGGAGCGCCGCATTATAAGAGCCGAGCTGCGCTCATCAAGCCGTCCGCGAGCGGCCTTTGCGGCCCGGGCCCGGCCATTTCCTCGACCCCGAGGGAATGCCCCTTCCTGCCCTGCCAGCGACAGTTACAATCGTCGGCCATGGAACGCGAACAACTGAGTGTAGACGTCCTCTTCGTCGGCGCCGGTCCCGCCAACCTGGCGGCCGCCTACCGTCTCGCCAAGACCCTGGAAGCCCAGGGCCGCGAGGCCGAGATCGCCATCATCGAGAAGGGTCAGTCGGTCGGCGACCACATCCTCAGCGGCGGCATCATGGACCCGCGCGCCGTCGAGGAACTCTTCGGCCCCGACTGGCGCGACGAGATCCCGGTGGACGGGCCGGTCCGCGGCGAGTCGGTCTTCTTCATGACCGAGACCCTGGCGATCCCCTTCCCCATCGTGCCGCCGACCCTCCACAACGAAGGCTGCTACATCGTCAGCCTGTCGAAGATCTGCGCCGCGCTGAAGGACAAGCTCGAGGCCATGGGGGTCATGATCTGCGAGGGCTTCCCCGGCAAGGAACTGCTCTTCGACGGCGATCGGGTCGTCGGCGTGCGCACGATGGACATGGGCCTGGACCGGAACGGTCAGCCCGGTCCGAGCTTCCAGCCCGGCACCGACATGTTCGCCAAGGTCACGGTCCTGGGCGAAGGCACGCGTGGCTCGCTGACCAAGAGCCTGGTCGATCGCCTCGGCCTCGCCGGCCCGAACCCGCAGATCTACGGGACCGGGATCAAGGAGATCTGGGACATCCCCGCCGGCCGGGTCTATCCCGGCCAGGTCTGGCACAGCGCCGGCTGGCCCCTCACCAACGACCAGTACGGCGGCTCCTGGATGTACGCCATGTCCGAGACGCGGGTCTCGATCGGCTTCGTCTCGGCGCTCGACTCGGGCGATCCCACCTTCGATCCCTACCAGACCATGCAGCGCTGGAAGACCCATCCGAAGATCAAGGGTCTCCTCGAGGGCGGCAGCCTGGTGCGGTCCGGCGCCAAGACCGTGCCCGAGGGCGGCTACTGGTCGCGGCCGCGGAGCTTCGGCGATGGCTTCCTGATCATCGGCGACTCCGGCAGCCTGCTGAACATCGCCCGCCTGAAGGGCATCCATACCGCGATCAAGTCGGGCATGCTGGCCGCCGACACCATCGTCGACTGCCTCGCGCTCGACGACTTCGGCGCCGGCCGGCTGTCGCTCTACGAGAGCATGTTCGAGCAGTCCTGGCTCGGCGAGGAGCTACGCAAGAACCGCAACTTCCGCGCCTACTTCCAGCAGGGCTTCTGGGCCGGTGGCCTGCTCAACGGCATCGCCATGCTCTTCGGCGGCCGCATCTTCCGCGACCGCGTTCCGCTCCACGCCGACTGCGAGGCCATGAAGCCGGCCCACTGGGGCAAGGAGCCGATGGCGGTGGACGGCAAGCTCACCTTCGACAAGGTCACCGGCGTCTACAACGCCGGCGCGATCCACGAGGAGCAGCAGCCGAGCCACCTGGTGATCGCCGACACCTCGATCTGCGTCACGCGTTGCGCCGAGGAGTACGGCAACCCCTGCGAGAGCTTCTGCCCGGCCGACGTCTACGAGATCGCGACCGGCGACGACGGCGGCAAGCGCATGCAGATCAACTTCTCGAACTGCGTGCACTGCAAGACCTGCGACGTGGCCGATCCCTACCAGCTCATCACCTGGACCGTGCCGACCGACGCCGGCGGTCCCAAGTACATGGGCATGTGATTCGCCCTCCGCGTCGGCCCGACCGGCTTCGGCCGGCCGGGCCGGCCGCCGCGCCCCGTCCCTTCGCTCAGCGCTCGAGCGAGCCGTCCTCGCGCCACCAGGCCAGCCAGGACGCGACGTCCTCCGCCTTCCGCCCGAAGCGTCGCTCGAGATCGAGCTGCACGAAGAGGCCCAGGACCGGTTCATCCAGCATCGCGATCAGGAGCGGCACCGCGTCCTGCTCGCCGAGATCGACCAGCGACTCGGCGGCCGCGATCCGCACCTCGGCCGCGCCGTCGGTCAGGCGTTCGCGCAGGAAGGGACGCACCCTCTCCCCTGCCCTCCGGCCGAGGGCGCGGGTGGCCGCCTCGCGGACGAAGTAGCTGGTGTCACGCGTGAGCGTCATCAGCAGGCCGCCGGCGACCTCGTCGTCGACGGCTCCCAGGCAACGCGCGAGCTGGACCCGCACCATCGCGTCGTCGTCCCGGAGGAAGGCGGTCAGGCGGTCGACCTGGCCGCGCAGGTCGTAGTGGCAGAGCACCCGCAGGGCCGAGGCGCGCAACCTCGCCTCGCCGGCGTCGAGGCAGCGGAGGATCACCGGCAGGAGCTTGTCGTCGCGCGGCAGGGCGAAGTCCTCGAGCAGGACGTCCGGCCGCGCGGTCAGGGGATCGGACAGGGCCTCGAGCTCGAGGCCACGGAGATCGTCGCCGAGGCTCGCGCGGAAGACCCTCATCGCCAGGTCGCCGGCCTGGGGGTCGATCAGGAGCGAGCGCAGGAGGCTCCCCACCACCGTCTGGGGCATCACCAGGCCGTCGCGCGCGCAGACCAGGAGGAGCTGACGCTGGGCGGCGAGGTCGTCGCCATCGGCCACGCGCCAGGCGATCGCCTGGGTCTCCGGGCCGGCGGCGAGCAGTCTCGCGACCAGACCCGGTCGGAGCGCCGGATCGTGATCAAGCCGGGCCTCGAGCCAGCCTCGCGCCTCGGAACGACCCCGCGCCAGCGCCCAGATCGCCACCTCGGCGGCCTCTTCGGCATCGACTCGATCCAGACGGGCGAGCAGGAAGGCGAGGACGAGCTCGTGTCCGTCGTCGCGGAGCGCGCGCACCAGGAGTCGCCCGTCGCGCCCCTGGCGCAGACCGGCTTCGAGGCCACGGGCCAGGGCGGCGAGCCGACGGCGGCGGGAGGTCCCGAGCCCGGCCAGCGCGGCCTCCAGATCCTCGGCGCGGCTCGCGCCCGTGATCCGATCGAGATCCGGCCCGGTCTCGCCGGCGACCGGCAGGCAGCGCGGTCGCAGGAGACAGATGGTCTCGGGGTCGTCCTCGAGATCGAGTCGGCCCCGGTCGAGGCCGGCGAGCATGGCCCGGGCGTCGTCGAGCTTCTCGATCGCGGCCCAGGCCGACTCGGCCTCGGCGCCGTCACGGCCGCGCAGGATGCCGAGCTCGACCACGAGCCGGGCCAGGCCCTCGATGTCGCGCGCCGCCAGCGCGTCGGCGAGCCAGTTGTCGGCCCGACCTCTGATCGCGTCGGCAAGCTCGGGTCGAGTCGAAGCCATCTCGACGAGGTCCGAGAGCGCGTCGGTGTCGGCCAGGAGGACGCCACGCAGGGTCGGGCTGGCGAGGCTCGTCTCGACGTCCTCGGCGAGACGACGCAGGACCTCGCCACGGCGCCCGACCGCGCCCAGGAGTTCCAGACCCGGAGCCTCGGCGCGCCCCAGTTCGAGGGCGATCGCGAGCGCCGCCTCCGAGCCCGGCTCCCGGGCCAGGAGCAGCTCGACCAGGCCCCGGCGCAGGTCGGCCGGCAGCGTCCGGGACGCGACCACCGGGTCGGCTCCCTCGCGCTCGAGGGCGGCATGCCAGCCCGCGAGCCAGACCGCGCGCAGCGCCGTGGCGCCGGCCGGGATCATGCCCTCGTCCAGCAGGGCGCGCTGCGCCGCGAGGTCGCGCCCCGGTAGCTCGCCGAGGAGACGCAGGGCCGGCAACGCGGCCTCGCCGCCGCCGCGCACGATCCGATCGAGGGCCGCGCGCAGCGGCGCCGAATCGACGATCGCGGCCCGGAGTTCCTCCGGCCCGCCGGCGCCGCGGCGGAGGATCTCGTCGAGCGCGTCGTCGAGCGTCCGGGACGAGGTGGCCGGGGCAGCGGCGGCCGGACGGGCCTCGAGTTCGGCGATCCGGCTCATGAGGCTCTCCTGCTCGGCGAGCAGGGCCGCGACCCGATCGTCGCCCGCGCTTCTCGCCTGCGCCTCGGCGTCCGCCATCTGCTGCCGGTTGTCCTCGATCCGGGCCCGGAGCCCGGCGAGGTCCGCCTCGAGCTGGCGCCGGCCGGCCTCGCCGGCCCCCTTCTCCTCGAGGGCCCGACTGAGGACGTCGGCCTCGGCGAGGAGCTTGGCCTCGACGCTGGCCAGGCGCTGGCGGAGTTCGCGACCGGCCTCGCCGGCGGCCAGGCGCGCGCCCAGATCCCGGGCGCGCACTTCGGCCTCGCTCAGCGCCGCCCGGACCCGACGCTCGGAGCGCCGGAAGGCGCTCCGGTCGCGCTCACGCAGCACGAAGCCGAGGACGGCCGCCGCGACGCCGAGGGTGGCGAGCACCGCCAGGATTCCGTTCCAGGTCTTGGTGGTCATGGTCCAGGAGGTCGAGAAAGGAGGCCCCCGCTTCCAGCACGGACGCGGTGGCCCCGGTGGTTTCAGTTCGGTCCGCCGGGCGGGCCAGGATAGCTGCTGCCTCGGGCAGTGTCCACGGAACTGGGCCCTCGCCGGGCCGGGTGGTAGGCTCGGCCATGATCGACAGCCACACGCATCTCTACTGGGAGCGCTTCGACGGCGATCGGAGCGCGGTGATCGATCGGGCCCGCGCGGCCGGGGTCGAGGCCATGATCGTGATCGGCGTCGATCCGCGGTCGAACGCGAGCGCCCTCGAGCTGGCCCGTTCATCGCCCGACCTGCACGCCTCGGTCGGCTTCCACCCCAACGACCTCGAGGATCTCGACGACGCGGCCTGGAGCCGCCTCGACCAGGACCTCGCCGACGAGCAGGTGGTGGCGATCGGCGAGACCGGCCTGGACTACTACTGGAAGAAGCCGGTGGCGCCGCAGTTCGAGGCCCTGCATCGCCACTTCGCCCTGGCCGAGAAACACGACCTGCCGCTGGTGATCCACACCCGCGACTCGATCGACGACCTCCTGGGCGAGATCGAGCGCTGGGGCCGGCCGCTCCGGGGCGTCCTGCACTGCTTCTCCGGGAATCCGGACCAGGCGCGGCGCGGTCTCGAGCTGGGCTTCGACCTCTCCTTCGCCGGACCGCTCACCTACAAGAAGGCCGAGGATCTTCGCCAGGCCTGCGCCGAGGCGCCGATCGAGCGTCTGCACGTCGAGACCGACTGTCCCTTCCTGCCGCCGCAATCCCGGCGGGGCCAGCGCAACGAGCCGGCCTTCCTGCCCGAGGTCCTGGCGAAGCTGGCCGAGCTGCACCACCTCGACCTCGCCGAGGCCGACCGCCTCACCAGCGCCAACAGCCGCCGTCTCTTCGCGCTCTGAGGCGAGGACGGCGGGGGCGTCGGCCCTCCCGCTCGCCGCGCGCGCCGACCGCGTCGGCTTCCGGCCGCGCCCGCGAAAGCCCGAACAAAAGAGAAGGGCGAACCCACGAGGAGTTCGCCCGTCCCAGGTCGGATTGACGCTTGGATCAGTTCAGGGTGACCCAGGTCTCGCCGTCGATGGCGGCATTGCCCGGATCGATGTTGCCGGTGATGTCACCGCCGCCCGCGCCGGCGGCGTCGAAGGCAGCGTCGGCGACCGGGGCGTTGGCCGCCCCGTCATAGGCCTGGTTCACCGACTGGTTGGTGTAGAGGATCTCGCCCTGCTGGTTGACGAAGAAGGCGCGGTTGCCGGTCTGGCCGAGGTTGCCCGGCCAGGCATAGGCGCACCAGGCCAGCTCGGCGTTGTCCGCGTCCGCGACGGCCATGAGGGCGTTACCGACGCCGTCTTCGGCGACGCCGAGACCGGCGGCGTCGGGCAGCCAGATCTGGAAGATGTAGCCACCCTTGGTGACCATGCCGGCGGCCGTGATGTTGCGGAAGGACGCCGCCAGGACCGGCGGGGTCAGGGTGTTCGCATTGGCGGGACCGCCGTGCGAGTCGAGCTGATAGAGGCCCGACAGATCGCCGAAGAAACCGTACTCGCCGGTGCCGTCGGAGTCGGCATCGATCGAACCGCCCTGCTGGAACTGAGCCTGCGCGGAGACGAGCTGACGCAGGGTCGAGATCGCGTTCGACTCGTTGGCAGCGAGTCGAGCGCTCAGCAGGTTCGGCACGGCGATGGCCGCGATGATCGCGATGATGGCCACCACGATCATGAGCTCAATGAGGGTAAAACCCTGGTTATTGGACTTCACCATTACGTGACTCTCCTTTTCGCTCAGCGCAATTGACGCTCAGCAACCAAAACCCACGGGACCAATGCGGTGCACGGCTGCCAGGCCGAGTCGTCGCCGAGGTCCCGCGACCTCGTCCGGATCAATGCGGTGCACGGCAACACGCCGAGTCGTCGCCGAGATCCGGCCATCCTCTCCCGTTCATGCGGTGCACGGCCGAGCCGCGTCGCCTGCGCGAGAGCGAATCTGTTCATCCGCCGATGAGTCGACCGACGAGCGGGTGTTCCTTGAGGGAAGACCAGAACTCGTCCTGGGCGAGACGCTTCGCCGCGTTTCCGTCCAGTTCGACGTATCGACCGAGCGCCGCCACGGCGCTCTCCTCGTCCCCGGACTCCAGGTAGAGCCGGGCGAGATCCTTCCAGCTGCCACCGGCGCGGCGATCCGTCGCCGGCATCCGGTCGAGGACGAGCCGGGCATCGGCCGCGCGCCCTTCCTCGATGTAGGCCCCGACCAGGAGCAGGCCGATGGCCAGGTCCTCGGGACCCGAGGCGACCAGCGCCTCGAAGCGCGTGATGGCCGCCGCGTGATCGCCATCGTCCCAGTCGACGAGACCGGCCAGGCGGCCGCTGTCACGGTCGGCGCCATGCTCGCGCTCGAAGGCCGCGAGCCTGAGCCGGGCGCCGTCGAGCCGACCGGCGCGCCGCTCGAGATCGACCAGGCTGAGGTCGATGTCACGACGCAGGTTCTCGTCATCCGTCCGCCGACGCGCCCGCTCGTAGACTCCGATGGCCGCGTCCGTCCGGTCCTGTCGTTCCTCGAGGAGACCGAGCAGGAGCAGCGCGTGCAGGTCGTCGGGCTCGTGCTTCAGCACGGCCTCGACCTCGGCGCGCGCCGAATCGAAGGCCCCGATCTTCACCAACATGTCCGCGCTGCTCAGGCGCTGCTCGTCGCTGGCCTCGGGCTGGTGGAACCAGCCCAGCCAGGTGAGCAGGGAGACCGCCAGGAGTCCGCCCGGATAGAGGATCAGGCGAAGCGCAGGCGAGCCGTTCTTGTACAGCGGGATCGGCATTTCGGGTCTCGGGCACGGCGGTCACTCCCGGGGGAGCGATCGCTCTTCATCTCTTCGTCCATACGGAGACGGGTCTTTAGAGAATGCCGGGCTCCTACTTCGGGGTCAGCGAACTCTGCAGCTTCATGATCGGGAGGAACACCGCCATGACGATGCCACCCACCATGATGCCCATGAAGGCGATCATCAGCGGTTCGATCAGGCTGGTGAGGGCCTTCACCTCGGCCTCCACCTGCTGGTCGTAGAAATCGGAGATCTTGCCGAGGAGGTGCTCGAGGGCACCGGAACGCTCACCGATGCCCACCATGCGGGTCACCATCGGCGGGAAGATCCAGTGCTGCGCGAGCGGCTCGGCCAGGGTCTCGCCCTGGCGGACGTGCTCGAGCGACTCGCGCACGGCCCGGCTGACCAGGGTGTTGCCGGCGGTGTCGGCGACGATCTCGAGCGAGCCGAGGATCGGCACGCCGCTCTTGATCAGGGTCGAGAAGGTCCGCGAGAAGCGCGACAGCGCCACCTTGCGGAACAGGGGCCCGAACACCGGCAGTCGGACCACGAGCTGGTCGAAGAAGGCCCGTCCCGAGGCCGTCTGCTTCCAGGCCTTGCAGCCGACGACGAGCCCGGCCGCGCCGCCGAAGCAGACCAGCACGTTGGCCTTCATGAACAGCGAGATGCTCATCACCATGACGGTGAAGCCGGGCAGCTCGATGTCGAGGCCGTCGAAGATGTCCTTGAACTTCGGCACGATCACGATCATCAGGAACATCGTGATGGCGCTGACCATGACCAGCGAGACCACGGGATAGGTCATCGCCGACTTGATCTCGCGCTTGAGCGCGGCGCTGGCCTCGAGGTACTCGGCCAGACGGTTGAGGATCTCGTCGAGCTGACCGGAGGCCTCGCCGGCCCGCACCATGCTGACATAGATGTCGGAGAAGACCCTCGAGTGCTTGCCCATCGCGGCCGAGAGGTCGCTACCGCCCCGGATGTCGTCGATGACCATGCGCACGCAGTTGGCGAAGCCGGGCGACTGGGCCTGCTCGCGGAGGATCTCGAGGCACTCCAGGAGCGGGATGCCCGCCGAGACCATGGTCGCGAGCTGACGGGTGAAGAGTTCGAGCTCGCCCTTCTTGGCGCTGGGCTTGGCGCGCGGATTCGCCTTGTGGGTGCTCCCGCCCAGCTCCTTCATCTTCAGGATGACCAGGTTCTGGCGCTTGAGCTTCTGCGACGCCTCGTCCTGGCTGCCACTGATGATGGTGCCGGTGACGACCTCGCCCGCCGCGTTCTTGGCCTTGTACTTGAAACTCGCCATGAGGGTGCTTCCCTTCCCGGGTTCAGGCGACCGCGTGCGGGTTCTGGATCAGGCGCTTCAGCTCCTCGACGTCGGTCGAACGGGACAGGGCGTCGTCGAGGGTGATCTGGCGCTTGCGATAGAGATCGTGCAGGGAGGTGTTCATGGTCTTCATGCCCTCCTTGCCGCCGGTCTGGATCTGCGAGTACATCTGGTGGCCCTTGTTGTCGCGGATCAGGGCCCGGATCGCGGTGTTGGCGATCATGATCTCGGCGGCGAGGATGCGCCCGCGCTGGTTCGACAGCGGCACCAGCTGCTGGCAGAAGACCGCCTGGAGCGTGAAGCTCAGCTGGGTGCGGATCTGCTGCTGCTGGTAGGCCGGGAAGACGTCGACGATGCGGTTGATCGTCTGCACGCAGTCCGAGGTGTGCAGCGTGGCGAAGGTGAGGTGACCGGTCTCGGCCAGCGTCAGCGCGGCCTCGATGGTCTCCATGGTGCGCATCTCGCCGATCAGCACGATGTCCGGGTCCTGCCGGAGCACCGAGCGGAGGGCGTTCTCGAAGCTGTAGGTGTCGGAGCCGACCTCGCGCTGGTTGAACAGGCAGCTCTTGTTCGAGTGGAGGAACTCGATCGGATCCTCGACCGTGACGATGTGCTGCCGCCGCGTGCGGTTGATCTGGTCGATCATCGCCGCCAGGGTCGTCGACTTGCCCGAGCCGGTCGCGCCGGTGACCAGCACCAGTCCCTTGGGCATGGCGCAGATCCGCTCGCAGACCTCACGCGGCAGGCCGAGATCCTCGAAGGCCTTGATCTCGTAGGGAATGACCCGGAAGACCGCGCCCACGGCACCGCGCTGCATGAACACGTTGGTCCGGAACCGACCGAGCGAGGCGATGCCGAAGGACAGATCGAGTTCGTGCTCCTTCTCGAACTTGGCGATCTGCTCGGCGTTGAGGATGCTGTAGACGAGCCTCTTGGTGTCCTTGGGCTCCAAGGGTTCGCTGGTGGCATCGTTCAGCTCGCCGTCGAGGCGGAACTTGGGTGCTGAACCGGCCGAGATGTGGAGGTCGGAACCACCTCTCTCGACGAGACCTTGCAGCAATTCCTCGAGTGCGATCATGTCTGCTCCTGAAGTCGCGGATCCCGAGCGCCGGGTCCGTGGATACGGACCGACGCAGAGTCCTTTTCGTCATCCAGGGCAGGCAGTCATGAGGCCTGCATTCTTATGCAGGATCGTCGTCGAAGGGACGGAACTCGGTTCAGCGCCGAGGGCTACAGCGGTGTCGATGGCGCCCCGGACCTAGGACCAGGACCCGGTCGCCCCCGGCAGCCCGGAAGCCTTCCGGGACCAGGACTTCGGCGCGACAACCGGGCGGCAGATCGATCTCGAACTCGAAGTCCTCGCCCTGCCGCCAGCGCAGCCGGATGTCGCCTCGAGGGGTCTCGCGCAGGATCTCGGCGCTGGCTCCCGGCCCCCAGGGCGTGGGCGCGATCCGGCTGAGGCGGTAGGCCGGCTCGTCGAGCACCGGCTGCGGCATGCCGAGGAGGCGGTCGACCTCGGCCAGGACGAAGGCCAAGGGCTGGTGGAGACGATTGCTCCGTGGGTCGACGGTCCAGCCCTCGGGCAAGGATGCGAGTCCGAGATCGAGCAGGGCCTGGAATGACGGCGAGTCGTGGCCGAGCAGCTTCTCCAGGGCCCGGCGGGCGAAACCTCGTTCGATCAGCTGGTCGAGCAGGAGCGGAGCCTGCACGTAGCCGCCGTCCATGCGCTCGCCGCCGGCCAGCAGTCGCGACTCCAGGTCCGCGACCTCCGACTCGTCGCGCGGCCAGCCCTGATGGAGAGCGAGGGCCGCGAAGCCCGGCTCGATCACCCGTCCCGCGGCGACCTCGGCCTGAAGCAGGCTCCGGAGCCGCGACCTCAGCTCGTCGACCTCGCCCTCGACCCGCTTCGCTTCCTCCTCGTCGCCGAGCACGAGCGCCATGCGGCGAAGGGCGTCGAGGCCCTCGAGCCAGCCCGAGGTCGCCATGATGGCGATCGGCGTTCGCGCCCGGCCGGGAATGCTGAAGTCCTGCCAGTCCCCGATCCCCTCCCGGAGGAGCCCGTCGACGCTCCGAGCCCGACACCAGGCGAGCCAGCGACGCAGCGGTTCCCGAGCCCCTTCGAGGCGCGTCCGATCGCCGTCCTCGGCGTAGAGAACGAGGGGCAGGCTGCCGATGACTCCGGCCCACCAGGGATCGGCGAGACGCGGGGGGCCGTCGCCGACCGATCGGGAGAGGGAGGCGGGGCCGGGTACGATCGAGGGCACGAAGCCATCCGAGCACTGGCCGGCCTGGATCTCGTCGAGCCAGCGGTCGTACCAGGGCAGGAGGGCGAACCGTCCGAGGTAGGAACGGGCCACGACCTGGCCATCGCGGAGCCAGGGCTGGCGCTCGCGACCGGGGCAGTCCACCGGCAAGTCCTGGGCATTGGCGCGCAGCGAGGCCAGGGCCGCCTCGATCAGGCGAGCGAGCTCGGTCTGGTCCTGACGGAGGCTTGCCGTGGGGCGCAGATCCTGGCCGATCTCGACCGCGCGGATCGCGTCCACGCCGAGGTCGTCGATCGCTCCCCGGACGCGCAGATAGCGGAAGGCGCCGGTCGAGAAACGCGGTTCGAAGCGGTCGACCGGCGCCGCCGACAGGATGAACTCGTGGTGCTGGAAGCGACCGAGTGTGAGCCAGTTCTGGGCGAGGGCATCGATCTCGCCGTGATCGTCCACGACCTCGGCCAGGTCGACCTCGACCAGGCTCCCCTCGGGGCCGGCGAGATCGAGTCGGATCGTGCCCGACAGGACCCGACCGAAGTCCACCAGGTAGCTGCCGTCAGCGCGCCGCCCGACGACGACCGGGACCACCTCGTCGCGCGCCACCTGGCCGCCCTCGGCGCGCGACCGGATCTCGATGCCGGCCGGAAGTCCGAGGATGACCGCCGGCTGGTCGAGCGGCTGATCCCCGGCTCGCCGCCGCGCGTCGATGGTCTCGCCGGAGCGAATGCCCTGGTCGATCACGTCGCCGATCCGCCAGGACCAGCTTTCGTCGCTGCCGACGAGTCGGTCGCCCTCCTCGTCGAGGATCTGGATCTCGGCGCTGAAGCCCGGGCGGGAGTCCGGCCGGTCCTGCTCGCTTCCGAAGAGATCGGGCTGGCGATCGGCATACCAGCCGGAGGCGAGATCGACGCTGATCTCGTTCGCGCCCGGCCGGAGATGGGGCCGCAGATCGATGCTGCACAGCAGCATGCGCGACGGCCACCGGCTTCGACCGGGGGCCAGGCGTTCCCCGGTCACCAGTTCGCCGTTCACCCGAAGGTCGAAGGCTCCGAGGCAGGCGATGCGGATCAGGCCGTCCTCGATCCGGCGTCCGCAGCCGATCGTCCGGTGGAACCGGAGCACCGGACCGGACGCGCGCCGATCCTCGACCGGACGCTCGACGATGCCGTTGGTCAGGTAGCGCGCCGACCAGCCGCCCTCCTCCCGCGAGTCCTGCGCATGCACGGGGGCCCGGAGCGCCAGGTTCCTGCCGCCGGCGAAGACCTCGATCTCGGCCAGGGCCAGGACGTCGATGTCGGCCGCGAAGGGCTCGGCGACCAGGGTGTCGAGGACCAGGAACCGCCCGCGGGCTCCGTGGACCGGGACTTCGAGGCACGTCCGCGCCCCCAGGTCGAAGTCCTGGCCGCTGGCGTCCATCAGCAGATCACCACCGGTCTCGTCCGGGGCCAGATGGACGTAGAAGCGGCGAGGGAAGCCGACCACGCGCCCGTCCAGTCCACCCTCCCGGCTGCGGCAGGGATGGATGACGACCCGATCCGGCGTCACGATCCGCCCGAGGTCGACGACGAGGCGGTGCGGTTGGTCGGGAACGCGAACGAGACTCCACTGGAATCCCTGGGGCCGCGGCCCGTTCGCGGGCATCACCAGGGGACTGCCGATGAACCGACCGGCGAGGACATCGCCCGGCAGGATACCGCTACGGAAGCACATCCAGGCGGATGGCCGGAGCGCTCCCGAGGGGCGGTCCTGCACCCAGACGCGCCAGCGATAACGGCCGCGCGAGGTGAGCGGCGGGCCGCGATAGGGCCGGTGCTGCGTCTCCCGATCGCGAACGAGCCCGCTATCCCAGAGCAGGTGGTCTACCGTCTCGTCGAAGCCACGATGAACCTCGATCCGGTAGGCGCACTGGTCGAGATCGAGGCTCGCGGAATCGAGGGCGCGGAGGGCCCAGGAGAAGCGAGGGCTGGCCTCCGAGATCTCGGGCAGGCCATCGAGGCCGGCGACCCGCAGGCGGAAGGCCTCGAGTCTCGCCGGCGGACCGGAAAGGCCATCGCCCTGCCCGGCCGCGGTCCCGATCAGGACGACGCCGCCGAGCAGGGCGATGATGAGGAAGCGCGCGATCGTCGTCATGGGTCGGCGGCGACCGGCTCCTGGCCTACTCCTCCTCCTCGCGCGGCTTGAAGGCCGCGATGATCTCCTGCTGGACGTTGCCCGGCACCTGTTCGTAGCCGGCCTCGTCGTAGCTGAAGGAACCCTCGCCCGAGGTCAAGGAGGTGATGACCCGCGGGTACTCCGCCATCTCCGACTTCGGCACATGGGCCCTGATCACCTGCATGGAGCCCTTGGCGTCCATGCCCTGGATGCGACCACGACGCGTGTTGAGGTCACCGGTGATGTCACCCATGTAGTCCGAAGGCACCACGATCTCGGCGTCGACCATCGGTTCGAGCAGAACCGGGCGGGCCTTGTGCACGGCATCGGCGAAGGCCCGGCCGCCGGCGATCTTGAAGGCCGCCTCGGACGAATCGACGTCGTGGAACTTGCCGTCGGTGACGGTCACGTGGATGTCGTGGATCGGGTAGCCGGCGATGACGCCGTGGATCATCTTCTCGCGGATGCCCTTCTCGATCGCGGGCGCGAAGTTGGTCGGAATCGAGCCGCCGACGATCTTCCACTCGAACTCGAGGCCGGAACCCGGCTCGGCCGGCCTGACGCTGAGGTAGACCTCGCCGAACTGCCCGCGACCGCCGGTCTGCTTCTTGTGCCGGTAATGGCCGTCGGCCGGGGTCGTGATCGCCTCACGGTAGGGAATCCGCGCCGGGGCCAGGTCGACGTCGATGCCGTAGCGGTCGTGCAGACGCCGGAAGATGACGTTCAGGTGCAGGCTGCTCATGCCCGAGGCGATGGCCTCGTTGGTGATCGGATCCCGGTGGACCGAGAAGGTCGGGATCTCCTCATCCAGCTTGTGCAGGGCCTCGCTGATCTTGGTCTCGTCGGAGCGCGACTTGGGCCGGACCGCGACGCTCGCCATCGGCTTCGGGAAGGAGATCTTGCCCAGATATCCCGAGTGCTCGTAGGAGGCGATGGTGTCGCCGATGTGCAACGAGTCGATCTTGGTGAGGGTGACGATCTCGCCGGCGACCGCGTCGTCGCCGGTCACCTGGTCCTTGCCCATCGGCAGCAGGATGTGCCCCATCTTCTCCTTGCGACCGCCCTCCGCGTGATAGAAGAAGTCGCCGGCATGAATGTGTCCGGTGACGATCTTCACGTAGGCGATCTTGCCGACGTGACGGTCGATCTGCAGCTTGAAGACCTGACCGAGGAAGGGAGCGTCGAAGCTGATCTCCACCTCGCCCTTGACCTGGGTGCAGGCGCGATCCTCGTAGACCTTCTCCTTGCCGCGGTAGGCGGTGTTGGGAAAGAAGTCGACGATGGCGTCGAGCACGTCATGGGCGCCGATGTTCTTCTCCATCGAGGTGAACAGGATCGGCACCAGCTTGCCGTCCAGCACGGCCTTGATGAAGCAGCGCTTGAGGTCCTCCTTGCAGATCTCCTCGCCCTCGAGGTAGCGGGTCATGATGTCGTCGTAGACCTCGACCGCCGACTCGACGAAGTTCTGGTAGTACTCCTGCTCGCGAGGGCTGTCGCCGCCGTGATTCTTGAGGATGCGATGCGGCTCGGCGAATCCGTCCCCGACCGCGGCCGGCCAGGTCACCGGGATGCAGCACTCACCGAACCAGGACTGGATGTCCAGGATCAGCTTGTCCAGGTCGATGTCCTGGAGGTCGCACTTGGTGACCACGATCATCCGGGCGCGCCCCAGCTTCTCGGCCAGGGCCATGGTCCGGCGGGTGTTCACCTGGACGCCGGTATGGGCGTTGACGCAGACGATGACGCCCTCGCAGGCCGCCATGGCGCCGTAGGCCTCGCCGATGTAGTCCGGGTAGCCGGGCGTATCGATGATGTTGATCTCGCGCTCGTCCCAGACGCAACGCGCGACCGCGCTGTCGATGCTGTGCCCCTGTTCCTTCTCGAGATCATCGAAGTCGAAGACCGAGGTCTTCTCCTTCACGCTGCCACGCCTCGGCACGGCCTTGGCCTCGAAGAGCAGCGCGTCGGCCAGGGTCGTCTTGCCGCTGTCACCGTGGCCGACGATGCACACATTCTTGATCTTGTTGGGGAGGTCTCTGGGCATGACTGCTGCTCCTTCAGGTCGGGGCGGGTCCCCAAGATTAGGATCGGGGACTTTTCTTGTAAACCCTCGTCACGGGGGCCGGTCCACCGGGGCTTATTCCCCGCTGCGCGGCGTTCTCCGCAGCCACGGCGAAGGCCGTGCCAACGAGAGGGAAAATGGGCGAGCGGAAGGCCGCCCGAGCACGGTCGATTCACCATGCGCCTGGTCGATGGCCGGCGGGCCCTCGGTGACCGAGGCATCCGCGGCGAGGAGGGCTTCCGGGCGCGCGGCGAGGGCGGCGGACCGGGCTCGGATCGTGACGCGCGAGCGGCGGGAACGAGGCCGGATCCACCGCGATGCCGGACATCGCCGTCCGCCCACCGGTCGGCCTCCCGACCCTGACGCCGGCCCGGGGAGAGAACCAGGTGGAAGGGCCTCGCGGCAAGCCGCGAGGCCCTCCTTCATGGCGTCGAGCGCCCGCAGATCACCCGGTCGGGGGATCAGTCGCGATAGAGCAGGATCTCGACCCGACGGTTGCGGGCGAAGGCCTTCTCGTCGTTGCCGCTCACCACCGGCCGGTGCTCGCCGTAGCCCACGACGCGCATCCGCTTGTCGCTGATCTTGCGCTCGTTCTTCAGGTAGTCGTGAACACTCATGGCCCGCGCCAGGGAGAGAGCCAGATTGCTGCCCCAGACGTCCTTGGTCTTGCCCAGGGGGCGGGCGTCGCTGTGGCCCTCGATCGAGAGCAGGGTCCGGGCGTCGCCCTGGACGGCCCTGGCGATGCGGTCGAGCATGCTCCGCCCCTCGGCGGTGAGGGTGTCCTTCGCGGTCTCGAACATGACCGAACCGGACAGGCGCAGGAGGACCGAACCGTCGTCCTGGGGCAGGACCTCGACGTTCTTCATCCCCTGGAAGCCCTCCGGGTTCACCACCGCCACCGGCTTCTCGGCCTCGCGGGCGGCACCCGCGGCGAGCTCGCCACGCAGGCGATCGTTCTCGGCGCGGAGGTTGGCCACGTCGCCACGCAGGCTGCCGAGCTCGTTCTCGAGCTGATTGGCCTCGTGCTTCTTGGCGTCGAGTTCGCGGCTGAGCGCGTTCTCGACCGAGTTCTTGTCCTGCAGCTGATCGCGCAGGTTCGAGTTGTCGGACTCCAGTTCGATGGCCCGCCGCTCGAGGGGGGTCTCGTCCTGGTTGCTCGCGCAACCGGCGCCCAGCGCGACGACGGTCGCGAGTCCGCACAGAGCCATCTTCCTGATCAGTTTCACCATGGTCACCATCCCTCCCTGGTTGCCTGACCCGACCTCAACGGGGCGCGAGCCAGGTCATCACGAGTTTCCAGATCGCCTCGCCCCGGAGCATGACCACCATCATGCCGAAGGCGAGAAATGGTCCGAAAGGCACGTAACGGTCCTTCCGGATCGCCATCACCACCAAGCCGATCAGGCTTCCGACGAAGGAGGCCACGACCAGCACCAGCAAGAACCAGGGCCCCAGCAGCCCTCCCATGCCGGCGAAGAGCTTGACGTCTCCGAGTCCCATCGCCGGTTTCCGGAAGGCCTTGCTGCCGAGCCATCCGATCGACCAGAGGAAACCCGAGGCCGCCGCCGCCGAGACGACGCCGTTCGCCAGCGCGTTCAGGTTGGCGCTCCACTCCCCCATGGCGAAGGGTCGCCAGAAGGAGCTCGGCACTGCCGCCGGAACGAGGAAGGCGAGAGCCGGGGCCAGGACGATCGCCGGCTTGGTGATGGCATCCGGCAGGATGCGATGATCGATGTCGATCACGCTCAGCGCGATCAGGGTCGAGGCCACGAGGGCGTGGACCGCGAAGACGCGCCAGGCGGGATCGGTCAGATCGAACCAGGCGATTCGATCGGCATCGAGGTCGATCCCGAGCAGGGCCAGGAACACCAGGCCGGTGAACAGTTCGATCAAGGGATAGCGCATCGAGATGCGCTTCCCGCAATTGAAACAGCGCCCGCGCAGCAGGACGACGTAGCTCAAGAGCGGGATGTTGTCGAACCAGCGCAGTTGTACCGAGCAGCGGGGACAGCGCGAGCGTGTCTGCTTCCATACGGAGAGGCACTCGCGAGGCAGACGGTAGATGACGACGTTGAGGAAGCTGCCGATGAAGAGGCCGAGGATCGCCACGACGAACCAGACCATGTAGCTGACGACGTCCATGTCCGGTGCGCTGCGCCCCCTCAGTCCTGCTCGCCGCCGTCCGCAACCTGCCCCGCGGCGGCGGTATTGTCACCTGAAGGGGGGGCAGCCCGGACCGACGGCACCCTCGGAGCGCCGGTTGTTCGGAGCGCCGGCCGCCTAGCCGGCAGGACCGCCGGCCGCCGGCCGGCCTGGATGTCGTCGGGAGCATGCGAACTTCGGCTGCGCAGCAGGCGCTGCGCGGTCCAACCCATGCGCAGCAGGCGCTGCGCGGTCCGCTCCGGAGCGCCGGCTGCCCAGCCGGCAGGTCCGCCGGCCGCTGGCCGGCTTTCGGCGCCCCGGCGGCGACGCTCCGGCGGTGTGTCCGACCGCCGATATGAAATGAGAAGGCCCGGTCCCCAGGGGAACCGGGCCTTCTCGATTGCTCAGGAACTTCGGTTCAGAAGGTCAGACCGAAGATCATCGAGTCGAAGTAGGGCACCGTGTTGGTGAGCAGGTCCGCCTCGAAGGCCACCTCGAACTTGAAGAAGGCCCGACCCACGCCACCGAGCGCCGCCAGCGACGCGAGGTTCAGGTTGCCGTTCAGGTCGAAGTAGGTCTGGAAGGCGGTCGCGCCGGCACCGGCGGCACTCGTCGCCGAACGCAGCTTGAGCTCGATGCGGGTGTTGGCCGGGCGCGCGGCGAGCGCCGGCTGGACCGTGATCGAGTTGTAGCCGATGTTCGAGGTCGCGGGCGCACCACTGTTGTAGTAGTTGCTCTGCGCCGACGAGTTCTTCTTCGCGATGGTCATGCGGGTGTGGTACTTCACCGAGTCGAGCGCGACGGCGGTGTTGACGCCCGGCTTGCCGATGGCCCGACGGAAGGGCTGCGGCGAGGTCTCGTTGGTGCCGATGACGACGTTCACCATCATGTTCTGGGTGATGTGCGGCGCCGGGACCATGTGCTCGACGATGATGTTCGGGTTCACCGTCTGACCGACGGAGTTCGCCCCGGTCCGGGTGTCGTCGAGGTCGAAGGGAATGGTCAGCCTCGGGAAGGGAATGAACACGCCCGAGAGCTGGGTCACCGTGTAGGGCGCCGGACCGTAGCAGAGGATCGGCGACTTGTTCGGGGGGCTCACGCCGTCCGGATGGGTCAGCGGGAGGATCCAGTTGTTCTGCGGGTTCACGAAGTCCCAATTGGTCGGGTAGATGACCGTCATCTGGGCGTTGTTGCCACCCGTGAGGTCACCGTTGCCGGTGTGGCCCACGTTCATGGTGTAGCCGTTGTAGGTGACCGGCGCGGCGGTCTGGGCGGGCGGCGACCACTCGACCAGTTCCAGCGCGTTGGGCGCGTTGTTCGGCAGCTCGGTGCCGTTGGTCAGATAGAGGAGCTGGACCCGGCTGCCACCGTTCGGGTTAATGCCGTTGTTGATCGTGTTGTCGTCGAAGGGCGACGAGTAGGTACACAGCGGCGTCGTGCAGTTCGGGTTGAGGTTGTTCGCCGTTCCCGGCGGCTGGAAGGTGAACTGGACGCGCGCGCCGGGGCCGGTGCCCAGATTCGTCTGCAGCGGCTCGCCGTTGATCGCGAAGCCACGGAGCTGCTCCACCCCGTTGGCGAACCACTCGGCCGCGTTGTAGACCGGCGCGAAGGTGGTGTTCTGGTTGGCCGTGCTGTCGAAGTTCTCGATGATCGAGATCGGAGTCGGCTCACCGGCCTGGAAGATCGTGGTGAAGGTCACCTGGGCGACGATGCCGGGCAGACCGGACAGGGCCTTCTGCGTGGCCGCGGCGCCCGAGGGCAGGCCGCGGATGTTCATCGCGTCCTCGGTCGGGATGGTCTCGTCGAACTTGATCACCTGGACGACGATGTGGAAGGGACCGGCACCGAAGTTCGGCTGCGGCACGAAACGCAGCTCGCGCAGGGCCGAGTCGATGGTGTAGCTCACCGGCACCAGCACGCCGTTGGGCTGCTGGCTGTTGGCGATGTCGACGTTGCGGATGATCAGGTTGGTCTGCAGGTCGATCGTCGACAGGTCGATCGACTCGGTGAAGCGGACGACGATCGTGTCGTCGTAGGGAATCGGGTCGAAACCGGCGACGCCGCTGATCAGCTCGGTGTTCTCGGTGGTGATGGTCATCACCGCCGGAGCCGGACGGTCGAGGAAACCGGCACCGGCCTGGAACAGGGTCGAGATCGACTGCGAGACGTCGAAGGCGGGAACGGTGACCGGCGGCGGCGAACCGAAGGACGGCATCATGATGCCGCCGATGGTGAGGCCGGAGTTGGCCGGAATGTAGACATCGTACTGGATGCCGGAGTCGAAGCCCTGGCTCATGGTGACGCCGAAGAGCGCCGACAGCGAGGCGTTCACCGCGGGATCGAAGACCAGGACCCGCGGATCGTCGACGCTCCGACCGACGATGCCCGGGAAGGTCCCGGTGACCGCGCCGGTGTTGTCGAGGATCTGCAGCGCCTGCCGCGCCGCGGCCTGATTGGCGTAGGCGTAGTAGGGAACGGCGACCGTGGTGCCGTTCACCAGGCGACCGCCCTGGAAAGCGGTCGGCGCGGTCTGCCCGGCCTCGACGTAGTAGCCGCCGAAGATGCCGTCGTCGATGGCTCCCTGGAAGGTGATCTGCAGGACCTCGTCGCGGATGACGGGCGGCAGGCCGCCGCCGGCGAAGCTCGGGTATCCCTGGAACGAGGTGTTGATGACCGTCGCGGCACTGGTGGCGTTCTTGTCGCCGCCACCGCCGCCACAGGCGACGAAGACGGTACTGGCCAAGGCCACGACGACGGTGGCCAGGACGGACGTGCGCAATCTCGAGCGCGGCATAGAGTTCATTCCTCCGAAGCTGGGAGCGTCTGACGCTCCCGTCATTCCCCTGCTACCCGAACGGCGCGCGAGCTCCGCGGGCAAGACCGGAACATAGTATGGATTGAGGCGACTTTTCTCCACTCTTCCCCGAGGGGAAATGTCGGCTGTCGCGGTTCTCATGAGCAAGTTCAAGAGCCCCTCCCTGAAGTACTTAGCAACCTCGTTCCTCGCCTGGGCGAGGTTCCGGCCCCGACCACCGGGGTCGAGGATGAAAGGCGCCGGGCTCGCGGCTCCCTGAAGAGGCACAAAGGGCGTGCCAAACGGCAGGACGGGCTCGAAAGGGCCGATCGGAGGCCGAGCAGGGCCTTTCCGGGGCGATCGGCGCCTCCCCGGGGACCAGTGCCCATCGGCCCCTTTCGAGCGCAATCGCTCGCAGCTCCGGACTCAGCGGAGATCGTGGTCGCAGAAGGCGCAGCGGTCGCGACCGTCCGCGCTGGTCCAGGCCAGGGCCTCCTGGTAGCTGGCGGTGGCCAGGACGCAGGCCGGATTGGCGCAGCGGCGGCCGCTCCAGAGGCGTTCCTCGCGCGGCACCGGAGCCTCCACCCTCATGGCCTCGCGCCCGAGCAGGAAGGAGATCAGGGCCATCCGGACCGGCACGCCCAGCGCCGCCTGCTGGAAGTAGTAGCCCCGAGGGTCCCGGTCGACCGCCGGGTCGATCTCGCTGACTCGCGGCAGCGGATGCAGCACGATGGCCTCGCCGAAGGCCCGGTGCTCGAGGAAGCGGACGTCGACCGGCGGCAGCGAACTGCCCTTCTTGCCATCCTCGAGCCCGAGCCTCTCCTTCTGAAGGCGGGTCACGTAGATCGCGTCGCAATCGACCCGATCGAGATGGAGACGGCCTTGCGAATGGGCCCAGGCGTCGGGGTCGCGGCTGAACAGGAGCCCACGCCGACCACCCGGACCGAAGACCGTGTCCGCGCCGGCCAGTTCGACCTCGGTCTCGCTGACTCCCGGGATCGCGGCGCAGCGCTCCCGGACGTAGCCGGGCATCTCGAGTCCCGGCTCCGCGATGCAGAGCACGTCGGAGCCGAAGCGGCCCAGGGCCAGGGCGAGCGAATGGGTGGTGCGACCGTACTTGAGGTCGCCGTAGAGGATCACCCGCAGGCCGTTCATCCGGCCCTTGGTGCTGCGCAGCGCGTAGAGGTCGCAGAGCGTCTGCGTCGGGTGTTCGTGGCCACCGTCGCCGGCGTTGATCACCGGGATCGGCGCATAGGCCGCCGCCAGCCGGGCGGCACCGGCCTGCGTGTGCCGCAGCACCAGGATGTCGGTGTAGGAGCTGACGATCCGCACGCTGTCGGCGAGGGTCTCACCCTTCGCGATCGACGAGGCGCCGGCGTCGCTGATGGTGATGACCCGACCGCCGAGCCGGTTCATGGCGGCCTCGAAGCTCAGCCTGGTCCGGGTGCTCGGTTCGAGGAAGAGCGAGCCCATGATGTGACCGGCGAGGACGCCGTGGCACTGCCGGAGCAGGCTCTGCATCTTGTCGGCGATCACGAAGAGGACTTCGATCTCGTCGTTGGAGAAGTCCTCGATGGAGACGAAGTCGCGTTTCAAGCAGTCGGCCTCCGGTCGCGATGTACGAGCCGAGCTTAGCAGGGGGAAGGGACCGCGAAAGACCCCGCGCCCGAGCTCAGTCGCAGAGTCGACGGAGACGGGCGGCCGCCAGCAGCGGCTCGGTGAGCACCAGACGGAGCGCCTCGCGCAGGATGACCACCTGCTCGGGAAGGAAGGGACCGGGCAGGTCTTCGCCGCCCGGCGCGCCGAAGGCGCTGCGCGCGACGATTCGCCGCTGCAGGTCGCCGAGACCGAGGCCCGCGGTGGTGCTCAGGACGACCGGGGCCTCCCGGGAGGCGGCCAGCGCGACGCGGACCTCCTCGTCGACCTCGTCCGCGCGGCTGGCCACCGGAATGACCCTCAGGTCCGCCGAGCGTTCGGCCGCGCGCCGCGCCCAGTCCCGCGCCGGCTGGAGATCGAGCACGATGTCCGCCTGCGCCAGCCGACGATCACCCTCGGCCTGGCCGAGCAGTTCGATCGGATCGACGCTGGCCCGCTCGCCGGCGAGGTCCACGAGCCGGAAGGGAAAGCCGTCGAGTTCGACCGGCGCCTCGATCGCATCCCGGGTGGTGCCCGGCCGATCGCTGACGATCACCCGATCACGGCCACAGAGGGCATTGAACAGACTGCTCTTGCCGGCGTTGACCGGACCACGCAGGCAGACCAGGGGCGGTCGACACATGGCCAGACCGTAGGGCGCGCGCTCGAGCAGGCTGGCGATCTCCTCGCGCAGGCGGCTGACCTGCTCGTCGGTCTCGGCCGCGTCGAGACCGTCGGCGATCTCGCGGAGACGGAGGTCGAAGGCCCCCTCGGCCAGGCGGGCCAGGTGGACCACCTGCCGCCGGCCGCGGGCCGTCTCGAGCGCTCGCATCGCCGGGCCGCGGGTCCCCGGTCTCGCCTCCACGGGCTGCCCGGGCCGGAAGCCGGCGGCGACCAGCAGGGCCTCGAGCCGGCGGGCCACCGCCGGGCCGCCATGGATCGAGATCTCGCCCCGGTCCGGATGGCGGCGGTAGAGGACCTCGTCGACCAGCTCGTCACCGGCGACCAGACGGGCGAGAAGAAGCCCCTGGCCACCACCCCGCCGGTCCCGAAGGTGGCGTTCCTCGAAGGTGGCGAGGTCGGCCCCGCCCAGGGCGAAGACCTGGAGCCCGGCCGGTCCCTCGCCGGTCAGGCGCCGGTACCAGGAGGCGGTCACGACCGCGGCTCCCCGGCCAGCAGCCAGAGTCCGATCGCCATCAGCGGGACGCTGCGGGCCCCGAGGGCACCGAGCATCTCGAGCGCGAGCTCGGCGTCGCCGCCGGTGACCAGGACCGGGGCCTCGACGACGACCGCCCGGGCACCGCCGACCAGCTGCCCGAGGGCGCCGAAGAAGGCGGCGCGCACGCCGAGGGCCAGAGCCTCGTCGCTGCTCCGTCCGGGGTAGTCGAAGGCCCGGGCCTCGACCTCGTGGAGCATCGCCCCTCCGACCGCGAGGGACCGGGCGAGGAGCCGGAATCCGGGCGCGATGGCGCCGCCGGCGAAGCGACCCTGACGATCGAGCAGGTCGACGGTGAGCGCGGTCCCGGCGTCGACCACGATGGCGGGCGCGCCGACCAGGCGGCCGGCGGCCAGGGCGGCGAGCGGCCGGTCCGGCCCGAGCCGCGCGGGATCGGTGTAGGGGTTGGCGATGGGCAGCTCGGCCGCGCTCCAGATCCGGGGCCGGTGGCCGGCGGCCTCGAGCTCGAGGCACAGCTTCTCGGCCTCGGCCGGTTTGACCGAGACGATCTCGATCTGCGCCTGATCGGGGAGGCCGGCAAGGGCCTCGCGATCGAAGGGCGAGCCGGGGATCTGCAGGGCCCGCCGCTCCAGCTCGACCGGATCGTCGGGCGGATCGTCGTCGGGCAGGCGGTGGAGCTTCGCCCGGGTGTTGCCGAGGTCGATGCCGAAGCGCGGGCTCATCGGAGGGCGGCGGGACGGAAGGTCCCGCCCGATCGCTTCACTTGCCGAAGCGGACGTTGCCGCCCACGTTCTTGGCGTCGGAGAGCTTCTTCGGCACGTCGACCTGGATCTGGCGGGTCCGACCGTCGCGCAGGACGGTCACGTTGTAGTGCGACTTGCTCCGGTAGGTCTTGCGCACGTAGTTGACCGCCGACTCCTTGTTCTTCACCGGCTGGCTGTCGATCTGGACGATGACGTCGCCCTCGCGGATGCCGAACTCGGACAGCCGGCTCGGCAAGGACTTGATCTTCAGGCCATCGCCGCCCTGCGCCGACTCCACCTCGACCTGGTCGAGCAGCTTCTCGCCCTCGTCGCCCAGGGCCTCGAGCCCCTCCTGGGTCCAGGTCACCAGGGTCTTGTCGGCGACCTGGGTGCTCTTGGTGAGCTTGCCCGAATCGACCACGCCACCGCCCTTGATCTCCTCCTTGCCGTGGAGCACGGCCTCGCTGCCGATGACCGTGTTCCCCGGGCCCTGGACCCAGATCTCGCCCTCGACCGGGGCGGCCAGGCTGACCTTGACCTCGGCCTGGTCCTGGTCCTTGTTCCAGGAACAGATGATGGCGTCGGGACGGACCTCGAGCAGGCGACAGGGGCCCCACTTCTCGAGCTGCGGGTCCTTGTCGTCGCGGAACTCCTGGCCGATGCCGAGAACGTCGCCGACCTCGTAGAAGTAGATCCCGTCGTCCTTCTGGTTGGGCTTCTTGCTGTTGATCTTGATCCCGGCCCCGCCCCGGGTGACCGTCGCCGGGCCGCCCTCTCCGGTCGGCGCCAGCACCACGGTGACCGTGATCAGGCCAGCGAGCGGCGGCGCGTTCTCGACCTTCGGCCCGACCGTGGGCTTCTCCACCTCGGGCGGCTTGACGTAGCCCTCGAAATGGAACTCCTTGTCGAGCGCGGTCTTGAAGCGGGCCCAGGGTTGCTCCGAATTGGCGTCCGCGCTGCGCCGGACCGTGACCCCGTCGATGGTCTCCTCGATCTGGCGCCGGTAGGACTCCTCGTCGGCACGGCGCTTCGGGCCGCTCTTGGTCACCATCAGGAGGACGCAGCCGATCAGCGCGAAGACGATGACGAAGTTGAGGGTCCAGAGCAGGGAACGCTGGGTCGTGATCTTCATGGCTCGCGACGATCTCCTGGGCGTAACGGGCCGATTCTAACCGGCTTCGCTCCCGGAGGAAACGCCGCGCCATCGGCTCCGAAGGGCTTCGACGGCCCGGCCGGGCGGAACTTCCCGAGGCTTCTCGAGGGCGGGGACGCCCGGAGCCGGACCGTCTCCCCCCTCGGGACCGGCGCCGTCCGGGGTCCCGGGGATCAGATCCGCAGGCGGCTCGCGCTGGTGCCGGTCTCGATGCCGCGGATGATGAGCTTCAGGTCGTCGGGGTTGTCGGAGGCCGCCAGGGCGTCCTCGAGCGACACCAGACCGTCCTCGTAGAGCCGCTTCAGGCTCATGTTGAAGGTCTGGGTGCCGTAATACTCCTGCCCTTCCACCAGCGCCTTCTCCAGCTCGAGGGTCTTGCCCTCGAAGACCAGCTCGCGGACGCGCGGGGTCGCCATCAGGAGCTCGACCGCCGGGACCATGCCGGCGTCCTTGAGGTTCGGGATCAGGCGCTGCGAGGCGACGCCGGCCAGCACGGTCGAGAGCTGCAACCGGACCAGGTCGTGCTGGTGCGGCGGGAAGAAGGTGTGGACGCGTTCCACCGTCTGGATGGCGTTGACGGTGTGCAGCGTGGTGAGGACGAGGTGACCGGTCTCGGCGGCGGAGATGGCCGCCTGCATGGTCTCCTCGTCGCGGATCTCGCCCACCATGATCACGTCCGGCGCCTCGCGCATGGCGGCCCGGAGGCCGGTCGCGAAGCTCTCGGTGTCGACGCCGACCTCGCGCTGGCTGACGATCGAGAGGTTGTCGGTGAAGGTGTACTCGACCGGATCCTCGAGCGTGATGATGTGCTTGTTGCGGGTGTTGTTGATGAAGTCGACGATCGCCGCGAGCGTGGTCGACTTGCCGGAACCGGTCACGCCGGTGACGAAGATGATGCCGCGATCCAGGTTGGCCAGGTAGGCGAACTGCTGCTGCGGCAGCTTGAGCTGCTCGAACACCGGGATGACGTTCTTGATCTGGCGCATCACCAGGCCGATCGAACCGCCCTGGCGGAACAGGTTGACGCGGAAACGGCCGGCGCGGGGAGCCTGATAGGAGAAGTCGATCTCGCCCTGCTTCTCGAAACGATCGCGAACCAGCGCCGAGGCCACCTCGGCGACGATCCGGTCGCCGTCCTCGCGGTCGATGACGTCGTCGGAGAGGAAGAGGACCTTGCCGGAGACCTTCACCGCCGGCTGGCTGCCGGTCTTGAGGATGAGGTCGGAAGCTCCGGCCGCCACGGCCATCTCGAGTGTCTTCTGCAGATCGAACATGTTGCCCCCGCTGTCAGGACGGACTCATGCCGATCTATCGACCGCCCGGGGCCCGGGTCTTGACCTTCAGGGGGCTTCGGGATGGAGCAGGCGCCAGCAATCCTCGAGCAGCCGGTCGAGGTTCGTTCGGGTGGCGGAACTCACCGCATAGGACGAGATCCCGAGCTGCGCCGCCAGCTCGGCGGCTCGCTCCTGGGCGTCGGGCAGAAGATCGGCCTTGCTGAAGACCGTCAACCGCGGCTTGGCGGCCAGGGCCTTCGAGTAGCGATCGAGCTCCTGGACGATGATCTCGTGGTTGGCCAGGGGATCGCTGCCGTCCTGGGGCGCGAGTTCGACCAGGTGGATGATCACCCGGGTCCGCTCGACGTGGCGGAGGAAGCGATGGCCGAGGCCCTGACCCTCGCTCGCGCCCTCGATCAGTCCGGGAATGTCCACCATCACGAAGCGGCGGAAACCGGCCAGCTCGACGATTCCGGGGTGCGGCTTGAGCGTGGTGAAGGGGTAGTTGGCGACCTTGGGTCGGGCCGCCGACACCGCCGAGATGAGCGTCGACTTGCCGGCGTTGGGCAGGCCGACCAGACCGACGTCGGCGATCAGCTTCAGCTCCAGGCGCAGGTCGCGCTGCTCGCCCTCGAGCCCGGGAACGGCCTGGCGCGGCGCCTGGTTGGTGGCGTTGGCGAAGTGCTTGTTGCCGTGCCCGCCACGGCCGCCCTTGGCCACGCAGACCCGCTCGCCGTCCTCCTTCAGGTCGCGGAGGAGGACACCGCTGTGCAGGTCCTGGACCAGGGTCCCGACCGGCACCTTGAGGACGAGGTCCTCGCCGCACTTGCCGTGCTGGTTCTTGCCCCGGCCGTGCTCGCCCGCCTCGGCGCGGACGTGGGGATTGCGGAGGTGGCTGAGGAGGGTCGATTCCTGGGAGTCGGCCTCGAGGTAGACCGAGGCGCCATGACCGCCGTCGCCACCGTCGGGGCCACCCTTGTCGATGTACTTCTCGCGCCGGAAGGAGACCTTGCCGTCGCCGCCCCGGCCGGCCTTCACGTGGATGACGGCGTGATCCTTGAATTCCATCTGCGCTCCGGACCGGCCCTGGCCGGTCTCATCATGCGTCGAGGGCACCCGCCCTCAGGGAAGGTGCCCTCGTGGTCGCCTGCGCGTGCTCTCGGCTCAGGAGTTCTCGGCGATGACGACGCTGATGCGCCGCTGGCTGTCGAACTTCACGTGGCCGTCGCTGAGGGCGAAGAGGGTGTAGTCGCGCCCCATGCCGACGTTGAAGCCGGGGCGGAAACGGCTGCCGCACTGCCGGACGATGATGTTGCCGGCGCGGACGAACTCGCCGCCGTACTTCTTGACCCCACGGTTCTGGGCGTTGGAATCCCGACCGTTGCGCGACGCGCCCTGTCCCTTCTTATGTGCCATCTCGCGGTCTCCTCGCTGCGGGGCCGATCAGCCCTGGATGCTCTCGACTCGGACCTCGGTGTAGTTCTGCCGGTGGCCGGTCTTGCGCCGGTAGTTCTTGCGCCGACGGTACTTGCCGATGGTGATCTTCTCGCCCCGGAACTGCCGGGTGACGATGGCCTCCACCGAGGCACCGGCCAGGAAGGGCTTGCCCACCTTCAGCTCGTCACCGCCGATGGCCGCGATCTTGTCGAAGGTGACCTTGCTGCCGACCTCGAGGTCGCGGAGCTGAACCGCGAAGGTCGTGCCCGGCTCGACCCGGTACTGGTGACCGCCGTCCTGAATCACTGCGTACATTGCTCGCTCCTGACGAGGACGGCCTGGACCCGCCCCCGGAATGTGGTTGAGGCGGCCATGTTATCGCGAAAAGCGGCCCCTTCAAGGGCGGTCGCCCTGGGAAGGGGCTCCGAGATCCGGCACTGAAATCCCTTGCCGCCAAGGGTTTGCGCCCGGCCCGTCGGGCCGGGGCCGGGGTCTCAGGAATCGAAGCGCTTGATCTCGTACTCCTCGGTCGACAGACCGCCCTCCGAGACGATCACCACCGGCCGGCGGAATCGGGACTCGATCCCCTCCAGCCGGTCGCGCTTGTTGCGCTTGAGGAAGTCGGCGACCCGGTGGTTCGCCTTCACCTGGACCCGCTTCGCCTTGTTGTTGGCGAAGATGTTGGTGACCTCGCGCAGGATCTTCAGGCCGATCGAGTCGACGTTGCGGATGAAGCCGTTGCCCTTGCAGGTCGGGCAGACCATGGCGTTGTTGCGGTAGAGGCTCTGCCCCATCCGCTGCCGGGTCATCTCGATCATGCCGAAGTGCGAGATCCGGGCGATCTTCAGCCGCACCTTGTCGCGGGCGAAGGCGGCCTTGAAGTTCTGCTCGATCTGGCGCTTGTGCGCCTCGTCCTGCATGTCGATGAAGTCGTTGATGATGACGCCGCCGAGGTCGCGCAGGCGCAGCTGCCGGGCGATCTCCTGGACCGCCTCGGAGTTGGTCTTGAAGGCGGTCTCCTCGAGGTCGTCCTCGCCCCGGTTCTTGCCGGAGTTGACGTCGATCGCCACCAGGGCTTCGGTCTGGTCGATGACGATCGAACCGCCCGAGGGCAGGTTCACCTTGCGGTGGAAGAGCTTCTCGATCTCGTCCTCGAGCCGGAACTTGTGCATCAGCGGCTGCTTGTCCTGGTAGAGCTTGATCCGCTCCACGGCCGAGGGCATCACCGCGCGCACGAATTCCTGGGCCTTGCGACAGACGTTCTCGTTGTCCACCCAGACTTCGTCCACCTCCGGCGAGAAGGTGTCGCGGATGGTGCGGATGACGACGTCCGACTCCTGGTAGATCATCGCCGGCGCCCGCTCGCTCTTCACCCGCTTGACGATCGTGTTCCAGAGCTTGAGCAGGTATTCGAGGTCGCGGACGATGTCGCCGATGTCCTGGCCGACGCCGGCCGTGCGGATGATGTAGCCCATCCCCGGCGGCGGATCGATCTTGGCCAGGATCTTCTTCAGCCGGCTGCGCTCGTCCTTGTCCTCGATCTTCTTCGACACGCCCGAACGCGACAGACTGGGCATGAGCACCAGGTAGCGGCCCGGGATCGAGAGGTAGGTGGTGAGCGTCGGCCCCTTCTTGCCGATCCCGTCCTTGGTGATCTGCACCAGGACCTCCTGCCCCTTCATCAGGTATTCCTGGATGTTGCCGTGCTCACGGCGCTTGAGCGGGACGTCGGGCACCTCGGTGTTGTTCTGACGGTACATCGGCAGCACGTCGGAGACGTGCAGGAAGCCGTTGCGGTCGCCGCCGAAATCCACGAAGGCGGCGCCGATCGAGGGCTCGATGTTGGTGACCACGCCCTTGTAGATGTTGCCGAGGTAGGAGTCGTTCGCGGTGCGTTCGCAGAAGAATCCCTGGAGGATGCCATCTTCGGTGATGGCGATGCGGACCTCCTCCGGATCTTCCGCGTTGATGAAGATCTTCGTTTCCATGGCGCTCCTTCTGGAGCCGCCCCGGGGGCCGAGCCGCGCCGGGTCTGTGCTCTGGTCGCGTCCCGTCCGGAACGCGTTTGTTCCTTCCGGCGGCCGGGGCGCTGCGCGCCGGGCCGAAACCGCCGTCATGGAGGGTGATACGAGAATCGCCCCCAAAGTCAAGCGAGGCCGTCCCGGCGCCGGGCCTCGACCTCGTTGACGGCGGTCCCGAGGCCCCGTCTAATCGACCGGAAGCGCGAGCATGAACAGCGGCGACGACGATACCAAGCCGATCGGAGACCGACCGACCCAGGTCGCCGGCCAGGGTCCGACCCCGGCCTCCGGGGGCCTCCGCGGTCGGGTCATCGGCCGTTACCGCCTGGTCGAGGAACTCGGCCAGGGCGGACAGGGCTTCGTCTACCTCGCCGAAGATCTCGACCTGCATCGCCAGGTCGCCCTCAAGATCCTGCTCCAGGGCCATCTCCTCTCCCCCATGGCCCGGTTGCGCTTCGAGCGCGAGGCCGAGGCCGCCGGCCGGCTCGACCATCCCGGCATCGCCCGGGTGATCGAGTACGGCGAGCACGAGGGCATCCTCTACATCGCCATGGATCTGATCCGCGGCCTGACCCTGGGCCAGCTGATCGCCCAGGCCCGCAAGCGGTCCGCCGGCGGCGAGGGCGTGGCCGAGGTCCGGCTCGATCCGGTGGTCGAGGGCGGCCTGCCGACGACCCCGACCCGGGAACGCAGCGGCGGCAACCTCGACCGCGGCCTGATCGCCGGACCGGTCCGGTTGATCGAGTCGGCGGCCCGCGCCCTCCACGCCGCCCACGAGGTCGGCCTGGTCCACCGCGACATCAAGCCGCCCAACATCATGGTGCGCGAGGATGGCTCGGCCTGCGTCCTCGACTTCGGCCTGGCCCAGGACGACGTCGACAGCGCGGTCTCGCTGACCCGCACCGGCGACTTCATGGGCACGCCGGCCTACATGTCGCCGGAACAGCTCATGGCCAGCAAGCTCCGGCTCGACCGGCGCGCCGACATCTACTCCCTCGGGGTCTGCCTCTACGAGGCCTGCACCCTCGATCGGCCCTTCAAAGGGCTGTCGCAGCAGGAGCTCTTCCAGGCCATCCGCCAGGAGGAACCCGACTCGCCCCGTCGACTCAATCCACGGATCTCGCGCGATCTCGAGGCGATCATCCGCACCGCGATGGACAAGGACCGGGCCCGCCGCTACCCGACCGCGCTGGCCATGGCCGACGACCTCCGCCGCTTCCTGCGCCGCGAGCTGGTCCAGGCCCGCCCGGCCGGCCCCATCCTGCGCGGCCGGCGCTGGGTGGAACGCAACCCGGCGATCGCCGCCGCCCTGGCGGTGGTCTTCGTCACCTTGCTGGCCGCGACGATCCTCTTCTACGTCTGGGGCCGGGACGCCCGCGACTCCCGCGATCTCGCCCGCGAGGAGGCGCGGCAACGGGGCCTGGCCCTCGAACGCGAGCGGACCGCGCGGGTCGCGGAGAGCCGAGAACGCGCGGCCAAGGAGCGCGCCCTCGAGGACTACGACCGGCTCGCCGACGTCAAGCGGCTCGAACAGGCGATCGCGGCGGCGGAACGGCTCCATCCGCCGGCGCCCGAGCTGGTGCCCAGGCTGGAGACCTGGTTCGACCGCTTCGCCGGCCTGGCCGAACGCCTGCCGGGACACCGCGAGCTCCTCGAGCGCATCCGCCGGCAGGCGCTGCCGGCCACCCCCGACGAGGCCGACCGGGTCTGGCGCTTCGAGGACCAGGCCCTCCAGTTCCGCCATGACGTCCTCGCCGAACTGGTGACCGACCTCGATCACTTCGTCGGCGACCCGAGCGGCGCCCATCGCCGGATGAGCCGGAGCCTGGAGCAGGCACGGAAGATCGCCCGGGTCAGCCTCGAGGACGCGGCCGAGGCCTGGGCCGACTGCCGGCAGCGCCTCGCCGGGGACGCCCGCTTCGCCCCCCTCGACCTGGCGCCGCAGCTCGGCCTGATCCCGCTCGGTCCCGACCCGGACTCCGGTCTCGAGGAGTTCCTCCACTGGTGCAGTCACGAAGGCAGGCTGCCGAGCCGGGATGCCGGGGGTCGGATCGCGGTCGACGAGGCCCTGGGGATCATCCTGGTCCTGGTGCCGGCGGGCCGCGTCCGCATGGGCGCCCAGGCCGTCGATCCGGCGGCGCCGGGCTACGACCCCGAGGCCGGAGTCTTCGAGAGCCCGGTCGACGAGGTCGATCTCGATCCCTACTTCCTGGCCAAGTACGAGCTGAGCCAGGCCCAGTGGCTCCGACTCGCCGGGAGCAATCCCAGCTTCTACCCGCCCGGCACCGGCGCCCGCGACGCCCGCTTCCCGGCCGGGGTCACGGCCCGGCATCCGGTCGAGTCGGTGACCTGGACCGAGAGCAACGAGATCCTGGCCCGCGTCGCCCTGCGCCTGCCCAGCGAGGCGGAGTGGGAGCGGGCCGCGCGCGCGGACCTCGATCTCCGCTACGCCGGCACCGACGACCCGGCCGAGCTCGCGGCCTATGCCAACCTCAACGGCGAGGAGACCCGGGAGCTGGGCTTTCCGGAGCACCAGTCCGGCCATCGCGACCCCTATCCCCTGCACGCGCCGATCGGCTCGCTGAAGCCGAACGCCTGGGGCTTCCACGATCTCTGCGGCAACGTCTGGGAGTGGTGCTGCGACGGCAGCTTCGGCTACGCGCGGCCGGCCGGCGAGCGCGGCATCCGGGGGGCTCCGGAGCTGACCGGCGGCCGCATCTACCGCGGCGCCGGCTTCCTCAACCTGGCCCGCGACGCCCGGATCAGCATGCGCGCCGCCAACATCGCCGGCCTGCGCAAGGACGTGGTCGGCCTGCGAGCCGCGCGCGCCATCGACTGAGATCGACGGCCGGAAAATGGACGGCCCCCGCCGGCGAACCGGCGGGGGCCGTCACGATCATCACTCTCTCGACGCCCGATTCACATGCCCGAGTCGCCGAAGATGTTGGCGCTCTCCTCGCGGATCGCGTCCATGCGCCGATCGTTCTCGGCGCGAATCAGCGCCTCGACCGTGTCGGCGTCGCGGATGATCCGCGGGGTGATGAAGATGATCAGGCTCTCGCGGGTCACCGAGGTCTCCTCGTGCCGGAAGAAGAAGCCGAGGATCGGGATGTCGCCGAGGAGCGGCACCTTGTTGACCTTCTCGGTCTGCGACTCGGTGATCAGGCCACCGATGACCGCGGTCTGGCCGCTCTCCAGCATCATCGAGGTGATCAGGGTCTGGCTGGCGAGCTGCGGCAGGTCGATGGAGACCTCGTTGGCGCCGGTACCCGAGGTGAAGCGATCGAAGCCGGGAGGCGTGTTCGGATCGGTGCCGCGACCGACGAGGGTCTCGGCCTCCGGGATCACGTCCAGGCGGATCTTGTTGGTACCCGGGATGACGTGGGGAACCATGAAGAGCTGGAAACCGGTCTGGACCGGCGAGTTGTCGGCCTCGCGGATGCTGAAGGTGAGACCACCGCCCTGGCCCTCCACCGCCTCGGTCTGGGCGAAGCGGACGGTGCGGCCGACGAAGATGGTCGCCTCCTGGTTGTCCAGGGCGACCAGCTTGGGCGCCTGGACGATGCGGGTCTGCTGATCCTGCTTGAGCAGGCGCAGGGTCAACGACATCCGGGTGAAGTCGAGCTTGCCGAAGGTGGTGGCCGTCTTCAGCTCGGCATCGGTGAGGCCCGGAACGCCGCTCGAACCGCCCTGGGCATCGGTGGCGCCCGGCAGCACGCCCCAGCCCTGGTTGCCGACCCCGAAGGGCAGGCGCGAGGGCACGGACGAGCCGTTGATCGAGGCCGCGAGCCCGTCGTCACCGATGTCGACACCGTAGCGCAACGCGTCGGTGTTGGTGGTGGTGACGAACTTGACGTCGACGAAGACCTGCGCCGGCTCGCGATCGAGCTCGGCGAGCATCCGCTTCACCGACTCGTGGACCGGAGCGATGTCCTTGACCACGATCACGTTGTGCTTGCTCACGTACTCGAGCTTGCCGGTCTCCGAGAGCGCGCTACGCAGCGCCTTCAGGACCGAGAACTCCTCGTCGGGGTTCTCGCTCGGAGCCTTGGGCTGACCGACCGCGTACTCGGTCTTGATCAGCGGCCGGTAGGCGATGTCGGGCCGCACGTAGCGGAGCTGGTAGGAACGGGTGACCAGCTGTTCCTTGAGTTTCGAGGGATGGACGACCTGCAGGATGCCGAAGTCCTCCTCGACCACGACGAAACCGAGCGACTTCGCCACGGTGTCGAGCGCGGTGCGCCAGGGGACGTTCGACAGGGTCAGGTGCACGTTGCCCTGGACCTCGGGAGCCGCGACGATCGACGCGCCGGAGATCTTGGCGATGGCCTCGATCACCGACTCGATCGGCGACTTCTGGAACTTCCAGGTGATGCGCACCGGCTGTTCGAGGACGTAGAGGTTGTCAGCCTTCTTGAGGATGACGCACTCGGACCGGTCGGCCACGAGCTGCAGGGCCTCTCGCCAGGGCACGTTGTCGAGCTCGATCGTGACCTTGGTCTCGACGTCGACGTCGGCCCCGAGAATGATGTTGATCCGCGACTTCTCGCGGATGTACTTGACGACGTCGACCAGCGGTCGCTCGTTCACCGAAAGGGTGACGCGCGTGTCGTTGACGTCCTGATCCTCGCGCCCGATGACGTCGCTGCCGGTCTCGCCTTCCTGCGCCGGCAGAGCCGCCGTGAACAGGCAGACCAGAAGGCCCGCGACAGCGCCGATTCGAGCGATGCGCCCGGCAGAGGCTCTGGCGCGCTGCGGGATACGAATGGCCATGGTTCCCTCCTTGACTCGATACTCGAGACGGCGGGGCATGGACCACCCGGTCCTTCGGGGAGGACTTCCCCCCGGCCCCGTTCCCAATTCCCCGACGCTCTCACATGCCGCGTCGCGATCTGCGCCGACCGGGACCCGAACGAAGACGACCGACCTCACCCGGCGCGTGGGTAGGGTCGGTCGGCATCCTTTCGAGATCGCCCTGGTATCAGTCGAGTGGCTTCTCGATTTCCTCGTCCTTGTAGAGGAACACCACTCGACTTAGGTCGATCCGGCCGACGATCACTCCATCGGCCAGAACCTCGCCTCGACTGTAGGCACGATCGTTAATTATGACGACCGCGCGCTCCGGGCGATCCGGCTCGAAGACGTAGCCCTTGAGCTCGAGCTGGATCGAGGCGAACTCGACCCGGGCCTGGGCCCGGCCGGCCAGGTACTCGATCTCCCGGAAGATCTTGGCGACCTCCTCGCCGTTCGCGGCGGTCTTGGCGGCCATGATGGCCCGGGCCGAACCGACGACCTCCTCGTAGCGACCGGCGGTGAAGGCGGCGTTCATGTGCTCCAGCTCGACCTTCAGCTCGCGCTGGGCGAGACCGCGCTCGTCGACCTTCTTGCGCTCGCCGTAAAGCACGCCGAAGGGCTGCGCGAGATCCCGTTGGAAGGACTCCGCCAGGGCCTTGTCGCGGAAGGTCGCGTTCTTGTGGGCGCTCTCGATCTCGACCGCGAGCTTGGCCATCTGATCGGAGAGCTGGCGCCCGAATTCGACCTTCTTGACGAAGCTGGTGATCAGCCCCTCCTCGTCGAGGGCCTTGCGGATGGCGGCGAAACGATCCAGCAGGCCGTCGAGGGTCTTCTTCTGCTCCTCCACGTTCTGGGCCGCGATCCTCTGGTTCTCGGCGCTGACCTCGGCCTTGAGGCGGGGATCCGCGAAGGGGTCCCGACGCTCGGGCTGGGGCAGGTAGTCGTAGGTCTCGAGCTCGAGGGAGTCGGCGATCGGCTCGGTCTCGAGGAGGGCGAGACTCCGCTTGTCGGCGTTCATGATGTCGACCTGCTGGGCACCCTTGCCGGGATTGTAGACGTAGGTCTCCAGGGTCATCTCGATCGAGTGGCGCTGCGGGCCTTCGACTTCGCCCTGCGCCGCGCTCTGCTGGTTCTTGATCGCGAAGGACTTCACCTTGATGAAGCGATCGTGGGTCTCGAACCGGTGCATGAAGTCGAGGAACTCGCTCAGCGTGCCGTCGAGGAGCAGCTTGTAGGCGGCTTCCTCGAAGGCCGACGCGGCCTTCTTGCGACCGCGGCTGCGAGCCGCGCTGTCGTCCAGCTTGGTGATCTCCACGCCGGAGGCGGCGGAGAACTCGCTGATCTTCTGGACGAAGTCGTTGATTTCCTTGTCGTCCGGCAGGACCTTCACGTACTCGCCGACGCGATAGCGCTCGCGAAGGACGCGGTCCTCGATGTTGCGGATCTGGGCGATCCGGCGATCGGCGGCCTGGTTCTGCATCGCCGCGGCCTGGGTGGCGAGTTCCTCCTCGCCGATGGACTTGATGTCCATGTAGACGACGCCGGCGCTGGCCAGGACGAAGGCGGCGGACACGCCGATGACGATCCAGGCCTTCTTCTTCACTTTACGAATGGAGTTCAACACGACATTCCTCCTCGGCGGCGGTCACTTCTTGCGGGTGGCGCCACCCTGCGGCTTGGCGTCCTTCTCGGCGACCATCTTCATCGCGGCGGCGCGCAGCTTGCGCGACTCGACCGGATCGGTCATCTGCAGGTCGAGGTCCATGGTCCAGCCCTTCTTGGGCTCGAGCTCGGGGAACTCCTCGATGTTGCCGACCGGGTCCGAGATCTCGGTGAAACCGAAGCGGAACCAGTCGCTGTTCTTCAGGGCCGCGTGGTAGTAGTTCAGCCGGACCAGCGGGTCGGAATCGGCCAGCGCGAGGCCCTTCAGGCTCATCTCGCCACCGACCGCCGGCGCCCCCTTGACCTTGGTCTTGCCGGCGTTGGCCGACGGCGGCGAGTACTTCAGCTCCTTGATCCAGACCAGGTAACCCTGGTCCGCGGTCTCGTCGCCGGCGACGGTGATGTCCGCGAGCTGATCCAGCTTCTCGGTCATCACGATCCGCCCGGCGGCGATGTCCTTGATCGTGTCGGCGCGCTTCTTGTACTCCTTCTCCTCGGAGAGGAGGGACTCCTCGTAGCGCAGGCGCGGCTGTTTCTGGGCCAGCTCCTGGTCGAGGCCCTGGCGACGATTCTGGACCTCGCCGAGCCAGACGAAGTGCGTGTAGGCCGCGACGCTGGCAGCCGAGAGCACGCAGATGAGACCGCCGAGGATCGGGAGAAGCAGCGCGATCGGCGTCTTCTCCTTCTTGCGGTATTCCTTGGGCAGCAGGTTGATCGTGATCATGGTTCAGCTCTTCCGGATGCGCGCCGCGAGACCCACCGCGATGGCCATCTGGGGGCCGCCGCCGATGAGCATGTCCTGGTCGATGTCGTCGCTGACGGGGAGTCCGTCGAAGGGATTGAAGATCGAGACCGGCCGCTCCAGGATCCGCTCGAAGGACTCCTGGAAGAAGGGCAGGCGCGAGCCGCCACCGCTCAGGAGCACCCGGTCGGGCGAGCGGCCGTGCTGGTTCTCGAAGTAGTCGAAGCTCAGCTGGAGCTCGTTGCCGAGGTCGTCGATGGTCGGGAAGACGGCGTCGCGCAGCTCCTCCTCGGAGTCGCCGGGAACGCGCTTCAGGCTCTCCGCGTCCGACTCCTCCATGCCGAGGCGACGGGCGATGGCCGAGGTGAAGTCACGACCGCCGAAGTAGATCTCCCGGGTGAACAGCGACACCCCGTCCTGCATGATGTTCACGCAGGTCTTCGTGGCGCCGACGTCGACGAAGGCCATCACCGCCCCGTCGGCCGCCTGGTCCTCCGAGTACTCGCGGACGAGGTCGTAGGCGTTGCCGAGAGCGATGGCGTCGACGTCGACGATCTCCGGAGTGAAGCCCGCCTTCTGCGCCACGTTCATGTGGGAGTCGAGGGCGCTGGTCTTCACCGCGACGAGGATCACGTTGTCGTTGCCACCGCTCTTGCCGATGCGCTGGCAGTCGATCGTGCTCTCGTCGAGCCCGAAGGGGATGTACTTCTCCGCCTCGAAGAGGATCGCGTTGCGCAGCTCCTCGTCGCTCATGGGCACCATGCTGAGATAGCGGATGATGACCATCTTGCCGGAGACGGCGGTCACGACCCGCTTGGTCTTGAAGCCGCCCTGCTTGAGAAGGTCGGCGACGGCGCGGATCTGGTCCTCGGGGGTCTGCCCCCGGGCCTCGACCTGGCCGATGCCGGTCACCTGAACACCCTTGCCGACCCGCGACAGCTCGACCGCCTTGATGGTCGAGCTTCCGATGTCGAGGCCGACGAAGCTCTTGCCTGCACTGAACATGGCTGCTCCAGCCCTTCCCTTCCGACCGGGATATCTTGATGGAACGACGCGATATATCGCTGATCGGACCGGGCTGGGCGGGGCCTTTAACGCAAGGCAAAAAGCATGCTTCGATGAATATGCACCGGCATGCGCCTGCGCGCAGGGAGCTGGCTCGCGAGCGTGACTTGCGGGACGCGAAGAGACCGGGACCGATCGAAGGGGCGCCCCGGCGGCGCGAAAAATGTCCTCAGAGCTTGAGGAGGCGCCTGACCTCGGCGGCGTCCGCCGCCGCCATGGCCTTGTCCGCCAGGCGGGCGCAGGCCCGGGTATCGGCGGCCCTTACCGCCTTCTTCACCGCCGGCAGCATCGGCGGCGCCATGCTCAGGTTCCGCAGGCCGAGGCCGATGAGGAGCGGGACGTAGGCCGGATCGCCGGCCATTTCGCCGCAGATCGAGACGTACTTCCCCCGCTTCTCGGCGACCAGGACGATGTGGCGCAGAAGGCGCAGGATGGCCGGGTGGCAGGGTGCATAGAGATGCGCGACCCGCTGGTTGAGGCGGTCCACGCCCAGGGTGTACTGGGTCAGGTCGTTGGTGCCGATGCTGAAGAAGTCGGCCTCGTCCGCCAGGCTCTCGATCGACAGGGCGGCGCTGGGCAGCTCGATCATGGAGCCGACCTTCAGATCCTCGTCGAAACTCACACCGCGCTGGCGGAGCTCCTTCTTGGCCTTCTCCAGGATCGCCTTGGCGCGGCGGAACTCGCCCAGGTCCATGATCATCGGGAACATCAAGCGCAGCTTGCCGTGCACGCCGGCGCGCAGGAGGGCGCGGAGCTGGACCCGGAAGAACTCCTCCCGGGCGAAGGAGATCCGGATGGCCCGCTCGCCCATGAAGGGATTGGGCTCCCGGTGCGTGCCGAGGCTGCGGTCGAACTTGTCGGCGCCCACGTCCATCGAGCGGATGGTGACCATGTTGCCCTGCATGCCGATCAGGGCTTCCTTGTAGACCTCGTACTGCTCGTCCTCGCTCAGCGGCTCGCTGCGCCCGAGGAAGAGGAACTCGGTGCGGAACAGGCCGACGCCGCGGCCGCCGTATTCGCGGACGCGGGGCACGTCCTCCTTGACCTCGATGTTGCAGTAGAGCCGGATCTCCTGGTCGTCGCGGGTGACCGAGGGCAGGTTCTTCTGCTGGGCGTCCATCGCGGTCCGACGCCGGCTGCGTCGCCGCTTCTGGCGGTATTCGCGCAGCAGCTCGGCATCGGGGTCGATGATGACCGTGCCCTCGTCGCCGTCGACCACCACGGTGGAACCGATGGTGGCCAGGTGGGCGACGCGGGCGGCGCCGACCACGGCCGGAATTCCCAGGGCGCGGGCCAGGATCGCGGTATGGGAGGCCCAGGAGCCGCGCTCGATCGCGAAGGCCAGGACCTTGTTGCGGTCGAGATTGATCGCCTGGGTCGGGGTCAGGTCGTCGGCGACGACGATGAGCTGGCGATCGAGTTCCTTCACCTTCTCCAGCTTGCCGCCGAGCAGGTGGTTGAGCAGTCGGTGCTCGATGTCGATCAGGTCGGCGACCTTGCTCGAGAAGGTCGGGTTGTCGATCTTGTGCAGCTGCTCCGCCAGGCTGGCGATGGTCGAGCTGACCGCGTAGGGCGCGGTGAACTGCCCCTTCTCGATGGCCGCCTCGATGCCGGCGACCAGGGTGTCGTCCTTCAGGAAGTCGAGCGAGGTCGAGATGATCCGGCGGACGTCGACCGGGCCGCCGGCCTGCTCCTCGAGCAGGGTGACGATGTCCTTCTCGGTGGCGGCGAGCGCGCGCCGGAAGCGGCGCATCTCTCCTTCGACCTTCTTGACCGGAACCCGCTGTTCCCGGACCTTCACCTCCTCGGCGCTGAGGATCATCACCTTGCCGATGGCGATTCCAGGGGAGACCTTTTGGCCCTTGATGGTGTGCATACCGGCCTCTCGTCAGCTCTCGTCGAAACCGCGGGCGACCAGTTCACGCAGACGCTCGACCGCGGCGCGGGCGTCGGCTCCCTCGGCCTCGATGACCAGCTCGGTGCCCTTCGGCGCGGCGAGCATCATCACTTCCATCAGGCGTTTCGCATCGGCCTCGACGCCGTTGTCCTCGTTGCGTAGCCAGATCGCGGCCGCGAAGTCACCGGCGGCCTTGACGATGAGCGCGCTGGGACGGGCATGAAGCCCCTGCTCGTTGCAGATCCGGACCCGCTCCGTGGCCTTCTCGCTCACGCTCCCCTCCCCTTGCGGCGCAGGATGTCCAGGCAATCCAGCACCGCCGTGGCCAGACGCGTGGGACTGTGGCGGACCTTCTCGCCCGGCTCCAGCAGGTCGGCGCGATGCAGGGGCAGGCCGTCGATCTGGTCCTCGTCGAGCACCACGATCGGGACGCTGCCGCTCTCCGCATAACGCCGGCGCTGGCCCTCGTCGATCTGATCCGAAGGCGCGAGGATCATGTCCAGGTCGAGGCCACAGGAGAGATCGCGCAGGATCCGGATCTGGTCGCTCAGGGTGAAGCCCTCGGTCTGACCGGGTTCGGTCATCAGGTTGGCGACGCAGAGCACCGGTGCCCGGGACGCGTTCACCGCCGCCACCATGCCGGGTACGAGGAGGTTGGGCAGGACCTCGGTGTGGATCTTGCCCGGCCCGACGCAGATGAGATCGGCCTGTTCCAGGGCCTCGCGGATCTCGGCCCCCACCGGCGCCGGTCGCGGCACCAGCCGCACCGCCGAGATCGGCTTCTTCGACATGGCGATCACCACCTGCCCGGTGCTCTTGGAACCGTCGGGATGCTCCGCCACCAGGGTGATCTTGGCGTCGGTGGCCGGGATCACCCGGCCGCGCACCTCGAGCAGGCGGCGGGCCTGTTCGAGCGCCAGGCGGAAGTCACCGCTGATCCGGGTGAGGGCGGCGATGAACAGGTTCCCGAAGCTGTGGTCCTTGAGGTAGGAGTCCTCGAAGCGGTACTCGAAGAGATCCTTCAGCAGCGGTTCGCCCTCGGACATGGCCACGAGGCAGTCGCGGATCGCGCCGGGGGGCGGGATGCTGAAGTCCTTGCGCAGCCGCCCGGAGCTGCCCCCGTCGTCGGCGACGGTGATCACGGCGCAGAGGTCCACGGACCGCGACTTGAGACCCGACAGGAGGGTCTTCATCCCGGCGCCGCCGCCGATGGCGACGATGTTCAACATCGGAGTGTCCTGGTCGCTCATGCGCGCCCGGATTGTATGCGGAGAGCCCGACCCTGCACAGGGAGGCTGGACACCCGCCGGGCCTGGACAGCAAGAGAGCCGTCCCCGGGCTGGGGACGGCTCTCTCGAGGTCGGTCCAGGTTCTGGTCTGGATCAGGCCGCGTCCGCGCGGCGGCGGAGGATCCGGGCCTTCAGGCGCCGGAGTTGCTTCTCCAGCTTGGCCTGGGCCCGCAGGACGGCGCTCCGGGGCGAGTCCCCTTCGGCGCGCGCGCTGAACTGCTGTCCCTTCGTCCAGCCCACCGTCATCTCCACCGTCGCCTGGCCACCGGCGCTGACCACGACCACCTGGGCGTCGTGAAGGCGGTTCACGAACCGCTCGAGTCTCATGATCTTCGAGCGGATGAACTGCTCGAGGCTGGCGGAAAGCTGGCAGTGACGGGCGGTGATTCGGACGTCCATGATCGTCTCCATCTTGGTCGGCTCCTCGGCCGGACACGACTGGAACTCAGCCGGTCCCACCGACCTCATAGAGTACCCGCACAAGATGGAGCCCGCGTGCAGGAACCGTCGGGCCGGAGAATTTTCGTTCGCCGCCTTCGAGCAGCCTGGCGATGGTGGCCTCGTCGAGCTTGCCTTGACCGACGTAAACGAGGCTGCCGACGATGATTCGAACCATGTTGTAAAGGAAGCCGTCGGCCGAGAGTTCGACCTGTAGGAAGCGTCCGTCCTCGATCAGCTCGACCGCGTGCATGGTGCGGCGGCAGTCGCCGATGCGCTCCGCCTCGTGGCAGAAGGCCGAGAAGTCGTGCCGGCCGACGAAGAGCCGGGCGGCGCGACGCATGGCCTCGCGATCGAGCGGCCCCCGCAGGTGGTGGCTGCGTGCCCGCATCAGCGGTGCCTTGGCGCGTCCGGTGAGCAGGGTGTAACGGTAGGTCTTGCTCCGCGCCGAGAAACGGGCATGGAAGAAGAGGCCCACCTCCCGGGCCTCGAGCACGGCGACGTCCTCGGGCAGGACCGCGTCCAGAGCGCGTCCGAGATCGGCGGCGGGCATCCGGTGCATCAGCGTGAAGCTGGCGACCTGGCCAAGGGCATGGACCCCGGCATCGGTACGCCCGGAGCCGTTGATCACCGGTCGTTCGCCGGTGATCCGGGCGATCGCGTCCTCGAGGACCTGCTCGATCCCGAGACCGTTCTTCTGTTTCTCCCAGCCACAGTAGCGGCTGCCGTCGTATTCGAGCACCAGGGCGATGTTGCGTGGGGCCGGAGGCAGTGGCTCCTCCGGGGCGGCGGTCAAGGCTCGTCCTCGCCGGCCTCGGGCGACTGCCGCGGCCAGCGGACACCGTCGACCTTGCAGCGCTCGAAGCGCGACATGTCCACCTCGGCGCCGCGGAAGTCGGCCTCGCTGAGATCGCAGGCCACGAAGCCGGCCTCGTGCACCAGCGCGTGCTGGAGGTTGCTGCGCCGGAGGCTGGCCTCGTTGAGCATCGACTGCTTGAGATCGATGCCGCTCATGTCGGCACCATCGAAACGGGCGCCGAGGAGATCGCTGAAGGCGAGGAAACAATCGACCAGGATCGCCTCGCTGAAGTCGGCCCGCGCGGCCCGGGCATGGTTGAGATCCGCCTGGCTGAGGTCCGCCCCGCCCAGATCGCAATCGGCGAGTTCGGCGCGCTGCATGCTGACCGCCTTCATGCTCGCCCCGGCCAGGTTGCCATGGCGCAGGCAGGCCCGCTCGAGGAAGGCGTAGTCGAGGTGGGCGCCGGCGCCCTCCACCTCGCTCAGATCAGCCCCTTCCATGAGGGCGAACTCGAAGCGGCTCCCGCGCAGATTCGCGCCCTTGAGGTCGGCGCCGGCGAGCTGGGCGCGATCGAAGGACGCTCCCCCGAGTTCGGTCAGGACCAGGCGGGCACCGCTGAGATCGGCGCCATCGAACCGCGCGCCGCTGAGGTCGGCACCGCTCAGATCGATGCCCCTTAGGTCGCGACCTTCGAGCCGGGCGTGGCGCAGATTGCCGCCCCGCAGACGACCGGCCCGACCGGCGGCGAGCAGACGCTCCGCGGCCTCGTTCCAGTCCTCGATCCGGGTGGCGGGAAGGCCCAGCTCGCTGAGGGCATCGTCATCGGCGTATCGTTTGGCGACCATGCCGCGATCGTATGGCGCCCTGGAGGGGGCGGCAAGCTGGCTCGGCCCGGTGCCGGGCTCAGTGCCCGGGACCGGCCCCGCCGGCCGGCTCGACCGGCCTGGATTCGCTCACGGGCGGGCGGCTCAGGCGTTCGGCCAGGGCCCTGGCCTCGACCCCGCCATGGCGACGCAGGGCGCGGAGGACCGCCTCCGGTTCCGAACGATGGGCCCGCTCGAGGTCCGCCAGGACATCCGGAGCGCGGGTCGCGCCGAGCAGCTCGACGAGCAGGGGCCTGAGCCGCGGGTCGAGGTCGACCGCCTCCAGGCGCTCACGCACCGCGCCGGCGTCCTCGGGCCGGACGTAGAGGACGCATTTCTCGAGCAGGCCAGGCAGTTCGCGGGCCAGCTCGGCCTCGCCGGCCGAGGCCACCAGCAGGGCCAGGCGGTCGAGGCCCCGGCGAAAGGCCTGGTCGGGACCGAGTTCGCGCCGGGCGCCGAGCGGAACCCAGCTCTCGGCGGCCACCGGCTCCCGGGATCGCTTCCGGGCCATGTGCTCGGTGTTGAGCAGCACGCCGGCCATCACCACCATGACGCCCGCGAGGGCGGCGACCGTGATGAGTGAGCGGTAGGGATGCATCCGGACCTCCAGCTTCGGGCGCTTTCCTCCGGATCTATCGGTCGCCGCGCCACTTGGCTGTAGCCCTCTCGCCGGCCGGCGGCCGGCGGACCTGCCGGCTGGGCAGCCGGCGCTCCGAGGCGCCGTCGATGGCAGTCGGGCATGGGCTGCGCGGCCGGCGCTGCGCGGTCCGGTCGGAGCTTGGCTGCGCAGCGGGCGCTGCGCGGTCCGGTCGGAGCTTGGCTGCGCGGCCGGCGCTGCGAGTTGGCGGGGCCGCTACTCGGCGGCTTCGGCGGTCCGGCCGCCCGGGTCCTGGGCCTCGGCCGCGACGTTCAGGTCGACCAGCAGCTCGGAAGCCACGAGCCGCTCTCCGGCCGCCTTGGCCTTCCCGTTGCCGTTGCCCTTCCCCTTGCCATGACCGTTGCCGTTGACCTCGCCGTCGCCGCCGGTCGAACCATCCTGTTCGGCCCCGCGCGCGGGGCCACGATGGCCCTCCTCGTCACCGGGCTCGCCGGTGTCGTCGATCTCCTCCCGCGCCTTGCCCTGAGCCCGGGCCCGACGCTCACGCGCCCCCCGTTTCTGCTCGGCCTCGGCGCCGCTGCGCTCGACGAAGCTGCCGTCGTCGGCGACGTCCTCGAAACGCACGCCGACGTGGCGACTGACGCCGCGCTCGCCCATGGTGACGCCGAAGAGGACGTCGGCCCGGGCCATGGTCCGCCGGCTATGGGTGATGAGGATGAACTGGGTGCGATCCAGGAACTCGTCGAGGAGCAGGCAGAAGCGCTCGGTGTTGTCCTCGTCGAGGGCGGCATCCACCTCGTCCATGAGGCAGCAGGGACAGGGATGGGCCCGGATGATCGAGAACAGGAGCGCGACCGCGGTCAGGGTCCGCTCGCCGCCGGAGAGCAAGGTGATGCTGCGTGCCTCCTTGCCGGGCGGACGGGCGGTGATCTCGATGCCCGACTCGAGCACGTTCTCCGGCTCGACCAGGGTGATGTCGGCCCGGCCACCACCGAAGAGCTTGCGGAACATCACCTGGAAGTGCTCGCGCACGCGCTCGAAGGTCTCGACGAAGAGGCGGGTCGATTCGGCCTCGATGTCGCGCAGGATGCGGACCAGGAGCTGCTTGGAGTGCTGCAGGTCGTTGCGCTGGGCGACCAGGAACTCGAGCCGTTCCTCGACCTCCCTGAGGTCGTCGATGGCCTGGAGGTTGACGTTGCCCAGCTTGCGCAGCATGGCCCGCCGTTCCTCGAGTTCGGCCTCGATCGCCTTCCAGTCCACGTTCTCGGCCGGGACGTAGTCCCGGTGCAGGGCGACGAGGTCGAGTTCGAGTTCGTCGTGGACGTGCTCGACCAGGCCCTCCATGGTCACCCGCAACTCGTTCTCGCGCACGTCCAGCTTGTGGAGCTTGTCGGCCAGCTCGCCCAGGTCCTGCTCCACGTCGGCGAGCTGCCGGGCGAGATCCTGGTGCTGCCGGCGAACGGTCCCGACCTGTTCCTCGAGACCACCGATCGACTCGCGCGAGCCGCTCAGCTCCTTCTCGAGTTCCTCGGCCTTCTTCTCCTCGTCGCCGACCGAGGCCGCGGTGCGCTCGCGATCACCGGCGAAGGTGCTCAGTTCCTCGCGGTAACGGGCAATGGCCCGCTCGGCATCGGAACGTCGGGTCTCGAGATGCTCCAGCGAGCTGGCCAGGCCATGGAGCCGCTGCGAGGCCGTGGCCATGCCGACGCGTTCGCGTTCGAGAACCTGCACGGCCTCGTCCAGCTCGGCCCTGATCTGGTCGCGATCGTCGCTGCTGCGGCTCCGGTCGTCACGCGCGCGGTCGACGAGGCCGGTGACCTCGTCGAGGGCGCTCTTGTTGCGCTCCTTCTCGACCTCGAGCTCGGCGATGCGCTTGGCGGCCTCGGCGCGCCGGGTGCCGAGACGCTGGAACTCGAGCTGAAGACGGTCGAGCTGCTTGGCGATGGCCTCGGACTCGTGGTCGAGACCGCGCTTCGTGCTCTCGTCCGCCTGGACGCGGGCCTCGGTCTCGCGGTATTCGGTCTTGAGGCCCTCACGCTCCAGCCGCAGGGCCTCGATCTCGCCGGCCAGCTCCTCCAGCCGGACCTTCAGATCTTCGCGCTGACCCCGCAGCCGCTCCAGCTCGGAACGCACCGCGACCTGACCGCGCCGGCCCTTCTTGCTGCCGGTGACGAAGATCCGGCCATCGCGGACCAGGGCGCCGCCGGTGGTCACCAGCAGGCTGCCGGTGCTCAGACCGCGCTCGATCCGGGCCGCGATGGCCTCGGGCTCGACCACGTCGAGACCGCCGAGCAGGGTGGCGAGCACCCTCTGTCCGGCCTCGTCTCCAGCGCTGACGCCGGCGGGCAAGGCCGCGCCGGCGGTCGGGAAGGCCTCGAGGGCGAGGAAGGCGGCGCGACCGCGACCGCCCTCGCCGAGGAAGGCGGCTCCCTCCAGTGCTTCGGCGACGGTCGTCACCACGATCGCCTGGGCCAGCTCGCCCAGCGCGGCCTCGAAGGCGTCGGCCAGCTCGAGGTCGGCCTGGAACAGGTCGATCAGCAGGCCGCGGAAGCCGGGCAGGAAGTCGGCGCGCTTCTTGCGCTCGGCGAGCACGCTCTTCACGCCCTCGTCGAGACCCTCCTGGCGGCTGATGTGTCCCTCGAGGGCATCGATGCGTCCCACCACCTTGGAACGCTCGTTGAGCAGGCGGTTGTTCTCCTCGCCGAGGCTCGCCGAGCGCGCATCCAGTTCCTCGCGCCGGGCACGCAGCCGCGCCACCTCGGCGCGACCGGCCACGAGCTTCTCGTTGGCGGCCTCGAGGCGCTGGCCCAGCTCGACCCGGTGGGTCTCGAGCTGGTCCTTCTCGCGCTGCCGTTCCGCCAGGCCCTCGTCCGATCGTTCGACCTCGTCGGCCCAGCGGCGCTCGTCGGCCTCGATCCGGGCGTGCTGGCGATCGAGATCCGCCTGGCGGCGCACCAGGGAGTCGACCGACTCGGCCGCCTTCTTGACGTCGCCCTCGACCCGATTCATGCGCTCGCGCAGCTCGCGGACGCTGCCCTCGGCGGTCGTCAACGCGGTCTTCATCGCGCCGAGGTTCGCCTCGAGCTCGGCCTTCTCGCGTGCCACCCGCTCGCGGTCCTCGGCACCCTGGCCGAGGTCGGCCTCGAGTTCCTCGATGGCGGCGCGCCGCGCCTTCTCGCGCTCCTCCAGGTTCTCGAGGTGGCGACGATGGAAGCCGGCGAGGTCGCGCGCGGCCTTTTCGCGGGCGCCGATGTCGGCCGCCCGTTCGCGCGCCACCGCGAGCCCTTCGGAGACCCGGGCCAGCTCCTGATCGACCTCGGCGAGTCGCGCCTTGATCTCGGTCTGGCGTTCGACCTTGCCGCCCTTGTGGTCGCCGAGCTCGGCGACCTCCTTCGCCAGCTCCTCGCGCCGGGACGCGGCCGAGTCGTAGCGGTAGAGGGCGACCTGGGCCTGGAGTTCACGCGCCCGACGGCTGTGTTCCTGGTAGCGCTCGGCCTTGCCCGCCTGGATCTTCAGCGAGCGCTCCTGGCGGGTCAGCTCCTCGAGGATGTCGGCCAGGCGGAGCAGGTTCGCCTCCACCTTGTCGAGCTTCAATTCGGTCTCGTGCCGCCGCGAGCGGAAGCGCGAGATGCCGGCGGCCTCCTCGAAGACCTTGCGCCGATCGATCGGGTTGGAGGCCAGGACGCTGTCGATCTTTCCCTGCTCCATGAAGGAGTAGCCGCCCGGGCCGAGTCCGGTGCCCATGAACAGCTCGCGCACGTCCTTGAGGCGCGAGCTCTGGCCGTTGATCAGGTACTCGCTGTCGCCGCTGCGGTAGAGCCGCCGGGTGACGTCGACCTGGTCGGCGTCCATCGGCAGGCTGCGGTCCTCGTTGTCGAAACGGAGCGTGACCTCCGCGAGGTCGAGCGCCGCCCGGTTGGAGCTGCCGTTGAAGATGACGTCGGTCATCGACTGGCCACGAAGGCTCTTGGCCCGCTGTTCGCCGAGCACCCACTTCACGGCGTCGACGGTATTGCTCTTGCCACAGCCGTTCGGCCCGACGATGGCGGTGACGCCTTCGTCGAAGTCGAAGACGGTGCGTTCGGCGAAGGACTTGAAGCCGAACAGTTCCAGGGACTTGAGTCTCAAGGCTGGCTGCTCCCAGAGGTAGAGGGATGGCGGATTCTAAGCCGGACCGGTGACATCTCGGCCAACCGCCTCAGGGCGTCCGGGACTGGTCCACGAGGCTCTCGAGCCGTGGGTCGAGGGCCTCGACGCGGGCCCGCTCGGCCAGCGCGCGCAGATGGTCGGCCTGACCCTCCGCGCTGTTCCCGGGCCAGGGGAAGTAGATCTGGAATCCGGCGCGGCGCTCGTCGGCCCCATCCCCCAGGACCTGATCGAGATAGAAATAGTGGAGCCCGCGGGTCGACCAGATCGGCCCGATCTTCAGATGTCGGGGCGTCGCGAACAGCAGGTGACCGAGCCAGGGATCGAGATCCTGCCGGCCGACCGGACCGAAGGTGGCGCTGCGCCCGGAGGCCACGAGCCGACGCGCCAGTTCCTCGAAGGATTCGCCGCGGGCCAGAGCCCGATCCACCTCGACCGCCCGCTCCCTCAGCGCTGCCAGATCGCCGCGATGATGGACCCAGGTCGCCGCCAGGGGCACCAGCACCTGGCGCAGGGCATGGGCCTGCAGGATCGCGCGCGGCAGGCGGAACCGCTGATGACGGGCATCGAGGTAGTCGACCACCGCGTCGAAGTCGGCCCGCGGCACGCGCAGGCCCTCGATCCGGAAGACCGCCTCGCCCGTTTCCGCGAAGGGCGAGCCCTCGTCGACGTCGACCGGCCGGACGAAGTCGTCCTGATGGAGTTCCAGCCGGGTCGTGCTGCCCTCCTCGAGGGTCACCGTCTTCCGGCCCTGGCCCAGCAGGGCGTGCTCGAACTCGATCACGATCTCCTGCGCGGCCAGGCCCTTGACCGCGAAGCGGCCGTCGATCGCGGTGATGATCGCCGGTTCGTCGCCGACCCGACGGACGCGGGCCGCCAGGAAGGGAAAGCGCTCGGCGACCAGGTCGAAGCCCTCCCCGGCCGGAAGCTCGACCTCGATCCGGCTCCGCGCCGGCAGGACATGGCGCAGCTCCTTGCCGTCCGCGTCGCGGCTCAGGAAGACCAGGTCCAGCGGGTCGGCGTTACGCAGGAAGAGCCGGCTCCGCTTGCGCAGGGTGATGACGCGGGGGCGGATCGTGAGGCCTTCGACGAGCAGCTCCAGCTCTTCCGCGTCGCGCCTCGGGAGCTGGAATTCGGGCAGGCGGATGAGCACGTCGCGGATGCCCTGGGACGCCGCGTCCACCACCAGCGACTCGTCCAGCAGGCGCCGCCCCAGGACGAGCTTCTCGAGCACGACGTCGTGCCCGCGACTCCCCTGCGGCCACAGCACCTCGCGCGCCGGGAAGGGCTTGCCCTGCCAGCGCACGAAACCCTCGAGGTCGGTGCTGCCCTGTCCTCGCGCCCGGATGGCGGCCAGGCCGAGGAGCACGAGGACGAGGATCGCGAGCCGCGCCCTCATGCGTCGAAGAGCGATTCCTGCACCTCGAAGATCTCGGCTCGCTCCTCGAGTTCGAGATAGGCGAGGCGGGTCTTCTCGAACAGTTGCCGCAACCACAGGCCGTTGGCGATCTCGTCCTCGCCACGCGCCGGCAGGGGCAGACCGCGGCCGAATCGGGCGAGGAAGCCGCCTTCGAGCACCGGCGCGTTGCGCGGGTCGGTCAGGGGGGTGACCAGGGGCAGGGTCGGCAGGCCCTGGAGCGACTCGGCCTGCACCAGGGTCAGCTCGGGGAGGGCGAGCTGCATGGCCAGGGCCTGGTTCGCCTTCAGGAAGCGATGGCGGACCTTGCGCTCGGCGACCCCGCCGAGGGTCATCTCGAGGCGGATGTTCTCGTGTTCCTCGCCGGCGAGGTACTCGACGTAGGAGAAGATCCGGGCCAGGATCTCCGGCCCCTGATCGGCGGTGATGACACCACGTCCCTCCAGGAAGCGCAGCGCGTGCGGCAGACCCCAGAGGAGCAGCTGGGCCCCCTGCCCCGTCCCGTCGATGCGGGTGCTCTCGCCACCCGGCAGCCGCGCCACCAGACCGCGCAGGGTCTCGGGCGCCGACTTGCGCAGGAACCAGTACTTCTCGAACATCGCCTCGATCGCCAGACGCAGCGGTCCGTCGAGCGCGGCGGTGATCTCGCTCTCGTCGCGCACGTCGGCGAGCGCCAGGGCGTAGGGCAGGTTGAGGGCGCAGGCCCCGACGTCGAGCTGCAGACGGTCGCGGTCGAGGGGCCTGCCGGTCGCGTCGAGCGCCTCGTCGCCACGGACCAGGCGCAGGCCGAGCCCACGATGGCGACGGGCCGCGGTCAGGAGCTTGCCGAGGACCTCGGACTCCGGCCAGTCGAAGGGCTCGTTCGCCCGCAGGCTGAAGACGATGCCGAGACGCCCGCCCAGGCCGGGACGACGCTCGAGCTCGTCGAGCAGGGCCGAGGACAGGGTGGCTCCCGCCCGCTCGCGGTCGGCGAAGTCGGCCCCCTCCAGGCTGACGTCGAGGCAGAGCGGCGGGAAGACCGGGCGGCCGAAGACGTCGACCCGGGTCAGGTGATCGAGGAGGCGCTGGACGATCTTGCCGAAGGCCCGCTTGCGGGTGGCCCGGCGGGCGGCGACGCCGTCCAGGGCCTCGGCCAGATGGGCGATGACCACGCGCCGCCGCACCAGGGGCTTCACCGCCTGGAGCAAGGTGATCAGCTCGAGCAGGAAGTCCTCGGCGCCGCCGTCCGCCGAGAACAGGGGGCCGGTCGCGTCGATGGTGAGTTCCTCGACCCGAAGCGGATTGCCCAGGCCCTGGATGTGGATGCGGCCGTCGAGGTGCGCCTTCGCGACCGCCGGCGAATGCAGCTCCTCGAGCGCGTAGCCGCTCAGGACGGCGCGGGCGCAGAGTTCCTCCGGGTCGCCCTCGCTGGCGGTCTGGCTGGGGTAGATCCAGCGCTCGACCTCCTGCTTGGAGACGCCGAGCAGGCGATAACGAGCGAGCTGCTTCTCGTGCCCGCGGCCGGCCATCTCGACGTCGACGAATTCGCGGATGAGCGAGGTGCTGAGCCGCCGGAGGCCGGTGCGCGCGATCTTGCGCTCGACCTCGACCGCGATCTCGTCGGCCTCCTGCTCGGAGATGCGCGTCTCGTCGAGAAGCGACCGGATCAGTCGCTCGCGGCGCCAGGGCTCGGGGATGCCCACCGAACCGCGGACCACGTCGAGCCGAGGTAGGCTCTCGCCGCCCTCGTCGCCACGGACCGCGCGTTCGGCCACCTCGGCGCCGCGCGCACCGAGGCGCTGGAAGGTGTTGGCGATCCGGACGTGGCCGGTCTCGTAGAGGACCTTGTAGACCATGTCGCGGATCTCGATCAGACGCGGCGGATTGCCGTCGTCGAAGCGCTTCTCGAGGAAGAGCGTGACCACGCCGGCGAGCTCGTCGGCGAGGACACCGTCCCCGGTGCCGCAGGCGCGCACGGCCTCGAGGATCGACTCCGAGATGCGCGACTGGCGGAAGGGCACCAGGCGCCCCGAGTCGCTGCGGACCTTTCTAAGCCTTCCCATCACCGTCCTGCCCCAGAACAGACTCGAGTTCGGCGAGGAACTCCTTGACGTCCTTGAACTCACGATAGACCGACGCGAAGCGCACATAGGCCACCTGGTCGAGTTCGCGCAGCGCGTCCATCACCAGGTTGCCGATGAACTTCGAGGCCACCTCCTTGTCGAACAGCCGGTTGATCTCGGCCTCGACGTGATCGACGACGCGGTCGAGGTCCTCGGCGGAGACCGGCCGCTTCTCGCAGGCCTTCATCATCCCGGCCAGGATCCGGTCGCGATCGAAGGGGACCCGGGTCCCGTCCTTCTTGATCACCCGGAAGGGGGCCTCCTCCACCTTCTCGTAGGTGGTGTAGCGCCGGGAACAGCTGAGACACTCGCGGCGCCGGCGGATCGCGGTGCCGTCGGCGGCGCCACGGCTGTCGATCACGCGGTCCTTCTGGCTCTTGCAATAGGGGCAACGCATGCTGAGTCGTTCGCGGTCGCGAGGTCCATCCTGCCGGGCCCCGCGGCCCGACCACAAGATCTGGTGGCGAAATGTCGTCCGAGTCGTCGTCGGAGCCCAAGATAGCACGGGACCGGGACGGCCTGGCCATGCCCGGTGGCGGCCTGCCGGAGGGCCGCCCCGGGTCGCGCCCCGCCGGCAGGCGGACCGCGGCGCCTACTTGCCGATGCAGAAGTCGCGCATGATGGCGCTCAGGACCTCGTCGTCGTAGTCGGCGCCGGTGATGGCGCGGAGGGCCTGGAGCAGGTCGTGCAGGTCGGCGGCCACCAGCTCGAGACCCAGGCCCTCGGCGAGCGCCCCCTCGGCGCGGTGGACGGACTCGAGGGCCCGCGCCAGGAGGCGACCCTGACGTTCGGCGAGGTGCGCGAAGGCCGCGCTCGCGCGACCCTCGAGCTTCTCGGCCAGGGCCCGCTTCAGTTCGGCCAGGCCCTCGCCGGTGGTCGACGACACCCAGAGGAGCTCGTCCCGGCCCCGCTCCGCCGGAGGCACCAGATCCGCCCGGGTCGCGACCCGGAGGACGGCGGCGGCGCCCGGGCCGCCACCGGGGCCGAGCCGCCCGTCGACGACCTCGATCCGGGCGGCGGCCCGGGCCAGCTCGCGTTCCCTGAGCCGGTGACCCTCGGCGTCGAGGTCGTCACCCTCGTGACCGGTGCCGGCGCAATCGACCAGGGTGACCCGCCGACCGCCGGCCAGCTCCAGATCCGCCTCGAGGTAGTCCCGCGTGGTTCCGGCCAGCTCGCTGACCAGGGCCCGCTGACCGTCCTGGAGGGCGTTGAACAGGCTGCTCTTGCCGGCGTTGGCGGCGCCGACGAGAAGCAGGCGATCGCCCAGCACCGACCGGGGCAGGGCCTCGCGCCGCCGCAGTTCCAGCTCGAGGGCCGCCCCAAGGGCGGCCAGATCCCCGGCCAGGGTCTCCGGAACGACGATCTCGATGTCCTGGTCGCTGAAGTCGAGGTCGAGTTCGATCGCGGCCAGGATCGCCTTCGCCCGCCCGGCCAGCTCGTCCAGCTCGCGGCTGGCTCGGCCCTCGAGGATGGTGAGGGCGGCGCGGCGTTCGTCCTCGCTCTCGGCGTGGATCACCGCCGCCACGGCCTCGGCCTGGGCGAGATCGAGCCTGCCGTTCAGGAAGGCGCGCTCGGTGAACTCGCCCGGCAGGGCCGGGCGGGCGCCCGCCAGGCGGAAGCGTTCGAGGCAGAGATCGAGCAGGGCCGGGCTCCCGGGAAGGTGCAGCTCGACCACGTCCTGCCCGGTGTAGGAGCGCGGCGCGCGCATGACCCAGACGTCGACCTGGAGGGCGGTGCCCCGATCGATCAACAGGGCCGCGGGTCGGGCGCCCCAGCTCAGGTCGGCGAGATCCGCCGGACCGTCGCCGCGCACCAGGAAGGAGCCGACGATGGCCAGGGCGCGCGGGCCGGAGAGCCGGAGCACGCCGCGCGGCGCCGGCCCGGGCGGGCTGGACAGCGCGACGATGGTGTCGGCGGAACTCCTCAGGTACTCGACGGACTCGGACATGGCGACGACCTGGGCTCGCCGCGACCGCCGATCACTTGGCGGAGGGCGCGGCGTCCTTCTCGATCGGGAACAGCTTCTTGATCACCCGCTGCTCGAAGATGCCGAAGAGCGAGCTGGACAGCCAGTAGACCGAGAGACCGGCCGCGTAGCCGTACATCAGCACGCCGAAGAAGATGGGCATGAACATCATCATCTTCTGCTGCTGCTGCATCTGCGGATCGGGCGACTTGGGCATGCCCAGCTGGTGGAAGAACATGGCCGCGATCATCAGCAGCGGGAACACGTTCAGGCCGCTGATCGCGCCGCCACCACCGGGGAGGCAGCCCGCGCAGGGCAGCTTGATCGGCGTGAAGGCGATCACGGTGTCGGGCATCGACAGGTCGTGGCACCAGAGGAAGGCGGCGTGCCGCAGCTCGTAGTCGAAGCGGATCGCGGCGAAGAGGCCGAAGAAGATGGGCATCTGCAGGAAGAGCGGGAGGCAGCCGGCCAGGGGTAGCATGCCGATGCCCTCCTGCTTCATCATCTTCATCTGCTCGGCGGCCACCTTCTGCTGGTCACCCTTGTACTTCTCCTTGAGCGCGTCGATCTTCGGCTTGATCCGGGCCATCTTCTTCGAGTGCTCGTGCATCGCCACCTGCGACTTGCGGGTGATCGGGAACATCAGCAGCTTGACGAAGAGGGTCAGCACGATGATCGCGACGCCGGTGCTGTGAAAGATGCCCGTGAAGAAGGAGATCAGCCAGACGACGGCCTTCGAGATCGCCTGGACCAGCCAGTTCATGGCGCCGAAGCTGCAGCAGCTGCTCTGGGCGGTCAGCTCGGCGTCGGCCAGGTCGAGGTAGTCCGAACGCAGCCGCTCGCCCTCGGCGTAGTTGGCCTTGATCGCGCGATGGTCCTTGGCGCCGACGTACCAGTCGAAGCTGCACTCGGCCTTCTCGCCCAGCTTCGCGGCGAGCGGAAACTCCACCTGGGTGTAGGTCCGGACCGGCCCGATGGCTTCGAGCTGCTCGCGGGTCGGCTCCTCGACGCCCTTCGGCCCCCAGGGGTCGATGGCGCGGGCGCGGACCTTGCGCCGGCTGTCACCGGCGGTCTGGGCCAGGTAGGCGCCGAAGTAGACGCCCATGTCGCAGGCGACCTCGGCGTTGGGCACGATGCCCTTGCCGGGCTCGCCGATCAGGTCCTTCGCCGGGAACGACACCAGCTCGAAGCTGCCGTCGTCGCGGACACCCACCTGGACGTGCGAGAGGGCCTTGCCGAAGCCGGTGGTGCGGTCGGCGCGTTCCTCGGGAAAGACGCCGCCCGAGGTGTTCATCCAGAAGCTCTTGTCGATCGACCCGGCCTCCGAGGCGAGGAGCTCGAGGCCGACCTTGACCACGAGGCGCTGCGCCGAGGTCTCGTGGAAGGCGAAGGTCCGGGTCAGGCGATAGCGATTGCCGTCCTGGAGCAGCTCGGTATGGAAGCTGATCGATCGGCCGTCGGCGGCCGGCCCGCTGGTCTCCCAGAGCCGCGCGTTGAGCCAGTCCTCGCTGGCCTCGGGCGCGTTGCCGTCGATCAGGTCGAAGGCGCGGGGACCACCCTCGTAGCTGCGGATGAAGCGGAGCTTGTTCTCGTGGCCGGGCTTGCCCTTGTCCTCGACGTGCTCCCAGTGATCGAGGAGCCAGACCGTGGCGACCACGGCGCCTTTCTGGTCGAAGAGGACCCGGAGCTTGTCGTTGGCGAGGACCAGCTCGGAGCCGTAGGGTGCGGCCTCGGCGACCTGCATGCTGGCGGCCGGACCGGAGCTGGGCTGGCTCTCCGGCGTGGTCGGCCTGGTCTCGACCACCGGCTTCTGCTCGTCTTCCTCGGCGGTCTTCTCGGCCTTCTGGTCCTCGCCCTGCTTCTTCTTGGGCTGGGTCAGCGCGCTCCAGGTCAGGAGCAGGAGCATGGACAGCATCAGGGCCACGAAGAATCGGTTGTTCATCGCTCTCTTCTATCGCTGATCCGCCCGAGCCGCGGCCGGGCGCGTTGCATCACCGGCCGATCTTCAGGCGGGCGGCGAGGGTGTCCGAGAGCTCCGGGACGCGCATGATCTTGCGCATGGTCGCCTCGTAGTCGTAGGCGACACGCCGGAAGGTGACCTTGTCGCCGTCGACGAGGGCGTAGCAGGCGCGATTGTCGCCGTCGCGAGGCTGGCCCACGGAGCCGACATTGATAACAACCTTCTCTGCCGGGACAACGTACTCCCCGCCCAGCTCAACCGGGCTCAGGTAACGGCTCGATTCGGTCCACACGCCCGGTATGTGGGTGTGGCCGAAGAAACAGACGCCGCGGTCCATGAGGGCGAAGATCTCGTTCATCTTGCGCCGGTCGCCGATGTCGCCGGGCATGACGTACTCCCGGGTCTCGTTGCGCAGCGAACCGTGGACGAAGATGGCCTCCGCGCGACGCTCGGAGCGGGGCATCGCATCGATCATCTGCCAGATCTCGTGCTGGAGATCCTTGGGCAGCCCCGGATCCATGATCTGCGCCTTGGTCCACTCGAGGGCCGCCCGGGCCCGGGGATTGAAGTCCTCGGCGAAGAACATCAGGCCCTCCTCGTGGTTGCCCATGAGGATGAAGGCGCAGCGCTTCACCCGCTCCAGGACCGCGATCGGATCGGGGCCGTAGCCGATGACGTCACCGAGGCAGTAGATGGCGTCGACGGCATGGGAGTCGATGTCGGCGAGAACGGCGTCGAGCGCCTCGATGTTGCTGTGCAGGTCGGAGATGATCGCGTACACGCCCGCCCTCCCCGCTCAGGAATCCAGCCCGCGCGGCCGGTCTTCGGGCGCGATCGCCTCCTCCACCAGGAGGATCGGGATCTCGTCCTCGATCCGGTAGAGGAGACCGCAGCCGGGACCGCCGCAGAGCAGACGGTCCGGGCCCTTCGGCGTCAGGGGCGCGCGGCAGGCTGGGCAGCAGAGGGTGGCGAGCAGCTCCGGGTCGATCATGGGCCGTTCGTACCAAAGGGCCGCCAGGGCGGCAAGCAAGGCCCACCAGGGAAGGGGCTCAGAGGCCCTCGACCCCCTCCATGGCCAGCATCCGCCGCTTGAAGTCGACCCCGCCGACCGCGGAGAAACCGGTGAGGGCACCGTTCGAGCCCAGGACCCGATGGCAGGGCACGATCGGCGGGAAGGGGTTCTTCCGCATGCAGACCCCCACGCCCCGCGCCGCCCGCGGCCGGCCCGCGGCGGCGGCGAGTTCGCCGTAGCTGATCGTCCGGCCCGCCGGCACCCGGCGCAGACTGCGATAGACCTCGCGCTGGAACTCGCTGAGTCCGCTCTCGTCCAGCCTGACCCGGAAACGCACCGGCTTGCCGGCAAAGTAGTCCTCGAGATCCCGGGCGAGATCAGGCTCCAGGGCGCGATCGGACCGCGCCTCGGGAAACTCCCGGGCCAGCGATTCCGCGGCGGCGCCGCGGTCGGGCTGCGGCAGGGTGCAGCGCAACAGTCCCCGGTCTCCGGTCACGAACCAGAGCCAGCCGGCCTTCGTCTTCAGGATCCTCGACTTCAACATCTTCGTGACCTCCGTGGCGCGGAACCCTCGGCCACCTGCCCGAGCCGCCCCGGGCCGATGAGGCCTCGTTCCGCGAAGGAAACATAATCGCCGGCCCCGACGATCAGGTGATCCAGCACCCGGATGCCGAGGAGCTCGCCGACGGCGCAGAGCCTTTCGGTGACCTCGAGGTCCTCGGCGCTGGGGCTCGGGTCGCCGCTGGGATGGTTGTGGACCAGCACGATCGCGGCGGCGGCCTCGCGCACGGCGCTGCGGAAGACCTCGCGCGGATGGACGAGGCTGCCGGTGAGGGTGCCCTGGGAGACCCGCTCGCGACGGATCAGGCCGTTGCGGGCGTCGAGGAGGAGGATCTCGAAGACCTCCTGCTCGAGATCGCCCAGTTCGAGGGCCAGGTAGTCGAAGACCTCGCGACCACCGGAAAAACGGCGTCGTCGGGTCGCCGCTCCGGCCCGGAGCCGGCGCCCGAGTTCGAAGGCCGCCGCCAGACGGGTCGCCGCCGTCGGCGTGAGCCCGCCGCGGCCGCTCAGCTCCCGGCTCCCGGCCCGGGCCAGCCGCCGCGGATCGCCGAAGGTGGCCAGCAGCCCCTCGGCCCGGTCCCGGGCCATCCGCCCGCCGAGGAGCCGGGCGGTCAGCTCGACCAGTTCGCTCCAGTCCCCGCGGTCCTCGTTGGCATCTCGTGGTTCACGCACACCTGGAAGGTCGTGCGCGACCGCGCCCCGGACCGGAGAAATCCGCCGGCGCGGTCACCCTCCAGGGCGACAATCGGAGCTCCAGGAGGAACCATGACCGACGATCACCTGAAACCGCGCCGCGAACCGGCCATCAAGGTGTCGATGATGCCCCGCGACACCAACGTCCACCTGACGATCTTCGGTGGCGTCCTGCTCGCGCACATCGACCTCGCCGGCGCGGTTCATTGCCGCGCCGAGAACTGCGATCGGGTGGTGACCATCTCGATGAAGGAGGTGGAGTTCAAGCAACCGGTCTTCGTCGGCGACGTGGTCAGCTTCTTCTGCTCGACCAAGCGGATCGGCCGGACCTCGATCACGGTCAAGGTGGACGTCTGGGCCGAGCGCTTCGAGGCGCCGCGGGCCTGTGTCTGGGTCACCGAGGCCGAGGTGACCTACGTCAACGTCGACCCGCAGCGCCAGCCGACGCCGATCCCGCGCGCCGACCGCGGCTGAGGACCGCGGCTTCAGTCGCCCTCGATCCGGACCACGACGCCCTCGTTCAGCCAGTAGCGGGCGCGCGTCTCGCCCTGCGCGTCGGTGTAGTACCAGATCTGGTGATCCGGGCCGTAGGCGATCCGCTGGGGATGACCGGCGTTCTGGACCACGTAGGCGCTGTCGTGCCCGAGCTTGACCGCGCCGGCCGTGGCCGCGGCCGCGTTGCCGATCGGCGCCAGGCGGGAGAAGGCGACGCCCAGCACGAGGCCGAGCAGGACCAGCAGGACCTTGCTGCCGTTTCGAGTGTTCATGTCCGACGACCTCCAGAGTCCGGGAACGGTCATCCTAACCTGCGGCCGACGCGGGCTCGACGGGGCTGGCGATGATTCGACCCGGGCGAGGACGATCGTCCTGCTCGGCGGTAACGGAGATTCTCGGCCACCGGCATCGGCTTGGCCGTCACGCTCGCAGCGGCCGAAGCGCGAGCACGCCCTTTGCCACCGCTCGCGTCGGTTTATCATCGGGGCGTCGGTGATGCCGAGTCCCGGACGATCGGACCGGAAGCCCGACTCGACCAAGAGACCGCCCGGGCGGGCGGTCGGAACTCCGAGAACGCGTCGTCGAGACCGTGGACCCCGATCGGGGCCCTCGTGATCGCCGTCCGCCCGGAGGGTCCTTCGTCGTCAATGCCGGGAGGGGCGCCGCGAGGCGACCGGCCGGCGCGCGCGAACTCACCGGTGACGTCGAGTCGACTCCGCTCCCTCCCGAAGCGGGAAGATCGTTCCTCTGGCGGAAGAGTCGCGCGCGCGTAGTGCCGGTCGGTTCCTGGAACCGCCCCTCCCCCCTTTCTCAGCCCGGAGCGCAGCCATGTGGCGGGTCCTGAACGACGATTTCGCGCACTGGAGCCCGCGGCGACTGGCCGAGCTGCTCGGCCGGGATCTCGATCGCCTCGTCCAGCTGACCGAGGGCACGGCCGGGCGATACCGCGCGATCCGACTGCCCAAACGCGGCGGCGGCCATCGTGAACTCGCCGTCCCGGAGCCCGAGCTCAAGGCCCTCCAGCACGACCTGATGGTCCTCCTCGATCGGGCGCTGGAGGCCCCGCCCTGGGTGCTCGGTGGTCGCCGTGGACGATCCTTCGTCGACCATGCCGCCCGTCATCAGGGTCGCTCCTGGCTCCTCACCGTCGACGTCGCGGACTTCTTCGGCCGGATCGGACCCGCCCTCGTCGCCCCGGTCCTCCGCGAGTTCGGTCTCCCCGAGGCCTCGATCACCCTGATCGTCGCCCTCGCCTTCCGGCATGGCGCGCTGCCCCAGGGCGCCCCCAGCTCGCCGCTCCTGGCCAACCTCGCCATGGCCCCGATCGACCTCAGGCTGCGTCGGCTCGCCCGACGCCGCGGCCTGGCCTTCAGCCGCTACTTCGACGACCTCGCCTTCTCGGGTGACCGCGACTTCGGCGAGCTGCGCGGGCCGATCGCGGCCCTCCTGCGCCAGGCCGGCCTGCCGCTCGCGGAACACAAGACCCGCTACACCGGGCGCGATCGCCCCCAGGTGGTGACCGGACTGGTGGTGAACGATCGCCTGCGCCCGACCCGGAGCTTCCGCGGCGAGCTGGAGGAGGAACTCCGCCTCCTCCAAGGCGGCGCGCTGCCGCGACCGCGACTCGAGGCCCGGGTCGAGGGTCGCCTCCATCACCTCGCCCGCTTCGATCGCCGCGAGGCCGACCGGTTGCGTCGGCGCTACGGCCGCGCGCTCCCGTCGAGCAGCTCGTCGTAGACCCGACGCAGGCTTTCGGCCTGGCGCTCGAGGCCGTGGCGCTCCTCGACGAGGATCCGCCCGGCCCGGGCGACCGCGGCCCGCAGGCCGTCGTCGTCGAGGAGTTCGCGCGTCGCCTCGGCGAACTGCCGCGGCCAGCGGGCATCCCGCATCAGGGCGCCGCCGATCTCGCGGATGTCGCCGCCGAGCCCGGTGTCGTGATCGCAGACCACGGGAACGCCGATCGCCATCGCGGTGAGGATCGTGCCCTGGTCCGGACGCGGGCGGTCGTGGGCCCAGAGGAGGTCGAGCCGGCGGAGCAGCGCCGCCGGTTCCTGCGGCCAGGATCGGAGCTCGACCCGGCCGGCGAGGCCGAGATCCTCGACCCAGGGCCTGAGCTCGACGGTCCCCGGCTCGCCGATGACCACCAGACGCAGGTCGGCGCGCAGCGCGGCCAGCGGTCGGAAGGCCTCGAGCATGCTGCGCAGGCTACGCCCGTGACCGGGTCGGACCGGCAGCCCGATGCGCAACGGGCCGGTGGGCAGCTCCTCGAGGCCGAGGGCCGGAGCCGACCGGACCGCCGCCAGGTCGATGCCGGCGCCGATCACCCGGACCGGCGCCCGGACGCAGCGGGTCTCGTCCAGGAGCAGGGCCTCGTCGTGATCGGCCAGGAGCCGCGGCGGTTCCGGCAGGACCAGGTCGAGGGCGAGCTGGCCGAGTCGGCCGGCGGCACCGGCGGGCGCCGCCGGCAGGCCGGTGGCGAGCAGCGGCAGGCGTCGACCGGCCACGAGCAGCCGGGCCATGCGCTCGGCGCGGGGCCCCCAGGCCTGGATCAGGTCCGGCTCGGCCCGGCGCAGGAGCGGCCGCAGCCGCAACAACGCGCCCAGGTTCTCCACCATGGAACCGCGCCGGTCACGGGGCGCCTCGAGGCTCACCACCGTGACCGAGCGGGCCTGGATCTTCTCGGTCGCGGCGCCGTAGTCGTCGATCGAGATCACCAGGGAGCGCACCTGGAGGCGCTGCAGGCGCGCGAGCAGGGCAGCCAGTCGGGCGCTGCGCGGGCCGCGCTCGGTGTCGTCGACCAGGTGCAGCACCTTGACCGGTCGGTGCTGGTCGACCTCGTCGCAGGCGCGCTTCAGGACGGCTTCCTCGGTCTCGTGCATGGTCAGTCCCGCCAGAGCCTGGGATGGAAGAGGGCGAGCGCGGTGTAGATCTCGAGGCGCCCGAGCAGCATCAGGAAGGTGCAGATCACCTTGGCCGGCGCGTTCAGGCCGGAGTAGTTGCCGGCCGGCCCCACGTCGCCGAGCCCGGGACCGATGTTGCCGAGCGTGGCGATCGACGAGGTGAAGGCCTCCTGCGGATGCAGGCCGCAGAGCGCCAGGGCGATGCCGCCGAGCCCGAAGCTGACCAGGAAGATCAGGCACATGCCGAGGACCGACCGCAGGAGCGGCGCCGGCACCACGCTGCGACCGACGCGCACCTGCTCAACCGCCCGGGGCCTGATGTGCAGGGTGGCCTGCATGGCCATGAACTTGACCATGATCATGATCCGGATCAGCTTCATCCCGCCGGCGGTGGAACCGACCGAGCCGCCCATGAACATGAGCACGACCAGCAAGGCGCGCGACAGGCCGGGCCAGCGGTCGAAGTCGGCGGTGGCGAATCCGGTGGTGGTGGCGATCGAGGTCACCTGGAAGGCCGAGTCACGCACGGCCAGCAGCGAGGAGTCGTAGGAGCCCTCGCCGCGCAGATCGATCGTGATCAGGACGGTGGCCAGGAGGAGGACGCCCAGGTAGAAGCGAAGCTCGCCGTCGCGCAGGACCTCGCGCCACTTGCCCTCGGCCAGGCGCGCGTAGAGGGTGAAGTTCACCCCGGCCAGCAGCATGAACAGGGTGACCACGACGTGCAGGTAGCTGGAGTGGAAGTCGCCGACGCTGCCGTTGCGGGGCGAGAATCCCCCGGTCGCCATCGAGGCGAAGGAGTGGCAGACGGCGTCGAACCAGTCCATGCCGCCGAACAGGAGCAGCAGGACCTCCACCGCGGTGAGCAGGGTGTAGATGATCCAGAGGGTCAGGGCGGTCTCGCGGATGTGGGGCTTGAAGCCCTTCTCCCCCACCCCGGGCACCTCGAAATGGAAGATCAGCCGCGAGCCGCCGCCGAGGGCCGGCAGGAGCGCGACCAGCAGCACCACGATGCCGACACCGCCGAGCCAGTTGGTCATGCAGCGCCAGAACAGGATCGACCGCGGCGTGGCCAGGCCGGCGCCATCGGTCTCGATCGAGCTCATCACGCTGGCGCCGGTCGTGGTGAAGCCGGACATGGTCTCGAAGTAGGCGCCGATCGGATCGGCGATCACGCCGCTCAGGACGTAGGGCAGGCAGCCGAAGGCCGCGCTGACGATCCAGGCGCTGCCCACCACCACCAGTCCCTCGCGCCGGTAGAAGGACGGCGAGGCATCCTTGAACAGGAAGGCGGAACCGCCGCCGAGCAGGATGCCGGAACCGATCGCCACCAGGAAGGAGAAGGCGGCCTGGCCCTCGCCATGGCCGATGGCGACCGCCAGTGGCAGCGCCATGGTCGCGGAGATGGTGGCCACGATCAGGCCGACGACGTGGAGGACCCGGCCGTAGTTCATCCGCTCAGCGCCTCGACGCTGCGGCGTGCCTGGGTGAGGGCGAAGACGATGACCGTGTCGCCGGGCTCGAGGACGTCGAGACCGCGGGGGACGAAGGCGTCCTCGCCACGGATCACGGCGCCGACCAGCGCCCCGCGCGGGAAGGTGACGTCCTTCAGCGGCTTCTTCACCAGCGGGCTGCCCTCGTTCAGGTCGAGTTCGATGATCTCGGCCCGTCCCTGTTCGATCGAGGTCACCCTCGAGTTGCCACCGGCGCGCACGAAGCGGAGGATCCGTTCGGCGATCAAGGTCCGCGGCGAGATCACCGCGCTGAGATTGAAGCGCTTGGTGAGCTCCTGATAGCCCGGCTTCCAGACCTGGGCCACCGTCTGCCCGACGCCCAGCTCGGCGGCGAGCTGGCAGGTGATCAGGTTGATCTCGTCCTTCTCGGTGAGCGCGAGGAAGAGGTCGATCCGTTCCACGCCCTCCTCGAGGAGGTGCTGGAGGTTGGTGCCGTCGGCGTTGACGATCTCGGCCCCCGGCAGGAGCTCGGAGAGGACCTCGCAGCGCGCCCGCTCCTTCTCGAGGATGACCACCTTGAGGCGCAGGCGGAGCAGCGTGGTGGCCGCGGCGACGCCGGCCCGGCCGCCACCGACGATCATGATCCGGCGCGGCAGCTGCATCCGGCCACCGAGGATCTTGTCCACCCGCTCCATGGTCTCGGTGGCCCCGATCAGCAGGACCTCGTCGCCGAGGTGGATCTCGTCGTCGCCGCCGGGGATCAGGATCGAGGTCCCGCGCACCAGCGCGGCGATCAGGCACTGGCGCGGCAGCTTGATGTCCTTGATCTTGCGCCCCGCGGCGTCGAAACGGCCCGAGAGCTCGAAGCGGTGCAGCTGGATCTTGCCCTCGGCGACGCTCTCGACCGCGGTGAGATCCTGGCCCCGGACCTCGCGCGAGATCGCGGTCGCGGTCATCTCCTCGGGACTGATGGTCAGGTCGAAGTCGAGGGTCTTGCGGTAGAAGAAGCGCTTGCGGGTGACGTGGGAGAGGCCGCGCACGCGAACCGCGGTCTGCCGGGCGCCGAGCTTCTTGGCCAGGAGCGAGGCCAGCATGTTGAGCTCGTCGTTGTAGGTGACCGCGCAGAAGAGATCGGCCTGGGCGACCCCGGCCGTCTCGAGGACGTCGACGTTGCCGCCGTGACCCTCGATGACCTCGATGTCGAGACCGTCCCGCGCCTTCTGGACGGCCTCGGGACTGGAGTCGATCAGGATCACCTGATGTCCGTCGCCGATCAGGGCCCTCGCGAGATGGGTGCCGACCTCGCCGGCGCCCAGGATCGAGATTCGCATGTCAGGACGGCCTCAGCGGGCCCCGCGCACGGGACCTCTCTCCCCCTTCCGGGCACCGGCATTCCGGCCCGCCCGGCGCGCGGTCTGTCGACCCGCGACGCGTTCGCTACCATACAGCCGACCCGGAACAGCGGCAAGGAAGACGGCAGCCATGACCGACAGGGAGAGCGAACGAGGCCCGCTGGGACCGCGCCATCTGCGCGCGCCGCTGGCGCAGCTCCTGCTCCTCGTCGCCGTCGTCCTCTCCCACGGCTGGATGACCGGGCTCGAGTTCCAGCTCGACGATTTCGAGCAGGTGCAGGACGCCGCCCGGCCCGGCGAACCGGCGGTGCTCCTCGGCCAGGACACGCTGGGCCAGCGCTACGAGCGCGGGCACGGCAGCATGGTGGCCTTCTTCCGCCCGGTCCTGCACGCCAGCCTCGTGGTCGACGTCTTCCTGTTCGGCCCGAGCCCCTTCGCCCTGCATGCGATCAGCGTCCTCTGGCACCTGGCCGTGGTCCTGCTCTTCCGCCGCCTGATGCGCCGTCTCCTCCTCCGCTCGGAGCTGGAACCGCGCCGCGATCGCATCGAGCGCTGGTCCTTCCTGGCCGCGCTGCTGGTGGCGATCCATCCCGGGATCTGGGGCGCGGTGAGCTGGGTGGCCGCGCGCGGCGACGTCCTCGCGGCCTTCTTCTTCCTGCTCGCCCTCGATCTGCTCGCCAGCCATCGCCAGGACGCCCGCCGCCGCCTGCCGCCGCTCGTCATCCTGAGCCTGATCGCCGCGATGCTGGCCAAGGAGGGCGCCGTGGTGACTCCGGTGCTGGTGGCCCTGGTCGACCTCGCCTTCCTGCGCCGGCGTCGGGAGGAGCATCTGAAGCCGCTGCGGACCTGGCCCTTCGACCTCGTCCTGGTCCTCCTGGCGCCGGCCTACCTGGTCGGACGCCGGCTCCTGTTCGGCGATCAGGCCGATTTCTACGCCGGTCACGAGCGCATCCTGACCGTCGAGATCGTCCTGCGCATGCTCGGCGACGTCCTGCCCACCTTCGGGATGCTGGTGGGCGGCAGCTTCCAGGACGCCGGCGGCGCGATCGGCGGCTGGCTGCGCTCGGTCCTGGGCACGGCCCTGCTCCTGGTCCCGATTCCCTGGCTGCTCCGCCGACCGCTGCGCCGCCTGCGCTTCGTCGCCTTCGCCGCCGGCCTCTACCTGCTGGCCGCGGCGGCCCCGCTGCGCTTCTTCGAGGAGGCCGCCGGCTTCGATGCCTCGCGGCTCTTCTACCTGCCCTTCCTCGTGATCGCGCCGCTCCTCGCCCTGCCCTTCCTGGCCCTGTCGAGTCCGATCCGGAGCTTCCGCCGCCTGGGCATCGCCTTCACCGTGCTCGCCGCCCTGACCTGGACCATCGCCGGCTGGAGCCACCTGCGGGCCCAGCTCGCCGCCGCGCGCCTGGTGGAGCGGGTACGCAACGACCTTCTGGCGATCGCCAGCGAGCCCGGTGGCCACGAGGTTGTGCAGGCCGTGATCGGGGTCCCGACCGACGTGGACCGGGCGCCCACCTACGGCACCTTCCTCGGCCTGGCGATGAAGAGGCCCTTCGTCGACCCGCCGCTCTGGGTCTGGAGCATCCAAGAGGACCAGCGCAAGGCCTCGCTCCGCAACCGCATGCTGACCAACCCGCAGCATCCCTATCCGGTCCGCATCCTCGAATGGCAGGGCGGCACCGACGGCCGGCTGGTGAAGATCTCCGGCATCCTGCCGCCACCCTGCGGTCATCACCCGCTGGTCGAGCTGCCGGCCGGAGGCGACGAGCTCGCCCTCGAACCGCCGGTCCGACCGCGCGACGTCCCGGCGCTCGCCCTCTCCTTCGAGGGCGCGGCCAGGGCTCGCTTCCGCTGCGAGGTCCTGCTCGAGACGGTCGAGGGCGCGACCATCACGATCGCCGAGGACTTCGATCCCGGCGAGGCCGGCTGGTCCGAGCGCCATCTGGTCGAGCTCACCGAGCGCGAGGACTGGCTCTTCGCCCAGCCGATCCGGCGGTTGCGCTGGCAGGTCGAGGGTGACGACGCCCCGCGCCTGGTGGCGATCGACTTCGGCGCCGAGGTCCCGGCGATCGAGCTGATCGAGAGCGGCGAGGTCAGCCTCGAGGGCGAGGACCCCGGGATCCGCTTCCGCGATCCCGGCGGCTTCGACTGGTTCCGCATCCGCGTCTTCCTGCAGGCCGAGACCCGCAGCTTCACCTACCCGCGGCAGCGCTTCGAACGTCTCGAGGACGGGAGTCTCCGCATCCACCTGAGTTCGCCCGGCTTCATGAAGGGCGAGGACGCCCTGCAGATCGGCGACCTGCGCCGCGCCGGCGGCCGCAGCTTCTTCGACGAGAAGGGCGTGCAGCGGATCGCGCTGGTCTATCGGGTGGAGGCCCTGCGCGGCAACATCGGGCCCGCGGCCTCGCCGCAGGCGGCCTCGATCCTGGGCAAGACCGCGATCACGCGCTGAGTCGCGCCGCGGCGATCAGCGACCGGAGCCGGCGAGGAAGTCCTTGCCCTTCGTCCGCCACCAGTCGGCCCAGACCCCCGGCTCGGCGGCCAGCTTCCGACCGGTGATCCGGCCGAGGGCGGTGCCGAGGATCTCGCGCTGGCGTTCGATGCCGACCACCGCCACGTCGAGCACGAAACCGTCGATCACCACGTCGACGACGGGGTCGGCGATGAAGGCGGTCTGGGCCACCTCGACGTCGTAGTCCTTGACGTAGGCGATCTGGGTCAGGTTGCTGATGTTGGCATGCGCCACGCGGGGCCCGTCGGTGGCCTTCAGGGCGCGAACCAGGGCGGGAACCGCGCGCCGATCGCCGAGGCGACCCAGGGCCCAGGCCGCGTTCATGCGCAGGGCGTCGTTGTTGCCCTGCTTGAGCAGGGCGCGGACGAAGGGCCGATAGGTGCTGCCGTCGTCGTGACGCTGCAGCGACCGCAGGGCCATAAGGCGGACCTGCCAGCAGTCGTCGCCGAGCACGGTCCGGTAGAGGGTCTTCACCCGGCGGACCGGTTCGGCCCGCTGCAGGGTCTGAACCGCGACCCAGCGCTGGAGCTCCCCGCCGCGCTCGGCGTTCCGGACCGCCTCGTTGATCTGCGCCTCGACCGGGAGGGCGTCGAGCTGCAAACGGATGAGCGCGCCCTTCACCCAGCCGCCGTCGCGCAGGGCGCGATAGGACAGGTCGGCCTGGGTCCGGTCCCAGCGGCCCTTGCCCTCGGGTTGCGGGTTCCGTTCGGTCACGCGGTGGTCGGGCGCGAGCGCCGCCAGGGTGGTCCAGGCCCAGGCCTGGTCGGGCTCGCGCTCGAGGATCGCCTCGAGCTGCTCGGCCAGACCGGAGGACAGGCCCCGGGTCAGGCACCAGCGGGCCAGTTCGACCCGGTCCGCGACCTGGGGCTCGACCAGCGCGTTCCGCAGGGCCTCGTAGCGCGCCCGCAGGTCCGCCGCCGGGCGTTCGGCGACGATCCGCTCCGCCGCCAGCTCGCGCTCGCCGAAGGGTGTGTCGTAGACCACCTGGTCGCGGCGGCCGCCGAGCCGCCGGCCCTCGAAGCCGTGGCCGTCGTCCAGGGTCACGATCGAGGTCTCGTCCTGGCGACTCCGGTCTCCGACCGCCGGACCGGCGGGGGCGACGACCAGGACGAAGAGGGCGACGATCAGGCGCATTCGGCTCATGGGATTCCTTTCCCCGCGGGCTCGCTCCGACCTGAAGGATCCCGCGGCCGGCCGCCTTCCCCAAAGCAATTCACCAGGGATTTGGACCCGCGCGGCCGCGGGCAAGACGCCCGGCCGGCGGCGAGCCGCGGCGCCGCGCGGTCAGCGACCGAGATCGCCGATCCAGGCCTTCTCGAGATCGGCCAGACCCTCGCCGTAGGTCGCCCGGAACGCGGCATCCAGCTCGCGACGCTGACCGAGGGCGCGCAGCAGGTCGCCGAGCCGCTCCTCGCCGGCCCGGCGGGCGAGCCAGCCGACGAAGGACAGGCTCTCGGCATAGAGGACCCGCACCTTGGTGGCGTCGCTCTCGCCGGCGAAGGTCGTCACCATGCCGGCGAGCGGCACGAGCTTGTCCTTCTCGGCCAGGCCGGCGAGCAGCGCGGCGACGTCGCGCGGATCCCGACCTTCCATGAGCTGGGCCAGCCCCTCGTTCAACCAGGCCGGCAGATCGGCGCAGATCTGGCGGGCGACGAAATGGCTGTACTCGTGGCAGAGCACGGCGCGGATCTGGCGACGCACGCCACGGAAGTTGCGGATCGGTACGCGGATCTTGCCGTCGAAGATCCCCGCGGCCCAGCCCTGGGCCCCGGTCGCGGCCTGGAAGTCGCGGTCGGCATAGAGGACGACGGTCAGGGTCTCCTGCGGGTACTCCCTGAGGCTGCGCCCGACCCGCGTGTAGGCGTCCTCGAGATAGTCGAGGACCTCCTCCGCCACCTGGCGCTCCTGCTCGTCGCCGAACTTGCACAGGAAGTGCGTCGAGCGCAGGACTCGCATCGCACCTTCGCGTTCGAGTTCCTTCTCCAGCTTGCTCATGAAGGACTCGAGCCGCGCCTTGCGGGTCGGGTCCAGCTCGATCGCCGTCTTGAACGAGCGTAGGGCCAGCTCCAGGTGTTCGCGCTTGTAGTGCACCATGCCGATGTACTCGTGGGCGAGCGCCAGCTTCGGGTCGCGGCGGAGGGCCTCCTCGAGGCGGTCCAGTGCCGCGTTGAACAGGCCTTGCTGGTAGGCGATGACGCCCTCCCAGGCGTAGATCTGGGGCTCGCCGCCGTCGATCCGCCGGGCCTCGAGCAGCCGGGCCTCCGCCTCGCTCCAGCGCCGCGCCTCGGCCAGGTCGGCGGCGCAGCCGATCAGCACGCGCACCAGGTTGGTGGCGAGCATCGGCTCGACCTCCTCGCCGGCGATCTTGCGCAGGTCGACCGCCTTCCGGAGCAGGCGCGCCGCGCCCTCGTTGTCGCCCTTCTTCGCCAGTTCGATCGCCCGGTCGTTCAGCTTCACGACGGTCTCGACGCCATCGTCCGGCGTCTGGGCCACGAGCAGGGAGCCGAAGAGGAAGAGCAGGAGCAGGTGTCGGATCATGGTTCCCTCATCGGCGACGACGGCGGCCGGAGCGAAGCGAGCCGGAGGATTCGCTCCGTTTCCGGCTTGGAACCGGCGCCGAGGAGGCCGGTTTCGCGGCTTCTCCCGGCGCGAAGGGTCGTTCGAGCTCGAAGGCGTCGGCCGAGGCCGAGAACGGATTCACGGTCAGGGACTTCTTGCCGCGGATCTGCTCCTCGATGTCCTCGATCAGCTCGGCCGGGGACTGGTAGCGGATCTCCCGATCCCGGGCCATCATCTTCTGGATGAAGTAGTGCAGGTGCGGCGAGAGGCGCCCCATCTTGGCCGGATCGAGGCCCTCGAAGAAGCGCTTGCCCATGGTCTCGTGCTCGTCCTCGCCCTGGAAGGGGATCTCGCCCACGGCCAGGTGATAGAGGCTCACGCCGAGCGCGTAGATGTCGGAGCGGACGTCGACCTCGTCCTCGCCCAGCGCCTGCTCCGGCGAGATGTACTCCACGGTGCCGACGGTGGTTCCGTCGGCCTCGCCGTCGGCGCCGGTGGCCAGGCCGAGATCGCAGAGCTTCACCGTGTTGTCGCGGGTGAGCAGGATGTTGCCCGGTTTGATGTCGCGATGGACGACCCCGCGATCATGCATCGCCTCGAGGGCCCGCGCGATCTGGAGGACCACGTAGAGCGCGGCGTCCTCCTGGAAGGGACCGCCCTCGTCGATCAGCTGGAGCAGCTCCTGGCCCGGAACCAGCTCCATGGAGAAGGCCACCAGGCCGTCCTCCTCGACGAAGCGATGGCCCTTGACGATGTTCTCGTGTTCGAGCTCGATCAGCAGCTCGGCCTCGCGCCGGAAGCGGGCCAGCGCCCTGGGGTCGCGGCTCAACTGGGGCTTCAGGACCTTCAGGGCCACCTCCTCGCCGCGGGCGAGCGAGCGGGCCCGATAGACCTGGCTCATGCCGCCGGAGCCGAGGAAGCCGAGCAACTCGAATCCCGGAACGAGACCGGCGGGGGGCGACTCCGGCCGGGCCAGGAACCGGGCCTCGGAGCGGCTCAGCCAGCCCTTGGCGACGCACATCTGGGCGATGGTCAGGGGACGGTCGGCGGCGACCAGTTCCTTCTGCTTCGCGATCAGGGCCTGCACCCGATCCTGGGACAGGAGACCGTCCAGAACGAGTCTGGCGGCGAATCTGACGTCGTCGGCGTCCTGGGCCTTCACGCTGGCTCTCCGGTTCGGCTGCGGGCGGATGATATCACGCCGGCCCGATCAATCCCCCGCCCGGAGCATATCCGGACCGGGGATTTCGCCCCGGGGCCCCCCGTCCCAAGTGAATTCCCTTCAAGCCGTTTCGGGCGTCGGCCGATCAAGGGGGTGAAGGGAAGCACTGGGGGAATGCGCTGATGATCCACGGCGACTTCAATCTCGTCCTCAAGTACTGCGAGGTACTCGACGAGTTCATCAAGATCCGCGTCTTCAGCGACGACGAGGCTCGCGATCTGATCAAGAAAGCCTCGGACGGCGACAAGGCCCGGTTCCAGCAGGAAGTCGTGCGGGTCTGCATCGCGGACTGCAACGAGAGCATCCTCCCCCGCGTCCAGGACATGGAGCAGACCGGCTCCATGATCGACGTCGAGGAGATGCTCTACATGCTCTGCATCGACGTCAACCCGGCCCTCGACATCCACCAGGTCTCGGTGCAGATCAGCGTCTCCGAGATGGACCAGGGCGACGATCCGCGCAGCCAGGCCCGGGCCCGGCAGCGCAGCCGCAAGACGATGCGCCGCATCGCCAACATCGTCGACGAGGTCTCGAAGCAGGTCATCGGCCAGCATCACGCGGTCGAGGTCGTCTGCCAGGCGGTCAAGAAGTCGGTGGTCGGCCTCCGCGACCTCGAGAAGCCCATCGGCGCCTTCCTGTTCGCCGGCCAGCCCGGCGTCGGCAAGACCGAACTCGCCAAGGCGATGACGCAGTACCTCTACGGCAGCCAGGCGCGCCTCATCCGCGTCGACTGCTCCGAGTACGCGCTGCCCCACGAGTACGCCAAGCTGATCGGTTCGCCGCCCGGCTACATCGGCCACAACGAAGGCGGCTACCTGACCGAGGCCGCCAAGGAGATGAAGGAGTTCGTCGTTCTCTTCGACGAGATCGACAAGGCCCACTCCAAGATGCACAACATCCTGCTCCAGCTCCTCGACGAGGGCATGGTGACGGACAGCAAGGGATTCAAGGTCTCCTTCCGCAACGCCCTGGTGCTCATGACCAGCAACCTGGGCGTGCGCGAGGTCGAGGAAGCGCGCTCGGCGATGGGCTTCAACCACGCCGCCCGCGCCACCCTCCCCTACGAGGAGATGAGGAACGAGATCAACGAGGCGCTCAAGAAGGCGTTCCGGCCCGAGTTCCTCAATCGCCTCGACGAGGTGATCGTGTTCAACACGCTCAGCCAGAACGACACCGTCCGCATCGTCGACAAGATGCTGCGCGAGCTCGGCACCATCACCGAGCGCAACGGGATCAAGATCGTGCCGACCCAGGACCTCAAGTACTTCATCGCCGACGAGGGCTTCCGGCCCGAGTGGGGCGCACGCGAGATCCGGCGGACCATCAAGAGGCTGATCGAGAACCCGCTCACGGAGCTGATCCTGGACGAGACCGTGACCGATGGCGACATCATTCGCCTGGCGGTCGAGGACGGGAAGGTCGCCTTCGAGAAGATCGACGTCGAGCACCAGACGCTCGTCGGGCTCCCCGCCTGAGCGCGGGGACGACAAGGAAAAGTCGTTCCGTACAGACGACAAGGTGAGGGCTCGGGACAAGTAGCGGTCCCGAGCCCTCCCATTTTCCCAAGGCGACGCGAAGGTCCTCGCTCAGGGGACCATCTCGAAGTCGAGCCCGTTCGAGACCACGATCTGCGGGTAGCCGACGAAGACCTGGACGTTCAGCCGTTGCCCGGCGAGCGCGGGATTCTGCCGGCTCAGCCCGGGGACGGCGAAGCCGCCACCGGCGTCGCAGCCGATCAGGTAGAGCGCCGGCGCATGGATCGGGTCGATGCTCACCATCATCGGGATGTAGCCGTTGATGTCCCACTCCTCGTAGCCCGTGCTGACCACGATGCCGGCGAGTGCGAAGGGAACGGCGCCGCTGCAGGTCATCGTTCCGCCGAGGTCCATGGGGCTGCCGAAGTCGGGGATCCAGAACAGGTCCAGGTCGTGGTGCAGACCGCCGGAGTGGACGCGGCGCAGGACCGGCCCACGCCCCTGGTGGAACTCGATCTCGCCCCGGAGCTGCGGCGGAATCGGGACCGGGCCGACGGAACCGAAGTCACGATCCGAACGCGCGAACTCGTCACGGCCGTCGAGGTTGATGTCGCCGAGCGGGACGGTCTCGTAGCGCCGGAGCTGGAACGAGGTAATGTTCGCCGCCTTGAGCGGGGTCCGCCCGATCACCGCGCCATTGGCGCCGGAGATCAGCACGCTCGCGAAGCGCGAGTTCGTGGGCAGGACGGTGGTGGCGACGTCGTCGAAGCCATCGCCGTCGTGGTCGCCCACGGGCATGACGGTCGTGCCGAAGACCGGGCCTTCGCCGCCGCCATGGACCTCGTGGATGAGCAGGCCACTGGCGCTCGAGCGGAACTGGATGCCCCCCTGGTCCACCCCCGGACCGGAGGCCGCGCCACTGGTGCCGATGGCGAAGTCCCGGAGGCCGTCGCCGTCGAGGTCGCTCACGCGGGCGACGGTCGGCCTCAGGGTCTGACTGCCGCTGCCGGTGATCGAGTAGAAGGTCGCCAGGGTCGCCCCCGAGCACATCACCATCAGGTCGGTGCCGCAGATCGCGAGGTCGGTCACACCGTCGCCGTCGACGTCGTCGATGGCGACCACGGACCGGCCGAAATACCCGAGCGGGATCGGACCGCTGAGCGCGTTCAGGATGTTGCCGTTGGCGCCGGAATAGACGGTCACGACCCCCGGGAAGGCGCCGGTGTTCAGGTTCGCGGACTCGGACAGGAGGAACTCGGGTGCGCCGTCACCGTTCAGGTCCTCGAGCGGCACGATGTTGTCGCCCCAGTCCGAGAGCATGGAGCTGCCGCCGATGATGTAGAGGGTGGCGCCACTGGCGCCCGAGATGGCGTGGACGACGTAGATGCCGTTGACGTCATCGAAGCCCATGGTGAGGATGTCCCGAATGCCGTCGCCGTTCAGGTCGCCGGGGCAGGCGAGGGCCCGACCGAGGTAAGGGGAAACGCTCGTCCGCGGGTACTGCCAGATCTCCGCGCCGCTCAGACCCGAGAGGATGCGCAGCTGGCCGCTGGCGCCGACCGGCACGAAGGGCGCCGAGGCCAGGACGTCCTGGACGCCGTCGCCATCGAAGTCTCCGGCCGGGGCGATACGGGTGCCCAGGTTGTCACCCAGATTGCCGACCACCACGCGTTCGATGGCCGTGGTCTGGGCCGGCAGAAGGCCCGCCAGAACCACCAGCGCCAGGGGAACGATGCCGAACCGCCGGCACAGCCCATCAAGGAATCGACTCGTCATCGCTGATCTCCTTCACCTCGCCTGTCGGTCTGCGCCTCGGTGGCCCGATCGGGCTTCGTCTCTCGTCCGCCGCATTATGGCCCAGCGGAGCGGCGGACCGGAAGGAATGTCCATTCTCTCGGTCCCGAAACCCCGCCGCGATGCCGGATCATCACCGTCGATTCGATGCGAAACCGGTCGAAGCACCGATCGGACCGCGCAGCACCCGGACCGCGCAGCGCCGGCTGCGTCTCGGCAGGACCGCGCAGCGCCGGCTGCGCATTCGAACTCCGACGACGCCCTCCGGAGCGCCCGCTGCGCAGTCGAACTCCGACGACGCGCTCCGGAGCGCCGGCTGCCCAGCCGGCAGGTCCGCCGGCCGCTGGCCGGCCTTTCGACGGCGCGACCAGGGCGACGAGGACTCCGACGGCGACGAGATCGTCGAGGCGAGACCGCGAGCGACGGGCGAGTTCGACTAGGCCAGCCAGCGGCTGGCGCTCCGAGGGGACCGCGCGGCGCCGGCTGCGCATTCGAACTCCGACGACGCGCTCCGGGCGGCTGGCGCTCCGAGGGGACCGCGCAGCGCCGGCTGCGCCTCGCGTTCTCGCCGGGAGGTGGCCGGGACGTGGCGGAGCAGTCGCTCCGCGGTCCGAAGCCGATCCAGGAATTGCGGAGCAGGCGCTCCGCGGTCCCTAACGCCGGCCGCTGGCCGGCATGACCATCGAACGCGAGAAGACGCTCGCGATCAACGGTCCTCGAGCGGGTCCAGGGCGACGGTGACGCGGCGAAGTCGGACCTCGAGGCGTCGGGCCTCGTGGGCCTCGCTCTCGATCAGGATCGACAAGGGCGGTTCGCCGAAGTCGAGGTCGCCACGCGCGAGGCCGGATCGGACCTCCAGCTCGACGCTGCGCTCCTTCTGGCCCTCGGCGTCGAGCCGCGAGACGACGAGGTGGCCGGCGATCAAGCCCGGCGCGGTGACGGTGAGGCGGATCGAACCGGCGGGCACTTCCTCCACCAGGTCACTCGGCCGACCCTGCCGGCGCTCGGACTCGATCTGGTTGGTCTTCCAGATCACCAGGCCGATCGCCACCACGATGGGCGCCAGCATGGTGATCGAGAGCACGATCACCGGAAATCGGGCTTCGGCCAGGATCGACTTCTTCTCGGCTTCGCTCATCGCGTCTCGATCGCTTCGCCCCCGCGCTCACTTCCCTCCCCCGCGCCGGGCCATGGTCCGAGACCGCTCCGCTCGACGCAAGGCGAGGGTTCGGGAAGCAACCGCTTGCGACGATCCGACCGGGAGGGCGGCCGCCGCTCACCGATACCCTTCGACCGACGAGAAGGGTCTCCGCCGGTCGGTCAGGGTTTGCGCCCGACCTGATCGCGGAGGATCTCGATCGCCTGCGGGCTGAGTGACAGGCGGATCGGACCGGGGTCGTCCTCGCTGACCCGAACGGTTTCGCGATCGAGACCCTGGCCGATGATGAGGCTCTCGACCACATGGCCGTCCTCGAGATCATCGTGGCGCAGGACGACCCGATAGTCGCCGTAGTCGGGCAGCGCGACCGGTCCGGAGACCCGCTCGCCCTCGATCACGTAGTCGTCGCCCACGCCGAATTCCCGGTCGAGATGGAACTCCAGGACCAGGCGGTCCTCCGGATCGATCGTCACCGCCGGGTCGAAGACGACCTCCTTCCGGATGCCAGGCTGGACCACGATGACCGCCTCCGGCTGGTCCAACCGATAGCGGAGCAGGCGGACACCATCGATGAGAATCCGGATCTCGACCGGCAAGGCGGGCACCACCAGGCGCCGGGCCTCGGTGATCAGGCCGCCGCCCGAATCGCGCTTGAGCACGCCGTCGAGCTTCACGACCCCGGTGGCGAGGACCTCGTTGCCGTCCACGGGAACCGCCTGGACCAGGCCGGCGCGCCCGGCGAGACCGACGCCGTGATGGAAACGGAGCGAGAGCTCCACCGCGCGCGAGTCGACGTAGAGGTCGCCGAGGTCGCGGTCTTCGCCCAGGGCGACGCGCAGATCACGGACGCGAAGCAGTTCGTGTCCCCAGGGGTCGCGGACGACGAGGTCATGGAGGCGGTCCGGGGTGATGCCCATCTCGAAGAAGCCGCTCTCCTCGACCCGGCCCATCTGGTCCTGGTCGGAACGGTTCGGGCCCTCGGTCGCCATGAGCCAGGGGGAGAGCCCGAGGATGTTGCCGCCGGGAAGGGGCCGGAGGCGCCCGTGCACCAGCGCCGGGATCTCCTCGTCGCTGGTCTCGACGATCACGCCCTCCTCGATCTCCTCGGGCGGAGACGGCTCCTCGATCGGCTCGGTCGTGGTCGCGGCGGCGCCCACCGCCTGATCGGCGCCCAGGGTCGAGTGCGGCGCCCGTTCGGGCCGCGCGACGCGTTGGGGCCGCGGCGTGCTCTCGGCCTCTTCTTCCAGGGCAGGGCCCCGACCGAGGCCCGCCTCATCGCCACCGGCGAACCGGAACAGCAGGAGTGCCGCGCCGGCGAGCACGAGCAGGGCGACGATCGCGATCAGGATCCGCATGACGATCTCCGGACGAGACGGCCTCGAGCATAACCTTCACTTCGCCGGCTCGCGCAGCCTTTCCTCGACGGCGATCGTGCCTCGCTCGGCACAGCTCGGCGGGGCTTCGTTCCCGTCCGCGCCGACCGGCGGCGGCCGGTCGATCATGCGTTCCTCCTCGCGATCGGCGACGGCCTCGAGGACGACCACGACGGCGCCCAGCAGGATCAGGATGCCCAGCAGCAGGAGCCAGCTCGCTCGCCTCATCGCTTCGCTTCCTCCGTGATCATCTCCAGGATCTCCTCGTGCAGCGTGAAGCGAAGGACCGGAACCGGATCCATGGTCTCGATCTCGACCCGCTCCGGCGTGACCAGCGCCTTGCCGTCACGCGCCCTCCGCAGTCCGGGCACGACGCTCTGCTGCAGGTCGACATGATAACGGCCGGGCCCGGGCAGACGCAGGCTCCGCTCCGGGCCGCTGCCCGCCGCGAAGACGACGCGGCCGGCGGTGCCGAGGCGATCGCGGAAGGTGAGGACGATCTGTCCGCGAAGGAGCTCGGGCAGGTTCTCGAGCCGGACCCGCAGCTCCGGCCCGGGCTCGACCTCGACGACCTCGTGGAGGTCGCGGATCTCGCGCGCGACCGGACGCGCGCTCATCGCCCATCCTCCCCGAGAACGCGCCGCAGCTCGGCGACGATGGCATCGAACTCGTCGCGATCGATCGCGATGCTGAACTCCTGGTCGCCCGCGACCTCGCCGACGGAGATGAGGTTGCCCGGTCCCGGACTCATGATCTCGCTCTCGCTACGCCCGCCGACCGCGACGACGATGAACCGGTCGACGAGGTAGCGGCCGGCCGCGGGCAGCGCCAGCCGGCACTCCGGCCGCGCCCGCGAGCAACGTCCGGAGGTCAGCTCCTCGAAACGCGGGCCCTCGGCCTCGCGCAGGCTGAACAGGATCTCCACGTCCGGCGGCAGCTCGCGCCCGCCGCCCGGCCGCAGGCTGATCTGGATCAGGGGCCTGAGGACCAAGGTCGCGGGCGAGCCTTCGATCACCTGGCGGAGCGTCCGATAGCCGGGAGCCTGGATCTCGACCTCGACCGGCAGCGCCGGCACGGCCATCACCAGCTCGCCGCGGACGATCCCGGCCTCGGTCCAGTACGGCCCCATCTCCTCGCCCGGGGGAGCGTGGCGCCAGCGGGTCGCGAGCTCGCCCAGAAGCCGACCCTCGGCGTCCTCGACCCGCAGCCGCAGGAGTTTCGTGCTGCGATCGACCTCGATCCGGCCCAGGTCGACGACCTCGCCCTCGGCGACGACGAGTTCCTGGCCGTTGACCTCCCAGGAGAGGCGTTCACGCCCCAGGCGAAGGTTCAAGTAGTAGCGACCGGGTGGGATCTCGACCTCGAGCCGGCCGTCGCGGGGAATCGAGAACAGGAGTTCCTCATGGGATCGTTCCACGACCTCGAGCGTGATCCGGTCGAGGATCGCCGGGTCGGCGGCGAGGATCGTCGCCCGGAGCGTCGCCAGGCGGGTCACCACGAAATCGACGTCGTGGCTCCCCGTCAGGACGATGCGGGACTCGCCGAAACGCGCGCCGGCCTCGGGACGGACCAGGATCTCCCCCGGCCCGCCGTCGCCACGGATGAGGTAGCGACCCTCGGCGTCGCTGCGGGTCAGGAATCTCCGGCCCCGCGGTCGATCGGAGCGGTCGCCGCGATGGTAGGGACGCGCGCTGATACGGACGCCGGGGACGCCCCGACCGAGGCCGTCCCGGACCTGACCGGCCACGAGGAGAGGCTGCGACCGCGGCCGGAGATCGCCCAGGTCCTGCCGGCCGGGACCGAGGCCGATCGGACAGCGGTACTCGCGCAGGGAGTCATCCGTCGCCGTGACGACGAGGACCAGTTCGGGCTCCTCGAACCCCTGACGCATCGACTCGTCGACCGGCGGCAACGCGAAGGCGAAGCGGCCCTCGATGTCGGTCGGCTGTGGCGGCGAACTCCGCGCCCGGTGATCGTCCGCGCCGTCGCGCCCGGTGATCCGAGGCACGACGCGCGCCTCGCCGAGCGGTCGGTCGTCCTCGTCGAGCAGGCGGCCGACGAAGACCAGGCGCTCGTCCTCGGGCGCGGCTTCGAGGTCGATGGTCACCAGCTCGCCCGCCCGACTCGGGCCGCGGGTCCTGACGGTGACGGTCGCATCGGGCGCCAGGGCCTCGGGCACGAGTCCGAGGCGGAGATCGAGACCGATGGCGACGAAGTCGACCCGCAGGCTCTCGCCCGCGAAGTCGAGCAGGAGCCCGGCCCGATGGAGCAGGCCGCCGTGATCCGTCGTCGTGCCGGCCGCGCCCGCCTCTTCGATCAGGAGCGAGCGGCGCCGCGGCGGCCCCGGCAGGCGGGGACCCTGGCGCCGGACGAGCACCGAGCCGGTCGCCGGCGCCACCAGGCGGATCGGCTGTGTGGGCGGCGCCGCCGCGTCGATCGGCCGACCGACCGCCTCGCCCAGAAGCCCACCGAGCATGACCACACCGGAGCCTTCGGGATCGTCCGCCCTCCGGAGGAGCGGCAGCCAGGCTCGACCCCCCGGGCCCGCGGTCCGAACTCGGGTCCGCAGCGCAGCGGCCGAGGCGAGGGGCGCCGAGGACGCGACCCGGAATTCGACCGGGGCGCCGGCCAGGGGACGTCCGGCCCGATCGACGACCGCGACCTCGACCAGCTTCATCGGCCGGAGTTCGAGGACGAGTTCACCACCACCGAGGGCGTTCCGATCGAGCGCGCAGGCATGGCGGTCGGCGGTCATGGCGGTGAGCCGCCGGGGGCGATCGGGGAGCGCCTCCGGGATGCGGAGCAGGCCGTGGCGGTCGCTCCGGTAGCGCCGGGCGCGCGGACCGGGCAGATCTCCGTCCGGATGGTCGAGCGCCCGGCGCCAGGGGTCGCCTTCCTCGTCCTCGACCCAGACCGTGACGTCGGCCAGCGCCGCGCGACTGCCGGCCTCGAGACAACGAACGAGCAGACCACCACCGGGGGCCTCGGCCTCGGTTCCGATCGCGGGGATGAAGGAAGTCGAGGGCGATTCCGTGGCCTGGTCACCCTGGACCAGGGCGCGGGCGGGACGCTCGGCCACGCGCCGCGGCGCCGAGGGCCGGCCGTCGGCGTCGGCGTCGATCGCTCCTGGCCGGCGGGCGAGATCCGGGTCGACCTCGGCGAAGCCGCGGAGGAGGAGCACCAGACCGAACCCGAGGGCGAGGCCGACGACGACGATGGTGATGCCCGACTTGCCCTTCATCCACGCCCCTGCTCGTTCTGCCCGGAGAGCCATCCTGCCCGAGCGGAACCCGGATGGACAGCGTTCTCTCGATTGCCGCCGACGGCGGGCCTCAGCGCGCCTGGAGCTCGGCGATCAGGCGCGTCACCGCCGTGCGATCGAGCGGGATCCCGAAGACCTGCTCCGCGGTCGAGTCCGTGACCTCGATCCGGGGGCTGGTCGCGACGGTCGTCAGCCAGCGGGCGACATGGGTCCTGCGCCCGTCGAGGCCGATCTGGAGATCGACGCGATAGCGACCGGGCCGCGCCAGACGCAGGCCGACCTTGCCGCTTCCGCGCCGACCGGGCGCGCCGCGGATCCGCTGCTCGCCGTCGCCCTCCGGCGCGAGGCCGCTCCAGACGCCGACCTCCTCCGGGAGCCAATCGAGGCTTCCGAAGTCGAGGATGACGACCGGTCCGGCCTGGAGCCGGAGGCCGTTCTCGCCCTCCTCCAGCCGGCCACGCGCCCAGCCGCGCTCCTCGACCTCCAGGTCGATGTCGAGCGGGAGCGAGTCGTGGAGGACCTCGAAGTAGCCGCGACTGAGTGCGGCGCGCCCGGTCGCGACCAGTCGGCCATCCGCGGGCGCCAGCAGGCGATAGTCGACATGGCCGTTCAGGAGCGGCTCGCCCGCCGGATCGAGGAGGAGGACGCGCAGGCTGTTCGAGAGCCCCTCCACGACCAGATCGCCCAGGTCGAGCTCGCCGCCCTCGGGCAGGACGAGACCCTCGCGCCGAAGCAGCGCCCGCGCCGTCGACCGCCCTTGCCTGATCGTGATCGTGAAGGGACCGGGCCGGAGTCCGACCTGCAGCCGCCCGTTCTGGTCGGTCACGGCGACGTAGATCAGTCTGGAGCCGCGCTCGATCTCGACCAGCAGGCCAAGGACCGGCTGGCCATCCGGCGCGACACAGCGCAGCCGGAGGCTGCCCAGTCGACTCGCCACCAGATCGAGGCCCCGCGCACCGTTCGGAACCCGGTCCTCCTCGAGGAAGTAGTCGTGGCTGTTCAGGCCAAGATCGAGTTCCGCGGCCGTGATCGAGCCGTAGCAGCTGAAGGCGCCCGCGCGATCGGTGAAGCAGTCGATCACGCCGGCGGGATCGGCCGCGCCGCCGGCTGGAGCGTGGCCCTTGATCCGCAGTCCGATCGCAGGGATCGCCTCGCCCTGTCGATCGATCACCCGACCGGACAGGAGGAAACCCTCGGGCCGGAGTACGACGTCGCCGAGATCGTGGAGGCCGACGGCAAGTTCGGGGAGTTCGACCTGACCGCGGGCCGGAGCCTCGTCGTCGCGACGCGCGACGACCACCAGGCGATCGAGCCGGGCCTCCGGCCGCGCCGGGCGGAGGCCGATGCGGAACCGGCCGGAATCGTCGCAGCGTCCCTGCGCGGTCCAGCCGATGTCGTTGCCCTCGCCGTCGTTGCCCTGGAACTCGAGGTCGAGGCGCGCGCCGATCAGCGGCCCGCCCACCGCGACCGCGCGACCGGTCAGGACGCAGCGATCGAGGGCCTCCGGCGGCCGCAGCTCGACGGTCACGGTCTCGCCCGCCCGGGTCGGCCCGGCGAATTCGAGCCGGAGCGGCTCGAAGTCGGCGAGCAACTGGCTGTCCATCCAGGCATCGAGCCCGAGGTCGAGGCCGACCACCTCGAGGCAGGCCCGGCCGTCGCGCGGGAGGAGGCAGACGCGATCCTCGGGACCACCGCCGGCGCCCAGCGAGACCCGATGTGGCCCGTAGGCGAGCGCGCCCCCGTCGCGACCACGAACGAGAACCTCGACGCGCCCGTGCGGCGGTAGGACCAGTTCGATCGGCTCGATCGGTGGCAGGGCCGGGTCGAAGGTTCGGGCGACGCGTTCGGCGAACAGGCCCTCGATCGCCAGCTCGTGTGGTTCGGTGTCGGCGGGATCGAGGGTCGCGAGCGGCAGGGAGACCCGGCCGTCCGGGCCGCTGAATTCGCGCAGCACGACGCGGCGGCCGGCCCCCTCGCCGCGCGACCAGGCCACCGGGATTCCGGCGGCGGGTCGACCGTCGGCCTCGACCACGCGCGCCGCGAGGCTCTTCAGCTCGTGGACGAGGAGGAGGAGATCGCGCGAGTGGTGCCACAACTCGACCTGGCCGAAGCGCCGGGCGTCGATCACCGTCGCGATGCCCTGCTCGTCCGGGCGCGGCAGCCAGACCTCGCCCTTCGCGTCACTGCGGAAGCGCCGGGCGTGGTCGCGCATCAGCTCGGCGATCGAGAGCTGCAGACCGAAGAGCAGGCGGTAGTCCAGCTCCCCGCGGTCGACGAAGACGTCGACTCCGGGCAACGGCGCCCCGGTCGCGACCTCGACCACGCGGACGCGAATGCCGTGTGGGTCGGCCTCCTCGACCGGCCCGAGGACGACCAGCTCGCCGCCGATCTGCTCCTCGTCGGCAAGCGATACGATCGACTCGCTGACGCGCGCGGGACGCGCGCCGTTCCGACTGCCGCTCTCGGGCGCGATCACCGCGGCCTCGTCACCGGCCGGGCCGTCGAGGCCGCCACCGGCCTCGGCGCCGAGGAAGCGCCAGAGGACGACGAGTGCCAGGAGCAGGACGAGGGCGCCTGCCGCGAGGAGCGGGCCGGAACGCTTCATCGGCGACCTCGGCGCGGCGATGAGACCGCGACCGTCGCGACGAGGGCGGCGGCCCGCGCGACGGCGATCAAGGGTCGTCCTCCTCGTTGCCGCGCAGCTCGGCCAGGGTCCGGAGGATGGCCTCGCGATCCGGCTCGAGTTCGAATTCCTGGGGCGAGGAACTCTCCTTCACCTCGATCTGCTGGACCGTCGTCGTGCGGACCTCGCGGCCGTAGAGCCCACCACCTCTCCGGATCAGAGCCGTCCATTGGCAGTCGTAGCGACCCGGTTCCGGGACGTAGCAGGTCACGCGACCGCCCTGGAGCGGCAGGGACTCCGCTCCGGTGAGGTGGGGCCGTGCTCGACCATGCTCGGCGTCAAGGAGCTTGAGCTGGAGGGTGACGCCTTCGCCCAGGTCGCCGAGGGCGGGACACTCGAGCCGGACTTCGAGACCGCGTTCCAGCTTGATCGTGGCCTCGCGCCGGTCGATGCGGTTTCGCCGGTATCGGTAGCCGCCCGCCTGGATCTCGACCTCGACCGGGAGCGCGGGCACGTGCAGCCGGATCGCTTCTCCGTTCAGTGTCCGCCATTGCTCGGCAACCGGTTCGGTGGCGTCGGGCACGAAGGCCAGGACCCGTCCGGGCAGGGAGTGCTCCGTCGCGCCCGCCGGCAGCTCGACCCGGAGGAGGAGGTCGACGCCGATTCGCTCGATCCGGAGGGTGCCGAGGTCGAGTTCCTCGCCGGCGACCAGGTCGAGGACCACGGATTCGTGGACGATCTGGGGATCGCGACCCTGCGGACGACCCGCGACCCGGAAGCGGTACCGACCGCCCTCCACCTCCGCGGTGAAGACGCCATCGTCGCGGAGGCGGTTCCCGCCGCCATGGAAGGGCTTCTCCGCCGGTTCGAGGCCGACGTAGAGTTCCTCGCGAGCGGTGCCCTCGGCGACCTCGAGCTTGACCGTGAAACGGGCCAGCGCATGCATCCGGAGCTCGAGTTCCCGACTCCCGCGCGCCACCCTGATCTCGTCGGCCCGCAGCCCTTCCCTGGCCGCGGCCACCATGATCTCGGCGTCCTCGAGGTCGCCGCGCAGGACGAAGGCACCCTCGGCGTCGGTCCGGCCCTGGGCCTCGTCCCAGCCGAGGAACACCCTCGGCTGCCCGGGCTCCTCCGCGACCGGCCGGGCCTGGACCGTGGCCCCGGCGACGCCGCCGCCGTCGGGTCCGAGGACGCGACCGCTGGCGACGATTGGCGGCGGACGCAGGATCAGGTCGCCGAGTTCGTGGCGACCGGCAGCCCAGCCGCTGATGTCCACCTCGGCCTTCTCCGCCTTCGGGTCCTCACTGGACCGCTTGAAGACCGCGATGCGACGCTCGCCTTCGGATTGGGGCTTCGCTTCCAGGGCGATCTCGAAGTGGCCGTCGGCGTCGGTCGAACAGGACCGACCGTCCCGATTCGTCCAGGCGCGACTTCGGAGCTCGTCCTGGACCTCGATCCTGGTCGCGGCCAGGGCTTCCTGCGCCTCGTCGAGGAGGCGACCGCTCAGGATGCAGCGATCGCTCCAGGCCGGCAGGACGAAACGAAGCGGCACCGACTGGCCGGCCGCGGTCGGGCCGGTGACGGTGAGGCTCTGCGGATCGTGGAGGCGACGTTCGTGGTCCATCAGGGTGACCACCAGCTCGAGCCCGAGTCCGACCGGCCCGAGCCGCGCCCGGCCGGCGCGGACGAGGCCGTGGATCATCCGCTCGCGATTCCAGGACTCCGCCCGTGGATCTTCCTCGGCCCCGGGCCCGACCGGGTGGGCGTTCAGCCAGAAGACGACGTTCTCGATCCGCTCGCCCTCGGCATCCACGACCTCCACCTCGATCACGCCGGCGGCGGGCTGCACCAGCAGGATCTCCCGCTCGGGCAGAGCCTCGGGGTCGATGGCCGCCTCGACCGGCTCCGCGAAGGCCCCTTGCAGCGCGACGACGTGGCGCCAGGTGCCGCCGTTGCGCCGCCGATCGCGGTGGATCAGGCGGCAACGCCCCGCGGGCGCGTCGGTGCGTGCGCTCGCGACGTCGTAGCCCCGGCCGTCGTCGCCGCGAAGGCGCCAGGCGACCGGGACGTCGATCGCCGGCGCTCCGGCGACATCGACGACGCGGACGTTCACGGCGCGCTGGGGACGGACCTCGATGACCAGCTCGTCCTGCCCCTCGTGAAGCCGGCCTTCGCCCCATTCGCTCTCGTTCATGGCCAGGAGCTGGACCCTCTGCCTGGAGCGGGGCACCAGCAGCCGACCCTCGGCGTCGCTGCGGTAGTGCCGACCGTGGGTCTGGAAGTAGTGGAAGATCGACCGGACCTCCTCCTTGGCCGCGATCAACATGGCCTCCTCGTCGACATAGTAGAGGTCGATGCCGGGCACGGCCGCGCCGCTCTCGGCCCTCACCACGCGGATCGCGACACCCTCGGCGGGCGGAGCCTCGAGGGGGCTTGAGGTCGGCGCAGCCGAAGGGGTGGCGGCCGCGGGCTCCTCGAGCTCGGGCCGCGGCACGCGCCGGGCCGTCTCGGACGGCGCCTCGACCTCGTCCTCGACGACGGAGGCCGGCCCGTCCCCGACGAAGGTCTCGTCGCCAAGATCACGAAAGTGCAGCCAGCCGAAGAGGCCGATGGCCAGCGCCACGACGACCAGCGTGGGAGCCAGGAGTTTCATGATCGCCTTCCTCTCGCATGCGCGGCCGGAAACGAGCCCGGCGCCCCCGCATCCTAACCCGGGAGATCCGTCGGTGAAGCCTCCAAACTCCGAGTGGACCGCGCCGCGCCGGCTGCGCAGAGGGAACGGGTAGCGGCCTGGAGGAGGAGGCGGAGCAGGCGCTCCGCGGTCCGACGGGAAAGAACCTCGGAGCGCCGGGCGCGCACTCAAGCTCCGAGCGGCTGCGCCTCCAAGCTCCGAGTGGACCGCGCAGCGCCCGCTGCCCCTCCCAAGCCCGATTGCTGTCGACGACGCCTCGGAGCGCCGGCTGCCCAGCCGGCAGGTCCGCCGGCCGCTGGCCGGCTCTTCGTCGAGGTCTCCGAGACGAAGATGATTCCAAGTGCGGTCAGCTTGCCGTCGCGAAGGCACGCAACCGGCGAGTCCGACTAGGCCAGCCAGCGGCTGGCGCTCCGGTTGGACCGCGCAGCGCCTGCTGCGCACTCAAGCTCCGAGCGGCTGCGCATCCACACTCCGGGTGGACCGCGCAGCGCCCGCTGCGCATCCCAAGCCCGATTGCTGTCGACGACGCCTCGGAGCGCCGGCTGCCCAGCCGGCAGGTCCGCCGGCCGCTGGCCGGCTCTTCGTCGAGGTCTCCGAGACGAAGATGAATCCGCGTGCGGAGAGCATGCCGTCGCGAAGGCACGCAACCGGCGAGTCCGACTAGGCCAGCCAGCGGCTGGCGCTCCGGTTGGACCGCGCAGCGCCGGGCGCGCACTCAAGCTCCGAGCGGCTGCGCCTCCAAGCTCCGAGTGGACCGCGCAGCGCCCGCTGCGCCTCCCAAGCCCGATTGCTGTCGACGACGCCTCGGAGCGCCGGCTGCCCAGCCGGCAGGACCGCCGGCCGCTGGCCGGCTCTTCGTCGAGCTGTCCGAGACGAAGATGATTCCAAGTGCGGTGAGCATGCCGTCGCGAAGGCACGCAACCGGCGAGTCCGACTAGGCCAGCCAGCGGCTGGCGCTCCGGGTGGACCGCGCAGCGCCCGCTGCGCATCCCAAGCCCGATTGCTGTCGACGACGCCTCGGAGCGCCGGCTGCCCAGCCGGCAGGTCCGCCGGCCGCTGGCCGGCTCTTCGTCGAGGTCTCCGAGACGAAGATGAATCCAAGTGCGGTCAGCTTGCCGTCGCGAAGGCAGGCAACCGGCGAGTCCGACTAGGCCAGCCAGCGGCTGGCGCTCCGGTTGGACCGCGCAGCGCCTGCTGCGCACTCAAGCTCCGAGCGGCTGCGCATCCATACTCCGGGTGGACCGCGGAGCGCCGGCTGCCCAGCCGGCAGGTCCGCCGGCCGGTCGAAGCGCTCGAAGTGCATGCTTCAACTGCGGAGTTCCCCATGCGACCATGGCGCGACCCGAAGGAAGATCGCCCAGCGATGAACAAGGTCCTCTGGTCTCTGCTCCTGCTCCTGCTCGCCCTCGCCGTCTGGGTCGCGCTCGGATTCCGCGCGGGGACGACGGCCCGGCTCGACGCCGGCGGCGTGGCGACGTCCGAAGAGACCGAGACGGCGCGCCAGGCACGGCGCCACGCGACGCTTCCGGTGGCGGCGTCCGGCCCGGTGACCAGCGACCCGGTCCGGGCCCCGATCGGGGATGACGGCGCGGACGAGCGCTTCCTGATCCGCGTGGTCGAGGCGGAGGGCGGGGAACCGATCGCGGGGGCCGAGGTCTACCTGGTCGTCCCGGGCCTGCCGATCCCCACGGAGCCGGGTCCTCGACTGCGGTGGCACGAGGCCGACCTGCGCCGGCTGGTCAGGCCGCTACGCAGCGACGACGAGGGCCACTGCCTGATCGCCTTCCCGCCGGTCGGCAGTCGCGTCTTCGCCTTCTCCGCCACGGCCAGCGCGATGGCGAAGGTGGACCGCGCCGCCTGGCGCGAGATCCGTCTGCCGCTCGATCGCGACGATGCCGCGGTCACCGTCCGGACCGTCGCCCAGGACGGCCGCGGACTCGGCGGCATCCCGATCATCCTGAGTTCGCCCGAGTCGAAGAGTCGTGGCCTCCTGATCGGACGCAGCGACCCGCTCGACGCCAGCCTGCGCGTCCCCCTGCCCGATCGGCGCCAGCGAGGTCGCCCCTGGCGAGTGGTGGTGGGCGGCGCGCTGCGCCACGAGGTCGCCGCGGATCTCGATCCCGAGCCGGACGACGGCACGATCATCGAACTCGTCATTCCCGACCACGGCTCCGTCCGCGTGGACTTCGTCGACCCTCAGGGCGAGCCCTTCCCCGCGGCCCTGCGCTTCAGCCAGGGGCCGGGCGACTACTTCAGCTTCAACCACGTCGAGGAACGACTGGCCGCCCCGAGCCAGCTGATCGAGCCGGTCGAGGTCGGCGCGACCATCATCGGCACCATCCGCCCGGTCAGGCAGGACCTGGGTCGGGTGACGACCTTCCGGCTCGGCGGACCGAGCCGTCCCGGCGAGCTGGTCATCGCCGAGCAGGTGATCGAGCCCTTCCGACGCCGGGCCGCGCTGCGAGTCCTCGATCGCGAGGGCCGCCCCCTCGCCGCGACGCCCCTGCGACTTCGGCTCGCGGTCGACGGTCGCCGCCTGGTGAACCTCGACGTCGACGCGGATGCCGACGGACGCCTGGTCTTCGGCTTCGATCCGCAGGCCGGTGCCCGGCGCGCCGAGGTCGAGGTCCAATACTGGCACGAGGGCCGGCTGGAAGGTCGCGGACTTCATGACTTCAAGATCGAGTCGCAACCAGACGGAACGATCCAGGAACTCGGTGATCTCCGGCTCGAGGCCCCGTCGATCCTCGCCGCGGGCCGGGTGCTCGACGACGAGGGCCGGCCGCTGCCGGACTGCCGGTTCCGGCTCTCGCCGGACGAACGGCGGTCCCGAACCTGGCTGGGACCGAACTTCCGCAGCGACCGCCACGGCCGGTTCGAGCTGCGCGGGACGATCGAGGCCACGGACTTCGAACTCACCTGCCAGGCCGAAGGCATGATCGAGGACCGGCGCCGCGTCGTCCGCGGCCAGATCGACCTCGAGATCCGGCTGCGACCGATGGCGGAACTCCGCGGTCGCATCGGCATCCCCGAGGGTCTCGTCGCCGACGACCTCATGCTGACGATCGAGTGCGACCCGGGGACCAAGGGCCACGTCCAGCTCAGGGCGGACGGCAGCTTCCGCCACGTCGCGCCGCGGATCGTCGCCGAGCGCCTCGTGCTGGGCATGCGCCGGGCCGCGCGTTTCGGCCGTCAGGTCCTCGCCGACGATCTGGCGCTGGAGTCGGGCGCGAGCCTCGACCTCGGCCTCCAGGCCTTCGAACTCGAGGCCCGGGCGGTCGACCTCGTCTTCGATCCCCCCCGCCGTGGCGACGAACCGGAGGTCGCGGTCGTGGTCCTCGATCCGAAGAGCGGAGACCTACCGGCCGCGGCCATCCGCGTCGGCGAGCGCGCGAAGCACCTGATCGTGCCGCGGCTGCCCACCTTCGTCCGGCTGGAGCGCGCGGACGGTCGTCGCCACGAGCTGCGCCTCACCCGCACCGAGGAACGGATCGATCTGCGCGCCCTCTTCGGAGCCGAACGTTGAGGGCTTCGGGCCTGGTGATCGGCGTGGTCATGCTGCTCCTGCTCCTCCTCGGGATCGGACTCGCCCTGCCGCGCTTCCTCGCCGACGAGGTTCAGCTCGACGGGCGCGGCGAGATCGAGGAGATACCGACGACGACCGACCAACCGGTCGGCCGGGCCCGCCGGGTCGAGGCCTCGCCCCCGGGCGCGGAGCCCGGACCGCTGACCGGCGGGGCGCTGGCCGGCATCCTCGACGACGAGCGCGGCGTCCAGGCCTGGCGATCGCTGCGACTCGTGGACGAGTCCGGCGAGGCGGTCGCCGACGCCACGATCTTCATCCTCGGCGCGCGCCGCCTGGCGGCCTATCACGCCGAACGGCACGCCGTCGTGGGCTTCGACGTGGCCGAGGTCACCCCCATCCTCGGCCAGAGCGACGAGCGCGGGCGCTTCAGCTACCGGCCGCCCGAAGGTCGCCATCTCCTGATCGCCCTGAAGGGCGAGCTCCTGGCGAAGATGGCAGGGGGACCGGCGCCCGCCCTGGGCCTCACCGGAGCCTCGGTCTCCTTCGAGTTCAGCCACGTCCTCTTTCCGGGCAGCGAGGAGATGGTCCTGACGATGGCCGCCCAGGACCGGATCGAGGTCATGGTTCGCGAGCGGGGCGGTGGCGCGCGCGCCGACGTCCCGGTCGCCCTGGGCACGCGGCCGGGCCAGCTCCGCGATCCCTTCGTCGCCGAACAATCCTGGCGGGAGACCCTCCTCAGCCCGGCGGACGGCCGCCTTACCTTCCTGCTGCCCCGGAACCAGCACGGAGCGATCGGCGTCGAGGGCGCCTTCCATCCGGACCCGAGCGCCTGGGTCGAGGACCGCCATCGGGCCGGCGAGACCTTCGAACTCGAACTGCCGCCGCACGGTGCGATCATGCTCCGTCTCGTCGACCCGCAGGGCCGGCCCCTGACCCCCGACGGCCAGGTCAAGATCGGCGACCCGGAAACCCCGAACCGGAATCGGATCGGGCGCCTGATCGGCGGCCGGGCGCGGCTCGAACCGGTGGCTCTCGACCGGAACTTCGACCTGACCATCGAGCTCGAGGACCAGAGTCGCGGGCACGTGGCCCCCACGCAGGTCGCGGGTCCGACCGCGGACGAGCCCCTGATCGACCTGAGCCTGACCGTCACGCCGGAGATCCTGCGCTTTCGCTGCCGACCCATCGGTCCTGATGGTGAAGGCCTGCCGGACCGTGGCTTCCACTTCCGATTCCCGGCCGGCAGGCCGAGCCTGACCATCCGCAGCGACGCCGAGGGCATCCTGCATGGTGGCTTCGATCCCCGCGGATTCCGGACACCGGGAAAGCTCGACGGCGAGCTCGTCCTGGTCGACGGGGGTCACGATCGCGCCCGCGCCCCGGTCGAATTCGACCTGCCCGACCTGGGGACCGTGGTCGTCCCCGACCTCGGCCTCATCGACCTCGGCGACCTCCGCCTCGAGCAACTACCACTGCTGGTGTCGGGTCGAATCGTCGACGAGGACGGCAGGGGTCTCGCGGGCATCGGCCCGCGGGTCCAGCCCGTCGACGCGCGCCGGCCCTCGGCCGGTCTCCGCTACGGCGGCTTCATCGGTCACGGAGTCGTGAGCGACGAGGACGGCCGGTTCGAGATCCGGGGCGTCGCCACGAAGCCGGACGTTCTGGTCACGATCGGCGCCCCGGGACGAGTCGGCGTCGACCGGACCCTGCCCCGTGGCAGCGCGGAGGCCGAATTCGTGCTGGTGCGCCAGGCCCGGATTCGCGGGCGCCTGCTCCGGACCGGGCCCTGGGCCGACGAAGCCCTCGCCATCGAGGTCCTGGACCGCGATGGGCGTCGCCTCGAGCTGGGGAGCTGCGGCCCGGACGGCCGCTTCGACCTCGACCTCGTCCCCACGAGCTACCTCGGCCTCGCCGCCACCCTCCACGACCCCGTGGCCGGCGACGACCTCCTCGATCAGGCTCGCCGCCAGAGCCTCGCCGGTGAGTTCCGGGTCGTGCCGGGCGAGATCATGGACCTCGGCGAGCTGCCGATCGACCTGCGCGCCCGGCGGATACGCTTCGAATTCGGTGGCCTCGACCAGGCTCGTGACAAGGCGCGCCTGGTGATCCGCGACCTCGAGAGCGGCCTGGTCTGCCGGCGCTGGGACCTGGTGCCGGGACTGCAGTCCCTGGAGGTGATCGTGCCGCGACTGCCGGTCGAGGTCATGGTCGAGGCCGAGGGCCTCGCCCGGGAGGTCCATCGGGTCGAGACCAGCTTCGTCCGGCTCGATCTCCAGCCTTCGTCTCGCGTCGAGGTGACCGTCGCCGAGTTCCGCGGCCTGCGCCACGACCAGAAGGCGACGGTGGTCCTCACCGACGAGGACGGAGCCGGCGACCAGCTGACCCGGATCGCGCTCGACGCCGACGGCCGCGGCTCGGCCGAGATCCGGAGCCTCGGGCGGCACCGGGTCGAGCTCCGGCTCCACCGGCTCTTCGGCACCTGGAACGAGGATTACGTCACCCTCTTCCCGGTGGCCGGCGACACGCTCGACGTCGTGCCCGGCGGCGGGACGGCGAAGCTCGGGATCAGCCTGGCCGAAGGCGCGCTCGCCGATGCGGTCGCGACCCTGCGCGGCAACTGAGTTTCAGGGCGTGATCCGGTAGATCGTCCGCGGGAAGGGGATGCACTCGCGGATGTGCTCGGTGCCGGTGATCCAGGCCACGGTCCGCTCCAGGCCGAGGCCGAAGCCCGCGGTCGGGATGCCGCCGTAACGACGCAGGTCGAGATACCACTCGAAGGCCTCGCGCGGCAGCCCGTGGGCCGCGATCTGATCCTCGAGGTAGCCGAGATCGTGGGCTCGCTGGGCACCGCCGATGATCTCGCCCTTGCCCTCCGGCGCGATGACGTCGACGCCGAGCACGACCTTCGGGTTCTCCGGATCCGGCGCCATGTAGAAGGCCTTGATGTCCTTCGGCCAGCGGTGAACCATCATCGGCTTGTCCGACCAGCTGCCGATCTTGGTCTCGTCGGGCGCACCGAAGTCACCGCCCCACTCGAAGGGATGACCTTCGGCGTTCAGGCGCTCGACCACCTCGGTGTAGCTCATCCGCGGGAAGGGCCCGGTGATCGCCTGGAGCTTGCTGACGTCGCGCTCGAGGGTCGCGAGTTCCTCCTGGCAGCGCTCGAGCACGTCGGCGACGATGCGGCAGAGGAAGTCCTCGGCGAGCTGCATGACGTCGTCGAGACCGGCGTAGGCGATCTCCGGCTCCACCATCCAGAACTCGGTGAGGTGCCGGCGGGTCTTGCTCTTCTCGGCCCGGAAGGTGGGCCCGAAGCAGTAGACCTTGCCCTGGGCCATCGCCGCGGCCTCCATGTAGAGCTGGCCGCTCTGGGTCAGGTAGGCCTGGCCGTCGAAGTACTTGGTCTCGAACAGGGTGGTCGTGCCCTCGCAGGCCGCGGGGGTGAAGATCGGCGCGTCGACGTTGCAGAAGCCGCGCTCGTCGAAGAAGTTGCGGATGGTCATCGCGATCCGGTGCCGGACCCGCATGATCGCGTGCTGCTTGCGCGAACGCAGCCAGAGATGGCGGCGGTCGAGCAGGAAGTCGGGCCCGGGACCGCTCTGGTCGCTCGACTGCTTGGCGATCGGGTAATCGTGGACCTCGGCCAGCAGCTCGAAGCCCTTCACGTGCAGCTCGTAGCCGCCGGGCGCGCGGTCGTCGGCGTTGACCAGGCCGCGCAGCCGCACGGCCGACTCGATGCCGGCCCGGCCGCAGGTCTCGAACTCCTCCTCGCTCACCTCCTTCTTGCTCATGATCGCCTGACGGAAGGCGGTTCCGTCGCGAAGGGTGAGGAAGTGCAGCTTGCCCTTGGAGCGCATGTTCGCGAGCCAGCCGTCGATGACGACTTCCTGACCGACATGCTGACCCAGATCGACGAGATAGACGCGGCTCATGACGACTCCTTCTCCGTGCTCGAGGGCGGATTCTATCAGTGGCCGCCGGCGGATTCACGGCGGGGCGAGGGGCGCCGACGAAGGAAGGCCAGCGCGCCCAGCACCAGGAGCGCCAGGAGGGCGACCACCGGGACGAGATCGGACTCGGTGACCCGCGGCCGTGCCGGCGCGGCCGGACGGGCGCGGGCCGGATCGGCCGCCCGGCCCTGGATCTCGGCCATGGCCGGCGCGGGTTCCGGCCGCCAGCGGCCCTCGGCCTCGGTCAGGAGCCGATGGAGACGGGTCACCAGCAGCGGGAAGGCGGCGCTCTCGCGCCAGCCGTTCGCGCTCTCGGGCTCGGCCAGGAACAGCTGGCGGCGAGCCGGGTCCTGGACGATCACCGCCCGGTCGCCTCGCCGCGCCAGGACCTTCAGGGTCGGGTCGAGCAGCTCGAAGAAGGCGCCCCGCGCGGCCGCGAGTTCGGCCAGGGCGGGCAGATCGGCGAGCAGCTCGGTGCCGGCCTCGAGCCGCCGACCGACGAGGGCCGGATCGTGGCGGAGCTCGAGCCGGCCCGGAATCCCGGCCGCCGCCGCGACCAGGGCCGGGCCCTCCGGAGCCGCCCCGGCGGTCACCATGACCGCGGCCGCGCCCTCCGGACCCGTGGTCAGGGCCCGGAGCGGCTCCAGGCCGGCGGCGGCGAGGGCCGCCCACCAGGCCTCGTCGCCGGCGAAGGGCAGGACCAGGGGTCGGCCGCCGCCGGCGAGGTGTTCGATCCCCAGCCGATCGTCGAAGTCCGGCCCGGTCGGGCCCTCCAGCTGGAGCAGGACGTCCCCCGCGGGCTCGGCAGCCAGGTGGAGGCGACACGCGAGGCGATCCTCGGCGGCGGCGAAGGCCAGCTCGCGGGCCGCCAGCTCCCGACCGCTCGCATCGGTGACCACGAGGCGCGCGCCGCGATCCGGCCCGCTCGGACTGCGGGCGACCAGGGCGAAGAGTTCGCGGCCATCGGCGACCGGCTCGAGCCCGGCGGCGGCGAGGCCCAGGTTGGCGAAGGGCGCCGCGCAGACCACCAGACCGGCTCCCTCGGGCAGGGTCTCGATCCCGGCGAGGTCGTCGGCCACGAGCCAGAGTTCGCGATCGTCCCGGGCGAGGGCCGCGAGCGCGGCGCCGAGGTCACCACCCGCCGGCGCCTGCCGGACGATCGCCGGCCGACCGGCCCGATGCTCGATCTCGGCCAGCGCCCGCTCGAGTTCATGGCGGCGCGCGGGGACCTGCATCGCCGGGCCGTCGTCGACCAGCACCAGGACCTCGGTCGCGCCCTCGTCGCGCCGGAGCGGACCGGCGGCGAGGACGACGAGCAGGAGGGCGAGGAGGGCCTCGAGCACGAGTTCGAGCGGCGGCCGTGGCCGCTGGGTGGGCACCACGACGCGTTCCGCGAGCCGACGCCAGAGCGAGATCGTTCCGACGACGAGCCGGCGCCGATCGCGGCGGCGGAAGCGCTCCCAGAGGAGGATCGCCACCGGCAGGACCAGCCAGAGGGCCGCGCTGCTGGCGAAGACGATCATCGGAGTCCCCCGCGGCGCAGGAGCTGGTCGAGGGCCTCGACCAGCGCGAGATCGCTGCGCAGGAGGACGAAGCGGCCACCGTGCCGGGCGGCGAGCCGGGCCACCGTCTCGAGCCGCTCCTCGAGCAGCCGGCGATAGCCGGCGATCATCGACTCGTCGACCCTGAGGCCGAGACCGGCGCCACCCTCGACATCGACGAAGTCGACCAGCCCGGTGACCCCGAAGTCGAGTTCCTCGGCGGCGAGGACGCCGAGGAGCAGGACGTCGCAGCGCGGCGACCGGCGGGCGAGCACGCGGTCGAGTTCCTCCGGCTCGTCGAGGAAGTCGGAGATCAGGACGACGAGGCGGTTGCGCGCCGCGGCCAGCTCGGGCCCGGCGGCGGCGAGCGCCGTCCGGCCCGCGCCCGGCGCTAGGGCCTCGATCGCGGCGAAGATCGCCTCGACCGCGCCCGCTCCCGGCCGCGTCGGGCCGATGCGCGGCAGACCGGGAGCCAGGCCGCGGATCTCCAGGTCGCGCGCGAAACCGGCCATCAGGGCGGCGAGGGCTCCGGCCAGGCGGGCCGCCATCAGGGCCTTGCGCGGCCGACCGAGTTCCATCGAGCCGCTACGGTCGAGCAGGATGCGTAGCTCGAGATCGGCCTCGGCCCGGAAGCGCTTGACGAAGAGCTCGCCGAGACGGCCGTAGAGATTCCAGTCGATGTGGCGGGGATCGTCGCCGAGGACGTAGCCGCGATGATCGTGGAACTCCTGGCCGCGGCCGGCGCGCCGGGACCGCGCGCTGGCTCCACCCTCCCCCTGCAGGCTGCGGCCGAAGGTCAGGCGCAGGGCGGCGATGGCGCGACGCGTCTCGTGGTCGAAGACCGGCTCCGGCAAGCTCGAACTCCTTTCCCGACCCCGAACGGCGGCGCCGCGCCGGGGTTCAGCGCGACGGCGAGCGGACGTGGCGACGGTAGTCGTGCAGGATGCGATCCGCCAGTCCCTGGGCATCGAGCCCCATGCGGGTGAGCAGGCGCGCCCGCGAGGCCCGGCTCACCGGGCCGTCCGGAACCGCGATCGGGATGATCTTGCCGGCGCCGAGCCTGAGCCGCGCGGCGGCGCCGAGCAGGGTCTGGCCGAGACCGCCGGTCTCGCCGTGCTCCTCGACGCTGAACAGCAGGGTATGACCGTCGAGCTGGGCGCGCAGGAGGTCCAGGTCGAGGGGCCGGACGTAGCGGACGTTGACGACGCTGGCCTCGAGGCCCTTCTGGGCCAGATGCTCGGCCGCGTCCATGGCCGGGTAGACCAGGCTACCCAGGGCCCAGATGCTGAGATCGGTGCCGCCACGCAGGACCTCGGGCCGGCCACGCGCCAGCTCGGCGCGCAGCTCGTAGAGGCGGTCGGGATCGGGAGCGAAACCCTGGGGCACGCGGATGGCGCTCGGCCCCTTCTGGTCGAGGGCGAGCGCCAGCATCTGCCGCAGCTCGCGGCCGTCGCGCGGCGCGAGCAGATCGAAGCCGGGCAGCGAGCCGAGGAGCGCCAGATCCTGGCAGCCGTGATAGAGGCCGCTGCGCGCGTCGACCAGGCCGGCGTAGCCGGCGATGACCACGGCCGGCGCCCCGTTCAGGGCGATCTCCTGGAAGAGCTGATCGTGGGCCCGTGGCAGGACGCTCGCCGGCGCGATGATCACCGGCTTCAGACCGCTGCGCGCCAGGCCGGCGGCGAAGGCCACGCCGTGCTGCTCGTTGAGCTGCATGTCGTGGACGCGATCGGGGATCTCGGCGGCGAAGCGCGAGGCCGCCGCCCCCAGACCGCTCATGTCCGGCGCCGCCAGCAGCACCAGACGGAGGTCGCGATCGGCCCGGGCCGCCTCGAGCAGGCTCTCGCCGAGGACGTCGTTCCAGGCATCCTCGCCCTGACGCTCGTGCTCGAGCCCGCTGAGGCTGCCCTCCCCGACCTCGCCGTCGCCGACCTCGAGGCCGATCGAGGGGAAGACCAGCTCGGGTTCCTCCTCGTCCTCGGGCTGCTCGCCCTCGCGGCGGGTGATGACGTGTAGGAGGTTGAAGCCCTCGCTGCCCTTGATCTCGCTCAGGAGCTGGACGAGGTGGGCGATGTTGTGGCCGTCGACCGGCCCGAAATAGCGCGGCCCGAGCTTCTCGAAGATCGACCCGGGGACCAGTGCGCGCGCCACGGCGTCCTTCAGCTGCTCGGCCGCCTTGTCGAGCGAGCTGCCGATGATCGGGATCGACTGGAGCAGCTTGTGCGCGTCGCGCTTGAGCTCGTTGTAGGTCTTGCCGGCGCGGATCTTGGCCAGGTATTCGCCCATGGCGCCGACGACCTTCGAGACGCTCATCTCGTTGTCGTTGAGGATGACCAGGACGTTGGAGTCCAGGCCGTGGCCGTTGTTGAGCGCCTCGAGGGCGACGCCGGAGACGACCGACCCGTCGCCGATCACGGCGACCACCTTGCGGCCGCTCTCGGCCCGCGCGGCGAAGCCGAGGGCACGGGAGACCGCCGAGCCCGGGTGCAGGGTCAGCGGCAGGTCGTAGGGATCGCGTTCGTCGCCGGGCGCGATCACCTGCGGCCTCTCCTCCATCGTGCCGCCGTCCGCGCCGATGCCCCGGGTGAGGACGAGATGCGCCGCGGCCTGATGGGCGAGGTCGAAGAACAGCCGGTCGTGCGAGAAGTCGAAGACGTAATGCAGGGCCAGGGTGAGGTCGGCCGTGCCGAGTGCGGAGCGGAGGTAGGCGTCCTTCAGGGCGAAGCGGCGCCGGATGCGATCCTGCACCTCGCGGGCGAGATGCGGCAGCCGACCGACCGCGACCTGACGCAGGTCGCGGGGATTGCGGATCGACTGCAGGAGCCCGGCCATCTCAGTTCAGCCTGGCGTAGATGAAACCGGCGAGGGCGTCGAGGTCGCCCTGCGGATCGAGCCCGTCCAGGAGCAGGCGCGCCTCCTCGATCAACCCGCGCGCCTCGCGGCGCGAGGCCTCGATGCCGATCGCCGCGGGATAGGTCATCTTGCCCTGCTCGGCGTCCTTGCCGGCGGTCTTGCCCAGGGTCTCGGCGTCCGCCACCAGGTCGAGGATGTCGTCCATGATCTGGAAGGCGAGGCCGATCTTGCGGCCGAAGTCGGTGATCCGCGCCAGCTGGTCGGCGTCCGCCCGGGCGGCGATGGCGCCGAGCCGCATGGAGGCCACGAAGAGCGCGCCGGTCTTCATGCGATGGATCTCGCGCACCACCTCGATGTCGGGCGCGGCGCCCTCGCTGAGGATGTCGAGCACCTGGCCGCCGATCATGCCGCCGGTGCCCGCCGCGGTGGACAATTCGAGCACGAGCGGCGCCACCAGATCCTGATCGCGGGTCTCCTGGGCGATGACCTGGAAGGCGGCGTTCGACAGGGCGTCGCCGGCGAGCGTGGCCATGCCCTCGCCGAACTTGACGTGGCAGGTGGGTATGCCGCGGCGCAGGTCGTCGTCGTCCATGCAGGGCAGGTCGTCGTGGATCAGCGAGTAGCTGTGGATCATCTCGATCGCGCAGGCGGCCGGCAGGAGGTTGTCGAGCTCGCCGCCGAGGGCCTCGCCCACCGCGAGCAGAAGACCGGGACGCAAGCGCTTGCCACCGGCGAAGAGCGAGTAGCGCATCGCCTCGTCGATCACCGAGACGCTGTCGGGACAGGGCGGCAGGATCCGCGCCATCGCCGCCTCCACCGTCGCCTTGTGACGCTCGAGGAGTCTCTTCAGGTGGTCGCCGCTCAATCCTCGTCCTCCGTCGCCGGATCGCCGTCGTCGAGATCGACCAGGCGATCGTCGGCGGTCAGCTGTTCGATCCGCTTCTCCATGCGCTCGAGATGCCCGCGCAGTTCGCGATGCAGCTTGATGCCCTTCTGGTAGTGCTCGACCGCCTGCTCCAGGCTGAGCTCGCCATCCTCGAGCGAGGCGACGATCTGCTCCAGCTCGGCCAGGCGATCCTCGAATCCGGCTTTCTTGGCCATGCTTGCTCCATCCGTCCGCGATCCTAACCAGCTTCGCCCACCACCTCCACGAACGAGGACGTCGAAGCGGTCGCGGATCAGGCCTCGACCCGGGATTCGAACTCGCCGTCGGCCAGCCGGGTCGAGACGCGGTCGCCGGGGGCGACCTCGGTCGTGCTCCGGATCAGGCCGCCGTCGGCGCGCCGGGTGATGCTGTAGCCGCGCTCCAGCACCCGCAAGGGCGACAGGCCCTCGAGCAGGCGTTCCTGCCGTTCCAGGGTGGCGGCGGCCCGGTCGAGCCCCGAGCGCAGCCGCCCCTCCAGGCGGAGCCTGAGACCATCGAGCCGGGCCCGCTCGCGCTCGAGGCGATGGCGCGGGTCGCGCAGCGCCGGCGCGGCCGCGAGGGCATCCAGCCGGCGCTGGACCAGGCGGAGGCGACCGCGGAGGCCTTCGGCCAGACGGCGGCGCAGATCGTCCAGCCGCTGGTCGGTCCGGTGCAGGAGGTTGAGCGGTTCGCGCAGAGCCCAGCTCCGGCCCAGCGAGTCGAGTTCGAGGCGCAGGCGACGCAGCCGGTCGCCCATCGTCCGCCCGAGCTTGCGCCGTTCGCGCGCGAGCTGGTCCTCGAGGTCCAGGAGGCAGGGGACCACGGCCTCGCCGGCGGCGGTCGGGGTCAGGGCGCGGAAGTCGGCCACGAGATCGGCGAGGCTGACGTCGACCTCGTGGCCGACGGCGGAGACGATCGGGGTCCGGGCCCGGTGGATGGCCTCGACGACCGGCGCCTCGTTGAAGGCCCAGAGGTCCTCGAGGCTGCCGCCACCACGGCCGACGATCATCACCTCGCAGAGCCCGAGGCGATCGAGCCGGTCGATCGCGGCGGCGATCTCCTCGGCGGCGCCCCGCCCCTGCACCCGGACCGGAACCAGGCGGACGTGCGCCCGCGGAAAGCGGTCGTAGATGCTGCGCAGGACGTCGTGAACCGCGGCCCCGGTCGCCGAGGTCACCAGGCCGATGACCGCGGGCAGGAAGGGCAAGGGCTTCTTCAGCTCGGCGGCGAACCAGCCCAGGGCCTGGTAGTGCGCCTTCAGGGCCAGGAAGCGGGCCTCGAGGCCGCCGCGGCCCTCGAGCCGCATGGCCTCGACGATCATCTGGAAGCGACCCCGGGGCTCGAACAGCGACAGCCGACCGCGGGCGACCACCTCGAGGCCGTCCTCCGGCCGGAAGTCGAGCCGGGCGGCACTGCCGCGCCAGACCACCGCGTCGAGCTGAGCCTCGGCATCCTTCAGGCTGAAGTAGAGGTGCCCGCTGGCGGCGGCGCTGAAGTTGGAGATCTCGCCACGCACCTCGACCCGGGGGAAGTCGCTCTCGAGCCGCCCGCGCACCAGACGATTCAGCTCGGAGATCGTCAGCGGCCCGGCGGCACCCTGCGGTCGGGCGAGCTCGGGGTCGTAGCCGAAGAGCGGACGGCGGCGCTGGGGCATCAGCGGGAATCCTGCATGAACATGCGCCGAGATTAACCCGCCGTGCTCACCACCTCCACGGGCGAGGACGGCGAATCGGCGGGCCGAGGGCGTCGCTCGGACGAGGCGACGCTTCACCGTCGCCTGCGCCGCTCGGCCTGAAGCCCCTTCTCGGCGAGGCCTTCCGGCCTCGCTCCCGCGGATCCGATGGGCGAGGACGAAGTCCCGGTCGAGAAGGAGGACTCGGCGGCCGCCTCGGCCCGGAACCGGCGGTAGACTTCAGTCGATGAGCGTCTACATCCAGGAAGAATGCGTGAGCTGCGCCCTCTGCGTGGCCCCCTGTCCCGAGAGCTGCATCGTCGAAGAGGACGAGCAGTTCGTCATCGATCGCGAGCGCTGCACCGATTGCGGCGACTGCGTCGAGGTCTGTCCTCTCGCCTGCATCGTCAAGGTCTGAGGAGCGGGAGGCCGGGGGCCGCGGTCAGTCGACGTAGAAGAAGGCGTAGCTGCGACCGAGCCACTGCTGTCCGTTGAGGCAGTAGACGGTCATGCGGTAGCGGTCGTTGTAGAAGGGCGCCCAGTCCCCCATCGCCGCGTTGGGCCGTTTCTGCTGCACGGCCCCCTTCTTGAAGTTGAATTCCACCAGGTCGCCGCGCCCCGAGATCACGATCTCGAGCCGCTCGGCGCGGATCTTCTTCATCACCCCCTGGCCGGGCGCCGACTCGGTGAAGACGACGTCCTCGAGGCAGCCGTCGCCCACCGCCGCCACCGACTCGAGCCGGTAGACCTGGCTGCCGCGATGATTCGAAAGCAGGACGTTGACGTCCTCGATCACCGTCTCCGGCGGGATGACCGGAGCCTTGGGGGTCTCCGCGGCCGCGCCGGCCGTCGTCTCGGCATCCTGACGCTTGCCGATCGTCTCCGCGACCTCCTCGGGGACGATGGGCGACTCGACGTTGGCCTCCTCCTTGGCCTTCGCGGTCAGCTCCTCGACCCCGCCGGCGGCGATCTTCCGGATCACCTCGTCGCGCAGCCGGACGACCTCGCGCTCGGAGCCCTCGAAGCGTTCCAGGTAGTAGGCGACCTGACTGCGCAGGTCCTCGACCGACTTGTCGAGCCGCCCCTTCTCCTCGAGCCAGGAGGCGCGCTCGCGGCGCAGGGATTCGAGTTCGGCGCCCGCCGCGCGGTCGTCGCCACGGGCCTCGGCGGCGGCCTCGCGGGTCGCCTCCAGGTCGGCGCGCAGCCGGGTCAGCTCGGTCCGGGCCTCGTCGCGCTCGCCCTCGGCCTGCTCGGCGCGACGGCGGTAGGAGGGCAGGATCTCGTCGCGCATGCGGGCCAGGTCGCCATCCAGCTTGCCCCCGCGCTCCTCGATCCGGCGATCGAACCAGACGAAGCCCGCCACCGCCACCACGACCACCAGGAGGGCGACGAGTACCGTGGCGACGCGGCCGCCGCGGGCCCGCTTGCCGCGCTGCTCCAGCTCGTCGAGCAGACGCTGCTGGACCCCCTTCACGCCGCGGAAGGTGTCGTTCAGGGCCTGGGTCGAGTTGATCATCATCTCGGACTTCTTGTCGTCCTTGATGGCCTGCTGCAGCTCGTGCTGGGTGTCGTGAATGCCGCGCAGCACCTCCGCCTGCATGGCGAAGGCCTTGGCGAGATCGCTCAGGGGTCCGGAGATCGCGCTGGCCGCCTGCCGGTCCACCATGCCGCTGCGCATGTCGACGATCAGCTGCGCCATCTGGCCCGGCTCGAGGGCCGGACCCTCGTCGGTCGCGTCGGCACCCGAGACCAGCTCGGCGTCCTGCGGTTCGAGTCGCCCGCCGTCCTTCTTGCGCCGGTAGACGTTCTCGCCGCTCTTGTCCCTGCTCATCGTCTCGTCCTCATTTGCCCTTCGCCTCCGGTTCGGCCGCGACCGACCGGACCAGGCGATCCAGCAGTTCGCCCCGCGGGCGGGCGAGGAATTCGTCGAGGGCGTCGCCGCTGATCTCGGCGCGCCTCAGTTCGAGGTCGCCCAGCTCGGGCGCGACCAGACGATCGAGGTCGCGCCAGGACGGGTCGACCGGCAACACGACCACGAAACGCTCGAAGGCCCGGGCCGCGAGCTCCTTCAGATCGCTCCGGGCGAGCCCTTCGAGCACGAAGCGATGGGCATCCACCGGCCCCTCTTCGGCACCGGCGGTCACCAGGACCTCGGCCAGGCTCCGCCCCTGCCAGTCCTTCCGGTCGGGATCGACGAGCCGGCCCAGGCTGGTCACCGACAGGGCCTTCACCTCGTCGCGCCGGCTGACGACCCAGAGTTCGGCGTAGTCCTGCCCCGGATTGCGCAGGCCCAAGAGCTCGTCGAGCCGCTCGCGCTGGAAGGCGTCCTGCCCGGCCTCGAGCATGATCGGCCGGAGCAGCAGCTCGACGTCGTCATTGCCGCCGGCGAGTACCCGAATCCGGTCCGGCGCCCGCACGATGTCGATCGCCGGCCCGAGTTCCGGACCGTCGCCACGCCTCAGGTAGAGCACCGCGAGGGTGATCGAGACCAGGGTCGAGAACACCAGGAGCAGGAGCAGGGCAACGCGCATCAGCCTTCGCCTTTCAGGCCGCTTGGACGCACCTCGGCCGGCGCGGCTTTCAGTCCTTCTCGTTCCCGGCGTCGGGCATCGCGACGCTGGAAGTAGCGCAGGGATAGCGGGTAGGCCGGCAGCGCGCAGACGGTGGCGATCACCAGGCTGCCGATCCAGAGCGGCGTGCCGAAGACCTCGAAGATGTAGCGGATGAGCTCCCAGTTGCCGAGGTCGGCGGCCGCGGCCATGTCGATCTTGATCTGGGCGTAGGACTTGCCCTCGCGACCGAGGATCGCGAGGCCGCAGACGTAGTAGCCGTAGTACATCGGCACCAGGGTGACCGGATTCGAGATCCAGCACATGGCGATGGCGGCCAGGCGGTTCGCCCGCATCAGGGTGCCCAGGACGACGACCACCGGCATCTGGATGCCCACGGTCGGCGTGAGGGCGACCCAGAGTCCCATCGCGATGCCCAGCGCCAGGGATCGCGGGCTGTCCTGGAGCTGGAGGACGGGCCTGACGAAGCGATCGAAAACGGCGCGACCGAGCGAGCGCTTGCCCCCTCGGTCGATGCCGACGGCCTTCTTCTCGGCCTCAGCCATGGCGACGTCCGGTCCTGGCCATCACCATTCCTTCATGTCCTCGCCTTCCTTCCGGAACCAGTCGGACCAGACGTTGGCGCCCTGGAGGTCGGTCTTCTTGGTGAGCTGCTTGAGCGTCGATTCGAAGGGATTGAACAGGAAGTTGTAGCGTTCCTTGTCCGTGGTCGAGGGGTTCGGCTTGTCGTAGGCCGAGGCGACGGAGGCGTAGCGCTTGAGGAGTTCCTTGACGATCTCCTGGCGCAGCTTGGTGTCCTCCTCCGCGTAGAAACCGACCGCGACGATCGAGGACGAGATGACCACGTTGTCCTTGTGATTGAGGTAGGAGAGGATCTCCTTCCAGGACTTCGGGTCGTGCACCGCGCCGGCGGCCTTGATGCAGTCGCAGAGGTAGCCGATCTCCTTCTTGGCCTTCTTGGCCTCGGCGAGGAGATGCTTGGCCGCCCGGTGGTTGGTCTTGCCGAGCTGCTCGACGATGACCTTCCGGGTGTCCTCGCTCTTCACCTTCAGGCCCTTGGCCATCGTGTCGACGGCCTGGTCCTGGCCGCGCTCGTCGCCGCCCTTGAGGCGCTCGACGATCTGCTTGGCGAAATAGATGATGTCGGTGTCGCTCTTCGAGGTGAGCGCCTTGGTCATGCCCGCGGTCGCCTCCTTGAGGGCGGCGATCGTCTCCTCGGTGGGTTCCTCCTGCTTCTTCTCCTCGCCGCCATCCTGGGCGAACAGGTAGCCGGGCGTGAAGCAGCACAAGAGCAGCGCGAAGATCAGGGACAGGAACTTGGGGGCGGTCATGGTGCTAACTCCTCGATCTCGATCCGCAGGACTCGAATCTACCACAAGCCGGCGGTCATCACCCGGCCGTAGAGGGCCGCGAGCCGGCGGGTCAGGGGACCGGGGCAACCGGCGAGCGCGCGCTCGCGCACCCTTCGGATCGGTCGGAGACCACCCACCGAACCGGTGAGAAAGGCCTCGTCGGCGGCCTCGATCTCGGTCCAGCCGAATCGGTCCTCGACCACCTCGATCCCGTCACCGCGTGCCAGGTCGATCAGCACCTGGCGCGTAATCCCCGGCAGAATGGGCAGTTCCAGCGACGGCGTATGCAGGGTTCCGGCCCGCGCGAAGAACAGGTTGCTCCGGCTGCCCTCGGCGAGATGTCCCGCCTCGGTCACGAAGACCGCCTCCTGATAACCGCGGCTCGCGGCCTCCGCTTCCACCAATCGATTGGCCAGGTAGTTCAAGGTCTTCAACCCGGCCATGTCGAGGGTGCGCGCGAAGCGTCCGGCCGCCTCGGTGATCGAGGCCTCGTCTCCGAGCTCCTGGTACGGCGGCAGACCCTCGGCCGTGATCAGAAAATCGGCGCCCTGATGCCGCGCGAGCAGGTGCAGCTTGATGCGTGCGTCCTCGAGCCCCAGCTCGGCGAGCAGGAGCGCCGTCTGTCGGGCGATCTCGGCGTCGTCGTAGGGCAGGCTCATGCCGATCTCGGCCGCGCCCTGGCGCATGCGCGCGCAATGCTGGGCCAGGAAGGCGGCCTTGCCGCGCACCGCCCGCGTGGTCTCGAACAGACCGTGGGCATGGGCGAAGTAGGGCTGATGGAACTCGATCTCCAGGCGATCGCCGCGCCGGAACGAGCCGTTCAGGACGTAGCCTTTCACTCCACGATCTCCGCGCCGAGGGCCGCGAGCAGGCCCTTCACCTTGACGATGCTCTCCGCGTATTCGCGCTCCGGGTCGGAATCGATGGTGATCCCGCCGCCGCCGTGGACCCGCGCCAGGCCGCCTTCGAGGATGATGCTGCGGATGGCGATGTTCAGCCGGGTGCAGCCGTCGACGCCGATGCGCCCGATCGAGCCGGTGTAGGCGCCACGCCTCAGGGTCTCGAGCCGGTCGATGACCTCCATGGCCCGGATCTTCGGCGCGCCGGTGATCGAACCGCCGGGCCAGGTCGACGCCAGCAGGTCGAAGACGTCGCGTCCGGCCTCGAGTCGGCCCTCGACCGTGGTGACCAGGTGGTGCACCGTCGGCGCGCTCTCGATCCGCGCGTGGTCGCGGACCACGACGCTCCCCGGCCGGCAGACCCGGCCGAGATCGTTGCGCAGCAGATCGACGATCATCGCCAGCTCGGCCCGGTCCTTCTCGCTCATGGCGAGCTCGACCGCGCGGCGGAGATCCTCCACCGGGTCGCCGGCGCGGGCGATCGTGCCCTTGATCGGCTGGCTGCGGACCAGATCACCATCGACCTCGAGGAAGCTCTCCGGCGAATGGCAGGAGAGCGCCGCGGAGCCCAGCTCGATCAGGCCGCCCCAGGGCGCGGCGTGACCGGCCCGGACCCGGGCGAAGACGCTGATCGGCTCGGCCTCGAGCGGCAGGAGGAAGCGCTGGCTCAGGTTGACCTGGTAGACCTCGCCCTCGCGGATCAGCTCGCGGATGGCCTCGACGGCGGCGAGGTAGTCGGCCTTGGCGAGATTGCTGCGGGCGGGGCGCGGTCGCGCGGCCGGCGTCAGGGGCGGTGGTTCCGTCGCGCCGGCGAGCAGCTCGCGGGTCGCGGCGTACTGTTCCTCGGCCTTCTCCTCCTCGGCGATCGAACGGAACAGGAGACGGCCGCTGGCCTGGTCGAAGACCAGCCAGTGGTCGAAGGCGCCGACCCAGCAATCCGGCAGGCTCGCGTCCGACGGATTGCCGTCGGGTAGGTCCTCGAACAGGCCGCGGAGGTCGTAGCCGAAGAGACCCATCAGGCCACCGGCGAAGTCGCCGGGCGCGACCGGAGCGTGATGGCGCTCGAGCACCGAGAGCAGGGCCCGCAGGCTCTCGGCGAGGTCGGCGGCGCGCTCGGTGCCGCCGCCGCGGCGACGGAGGAAACCCCGAGGGCCGCGCCATTCGAGCCAGGCGCGCGGCGCCCAGCCCAGGATCATGCGGCCACGATCACCGGGCCGGCTCTCGTCGAGCAGGACCCGACCGGGCCGCGCCGGCAGGGCGCGATGGATGGCGGCCAGGGAGGCCGCGCAATGGAGGTCGCGTTCGAGCATCGTTGTCCGCGGATCCGGGCCGCCCATCTGTCACCGGGCGGCGATAGCATGCCCGCAGGGGAACGATGGACGAAATCGACCGTTTTCTCAAGGTGCAGGAAGAGGGCCGACGCGTCTCCGCCAACACGCTGCGGGCCTACCGCCGCGATCTGGAGCTCTTCCTCGAGCATCTCGAGGAGCGGGCCGGCGCCCCGGCCTGGACCGAGATCGAGCTCCATCACCTCCGCCTCTACCTGAGCCGGCTGGTCGAGGAGGGCTACGCGCGCACCAGCATCGCCCGCAAGGCGGCGGCGCTGCGCGGCTTCTTCGGTCACCTGACCCGCGAGGGCCTGATCCCCTCCAGCCCGGCGGCCCTGCTGAAGAGCGCCGCCGGCCCCCGGCGCATCCCCGGGGTCCTCTCCCCCACCCAGGTCGAGGAACTCCTGGCGGTGATGGGCGGCAACGGCTTCCGCAACATCCGCGACCGGGCCCTCTTCGAGTTCCTCTATTCGACCGGCGCCCGCGTCGGCGAGGCCTGCGGCGTCGGCCTCGACGCCCTCGACCTCGGCCAGGGCATCGTCCGGCTGTTCGGCAAGGGCCGGAAGGAGCGGCTCGCGGCCCTGGGCCGCTACGCGCGCGAGGCCCTCGACCACTACCTGCCGCTGCGCAACATCCGGGCCGGCCAGGCCGACCACGCCCTCGTCTTCATCAACGACCGGGGCGGTCCCCTGAGCGACCGTTCGGTGCGGCGCATCCTCAAGGCCCGCCTGCTCGAGGCCGGTCTGCCGACCAGCATCAGTCCGCACGGCCTGCGCCACTCCTTCGCCACCCACCTGCTCCAAGGCGGGGCCGGTCTGCGCGAGGTCCAGGAGCTGCTCGGCCACGCCTCGGTGAACACCACCCAGATCTACACCCGGATCTCGCCCGAAGGCCTGCGCAAGGTCTATCTGGAGAGCCACCCGCGCGCCCGCGAGCGCTGAGGACCGGGGCCCGGGCGGGAGACGATCAGCAGGGCTGGGCGACGCGGAAGATGCCGCGCAAGGCCTCGACCTCGACCGCGTCACGCTGCGCCTCGCTCAGGACCTCGTCGCCGTAGCGGCGCCAGATCCCGGTGTCGAGGAAGAGCTCGAAGAGGTCCGGATCGAGGTGACCTTCCTTCGCCATGAAGGACATGATCTTCAGCGACTGGGCGAGACCCATGCCCTTCTTGTAGGGCCGGTCCACCGCGGTGAGCGCCTCGAAGACGTCGGCGATCGCCAGCATGCGGCCCTGCAGCGGGATCTCCTCGCCGCGCAGGCCCTTGGGGAAGCCCTTGCCGTCCATCCGCTCGTGGTGGGCGCCGGCGATCGCCGGGACCTGCGCCAGCCGCCGGGGGAAAGGCAGCTGTTCGAGCATCATGATGGTCGCGTCCATGTGGTAGTTGATGATCTGACGTTCGGCCTCGGTGAGCGTGCCGCGCCGGATCTTGAGGTTGAGCTTCTCGTCCTCGCTGAGGAAGTCCTGCTCGCGGCCCTCCGGGTCGCGGTAGGCCCAGAACGACGAGATCGCGTCAACGCGGGCGACGTCCTCGTCCTTCATGAACTCGCCGCCGACGTTGGCGCGGCGCAGGAAGTCGCGATCGGAGGCGGCCCGCGCGGCCAGTTCCTCGAACTCGACCCGCAGGGCCTCGAGGTCGACCCGGCCGCTTTCGGCCTGCCGGCGCAGGAGGGCCAGCTCGCGCTCGCGCAGCACCAGCTCGAAGCGCTGGTCGATGAGCTGGATCCGATCCCAGATGGTCTCGAGCTTGGTGGCCTTGTCGACCACGTGGACCGGCGTCACCACCTTGCCGCAGTCGTGCAGCAAGGAGGCGATCTGCATCTCGTAGGTCTGATCGGCGTCGAAGGTCACCGGCGCGAAGGGACCGGCGGCGGCGCGATCGACCTCGTCGAAGAGCATCATCGCGATCTTCGGCACCCGCCGGCAGTGGGCGCCGGTGTAGGGCGACTTCTGGTCGACCGCCACCGCGAGCACGTCGGCCATGGAATCGAACAGGGCCTTGAACTCGCCGCGCAGGCGCGAGTTCTCGATGCCGACGCTGGCCTGTCCGGCCAGCGAACCGGCCGCCGCCAGGGTCTCCTCGTCGAGCCGCCGGGGCTCGCCGTCGGCCGCCACCGGATCGAAGAGCGTCAGGGCGCCGACCACCAGGCCCTCGTGGTTGGTCATCGGCATGATCAGGGCCTCGCGCAGGGCGGCGCCCTTGCCACCACAGATGGCCCGGATCTGCACCGCCACCGGATGGTCGGAGTTCTCGATCGAGTCGATCACGACCGGTTCCGGACCGAGGAGGTCGCCGGGCAGATGGTGAAGGGAGCAGGACTCCTGGTCGCTGACGATCTCCACCTTGCTCGACCGGAGCTTCAGGTGACCGAGCGCGAGCCGGCCGTCGCGCTCGCGCAGATGGACCGCGACGCCGTCCACGCGCAACATGTTGGCCGCGCCGGTCATCAGCTTGCGAACCAGCCGGCGCGGATCGAGCTCGGTCGCGAGGCCGCGGCCGAATTCGTTGGCGCTGCGGATGAACTCGGCGCGATGTTCCAGGGTCGCGGCCATCTCGTTCAGGGCGCCGCCGAGCAGCGCGAATTCGTCCTGGCCGGCGAGATCGACCCGGACGCCTCGTTCCTGGCGGCCGATGCGCTCGGTGGCCGCGATCAGGCTCTGGAAGGGGCCCATGATCCGGCGGACGCGCACGAGACTGGCGAAGACCACGGCGAGGATGGTGAGGGCGACCACGTGGATCAGGTCGCGACGATAGCTCTCGAGCGGCGCCATCGCCCGCGCCTCGGAGTCGATCAGGGCGACAGCGAGGTTCTTGCCGAACTGGGGCGACATGAAGACCTCCCAGTAGGCCCCGTAGCAGGCCTCCTCGCCGCTGCCGCATTCGAAGCTCGCCTTGGCCCGGTGCCCCAGCCCGGCGCGCAGGAGTTCAGTGCCGGCCAGCGGCCGCTGGCCGACCTGTCGGACCAGGCGGCCGTCGATCTCGAAGATCGCGAGCGAGGCCGGCGGCCGGTCGAGGCCATCGGCGGCACAGAGCCGCTCCATGTCGACGCGAGTCGACCAGGCGCTCCCATCCCGGCGCCGGACGACGAAGTCGAGGACGATCTCCCCCTCCTCCTCGGCGCTGACCAGGACGGCGCCGTGGCGGTCGAGGCGAGCCGAGAGGTCGGCATCGACGACAGCCGGATCAACTGGCCGGAACGTCCCGAGCAGATCACTGTCGCGCGCCAGCCCCTCCCGGTGGTTGATGGCATCGCGCTGGGCCACCATCAGTCTCTCGAAGAAGGTGACGCCGGCCGTCTTCAGATCCTGGTCGAGACGCTCGCTCGCGGCCGCGCGCAGCTCGCTCGCGACCTCGCGCGAGGCGTGGTAGGCGAAGAGCAGGAGGGGCAGGAGCGCGAAGAGCGCGAAGGAGAGCACGATCCGCCGGCCGACCCGGCTCTGCTTGTGGCCCTGTCGCATGGCCCGCCCCCGGTCCCTCAGTAGTCCTTCGCGGTGCCATAATAGGCGCCGTTCTGGGCCCGGATCAGATCGTCCTCCGAGATCTTCGCCGTGAGGGGCGAGGCCGACTTGCCGTCCGCCCCCATGCTGTAGAGGTCGTAGTCAGTGTTGATCGGGTGGAGATTGTGGTCCTTGCGGACCTTGCCGACGTCGACGCCACCGTTGCCGTTGTTGCCGTTGTTGCCGTTGTTGCCGTTGTTCCCCTTGTTGCCCTTGCCGTTCCCGTTGCCGTTGCCGTTGCCGTTGTTCCCTGCGGCGCCGGCATTCGGGTCTCCGGTGTCGTCGATCCGAAGGTACTCGTAGGGCTTGCCCCAGGGGTCGCGCATCGAGTCCATGCCCACCTCGGCCAGGGTCTCCGGGAAGAAGCCGTAGCTCAGGTAGTAGAGCTCGATCGCCTGCGAGATGGTCTTGAGGTCGGCGACGGCCGCGGTGTTGGCCGAGACCTTGAGCGAACGCTGGTAGAGCGGCACCCCCATCGAGGCCAGGATGGCGATGATCGAGACCACGATCATCAGCTCGACCAGGGTGAAGCCGGCGCGATCGTGGTGTGAAGGCGCTGGGGACCTCATCGGTCGCGTGCCTCCGCGAGCAAGTGGCCGAGCCGCCGCTCCATCAGGCGCCGGACCTTCTCGGAGACCTCGTCGCCCTCGTTCTCGATCTCCTGCATCAGGAGGCGGACCTGCCGTTCGATGGCGCGCAGGCGATCGCGGTCGAGGACCACGCTGCGGGCGACGCGGTCGAGCATCTCCGCCTCGGGCAGGAGGAAGTCGCCGCGGCGCAGGCGCACCCGACCGGGGTCCTCGCCCCGCTCCAGGAGGCCGAAGACGTGGCGGAAGCGGAACATCGGTCCCGCCACCTTGTGACTGGTGCGGATCGCCATCAGGACGGCGAGCAGGCTGGCCAGGACCAGGGCCGGCCAGAAGCGGGCATCGAGGGCGACCATCTGCCGCGAGGCCTCGAGGAAGGCCTGCGACTGCCCGTCCAGCCGGCTCAGGCTGTAGACTAGCGGCATGAACAGGGCCAGGGCCAGGATGAAGGCGAAGATCAGGACCTGGACCAGGAAGGCGAGCAAGAGGCGGCCCTGGAAATGGGAGTCGAGCAGGAAGCGACGTCGGCGGAGGAAGCGACCCAGGAGGCCCAGCGTCCTCGGCGTGGCGTTCTCCTCGCGGACGAATCCGGCTTCCTCGCTTGCCTGCATGCCTGTGCTTCCCCGTCGGACGGGCGCCATCGGCGCAACCGGGACTTATCCCAGGTTGTGATCGGCCAGTCCGACGCCGACGGTTGAGCCAAGGCGGAGCGGGTCGGGATTTTCGTCTATTTGAGACTGCCGATGTTGCGGCGGAGGAACTGCAGGGCCTCGATGAGACCGTACTCGTTGTAGCCCAGCTCCCCGGTCATCCGGCCGACGAAGGTCGTCGCCGCGGCCCGGGCCTCGTCCTCGAGCTTGCCGGGCACGAGCCCCTGGAGCTTGGCCACGTCCTCGACCAGGTCCTGGACCCGGGCCAGACGCTCGCGGAAGACGCTGCGGCGCAGCCGGTCGAGCAGGTCGGAGAAGACCAGGTCGTAGTCGATCGCCCGGTCCGGATTCTCGAGCTTGAAGGCGGCGGCCTTGGTCATGAGGTTGGAGCGGAATTCCTCGGCGTCGCCCTCGCGGCCCAGGAGGGTCTCGATCCGTTCCATGAGACCGCGATCGGGATCGAGGTAGCGGCCGCTGCTCTCCTCCAGGACCTTCTCCTTGGTCTTGAAGGCCTTCACGTTGAGGAAGTAGCGGCGGAAGAGGCGGCCGAACTCCTCCTCCTCGACCAGGTCGGCGGCGCGCTCGACGTCGTGGGCCAGGATGCCCAGGTACTCGTGCTCGAGGGCGGCGAGGAAGCCCTTGCAGTCGTGATAGCCCTTGCCCGAGGGCTCGATCCGCAGGAACTGGTAGAGCGAGGCGTCGCGGGTCAGCTCCGGGATCGTCCTGAGGACCAGGAGCGGGGTCAGGCTCATGCCGGGCGGATTGAGCGCCATCTCGGAGAGCATGGTGATCATCTCGCGCGGCGAGCAGCCGCGTCGGCCCTCGTAGGCGGCGTCCCACATGCCCTCGAACTCGGAACCGAGGTGGTCGTACTCGTGACGCAGGCCATCGAGGTGATTGCGCATCAGGGCCTTCTCCTCGTCGGAGAGGCGATGCGGCAGGCTGCCGTCACCGTAGAACTTGGCCTTCTCGAGCGGCGTGAGGCCGGCCAGGGCCTCCTTCAACTTGGCGTCCGCGCCCTGCTGCAGCGGCGGCATGAGCCGGGTCATCACCGCCCACATCGCGGCGATGGTGGTGGTGTGCGGGGCGACGTGGATCTCGGCCGGCAGACGGGAGAAGTGGCGGTCGTAGATCTGTCGTTCCTTCGGGTACTCCAGGATGTAGGGCACGCGGATCAGCTCCATCCGGCCCTTGAAGGACGGGAACAGCGGATCGCGCCGGAAGGCCGACAGGTAGTTCTCGTTGCTGGTGCCGATCATCAGCAGATCGAGGAAGGCGGTGTAGGAGCTCAGGTTCATCATCCCGCTCTCCGCCGTGGTCAACAGGTACTTGTTGGCCTCGATCGGACGCTTGAAGAAGTCGCTGTACTCCACCAGGCCGCGGTTGGCGTCGACCAGGTCGCCCTGGGCCTCGAACAGGGTCTCGTTCTGCAGGACCGGCGGCAGCCCCTTCATGGTGGCATGGCCGATCTGGCGGCTCCGGGCATCGATCACGGCCTGCGGTTCGATGGTGACCGCGCCGCTGCGGAAGCGCCTCGAGATGGTGTAGCGCTCCACCTGGACGTGACGCACGACCTTGCGCCAGTCGCCGCGATAGGCGCGCAGGAGCGCGAGGTAGATCGAGCGGAACTTGGGCGAGAGCTCGCCCTCGACCAGGAAGCGCGTGGCCACGAAACGCTCGCGCTGGCTGACCTCGGGGCCGGCCAGCGCCTCCTCGAGGAAACGCAGGCGCTGGTGGCGCGGGATCAGCAGCAGCGGGTGGTCGTGCATGTCCGAGGGGATCTTGGCCGAGATCCGATCCGCCTCCAGGAAGGCGAAGCTGTCGAGACGCTCCTCCGGCGAGACCGGGTTGAAGCCGAGGCGATCACCGCGGTCGCCGGCCTCGCTGAAGACCCAGTTGAAGCGGAAGAGCGCGCCCTCGCTCTCGAGGGAGTAGTGTTCGAGCCCGCGAACCAGGGCGTTCACCAGGGTCGACTTGGCCGAGCCGTTGGGCCCGTGCAGGAGGAGCATCTTGTCGATCTGGCGGCGCTGGACGAACTCCCTCAGGCAGCGGTAGATCTCGTTCTGGGCCTCCTCCTGCCCGACCATCGCGAACTCGCCCTCGCCCCAGGGGTCGTCGAAGAGGCGGAAGCGGCGACAGCTCGCGCCGCCCGGGCTCGGGCAGTCGCGGCTGCCCCAGTGATCCATCATGTCGGCGGCGTACTGGGCGGTGTTGCGCGACAGGAGGTAGGGCTGGGTCCGGACCAGGTCGAGGTACTGCTGGAAGGAGAGGATCGAGCCCTCCCGTTCGAAGCGCTCCCGCGTCTCCTGGCCGAGCCTGACGATCAGGTCGTCGATCGATTCCATGCCTCGTTCCTCCTGCTGCGGTCGCCGCAAGGGACGGCGACGTCCGATTATACGTCGGCGCGACGATCCCGCGGGATGTAGCTCTTTCCGCCTCCGGCCGTGGTCGCCGGCCTGCCGCCGCCAGGATCCGGGGCGCCGCCCGGCCGCGGGAGGTCGGCGTGGCCGGCTTCGGCTATCATCCGCCGGTCCGGTCGGTTCCGGACCCGATTCCGCCCGCTCGAAACTGACGCATGGTCTTCAACTCCTACACCTTCGCGATCTTCTTCGCGATCGTGGTCGGCTGCTACTGGCTGATCCCGTCCTGGCGCGGCCGCAAGCTGCTCCTGCTCGGCTCCAGCTATCTGTTCTATGCCGCCTGGGACCCGGCCTTCGTGCTCCTGCTCTGGCTGTCCACCGCGGTCGACTGGCTGGCCGCCGGGCGGATCGCCGGCGCCGAGAAGCCGCGAACGCGGCGCGCCTGGCTGGGCACGAGCCTGGCGGTGAACCTCGGTCTTCTGGGCTACTTCAAGTACGGCCGTTTCCTGGTCGAGAACCTGGCTCTCCTCCTGGGCGCGCTGGGAGTCGACTACCGGCCGGCGACGCCCGACATCGCCCTGCCGATCGGCATCTCCTTCTACACCTTCCAGACCCTGTCCTACACGATCGACGTCCATCGCGGTCAGCTGCGCCCGGGACGATCGCTGCTCGACTTCGCCCTCTACGTCACCTTCTTCCCCCAGCTCGTCGCCGGACCGATCGTGCGCGCCGGCGAATTCCTGCCCCAGTGCCGGGAGCGCAAGACCTTCGACCGGCGACGTTTCGCCTGGGGCCTGGTGCTCCTCCTGGTCGGCCTGGTCGAGAAGAACGTCCTCGCCGATGGCATCTTCGCCGACCCGGTCGACGCCGTCTTCGCCGCCCTGCCGGAGGCGGGTCGTCTCGATCTGCTGGTGGGCATGTTCGGCTTCGCCTGCCAGGTCTTCTTCGACTTCGCCGGCTACTCGACCTGCGCGGTGGGCGCCGCCCTCTGCCTCGGCTTCCGCCTGCCCGACAACTTCCGCCGCCCGCTGGCGGCGCTCGGCTTCACCGACCTCTGGAGTCGCTGGCACGTCACCCTGTCGACCTGGATCCGCGACTACCTGTACTTCCCGCTCGGCGGCAGCAAGAAGGGCTCGGTCCGCACCTACCTCAACCTCCTGGCGACCATGTGGGTGATCGGCCTCTGGCACGGCGCGAGCTGGAACTGCATCCTCTGGGGCGGGATCAACGGGGTCTACATCGCCATCGAACGGGCCCTCATCCAGGCCCGGGGCGGTCGGGCCTTCCGCAATCGCGGCCTGCTCGGGCTCGCCGGCGCGGCCGTCACCTTCGTGCTGTTCAGCATCACCCTGGTGGTCTTCCGCGCCGGCGCCCTGACCAACACCCGTCTCTTCTTCGAGCGTCTGGTCGCCGGCGGCGAGGCGGGCGACCGCGACCTCCTCGGTCGCGTTCCGGCCTTCTACGTCCTGGCGGTCGCCGGGGCGACCTTCCTCGCCCACTGGCTCAGTCGCGAGAAATCGCTGGAGGAACTTCTCGAGGCCGCGCCACGCTGGCTGGGCACGGCGGTCATCGCCTTCATGGTCTATCTCCTGGTCACCCATACGAGCGCCGACAGTGCCTTCATCTACTTCCAGTTCTGAGCGCGACGACGCCTGGGGACGCCTGCCGGAAGGCTTCGGTCCGGCGCGGGCCCTCCTCGCCCTGCTCCTGGGGCTGGGGCTCGTCGCCGCCGGCGAGCTCTTCTGGCGCGGCCAGGGCATCCGGCCGAGCGCGCCCGACACCGTGGGCCTGTGGCGGCGCGAACGGGATCTGGCCCTGGCCGAGGCGCCGACGACGGTGGCCGTGCTCGGCTCGTCGCGCGCGATCCTCGGCATCGACCCCGAGGCGGCGCGTGCCGTCGATCCGGCGCTGAGCCTGCACCAGCTCGCGATCTACGGCTCGTCGCCGGTCCTCGTCCTGCGCCACCTGGCGCGGGAGACCGACTTCGACGGCCTGGCGCTGGTCGAGTTCGGCCCCATCGCCTTCCTCGACTCCGACGGCCGCGCCGACCGCCTGCCCGCGAGCTGGATCCGCATGGCCGACCGCCTGCCGCTTTATTCCGATCTGGAGAGTCTGCTGCGCGCGCGGGTCCACCTGGCCCTGGCCTCGCGGCGTCCGAACCTGACTCCGCTCGAGGTCCTGAAGGACCTGGTCCGGCGCGGCGAACTGCCACGAGCGGACCACCTCGTGGTGCGCGCCGACCGGCACCTCGAGGCCGACTTCGGTCGCGCCGATCGCGACGAGATGGTCGCCTTCCGGCTCGGGAACTTCGAGGTCGGCTACCGGGCGCGGGGCGAGGCGGAATTCGCCGCCCTGCTCGACGAGCTGGCCGAGCTGGTGGCGGAGATCGAGGCTCGCGGCGGCCGCGTCGTCTTCCTGCAGATGCCGGTGGATGGCGAGACGCGAGCGCTCGAGGACGAGCGCTGCCCACGGGCCCAGAACTGGGACCGCTTGCTGTCCCGGACCGGGGCGGTGGGCCTCCACTACCTCGACCATCCCGAGCTGGCCGCGTTCCGGACCGGCGACGGCTCCCACCTCGATCGCCGGGACGCGCCGGCCTTCACCCGTGCCCTGCTCCGGATCCTCGGCGACCGCGGTCTTCTGCCGACCGCGGACTGAGGCCGCCCGCGCGCCCGCTGCCGGGCGCGCGGGGCCTCGCGAGATCAGGCCATGGGGGCCGGCCCCTCGCGATCCATCAGCCAGGCACCGGCCAGGATCACGAAGGCGGCGATCACCATCAGGACGTTGCGCCGCTCGGCGGCGAGCAGGTCGGAGACGCGACCGACCTCGTCGAAGCGCAGGAGGTCGGCCTCGGCGTCGAGGACCTTCAACTCCTTGTTGAGCTCCTCCTTCTCCTTGTCGGAGAGCTCCTTGGCGAGGTCGTCGATCTTCTTCTGGACCTCCTTCTCCTCGTCCTTGTCGGCGGCCGCCAGCTCGCGTTTCAGCTTCAGGCCGTCGCGCGCGCCCAGGTCGTCGCGGATCGAGGTCTTGCGGCGCTCGATGCTCATGCGCAGATCGTCGTCCTGGTGGCTGCCGCGCGGGACGCCGAGCATGCCGGCGACGGCCAGAAGGCCGACCAGGAGGGCCAGCCACTTGGCGTAGGGCAGGACCGGCATCTTCTGGCCGCCGAAGAGGAAGGCGATCAGCGGCAGGGCCAGGGCGACCTGCACCACGATGCCCAGGGTGGCCAGCGACAGGAAGGCGACGTTGTCCATGTAGGACAAGAGGGCGAGCACGCCGACGACGGCGTAGGCGATCGTCCCGATCAGGAGGACGAGTCTTCCGAGTCCACGATTCATCTCTATCTCCTCGATGCGGTTGGGGGGTCTCGGGCATTCCCGGCCCGACGCTACCTTTTCGGCCGGGATCGGTCGGGTCCTGCACCTTCTTCAGCACCAGGACCTTGCGGCCGTGCCGGTCGAGGTCGCGAAGCGGTGAAAGTCCCGCGCCGGACGATGGTCGAGGAGAGCTGATGCAGACCGCGTGCCAGCGCGACTGGCGATGGCCGGACCACCCGAAAGCGCGCAAGCCCGGTCCCGCCAGGCCCTTCCCGGCGGCGGCGGGGCCAGCGATGGCGAGAAAATCCCCGGGTTGGGGCTTCGCCCGGCCTCGCCGCCGGCCGATGAAGTCGAGGGCTGGAAGACCGAGCCGGCGCGGGGCCCGCGGGCGCGCGCTCCGACCCCGGGAAGGAGGATGGAACCAGATGACCGAAGGATCATGCCGACCGACCCCGGCCCACCGGGCCTCGGCGCGGAGCACCGCGCGAGGACTCTGCGGACTGTTCCTGGTCCTCGCCCTCCTCATGGCCACGAGCCGGGCCCAGGTGACCTACTACGTCGACCCCGCCGCGACTCCCGGAGGCAACGGCAGCGCCGCGGCACCCTTCGCCAGCCTGGCCCTCGCCGTGGCCGCCGCGAGCGGCAACGACCATCTGATCCTCCTGCCGGGCATCCACGACGGCGGTGGCATCGACCTCGGCCAGAAGAACCTCTGGATCGAGGGACCGGCCGGACCGACCGCGGTGGTGGTCACGGGCCTCAACCCCACCGACGCCTTCTTCCAGGTCCACGGCCCGGCCAGCGGCACGACCCGGCTCGAGGGGCTCGGCTTCCGCGGCGCCTCCGGCCACGAGATCTACCTCGAGCTGCACGAGACCCAGATCGAACTGGTGAACTGCCACTTCGAGTCCGGCAGCTTCGTCTGGTGCAGCTACAACGTCAGCGCGGCGCCCATCGGCCCGGCCCGGTTGGAGATCGACGGCTGTCGTCTCGACGGCGGCAGGATCGAGATGCAGCCGGCGGTGCTCGGTGCCCTGCTGCGGATCAGCAACAGCGAGTTCCTCCAGATCGACGGCAACCCCGCCTGGGGTCCCTTCCCCGGCAACACGCTGGCGGCGCAGCGGATCGAGATCGACGGCTGCCACCTGCACGACTACGCCTTCGCCTACGGCCTCGCCGCCTACGGCGCCGACGTCGAGGTCTCGAACTCGGTCTTCGAGGACGTCGGCGAGGCGCTCGAGTGCGGCGCCGACCAGGTCGCGGTCCACGACTGCGTGTTCCGGCGCTGCGTCCGCGCCTTCTTCGGCTACGGCCAGGAGATCGTGGCCGAGCGCTCGACCTTCGAGGACTGCAACCGCGGCATCCTGCTCTGGACGGATCTGGGCTCCCGGGTCCGGGACTGCGACTTCGGACGCGGGCAGCTCCCCGTCGCGCCGGCCGCGGAGTTCGCCGGCATCCGGTGCCAGCACGGCGACCTCGAGGTGCGCCGCTGTCGCTTCCGCGATCTCGTCGCCGCGGATGGCGCGGCCATCGCGTCGCTGACCGACACGATCATCGGCGACTGCCTCTTCCAGGACTGTGTCGCCACCTGGCGCGGCGGCGCGGTCCGGGTCGAGGCGATCGCCTGCGAGATCCTCAACTCGACCTTCATCGACAACCAGGCGGCGATCGGCGCCGCCATCCACCTCCCGCCGGTGACCGGCCCGCTCGTCCGCAACACGATCATCCGCGGCGGCAGCGGCAGCCGCATCGTCGGCGCCGCCACGCTGCGCCACTGCGATCTCGAGGGTGGCTGGACCGGCGCCGGCTACGGCAACTTCGACGCCGACCCCGTGTTCGCCACGCCGGGAGGTGACGACTTCGATCTCGCGCCGGGCTCGCCCTGTCTCGACGCCGGCGACTGGGACCCCCGGCGGCTGGGCGATCTCGATCTCGACGGCAACCCGCGCCTGCGCGGCAACTACGTCGACATCGGGGCCCAGGAGTCGCCTGCGCCACCCGGGCACCTGCCGGGCAGCGGCGACGACTTCCTCATGGTCGTCAGGGTGAACGGCCTGCGCGTCGACCGACCGGGAGCCGTGGTGGGCGGCGGCGAGCTGGTGACGCTCTGGGCCACGAGCCCGGATCTCGGCCTCGTCGGCGGCGACTTCTGGCTCCTCGGCCAGCTCTTCCCCAGCCATGTCTCGCCGATCCCGCCGGCGGGCCATCCGGCCGTGCACCTCGACCTCGGCGCCGCCGATCTCGTCTTCGGGCCGGCCAACCTCCTGGTCCCGGGCCTGCCCATCGGCGGGATCGCGCTCAACGGCTTCGTGCCGGCGGGGCTCGCCGGCATGACCTATCGCCTCCAGGCCTTCGTCACCTCGCCCCTGACCATGAACGGCTGGTACGCCTCGTCGATCGCCGTCGACCTGATCCACCTGTGATGGACGGAGCCGCCACCATGACCCGGATCCTCGCCCGCGCCCTGCTCCTCGGCCTGCTGGTCGCCAGCCTCGAGGCCCAGAGCGCCTGGTACGTCGATCCCGACGCCTCGGGCGTCGGCAACGGCAGCCCGGCCCAGCCCTACCTCCGGATCGTCGACGCCGTGGCGGCCGCCGGAACGGGCGACACGATCTACCTGCTCGAGGGTCTGCACGAGGGCGGCGACGTCGACCTCGGCCAGAAGAACCTGGCGATCGTGGGGCTGTCGGCGACGCAGCCGGTGGTGATCGCCAATCCCACGACCGGCGCGACCGGGGTCTTCCGGATCGGCGGGCCCGCGACCGGGGTCACCCGTCTGATCGATCTGGTCTTCGAGAGCACGACCGGCGCCTACGACTTCCACGTCGAGGCCCGCGACACCGGGCTCGAGCTTTCCGGTTGCACGTTCCGCGCCGGCGCCTCGCTACGCGCCGCGCCCCCGGGCACGGGATCGGTGCCGCCGGTCCTGACCATCGACCATTGCGACTTCGCGGACGGCTACCTGGTCTTTCCCGACGCGCCGCCCGTCGGCAGCTCGGCCATCGTCAGCGACTGCCAGTTCAGCGGGACCACGACCGGCTACAATCCTCACGAGACCGTGCTGCGCTACGACCAGTTGACCCTCGACGGCTGCCAGAGCCAGGGCCCGAGCAGCCCGATCACCATCGCGGCGCGCGCTGGTCTGGTCCGGAACTGTCAGTTCGAGAATCAGGCCCTGGTCGGGCTGCGCAGCGAGGCTACCGCCCTGACCCTGCGTGATTGCCTGTTCCGTCGCTGCTGGCTGGGCTTCCAGCTCCGCGGTCCGAACCACCTCCTCGAGGGCGTGGTCTTCGAGGACTGCTTCATCGGGCTCGAGGCCCGCACCTACTCGGCGCCGGCGGCGGGCACGCGGCTCGCCGGCTGTCGCTTCGAGACGACCGCGTGGACGCCGACCTGGCTACCCGCCCAGCGGACCGGCATGGCGCTCGCCTACGGCGACGTCGTCATCGACCGCTCGCGCTTCTTGGGGCTCGGTCGACCGGGCTGCCGCGCCCTCGAGCTCGACGCCTCGAGCCTGATCCGCGACTGCCTGTTCCACGCCGATGCCGGCCCGATGACGACACCGGCGATCGACTGCCACGGCGGTCTGATCCACCTCGTCGGCTGCAGCTTCGTCGGCGACGTGGCGAGCGGCGTGGTCGCGATCCAGGCGCTGCCCTGGGCGACGGTCGCCCTGCGCAACTCGATCCTCCGCGGCCAGGGCTCCTGGATCGGCGGCGCGGCGAGCGTCGACCATTGCGACGTCGAGGGCGGCTGGAGCGGCGCCGGCGGCCACAACCTCGACCTCGATCCGCTCTTCGTCGATCCGGCGGCCGGCGACTTCCGTCTCGCCGCGGGCTCGCCCTGTCTCGACGCCGGCGATGCCGACGCAAGCGACCTCGCCCCCATCGATCTCGACGACCAGCCCCGCGTCGCCGGACTCTACGTCGACCTCGGCGCCTACGAGCGTCCGGCGGCCGCGATCCAGCTCGGCGGCAGCGGTGACGACCTGAGCCTCGAGGTGGAGCGCAACGGCGAGCGGCTCGGCCAGGAGTCGGCGCCGGTCACCGCCGGCGACCTCGTGCGGGTCCTGATCCGGAGCCCGCAGCATCAGGTCGACGGCTTTCCGGTCTGGCTCCTGGGGCAGCTTCACCCCGATGGCCAGCGGCCGGCCGCGCCGGTCGGACATCCGTCGGTCCATCTCGACCTCGCCCTGGCCGAGTCCCTCTACGACCCGGCGCTCGCCGCCGGCGTCGGCGGCTGGCTGCTCGGCCTCTCGCCCGCGGGCCTCGATCTCAGCGGCAGCGTGCCGCCCGGCCTGGTCGGCCAGGCCTACCTCATCCAGGCCTTCGCCCTCTTTCCCCTGGCCGGCAACGGCTGGTACGCCGCGACCCAGGCCTACGACCTGGTGCATGGTTGATCGGGCCCGGAAATCGGGTCCCTCGGTCGCCAGCGCGGAGCGCGCGCGGCCGCGAATGGAGCCCGAAACTTGACGCTAGCCGGCCCAGGGGTGACCATCGTCCGAACCAGTTGCCGCCAACCGAATCATCGGAGCCCAGCATGAAATTCCCCCGACTCGCGACCGCGATTCCCGTTCTCCTGTTCCTCTTCGCGCTGTTCGGCGCGAGCGCGCGGGCGCAGGACCTGAACCCCGAGCAGAAGGCCAAGCTGCAGGCCGCGACCGGCCAGGTGAACGGCGCCGAGGGCGATCTCCAGGCCGCGAAGGGTTCGGCCGGCACCGCCGGCAACCCCGCCAAGGGGAGCCGCAAGAAGCTGACCGAGATGCGTGTCGCCACGGCGCGGCCGAAGCTCGACCAGGCGGCGACCTACCTCGCCGAGCTGCCCGCCGGCAACGCCGACGTGGCCGCGGTGGTGAAGCGACTCGAGGCCGCGCGGGCCCTCGCCGACGAGATCGACGGTATCCTCTCCGGCGCCGGCACGCCGGCCCCGGCTCCGACTCCGGTCACGCCGACGCCGGTGACCCCGACGCCCGAGCCCAAGCCGACGCCGACGCCCACTCCCGAGCCCAGGGTGAAGCGTGTTCCGGTCGGCACGACCGACGGCCCGGCCCGCCTCGGCTACCAGCAGGAGGAAGCCCTGAAGCGGGCCAAGTACAACCTCCGCGAGGCGCAGGGCCTCACCGACAAGGTCGGCGAGGTGGTGAAGCGCATCGACGGCGAGGGCGAGAAGCCGGTCCACTCCGAGGTGAAGCTCACGCTCGACACTCTCGTTCGCGCCGAGCAGAAGCACGGCTACGCCATGAAGGAGCTGAACGCGTTGCCGGCCGAGCATCCCCAGGTGGCGGAGGTCCTCGAGGCGGCCCGGAGCTGCCAGGACATGATGGGCGCCTACCGGTCGCGGCTCGAGGCCGAGAGCGGCATTCTCCAGAAGCTGAGCGGCATGGAGAACTACCCCGCCTACGCCGAGGACATGGACCTGATGCGCGACATCTCGCGCCGCTACTCGAGCTGGGAGATGACCGTCCAGAATCCCGAGCAGCTCGCCCTGGTGATCTCGGAGGATGCGAACTGCGTCAAGGAGATCCAGCGGATCGCCCGGACCTACCAGCCGCTGATCGACCAGAAGACCCAGGAGGGCGCCGCGATCGAGAAGCTGGGCCTCTGGTGCCTGGACAAGCGCAAGAGCTTCGCCGCGCGACTCACCGAGTACAAGAAGGAGCTTCCCGGCATCTTCGAGGGTCACATCGCCCAGGCCGAGAAGGTCTCCGAGCAGGCGGTCGTCGAGAAGAAGCCCCTGTTCTTCGGTCCGAACAGCGGCATCGAGCAGACCCTCGGGTTCGCCGAGCAGAACCTGATCGTGATCCGCGCCTTCGGCGCCGACGTCGCCAAACCCTACGAGCAGAAGCTGGCCGAGGCGCGCGACCGCATCGCCGCCCGCGCCAAGTCGCTCGAGGCCGAGATCATCGCCCAGAACATCCTGCCACAGGACCGCTACCGCGGCGCCGATCGTGACGATCTGATCAAGCGCGCGGCCGCGCACTGGCAGGAGTACGACCCGGGAGCCAAGGTGCTGACCGCCTGCATTCCCGGCGAGGCCTGGGCGCGCAGCACGCGCTGGGAATGGTCGGCCGGCGCCTTCCACAAGATCGACAAGTCGAAGCTCCAGGTGCAGCTCATCGTCAAGCACGACGACAAGCTCGCGGTGATCCGGCCGATCAACCTCTACAAGTACCACCTCGAGAACGACATCATCCGGGCCTTCCGCTTCGACAACAAGGAGGACGACCTCCTGCCCTCGCGCTACATCCCGCTGTCGAAGATCAAGTAGCGTCGCGACCGGTCGCGGCGCGCGCCGTCAGGCGCGCGACCCGCGGTCCGACCGGACGATCGATCGCACCGAGCCGAGCCGGGAGACCGGCTCGGCTCAATTCATGAGGGCTCGACCGAGGGCCTCGACGAGGATGCGGAGGTCCTCCTCCGCCGTGCTCCGCCCGGTGATGCAGGCGCGCAGGACCTCCCGTTCCGGCTCGTGAAGGCGGACGGCGGTGATGAAGGCCGCGCCCGAATCGGCCACCGCGCGCGCCAGCGCGCCCGCCTTGATCGCCCCCGATTCGATCGCCGGGTGGCTGAAGCAGACCGTGGGCAAGGGCGTGGCGTTCACGAGCTCGAAACCGGCGGCGCGGAGCAGCTCGCGCAGCCGCTCGCCGAGATCGGCCTGGCGGTCGATCATCGCCCCGTAGCCCGCGAGTCCCCGCGTGGTCAAGGCCAGGAAGAGGGGCAGCCCGGCGAAGCGCCGCGACCACTGCATGGTGGTCAGGAAGGGATCGACACCGCGATCGCCGAGGCCGGTCGCGAGCCCGGCGCGAACGCTGAAGGCGCGGGCGACCGCGTCGGGATGTCGGCAGAAGAACATCCCCGCCCCCATCGGCACCGCCAGCCACTTGTGCGCGTCCCAGGTCACCGAATCGGCCGCGGCGATCCCGTCGAGCGCCGGCGCCAGCCGTTCCGACAGGAGCGCGGTGCCGCCCCAGGCGGCGTCGACGTGGAACCAGGCACCGAATTCGCGGGCCAGATCGCTCAGCTCGGTCAGCGGATCGATCGCGCCGGCGGCGGTGCTGCCGGCGGTGCCGACCACGACGAGCGGCAGGCGGCCGAGCTCGCGGTCGCGACGCATGCGTTCGGCGAGCCGATCGAGCCGCAGGCGCTGGTCGCGGTCGACCGCGATCGTGCGTAGCGCGCTGCGGCCCAGGCCGGCGATGCGTACCAGCTTGGCGAAGGAGTCGTGCCCCGCCTGGGAGAGATAGATCATCGGCGGCCGATCGAGGCCGCGGAGCCCCTCCTCCAGCCAGCGCGGACAGGCCCGCGCCAGGGCCGCGAGGACGGCGCTGAGATTGGCCTCGGCGCCGCCGGTCGTGAAGCAGGCGGTCGCCTGATCGGGGTCGTAGCCGATCCGCTCCATCAACAGGCGAAGCGTGGCCCCTTCGATCTCGGCGGCGAAGGGGGCGTAGTCATGGATCGCGAGCTGCGGATTGTAGATCCCGGCCAGCGCCGCGCCGAGCGCGGCCTCGGGCAGGACGGCGGGATTGAAGAAGCCGAAGTGCCGGGGGTGCTCGGCCTGCACGCCGGCGGCCCGCATCATCGCGCCGAGCTCGGCCAGAACCTCGGGCAACGGCCGCGGCTCGACGAAGCCGGCCGCGAGAAGCTCGACCCGCGCCCGCAGCGCCGCCGTCTCGATGCCTCGCGACACCGGGCCCCGCGCGACCTCCGCCGCGAAGCACCCGGCCTCCGCCGCGACCAGGCTCCATGGATCATCCATCGCCCCGCCTCCTCCGCTCGCCGCGCGGACCACGCGCCGACCGATCCGCCGGTCGGCGCCGGGCCCCAGGATCCCCGCTCGCAGGACCGCTGGCAAGGCGGGTCGTGGTCGATCGTGGCCGCGGCGCCCGGCGTCAGCGCGACCGTCGTTTGTCGTGACGACGACGGGTCAGTTCCCAGAGTCCGCCGAGAAGCAGGACGAGGCCGAGCCCGAGCCCCTGTGGGTCGGGGCGCCCCGAGGGCCCGGACCAGCCGGAGTGCATGAACGACAGGGCGATCATGAAGGCGCCGACGACGACGGCCACCCGGAAGGGCCATTCGATCCGCGGCGGTCTCGTTCTCATCGGCATCGACCCCATGCGACCGCCAGGCCCAGGCGACGTCGGCGACGGCCCGGACGATTCCTGGACCATGATGGCCCACCCGGAGCGGATCGCGCGGGGGAACGCGCGAGTCCAGCCCCCGCAAGAACGAGGGGCGACGCCCAGGTAGACGTCGCCCCCCGCCGACATGATTCTCGATCCGGATTCAGCCGTCCTTCGCCAGGTCCTCGCGCAGGAGCGGCGGATTCGACAGCTCGACCAGCCGATCGAGCAGCTTCTCGAATTCGGCGACCGCCTCGTCGTAGGCCTGTTGCCGCTTGTCGACCTTCTTGTCGGCGGCCTCGCCCTCACGATCGTCCATGCGCGCCTTGACCCCGTCGAGCAGGACGCTGGCATCGGCCACCCGATCCTCGGCCTTCTGGACCTCGTCGACCAGGTCTTCCATGGCGGCCAGGACCTTGCTCATGCTCGCCTTGTAGTGCGCCGCGAAGACCCTGTTCATCGCCGAGCGGAAGGCCGAGGCCGACTTCTTGCCGGCCAGCCGCGCCACCTCCTCGCCGCGCGCGTCGAGGAAGAGGAGAACCGGCACCTTCTTCAGGTACTGCTTCTGGATCCGCTCGTCGCGGATCTCCCGGGCGTCGATCTCGAAGCAACGGAAGAAGCGCGTGGCCAGGACGATCTCCTCCGAGCCGAAGATCTTCTCCTCGTAGGCCATGCGATCCTCGAAGTCGATCAGACCTCGGATGTAGACGATGGCCGGGCGGTGCTTGCGATCATCGAGCTGCAGCAGATTCGAGATGGGCAGGCTGCGCTCACCATACTTGTCGTCCTTGGCCATCGGCCAGGACGCTTCCCGCCAGTCGATCCGCAGCATCCGGGCCAGTTTGGGGCTCCGCTTGCTGCCGATGAGATGCACGTCGACGCGACCCGCGCCGCCGGAGGACTTGCCCTTCGCCCCCCCTCCACCCGCGGAGGGAGAACCCGAGCCGCCGCCTCCGGAACCGCCACCTCAGCACTGGGCCGCGGTCGGAACCTGCAGCGCCAGCGCCAGGAGCGCGATCAGAGGCAAGATCGAGAACAGGGTCTTCATGTAGTGGTCTCCTTTCCAGCTCTCTCCTGAGCCGTCTCCAGCCGTCGAGCCTACTTCTCGGCGCGCGCGGCACGAAGCAGGAAATCGGTTTGGAAGGAGAAACAGCGCGACTCACTACCTTTGAGGATGGACCGGAGCGCGCGCCGCGAAGGGCGCTGGGCGCACGCGCACTGCACAGTGCATGGCCCCGAGGTCGGGATCGCCACGCGAGTTCGACATCACCGTGATCGCCGAGGGGCTCAGAACTCGAGTTCGAGCGTCTCGGGAACGTCGACCGTCCGGGCCGCGTCCTCGCCCGCCGCCGCGCTCCAGACCCGGTAGCGCCCGCGCGGGAGATGCCGGAGAAGGCAGCGGCCGTCGTCACCGCAGAGTCCCCCGCGACCGAGCCAGGAGTTCGTCGACGACTCGAGGCGAATCCGCTCCCCCGGCTTCGACCGGACCACGAGGTCGTGGAGTTCGGGCACCCGGAAGGTCGCCACCTTGCCCGATTCCAGGGTGATGCTGCCCTGATCGATCTGGGACCGGCCGGTCATCGCACTGCCGACGTCGAGCCAAAGCATGTAGTCCAGGGTTCCCGGTCTCAGCTTCAGCTCGGGCGCTTCGCCGTTCCGGTCGAAGGTCAGCTCCTCCTCGATCGTGAACCCGCTGCCTCGGCGTCGGCCCAGGAGGACCCGATAGCTCCCGAGGTCCGGGTCGAGGCCGATGAGCCGGAGCTTGAAGGCCTCGGCCTCGACCAGCCGGATGTCGACCTCCCGGGTCAGGCCGTAGCGGAAGGTGGCACGGCCCTCCATCGATCGATCGTTGCCCGGGCTGGCGGCGATGGTCATCGTCGAGGAACGGGCCGTATCGACCGGTAGCGACTCCGGCAACCTGATGACGGCCTCCCAGACCCCGGTCGCCACCGGCCAGCTCAAGGCAACGGGCCCGGACGAACGTTCCGTTTCGAGCCGCAACTGGAGCTGCCGGCCGGCGAAGGCCTCGCCGTCCGGGCCGAAGACGCGCACGCGCAGGCGCTGCTCCTCGGCAGGCCCCTCGTAGGTCAGATCCCGCTGCACCACACCGCCGACGTAGTCGAAGGGGATCGCGACCTCCGGCGTCTCGTGAGCACGGGCGTGGCCGAGCATCAGGGCGATGACGTAGCGGCCGGGCTTCCTGTCCGGAAACGCGAATTCGAGCCCCTCGTTGCCGCCCACGCGGACCGGGCGCAGCCGGCTTCGGCGGCGTTGCCCGGGATCATCGAATTCCGCGGCCTCGAACAGGAAGACGCTGCCCACGAAGGGGATCTCGCTCTCGACGAGGACCTTCCCGTGGATGATCGAACGCTCGGCCGCCATCTGGAGGACGACCTCGGGCACGGGGCGGCCGACGGCGTGCTCGATCTCGACCTCGGTCGATTCCACCTGCCTGGCCCCCTCCCCGGCACGGGCGCGGAGCAGCCAGCGGCCGGCCGGAAGTTTGATCTCCGGTCGGTCGGGACTCCAGTGATGGGGCCAGTCGCCGGCATCGGGCCCGTTCTTGCCGACGATCTCGACCGGCAGACCTGCCTGGCCATCGAGACCCTGAACCGTCACCCGGATGCGGCCCCGCCACTCGGCCCTGAAGTCGCGGCTGCCGCCGAGACGAAGCGTGCCGCGAACCGCGGCTGAGACCTGGTAGTCGGCTGCGTCGGCGAAGAGTTCGTATTCGAGGTCGGGAACGTCTTCGAAGGCGAACTGGCCGGCCTCGTCGCTCGTCACCTTGAAGGTGGTCGCCTCGGTGCGGGCGAGGTGTCGCAGGTAGACGACGACCTGGCCGCGGAGATCCTCGTCACCGGGAGCACGGGTCCAGAGCCGGCTCTGCTCGGCCGTGAACCGCGCCCTCAGGGTGAAGACGACCGAGCCCAGGCCCCGGCCCAGCTCGTCCGTCACCCGACCGCTGATCCGCCCCTTCTTCGCCGGGAGATCAAAGCGCCCGGCCTCCTCGATCAGGCGACTGAGCGCGGGGTCCTCGCCCTGGAGGGGCTCTGCGGGCGACGGGACCACGCGCGCCGGTTCGACGCGCTCGCCGGCTGCCACCGCGGCCTGATCGGTTCGCGGAGCGGCGGGCTGGAGGGTCGGGGCCGGTTCCTCGTCGACGAGGCGGCCGGCAAGGAGACCGGTGCCGATACCGATGAGGAGGGCGAGGGCGAGTTTCATGGTCGACTCCTTCCCGGGTCGCGTCCGCGGTCGGATGTGACCGCGGCTCTCTACGGCCATCACTGTCCTCCGGAACTGCGGCCCTGGCAACCCGGGACCGTGGACGAGGTCGAGATACTCTCCCTTCCCGCGACATCCGGTCGCGGCCGATCGAGGCGGGAAGCCCGCGACCTGGTGATGCGTCCGACCGGGCGCCGCGGCCGGGGCGAGGCCGCCCGGGCATCGCCTGGCGGCACGCGACTGAGACGGGAGCGGGCAAGGTCGAGACCGGCCATGGGACCGCCGGAACCCGGAACTGAAATCCCGCTGACAACTTTACCATTCAAAGTCAGTGCGGTAGAACGATCGGGCCAGGGGCTCGACCCGGGCGAGGCGAGAGTCCGAATCGACGACCTGGAGCAGACCGATGGCCCGGATCCTGACCGACATCGACCGACTCATCCGTGGCGAGATGCTCGACGCGCCAGCTCTCGGGCGGGGCGAGGTCAAGGTCGACCTGCGCAGCCTGCTGCGGGTCGGGCTCGTCCTCGGTCTGGTCTATGGCGTCTTCATGGGGCTCTACGCCAGTCTTCGGCCGGCGCATGCCTCGATGCTCGCCATGGTCGCGACGACCCTGAAGGTCCCGCTGCTCTTCCTCCTGACCTTCCTGGTGACCTTCCCCTCGCTCTACGTCTTCTCGACCCTCATGGGCTCGAAGTGCCGCCTGCACGAGTCGCTCGGGCTCCTGATCGCCTCGATGGGGACCAATCTGGCCGTGCTCGCGAGCGTCGGCCCGATCACCGCCTTCTTCACGCTCTGTACCGACAGCTACCCCTTCCTCGTGCTGCTGAACGTCTTCTTCTTCGCCCTTTCGGGACTGATCTCGGTGGGCATCCTGAGCCGCTCCGTCCGCAGCCTCGCGCGGGCGAAGGAGATCGTCGCGACCGACGCGGACTTCGTCGTCGAGGAGAAGATCGTCGACGACGACGAGACCGACGCGAAGCTCGACGACGAGGACGACTTCGTCGAGGAGACCGCCAGCGCGGTGATCGCCACGCTGACGCCCGGTGATTCGCCCGAGACGCCGACCGATTTCGACCGGACGCGTTCGCCCCGAATTCGGCACGCCACCGCCTCGCCGACGGACTCCCTGGCCAGGGTCTTCCGCGCCTGGGTGATCATCTACGGCATCGTCGGCGCGCAGATGGGTTGGATCCTGAGACCCCTCATCGGCACGCCGGATCTGCCCTTCGCCTGGTTCCGACCGCGGGAGGGTTCGTTCCTCACCGGTCTCGGTCAGGCCCTCGTCCAGCTGTTCCGTTGACGCCGCGATGAGGGTCCTGCTCGAAGTCGACGATCTCCTCCGCAGCAGCCGGGCGCACGCCATCGGTCGCGGCCTGGTCCCGGTCCCGGTGCTCGCGACGGTCCTGTGTTCGGCCGGCTTCCTCTACGGCCTGGCGATGGGCAGCTTCAACGGCCAGATCCAGCAGATGCTCTACTCCGGCCTGAAAGTGCCCTTGCTCCTGCTGGTCGCCACCCTGGTCTGCTTGCCGAGCTTCTTCGTCCTGAACTCGGTACTCGGCCTCCGTGACGACTTCAGTGCCGCGCTCCGTGGCGTCTTCGCCGCCCAGGCGACCCTCGCCGTGGTTCTCGCCGCCACCTCGCCCTGGCCGCTCCTGCTCTACGGCTCCACGACCGACTACCGCCTCGCCCTCAACTTCAACGGCCTGCCCTTCCTGCTCGGCGCCCTCGCGGCCCAGATCGTGCTGGCCCGCCACTACCGCCCGCTGATCGCGCGGAATCGACGCCAACATCTCGCGCTCTGGACCTGGATCTTCCTCTACATCCTCGTGGCGATGCAGTCGGCCTGGGCCATGCGGCCCTTCGTGGGCGACCCCTCCCTGGAACCGCAGTTCTTCCGCGACGACGCCTGGAGCAACGGCTTCGTCGAGATCGGCCGCGACCTCCTCCGACTCGGCGGTCTCGACCGTCGCTGATCTCTCCAGTTCAGGATCGCGGGAATCTCGAATCTGCCAGAGATCGGAACGGTCGGATGATCGAACGGGTGCCTGACGTCAATTACCCCGCCCCACTGACGACAATTGGAATTCCCCACGCCGCCCCGCTCCCTGAAAACGTTGGCAAGGGTCCGTGAGAAGGACCATGATGGGGCCTGACCCAAGCGATCCGGAGCACCGCCGTGAGCCGACAGCGATCATCAGGGATTGATGGCGAGCACCCGGCATGGATCGTCCTGCTCGGCCGTTACCTGGCGATCTACCTGTTCTGTTCGCTCGTGGCCGCGGCATACGCGCAGCAGTTGTACATCGAGCTACCTCTCCACTTCGGCACGATCATCCCCTTCTTGGGTGTGGTCCTGCTCTTGATCCTCCGCCCCTGGCTGGCGCCCGGACGAAGGTCCTGGCGCGCCGAGGTGGCGGTCATCGCGGCCATCACCGCGAGCGCGCTCCTGTCCCTGATGCGCTTTGCGGAGATCGTCGCCTCCTGCTGAACGACCCGAGGTCGGGGGCCTTCGTCGTGATGCGGAGACCCGTTCAGCCTGGTCGTCGTCACCCGAGTCTGCGGGAAGCAGCTCCGGCAGAGCGCCATTGGCATGATCACGGCCAAGAACGTGACGAGCACCGCCCCGTTCAGGAACAGTGGCGTGCTCAGGGCGATCATGACCACCGCGAACGAGAGCACGAACGCAGCGGCGAGATGAGGCATTCCGTCGGTCCGTGACCCCAACGGCGAAGTGCTCGACTGGCATCCGCTCCGGCACACGTTCTGCTGCATCCTGCGCGAGCAGGGCGTCGATGTGGGCACGGCGGCGGTGTTGATGGGGCACAGGACGTTGGCGATGACACAGCGGATCCACAGCCGCTACGACCGCATGGAAAAACGGGAAGCGCTCGCGGCACTCCCCGTCTTTCGGTCGCGTCCCGTGGCCCATCCGTGGCAACGGGAAGCGTAGTTGACCTAAGTCTGATGACCCCGACGGGATTTGAACCCGTGTTATCAGGATGAAAACCTGGTGTCCTGGACCTGGCTAGACGACGGGGCCGGGTGGAATGAGGGCAGCAGGACTCGAACCTGCGACCCACTCCTTAAAAGGGAGTTGCTCTACCTACTGAGCTATGCCCCCGGGTCGGACGGATCATAGATCCGGCCCCGGGGCGATTCAACCGAGCAGATCAGATCTCCATGATCTCCTTGGACTTCGAGTCGAAGATGCCGTCGATCCCCTTCTCGCTCTCCTTGGTGAGGCTCTGGATGTCGTCGAGCAGGCGCTTGTGGTCGTCCTCGGTGATGACGACGTCCTTCTTCGCCTGATCGGCGTGCTTGTTCGCTTCGCGGCGCACGTTGCGGATGGCGACGCGCTGCGCCTCGGCCAGGTCCTTCACCTTCGAGACCAGCTGCTTGCGGGTCTGCTCGGTGAGCGCCGGCACGGAGAGACGGATGATCTTGCCGTCGCTATTGGGCGTTAGGCCCAGGTTGGCGGCCAGGATCGCCTTCTCGATCGCCTTCAGCTGGGTGTGGTCGAAGGGCTTGATCGCGATCGTCTTGGCGTCGGGCGTGGTGATCTGGGCCATCTGGCCGAGCGGCGTCGGCGAGCCGTAGTACTCGACCCGCACGGTCTCGACCAGACCGCTCGAGGCGCGCCCGGTGCGGAGACCGCGCAGCTCCTCCTCGAGGTACTCGACGCACTTCGACATCTTGGTCTTGCACTCGGCGAGGATGCCGGCGTAGGAGAGTTCCATGACGTGACCTTCCCTTCTGCCCGCGCTCAGGTCGAGCTCTTGATGATCGTTCCGATCTCGGGATCGCCCGAGATCACGCGCTCGATGTTCCCCTCCTCGATCATGTTGAACACGACGATGGGGACCTTGGCTTCACGGCACATCGTGAGCGCGGTGTGATCCATGACCTGGATGTGCCGGTTGATGACCTCGAGGTAGTCGATCTCGGTGATGATCTCGGCGTCGGCGTGCTTCTTCGGGTCCTTGTCGAAGACGCCGCCGACCTTGGTGCCCTTCAGGATCACGTCACAAGCCAGCTCGCGCGCGCGCAGGGCCGCGGCCGTGTCGGTCGACACGAAGGGGTTGCCGGTGCCGGCGGCGAGAATCACGACCCGTCCCTTCTCCAGGTGCCGCGCGGCGCGGCGCCGGATGTAGGGCTCGACCACCTGGTTGATCATGATCGCCGAGAGGACGCGGGTCTCGATGCCCATGGCCTCGAGACGGCCCTGGATCGCGAGGGCGTTGATGACCGTGCCCAGCATGCCCATGTAGTCGGCCTGGGCACGGTCGAGATCGAGGTGCTGGAGCTGGGCCCCGCGCACCATGTTGCCGCCACCGGTGACGACCGCGGTCTGGATGCCGGACTCGTGGACGGCGACGATCTGCCGACAGCAGGCCTCGATGGCCTCCTTGTCGAAACCGGAGCCGCCCGGCTTGCAGAGCGACTCGCCGCTGACCTTCAGCAGGACACGCTGGTAGGGTCCGCGGCGCGCCAGGTTGCTGCCCTCGTCGTCCGACGCCATGCGCGCGTTCACTCGCCGATACGGAACTTGCAGAAGCGCGCCACCGAGATGTTCTCGCCCAGCTTGGCGATGAGGTCGGTGACGAGATCCTTGATCTTCAGATCAGGGTTCTTCACGAAGGGCTGCTCGAGCAGGGCCACGGACTTCTTGAACTTGTCCATGCGGCCCTCGATGATCTTGGGCCAGAACTGTTCCGGCTTGCCGGACTCCTTCGCCTGCCCCTCGTAGATGGAGTACTCCCTCTCGAGCATCTCCTTCGGGATCGACTTCTCGTCGAGCGCGATCGGCGCCGGGTCGGCGGCGGCGATGTGCATGCAGATGTCCTTCATGACCGTGCCGAAGGACTCGTTGCGGGAGGCGAAGTCGGTCTCGCAGTGCATCTCCAGCAGGACGCCGACCTTGGCGTTCGAGTGGATGTAGGACTCGACCCGTCCCTCGGCCATCTCGCGGCCGGCCTTCTTCTCGGCCTTGGCGACGCCTCGGGTCCGCAGCCAGTCGACCGCGGCCGACATGTCACCGTTCGAGGCCTCGAGAGCCTTCTTGCAGTCCATCATGGGAGCGTCCGTCTTCTCGCGGAGCTCCTTCACCATCTGAGCGGTGATCGCCATGATTCTGTCCTCGCTATGCGCTTGGGTTCGTTGTCTTCGTTCGATCGCGTGAGCGGATCAGCCCTCGATCGGCTCCGGACCGGCCGGGCCGGGCTTGGTCTCGCCGAGGTCGCTGTCCGGGCCCTCGCCCGGAATCTCCTCTTCGCGAGCCTGGGCGCCCTGCTCCTCGATGATCCGACGCTCGCGCTCCTCGCGGGCCTTCTTCAGGATCTTGTCCAGCTCGGCCTGCTCGGCGGCCTTCTTCTTCTGGGTCTCGAGCTTGGCCTTCTTCTGCTCGTCACGCTTGCGGTTCTCGTCGGCGCGACGCTTCTCCTCCTCGGCCACGAACTGGGCGTGGGCCTGGCGGCCGTTGCTGATCGCCTCGGAGAGCTTCGACAGCAGGACCTGGATCGATCGCAGCGCGTCGTCATTGCCCGGGATCGGGATGTCGACGAGGGTCGGATCGCAGTCGGTGTCGAGGATCGCCACCACGGGGATGCCCATCTTCTTGGCCTCGTTGACCGCGGTCTTCTCCTTGCGGGGGTCGACCACGACCAGGGCGCCGGGCAGGCCGTCGAGCTTCCGGATGCCGTCGAGGTTGCGGAAGATCTTCCGCTTCTCGCGCATCAGGCGCGACATGTGGCTCTTGCTCATGCCCTCGAAGTTGCCCTCCTGCTCCATCGACTCGAGCTGCTCGAGGCGGCGGACCCGGGACTTGATGGTGGTGAAGTTGGTGAGAGTTCCACCCAGCCAGCGCTCGGCCACGTAGGGCATCTCGAGCTTGCGGGCCTCGGTCTCCACCAGGTTCTGGGCCTGGCGCTTGGTGCCGACGAAGAGGATCTTGTGACCCTCGGAGGCCATGCCCTGCAGGAAGGAGCAGGCCTTGATGAGACCGCGCAGGGTCTCCTTCAGGTCGAGGATGTGGATCAGGTTGCGCTTGCCGAAGATGAAGGGAGCCATCTTCGGGTTCCAGCGGCTGGCCCGGTGACCGAAATGAACGCCGGCCTCGAGGAGGGTCTTGACGGGAACTCCGTACACGGTGGAATCTCCTGGCAGAAGCGCCTTTCCGGTCGCCCCGACGCGCCGGACCATCGCTCCTTAGTCTTTTCTGGTAAAGGACTTGAAGCAGCCTCGACATTCGGGGACTCTCGAGGTCGCACATTCTAACAGGGCGATCCGCAAAGCCAAGTCCGGCCCTGGGGACGGCTTGCGAGCGCCGCGCGGGCGGGGTTCGGCTCATGGGACGGGAGATCTTCATCGTGGCGGGTGAGCCTTCGGGCGACCAGCACGCCGCCGGCCTCCTCGAGGCCCTGCGAGCCCGTGATCCCGATCTCCTTGCCGCCGGCTTCGGCGGTCCGCGACTGGCCGCCGCCGGCATGGACCTGCTGGAGGACCTGGCCTCCGAGGCCGTCATGGGCCTCTTCCCGGTGCTCGCCTCGCTGCCCCGGATCCGTGGCTGGTTCCGGCGGGCCGAGGAGGAGCTCGGCCGCCGGCGACCGGCCGCGCTCATCCTGGTCGACTACCCCGGCTTCAACCTCCGCCTGGCCCGGATCGCCAGGAGGCTCGGCATCCCGGTGATCTACTACATCGCGCCCCAGGTCTGGGCCTGGAAGGAGGGCCGGGTGAAGGCGATGCGCGAGCGCATCGACCTGCTCCTCACCATCCTCTCCTTCGAGCCGGCCTGGTTCGCGGAACGCGGCCTCGAAGCCGTCGACTGCGGCCATCCGCTGGCCGATCGCCTGGCCCGGGAACGACCCGATCCGGGGCGGGTCGCCGCGCTGCGCGCCGGGGCCGAGACCGTGCTCGGCCTCTTCCCCGGCAGCCGGCCGCACGTCGTGAGGGCGCTCGCGCCGGACTTCCTCGAGGTGGCCGCGACGCTTCAGGCGCGGCGGGCCGGGCGCCTCCGCGTCCTCCTCGCCGCCGCCGACCAGGCGATCGCCGAAGCGCTGCGGCAGCTGGTCCCGACCGGTCGGGACGATCTGGAGATCGTGGTCGGCGAGTCCTTCGCGGTCATGGCCGCGGCCGACGCCTGTCTCAGCACCTCGGGCACGACGACGATCGAGATCGCCGGCTTCCGGAAGCCCATGACCATCGCCTACCGGGTCTCGCCGCTGGTCCACGCGATCGGTCGGCTCCTGGTCAAGGTGAAGTCGATCGGCCTGGTGAACCTGGTCGCCGGGCGGATGATCGCGCCGGAGATCATCGGCTCGACCCGGCTCGTCGACCGCCTGCTGCCGGCGGTCGAACGAAGTCTCGACCCGACACGGCGCGAGGCAACCGTCGCCGCGATCGACGCGGAGGTCCTGGCGAAGCTCGGCCCGCCGGGAAGCTACGATCGCGCCGCCGAACGCATCCTCGGTTTCCTCGACGCGCGCTGAGGATTCGGATCGCGTCCCTCCGAGGGAGGCCCGGAGGGATCGTCGGGACACCGGAAGAGGACGCCGGCCGGCGGAGCGCCAGCCGTCGGAGCGCCAGCCGCTGGCTGGCCTAGCCGGACTCGCCGGTTGCTCGAACTGTCGCCTCGGCGACAACAGGGCATCGTGTTCCCTTGCCCATTCACCCCCTCTGAGAAGCAGCCGGCCAGCGGCCGGCGGACCTGCCGGCTGGGCAGCCGGCGCTCCGGGGCAGCAGCCGTCGCGCGAGTCGTCGGGGCACCGATGCGCAGCAGGCGCTGCGCGGTCCGTCGGAGCGCGAGCCGTCGGAACACCGATGCGCAGCAGGCGCTGCGCGGCCCAGCGGAGCGCGAGCCGTCGGGGCGCCGATGCGCAGCAGGCGCTGCGCGGTCCGGCAGAGCGCGGTCCGGCAGAGCGCGGTCCGGCAGAGCGCGGTCCGGCAGAGCGCGGTCCGTCGGAGCGCGGTACGGCAAAGCGCCAGCCGGCGACGTTCGAAGTGCTGGCGGAGTCCTTCCCGCGCCTAGCGTGCGTTCTCGCGGGCGGAGGCGACGATGCGGCAGGCGCAATCCAGGGCGACGAGGCCGTCTTCGCCGGTGACCGGAGGCGCGGTCTTCGTGCGATGCGCCGCGAGGAAGGCGCGATTCTCGGCAAGGAGCGGCTCGACGTCGTCGAGACCGAGGGTCTCGATGGTCACCATGCCCTTCTGCATGAAGGCGAGGGGATTCCTCATCCCCTCCTCCAGCGCGGCCTCGATGTCCAGCTCGCCGGATTCGAGCGCGGGACCGCGTCGGATGATGCGGCCTTCCTTCTTGGCGAAGTCCAGGGTCGCGTAGAGCTCGCCGGAGAAGACGCGCACCGTGCGTTCGGTCTTGAGAGCCACCCGGCTGGCGGTCGCGTTGGCGACCGCGCCGTTCTCGAACACGATCCGCGCGTTGGCGAGATCCTCGTTGCGCCCGATGACCGGCACGCCCACGGCATGAACCGCCTTCACCGGACTCTTCACCAGGTGCAGGATGATGTCGATGTCGTGGATCATCATGTCCAGGACGACACCGATGTCGGCGCTCCTGAAGCTGAAGGGCGAGACGCGCTGAGAGTCGATGAAGCGGGCCTCGAAGGGCAGCTTCTCGAGGGCCCGCATCACCGGGTTGAAGCGCTCGCTGTGCCCCACCATCAGGGTGACCTCACGGTCGCGGGCGATCCGGCACAGATCCTCGGCCTCGGCGACGGTGGTGGCGATGGGCTTCTCGACCAGGCAGGAGAGCCCGCGCATCATCAGGCGGCTCGCAACCGGATGATGTTCGACCGTCGGCACGGCGACGACGCAGGCCTCGACGCCCTCGATCTGATCGAGCCGGGTCAGCGCGCGGGCCCCGTGCCGGGCGGCCACCTCGGCCGCGCGCTCGGCGTCGATGTCGACGACCGCGACCAGTTCGGCCTCGGGCATGGCGGCCAGGATGCGGGCGTGGATGGAACCGAGTCGACCGGCGCCGACGACGGCGACCGGCACGGGCTCAGACATTGCGGCCCCGGCCGTGACGGCCGCGATCGGTACGCCGGAGGAACTCGATCAGCTCCAGCACCTCGGGCGTGACGTTGCCGGCCTGCTCGAGCTGGCTGATGACCTCGGCCCGCGGCTGACGGGAACGGAAGATGGTGCGGTAGGCGTTCTTCAGCGCCCGGATGCGGTCGTCGTCGAAGCCGAGGCGTTGAAGACCGACGATGTTCACCTTCCGCACCTTGCTCGGATTGCCCTCGACGATCATGTAGGGCGGCACGTCCTGCACGATGCGGGTCAGGCCGCCGACGTAGGCCAGATGCCCGATGGTGGTGAACTGGTGCACGGCCGAGGCACCGTTCAGGATCGCGCGGTCCTCGATGATCACGTGCCCGGCGAGGAGCACGTTGTTGGCCATGACGATGTGATCGCCGAGCAGGCAGTCGTGGGCGACGTGGGCGCAGGCCATGATCAGGTTGCCGTTGCCGATCCGCGTGAAGCCGTCGCCCTTGCTGGTGCCGCGATTGATGGTGACGTTCTCGCGGACGACGTTGCGGTCGCCCATCACCAGATAGGTCTCCTCGCCGTGCCAGGACAGGTCCTGCGGGTCGCCGCCGACCGAAGCGTAGGGATGGATGGTGTTGTTGCGCCCGATGGTCGTGTTGGGACCGATCGTGACGTGGGAGCGGAGGTCGGTGCCGTCACCGATGACGGCGTTGGCGCCGATCACCGTGTAGGCGCCGACCTTGACGTTGCGCCCGAGCCGGGCGGAGGGATGGATACGAGCGGTCGAGTCGATCATCATCGTTCCGGCCAGCTCGGCTCCAGGACAACGTTCGGGTTCCATCATGTCTCGCTCCCCCCGCATGCTAACCCCCCGCCGGGACGCGGGCCCGCTCAGTCGTCCATCAGCCGGAACTTGAGCAGCGCCTCCACGGTCAGCGCTCCGTTGACGGTACCACGCCCCAGGACCTTGCCCGAGGTGTTGCGGATGTTGATCGTCTCGCACTCGAGGCGCAGCTGGTCGCCCGGCACCACCGGCCGCCGGAACTTGATGTTGTCGATGGACATGAGCACGGCGACCTTGCCGGTGTTCTCCATCCGCCGCAGGAAGAGGACGCCGGCCAGCTGCGCCAGCGCCTCGACCTGGAGCACGCCGGGGAAGATCGGCTGCCCCGGCCAGTGCCCCTGGAACTGGGGCTCGTTGAAGCTGACGTTCTTGATCGCCACCGCGCGCTGGTAGCCCTCGAGCGCGATCACCCGGTCGAGGAAGAGGAAGGGGTAGCGATGCGGGATGATCTTCATGATCTCCCGGATGTCGAGCCCGGTCTCGCGCTGCACCAGGCCGCGGTTCTCGAGTTCCTCCATCCGCGCCGCCAGTTCCTTGACCAGGCGCACGTTGGTGGCGTGGCCCGACTTCGTGGCCACGACGTGGGCCTCGAGGTCGGCGCCGAGGAGCCCGAGATCGCCGACCAGGTCGAGCACCTTGTGCCGGGCGAACTCGTCGGGAAAGCGCAGCTCGTTGTCGATCACGCCCTGCTGCCCCACCACCAGCGTGTTCTGGTAGTCGGCGCCCAGCCCGAAACCCGCGGCCCGTAGCTGCGCGGCCTCGCTCTCGAGGCAGAAGGTGCGCGCCGGGGCGATCTCGTCGCGGAAGCTGTCGGCGCCGATCTCGAAGCAGACGTGCTGGCTCGGGAGCGGCGCGCCCCGCGGATAGTCGAGCGTGTACGAGAGCTTGAGACCGCCCTTGTTGGGGAAGGCGACGATGTGGGCGTCGCCGTCCTCGACCACGACGGTCTGGTCGAGGCGCAGTGTCTTGCGTGGCGCCTTCAGCTCGACCGGCTTGCCCTGTTCGAGGATCTCGACCCAGGGCAGGGCGCAGCCGCCGGCGGCGGGCAACTCGGGCGCGTCGATGCTGCAGGCGAGGTTGTCGATCCCCAGGGCGCTGGCCGCGGCCATGAAGTGCTCGACCGTCTGGATCTCGGCCTCGCCGGAGCGGATCACGGTCTGGCGCGCGCGCTGCTGGGCCTGACGATGATCGATCTTCACCGATGGCCGACCCTCGAGGTCGGTGCGGGTGAAGACGATCCCGTGATGGGCGGGCGCGGGCGCGATCTCGATCCGCACCTCGCGGCCGCCGTGAATGCCGACGCCGGTCAGCACGACCGGCGCGGACAGGCTTCTCTCGTTACGCACGCGCGCTCCCCGGGATCACTTCATCCGGTCGAGGATCTCCTGGGTGATGTCGAGGTCGTCGCGATTCCAGATGACCGACCGCACCAGGATGTTGCTGGACACGTCCTCCATCCGCAGCCCCTTCAGGGTGCCACTCTGACGGAGGAGAACGAGCTGCAGACCCTTCTCACGGGCGTAGTCGGCGATGGTCTGCCGGGCCTTCTCGTAGACCTCGGCGGTGAGCTTGGCCTTCTCGCGGCTCTCGCTCTCCTTCATCGACTCGGACTGAACCTTCAGTTCGCCGGCCTTGACCGCGATCTGGGTCTCCGCCTCGAGGCGACGCGGATCGGTCGAGGGGTAGACCTGCGCCTCCTCCTGCATGCTGCGGAGCTGGCGCTGCATCTCCTCGAGCGAACGCCGGTTGCGGGCGTACTTCTCGTTCAGCTCGTCCAGGTCACCCTTGGCGTCGAGGAAGTCGTTGGTGATGCGCTCGATGTCCACGACCGCGACCTTGTCGGGCGCGATCCTGAAGGCGGCATCGGCCTGGGCGGACTCGCCGCGCGAGCTGCTCCAGACGAGGGCGGCCGACAGCGCCAGCACGCCGAGAAGGAAGTGGAAGCCGTTGATTCGAGACGTCATGAAGGTCCTCCCTGGGTGGCCCCCGATCAGAACTGCCGGTCGAGGGTGAAGCTGATGATCTGCGTCTGGTCGTCGCGATACTTGACCAGCGGGAAACCGAAGTCGATGGCGAAGGGCGCCGGGCCGAGGAAATCGATCTTCAGCCTGATACCAAAGCCCACGCTGGCCCTGAAGTCGAAAAGCTCCTCCGAGTCCAGCTCCGGCGCGAGCGTGCCCACGTCGAGGAAGAGCACGCCACCGAGGATCTGCTCGTAGAGCGGGAAGCCGTAGTTCACGCTTCCGGTGATCAGGGCCTTGCCGCCGATCGGCGTGTCGTTCTCCATCGGGCCGACGCCGCGGAACTCGAAGCCGCGGATCGAATTCTGGCCACCGGCGAAGAGGCGCTCGTAGATCGGCACGTCGCCGGAGTCGCCGTGCTCCTTCACGTAGCCGAAGTGGCCGGTGAAGAAGAGCACGTGCTTGCGCTCCTCGGCGTCGGTGGCCAGGGTCAGGTAGTAGGCGCCCTCGAGCGAGATGCGGTGGAAGTCGACGTCACCGCCGAGGCCGGCGAACTCGTACTGGAGGTTGACGCGGTAACCCTCGGCCGGCTGGAGGTAGTTGTCCAGGTCGGCGATGCGGGCACCGAAGGTCAGGCTCGAGATCAGGCGCTCGCCCTCGTAGTCGTAGACGATCTGCGGCGCCCGGTCCTGGAGGTCGTTGACGTCCACGTACTCGAAGCGGTAGCGCAGGCTGAGGGCGATGTTGAAGCCGACGCGGCGGCCGATGGCGACGTTGAAGCCGAGCCGGTTCTCGTCCCATTCCTCACGCACCCGGACCCGGCGGAAGCCGACCAGGTTGAGGTCGTACTCGCTGTCGAAGACGAAGGGATGGGTGTAGGAGATCTGGAACTGGGTCAGGTTGACGCCGGGATAGAAGCCGATCTCGAGGGTCTGGCCGCCACCGGTGAAGGCGTCGAGGATGTCGTCGAAGCTCTCGGGGAAGTCGAGCGGGTCGAAGTTGTCCTTGCGGTAGACGATGGCGCCCACCAGACCGGCGTTCGAGTTGACGCCGACCGAGAACTTGATCGAGCCGGTGTCGACCTCCTCGACCTGGACCAGGATGTTCTTGATGTTCGGCTTGTCGGTCTCCTCCACCGTGACGAAGACGTTACGGTAGGGCTCGAAGTCCGCCAGGCCGATGTTCTCCTTGATCAGGCTGACCGAGGTCGGGGCGAAGTAGCGCAGGTTGATGATCCGGTTCTGCGCCCGCTTGAAGGTGTTCAGGTTGAAGGGCGCGCCGGGGACGAGGTCGTCGAGCAGGCGACGGATGACCCGGTCCTGGGTCTCGATGTTGCCCTCGATCTTGACGTCGCCGACCCGGGTCCGCTGCTGCTCGTCGATGCGCAGGACGACGTCGACCTCGTAGCCCTCGATCGGGAGCTTGGTCTCGTTGATCACGTCGACGTCGATGAAGGCCTGGTCGTGATAGGCCCGGGTGATGGACTGGATGTCCTGGAGCAGCTTGAAGGACTGCTCGTAGCGGTCGCCGACCCGGGACTTGATGCCCTCGGCCCGGAACTTCTCCTCGTCGACCCGCTTCATGTCGAGGAAGGTGATGCTGCGGATGAGGTAGGGGTTGCCCTCCTCCACCTTGATGGTCAGGAAGACCTCTTCCTTGTCGAGCGAGAAGGTCCGGTCGACCAGGGTCACCTTGGCGTCGAGGAAGCCCTTGCCGTAGTAGAAGCGACCGAGGTTGACGATGTCGGCCTGGGCGTCCTTCTCGACGTACTTGGTCGAGGACAGGAAGCCACCCTCGTCGGTGGTGGGCATGGCCTCGAGGAGTTCGCTCTTCTCGAAGGTCGCGTTGCCGATGAAGTCGACCCGCTCGATCGTGACCTTGGGGCCCTCGGTGATGTCGAAGATGACCGTGGTGGTCTCCTCGACGAGCTTGCGGTACTGGACCTGGACGAAGTGGTAGCCTTCCTTCAGGTACTTGTCCTGGATCCGCTTCTGGTCGAGCTGCAGGGTGATGTCGTCGGCGAGGCCACCCTCGCGGGAATCGATCTCCTGGAGCAGCTCCTCACGCGAGAGGTCGATGTAGCCGGTGAAGATGAGGGCGCCGATCCGGGGGTTCTCGGCGACGAAGAACTGGATCTTCACCCCACCCTCGTAGGCGACGAACTTGATGCTGGCGGTGGCGAAGAGGTGCAGCTCCTCGCGCAGGGTCTTGAGGTCGTCGTTGAGCTCGGCGCGCCGAAGGGGCTGGCCCTTCTTCGTCTTCATCCGCGAGGTCACCGACTCCGGGCTGGCCAGGTCGGCGCCGATGAACTCGATCTCCTTGACGATCTTGCCCTCGAACTCGTCCTGCTCGCCCGGCTGGGCGAAGAGGGGCATGCCGAGGGCCGAGAGCACTAGCAAGAGGGTCCAGGCGGTCGCTTTCACCACATCTCCTCGCGCCGCCCGCGGCTTGCACCGGCCGCGCACAGCGCGGCCGGGCCTCGGGATCGGCGTCCATTCCCATGACCGCCGAGACCTTACCCCGAGCGGGGGTCGGACACCAGGGCGGCCGCCCCCCGGCCCTACGGCCACAAGGGACATGGGCTCCGCCAGTTGCGACGCGAGGCTCCGGCGGACCGCGCAGCGCCGGCTGCGCATCGGAGCGCCGGGCGGACCACGCAGCGCCAGCTACGCATCGGAGCTCCGGGCGGACCGCGCAGCGCCAGCTGCGCATCGGAGCTCCGGGCGGACCGCGCAGCGCCAGCTGCGCATCGGAGCGCCGGGCGGACCGCGCAGCGCCGGCTGCGCATCGGAGCGCCGGGCGGACCGCGCAGCGCCGGCTGCGCATCGGAGCGCCGGCTGCCCAGCCGGCAGTTCCGCCGGCCGCCGGCCGACGACCCGTCACCGCGAGCGAGACGACGAGGACTCCGAGCGCGGCGAGATCGTCGGGGCGAGTACGCGAGCAACGGTCAAGTTCGGCTAGGCCAGCCAGCGGCTGGCGCTCCGGGCCGCCGGCCGGCGACCCGTCACCGCGAGCGAGACGACGAGGACTCCGAGCGCGGCGAGATCGTCGGGTCGAGAACGCGACCAACGGGCAAGTTCGGCTAGGCCAGCCAGCGGCTGGCGCTCCGGGCCGCCGGCGGACCGCGCGACGGCTGGCGCTCCGGAACGCCGGCGGACCGCGCGACGCCGGGCGCTCCGGGGCTCCGGATCAGTAGGAGTGGGCGCGCGAGCGGAACTTCATGATGTCGCGACAGAAGAGCAGCGGCACCATGCCGGTCGGGCCGTTACGTTGCTTGGCCAGGATGAGCTCCACTTCCCGACCGCCCTGGTCGACGGTCTCCGCGTCGCTGGTCTGGTAGTTGGGATCGTAGAGGAACATCACCAGGTCGGCGTCCTGCTCGATCGCGCCCGATTCGCGGAGGTCGCTCATCCGGGGCCGGCGCTCCTCCTTCTCCGCGGCGCGGTTGATCTGGCTGAGCGCGATGATCGGCACCTCGAGTTCGCGGGCCAGGGCCTTGAGCGACCGCGAGATGGTCGAGATCTGCTGCTGGCGGTTCTCGGCGTTGGGCGCGTCCATGAGCTGGAGGTAGTCGATCACGATGGCATCGATCGCGTGGCGTCGTTTCAGACGTCGCGCCTTGCCGCGCAGGATCGTCGGTGACAGGCCCGGCGTGTCGTCGATGAAGATCTTGGCGTCATGGAGGCGTCCGGCCGCATCCAGGATCTTGGCCCACTCCGATTCCGAGAGCGTGCCCTTGCGGAGATGGGTGCCCTTCACCTCCGACAGCGCGCAGAGCATGTTGGTGGCGATCTGCTCCTTCGACATCTCGAGGCTGAAGAAGGCCACGGCGCGGTTGTGCTTGACCGCCATGTTCATGGCGCAGTTGATCGAAAAGGTCGTCTTGCCGACCGAGGGTCGCGCCGCCAGGATGATCAGATCGCCGCCCTGGAAGCCGCCGGTCTTGTCGTCGAGGTCGTAGAAGTCGGTGGCGCAGCCGGTGATCTTGCCCTTCTTCTTGCTGAAGTCCTCGATCATCTGGACGGTGCTCTGCAGCACCCGCGCCATCTCGGTCGGCTCGCTCGAACTCTTGTTCTCGGCCAGCTTGAAGACCTCGGACTCGATGGTCTCGATCAGGGCCTCGGCGGTGCTGTCCTCCTGGGCCCGACCGTCGCCGTAGGCCGAACGCTGGATCTTGCCAGTGAGCGAGATCAGCTGGCGCTTCACCGACCGGTCCTTGACGATGGCGGCGTAGTCGGCCGCGTGGGTCGCGCTGGGCACCGACTCCATGATCTCGATCAGCTTGTCGATGCCGCCCAGCTCGTCGAGCCGGCCGGAGGCCGAGAGCCGGTCCTTGACGGTCACGGCATCCACCGAGCGATCGGAGTCATAGAGCGCGATCACGGTCTCGAAGATCGCGCGGTGGTCACGATCGTAGAAGTCCGAGGGCTTCAGGACCTCGCTGACGACGGCGACGGCATCGTTGTCCAGCATGATCGAGCCGAGCACGCAGGCCTCGGCCTCGAGGTTGCGTGGTGGCGTCTTGACCAGGAGTTCTTCTTCTCGTTCGGCAGCCGTGCTCATGGTCGTTCCCCCGCATCGGACCCTTGCGGCGCGCAGGCTATCAGCGCCGGAACCGGGCCGCGACCCTGTGGAGAGAAGGGCAGAACGGGCGCTTTCGTCCGCCGCCGATCCCCAGCCCGTCCACGACCGGAGCGCCGTCAGGCCGGGGTTTTCCACAATCCGTGATCTTCGGCGCCCGGGGGGACGCGATCGTCGACCAGGCCCGGTCACCATGTGAAGGGGCCCGTGTCATCGGACACGGGCCCCGTTCATCTGCCGGCGGCGAGGGTTTTGGGCTCAGGCTTCGTCGTCGTCGACGTCGGCCATCGCGATGCCTTCCGGCGCCGCCTCGGCGGCCTCGGCCTCCTCGGCCTCGAGCTGGGCGGCGAGCTCCTCGGCGGTCACCGGCGCGGCCACGGTGGACTCGGCCAGGACGTGGACCGGGAACTCGATCTCCACCTCCGAGTGGAGGCGGCAGCTGGCGACGTACTCGCCGATCCGCTTCCAGTGGCTGCCCATGATGATCTGCTGGTGGGGAATCTCCACCCCGATCGCCTTGGACAGGGTCTCGGCCAGGATCGTCTCGGTGACCGAACCGAAGAGCTGACCGGCGTCGTTCGCCTTCATCTCGACGTTCAGTTCCAGACCCTCGAAGCGCTTGGAGATGAGCTCCGCGGCCTCGATGCGATCCTTCTCCTTGATCAGGTACTCCTCGCGTGCCTTGCGGAAGCGCCGAACGTTGCCCTCGGTCGGGTAAAGGGCGAGCTTCCGGGGCAGAAGGAAGTTGCGGGCATAGCCGTCCTTCACCCGGACGACGTCGCCGGTGCTGCCCAGGCCGCGGATGTTCTCAGTCAGAACGAGCTTCATGACGTCCTCCGTATCAGCCCACGTAGGGCATGAGTCCCATGTAGCGCGCCCGCTTGATCGCCAACTTGACCTCTTTCTGGCAGTTGGCGCAGTAGCCGGAACGCTTGCGCGAGAAGAGCTTGCCCTGGCCGGTGACCACCTTCTGGAGCGGTTCCAGGAACTTGTAGTCGATGAGCTTGCACTTCTCCTTGTCCTTGTCGTTCAGCTGCTCCTGGGTACGGCAGCAACCGCGAGGACGCCTTTCCGTGAACTTGCGGAACTTGTTCTTCCGCTTCCTGATCTGAGCTGCTCTGGACATTGCTCAACCTCTTGTCTGATCAGGGCGCCTGGCGCCCCGGGTTTCGTGTTCGCTGGCGAGGACGATGACCGGCGCGGACGCGCTCAGTTGTCGTCGCCCTCGTCGTCCATGTCCGGCGAGACGTCGTCGTTGTCGTCGTCGTCGCGGCGACCGCGCGGACGGCGATCACGCTCGTCACGATCACGGCGACCGCCCATCGGACGCTCGCGGAACTCCCGGGTACCGTAGGCGGTGTCGAGTTCCTGCGCCGTCATGAAGGGCGGGAACTCCGCACCCTCGATGCGCAGCAGCAGATGACGGTTGATGGTCTCGTTCAGGCTCAGATCCCGACGCAGCTCGTCGAGAGCCTGCGGATCGGCATCGAAGTGGACCAGAACGTAGGTGCCGCGCTTCTGGCGCTTGATCTCGTAGGCCAGCTTGCGCTCGTCCCACTTCCCGATCTGGGCGATCTTGGCACCGTGCTTCTCCAGGACCTGGGCAACCTCGTCGATCCCCTTCTGGGGCTCGTTCTTCACCTTGCCGTGATCGAGGAGGAACATTCCCTCGTACTTGTTCAAGACTCGACTCCTGACTTCAAGCGTGCTGGCCTTCGCCTCGACCCGGATCACTCGACTTGCGATTGACCTCGGGCATCAGCATGGGGATCGTAACGCCGTCGAGAAACGCCTCGACTGCACGCGCGGCACGATCCACCGCCTCGGCCATGATTTCGGCCTCCGCTTCAGCGAAGGCTTCCAATACGTGTTCCCGGAGCGTGCCCGGGGCGGCCCCGCCCACCCCCATCCGGAGGCGCGCGAAACCATCCGAACCAAGGGTCCGGATCAGATCCTTCAGGCCGTTGTGCCCGCCATCCGAGCCGGAAGCTCGCAGACGCAGGCGCCCCGGCGCGAGGTTGACGTCGTCGACCACGACCAGCAGGTCGTCGGCCGCCAGGCCAGCCTCGAGGAGCAGCGCGAGCGCCGCTCCGGAGCGGTTGACGTAGGTCAGGGGCTTCACCAGAAGCCCCCTCCCCGTCCGGCATTCCATGTGGACGGGGCTGGCCTTCGCGAAGGGCAGCCCCGATCGCCGCGCCACCTCGTCGAGCACGCGGAAGCCGACGTTGTGTCTGGTCGCGGCGTAGCGCGCTCCCGGGTTGCCGATCCCGAGAACGACCCGCAGGGGACGATCAGGCCTCGTCGTCGCCCTTGCCCTTGCTGATCACCTCGGGCTCGACGCTCTCGTCGCCCTCGGTCTCCGCGGCCTCGCCGCCACCATGCTTCACATGGTTGACGACGATGACGTCGGTCTCGTGGTGGCCGAAGAGCTTGCAGCCCGCCGGCATCACCATGTCGCCGCAGGTGATCGACTGGCCGACCTCGAGCCGCGACAGGTTGATGACGAACTCGTCCGGGATCTGCAGCGGCAGGGTCTCGATGTGGATGTCCTCGAGCAGCTTCTCGACGTTGCTGCCGGAGACCTCCGGGGCCATGCCGATGTAGCGGATCGGCACGTAGACGTGCACCGGCTTGTCGCGATCGATGCGCAGGAAGTCGGCGTGGACGATGCTGCTGCCGATCGGATCCCACTGGACGTCCTGGATCAGGACCACCTGGGTCTTGTCCTCCTGGTGCAGCTCGACGATGTGGTAGCCGCGATCCACGAGCTGCTCCAGCTCGTGCTGGCCCGCCACCATCGCGCGCGGCGGCCGCGCGAGACCGTAGAGGTTGACCGGAACCAGACCCTCGCGACGAAAGCGCCGGCTGGCGGCACTACCCATCTCCGTGCGATCCTTGACCTCGAGCTTCGCGCTTTCCATCTCTTCCGTCCTGTCGCCGCGTCCCGCGGCCGATCCTCATTCCGGGAGACGTTCCAGCGTCTCCACGCGTTCAGCGGCGCCGCGTCCGCGCGGGCGCCTTGTTCTTCTTCTTCGCCTTGCCGGCGAAGGGCCGGGCGGGCACGCCCACCACGGTCTCGCCCGCGGCGACGTCGTGCCGGCTCGTGACCACGGCGCCAGCGCCGATCATGGCCTCGCGACCGACGCTGACCGGCGCGACCAGGATCGCGCCACTGCCGACGAAAGCCCCGTCGTCGATCTCCGTCCGGTGCTTGTCGCGACCGTCGTAGTTGGCGGTGATGACGCCGGCGCCCACGTTGACGTCACGTCCGATCGTGGCGTCGCCGATGTAGCTCAGATGTCGGGCGAGGGTCTTCGCCCCGAGCCGGCTGTTCTTCACCTCGACGAAGTTGCCGACCTCGGCGCCGTCCTCGAGCAGGGTCCCCGAGCGCAGATGGGCGAAGGGCCCGACCCGGCAGCGGGCGCCGATGCTAACACCGGGCATCAGCACGGAAAAGGGCCAAACGACGGTGCCCGCACCGATCCTAACCCCTTTGCCGATAAAGGTTGAGGACGGATCGACGATCTCGACCCCGGCGGCCGCGCAATCCTGCCAGATGCGGCGCCGCAGGGCTTCCTGGGCGGTCGCCAGGTCGTCGAGGGTGTTGATCCCGAAGGCCTCGGTCTCGTCCTCGAGCCGGAAGGCCTGCACCGGAAGACCCGCCGCGGCGAGGTCCTTGATCACGTCCGTGAGGTAGTACTCGCCCGAGGCGGCCTGCCGCTTGAGCCCCTTCAGGCGGGCGAAGAGCTCGCTCTTTCGGAAGACGTAGATGCCCGAGTTGATCTCGCGGATCGCCCGTTCCTCGGGGCTCGCCTCGCGAGCTTCGACGATCCGTTCGATCCGCCCGCCGGCGTCACGGATGATCCGCCCCAGGCTGCCGGGCTCGGCGAGTTCCGCGGTCATGACGCTGGCGAGGGCGCGACTCCGACGATGGGCCGCGACGAAGGCCCGCAGGGTCTCGGCGCGCATCAGGGGCACGTCCCCGGAGAGGACGATGACGTCGCCATCACCCGCGGCGAAGCTCCGGCTGGCACAACGGATCGCGTGCCCCGTCCCCTTCTGCTCCTTCTGCACCACGAACTCGAGATCGGGCGCCGCCACCGCCGCCCGCACCAGTTCGCGACCGTGACCGACGATGACGCCGATCCGGTCCGGGGCGAGGGCGCGCGCCTCGGCGAGGACGTGGGCGATCAGGGGCTCGCCGTGCAGGGGATGCAGGACCTTGGGCAGGTCGCTCTTCATCCGCGTGCCGCGGCCGGCGGCGAGGATCAGGATGTCGAGGGCTCTCGCCATCTCGCGAGCTCCTGGCTGGCGACCGCGCGGACCCATGGTCGCGGTCGAAGGGGGCGATCGTAGCGGTCGAAGACGGCCGATTCAATCCGGGCGGCGGCCCGGAAACGAAGCGAGCTTCGCTGGCGCGAAGCTCGGATTGCCCGACTAGGACTCGAACCTAGAATGAGAGAATCAGAATCTCCTGTGTTACCAATTACACCATCGGGCAGTGCCGCCGGCTTGGCGCGGCAGGGTGATAACAGATCGCGCCGCCGCCTGCCAAGGGTCGGGAGCCAGGTTTCCGGGCCGCGGCGCCGGCCCCGCGGGCGCCGCTTGACCCCTTCCGGAGCGCTGGTTAACTAGGGTCCCACTACCCGGTGGTGTAATCGGTAACACAAGTGGTTTTGGTCCATTCGTTCCAGGTTCGAGTCCTGGCCGGGTAATCACCGCCCCCTCCGGGCGACCTCCCCTCAACCGAGCTGGCGACGCAGGAGGTCGAGCGCGTGCATGGCCGCGCGACGACGGACGTCGAGGCGGTCGCCCGGGTGGATCCGCCGCTCGGCGACCGCGCCCTCCGGCCCCGCGGCGGCGACCCAGACCAGACCGACCGGCTTCTCGGCGCTGCCCCCGGTCGGGCCGGCGATCCCGGTGGTCGCGATCGCCCAGTCGGCGCCCAGGGCGCGCCGGGCGCCACGCGCCATGGCCAGGGCGCAGTCCTCGCTCACCGCGCCGCGAGCGCGATCATCGAGGATCGCGGCGTCGACGCCCAGGAGGGCGGTCTTCACCTCGTTGGCGTAGGCGACGACCCCGCCCCGCAGCACGGCGGAGACCCCCGGGAGCGCGGTGATCATCTCGCCCACGAGGCCCCCGGTGAGCGACTCGGCGATGGCCAGGGTCTCGCCCCGAGCCAGCAGGCAGGCCACGACCACCTCCTCGAGGGCGCGACCGTCGGCCGAATGCAGGCTGGCGCCGAAGAGCTGGCGCAAGGCCTCCTCCTCGGCATCGAGCATGGCCTCGGCGCGCTCGGCATCGACGTCGACGGCGCGGATCGCGAGCTGGACCTCGCCGGACTTGGCGGCGATGCCGTAGAGCGGATTGCGGCCGCGCTCGAGGCGATCGCCCAGCATGATCGCGACCCGCGACTCGGCCAGGCCGGCGAGCCGGACGAGACGTTCGCGCCGGAGCGTCGCCGGTCGACCGAGCAGGTCGAGCGCGCCGCCCTCGATCATGCCGCGCAGCTCGGAGGGCACGCCGGGTAGACAGAGGAGGCGATGACCCCGGCGCTCGGCGAGGACCCCGGGGGCGAGTCCCACCGGGTTGGTCACCTTGGCCGTGCCGCGGGGCAGGATGGCCTCGATCGGGATCTCCGGCGGAATCGGACGGCCGAGCCGCCGCCAGAATGCCTCGACGTCGGCGCGGGCCTCGGGCACGAGAACGAGGTCGACGCCGAGCGCCGCGGCGAGCGCCGGTCGGGTCAGGTCGTCGGCGGTGCCGCCGAGACCGCCCGAGACGACCGTCGCCTCGACCTCGTCGAGGGCCGCGTCCAGGCAACGGGTGAGGCGATCGAGGTCGTCACCGACGACGTCGAAGGCCACGACCTCGAAACCGCGGGTGGTGAGGGCCCGGGCGATGAGGGCGCCGTTCGTGTCGGCCAGCCGGCCCTCGACCAGCTCGTCGCCGCTGAGCAGGACCCGGGCCCTCACCGACCGGCTCCGGCGCGGTAGACCCAGGTCGACATCACGCCCTGCCACCAGCCGCGCCAGGCGGTCTTGATCGCGCCATGCGCGCTCGCGTCGTCGTCCTCGAGCAAGGAACGCACGCCGGGCGGGTTCGAGCCGACGAGCGCCGCGGCCATGGCCGAGAGTTCGGGGAGATCGTCCTCGCTCGCCTGTTCGATGGCCAGGACCAGGAGACCCATGAAGTCCAGGCCCGGCAGCTCGTCGACGAGTTCGACGGTCACCGAATGCGAGGCGTTGCTCACCAGGAAATGGGTCGCCCTGCCCTCGGCGCCCATCGGCTGGATGCGGCGATCGCTGTAGCTGAAGCGCAGCAGCGCGGCCTTCTTGCCGTCGCCCACGACGACCAGCTCCTCCTCATCGCCGGGGATGATCTGGAACAGGGCCTTGGCCTTGAAGTCGATCGAGCGCAGCTGGTCGAGCAGGCTGAAGTAGGGAAAGCCCTCGTTCGATTCCTCCTCGTCGACGGCGTGACGCATCCGCTGGGTAACCAGACGACCGCGGTAGGCGTCGACCAGCTCGCCCTGGAAGTAGACCAGGATGGCGGCGATGCCGACCAGGACGAGACCGCGCCGTCGCCAGCGCTTCCAGTCGACGGCCTCGCGCTCGGGCTCGAGCAGCCAGGCGAAGCCGATGCCCAGCTCGAAGAGCAGGCAGATCGGCGTCGCCATCAGCACCTGCGTCACGGCGTCGGGCGGGGTGAGGATCGCGCCCAGGATGAAGGCGCCGAGGATGAAGTAGCGCCGCTTCTCGCGGAAGGTGCGCGCCCGGACCAGGCCGATCTTGGCCATCAGGGCCATCGCGATCGGCAGCTCGAAGACGACCCCCAGCACCAGGGTCAGGGTGGTGAAGAGCGACAGGTACTCCGAGAGGCCGATCCAGTTCTGCAGCACGCCGGGATCGGCGAAGGAGAGGAGGTAACGCAAGCCGATCGGGATCAGCATCGTGTAGCCGAAGGCCACGCCACCGAAGAAGAGGATGAACATCGGCGGCACGAAGCGGTAGACCGCCTTCTTCTCGTGGTCGTAGAGACCGGCGCCGACGAAGGCCCAGAATTGCCACATCCAGACCGGCGCCGCGCAGAGCAGGGCGACGATCAGCGAGACCTTCATGTAGGCGAAGAAGGAGTCGGCCGGGCTGCGGGTGAACAGGTGGTTGGCGTCGAGCCGCAGGTCGCGGGCGACCTCGCTGAAGGGAGCCACGACGAAGCGGAGGACCGGAACGTGCCAGTTGAAGACGATGATGAAGGCGAGCAGGGTCGCGAGGATCGCCCGGATGAGCCGTCGACGCAGCTCGTCCAGATGATCCCCGAAGCTCATCTCGACCTCTTCGACCTTGTCGTCCATGGCGGCTCGGCTCCTCGCCGGGACGATAACCCGCGACGCTCGTCAGCTCCACGGGCGAGGCTGGCGATTCGACCCCGCGAAGGAGTCGCGACCGCGGGAGGCCTTCGCACCGCGCGCGGCTTGCCTCGAAACGGAGCGAGGCCGCCCACCCCGTGGTGGACGGCCTCGATTCCGTTCGGCCGGATGGCCCTGGCGATCAGTACTTGAGGTAGGACTCGAGGTCCTGGGCGCGGAGCATCTCGGTGCCCCAGCGGATCGCGTCGTTGTAGGCCTCGGTCTCCTTGAACCAGTTCGGGTTGGCGTCGTCGCCGATCGCCTCCGGGTCCGGGTTGGCGCCGAGGACGACGAAGTCGACGAAGATCGAGAAGTCGTCGACGACCTTCATGCCGTACTGCTCCAGGATGGCCTTCGCCTGCTGGTTGGTGAACCGGCCAGGCAGGTTGCCCAGGAAGTAGAAGGTCATGGCGCCATCGCGCTCGAAGATCGGGCTGGTGATGAAGTCGCCACGCTCCGGCTTGGCGCCGTCCTCGAGAGAGCAGAGCGCGCGGCCGAGCTCGACGTCGGTGACCACGATGTAGCCGTGGTACTCCTTCACCCGGCCCTTGGCGAGGCTGTAGGTGTTGAAGCGGGTACCGCGACGGAGACCGTGCTTGCTGCCCAGGTCGATGTAGCAGGTGGCGGCACCGAGGCTGACGCCGGTGACGTTGCCGTCCGGGATGTTCCGCTCGCGCTTGGTGCGGATCTCGGTCTTGAAGGACCGGACCTCGCGCTCGAAGGAGTTGGTCGCGTTCTTGAGCGCGGTGATCTCCTCGTTGCTCGAGGTCAGGAGGGCCTCGTACTTGTCGGTGGTCGCCGACAGATCGCCCTGCAGGGCGTCCTTCTGGCTCTCGAGCAGCTGCTCCTTGGCGGCGTTGCCCTCGCGGAGCTGGTTGAGGGCGTCGTTCTTGCCCGAGAGCTCCGTGTTGTGCGTGGTGACCATGTCGTCGTTCGCGCGCTCGGCGGTCGACTTGGCGCCCTTCAGGGTCTCGATCTCCGACTTCAGCGAGGCGATCTCGGTACGCAGGCCGTTCACCATCGCCTCGGCCGGGGCGTCGATGGCGTCGAGGGTGACCATGCTCTCGTCACCGGCGAAGACGGTGCGGGCCTCGTTGACCTTGCGCTGGATCGGCGCGACGGCCTGCTCGCGGATCTTCTTGAGGTAGGTGGAAACGTCGTCACCATCCTCGATCGGCGGCATCTTGGCGGGAACGGTGGCGCCGACGGCCGTGGCGACCTCCTCGTAGGCGGAGCGCAGCATGACCTCGCGATTGGTCGCGACGTCGAGCGCGGCCTTGGCATCGGTCGCGGCCTTGGTCTTCGCCTCGTTGTCGCTGAATTCGGTGAACCACAACGCCCAGCCGGCGATCGCGACCACCAGCGTGATGATGAGGAACATGATGTGGACCGCGCCGGCCTGGCGAGTTGAAGGCGTCATCAAAGAAAAACCTCCTGAGGCGCGAGCTTCATCATCCTCGCACCGACTATTCCCTAGTTTTCCCGGTCGCACCGCGGGCGGTGCGGGCTCAGGATAGCGGAGCCCCCTCGGCATTGAAAGCCTTGGCGAAAAGGCCCGGGGCCGCTGGTCCCCCTCTTCTCGAGCGGCGGGATTTTAGGGCCCATGGCGAAGGGGTGTCAACCCGTAAAAAAGCGCGCGCAAGGGCGTTGACCGATTGATCTTAACCCTGCTACAGTCCCCTCGTTCCCAGCCCTGGGAACGTCCTCACCGCCCGCCCCTGACCCTGCGCCCCCTGGGCCCGTCGTTCCGGAACTCGGCGCGAGGACTTGCGAACCCGTATCCGACGATCACGTCGATCGATCGACTTCCCGAACCATCTCCCGCGCCCGTTCGAGATTTCCCGCCACGAGGCCCACCATGACCACCGTTCTCGGCGTCATCGGCGGCATCGGCTCCGGCAAGTCGGCCGTCTCCAGAGCCTTCGCGCGACTGGGGGCGGTGGTCCTGGACGCCGATGCCCTGGCCCACGAGGTCCTGGCCCGACCGGAGACCCGGAGGGCCCTCGTGGAGGCCTTCGGCGCGGGGATCGTCGACGGCGGGGGCGCCCTGGACCGGGGAGCCCTTGCGGCCCGGGTCTTCGGCCCCGAGCGGACGGCGGAACGGAATCGCTTGAATGAAATCGTCCACCCGGCGGTCCGGCGCGAGCTGGATGCCGGCCTCGAGGCCGCCCGGAGGGAGGCAGCCCCGCTGGTGATCCTGGATGTCCCTCTCCTGCTCGAGTCGCCCTACCGGGAGGTCTGCGATCGCATCCTCTTCGTCAAGGCCGGCCTGGAACATCGGCGTCGGCGCGTGCGCGCCCGGGGCTGGACCGACCAGGAACTCGAGCGGCGGGAGAGCTCCCAGTCGCCGCTGGCGGACAAGGAAAGTGCGGCTCAGCTCGTGCTGGTCAACGAAGGCGACCTGCATCAGCTCGAGTCGGAAGTGAAGAAGCTGTACGACGCCCTCGTCGTCGGCTGATCTGGAGATCGTGATGGCCAAGGCCGCCAAGAAGAAGACGTCGAAGAAGTCCGCGACCAAGAAGAGCGACATCGTCCAGGAGGAACTCGCCCTCGATCTCGAGAGCGTCGCCACCGAGCCCGAGGTGGTCGAGGACGCGGAGCCCGCCGAGGAGATCGAGGACGGCGGCGCCCGCCGCAAGGCGAAGGCCTCGCGCAAGCGGGCCGAGCCCGAGCTGCCGCAGCCGGACGTCGAGGACGAGGTCGCGGAAATCGAGGCCCAGGACGCCGGCTACGAGGGCCCGGTCCCGGAGACGCTCCATCTCTCCGACCTGCAGCGCAAGGCGCTGGCCGACCTGCAGACGATGGCCCTCGAGGAGGGCATCGAGGACACCACCGGCATGGCCAAGCAGGATCTGATCTTCAAGATCCTGAAGCTGCGTACCTCGCGCAACGGGGTCATGAAGGGCGAGGGCGTCCTGGAGATCCTGCCCGACGGCTTCGGCTTCCTCCGCTCGCCGGCCTACAACTATCTCCCCTGCCCCGACGACATCTACATCTCGCCCTCGCAGATCCGTCGCTTCGGCCTCAAGACCGGCTGCAAGGTCACCGGCCAGATCCGGCCGCCCAAGGAGAACGAGCGCTACTTCGCGCTGCTCCGGGTCGAGACCGTCAACGAGCAGCCCCCGGAGAAGCTGATCGAGACGCCGGTCTTCGAGGAGCTGACCCCGCTCTATCCGGAGAAGCGGTTCATCCTCGAGACGACGCCGGACGAGATCGCGATGCGGATCGTCGACCTCATCGCCCCGATCGGCAAGGGCCAGCGCGGCCTGATCGTCGCCCCGCCGCGAACGGGCAAGACGATCCTGCTGCAGAAGTTCGCCAACGCCATCGCCACCAACAACCCCGAGGTCGACCTCATCGTGCTGCTCATCGACGAGCGCCCGGAGGAGGTGACCGACATGGAGCGTTCGGTCCGCGGCGAGGTGATCTCGTCCACCTTCGACGAACCCGCCAGCCGGCACATCCAGGTGGCGGAGATGGTGATCGAGAAGGCCAAGCGCATGGTCGAGTACGGCCGTGACGTGGTCATCCTCCTCGACTCCATCACCCGTCTCGGCCGGGCCTACAACACCGAGGTGCCGCACTCCGGCAAGATCCTCTCCGGTGGTGTCGACGCGGCCGCCCTGCAGAAGCCGAAGCGCTTCTTCGGCGCCGCCCGCAACATCGAGTTCGGCGGCAGCCTGACGATCCTGGCGACCGCGCTGATCGAGACCGGCAGCCGCATGGACGAGGTCATCTTCGAGGAGTTCAAGGGCACCGGCAACATGGAGCTCCAGCTCGACCGGCGCCTCTCCGACAAGCGCATCTTCCCGGCGATCGACATCAACCGCTCGGGCACGCGCAAGGAGGAGCTGCTCCTCGACCCCGAGGAGCTGAAGCGCATCTACCTGCTGCGCAAGGTCATCAACGACATGAACCCGGTCGACGCCATGGATCTGCTTTCCCAGCGGATCAAGAAGACGCAGACCAACATCGAGTTCCTGATGTCGATGAACCTCTGAGCCCGAGGGCGACGGGAGCGTGCCGCCGCGGGCGGCGCGCTGCCCGATCGGCCCTCAGAGTCCGGCGAGGAGGGCCTTGTACCACTCGGCCCAGCGGTTCCTGACCCGCTCGACCTCGGCCGGACTGGAGTCGCGCACGAGGACGCCCAGGGCGTCGCCGCGGATGCGTCCCAGGTGATGGTGCGCGTTCGCCCGCAGGTACCACTTGTCGCTCTCCAGCGTCTTCAGCAGGAGCGCGATCGACCGCAGGTCGCGCGGATTGCCGTTCAGGTAACCGAGGAGGTTCGCGGAGGGCATGCCCTGCCCCTCCAGGGCCTTCATGAACCAGGTGGTCTGCTCCTCTTCCTTGTGCTCGTCCCAGAAGGCCCCGTAGGCGACATAGGCCTCCTCCGCGCTGATCGCCGGGAACTCCCGACAGGTGATCAGCTCCAGGTACTCCCAGGCCCGGCTGGCCTCGGTCTTGTCGAGGAGCATGCGCAGCAGCTCGGGAACGGTCGCGGTCACCAGCCGTGGCGCGAGCAGGACCGCGACCTGGCGCCGCAACGCCGGCCGCTCGTCGCCGAGGAAGCGCCCGAGCTCGGCCGCGGCCTGATCGCCGAAGAGCTCGGCCCCGACCCGGACCAACTCCATGAGCCGATCCTCGTCGCCGACCTCGGCCAGCAGGGCGCGCAGCCGCTGACGCGCCTCGGTCGACTTCGAGGTGGCGATGACGCCCTGGGCCTCGAGCCGGAGTTCGCGCGGTTCACCCGCGGTCGCGACGGTGAAGACCCGCTCCCAGGCGTCGGCCGAGTCCTTGGCCGCCAGCGCCCGGACGACGGCCTGCTTCTGCTCGAGCCCACCCTCCGCGAGCCAGGCATCGAGGAGATCGAGGTCGTCGGGCGCCGAGATCCGGCCGTAGGTCTCGATCAGACGCAGGCGCCGCGGCCCCTCGCAACGACCGATCTCGGCGGCGAGGCCATCGAGCAGGTCGCGGGATGCGCCCTCGGGGAAGGCGAGGCCCAGGGCCTGCCGCAGCCGCGGATCGGGTTCCGAGAGCAGCTCGATCAACCGGCCGGCGACCTCCGGCTCGGCGCTGCGTCGGGCGAGCGCGACCAGGAGGACCCCGCCCAGTTCCGGTCGGGTCGCGAGATCGAGTTCGAGGAGTTCGGCGCCGGGCCGCCGCCCGAGGAAGCCGAGGGCCGTGGCGCGCCCCTCGTCGGAGAAGAGCGGCATCGCCTCGATCACCGCGCGCGTGATCGCGAGCCCCGGCCTCGCCTGCAGGATCTCGAGCAGTTCCTGCGCCCGTTCCGGGCGCAGCTCGCGCGCCTTCAGCAGGGCGAGGAACCGATCCTCGGCCCCGGCGATCCAGTCGTCGCCCGCTTCCCGCCAGGCGGCCAGGGCCTCGCGACGCGACTGCGGCGCCAGACCGGGGTAGGCCTCGAGCGCGAGTTCGGCCACGGCGACGACCCGTTCGGTACCCGCCAGGGCCTGGTCGCCGTCGAGCCGGCGACGCTGATCGAGGAACCAGCCCCGGAAGGCGCCCGCCGCCCGCGCGGAACAGAAGCCCTGCCAGCGCTCCCGGGCGGCGATGCGGAGGACCGTCTGCTCCAGGTCGAGGAGGTCCGCCGGCGCCGTGCCATAGTGGGAACGACGGAATTCGGCGCCGTCCACCACGACGCTCACGTCGACGAAGTCGCCGCTCCAGCCGGAGTCTCGCTGCATGCCGCGGCGATCGAAGAAGCCGATCCGCTTCATCGCCTCGGCCAGCTCCTCCATCTGCGCCCGACCGACGTAGATCGGTCGGATGACCTGGTACTGATCCGCCGAGGGCTCGCCCATGCGGATGGCGAGGCTGGTGCCCTGGTCGCCCTCGCGACGGTTCCAGCGGAATTGCAGCTGGGCGAGATCGAAGCCGTCGAGATTGCGCAGCTCGCGGCGCGCGCGGAAGCCCTCGCGGTGCTCCTGCCACCAGGCGAGCCAGCGGTCGCCGTCCTCGCCGAAGGACTCGCCCGAAAGCTCGGCCGCCTTGCGGAAGCAGAGCTCCTTGACTGCGTTGTAGTCGCGGAAGATCACGCCGCCCGCCGCGGCGCCGAGAAGGACGTCCATGAGGCCGCCGTCGGCGAAGGCGCGGATCTGGGGATCGGTGGTCCGGCGCGAGACGTTGGCGAAGGCGATGGCGCCGACCACGTTCTCGAACTCGGTGCGCAGATTGAGGAAGACGAGGAGCCGCTTCTTCAGGGTCGGGGACTCGTCGAGGAGGATCCGGTTGCTGCGGTCCTCGATCATCACCAGGGCCAGGGTCGCGTAGGCGGCCGGGCGCAGGGCGCCGTCCAGGGCCAGCGAACGCAGGCGGTCGTGGGTCGCCTGGTCGTCGCGATCGGCGAGCACGTCACGGGCCAGGGCGGCGACGCGGGTGGCCGGATCGGCCAGGGCGTTCAGGTAGAGATCGGCCGCGACCGACTTGGCGAGGCGCCGGCTGAGCTGCAGGGCCCGCTCCCTCACGGTGGCGTCCTCGTGGCGCGCGAGGTCGGCGAGGCGCGACTCGAACTCGGCGGCGATCGGCGTGGGCAGGGCCTCGTAGGCCTCCCGGGCCACGCGCGCGTCGGTCGAGCCGAGGAAGCCGAGGATCTCGGCGGTCGCCTTGACCGGATCGATCTTGACCATGGCGGTGAAGAAGGGACCGGCGCTGATCCGGTTGGCGATGTCCCGCGCGGCCGCTTGCAGGTCGGGGAAGGCCGACTGCTCACGCAGCTCGCCCAACGCCCAGGCGACGCCGCAGCGGATCCGCCAGTCGTTGTTGCGCAGGTTCTCGATCAACAGCGGCACGACCCGTCCGCCCTCCAGCACGAGCGCGCGGGCGGCCTCCTGGCCCGGAGCCTCCGGCCAGCGGCTGAGCCGCTCGATCAGCGCCGCGTCACCGACCGGCTTCTTCGCGTCCTGGGGCGTGGCCGTGGCCGATTCGTCCGCCGCCTTCGGCGGCGCGCCGAAATCCGGACCGTCGCCACCCTGGGCGAGGACCGTCGTGGCCAGGAAGAGGACGAACAGAAGGGTCGGTTGCAGTCGCGTCATCGCGGCGCTCCTCGATGGTCACCGGAGGGCCGAGTGTAGCGATCGAGGGCACCGGAAACGAGCAGGGAAGCCGGCTTTCACCGCCTTCCCTGACCGGTCGGGGATTCGAAACCGGACCCGATCCTCAGTCGTGATAGGTCACGACCTTGAGGTCTCCCAGCGCGTTCGGCTGCATGACCAGGTAGTAGGCGCGCTGGTCCTGCTTCTTGGTCTCGTCGTCGACGTGGTAGCAGCAGACCAGAACGCCACCTTCGCGGAAGTTGATCTTCTTGGCCTGCTTCCGGGCCTCGTCGGGATCGTAGGAATTGCCCCGGATCTCGCCGCCCTCGACGAAGGTCTCGTAGGTGATCTGCTCGGTCAGGCGGGCCGAGTCGATCTTGCGGAACATCTCGCTCCAGCGCTTGGCGATGATCTTGCGGAACTCGGCCTCGTTGTGCGCCTGCAGGTCGGTGTCGTCGAAGGTGAAGGGGTAGTCCACCAGGTGCACCAGCTCGTCGACGTCGCGCTTGATCATCGCGTTGTGGAATTCCTTGGCGCGATTGCGTGCCTTCTGCAGGACCTCGGTCTCGTCGCGGGAACAGCCGGCCACGATGCTCAGGACGAGCCCGAGGACGACGAGAACGAGGGCGGGCCTCGCGGGCTTCGGAAACTGCATCAACCTGCCTCCATGAACTCCCGGGAACGCCCGCGGTGCCGGCGGACGAAGCCCGCCAGCGTCGCCACCAGCCCTTCGACGTCGGCGCCGGCGGCGATCAGCTCGCGGGCGTCGGCGAAGGCCTCGATCAGGAGGCCCTCGTCGTCGATCAGGCGCATGGCCGGCATCAGGCCGTGCTGCCGGAGTCCCATCATGTCCCCGGGCCCTCTCAATTCAAGATCGCGTTCGGCCACCACGAAGCCGTCCTCGGTCTCCTCGAGGAGGCCGAGACGATCCGATTCCGCCGCCTTGCGCGTGGCCACCAGAAGATCGCAATGACCGCGTTCACCACCCCGCCCCACCCGGCCCCTGAGCTGATGGAGCTGGGCCAGACCGAAACGACCGGCGCCGACGATGATGATCCGCCGGGCGTCGGGGACGTCGACGCCGACCTCGATGACCGTGGTGGCGAACAACACGCGGACGTCGCCGCGGCGGAAGGCTTCCAGGTTTCTGATCTTCTCCTCGTCGTCCATCTGGCCATGGAGGGCGGCGACCGGAATGCCGCGAAAGTGCCGCCGGGCGATCTGCCGACCGTGGCGGAACAGCGAGGGGATCGATTCCTCCTCGCTGTCGATCGCCGGGAACACCACGTAGCAGCGGGCGCCGGCCCGCGCCTCGGCCGCGACGGCGCCCCAGTCGTAGGGCCCGTCGATCTCACGGCTGTGGATCCTGGTGGCGACGCCCTTGCGGCCGGGCGGTCGCTCGTCGAGGACGGAGAGATCGAGGTCCGAGCAGACGGTGAGCGCCAGGCTGCGCGGGATCGGCGTCGCGCTCATGGCGAGGAGATGCGGCGCGCGGCCCTTGCGGATCAGCTTGAGGCGCTGCATGACGCCGAAGCGATGCTGCTCGTCGACGATCACGAGCCCGAGCGCCGCGAAGTCGAGACGTTCGGCGAAGAGGGCCTGCGTGCCGACGGCGACCGCGACCTCGCCGCGGGCCAGCCCGAGACCGAGGGCGCGCTTCTCGGCCCGAGGCAGTCGGCCCAGGACCAGCGCGGAGACCAGGCCGTAGGCCTGGAGCCGTTCCGCGACCTGGGCCTGGAGCTGCCGGGCCAGGACCTCGGTGGGGGCCATCAGCGCGACCTGGTGGCCCGCGAGGGCGGCGGCCGCCGCGGCGGCGACGGCGACCGCGGTCTTGCCGCTGCCGACGTCGCCCTGGAGGAGCCGCCGCATCGGTCGTGGCCGGGCCAGGTCGGCGAGAATCTCCTCCAGCGCCCGGTCCTGGGCCGCGGTGAAACGAAAGGGGAAGCCGGCGCGCAGGCCGGCCTCGCGCCCGGCGTCTCGCGGGATCGCGGTGGCGAGCGCCGCGGTCCGCTCCCCGCGCGCCGATTCGACCCGCAGGCCGGCGACCAGGCAGGCGTTGTAGCGCAGCCGGCGCTCGGCCACCGCGAGCTGGTCGAGATCAGCGGGCCCATGGGCGGCGCGGATCGCCTCGGCGAGCGGCAGCAGACCGCGTCGCCGACGCAGACCCTCGGGCAGCGCGTCATCGAGTCCGGCCAGTCCGACCGCGAGTGCCTCACGGACCAGGGCCTGGACCTGTCCCGGCTTCAGACCGTCGAGCAGGCCGTAGTCGACCAGGACACTCGGTTCGTCCCCGGGGTCCTCGGCGTCGGCCAGGGGCCGGTGATGGAGCGGGACCAAGGTGGGCGGTTCGGTCTCGGCGAGCCGCCCGCTGGCGAGGATGCGATCGCCCCGCTGGTAGCGGTCGCGCAGGAAGCCCTGATTGAACAGCTCGAGCCGGAGGCTGCGCCCCGCGACCCGGAGATCGAGCTGGAGATGCCCAGGGCCCCGCCGCCGCGAACGCTGCCGGCGCAGGGAGCGGATCTCGCCGACGACGGTCACGATCTCGCCCGGGAGCCAGGCCTCCGGCGACATCGGCGGCGGCAGGACGCGATAGCGGCGCGGCAGGAAGGCCAGCAGGTCGGCGACGGTGGCGATGCCCTGGGCCAAGAGCCGCTCGGCCCGGATCGGCCCGACCCCCTTGAGTTCGCGGATCGGCAGCTGAGGGCCCCGCGTCTCGGTCATCGCGGGCCGCGCCGCGGCGGGCGCGGAGGCGAGGCCTCGGCACGCAGTCGCTCGAGCACGACCTCGACCTCGATGCCGTGCGGACGGAGGCCCTCGGCGAGGGTCTCGCTCCAGGCGACCACGCAGCGATGGCAGGGCAGCCCGAAGGACTCGAGCACCGCCTGGGCGCGCGGATGGGCATCGACGACGTCGGCCACGATCATGTCGGCGTGGTAGTCCATGGTGGCGGAATGATAGCAGCCCTGGGGACGGGTCGTCAGGGCTTCTTCCCTGCCGCCGGTCCCGGACCTTCTGCTATGATCCGGGCCCCAACGGGAACGATAGGAGAGACTCGTGGATCCGATTCGCCGCCGCCTGCCCCTCGCCCTCCTCGCACTCGCCCTGGTCGCGTCGATGGCCATGGCCCAGCCCATCCTCGACGCCAAGACCGTGAAGGCGATCGCCCAGAAGGAACAGGAGATCGCGCGGGCGCGCAGCGAGGCCGACGAGGCCAACCGCCGCCTCCAGGACGACTACGCCCGCCTCGGCGAGATGTTCGAGATGCTGAAGAGCGGCCGCGATACCGGGGCCCTTCGCGACCTGGCGCGCGTGCTCGAGGAGCCGGTGAAGGACGGCAACGAGGCCGGCATCAGCAGCAGCAAGGGCAAGCGCGCGCTGAAGCGCAATCTGGCCCGCGAGCTGGCCAAGACCGAACACGAGCTGGTCGTCGCCTATCGCCCGGGTCTCGGCGCGGCGATCGAGGCGGCGCTCGACGACCTGACCTCGGCCGGGAACAAGTCGATCACGGCGGATCAGCTGGCCGGCGCGGCGGTCACCAGGCTGATCCCGCCGGAGACGCCCTTCTGGAAGCACTGGAACGAGCAGCTGATGAACGCGGCGCCCGCCCACGACGACTACGTCAGGGCGCGCAAGGAGCTGGATCGCCTCGAGAGCGCGCTGCTGATCCTCAAGGATCCGAAGGCGCGCTTCAGCGTCGGCGCCCCGGCCGGCATGGCCCTGATCGAAGGCGGGGCGATCACCGTCGAGTCGACCTACGGTTTCGAGGCCGACCGTCGCAAGGCGCGGACCAAGGACTTCTACATCGACCTGCACGAGGTCACGCACGGCGACTACTGGGGCAAGTTCTGGATCCACCTCGACGACAAGATCCTGAAGCAGACCTTCATGCCGATGGTGAAGGACAAGGACCGCGAATTCCCGGCCTGGATCCAGGACCTGGAGACCGGCGAGTATGCCCCCCTGCCCGAGATGATGGACCTGCCGGTCACCGGCATCGACGCCGCCGCCGCCCTCGCCTTCGCCCGTTCCCAGGGCAAGCGGCTGCCGACCGAGGCCGAGTGGCTCGCGGCCGCCACGGCGACACCGGGCAAGTGCAGCGAGTTCCCCTGGGGCGAGGACTACCGCGAGGGCCTGGCCAACGACGCGAAGGCCGGCAACGGCAAGGCGGTGCCGGTCGCGGGCTTCCTCGAGGGCCGCAGCTTCCACGGCATCCACGATTGTGCCGGCAACGTCAAGGAATGGACCTTCACCACGGTCGAGGGCAAGGACGTCGAAGATGAGATCCCGGACGGCTGCACCCTGGCGATCCGGGGCGGCAGCTTCGAGAGTTCGGCGACCGGAGTCAGCCTCAAGTGGCGCTGGAACTACCCGGCGCGAAACACCCGCGAGAACGACCTCGGGTTCCGCTGCGCCCGCGACCTGAAGTAGGTTCCCTCGCCGTGCAAACGAAAGGGCCGCGATCCGGTGGATCGCGGCCCTTCTCGTTTCGCTTCGGCTCGACGATCAGCTCGTCGAGTGCGAGATCACGATGAAGCTGGAATCCTCGAGAGCACGGTAGTGCCGATCGTAGATACGATCGTACTGCAAGGACTCGCCGGCCCGCAGCTTGTGGCTCTCGCCGTTGATCAGCACCTCCATGCAGCCGCTCTGCACCACGAGGTTCTCGAACTGCTGGTTGCGCATGTCCAGTTCGTCGGCCTCGGCCCCGCCACGGGCGGTCCCGTAGGCGACGTTGAGCCCGTCGAAGGAGAAGCTGAGCAGCTCGAAATCGCCGGCGCGGTAGGGGTGTCCTTCGCGCAGCTCGGCCTCGCGACGTTCGGCCATGGCCACCAGGTTGTAGGTGGTGATGCCCAGACCGGCCGCGATCTTGTCGAGGGTCTCCAGGTTCGGCTTGATGAGGTTGGTCTCGATCCGCGAGATGGGCGCGTAGCTGAGCCCACAGAGCTTGGCGAATTTCTCGATCGTCAGGCCCTTCTTCTGGCGAAGGACCCGGATGACCGAGAAATCGTACTTGCGACGAACCTCCGCCTCACGCTGGGCGCGGGTCCGCCTCGAACTCGTCTCGCGGACTGGATTCGTGCTCCCTTCGTCCGCCATGTCGTCTCCTCCTTCGGGATCACCTGGGCCGGGTTTCCCTCGGCCGACCGCTCGGGTCGGTGTCCACTTGCCCCAAGTGATTTGTTGACAATTGTATAGCTCGACATGCCCCGCGCAACTGTCAAGGACAGGATATAGGATGGCATAGGCCGCATACAACTAGAAAAAAATCTCAGGGAGGGACACGGGCCCGTCGCGGCCCGGCGTCCCGGTGCTCGGAGGTCAGGGTCGCGGCAGGATGAAGCTGAGCAGGAGCCGGGAGTTCGGACGATCGCTCGGCCGGCTGGCGGCACCCTCGGCCCGGGCATAGAGGCGGAGCTTCAGGCCGGCGCGGCCCTCGAGCCGCCGGATCAGTTCCTCGGCCGATTGCCGGGCGAGCTCGAGTTCGACCCAGACCCCGTTCTCGTCGTCACCCGCCTCGTCGCCATCCAGCTTGACGATGGGCGTCACCTTGAGCTTGATCCCGAGCCGGCGGGCCTCGGCCTCGAGTCCCGCGAGCGAGCCGGGACCGAGCAGCAGGTAGCTTCGGTCCGGGCTGCGCGGTTTCGCCTGGCCGGCGCCCCGGCGCTCACCCTTGGCCTCGTCGACACCCTTCTCGGGCGTCTTGTTGCCTTCGTCCTTCAGGCGCGGGGCCTCGCCCTGGTCGGCACCCATCGCCTTGGCGCCGGGCGCCCCCAGGGCGCCGTCCTCCGCGGCCGGGGCAGCCGTCGCGCCATCGAGGAAGGCCTCGGTCTCGGCCCGGGGCTCGACCGGCTCCATCCCCCGCTTACGGACCTGGGCCCCGGCGCGATCGAGGAAGCCGCCCCAGTGGTCGAGGACCCGCTCCTCGCCCGCCTCGGCCTCCTCGTCGTCGTGTTCCTTGCCGATGGCGACGGACTTCTTGGCCACGGCCTCGGGCCGAGGTGCTCCGGCCTCCGCCGGAACGACGGGTTCCTCGCTCTTGCCTTCCAGGCCGCCGGCGGCGGGACCGACCTCCTTGTCCTTCGCGAGGCGGTCACCGTCCTCGGCCTCGAGCAGGGCACGCTCGGAGGCCTCGGGCATCTCGAGCCGGCTCTCCTCGACCATGACGAAGACGGTGAGGCCGATGAGCAGCGCGGCCGCCACGGCCGGCAGGGCACGGAAGCGGCCGAAGAACCGCCGGCCCCGCGGGGCCGGTGGCCGGCCCGACGCCAACTCGGCGCGGAAGGCCGCGCGCAATTCGTCGAGCAGACCGTCCGGAGCGGGAGCCGGGCCGATCGCGTTCAGATCCGAGACCAGGAGGGACAGGGACTCGAAGGCACGCGCGCAATCCGGGCAACGATCGAGCTCGGCCTCGACCTGGAGCCTCTCCGCCTCGGTCAGCTGACCGTCGAGGTAGAGAGAAAGGCGGTCCTGGCAGTCGCGGCAGTCCATCACGCGTCCTGGTCGAAGAAGTCGCCGAGACGCGACTTCAGTTCCATCCTGGCCCGGTGCAAGCGGGACCTCACGGTCCCCACCGGCAGCTCGAGGAGTTCGGCCATCTCCTCGTACGATCGGCGGTCGAGGTCGCGTAGCACGACGACCTCGCGAAAATCCGGCGGCAGGTCCCGGATCGCCCGGGCGACCGCGAGCCGGCGCTCGGTCGAAGCCGCCTCGCGCGCCGGGTCGGCGGCATCGGGCGCCGCGACCTCGAGACTGGCGCCGTCGTCGTCGAGCGGCTGGTCGAGGGACAGGCGCGGATTCGGCCGCGAGCGTTCCCTGCGGAACTCCGAGGCCACCAGGTTCCGGGCGATGCGATAGAGCCAGGTGTAGAAGGCGGCATCACCCGAGAAGGCCTCGAGCCCGCGCCAGGCGCGAAGGAAGGCCTCCTGGCACAAGTCCTCCACCTGGTCGCGGTCACGCAGCATCCGCGCCATGGCCCCGAAGAGCCGCCCATGATGGCGGCGCATCAGTTCCTCGAAGGCCTCCGGACGCCGTTCCGGGCCCGCCAGGCGGACCAGTTCGGCTTCCTCGAGCGCTTCGAGATCCATGTCACGGCTCCTTGGACCCAGGTCGAACGATCAGGTTCCGAAAAAGACGGCGGCGGGTGTTCACCCGGCCGTCGGCCACGCCAGCGTCACCGGTCGACCCCGGTCAGGGAAAGGGGCTGAAGGGCGACCGGGGCTCGAGTAGATGACGGACGAGCAGCGGATCGGGATTCGGAATCAGGCTGGCGTCGTGGAAACCGCCCCGTCCCTCGGCCAGGGTCCGCCCGGCCTCCAGGGCCGCCTCCACCGAGGACACCTCACCGGTGATGCTGAAGAAGGCATGGCCGAAGAGGCCCATCGCCAGCCGGAGTTCGATCAGTTCGACCTCGGCCGCCTTCAGGGCGCGATCGAGCGCCGCGAGGCAATCGGCCAGGTTGATGGTCTCCAGCAGTCCCACGGCGTCGATCTCGGGCTGGCGCAGCTCGAAGAGACCGCTCAGGAGCTGCGGGTGCGGGGCCGCCAGTTCGAGCCGGCCCACCAGGCGATCGCCGGCGCGCTCGGCCGCCCGGGCGGCGGCTCTCTGAACCGCCTCCACCTCGCCCTCGAAGAGCAGGACCCAGCGGGCCGGGTCCACGGGCCGAGCGACCAGGACGGTCACGACCGCTTCCTTGATCAGGGCGTCGGCGGCGACGACTCCGCGTGGAATCGACGCCACCTCGATCAACCCGAGCGCCCTGTCCTCGGCCGGCCTCATCGCCTGCATCGTTCAGACCCCGATCCCGTTGCGGTCAGCTCCCGCCGACCTCTTCGTCGTCGCCCCAGATGGCGTCGACGTCCTCGAATCCCGGCAGATCGTCGTCGCGCTCGACGACGTAGTCGATCGGCTCCTCCTCGGCCCCGGCGGCCGGAGGATCGAGTTCATCGGCCTCCCCTTCCGCGAGGGCGAAGAGGTCGCCGGTGGTCCCGTCCGCCGCGTCGTCCGGCGCGACCGCGGGAGCGGTCTTCTCCACGACCGCCTTCCGGGTCGACGCCTTCTTCCTCGCAGACTTCTTGCTCGCCGCCTTCTTGCGGCTCGTGCTCTTCTTCCGCGCGGACCTTCCGGCGCTCGCGGTCTCCGGGGCCTCATCCTCGACCGCCGGTTCATCCCCGGCCTCGTCGGCCTCCTCCGGATCGAGCGCCGAGGCCCGGTCGCGATCGGCGCCGGGCGAAGTCGCGATCGGGAGGCCCGGGAGCGCCGGATCCCCGATCTCGACCTCGAGGTCGTCGATGACCGCGATCAGGGCGGCCTCGATCGCCGACTCCGGGTCGCCCAGCGCGTTCCGCGCCGCGCGCCCGAGGGTGACGAGGACGCGATCCCCGCGCCCGGCGCCGACCAGGTCGACGGCGACCAGGTCCTCGCGCCGGTGCCGGCCCTCCGGGCGGACGATCAGCAGCTTGCGGCCGGCGAGGCTCGCGAGCCTCACCGATGCCCAGAGCTCGCCGACCACCCGCCCGTGGATCATGCGCCGCGCTCGCGTCCCGAGACCTGACGCAGCGCCGCCTCGACGGCGGCCACGGCCTCGGCGATCGACGACTCCGTGCCGCCCAGGTAGACGCGACCGAAGGCGCCCGAGCTGCGCACGTCGATGATCTTGATGTCCGCGTTCTTCTCGGCCTCGTTGGCGGCGAGGGCCGCATAGGCGGCCGGCTCGACCTCGAGGATGTAGAGCGCGTCACCACCCAGCAGCATGTGGCCGTAGCGCATCCGGTTGATGAGCTGGGCCTGATAGTCGCTGACGTTGGTGATCACCTGCGAGGACATGATCCGGGGTTTCAGACGGTCGTTCTCGCCCAGGCCCATCGACTCGAGGGCCGCATGACCCGAGGCGAGGACCTCTGCCTGCGACGGACCGTGGATCTCGAGCAGGCCGTAGGCCCGTTCGACGATCTGCATGCCCGGGCGGACGTCGTTGGCCTTGAGGGCCACGTCGGTCGCGCGGTTGATGGCGATGCCGGGAGCGATCTCGATGTAGACCGCCGCCTCCCCCGCCACCGGCAGGTAGCCGCGGGCCGTGGTCGCCACGTAGGAGGCGAACTGCGGCTGCATGCGGTCGAGGAAGACGAAGGTACGAAGTTCGGTGTCGGCCACGGTTCAGCCCATCACTCGTCGGCGCCGGCGACGGCAGGAGGAAGGATGCCCTCGACCTGCTCGTGCGGGCGGGGAATGACGTGGACCGAGACCAGCTCGCCGACCCGGCGCGCGGCGGCCGCGCCCGCGTCGGTGGCGGCCTTCACCGCACCCACCTCACCGCGAACCATCACGGTGACGAAACCGCCGCCGATCTTCTCCTTCTGCAGGAGCGTGACCCGGGCGGCCTTGACCATGGCGTCGGCGGCCTCGATCGAACCCACCAGGCCGCGGGTCTCGATCATGCCGAGAGCGATCTGACTCATCTTGACGACTCCTCAACCTCGAAGGGAGACGGACCTCCGTCTCCCGGACTCAACATCCTGGACAGACGCCGCCGCGCTCGGGCGGGCAGTCCGCACAGCGACCGAAGGGACAGCCATCGGTCCTCTTGTTCGCCAGGGCGCTCCGGATGATCTGTTCCAGATCGCTGGCTGAATAGACCTGTTCGGGACGCAGGCCGGAGACCGCGCAGCGGGTCTCCGGCTGCTGGGACGGCCGCGGCACCCAGAGCGGCTTGCGGCCACGCGTCGGGGCCGGGCCTCGGGGCGCTGCCGGGGCGACCGCGCGCGACTCCGGCGCGGTCGCGGCGGTCGGCGCCGGCCCCAGATCGGGGAAGTCGTCGCGCCAGTCCGGCGTGTCCCAGCGCCCATCGACCCGGGCGAGACGCTTCACGTTCAGGAGGTGCATCGGCCCGATGTTGTCCGAGGTGATGTTGCCCCCGAAGGAACCGCAGCCGAGCGTCATGCTGGGCACCAGGCCGGTCGTGTAGCCGACCGCTCCCTGGCTCGACGGGCTGTTCACCAGGATGCGATTGACCGGTTTCTTCTCGGCGAACTCGCGGATCACGGCCTCGTCGCGGCAGTGGATCGCGAGCGTGTGCCCCATGCCGCCGAAGGCCAGCACCTCGAGGCAGCGGCGACAGCCGGCGTCGTGGCCGTCCTCGGTGAAGACCGAGAGGATGGGTGAGAGCTTCTCGACCGACAGGGGATGCTCCCAGCCGACTCCCGCACAGTCCGCCAGCAGCACCGTGGTCTCCTGCGGCAGCTCGAAGCCGGCCATCCGGGCCAGCTCGTGGGGGTAGCGCCCGACGATCTCCGCGTTCATCGACCGCCCCCGGACCACGATGCCGGCCAGCTTCCGCGCCTCCTCGGCCGAGCAGTGATGGGCGCCGAGCTTCTTCATCTCGGCGAGGAAGGCGTCGCGGATCGGACGGTCGAGGACGAGGCTCTGCTCGGAGGCGCAGATGGTGCCGTTGTCGAAGGTCTGGCTGGCGACGATGGCGCGAGCGGCGGCGGCGAGATCGGCGCTGCGATCGATCCAGGCCGGACTGTTGCCCGGTCCGACGCCGAAGGCGGGCTTGCCCGAGGAGTAGGCGGCCCGCACCAGTCCGGCACCACCGGTGGCCAGGATGAGGTCGGTGAGCCGATGCTTCATCAGCTCGTCGGTACCCTCGAGGGTCACCTCGTCCATCACCGTGAGGATGTCGCGCGGGGCGCCGGCCTCGACCGCAGCCTCGTGGACCACCCGGATGCTCTCGGCGATGCAGCGCACCGCCCGGGGATGCGGGCTGGTCACCATGCCGTTGCGCGACTTCATGGCGATGATCGCCTTGAACAGCGCCGTCGAGGTCGGATTGGTGGTCGGGATGATGGCGGCGATGACGCCGAAGGGATCGGCATAGTCGTCGACGCCGCGCCGCGGGTCGGAGGCGATCAGGCCGCAGGTCTTGAGCTCGCGGATGTAGCGCCAGAGGCCACGGGTGGCGAAGCGGTTCTTCGCCTCCTTGCTCTCCACCCGACCGAAACCGGTCTCGGCGACGGCCAGCTCGGCGAGCCGCCGCGACTCGCGGTAGCCGGCCTCGACCATCGCGTAGCAGATGCGATCGACCCGGGCCTGGTCGTAGCTCCGGTAGAGCTCGAAGGCCGCCCGCGTGCGCTCGAGGAGTTCGCGCGCTTGTTGTCTGGAGCCGAGATCGGGGTGCATTCCGCTCCTCGGGGGGATCGTTTCAGCGAGTCGGCCGACCCGGAGAGGACTCTACCATAGGCCTCGGTGCTTGCAACGCCGTCGGGCGCGGCCGCTCGGGCTCCGGCCCCGGTCCGGTCGCTCCCAGCGCCCGCAGGCGCGCGAGCTGCTCCGCCAGCGGCGAACCGGCGAAGCTGACCTCGCGACTCCGCGCCACCGAGCTGGCCAGGGCGACGGCGATCGAGAAGGTGAGCAACGAGGTGCCTCCGGCCGACACGAAGGGCAAGGTCATGCCGGTGGTCGGCACCAGGCCGATGTTGACGCCGACGTGGACCAGCGACTGACAGCCGAACAGCGTGCCGGTGCCCACGCAGAGCAGCCGACCGCCGGTCTCGCGACTCAGGCGCGCGGTCCGGAAGATCGCCATCATGAGGGCGAGGATCAGGCCGAAGAGCAGGAGGGCGCCGAGGAAACCCCGTTCCTCGGCGATCACCGCGAAGATGAAGTCGTTGTGCCGGTAGGGCAGCATGTTGAGCCGGTTCTGCGTGCCCTGGCCCCAGCCCTGCCCCGCCAGCCCGCCGATGCCGATCGACCGGATCGCCTGCTCGAGCTGGAAGCCCTCGCGCTTCTGCTCGGACTCGGTGAGCTTCGACCGCATGAAGGTCGAGAGCACCCGCTCCCGCTGGTAGGGCGCGAGCAGGAAGCTGAAGATCAGCACGGCCCCGATCAGGCCGCCGAGCAGGATGCGCAGGACGTGTCGCCGCTCGGCGCCGGCGACGTAGAGCATCGCCAGGCCGGTGGGCACGAAGAGCACGGCGGTGCTGAGGTCGGGCTGGGCGAAGATGAGCAGGACCGGCGCGCCGAGGAGGATCGCCACCGGCAGGAGCTTGCGCCAGCGGCCGAAGTCGCTCTTGTGCTGGAGCATGCGGGCCAGGGCGAGGATGAAGGCGATCTTCATCAGCTCCGAGGGCTGCACGCTGATGCCGCCCAGCTCGAGCCAGCGCCGCGAGAAGTTGCGCGACACGCCGATCACCGGCACCAGGGCCAGGAGACCGAGCGCGGCGGCGTAGACCAGGTAGGCGCGGCGCAGGAGGAAGCGATAGGGGATCATTGCGACCGCGATTCCCGCCACCAGCGAGATCACCAGCCACTTGCCCTGGGTCCGGTGGCTGACGTCGCCGGTCACCTCGAAGACCGAGGTCTGGGTCCAGTAGCCGAACAGGGCCAGGCCGAGCGCCAGACCGAAGAAGATCAGGGAACTCAGACGGAAGCGACCGATCACGAGCCGCCTCCGAGGACGAGGTCGACGATCCGGGCGGCGAAGGGCGCGCTGGTCTTGCCCATCGAGTGGGTCCGCTCGGCCACCACGGCGAAGGCGATGCGCGGTCGTTCGCGGGGCGCGAAGCCGGCGAACCAGGCGTTGTAGAGACCGTCGTGCCGGCCGCCCAGCTCCGCCGTCCCGGTCTTCCCGGCGATGCCGAGCCGTGCGGCCTCGGCGCCGCCGATCGCCTTGGCGGCAACCTTCTCCATCGCGTCGAAGACCCGCTCGGCGATGGCCTCGTCGACCGGGATGCGCTCGCCGGTCACCACCGGTTGCCGGCGGTCGTCGATCGCCAGGACGATCCGCGGCTCGATCACCCGGCCGCGGCGCGCGAGGTTGGCCATCATCGCCGCCACCTCGAGGGTGGACAGGCTCATGCTGCCCTGGCCGATGACCACGTTCTTGGCCGCGTCGCCGCGCAGGGAGCGCAGGCGCGCCGCCGCGTCCTCGTGATCGATCAGCAGGGGAATCGGCCGGCAGAGTCCGAAGCGCGCGTACCAGTCGACCAGCGGGCCGACGCCCCAGCGCCGGGCACCCTCCCAGAAGAAGGCGTTCGAAGAGACCTCGATCGCGCGCCAGACGTCGACCACGCCCTTGTGCTTGTCGTAGATCTCCTCGCCGACGCCGAAGACGCCGTCCTGGAGCATGCCGATCGCGGCGATCGGCTTGAGCACCGAGCCGGGCGGCGACTGGCTGGTGGTCCCGGCCGCGAAGGCCCGGTCGTGCAGCGAGAGTTCCTCCAGACGGTCACGGAGTTCGGCGTCGCGGCGACGCCAGTCCTCGCGGCTGATCGCGCCGTCCCGACGAGCCGAGCCGAGGGCGGCCCGCTCCCGTCGGGTGGCGTCCTCGGCCAGGTAGCGGTCGAGATAGTCGATGCCCCGGACCCGGGGCGCCGAGGCCAGGAGCAGGATGTCGCCGGTCTCCAGGTCGATCACCGTCGCCGAGGCGCCGCCCGCGGCCCCCAGCTCGGCGGCCAGCTCGGCGACGATCTCCTCGGCCTTGGCCTGGAAGTCGCGGTCGATGGTCAGGCGGACGTCCAGGCCATGACGCGGCGGTTCGCTACGTTCCAGCGTGGTGTAGCTCCGATCGAGCTCGCGCCGCCGCAGGAGCTTGCCCGACTTGCCGCGCAGGACGCCGCCCGGCCCCTGGTCGACGGCGCCCTCCTCGTCGTCCTCCTCCCCCGCCACGCCAGGACCTTCGTCCCGGAGCAGCGATTCGCCGCCCTGGTAGAGCAGGAGTTCGAGCCCCCCGAGAGGCTTGCCACTGCGATTGCAGCGGCCGACGAGGGTCGTGGCGACGCCACGCTCGTCCTCCCAGTAACGGCGCCCCTCCGAGGCCCGCACGCCGAGGCCGATCTCGCGCAGCCCGAAGCTCTCCCAGACCCGATTGGCGACCTCGAAGCTGCAGCCGTCGAAGAGCTCGTAGGGCACGCCGTCGCGATGCTGGACGATGCGCGCCCACTCCTTCTCGGGGCTGAGGTAGTCCGCCTTGCGGAGCGCGAAGTCGGCGGCGCCGCGGACCCGCTCGGCGTAGGCCCGGCCGATGCGACCCGGGTCGTCGTCCCAGACCTCGAGGATGCCGGCGAGGCTGCGGATCTCGTAGTCCTCGAAGCCCGCCAGGGCCTTGGCGCCGGCCTCCTCGGCCAGCGGCCGACCGTCGATGATCTCGTCGACCAGTTCGAAGCGCTCGCGTTCCTCCGCCGGCAGGAGGCCACCCCGCCCCTCTTTCAGGTAGGGCAGAAGCCGCGCGGCGAGCGCGGCGCGGGATCTGGTTTCGAGGCCCAGCTCGGCGGCCAGCGCCGCCCGCTCGGCGGTCGCGAGACCGCGCGCGAGGTCGTGACTACCGAGCTCGACCTTGAGGATCTGGTCGTCCAGATCGCGGCGGACACCCCGCTCCATGCGCGCGACGTTGCGCAGCTCCTGGCTGAAGAGCTTGGCCCAGAAGGAACGGGGGTCCTCGGGCAGGACGTCGTGCGCGAGGCGATTGAGGTCGAGGAACTCGCGCTCGATGCCGGCGATCACCCGCTCCGGCGTCGTGGCCAGGACCTCGCCGAGACTCTGCCCGCCGGCCAGGCGAAGGCGCAGGCTACGGAGGCTGCCGCAGACCTCGTTGTCGGCCAAGAGGAGCAAGGCGGTCTCGATCCGCGCCGGCAACTTCGAGGGCGGCAGGATCAGCTCTCCCGCCGGGTAGCGGAGCCGCTCGAGCCGCGCCATGAGGTGATCACGATCGAGGCGAAGGTCGCGCGCCCGGAGCGCGAGCAGGCGCTGCACGGCCTCCTCACGTAGCGCGTAGACCGCCCGGAAGCGGGCCTCGCGGGCCTCGGCCTGCCGGGCCAGACCGATCTCCGGGGCGGCGAAGCCGGCCGGCAACAGTTCGGGGAGGAAGGCCGCGACGAGATCCTGCAGGGCGTCGATGCGGTTGGCCTCGCGAAAGGCGGTGGGCAGCACGGTGATCTGGTAGCGCTCGACCCGCTCGGCGAGCATGCGGCCCTGGCGGTCGAGGATGGCGCCTCGGTGGGCGGCGATCGGTTCGGCGAAGACCCGGGCCTGGGCGACGAGGCCCTCGTAGTGCGAGGCCTCGACGAACTGGAGCTGGACCAGCCGCCCGATCATGACCACGAGGGCGATCATGAAGAACAGTGAGAGACGGCCGAGCCGACGCTCGGCCAGGATGAGGACAGGTCTCGCCATTCCCCTACCGAAGCTCAGCGGCGCGGACCGAGGCCGTCGAGGACGACGGCCAGGGCCGCGCTCGCCGCCGCCCTGGCGGCGAGGAGGAGCGCGAGCCCCGGGCGCAAGTTAAGCGAAGGCACCGACATTCGGAGCAGGATCTCGACCAGCGCCAGGCCGAGCAGGAGGGCGAGCACCAGCAGGGCGCGCCCCGCGAGCGCGCGCGGGGCGAGGCTGCGATAGGCGAGCTTGCCGAGGAAGAGCGTGATCAGCGCCAGGCTCACCGGCAGGAACCAGGGCTCGAGGCTGAACAGTCCCTGGACCAGGCCGACCACCAGGACCAGGTTCAGGTCCTGGCCCGGGCGCATGAAGCGCAGGGCCGCCCAGGCGGCCACCGCCAGGCTCAGGTCGGGCAGGAAGAGGCCGGTGAGATCGAAGGCCATCACCAGCGATGACCAGAGCAGGGCCGCGATCGCCCAGCCCAAGATCACGGCCGGCCCCCGAGGCGAAGGAGCACCGCCGGATCGCCGCTCACGTGGACCGTCACCAGCTCGCCGACCTGCGGCCGGCGCTCGAGCCGGCCGCCCGGCGGCAGGTAGAGGCCGCGCGGCAGGGAGGCATCACGATCGCGGCCGCGGCTGTAACAGGGAGCGCCGGCCGGGTCGGCAGGCGACCAGAGCCGGTGGCCGATGGTCTCGCCGTCGATCACCAGTGCCGGCAGGAGCGGCATCGCGACCGCGAGGTCGACGACCCGGGCGCTGAAGGGTCCGGTGCGAGTCACCCGGCCGACGAGGCGACCCGCGGAGGAGATGAAGCAGCCGACCTTCAGTCCGTCGGCGCTGCCACGGCCGATCAGCCAGCTGCGCGGCTCGGTCCCACCGCCGCCCTCGGCCAGGACCTGGGCCTCCAGATCGCGCCCGCCGCGCAGTTCACCCCCGGGATCGCGACCGAGGACGGTGACCTCGTCGAGGGTCTCGAGCTCGACGGCGCAGCGGACGACCTCGAGATCGAGGCGCGGATCCCGTTCGATGCGCCCGATCCGCCAGCGCGGTCGACCGCTGTCGAGATCCGGCGCCATCACCTCGAGACCCTCCAGTTCGGCCTCGATCCGGCTGCCCTGACGGGCGTAGAGGGAAGCCCCGCCGCTGCCGCTGAGCAGCAGTTCGGCGCGGGCCTGATCGGCCGCGGATCCGTCGGCGGCCTCGAGGACCAGACCGCTGACGTGGGAGTGGCGGTTGCCCAGCACGAGCACGCGGGCGAGACCTTCCTCGACGCGATCGACGAAGCCGACCAGGACGTCACCGGCGAGGACCCGGTCGCCGCGCACGAGGCCCTGCTTCCAGCCGCCGACGATGAACAGCCAGCGCTCCTCCTCGTCGACCTGGAAGACCGGGAAGCCCGGTGGCCGGGGCAGCACCTGGTCCAGCGGCGCCCGCAGACCTTCGGCCTCGAGGCGGAGCGCGGCCGGGTCCGGCACCGGATCGCCGAGCAGGCCGGCCAGGGCCCGGACCGGCCAGGAAGCCACCAGGGCCACCGGATAACGGACCAGGTCGAGCAGCGGCGGGTCGAGTACGGTCAGGCCAAGGGCCAGGACCAGGGTGATCAGCAGGCGACGGGACCGTTCCATCGCGAGGCGAGGATCAGAGATCCTCGGCGCTCTCGAGGATCTCGCTCAGGATGTGCAGGTTGTCCAGGATCTTGCCGGTCCCGCGGGCGACCGCGGTGAGCGGGTCCGGGGCGACGATGCACTGGAGGTCGATCGCGGTCTGGATGCGCTTGTCGAGGCCGCGCAGGAGCGCGCCGCCACCGCAGAGCGTCAGCCCACGATTGACCAGGTCGGCGGCCAGCTCCGGGTCGGTCCGCTCCAGCGTCCGGCGGATGGCCTGCACGATGGAGTCGACCGGCTCGCGCAGGGCCTCGCGGATCTGCTCGGAGGTGACGGTGACGCTACGCGGCAGGCCGGTGGCCATGTCGCGACCACGCACGGTCATCTGGTACTCCTGCTCGAGCGGGAAGGCCGAGCCGATGCAGATCTTGATCTTCTCGGCCATCTGCACGCCGATCAGCAGGTTGTGGTGCTTCTTCATCCAGGTGGCGATGGCCTCGTCCATCTCGTCACCGGCGACCCGGATGCTCTCGGCGCAGGCGACGCCCGCGAGCGACATGACCGCCACCTCGGTGGTGCCGCCGCCGATGTCGACGATCATCGAGCCGGCCGCCTCGCGGATCGGCAGCCCGACGCCGAGACCGGCCGCCATGGGCTCCTCGATCAGGAACACGCGCCGCGCGCCGGCGCGTTCGGCGGAGTTGATCACCGCCTGCTTCTCCACCTGGGTGATGCCGGAGGGCACGGCGATGACCACTCGCGGGTTGGCGAGGAGCTTGCGACCGCCCTGCACCTTGCGGATGAAGTAGCGGAGCATGGCCTCGGTGACCTCGAAGTCGGCGATGACGCCGTCCTTGAGGGGCCGGATGGCCTGGATGTTGGAGTGCGTCTTGCCGAGCATCTCCTTGGCGCGGGTGCCGACGGCCTCGCCGTTCAGGAGCACCTGGTTCGTGCCCTTGCGGACCGCCACCACGGAGGGCTCCGCGATCACGACGCCCCGGCCGTTGATGCAGACCAGGGTGTTGGCCGTGCCCAGGTCGATGCCCATGTCGACGGAGAAGACCGCCGTCATCTTGTCCAGGATGCTCGCCATCGCGTCTCGCCCTCGGGATTGGGAATGGCGGCAGCTTAGGACCGAGGGGGGACGCCGAGGCCCGACCTCGCCGGCTCGAGGTTTCTCGCGATCGGAACCTGACCGACCGCGATCGGGACACTAAGGTGGCCGAACCGTCGGGCTGGCCGCGACGACCGCGACCGCATCCTCCGCGGACACGAGTTCAGGTTGGAGGTGAACCGATGACGAAACCCCTCCTACCCCTCCTCCTGGTCGCCTTGCTCGCCGGCGCCGCGCGGAGCCAGCTCCATGCGATCCACGATTTCCACGGCCAGGCCGATCTCGATGCCTTCGGCTTTGCGGTCGCCGACGCCGGCGACGTCGACGGCGACGGGCGGGCCGACCTGATCGTGGGCCACTCCTCCCAGAACCGGATCTTCGTCTACTCGGGCCTCGACGGCTCTCAGATCGCCAGCGCGGTGGGCAACTCGGGCGAGCAATTCGGCTACGCCGTGGCCGGCCTCCGGGACCTGAGCGGCGACGGCCGGATGGACCTCCTGGTCGGCGCCTGGCTCGGACGGCAACCGGGCAGCAACACGGTGGTCGGCTCGGCCCGGCTCCTGACCAGCGAGGCGATCCCCCAGGGGAGCTACGGCTCGACCCTCGCCAACCCGGCTCTCGTGGCCGCCTGGCAGGGCGACGGCGGCTCTCCCTTCGCCCGGACCGGCACGATCATGGTCGACGGCGCCACGCCCGGTGGCTTCGGCCTCTACGGCGTGAGCCTGGCGGCGATCGATTACCTCGCCTTCGGCTATCTGCCGCTCCTGATCGCCATCGACCCGATCAACCTGCTCGACCAGGGCCCCTTCGGCTACGGCTTCATGGGTGAGCTGGTGGTCCCCGGGGCCTCGCGCCAGAACCCCTTCCTGGCCGGCACCAGGGTCCATCTCCAGTTCTACGAGACCAGCCCGGTCATCCGCGCCTCGAACGGGCTGTGGCTGGACATGGTGCCCTGAGTCGCCCTCGGTGAGCACGAGGGCCGAGTGATGCGCCGGCGTTCCGAGGCA
>JACKGY010000009.1 GCA_020639295.1 Planctomycetota bacterium
GCAAGCTTCCTGAACTGGTCGGCGGTCATGGCGTGGGGTTCCCGGTCAGGGGGACGCAGCCGGTCAGAGCCAGCCCTTCGTGCCCTTGATGTAGATGCGTTCGAAGTCCTCGTCGGTCTTGGTCAGGTAGGTGATGCCCTCGACCAGGCCGATGGTGTCCATGGGAAAGGCGCCGATTCCGCAAGTGCAGAAAGAGACAAGGAGCATGATGGCGCCTTCTCGATTCGTGCCGAGGACGAACTCGTGCATGCCCAGGCTGCCGACGAGGATCGCGCAGATGCCGGCCGCCATCTTCGTGCTCGCGATCTGTTCCCGGGCCGCCGTTGCCTTCCTCGATGGCGAACACCGCAGTGGACGCAGATCTCCGCGCGTGGATCGATCGGCGCCCCACAGGCCTGACAGTGTACCTTCGGCTCGTCTTCCATCGTCCTCTCCTCGGTCGGCCACGACCGCCTGACCCTCGTCGATCGTTCGCCGTCGGTCCAGGACGGAACATCGAGCTCCGCCCGGTTGGTTTACCAGAGATAGATTCGAACGGCGTTGCTGAGCACCAGCCAGGGCGCGGTCGGCAGCCCGATGACCGCCTGATAGGAGTCGGAGGGATAGGGTGTCGTGATCGCGCTCCAGGAAAAAGCGGGGACGCTGAAGGCCAGCTGACCGCCGCCGTCCGTCACGAAGAGATGGTCCGCGGCGGTCGTCGGACTGAAGCCGTCGTAGAGCACCTGGAGATTGCCCGGAATTCCGGTCAGGGGATCGTACTGCAAGCCGATGTCGAACTGCCCGATGCCTCCGGGGTAGGTCGCGATGCCCGGATTGAGGCCGGCCGATCGGAGGAGGAGCACCGGCTGATTGGGGCTGCCCTCGAACAAGACGTCGACGTTGCCGATGCCGGGCCAGAGATTGGCGATGAAGGGCCCCGCGGCCGCGGAAAGCGGTGATTCCCGCTTCGCGTTCAGAGCGTCGTGGATCTGGAGCAGGGCAAGACCCGGTCTGGCGGGCTGTCCCGGGAGTTGCGTCGCCTCGTCGACGATGGCGACATCGTCGATCGCGACGTCGTTGTCGGCGCCGATCAGGACCTTGAAGCGCACGATGATGGCGCTGCCGGCGAAGGCGCTCAGGTCGATCCGCATCTGCTGCCAGCCGCCGAGAGCCGATCCGCCGAGAGGCGGCAAGACCAGGGACTGACTGCCATCGAAGAGCGACTCGACCTCGACGGCGAAGGTGGACGGCGTGCCGCTGCCCGTGTGGCGGTGGTGCAGGTAGAAATCCAGGGCCGGAAGGCTCGAGCCCGTGAGATCCAGCACGGGCGTCTCGACCCAGGCGCTGGCGCCCACGACGCTCGAGTCGACGGCGAGGAAGGCACTTCCGCCCGCCCCGGGGACGCGGCTGGTGTAGTCGGTCGCGGGAGAACTGGGACTACCCGGGAAGGGGCCGTCGCGGAGCTCCCAGTCGGCGGTCAGCGCCGCGCCGGCCTCTCCCTGAACATTCAACCAGTCCGCTACGGGAGCGGCGAAGACGCCGGGGGTCAGGAAGTTGAAGCTCTCCAACCACGGGTATTCGGTGACGACGTCGGGACCACCACCCTGAGCGACGAAGGTCTGGTTGTCGTTGGCCGAGGAGACGTCCTGGGCATGCACGACGCCGCACCTGAGCGTCTTCGATCCGAAGCCGGAAAGGTCGATGGGCATCGCGAACGAGTGCGCCAGGAAGGCGCCGGGAGCGAGCGGCGCGCTCAGCGTGAGCACATCGGAGACCACGAGGCTGCCATCCAGCTCGACGCTCAGGACGAGTTGGTCGCCGACCGCAACGGTGCTCGCTCCGACGTTCTCGATCGAGACCGTCAAGGTCTCGTTCGCCGAGTAGTAGCCGCCGCGCGGCAGGCGCAGCGCTGGCGCGAGCACCTCGCCGATGCCGAGATCGATTCCCGTCGCGATTTCCTGATGATGCGCGAGACGAATCTGACCTGGCCGTCGAGCGTAGGACCAGAAGCGGAACTCGTCGAGCTCGCCCTGCATGTAGATCAAGCTCGGCACTGCGCTGCGCCCGATGACCCAGGGCGTGCCTCCGGTCAGTGACAGTGATCCCGTGAGATTCTTGCTCTCGACCAGTTCACCGTCGATGAGACATTCCATGGTCGAGGTCGCCGCGTGATGGACGAATGAAACATGGGTCCACTGCCCGACGGGAATGTGCGGGCCGAAGCTGCAGCCGGAGAATCCGGAGCTGATACTCGGACTGTAGAAGGCGCTTCCGACCGCCAAGTCGCAGTGGATGTCGAAGGCGAAAGGCGCCCCGCTCAGGACCCAGATCTGCGGCGCCGAGGTGGGGCCGATCCGGATGGCGAACTCGACCGTGAAGTCCTGCGTAGTGTTGTAGGCACAGGAGGTCGCCACCGAGTTGAGCTGCGGATAGCGCGAGCTGTAGCAGGCGGCGCCGAGGTAGGGCGTCACGGTCTCCCAGCCAAACGAGTTGCTCAGGGTCGGCGCGCCGCCGAATCCCGGCTGGGAGGTGTCGGCGGTGACGACGCCGGCGCCCTCATTGAATTGCAGGTAGAGGACGTCGGGAAGTTGAGCCCGCGTCGCGACGGCGAGCGTGCACAGGGCGACCAGGAACAGGCCGGGAGCGTATCTTCTGTTCATCTGTTTCTCTCCACGCCCGCCGCCTCGTCACCGGCTGCGTCCTCAGAAGAGTAGCGACGCCCGACTCCCGCTGTCAATCGAGCGCGGGAGAAGCCGATCTCTCGAAGCAGACGCTGATCGGATCGTCGACGTAAGGGCCGAAGGGCGCGAGCTGGCGGAATCGTGCCGGGGTCATGCGGCCCTCATGCCAGGAGCGAGGCGAGCGAGGTCGCGGCCAGGAGCAGGCCGGAGATGATCACGGCGACGATCGCCAGCGGCCGGTTCGCGGTCTTCTGCCCCAGGGCCACCAGACCGAGGATGAGTCCGAGCAGGGCCCCCGTGATCCCCAGGAGGATGCCCAGGCCTCCGAGGATGGCGATGGCTGCCATCTCCTCCTGCTCGAAGTCCGCAGAGTCGGGGAGGCTCCAGAACGCGAGGAACATGCAGATCGCCAGCACCGAGATCGAGCCGAGCGAGATGATCAGCGAGACGCCGCCGAGCGCCGAGGGCCGTGGCTCCGGTCGGCGCCGGCGCCTGGACTCCTCGATGATCTCCACCTCGCCGCTGTCCTCCACGAAGTCGGTGGCGATGACGGGCTGCGACCAGCTGTCGGGAGTGGTCGTCGATCGTGACCGGCCTCGTCCCGCCGGCTTCGCCTCGAGCCTCGCCCTGAGGTCGATCAGCTCCCGTCGCCAGGCCTCGTGGTCGGAGGTCTGGCGCCAGAGGTCGTCCAGCTGGCTGTTCCCGTAGATGATCCGATCGAGCGCCCGACGGGCCAGGTCGACGAGTTCCTCGTCGACGAGCCGCCCACGCTCGGCGACCCAGCGCGCGATCGCCGCCTGCCCCGAGGCCGAGACGGTGGGCCGGCCACGGGCGGCGACGACGATCTCGGCCGCGGCAAGAGCATCGCTGCAGGGGGGCCTGGTGAGTTCACCAGCGACCTCCGTGACCCCGCGAAACGCGGCCGCGAGGCGGCCGACGTCGCCCGAGGCCACGAAGTCGTCGAGCCAATCGAGGCACTCGTCGTTGTCGAAGGTCCGCAGTCCCCAGGTGTTCAAGGCTCAGGCCCCCTCCCCGGCCTCAGAACCAGGGCTTCTTGCCGTTGATGTAGATGTCCTCGAAGTCCTCGTCGGACTTGGTCAGGTAGATGATTCCCTCGACCAGGCCGACGATGCTGGCGAATCCGCAGGTGACGATGGTGAGCACGATCTGGATGATGCCCTCCTTGGTCATCCCGAGGATGAACTTGTGGACGCCGAGCCCGCCGACGAGGATGCCGCAGAGACCGGCCGCGAGCTTGGTACTGGCCACCTGGCTCATGTCCCGACGGGCGCCGCTGTGGCGGACGCCGCAGTGGACGCAGAACTCGGCCCGGGGATCGATCGGTGCGGCACAGGCGCGGCAATGATCGCTGAGGTTGTTCGACATCTTCCTCTCCGTAGGACGGCTTCGCCGTGATCGTGGCCGATCGGGCCGGGCAAGTCCAGTTCCCGGCCCAGGTCACCGGCCAGGACGCATTCGTCGGACCGGGGCCACGATTCGACCAAGTCGGGTCGGGAGCGCCGCCGTTCCGCCGGCGCCCTGAACCGGGTCAGACGAAGGCGCCCACGTGCCGGCTCAGCATCACCTGGATCATGACCAGGAGCACCAGCGCCAGGAGGTCCGCCAGCCAGTGATGGACCGGCCTCTTCTCGGCGAACCAGTGGCCGGCCAGATCGACCAGGACGAGGATCGCGAACAGGAGGGTGACGAGGGTGATGCCTCCCACCGCCGGGGCGATGGCGCTGTCGGCAAGGACCGCGCGATCGACGCCGCCGATCCGGTGCAGGGGCAGGGTCCGGGTCTCGAAGTCGACCAGCACCGCGCAGAAGAAGCCCCAGACCACCACCAGACCCGGCAGGAAGGGCCAGGCGCGGAGCAGCCGGGGTATCGGTACGTCGTGTCGTCTCATGAGCGCCTCCGGGTCGCCATCTTAGCCCGCAGCGCTCACCAGGTCGACGGTCGACCGCCCGACCCCACGGCGGTCCTGGTTCGCGACTCCATCCGTTACGCCGCATTCCCGACCAGGGGGCGGCTCGCGCCTCGGGCGAGGGTTCAGCAGTCCCTTCGTGCTCCGGGGGCGAGATTCCGCCGCCGCGCGCCGGAAACTCCGGGCCGGACCGGAGTCCCCGCGCCCCCGGGACCCGATCGATCGGCCGGACACGAAGGCGCCCCGGCTGCGTGACCGCAACCGGGGCGCCTCGTCGGCTGCTCGCCGACCTTCAGCCCATCAGGTCGAGGGCGGCCTTCAGCCGGGCCACGCGCTCGGGGCGGTCGGCCACGAAGCGCTCGATGCCCTTCATGATCCAGGGCGTGGTCATGTGCGACTCGTCCAGGATCTCGTTCAGACTGCCACCGGTGCGCCACATGTCGTCGTGGTCGGGGGTGACGCAGTAGGGCTCGCAGAGCCGGTTCGGGATCCAGTCGCGGACCAGGCGACGGGCGGCGTTCGAGACCACCATGGCGTCCTGCCACTCGTCCTCGGGCAACACCGAGTCACGATAGGCCTGCGTCTGCCGCATGAAGAGCTCCTTCGAGGGCGCGAAGACGACCTTCATGTTGAGGCCGGCGGCCTCGAGCTTCCGGTCGCGCAGGATCTCCATCATCGCCATGGTCGGGCTGGTGCCGATGACGATGACCACGCCCTGCTTCGGCTTCGAGGCATCGAAGGGCCGGGCGACGTAGGCGCCCTTGGCGGCCTGCGTGTAGCAGGGCACGCCCAGGGCCTCGCGGTCGACGATGTCGACCGCCGGCCGGGTCAGGTGCAGGGCGATCACCGCGCAGTCGGTCTGCAGCGCGGCGCCGAGCATCGGCGGCACCTCGTTGTGATCGTAGGGGTGCAGGTTGATGACGTGGCCCTCCGGGAAGAGCTGGGTCACGCCGGGCGCGAAGATGCCGAAGTGCGTGCGGCTGTCCTCGGCCGTCTCCGGTCCGGAGTGGCCGGCGATCCAGATCACCTTGCCCAGCTTGATCTGGCTGTCCTGGGCGTTCTGGCTGAGCAGGCGCATCGGCCCGTACTTCAGATAGCTGAACGAGCCGTAGGTCGAGCAGGCGCCGATGAAGCCGATCCAGTTGTCGTAGGGCCGATCGGAGAGATTGACGCCGGCGGCGCCGCAGACCAGGCCCGAGTTGGCGAACTCGGTGATCTCCTGGGGCAGCAGGACGCCCTCGACGTTCTTCTGGCGGTCGTACCAGCCGTAGTTGGCCTTGCCCTCGAAGTTCTTGGCGAAGCCGGAGATGTTGGTGGAGTCGGCCAGGTCGGCCGCGCAGGCGAGCACCAGCGGCCGGTCGTACTTCTCCTTGCAGTAGGAGTTCAGCCAGGCGCCGAAGGCCGAGAGGCCGGCGCGGTTCGGCGACTTGGTACCCGGCTTGGCGTAGATCGCCGCCGGGTAGTTCTCGTAGTCGGCGATCACCGGGTCCTTCAGCGGATCGGCCATCGTCTTGATCCGGAAGCCGGCGATCTCCTGGGGCACCGAGTCGCCGATCTCGACCAGACGATCGGAGAGGTACTCGAGCAGTTCCTGGTCGTTCCGCAGGACGTCCATGACCCGCTCGATGTTGACCGCGGCCTGACGGTGGGCCTCCTCGGGCGAGCTCGGAGCCGGCTGCCCCATGGCCTCGAACTTCACCCCGTACTTGTCGGCGAAGTCCTTCTTGGTCTGCCAGTAGACCTCGTTGTTCTGCTTGTGGGCGGCGCCGTGCGACTTGTTGTCGTAGACGCCGTAGCCGCGACCCTTGCGCGAGCGATACCAGTAGGCACGCGGCACGCCGCCGGGATTGGCGCCCCAAACGATCTCGTGGAAGGCGCGGCCCATCGACTCCCAGTCCTCCAGCTCCATCGAGCCGGCGGTCTTCCAGCCGTAGCTCTCGAACCAGGTCTGGGGCGTGCCATGGACGACGTCGCTGATCGCCTGGTCGTCGATGCCGAAGTCGTTCCAGTCGAGGACGTAGACCAGGTTGGAGAGCCCGAGGCCCCAGGCCGAATTCTTGACCTCGTGGATCACGCCGGCGGTGTGGCCACCCTCGCCCTCGAAGGCGAAGACCTTCACCTCCTCGCAGCCGGCCCGCTTGAGAGCGAGCGCCTGGCCGAGCGCCACCGGACTACCGTGACCGGTCGGACCGGTGTTCGCCTTGAAGAAGAGGGTCTTGCCCTCCATCTCGGCGTGGCCCGGAAGACCGCCGCGACGACGCAGGGTGAGCAGGTCCTCGGGATAAAGGGCGCGCTCCTCGGCGTTCTCCACCAGATAGCGGGCGTCGCCGGTCTTCTGGTGCCGGGCCCTGAGGGCCTCGTTGAAGACCGCCAGCGTGGCGTAGACCATCGGGTTGGTGTGACCCGCGACGAGGATGAAGCGATCGGCGAAGCGCTTCTCCGGATGGCGGATGTCCCAACGCATGGCGCCGGAGAGCGTGGTCATCACCATGGCATGGACCTTCGAGCGACTGCCGCCCGGATGTCCGCTCTGCCGGTGATTCAGCATGATGTCGATGCACTGGTCGATCAGATCCTTGATCTTCTCCCAGTGGCGGTAGTGTTTCCGCAGGTCTTCGAGGGTGGTGGCCATCGTCATTGCCTTCCGCGTCTTGCTGCTTCCAGAAAAGAAGGGCGGCTACCGCGAGGGTAGGCCGCCCTTCATGTTGACCTCGTCGTCACGCAAGGAATGAAGGCGGGGCGCGATGAGCGCCCCGACTCCTCAGTTCTTCTTGCGCTCCATGAGCACGGCCTTGCGGCTCAGTTTGATGCGGTCCTGTTCGTCGCGCGCGATCACCTTCACGTCGATGTACTCGCCGAGCTTGACCACGTCCGCGACCTTCGAGACGTACTCGTCCGAAAGCTCGGAGACGTGGCAGAGACCTTCCTGACCGGGGAGGATCTCGACGAAGGCACCGAAGTCCTTGATCGAGACCACGCGGCCGTTGTAGATCTGCCCGACCTCGACCTCGGCGATGATGAGCTCGATCTGACGCTTCGCGTCCTCGGCGCCGCCGCCCTGGAGCGACGAGATGTGCACCGAGCCGTCGTCCTCGATCTCGATGTTCGCGCCGGTCTCCTCCTGGATGCGCTTGATGTTCTTGCCGCCGGGGCCGATGATCAGACCGATCTTCTCGACCGGCACCATCATCATCAGCAGGCGGGGCGCATACTCGGAGATCGCGGCCGCGGGCCGCGGCAGGGCCGCCATCATCTTCTTGAGGATGTGGAGACGACCCTCCTTCGCCTGGGCAAGGGCGCGGGCCATGATCTCCTTGGAGATGCCCTGGACCTTGATGTCCATCTGCACCGCGGTGATGCCGCGGCCGGTGCCGGCCACCTTGAAGTCCATGTCGCCGTGATGGTCCTCCGAGCCGAGGATGTCGGAGAGGATCACCACGTTGGCGTCTTCCTTGAGCAGACCCATCGCGATGCCGGCGACCGGCTGCTTGATCGGCACGCCGGCGTCCATCATGGCGAGGGTGCCGCCGCAGACCGAGGCCATCGACGACGAGCCGTTCGACTCGAGGATGTCGGAGATCAGGCGGATGGTGTAGGGGAAGTCGGTCGGCTCGGGGAGGATCGGCATCAGGGCGCGCTCGGCCAGGTTGCCGTGACCGATCTCGCGCCGGGAGACGCCGCGGATCGGCTTCACCTCACCCACCGAGTAGGGCGGGAAGTTGTACTGGAAGTCGAACTTCTTCGAGTACTCCTCGTCCAGGCCGTCGACGATCTGCTGGTCCTTCAGCGTGCCGAGGGTGCAGACCACCAGGGCCTGGGTCTCGCCACGGGTGAAGACCGCCGAGCCGTGCAGGCGGCGCTGCCAGCCGGCGGTGATATGGATGTCGCGGATCTCGTCGCACTTGCGACCGTCGACGCGCAGGTTGCGCATCAGCATGGCGCGGACGACCTTGGCCTCGAGATCGTGCCAGGCCGTCTTCGCGGTCTTGGTCTTGTCGTCGGCCTCGGCGTCGTCGGCGGGGATCAGCGTGGCGAGGATCTCGTCGCGCAGGGCCTTGACCGCGGCGGAGCGCTCGTGCTTGCCGACGGTGAGCAGGGCCTTCTCGATCCGGGCGTCGTACTCGCCGCTCGAGACGATGTGATCGTAGATCGCGTGGCGCTTGGAGGCCGGCGCGGCCCAGGGCGTCCTGGTCCGACCGGTGGCCTTCAGGAGGTCGTCCATCCCGGCGCAGATGGCCTTGACGTGACCGTGCGCGAAGTCGAGGACCTCGAGGAAGAGGTCCTCGGAGATCTCGGCGCAGGTGCCCTCCACCATGGTGATCGCGTCACGCGAACCGGCGACGACGATCTCGAGTTCGCTCTTCTTGCGCTCCTCGAAGGTGGGATTGACCACCAGCTTGCCGTTCACCCGGGCGACGCGCACCGCGCCGAGCGGGCCCGCGAAGGGCATGTCGGCGATGTGGAGCGCGGCGAAGGAGGCGTTCATCGCGGCGATGTCGGGATCGTTGATCCGATCGACCTGGACGACGAAGGCGCAGACCTGGACCTCGTCCTTGTAGGGCTCGGGGAACATCGGCCGCACCGGGCGGTCGATGAGCCGGCAGGTCAGGATTTCCTTGTTGGTCGGCCGACCTTCGCGCTTGATGAAGCCGCCCGGGAACTTGCCCGCGGCCTGGGTCTTCTCGCGATAGTCGACGCTGAGCGGAAAGAAGTCGATCCCCGGACGGGGATCGGCGGTGCAGACGGACGAGAACGCGACGGTCTCGTCCAGGTAGGCGACGACGGAGCCCGCCGCCTGCTTCGCCAGGTAACCGGTCTCGAGCTTGAGGCGGTGGTCACCGAGCGTGATTTCGACTGTGACTGGTTTCATTCGTTCCTCGTTGCTGGACGAACCCTCGATCAGGCCTTGTTCATGCTGGAGCGGATGCCGAGGCGCTCGACGACGGTGTCGTGGCGAACCGGATCCTTGCGCCAGAGATAGCGGAGCAGGCGGGTGCGCTTGCCGACCATCATCAGCAGGCCGCGACGCGAGGTGTTGTCCTTCTTGTGGGTCTTGAGGTGCTCGGTGAGATGCGCGATGCGCTTGGACAGCAGCGCGATCTGCACCTCGGGCGAACCGGTGTCGCCTTCGTGCTTACGGTAGTCGTTGATCACCTCAGACTTGTTCGTGGTCTCGCTCATCGGAGTCCTTTCTCGAGTTGCCGATGCGCCCTCCTCCCGACCTGGGAGTTCGGGCCGCCCGCCCCGGTTCACCTGCTGGCCGAGAATCCCCCCTCGAATCGCATCCGGACCGTTTCCGGGAGACCGCGACCTGTGACGGATGGATACCCAGCGAGAGGTAGCCGAGAACGAGCCCGCGGCCGGATCGACGATGATCCCAAGCCACGGCCGGAGAAGGCCTTGCGAACATAAGGGCAGACCTTCTCCTCGATTGCGGCGAATTATAGCAGGGTCGCCGATGAAGACAAACCGGCGTTCTCGTCCGGGCTGGGCGCTTCCGGATCGGGTCGATGCGGTGCCGGCCGGCCCCGCCCGGGGCCCCGCCCCGGACCGGCGGGTACCCCGCCCCCGGGGCGCCGCCGACGCCCTCGCGCTCCGGGTATGATCCGGCCATGAGAGTCCCGCGTCGAGCGCTGGCCCTGCTGCTGATCCTCGCCCTCGGACTCGGACTCTGCCGCCAGGGCTGCCGCCTGGTCGCCCGGCACGAGACCCGGCGGATCCTGGAGACCACCCGGGCCGGGGTCCTCGCCGCCGCGGGGGAGCTTCCGGCCGCGACCCGCGAGCGGCTCCGGGCCGGCCTCGACCAGGCCCTCTCCCTCGCCGCCGACGACCGCCTCTCCCCCATCGCCCGCGACACCCTGCGCAACCGCGGCGAGGCGGTCCTCGCCGACGGCCGGCTCTTCCCCCGCGAGGCCGACCACCTCCTCCGCCTCCTCGACGCCCTCCCCACCTGGCGCGACGAGGTCCAGGCCATCGAATTCATGGGCCAGCGCTGAGGCCCGCGCGCCCGCGAGGGCCGCGGACGGCGACCCGGGTTCGAGGAGGTCAGCGGGCGAAGTCGAGGTGGTGGCGGAGGATGATCTGGGCGGCGACGACGTCGCGTTCGGCCTTGCGCTTCTTCGGGTCGCGGTGTTTCTGGCGGAGGATCTCGTCGGCCTCGAGCGAACTGAAGCTCTCGTCGCAGTAGGCCAGCTCGAGGCCGGTCAGCTCGGCCAGGCGGCTGCCGAAGGCGCGGACCAGCTCGACCATCTCGCCCTCGCTGCCGTCGGCGTTCCGGGGCAGGCCGAGGACCAGGCCGGTGACCGCTTCCTCGGCGATGATCGCGGCGATGGCGGCGAAGTGGGCCTCGCCCTCGGGGTCGCGGGGCACGACGCCCCAGCCCCGGGCCAGGACCCGGAGCGGGTCGCTGAGGGCGACCCCGATGCGCTTCGAACCGTAGTCGAGGGCCATGAGCCTGCCCTTCACAGCAGGTCCTCGCGACTCTGCTCGTGGAGGCGGGCGACGATCTCCTTGACCCGCTCCTCCTGGCCACGGCGCGCCACCAGGACGGCGTCGCCGGTCCGCACCACGACCAGATCCTCGACCCCCAGGAGGGCCACCAGGCCCCGCTGGCGGTTGTCGACGATGTTGCCGCGCGCGTCGAGCGCCAGCACCTCGCCGAGGAGGACGTTGCCGGCGGCGTCCCGATCGTTGTGGCGGGCCAGGGCGGCGAGCGAGCCGACGTCGTCCCATTCGAAGTCGGCGACCAGGCAGTAGCGGCCCTCGGCCTTCTCGATCACGCCGTGATCGATGCTGATCTTCGGCAGACCGGGGTAGACCTTCTGCAGGGCGACGTCGAGATCGGCGCCGTCGAGCGCCGGAGCCAGGGCCTTCAGCCCCGCGGCCAGGGCCGGCAGGGAGCGCTCGATCTCGCGCAGGATGCGCGCCGCGCGCCAGACGAAGATGCCGCCGTTCCAGAGGTAGCCGCCGCGGGCGAGGAAGGCCTCGGCGGTGGCGCGATCGGGCTTCTCCTTGAAGCTCTGCACCTCGTGCATGCCGGGCTCGACCTCGTGTCCCAGCTCGACGTAGCCGTAGCCCGTGGCCGGGTGGTCGGGCTTGAGACCGATGGTGACGATCGCGTCGTACTCGGCCGCGAAGTGGCCGGCGCGCAGGACCGCGGCCTTGAAGCGCTCGTGGGGATGGATGACGTGGTCCGCCGCCATCACCGCCATCACGGCGCCGGGCGAACGCTTCTCGATCAGCGCCGCCGCCAGGCCGATGCAGGGAGCCGTGTCGCGCCCGACCGGCTCGGCCAGGACGTTCGCGCGCGGCAGATCGACCTGCTCCAGGAGGCCCGCCACCTGGTCGGCGTTGGTGACGATGATGGTGCGTTCGGGCCCGACCTCGTCGGGAACACGATCGAGGGTGGCCTGCACCAGGCTCCGCCCGGCCTCCACGCTGAGCAGCTGCTTGGGACGCTCACGACGGCTGGCGGGCCAGAATCGGGTCCCCGATCCGCCGGCCATGATCAGACAGTAGAGATCGTTCATTTCTCGGTCTCGGGCACGACCTCGCGGGGTTTGAGCCGCCGGCCCGAGTCCTCCTCTCCGGGAAGCAGGGCGGTGATGTGGTTCTCACCCTCGGCCCGCATGTCCTCGAGCGGGCCGGTGATCTTGATCTTGCTCACCATGAAGCCCATGGCGAAGTTGACCAGATCGCCGACGAGCGGGATCGGGTCGAGCAGCTTGATGATACTCGGCTCGAACTCGAGCTGGGCGATGCCGTCGAAGCCGATGTGACCGCCGCCGCTCAGGCGGACGCCGGGGCCGTCGAAGAGCGCGTCTTCGACCAGGACCTTCTCGTCCTCGATCCGGACCCCGCAGTGCGCGGTCTGCACCTCGTCGTTGGCCAGGAAGTCGAGGTTCAGGAACTGGAGCAGGGTGGCGAGGAGCGGCAGGTCGTAGAGCTGCCGACCCGAGAGCCAGAGCTCGCCCTGGCCGCGATAGGTGTCGTGGCTCGCCACCAGGCCGTCCATCCGCCCCCAGGCGGTGGCCCGCCCGGACAGCCGCTTCGGGTCGCCGCCGAAGGCGCGGCGCCACTCGGACAGGTCGATCTCGCTGAGCGAGACCGAGGTCTCGAAGTGGCCGTCGATGCCGTGGTCCATGACGAAGTAGGTCTCGTGCGGGTTGACCCGGCCGCCGAGGCAGTCGCCGGCGAGGTCGCGCAGGGCGACGGAGCGCTGGTCGACCTGGAAGAGGGCGTTGGCGTGGACGACCGGGAACCGGAGCACGGTGAGGTCGGCGTCGACCAGGCTGCCCTTGACGTCGAAGCCCTCGTCCGAGATCGAGGCGTCCTCGATCATGATGCTGCCGTGGTTGAGACCGATGGCCACGCCCGGGTCACAGCTCAGCTCGCTCGGCACCAGCTCGCCCTTGAAGCCGGCCTCGCCGTCGCGCAGCAGGAGGCTCGTGACCCGTCCGGCCAGGCGGCCGCGCAGCTCCCAGTCACGCAGGGTGCGCGCCCAGTCCTCGGGCAGGCGCCGGAACAGGCGCTCGTCGAGCATCAGGTCGCGGAAGCCGATCTCGTGGACGTTGAGGAAGTCACCCTGGTCGCCGCGGCGCCAGCGGCCGCGGTTGACGTTGACGATCAGGCGGTCCCGATCCTCGATGCCGTCACCGTAGGGCAGGGCCGCGGTCCAGCCCTCGAAGACCAGGTCCGGGCCCTCGATGGTCATGCTGCCGTGCACGTCCTCGAAGACGAGCGCCGGCTCCTTCAGCTCGATGCGCAGGCCCTGCGCCGTGATCGCGGTCCGCACCAGCTCGCCGCGGGAACCCTTGCGCATCTTCAGGTCGAGGGTGACGGCTCCGCGGACGTCCATCAGCTCGGCGAGCTGGCCGACGTAGGGCGCGGCCTCGGCCGCGACGCCGATGGTCTGTTCGTTGACCAGGAGCTCCGGGCATTCGAGGAAGAGCTCGTGGGCGCCACCGGTGCCGATGTCGACCCAGCCGGAGGCCGAAACCTCGCAGCCGGCCAGCTCGAAGGTGGAACGCATGATGTCGAGACGATCGCCCTTCGCCTCGACCCGGCCGCGCAGGTTGCTGCAGGGCGCGGTATCGAACTCCTCGTAGCAGAAGCTCAGGCCCTTGAGGTCGGCGGCGAAGTGGTTGTTGGCGCCCTCGGCCGCCGAGCTGATGTGGCACTGGAAGTCGACGTCGCCGACGAAGTTCCAGCGCCGGAGTTCGCTGGCGATCTCGGGGAATTCGGCGCTCAGGCCGATCAGCAGGGGCTCGTCGACCGCGAGATCCTCGACCACGATGTCGAGTTCGTAGGCCGGGTCGTCGACCGCCGCGCTGTGATCGAGCTGGCCCTCGATGGTGAACCGCGCCCGCTTGTTGCTGGCGGTCACGTCCTTGATGTTGGTGCCACCGGCCTCGCCGAAGAGGAGATGGCCGCGCATGTCGTTGATCGGATAGGGGAAGAGCCGCGGCAGCGCCGAGCAGCCACGCAGCTCGACGTCGAGGGTGACGTCGGGAGGGCCGTCGCGACCGGCCGGCCGCTTGATCACCAGACCGAAGTTGACCGGACCGGTCGGCTCGTAGCTGTCGTAGATCTCCCGCTCGGCCACCGGCAGGGTCATCCGCACCTTCTCGTCGAGATGGACGTCGAAGCCCTGGATGTCGATCGCGTAGGCCAGCGGCTTCTGGCCGTAGGTGACCCAGCCGTTGGCGCGGAGATCCGGTGAACGCACGGTCGAGGTGAGGTCCCAGAACTCGAGCCCGTCGTTGCCGATGTGGACCGTCCCGATGATGCTCTCGAGCGGGTAGGGATAGCCCTCGCGGGTGCCGTCGGCCTCCTCGAAGCCCTGGTAGGAGAGCTGCGCCTTGCGGAACTTGGCCAGGATGTCGACCGCCACCCGCGCCGGCCGCTTCGGCTTGCGCAGGTCGACGTCGACGTCGATCGAGCCGCGGGCGCCCAGGGCCTCCAGGGCCTCGCCGACGTCGGGAAAGGGCTCGGGCAGACGGCGCAGATCGAGCGCCACCTGGTCGTCGAGGTGGAGGTCGGTGACCTTGGCCACGGCCTCGAAGCCGGGCTCGACACCGTCGAAGTCGACCGAGAGCTGCTGCACGTCGACGTCGGCGCCGGCGAGCTGGAACTCCAGGTCCTGGGCGACCAGCACCAGATCGTCGAGCCGGAAGGTGCCGTTCAGGCCGGTGACCGCGAAGGGCCAGGCCTCGTAGCCGAGCGAGACGCCGTCCAGCTCGGCGGTGACCGTGTAGTCGATGCGGTCGAGGACGTCCTCGGCTTCGAAGGCGACCTGGAGGTTGATCGCGCCCTCGCTCATCTTGATCCGGTCGAGGGTCTCGCGCAGCGAGTTCGACAGATAGGCGGTGTGCTCGGGGCCGAGCCGGAAACCGCGCCGGGTGACGCTGCCGCGAAGCCGCGCGCTGCCGATGCCGGCCTTGAGGTCGAAGCGGCCGAAGACCTGGTCCTCGATCGAGCCCGAGAGCGCATAGGGGTGGTTGCGCGACAGCGGATCGGGACGCATCTGGAGATCGATGCCGGTGATGCTGACCCGCTCCGCGCCCCAGAAGGGCGCGTCATGGAAGACCACGTTCATGCCGTGGATGCTGATCTCGGGCGCCTTCATCCCCCCGCCGGTCTCGGTCTGCTCGAAGATGGAGGGCAGGCTCAGCTCGCCCTCGCTCCAGCGCAGGTGCAGCTCCGGGCCGTTGACCTCGATCTCGTCGAACTCCAGGTCGCCGCCGAGGAGCTTCCAGAAGTCGATCCTGGCCACCAGCTCGTCGCAGCGGAGGAACTCGTCGTTGCTGTTGTGCCGGGCGAAGATCGTGATGTCGCGGACCCGCACCTCGGTCGGGCTGACGATCTGGACCGGCAGATGGCGGAAGGGGACCTTGAGGAGCTTCTCGATCTCGCGGCGGAGCACCGCCTCGATCTTCCCCGGGCGCCGGGCCAGCTCCCAGTCGAGCATGATCAGACCGGCCAGGAAGACGATGGTCAGCAGGAAACAGTGTCGCCGCTTCAAACGCCGGACTCCGAGGTACCACGGGACGGGCCGGGCCCAGGCCGACGGCGGCAGCCGCCCCGACCCGGATCGTAGCCGTTCGCGGCCGGAACGACAAAACCCGGGCCCGGGGGCGCGAGAATCAGGTCTCGGCGACCGCCGACCGCAGCTCGTCGCCGCGCCGGGGCGGCACGGCCGAGGTGGTGTAGACCCGCTGCACGCGCTTGCCGATGCCGCAGGTCACGGCGTAGTTGGTGGTTCCGGCCAGACGGGCGAGTTCGACCAGGGAGAGCTCGCCCTGCTCGCCGCGGCCGAAGACCATCACCTCGTCGCCCACCCGGACCCCCGGGATGTCGCTGACGTCGATGGTCGCGTAGTCCATGGACACGGCACCGCGGATGAGGGCCCGCCGGCCGCGAACCACCACCTCGCCGCGGTCGGCGGCGCCGCCGGGAAGGCCGTCGTTGTAGCCGATCGGCAGGGTGGCGAGACGGGTGGTCTTGACGGTGACGAAGTGACCGTTGTAGCCGATCGGCGTGCCGGGTGGGACGTCCTTGAGGAAGATGATCTGGGTCTTGAGGGTCATCGCCGGCTCGAAGGGATAGGGCCGCTCGGTCGGCCCCGGAATGCCGTAGAGCGCCGCGCCGACGCGGATGGTGTTGCTGACCTCGTCTTCGACCTCCTGGTTCCAGGAGGCCGCGGTGTTCCGGCAGTGGACCATGGTGATCGGTCCCAGCTCGGCGGTCACCGCCTGATGAACCTGCCGGAAGACCCGCATCTGGTCGTTGGTGCGGCCGACGTGATCGAGGTGGTTGTTGGCGAAGTGGGTGCACAGGCCCTCGAGGCGGAGCCAGGGCGAGGCGACGATCTCGCGCGCCACCTCGACCGCCCGCTCGGGCATCATGCCGAGCCGGCCGAGGCCGCTGTCCACCTTCAGGTGGACCTTGTGGACGCGACCCTGACGCTCGGCCTCCGCGGCGAGCAGCAGCATGCGGTCGCGGGAGTGGATCGTGCTGCGGATGTCGTGGGCCACGACCGCGGACATCTCGCCATCGACGATGGCGCCGAGGATGACGATGGGCAGGCGGATGCCGGCCCGGATCAACTCGATCGCCTCGCGCGAGTCGCCGACGCCGGCCATCGCGGCCCCGATGCGCTGCAGGGTACGCGCCACCGGCACGGCGCCGTGACCGTAGGCGTCCGCCTTGATCACCCCCATGAGGGCGCGACCCGGGTTGCGGTCGAGGATGCGTTCGGCGTTGCGGGCGATGACCCCGAGGTCGACCTCGGCCCAGGCACGCATCGGATGGTGTTCGGCGTTCATCGACCCTCCCCGGTCGGACCGCGCCGATTCTAAAGCTCCCGGGGGATAGGAACCGTCCCGTTGCCGGGGCCCGCTGCGCCCGCCGCGCCACGGCGGGGCCGATGGCCCCGGCCGTCGCGACCTCCGGTCAGGCGCCGATCTCGTTGCGGAGGAGGTGGACGAGATGGTCGGCGATGGCCTCGATCTCGGCGCGCGAACGCCCCTCCACCATCACCCGGGCCAGCATCTCGGTTCCCGAGTAACGGAGCAGGATCCGGCCCTCGTCGCCGAGCGCCACCTGATGGCGGCGCTGCGCCTCCTGCACCGCCGGCAGGTCGCTCATCGGCGGCTTCTCCTTCACCCGGACGTTCTTGAGTACCTGGGGGAAGCGTTCCATGGCGCCGGCGAGCCGCGACAGGGGCGCCTTCTCGTCGCGCATCACCCGCGCGACCTGGAGCGCGGTGAACACGCCGTCGCCGTACCAGGCGCCGTCCTGGTTGAAGATGATGTGACCGCTCTGCTCGCCGCCGACCAGGGTCGCCGTCTGCTCCATCTTCTCGGCGACGTAGCGGTCGCCGACCGCGGTCTGGTGCAGGTCGACCCGCAGCTCCTTCATCAGGACCTTCAGGCCCATGTTGCTCATCACCGTGGCGACGATCTGGCGGTTGTCGACCGGCAGGCGACGGGCGAGGATCGCCAGGATGCGGTCGCCATCCTGCACCTCGCCGTTCTCGTCGACCATGAGCACGCGGTCGCCGTCGCCGTCCAGGGCGAAGCCCCAGTGGGCGCCCTCGCGCCGGACGACCTCGCCGACCTGTTCGATGAAGAAGACCCCGGCCTGATCGTTGATGTTGAAGCCGTCGGGCTCGTGGTTGACGGCGACGACCTCGGCGCCGAGCGCGGCGAGGATGCGGGGCGAGATCTTGCTGCCCGATCCGTTCGAGCAGTCGATCACGATCTTCTGGCCGCCGAGATCGAGGTCCTTGAACAGTTCCTCGACCATCGCCTCCATATAGATCTCCGCGCCCTCGGGATAGGGCACGTGCCGGCCGATGTCGCGGCCGGTGAACTCGACGTCGCGGCTGCCCGCCTTGTCGATGTAGCGCTCGATCTCCAGCTCGGTGTCGTCGGAGAGCTTGCGGCCATCGGCGCCGAAGATCTTGATGCCGTTGTCGGGCATCGGGTTGTGGGACGCGGAGACGACGATGCCGAGGTCGAAGTCGCAGCGCCGCACCAGGAGCGCGGCCGCGGGGGTCGGCAGCACGCCGGCGTCGTAGACGTCGACGCCGTGGGCGAGGATCGCCCCGCCGAGGATGCCCTGGATCATCGGTCCGGAGACCCGGGTGTCGCGCACCATCAGGATCTTCGGTTTGTACTCGCCCCGGGCCGACTCGAAGACGACGCGACCGATGGCGTGGCCGATGCGCAGGACCATGTCGGGGACGAGATGCCCGCTGTTGGCGAGATCGCGGATGCCATCGGTACCGAAGTAACGTCTCTGGTGCACGGTCGGCCTTTCAGCTCAGTGATTCTCGGACTCTTTGCGGTGCAGCGTCATCGTGAGCGTGACCGGGTCGGTCGTGGCCTCGAGCCCGGTGGGCACGCCGATCGCGCGCAGCCGGATGCTGATCACCTTGTCGGGCTTGTCGAGGGCCCCGATGTCCTGGTTGGGATCGGCGATGACGTAGAGCTGGCCGCGGAGTTCCTGCCGCTTCTCGGCGTTCTGGTAAGGCTTCACCAGGTCCGGCGGTCCCTTGATCTCGACGTCGGCCTCCTTGACGAACTCGTTGTCGAGGAGGATCTCCAGCTCGCCCTTGGCCAGGGCGCGACGCACCTCCTCGGTGAAGCTCCAGTGGATCGGCAGATCGACCAGGCGGATGCTCTCGTAGGTGGGCACCTTGAGGGCGAGGACCAGGCGCGGATCCACGTTGCCGCTCAGCGCGACGCCGCGCTGGACCAGGTCGTCGCGCAGCTTGAGACCGTACTCGACGCCGTCCTGCAGCACGCCGGTCCGACCACCCGGGTCGACCATCATGTCGACCGGCAGGCGATCGCCGAGCCCCTCCACCACCCAGCGCGGACCGCGCAGGGCGATCCGCTCGGGCGTGACCCGCGAGGCCTCCGGGTCGAAGGCCCGCGAGGGCGGGAGGTTGGTCGGCGGCAGGACCCTGATCGGGACCTCGGTCTGGACCCGGATCAGATCGACGTCGAGGCTGAGCGGCTCGGTCAGGCGCACCTCCAGGCCCTTGATGTCCGACTCGAACATGCTCTCGTCGACCGGGAGGATGTCGGGCTTGCCGGCGGGGAAGTTGCGGACGCCCTCCTCGCGGATGCGCAGGCGGATGATCGGGTTGCCGAGGAAGGCGGCGCGGAGGTTCTTCGGGCCCTGGATCGAGACCTTCGGCGAGGTGCTCGGCGGCGCGAACCAGACCTTGGGATCGGCCTGGATCAGGATGAAGGGCGTGTCACCCTCCGGCCGCTCGGCCGGACGGAGGCCGATCGACACCCGGCCCTCGAAGAAGGGCACCTGGGTGGTGATCTCGCGCTCGATCAGGAAGACCGTGATCGAGGCGAAGACCAGGGCGAAGAACTTGGCCAGGAGATGCTCGGAGACCAGGGAGACCAGGAAGGACTTGGACTGCTTCACTTCTCGAGCTCCAGGGGCTGGTCGAGGATCCCCTCCTTGCTGAGATCGATGATCTGGCTCTTCGACAGGCTGCCGGTCTCGTCGCCGAGGCTCTTCATCGAATCGGTGCGCTCGCGCCGCTTGTCCAGTTCGGCGGCCTCGAGCTGGGAGACGATGCCCTCGGAGATCTCGGCGCGCAGGCGGTTGAGGTCGACGCCCAGCTTGAGCTGGGCCTGTTCGGCGATCGAGATCCGCCCGGTCTCCTCGGAGACCACGACCACGATGGCGTCGGATTGCTCCGAGAGGCCGAGGGCGGCCCGATGCCGGGTGCCGAGGTCGTGGGTCAGGTAGGGGTTCTCGCCGGCCGGGGCCGGCAGGTGGCAGGCGGCGTACATGATCCGACCGCCCATGACCAGGACCGCGCCGTCGTGGAGGGGCGCGCCCTTGTAGAAGATGTTCTCGAGCAGGCGGGCGCTGACGTCGGCATCGAGCCGGGTGCCGCCGGAGTTGAAGCCCTCGATGCCCTCGCGGCGCTGGATCACGATCAGGGCACCGGTCTTGGTGCGGGAGAGGAAGTCGCAGGCGTTGACGATGGCCTCGATCACCCGCTCCTTCTGCTTGGGCGCGTCGGCGCCGAAGAAGCGCTCGATGATCCGGACCAGACGGACGTTGCCGAGCCGCGAGATCACCAGGCGGAGCTCGGGCTGGAAGATGACCAGCAAGGCGAGACCGAGCGCCGGCAAGGCGGCCTGGGCGATCCAGGACAGGTGCGGCATGTCGAGCTTGCGCAGGACGACGCCGAAGACGAAGAAGGCCGTCGCCATCAGGATGATGAAGCCGGCGAGCAGACCGCCACCGCGCATCGCCTGGAGATGGCGGATGAAGCCGTAATAGACGAGCGCGAGGAGGATGACCTCGACGACGGTCTGCCAGTTGGGAATCAAGACCTTCCCTCGTTGTCCAGGTGTCGAGCGACCGTCAGGGCATCCACCGCCGCCCGGACGTCGTGCACGCGCAGGAGCTGAACGCCCCGCGAGCGCAACCACACCGTCGTGGCCAGGGTCCCGTGATCGCGATCAGCGGGGTGGGGACGATCGAGCAGCTGACCGAGGAAGCTCTTGCGCGAGGTGCCCACCATCAACGGGCGCCCCAGGGCATGGAACTCCTCGATCCGGCGCAGGATGGCGAGGTTGTGTTCGAGGGTCTTGCCGAAGCCGATGCCCGGATCCAGCACGATGCGGTCGCATGATACACCGAAACCCGCCAGCCTATCGAGGGCCTGGGCGAATGCCGCGCCGATCTCGGCCACGACGTCGTCGTAGCGCGGCGCGACCTGCATCGTCCGCGGCTCGCCCTGCATGTGCATGAGGATGGCCGGCGCCCCGGTGGCCGCGAGCACGGCCGGCATCTCCGGGTCGAGCCGGGCGGCGGAGACGTCGTTCAGGAGATCGGCCCCGAGCTCATGGCAGCGCCGGAAGACCTCGGCGCGCCAGGTGTCGATCGAGATCGGCACGCGCAGGCGGGCGGCGAGGACGGGGACCACGGCCTCGAGGCGCCTGAGTTCCTCCGCCGGCGGCACGGCCTCGGCGCCGGGCCGGGTCGAGCAGGCGCCGACGTCGATCAGGGCGGCGCCGGCCGCCTCCATGGCCAGGGCGTGGGCGACCGCGGCCTCGGGGTCCAGATGACGACCCCCGTCCGAGAAGGAATCGGGGGTCAGGTTGAGGATGCCGGCGACCTGGCTCTCGGGCCCCAGCTCCAGCGGACCGCGGCGGGTCGGCAGCCGGAAGACCGGGGCCGACATCAGGCCCCTTCGCCGGCGAGGCCGGGCGGCAGCTTCGGCTCGGGCTCCGGCTTCGGATTCAGGACCGGCTGGCTGCGCGGCGTCTGGTCGTTGGCGACCCGCTCCGATTCCAGGCGGCTCTCGATCTCGTCGGCCCGGACCTGCTCGACCGTGCGGCCCGCCATCAGACCCTCGATCTCCTCGCGGGTGAGGACCTCGTACTCGAGCAGGTTGTCGGCGAGGATCACCAGCTGCTCGCGGTTGGCCTCGATCAGGCCCCGGGTCTCCTCGTAGGCCTCGCCGATGATCCGCCGGACCTCGGCATCGATGGTGTCGGTGGTCGACTCGGAGAAATGGGTCTGCTTGCCCATGTCGCGGCCGATGAAGACCGGCTCGTCGCCGTCGCCGTAGTTGATCGGCCCGACCACGGAGCTCATGCCCCATTCCTTGACCATCCGCCGGGCGATCGCCGTGGCCTGCTTGATGTCGTTCGAGGCGCCGGAGGTGTAGTCGTCGAAGAAGAGCTCCTCGGCGATCCGGCCGCCGAAGCAGATCTTCAGGTGCGCCTTGGCCTTGCCCACGGTGATGCTGTAGCTGTCCTTCTCGGGCAGGTACATCGTGGCGCCCAGGGCCTGGCCGCGGGGGATGATGGTGACCTTGTGGATCGGGTCGGTGCCCGGGGTCAGGAGCGACACCAAAGCGTGGCCGGCCTCGTGGTAGGCGGTCACCTTCTGCTCCTTCGGGTCCATGATCCGGCTGGTCTTGGCCCGGCCCCAGCGGACCCGGTCACGAGCCTCTTCCAGGTCTTCCTCGAAGACGTAGTCCTTCTTCGACAGCGTGGCCAGGATCGCGGCCTCGTTGACCACGGCCTCCAGCTCGGCGCCGCTGAAGCCCGGCGTGCCCCGGGCGATCTTCTCGAGGTCGACGCTCGGGTGCATGCGCACGCGCCGGGCGTGGACCCGCAGGATGGCCTCGCGGCCCTTGACGTCGGGCAGGTCGACGGCGATCTCGCGATCGAAGCGACCGGGGCGCAGGAGGGCCGGGTCGAGGACGTCGACGCGGTTGGTGGCGGCGATCACGATGATGCCGGTGTCGGTCTCGAAGCCGTCCATCTCGACCAGGATGGCGTTCAGGGTCTGCTCGCGCTCGTCGTGGCCGCCGCCCAGACCGGCGCCCCGACGGCGACCGACGGCGTCGATCTCGTCGAGGAAGATGATGCAGGGCGAGTTCTCGCGCGCCTGCTTGAACAGGTCACGCACGCGCGAGGCGCCGACGCCGACGAACATCTCGACGAAGTCGGAACCGCAGATGCTGTAGAAGGGCACCTCGGCCTCGCCGGCGATGGCCTTGGCGAGGAGGGTCTTGCCGGTGCCGGGAGGCCCGACCAGGAGGATGCCGCGGGGGATGCGGCCGCCGAGCCGGGCGAACTTGCCCGGGTGCTTGAGGAACTCGACGATCTCGCCGACCTCGTCCTTGGCCTCCTCGATGCCGGCGACGTCGGCGAAGGTCACCGTGCTCTTCTCGCGGTTGGCGACCCGGGCGCGGCTGCGGCCGAAGGAGAGGACGTTGTTGCCCATGCCGCTGGAACGCATCTGGCGGAAGATGAAGAACCAGAGGAAGGCGATGACCAGGAGCCAGGGCACGAGCGAGACCAGGAGGCTCTGCCAGACGCCGCTCTGCTCGGAGAACTCGAGCTTGCCCATGAGGGGGAAGAGGTCGACGGTGATCGCCTCGGAGCCGGGAGCCGGCAGGCCGAAGCGCTGATTGGCGAGCTCGGTGTTGGTGTAGGCGAGCAGGTCGGTGAAGTCGATCTGCCACTTGCGGTTGCCGGCCGCCGGATCGGTGAGGGTCTTGGGCCGGAGCAGGAAGCACTGCTGCAGGCTGCCCTTGCGCTGGCTCGCGCCGTCCTCGGTGGCGCCGCCGTAGGGCGGCACGTTCATGCGGACCAGGAGGGCCGGCTCGCCGCCGACCTGGAGCTGGTAGCGCTTGAGCAGGGCGAACTCGTCGGCGCGCGCGTCCTGGCCGTCGGCGAACTTCGGGTCGCGGGCGCGGGCGAGGCGGAGCAGGAGGGCGTCGGTGTCACGATCGCTCTGCTCGCGGGCCTCGTTGCCCATGGCCTGGAGGTCGCGGAGGAGCTCGGCCACCTCCTTGAGCAGGCTGGCGTTGAGGGCCAGGTTCGCGACCTGGCCGCCCTTGCCCTGGGCGATCTTCGCGCCCTTGCGGTAGGTGAGCGCGATGGAGGACGAATCCTCGACCTTGATCTTCTCGATCTTGCCCTGGGCGAGATCCTCGGCGGCGCGCTCGAGATCGAGGCTGCCGGCGGGCCGGGACGTCGCCTGGAACACCATGAAGATGATGAGCGCGACGATGCCCAGCATCACGAAGCCGGTGAAGCCCTTGGGCTTGGGCGGACGGTTCTCGCCTCCCTCGTCGTCGTGGGGCTGTCGATCGGGCGTCTGGTTGCCGTTGGCCATGAGGTTCTCCTCGGATCCGCCGACCACGGCCTCGAACGGCAGCGGTCGCGCGATCCTGAACGTTAGCTATACGAAGCGCGTGCCACGGACACCAAAGAAGGCCGGTCCGGGCCGGGGTGTCGGTCGTCGCTCACTTCGCAAGAGCCGACGTCATCAGGACTTGAGCGATGATAACCGCATCCGCCCCGGCGAAAAAGCCGGGGCGCGCGGGCGATTCGGTCCTGGCCCGAAGGTCGTGACCGGGGCAGGCCCCGCGACCGGCCGGTCGGCCCGACGGGCGGGCGCGGGTCATCCGCCGGGAGCCGGGATCAGATGAGGACGTTCCAGCCGAAGAGAACCATCAGGCCCAGGGCCACCAGACCCTCGACATCGGGTCGCTCGCAGCTCTCGTTGCGGACCGCCCGGACGCGGAAGTGGTCGCGGTCGATCGCCTCGAAACGGAGGCTGAGCGCGGCCTGGGCTTCGGCCTCTTCGGAGCCGCCGAGCTGGAGGGCGAGCCAACCGAAGGCGGCCTCCTGGTCCTGGGCCCGGACGAGGATCTCCAGACCCAGCTCCGGCGAGGGCTCGAGGGCGAGGCAGAAACCCTGGAAGGACATGGTCCCGTCGGGCCCCACGAAGGGCGCGCGGAAGGGCGAGTTGCCGTCGGCGGCGTTCTCGGGATCGAAGCGACGCAGGATGGTCAGCCGGCGGTCCAGGATCGTCTCCTGGCCGAGGTCGACGCCCCCGGCCAGGGCCCGGGCGTGCAGGCCGGAACCGGCCCCGGCCAGGACCTCGTCCAGGACCGACTCCTCGGCCACGACCAGGATGTTGGCGGTGGCCTGGAACCGCCACCAGCCCGACTCCTCCGGGCCTACGGCCGCGAGCTCGCGGCCCCCGAGGCGACGCCGGGGCCGGTCCGATCCCGCGACCATGGCCGCGAAGGCCAGGCTCACGTCTTGGTCATAGAGGTAGACCCTCGCGCCGATGCTCCGGCCCCCGCTGAAGCCCTGCGGGGCGAAGCCGCGCTCGGCGAAGAGGACCCGGCGGGGAACGACCTCCTCGGACAGAGGTCCCGCGCAGACGAAGCGCTCCCAGAGCGATTCGCTTCGTGTCCGCCGCCCCGGCCGCGCGGTCTCCGGCACCCGGAAGAGGAGGAGGCTCTCGAAGCGCGCCGGCGCCCAGCGCAGGAGTTCGTCCCAGTCGGCGGCGGCCTGGACGACGGCCGCGGGGGCGTCGACGGCGGGGGGCGGCGAGGAACAGGAGAGGCCGAGGAGGAGGACGGCGAGGAGCCCGATCCGCGCCGCGGCGCCGCGCCCGCCGCGACGAGGCAGGGCTACGACAGGTCGGTCGGCCCGGGGCCGCGCGCGGCTTCGCCGATGATCGGGCGGGCACGCGCCCGCCCCGATGCGCGATGGTCTTCGTGATCCGGACATGCCTGAACCCTCCACCGCTCCGGGCGTCGAGTCTACCAGGATGCCGGGCTCAGGGTTGCTCCGGGGCGGACTCGGTCGGCGCGCCGGCCGCGGCCTCCTCGGCGCGGACGCGCTCCAGGTCCTCGAGGTAGCTCTGGCGTTCGAGCTCGTTGACGATGTCCTCGGCCAGGTCGCGGAGGGCCTCGTCGAAGGCGCTCTCCAGGGTCTCGCCCCGCTCCACCACGAACTCCGCGCGGTTGGCGATCTGGAAGCCGCTGATCACCACGTCGTCGGCGAGCCGACGAAGCTCGACCTGGGCGGTCACCACCACGGCCTGCTCGGAGACCAGATTGTCGTCGCCCTCCACCAGGGTCGGACGCTTCACCTTGACGATCCGCCCGCTGAGGAGCAGCTCGGCCTCGGGCCGGCGGCTGATGCGGTAGTGGCTGCGCTGGTTCAGCTCCCGGCTGAGCTCACGGCTGAGCTGGATGCCGAGGCCCCGGTAGTACTCCTCGTTGCCGAAGACGTCGACCGCGACCCGCTGGGCGCCGCCGGGCAGGAGCGAGCGCGTGCTGTAGCCGCAAGCGCCCGGCAGGAGGAGGAGCAGGACCAGGGCCCCGAGCCTCATGGTCCGTCGCTCCGCGGCCGGGTCGAGCCGGAATCGATCGGGATCTCGTTCCGTTCCGGGTCCACGATCTCGCCCTCGAGCTCCTCGAAGAAGGCGTCCTCGCTGACGTCGGGCAGATCGGCCAGCATGACCTCGGCCTCGGCCGCGGCCTCGGTGCCGGCCCAGCGCTTGGTGCAGCGGAGGAGGAAGAAACGGGCGGCCAGGGGCTGGTCCTGGCCCAGGTACCAGCGGGCCACCTCGACCTGCTTCCAGGCCTGCAGGCCGGTGAGGAAGTCGATGCCCTCCTGGGCCTCGGCGCGCCGGTCGCCCTCCGGGTAGCGGTCGAGGTACTGGCGGAAGAGCTCGACGCCCTTGCGCATGTTGACCTCGTCGTAGACCCGACCCTTGGCCAGGGCCCGATGACAGAGAGCCTGGTTGTAGAGGGCGCGCGAGGCCCAGGCCGAGCGCGGGTAGCGCTCGACGATGGCCGCGTAGGCGCTCATCGCCTCGACGTAGTTGCGCTCGTCGAAGTAGAAGTTGGCCAGCTGCCACTGGGCCTCGTCGGCGTGGATGCCGTTGGGGAAGGAGGTGGTGACCAGGCGCAGCATCGCGATGCCGTCACCCTCCTTCGAGAAGAACAGGAAGTCGTGCTTGCCGTCGAGGAACTCGTGGGCGAGCGTCCAGGTGACCTCCTCGATCCGATCGTTGAAGTCGGAGATCGGATAGTAGGCGACGAAGTCCTTGATCGCGTCGCGGGCGTCGCTGCCCTCCTCGAGCTGCATGTAGCTGTCGATCAGCAGGTAGCGGGCGCGCTTGTCGTCGACCGTGTCGGGGTAGGCCTCGAGGTAGGCGTCGAGCGCGGTGGCGGCCTGCTTGAACTCGCCGGCATCGTGGTAGGCCTGGGCCTCGTCGAAGGCCAGCTTCGCCTGCTCGCGCTCGGCCTCGCTGCGGTTCAGGACCCGGACGCGCTTCTGGTAGCGCTCCAGCTCCTCGGCGCCGGGATCGGAGCGGAGGAAGTCCGGAAGGGCCTGGTTGAACTTGCGCCCGAAGGAGCTGCAACCGGTGACCGTCAGGGCCGCCGCCAGCAGGAACAGGCTCAGCAGGGCTCGTTCGACAGGTCGCGCGGACTGATACATGTGGCCTAAATCCTTCGGAAACGCGAGCTTGGATCTTGGACTCGGGCGGATCCTATGGCGATGCGGAGCACGAGTCAACGCGGGCTCGGTGGCGCCCCACGCAGTCTGCCCGATGGGACCGACGTCGTGACGAAGCCCCGGCGGGCGTCGCGCACGAAGGCCTCGCTGCGGAAGGCCCGCTCGAAGGCGGTCTGCACCAGCTCGGTCATGAAGCGCCGGAGCGCGAGATGCTGCTCGCGGCTGAGCCTCAGGCGGGCGGCCTGCCCGGGGCCGGCCCGGCCCAGCGAGACCAGGAGGCGGCGGTCGCCCGGGGCCAGCTCCAGGGCCGGCCCCCGCGGCCGGGGACAACGCTCGCAAACCCAGCCGCCCGCCTGGGGATGGAGTCGGAAGGCGCCGCTCGGCGCCGCCCGGCCGCAGCTGGCGCAGCTCTCCAGCGCCGGCGCCTGGCCCGAGGCCGCGAGCAGGCCCATCTCGCTGGCCAGGACCACCGCCGAGGCAACGCCGACGCCCTGCTCCTCGAGCGCGCCGAGGGCCCGGGCGAGGAGCTGGAAGCCGGCCGGATCGGCGACGTTCTCGCGCGCCGCCTCCCAGAACAGGTCGACCAGGTAGAAGGCGGCGTAGAGCGCCGGCAGGCTGCGCCTGAGCCCACTGAAACCGGTGATCGGCTCCCAGCGCTTGAGCAGGCCGAGGTCGGACTCGCGCCCGGGGAGGTAGGCGAGGCGGCCGAGCTGGAAGAGGTCGAAGGGACCCTTGAGGTAGGGGTTCGGCCGTTTGATCGCCTTCGCCAGCACCGCCAGGCGGCCGGCGTCGGGGCAATGGAGATGCGCGATCTGGCTGCTGTCGCCGTAGTCGAAGCGGCGCAGGACGATGCCGACGGTCTCGATCTCGCTCGCCCCCATCGCCATCTTCTCCCCGCCGCCCGGGCCCGCCGCGCTCAGTTCGCGGCCGGACCCGCCGCGGTGCTGATCCAGACCCGCTTCACCCGCCGGTCGTCGGCGTCGGCCACCTCGATCTCGACCCCGTCCAGGGCCAGGATCTCGCCGGTGCTGGGGACCTTGCCCAGCCGCGCCGCGAGCAGGCCGCCGATGGTGTCGAAGTCCTCGTCCTCCGGCAGCGACAGCTCGAGGCGCTCGTTGAGGAGATCGATGCTGACCGTGGCGTCGAGCTCGATGCGACCGTCGTCGGCGACCGCGAAGTCGGGCACCTCCTCCTCGTCGTCGAACTCGTCCTGCACCTCGCCGACGATCTCCTCCAGGATGTCCTCCATGGTGACCAGGCCGGAGGCGCTGCCGAACTCGTCGAGGACGATGGCGATGTGCACCTTCTGGGCCTGCAGTTCCTTGAGGAGGTCGTTGATCTTCTTGGACTCGGAGACGAAGAGCGGCGCGCGGGCGATGTCGCGGATGCGGCGCTCGCCCTGCTGGAGCTGGCGGAGCTGCTTGAGGACGTCCTTGAAGTAGAGGATGCCGACGATGCTGTCGCGGCTGCCCTCCCAGAGCGGCACCCGCGAGTGGCCCTCGCGATCGAGGATCTCGAGCGCCTGGTCGAGATCGCTGTCGATCGGCGCCGAGATCATCGAGGTCCGTGGGGTCATGATCTCGCGCACCACGCGATCGCGCGAATCCATGATGTTCTCGATGTAGTCGGCCGCGGTCCCGTGCAGGACACCCTCGGCCTCGCCCTCGGAGACGGCGTCCAGGATGTCCTCGACCGCCTCGTCCTCGTCACTGGCCTCCTCGGCGCCGGGACGGCTGCTCTCGACCAGGCGGCCGATGGTCATGAGCGGGATGGTGATCGGCGACCACAGCCGGGTGGTCAGGCGGATCAGCGGCAGGAAGCGGAGCACCGAGGCCTCGGGGCTGCGGTAGACCAGCTCGCGCACCACCCCGGTCAGGCCGAGGACCAGGAGGACGAGGAGGAGGGCCAGGGTGCCGGCCCCGAGCCGCGGCGCGAGCCCGCGGTAGAGCATCACCATCGCGATGCCGCCGAAGAGCGCGTGGGCCAGGGTCAACGAGAAGACGTGGCGATCGAAGTCCTTCAGGCCGGCATTCACCCGATCGAGTCGCTGTGGATCGGGGATCGACTTCTCGAGCTTGGTGTGGCTGTAGTTGTGGAGCGCGCTCTCGGCGGCTTGCCCCAGCGCGTAGATCACGCCGGCGAGCAAGCCGACGACGATGGATAGGTTGTCGTCCAAGGACCCTGGAAACTCCAATGAACCAATGGGGGGCGCCATGATACCCGGCCGGGGCCGGCACCCGAAGAGTCCAGCGCCGGTCCGCGACCTCTTCACCGGAATGCCACCGGGAAGGACCGGCCGACCGGAGCTCGGGCACACCGCCCGCTGATCGGCAAGTCGCTGGCTGGAAAGACCTTGGATCAGTCCGGCAGGGCCGCCTGCCAGTCCAGGAGGGCCTGACGCCCCTCCCAGCGGCTGCCGTCGTCCGCCTCGGGATCGAAGGCTGGCGGGGCGACCGGTGCCCGCTCCCGCAGCCAGCGGTAGGCGGCCACCCGGACCGCGGGCTCGGGGTCCTCCACCGCGGTCTGCACGATCTTGAGGGCCAGGCCCTTGGCGAAGATCCCGGCCGTCGCCGCCCGTTCGATCACCAGGAGCCGCAGGGTCTGGTCGCGATGGTCGAGCAGGACCTCGAGGGCGGCCGCGAAGTCGCCGAGCTCCTTTCGGCGCTCGAGCAGGAGGTCGAAGGCGACCTTCGCGACCGGACCGCTCATCTCGTCGAGCCGGGCCGCGATGCCCTCGAGGACGGCGACCGGGAGCGTCGCCCGCGAGCGGACCAGGCCGCTGATCGCCGCGTACTGGACGCCCGCATCGTCGTCGTGCAGTCCCTTCAGGAAGGGACCCTTCTCCTCGGCATGGCGCTCCGCCCAGAACTCGAGCGCGCCGCGCCGCACCCGCCCGTCCTCGTCGTCCAGGGCCCGCAGGACCAGGCCGTCGCCGCCCTCGTCGCGGATCGCGAGCCGGGCCTCGAGGGCGGCCAGGCGGACGTCGGCGTCCTCGTCGGCGAGGCAGGGCTCGATCTGCTCGAGGGCCGGCTCGGCAGCGGACCCGAGGGCGGCGAGCCGGCCGAGCGCGTCGACCCGAGCCGCGGCGCTGCGGGCGCCGGCGAGCCGGTTCTGCTCCTTGAAGAGATCCTGGCGCGCCTTGACCTCGCGCGCGTTCTCCTCCTCGGCGGCCTTGCGGCGGGCCGCCTCCTCCTCGGTGAGGGCCGAGCCCTGCTCGAGCAGGCTGCGCGGCTCGCGCCGGGTGATCACCACCCGCTTGCCCGCGCCCTCGCCGCAGGCGACCAGGACGAGGCCGAGCAGGAGGATCGCGGACTTCGTCGTTCTCATCGCGGCTCCTTGCTCCGCTCCTTTTACCATGCGCCGGCCCGCGGCGGCGATCCGGTGCGGAGCGCGGACTTTTGCCTCTTCGACCGGCGGGGTAGTCTGCCCTCGGCCCAGCGGAGACCGATGCCATGACCGAAGCGCCTGCGAAGGCCGACCTCCTGATCGTCAGCCGCGGCCCCTGGCTGACCCTCGACAGCGGCGCCCCCCTGCCCCGGGCCGGCGCGGCGATGAACGAGGTGGGCGAGCGCCACGACCTCGCCCTGGCCATCGCCGGCGAGCGCATCCTGGAGATCGGTCCGCGCGAGGAGATGCTCGCCCGCTACCCCGACGCCGGACCGCTCGATCTCGGCCATCGCCTGGTGATGCCCGGCTTCGTCGACCCGCACACCCATCCGGTCTTCAACCGGACCCGCGAGCTCGAGTTCGAGATGCGCAACCAGGGCCGCTCCTACGTCGACATCGCCAAGGCCGGGGGCGGCATCCGCAACTCGGTCCGCTCGCTGCGCGAGGTCGACCAGGAGACGCTCGAGGAGCAGCTCGAGCGCCGGGTGGCCGCCTTCCTGCGCCTCGGCACCACCACGATCGAGGCCAAGAGCGGCTACGGGCTGAGCCTCGAGGCCGAGCTGAAGTCGCTACGGGCAATCAAGGAGGTGGCCCGGCGGACGCCGCTCGACCTCGTGCCCACCTTCCTCGGCGCCCACGAGATCCCGGACGAGTACCGGGACGATCGCGAGGCCTACATCCGCCTGATCATCGAGGAGATGATCCCGGCCGTGGTCCGCGAGGACCTGGCGCGCTTCTGCGACGTCTTCTGCGAGGAGCACGTCTTCACCGTCGCCGAGTCGCGGCGCATCCTCGAGGCCGCGCGTCGTGCCGGGCTCGAGATCCGCATCCACGCCGACGAGATCGAGAGCACCGGCGGCGCCGAGCTGGCCGCCGAGGTCGGCGCCTGGTCCGCGGATCACCTGGGCGCGATCAGCGCCGCGGGCATCCGCCGGCTCGGCGAGGCCGGGGTGATCCCCATCCTCCTCCCGGGAACCACCTTCTTCCTCAACCTCGACCGCAAGGCGCCCGGCCGGAAGATGATCGACTCGGGCCTCGCCGTCGCCCTGGCCACCGACTACAACCCCGGCTCCTGCCACACCCGCTCGATGCCGATGATCATGACCCTGGCCTGCATCCACTACGCGATGACCGCGGCCGAGGCCCTCAGCGCGGCCACGGTCAACGCCGCCTGCTCGCTCGGCCTCGGCCAGGATCGGGGCCTGCTCAAGGCCGGCTACCGCGCCGACCTGATCGCGCTCGACCTGCCCGACCTGCGCTACCTGCCCTACCATTTCGGCGGCGAGAACTTCGTCAGCCACGTGATCAAGAACGGCCGGCTCGTGGTCACCAACGACGCCGCCCAGCCCTCGTGAAGGACGTCGACATGAACGAACAGCAGAACCCCTTCAGCCGCCTCGACCCCTTCCTGGACGCTCTGAAGTCCGACGCTCCCACCCCTGGCGGCGGCGCCGTCGCCGGCCTGCTCGGCGCCCTCGCGGCCGCGCTCGCGCACATGGTGGCCAGCCTGACCGTGGGCAAGAAGAAGTACGAGGGCGTCGAGGCCCGATTCCGAAGCGCCATGCCGGCGATGGACGCGGCCATCGCCCGCTGTCGCGAGCTGGTCGAGGAGGACGTGCGCGTCTTCCAGGACTACATGGCCGCGCTCAAGCTGCCCAAGGCCAGCGACGAGGAGAAGGCCGCGCGGCGCGACGCGATCCGCGCCGCCGCGCGCGAGGCGGCCCGGGTCCCGATGGAGACGCTCGACGCGGCCGGCGAGATCCTGCCGCTGGCGCGTCTCGCCGCCGACGAAGGCAACGCCCACGCGATCTCCGACGCCGGTATCTCGGCGATCCTGATCGCCGCGGCCGCGCGGGCCGCGGCCCTCAACGTCCGCATCAACCTGCCGGCGCTCGCGGATGACGAGGCGGCCGCCCTGCGTGAACGCATGGAGAGCCGGCTCGCCGCCATCGTCACCGAGGCCGCGGCCATCGAGGCCCGGGTGACCGCGGCGCTATGAGCAAGCCGACCCGGGGGAGCGAAGGACCATGAGCGAAGCCCTGGCGAACTCCCTGCGCCTCAACCTGGAGCTCTGCCGCCGGATGCTCGAGGGCGTCCCGGCGGCGGCCTGCCACCGCCAGGGACCGGGAGTCGAGAATCACCCGGCCTGGATCATCGGCCATCTCGCCCACAGCATGCAGGCGATCGGCGAGGAGCTCGGACTCGAGGCCTGGCTCGACCCGAGCTGGGCCGTGGCCTTCGGCACCGGCTCGCGCCCGGCGGCCGAGGCCGGGATCGGCCTGGAGGAACTGGTGGCGGCGCTCGAGACCGGCGTGGCGCGCGTGCGCGCGCGCCTGGAGTCGATGACCGCGGCGGACCTGGCCGCGCCGCTCCCCGACCAGCGCTATCGGGCGACCTTCCCCCGGATCGAGGATGCGGCGGTCCACGTCCTGAGCGCGCACTTCGCCTTCCACCTCGGCCAGCTCTCCTGCTGGCTCCGAGCCCAGGGCGGCGAGCTGCCCTCGGAGATGGACCGGCGCTGAGGGGCGGCCGCGTCGTGGCCGCGCGCCGGTGGCGGTCACCGGCCACTCCGCCGATCAGAAGGAGACGGTGAGTCCCCTCGAGAGCTGGAAGCCGCGCGGCGACGACTGATCCCAGACCAGCCATTGGAAGTGGCCGGCGATGCCCTGGAGCAGCGGATCGCTCGGCGGCATCAGGCTGATCGCGCTGCTGCCGTCGGCGAAGGTGCCCCAGTTGAAGATCCACAGCACCGATTCCGGCTCGACCAGGAGGTGGCAATCGGGCGCGACCAGAAGATCGTCGCGGGCGAGGGCCACGATCAGCGCCGCCGGCTCGCTCGGCGGCGCGTCGCCGAGCGTCACCTGGTAGGCCTGGCCGCCGATGCGCGGTTGGACCGTGCCGATCCCGACCTCGAGGTCATAGCCGGCGGCGTTGGCGGTCGCCTCGCCGTAGCTGAACCAGGCCGGTACCTTGTGCATGCGGAAGAGGTCGGCGACGACGCCGTTGGCATCGGCCGGATCGTAGACGAAGGTCGCGACCGCGGAGGGCGAGATCCGCCGAGGCGTCGTCTGGCCGTCCCAGACGTTCTGGCCCACCGGCAGCAGGAGGATCTGTCCGGAGGCGAGGCCGCGCAGGACGTAGCTGTTGCCGAGGGCGGTGAACAGCATCGCCGTGTCGTCGTCGAGCGGCACGATGTGCCGCAGGTCTTCGAAGACCGGGACCGAGGTCGCGCTGAATGTCTGGCTCTGCGGGTCGAAGCGGATCACGATCACGCCGAGGTCGGCGAAGGCGAAGGGGCTCGAGCCGTACTGCGCCATCAGGGTGACGCAATCGCTGAGGGCAACCGGGGCGAGGGCGTCGCCCCCGGTGGGGCGCAGCGCCGCCAGGGCCGGCAGGACGACGGTCCCAGCGTCGGTGAGGACGTGGATCTCGTCGTCGTCGCCGCCCCAGGTCTGGTCGAGGCCCGGCTGCGGCAGGAAGAGACGCCCGGCCGGATCGACCGCCACCGGCGGGTTGCCGGTCGCGCCGACGAAGTAGCGCCCGCCGCCACAGGTCATGTGGCGCAGGGTCGGGACCTGGCTCACCGAGGACACGCGCAGGATCTCGTCGTCGTCCCCGATCTGCTGGTCGGGGCCGGGCGAGGCGAAGATGAAGCCGTCGTGGCCGTTGGCGCCGGGCCACATGCCGCTGGTCGCGACGTGCACCGGCAGACCGAAGGCGATGCTGGACAGGATGGCGTTGCCGAGGGCATCGAAGCGCAGGTAGCCGAAGGCGTCGTCGGCCGTGCCGAAGTTCTCGTCGACACCGGTGAGAGGGAAGATCCAGCCGGTGCCGATGTTCACGAAGTAGGGCGCGCCGCCGCTGCCCAGGAGCGTCCGGATCTCGAGCACCTGGACGTTCTCGCCGGCCTCGCCGATCCGATCGGCGACCACGATGATCTGCGGACCGCTGGCGCTGTCGCCATCCTGTTGGCCGAGCATGTAGAACACGCGGCGTGGACCGTCGACGTGCAGCTCGGTATCGCGGGTCGGACCGTCGACCCGGAGCGTCACCCGCTTGGCCTCGGCGCGGACCGGATCATCGAGACCGCTGACGCGGATCAGCTCGTCGTCGAAGCTGCCGTAGCGGCCGTCGGCTCCGGCACCCGCCATGATCAGCGAGGTCGCATCGAGTCGACGTGGCTTGTGCCAGATGCCTTCGAAGTCCCAGAGATGGCCGGGGACGGGCACGAAGTCGACCTGCACGAGCCCGTGCAGGTTGCGCAGGACCTGGAGGCCGGCCGCCGGCCGATCGGCCCAGTCGTGCTTGCCTTGCAGGGCCAGGATGACGGTGGTGTCGTCGAGCACCAGGGGCTCGGTGAAGGGCTGTCCGGAATCGTGGTAGCCGAGATCGCCACCACCGGGATAGTCCTGGACGACCTGCGCCGACAGGCTCGGCGCGAACAGGGCGAAGGCGATCAGGAGGAGGAGCGGGCGCTTCGGGTTCATCATCGACCTCGAGCCCGTCGATCGGCACCGCGACCCTCCGAGCGGGGTCCTGGCCATGCGGCGAAGATCTGGACGGGAACAAACTGGCTATCGTGGCCTATCGAGAGGAGTCACCGGGCCCTTGAGAGCTTCTCCATGCGCCGGACCGGGTGAAGACCCAGGCCCCCGGCGCGGGACGGCCGCCGATCCTCGGGATCGCGTGCCGCGGACGGCGCCGACGCCCGGGTCGGCGCCCGTCGCCCTCGCTCTGGTCGGCCGGGTCGGAGGCGGAGAGGTCTCAGTCGCTCGCGCCCCAGCCGCCACCACCCGGGGTCTCGATGCGGAGGCGGTCGCCGGGCTGGAGTTCGATCCGGACGCTGGCCGGCAGCGCCCGGCGCCGACCGTCGCGAATCAGGAAGTTGCGCCCCGGCCGGGCCGGACCACCGCCCGCGAGTCCCCAGGGCCCGAGCTCCCGGCGGGTGCTGAGGATCGAAGCGCTGAGCGGCGCCAGCGCCTCGTATTCGCGCACGACGCCCTCGCCGCCCGGATGCCGGCCGGCCCCGCCGCTGGTGGCGCGCAGGCAGTAGGAGCGGATGCGCAGCGGGAAGTCGGCCTCGAAGGCCTCGATCGGCGTGTTGCGCGTGTTGGTCATGTGCGAGTGCAGGCCGGAGGCGCCCGGGCCGAGCGGCCCGGCCCCGATCCCGCCGGCGAGGGTCTCGAAGTAGGTGAAGGGCTCGCCGTCGCCGCGCCGACCGCCGAAGGAGACGTTGTTCATGCTGCCCTGCGACGCGGCCGGAATGCGGCCGGGCAGCGCCTGGGCAAGCGCCCCGAAGATCGCGTCGACGATGCGCTGCGAGGTCTCGACGTTGCCGGCCGCGACCGGCGCCGGGTGCCGGGCGCTGACCACGCTGTCGAGCGGCAGGCGCAGATCGAGCGGCCGGAGGATGCCCGAGTTGCTCGGGATCTCCTCGTCGCCGAGGCAGCGCAGGGCATAGAAGGCCGCCGACAGCGTGATCGCCTCGTGGGCGTTGAGCGACGAGCGCAGCACCGGCGAGCAGCCGGCGAAGTCGAGGACGATGTCGTCGCCCCGCACCACGACCCGCACCGCGATGGCCGGCGAATCGGCACCGTCGAGGTGATCGACGAAGCGATGCTCGCCGTCGGGGATGGCCGCGATCAAGGCGCGCATGCCACGCTCGGCGGCGTCCATCAGCGCGCGGCCGGCGCGACGCAGCCGGGCGGCGCCGTGGCGGGCCGCGCTCTCGGCCAGGCGCAGCGCTCCGCGCTCGACCGCGGCGAGCTGCGCCGCCAGGTCGCCACGACGCTCGGCCGGCGTGCGGACGTTGGCCAGGAACAGGGCCTCGACGTCGCGAACCAGGCGACCGCGGGCGACGATCTTCACCGGCGGGATGATCAGGCCCTCCTGGAAGATCTCCTCGAAGTCGCCCATCGAGCCGGGCACGCCGCCGCCGACGTCGGCGTGGTGGGCGCGCGCGATCACCCCGAAGGAGGCGCGCCGCTCGCCACCCAGGAAGACCGGTCGGAAGAGGGTCACGTCGGGCAGGTGGGTGCCGCCGCGGAAGGGGTCGTTCACCATCACCACGTCGCCGTCCTCGAGCTCGAGCTCGGCGAGCAGATGACGCGCGGTCAGATGACAGGAACCGAGATGCACCGGGATGTGCGCGGCCTGGGCCACCATCAGGCCGTCGCGATCGGTGAGGGCGCAGGAGAAGTCGAGCCGCTCCTTGATGTTGGCCGAGCGGGCGGTGTTGCGCAGGACGATGCCCATCTCCTCGGCGATCGCCTGGAAGCGATGGCGGTGGATCTCGAGTTCGATCGGGTTCATCGCGCCCTCCGGATCACCAGGGCGCCGCGGCGATCGACCTCGAGCCGATGGCCGGGCGGCAGCACCGTGGTCGCGGAGTACTCGACGATCACGGCCGGCCCGCGCAGTTCCTGCCCGGAACCGAGGTCCTCGCGCCGGTAGACCGGGCAGGTGCCGGCGCCGTCCTCGAACACCAGCCTGCGGCTCTCGACCGGCTTCGGTCGGCCGCTGACGCGGCGCGGCCGCGGCTGGCGGACGCGCGGCGCCGGACCGCGGGCCCGGAGCCGCAGGGCGACCAGCTCGACCCCCTCCTCGGGCCGGGCGAAGCCGTAGCGCTGGGCGTGCAGGAGATGGAAGGCCTCCCCGCTGCGTCCGGCCGCGCCGAGCGGCACCGAGAGTTCGTAGCTCTGGCCCGGATAGCGAAGGTCGACCAGACGCTCGACCAGGATCTCCGCCGCGGCGAGGCCCTCGCCGCGCAGCTCCGCCCGGGCCCTGCGTTCGAGATCGGCGAAAGCGCGCGCGGGCGCCGCCTCGATCTCGGCGAGCGCCCGGCCGAGGACGGTGCGGGCCAGTTCCTTGCGCAGCGGCGCCTGGAGCATGCCGCGCGCGGAGAGCAGGCCGGGATCGCGGGGCACGACCACTTCCGGCATCTCCAGCCGCGCCGCCAGCGAGGCCGCGTGCAGGCCACCGGCGCCGCCGAAGGCCACCAGGGCGAAGCGCCGGGGATCGTGACCCCGCTCGAGCGAGATGCGGCGCAGCGCGCGCTCCATCGTGGCCTCGGCGACCGCCAGGACGCCGAGGGCGACGCGTTCGAGCCCGAGTCCGAGCTGGGCCGCCAGCTCGCCGACCCGCGCCCGCGCCGCGGCCTCGTCGAGGGCGAAGCTGCCGCCGAGGAAAAGCCCCGGCGGGATCCGGCCGAGGACCAGGTGGGCGTCGGTCACCGTCGCCGGCCCGCCGCGGCCGTAGCAGGCCGGGCCCGGATCGGCCCCGGCGCTGGCCGGACCGACCTTGAGCAGGCCGCCGCGGTCGAGGCGGGCGATCGAACCGCCGCCGGCGCCGACGGTGTGGATGTCGAGGATCGGCACCAGCAGGGGCCGGCCGCCCAGCTCCGCGCGGCCCACGACGGGCGGGCCGCCGTCGAGGAGGGCCACGTCGGTGGAGGTGCCGCCCATGTCGAAGGTGACCAGGCGGCGACGCTCGCGGTCGGCGGCGCCGGCCCAGGCGCCGACCAGGCCACCCGCGGGCCCCGAAAGCAGGAGACGCACCGGTTCGCGCGCCGCCTGCTCGAGGCCGATGGCGCCGCCGTCGCTCTGCATCACCACCATCCGCCGTCCGGAGCGACCGCCGAGGTCGAGGGCGCGGCGGAGGTCGTCGGCGTAGCGGCCGAGCAGGGGCATGAGGCCGGCGTTGACCCAGGCGGTGCTGAAGCGCTCGAACTCGCGGAACTCCGCCGCCAGCTCGGCGGAGGCGGTGACCGCGAGACCGTCGGCGCGCAGGATCTCGGCCAGGACCCGTTCGTGCGCCGGCTGGCGGTAGCTGTTGAGGAAGCAGATGACGAGCGACTCGGCGCCGCGCGCCATCAGCCGGTGGGCCGCCGCGCGGGCGGCCTCGAGGTCGAGGGCCTTGAGGATGCTGCCGTCGGCGGCGACGCGCTCGGCGATCTCGGCGATCAGCGCGGGGTCGGGCGCCGCGCAGGCCGGCCGCGGCTCCAGATCGTAGAGCCCGGGACGATTCTGGCGACCGAGCGCGAGCAGGTCGCGAAAGCCCTCGGTGATCAGGAGACCGACCGGCGCCAGGTCCTCCTCGAGCAGCGCGTTGGTGGCGACGGTCGTGCCGTGGGCCAGGCTCAGTCCCCGGGTCCCGCCCAGGCCGAGCTGGTCGAGCCCCTCGGCGAGGACCCGACCGGGATGCCCGCGGCTCGACGGCCGCTTGGCCACGGCACCGTCGGCGGTGATGAAGTCGGTGAAGGTCCCACCCACGTCGATGCCGACCGCCACGCGCTCTCGGGTCACCGTCCGGACTCCCCGGGAACGAGCTCGGCCGAATAGGCGGCCACCCGGTACTGGTCGTCGCGGTCACGGATCACGCGCAGGTCGTAGCGGACGGTGGTCACCTGGCCTTCGGGATCGCGATACTCGACCAGGTAGCGCAGCCGGCGATCACCCATGCTGCCCGACTCCTCGGGACTGCGCCGCCAGCTCCAGATGTAACCGTGATCCGAGATGCGACGCTCGAAGAAGGCGAGGAAGTCGGGATAGGCGCGCCCCGCGCGGCAGTCGGGATCGAGGCAGTCCCAGGCCTGCTCGTAGCCGGAGCGGCTCGCGCCATCGGGGTCGACGCCGCTGCCCAGCTCGATGGCCTTCATGAACCGGTCGGCCACGACGATGTCGCCGCCGCCGATCCGGGCCTCGAAGTAGTGGACCATGAGAACGACCGCCGTGTTCACCGCCAGCAGGGCGAGGATGAGCACGAGCAGGAAGATCCTGGGGTTGAGTTGCGCTCGAGAGCCCCGCACGCGGCCGCCACTCCTCCGATCCGGACCCATCCCCCGGTCCCCCGACGTGGTCGTCGCGGCGGCCCGGGGCACTCGGCTCCGTCGCGCCGAGCATACCAGGACCGGCCGCGGCTCGCGTCTGTCGTGACCGGCCCGCCCTGTTAGAATCCCGGCGCGTCGGCGCCCGCGAGAGGTGAACGAGATGAACTCGAAGAGGATGATCCCGCTGATCGGCGGCCTGCTCGTGGCCCTGACCGCCCTCGCCCCGACCCTCGGAGCGCAGGCGAAGGAGACCCGACTCAGCTACCTCCTCGACCTGCGCGAGCCGGATCGGGGCGAGATCGGGGTCTCGATCCTGGTCGAGGCGCCGCCGGCCGGGGCGATCGAATTCGAGCTCCCGACCTGGGCGCCGGGACGCTGGCTCCGCGACGACTTCGCCGCCCTGGTGAGCGGCGAGGAGGCCCGCCGCGAGGGCGACCGCCCGGTGGCGGTGACCCGGGTCGGCAGCCACCGCTGGCGGGTCGAGGCCGCGGGCGACAGCCTGGTCTTCCGCTATCGCATCCATGCCGGCCGGGCCGGCCCGGGCACGAGTCTCCTGGAAGGTCGCGGCGCCCTGCTGGAGCCGGCCTCGCTCCTCCCCTTCCTCCGTCAGGCCCCTGGCGCCCCGATCGAGCTCTTCCTCGACGGCCCGGCGAACTGGCGCTGGGCCAGCGCCCTCGAACCGGGCGAGCAGAGCGGTCGCTTCCGGGCGGCCGACTGGAACGAGCTGGTCGCCTCGCCGATCCTCGGCGGCGTCGCCGGCGAGAACCTGTTCGAGTACCGCTTCGGCGAGCTCGGAGTCTGGGCCCTGGCCGGGCGCGGCGAAGAGGCGCGCGCGGCGGCCGGCCTGGTCGAGCACCTGGGCCCGGCCCTGGCTCCGGTGCTCGGTCTCGAGGAGGGCGAGGCCGTCCGTGGCACGCTCCTCCTGCACGCCCTGGGCGGCGAGGCCGAGACCGGCTTCCGCGCCGCGACCGGCCCCCGGGGGCCGCGGGCCCTCGTGGTCATGGGCGGCGAGGCGAAGGAACTCGACGATCACCTCGCCGCGGCCCTCGTCGCGCTGGGTCTCGGCGGCAGCCTGGCCCCTCCGGCCGAGGCCTTCGCCGACTGGTCCGATCTGCCCATCCGCGACGACCTCTGGATCGAACCGGCCCTCGGCTTCTACCTCGGCCAGCAGCTCCTGGCGCGGGCGGGACGGATCTCGACCTCGACCCTGCTGGCCCGGCTCGGCGGTCTGATCGAGGCCAGCGAGAAGGAGGCCGGCGCCCAGCGCATGAGCCTGCTCGAGGCGGCCCGGCGGCAGGCCCTGCGACGCGCCCTCGATCCGCGCCGCCTGCCGGACGGCCAGGCCGGGATCTGGATCGACCCGGTGAGCCGCGGCCGCGCGCTGGCCCTGCTGCTCGACCTCGAGCTGCGCCGCCGGAGCGAGGGCGCGGCCGGGTTGGCCAGGGCCCTGATCGAAGGCCGCGGCGCCGGCCGGGAGCCGCTCGCCCGACTGCGCGCCGGCGTCGACGCGGTCGGGGGCCGTGGCTCGGCGCAGCTCCTCGATCACCTGCTCGAGGAGCGGACCGGGCCGGACTGGCGCGCGCTCGTCGGCGCCGCCGGCTTCCTGATCGAGAGCGGTCGGAGCGGCATCGGCATCGGCGTCGATCTCGAGGGCGACCGCGTCCGTTCGGTCCGGGCCGGTTCGGCCGCGGACCGGGCCGGCATCCAGGCCCGCGACCGGCTGCTGCGGCTCGGCGGCGAGACGGTCGGGGCGAACGTGGGCGAACGCATCGCCGCGATGCGCGACGGTCAGCGCACGACGGTGACGGTCGAGCGCCGGGGCGGCATCCTCACCCTGCCGCTCGAGGTCGAGGGCAGCAGCCGGTCGGGTCTGGTCCTGGTCGAGCGGGACGGCGACGGGCTCGACGCGGTCCGTGACGGTTTCCTGGGCCGGGAGAAGGACGAATGACGGCACTCGCGTTCTGGGGCTGGTGCCTGTTCGCCTACCTCCTCGGTTCCGTCTCCTGGTCCTACTTCATCGTCAAGGCCAGGAAGGGCATCGATCTCCGCACGGTCGCCTCGGGCAACCTCGGCGCCACCAATGCCGGGCGCGTGCTGGGCAAGCGCTGGGCGGTGATCATCTACTTCCTCGACCTCCTCAAGGGGCTGATCGGGACGGCCGGCCCCTGGCTCTTGGTCGCCGATCCGCGCTGGCGCGAGCTGCCGCTCCCGGTCGTCGCCGGCCTGCTGGTGATCCTCGGCCACGTCTTCCCCTTCTACCTGCGGTTCCGCGGCGGCAAGGGCGTGGCGACCGGCTCCGGGGTGCTGTTCGCCTTGGCCCCCACGACCGGGGCCGGAGCGCTGGTCATCTGGTATCTCTGCCTGCGGGCCTCCCGCATGGTCTCCCTGGCCAGCGTGGTGGCGGCGCTGGCCCTGCCCCTGCTCTTCCCGCTCCTGCAGCGCGGCCCGCTGGACTGGTGGCGGGAGGGCTTCCTGGCGGTGATCGCCCTCTTCGTCACCGTCACCCATCGATCGAACATCGCCCGGATCCTCCGCGGCGAGGAGAACAAGCTGGGAGCACCGAGAACATGAGCAAGCGGATCGCGGTCATCGGCGCCGGCGGCTGGGGCACGGCGGTGGCGGGCGTCCTGGCCGACAAGGGCCACGAGGTCGAGCTGGTCGCCCACGATCCCGAACACCTCCGGGAGATGATCGAGCGCCGCGAGAACGTCACCTTCCTGCCCGGCTACCGCATTCCCGAGCCGATCCGGCTCGGCCTCGACGGCAGCGCGGCGCTCCGTGGCGCGGACATCGTCGTCTCGGCCGTGCCCACCAAGTACCTGCGAACGACCTGGTCGGTCCTGGCGGCGGCGACGCCGAAGCGGGCGCCGGTGGTCTCGCTCACCAAGGGCATCGAGACCAAGACCTTCCTGCGGGCCTCCGAGATCATCCACGAGTACCTGCCACGCAACCCGGTCGCGGTGCTCTCGGGCCCGAGCCACGCCGAGGAGGTCGCCCAGGGCATGCCGACGACGGTGACCATCGCCAGCCGGGGCCGGGAACTCGGCGAGTCGCTCCAGCGCGCCTTCTCGACCGCCCGCTTCCGGGTCTACACCAACAAGGACCTGTTCGGGGTCGAGTTCAGCGGCGCGATGAAGAACGTCATCGCCCTGGCCGCCGGCATCGTCGACGGCCTCGGCTTCGGCGACAACACCAAGTCGGCGCTGCTGACCCGCGGCCTGGCGGAGATCGTCGCCCTGGGCACGGCGCTCGGCGCCAAGCGCAAGACCTTCTACGGCATGGCCGGAGTCGGCGACCTGATCACCACCGCCTTCTCGCCGCACGGTCGCAACCGCGCGGTCGGCGAGCGGATCGGCCGGGGCGAGACCCTCGAGGCGATCCTCGCCACCTCGAAGAAGGTGGCCGAGGGCGTGGGCACGACCCGGGCGGTGCACGACCTCGCCCGGACCATGAAGATCGAGATGCCGATCACCACGGAGGTCTTCCGCGTCCTGTTCAAGGACAAGGACCCACGCCTCGCCCTCACCCAGCTGATGACCCGCAAGGGCAAGGACGAGTAGCCGGCCGCGGGTCGGATCACCCCGGGCAAGTGGCCTCGGATCAAATCGGGACCGGCCCGCGCGGGGCTTCGCCGGGCCCGACGCCCCGACCCGGAAGTCCGGGCCCGACTGGCCATTGGGATGGCCCGGAGGCAGGACTATAATCGGCTGCCCGCGCCGTTCCGCGCTGGCCGAGCAGCGTCTTTCGTCTCTCTCAAAGGACTCCTGACGCAGGTCCCGCGGCTCCGCAAAGTCGGTTCCCACATCGGCTTCGGCCAACGCCTGCGCGGAAACACGCCTCCATGGAAAGCGACAACAAAGCGGCACGTCCCGTCGAGACCCTCAAGCAGGCGATCATCCGCTTCGCCGGCGACTCGGGTGACGGCATGCAGATCACCGGCAGCCAGTTCACCAACACCTCGGCGGTCTTCGGCAACGACCTCGCAACCTTCCCCGACTACCCGGCCGAGATCCGTGCCCCCGCCGGCACGATCCCCGGCGTCTCGGGCTTCCAGGTGCGCTTCTCGAGCTTCGACATCCACACGCCGGGCGACCGTCCGGACGTCCTGGTGGCGATGAACCCGGCGGCCCTGAAGGTCAACATCAAGGACCTCAAGCCGAACGGCATCGTCATCGTCAACACCGACAACTTCGGCAAGCAGGACCTCGTCAAGGCGAAGTACGAGGTCAACCCGCTCGAAGACAGCACGCTCGACGGCTTCCGCGTCGTCCGGGTGCCGCTCAACATGCTCACCAAGGAGACCCTGAAGGACAGCGGTCTCGACCCCAAGGTGGTGATGCGCTGCAAGAACTTCTTCGCCCTGGGCATCGTCTACTGGCTGTTCCAGCGGCCGATGGAAACGACGGTCGACTACCTGAACCTCGAGTTCGGCAAGAACAAGAAGCGCCCCGAGATCGCCGAGGCCAACATCGCGGCGATGAAGGCCGGCTACAACTTCGCCGACATCTCGGGTCTGTTCCAGGTGAGCTACGAGGTCCCGAGGGCGAAGCTGACCCCCGGCACCTACCGCAACATCCAGGGCAACATGGCGGTCGGCCTCGGCCTGCTCGCCGCCAGCAAGCTCTGTGGTCTGCCGCTCTTCCTCGGCTCCTACCCGATCACGCCGGCGAGCGACATCCTGCATCAGCTCTCGGCCTACAAGAACCACGGCGTGATCACCTTCCAGGCCGAGGACGAGATCGCGGCCATCTGCGCGTCGATCGGCGCCTCCTACGCCGGCAACTTCGCGGTGACCACCACCAGCGGTCCGGGCATGGCCCTCAAGTCCGAGGCGCTGAACCTCGCGATCATGACCGAGCTGCCGCTCGTCGTGGTCAACGTGCAGCGCGGCGGTCCCTCGACCGGCCTGCCCACCAAGACCGAGCAGTCCGACCTCCTGCAGATGATGTTCGGCCGCAACGGCGACAGCCCGGTGCCGATCATCGCCGCCTCGACCAGCTCGGACGCCTTCGACTGCGCCATCGAGGCCTCCCGCCTGGCGCTGAAGTACATGACGCCGGTGATCCTGCTGACCGACGGCTACATCGCCAACGGCGCCGAGCCCTGGCGTCTGCCCAAGATCTCGGATCTGCCGAAGATCGAGGTCCGCCAGCTCGAGAGCAAGGACAAGGAGTGGTACCAGCCCTACCTGCGTGACCAGCACACCCTGGCCCGCCCCTGGGCCATTCCGGGCACCGACCTCCTCCAGCACCGCATCGGTGGCCTGGAGAAGGAGGACGTCACCGGCAACGTCTCCTACGACCCGGCCAACCACCAGCGCATGACCAACCTGCGCCACGAGAAGGTGGCCGGCATCGCCAAGGATCTGCCGCCCTTCCAGCTCGTGCAGGGCCAGAAGGGCGACCAGATCCTGGTGCTCGGCTGGGGTTCGACCCGAGGCGCCATCACCGCGGCGGTCGAGAGCCTTCGCGAGGAGGGCAAGAGCGTCGCGCAGGCCCACCTGCGCTACATCAACCCCTTCAGCCCCGCGCTGAAGGAGGTGCTCGAGAGCTTCGAGCACGTGCTGATCCCCGAGATGAACATGGGCCAGCTGGCCTTCCTCATCCAGGGCAAGTTCGCGATGAAGGTGCACTCCTACACCAAGGTGACCGGTCTGCCCTTCACCACCAACGAGGTCATCGACAAGGTCCACGAGATCCTGGGGTAAGCCATGAGCACAGAATCCACCACGAACCTGACCAAGAAGGACTTCAAGTCCAACCAGGACGTCCGCTGGTGCCCGGGTTGCGGCGACTACGCGATCCTCAACGCCGTCCAGGGCGCCATGGCCAAGCTGGGCAAGAAGCGGGAAGACGTCGTCTTCGTGTCGGGCATCGGCTGCTCGAGCCGGTTCCCCTACTACATGGAGACCTACGGCTTCCACTCGATCCACGGCCGCGCGCCGGCGATCGCCTCGGGCGTCAAGATCGCCAACCCGAAGCTCGACGTCTGGGTCATCACCGGTGACGGCGATGCGATGTCGATCGGCGGCAACCACTTCATCCACGCGCTGCGCCGACGGATCAACCTGAAGATCCTGATGTTCAACAACAGGATCTACGGTCTGACCAAGGGCCAGTACTCGCCCACCAGCGAGCTCGGCAAGGTGACGAAGTCGACCCCGATGGGTTCGCTCGACACGCCCTTCAACCCGATCCACCTGGCGCTGGCGGCGAAGGCCTCCTTCGTCGGTCGCTCGGTCGACATGATGGGCAGCCACCTCGAGGACGTCATCATGAAGGCCGCGGCCCACGAGGGCAGCGCCTACATCGAGATCTTCCAGAACTGCAACATCTTCAACGACGGCGCCTGGAAGCACATCACCGACCGCACGGTCCGCGACGACATGCTCATCGACCTGCGTCACGGCGAGAAGCTGATCTTCGGCAAGGACCACGACAAGGCCATCGTCCTCGACGGCTTCGACCCGAAGGTGGTCAACGTCGCCGACGTCGACGAGAAGGACATCCCGGTCTGGGACGTCGAGGCCAACTCGACCTTCGCCTACCTCCTCGCCGGCAACCCCGAGGGCAAGCTGCCGACTCCGATCGGCGTCTTCCGTGACGTCAAGCGGCCGGCCTTCGACGTCGGGGTGCACGACCAGATCGCGCGGGCGCGGCAGAAGTACGGCGAGGGCGACCTCGAGCAGCTCCTCTACGCCGGTGACCTCTGGGAAGTGAAGTAACCCCAAGAGGATCGAGAACGACGAAGGGGCCGCGCCGGTCGATCGGCGCGGCCCCTTCTCGTTCGAAGCACGGTCGGTAACCAGGCCGGCTTGGCAGCCGGCGCTCCGGGGCGCCAGCCGCTGGCTGGCTCATTCATCGGCAAGAGCCGTCGAGCTCCGGATGCGCAGCCGGCGCGGCGCGGTCCGTCGGAGCTCCAGCCGCTGGCTGGCTCATTCATCGGCGTGAGCCGGCGGTCCGGATGCGCAGCCGGCGCGGCGCGGTCCGTCGGAGCGCCAGCCGCTGGCTGGCCCATTCATCGGCGTGAGCCGGCGCTCCAGATGCGCGGCCGGCGCTGCGCGGTTCTCTCTCGTCGGACCGCGGAGCGCCTGCTCCGCCCCATCCTCCAGGCGGTCACACGATTCCTCTGCGCCGGCGCGGCGCGGTTCGGTCGCGGCGCTCAGCCCTTCTTCACCGGAAACCAGACCTCGGTGCGGAGCTGCTCCGGCGGCGTCGTGCGGGGATCACTCAGGTAGACCTCGATCGACGGTCGCTCGCAGTCCATCGCGACGTCATGGGCCGGGATGAAGTCGGTCATCAACGACTCGTAGGTGGCGGCGAGCTTCTCGTAGGGACCGAGATGGACGGTCTTGGCGTAGAGGCCGGCCGGCTCGGTGCGGACCTCGACGCCCTCCGAAGCCTCGACGCTCTCGGCCACCGTCATGCAGGCATCGAAGCGGAGCTTCTCGGCCGGCACCTCGCGCGGATCGTCCCAGGCCATGCCCATGATCCGCGTCGCGGGGCCGAAGAGGCCGCGTGGTCCGGCCCAGGCGCAGAGCTGCTCGAAGGCCGGCTTGCAGTCCTGGTAGGGACCGACGTGGCGAACGTAGGCGACGCGGGTCTCGGCCCGCGTGGTGATCTCGGCATCCATGTTCCGACTCCTTCGCTGCGGTTGAACGCGAGCCTCGATCATAGCGTTCGACGCGAGCCTTGCCCGGATCGATCGACTCCGGCCCGCGGCGGTGGCAGACCCGTGGTCGCGGCATGCCCGGAGCCGGCTCGCGCGCGTTGATTCGGAACGAGAAAGACGAGAATGCTTGATCGCGAGAGCCACGGAGCGCCAGATGGCGAATCGAAGGAGATTCAGGATGTCCCGACTCACGCTCGCCCTGCTGCTGATGCTCGCGGTCCTCACGCCGGCGCAGACCATCCAGAGCCAACGCTCCGGGCGCTGGAGCGACCCCGGCACCTGGTCACGCCTGACCGGGAACGGCGCGCTCCCCGGCCCCGGCGACGCGGTACTGATCCAACCGGGACACCGGCTCCTGCTGGACACGAACCAGGGCCTCGACGACCTCGCCCATCTCGACCTGCGCGGTCAGCTCGCGGTCGAGGATCGTCGTGACTACCGCCTCGAGGTCTCGCGCATCGACATCGGCCGCGGCGGCGCCGGTGGCGCGCGCCTCCGCGTCGGCACGCCGGCGCGGCCCTTCGGTCATCGCTTCGTCGTCGTCCTCGACGACCGGTACCTGAGCCCGAACTACGGCGATCCGCTCGAGCACCTGAGCTTCATGGTCCACCCGGGCGCGACCCTCACCCTCCAGGGCCAGGTGAGCCGGGGCCCGGGCCTGCCGATCCGGTCCTGGCTGCGCCTCGCCGAGGGTCCGCAGCTCGAGGTCGGCGCCACCCGGATGGTCCTCGAAGAGATTCCCGGCTGGCGCCGCGGCGACGAGATCGTGATCGCGAGCACGGACTTCGACATGACGCAGGCCGAGGTCCTGCGGATCAAGGCGGTCAACGGCCGCACCATCGACTTCAGCCCGCCGCTCCGCTGGTCCCACCACGCCGGGGTCGAGTTCGGCGTCGACGAGCGCGCCGAGGTCGGCCTGCTCCGGCGCAACATCGTGGTCCGCAGCAGCTCGCAGACCGCGCGGCGCGGCGGCCACCTGATGGCGATGCGTTCCGGCTCGACCCACGGCAATCTCCAGCTCGGCGGCGTGGAACTCCGCGGCCTCGGCTGGTACGGCGCGCTCGGGCGCTATCCGGTCCATTGGCATCTCTGCGGCACGCTGGCTGCGGACAGCAACTGGCTGCGGAACTGCTCGATCCACGACTGCTTCAACCGCGCGGTCACGATCCACCAGACCAACGGCGCCGTGGTCGAGGACTGCGTGATCCACGACACCTGGGGCCACGCGGTCTACCTCGAGGACCGGGTCGAGGTCGACAACCTGATCCGGGGCAACCTCGGACTGTTGACCCGTCGCCCGGACACCGACGGCCAGGTAGCCGCGCTCGGCGACATCTGGCCCACGACCGGGCAGCCCTTCTTCCGCAGCAGCGACCTCGAACCCTCGACCTTCTGGATCACCCGCGCGCGCAACACGATCGTCGGCAACGTCGCCGCCGGCTCGGCCGGCCATGGCATCTGGTACGACCCCGACATCGCCGCGCCGCTCCAGAGCGTGGGCACCTGGCAGGACAACGTCTGCCACTCCAACGAGATCAACGGCTTCCACCAGGAGGACGCCCGGCCCTTCGCCTACGACCCGAGCCGGCCCAACGCCCTCGACGGTCTGTTCCGGGTGAGCGGACTCCGGGCCTGGAAGAACCGGCAGGCCGGGATCTGGAACCGCTGCTACGGCCAGGCGCTCTTCGAGGACGTCCGGCTGGCGGACAACCGGATCGGCGTCTACTTCTCCTCCGAGGGCATCCAGCACGACAGCGCCTTCGAGCTGGGCATCGGACCGGTGATCCAGCAGCTCACCTCGGCGCAGATGATGTCGGCGCAGGTGCTGCGCGACGCGGTGATCGTCGGCGAGAGCTCGAACCGGGGCAATCCCAGGACGCCGGTCGAACTCGCCTGGCCCGGCGGCCCGCGTAGCCTGCCGGTGCCTTCCGAGCCACAGTGGGAACTGAAGGGGGTCGAGATCTACGACGGCTTCATCGGGGTCGAGGACACCGTCTTCCGCAACTTCCGCGACGCCGTGCTGCCGCAGCCCGTGACGCGCAACGGCGAGACCTTCGCGCTGCGGCCGGCCGCGGCCCTCGCCTCACGGGGCGAGCGCTCGACCCTGGTGCCGGGCATCCCCTGGGGCGTCGATCCCCGCAACATGGTCCGCGGCCTCGATCTCGACCAGAGCGTCGATCATCCGGCGCTGTTCGCGATCGCCCACGCGCCGGTCAGCGCCCTGCCCGGACAGGTCGTCAACGCGCCGCCCGGCGCCGTCGTCAACGCCGGCAACGGCCTCCACGCCACGATGATCTACGACCTCGACGGCTCGCTCGGCGGCCTGCCGGAGACCTACTGGGTGACCGAGAACCCGCTGCTCTTGCCGCTGGGCACGCCCCCGGCCCCGCGCGTCGGCCCCCACCATCTCGAGCCCCTCCCGGTGCCCGGCCCGGCGACCTTCCACGGCGGCGAGTGCTTCGCGCAGCTCCTGATCAACATCGCCAACGACGCCGGCACCAGCGCGATCACCTACATCCGCTTCACGGCCGAGGACCGCGCCAACGGCCAGCTCGACGTCTACGAGATCCACGGGTCGAGCGCGAGCGAGGGGCGCCGGAACTACGTCACCACCCTGCTCTGCGACGCGCCGAGCCGCAGCCAGCAACCCTTCGAGCGCTACCGTCTCGACTACCCGCCCGGACATCAGGCGCAGGACGATCCGCGCGACTTCGTGCTGAAGTTCCAGTTCGGCGAGAACGAGCGTCACGTGATGTTGTCGATCCCCTACCACGGCGGGCCGCCCAGCTCGATCGTCTGCTATCCCGAGGTCGATCCGCAGCGCTCGCTCTACGCCTACCCGATCGGCGCGCCCGACCTGAATGCGGCCTTGCCCATCTTCGACGACGGCATTCACGACGAGTGGGATTACTACTACGACGCCGCCAACGAGCGGCTGATCCTGAAGCCGACGCTCTATGACCCGAACCTGCCCAGCGGCCACTGGCTGCTCGACGGTCGCTCCATGATCATGGACGTGCGCGGCTGACGAGGCCGGCGCGCGGCGGGCCGGTGTCAGCCGGCGGCCGCCTCCTCGACCAGGCTGGCGTGGACGCGGTAGAGCGTGTGCCAGGGCCAGAGCGCGCGGATGTCCTCGGACATCGCCGCGCGCTTGAGGCGGAAGCGATCGTGAGCGCCGCGGAGGTTGGCGCCGCAGGCCATGCTCACGGCGCAGTCGTAGCCCGCCCGGGCCACCGCCTCCTGACAGCGCTGGTCGTTGTCGCCGTTCGGGTAGCAGAAGCTCCGCACCTCGTGGTCGAGCAGCTCCTCGAGCCGCTGGCGCGAGTCACCGATCTCGTGGCGCAGGCCGTCCTCGTCGAGGCTCGGCAGGATCGGATGGCTGATTGAGTGGCTGCCCAGCTCGAAGCCGGCGGCGAGGAGTTCGCGGGCCTGGGCCACGGTCATCATCAGGGCCCGGTTCTCGGCCGCGTGGTCGCCCACGCCGTGGTGGCGCTTCAGCTCGGCGACCAGACCCGGAACGCCCGGATGGAAGTCCTGCTTCAGCTTCCGGGTGATGGTCCAGAAGACCTCGACGCGGTCGTGACGGTTCTCGGGGATCTCGTAGGTCAGGGCCTCGTCGCCGAGCGCGAACTCGAGGCGACCGCCCTTCATCCCGTAGACGAGGCGGCCGAGTTCCTCGTACCAGGGCAGCGAGCCGCGTTCGAGCGAATCGAGGACGACGTAGCTGGTGCCGACCAGACCCTCGGCCCGCATCAAGGGCATGATCGTGCCGTGCATGTCGGCGTAGCCGTCATCGAAGATGAAGGCGAGCAGCGGTCGTTCGAGCCGCTCGTCGCTGGCCAGCCGGCGCTGGCCCTCGGCGACGGTGACGACCTCGTAGCGCTTCTTCGCCAGCCGGAGGAGCCGGCGGAAGCGTCGCGGGAAGTCGGGAGAGAGGAAGGGCTGCGAGGGAACCGGCGTGATGTTGTGAAAGCCCAGGATGGCGAGCGCCGCGCGCGGCGCCCGCCTGAAGAGCGGCGACATCGGCGATTCAGGCGCGCCGGCCGGCGATCAGTCCGAGGCCCCGGAGCATCACCACGCCGAGCCCGATCTTGACCGCCTCGACGACCATGAAGGGCGCCGCGCCGACGGCCCAGGCCCGCTCGAAGTCCAGGCCGAGACCGATCGCCAGCCAGGGCAGACCGAAGGCGAAGATGACCAGGTTGGCCGGGATCGAGGCCAGCAGGGCCTTGCCGAGGCTGCGACCGTGGCCGCGCTCGAAGAGCCAGCCGGCGAGGAAGGCGGCGGGCACGAAGCCGAGGACGAAGCCGCCGGTCAGGGGCATCGCGCCGGCGGAGAAGCCGGGAATGGCGAGACACTGCAGGAAGTAGAGCATCGCCGCCGCGGCCCCGAGCCGCGAGCCGAGGACGAGACCGAGGGCGATCGCCATCAGCGACTGCATCGTCAGCGGCACCGGCCCGATTGGCAGGCTCATGCGCGACGAGGCGAGCAGCAGGAGGCTGCCCATGAGGACGGCGGCGGTAGCGACGAGGCGACGCTGGCCGACGTCGAAACGGTCGAGGACGGGGGCGAAGAGACTCGGCTGGTTCATCGAATTCGACTCCGCAAGGCGGCTTCAGTTTCGGGTCGCGAGCAGATCCATGCTCAGCGCGACGGCGTAGTGTAGCAGTATGCCCCCGTAGAAGGAACGAGTCCGGAGCGCCATGTAGCCCAGAATCAGGCCGGCGAAGATGGCGCCGAAGGCCTCCGGCATCGGCTTGTGGAGGTGGATCATCGCGTAGGGGATGGTCATCACCATGATCGCGTTGAGTCCGAACCGTCGTTCAAGCGTGAACAGGAAGAAGCCGCGGAAGAACATCTCCAGGGCGCAGAACTGGAGGAAGTAGGCCAGCTCCCAGCGCCAGAACAGGCTCGGGTCGTTGCGCGCCAGGTGGGGAAAGGGATAGGTGGCGCGGAAGTCCGGGTTCTTCGAGGCCAGCCAGATGGCCGGCGCCATGCACAGGTAGAAGGCGACGTAGACCCAGAGGTGGCGGAGGAAGCCCCGGCCATGAAAGCCGAACTCCGAGGGCCGCATCCGCAGGACGAGGGTCGCGGTCAGGAAGGGCAGGACGCCGAAGAGGAGCATGGTGCCGGCCGCCCAGCCCATCTGGCTGTAGTACTGCCGGTACGCGCGCTGGGCCGGAACCAGGTCGGAGACCCGGTCACCCCGGGCCGCGAGTTCCCTGACCAGCTCGGTCTTCTGCCAGAAATCGACCCCGTGGAACTGGATCGTGACCAGGACGAAGGCGGCCAGGAGGAGCGCGACCACGGCCCGGAAGTCGAGCGAGCGGATGTCCTCGAGCAGTCGTCTCATCCCGTCCCCGATCCTCGGCGCCGGTTCAGCTCCGCCGCGACTCGATCCAGTCGCGCAGCTCCGCCGGCGTCACCTCGGCGGTCTCGCCGCTCCGCCGGCACTTGACCTCGACCTTGCCCTCGGCGAAGCCGCGGCCGTAGAGGACGCGGAAGGGCAGTCCCATCAGCTCGTGGTCCTTCAGCCGGGCGCCGAGGCCGAGATCGCGGTCGTCGAGGAGGACGTCCCAGCCGAGCCCCTCGAGCTCGTCGTGCAGGGCCTCCGCCGCTGCCTTCGCCGCCTCGTCCTTCTTGCCGGCCACGGTGATGGCGACGTGGAAGGGCGCGATGGACCAGGGCCAGATGATGCCGTCGTCGTCGTTGTTCTGCTCGACCGCCGCGGCGGCGATGCGGGTGGTGCCGATGCCGTAGCAGCCCATGACGGCGACGTGCTTCTTGCCGTCCCGGCCGAGGAACTCGAGCCCCATCGCCTTCGAGTACTTGGTCCCGAGCTTGAAGATGTGACCGACCTCGATGCCACGCACCATGGTCAGGGTCTGCGCGGGATCGAGCACGCAGCCGTCGCCGACCTCGGCGAGGCGGATGTCGGCCCAGGTCGGCTCCTTGCAGTCGCGACCGATGTTGACGTCGAGCAGGTGGTAGTCGGTCTCGTTGCAGCCGCAGAGCACGTTGGTCATGCCCTTCACCGACAGATCGGCGATCACCGGCACGGCGGCGTCGAGGCCGACCGGCCCGGCGAAGCCGACCTCGGCGCCGGTGACCTTCTTCACCGTGACGTCGTCGGCGAGGCGGACCGCGAGGCAGTCGAGCACGTTGGTCAGCTTGACCTCGTTGATCTGCCGGTCACCGCGCATCAGGACGGCGACGGTCTGCTCGTGGTCGGCGTGAATCGCGGTGTAGAGCACGGTCTTGACCATCGCCGCCGCCGGCATCGAGAAGAAGGCGCAGAGCTGGTCGACGCTCTTGATGTCGGGGGTCGACTCCTTGCGCATCGGGCGCGGCGCGCCGCCGTCCGGGGCCGCGGGGATCACGCTGTCGGCCTTCTCGACGTTGGCGCCGTAGCCGGCCGCCTCGCAGAGCATCAGCGCGTCCTCGCCGGAATCGGCGGTGACCATGAACTCCTGCGAGCCGCTGCCGCCGATCGCGCCCGAGTCGGCGTCGACCACGACGTAGCGCAGACCGAGGCGCTGGAAGATGGCGTGGTAGGCGGCCTTCATCTTCTCGTAGGAGAGATCGAGACCGTCCTGGTCCACGTCGAAGGAGTAGGCGTCCTTCATCATGAACTCGCGGCCACGCATGAGCCCGAAGCGCGGCCGGATCTCGTCGCGGAACTTCATCTGCTGCTGGTAGAGGATCACCGGCAGGTCCTTGTAGGACGAGACGCTGCGCCGCACGAGATCGGTGACCACCTCCTCGTGGGTCGGCCCGAGCGCCAGCTTGGCGCCCTTGCGATCCTCGAGGTTGAAGAGGATGTTGGCCTGCAGGTAGGTATCGAGGCGACCGCTTTCCTGCCAGAGCTCGAAGGGCTGGAGGATCGGCAGCAGGATCTCCTGCGCGCCGGCGCGGTCCATCTCCTCGCAGATGATCCGCATGATCTTCTTGACCGTCCGCCAGAGCAGCGGCGTGAAGCTGTAGATGCCGGCGCCGGTCTTCTGCAGGAAGCCGGCGCGGGCGAGCAGCTTGTGGCTCACGACCTCGGCGTCGGAGGGATACTCGTGGTAGGTCTTGAAGAACAGCTGGCTGGTACGCACGGCGGACTCCTGGCTCGGGGAAGCCTCGCAAGGTAGGAAAGGGCGCGGGCTGGCTCAAGAATGACGCGGCCCGGGACCGCTCAGTCGACCAGGGTCTCGGTCCGCAGGCGCCGGTCGATCTCGCGCACGGTGGTGGACAGCCGGCCGGCCTGGAGCGCGTCGGTCGGCCCGAGCGCGGCGAGGTCGCGGAAGCCGGAGACCCAGGCCCGGACCAGCTCCTCCTCGAAGGCGAAGATCTGTCCCTGCGCCAGGTAGGCGAGCGCGGCCACGGCCCGGGAGGAGGGCGACGAGATCGGCAGCTCGTCCAGGAGGTCGGCCGCCGCGACCGAGGCCTCGCGCCGGATGAGGACGCGACCGGCGGCCGCGGCGACCTCCGCCCGGGAGAGGCCCCGGGCCACGGCCACCAGCTCCGAGACCAGCACCTGGCCCCGGTAGGCGTCGAGGGCTTCCCAGGCGGCCCGGGCCAGGTCGACGGAGACCTCCTCGCGACCGGCGAGGTCGAGCAGGGCCTCGGCGGCCCGGCGCCGGCCATCCTCGTCGTCCCAGGCCGGGTCCAGGCCGAGGCGGCCGAGGGCCCGGCAGAGCGCCAGGGCCAGCAGCTCGCGATTGGTCTCGCGCGCGACCTGGGCCACGGCCACCGGGGCGAAGCCGAGCAGATCGATGATCGGCGCGAAGTCGCCGACCCGGCGGCCGTCGCCGAAGAACCGGCCCAGGAGATCGCGGGCGGTGTCCGGCTCCCAGGTCTCGAGAGCCGCAGTCAGTTCCCCGGCCAGCTCATGGGCCGAGAGGCTGGCGACCAGATCGACCGCCGCGGCCCGGACCTCGAGGGACGGGTCGTGCAGGAGGGTCTCCCGGGCCAGCGGCCGGAGCGTGCTGAAGCGCGGCCCCCGGCGATCGCTGCCGTCCCGACGCGCGAGACCGGCAAAGGCCGAACGGCGCCGGATGATCGACGAGGCGGTGAGCTGGGCCACCAGCCGGGCCTGGGCCGGGCCGCTGCGCAGCGCGCCCAGGGCGAAGAGCGCGAGCGCGCGGCGCTCGTCGTCGGCCTCCTCGTCGTCGGCGATGGCGAGCAGGAGGTCCTCGCCCTTCTCCGGCCGGGCCAGGAGCAGGCGCATCGCCAGGCGCCGGTCCTCGGGGTCCGGGGAGCCGAGCCGCGCCACCACCTGCTCGACGAAGGCGCCCGCCGGCAGGGCGCCGATCACCCGCAGCTGGAGTTCGGGACCGCTACCGACCAGGAGCGGCAACGCCCGCCCGGGATCGACCTCGCCACCCCGGCGCGCGATCACCTCGAAGATCGGCAGCAGGTGGTCCGGGTCCTGCACCCGCTGGGCGAGTTCGGCGAGGCGGCGATCGAGATCCGACAGGCCACGTCGGTCCAGCACGAAGAGCAGGAGCCGCAGGCCTTCGGGAGCGTGGTCGCGCCAGACCTCGAGCTGGCGGGCGAGGCGGAGGATGTCCGGGTCGTCCGCGGCGCGCAGCGCGCCCACCAGGGTGGGTTCCATGGCGACGCGGCCGGAGCGGTCGTGCACGCCGAAGAGGAATTCGGTGAGGGCCGGGTCGGGATGCCGGCTGGCCAGCTCGACCAGGCTGCGCTCCAGCGCCGGAAACCGGGTCACCAGGGCGACGAGCTGGGCGCCGAAGCCGGGCAGGGCCAGGCGATCGGCCAGGCGGATGAACTCGCGCGCGTCGCCCTCGTCGGCGACGCCGACCAGGAAGCGGTCGATCATCCGGCTGGTCTCGGTCCAGGGCAGGCGGACGAAGTTGACCGGATCGGAGAGCCGCACCAGGGCGCGACGCCGGGCCTGGACGTCGTCGCCGAAGAGATCGGCGGCGATGACCTGGAGCTCGAGATGACCCGGGCCGGTGATCTCGGCGACCGTCTCCGGCACCCCGGAGCCCGGGCCCAGGACCACGCCCCAGCGGGTGGCGCGCTCGGCCAGGCGCGCGGCCTCGCCGAACTGGAAGCGCGCCATCCGGTCGCCGATCGCCCGGTTGAAGCCGGGGGCGAGCTGAAGGCGCAGCTCCTCCAGTTCGCCCGGCCGCTCCCGGGCGAAGCTGGCGTAGACCTGGTCGAGCCGCGGATCCTCGAGGCTCGCTCCGAGTCCGAGCGCCCGCCGGCGCTCGGCGTTGACGCCGGCGCGCAGGGCCTCGAGATCGAGACCGCTGTCGGGCAGCTCGGCGGCGACCACGAGCAGCTCGTCCAGGCGCAGGAGGCCCTCCAGGCCGCCGAGGAGCCGGGTGTCGAAGTCGCGGCGGAAGGCGGCCTCCACGTCCTCGCGCAGGGTGCGCCCCCAGATCGAATCCGGGGCCAGCGAGTCGGCCTCGGCGGCGGCGCTCCAGGCGGCGCGGAAGGCGCCGCGGGCGAGCTGCGCCCGGCCGTCGACGAAGGCGGCCCGGGCCTCCCCGGCGCGCCGGTCCTTCTCGGCGCGGTCCCGCCAGACCAGGACGCCGGCGACCACGACCGCGGCGACGATCAGTGTCGCGGTCACCAGCACCACCTCGGGCCGTCGGCGCAGGACGTTGCGGGCCCGCTCCAGGGCGTCGGGCGGGCGGGCGACGATGGAGCGGCCGGCGACGAAGCGTTCCAGATCGTCGGCGAAATGCGCGGCGCCGGCGTAACGATCCTCCGGGCGCTTCGCCATCGCCCGCTTGGCGATGGTGACCAGCATGCGCGGCAGGCTGGGATTGAGCCGGGCCAGGTCGCGCGGTTCGCCGGTCTCGATCTGGCGGGCGAGCCGGGTCAGATCCTGGGCGTCGTAGGGGGCCAGGAGGCCGAGGCACTCGTGCAGGGTGGCGCCGAGGGCGTAGACGTCGCTGCGCGGCCCGACCAGCTCGCGCCGCCCCATGATCTGCTCGGGACTCATGTAGAGCGGCGTGCCGAGCAGGTCGCCGGTCAGGGTCCGGGTCTCGGCGTCCAGTTCCCGCACCAGGCCGAAGTCGGTGAGCAGGAGGCGCTGGGGCCCGGCGATCAGGATGTTGCCCGGCTTGATGTCGCGGTGGACGAGGCCCTGCTGGTGGGCGTACTCCACCGCCTTGGCGACCTGGGCCAGCGCCCCGGCGATCGCCTGGTGGTAGCCCGCGCTCTGCTCCGGGCGCTCGTGGTCGGCGCGCCAGTCCGGCAGGAAGGCGTAGAGGGCCTCGCGGCGGTCGCGCCGCAACTCGAAGACCAGATCCTCGAGGGTCGGGCCGAGATGCAGATCCATCGCGATGTAGCACAGGTCGCCGTCCTGACCGACCTCGTGGATGCGAACGATGTTGGGGTGATCGAGGCGGCGGGCGATCTCGCCCTCGCGGAGAAATCGTCGCACGCTGTCGGCATCGTTGGCCCGGCCCGGCGAGAGCACCTTGAGGGCGACCGCGTCACCGGCCGCGCCGCGCGCCTCGTAGACCACGCCCATGCCGCCGCGACCGATCTCGCGGAGGATTTCGTAGCCTGCGACCCGACGTCCCCTTTCGTCCCGCATCCGTCCCCGTTTCGACCGGCCCCGTCCGGGGGCATCTGGCGACCGAGCCCGTCCTACCATAGTGTTGGGTCGTGATGCAGAGCACACGACTCAATCCCGGGCTCCTGGCCCTCCTTCTCGGCTCCGCCCTCCTGGTGGCCTGCGGCGACGAGTCAGCTCGTACGCAGGGGCCGGCCGCGGACTCCCCAGGCAAGCAGAAGATCGTCGACGAGCACGAGGAGCTGATCCTCCGGGCCCTCGACCTGGCCCGCGCCGGCGAACCGGTCGAGGCCCGGACGCTGTTCGAGGAGGCGGCCCGGACCACGCCCGACGACCCGCGCGTGCGCCGCGGCCTCCGCCTGCAGAAGGTCGGCCCCGAGCGCGCCGCCGCCGGGCAGAAGGCGCGCGAGGCCGCCGAGGACGACCTCTTCCTCGGCCACGATCTCGAGGCCTGGCAGAAACTCGTCGAGGCCCGTCAGCTCGACCCCAACGACGAGAAGATCGAGTCGCTCTACGCCGCGAGCTGCCTGGCGACGCGACGCTTCCAGGAGGCCTGGTCGCTCTTCGACGCCATCGTCCGCAGCGATCCGACCCGGACCGACGCCTACCTCGGCCGCGCCGAGTCGGCCTTCCGCGCCGAGGACTGGACGCGCGTGGTCGCCGGCCTCGACGACCTCGAGCACCGGGTCGGCTCGGGCCCGGCCGATCGCCTGCTGGCCGACCGCCACCAGCGCCTGCGCTTCCTCCTCGGCGTGGCCCTGTTCAAGCTCTTCCGCTACCCCGAGGCGATCGAGATCCTGGGCAAGGCGGTCGCCGCCGAACCGACGAACATCAACTTCATCGAGTACCTCGCCAACGCCCAGCTCGAGGGTGGCGAGTTCGAGAAGGCCGCCGAGAACTTCCGCGCCGCGATCAAGCTCGACCCGCGCCTGCGCCTGGCCCGCTACAAGCTCGGTCGGGCCTACGACCGTCTCGGCCGCAAGGAGGAGGCGATCAAGGCCTACGAGGACGAGCTGTCGATCAATCCCCGGGAGGCCCAGGTCGCGGTCGAGTGCGGCCGCTGCTACGAGATCCTCGGCGGGACCGAGAACCTCCAGGCCGCGCGCCGGCTGCTGCTGAAGGCGCTGGAGCTGAACCCGCTCTCGCACGACGGGCTGTTCTCGCTGCAGAGCGTCGAACGCAAGCTCGGCCTCAAGGAGGAGGCCGAGAAGTCGAACGAGCGCTATCTCCAGTTCATCGCCTTCAAGGACGCGCGCGAGGCCGAGTTGCGCGTCTACCAGCGGCGGCGCAAGAACGATCCCGGTGACACCGAGGCCTGGCTGGCGACGATCGCCATCAAGGTCCGCTATTCCCAGGCCGAGGAGGTCCTCGACATCGTCCGCGAGTTCCTCAACGCGCAGCCGGACAACGTCGAGGGCATCTATCACATGGCCCAGCTCTTCCTGGTGATGAACAAGGTCGAGGACGCCTGGTTCGAGTGCGCCAAGATGATGGAACTCGCCCCGCGCGACGCCCGCGGCTTCGGCGTCGGCGCCACCGCGCTGATCCGACTCAATCGCCATCGCGACGCCCTGCCGATCGCGCGCCACGCGCTGACCCTGGACGAGACCTGCGGCGACGCCCTCGAGGCCCTGGTGTCCGCGCTGAAGCGCCTCGAGCCGGACGGCGACGAGCTGCGCGCGCTGTTGCCGATCTACGAACACATGCTCGAACAGCAGCGCCTCTTCGACGAGGAGATGAAGCGCCAGCGCGAGCAGGAGATCCGGAACGACCGGTGAGCGATCGGCGCCGGCCGGCCCTCGCGGTCCGGCCGACCATCGCTATCATGGGGCCATGACCTTCGCCGCCCGCGTCCTCGACAACCTGGATCGCCAGGGTGATCGCATCGCCCTGCGTTTCGAGGACCGGTCCGTCCGCTTCGCCGCCCTGCGCGACGAGGCCGAGCACTGGCGTCGCTTCCTCGACGAGCTCGAGGTCGCGCCGGGCGAGCGCGTCGCCTTCCTGCTCGAGAGCTCGCCGGCCCTGGTCGCCCTGCACCTGGGCAACCTCCTGGCCGGACGGATCTCGGTGCCGCTGAATCCCCGGGCCACCGCGGGCGAACTCGCCCGCATGCTCGAGGTGGCCCGGCCGGCGCTGGTGGTGGTGGGCGGCGCGAGCGAGGCGGCCCTGCGCGAGGCCCTGGCCCGGAGCCAGTGCGGCGCCCATCTGCTCGAGGAGCGCTTCCTCTCCGCCGCCTTCTCGGCCGGCGGCCGGTCGGCGGCGACGTCGCGGCCACTCATCGGCCCGGACGACCCGGCGATGATCGTCTTCACCTCCGGCTCCACCGGCCTGCCGAAGGGCGCGACCCTCAGCCAGCGCAATCTCCTGGCCGGGATCGAGGCCCTGGAGATCGCCTGGTCGCTGCACGCCGACGACCACCTCCAGCTCTGCCTGCCCCTCTTCCACGTCCACGGCCTCGGCCTCGGCATCCACGGCATGGCGGCGGTCGGGCATGCGGTGACCCTGACCCGTGGCTTCGACCCGGAGGCGACGCTGGCGGCGCTGAGCGCGCGGCCGGACGGACCGAGCCTCTTCTACGGCGTGCCGACGATCTACCACCGCCTGGTCCGCTGCGCGCCGGACGGTCTGAAGCTGCCGCTCCGCCTCGCCGTCTCGGGTTCGGCACCGCTCGCCGCCGAGCTGCATCAGGCCGCGCGCCGGCGGCTCGGCATCGACATCCTCGAGCGCTACGGCATGAGCGAGACCCTGATGCTGGCCTCGAACCCGCTGATGGGCGAGCGCCGCGCCGGCACCGTCGGCCTGCCCCTGCCCGGGGTCGAGCTGAGCATCGTCGATGCCGACGGCGTCGAGCTGGCGGAGGGCGAGGAAGGCGAGATCCGCGTCCGCGGCGCCAACGTCTTCTCCGGCTACTGGGGCGACGACATCGCCAGCCGTTCGGCCTTCGACGACCAGGGCCGCTTCCGCACCGGCGACCTCGGGCGGATCGAGGCCGACAGCGGCCACCTCGTCATCAGCGGCCGGGCCAAGGAGCTGATCATCAGCGGCGGATTCAACGTGCACCCGCGCGAGGTCGAGGAGGTGCTCCTGGAACTGCCCGGCGTGCGCGAATGCGCCGTCGTGGGCCTGCCCGACGACGACCTCGGCGAATGCGTGACCGCCTTCGTCGTCCCCGACCCGGGCTTCGATCGCGCGCTGGTCGACCAGGTCCTGCGCGAGCGCCTGAGCGGCTACAAGCGGCCCCGCCGGATCGAGCTGGTGAGCGATCTGCCCCGCAACGCGATGGGCAAGATCCAGCGCCACCTCCTCGGCGAGGTGGAGCGGTGACCGATCGGCTCGACCCGGCGCTGGCGGCGCGATTGCGCGCCCTGCTCGGCCCGCGCGGCTTCCTCGACGATCCCGAGTCGCTCTTCGTCTATCAGAGCGACGCGCTCACCCAGTTCGCCACGATCCCCCTGGCCGTGCTCCTGCCGCTCGACACCGAGACCACCGCCGCGGCCATGCGGCTCCTGCACGAGGCCGGCCTGCCGGTGACGCCGCGCGGCGCCGGCACCGGGCTCTCCGGCGGGGCCATGCCGTCGCCCGGCGCGGTCGTGGTGGACACCTCGCGGATGAAGCGGGTGCTGGAGCTGAACGTCGAGGACCGCTACGCCGTGATCGAACCCGGCCTGGTCAACCTGCGACTCAGCGAGCAGGTGCAGGACTGCGGCCTCTTCTACGCGCCCGACCCCTCCAGCCAGATGGTCTGCACCCTCGGCGGCAACATCGCCGAGAACTCCGGCGGCCCGCACACGCTGAAGTACGGCGCCACCACCGGCCACGTGCTCGGCCTGACCGTCGTGCTCGAGGACGGCGAGGTCGTCGAGCTGGGCGGCATCCATGGCCGCGGCCCGGGGCTCGACCTGGTCGGCGCCTTCACCGGCTCGGAGGGCACGCTCGGCGTGGTCACCCGCGCCATCGTCCGGCTCAGCCCGACGCCGACCACCGTGGCCACCCTGCTCGGCTCCTTCGTCGACCTCCCGACCGCCTGCCGCGCGGTCTCGGGCCTGGTCGCCGCCGGCATCGAGGCCGCGGCGATCGAGGCCATCGATCGCCTCACCATCGAGGTGGTGGAGGCCTCGGTCTTCGCCGCCGGTTACCCGAAGGACGCCGGCGCGGTGATCCTGGTCGAGCTCGACGGCCACCCGCTCGACGTGGCCCACGATCGCCGGCGGGTCGAGGCGATCTTCCGCGAGCAGGGCTGCCTCAGCTACGAGGAGGCCGAGGACGCCGAACAGCGCAAGCGGCTCTGGCGGGGACGCAAGGGCGCCTACGGCGCGATGGGCCGGATCTCGCCCGACCTCTACGTGATGGACTGCGTGGTGCCGCGCTCGAAGCTCGAGGAGGCGATCGTCGCCATCAGCGCGGCCTGCGCCGAACGCCGGCTCCGGCTCGCCAACGTGATCCATGCCGGCGAGGGCAACCTGCACCCCAACATCAGCTACGACGGCCGCGACGCCGACGAGCTCGCCCGGGCGATGGACGTCGCGGGCGCCATCGTCCGCATCTGCCTCGACCTCGGTGGCACGCTCTCGGGCGAGCACGGCATCGGACTGGAGAAGCAGGAGTTCATGCCCTGGTTGTTCAGCGCCGAGGAGCTGGCCCTGATGAAGGCCTTCCGCGCCGCCTTCGCGCCGCGCGGCCTGATGAACCCCGGCAAGATCCTGCCGACGCCGCGCGCCTGCAGCGCGGTGAAGGGCGAGACCACGCGCTTCCACGACCGGGTGCTGGACGGGGGCGACCGATGAGCCGCGAGCGCTTCGTCGCGCCGGCCGACGAGGACGAGCTCCGGCGGCTCGTGGTCGAGGCGAACGCGGCCGATCGCGGCCTCTTGGTCGGCGGCGGCCTCGAGGAGCCCGAGCGCCTGCCGGGCGAGGAGGATCATCTGGCGATCGGCCTCGGCCGGCTCCGGGGCATCGTCGCCTTCGAGCCGGGCGACCTCACCATCACGGCCCGCTCCGGTACCACCGTCGCCGCCCTGCAGGAGGCCGCGGCCGCCGCGGGCCAGCGTCTGGCGATCGAGCCGGCGCGGCCCGAGAGCCGGAGCCTCGGCGCCGCGGTGGCGCTGGGCGAGGACGGCTTCATCGCCGCGCTCTACGGCGAGCTGCGCGAACAGGTCCTCGGCCTGCGCGCGATCACCGGCGCCGGCGAGATCCTCCGCCCGGGCGGGCGCGTGGTGAAGAACGTCACCGGCTACGATCTCCGCAAGCTGCTCTGCGGCAGCGCCGGCCGGCTGGCGATCATCAGCGAGCTGTCCTTCCGCCTCCGCCCGCTGCCGGTCGCCGAGGCCAGCTTCGTCTTCGCCGGTCTCGAAGAGGGCGCGGCGCTCGAACGCGGGCGCGAGCTGCGGCGGCTCGATCACAAGATCGCGGGCCTGGCGCTCCGCCGCGATCGCGCGGGTCATCTCCTCGCCCTGCGCGCCGAGGGCGCCCCGGCGGCGATCGAGGCGCTCGCCGCCGAGCTGCGGGGCGCCGAGAGGCTGGAACCCGCCGCGGCGCGGGCGCTCTGGCGCGAGCTCGCGGCCTGTCCGGCGCCCTGGGACCGCCGGCTGGTCCTGCGCCATCGACCGGCGCAGCTCGGACGGGTGCTGGATCTCATCGGTCGCGAGGGCGACCTGGTCGTCGATCTCGTCGCCGGCCGCCTGCGCCTGCCCGCGCGCGACGGTGAATCGCTGCCCGAGCTGCTCGAACGTTCCGGCCGGCCCTGGCTCCGGCCCGAGCTCGCCGTCCTGGCGGCGATGGACGACCCGCGCGAGGCCGAGCTGGTCCGGCGCGGCATCGCCGACCTCGGCGCGCCGAGCGGACGCGTCGCCGAGATCGAGAGCCGCCTGGTCGAGGTCTTCGACCCGCGCGGCCTCCTGATGCGGGGCCGTCGCCCCCGAGGTCTGCCATGAGCCTGGCGCGCGATCGGGCCGAGGCGCTCCTGCGCTACCAGAAGAGCCTCGACTGCATCCACTGCGGCATCTGCCTGTCGCAGTGCCCCACCTACGCCCAGACCGGCGACGAGGCCGCGAGTCCGCGCGGCCGCATCCAGCTGATGCGCGGGCTGGCCGAGGGCAAGCTGGAGCTGACCGCGAGCTTCCGGGCCAAGATGGATCTCTGCCTGGTCTGCCGGGCCTGCGAGTCGGTCTGCCCCTCGGCGGTCGACTACTCGGGGATGATGGAGATCACCCGCGAGGAGATGCACGAGCAGGCGCCGCCCGGCGTCCTGGGCCGCTGGCTGATGCGCAGGGCGATCCCCGATCGTCGCCGCCTGGGACGGATCGCCGCCCTCACCCGTTTCTACCGGCGTTCGGGCCTGCGGGCGCTCCTGCGCGACAGTGGCCTCACGCGACTGCTGCCGGCCGGGCTCCGCCGCCTGGAGGAGCAGACGCCCGAGGTGCCGCCCGCCCGGGACCGCCGACCGCTCGCGCCGCGGCACGAGGCGCGCGGGCCGCGGCGGCGCGGGCGCGTCGCGCTGTTCAGCGGCTGCGTCATGGAGCAGCTCTTCGGCGAGCTCAACCGCCGCACCGTCGAGGCCCTCCAGGCCCAGGGCTACGAGGTCGTGGTGCCGCCGGCGCAGACCTGCTGCGGCGCCCTCCAGGCCCATGCCGGCGATCTCGAGACCGCGCGGGAGCTCGCCCGCCGCAACCTCGAGACCTTCGAGGCGGCCGAGGTCGACTGGCTGGTCATGAACGCCGCCGGCTGCGGGGCCGCCTTCCAGGATCATCCGCGCTGGCTCGCCGCCGACCCGGAACTGGCGGCGCGGGCGCGACGGCTCGCCGAGCGGACCATCGACGTCGGCGTCCTCTTCGAGCGCGAGGGTCTTTCCCCGCGCGGCCTGGGTCGCGACGAGGAGGGCCCGGCGGTCTACGACGCGCCTTGCCACCTGCATCACGCCCAGGGCTGCCAGAAGGAACTGCCGGCCCTGCTCGCCCGGGTGCCCGGGCTCGAGCTCCGGCCGCTGGCGGCGGCCGCCGACTGCTGCGGCGCCGCCGGTCTCTACGGCCTGATGCAGCCGGAGATGAGCGACGCCCTACTCGCCGCCAAGATCGAGACCCTGCGCGCGAGCGGCGCGCGGGTGCTGATCAGCGGCAACCCGGGCTGCATCCTCCAGTGGCGACGGGGGATCGCGGCGGCGGGGCTCGCGGTCCGGGTGCGCCACCCGGTCGAGTATCTCTGAGCCCCCCCTGACCGGCGCGCTTCCGGCCTGCGACGAAGCTTAACGGAGGAGCGGTCAAGCTCGGCGCGCGCACGGTCGATCCTCCTGGTGGGAGGCGAATACCCCATCCGCCGCGGGAAGGTCCCGCGCGCGGTCAGGCAAGACCGGCTGGAGATCACCCTCGATGACGCGACCTGCCCTGGTGGTAGGCCTGCTCGGCCTGTTCGTGGCCTTCCTGCTGTCCGCACCGCGGACCGCGGCGCTGGGCACGAGTCTGGCCCTGCCGACCCTGGCGCTCCTCGAGCGGCGCCGGTCGCGGCGCGGCCCGGTCGCGGCGCAACCACCCGGTGAGGCGGCCGAGCTGCTGGCGACCCTGGCCCGCGGCGACCTCGGCCTCCTCCTGGTCGATCACGAGGGTCTGGTCCGCTGGCGCACGGCCGGCGCCCGCCGCCAGCTCGAGGCCCTCGGCCTGGGCTCGGAGCCCCTGGGCCGACCGATCGCCGACCTGCTCAGCGAAGCCGACGGCGATGGCGAGCGGCACATCGAGCGAGGCGCCGACCTGCTCGCCGTCCAGGGCAAGGTCCTGCGCGACGAGACCGGCGCGGTCGCGGGTCGACTGATCGAGATCCGGGTCGTCACCGGCAAGGCCGAGCGCGCGCGCCGCGACGCCCTGGCGAAGCGGGTCCGCGAGGATCTCGACCACCGCGGCGAGCTCGCCCTGGCGATGCTCGAGTCGGCCGGTCGCGGCGATCTCGCCGCCGATTGCGGCCTCGACGGCGACGACCTCGCCGGCCGTCTGGTGACCGGCCTGCGCCAGCTCCTGCGCGGCTGGCGCGGACGCTTCGACGAACTCAGCGGCGCCGCCGACGAACTCGCGGCCGCCGCGGCCCGGATCGGCGGGGCGAGCGAGCGACTGATCGAACGGGGCGAGGACCTTCAGGCCCCAACGGCGGCGATCGACGACCTGCGCCGGGTCGGCGAGGCCCAGCTCCGCGGCGCCCGCGAACTCGGCGTCGACGCCGAGGAGATCCGCCGCCTCGCCGGCCGCATCGAAACCAGCCTTCTCCAGCTCGACGACCGCCGCCGCTGAGCCGGCCCGGGCTTGGCCTCGCGGTCAGAAGAGCAAGCTCGTCCGCAGACGGGGCCCGCCCGGAGCCTTGCGGGGCCAGGGAAGGGATGAGGGGGATCAGCTTCCGCTGACCAGGTCGGTCGACCTCGATGCGCCGCTTCCACCACGGTCGACCCGGGACTAATCCTCCGCCAGCCGGAACTCGGCGATCTCGGCCAGGGACTTGCGGTGCAGGTCCGGCACCCGGCAGTCGGGGGCGGGGTAGCCGACCGGGAAGAGGATGAAGGGCTCCTCGTCGGTCGGACGGTCGAGCAGCTCGCGCAGGAAGCGCATCGGGCTCGGCGTGTGGGTGAGGGTCGCGAGCCCCATGCTCTGCAGCGCGGCGATGAAGAGCCCGCAGGCGATGCCGACGCTCTCCTGGACGTAGTAGTGTTTCTTCGGGCTGCCATCGGGGCGACGACCGCGCTTCTGGGCGAAGACCACCACCAGCCAGGGAACGGTCTCGAGGAAGGGCTTGCGCCAGTCGGTGCCGAGCGGCCGCAGATCCTCGCGCCATTCCTCCTTCATCCGCCCGCCCTCGTAGGAGCGATACTCCTCCTCCTCGGCGGCGACCCGGATGCGTCGCTTCAGCTCGGGATCGGCGACCGCGACGAAGGTCCAGGGCTGCATGTGCGCCCCGGAGGGCGCCGTCCCCGCGGCCCGGATCGCCAGCTCGATCAGCTCCCGCGGCACCCTCTCGTCGGAGAAGAACCGCACGCTCCTCCGCGCCTCCATCCGGGCGAGGAACTCCCCGCCCCGCCGCCCCATCTCCCCCTCCTCCAACCGCTCGAAGCGATAGGGAACGAACCCGCTCTCGTGCTCGGTCATGCGTCCTTGCCTCTCCATCGGCACCGGCCCGGCCTCGTGACGTCGTCAGGGTTTCGACCCGCGACCCAGGGCGAGGCGGAATCCCAGGTAGTACCAAGTGAGGCCCGGGCGCCCGTGGGCGCGGCAGGCAGCCCGCACGTCCCGCGCGTCGGAGCTCCACGAACCGCCACGATAAGCCCGGACAACTGCCGATGACGGCCCGCCGGGGTTGATGACCGGCAAGGCGGAATACGGGCCGAACCAGTCAGCGCACCATTCCCAGACGTTGCCGAGCATGTCGTAGAGGCCCCAGTCGTTCGGCCGCTTGAGCCCGACCGACCGAGTGCCGGTCACATCATGGTCGAATTGCCTCCCCAGCCAGCGAGAGGAGTCGGCCCCGTCATCCAACTCGAAGCCAACCCCGCTGTTGCCGCCATACCAGGCGATGGCATCGAGAACCGGGGCATCGTTCATGCCGCGGATCTCGATCGCGCCAGCGTAGGTCGCCTCCGCCCTGCCGGCCCGACAGGCGTACTCCCACTCGGCCTCGGTCGGAAAGCGAGGCTCGAGCCCGGGGACCCGGGCGGCGAGTCTCTTCATCATCCGTTCGCAGTCGAGCCAGGACACCTGCTCGACCGGACGGTCGGGACTGCGGAAACGGCTGGGGTTGTCGTCCATGACGGCCTCCCAGAGCGCCTGGCTGCAGGGCAGCTCGCCGAGCCAGAAGCCGTCGAGGCTCACCTCGTGCTGGCTCTCATCCTCGTAGCGACCCGGTTCGTCCGCGGGCGAACCCATGATGAAGCTGCCGCCCGGAACCCAGCGCATCCGGTACTCGCGGCCCGCCAGCTCGAAGTCGGCGAAGACGCCATGGATGCCCTGCCCCCAGGTCGAGGCCCAAACCGGCGGCCCACCTTCCGCAAGGGGATGGTCGTGTCCGAGAGGATTCAAGCCTAGCATGCGACCAATCCTCTCGAGAACCCATCGTACTCAGTGCCAATCCCAGGGAGCATCAGCATCACCCCTTCTCTCCAGGACACCTTCGGACTTCGCGGCGGAGTGTTCTGAGCCTTTGCTTCTCGGGCCGGACGGCGCCCACCTCCGCCGGTCCCTAACCTCGGGCAAGCCTGAAACCCTGGAGGTGCCAGGTGATTTCCGGGAGCCTGGGGTCGCGGGAGGCGGCGCGCACGTTCCGCGCATCGGAGTTCCACGAACCGCCACGATCCACTCGGAACACGCCGGATGAGGGCCCCGGTGGATTCCAAGATCGACCGGACGGATAGGAGTCATACCAGTCGGCGCACCACTCATCGACGTTGCCCAGCATGTCGAAGAGGCCGAGTTCGTTCGGACTCTTCTGCCCGACGGGACGACTGCCGGCCTGCCCATACGGATACTGCTTGTCGTGCCAATCGGACGAATCCGCTCCACCCGCCAGCTCGAAGCCGACCCCGCTGTTGCCGCCATACCAAGCTATGGCATCGAGGACCGGGGCGTCGTTTTCGCCGCGGATCTCGATCGGGCCGGCGTAGGTCGCCTCCGTGCTGCCCGCCCGGCAGGCGCATTCCCATTCGGCCTCGGTCGGAAAGCGTGGCTCGAGCCCGGGGATCAGGGCGGCGAGTTTCCGCATCATGGTCTCGCAATCGAGCCAGGACACCATTTCGACCGGGCGGTCGGGACTGCGGAAATGACTGGGGTTGTCGTCCATGACGGCTTCCCAGAGCGCCTGGCTGCAGGGCACCTCGGCCAGCCAGAAGCCGTCGAGGCTCACCTCGTGCTGGCTCTCGTCACCGTCGCGACCTGGTTCGTCGGCGGGCGAGCCCATGATGAAGCTGCCGCCCGGGACCCAGCGGAAGCGTTGGCGCGCCGGGCCGAGGACGATCTCGGCCCAGATCCCGAAACCGTCGACCCCGGCCTCCTTGGCCCAGGCGAGGGGCGTGCCGGGATCGAGCTCCCAGCGGCCCCGGCCGGCGGCGCCCGCCGGTTCGCGCCACCAGAACCGGACCCGCTCGGATCGACCACCGGCCTCGACCCAGAGCCCGCCCGGTCCCCGTCCGACCCGATCGACGCCCGGGGGCGCTTCGAAGCGAGCCAGATGCAGCTCCTCCCGGTCGGTCGCGATGCGAACCTCGGCGGCCAGCGGATGGGAGACCGGAAGTACGCCCGACCTGGTCGCGCCAGCGCCGGTCGCGATGGTCACGAGGCGACCCCCGCATTCGAGCTCGGCGAGGGGGCGCAGCCGGTCCGTTCGCGGGACATCAGCGCGGCCGTTCGCCGGGTGCCGTTCGATCACCAGCCGATTCCCGACTTGGCCGAGAAGCCAGGTCGATGGGCTGGCGGCCAGGCCTTCGCGCGCGAGCCTCCAGATCCGTTCGATGCGTCGACCCGGGTCCGTGTCGCGCGGCTGCTGGCCGAGCCGGTTCCAGGCCCGCTCGACCCAGCGCCCCAGCGCCTTCGGGTCGACGATGCTGCCGGTCGCCGAGCCGACCAGACTGCCCTCGATGCGCGAGGCCAGGTGGTCGATGGTGGCCAGCAGAACCTCGCGTGGCTCGGCGAGGCCACCTTCAGGAAGGCAGCCGAGCTGGCGAACGGTCTCGTCGAGCCGCACCAGGGCGCTGCGCGCGCGCCGCCAGTGCTCGATCCGGTCGAGGGCGGCCTGGAGGATGGCGGCACCCTCGCCGCGGTTGAGGACCGCGGTCAGGTCCGCCGCCCAGCGCGCCTGGTCGGCGGGATCGAAGACGGCCCCGCCGTAGCTCCGTTCCTCGGCCCTGTTCCAGAGGTCGAGTTCGCCGCCTATGTCCGCGTGGTCGGGGCCGAGAAGCAGGCGCAGCGCCCGAAGCAGGCCCGGTTCGACGAAGCTGAGCTGACCGGCGAGCAGGGCCAGCCAGTTCGGCGCGCCGGGGAGGCTCGATCGCTCGCGACGGTCCCAGACCCGGGGCCGCCAGCAGGTGGCGAGGTCGCTCGGCCAGCGACGCCTCGGAAAGGGCAGGAGCGCCGCCAGGCGATGACCGCGCCGCTGCAGCGCCTGCCCGAGTCGATCCCAGTCGTGACGTCTCGCGTTGTGATGCGCGGCGCCCAGGTCGCTGAGGGCGAGAACGGCCATGCCGGGCTCGAGCTTGCCGCGCCGGCCGAGGCGTTCCGAGACCGGACCGTCGTCGAGGAGCTCGACGCCGACCGCGGCCCTGCCGAGGCAGTTCTCGAGCCGGAGCTGGAGTGCATCCTGGTCGTCCCAGGTCGGCAGCAACCGGTCGCTTCGATCCTTGATCAACCAGATCCGCCGGGGAAAGCGGCGAACCCGACGGCGACGGATGCGCTCGATGGGCAGTGCGCGGACCGCGCGGTCGAGGAGCCAGTCGCCGTCGACCTCGCGGCCGCTCCGCCAGATGGCGAGGTCGGCATGGAGAAGGCGCTGCACCCTGCGCCAGGGCATGAGTTCCGGCGTCATCGGCAGGTCGGTCTGGGGCTCGAGATCGTCGGCCTCGAGAACGACCGAGGGGTCGACCTCGTCGGGCACCAGGCCTTCGCGGGGCCGACGCTCGACGACGCGCCAGAAGGGCGCCGGCCGGAGGGCCCGGGTCGCGAGGCCGTCTTGCCCAAGCTCGATCAGGCCGGTGCCGACGAGGTCGGCCGCGCGAGGTTCCGGGAGTGCCGGTGACATCGCGGCCACCGGGCGCTCTCGGGCGCCGATGGCCCGCGCCATCGCCAGGAGCCGCTCCTCGCCGCCCTCGACCAGGGCCGCCAGGAGATCGGCGCGACCGACGCGGCTGCCGACCCGGCCAGCACGGGCTGTCACGCCGACGGCTCCCGCGTCGACGCTTCATCGTCATCCTCGGTGTCGAACTTCTGGAAGACGAAGGACCGCACCCGCTCGAGACGCTCGATCTGATCGGCGACGGCTGGCGGCGTCGTGGACCCGGGCGATGGCCGGCGCAGGATGCGGAGGAGATCGAGGTACTCGGCGACGCCGGGGAGCGGCTCGCCGAGGCGGTCGGCTTCGGTCCGATCCACGACCAGGCAGGTCGCCGCCAGCTTCATCACCTCGTCGTCGGCATCGGTGAAGTGGGCCTTCCCGCGGCGCAGGAGATAGGCGACGAGGCCGGCCTCGTCGCGGGGAAGCCGCAGGGTGTGGACGAGGCAGCGGCGGAGGAAGGCGTCCGGCAGCTCGCGTTCGCGATTCGTGGTGATGATGATCAGGGGTGCCGCGCCCTGGGCCACCACCATCCTCCCGTCCGGGCCCGCGAAACGGCCGACGCCGAGGGCATCGAGCAAACCGTTCGGAACGTCGGGCTCCGCCTTGTCGATCTCGTCGATGAGCACGACGCAGCCGTCGCCGGGTTGCCAACTCGACCCGGCCCCGCCGGCCTCAGGTCGCTCCGGTTCCGTCGCGAGCGGCAAGCCGGCCGCGCCCGCCCAGTCGAAGGCCCACCAGAGCGGGCCCGGTCGGGTGTAGTGGATGAGATCGAGATCTGGGAACTTGCGGTCCTCGGGACGGGACTGGGCCTCGGCGAGCCGGGCAACGAAGTCGATCTCGTACTTGAGATCGCGCGCGTCGATCCGTCCGTCGACGGTCCGCTCGACGAAGGGCCGGCCCAGGCGTGCCGCGGCCGCCTCGGCGAGCTGGCTCTTCCCGGTGCCGGGCTCGCCGCGCAGGAGGAGCGGTCGCTCGGCGTCCAGCGCCGCCTGGATGGCCTCGAGGTCTTCCGGTTCGAAGACGTGCCGACGCTCGGGACAGAGCCCCCGCTTCGGGAGCGCCTGCTCGAGTGAATCCCGACCCTTGTTGTTCCTGGTGCTGCTCATCGTTGGTGACCTCGGCCACGGAATTTCTGAAGAGAGATGAGGATGCGCGAGAGGCTCAGAGCGACGTCGACGTCGTCTAGCGGCCCGCCCTCGCGTCTTTCGTAGATGGCGAGGGAGGTCAAACGATGGATGCTGTCTACGGTCTCGGCGTCGAGACCCCAGCGTTCCCGATGCGCGGCGCTGTACTCGAAGTACCAGTATCGACCCAGCTCGGGATTGACCGCCTTGCGTTGTGCTTCGGCCATCCTTTTGACTACGGCGTCGGAGGCGTCGGCGGGCGGCCTGATCTTGTCGCGGAGCCGCGCCTGGGCGTCGAGGCAATGCTTGGCCCGATCGTGGGCAGTCGAGATGTCGGGCCATGACTTGGGATCGGTACCAAGGTCGGGCACGAGGGGCATCCGGTTGCGCGGCTTCGGAAAGCAATCAGATCGAGCCGGGTCGGAGTCCTCGAACTGGGCGGGACGAGCGTCGTGCCGGGCGGCCACCCCCTCGACGGTCGTGATGGTGTGCGCCTGGACGCCGCGGATGCCATCCACGAGTTCCGTCGTCGCGCTGCGCGCCGCGAACAGGTTGAGCGCCAGCGTCTCGAAACGATCGAGGAGGGCCGGGGATGGCGCCTTCGGGCTTCGCTCCGGGACGAAGAGCGCGGTCTCGATCGCGGCGAATACGTCGACCAACGGTGCCGACCAGACGGCCTTCGCGAGATCCTCGCCCTGCGCCTCGGCCAGAGGCTCGAGGGCCGATCGAATCTCCTCGTCAGCCAGGTCGCGCTCGATCGCCTGGCGCAGCACTTCGCTGAGACCCGCGTCGGGAGCGACGAGATGCTGGCGGAAGTCCGGCAGATCGAGGAGGGTCGCGGCCGACACGGCATGTAGGCGGGCCCTGAAGGCCTTCGGGACACGTTCGAGGATGCCGGCGATCCGGCCCCCGACGAAGACCGGAGCCCCCGAGGCGCCGGGCCAGTCGTCCGGCGGGTTCTCGGGTGGGGCCTCCACGGTGACCTCGAATCGGCCAGAGTCCGGGGCATAGGCCCGGCCCGAGAGGTTGACGGGACTCCGCTTCCTCGCCCCCGCCTTCCCGACCCTGGCGAAACCGCGGCCGACCCAGTCGACGTCCACGGTATCGTGCCGGGTCGCGAGTTCCGCGAAGGGCAGCGACGGCACGGGCGAGCCGTCCTTCGAGGGCATGAGGCGAAGGAGGGCCGCGTCGAGAGGCTGGTCGCCGTCCTTCTCGTCTCGGCCATCCCAGACCAGCGTGGCCTCATAGGCCGCCGAGCGCTGCCGGCCATCCCAGGGCCGACCCGGCTCGCGGGGTCGGCCCGCGAAGGTCACGGAGATGGCGTCCGCGTCCGCGGATTCGACGACGTGGCTCGCGGTGAGGACGAGATCAGGTCCGACCGGGTAGCCGGTCCCGACTCGCGAGCCCTTGCCCCGCTTCACGCGGACGAAGGCGAGGAGGTTCCAGTCCGGATGGCGCGGCATCAGGAGATGCCTTCGTCATCCTCGGTCTCGTCGGCGGCGATGAGCGTCGGGCCGCCGTCACGGGTCTCCGGCGTGAGCTTGAGCTGGATCTTCTGCAGGGTCTCCTGGGAGTATTCACCCTTCGCCGAGCCGAAGACCACCTCGAAACCACCGGCGCCGCCCTTCGTGACCGCGACCTGTAGCTCGAGGGTGACTTCCGCGACGTTGAACCTCATCTCCGAATTGCGGCCATCTTGGCGCGCGTCCAGAAGCTGCTGCCGGATGTGGTTCACGAATTCCCGTAGTTCGACACCCATGCCTTCCTCCTGTCTGCGCCGGTTCGGCGCGCCGCCGTCCGTTCCACGCCGGACCGACCAAGTCGACCTTCTTCGAGACCGGGAGCGTCTGTCGCGGCCCCTGTCCCGATTGCCTGTGGATGAGGAGATTAAACCCTCCGCCGGGTGCTGTCACGAACATGCAATCCGGATTCCGAGCGGTCCGCGTAGAGGAGCCACGATGAACCGTCTCTTCGGCTCAGGCTGCCCGGGTGATGCCGGAGCGTGACGGCCCGACGGCTTCTCGGCCGGGGTGGTTTCCCGTCCCGTCGACGCTCAACCCAGGAGGCGGGCGAGGATGCGGAGGGCGCGGTCGGCGCGGCGGAAGGTGGGGATGCCGCCGCGCTCGAGGAGGCGGACGAGGGGGTCGTAGAGCGGGCCGGAGTCGACGACGGCGACGAGGGGTTTGGGGCTCGTGCGGGCGAAGTCGACCAGGGCCGGGCCGAGGGCTTCGGGGGCGAAGAGGTCCTCGTGGTGGTCCGCGCCGGGCGGCAGGGTGTTGATCGCGCCGGAGAGCGGCACGCAACCGACCACGCCCAGGTCGAGCTCGGGTTCGGCCATCATCGCGCGGACGGAGGCGACGAAGAGCTCGTCGTTCATGATCGGGGTCAGGTCGAGCGGGTTGTGGACGTCGACGATCTCGCCGAGCCGCGCCCGGGCGAAGATCGCCTCGAGCCGACCGGAGGTCTCGGGCGAGAAGGGGGCCAGCTCGAAGGGGCCGAGGGCGTCGGCCATGGCGACGCACTCGAAGCCGGCGTTCGAGAGGAGACCGAGCCGACGGCCGCCGAGGGGACGCCCCGCGAGGGCGGTGGCGACGCGGACCAGGTCGTCGAAGTCCTCGAGGCTCTCGGCGACCAGCACGCCGGCCTGGCGGCAGAGTTCGCGGGTGACGACGAAGTCGCCGGCGACCGAGGCGGTGTGCGAGGCCGCGGCGCGAGCACCGCTCGCGGAGCGGCCGGCGCGATAGAGGATCACCCGCCCGCCGCGATCATGGATGCGCCGGGCGACCGCGCAGAAGCGGGCGCCGTCGCCGGTCTTGAAGCCCTCGACGTAGCAGGCGAAGACCTTCAGCTCCGGGTCGTCCGCCAGATGCTCCAGGTGGTCGGCGACGGTGAGGTCGATCTGGTTGCCGAAGGTCACCAGGTAGCGCGGCCGGAGATCTTCGATCCAGGTCTGCCGGGCGATGGCGAAGGCGCCGCTCTGGGAGATCAGCGCCATCGGCGCCAGATCGCCCTCGACCGGCGGCAGCTTCCACTTGGGAATGAAGAGCGTGTCGTAGTGGCCGGGACGGGACCGGATGCCGAGGCAGTTGCCGCCGTTGAGCACCGGCCCGCCCCAGTCCTCGGTGCGGGCCCGGGCCAGGAGGCCGGCGATCTCGTCCTCGATCGCGGCCCCGCCCTCGCGCTCGGCCATGCCGCCGGGGATGACGATCAGCGCGCGCGCCGAACGCCGCGCGATGACCTCGCGCAGGAGTTCAGGCACCTGCTCGGCGGCGACGGCGACGATGAGCAGGTCGACCGGCGCGCTCAGCGCCGCGAGGTCGGGCAGGCAGCGACAGCCGTCCAGCTCGTCGAGGCCCGGCTTGAGGACGGTGACCCGCTCGGCCGGGAAGCCGGCGGCGACCACGTTGCGGAGGATGATCCGCCCCGGGTTCATCTTGCTGGAGACGCCGACGACGGCGATGCTCGCCGGCCGGTAGAGGGCCTCGAGGCCGCTCCTCGGCCGCGGCGCCGGCAGGGCCGGCACGGGCTCGCCGATCTTCGCCAGGACGTCGAGGGCGACCAGCCGGTCGCCGGCGAGCGCCAGGGGATTGATCTCGAACTCGCTCAACAGCTCCGGCGCGACCGCGCGCGCGAAGGCGGCGAAGCGGCCGAGCAGGTCGAGGAGCCGGTCGCGATCGAAGAGCGGCGCCCGGCCGCGCTGCGGTTCGCAGAGGGCGCGCACGAGGGCCTTGTCGGCGAGGGCGAGACCGAGCTCCTCGGGGCTAGTGGGGCCGGCCTTGAGGATGACGATCTCGTGGCCCGGGCGCAGCTCGCGGGCGATGAACTCGGCGCCGGTGCCGCCGATGCCGAGGCTCAGGACCGGCCCGAAGTCGGGCGTGTCGCGGAAGCCCAGGAGCAGCTCGTGGCCGAAGCCGGCCTGATGGGGCACGAAGGCGCAGAGCAGGAAGCCGCGGGCCTCGGGGAAGTCGACGGCGAGGTCGGCGATGGCCTCGGCGACCAGATCGAGGTCGCGCGGCAGGATGCGCACGGCGCCCAGCTCGGTCTTGTGCAGGAGTTCGTCCTGCACCAGCTTCAGCACCACGCGATCGCCGGGGAAGTTCTCGAGCGCCGCCAGGGCCGGGTCGCCCGGACCGCGCAGGAAGATGCGGCGCGGCAGGTCGAAGCCGAGGGCCTCGAGGATGCGCAGGCCCTCGGTCTCCAGCAGATGACGGCGGCCGGCCGCGCGCGCCTCGGCGACGAGGTCGCGGACCAGCTCGAGTGCCTTCAGCTCCGGCACGGCGCCTGTTCCTGTCCGGCGGCCAGGGCGCGCTCGTTGAGCGCCACCATGTCCGGACCCATGCGGCCGAAACGTTCCCGGATCTCGGTCAGGACGCTCTCGATCTTGATCGGCAACAGCCGGGCCGCGGCGCCGACCAGCACGACGTTGCCGGCCTTGGTGGAACCGGCCTTGCGGGCCAGGGCCTCGGTGTCGACCAGGATCGTGTGGGGTAGCGAGTTGATCCGCTCGACGATGGCGCGGGCGTCGGTGAAGCCGGGGATGTTGTCGACCGCGCGGGTCGAGGTCACCAGCCAGCCCGTGGGCGCCAACCAGTCGACGTGGCGCAGGCTCTCGATCGGATCCATCGAGATGATCAGATCGGCCTGGCCGCGGGGCACGAGGTCGCTCCAGATCGGCTGATCGGAGAGCCGCAGGTGGCAGACCACGGCGCCGCCGCGCTGGGCCATGCCGTGAACCTCCGACTGCTTCATGTGCAGGCCTTCGCGCAGGGCGGCGGACGCGATGAGCGCGGCGACCGAGAGGACGCCCTGGCCACCGACGCCGGCGAGGATCACGTCACACTTCATGACTGCGGCTCCTTCGCTTGCTTCTTGGTCTTGCGGGCCGCCTCGATGCACTCGCGCACCGCGATGATGACCGACAGGCCCTGGTGATCCATCTCGCGCTTGAGGATGTCGCGGAACTCCGCGAGCCTCGTGGGATGGGTCTCGACCAGATGGACGTGCTCGGGATTGGCGCCAGTCCCCAGGACCACCTCGTGCAGGCGGTTCGGCGGCAGGGCGGTGATCTGACCGCCGGTCATCGCCACCACCTGGTTGTCGAGGATGAGCAGGGTCATGGCGGTGTCGGCGGCGGCCGCGTCGATCAGCGGCGTGACGCCGGAGTGCAGGAAGGTGCTGTCGCCGATGATCGCCACCACCGGATGGATGCCGGCCTCGGAGGCGCCCTTGGCCATGCCCACCGAAGCGCCCATGCAGACGCAGGATTCGATCGCCGAATAGGGCGGCAAGGCGCCCAGCGTGTAGCAGCCGATGTCGGCGGTGACCAGCGAGCTGGGATACTCGGAGAGCAGGCCCTTCAGGATCGAGTAGGCGTCGCCGTGGGGGCAGCCGCGGCAGAGCTGCGGCGGCCGCGCCGGCAGTTCGATCGGCGGCATCTCGAACTTCGGCCGGGCCGGCAGGCCGAGGGCCTGGCGGACCTTGTCCGGATCGAGCTCGCCATCCTCGGGCAGCGCCCCGGAGAGCCGGCCGGTGATCTCGATCGGCTGGTCGAGGACGCCGCGCAGGAAGCGCTCGACGAAGGGGAAGCCCTCCTCGAGGACCAGCAGGCGGTCGACCTTGGCGGCGAGCCGGCGGATGCGCTCGGTCGGGAAGGGATAGCTGCCGATGTGCAGGTGCGGCAGGGGCTCCGGCAGCTCGGCCATGTTCTCGAAGTAGTAGTTGCGCGCCAGGCCGCAGGTGATGATGCCGAGCGGCGCCGAGTGGTCGTCGTTCAGGGCCTGGGTGTAGCCCGAATCCTCCGACCAGTGGCGGATGTCGCGCTGGATGTCCAGCAAGCGACGCCAGCGCTGCCGGGAGATGCCGGGCAGGAGCACCCAGGAGCGCGGGTCGTCGGTCTTGTGCATCTCGTTCGGGGGATGCGGCTCGCTCCGCTTGACCGCGGCGCGGCTGTGGGCGAGGCGGGTCACCAGGCGCAGGACGACCGGGATCTGGTGGAGCTCCGAGAGCGCGAAGGCGTCCCGGGTCATGTCGTAGGCTTCCTGCTGGTCCGCCGGCTCGAAGCAGGGCACGTGGGCGAAGTCGGCATAGAAGCGGCTGTCCTGTTCGTTCTGCGAGCTGTGCATGCCCGGGTCGTCGGCGACCGCCAGGACCAGGCCGCCCTCGATCGCCACCAGGGCCGAGTTGATGAAGGGGTCGGCGGCGACGTTCAGGCCGACGTGCTTCATCACCACCAGGGCGCGGCGACCGGCCATCGAGGCGCCGAGGGCCTGCTCGAAGGCGGTCTTCTCGTTGACCGTCCAGGTGGCATTGAGGTCGGTCCGCTCCTTCTGGCCGAGGATGGTCTCGAGGATCTCGGTCGACGGGGTGCCCGGATAGGCGTAGGCGGCGCTGATGCCGGCGTCGAGCGCACCGAAGGCGACGGCCTCGTCACCGAGGAGCAGGCTTTCGCGGACGATCGGGGCTTCGTTCATGGTGTCGGTCATGGGGCACTCCAGCTAGCATTCATGCGCGCCCACGAGCAAACTCCGGGCCAGGGAGCGCGCGGCCCGGAGAGGCCGGGATCGCGCGCCAATAAGGCATTAAGGGCCACGACGTCGCCGCCGCGGCCCTTTGTCCTGCTCGAAATGCCCCAGGGGGAACGGTTGCCGAGGAATCCGGCCCAGGCAACCGGCCAGAAGACTAGGCCAGCCAGCGGCTGGCGCTCCGAGCGGCTGCGCCTCCAAGCTCCGAGCGGACCGCGCAGCGCCGGCTGCGCTTCCGAGGCGCGAGGGAGCGCGGCGACCCAGGCCCGCCAGCGGCTGGTGTTCCGGAGCGCCGGCTGCCCAGCCGGCCGAGTGGCGAGCGGCAGAGCAATCGGCAAGGGAACTAGGCCAGCCAGCGGCTGGCGCTCCGAGCGGCTGCGCCTCCAAGCTCCGAGCGAACCGCGCAGCGCCGGCTGCCCAACCGGCCGAGCGGCGAGCGGCAGAGCAATCGGCGAGGGAACTAGGCCAGCCAGCGGCTGGCGCTCCGAGCGGCTGGTGTTCCGGAGCGCCGGCTGCCCAGCCGGCCGGTCCGCCGGCCGCTGGCCGGCCCGGTTGGCGATCGTGATCGAAGCGCGAAGGGTCGACGCTCCGATCAGTCGCCGTTGATCCGGGTCACGGCCTTGCGGGCCGCGGCGGCGATCTCCGGGTCCTGGTCGCTGGTCCAGCGGATCAGGATCGGCAGGGTCTCCGGCACCCGCAGGCTGCCGAGCGAGGCGATCGCCAGGAGGCGCTGGTCCTTCGGTTGCCCCGGCCCGGCCTGTTCGAGGAGGGCCTCGGCGGCGTTCCCGCTCTCGAGTCCGGCCCCCTTCAGCCACTTCTCCCAGCGGTCCTTCTGCTCGAAGTAGAACTGGATCTGGCGCAGGGCCTCGTCGGCGGCCTGGCGGACGCCGCTCTCCCGATCCCGGAGGAGCTCGATCAGGACCGGCGCGGACTCGCGACTCGGATTGCGGGCGAGCAGCTTGCAGAGTTCGATGCGGGTGGTCGACTGCGGGTCCTTCGCCAGTGCCACGATGTCGGGAATGGCCGACTCGGCATCGAAGTTCACCAGGGCGTACATGGCCGTCCGGCGCAGCCGTTCCGAGGTCGCGCTCAGCCGCCGGCGGATCAGGGGACGCAGCTCGGGATCACCGCTATGCCCCGCCTTGGCCAGGGCATGGTCGAGGAAGGAGGCAGCTTCCTCCCGGTCGAGCGCCGCCACCAGGATGGACTTCAAGGCCGGCTCGAGGGGCAGGGGCATCGCGCTGATGGCGACCTGCATGAGGACGGGATCGTCGAGTTCGGCGATGCCGCGGATGAGCTTCACCGGCTGCAGGCAGGCCTCGCGATTGGGCAGGATCGCCTTCAGGATCCGCCGGCGCGACTCCTCGGGGGCGGCGAGGACCCGATCCTCGATCAGGCGCCGGACTTCCACCGGGAAGCCCGTCCAGCTGCTGCCCGAGTCGTCGTAGGAGGTCGCGAGACGCCGCCAGGCCTCGTCGCCGCCCGCGGCCAGGACGCCGTCCACGATGCGCGCCAGGTCCGCGCCGCTCCAGACCTTCGAGCGAACCACCTCGTCGAGCTTGTCGAGCCCCGATCGCGGAGCGTCGGGCTTCGGATAGTCGCGGCTGCCTTTGCCATGCTTGTAGCTCGCGCTGTACTGCAGGCCGGTGCTCACCGCGGCGATCAGCAGCGGGACCGCCCGCGCGTCGCCCGACTCGAGGAGCTTCTGGAAGACCAGATGCCGGGCCGCGGCCGCGAGCGGCCCCTCGTCCTTCTGGGCCACGAGGGTCAGGAGGTGCTCGTGGGCCGCCGGGCTCGCGATCTTGGTCATTCGCTCGCAGAGCGGATAGTAGAAGCGCCGGTCGACCTCCAGGAGCTTCATCATCTCCTTCAGGTTCTCCGGGTCCTCGCGCAGGACGATCGCCTGCACCCACTGACCGATGTCGCCCTGGATGAACAGGGCGTCATCGTTCGGCGAGGCCGCGGCCACGAGCTTCTTCAGGTGGTCGACGAGGGGATCGATCACCAGGACCGCGGGTTCCAGCCGCATGCGACTGATGGCGTAGAGGATGATCTCGGGCTGGGCGAAGCAGTCGATCAGGTCGACGGCCCCCTGCAGGTCATCCGGCCGGCCGCAACTCCACGTCAGCTCCTCGAGTTCCCGCAGGGAACGGTCGGGACCGACCATGTGGATGATCTCGAGGGCGAAGGGAACGTCCTCGGGCCGCCCGGTGCCCGACTGCGTCTTCCGCGCCTTCAGGATCGTCTGCGCGCTGCGCAGCATGGCGCCGACCCGGGTCGACTCGCGGGCCTTGTCGCCGAGTTCCTTGAAGGCGGCGAACTCCTCGGCCGGAATCAGGCGGAGGTAGTCGACCACGCGCTCGAGCGGGAAATCGGCGTAGTCGCCGGTCGGGTAGATGCCGTACCAGTTCATCGCCTGCATGTCGGTGGGCGCGCGGGTGGCGAACTCGAACCAGAGTTCGCAGCCCGCGGCGCCGAGCGGGTTGACCCAGCTGACGACGACGCCCTCGATCTGCCGGCCGAGATGGCCGTCCTTGCGTTCCATGTAGGAACCGAGGCGGTCGACGATCTTCTGGCGCAGCGCCGCATCGGCCAGCGCGCGGTCGTGGAAGCCGAGGCGCCGGAGGTTGTGGATGGCGCCGGCGAGGCGCGCCGAGTCGCAGCGATCGAAGAAGGTCAGCAGGGTGTCGATGTCGATCGAGACCACCGCGACCTCGGCGATCCTGCCGAGCTGACCGCAGGCGTTGACGGCGACGTCCAGGTCCTCGTCCTGGAGGAGGAAGACCAGGTCGTCGGCGATCTCCATCGCGGCCAGCTTCTTGTTGCTGCCGCCGTTGGTATCGCGACTCAACTGGTCGAGGACGGTGCGGCGGTAGATGGTGTCGGGGTCGCGGGCCATGGCGCCGAACCACTTGGCGACCCGCGGCCCGCCGATCTCCTTCATGGCGGTGACGCCGCGGCCGAGGAAGGCGATGTCGCTCTTCTCGTTGCGCATCGCCTCCGCGAGGGCCGGCACCGAGGCGCCGCCGATCAGCGTCAGCTCGTCGATGGCCTCCTTGGCGGTCTCGTTCTTGTAGAGCTTGGCGATGGCGCGGTGGATGCGCCCGCTCACCTGCCAGTCCTCGTCCTGGATGAAGCTCGCCTGCTCGAGCATGGTCCGGGCCTGCGCGGCGGCATCGCCCGTTCCCTGCGCCGCGGTCTCGAGGCTGAGCCTGGCATCGCCCGCCCGACCGAGCTGATCGAGGACCCGCGCCTTGGCGAGCAGGGCCCTGCTCGCCAGATCGCTGCCGGCACCGGCGGCCCGGGCGACCTTCTCGTAGGCGAGGAGCGCGGCGCCGAGGTCGCCCTCGCGACTGGCGAGCAGGCGGGCGCGCTCGAGATCGCGTTCCAGGTCCTGGGCGACGGCGTCGCCCTGCGGCCGCCGCGCGCCGCCGAGGGCGTCCGCGGGCGCCTGGGCCGCCGCGCAACCGGCGGCGATCAGGATCACGAGGAGGGCGAGGCTGTTCTTGTTCATGTCTCTTCCTTTCGCTGGGCTCGAAGGTCGCTCATTCGCTCGCTTCCTTTGTCGCCCATCGCGGCGCGGTCATGTCCGGGAGCCTTCAAGCTCCGGTCAGGAAGTCGTCAAGGTGGCCTCGGGCCACCTCAGCCGTCGAGCCGGTAACCGGCGCCGTGGACGGTGAGGAGGTGCACCGGCCGGGTCGCGTCGCGCTCGATCTTCTTCCTGAGATTCAACATGTGGGTGTCGACGGTCCGGTTGGTGACCCAGTCGCCGCCCTCCCAGACCTCCTCCAGGAAGCGGGTGCGCGAGACCACCTTGCCACGCTCGCGCTGGAGGAGGCGCAGCATCGCGGCCTCCTTGGGCGTGAGCGGCATCGTGCGCCCGGCCCGCCGGAGCTCGAAGGCGGCGAGGTCGACCTCGGCCTCGCCGATGACGAAGCTGGTGATCTCCTCGGGCTCCGCCATCAGCCGCGCCATGCTGCGCTCCTCGCGGCGGAGGATCACCCGCAGCCGGGCCATGAGCTCGCGCAGGCCGAAGGGCTTGGTGACGTAGTCGTCGGCACCGAGCTCCAGGCCCAGCACCTTGTCGTTCTCGTCGCTGCGCGCCGTGAGCAGGACGACGGGCGTGAGCACGCCCTCGGCGCGCAGGCCGCGCAGGACCTCGAGCCCGCCCTTCCCCGGCATCATGATGTCGAGGAGCACGAGGGCGAAGTGACGGCCGTAGAGCAGTTCCTCGGCCTTCAGGCCGTCGGCCGCGACGGTGACGTCGTAGCCCTCGGCCTCGAGGGAGTCGCGCAGGCCCATGCGCAGGGTCGGATCATCCTCGACCACCAGGATGCGGGTGTTCATGAGCCGACCTCCGTCGTCGTGACCGGGATCTCCAGGATGAAGAGGGCGCCGCCGGCCCCGTCGCCCGGCTTCTCGGCCCGCAGCCGACCGCCGTGATCCTCGACGATCCGGCGGGCGAGGTGAAGACCGAGACCGACGCCGGCGACGCGACCGTCCGCCTGGGCCCGGCCGCGCTTGAAGCGCTCGAAGACCGCCTCGAGCTCGTCCTCGGGGATGCCGGGGCCGAAGTCGCGCAGCCGGAGCCGGTAGAGCCGGTCCCGAAACTCGTCGGCGATCTCGATCCGCCCGCCGGCGAGCGCGTACTTGCGCGCGTTCTCCAGCAGGTTGAGCAGGGCCTGGACGAGCGCGCCGCGGTCGATCTCGGCCTCGGCCCCGACCGCGTCGAGCCGGGCCGCCAGTTCGAGGCCGTCGCGCTGGGCGATCGGCCGGAAGACCTCGACCGCCGCGCGCACGACCTCGACCGGCGATTCGCGCCGCCGGTCGTAGGCGCGTTCGCCGCGCTCCATGCGGCCGAGATCGAGGACGTTCTCGATCAGCATCGTGAGCCGCGCGGTCTCGCCGGAGAGCAGTCGGTGATACTCGTCACGACGTGCCGGCTCCTTGACGATGCCCTGCTCCAGCATCTCGGCGATCAACCGGATCGAGGCCAGCGGCGTCTTGAGCTCGTGGGTGACCGAGGTGAGGAACTCGCTGCGGGCACGGGCCGCGAGGGCCTCGCGGCGGAGCGCGCGGGCGGCGAGGAGGAGACCGACCACGAAGGCGATGGCGATGCCGACCAGCAGGACCGCGGTGAAGCCGAGCTCCGCGCTGCCCTCGGCGGCGTCGAAGCGCGCCGGCAGGGCGGCGACCATCGGCAGGGCGGGGATCGCGTCCTCCGGTGGCGCGGCGCCGATGACGAAGCGGGCCGGGTCGAAGCCCGCGGCCTCGATCACGGTGGCCGGTGGCAGGAGGGCGAGCTCCCAGGTTGCCGGGCCGAAGTAGCGGTCGGCGCTGTAGAGCAGGAGCAGGTCGCCGTCGACGGCCTCGACCAGGAAGTGCTCGGTGCTACCGGCGGGCGGCAGCCTGGTCGCGGCGATCCGCAGGCGCCGGCGGAGACCCATCGCCTCGCGCAGGCGGGTCTCGAATTCCTTCGTCCGCGCCGGGTCGAGGTCGCGCAGGCGGTCGAGGCAGAGCGTCGCCTCGGCCTCGGGAATGCCCATGAGCAGGATCTGGAGCCGGGTCGCGACGTCGCGGCCGGCCAGGAAGGCCACGAGGGTCACCGACAGCTCCTCGTCGCGGCCGGGTGCCTCGAGGGCGAAGGCCCGGGCGATGGCGGCATCGCGCCGGGACTCGTCGTCGTGCCGGTGGGCGCACCAGGCGAGACGCGCGGCGAGGGCCGCGCGATCCTCGTCGTCCTGGGCGAGGTCGGCGGCCTCCTCGAGGGTCGCGATGGCGCCCGGAACGTCCCGGGCCTCGAACTCGAGGGCCGCGGCGCGGGTCAGGACCTCGCGGATCGGATGACTCAGGAAGGCCGGCGTCGGCGAGATCAGCGCGGACTCCTCGAGCGGCCCGAGCGTGAGAGGCAGCTCGAGTTCGCGCTCGGCCGAGACCCTGAACCAGCGGCCGTCGGCCATCGGAACCTCCCGCCAGGTCCTGGCCTCGACCGCCTGTCGCAGGCTGCGCGCCTCGGCCCGGGCGGCGGCGCGGGCCTCGCCGCGGGCGTCCTCCCGGAGCTGACGCGCGTTGCCCACGAGACCGACCAGGCCGAAGCCGAGCAGGCCCAGGGCCGAGGGCAGGACGAGAAGGAGCAGCCAGCGCATGCCGGTGGGTCCGCGGGTCATGGTCGGAGGATAGCCGTTCGCGGCGGCGAGGCTGTCAAGAAGCTGTCAGCCTCCGCCGCGAGCCGAAGATCCGAACCGCGGAACGCGCTCCGCAGTCACCTCGACGTGACCGATCGAGCGATTCCGTACGGAGGCGAGGGCTCGGTCCAGCAGGCCGAGGGATCGCAAACGACCATGACAAAAGAGCTTGAGCTGCCCAGGAATTTCACCGTGACGACGGCCCCCGCTTTGCGTCCTTCCTGACGAGCGCAACAGACGACGCGGAAGGAAGCCCCATGATCGACAGCTCCATCATCTTCAGGACCCTGGCACTCCTTGTCCTCGCGGCCTCGCTCGGGGCCCAGACCACCGTGGGCTCGAGCACGTCGGCGAGCGGAGGAGGGCTGCCGGCCGGCTCCGCGACCGATGGCCTCGGCTTCAAGATGCTCGCCCTCGAGGACCTGAACGCCGACGGCATCCCCGAGTACGTGATCTCGAAGCACTACGACCACGACCCGGCGGCCGGCTTCGGCCAGGGCCAGGGCGCGATCGAGGTCCGCGACGGCGCCAGCGACGCCGTCATCTGGAAGCGCTACGGCCCGGGAGCGAGCGAGTACTACGGTGCCAGCCTCGGCCTGGTCGACTGGCTCGGCTCGGGCTTCCATGAGATCGCGGTCTACAACCGCTTCGCCAAGACCTTCGACCTGCTCGACGCGGCCAGCGGCACGCTGCTCGCGACCCTGACCATGCCGGCCTCGGTGCCGACCGCCTACGTCGGCGAGTCGATGGCGAGCGGGGACCTCGACGGCGACGGCCAGGAGGAACTCCTGGTGAGCGCGAGCCCGGTGCCGCCGAACAGCTTCAGCAACATCAACCAGGCCGGCTACGTCGTGATCTTCAGCCCGACCGCCGCGCCCGTGGCGATCACCGACCCGACCGATGGCTTCGGCAGCTCGATCATGGTTCTCCACGACCTCGACGGCGACGGCACGCGCGATTTCCTGGTCGGCGCGCGTTGGTTCAGCCCCACCGGCAACGTCCTGTTCCCGAACGGACTGATGCGGGCCCTGTCCGGGGCCACCTACGCGCCGCTCTGGCACCAGATCGGCAGCGGCGCGGGTTCGTTCATGGGGAACAACTTCGTCAGCCTGCCCGATCAGGACGGCGACGGCTTCGCCGACGTCGGCATCCCCGACTATCTGACGATCGACAACCTCGAAGTCTATTCGAGCGCGACCGGCGCCCAGATCAAGGTGCTGACCTTCCCCTACGGGGTGGCCGGGCCCAACGGCTTCGCGACCGTTCCCGACATCGATGGCGACGGCTTCCCGGAGCTCGCCGTCACCCGCGGCATCTACACCACCTTCGCCTCCTACCCGATCAAGTACGGCGGCTACTACCTCGCCTCGCTCGAGGACGGCCACCTGGTGGACGAGTTCCAGACCGTGCTGCTCGGCCTGGGCTGGGACTTCCAGCTCCTGGCCGCTCCCGACTCGAACGGCGACGGCAAGTCCGAACTCCTGATCTCGCGGAGCGGCTACGCCGAGCTGGTCGGCTGCTTCCAGCGCTTCGACCTCGATCCCGCGCTGGCGCCCCTGGCCGACGGCGATCCGGATCATGACCTCCTCCTGGTGGATGGTTCGGCCTGCCTGCCCTCGCGGCGGAAGAGCCTGGCGGTCGGCCAGCCCTTCAGCCTGGGCGTCGACCCGGTCCCGGACTCGCTCGCGCCCACCGACTTCATCATCTGGGGCCTGATCGGCCGGCCGACCACCGCCTCGGCCTTCAGCGTCCAGGGCGGCGCCACCTTCCTCTTCCCGCCCCGGGTCGCCGCGCCGAGCCTGCCCTGGCTCTTCTGCCTGGTGGACTCGATCGGCTTCGACCCGGCGGCCGCCTTCCCGGGCTACCAGGCGCCCTGGTCCATCGGCGCCCCCTTCGGCCTGCCGATGGCGATCGACGTCACGCTCCAGGGCGTGACCATCACCGGCAGCGACATCGAGATCACGAACGGCGTTCTTCTTCACGTGCGCTGAAGATCGTCGTCCGCTTGCTTCGGCGAGGCCCGCGCTCGAATGGTCGAGCACGGGCCTCTTTCCTTCCTGGGCTGGCCGGGCGTGTCCCGAGGGTGACGTCGACCCGGCGAGGCGCGCCCGGAGAAGGTCGGACGACGGCGGAATCGCGGCCCCCAAGTCGTTCCCCGGCGGGAGGATGCCGTCGCATCGCGAGAATCTCTCCGCTTCGGTCCCGAGCTTGCGAACGGCTGGGCGGACGCATGCCCGGAGAGGAGAAGCCCATGACTACCTTCACGAAGTCCTCGCGAGTCAGCGAGGAGGTACCGGCCCTGCGTCGGGTCTCTGCCGCATTGCCCGTCCTGTTCCTGCTCGCCGCTCTCGCCGGCGCGCAGTCCCGCTCGTCATCGACCCTGCCGCCCTACCTGAGCGCCTCGGTCGTGGTCCTCTCGGACATCACCGGTGACGGCATCCCCGAGTACGCGGTCTCGCGCTACTCGCAGGTCTTCAACGCCGCGACCGGGCAGTTCGTCCCGACCAACCACGTCGATCTCGAGGACGGAGCCACCGGTGGCCCGATCTGGCGCCGGTCCAGCACGCTAGTGGACTACGGTCGCCTGCTCGGCACGGCCGACTGGACCGGCTCGGGCATCCTGGAGCTGGTCATCGCGGTCCCGGGCACCGGGATCAGCGCCGCCGGGCTCGAGGTCGTGGACATCGCGACCGCGACGCCGGTGGCCACGCTGACCTTCCCGGCCAGCGGCAGCCTGGTCTCGGATGATCATCCGCTGGTGATCGTCGGCGACGACCTCGACGGCGATGGCCAGGACGAGATCATCAGCTCCCTGAACGACCTCGAGTGGGGTCCTTGCGATCACGTCTTCATCTTCAGCCCGACCCAGGGGCTGCGGACCATCAGCGGCAGCGACCGTTCGCTCGGGAGCGACATCTGGGTCACCAGCGACCTCGACGCCGATGGCATCCGCGACCTCATCCTCTCGGCACCGCTCTGGCAGTCGCCGACCGGCAACAACCCCGTCGGCGCGGTGCGGGCCTGTGGCAGCGTCTCCGGCAACCTGATCTGGCAATCGACCGGCACGGTGCCCTACGGCGCCTACAAGATCTCGCATGGCGGCCTGCCGGATGCCGACGGCGACGGGATCGCCGAGCTGATGATCGAGACGGCCAACGGCTTCGAGATCCGGGCCGGCGCTTCGGGGTTCCTGCTCCAGCCGGTCTTCGCGAGCGCCTTCGGCCTGAACCTGATCTGGAGCGACCTCCACAGGGTCCCGGACCGGGACGGCGACGGCGTCGACGACTTCGTCGTCTTCGGCCTCGACGCCACGAGCGCCCTGACCATGGCTCTCCTGTCCGCGGCGGACCTGCGCCCCATCGACTACCGCTCGCTCGGCGCGACCGGCGCCAGCTACGCCTATGACGCGGCGGCCTTGCCCGACACGAACGGCGACGGTTCGCCGGAGATCCTGATCAGCGTCAACTCGGTCGCCCTCGGCTGGGGGGTCTACCAGCGCCATGAACTCGCGCCCTGCCTTTCGGCCCTCGGCGACGGCAGTCCGAACCACGACCTCCTGTCGATCGACGGCTCGAGCTGGCTGCCGTCACGACGCTGCGATCGGACCATCGGCCAGCCCTTCACCATCTCGGTCGACGCCGATCCCACGACCGGCCAGTCCACCGACTTCATCCTCTGGGGCCTGATCGGGGTGCCGAACGCGAGCTCGGCCTTCACGGTGCAGGGCGGGGCGACCTTTCTCTTCCCGCCCCGGATCGCGGCGCCGAGCCTGCCCTGGCTCTTCTGCCTCGCCGATTCGGTGGGCTTCGATCTGACCTCGGTCTTCATCACGCCGCCAGCGCCCTGGTCGATCGGCGCGCCCTTCGGCCTGCCGAGCGCCATCGACATCACGCTCCAGGGCGTGACTATCTCCGGTGGCAACATCGACATCACCAACGGTGTGCTGATCCACGTCCGTTGACTGACGGATCGGGCCGACCGGCAGTCGACGCTCCGGAGCGTCGGCTGCCGCTCCGGTCGGACCGCGCAGCGCCGGCCGCGCATCCGAAGCTCGAATGCTCTCGGCGACGCCTAGGCCAGCCAGCGGCTGGCGCTCCGACGGCGGCGCTCCGAACAACCGGCGATTCGGAGCGCCGGCTGCCCAGCCGGCCTGACTACCGGTCGGACCGCGCAGCGCCGGCCGCCCATCCGAGACTCGAATGCTCTCGGCGACAACTAGGCCAGCCAGCGGCTGGCGTTCCGGTCGGACCGCGCAGCGCCTGCTGCGCCTCCTCGATTCCTGCCGGGGCGTGGCGAGCAGGTGACGGAACCCCGATCGACGGTCGGACCGTCGTGGCCCCGAACCCGGCAAAGGGAGCCAAAGAGCCTCCCCCATGGCAGTTGCAGCGACTCGCGATTACCGCTCCGCTGGCACCGGGCTTGCTCGTGGAAGTCATCGGAAGCGCGGGTAAGAGAGTCATGTCGCATCGAAACACCAAGGCCCTCGGGGCTCGGGCAACGGCGAGGACACCAGGCCGACCGGCGCGGAGCGCTTCAGTCGGACCGCGCAGCGCCTGCTGCGCCTCCGAGGCTCGAATGCTCTCGGCGACGCCTAGGCCAGCCAGCGGCTGGCGCTCTGGCGGCGGCGCTTCGACAACCGGCGATTCGGAGCGCCGGCTGCCCAGCCGGCCTGGGTCCCGATCGGACCGCGCAGCGCCTGCTGCGCCTCCGAGGACCGGTCATCCGATCCGGCATGACGACAACAACGGAGAGTCCGCAACCATGTGCCAAGAACTGCATCGAATCTCCTTCCTCGTCCTCGGTCTCGTCCTGCTGACCACGTCGCTCCCGGCGCAGACCGAGGGGACCTACAACCCACCGCCGCGAACCGGCTGGGCGATCCAGGAGCTTTCCGACACGACCGGTGACGGGATTCCCGAGTACGCCGTGGCGCGCTGGGACCTGGTGATCGATCCGAACACCCAGGCCACGGTCCAGGCCAATCAGGTCTTCTACCTCGATGGCGTCGGCAACACGGTGCTCTGGACCCGTGTCGACCTGACGAGCGTCATCGGCAGGGTGCTCTCCCGCGCCGACTGGAACGGTGACGGCATCTGGGAGCTCGTCATCTCGACCGATGGCGTGGTCACACCCTGGGCCCCGGCGGTGCCCTCGGGGGTCGACGTCGTCGACGCCCAGACCGGCGCGACCGTCGCGACCTTCCCGGTGCCCCCGCTGACGACGGCCTCGGGGACGGTGGTGCATCCGATCCGCGCCATCCGCGGCGCCGATCTCGACGGCGACGGCCTCGACGAGGTGGTCTTCTCGACCAACGTCGCCGAGTTCGGCAGCTGCGATCGCGTCTACGTCATCAGTCCGACCCTGCCGACCATGGTGCTGGCCAGCGCGGAGTACTCGTTCGGGTCGCAGCTGCAGGTCACCGACGATCTCGATCTCGACGGGCTGCGCGATCTGGTCATCGACGTTCCGTACCATCAACCCACGGGGAGCCTCTACTCGGTGGGAATGATCGGCGCCTGGGGCGGCCTGTCCCTGGCACCGGTCTGGCAGATCACCGGGGCCTCGCCCGCGAACCCGATCAGCCTCGCCGGCGAACTGTTCCCGGATCGGGACCTCGACGGCTTCGACGACCTGCTGGTCAGGATCGCGGGAGGCTTCGAGATCCGCTCCTCCACGACCGGCGCCTTCCTCGGAGCGCTGCCGCTCGCCGCGACGAGCCTCGCGCAGGCGAACAACACGATCTACCGGGTGAGCGACCGCGACGGCGACGGCCGCGACGACATGGTCTTCTTCGGCCTCGACCTGGCCTCGAGCGCGGAGACCATGGTGGTGATCTCGTCGGCCGATCTGCGCGAGATCGACGTCCTGCCCCTGCCGATCGCCGGGACCAGCTACGTCAACTGCCTCGCCAATCTGCCCGACACGAACGGCGACGGCCGGCCGGAGATCATCACCGGAACCTCGTCGAGCCTCGAGCCGGTCGGCGGCTACCATCGTCATGAGCTCCGGCCCTGCCTCGCGGCCCTCGCCGACGGCAGTCCGAATCACGACCTGCTGAAGGTGGACGGCTCGGCCTGGCTGCCGTCTCGACGCTGCGATCGGACGATCGGTCAGCCCTTCACCATCTCGGTCGACCCCGATCCCACGACCGGCCAGACCACCGACTTGATCCTCTGGGGCCTGATCGGAGTGCCGAACGCGGGCTCGGCCTTCAGCGTCCAGGGTGGGGCGACCTTCCTCTTCCCGCCGCGGATCGCGGCGCCGAGTCTGCCCTGGCTCTTCTGCCTCGCCGACTCGGTGGGCTTCGATCCGGCGGCCGCCTTCCCGGCCTTCCCGGCGCCCTGGTCGATCGGTGCGCCCTTCGGCCTGCCGAGCGCCATCGACATCACGCTCCAGGGCGTGACCATCTCCGGCGGCAACATCGACATCACCAACGGTGTGCTGATCCAGGTTCGCTGACGAGATCGATTCTCTCGTCGCCCAGGCCCGCGCTCCGCCCGTCGGACGCGGGCCTTCTCATTGCCACCCGGCGCGCTGCATGAGAATGCACTCAAGCGCACCACCGTACCAGCACGATGGTACGGTCATGTGGCCGAGACCCGATCCCAAGGCGCCCCTCAGCATCTCCGCGCAGATCCGCGAGAGCGTCCTCGCGGCCATCGCCGCCGGTCGCCAGCGACCCGGTGATCGCCTGCCCAGCGTCCGCGGCCTCGCGGCCGAGCTGCTCGTCAATCCGAACACCGTGGCCAAGGTCTATCGCGATCTCGAACGCGAGGGCTTCCTGGTCACGCGGCCGGGCTCCGGCGTCGACGTCTCCGAGGAGGCCGCGGCGCTGGCGATGGTCGAGCTGCGAGCCGGGCTCGAGGCCCGCGCCCGCGAGCTCTGCGAGCAGGCCGAGCGCGCCGGCTTCGCGGGCGTCGAAGTCCTCGCCATGATCGAAGCGCTCCTGCGCGAGCAGGGCCGTCTGCAACCGGAAGGAAGCCAGCGATGACCGCCATGATCACGATTCGCGACCTGGTCCTGCGCCACGGGCGGACCCGCGCCGTCGACGGCCTCGATCTCGAGGTCGAGCCCGGCACCGTGACCGCGCTCCTCGGCCGCAACGGCGCCGGTAAGTCGACCTTGCTCGACGGCGTCATCGGCCTCATGCCGCCCGATCGCGGGACGATCCGCGTCTTCGGGCTCGATCCCTGGAAGAAGGGTCCTGAGGTCCGGCGCGCGATCGGCTACGTCGAGGCCGATCCCTGGTTCGAGCCGGGCGAGCGCGTGCGCGACCTGATGCGCTTCCACCGGGCGCTCCACCCCCGTTGGTCCGAGGCCGAGGCCGAACGGCTTCTCGCCGACTTCGAACTCGATCCGGCGAGGAAGGTGAGGCAGCTCTCACGCGGCACGCGCACCAAGCTCGCCCTGCTCCTGGCCCTCGCGCACGCGCCGCGACTTCTGGTCCTCGACGAGCCCTTCGACGGCCTCGATTGCGGCGTGCGCGACGAGATCCTCGCCGAGGTGGTCCGCCAGGTGGATGACGAGCGCGCCATCATCGTCGCCAGCCACGATCTCGACGAGGTCGAGCGCGTCGCCGACCGGGTCCTCGTCCTGCATCAGGGCAAGCTCGCCTTCGCCGGCGAGCTCGAGACCTTGAAGGAGGGCACGCGCCGCTACCTCGGCCGCGCGCACGAGGACTTCCGGCTCGAGGACGTGCCCGGCGCCGTCTCGGTGGAACGGCTCGGTCGCGAGCTTCTGATCACCTACGTCGGCGAGATCGACGCGACCGAACTTGCGATCCGCGGGGTCGACGACCTCCGCCTCCTGCCGCCCGCCGATCTCGAGGAGTCCTTCCTCGCCATCACCGGCGGCCGCCGGAACAAGGAGGCCGTCTGATGCTCTCGGCCCTCCTCCTCCGCGAACTCCGCGCCACCTGGAAGTACGTCGTGATCGGCCTCGCCCTGGCCTTCGTCATCCTCTGGTACTCCGCCACCACCGAGAGGAACATCGGCGCGCTGGAGACCGCCCCTGGCGTGCATCCCGTTCCCTGGTTCTTCGCCTATCTCCTCGTGCTCGTCCTCAATCAGCGGTTCTTCGGACGCGAGTGGTCCGGCAAGGGCAAGCGCCTCCAGGCCCGGCTTCCGGCCCCGGCCTCGCGACAGTTCCTCGCCAAGCTCGTCGCGGCCCTCGCGACCGGCTTCGTCGTCACCTTCCTCCTGATCGAGGGAAACGAGCTCCTGAGCCGGCTCTACCCCGGTCCTTCGCTCCCGGGGCACGGGGACTTCGGCGTGGCGACGCTGCTCACCGGCTGGGCCCTCGTCTTCGGCGCCGGTCTTCTCGGCGGCGTGGCCTTCCCGCAGGGCGCGCTGAGCCTCGTCTTCGGCTCGGTCCTGGTCGGCCTCTTCCCGCTGGCCCTGATCGAGATCGATGACCGTTGGTTCGCCTATCACGATCTTCCCGATGACCACATGCTGGTGATCGGACCCCTGGTCGCGCTGGTCCTCGGCGCCATCCTCGCCGTCGCGGGAGCGTCGGTCTTCGTCGCCGGACGCCTTCACCTCCGCCGGATCCTGCGCGCGGGCGGGATCGCTCTCGCGAGCACCATCCTGCTGGCGCTGCCGGGGATCGTCATGGGCGAGCTTCGCCTGCGCGAGTTCGATCGGCCGCGCTGGGACGACCCGCTGTGGCGCCTGAGCTTCCCATCCGCGTCCGCGGAGGACCCGGATCGCATCGTGCTGACGATGTACCGCGAGGGCCATCCCTTCCCTCACCTGGCCGTCATCGACATCAGGGACATGGCCAGCCCCCGGGTCTCCTTCTTCGGTCGGGCCGGCGCCGTCGGCTTCCTGCCCTTCTCGGGACGGACCGCTTTCATGGACTACGAGGGCATCCCGGCAGGCCGGAAGGAACTCGACTGGGATCGCCTGCGCCCGAGCCACTTCACGCTCGACGAGAGCCTCGAGCGCGTGGGGCTTCCGCTGGACGACGAGCCGCGCTGCTCGGCCTTCGTCCGGGTCTGGCGACGCGGGGGGCGCGTCGTCTACGGCGATCGATCGAAGCAGGAACTCGTGGTCGCCGACGAGCGGACCCGGGAGATCCTGGATCGTTACCCCTTCAACACCTGGAGCGGCTATCCGCTTCACGACGACCACTGGGTCCACGCGGACCAGTGGTTCGATGACCGCCGGCTCGTGACCGGTCTGCGGCTGCAGCCTCTCCTCGGCGGCGAACCGGAGCGTGTCGCCCTGGACGACATGGCGATGGTCAACCGGAAGGACCCGCCACGCCTCTGCGCGGCGCTCGGGGCCGGGAGCGAGGTCTTCTACATCGGGGCCGATCGGCGCCACCTTCGGGCCTTCGACCTCGACGGGCGGCGCTCGCGGCCGGTCCTCCAGATCCCCTCCGACTGGCCGGATCTGATCAGCATCGACCGGCTCGGCGAAGGTCGCTACCTGAAGCTCGTCGCCGGCAGTTCGGTGGCGGAGCGGCATGAGGCGCTCCTCGAATCCACCACGGATGTCCTGCACGCATGGGACCTCCTCGCGCACGATTCGGTCTACCCATGGCCTCATCGGCCGCAGGTGGCGATCAGTCCGGGCGACCGTTACTGCCAGGTGCGCTCGCGGACGGTGGGATTGGAGATCCTGACCTTGCCGGAGGGAAAAACCGTTGCGGAACTACGCGGCGCCTTCTTCGGCGAGTGGCTCGACGACCATCGCTTCCTCCACCTCGACCACGAGGCCGGCCGGGTCGGCGTCTTCGACGCGGCGACCGGAGAGTCGCGCATCGTCTTCGAGCTGCCGGACTCGGCGGAGCGCGGACGATGAGGACGGCGCGGCTCCGGCGCCAGGCGCGGGCAGATGATTGCCGCGCCGGTTCGATCCGGACGCCGTGGAGCGTGGCGGGGCGGACCGATTGAGCCGGGTCCCGGTCGGGGACCCGGGCGCGTGGCCGCCGGTCAGTTCTTCGCCGGTTTCACCATCTTGCGGATGCGGCTGTAGTCGCGACTGAAGTTCGAGCGCGAGGCCAGGCCCTCGATCCCGGGAGCGGTGAGGAAGACGTTCTCGCCGTGGGCGAGGAAGGCCCAGGGGACCTCGGTCTGGGCCAGCTTCGCCATCTCGGTGAACAGGCGGCCGCGCTCGGGGCCCGGCACCAGCTTCGCGGCCTTCTCGTAGAGGCGCTCGTAGCGCTCGTCGGTCCAGAAGCCGGCGTTCGGGCTGTCCTGGTTCTTGGCCGGATCGGGCCAGGACGACTTCAGCAGCATCATGAAGAAGTTGTCGGGGTCGGGGTAATCGGCGACCCAGTAGTTGATCGAGATCTCGTGCAAGCCCTGACGGCTCCGCCGCAGGAACTCGTCACCCTGCTCGAGCCGGACCTGGACCTTCACCCCGATCTCCCGCCAGCAGTCGGCGAGGATGCCGGTCTCGAGCTTCGCCATCTCGTCGTCGCCCCAGCGCGAGAGGATGAACTCCGGCAGGCCCTTGCCCTCGGGGTAGCCGGCTTCGGCGAGGAGCTGGCGGGCTCGCTCCGGGTCGTGGCGGCCCCAGGTCCAGTCGAGCTTCTGGTCGTCGTCGCCGAAGGGCAGGCTCGGCGGCACCAGATGGTCGGCCGGCCGCGCGGCGCCGGCGTAGAACTCCTCGATGAAGCGTTCGCGATCGATGGCGAGCGCGAGCGCGCGCCGGACCTCCGGCTTGGCGAGGATCCTGTTCTTCATGTTGAAGGCGACGTAGTGGAGATTGCCGGCGTCGGCGCGGTGCAGGGCGAAACCCTTGCGCCGGATCGGCGCCCTGAGGCCATGGCGCGCGTCGAGGAAGTTCGCCGCCCGCGTCGGCGCCAGGTCGAGCAGGTCGAGATCCTCCTCCAGGAAGCGCTTCTCGCGCAGATCCAGATCGGTGAGCACCTCGAAGCGCACGCCGCCGTTGAGCGGCAGGGCGCCGAGGGCGCCGCCGGCGGCGCGGTTCCAGTAGGCCGGATTCGGCCGCATCGCCACCAGGTCGGCCCGCGAGCCCTCGCGATCGTAGAGGTAGGGACCGGTGCCGACCGGATGCTGGGCCAGGCCGTCGCCGTAGCGGGTCCAGGCCTCGCGCGGGATCAGGGCGCACCAGGTCATGGTCAGAAGCGCGGCGAAGCGGGGATTCGGCGCGGTGAAACGGATGACCAGCTCGTGGTCGCCGATCACCTCGATGCCGGGGATCGGGGCGTCGTAGTCGAAGACGCCCTCGGCCTCGGCCTTCGCCCGGGCCTCGCGGGCCCCGAGGATGCGGCCGTCGAGGTAGGGCAGGTAATAGGGCGACTGGGAACGCGGATCGATGTGCCGGGCGAGGACGAAGGCGAAGTCGGCGGCGCCCAAGAGGCGGCCCTTCCCGCCCTCGAAGCAGGGGTCGTCGTGGAAGCGGACGTCGTCGCGGAAGACGAGACGCATGCTCCGCCCGTCCTCGTCGATGCCGGGCAGTTCGCGCAGGAGGCGCGGCTTCAGGCGGAGGATCTCCGAGCCCTCGTCGCAGACGAGGGGCGTCTCGTAGAGGCAGCGGAAGATCGGATCCCAGTCGAGATAGAAGATCCGGTGCGGGTCGAGCCGGTCGTGCGGCGCGAAGTTGACCGCCTCGCGGAGGACGTGGTCGCGATCGGGGACGAGTTCCTTCTGGGCGCGAAGGGACGGCGCGGCGAGGAATAGGAGGGCGAGGACGAGTCGGCGGCTGCTGATGCTGTTCATGACGTACCGATGCTACCCGGAGGAAACGCCCCCTGGGGCGTTCACCGGCTTCTGGTTGCTTCCGCGAGTTCCCGAGCACATCCGGTGCCAGTTCCGGGCCAGCACCGCCGACCTGGGTTATGCTCCCGACATGAAGGACGCGAACGACCATCTCGTGGGCGGCCGCTTCGAGCTGCTGGAACGCCTCGATCGCGGCGGCCTCGCCCAGGTCTACCGGGCCTTCGACCACCAGGAGCGCAAGCTGGTGGCCCTGAAGACCCTCGACCCGCGCGGCCGGGCCGGGTCCAACGAGGATCTCGACCAGACCCGCGAACGCTTCCGGCGCGAGATCGCGATCCTCGGCCGGCTGGCCGCCTGTCCCCAGGTGGTGGACCTGGTGGCCGCCGACGCCGAGGCCCCCTTGCCCTGGTTCGCGATGGACTACGTCAGCGGGTCGAGCCTGCGCGTGCTCATCGACGAGGCCCCGGAGGGCCTGATCACCAAGCGCTACCTGCCGATCGCCCGGGCCCTGGTGGCGGGTCTGGCCGCGATCCACGCCGAACGCATCGTCCACCGCGATCTGGCCCCGGACAACGTCGTGGTCACCAAGGCGCCCGACGGCGGCGTCGCCCTCAAGCTGCTCGACTTCGGCATCGGCAAGCCGCTCGGCGACGAGGGCGAACCGGTCACGCGCATGTCCACGATCATGGGCAAGCCGGCCTACCTGTCGCCGGAACAGACCCGCTCGGCCGCGGTGGACGAGCGCAGCGACGTCTACGCCCTCGGCGTGATCCTCTACGAGATGCTGGTGGGCCAGCGCCCGATCGAGGTGGCGGGCTTCGCGGAGATCGCCCGGGTCCGGCGCGAGGAGCCCCGCCCCCTGGCCGCCCATCCCGGCTCGAGCCGCGTGCCCGAGGAGCTGCGGGCCCTGATCATGCGCTGCCTGGCGAAGGAAGCCGCCGACCGGCCGGCGCTCGGCGAACTCGCCGAGGTCCTCGGCGAGGTGGAGCGACGGCTCGAGTCCGGCGAGGCCCTGTCGGCCGCCTTCACCGAATGGGAACTCTCCCGGCTCCGCGACGGCGGCGGCGAGGCCCGGGGCCTGCTGGCGCCGCGGGAACGCTTCGCCGGCCTGCGGGCCGAGTGGCTCCTGGGCGGCGGCGCCGACCACGAGGTCTGGTTGGCCAGCGAGGACGGCCGCGAGGTCGCCCTCCAGCTCGTGCGTGGACCGGCGGCGGCCGGCTTCCTCGACGCCATGACCCGGCAGCAGGACCTCGACCACGCCAACATCCTCCGGGTCGAGGCCTGCGGCATCGAGGCCGAGATCGCCTGGGCCCGCCTGGAGCTGGTCCGCGGCTCCTCGCTGGCGCGGGTCCTCTTGGAGGAGGGCCGCATGGCCGCCGGGCGGATCCTCCAGATCGGCCAGGGCCTGCTCGATGCCCTCGTCGCCGCGGGCCGCCACCACGGCAGGTTGCGGCCCTCATCGGTCCTGCTCGACGAGTTCGACACGGTGAAGCTCACCGACTTCGGTTTCGGCCGGGGTCCGGAGGAGCTGGACCCTATCGTCTCGAAGGGCACCAATGCCGCCTGGAGCGCGCCCGAGCGCTTCCGGGGCCGGCCGGTCAGCGGCCCGGCCGAGGTCTACGCGGTCGGCTGCCTCCTGCACGCGATGATCACCGGCGAGCCGCCCTTCGAGGGCCCCGATCTCGCCCAGGCCTACCAGCACATGACCCTCTGCCCGCTGCGACTCCGGGACCGGCTGCCCGACTTCGAGCCGCGCAAGCTGCTCAAGGTGGTCGATCGGGCCCTGGCCAAGAACCCGGCCGAGCGCTGGGCTTCGGTCGCCCAGCTCCGGTCCGCCTTCCAGGCCGCCTTCAGCGAGGCGAGGAGCGAGGAGAGCGGCGATCTGGCCGCCTTCCCCGAGAGCCCGCCGCCGGAATCGCCGCGAAGCTGGTTCCGGCGCCTGCTCGGCACGAAGGGCGGCCCGGAGGACTGACCCACGGCGCTCGGCCCTTCCACGGACCGAGCCTCCGGGCGGCACGCGCGCGGAGCCGGCGACCACGTCCGGCTAGGGCGGAAGGCCTTTTTGGGCCGCCACTAAACAAGATACCCAGCGCGACTTATGATGTTCCGAGTCGTCCCCGGCGAGGGGCCGGGTCGACGAGCAGCGGCCGATCACCGAAGGGGGCGCATGAACGGCGGAGGCGGCGCATTGGCACTGAGGGCGATCGCGTTCCTGTTGCTGCTTCTGATCGGCTGGCGAGCCTGGCTCCTGGCCGACTACGGCGCCGTGGGGCGGACGCTGGACGAGGTCGAGGAGGATCATGAATCCGCCGCGCGGGCGCGGATGAGCCTGCTCGACATGACCGCCGATCAGCGGATGAGCGACAACCAGCGCAGCCGCTACGAATCGCTGCGGACGGCGGTCAGTCGCGAACTCCTGCTGGGCTCGGCGAAGTTGATCTGGCCCGACGGCGGTCGCCTCGATCTCGGCACCGCGATCCAGGCACCGCTCGGCGCGCCGGCGACCGGCGACCTCGAGCTGGTGATCGATGGCGCGAGCCTCGGGCGTTCGATCGCCGAGGTCACGATCGACTCGAAACCTGCCGTCGGCAGCGACCATCGCTACGTCATCCCGCTCGACCTCGACGCGGAACGTCCGGATCGCCGGGTCGAACTCTCGATCCTGCTCGAGGGCGCGCCCCGCCACGATCTGCGCCTCAACTTCCTCCGCGATCTCAATCGGCCGCAGGTCGAGTTCCGCAGCGATCGTCGCGAACAGATCCCGGTCGAGGACGACGTGGTCGGGGTCGCGGCCGAGGAGAAGCTGCGGCTCGAGATCCTCGACGGCACCTTGCTGCGTGCGGCCGAGGTCAGCGTCGACGGCAACCTGGTCAGCCAGGCGACCAATCGGCGCGGGCTCGCCATCGCGCTGCCCGCGGAGGCGAATCCCGGCGCGGATCGGGTGACGCGGGTGACGATCAGCGCCACGGACTGGTCGGGCAACGACCTGGAACGGAGCTTCGAGATCCGGCCGATCGAGCCCGAGGCACCGCGTCTGGTCGCGGCGACGCTGGACGGCCGGGACCTCCTCGGCGGCCCGGTCCGCTTCAACGGTGGCAGGGCCGAGATCGCATTCGAGGTCGAAGGCCGCAGCCGCGACGGCCGGCTCCTGGTCGCCATCGACGGTGAGGCCGAGGCGCGCGGCCTCGACCTCGGTCGGCCACCGCTCCGGCTCTCCTTCGATCTCGGGGCGGACAGGACGAGCATCACCGGTACGCTGGCCGTGCTCCGCTACGGCCGCGAACTCGAACTGGGTCGCTTCACGGTCGAGCACGACGCCACCCTGCCCAGCGTCGAACTCGAGGACGAGGGCGGCGTGGATCTCGCGGGTGATCTGCCCTTCCGCAAGATCGAGATCCACGAGGCGAAGGACTTCGAGCTGCGGATCGCCGACGAGGCCCTCGATCTCACCCGCCTCAAGGTCGACCGCAAGGGCGGCGTCCGCACCCGGCCGCCGGTCCAGACCGCCGAGCGGGTCGCGCTACAGGTGTCGGTCCAGGGTCCGGGAAGCCTCGAGGTGGAGGCCTGGGACCTGGCCGGCAACCATGTCGGCAAGCGCTTCGAGTTCGCCCTCGTGCCCCGGTTCGCGGACGACGACGGCAAGGGACCGACGATCACCTTGCTCGCCGGCGGCCAGGCGCTCGATCCCCGGACCGACCACTTCTTCTGGCAGGCCGCGGACGATCTCGAACTCCGGATCGAGGACGCGGGCGGCATCAAGCGCGCGAGCCTCGACCTGCGGGGTCTCGACGCGGCCGCGGCCCTGCCCGAGGACGATCGCGCCGAATTCCGGTTTCCGGTGAGCGTCACGGGCTCGCCGGCGGTCGAGGTGGCCGATCGTCAGGGCAACCTCAGCGCCGCGGGCTGGTCGGTGCAGGTGGTGAACGGGCCGGCGACCTTCGATCTCGACGAGGCGCGTCGTCGGGTCGGCAAGCTGCCGGTGGCGATCGGCTGGCGCCTCCAGGACGTCGTCCCCGAGAGCGCGCTGCGCTGCCGGCTGATCGGGCCCGACGGTAACGAGACGACACTGCCGACCGCCGGTCGACGAGCCGAGATCACCAGCGCGCCCGGGGTCGACGGCAGCTATCGTCTCGTCCTCGAGCTGTTGACGCCGAAGGGACCGGTGACGATCGCCGAGGATCGCCTGGAAGTGGCTTTGAAGCCCTGAGTTGGGGACGAGGGCCGGGACCGGACGAAGAGTTCTTGCCCCATCGGCCACGATCGAACTAAACTCGTCCGTCGCGCCTTGATCTTGTGGAAACCGAGAGTCGCTTCATGCGTGTCGTGATCGATCACAAGTCGGGCAGCCACTCCGGGCAGCGGGAGGTCTTCGAGCGCGAGAGCGTCCTCATCGGCCGCGGGCAGCCGAACGACGTGGCCCTCGACCCCTTCCGGGACCCGACCGTCTCGGCCCAGCATGCCGAGATCCGCTTCGAGGACGCGGGCTACGTCCTCTATGACATGGGCAGCCTGAACGGCACCTACCTGAACGGCGCCGTCGTGCGCCGGGCGTCGCTCAACGATGGCGACGAGATCGGGCTCGGCCTGAGCGGCCCGCGGCTCACCGTGTCGATCGATGGCGCCGGTCCGCGCCCGGCCCGGGTCGCCGGCGAGCGGGGACGACCGGCGAGCGGCAGCACCTCCCTCGAGCAGGAGCAGATCCGCTTCGACGAGCCCGTGGTCAGCCGGAGCCCCGCGCTCTACATCGTGATCGGCGTGCTCGTCGTCGCCCTGGTCGCCCTCCTCTTCTGGTGGCTCGGGAGCCGCTGACCCATAATCGGTTCCGATGCAACGCGCCAGTCAGCTCCTCGCCACGGCCTTCATCCTTCTCCTGCTCGGCTGCCACGTCGCCTGGCGCGCCGAACCCTGGGACAACTCGCTCGGCGGCGTGAACGGCGGCGCCTACTACGGCTACGCCTGCAAGGGCCTCGCGGCCCACGGCTTCTTCGCCAAGCGGATGCTGGGACCCGAGCTCTTCCACCGCGACGATCCGGCGATCTGGCGCCCCTACGCCAATCATCCCGGCACCGGCTACTTCTTCCTCTACCCGGCCTACCTCCACCTCGGTCGCGACGAGGCCTCCCTACGCTGGGCCATGCTGGGCATGCTGGGCTTCAGCCTGGTGATGGTCTGGCTCGGCCTGCGTCGGGTCGCCCGGCCCGAGGTCACGGCCGCGACGCTCATGCTCCTCAGCTCGCTGCCGCTCCTCTACCAGTACGGCAACATGGTCGACATCCCCCTGCTCTGCCTGGCGATGGCGCCGATCACGCTGGCGCGCTGGCGGGCCTGGCGTGACGCAGGGCGCGGCTACCTCGGCTACTTCGCCCTCGCCTTCCTGGCCGGTTTGACCGACTGGTTCGCCTACTTCCTGGTGCCGGGCATGTGGTTGATCGACCTGTTCGAGAGCGGTCGGGCCGGCGAACGACTCCGTCGCGCCTTCCTGATCGGCCTGCCCTTCGGCATCTCCCTGGTCGTGGTGGGCGCCTGGCTGGTCTGGGCCCGCGGCGGCCTCGAGAACCTCGCGGACCACGCGCATCGACTGCTGCTCGCCTTCGACGGCAAACAGATGCAGCAGCAATCCGACATCCACCGGGCGCTCGCCGGCAAGGAACCGCCCTTTTTCCCGAGCCTCGGCGGGCACCTGCTCCGGACCGTCGGCATTCCGGTCCTCGCCCTCGCCGGCCTCGGGCTGCTCCGCGCGCTCGCCGGCGGCCTGAGGAGCCCGCTGGCCAAGGTCGCGGTGGCGGGGCTCGTCGCGGGCGCCCTGCCGGCCTTCGCCTTCCGCAGCCACGCGGCGAAGCACGAGTTCTGGTTCCTGATGGGCAGCGTCTTCTTCGCGCTCCTGGCCGCCGGCGCGCTCTTCGGCTTCGAGCGCGACCGCGAGGCGCCCCGGCGCCCTCTCGGCGTCGCCCTCCTGGTCCTGCTCGCCGCGGTCGCCGGCTACTCGGCCTGGCGCGGGGTCGGCTTCCATGCCTCCTACCGCACGGAGGCCTTCCGCGATCGGGGTCGGGCGATGGCGCGGATCTTCGGCTCCCGCGATTTCGTGATGAGCTCGCTCAGCCTCGCCGCCGACCGCTTCTACGTCGACGCGGTGATGATTCCGGGCGTGCGCACGCGGGCGTCCTACGACTTCCTGCGTGAGGCCTTCCGGCCCCATGCCGGCTCCTTCGACCGCGTCTTCATCCTCTGGGATCCGGCCGAGACGGCCGACACCTTCTGGCTCCGCGACCCGAGCCCGGAGGGGCGACTGCCCTACCTGGTACGCAAGCTGCCCGAGCCGATCCGCCTGGGCGGCGGCGACTTCTACCTGCTCGAACTGGATCCGAAGGGCTTCTTCGCCGCGCCCTGAACGGGATCGCCGCCGGTCAGCCGGCGGCGCCGCCGAACTCGAAGCGCATCGAGGAGGAGCCGACGCGGATGATGTCGCCCGACTTCAGGGCGCGCTTGCCGCTGACCCGCTCCTCGTTCAGGAAGGTGCCGTTGGTGGAATTCAGATCCTCCACCGTGAAGCCACGGCCATCGAAGGTGATGGTCGTGTGGTGGCGCGAGATCTCGGGATCGTGGGGTCGGATGTCGAGCCGGAGATCGCGACCGATGCGCGACACCGGGCGCAGACCGAAGCGACGGCCCTTGTCGGGCCCGGAGATCACCACCAGGTAGGCGTTGAGCTCCGAATTCTCGGTCATGGTCGCCGGCTTGTTGCTGCGGTACTGGTCGGCGAAGGGGATCGTGTCCTCGAACTCGGGGATCGAGGAATCCTCCTGATCGAAGCCGCTGACGCTCGACTCCTCTTGGGTCGCCGCCGCCGGCGCCATGGCCGGCGCGGCCTGCAGGTGCCGACGCGGTCGCGGCAGCATGAAGTAGAGCAGGAAGGCGACCAGGAGGCCGACGCCACCGCCGAGACCGTAGATCAGCCCGGGCGAGGTCTTGCCCAGCTCGTCCGGGAACCAGGTCGGCGCCAGGTGGGCGCTGCCGAGGGCGATGATCAGCGCGGTCGCGGCGATCGCGGCGCGGATCCCCACCGGCAGACCACCGGTTCCGGTCTCCCGGGTGGCGACCTTGGGGCCGAGGTCCTTGAGATCGTCGATCTTCACGTAGCGCGTCATCGCCCGCCCCGAGGGGATCACGATGTCGCGGTTGATCAGGTCCGGGAAATTGCGGGCCAGATCGCGACGGAACTCCTTGGCCGACTTGTAGCGGTCCTTGGGGTTCTGCGCGATCGACTTCATCACGATGCGCTCGAGCTGGGGCGGCAGCGGCTTGTAGGCCGTGGGCGGCGTCGCCTTGCCCTGGCAGACCCGGAGCGCGAAGTCGCGTAGCGGCTCGTCCTCGCGCTCGTACTCGAAGGGCTTGTGCGAGGTGAGCATCTCGTAGAAGGTCACGCCGAGCGCGTAGACGTCGGTCTTGATCGAGACCACGCCCTGGGAGATGAACTCCGGCGCCATGTAGAGCGTCGTGCCCAGCACGAATCCCTTGCGGGTGAGATTCTGACCGCCCACGACCTTGGTGATGCCGAAGTCGGTGAGCTTCGCCTGGCCCTCGGAGTTGATCAGGATGTTGTTCGGCTTCAGGTCACGGTGGATGTAGCCGTGGTTGTGGCTGAAGTCGATCGCGTCGAGGACGTTGTAGAAGATCGGCACGGCGTAGCGCGGCGGCACCGCGCCCATGGTCTTGATCAGATCCTCGACCGAGCCCTGATCCATCAGCTCGAGAACGAGGTAGTGGTAGCCGTCCTTGTAGATGTAGTCGTAGAAATCGACGATGTGCGGGTGCTTGAGCTTCTTCAGCGCTTCGGCCTCGAGGACGAAGCGCTTCTCGAGGCTGTCCTCACCGGCGACGCTGGGCTTCAGCATCTTGATCGCCACGGCCTCGCCGTTCGGACCCTCACCCTTGAAGACGAAGGCATGGCCACCGTCGCCGATTTCCTGGGTGATCGTGTACTTGCCGACTCGCGTGCCGATCATGGTTCAGTAGCGACCGATCCAGAACTGAAGAAGCAGGAGGACCAGCACCTCGGCGCCGATCAGCCAGAACCAGGCCCTGTTGGCGGCCCCGAGGAGACCGTCGCCGCCGGCCCTCGGCACGCGCGCCGTGGTGGCGTTGCCGAAGCCCGAGTCGAGGACCTTCTGGATCGCCATGTGACTGGTTCGCGGTCTCGGACTTCCCTCGGCGGTGTCCGCCTCCGAGTCGTCGAGCAGCGCGGGATCGAGATCCTCGCGCTTGATGATGGGCGTCCGGTCGGCGTTGGCCTGAGCCCGTCGGGCCGCGTCGAGCTTCGCCAGCTCCGGGTCCTCCTCGGGGATCTCGTTGATGCGGATCACCGCGACCGTGATGTTGTCGTCGCCGCCCCGCTTGTTGGCCAGGTCGATCAGGATCTCGCAGGCCTTCTCCGGTTCGTTCTTGCGGACGATCTCGCCCACCTCGTCGAGCTTGACCAGGTTGCTGAGGCCGTCGCTGCACATGGCGAAGATGTCGCCACGTTCGATCGTCCGGTGGTTGTAGTCGATCTCCAGGCGCTGTGACATGCCGACGCAGCGGGTGATGATGTTCTTGTCCGGGTGCCCCTCGGCCTGCTCGGGGGTGAGCAGACCGATGTCGATCAGCTCGTTCAGGTAGGTGTGATCACGGGTGACCTGGGCGTTCTCGTGGCCGCGGAACATGTAGCAGCGCGAGTCGCCGAGGTGAGCCACCATCAGGGAATCACCGCGGATCAGGGTGTTGACGCAGGTGGTCCCCATCTCGCGGAGCTGGGGATTCGACTCCTGCTTCTTCTTGACCGCCTCGTTGCCGGCCAGGATGGACTCCTCGAGCAGATCCTGCATGGCCTGCAGCTTCGAGGCCTTGAAGGTCGAGACCATGGCGTCGGCGGCGGTATGGCTGGCGATCTGCCCGCCCGAATGGCCACCCATGCCGTCGGCGACGACGACCAGGGCGCCCTTTCTCTTCTCCTCCTCGGGCCCGGAGGGCAGGCAGACGCCGAAGTGGTCCTGGTTCTCGCTCCGGACCATGCCGACGTGCGTCTTGATGGCGATCTCGACCTTGTCCGTCATGCTCTCCTCCGATCCGGAGTCCGCGGGCCGACGGGCCGGCTTTCGCGCCCGTCCGAGCAGGCGCGTTCCGACCCGATCCGTCCGGATCCGGCTCCAGACCTCATCCGCGCCGGCCGCACTCGCGGACCGGGGCGGGCATTCGATCGCGGCTAGGTTGTCCCGCGCCGGGTCCCCTGTCAAGGGGATGGGGGCCTAAGCCTCTTCCATTCATGGCTTTCGGATCAGGGGCGGGATCGGCTGAAGCTCCGTCCCGCGCTCTAGGCGAATTCTTCACATGCCCACCAGGAGGCGACTGCCCAGGACCGAGTCCAGGGCCGGGTTGGCGCCGATCTTCTTGACCACGGCCTCGACCTCGTAGGCGACCCGGTGGTAGCGGACGAGATCGTCGTCGACCTCGACGTAGCAGGCGCGGACGTCGCGGTCGCGCGGCTGGCCCACGGAGCCGACGTTGACCAGGTACTTGCGCCCGGGCTGGAGCGCGATCTCGAAGCCCTGCTCGCCGGGGACGAAGGTCTCGAGGGCATCCGAGATGACCACCGGCAGGTGGGTGTGGCCGATGAACAGCAGCCGGTCGACGGTCTTGAAGATGGTCCGGAGCTTGCCTTCGGCGTTGAAGAACACGTCCTCGCGGTAGACGTACTCGTTGACCGGGTCGCGGGGCGAGCCGTGGACGAAGTAGTGTTCGCCCTCCCGGTGATCGAGGGGTAGTTCCTGGAGGAAGCGCCACCGTCGGGTCGTCGCCCGGCCACGGAAGAGGCCGGGCTTGATCCGGCTCTTGGTCCAATCGATGGCGTGGCGGGCGTAGGGATTGAAGCGGTCGGCGCCGCTGAAGAGGGCCTCGTCATGGTTGCCGCGGATGGTCACCTTGCAGCGCCGCTCGACCAGGTCGATGCAGGCCTCCGGGTCCGGGCCGTAGCCGACGACGTCCCCGAGGCAGTAGATCGGGTCCAGGCCGCGCGCGTCGATGTCCGCCAGTACGGCGGTCAGCGCCTCGATGTTGCTGTGCACGTCGGAGATGACGGCGAAGGCCATGACGAACCCCTGCGATGGACCTGCGGGCTTACCCCGATCGGCAACCTAACCTCCACGGCCGCCTTGGAAAAGCACCTCAGGCTCCCAGTCCCAGCGGGGCCGGGACGAGATCGGCGAGGGGCGAATCGGCCGGCATGCCGGCGGCGAGGAGTTCGAGCATCCGCTCGGCCTCCGGGGCCTGCGCCAGCCGCCGGATGGCCGCGGCCACGGCCGCCCGGAGCTCGGCGGGCCGGGCGGTGATCGTCGCCGGAAGGGCTTCGCCCAGCATGCTCAGCACCAGCGCGAAGCCGGCGCGGCCCTGCTGCGAATCGAGCGCGGCATGGAAGAGGTCGAGGGCCTCCTCGATCGCGCCGTTGCCGAGCCGGCACTCGCCGCGGATCGCGGTGATCGCGGCGACCTCCTCGTGACCGGCGAAGCTGCTCGCCCGGGCGATCCACTCCTCGGCCCGCTCCCAGACGCCCAGCTCCATCAGGATCTCGGAGCCGATCTGCCAGACCTCGGCGTCCTCGGGATTGCGCTGGAGCCAGTCCATGCACAGGCCGAGGGCGTCCTTGTGCTGGCGCCTCAAGATCCGGATACGGGCGCAGGCCTTCATCAGGTCGGCGCAGTCGGGGTAGCTGGCGTAGCCCGACTCGAAGCGGGCGATCGCCTCGTCCTGGCGCCCGAGCCCCAGGAGGGCGCGGGCCATCCCGAAGACCGAGCGCCCGGAGGTGATCCCGGGTTGGGCGGGGACGTGGACGGATTTCCCATCGAGGGCGTGGCAGGCGGCGAAGCTGTCGTAGGCCTCCTGGTAGCGCCCCACCTCGAGCAGGAAGTGGCCCCGCGTCCAGTGGATCATCGGGGTCTCGCGTAGCCTCCGGGCGGCCTCCAGGTCGGCCTCGGCCTCGTCGAAGCGGCGCTGGCGGACGAGCTCGAGGGCGCGCAGGGCGAAGGGCTCGGCGCAGTAGGTCAGCTCGTGGACCTCCTGGTCCGGCATGGCGCGGATCAGCTCGCAGGCGCGGCCGAGAGCCTCGATGGCCGGTCCCTGGTCGTCGAAGCGGCGCAGGAAGTCGCCGTACTTGAACCAGACGTAGGCGTCCTCCGGTTCCTTCTCGAGGGCCCGTTCGAAGTGGAAGCGGTTGCGCCGGTCCTTGTCCTTCGAGACCCGCAGGGCCTCGGTGTAGCCGTAGTGGTCGATGTCGAGGCACTCGTCCAGGACCCGCAGCCCGTCGATCCGGGCGGTCTCCAGCACCGGCGGGATGATCTGCTCGTGAATCGCGCCCCGGAAGCGATGCTCGGGCCGGTTGCGGAACAGCCGCATGATGAGGCAGCTGACCTGACGGCCCTCGTCACCGTGGTTGATGATCCGCTGGAAGGCGGCGACGAGCTTCGGATGGTCGACGCAGGCGGCGAGTTCGGCTTCCTGACCGGGACGGAGCTGCTCGTCCGCGTCGAGCACGAGGATCCAGTCCCCGGTCGCCATGGCCAGGGAGTGGTTGCGGGCCTCGGCGAAGTCGTCGGGCCAGGCGATGTGCTTCACCCGGGCGCCGTGGGCCTCGGCGATGGCCACGGTCCGGTCGGTCGAGCCGGTGTCGACCACGCAGATCTCGTCGACGTAGGGCCGTGCCGACTCCAGGCAGGCGTCGAGGTGATCCTCCTCGTCCTTGACGATCATGCACAGCGAGACGCGGGCCTTGCGGGTGGACATGCCTTTTCCTCGATCGGTGTTCTTCCGATCGGTTCATCGGCTGCATGAACTTGCAGACTTGAGCCCGGCCCGGTTCCGCTTCAGGTGCTGCCGGGGTAGCGCCGGCCGGTGATCTCCTCGTAGCGCTCCTTCCAGCGGTGGACCTCGCCATGGAACTGGCCCAGCCCCTGGGAATAGAGGTCGAAGATCAGCAGGGAGTCGAGGAAGTACTCCTTGCGCACGAACTGGTTGGGCGAGGGCTTGCGGCGGCTGGCCTTGCGGGCGAGGAGCCGGCGCAGGGCGATGACGACCTGCTTCAGGCGGTAGATGTCGCGGCGCGGCATCTGCAGGCGCGCCGCCAGGGGGTTGAGGATGCGCTCGGTCACGACCCCGATGTCGAAGTCGGCGGCCGAGATGCCGCCGGGGGGCGGTCCCTGGTGATGGAGGACCTGGTCGAACAGGTGGCAGAGCAGGGCGCCGAGCTTGACCACGGCGCTCGACCCGATGTCGCTGGCCAGCTCGTGGCGGTCGAGGGCACGGAGGGTGTTCCAGAGCCGCTGCTCGCCGCCGAGGTTCAGACCTTCGACCTGGCGGTCCTCGTCCAGGTAGGCGGCGACCTCCGGCAGGTAGACCTCGAGCAGACCGGTGTCGTAGAGGACCTCGAAGGCGCCGAGCGCGCTGCCCCGGCTGAGCAGGCGCTGGAGCTCCTCGAAGAGCCGCGGTGCGGGGCACTTGTCGAGGTCGTGGCGGACCTCGCCGATGGCGTCGAAGAGGTCGGCGGCGAGATCGAAGTCGAGGCGGCCGGCGAACTTGGCGGCGCGCAGCATGCGGACCGGGTCCTCGCGGAGGCGCTGGACCGGGTCGCCGATGATCTCGATCAGGCGCCGCTTGACGTCCTTCATCCCGCCGACGAAGTCGATGACCTGGTCGTTCTCGATGTCGAAGAACAGCGCGTTGATGGTGAAGTCGCGGCGCAGGGCGTCCTGGTCGGCGGTTCCGAAGACGTTGTCGCGCCGGATCAAGGGATCGTCGTCGTCCTCGGTCCGGGGCGCGTTGCTGCGGAAGGTGCTGACCTCGATGATGTGGTCGCCGAAGTGGATGTGGACCAGGCGGAAGCGCCGGCCGATCACCCGGCTGTTGCGGAAGAGCTTGCGGATCTGCCGTGGCGTCGCCGAGGTGGCGATGTCGAAGTCCTTCGGCTCCTGCCCCACCAGGAGGTCGCGGACGCAGCCGCCGACGAGATAGCTCTGGAAGCCGTGGCGGTTGAGCCGGCGCAGGACCTTGACCGCATCCTCGTTGATCTTGGTGAGGTCGAGACCGTGGTCGGCGTAGATGGCGGCCCCGGCGGCGACCGGGTCGATGTTGCGCTCGTGGCCGTCCTCGAGACTGTCCGCCTCGAGGATGTCATCTGGGGTCGGACGGCTTCTGTCACGCCTCCGGCGTCTGCTGCCGGAGGACTTGGCATCGAGGTCGGTAGCGGTTTCACCCGAGCTCGGCGCTCCTTCGTTCTCGTCGGCCTCGGGCCGGGAACGGGAGGAGGCGGGCTTCGGGCCTCTTCTTCTGCTCAATCCTGAACCGTCGTCGGGGTCTCGTGTTCCGGCGCACGGTAGCACAGGCTCGGGAAACTGTCCAAACCCCTGGCGAGGTCGAGATCAGGTCCGGGTGGCGACCGGGCTCGGGTCCTCGGCCGGGGCGGCCGCCCCGCTCAGGCCCCGGAGGCGGCGGACCAGGACCTGGGCGCGTTCGCCGTCACCCTGCTCGAGGGCGCCTTCCAGCTCCAGGCAGATCTCCTCCTTCAGCGCGGCCTGGCCGCGGAGCTGGTCGGATAGCTGCTTCACCGAGGCGGCGAGATCCTTCAGGTAGTCGTGGCGCCGCAGGGCCAGACGGCGGTCGTAGTCGCCCTCCAGCAGGCCGTCGACGGCCGTCTTGATCAGCCGGGCCGGGCCGGCGACCGAGTGGGTGACCCGCTGGGCCACGACCCAGAGCGAGAGGAACATGACCCCCAGGAACTGGACCACCACGGCCACGGCGATGATCCCGATCTGGCGCCCGGACCACTGGCTGGCCGGGTTCCGGGTCAGGACCACGTAGAGTCCCGCGATCAGCAGCGCGACCGTGATCAGGATGACCAGGGCCAGGTTCCGGTAGACGGAGAGCTGCCAGGGGCGGTCGACGGTGAAGTTGTTGCGCTTGAAGCGCGGATGATCGGTATCTCGGCCCATGAGGCATCCCCGGTGATGAATGCGGACATCGTCTTCATCGGAGCGGGGAGCACCGCGGCTTGAGCAAGCTCGGGCGCGGTCTCAGAGGGCATCCTCGCCGATCAGCTCGCGGATGGCCTCGTCGATCGCCGGGTCGTCCCAGACCTCGATCGCGGCCTGGTACTTGCGGATGTCGGCCACGTAGGGGCAATCGGCCGGGAAAACACCCATCTTGATCCCGGCCGGGACGTCGACGCAGCCCGGTTCGGCCTCGAAGCGGTTCTCGTAGACCCGGCAGAGCTTGGTCTCGGGATCGAGGAAGCGGCAGTACTTCTTGGTGATGTAGATCTTGCCGTCGACCTCCACCTTCTCGGTGCAGCACTTGCCGCAGCGCCGGCAGAGGGCCTCCCAGACCTCGATGGGTAGATCCCTGGGGTTCATCGTTCCTCGTCCTCGATCGTCCGGTCGGGATGAATGTGGTCCAGCTCGAAATCGGCCCGGCCGAGCCCGGCCTCGTGATTGACCCGGGCCACGATCCCGGCCATCGAGACCTTGGCCAGGCGGCCGGAATCGTCGAACCAGAGCTCGCCGCCGTGGCCGCCCGCGACGTCGAGGAGGCGGACCTTCCACAGGGGCCGGGACAGCTCGTCCTTGACCTGGCCCACCAGCTGGACCGCCTCGGGCCGCCGTCTCGCCTCCTCGAGCAGGTCGCGGAACCGGTCGCCGAAGCCGAGGACCCCGCGGAAGAGGCCGGTCTCGCTCTCGATACCGCGCAGGCGGCGGATCGGTTCGGTCGGACCGGCCGCCAGCCAGAGGCCCCGGGAATCCCGGCCGGCCTCGACCAGGGCTCCGTCCTCGCCCTGACCCAGCACCAGATGGAAGAGTCCATCGGGACCGAGCCGGAGCGTGCCCCGGGAGAGATCGGCCGCGCTCTGGCCCGCGAGCGCCAGCGGCAGGCGGTGGAGGAGCCCACCGAGCGACAGCTCGAACTCGAGGGCCTGTCGTTCCAGGCTCTTCATCGTCCCGTCGACCAGGCGACCGGGGTCCGGTTCGTCGTCCAGGATGGGCGCCAGGACGAGGATCGCGAGGCCGGCCAGCACCACGATCACGGCGGCGATCATCAGGGGCGAAGGCCGCCGCCGCGGGCGGACGACCTGGTCGCGGCGTAGCTCCTGCGTGCTCATCCGGACGATGCGCTCGACCGCGATGGCCTCGCCACGCTCGTCGACCAGGGCCTCGCTCGCCTCGGCGAAATGGGCCCTCAGGCTGCCGCTGGTGCGGCGGAGGCGATCGAGGTCGCCGCGCAGGTCCTGCGACTGCTCCAGCTCGTCGTCCAGGGCCTCGCGCTCGGCCTCGGACAGCTCGCCGTCCAGATAGGCGTCGAGCTCCTCTTGCGGGTCCCTCTCGTTCATCGCACGCTCTCCCCCCGATCGAGGTAGGGCCTGAGGATCTGCTGCAGCGCCGCCCGCCCACGATGGATCCAGATCTTCACCTCGGCCAGACTCGCGTCGAGCGTGGTCGCGATCTCGCCATAGGGCAGGCCCTGGTATTCGCGCAGGTAAAGGGCCGCGCGATGACGCGGACTGAGGCGCATGAGGCCGTTCTCGATCATCTGGCCCAGCTCCCGGGCCTCGGCCGCGGCCTCCGGACGATCGAGTTCCCCGGGCGATGCCGGCACCTGGAACTCGCTCTCCTCCTCGGCCAGCTCGCTGAAGCTGCGGGCCCCGCGAACGCGGGCCACCTCGTTCAGGGCCAGGTTGACCACGACCCGGAACAGGAGGGTCCGGAAGCGCGCCTTGCGCTCGAAGCGCTCGCGGGCGACGAAGACGTTCACGAAGGCCTTCTGGGTCACGTCCTCGGCCTTGTGCTGGTCGCCCAGGACCTGGCGCGCGAAGGCCAGCGCGGCGCGGTAGTGCCGCCGAACGAGTTCGGCGAAGCCGCGGCCGTCCTCCGCCGTCGCGGATTCGAGCAGATCCCAGTCGTCGAGCTCGCGGCCCGTCATCGCGCCTCCGGTCGGAACAGGATGCCGCCTCCGTGCGCGGCACGACCAGGGGCATTCGCAAGCTATCAGCTCAGGATTCCTGGCTGAAGGGAGATTCGCGCCAGGGTCGATCGTCCACCACGACGAGATCGGCGCCGGCGGTGTAGACGCGTTCTCCCAGCGCCAGCGACGGGCCCTGTTCGCACTGGCCGAGGCAATGGACGGGGACGACCTCGCGGCCGAGTCCCGCCCGCTCCAGGCAGGGGCCGAACTCGGCCCAGAAGTCCGCGGCGCCCTTGGCGCCGCAGCTCACGCTGACGCAGCGATGCAGGGACCGCGGGCCCGTGGAGTCGAGGACGTCGGTCAGCCAGGAGGCGATCCGGCGCAGCTCGCCGGGCCCGCGGCCCAGCGCCCGGGCGAGCAGGCCCAGGACCTCCTCGTCCGCGCTCAGACCCGCGAGACGGACCTCGATCAGGGCCCGCAGCGCCGGCTGGCGCGAACGGGCCTCCCGTAGTCGGGTCAGGATCTCCCTGATGATCTCGGCGATCGTCCGGTCCATCTCCGCCCCCCGCGCGGATCTCCTGGTGAACCCAGGATAGACGAGGGGCGGCGACGTCGGAAGACGTCGTCGCCTCGGGCTCGGGGACGGGCCGCCGCGGCGGCTACTTGCCGAAGACGTCGTCCAGGTTGGCGCGACCGGCGCTGGCGAAGTCGGCGTCCAGCTCGATGTCCTGCTCGGGCCGCTCCTTGTTGGCCTCGAAGACCGCGGCGAGTTCGCGAGCGGCCTCGGTGGTGTAGAGCCGGATCATGCCGAGCTGGGTCTGATCGTCGAAGATCACGGTGAGGATCGTCCGGTCGTCGATCAAGGTCAGCTGTAGGTTGTCCCGCTGCCCCTGATGGAACATGACCGAGAACTCCTCCTCGCCCACCATCTTCGCCATCTCGCGCGTGGCGGCGAAGGAGCCGGCCACGAGGGCGGAGAGCGAATCGGTGTCGAAGGAGCGCGTGGCGCCCTCGCGGGCCACCATGTGCCCTTCCTTGTCGATCAGCATGGCGCACTTGGCGCCGGACATGTCGATCAGCTGACGGAGGATCTTGCCGATGACGTCGATGTCTTCCTGATAGAAGACCAGGCGGTTCTTGCGCAGGTTCTCGCAGTTCTTGGACATGACTCGTTCCCTTTCCGCGGACGGCCTCACATCAGGAAATGCCAGGCCGCAGCGGCGCCGGCAGCGACGATCGCGACGATGGCGAAGATCAGCGGCGCCTTCGACGCGCGCTCGCGTCGCCGGGCCGAGGTGGTGATCATGATGCCGCCGCCCACGACGCGTACGGCCGCAGACGTCTTGGTGCTGCGGCGCTTCTTCGGTTGCTCGGCCGCCTCGGGCTCGGGACGGGCGCTGCGAACGCTCGGGCGGACGCGTTCCCGCGCCGCGGTCGCGACCGGCGGCTCCTCGACCGGCCGAGCGGGCTCGGCCGCGGCCGGGGCCGCGATCGGCTTCATGCTCGCCGCCTGTGGCCGGGCGGCCGGGGGCTCCTCGGCGATCGGGCTCGGGGGCTCGACCGGTCTCGGCTCGAGCGGCGGCAGCTGCCGCGCCGAGGGCTCGAGTGGCCTGGGCGCAGCCGGCATGCTGCGCGCGGACGGTTCCAGCGGCGGCCGGACCGGTGCCTCCGGCAGGGGTCGTGGCGCCGGCCGCGCGGCCTCCCGGGCGATCGGCATCGGCTCGACCGGCGTGGCGGCGATGCCGCCCTGGAGACGATGGGCGTCGGTGGCGATCCGCTGGGCGCCGGTGCGGGCGTCGCCGCCGAGGCGCTGGCTCCGGCCGCCGGGCTTGGCGCTGCTCTCGGTCGACATGGCCTTGACCTTCTCGAGCATCATGGCGGCGAGCGCCTTGAAGGTCTCGAGCACGCCGTCGCCCTTCGAGGCCACGGCCTCGAAGCAGGGAGCGTCGTACTTGTTCAGGGCCGCGGCCATCTCCTCGACGCTGCAGACCTCGCCGAGGTCGCGCTTGTTGAACTGGATGACGTGCGGCATCTCGGCCAGGTCGCGACCCTGCTCGCGAAGGCAATCGGCGAGATTCTCGAGCGACTCGAGGTTCTCGTCCAACTTGTCGCGCTGGGAGTCGGCGACGAAGATCACGCCGTCGGCGCCACGCAGCACCAGCTTGCGGGTCGAGTTGTAGTAGACCTGACCGGGCACGGTGTAGAGCTGGAACTTGACCCTCATGCCGCTGACCGTGCCGAGGTCGAGAGGCATGAAATCGAAGAACAGCGTCCGATCCGACTCGGTCGCGATCGAGGTGAGATCGCCGCGGCTGTCCGGAGCGGCCTTCTCGTGCACGATCTCGAGGTTGGTCGTCTTGCCACCGAGACCGCAGCCGAAGTAGACGACCTTGCAGTTGATCTCACGCAGCGCCAGATTCAATTGGACCATGATCGAAACCTCACATCTCGGCCGGGCTCGGCACCCGCGCCGTCAAGCCTTGGCGCATCAGACCGGCAACCGGCCCAGTTCACGGATCTTCCCGGCCGCGCTCGTGATTTCGAGCATGGTCAGGTCGAGGTTGATGAACTGGTTGGTGACCACCACCAGGTGGCAGTTGCTCAGGTTGCGAATGACGATCTTCCCGCGCGAGGCGGTCAGCACCATGCTCTCCATGTCGGAGTAGCGGCCGACGCGCAGCAGGCGCTGGGTCTGGGTGACGACGTTGCCGACCAGGGCGGCGGTGGTGTCGTCGTCGAGTTCGTTCGAGAGTTCGGAGGCGATGACGATGCCGTCGGGGCTGACCACGAGGCTGCCCTTCACTCCCGGCGTCGTGTTCAGTTCGCTGAGGATCTCACGCATGGAGCAGTTCCCCCGACTTGCGCAGGCAGGAGGCGACGAAGTCGACGCATTCCTGCTTGATCACGTCGATTCGGGCCGGCTTGTCCGACTCGACCAGGAGGACGGTGCGCCCCACCGCATGGAACTGCAGGGTGTGATCACCGGCCATGAGCTGCGAGGAGTGGAAGGAACCGAGCCCCATTCGCTTGGTGCTGAGGGCGGCGGCGGCGCGGAAGCCCCGCGCGATGTCGCAGAGGGCGTCGGTGGCATCCTCCTCGAGGAGGCGGCACTCGCCGTTCTCGGCGACGAAGGTCCAGTCGTCGCTGACGAAGGCCGCGCGGGTGACACCGACGAGCTGGCTGAGGCGCCCGAGGTTCTTCTTGAGTTCCAGACGGCGGCTCGCCTCGGCGGCGGCGGCCTCCGGGTCGGCGGCCCGCTGGGTGTTGCCGCGATCCCGCTCCTCGACCGCGCGGAAGAGCAGGTTCTCGTCGCCGTCCTCGAGGGGCATGTTGATCAAGAGGCGATGAAGGGCCCGACTCTCCTCGTGATCGGGCTCGACGTCGAGGGCGCGGTAGACGTGGAAGAGGGCCTTCGAGGTGGCACCGACGTAGTGGTAGACCCGGGCGAGCAGGAAATTGGCCTCGAAGTCGCCCTCCCGGTCATCCGTGACCCGTTTCAGGAGGGCGACGGCCCGACGGGCGTCGGCCGCGACGTGGTCCTTGTAGAAGCGGCGGAGCAGGACGTCGGCCTGCATCAAGGGACCGCGAAGACTCTCCGGGAGGCGTCGACTCAGCTCCTCGGCGACCTCGATCGCCTCGTCGTACTCCTCGCACTCGAGGTAGATCTGGACCAGTTCCGCGAAGGGCAGTTCGTCCTGGCATTCGTGGCACTGGCGGCGAAGCTGCTCGATCCGCAAGGTCTTGGTCTGCCGCCAGGTGTGGCGGAGGATGTCACGCAGGTCTTCACTGTGCGGGAAGCGCTCGAGACCCTCACGGGCGGTCTCCATGGCTGACGCGGATTCGCCCAGGCCAAGCAGCGCGCGGCACAGTTCGACGTAGGAACGCGGAAATGAATCGACGTCCGCGCGCTCGCGTAGCCGGTTCAACTGTCCACGGTGTTGCAACCGTCGAAGGAATCGGATCATGGCCTCCTGGTCTCCCGGCGCACGTCGCCTGATCGGCGCCTCGGCTGGCCGCAACCGAGGTGCTCCCGATCCCTTATCGGTATGTGGGAGGTCCCGCTGAAAACTCTAGCGGCTGAATGAAATCCCAGGCGCCGTTTCGGCGGAGGTTGGTTCGCGACCCGGACTTGCGCCGGCGGAGGGGGCGGAGCGGAGAAAAAGTGACGGCGCCGAGTGAAGGGTGGCTCGGCGCCGTCGGGTGTTCACCTGGGTCAACTGAGAAAGTGGAACGTCGTGGCCGAGGTAAACAGTCTCCTTGGTCGTCCCGGTCGAGCCGGGCCCGACCTCGTTTTCGTTCCAGGGACGCGGTGGCGTGCCGGGGCTCTCGACCCGGTTCGACCTCGTCCACGTTCGAACGGTATGCACACAAGCCCCCGGGGAGTCCTCGAAAGACGCCTTGAATCCGCCGGCGCGGAGTCGAGCTGGTCGAGTCGGGATTGGGGAGCCCGGCGCGGGCTCCTCGCTTCCGTCGATCGTTCGCGGATCTCGGGGCGAGGGTAGAACATACCAGAGCCGCCGTCTGCCCGATAGCGAATCCAGAAAATCCTCCGGCGGGCGCGCCGCGGGCTCCGGCCAGGAGCTCGGCCGTCCCTCTTCGAGTCGATTTCACCGACGAGGCGCGCTAACCTGGGCCACTCACCGCGCGGTCCGGTCCTCGTCCGGACCTGGACTGCCGGCAACCACGAGATCCAATGCCGCGCCCCCCAAGCGAAGGGGCCGCCAGGAGGTTTGACGCATGCATTCGAGCGACGGGAAGAGGAGCCTGCTCCTGATCGCGCTCCTCGGTCTGGGACTGGCCCTGCCGATCTGGGGTCAGGAGGGCGATGAGGAGCTGCGCCAGGAGCGCGAGGCGCGGGAGCGGCTGATCGAGAGCATTCCGGTTCCCGAGGACCGGGACGCCGTCGCCGGGCGCTTCGCCATCGGTGGCCGGCAGCGGGAGGTGACCCGCGGCGAGATCTACGACCTCCTGGTCCTGATCACCCGCCTGGACGGTGCGGTCCAGAACATGCCCAACGAGGACGACACCTGGACCCGACTGATGCTGGTCGATCTGGCCGACAGCCTCGGCATCCACGTGCCCGCCTCCGAGCTCGACAACCGCCTGCATCGGAAGAACCCCGAGATCTTCAACGGCATCGTCGAACGCTGGGCCACCTCCGGGGTCGGGCAGGAGCAGGGTCTCGCCTACGAGGCCGACCGGATGCGGATCGATCGCCTCAAGGACTTCCTGCTCACCAACGAGCGCCAGACCACGCACGACGCCTTCGATCAGTTCAAGATCAACCGGCTGCTCTACCAGATCGACTACGCCGGCTTCTCGGGCAAGAAGCACAGCGACGCGCTGCGCGCCGAGGGGATCAGCGACGAGGACCTGGAGAACTACTGGAAGGGCAACCCCGGCATCCAGGCCCGCTTCCGCCTGCCGGCGCGGATCAGCGGCACGGTGGTCTACCTCGATCCGCGCGAGTACGGCGAGGAGGAGGCGAACACGCTGTCCCAGGGTGGCACGGTGTCCCGTGAGCGCGCCCTGGCCTACTTCCAGGCCAATCGCGAACGGCTGATCGCGTCGATCCCGCCGGCGGAGCGCCAGTTCCTCACCATCACGCCCGGCACGCCGATCGACGAGATCAAGAGCCCCTTCGAGCTGGTCCGGGGAACGATCGAGAAGAAGCTCGCCCTCGAGCACCTGATCGACGACGCCTTCAAGGAGGCGATCCAGGGCGGCTTCAACTCGGATCTGCCCGCGATCGCCGCGAAGCACCACCTGCACACGATCGAGTTCACCGATCTCGACCGGCGGGCGGCCATGGACTCGTTGCAGAAGATCGGCGTCGCCGCCTTCACCCAGCTCTTCGCCTCCAACGGGCCGCGCATGTGCGGGGCCGTGCTGGTCTTCGAGGACGTGCGCTACTTCTTCCGCATCGACGACAAGAAGGAATCGACGATCCCCGAGTTCGCGACGGTCAAGGACGAGCTGCGGGAACTCTACTACGAGCTGATGGGCGCCGAGGCGGCTCAGGAGGAGGCCCGTTCGATCTACGGGGATCTCGCCGCGCGGGTCGCCACCCAGGTGGCGCCGCAGCGCGAGCAGCTGGAGAAGGAGGCCAACGAGGCCGCCGACAAGCGGATCGCCGAACTCGGGCTCACCAACCCGGCGGAGCAGAACCGCGAGCGCGCCCGTAGCCTGTCGCGCGTGCGCCTGGAGATGGATCGGCTCGAGCGCGAGGCCCGGCCCGCGGTCTTCGAGAAGCTGGTCCAGGAACGGGGCCTGGAGCTGCGGCGCAGCCCCCTCTTCCAGTTCGACACCAACCGCGAGGACCGGAGCCGCATCGAGGACCCGGAGGTGAGCCGGATGGCCTTCTTCAGGACCTGCTACCAGCTCCGCGCGATGAAGCCGGGCGAGGTCGCTCCGGCGCCGCTCGAGGATCACTTGACCCACGAGTTCTACCTGGCCCGCCTGGTCGAGGTCCGTGATCCCGAACTGGAGACCATGGGCCCCGTCGACCTGATCCAGGCCCGCGGCCAGCTCCAGCAGATCACCGAGGCCCGCTTCCCGCGGGAGTACGAGTACAACGCCCTGGCCGCCCGCTTCGGGCTCGAGCGCTTCTGAGGAGGTAGGAAAGCATGTTCGTGCAGATTCTGGCCATCACGGCCCTGCTCTTCGGACTCGGCCAGCCGGTCGAGCCGACGCGGATCCAGGACGACGACGCGGCCTGGGCGGCGCTCTACGCCATCGTGCCCCAGCACGTGCACTCGCTCCGCGCCCGGGTGCGGGTGACCCCGATCACCGACCTCCCCGGCATCGCCTCCAAGCTGGAGGAACTCCTGCCGCGGATCGCCGGCCGCTCGGCGGAACCGATCGCCCGCTTCTACCTGGGCAACGTCCTGTTCAAGCTCGACCGCTTCGACCAGGCGATCTCGATCTTCGAGAGCATCCAGCGCGACTTCCCCGGCCACGGCCTCAACCTCCAGCTCGGTCCGACGGAGGCCGCGATGGTCGCGGCCGCCATCGCCGATTGCCGCGAGGAGATCGAGACCCGCAAGACCTACACGGTGATGGACCTGCCCAAGGCCGAGCTCGATCGCAGCGGTCGCGCGGTCTTCCACACCACCGAGGGCGCCTTCGAGATCCAGCTGTTCAACCAGGCCTCGCCGGAGACCTGCGCCAACTTCAAGAAGCTGGTGCGCGAAGGCTACTACGTCGGCCTCGGCTTCCACGAGGTGTCGAGCTTCCGCTCGATGGCCCTGGGCTGCCCCAACACCCGTGACGAGAACAAGTCGATCGACACCTGGGGCCAGGGTGGTCCGGCCTGGGACCTGCCCTTCGAGCTCAACGACGCCATCCACGAGCCCGGCGCGGTGTCGATGCGCCGCAGCGCCTCGGGCCGTAGCCACGGCAGCCAGTTCACCATCTGCCTGAGCGATCAGGGCGAGCTCAACAACAAGCAGGTGGTCTTCGGCAAGGTGGTGCGTGGCATCGAGGTCCTGCGGCGGCTGAGCCAGCGCCGCGTCGATTCCAAGGGTCGTCCCGAGGAGGCGATCCGGATCACCGGGTCCGAGTGGGCCGAGGGCCCCCCCGGTCGCCGCTGATCCCGCAGCGCCGGGGCCGCGCATGAGGCCCAGGGACCGACGAGAGGGGTCGACTCGCCCGAGTCGGCCCCTCGTCTCGTTCAGGACAGGGCGGTGGTGACCGCGGCGACGATGCTGCCGAGCCAGCGCCGACCGGCCGCGACCCGGTGGTCGGTCAGCGCCCGGACGAATTCGGGATGCTCGAGGTCGGGTCGAAGGTCGCCGGCCTCGAGGAATTCGGCCCGCGCCGCCTCGTCGACCGCGGTCGGGGCGGCGGCGAGGACGGGGCGGGCTCCCGACCAGCGGGCGCGGAGATCGTCGAGCGCGGCCTCGGCGCCGACCTCGGCCTGGGCGCCGTCGAGAAACCGGTCGACCTGGCGCAGGCGTTCGTCGATCGCGCTGGAGATCCTCCCGATCGCCGACTCCTCGAGCGCGCGCTCGAGCTCGTCGCCCGCCCGGACGAGCCTGAGTTCACGGTGGAAGGCCTCGAGCGCGCGCAGCTCGCCGACGTAGCGCAGGGCCCGATCGACCTTGCGCTCGGGTCGACGCACGATGCGCGCATCGAAGGGCCGCGCCCCGGACAGTGGCTTCTCGCCGTAGACCAGCAGGTCGTCGCCGTAGTCCTTGCGGTAGACCGAACCGGCGGCCAGCACGCTGCCGTAGCCCACCGTGATCGGACCGACCACGCCACCGGAGCCGCCGAGGAAGATCCGTCGTTCGCGGAGGAAGACGCCCCGGACGCAGTCGCCGAAGAGGGAGGCCGTGGCCTTGTCGCCCGACTTGCCGAAGGGGGTGAAGTTGAAATGGATGAAGCCGCTGCCCACCTCGCTGTGGTCCTTGCGGCTGGTGCCACCGGCCAGGAGGCAGTCGCAGAAGTTGATCAGCGAGCCGAGGGTGGCATAGGGCAGGAGGATGGTCTGCTTCAGCCCCACCGCGTGGCCGGTGGAGGCTTCCTCCTCGAGCAAGGTGCCCGCGCGCACCTGGGAATCGGGACCCAGGGAGGCGCCGGCCAGGAGGGTGGCACCGCTCACCGATCCGGACGCGACGCTGGCGCCGCGCCCCAGGGCGACGTCGACCAGGACCGCGGGGCCTTCCCCGGCGACGCGGGCGCCGGCGAGGAGCAGGGTTTCCGGGCCGGAGAGGCGCGCGCCCGGATGAAGGACGACGTCGTGCCGCGCGAGGCGGTCGAGACGAACGTCGTCGGCGACCCGAACCGCGTCAGGCGCCGGCAAGCAGAGGCCGTGGGCCAGGAGGGTCTCGCTGCTGTGCCATCCCATGGCCGACAATCTACCGGCTCGGGCCCCGGCTGACGAGTGGGCGCGCGGCTCGCCCTTTCGGACCTTCTGCTATCATGCCGGCCCGGCTCGCCTCGCTCTCGCGGTCATGATGAGCGAGGGGGCCAACCCGAAGGACGGACGATGGGCGAGGACGACGACGACGAGATCGTGATCGACACCAGCGTGCCGCGACCGGTCACCGGCATCGTCATCACCTACGTCGTCCTGCTCGGCCTCGGCGCGCTGCTGATGGGCCGATCCCTCCCGGGTTCCCTGATCGGCTCGGCACCCCTCCTCGATCTTGGTCTCGGGCTCGGCCTGGGACTCGCCCTGGTGGTCGCGAGTGGCATCCTGCGGGCGAAGAGTGGGCTCTTCGATGCTCTCGAGGAAGCGGTGAGGGAGCGTCTGGGCGAACTCCGCCTCGGCGCCATCATCGTCCTGGCCCTGCTCTCCGCCCTGGCCGAGGAGGTCTTCTTCCGCGGCTTCCTCCAGACCGAACTCGGCGACCTGCTCGGCTCGGAGATCCTCGGTCTGGTGATCACCAGTGTCGGCTTCGGACTGCTCCATACCGGCCCGGTGTCACGGTTCTGGCCCTGGACCCTCTTCGCCACCGTCTGCGGCTTCCTGCTCGGCTGGCTCTGGATCGAAACCGCCGGCCTGCTGGCCCCGGTGCTGGTCCACTTCATGGTCAACGCGGTCAACATGGCGCGGATCATCCTGGGCGGGGGCGGCGCGGCTTTTCCGGTAAGGAGCGGTGAAGGCGCTCGATAACGGGGTGTTCGGAGCCCGAACGGGGCTCCGGGACCGATCGAGGCGCATGATGACCCGAGCTTCCGTCCTGACTCTCGAGGGTGTCCAGCTCTCCTACCGGATCGACGAGCACCTCGTCCCGGTGCTACGGAGCGTCGACCTCGAACTCGGTTCCGGGGAGCTGATGCTGATCGAGGGCGAGCTGGGCGCCGGCAAGAGCGCGCTGGTCAACGTCCTGGCCGGCCTCGAACGCCCCGACGCCGGCCACATCGAGCTCTTCGGCATCGATCTCAGCCGGACCACGCCCGAGCTGTTCCGCCAGGGCTTCGCCGCCTTCGTCGGCTTCTTCGCCCCCTGGTTCCGGCTCGACGGCCGCTCCAACCTGGTCGAGATGGTCGCCGACACCCGGCGGACCCCCCGCGTCGATCCGGAGCGCGTGTTCTCGGTCCTCGGCCTCGACCCCGACGACGACCGCCCCTTCGGCGCGCTGGATGCGCGCGAGCGCCGCAAGGTGGATTGCGCCCGCGTGTTGCTCGGCGCGCCCCGCCTGATCGTCGCCGACCTGGTCACGCCGCCCTGGGGTCGGGCGCCCGAGATCGGGGACCTCGTCGCCATCCACCGCGAATTCGGCCTGCCCATCGTGGCCACGGTGGATCGGGAGATCGAGCTGCCCGGCACCCGCCGGGTCCGACTCGAGAGCGGCGCCATCGTCGGCGGTCTCGCCTGCGCCTGAATTCCATCCGGGCCCGCTTCGCTCAACGACTTCCAGGGACGAGGGCCGCGATGCGGTCGAGCGTCGGCCTTGCCCGGGTCGGGCCTGGCTCCGGCAGCGCCACCGCCGCTCGCAGCCCGTCGGCCCTCGCTGCCGCGGTACCCGGCCGGAGGCCGATGCGGCTCAGCGCTCGCCGGCGAGCCGGGCGATGAAAGACCGTAGCATCTTCTCCTGGAAGCCACCCTCGGGCTGACCGCCCTCCTCGACCAGGCGCAGATTGCCCTTCTTGTCCACCAGGGCGATGGTCGGCACGCGGCGCACCTTGTAGGCCTTGTGGTTGGCGAAGTCGGCGGTGAGGCCCAGGGTCGCGGTGATCGGCTCGGCCAGCGGCTTCCAGACCTCGGTCTCCTCGTCGTCGTTGCCGGGCCGGTAGCCGAGTTCGCGCTGGATCACGGTCGCGGGGTTCTCGCGGTAACGGGCGAGCCAGCGCATCTCGTCCTCGAGCTTCCAGTCGTTCTTGCCCAGCTTGTAGGCCTTGCTCAGACCCCAGACGGTCACGCCCTCGGCCCGCATCTCCTTCTCGATCGCCGACAGCATCTGGAGGCTACGGGCACAGGGGATGTGCTTGGTGCGGAAGAAGACCAGCACGACGACCCGGCCGCGCATGCGGTCCAGGGCCGAGCCCGGCACGCCGCTCCAGTCGAGGATGCCGGTCAGCGCCGGCGCCTCCTTGCCGATGAGCTCCAGCTGCTCGGCCCGCTGCTGCAGTTCCGGCGCACCGGGCTCCAGCTCGATCAGCTTGGCCAGATGCTCCCGCGCCTCCGCCGGTCGATCGCCGTAGATGAGGGCGTTGAGGAGCTGCATCTGGGCGTCGGCGACCAGATCGGACTCGGGGAAGCGCTTCAGGAGATCGCGGTAGCCGCGAACGGCGGCCTCGAAATCGAGCGACAGGAAGCGCGCCGTGGCGAGGCCGAGCATGGCCGCGGGGGCATGCTTGCTCTCGGGCCGGGCCTCGAGGAAGGCGGTGTAGAGGGCCACGGCCCGATCGTTCTGGCCGGTCGCGCGATAGGCGTCGCCGAGAAACATCTGCGCCTCGTCCCCGTGCGGGCCCTCGCGGTGCTCGACCAGGTACTTCTCGAAGTAGGTCAAGGCCCGTTCCGGCGCGAAGGCCTGGATCGCCGCGCGACCGAGGTCGAAGAGCCCCTCGCTCAGGCGGTCGGCCTGGGGCTCCCATTCGGCGAGGAAGGACTCGACCGCGGTCCGATACTCGGCCATGAGGGTCTCGCGGAGATCGTCCTCCATCTCGCCATTCATCGCGTTCTGGGCCATCTCGACCTTGCCGTAGTCGGCGCGGGCGCGGGCATCGAGATCCTGGGCGAGGAGCGCGGAACCAGAAAGCAGGAGCAGGAACGCGAGCGCGGGCAGGAGCGTGGGGCGATTCATGTTGTCCTCGACGGGCCGGGAAGGGCGGGTCGTCGACCCGCGGCCGTCCATCCACACGCGGGATTATACGTCCGGGGGTCGGAGGCGCGAGCTTTCCGGGTCGGAAGCCCCCATCCGGGCCCTCGGTAGCGACGGGAACGAGGATCGGGAATGGGATGCCCGCGGCGCCGCATGGCGCCCGCCACGCTCCGGACATCGAAGATGGCCGGGCTGCGATGCGTGGCGGTCACCATACGGAACCACGGGCGGGTTCAGAATTTCCGTTCGCGCTCCTCGGCGCCGGGGGCGTCCTCGCGCGGGCGGCGACCGAAACGATGGCGGCGATCGCCGGACTTCTCGGGCTCGTCCGTCGCACCCTCGCGACGATCTCGCGGCGGACGTCCGCGCCAACCGAAGCCGCCACCCTGGAGCCGCTGGCCGAGGCGATTGAGGTGCGCCACCTTCCGGGCACCCGACCGCCTCGCCCAGTCGGCGGGCAGCTCCTGCCCGGCACGCTTCAGGCGACCCCGCGCGTCGGCGTCGTAGTCCTCGGGAAAACGACCGAAGAGGAAGTCGGCCCGCTGTTCGAGGCTCATGTCGGCCAGGGCCGCGAGCTCTTCGGGACTGAGCTTCGCGCGCAGCTCGCGATGGAGCGGCACGGTGAACAGGAAGAAGCCGGCCGAGACCAGGTCGGCGACGACGGCATCGACGCGTTCGGCCTCCTCGGGCAGGAACGACAGCAGATGCTCGCGCGCCACCTCGGGCATGATGCCGAAGAGCATGCCCTTCTGACCGGGATCGAGCCGAGCGAGCAGGGGTTCCAGGCGGGCCATCGCGTCGACGCGCTGACGGTAGACCAGACGGTCCTTCTCCTCGAGATTGGCCTCGAGGTAGGCACCCTGTTCCTCGCGAGGCAGGGTCATGAACTGGCGCCGCTTCTCCTCCGGCAGCCGCCAGGCCAGGTCGAAGGGCACGAAGACGTGCTCGCGCCGGGAGAAGTGCAGACGGTCGAGGACCCGGGCCAGCCGGCCCCGCTCGCGCTGATCGAGGCTGCTCCAGCGGCGCGCCGTCTCCTGGTCGAGAACGCCACGCGCGACGAAATCGTCGAGGGAGGCCTCGCCGCCCAGCGCCTCGAGCAGGGCCTTGCGTTCGCCTTCGGCGACCTTCATCAGGCGGCTGATGTCGTCGCGGGAGAGCCGCCCACGCAGCTGGAAGCGCCGCACGGTCTCGTCCCGCCAGAAGTCGCGGCCGTCGACCTGTTCCAGGCGGGTCTTCTCGGCCTGGTCGAGCTCGCTGCCGTGGACGTGCATGAAGATGACCCGCTGCAGGCGATAGGCCTCGTCGAGCTGGTCGCGGGGTTCGAGAGCCCGCAAGCGTTCGGTCTCGTCGTCGTCGATCAGCTCGTGGCCCGCGGCCATCGAGATGGCCCGTTCGAGCGCGGCCGCGGCCTTGAGCGCGAAGATCCGGGCGTCGCGCTGGTCGGGATCGAGGCGCTCCAGCTCGGCCCGGATGGCGGGCGGCTGCCAGGCGATGAAACGCCGGGCCTCCTCCTCACGCTCGTGCCGGTGCAGGCCGACGATCTCGCGCACCTGATCGGTGAGCGTGAGGCCGCCGAGATGCTCCAGCTCCTGGTGGCCGAGCCGCCGGACGACGCTGTGCGCGATGGTCTTGAACTCCGCCAGGGCCTTGGCGTCCAGCTTCGAGTCGATCCGGGCGAGCTGTCGTTCGAGCTGCTCGAGGAAGGCGACGCGGGCGTCCTGATCACGGGGATCCCACTGACGACGGCGACCCTCGCGCTGAGCCGGCAGGAAGCCGCAGAGTGCGACCGAGACCAGGACGATCAGGAAGATGGTGCTCGAGCGGATCATGAGGTCACCTCTTCAACCACCGAACCAGTCGTCGTTGATGGTGTCGAGTTCGTTGACGTCGACGGCGAGCAGGTCGAGTTCCGAGAGTCCGTCGAGGACCGCGCCGACCGAATCGGCGGCGGCGAGATCCGGCGTCCGCGGATCGACCGGCCGCGGGCCACGGTCGACCAGGGCCCAGCCGGCGACGATCAGCATCAGCGCCGCGGCCGCGGCCGCCACCCGTGGCCAGCGCAGCCGCCGCGCCAGGGGCGCATGCCCCTCGGCGACGATCGCCCGGAGAACGCGACGCCGAAAGCCCGGGCTCGGCTCGACGTCGTCGAGCAGGCCGAGCAGGCGATCGATCGCCTGGTCGTCGGGAGATCCCTGGTGGTCTTGCCAATGAGTCATGGCCTCAGCTCCTCGTAGTCGGCGCGCTGGACCGCGGGGTCCTGCGGATACCAGTCCTTGAGCACGGGCGCGAGTCGCTTCTTCAGGCCCTCCTTGGCCCGGTTGACCAGGCTCTTCACCGCCATGACCGAGACGTCCAGGGCCTCGGCGATGTCGGCGTAGGGCAGCTGCTCGTAGCGGCTCATGATCAGCGCGGCGCGCTGCTGTTCGGGCAGATCGGCGATGGCCTCGCGAACCTGCCGTTTGAGTTCCTCGGTCTCGGGGAGATCCACCGGCGAAGGCTCGCGCCCCGCGACCTGTTCGATCCCGGCCCGATCCCCGTCATCGGCGCCACGATCCAGGGACAGGAAGGGACGCCGGCTCTGCCAGCGCTTGCAGTTCAGACTGACGTTCGTGGCGATGGTCAGGAGCCAGGTCTTGAACCGGGCTCGCGGCTCGTAGCCGGGGGCGGCCCGCCAGACCTTCAGGAAGACCTCCTGGGCGAGGTCCTCTCCACTGGTCTGGGTGCCGACGAAACGGGTCATGTAATTCACCAGCAAGGGCGCATGCCGATCGACCAGAACGGCGAAGGCGTCCTGGTCACCGTCCTTGACGCGAAGCATCAACTGCACGTCCGGGTCTTCGAGATAGGCTTCGCCCATGACGCATCCTCAAACCCCCACGGCCACGGGGGGTTCCGGTCAAATCCGGGGCTTCGACGGGCGCCCGTGAGCGCCCGTCATCAGACGATCCCGTCCAGGATGGCGAGAATGAGGAAGAGGCGGAAGGTGAGGTCGGTGAACTTCTTGTGCTTGCCGCGCCAGTTGTCCTCGAGGGGAAAGTAGGGGTAATCCAGGCGCGCGTTGTGCTTCTCGATGAAGTCCTCGCCGCGGACCACGCCTTCCTCGTCCTGGAGGGAGATCACCCATTCGAGCAGCTCGACCGCCTTGGGGATCGATTCGAGGACGCCCGCCCGGGCGAGGAGTTCGAGCTCCTGGAGGAGCCGGCCGAGCAGGCGCTCACGCTCGTAATCCGCCCGGCCCAGGTTGCGGATCGAGAACTCCTGCTCGCGCTCGAAGATCTTGCCCCCGACCACCAGGACCTCGTGCTCCGGATGGGGATGGCTGAACATGTAGTCGATCACCCGGCCCAGGATGGCCCGGGCCCGAGCGTCGGCGCGCAGCTTCGGATTGTGAGCGAAGAAGAGCAGGAGCCACTGATCCGGCAGCGGCGCATCCGGGGAGATGACCGCGCAGACTTCGTCGACCGGCCCGTCGTCGGTGTCGCGCTGGCGCAGATGCTCGCCGACGTAGATCCGCTCGTGCTCGCCGCCGGTGTAGAAGGACTCGAGTTCGCCGAGGCGCTCGGCGGTCTTGCGTTCGATGCCCACGTCGTCGACCAGGCCCGACCGGAGCAAGAGGGCGAGCGCCACCCGCGACAGGTGGTGACGGAGATGGGTCTCGACCGCGGGATCGCCGGCGCAATAGCCCTTCAGCTCGCGCAGCTCGATGCTCGGATCCTCCCAGAGGAGGCCCTGGAGCAGCTCCGAACTGCGCCAGAGGATCGGGTGGTCACGACCCCAGCCGTACTCCACCAGGGCCCGGAACTGGCTCGCGGTTCCCGGGCCACGTCGGCGGTTGATGTTGAGGTTCTCGAAGCCGATGAGCGAGTTGAACCAGGTGCCGTCGTCGTCCTGGGTGGTCGCGATCGTGTAGGCCGGCTTGTAGTTGTAGGCCTCCTCGCGCAGGAGCACCACGTCGGGATCGTCGAGGGGCCGATCCCCGATCTCGGTGAGCAGGCGGAGCCGGATCGCCGGGCAGGCCTTGTCCATGAGCCAGGGTGTCGGATCGGCGGTCTGGCGGTCGAGCCACTTGCCCATGGGCGAGGATGCCTCCGCGGTCAGTCGAGAATTCGCGCCCGGCTCAAGGGCCAGATCACCAGGACGGGGCGCCCGATGCGGTCGATCACCACATCGCGCCGCCATTGGCGACTGTCCCGACTCGCGGGGCCGTTGTCGCCGAGAAGGAAGAGCTGTTCCCGGGGCAGTTCCACGCCATCGGCGGGATTCCTGGCGGCGCCGTCCGAGGGCGGAGTGTAGTGCAGGTCCCGGTCGGTGTCAAGGCGCGAGAGAACGACCGAACCTCCTTCGGTGTCGAGCTTTATATAGCTCCTCGTGGACTGGGGAACGAGGTCGCGACGGCTGTCGAAGGCGAGTTCGAAGGCGTCGGTCGAGCCGTCGGGAGCGAAGAGGAGGCTCCGGTGATCGTCGACCAGGAGCCATCGCATCACCAGTTCGGGGCGCCGCGGCAGACTGGCCCGGGCTTCGCCGTCGCCCCGGCCGCGGGCGCGCAGCTCGTAGGTCTCCTCGGTCACCAGGATCTCCAGCTCCTCGCCCTCGCCGTCGCGTTCGAGGACGTGGCGGAAGAGGATTCTCTGGCCCGGCCTGGGCAGGGCCTCGGCGGCGAAGGCGAAGGTGAGCGCGAGATCGCGGACCAGGTGCTCGCCGGCCTCCATGCGCCCACCGACGCCGCGATGGTCGTCCCGGAAGTCCTCGGCCGGAAAGCGCAGGCTCGCGCGCCCGTCGGCGGCCGCCTCGACCAGCAGTTCGCTGCCGCGGTCGGAGAGCGCCGCGCGACCGACCGCGGGCACGACGAAGACGCGCCGGAAGGAGTCGACGATCTCGCCCTCGCGACCGCGTCGGCGAAAGCTGAGCGAGGCGAGGTCGGCGATCGGGACGAGGCCGTCCTGGATCTGGTCCAGGCTCCGGGGCACGAAGTGCTCGAGGCCCCCGATCGCGTCGATCAGCAGGAGGTCGCCGTCCTCGATCCGCGGCAGGGCGCCAGGCAGGGCGCAGACCCGCTTCAGCAGGCTGCGGTCGGAGTCCTCGGGATCGGTCACCACGATCGGATCCCAGACCTTCACCTCGCGATCGGCCCAGTCGCGCAGGACCAGCAGCCACTCGCCGCCGCCGCTCTCGTTGAAGGCCGGCCACATGCTCAGGCCATCGACGTGGTGGAGTTCGAAGAACAGCCGGGGCAGGAGGGCCAGCACGAGAAGCAGACCGAGCCGCCGCCACCTCCGGGTCCGGCGCGGCCGGGATTCGGGAGGCAGATCGTGGATCATGCCGGCACCTCGATCGCCCGGCCGGCGACCAGGAGGGCACGAACGTCGGCCGGCGTGCTGGCGAGGACCAGGGCGGCGACGGGATCGCGCAGGCTGCGCTGGACCGGCCGATCGAGGGCCACGACCGCGAGGTCCGCATCCTTGCCGATCTCGAGCGAGCCGATGCGATCGTCGAGGCCGAGCAACCTGGCTCCGGCCAGGGTCGCCATCTCCAGGGCGCAGGCCGCGTCGAGCCGGCCGGGCCGGCCATGACGCAACCGCTGCAGGGCGATGGCCAGGCGCATCTCCTCGAAGAGGTCGAGCTTGGCGGTGCTGGCCGGACTGTCGGTACCCAGGGCGACGGTGACGCCGGCTTCGAGAAGTTCCTCGATCGGCGCGATGCCGACCGCCAGATTGGCGTTCGAGCTCGGGCAATGGACGAGGCCGGCGCCGCTGGCGGCGAGCGCCTCGATCTCGTCGGCGTCGAGCTGGACGCCGTGCACGAGGATCGTCTCCGGCCCGAGGAGGCCCTGGTCGGCGAGCATCAGCGCCGGACCGCGACCGATGGCGTAACGCGCCAGGCGCTCCCCGGGGGCGAACAGCGCGCGCATCGGACCGTCGCCGGTCCGGAAGAAGCGGGCCTCCTCGGCGCTCTCGGCCAGGTGGATGCTGAGCCGCAATCCCTCGCGGCGGGCGCGGGCGACGGCCGCGCGCAGGACGACGAGCGGCACGGTGTAGGGCGCGTGCGGCGCCAGGCCGTAGCCGATGAGCGGCGACCGGGGCGCGGCGAGGTCGTCGGCGATGCGGGCCTCGCTGCGAGCGAGATAGTCGTCGAGGTCGTCGGCACGCGAGCCGAAGAGTTCACGGAAGAAGATCCCGCGCAGGCCGACCTCCGCCAGCGCCCGGGCGCCGCAGGCATCGAAGAAGCTCTCGGCGACGGTTCCGACCCCACCGGCGGCGAGCTCGCGGGTCGCGAGCAGCGCGGCCGCGGCCATGCCTTCGCGATCGTTCTCGGCGGCCGCGATGACCCGCGGAGTCACGTCGCCGCCGAGCCAGTCGAGGAAGGCGAGATCGGCGACCTCGCCGCGCAGGAAGGCGCAACCGAGATGGGTATGCGCGTTGACGAAAGCGGGCATGATCGCGGCCCGCCCGTGATCGACCACCCGCTCGGCCGGCGGCGCCGGTCCGCGACCCAGATCGACGATGCGGCCGTCCGCGACCGCGATCCAGCCGTCGTGGATCGGCGGCGCGGCCACCGGGATGACGAAGGCGGCGCGCAGCACGAGGTCGATGGCCATCAACCGTGGATCCGGAAGGCGAGCACGAAGGAGAGGTAGACGACGGCGCCGACCATGTCGATCAGCATGGTGATGAAGGGACCGGCCGAGATCGCCGGATCGACCGCGATGCGCTCGCACAGCGCCGGGATGATCGTGCCGAGGGTCGCCGCGATGAGCGACAGGCAGATGATCGAGGACAGGACCACGACCGCCAGTCCGAGGGCGTCCCGGTCACCGAGCAGGTAGGCCAGGGCCCCACCGATGAACGACAGGGCGAGTCCGAGCACGAGGCCGACGGCGAGCTCGCCGAAGATGACCCCGCGGATCTTGCGGCTCTCGATCTCGCCGGTCGCGAATCCACGGACCATCGTGGCCGAACACTGGGTGGCGATGTTGCCGCCGAGCATGACGATCATCGGCATGAAGCGGACCGCGTCGCTGACGATCTTCTTGTCGCCGACGCCGAAGAGGCCGATGATGAACGCGGTGACGAAACCACCGCCGATCGAGACCACGAGCCAGCCGATGCGCTTCTTGACCCGGCCCAGCACCGAATCGCGGGTCGGATAGAGGTCCGCCGAGCCCGCCATCTTGAACACGTCCTCGCTGGCCTCGCGCTCGCCGACGGTGAGCACGTCGTCGAAGGTGACGATGCCGAGCAGGTCGTGGTATTCATCGACCACCGGGATGGACGCCAGGTGGTAGGTCTCCATCACGCGGTAGCACTCCTCCGCGTCGTCGTCGACCTCGACGGCGATCACGTCGCGCTCCATGAACTCGGCGACCTCCTGCTCGTTGTCGGCGAGGATGAGCTGCCGGATGGAGAACACGCCGAGCAGGCGGTGTTCGGCGGTGACGAAGATGTTGCCGACCGACTCGACCTCGCCGCGGGTCCGGATCAGGTCCTTGACCTGGCGCACCGTGGTGTCCTCGGGCACCGCGAGGAACTCCGTGGTCATCAGGCCACCGGCGGTGTCGGGATCGTAGGCGGCGAGGCCGCGGATCTCCTCGGCGCGCTCTTCGGGCAACGAGTCGAGGACGATCTGGCGCTGCTCGGCGGGGACGTCGTCGAGGATGTCGGCGATGTCGTCCGCCTTCATCTCGCTCATCACCGCCGCGAGACCGTCACGGGCGCTGAGCAGCTCGAGGAAGTGAGCCTGGTCCTTCTCGTCCATTTCCTCGAGGAAGTCCGCCTGGAGTTCCGGCTCGAGCAGGTCGAGCATCATCTCCTTCTCGGGGTCCTCGAAGTCGGCGATGTTGTCGGCCACCTCGATGAGGTTGTCGACGAGGATCTCCTTCACCCGGCTCGGGTCCCGAGTCGGGTCCTCGCGAAGCCGCTGCAGCTCCCCACGCAGGTTGTCGAAGGTCCTCAGGATCTCGCTCATGATTCCTATCTCATTGGCCGGTCGATTGTTGCACCACCGTCGCCGACTCTCAACCGTTGCCGGGTCGCCCGGTCAGGGGCTCGGGAGGAAATCCCGACGCGCGGAAGTCCCTGGTTCCGCCTGAGCTTGGCCTCGGCCGGGGAGCTGCGGGAAGTGGCGGTCCTTTCGATCAAGGAGATCGACCGTATTCTAGCCCGGACCGCAACCCGAAGCGCCGGGACCGAGGTCTCCGGACCGCGTCGACCCCGGGCCCGAGGGCCCGGATGGCCGGCTCCGGCGTCAACTCCACCGGTCCGTGCAAAGCCATGAACGACAACGACTTGAAGTCCGAGAAGCCGAGCTCGATGGACGATCGGGCGGCCCGCCAGCCGGGTCTCGCCCGGCTCCTCGCCGCCTTCGAGGAGCTGGACCTCCTGGCCCAGGAACTCGAGGGTGGACCGGCCCGACGCCAGCGGGAGCGGCTGCTGGCCCAGAAGCGCCGGCTCCGGGCCGAGATCCTCGACGGCCTCGGCCAGCGCCCGCCGCGGGCGCTCGCGGCCCTCCTCGATCGCGCCCGCGCGCCGCTGGGACCGGTCGAGCAGGCCCTGGTGCTGCGCCTCTTGCACCAACGCCTCGCCGCCGAGGACAGCTACCTTTCCGGCCGTGACCTGCTCTGGTTCCTGACCGATTCCAGCTACGAACGGCTCGACCACCTGCCGCTCCTCGACAAGGGCGGCGCCCTGATGAAGAGCGGCCTCGTGCTCTCCTTCACGCCCGAGGGTCGGGACGCCGAGGACCTGCTCGATCGCGGCTACGGGCTGGCCCGCGCCGCCTTCCGCCGCCTGACCCGGACCCGCCGCCCAAGACGGCGCGCCGGGCCGCGGCCCTTCATCGACGGGGTCGACTTCCTGCTCCAGATGGCCGCCCTCGTCCGCCTCGCCGAGCAACGGGCGGCGGCGGTATTCCTCGATGGCTACTGGCGCGAACTGCACGGCGAACCGGAAGAGCCGGTGGAAGAGATCGAGCGGCGGATGGATGCCCTGCAGGCCGAGATCCGCGCCCGCCTGACCGTGACCCGCGACGCCGAACGCCTGCCCCTCCTGCGCCTGGCCCTGGATTTCCAGCTCGGCGACGTCGAGCTGCTCATGGTCGCCGCCCTGGCCACCCAGGAGGCCCTGATGGGACTGCCCGCGCTGGAGGTGATCGATCTCCTCAGGCTGGTCAGTCGCTCGTCACGCGACCTCCTCCGGCGCCGCGGTCTCCTGGCCGCCGACGCGCGCCTGCGCGCCCAGGACATCCTGCGCCTCGAGGACGGCCTCGAACGCAACGGTCTCACCGGCGAGGTGGCGCTCGCGCCCTGGGCCCTCGATCGCCTGGTCGGCGGTCCGGTCGTGGCCGAGGGCCGCATCCATCCCGACGAGAAGATCGACTTCCACGACTTCCTGTCGCGCCTCGACGGCAGCGACGACTTCTTCGAGCAACTCTGAACCGAGGCCAGGGCGCGCCGGGTCTTTTCAGGCCGAGGCCGCCGGGTAGGATCGCGGCATGAACATCCGAGCCGACAAGGACCCCCGGATCCAGGAGAAGCTGGCCGAACTCCGCGAGGAGGAAGCCGGCGAGCGCGAGGCCGACCTCCTGGTCGACGTGGCCATGTACTTCGACATGATCGGCGACTCGCCCCGCACGATCGCGGCCCTCGAGGCGGCCGTGGCCGCGGCGGCGGACGACACGCGGCCGCGCTTCCTGCTCGCTCGCTGCCTGATCAAGGCCGGGCGCTGGCGCGACGGTGGCAAGGAACTCGAGATCGTCTCCGACATGGATTCGGTCGAGGTCGCGAGCCCGCGCTGGCAGTCGAACAACCTCTATTACATCGCCTACGCCCTGTTCAACACCGGCCGCTACAAGGAGGCCGCGGAGGCCTTCCGGGCGGCCGACGTGCTGGTGAGCATCTGGGGCGACCCGCTGGTCTTGAAGCGCTTCCATCTCCACCAGGGCTTCGCCTGGCATCTCGAGGGCCAGTTCGGCGAGGCGGCGGAGAGCTATCGCCGCGCCATGGTCGCGCCCGGCCCGGGTGACTCCTGTGACGAGGACGTCATGGACGAGGACGAGGTGGAGGACGCCCAGGACTTCAACGACGAGGTCGAGCCCTACATGGAGATGGCGCGCCGCCGCGAACCGCTGGCGATCGAGGATCTCCCGGGGGTGCTGCCGGCCTTCCCGTGAGGGTCTTGGCGCTGGAGCCCTATCTCGGGGGCTCCCACGCCCGCTTCCTCGCCGAACTCGGAGCGAGGCCCGAGTTCGACCTGGAGCTGCGCGGACTCCCGGCCCGGGGCTGGAAGTGGCGGATGCGTTTCGGCGCGCTCCACTTCGCCGACGACCTGCGCCGGCGACCGGCCGCTCCGGCGGACCTGATCCTGGTCTCGCCCTACCTCGACCTGCCCCAGTTCCTCGGCCTCGCGCCCGCCGGACTGCGTGACCTGCCGGTCGCGATCTACTGGCACGAGAACCAGTTCGCCTATCCGGTCCGCCATCGGGACGAGCGCGACCTGCACTTCGCGGTCACCAATCTGCTCAGCGCCCGCGCCGCCGATCTCAACCTGTTCAACAGCCGCTACAACCTCGACAGCTTCCGCCACGGCGCCGAAGGGCTCCTGCGCCAGGTCCCGGATCTTCGCCTCGAGAGCGCCCTCGAGGGTCTTGCCGAACGGTCCCGGGTCTTCCCCCTACCCCTCGATCTGGCGTCCGAACCGGCCTGCCGCGACCCGCGCCCGGACGACGGCCCGCCGATCGTGCTCTGGAACCACCGGCGCGAACACGACAAGAACCCGGAGCGCTTCTTCGCCGCGCTCTTCGTCCTCGCCGAACGCGGGCTCGCCTTTCGTCTGGCCCTGGCCGGCGCCCGCTTCCGTACCGAGCCGCCGGTGTTCGCCGAGGCCCGGGCCCGACTCGGGGCGAGGATCATCCACGACGGCGAGATTCCGGAGCGCTCCCACTACCTCCGCCTGCTGCGGCGGTCGAGCATCGCGGTCTCGACCGCGAACCACGACTTCTTCGGCCTGGCCCTGGCGGAGGCGGCGGTCCAGGGCGCCCGCCCCCTGGCGCCCCGGCGGCTGGCCTACCCCGAGATCTACCCGGACCGTTGCCTCTACGAGGACGACGAACTCGAGGAGCGCCTGGCCGAGGAGATCGGCCGCGGTGGCGGACCCGACCTGGACCTGATCGACCGCCTCGAGGAGCGGGCCTGGTCGCTCCAAGGTCCCGAGCTGGCCCGCCTCATCGGCGAGCTGACTCAAGCCGACCGACGGATCGACCGATAGCAGGAAGGAAGGTACCTGGGGAGGCTCGATGTCCGCTCGCGATCCGTCCACACCGCGGCCCTGGCAGGGTCTCGAGACCCTGCGCGAGCTGTCCCTCTTCCTGTCCGACCTCCACGACCCGGAGACCATCGCCGCCGGCGCCACCGCCATCCTGGCCGGTTCCGCCGAACGGGCCGCGGTAAGGCTCTGGTTCGCCCACGCGGCCGGCCAGTGCGAGGCCTGCCCGGAACCGGATCATTGCGCGCGCCAGCCGGCCTGCCTCGAGCTGGTCGCCGTCGGCGGCCGCCAGGCTCCGCTCGCCGCGGAGCGTCCCCGCCTGCCCTTCGGACGCGGGCTCGCCGGCCTCGTCGCCCAGAGTCGCAACGAGATGCTGGTTCCCGATCTGCGCGGCCTCGAGGGCGGAGCCCATGACCGCCTCGACCTCGACGACGGTCTCCACGCCTTCTGCGGCTATCCGCTCAGCGCCAGCGGAAGGCTGGTCGGTGTCCTCGGCTTCCAGTTCGCCAAGCTGCCGGCGGCCGACGAGCAACGCCTGCTCACCACCTGCGCCAACGTGCTGGCCCAGGCCCTCGGCGCCAGCTTCATGCGCGAGTCGCAGTCGCGGCACTCACGCGAACTCGAGGAGAAGGTCGAGGCCAAGACGGCCGAACTCAAGGCCCGCGTGAGCGACCTCGAGGAAACCCGACACGGCATGCTCAACATGATGTCGGATGCGATCGATGCCCAGCGCCGGCTTCGCCTGCTCACCGAGAAGCTCGAGAGCCGCGTCGAGGAGCGTACCCGCGAGCTGGTGGTGGCCAAGGAGGAAGCCGAACGCGCCAACGAGGCCAAGTCGCAGTTCCTCGGCCGGGTGTCGCACGAGCTACGGACGCCGCTGCACGGCATCATCTCCTTCGCCCGGGTCGGCATCCAGAAGATCGATCGTGCCGATCGCGATCGTCTGCTCGGCTACTTCCAGCAGATCCTCGAGAGCGCCGGCGAGCTGCTGCCGATGATCGACGATCTGCTCGACTTCGCGCGCATCGAGGCCGGCAAGGTCGACTACGAGTTCGAGGCTCAAGACCTGGTCCTGCTCCTGCGCGACATCGCCGCCAAGCAGGCCGCGCACCTGGCCGAGAAGGGGCTCACGCTCGAGATCCTGGTGGCCGACGACTTCCCCGCGCTCGTCGTCTTCGACCGCAAGCACATGCGGCAGCTCCTGCTCAACCTGCTCGGCAACGCGACCAAGTTCTCGCCGCCGAACGAGCGCATCGAGGTCCGGTTGGCCGCGACGACGGCCGACGAGATCGAGGTGCTGGTGGCGGATCGTGGCCCCGGCATTCCCGACGACGAGCTGGCGACGATCTTCGACTCCTTCGCCCAGAGCAGCGTCACCCGTGGCAAGGTCGAGGGAGCCGGTCTCGGCCTCGCGATCGCCCGCGCCGTGGCCCTCGACCACGGTGGTTCCATCCAGGTCGAGAACCAGCCGCAGGGTGGCGCGGTCTTCCGGGTCCGGCTCCCGATCGGCAACCTGGTCGCGGTCTGACCGCTGGCGCGTCGCCGAGGACGCCGGGCGGCGCATTCGCTCGGGTTGAGAGCCCGGGCGCCGGGTCCGGTTCAGGGGCGACCGAAGCGGCGGTGGACGAGGTCGGCTGCCTTCCGGAGATCCTCGCTCGCCACCAGCAGGAGCAAGCGTTCCTCGGGGCCGGGATCGACGACCTCGACCCCCCCGGCGGCGAGAAGCGCGCGGACCTCCTGGGCTAGCTCAGGCAGGCCGATCATCGGGCCCACCAGTTCGAGGCTGGCGAGACCGCGGTCGACCTCGATCCGTCCCGGACCGCGCGCGATCAGGTCCGCGGCCTCGTCCTCGGGCAGGACCGCGAACGCGTCGGCGCCCCTCTTCCAGGTGCAGATCGTGGCGCTCGGGTCGGCTGCGGCTGACGGGCTGCCTGACCGCGACGCCCACGAGTTGAACCGGCAGCGGGCGAGACGATCATGATGGACCAGGATCACGAGCTCCGGATCGTCGACCAGGCCGGGCGCGACGATCGAACCGCGGCCATCGTCGAGCCCGTGGAGCACGAGCTCGACCTCGGAGTCGGCGAGGTATTCGGGAACGAGGTCGTGGACGATCGGCGATCGGGCCCGGACCAGTTCGCGGAGAAGATCGCGGCTCACCCGCTCGATCGGCCGCGCCTCGGACAGGAAGGCCGGGTCGGCGGTCATCAAGGCGCGGGCGCGCGAGACGATCTCGAGCCGTCGTGCCCCGCCCGCGACGGCGAGGAGCAGCGCGCTGAAGTCGCTCGAGTTGCGGCCGAGAAGGCGCCGTCGGCCGCCGTCGAGAGCCCGCCCGAAGAAGCCGGGCACGACGACGATCCCCTCACGCCCGGCGAGTCGCTCGGCCATCAGCCGACGCCAGTCGGCGACGGGCCGCGCGCGATCGGGACTCGAGCAGGTGAGGAGCCCCAGCTCGCCCGGATCGACGAGCCTGGGCTCGAGCCCGAGCTCCAGCAGCGCGCAGCCCAGGAGCGCCTGGGCGAGACGTTCACCGAGCGCCAGGACCTCGACCCCGTCGGGGTCGTCCGGCTCCGGATCGGGCAGGCCGGGGCCCAGGCCGCCCAGCTCGACGAAGAGCCGCCGATGGCGCTCGAGTTCCTCCTCGAGCCGGCCCGCGACCAGGGCATCGGTGGTGCCGAGGCCGGCCGAGACGACGACGACGAGGCGGGAATGCTCACGCCACCGCTCGGCGACGATCAGCGCCGCCCGGCGGAAATCGCCGGCCTCGGCCAGGCAGGAACCTCCGAACTTCAGGACCAGCATGACCTTCTATTACCCGGCCCGGTCGGGGACGGCAAAAGAAGGCACGAATGAGCATTCTCGTCTTCGCCCAGGGTGAGGGTTAGAATCCGGGCACCATGGCTGAAGCGAACCACGACAACCTGATCTACGACTGGAATCTGATCGAGTCCGACGAGGGCCATCTCCGCCAGGTGACCTTCGACGACGAGACCCTGCGCGACGGGCTCCAGAATCCCTCGGTCTACAACCCCAGCATCCGCGAGAAGCGCGAGCTCGTCCGCCTCATGGACAAGCTCGGCATCCACACGGTCAACGTCGGCCTGCCGGGCGCGGGCGACCGTCACTACGACGACTGCCTCGATCTCGTGCGCTGCATGACCGAGGAGGGCCTGGCGATCAAGGCGAACACCGCCTGCCGCACCCTGATCAGCGACATCGAACCGGTCCGGCGCATCATGGACGAGACCGGAGCGCGCGTCCTCGCCAACTGCTTCATCGGCTCCTCGCCGATCCGCCAGTACACCGAGGGTTGGAACATCGACACCATCCTCGGCCACATCGACAAGTCCCTCGGCTGGGCCCGCGATCACCAGGTCCCCTTCGCCCTGGTCACCGAGGACACCACGCGCTCGAAGCCGGAGGACATCGCCCGGCTCTATCGGCATGCCATCGACCTGGGCGCCGAGCGGATCGTCGTCTGCGACACTTGCGGGCACGCCATGCCGCACGGGACGCGCGAGCTGGTCCGCTTCGTCAAGAGCATCGTGCGCGAGACCGGCAAGGACGTGAAGATCGACTGGCATGGTCATCGCGATCGCGGCATGGGCACGATCAACTGCATCGTCGCGGTGCGGGCCGGCGCGGACCAGGTGCACGGCGCGGCGATGGGCATCGGCGAGCGCGCCGGCAACGCGGCCATGGATCTCATCCTGGTCAACATGAAGCTGATGGGCTGGATCGACAACGATCTCCACGCCCTCGACGAATACGTGCATGCCGCCGCCAAGGCGCTGCGGGTCGAGGTTCCCTGCAACTACCCGGTCTTCGGCAACGACGCCTTCCTCACCGGCACCGGCGTCCATGCCTCGGCCGTCATCAAGGCCCTGAAGAAGGGCGACGATTGGCTGGCGGACCGGGTCTACTCGGGAGTCCCGGCCGGCGAGTTCGGCCGGCGCCAGGAGATCGGCGTCGGTCCGATGTCCGGCCGCTCCAACGTCCTCTACTGCCTGCACGAGCTGGGCTACGACACCGGCAACGAGGCCCTGGTGGAACACATCTTCGCCATCGCCAAGGCCTCGCCGCTCCTGATGCGGAAGGGTGAGGTGAAGGCGACCGCCGAGGCCTTCCTGGCCGGTCGCCAGGCCGAGGGCCCCGCCGGCAACTGAGCCGCGAGGCGGTCAGTCACCCAGCAGGCGCGCGATCACGCGATCGCGCGCCACGGTCTCGCCGCGACGGTCGAAGAGATAGACCATGCGCTCGAGCAGGCCACGCTCCTCCTCCCCACGAGCAGCGCCCGGTAGCCGTGAGAGGAAGATCTCGGTGGCCTCGCAGTCCATCCCCTGCGACATCGCCAGACAGGCCTGCAGAAAGACGCGCAGCCGGGGATCGGCGACCGTGCTCTTGAGCAGGACCATCGCCTGCTGGAATCGCGCCGTCGCCTCGCCGTCGAGCACCGAGAAGCTGCCGCGCGCCAGCACGGCCTCGTCCTCTCCCTGACGGAGGAGGATCTCGTAGCGCTGGCCTGGGTCGACGACCAGATCCGCGGGCAGTTCCTGCCACTGGTTCACCTGGAGGCGGGCGCGCCCGAGCGATCGGCCGCCATCGTCGAGCAGCTCCAGCTCGGCAAATCCCGGCTGCTCCCGGCGCAGGTAGACCCGAGGCCGCGGACCGACCTGGAGCCCGCGGGGTTCCGTGAGCGCGAGCTGGACCGGTCCGTAGGGAGCGCGTGGCGGGTCGGCAAGGAGCTCGCGGGCGCGCTGGTACCAGGCCTCGTCCGCCGTCGGCAGGAGTTCGAGGAGTTCGGCGGCGCGTCCGCCCCGATCCTGCAGGGCCGCGCGCAGCTCGGGTAGGGCCGCCATGCCCCGATCCAGGAGCGGTACCAGCAGATCGCCGAGGTCCTCGACCTGGATCGTCGCGTCTTCGGTCGGGCGATCGAAGCGCTCGTGCGCCAGATAGGACAGGAAGTAGACGGCGGCCGCGACGACCACCACGGCCAGCACCTTAGAGCTCATAGAACCTCATCATGGTCAGGGCGCAGAGGGCGGCGCGGTCCACCAGCGAGGACTCGTCCACCCACTCCTCGGCGGAGTGGATGCGTCCGCCCACGCTACCGAGTCCATCGATCGTCGGGCAACCGTGAGCGGCGGCGATGTTGCCGTCGGAGGCGCCACCGCGGGCCTCGGGCACCAGCTCGAGGCCGAGGTCACGGCCCCAGAGCACGATCCGGTCGGCCATGCGTTGCATCGCCGCGCTGGTCGCCATCGGCTCGTGGCGCGGTCCTTCGCGGAAGTCGAGGACCGCCTGACGGCGAGCGCGGCCCTGCTCGGGTCCCGGGCGGGTGCAGACGGCGCGGATCGCGGCCTGCAGCGAATCGCCGGCGTCCGGATCGTCGAAGCGGGCATCGATCTCCAGGAGCGCCTCCCCGGGGACGGTGTTCGGCGCCGTGCCCGAGCGAAGGACGCCGACGTTCACCGCCTGGCCGGAGGACTCGTCGTCGAGCGCCTCGAGCGCGATGACCCGATGGGCCGCGTCGAGCAGGGCACTGACGCCGGCGGCCTTGTCGACCCCAGAGTGCGCCTCGATGCCCTCGATCCGCAGGGTCGACCGCATCATGCCGCGGCGGCGGACGACGAAGGAGCTGCGGCCGCCGCCGAGATCGCGCCCGCATTCGAAGACGAGGCAGAGATGGTGATCCTCCGCCTCCTGGGCGATGAGATCCCGCGCGGTCGGCGAACCGGTCTCCTCGTCGGCCGAGAGCAGGACGCTGAGGGCCCGGCCCTCGAGCTGGCCCTCGAGAGCGAGAGCCCTGATCGCCGCCAGCATCACCACCAGGCCGCCCTTCATGTCGGCGGCCCCGGGTCCGAGCAGGATGCCCGGACGGGTCGGGTCGGCGCTCAGCGTCGGGTCCTCGTCGGCACGCGGATGCACGGTGTCGAGATGGCCGAGGAGCAGCAGACGGTGGCCCGTCGACGCCGGATGGCGAGCGATCATGTGCTGGCCCGAACGACCGGTGACGAAGGCTCCCACCCGCAGGCCGGAGATCATCAGCTCGCGCTCGACCTCCAGGCCGACGCGGTTGACGCCCTCGTGGTCGGCGGTGTGGGAACTCGTCCCGACCAGGCGGCCGAGAAGCTCGCGCAGCTCCGGCGCCATCGTCCGAAGTCGCGCCACCACCTTGGCTTCGGTTGCGCTGAGAGACATCGGGTTCGACCTTTCGGGGCCTTGATAATTCCGGGGGCAAGCCGCTTCGGGGACCGTACCATCCCCCGCTTCGGCCGCAAGGCCGGGGGCCTCGGAGGTCGAGGCGCGAGCGGCCGATCGGCCTGATCGCCACGAAGAGAAGCCGTTGAGCCTCGGGTCGCGTCGCGACCGGCCCACGGCCGTGAAACCTACCAGGGAGAATCGGCATGAAGACCGCGAGCGCCCTCGTCCTCGCCCTGATCGTCGCCCTCGGCTGCAACCTGCAGCTCCGGGCCCAGGGTGTGATCGTCGAGACCAACCCGGCGAAGAAGACCACCAAGGCGATCAAGAAGAAGATCGAGGCCAGGATCGTCGAGCCGGGCAAGAAGGGGCAGATCGTGCTCCAGGGCCAGGACGGCGAGACCAAGATCATCGAACTCGAGGACATGGACGGCGCCCGCTGGGTCGATCTCGGCGACGGCCAGAAGGCCATGATCATGATCGAGACCATGGACTCCGACGAGGATTGCGGCGCCTGCGAACTCGAGACCGCGAAGCCGACGCTGAAGCTCCGCGCCCACATGCCCGACCACGAGCTGAAGAGCCACATGATCGTCATCGACGAGGATGGCGACGGGGACGAGGGCCAGATCGAATGCGACCTGGAAGGCCTCGATGAGCTCGCCCCGATGATCGGCCGGATCATGAAGCACGTCGACGTCGACAAGCTCGCTCCGATGCTGGGCCAGATCCTCGAGGTCCCGGAGGCCGACGTCCGCGCCTTCCACGACGGCATCGTCCATCACCTCGGCCAGGCTCATGGCCACGGCCCGATCGAGACCATCATCCGCAAGAAGATGGAGGCTGCCACCGACTGCCCGCCCTGCAAGTGCGAGTGCCCCTGTTGCGCGGCCGGCAAGTGCGGTCCGCGGGAGCAGGCCGCCATGCCCGGCCTGCCCGGCGTCGCCCGGCGTCGGATCATCGCCCGGCGCCTGGATGGCGAGACCGGCAAGCCCTACCAGGGCCCCGTCGCGCCGCTGCCCCTGCGCAGCTTCGCCATCAAGCAGGACGACGGCGGCCGGCGACGCATCCGCGTCCAGGACCTGAACGGCGGCCCCGAGGCCCTGGCGATCCCGGTTCCGACCCCGGCCCGGCCTGAGGTCGACCTCGGCGAACTCGAGCAGCGCATCGAGCGCCTCGGCCGGGAGATGAACGCGCTCCAGAAGGAGCTGCGCGCCCTCCGCCGCAAGATCTGATTCCTCTCCTTCCCTTCCCGTCCGCAGGAGGCGGTCCGACCACGACGTCGGGCCGCCTCCTCTCATTCGGGCTCGAGATCGAGATCGACACCGAGCCGGTCCCCGGGCGCGCCGTCGACCTCGAGGAGGATCGGCCGGAAGCCCTCGACCCGAAGTCTCAGGACCCGACGCCCGGCCGGCAGGGCGAGGCCGGGATGCGCGTCGAGCTCGAGCGACCCGTCCATCGCGTCGTCCAGCCGGATCCTCAGCAGACCGCGCCGGAGCGGCCGGGAGCCGACCAGGAAGCGGGGCTCCAGGATGCAGGCCCCGAGATGGTGCTCACCGAAAGCGATCCCGACCGGCGGTGGTTCGCGCCCCGTGACCACGAGCTGGACCTCGGTCCGGCAGGGTGATCCGACCACGCTGAACCGCGTCGAACCCTCGAACCAGGCCGGCCCGCTCGCGACCCGCTGGCGGGCGAAGGCCCGGACCTCGACCTCGGCGCCGAGCGGCGCCTGGAAGAATGACATCCCATCCGGGATCCCGTAGCTCGGGCGCGGAACCCAGCCCAGCTCGGGATGGCGCAGGTAGGCCTGCAGGCGGGCTGGATCCGTGGGCGTGCCGTCCGGCAGCAAGGCACGTAGCTTGATCTCGGCCTGCCGCGGCATGACGATCACGAGATCCTCCCGATCGGCCCGCAGCCGGCCGAGATCGACGCGGACGCGACCGTGATCGTGATGGCGAACGTCGAGGACGACCCGTTCGAGATCGGGGAGGCCCGCGATCCGGAAGCCGCCACCGCGTTCGCTGTTGGTCCGACGGTGGTCGCGGAGGAGACGGAGTCCGGGCGCGATCAGGGCGCCCCCGTCGCCACCCGTGGCCACGAGTGTCGCGTCGTACAGACCGCGGCCGGTCTCGTCGACCACGCGACCGCTGAGGACATGACCCCGATCGAGAGCGATGACCAGACCGTCACGGCGACCGTTGGCCTGGTCGAGGTGGACGACCTGCTCGACCTGGGCATGGCCCTCGGCCGCGGCGATGACGACCAGGCTCGTGACCTGGTCGCGGAGATCCTCGCGCAGGGCGACGAGATCGAACTCGCCCTTCTCGTCGGCGGTCTCGATCTCGATCACGCTGCCGTCGAGCGCCTCGATCCGGATCGCGGCCCCAGGCAGACCGCGTCGGTCACGGGCATCGACCACGCGGCCTCGGAGCCGGGGCTCGGTCGAGAGGACGATCTCGCAGGCGAGGTCGCGATCGACGGGCTGCGGCGGCGACGGGTAGTCGCCGTTCACGATCGGCCGCCCGAAGACCGTGCAGACCCCGAAGCCGATCAGCTCGACCTGGTCGCCGACCCGGAGCTCCCAGCGATCGGCACCGAGATCGGTCATCGTGCGCCGGATCTCCTCGCCATCGGTACGGCGCAGGATCGCCTCGACGTCGTCGACCCCGGCCGGCTCGGCGTCGTCGACGCGGAGTTGCACGACCAGCCGGTGGCCGATGGCCGCGACCGCGCCCTCCGGCGCCGGCGCCGGCGCGGTCGGTTCGTCCGAGGTCGGCGGGCCGGACGACGCCGGTTCCTGGGCGTGGCGGCGGGGCCGGAGTTCGGCGGTCGCCGTCACCTCATCCGGCCGGTCGCCGCGAAGGCGGGAGCTTCCGTCCCGGTCGCGGAACCAGAGGACGACGAGGACCAGGACCAGGACGAGGAGGAGGAGGCTGGTCGCGAGCCGGCGGGTCATCGCGGGGCGATCCTCTCGGCCGGCCGCGGCCGGGCCTCGAGACCGAGACGGCTGCCGGGCTCGCCGACCACGAGGAAGCGCTGCGGCGCCTGGCCGGCGGCATTGAATTCGATCAGCTCGCCCGGCGCGACCAGGAAGTAGACGGTGCCGGGACCGAACTGCCAGTAGCAGCGGCCGGGGCCGAGGTCGATCCGCTGGACTTCCTCGCCACCGGTGAGGGCCACGTCGACACTCACGCCCCAGGCGCAGTCGGGAGCGAGCCCGGCATCCGGCTCCGGTCCGGGTCGGGCGCTCCAGTCCTCGAGGTCGACGCGCGCGGCATCCTGAGCGACGGCCGGGTCCCAGCGCAGCCGACCACGTTGCCAGAGGCTCTCCCCGGCCTCGCCACGACCCGGGCGCTGGGCGAAGATCAGCAGCTCCTCCTTGCGGCTCGCGCTGAGCAGGACGCGGCGGCGCCGATCGAGGAGATCGAGCGGCAGGACGCACCAGTCGCCGGCCGCGTCGATCCGGAACACGCGGACGACCTGATCGTCGAGCTCCGCCGCCATCGTGGAGCGGAGATCCAGCGTGACCAGGCGGCCACCTTCCGCCCGGAGAAGCAGGTCATCACGATCGTGGTCGAAGGCCTCGATCCGCTGCCGCAAGGGCATCAGCCACTCACCCTCGGCTCGCAGCTCGAGGCGACGACCGGCCGGAAGCCCCTCGAAGAGGAAACGGCCCTGCCCATCGGCCTGGGTCTCGTACCAGCCCTCGACCGCGCGCAGCGGCGCTCGTCCCGGTGCCGGTTCGAGGAGGAGGCGGAGGGCGAGACCGGCGCAGGGTGAGCCGCGCTCGTCGACCACCTGGCCGCCGAGCCGAAGGCCGGTCTCGAGCGCGATCTCGAGATTGGCGACCTGCTGATCGTCGCGGGGCAGGTCGACGGCGAGTACCCGTTCCACGTGGCCCGGGGCCTGCACGACCAGATCGAGCTGGAGCGGTCGGCTGAGGGCGTCGTGACGGAGGGCGGCGAGTTGGAAGGCGCCGAACTCGCCGCAGGTCGCGCGCCAGGGCTTGCGCAGATCGCCGCCCTTCACGGTCACGGTCGCGCCGGGGAGGAAGCGGCCGGTCGCGGCGTCCACGACCCGGCCGCTGATCGCGGGGGCCGAGGAAACCCTCAGCACGAGGTCGAAACCCTCCTCCGTCGGCTCGGGCTGGAGGAAGTAGTGGCCGGGAACGAAGGCGCCCGGCATGTCGTGGTCCGGGCCATTGAGCAGACGCAGACCGTCCACCTCGTAGTTCCGTGGCATGCGGAACAGGAAGAGGCCGGGCTCCTCGAAACGGCCGTGGAACAGCCGGCGCCAGTTCTTCTCGGTCTCGTGCGCGAGCAGCGAGACGTCGGCTCCGACCAGGGGCTTGCCGGTCTCGGCGATGCTGATGCGGGCGCGAACGAGATGGTGCTTCCGTTCCTCGTCGCTCTCTCCGTAGGGCACCCAGTCGTCGCCGTCGTCGGCTTGCCGGTAGCGCGGGCCGCCCCGCGTCCCGGCGCTGCGACGGATGTGACTCGTCGGGGCCGCGGCGCGGTCCGGTGTCTCGGCAGCCATGCCGTCGCCGTCGTCGGCCGCGTCGTCGAAGAGCGCGACGATGAACACCAGTCCGACGAGCCCGCAGAGGGCCAGGAGGAGGATGAGAGGACGAGCTGCCCGGACCTTCATGGCAGGCAGGATAGCAGATGGCCGCGGCCGAAGCGGCGGGATTCATGTCCGCCGGAGAGGACGAAACGGGACCGGTCCGGCGACCGTCCCGGCGGGAGTTCAGCTCTCGCTGGAGCCGAACAGCCCCTTGAGGCGGGAGAGGTAGTCACCGACGACCTCGTCCTCGGCCGGACCCTGGGCGGCGGGGTCGACCAGCTCGATGTCCTGATCGCCGAGCTCCGCCAGGAAGCGTGAGGCTTCGCGTTCCTCGTCGCGGCCGTAGCGACGGCGCGTGCGGGCGAGGCTGAGGTAGAGCTCGCGGCGGGCCCGGGTCACGGCGACGTAGAAGAGGCGCCGCTCCTCGTCGATCGTGTCCAGGTTGTCGTCGTCGCCGAAGGAGTTCTTGTGGGGGAAGATGCCCTCCTCGAGACCGACCAGGAAGACCTGATCGTATTCGAGGCCCTTGGCGGCATGGACGGTCAGCATGGTGAGGCCGAAGTCCTCGTCGTCCTTCTTCGGGCGTTCGTCGAGCGCCAGGGACTCGAGATAGGCGGCGAGCACGCCTTCCCCACGATGCTTGTCCTCGAAGCTGCGGGCCAGCTCGAGTATCTGACCGAGGACGTTCCAGCGCACCTGGGCATCGAGCTCGTCTCGCGCATCCATCTCCAGGTAGTTGCGGTAGTCGATCTTCTCGAGCAGGAGTTCGATGGCGTCGCCGAGGCGACCGGCCTCGGCCAGGTCTCGCACCTCGGTCATGGTGGCGCGGAACTCGGCGAGGCCACCTGCGGCCGGACCACGCAGCTCGCCTTCGAGCTCGCCGCTCAGGATCAGCTCGAAGGTGGCGCAGCGTCGGCGCGTCGCCTCCGCGATCAGCCGGTCCTGCGAACCGCGACCGATGCCGCGCGCGGGCGTGTTGATGATGCGGAGCAGGGCTCCGTCGTCCATCGGGTTGGCGATGAGCTTGAGGTAGGCCAGGAGATCCTTGCACTCCCGCCGATCGAAGAGCGAGCGGGTGCCGACGACCCGGTAGGGGATCTGGCGTTCGCGGAGGTAGACCTCGATCGCGTTCGACTGCTGGTTGGCGCGGAAGAGGATCGCCATGCTCTCCCAGGAGCGTCCCTTGGCCTTGAGCGCGGTCAGGCGCCCCATCAGGTGCAGGAGCTCGTCGCGTTCGTCCTCGGCGTGATGGAGCTCGATCGCCTTGCCCTCGCCGAGCGCGGACCAGAGCTCCTTCTTCATCCGCACCGTGTTGTTGCCGATGACCCGGTTCGCGGCTCGAAGGATGACGTTGGTGGAGCGGTAGTTCTGGGCCAGGGTGACCACCTTCGCGCCCTGGTAGTGCTTGGCGAAGTCGAGGATGTTGCCGGCGCGCGCCCCGCGCCAGCCATAGATGCTCTGGTCATCGTCACCCACGACCATGATGTTGCGGCGGGCACCCGCGAGGTGGCGGATGAACTCGTACTGGGTCGAATTCGTGTCCTGGTACTCGTCGACCATGAGGTAGCGGAAGCGGTCCCGACACTGATCCAGCACGTCGGGGTGCTCGGCGAAGAGTTCGAGCCCGAGCATGATCATGTCGTCGAAGTCCATGACCTGACGCCGGCGCATCTCCTGCTGCATGCTGCGGTAGGCGATGGCCAGCTTGATCTCGGCGTCGTCGCAGGCGGCCTCGAGCGCGCCGGCCGGATCGAGGCCGAGGTTCTTCCAGCTCGAGATCTGCCAGACGCCCCAGCGCGGCGAGATCTCCTTCTCGGAGATGCCGGTCTCGCGCAGGATCGCGCGCAACAGCGTGCTGCGCTCTTCCTCGTCGGCGATGCCGAAGTTCTTGCGATAGCCGAGCCGGTCGCCGTACTGACGGAGCAGACGGATCGCCAGGGAGTGGAAGGTGGAGATGGTCAGGACCGCGGCCGCGTCCTTGCCGACCATCGGCGCCACGCGCTCGCGCATCTCGCGCGCCGCCTTGTTGGTGAAGGTGACCGCGAGCACGTGCTCGGGGCGAACGCCTTCGGCGAGGAGGTGGGCGATGCGCACGGTGACCACGCGGGTCTTGCCGGTTCCGGCGCCGGCCAGGACCAGCAGGGGTCCGTCGCGATGACGCACGGCCTCGAGCTGCTGGGGGTTCAAACCCGCGAGCAGACGCTTGCTCATTCGTTCCTCGTCTCGAGAGTCGAAGGTCAGGGCCACGCCCACCGCCGCCGCGCGTCGCCCGCCAAGGGGCGCGGATTCTACCTGCTCGCCGGGCCAGGCAAAGGGCGAAGTCTCGCCCCTGCCGATGGCCGAAAGCTACGAGACAATTTTTCGCCGTCCGGTAATGGGAGTGGAAAGGCCTCTATAGCCTTCTTGGAGCGACGAGCTTCGCCTCGTCAGCTGCAACGTCCAACGACGCTGATCCTCGGTAGGTGATCTAACGGCGCGAGTCATCTATCCGAGGTTCAGCGTTTTTTATTGCCCGCGCGTCATGCGCGCTGCCAAGTGAGGCGGCTCACGTTGAACGTGAGCCGCTTCTGACCTTTCCCCGCGAAGAGTCAGGTCTCACCGACGACTTGCGATCGTCGGGCCAACAACGCTGATCATGCCGCGAGTGAACGCGACATGCGCCAGAGCATATCGACCTTCAGCCCACCTCGTCCAAGAAAAAAGATCCTTCCTGGGCGCGACAACCCGTCGCAGCCGCGAATCCCCAGACCAGGGCCTCCGACAAGTCCCGCCGACTTGTCGCAAGGCCAATGAAAGAAGAGGCTTAGGGCCACAACACGGGTTCGGCCACGATTGAAAGGCCGGGGCCGCTGTGGTAGTTTCCGGACCGCTGTAGCCGGGACGAGGCCGCATCGACCTCCGGGTCGGGCGTGGCCGCGTCCCGAATCCTGGGCCCGGAGCGGGAAGGATCAGAGTGCTCAACTGCGGATCAGGTCTGCGACCCACCAAACTCCTCGGACTGTTCGCGCTCACCGTCGCCAGCCTCGTCGCCTGTGGTCCCGACCCGGTCGACCCGAAGAGCCCCGAGCAGATCCTTCTCGACCACGCCATCGAAGCCCTCTGGGGTCAGGTGGATCCGGCCAGCGTCCAGTCCCTGCGGACCCGCTCGGTGATGGTGGAGAAGAATGACGGGTTCTCCTCCACCTTCGAGCTGGAGACCCTGCTCGCGTCGAACGGGCGCTACCGCGAGAGCCGGCTCTGGCGTGATTTCGGTCTGGAGGAGGTGTTCGCCTCCTCGGGGGAGAAATCCTGGTACCTGGTCGACGGCACGCTGGTCGCGGACGTGGCCGAGGAGGAGAAGGGTCCCGGTCGTGACCAGGCCTGGCTCTTCGAGATCAGCAAGCTCGCCGGCCTCAAGGACGGGAAGCGCTTCCAGCTCGAGCACGAGGGCCCGCAGGAACTCGAAGACGGCACCAAGGTGCAACGCCTCCGGGTGAAGGACCGGGAGCGCGGCGACCTCGACCTGGCGCTGGACATCGCGGAGAGTGACTGGCTCGTCCACCGGGTGGTGCTGGACGACCGCCGGGACAAGCACAGCTTCAGTCTCCTGCTCGAGGACTATCGGCCCGTGGCCGGGATCCAGTTCGCCCACGGGATCATCTCCCGTCTCGACGGCAAGCCCTTCGCCCGGCAGACGATGCAGGTGATCGAGGTCAACCCCAAGCTCACGGCGGCCGACTTCGAGCCGCCGGCCGCCGACCAGGAAGCGGTCGTCCTGGACAAGGATTCGATCGGGGGCTCTTTCGCCTGGAGCCGCCTCGAGGACGACGAGGTCGCGGCCGGACTGCCGGCGCTCAAGGAGTGGATCGCCGCCCACGGCTTCGAGGTGGCCGGCCCCCTGGTCGTCCTGGGCAACCTGAGCGAGGCCGGAGTGGGTGAGGTCGATGGCGCTCGACTGGCGCTGGCGATCAAGCGTCCCGACCCCGAGACCCGCGCGGCCCTGCCCGCGGACGAGGCCTTCGGCCTGATCGATCTGGCGCCCCGACCCGCGCTCTGCCTCACCGTCGTGGGTCCCGAGGCCCTCGAGGCCGGTCGGAAGCGGCTGGAGGAGGCCGCGAAGGCCAAGGGTCTCGCGGCCCGGACCGCGGTCATCGAGGTCTTCTACGCTCGCGACGGTCGCATCCGCCAGCTCCAGGTTCCGGTCGACTGAGATGGCCGCGCGCGCGATCCTGCGCCTCCTCGTCCTCGCCCCGATCCTCCTCCTCGCGACCTGCGGCCGGAAGCCCGATGCCCCCGCGGGCAAGCGGATGGCCGGCGCCTGGCTGGTGCATGCCAGCGAACGCGGTTTCGACGGCACGATCTACGCCGCACGTCTCGACCACCTGAAGAAGCAGGGCTACGACTGGCTCGCCCTCGCGCCCGAAGCCTGGATGGTCGACGTCACCCGCCCGGGCATCGACTGGGGTGATCGCGACGACGACCTGCGGTCCGCCCTGCGCGCGGCCCGGGCCGCGGGCTTCAAGGTCCTCCTCTTCCCGAGGATCGAGAGTCCGACCTTCTTCCGCGCGGAGGCGCCGCTCTGGCGCGGCGACCTGGCGATGACCACGGTCCTGGACTGGATCGCCTTCCACGACAACCTGGAGACCATGCTGGTCCACTACGCGGGTCTCGCCGCCGAGGAAGACGTCGATCTCTTCTCGCTGGGCCTCGAGTACCGGCAATCGACGGTGGGCTACCCCGAACGCTGGCGCCGGCTGATCGCCAGCGTCCGCGCCGCCTACGCCGGACCCCTCACCTACTCGGCCAACTGGTATCGCGAGTACGAGGAGATCGAGTTCTGGGACGCCCTCGACTACATCGGCGTCGGCGCCTACTTCCCGATCGCCGAGCGGGCGGGCGCCGACCGGGCGGCCATGGAGGCCGGCTGGAAACCGGTGGTCGACGGCCTCGGGGACCTGTCGCGGCGCTTCGCCCGGCCGGTCCTGCTCACCGAGATCGGCTACCCCGGTCACGCCGAGGCCGGGCTCCGGCCCTGGGAATGGAACGAGCGCCGGACCAGACGGGTCGATCACGAGCATCAGGCCGACTGCTACCGTGCCTTCTTCGCCGCCTTCGCCGGCGCCGACTACCTCGCCGGTTCCTTCATCTGGCGCTACGAGGCCGATCCGAGCACGGTCCGGGACTGGGAATACAGCCCCGAAGGGCGACCGGCCGAAGCGGTGATCCGCAACGCGATCAAGCGCTGATCACAGCCGGACCCGGGTGCGCAGGGCCCGGATGACACCACCGAAGCCGTAGAGCCGGAGGCGGCGCAGCAGGGGGTCGACGCCGGTCTCGGGCGCCAGCGGCCAGATCGGGGCCAGCTCGCTCCTGATGTTGGGCAAGGTCGAGACCTGCGCGATCTCGCCTTCGAGCGCGCCGATGGGATCGGCGCTGATGAACAGCACGAAGGCCAGCTCGTCGCCGACCTGGATGGTGGTGTCGGCGAGATCCCAGCCGCCCTCCGCCGGAAGGCGCACCAGGCCTTCGAGCGACCGTCGGCTCGCCGCGCCCTGCGCCGGCTCGAGCAGGTGCGGCTCGCCCTGGGCGTCCAGCAGAAGCACATAGACGTACTGGGGTTGATCACCGAAGCGGTCGGTGAGTTCGAGGAAGACCGGCTGGTCGAGACGCAGCACGCCGCGCTCGCCCGGCCCCTGGGAACCGATCGAGCGGACGTCGAGGAAGACCTTGACCGGAGTCAGCTCGCCTTCTTCGCCGTCATCCGTGGTCCGGAAGACCAGGATGCCGGCGGCGACGACGAGGAGCAGGCCGAGGATCGCGAGCTGGATCCGGAGGCGCCGTCGCGTGGCTTCCGGCACGATCGTGACCGGTGGCGCCGCGACCCCGTGGCTCCCGGTCCGGGGCGCGCTCGTGGCGGCGCGCTGGGCCGCGAGCGCCCCACAGGCATCACAGAAGAGGATGTGCCGGCGCATGGCCGCGGCCCGTGCCGGCTCGAGGCTGCCGGCGCCGAGCTGGTCGAGCAGGGCCTGATCGAGATGCCCGCCATCGGCGGCCGCGTCCTGGAGCGCCTCGGGCGTCGTCGACGCCGCGGCCTCGCGCAGGAGGCGATCGAGCTGCTCGCGCGATTCACCGGCCATCGCCAGGCTCCAGACCCAGTTCCTCGGCGAGGATCCTCGCCAGCCCGTCGCGGGCGAACGCGACCAGGCGCAAGGCTTCGTCGTGACCGAGCCCTCGTTCCGCGGCCAGATCGACCAGCTCCCGGCGCTGGAAGACCTGGGCGCGCAGGAGGGCCGCGGCGCCGAGGCTGAGCTCGTCGCGACCGGCGAACCGATCGAGGGCCAGGCAGACCAGGCGGGCGGCCTCGTCGCGGCGCGAGGCCGCCGGCTTGCTGCCCACCAGACCGTCGAAGGGATCGAGTTCACCCGCCGCCCAGGGCTCGTGCGCCGGACAGGGCGGCTGCAGGCTCCCCGGATCGGTGTCCCCGGCCAGGCTACGGCCCCACCAGGGATTCGGGCGCAGGTCGGAGGCATCGCTGCCGATGAACTCGAGGCCGCAGACCCGCCGGCCGCCGCGCCGCAGATGGCGACAGGAGCCACAGCGTAGCCCTGTCGATCTCGCGGCGGGAGACGAGGCCACCCGCTCCGGCGCGACCGGCTCCGGTTCCTCGACGAGATCCTCGTCGATCACCGCCGCCAGCTGGCCGCGCAGCCAGACCTCGAATTCGTCGAGGCGGCTCATGCCCAGCCTGGCCAGGATGGCCTGTCGCTCCGACAGGGTGGCCAGGAGGGCATCGCGCCGGTCCTCGGCCCGGCCCGCCGGGCGACCGCGCGCGACGAGGATGTCGCGGGCCACTTCGAGGAGGCGGCTTCCGAGGTCGCAGGGTCCCTCCTCGAGGAGCCGGTCGAGCTGGCCGGCGCTGATCAGGACGCAGTCGCGCCGCGGACCGGTGCCGAAGCGACAGGGCCGGCAGACCTCGGCGGCCGCGGCCAGGACCTCGTCGTCACCTGCCTCGTTGATGCTCATGCCGAGGTCCCGCTCCGGGAGCCCAAGGGTCAGCCCTGCCATGACTTGGCGCGCGTGCCCTGGCGCTCGAATATTCCCCCGGGACGACGAATGGTCATGGTCCCGATTTCCCCGGGATTCTAAGCTCATCCGACCGACAGGTGGAGTCCGAACGACGATGTTCCCAGCGCTTCTGAACCAATCGGAAGTCCCGATGCTCGAGAGGATCGGGGTCCTCGCGGCACCCTGGAGCCTCGTCGCCCTGGTCATCTTCGTCCTGCTCCTACCGCTCTTGCAGCGGCGCTTCCGGATCTTCACCCGCGGCACGATCTCCTTCATGGTCGCGGCGCTGATGATCTTCACGCTCGCCGACGGTTTCCTCTACCTGCACGACATCCGGAACCAGGAGGACGCGTTGAAGGAGCGCGCCCGCTTCACCAGCGTGGCCTCGCTGATCCAGACCTTCCTGGAGCAGGGCCCCACCGCCGCCATCGACCAGCTGCCGCGCAACGACTACCGCGAGGCGGTGGCCGAGAGCCTGCGCGAGCTGGATCGGGACCTGGCCGAGGAGTTCGGCGAGCTCGGTGATGCCGCCGACGGCGCGGCGCGGGTCCAGCTGGTCGCCCTCGACGTGGGTCGGAACCTGGTCCACAAGCTGAGGCTCCTCAACCCCAGGCACTACGGTCCGGGCGAGGAATGGGGCTTCGAGGCCCTGGTGGACGATGGCCGACGCTGGCATCTGGTCCAGGGCGTCGCCCGGGTGATTCCCGACCTCGACGGCGGCGCCCTGGTGATCGACGTCAGCGGCAAGCACGGCCAGGACTACGATCGCGGCGACGACCGCGCCGCCCGGCTCTTCCTCGCGGCCCGGGCCTACCGTTCGCCCGCCTACGGTTGCAGCGTGCTGCGCGGCCGGAACGTCCTGGCCCGCAACCCCTGATCAGCCCGGCCAGCGCGCCCGCAGCCAGTCGAGCGCGAGCCGCAGGTGGTGTTCGACCTGGAGCTGTTCCTCCAGGGCATCGGGTCGGAACAGCCGGACGACGAAGAGGATCGTGGCCGCGATCAGCGCCAGGCAGACGATGACCAGCCCGAGGCGCAGCAGGGCCGCGACCAGGTAGATCAGGGCCCGCGGCGGCCAGAGCAGCGATTCCCAGATCTTGCGCATCGCCCCGCCCTCGCGACGGAGGGCGGCGGAATAGCGCAGGCGTCCGCGCATCGACTTCGCCAGGCCATGGACGAGGGGCAACAGGGCCGAGGCGAAGAGGATCAGGAGGAGGATGGCGACCGCGATCAGGATCGCGCTCCGGCCCATCCCCTCGGGCAGATCGTCCAGCGACTTCCGGCCGCTGAGGACCAGCCAGGTGATCCAGGCCAGCCCGCCGATCGGCAGGATGTTGATGATCATCAGGCCGAGGATCTTGCCCCCGAGCCCGCCAGCTCGACTCGTCTCGCGTCGTCCCATGGTGCCGGAGGATAGCCCCGGGCGGGGGGCCCGGTAAAGCACCGGCCGATTGCCCGACCGGGCATCGGCTCGGTCCCGGGCGGCGATTTGGTACCTTTGGCCTCCGTCACCGCGAGACCGAAGACCATGCGACATCTCCTCAGCCCCGCCATCGCCCTCCTCCTCCTGCTCGTCGCCGCGCCGCTCGGCGCCCAGGTGAAGCCCGATTTCGAGACCGCGAAGCGCGACTTCAAGCGCGACCTGCGCCGGGACGAGATCGACAAGCGTCGGGCGGCGATCCGGCTCTTGCGCGCGACCGAGGACCCACGGGCGGTGAAGGAGATGATCACCCAGCTCCACATCTGCGGCCGCGATCTCGAGAAGGTCGAGAAGAAGATGCGCCCCATGGTGGAGAAGCGGGCCAAGGTCCGCGGCGAGTACGATGCCCGGGTGAATGCCTACGTGGAGCAGAATCCGAACACCTCCACCCTTCCCGCCGGCCTGGTGCAGAACCTGATCACCGAAATCGAAGAGCTGGACTCGAAGCTGGCCCCGCTGGAGATCCAGCAGCGGACCGAGGCGAACACCTACCGCATGCTCTCGGCCTCGATCGGCGACCTGATCAGCTCGCTGGCCGAGGCGGACCAGCAGGAGCAGACCAAGTTCCTGCTCGACCAGTACGACCGCGCCCGCGACCTCGAGTCGAAGACCCTCTACCTCGAGATCCTGGGCCAGGTCCACAACAAGCAGGCCGGCATCGGCCTGGTGGGCGTGGTGGCCAACGACGACGATCCCGCGCTGCGCGTGGCCGCGCTCGACGCGCTCCGTCGCCTCGGCGATCCCCAGGGTGTCAAGGCGGCGCGCTTCGCCCTCCAGGACGAACACTGGCCGGTGCGGGCCGCCGCGGTGGAGGCGGCGACCGCCTTCCCCGACCTGGAGATGATCCCCCTGCTGATCGGGGCCCTGGGCAAGGAGGACGGCCGGCTGAAGGGCGACCTGGTCAAGGCCCTCGGCCTGCTCAGCGGCACGAGCTTCGCCGACAACGTCCCGCTCTGGGAGAAGTGGTGGCGGGAGCGGAGCGAGAAGCTCGGCGAGCTGATGGCCGACGTCGAGGCCGAGAGCGAGGGCCAGCGCGCGCTCGGTCTCCAGAAGATGGAGGCGGAGGGCTTCCTGCTCGCCGCCAGCCGATTCCTCGATCGGGCCGGCCTGAGCGCCGCCGCCCTGCGCCGCGCCGAGGCCCGACGCCTGGTCGACCCGGAGGTCTCCCTCGCCAAACGCAAGAACGCGAGCCTCGCCGTCGAGGCCGACCCGATCCTGCAGGCCGTCGGCCGCGCGATCGGCAGCCGCGACGAGCTGGTCCGTCGCGACGCTTTCGACCGCTACGTGCTGACGCCCTATGGCATCACCTTCGACCCCGCGGCGCGCCTGCGCCTGATCGAACTGATCGGCCACGTCGGCGACCAGGAGGCGGCCGCCGTCCTTCTCGGTCTGCTGCGCAAGCGCGACGACACCAACTACCGGGCCTTCGAGCGTCTGCAGGAGGAGCGTGCCCGCCAGGGCCGCGCGCCGATCAACTGGCGCTGGAATCCCGACGAGCGCCTGGCCGCCATCCGGGCCCTCGGCTTCTGCGCCGGCGACGGTCAGGTCGACGAGCTGCTCGCCCTGTTCAACGACGTCGAGTCCGACGCCGAGACCCTCCTGCACGCGGCGCGCGCCCTCGCGCACGTCGATTCCAGCAGCGGCGTCCGGGCGATGGTCCGGGCCCTCGGCGAGATCGCCGCCATGCGCGAGGAGCGCAAGGGCACGATGGCCGGCGTCGCCAAGACCCTCGGCGACGCGCTCCGCAAGGCGACCGGTCTCGGCACCGGCGACGATGCCGGCGCTTGGCTGGCCTGGTGGAACGAGAGCGGCGGCGCCTTCAAGACCGCCGCCGAGAAGGCACGGGCCGAGAATCCCGAGGTCGCGGCCGCCGAGGACCAGCAGGGCACGCGCTTCTACGGCATCCGCACCTTCTCGAAGCGGATCGTGTTCATCCTCGACATCAGCGGCAGCATGAACGAGAAGGCCGAGTACGAGTCCGGCAACGAGCGCAAGATCGACGTCGCCAAGCGTGAACTCGACACGGCCATCGCCTCGCTCCCCGCCGACGCGCTGTTCGACATCGTCTTCTACTCGACCGAGATCGAGATCTGGAAGAAGACGCTGGTGACCGCCGACGCCAAGACCAAGAAGGAGGCGAAGAGCTACGTCGCCGGCAAGGAGGCGGGTGGCGGCACCAACATCCACGAGCCGCTGGTCCGGGCCTTCGATCTCGCCGGTCGTGGCGCCAAGGACAAGGAGTACGGCGAGGTCTCGGTGGACACCATCTTCTTCCTCTCCGACGGTCAACCCACCGCCGGCGCGGTGACCGATCCCGAGGACATCCTCAGGGAGGTCACCCAGCTCAACAAGCTGCGCAAGGTCCAGATCCACACCATCGGCGTCGGCCGCGACCATCATCGCGAGTTCATGCGCGTGCTGGCGGAGAGCTCCGGCGGGCAGTACATCGCGCGCTGAGGCGCGGGCTCAGCGACCGAGGTGACGCTCGAGGATCTCGAGGATCTCGTCGCCGTAGAGGGCCAGCCGCTTGGCGCCCAGGCCGGGCAGGGCCGCGAGGGCCGCGCGATCCCGCGGCGGCGACTCGAACAGCTGGGCGAGGACGTGATTGGGCAGGACCACCATCGGCGGCACCCCCCGGTCATCGGCATGCTGCCGGCGCCAGCCACGCAGCTCGTCCTGCGCGGCCTGGATGTTCCGGGCGACGCGCTCCCGCCGCGGCGGGGGCGGGGCATCGATGCGGCCGGCCAGGGCGTCGGCGACGCCGGCCTCGAGCTCGTCGCGATGACGCCGCCAGAACGAGCCCCGGAAGGCCCGGCCGACGTCGGTGCGATCGCTGGCCGCGGCGTTGCGCGCGGCGGCCAGAAGGGCCTCGTTGTGCGCGATCTTGAAGGGTGGCAGGCCGGCCGCCTCGGCGATCCGCTCGCGCCCGCACCAGAGCGCCTTGAGGACCGCGACCGCCTTGGGGTTCAGGTCGCGCACGCCCTTGATGCGCCAGAAGCCGTCCTCGTCGAAGGCCTTCTCGGACCAGGACAGGCCCGCGACGCGATCGCACTCGATGCGGAACTCCTCGACCAGATCGGCCTTCTCCAGCTCGAGACCGAGGCCCTGGGCGAGTTCCTCCAGGTAGAGGACGTCGTCGATCAGGTAGCGGACGTAGCGATCCTCGAGGGGGCGCTGACCCCAGTCGTGCTTGGTGAGGCTCTTGTCCAGCTCGACGCCGAAGTACTCCTGGCAGAGGGCGGCGAGGCCGAGCGAGCGGCGGCCGAGCAGCTGCGCCGCCAGCATGGTGTCGAAGAGCCGGCCGAAGCGCAGGTCGAAGTCACGACCGAGGCAGACGACGTCGTAGTCGGCGCCATGGAGGATGGCGGTACGGCCCGGGTCGCCGAAGATGGGCCGGAGGGCGTCGAGCTGTCTGAGCTCGATGGTGTCGACCAGGTAGACCACGTCGCCGGCGACCAGCTGCAGGTAGCAGACCTGTTCCCGGTAGACGTACATGCTGTTCGACTCGCTGTCGACGCCAAAGGTCGACGCGGACCCGAGCTCGCCGGCGCAGGCCTCGAGTTCGGACACATCGCGAACGTGGACGATCCTCTTCTCCATTCCGCGGCGACTATACCCGAATGACGACGACGGGGGGACTCGGCGGACTGGAAGAAGATTCAGTCCGACGCAGCGGTCGGCCGATGAAGGATGCATGACCCCCCAGAGCGCTCCGCGCCGACCTGAAGGTCGACGCGTCTTCGATTTGCGTGACTCCAGCCGGAAGGCCGTCCGCTTCTGGTCGAGCCTCGCGACCGGCGTGGTGCCCCTGGTGCTCGGTCTGGCCCTGGCGCGCGCCTGGCGATCGGCGACGGCGGCGGGCTTCGAGAGCCATGTTGACGTCCTGTCACGCGTCGGCCTGCCGACCCTGGCGGTCCTTGCTTTCATCAATCTTCATTCCCTGGCCGCCCAGAAGCTGAAGGTCACGCCGCGACTCGTGAGCCTCGCATTGCTCTGGCTCGCCGGCTGCGAGACCACGACGGCCCTCATGTCCCGACACGGTCTCGGCTTGCACGAACACGACGCGGCCAGTGGCCTGGGGATCATGACCCTGGGCACGACCGGCTTCGCGCTGCTCATGGCGCTCGGCGCGCGCGCCGCCCAGCGACTCGGCCCGGAGCCGAAGCGGTCACCCCGGCTGCCCCTGGGCGTCCTCGCCGGTGGCCTCGGCCTGCCCTGGATCGGTCTCGTTCTGAGCGACACCACCTTGGCCCTGGCCTGGCCGCGGCTCCTGCTCGGTGGCCTGGGCCTGACCCTCCTCGTCTACGCGGCCTGGAAGCTCTTCCTCGCCTACCGGATCGATCACGACCCGCTGCGGCTGGCCCTCGTCCTCTGCGCGCTGGGTGGCGCCGGGGCCCAGGTCCTCCTGATGGCGGCCCGGACCGAATCCGGAGCGGCCACGCTCTTCGCCACCCGGGCGACGCTCCTGGCCTCGGTCTTCGCCCCCCTCGTGGCCATCGCGCCCCGGGACTTCCGCCAGATCGGTTGTTCGCTGCCGGCCCAGGTCCGCCTGGCCTTCAGCTCGATGATCCTGGTGGTGCTGGCCGCGGTGACGGTCATCATCGTCACGCTCGGGCGGGTGGCGGGCACCGCGGCCGCCGAGCCCCAGCGGGCGGTCCTCATGCTCACCTTCGTGGTGCTCGGTTGCTCCTGCACGGTGATGCAGCTGGCGATGTTGGCCTGCCGACGCTTCGTCGCCAACGTCGACAACCTGGTCGACGCCACGCGCAAGCTGGCCCAGGGCAAGCTCGAATCCCTGGTGACCCACAAGGGGAACAACGAGCTGGCCGGGTTGACCGGCGCCTTCAACGCCATGGCGGAACGGGTCTTCCTGCAGACCCGCGAGCTGCGCATCCTCGCCCGGGTCATGGACGGCACCAGCGAGCCCGTGCTCGTCCTCGACTCCGGCTTCCGGATCGCCTACTCCAACGTCGCCTTCGCCAACCGGACCGGCTGGACCCGAGCCGCCACGATCGGCCGGGCCTTCCGCGACCTGCTCCTCGACGACGAGGCCGAGCGCAAGCTGACCGAGGTCCGCGAGGACGTCGAACGCGGCCAGAGCTGGGCCGGCGAACTGCTGGTCCGCACCCGGTCGCAGGAGGGCTTCGAGTCCTTCGTCACCGTGTCGCCGGTGATCCACGAGGGCCGGATCATCCAGTACGTCGCGGTCCATCGCGACCTCTCGGCGCTGAAACGGCTCGAGAGCGAGCGCCTGGCCTTCGCGGACAACCTGGTCCGCCTGCATACCGTCACCAAGCATCTCGTCCGCAGTCTCGATCAGCGCGAGGTCGCCCGCCGCGCGGTCACCGGCCTGCGCGAGCACTTCGGCATCACGGCGCGCATCTGGATGGCCGGTGGTGCCGACCGCTGCTCCGATTGCGGTCACGCGGGCGTCTGTCCCGCTCTCGATCGCGGCCCCTGCCTGGTCCTGCCCGGGACGGCGACACGTCTTCCCTTCGGGCGCGGCGCTGCCGGCCTGGCCGCCCTCCGCGGCGAGCGCGTGGTCGCCGGCGAGCACGCCAGCGATCTCGATCTGCTCACCGGCGAGAGCCCGGAACTCGGCCTGCCCGGCCTCCGGGCGGCCTATCCCATGGTCGAGAGCGGCGTGGTGAAGGGCGTCCTCGAGCTCGGCATTCCGGATGGCGAGCACGGCCGGCTCCTGCAGTCGATGAACCTCCTGGCCGAGGTCCTGACCCAGGCCACCGCCAACGCCCGCCTGCACCAGCAGGTGAGCAATCAGGCCGAGTTCCTCGAGGCCACCACCCGCGACCTGCGTAGCCTGGTGGAGACGCAGGGACGTCAGGCCGAGGAACTCCGCGAGGCCAACCTCAAGCTGGTCGAGGCCGAGCGACTCCGCACCAGCTTCCTGTCGACCACCTCGCACGAGCTGAGAACGCCGATCAGCGGCATGATGGGCTACCTGCGCCTGATCCTCGACGGCCTGGCCGAGTCCCATGACGAGGAGATCGAATTCGTCCGCGAGGCTCACGACCTGGCGACGCAGCTCCTGCGCGTCATCAACGACGTGCTCGACATCGCCCGGATCGATGCCGGCCGCCTGACCGTCGAATCCCACCCCATCGACGTCGACGACCTCCTGATCGAGGTCACCGGCCAGCACCGCGACGACGTGATCGACGCCGGCCTCGATCTCGAGGTGGAGGAGCTCGATCGGGGCTGGTCGATCCACGCCGATCACGTGCGTCTGGTCCAGGTCTTCGGCCTCCTGGTCGACAACGCGATCAAGTTCTCGGACACGGGCACCATCCGGATCGGCGCCAGGGCGCCGGAGGGTTCCGGCATCGTCGAGTTCCGCATCTCCGACCAGGGGATCGGCCTCGCCGCCGACGAGTTCGAGCGCGTTCTCGAACCCTTCGTCCAGGCCGATTGCGGCGATCGCCGTCACTACGGCGGCAACGGCCTCGGCCTCACCCTCGCTCGCGATCTGCTGGCCCTGATGGGCGGAACCCTCCACATCGAGTCGGACGGCCCGGGCCGGGGCATCACCGTGGTGCTGCGCCTACCGGTGGGGGAACCGGTCTCGGAAGAGCAGCCCCAGGGCGACGCGAACGGCAACGGCCCGGTGGTGATCCTCGCCGACTCCGAACCCGACTTCATCGGCCGGCTCCGCGCGCTCGTCCTGGCCGGCGGTGGTTCGTTGCAGGTCGTGGCCACGGCGGCCGAGGCCCATGCGGCGGCCATGCGCCTCGAGGCCGACTTCGTCATCTCCGAATTCGCGCTGCCGCATCGCGCCGACCCGCGACTCCGGAGCGGCATCGATCTCGCCCTCGAACTGAACGCCGACGAGTCACGGGCCGAGTACCACATGATCACCGCCCACGACCCGCGGGCCCTGCCGCTGAGCAGCGCCCTGCGGGCGGCTCCTGGCCTGCGGGTCCTGCAGAAGCCGGTGACGGACGACTCTCTGCGTGAACTCCTCGGCCTCGAGGTGGTGGAACCCGATCTCTGTCCCATCAACCATCGCATCCTCCTGGTCGACGACGACCGGGTGACGGCCGAGCGCGTGCTCGAAGCCCTGCGCGGGACCTGCTTCTACGTCGATTTCGCCCAGCGTGGCGACGAGGCCATCGCCGGCCTCCTGCAGGCGACGGAGACCTACGACGTCCTGCTGATCGACCTGCTGCTCCCGGGCATGTCGCTCTACGAGATCCTGGAGACCATCTCCGGTCGCGAGCGCTTCGAGAACCTCGCCATCGTCGTCCTGGTCCAGAACAGCGACGCCGTCACCCGGGTGCAGGATCTGGTGTCCCTCAACGAGATGGTGGTGGGGGCGGTGACCAAGGCCTCGCTCACGGCGGCGCCGCAGGTTCTCGCCCGTTCGATCCGCGAGGCGATCGAGGCCCGGCAACGGCGGCGCAGCGTCGGCATGCTCTGATCGTCGGGAGGCCGCGGGCCCTCAGTCGGGACGCAGGGCGCTGCGGGCGCGCTTCATCTGATAGAGCGCGTGGTCGGCCGCGGCGATCACCGCGTCGGGCGCCGGCTGCGCGTCGAGGTCGGCCTCGTGCAGACCCCAGCTCAGGCCGATCCGGATCGGGCGGTCCTGGTAGACCAGGTCCTTCATCTCGACGTCGTGGACGATGCGGTCGATCACCCCGCGCGCGGTCTCCTCGCCGGCATTGATGAAGATCACCGCGAACTCGTCACCGCCGAAGCGGGCGATGACGTCGGTGTCACGGCAGTTGTGGCGGAGGATGCGCGCGACGTGACGGAGCGCGGCGTCGCCGGCCAGATGCCCGAGACCGTCGTTGATCTCCTTGAAGTCGTCCATGTCGATCATGCAGGCCGTGATCGGCTGACGATAGCGCTGCGATCGGCGCAGCTCCTGGTCGAGGCGTTCGAAGAGATGGGTACGATTCCAGAGATCGGTCAGGCCGTCGACCTGGGCGCGACGGATCAGCTCCCGCTGCAGTCGGCGGATGCGCATGCCCGAACGGATGCGCGCGCTCAGCTCCTCGCCGGCGCAGTCCTTGGCGAGGTAGTCGTCGGCGCCCTCGTCGATGCCCTTCACGCGTTCGGCGGTTTCGTGCTTGTTCGAGAGGATGATGACGTAGACGCCCTCGAGGGCCTGGTTCTCGCGGATCGAGCGGCACATGGTGATGCCGTCCATGCGCGGCATCATCCAGTCCGAGAGGATGACGTCCGGATTGAGTTCCAGCGCCAGCTCGAGGCCTTCCTGGCCGTCCCGGGCGACATGGACCTCGTAGCCACTGCGCTCCAGGCGCTTGGTCAGCGTGATCAGGGAGTGACGGTCATCCTCGACGATGAGGATGCGCCCGCTGGCTCCTGATGCCGGATCGGCAGTGTCGTCGGTTTCGTGACTCATCCGTTTCCCGGTATCGTCGCCGGCCGGGGAGCGGCTTGATGAAAGCTCGATGAGGAACCGCTAACCGCGGCGCACTGCAAGTTCATGCAGCGATTCGGCTGCGATCCGAACGGCATCGGAACTCGACCGCGACAGCTCGACCGCGACCAGGCCCGAGTAGCCGCAGTCGTCCAAGGCCCCGATCACGGCATCGAGGTCGAGGTCGCCTTCGCCGAAGGGCAGATGTTCGTGGCGGCCGCGGCGCATGTCCTCGATGGCGATGGTGAGGGCGTCCGCCCCGCGCGCGCGGAGCACGTCCTCGGGTTCGGCCTCGCCGGTGACCAGGAGATGCCCCAGGTCGAGCGCCAGGCCGAAGCCGGGGCGATCCAGGGTCGCGGCGAGGCGGTCGTACTGCTCGAGCGTCTCGATCAGCATGCCGGGCTCGGGCTCGAAGGCGAAGGCCACGCCGCTGGAGCGACAGCGGTCGAGCAGCTCGCCCAGGTTCTCGACCAGGAGGTCGAAGGCGGCCGCGAAGCCGATCTCCTCGAAGTCGTGACCGGACCAGAGCGAGACCACCGAGGCGCCGAGGGCCAGGGCCGTGTCGTGGCAGCGCAGGAGGTAGTCGAGCCGGCGCCGGCCGTCGCGGCGGCAGAGGAGGCTCGGATAGTGCTTGCGCCGGGGGTCGAGGTTGAAGCGGGCCCCGGACTCGATCACGAGGTCGAGCTGTAGCTCCTCGAGCAGCCGGGCGAGGTTCCGGCAGGCGCGGTCGTGGCCGTCGGCGAATGGGTCCAGGTGATGGACGTCCAGGGTCAGGGCGACGCCGCCGTAACCGAGTTCGGCGAGGATGCGCAGGGCATCCTCCAGGCGGTGGTGCGCGAAACCGTTGCTGTTGTAGGCGCAGATCCAGTCGGCCACGGAAGACCCTCCGATCGGAGCCGTCCCAGCCTCTCGGCCGGCGGCCGCCCGGCATTATGGTCGTGATCCCCGCCGGACGCGACGCGGCGTCGAGGTTATTCTGCGGACGCATCCCAGGGGAGTGTCGATCGATGGCGGAAGCCCTGACGGGCCTGAGCATTTTCGGTGTGGCGGCGCTGCTGAGCTACCTGATGACCCCGGTGCTCGGACGCCGCGCGCTGCGTCTCGGTCACGTGGACCTGCCCGGCGGCCGCAAGGACCAGGGCTCGGCGGTTCCCTACGCCGGCGGCCGCGCGATCCTCCTGGCCTGCGCCGTCACCGTCGTCGGCGGCGCGCTCGCGGCCCCCCTGCTCGGAGACCTCGCGACCCTGCGGCCGCATCTCGACGGGCTGCGCAGGCGGCTGCTGCCGCTCCTCGCCATCGTCGGCGGCGCCCTCCTGATGGCGGTCATGGGTCGGATCGACGACCGGAGGGACCTGCGGGCCGGGCCGCGATTCCTGATCCAGGTCCTCGCCGCGCTGCCGCTCGCGCTCGGCGATCAGCGCCTCAGCCTGTTCATCGCCGAACCGATCCTGCAGGTGCTGCTCACCCTCGGCTGGTTGGTCTTCATGACCAACGCCGCCAACTTCATCGACAACATGGACGGTCTCCTGGCCGGCGTCGCCCTGATCGCGATCGCCGCCTTCGCCATCTTCGCGGCGACCTCGGGGCAGCTCTTCGTCGCGGCCTTCGCCCTCGCTCTGGCCGGCGCGGTCTCCGGCGTGCTGCCCCACAACCGACGGCCGGCGCGGGTCTACCTCGGGGACGAGGGCAGCATGCTGCTGGGCTTCCTGATGGGGGCCCTGGCGATGGTCACGAGCTACCGTGGCGGCGACGAACCGAAGAGCCTGCCCTTCCTGGCCCCCTTGCTGCTCCTCGCGGTTCCGGTCGTCGATGCCTCCTTCGTGATCGCGACCCGGCTCGGGAGGGGCGTCGCTCCCTGGACCGCGGGCCGGGACCATCTGAGTCACCGCCTGGTGGCCCGGGGCCTCAGGCCGCGCGCCACGGTCCGACTCCTCCAGGGCCTGGGCGCTCTCGGCGCCGCCCTGGCCTTCGCGCTCTACCATCGTCGGCCGGGCGCCCTGATCGCGGCCGGCGCCTTCCTCGTCCTGGCCCTCGTCCGCATTCTCGGTGCCCGGCGCCTGGCGGGATCCGAGGCATGATGGCCCGCGTCGGCGGACCCCTCGTGGCGGCGGGGCTGGCCCTGCTCCTGCTCCTGCCGCCCTTCGGGGCCGCCCGCGAACTGCGCGCGCTGGCCCTCACCGCGATCTTCGCCGGCGCGCTGCTCGATCTGCTCGATCGCCTGCGTCAGGGCCGATCCCCGGCCTGGGCCGGCGGCCCGGCCGCGGCCGCCTGGGCGATCTTCCTCCTCGGCGCCTGGCTGACCGGCCCCGGTCACGCCGAGGCGACGGAACGACTCGCAACCTGGGCGGCCGTCCTGGTCGGCGCCGCGACCCTCGCCGATCGGGCCGGGCCGGACCTCCTGCGCGCGCTCATCCTCCTGGCCTCCATCCTCGCCCTGCAGGCGCTGGCCGAGAGACTCTATCTCCTCGAGGCCCTCCGCGAGGCCGCTCGGTCCCGAGGGCTCATGCCGGCGCCCGAGCAGCTGGGCGCCTTCGCCTCGGGAACGCGCGCGCGGGGCGTCTTCATGCAGGCGAACGGCCTGGCCGCCTTCTGCGGCCTGCTCCTGCCCTTCGCCGTCGCGCGTGGCCTGCGGTCGGGGGCCGGGCGGGCCTCCGCGCTGCCCTTCGCGCTTCTCCTGCTCGCGGCCCTCCTGGCCTCGGGTTCGCGTGGCGGCGCCTTGGCGGCGATCAGCGGCCTGGCCTTTCTCCTGGTGGGTCGGGACCGGGGCTCCTGGCCGCGACTCGGCCGCCTCCTCCTGAGTGCCGCCGGCCTGGGCTGGCTCCTGGTCCTCCTGGTCTACCTGGGCGGCGAGGCCCTGGTCGACCGGAGCGGCGCCTTCGCCACCCTCCTCCTGCGCCGGGACTATGCCCTCGAAGCGCTTCTTCTCGGCACCGGCAACCTGCCTTTCGGGGTCGGCCTGGAGCTCTTCGGCGAGGCGCAGCCGGACCAGGTCGCCGAATTGGGGCGATTCAGCCGACATGCCCACCAGGCCCTGCTCGGCCTCTTCGCCGAGACCGGCATCCTGGTCCTGTCGGCCCTCGCGGGGCTGGTCCTGCTCCTGCGCGGTCTGCTCGCGGCGACGCGCGAGCGGGACGGGCTCGCCGCCCCGCCCCGGGGGCACCGAGCCTTCCCCTACCTGGTCCTGCCGGCCCTGGTCCTGGGCGTCCTGAGCGGCAACCTGGCCCTGACCACCGCCGGGCTCCTCGTCGAGCTGCCGCTGATCGGAGCCCTGGCCTTCGCCCTCGATCGCCTCGTCGCCGGCCCGCTCGCCGCGGCCGATCGTTCGGGTGACCGGAAGGCGCTCGCCTGTGGCGTTCTGGCCCTGCTCCTCCACGCCCAGATCGACTTCGACCTGCGCATCAGCTCGCTCCTGGCGGCCACCGCCATGGTCGCCGCGCTCGCCCTGCGGCGGATCGCCGCCGCCGGCGCCGAGAAGCCGGGTGGGCGGGGACGAACGTTTGCCGGCTGGGCGATCGTGGTCCTGCTCCTGTTCGCCACCGGTCTGCTCCAGCTGGGTCGTCCGATCGATCTCCGCGGCTTGCGCGACGATGCCCGTAGCGGTCGGGTGGAGCGGATCGAGGCGGCGCGCCGGGAACTCCTGGAGGCGCCCGCGAAACTCCGCGAGCTGCCCGGCTATGCGCGGCTCGCGCGGTCCCTGGGTCTCGATCGCTGACCCTTGCTCGCCGCCCGGCGAAAGCCCACCATGCGGTCATGAGCGCATTCGAGCCCCGCCTGTTCATCCCCGGCCCGACCGAGGTCTTTCCCGAGGTCCTGGCCGACCTGTCCCGTCCCGTCATCTCCCATCGTGGTCCCGAGATCCGCGAGATCACGCTGGCGGTCTTCGCCAAGCTGCAGCGGCTCTTCCTGACCGAGAACGAGTGCTTCACTGCCCTGACCGCCGCCACCGGCCTGATGGAGGGCGTGGTGCGCAACCTGTCGCGCAAGCGGATCCTCGCCACCGTCTGCGGGGCCTTCAGCGAGCGCCAGTACAAGGTCGCGGTGAACAACGGCAAGGCGGTGGACGCGCTTCGCGTCGAGCCGGGCAGGCCGGTGCGGCCGGAGGCCGTCGAGGAAGCGCTGGCCGGTGGCGACTACGACCTGGTCACCCTGGTGCACAGCGAGACCTCCACGGGAGTCCTCAATCCGGTGGCGGAGATCGCCGAGGTGGTGCGTCGTCACGACGACATCCTGCTCGCCGTCGACGTGGTCAGCTCTCTCGCGGGGGCGCCGGTCCGCATCGACGACTGGGGCGTGGACCTGGCCTTCGCCGGCACCCAGAAGTGCCTGGCCCTGCCGCCCGGCCTCTGTCTGTTCACGGTGAGCCCACGCGCCATGGACCGCTGCGCCTCGATCGCCGGCCGGGGCCACTACTTCGACTTCCTGAACTACCGCAAGATGGCCGCCAAGGGTCAGAGCCCGGCGACGATCAACACCAGCATGATGGTGGCCCTCGACGGGCAACTCGATCGCATCCTCGAGGAGGGACTCGAGTGCCGCTGGGCCCGGCACGAGGAGATGGCGCGCTACGTTCGGGGCCGCCTCGAGCGCTTCAAGCTCTTTCCAGATCCCGACTTCATGTCGCCCACCTTGTCCGTCTTCGCCAACGACCAGGGCCTCGAGATCAAGCAAATCGTTGACTCGGCGCGGCGCAAAGGGAAACTGTTCGGAGACGGATACGGCGAGCTGGCAGGCAAGACCTTCCGCATCGGGCACATGGGCGATCTTCGACTCGACCACATGAAGTCCGCCCTCGACGTGTTCGAAGCCGTTCTCGCCGAACAGGAGTGATCGATGAGCGACCCGAGCCTGAGTGCCTTCGTCCGCCAGCTGCTCCACCGCTACGAGCAGCGACACGGTCTCGAGCTCGACGGCCCGGCGCTGATCACCCGCTTCGGCTTCGCCCAGGCCAAGTCCATCGAGGCCATGCTGGACGGCCGCGTCCTGCGCCGCGAACTCGGCGAGATCCTGGCGGTCGTCGCCGACCTCGAGGGTGACGACGAGGACGCCCGCCTGCTCACCAGCCTCACCCTCCCCATGGTCGAACCCGCCGATGAACCCGGCGTCATGAGCGGCCGTCTGGTGCGCAGGATCGAGAACATGGAACGCTTCCTGCGCCGCATCGGCAAGCTCGACGAGTTTCGCCGCTGGGTCGCCGGCGGCGACAAGGTCGCCGAAGGCTGAGTTGGAGAGCCGACCGCTGGTCGGCCTGGACAGCCTCCGCCCTTGCTCTCGATCTCGTCAGGCTGATCGCGGGCGAGCGTGGCCCTTCCGGTCGTCGGTCGCTCTCAGGAGTGTTGCCGGCTGGGCAGCCGGCGCTCCGAGGCGCGCTCGACGGCATGCCGGATGCGCAGCAGGCGCTGCGCGGTCCGATCTTCACCTCGGCAGGAATCGCTCCTGGGTTGCCGGCGCTCCGAGGCGCGCTCGACGGTCATGCCGGAGCGCGAGCTGGCATCCCGGATTCATGCGAAGAGGGCCGGCCCCCGGGGAGCCGGCCCTCTCGTCGTTCGGGATCGAGGCGCGCGATCAGTGCTTCTTGGTCTCGTAGGGCAGGAAGCCGCGCATGGCCTTGGCGCTGTTGGTGTAGCGCCGCTCTTCCTTCTGGAAGCAGGCATCCCAGAGATCGGGGTGAAAGGCGCCGACCTCGAAGATGAAGTTCTCGTACAGCCGATCGCCCTTCCGCCAGGTGTCGATGGCCTGCTTCGCCAGGTCCTTGTAGCGGTCCTCGTCACCCCCGTCCCGGGCCTTCTCGGCGTCGGCCTTCAGGGCGTAGGCGTCGGAGATGTACTTGTCGATCTCCTCCCACTTGTGCATGTCCACCTTGGCCATCAGGGGCTTCAGCTTGGCCATGTCGAACTTGGCGTTGCGGGCCTTGTCGTAGGCGTTCTGCGGGCCCTCGTCGACCGGCGGGGGGCTGGCCTTCTTGGCCGTCGCGCTGGTGTCGAGGTTGGAGGGCTTGGGCTCGTTCGTGCTGGGGGAGCTGATCGTGCCCTCATCGTCCTTGGCGGGCTCGTCCTTGCTGTTGACGACGACCAGGACGAGGATCACGACCAACAGGACGCCGACGACGGCCATGACCATCGCCATCGGGTTGGACCCGCGCCGGCCACCGCGTCCACCTCGCGTCGCGCCACGTCCGCCGCTTCTACCGGTCTGAACTCTGCGTCCCATGGATTCGTCACCTCGTTCGTTGCCGTTCCTGCGAGCCGAGAGTCTAAGGAATCGCCCGCGCCGCGCCAAACGCCCTTTCAGGGCTCCGAGAAGACCAGGGCGGCGTAGCCGCCGTCCGCGCCCGCCTCGTCCGGAAAGGCCCTCTCCTCGGTGGCGATCCGCAGCCCGGATCGACCCTCGAGGACGCGACGCAGCAGCTCCTCGTTCTCGACCGGCAGGACCGAGCAGGTCGAGTAGACCAGGCGCGCTCCGCGGGGCAAGGCCGCCAGGGCGGCGCGAAGCAGCTCCTCCTGGAGCTCGGTGAGCGAGCGCAAGTCCTTGCTCGTCAGCCGGTCGCGTGCTTCCGGGCGGCGCGCGAGGACGCCGCTGTTGCTGCAGGGCACGTCGAGGAGCATGGCGTCATGGGGTCCCCGATCGAAGGGGGCTTCGCGCACGAGCTCGACCCGCCCCTGGAGCTCGAGCCGGCGCAGGTTCTCTTCGAGGCGGCGGGCGCCCTGATCATCGCGGGCGAAGGCGAGGATCCGCGCGCCGGGATCGAGGTCGGCGAGCTGCGCCGCCTTGCCGCCGGGGGGCGCGCAGAGGTCGAGGATGCGCTCGCCGCCACGGGGCGCGAGCAGGGGCGCGACCCGGGCCGCGAAGGGACCCTGGACGGTGATCGCGCCGCGGCGGAAGGCCGCGCTGGCGGTCGGGTCACCGCGGCGGACCAGGAGGAGTTCGCCGCCGTCCTCCGGCTCCAGCTCCAGGCCTTCGGCTTCGAGTTCCGCGCGGAGGGCCTGCCGGTCCGCGCCGGTGGGCCGGGGGCGGAGGCTGACCCGCGGCCGGAGGCCGGCGCGGGCCATGAGGAGTCCGGCCTGCCGATCACCGAGCTGGGACTCGAGGAGGGCCGCGGCTTCGGCGCTGAAGGAATGGAGCAGCGCCCGGTGGGCCGCCGCCTCGGCGACCGGATCCGGCAGCACGTCGCGGCCGAGCAGGAAGCCCCGACCCGGGGCCGCCGGCAGGAAGCGGCGCCCGGGAACCGAGGCCTGATCCGGGTCGACGAGACGACGGCCTTCGCGAAGGATCGTCCGCAGGACCGCGTTGGCGAAGCCTCTGGCCTTGCGCCCGGGCAGCAGGTCGACGGCGGTGGCGACCGCGGCGTGGACCGGCATCCGATCGAGCTCGACGATCTGATGGAGGCCGATCCGAAGCGCGGCCAGGAGGCGGGCCTCGAGCCGGGCGAGCGGGGCCGAGGAATGGGCGGCGAGGACGGCGTCGTAGAGGAGGCGGCGCCGGCCGATCCCCGCCACCAGTTCGACGAAGAGGGCGCGCTCGCGGGCCGGCAGGCGATCCGCGAGGCGGCGGCGGGCATCGGGATCGACGCTCGTGCTACTGCGTCCGAGCAGATCGACGGCGGCCCGTCGCGCCGTCGCGGCCGAGGATTCAGACATCGAGCGGTCTCGCGAAATGGTCGCCGGGGGTGAGCGGGTGGCCGTTCAGGAAGTCGGCGACCGGCATCATCCGCCTGCCGCTCGGCTGCAGGCTCTCGATCCGCAAGAGCCCCGGGGCGCAGGCGACGTCGATGCCCTCGGCGCCGACGGCCACGATCTCCCCCGGAATGCCGGTCCGCCGATCGTCGAGCGGAGTGACCCGGCCGAGCCGGACTCGCAGCCGTTGATCGGCATGGACGAGGTCGGCATGGGCTCCGGGCCAGGGATCGTGACCGCGGACCTGCCGGTCGACGTCTCCGACCGGGGCGGCGAAGTCGAGGGCGGCGTCGCTCTTGCGCATCAGGCCGGCGTGGCTGGCCCGGGCTTCGTCCTGGGGCTCGAATTCGAGGTCGCCGGCCTCGAGCCGGTCGAGCGCCTCGACGATGAGCCGGGCACCGAGTTCCGCGAGGCGATCGTGCAGTTCGCCGGCGGTCTCGCGGGGCAGAGCCGGGAGCCGGCCGACGAGACCGACCGGCCCGGTGTCGAGGCCTTCATCCATCCGCATGATGCTCACCCCCACCTCCGGGTCGCCAGCGAGGATCTGGGCGTTGATCGGGGACGCGCCCCGGTGCCGGGGCAGGATCGAGGCATGGATGTTGAGGCAGCCCCGGGGCGGCAGGGCGAGGAGGAGCGGGCGGAGGATCTGCCCGTAGGCGGCGACGACCGCCACCTCCGGTTGGGCCGCGCGAATTCGGGCCCGGGCGGCGCGGGTGTTGATCCGCTCCGGCTGATCCAGATCGAGGCCGGATTCGAGAGCCTTGACCTTCACGGGTGGGGGTAGGTCGCGCCGCCCGCGGCCGGCGGGCCGATCGGGTTGGGTGACGACCAGGGCGACCTCGTGCCGCGAGGCGACGAGGGCCTCCAGCGCCCGGGCCGCGAATTCGGACGTGCCGAGAAAGACGAGCCTCATGGCGGTGGTTTAGCGCCCGGACGAGGCGGCCCCAAGCCGCCGCCTCACTGGCCCTCGGCCTGGCGGATCAACTTGCTGATGTCCGGATCGGCGGCGAAGTAGTCGAGTCGAGCCTTGGCCTTCAGCCCGACCGGGAGACCCTCGCCCCGCTCGACGACGCGGCGGTAGAGGTCACGGGCCTTGAGCCACTCGCCCTTCTGCTCGAACTCGCCGGCCTTGGCGAGATCGGGGCGGAGCTTCTTGTCCCGGGCGAGATCACGGGCGGCGTTCTTTCCCGCCTTGGTCTTGCGCAGCCGGTCGAAGGCGGCGCGGGCCTTCTGTTCCGGCGGCGTGCCGTCGAACTCGGCCATCAGGTCGTCGAGGAGGACGAGGGCCTCGAGCAGGCGTTCCTGGTCGGCGAGCCGGTAGGCCTCTTCCAGGCGCTTGTTCAGGGCGTCGTCGATCGACTTCATGATCTCCTCGGCGCGTTTCACCGGCGCGGCCGGTCCGCCCACGGCGGCCAGCTCGGCCACGGCGTCGAGGGCTTGGCGGTATTCCCGCGCGCGCAGGTGATTCCGGCCCCGGGTCAACATTTCCCGGGAGGCCTCGAACATCTCCCGGGTCAGGCCGGGACCGAGCTTCTTCCGGGCTCCTTCCAGGACCTTCAGGTAGGCGGCGGTCGGTTCGACGTCGACGATCCGGTCGATGAGCTGGAGATTGGGCCGACAGAACATGAGCTGCGGCGTCTTCACCTCGTCGTCCTGGAAGAACTGGCGGAACATCTCGACCTCGTGGTCCTGATGACGCGCGCAGGTGGTGCCGCCGAAGCGCTTGCAGACCTCGATCTGGCCGGCGCCGCGCTCGATCTTGATCACGCCGTGGTCCTCGCGGCAGCAGATGACCGGCACGACCTCGTTGACCGCGACGACGAACTTCTTGTCGACGAAGAGCCCCTCCACCAGCCGGTCGTTGGCCTCCTCCCCCTCCTGGATCACCGCGATGACCAGCGGCACGTTGCGTTGCCGGGCCTCCTCGAGCGCCTCCTCCCAGGTGCCGCGCCACCAGGCGACCTGGTTCTTGGTCTGGGCCGGCAGGGCGGGCAGGAGGACGGCGATGACGAGGAGCAGGACGAGTTGGCGACTTGATCCGATCACGGCCTGTCTCCCGACCCGCCCACGGCTCGAAACCCGGGCCGCGCGGGTCCTGGAGGATCGATTATAGGGAGAGGTCGCCGTCTCGGGGGCGGGGGATTCGTGGTTCGGCGGGGAAGGCACTCGAAGGGAGAAAGATGAGAGGGTGACCGCTTGACGAGATCGGAGCGCATACCTTGTTCAACCAAGAAAGCGCGGTCACCCTCTCGACCGAGTGCGCCGGAGATGTATCGAATGGCGTGCCAATCTCCTGAACGGCCTTCGAATGCAGGATCGGCGGCCTTTCATGGCATTCCAAGCCCCGGAAGGGGCCCCTTCCGACCCCGGAATCGATCTGTCAAACCAGGTCAAATCGAGCGGAATCGCTCGCTCGACTCGGATCGCGCTGAATCGAGCTGACCGTTTTGCCCGTTTCCCTCAGCGTATTCACGCAGGGAGTTCTCCGGCATTCACCTCCTTCCGGTTTGGCGCAAAGCCCGAGAATCCGGCAGCTTGCGGCGAGCGATCCGGACTTTGTGTCGCGCCTTCCGGCTTTGCCTCAATGAGCGATTTTGCAGGAGCCGAAGAGGACATTGCTGACTGGAAGGCAGCCATGGGAACACACGGGCTATCGATCCGGTGCACTGTCCGCACGGGAAAGCGCTCCGCCGGAACAATGTAGGAGTGGGGAAGATGCCAGGAGAACTGGTGACCAAGCAAATGCGCCAGGACATGATCCTCGAGATCGTCAAGTCCAGGCCCGTTCACAATCAGCTCGAGCTGATCAAGCTCCTGGAGGAGCGCGGAATCAGCGCCACGCAGTCGAGCGTCTCGCGCGACATTCACGAGCTATCCATCGCCAAGGTGGATGGGCGCTATGTCGTGGCGGTGCTGCCGGTCCAGGACGATCGCCAGTACGAGTACAGCCAGGCCCAGGAAGGTGACGGCCTGGTGCGCTCGCTCTGCCCGGCCGGGCCGAGCGTCCTGGTGGTGAAGACCGAGGTCGGCTCGGCGGAATCGGTCGGCTCGTCGATCGACCGGGCGCGCTGGCCCGAGGTCCTCGGCACCATCGCCGGTGGCGACACCATCTTCATCGCCACCGCCGGCAAGCGGGAGCAGCTCCGGCTGATCACCCGGCTCCAGGAGTTCATGAACAACCCCGAGAACGTCTTCCTCGTCGAGGAGGATCCGGCCCGGACCCAGGATCTGGCTCCGGCCCACTCGGGTCATCCCTTCGGCTTCGGCTCCTGAAGCCGGACCGAGAACGGCAACGAGGCGTCGAGCGCCCGCTCGGCGCCTCGGCGCTTTTCGAAGATCCTCACCGCCAGGGCACGGGAACGTCGCGGCGCGCGATCGCCGCGTGCTGGAAGTGGAAGATGTAGGCGCTCGGTTTGCCACCCTGATAGGCCTGGGCCGAGATCTTGTTGCGACCGCGCTCGAAGAAGCGCACCTCGTCGGCCTGGCTGCCCGAACTGACGTTGACGCTCTCGCCCGACATGATCGTCGCCCGGCTGCCGTCGTCGGAGGCGCGCCCGAAGAACTTCAGCAGCATGTAGACCTGTTCACCATGCCGACCGTCGACCGCCACGACCGGCTCCGCCACCTTGACCTCGATCCGGCAGAAGCCGGCGTCGCTGGCGCTGAAATAGCCCTGACCGCGGCGGACCAGACCGAAGGAGTTCTGCGGCGGTGGCTCGTCGAAGAGCAAGGGCGCCCCCGCCGCCACCGCCTTCGGATCGATGTCGATGCGGTAGAGGACCATGACCCGCTCGGTCCCTTGCGGATCCTTGGCGGCGGCGTCGCCTTCGTGGCTGGTCGTGCAGGCGGTCGCGAGCAGGGCAAGCAGGGCCATCAGGGGCAAGAGCCGGATCATGTCATCTCCTTCGGGCAGCGGTGACGGCCGCGGCGGAATCGCTGGGACGGCGGTCGCTCCCGGATCCTGGCGACATTCCGCGCGCAAGTAAAGGCGAGGGCTCGAGGCTTCGGCCACCGAGGTGGCCAGTCCCGGGGTCCGCTGGCATACTGGCGCCCCTCAACCCGCCGCGGTCGCGGCGGGAATTCGCGACCGGAGCATGCCCATGGGCGAACTCATCGACCGGCTGGTACCCCATGGCTTCCGCGAGGAGATCCGCCGCCTCCGCGATCAGGACGCCGAGATCCGCGCCCTGGGCCTGATCCTCCCCGAGCCGAAGCTCTACGAGTGGGCCCACGCGATCGGCGTGCGGCGCTTCGAATCGCTGGCCGGCCTCGTCCCGGCACTCCCGCCCCGGGACCTGCGCGAGCGGGTCGCCGAGGCCGACGTCGAGATCTTCCTGTGGACCGGTCTCTGCGACGCGCACATGATCCTCGACGCGCTCGAGCGACACGGCGACCAGGTCGCCGGTCGGCGCGCCGCGGTCCTCGATTTCGGCTGCGGCTGCGGTCGCCAGACCCGCTTCCTCGGCAACCACGACGACCTGCTCGCCGTCCATGGCGTCGACGTCAATCCGGACCTGGTGCGCTGGTGCCAGGAACAACTGCCGGCGGTCGACACCAGGCTCGGCGAGCCGCAGCCGCCGCTGCCCTACCCGGATGGCGGCTTCGACTACGTCTACTCGCTCTCCGTCTTCACCCATCTGGGCGAGAAGGCCACGGAGGCCTGGATCACCGAGCTGGCTCGCGTCCTGAGACCGGGCGGGCTCGCCCTCTTGACCATCCACGGCGCGGCGGCGCTGGAGCGCATCCGCGGCAGCGCGGAGCTGCAGCGGATCGTCGGCATCGACCAGACCGAGGCCGATCGGATCGGCGCCGGCCTGGCGGACGAACTGTTCGCCTTCGTGGTCTATGACGACGACCGGCTGGCCGAGGCCCGGGCGGGCGAGACCTACGGCGTGACCTTCATCCACGAGGACCACGTCCGCCGGCACTGGAGCCGCGACTTCGAGGTGGTGGAATTCCGCTCGGGCGGCATGCGGGGCTGGCAGGACACGGTGCTCCTGCGCCGGCGCTGAGTCGCCTCAGTCGCGGAAGTCGTCGTCCAGCTCGATCGCCTGCTCGACGTCGTCACGACCCAGCTCCTTCGGAACCAGCCGGATGTCGCCGAAGGTGCCGGACTGCATGATCGCGATCGCCTGGGTCTTCACCAGGAGCAGGACGGCGAGGAAGAAGCCGAGAATCTCGCTGCGCGGCTGCCCGGCCCGCACGAGCTCGGAGAGGAAGAGCGGCCCGCCCTCGAGGATGCGGCGCTCGATCCGCGCGGCGAAATCCCGCACCGGCACCACGCGCCCCTCGATGACCCGCTCCTGCTTCACGTCGATGCGGGTCTCCGACATCACCTTGGAGAAGAACTGGAACAGGTCCCAGATCTGCAGCTCGTCGAGGGTGCGGTCCTCCTCGACGCGCGGCTCCGGGCGCGCCGATTCCGGCCGGCCGACGCGGCGCGAGCGGCGGACCGCGGACTGCTCGAGGAGCCGTGAGTGGGTCTTGGTGTTCTTGTACTCCAGGAGCTGCTGAACCAGCTCGTAGCGGGGATCGAGCTCCTCGGCCAGGTCGACCTCTTCCACCGGCAGGAGCATCTTCGACTTGATCACCATCAGGGTCGAGGCCATGACCAGGAAGTCGCCGGCCTCGTCGAGGTCGACGGCCTTGATCAGCTCGAGATAGGCCAGGTACTGGTCGAGGATGCGCCCGATCGGGATGTCGTAGATGTCCACCTCCTCCTTGCGGATCAGGTAGAGCAGGAGGTCCATCGGCCCGGCGAAGTTGTGCAGGTCGATCTTGTATTCCGGACGCTGGGCCTCGGTCATGACGGGTGTCTCACCAGGGACAGAAGGGCACGAACGCCATGATCCACCAGGTGGAGGACTTCGGTGTAGGCGGCGATGAACTCGTCCTTGAAGCCCAGGTAGGCGATCAGGAAGACCAGGGCCAGGAGGACGATGAAGGGGATCGAGAAGCCGTAATAGACCTGACGAAGGCGGTCGGGGAGGAGGAGCGCCACGATCCGGCTGCCGTCGAAGGGCGGGATCGGGATCAGGTTGAGCGCGGCCAGGACGAAGTTCAGCATCACCGCCTGCAGGGCGAAGACGTAGTACTGATCGAACTGCAGGGAAGCGATCAGGACGTCGGCATGGACCAGGCCCGCCAGCAGGGCCATGGACAGGCCGCCGACCAGGAGGTTGCCCGCCGGGCCGGCGGCGGCGACCAGGGCCATCCGTCGCGGTCCGAGGGCGGTGCGCACCTGCACCGGCCGGGCGCCACCCAGCATCAGACCGAAGAAGAGCATCATCAGGCTGGGCAGGATGATGGTGAACAGCAGGCTGACGTGGCTCGGCGAGAAAGGGTTGGTCCGCCGCCGGATCTGGGCGCTGCGATCGCCCAGGCGCCAGGCGGCCCAGGCGTGGCCGGCCTCGTGGACGCAGGAGGTGATCACCAGCATGCCCAGCACGAAGGGCAGCATCTTCAACTTGAGCTCGAAGTCGGCCACGAAGGCGGTCTCCACGGGAAGTCCGGATGGTAGCAGGGAGGGCCCCGGGCTCCCAGGCCGTGGCCCTGCTTGAGAGCGTCCCGGAGCCACCCCTATAATCGCCGGGTGCTTCGGACGCGGCGCCGCAGCGCGGCCCCGGAGCCTTCGCCACCGAAGGGAGCAGGGAATGTCGAATCTCGACCACGCGATCGAGGTGCTGGAGGCCGAAGCCGCCGCCGTCCGCAACGTCATCGATCACCTCGACGAGGCCTTCGACCAGGCGGTCGAACTGATCCTGGCCTGCTCGGGCCACGTGGCGGTCTCCGGCATGGGCAAGGCCGGCATCATCGGCGAGAAGATCAGCGCCACGCTCGCCAGCACCGGCACGCCCAGCTACTTCATCCATCCGGCCGAAGCCGTCCATGGTGATCTCGGCCGACTCCGCGCCGAGGACGTGGTCCTGGCGCTCTCGAACAGCGGCGAGACCGCCGAGGTGCTGCGGCTGGTCGACTCGGTGCGCCTCTTCGGCGCCCGACTGATCGCCATCACCGGCAACGAGGACAGCCGCTTGGCGCGCCATGCCGACCATCACCTGTTCATCGGCCGCCCCGGGGAAGCCTGCCCGATGGGCCTGGCGCCGACCTCGACGACGACGGCGATGCTGGCCCTGGGCGACGCCCTGGCCATGGTGGTGCAGAAGCGCCGCGACTTCGGCCCCGAGGACTACGCCCGCTTCCACCCCGGCGGCAGCCTCGGCCGCCGGCTGATGCGCGTGCATGAGATCATGCGCCGCGACGATCTGGTCACCATCGTCCCCGAGACGGCGACCGCGCATGAGACGCTCCTGGCGATGAACTCGACTCGCGGCCGGCCCGGCGCCGCCTGCATCGTCGACGGCGCCGGTCGGCTGACCGGCTTCATCACCGACGGCGACCTGGTGCGCGCGCTCGGTCGTGGGGTCGACTTCCTCCGCCATCCGGTGGCGGAGCTGATGATCCGGACCCCCAAGACGATCGGTCCCGATCAGCTCGCTTCCGAGGCCGAGCGGCTGATGCGCGAGAAGAAGATCGACCAGCTCGCCGTGATCGACGACGACCAGCGGCCGATCGGCCTGATCGACGTCCAGGATCTGGTGCAGGCGCGATGAGCGTCACCCGCGAACGTCTCGAACGCCTCCGGGTCCTGCTCTTCGACGTCGACGGCATCCTCACCGACAACGGTCTCTACGTCGGCGAGGACGGCAACGTCAGCAAGCGCTTCAACATCCTCGACGGCGCCGGGATCAAGTTCGCGCAGATGGCCGGGCTGGCCACCGGACTGATCAGCGGCCATCAGTCCGAGGCGACCAGGAAGCGCGCGGCCCAGCTCGGCATGACCGTCTGCCACGTCGGCGTGAAGGACAAGATCCCGGTCTTCGACGCCGTCCTCGCCGAGCTCGGGCTCGAACCCGACCAGGCGCTCTACATGGGCGACGATCTCATGGACATGCCGCTGCTACGCCGAGCCGGCATCGCGGTCACGGTGCCGGAGGCCGATCCCCTCGTGCTCGAGATCTGCGACCACGTCACCCGCCGGGCCGGCGGCCAGGGCGCCGTGCGCGAGATGGTCGAATGGGTCCTGCGAGGACTCGGTCGCTGGGACGAGATCGTGGCGAGGTACGCCTGAGGTGCGCCGCACCATCCTGATCATCCTCGCCTTCCTGCCGGCCCTGGTGGCCGTGGCCCTGTTCCGGTCCCTCGATCATGGTCCGAAGCCGCGTCTCGGCCGGCTGCCCGCCGACGATCAGGACGGCGCGGCCCTCGACGAGCCCCTGTCGGGCTTCTCCGGCACGGGCACCTTCTACCGTCGTCTGGCTCCGATCGTCCTCGATGGCGAGCAGTTCCAGTACCCGTCGACCTACTACCTGCTCGACTCCTGGCGGCGCGCTCCGAGCGGTGACTTCGAGATCGACGGCCTGCTGGTGGTGCGCAACGAGAAGCCGCGCAGCATCACGGAGCTCGAACGGGACCTGCTCGATGTGCCCAACTCCCTCGGCGCCGAAGACCGGCGCGCGCTCCTCGAGCGCGAACGGGCCCGCTTCGATTCGCTGGAGGCCGGGCGAGCCCTCGCCCGCGGCGGACGCACGGTGGCGGACTGCGACGGCTTCGAGCTGAGTGAGGGCGTCGAGGCGCTCATCCCCGCCGCCGAGGCCGAGGGCGGTCGGCTCCGCCTGAGCACGAACGACGCGCGACTCGACCTCGGCGAGGGCCGACTCCGGACCTTGCAGGTGCCCGCGGACTTCCGCGCCGAGCACCCGGACTACCTGCTCCAGGGCCAGGGGCTCCTGGCCAGGGAGAACGAACAGGAGATCCGCGTCCTCGCCCGACCACGCTTCGAGGCCCTCGGTCTCGCCCCAGGTGAACGGCGCACGATCAGCGCCTCCGGGCCACTGGTCTGGCGGCCCGATCCGCTCGCCGACGGCAGCCTGCCCGACATCCTCGATCGCGTGCGACTCGACTTCGGCGAGGTGGAGATGCGCGACGACCTCGAGCTGCTCCTCGACGACATCCGGCTCCAGGGGAAGACCGCGACGCTGCGCATCGGCAAGCGCGACGGCAGCATGCGCGGTCGGCTCTCCGGCTTCGTGGTCGAGGGTCAGGTCGTGGTGGAATCACCCCGCGGCCGGGTCGCCGGGGATCGCGCGCGCGGCCTCCTGGCCGAGGACGGCAGCATGACCCTGGTCCTGGAAGGACGGCCCGGTCTGGTCGAGTGGCACGATGCCGCCGGCTCGGAACGGAAGAGCTTCGTCGCGCGTTGCCAGGGCCCGATCGAACTCAAGGCGCCGCCGACCAGCGCGCGCGAGTCCGAACCCCTGCTCCTGAACTTCGACGGCGAGGTCGCGCTCGAGCTGCCCTATCAGGACGAGACCGCGCGACTCACCGGCGAGAGCCTCGAGCTGAAGATGATCCGCGTGCCCCTGAACGAGGCCGGCAAGGAACCGAGCTCGGCTTGGCGACTCGGCGAGGGCATCCTGCGCGGGCGCACCAGCGGCCAGGCCCGCGAGCATTCGTTCAGCAGTCCGCGGCTCGCTCTGCAGCGGCACTACGACGAGAACGGCCTGCAGATCGACGACCTCCTCGTGCTCGACGGGCCGGTGGTGGTGGAGCGCGCGGGCGGCCTGAGCCGTGACGACCCGGAACTGAAGAGCGTGATCGAGGCCCGCCGTCGTTTCGAGCTGGTCCTGCCGGCCTCGCCTTTCGCCGATGGCCGGGCTACCGCCGACGGCCACGTCCGCCTGCGCGAGAATCGCGGCCGCGTCACCGAACGGAGCCTCGACTGCGAACACATCGAGATCGTCCGCGGACCGGAGACCACGGCCCCGGGCGAGAGTCGCATGGTCCTGAAGAGCCTGCTCGCGCGCGACTCGGTCGCGGCGCGCGACGAGCGCGGCTCGTCCTTGGCCGGCGAGCTGGTCACCTGGGACCGCGTGACCCGACTGGGGCGCGTGGAGGGTGGGCCCGCGCGCGCCGCCTTCGTCGACCGGCTCGGGCGCCGGCAGGATCTCGCCGCGACGCTGCTCACCTTCAACTCGGCGAGCGGCACGGTGAGCGGCGAGGGCTCGGTCCTGGCCAATCTGCATTTCCCCGCCCTGCGGCTCGCCGACGATCGGGAGAAGACCGACGACGAGCGGGTCGAGGGCCGTCCCGACCTGGCCTGGGAGATCGCCTGTGGTCGTTTCGCTGCCCGCTTCAGCGGCAACCTCCCGCTCAGCGAGGCCGTCGCCGGTGCCGAGCCGCAGTCCGCGGAGCTGGTGGAGATCGACCTGGAGACCGAGGTCAGGGTCGAGAACCCCGAGCAACGCGTGCTCGCCGACGCCCTCCATTACGATCTGAGGACCGCGGCGGGGAGCGCTCGGGGGCAACCGGTCCGGGTGCGGGCGGAGCGGCAGCTCGACGACGGCTCCCGGGTCGAGGACTGGTTGGAGGCGGAACAGCTCCTGATCGAGCCCGACTGGACCCTGCTTCGCGGCAAGAGTCGCGCCCTGCTCCACGTCGTCGCCGAGCGGCAGGAGGCCGGACGGCCGACGCGCTACGAGGATCTCAAGATCGACTGCCAGGACGACGTCCTGCTCAAGGGCAATCAGCTCGACTTCAGCGGGCGGACGCGGCTCGTCCGCGGCGTCGCCGCCGAGGGCGGTCTCGACGTCCAGGCCGACGGCGTCGCCGTGACCTTCGCGCCAGCGCCGGAGCGATCGGGTGGTCGGGGCGAGCTGCGCCGGGTCACCGGTAGTGGCCAGGTCGTCATCTCCTGGCGCGACCTCTCCGGCCAGGGCGACACCCTCACGCTGGACTACGTCGACCGCACGGTGATCCTGGCGGCCAAGCCGGGCGAGAACTGCGAACTGCGCCGCGGCCGTGGCACGGCCGGGCGGAGCGAGGTGGTGATCTACGACATGGACAGCCGCAAGATCACCCAGACCCGACTTCGGGTCGAGAAGTCGCGGACCGAGAAGGAGAAGCCATGATACGGCCCGGGACGCTCGCCCTCATCCTCGTCCTCCTGCAGGTCGGCCTGGTCGGCCAGGAGCAGGAACGGCAGACGATCACGGCGACCTTCGAGGCCGGCTGGACCCAGCTCGATCCGGTCAACGACGTGTTCACCGCCGTCGGCAACGTGCGCCTCACCTGGCTCGGCGGCGAGCTGCGCTGCGACAACGCGGTGATCTGGTGCGGCAGCGGAGAGGAAGCTCCCGCCGAGGGCGAACGCGAGGGCTTCCAGGTCCGGGAGGTCTACGCCGAGGGCGAGGTCCACCTGCGCCAGGGCGAGCACTGGCTCCATCTCGAGAGCGCGCGCGGCTTCGTCGATCCGGTAAACGACCGCGGGCTCTTCTTCGACACCACGATGAGCCTCGAACTCCCCGGCAAGGACGGCAAGATCAAGCTCACCGCCCGCGCCGCGGAGGCGATCCGCATCGCCGAGGATCGCTTCGAGCTCCGCGACATCCGGCTGACGACGAGCCCCTTCGCCGACCCCGGCTACCACATCAGCTCGGCGCGCCTCCGGCTCCAGCTCGATCCCCCGGCACAGGACCCCCAGGGCAAGCCGGGCGAGACCGTCCGCAACCTGCGCTACGAGCTGGACGGCTCCGTGCTGGCGCTGGAGGGCGTGGACGTCCTGCCCCTTCCCGGGATCACCGGCAACACGCAGGACGACTCCTTCAACTGGATCAAGAGGATCGGCGTCGACAAGAGCAGCCGCTTCGGCTACTCGGGCTTCCTCTCGGTCGGCAACAACATCCGCATCGATGATCAGCGCTGGGGCGACTGGACCCTGCACACGCGCTACCTCGGTGATCGCGGTCCGGGCCTCGGCCTCGATCTCCAGTACGAGACGCCCGACTACCGCGGCCGCTTCGAGGGCTTCTACCAGCACGACGAGGGCCGCGACGAGCTCTTCGGCGCGCCGCCGGACAACGAGCGGGGTCGGGCGCTCTGGCGCCATCGTCACCACGACATCGGCGAGGGCATCCAGCTCGACCTCGAGTTCTCCAAGCTCACCGACCGGGGCTATCTTCCCGAGTACGAGGAAGAGGAGTTCAAGTCGGGCAAGGAGCAGGAGACTCTGGCCTACTTCCGCCGGGCCATGGAGAATCGGGCCGCCACCCTGCTCGTCAGCACGCGCCTGAACGAATGGCAGACGCAGGTCGAGCGGCAGCCGCAATTCCGTTACGACCTGATCGCCGAGCCGCTGGTCGATCTCGGGCCGATGACCCTCTACTACGATGCCGGCTGGGAGGTTTCGCGGTCGCGCCTGCGCTACGACGACTTCCTCGATCGCAACGATCGGGACGCCTTTCGCGCCGATCTCGACAACGGGTTGTCGGCACCCTTCTTCGCCGGGCCGGTGAAGCTCGAGCCCTTCGTCGGCATGCGCTACACCCACTACTCGAACGGGGCCCTCGGCTCGGCCTCGATCGATCGCGTCGGCTTCCTCTACGGCCTGCGCGCCACCACCGAACTGGCCCGCAGCTTCGACCTGCAGGGCGGCCTCTTCGACCTGGAGGGCCTCCGGCACATCATCATGCCGGAGATCGAGTACCTGCGGATCACCGGGGTCTCGGAGGATCTCGTGGACGTGATCCAGTTCGATCGCCTGGATCGGCTGGACGAGTACGAGGTGATCCGCCTCGGACTGCGCAACCGGCTGCAGACCATCTGGCACATCGACGGCGAGGATCGGGTGGTCGATTTCCTCGACCTCGACCTCGAGTGGAGCTTCTTCCCCAAGGCGGAGCGCGACAACCGCGGCGAGGAGCTCGGCAATCTCGACCTCGACCTGATGTTGCGCCTCGATCCCCGCTTCACCTGGCTGGTGGACTTCGAGTACTCCTTCCGCCTGGACACGATGGAGATCTTCAACACCACGCTCGGCTGGGCGGCGAGCCCGGAGTTCCAGCTCGCGCTCGGCTATCGCCGCTACGTCGACGTCAACGACGTCGGTCTGATCCAGGCGCAGTGGCGGCCGACCGAGCGACTCGGTTTCCGGCTCGACCTGGGCTACGACTTCGAGGACGACGAGTTCCAGGACACGCGCCTGACCCTGGTGCGCTACGGTGTCGATTGGGTCTTCGAGGTCGAACTGGACTGGGACAAGTCCGAGGGCTTCGGCTTCGGGATCTCGATCAGCCCGCGCGCGCTCTTCGATCCGCGGCTCCGGGCCCGGACCCTGCGCGGCGAACCCCGGTTCCTCGACTTCGACGACGGCCTGATCCGCTGAGGAGCCTCCTCCGACCGGGCTCGGGCCGCGTCACCACCCTGTTCCCGGAAGCGAGACCCGGTGGTTTCACGGGCATGGGGTTCCGAGGCCGGGCGTCGCCAATCGCGGCCCGGCGCGCCGCCTGCGCGCGTGGCGGCGACGCGCGATGCGGGTTAGCCCCTTGAAGCGCTCCCTGGGCGGGTCGAGAATGAGCGCATGACGCCCATTCTCCTCTTCCTCAGCCTGGGAACCGGCGAGATGCTGGTGATCCTGGTGGTGGGTCTCCTGCTCTTCGGGCGGCGCCTGCCCGAGGTCGGACGCTCGCTCGGCAAGACCTTCGTCGAGTTCAAGTCGGGTCTCCAGGACATGCAGGCCGAGCTGCGTGAGGTCGATCGGATCGCGGAGGACCGGGCACGGCGCAAGCCGGAACCGCGACCGGTCGATGCGATCGCGCGCGGCGAGGCTCTCGATGCCGAGGCACCGAGCACGTCCGGGGATGCGGAGGCCGGGGCGACCGAGAAGGTGGACGGGGAACCCGAGCCCCGGACCTGAGTTCGTTCAGCGCGTCAGGCTCTCCCGGGCACCGCGAACGACCACGCGATTGCGACCGGTCTTCTTGGCCTGGTAGAGGCACTCGTCGGCGAGCTTGAGCAGCGCCGGTCCCTCGTCGGCATGGTCGACGTTGATCACCGAAGCGCCCCCGATGCTGGCGGTGACCCTCAGCTCCTGACCCTCGTAGTTCACCACCATGCTCTCGACGGCGGTCCGGATGCGTTCGGCCGTGTCCGCGAGGCGACGGTCGTCGGTCTCGTGCAGGATCACGACGAATTCCTCGCCACCATAGCGAGCGGCGCAATCGACCTGGCGTACCGAGGATTCCAGCGCGGCGGCGACCGCCTTGAGGACCGTGTCTCCGGCGAGGTGGCCATGGGTGTCGTTGAAGCGCTTGAAGTGGTCGACGTCGAGCACGAGGAGACCGAGCGCGTCGGAACGCTCCCCGGCCATGCGCTGGCGCACGGTCTGCTTGAGCAGGTCGTCGAAGTGCGCTCGGTTCCGGATGCCGGTCAGCTTGTCGGTACTGGCGCGAAGCGTCAGCTCCTGCTTCTCCCGCTCCAGCTCGGCGGCCCGATGGGCGGTCTGCTGGAGATCGGCCGCGGTGCCGAGGCTGATGTTGACCATCTGCATCCGGGCCAGTTCGATGATGCGTTCGTGGCTCTCCTTCTCACCCAGGTCGACGTTGAGAAGCTGGGCGGTCTCGGAGATGCCGTTCTGCAGCCCGATCAGGAAGGAGTCGATCTCGGCGTCGGAGATCTGGTAACGGGCCGCCGCGAGTTCGTGCAGGGCATGCAGGGCCGGGCCCTTGCGGCTGTCGCAGATCACCGTGGTGGCGTAGGCGGCGAGGTGTAGCACCCAGGCGAGATCCTCGACCGTGGGGTCGGCATCGGCCGGGAGCTGGGCCGGGTCGGCGGCGTGCAGGATGCTACGCCAGATCTGGGCCGGCATCTCCCACCTCTCCAGCAGGGCGGCGCCGACGGTGACGTGATCGTAGCCGAGGAAGCGACGCTCGATGTCCGCGGTCGGCTGGCTGCCGGCGCAGAACTCGACGACTTCGCCGTAGGAGTCCGGCGTGCACTCGGCCATGGTCAGCTGACCGATGCGGGCGAGGAGGCCGCACATGAAGGCCTCGTCGTAGTTCCGGCTGCGCACGAGCTGCGCCAGCGAACGGCCGGCGACGGCCATGGTCAGGCTCTGCATCCAGTAGGCCTGGTAGTTGAAACAATTGCCGTTGGTCGCGTCGCGGGGCAAGGTCCCCGCGAGCGAGAAGCTCAGGGCCATGAGCTTCACCGTCTTCAGGCCGAGCACCATGGTCGCCCGGTCGAGCGTCAGCACCTCCGCGCCCCGGCGGAAGAGCGAGGAATTCGACAGCTTGAGGAGCTTGGCGGAGAGGGCAGGGTCCCGCGAGATGACCGCGGCGAGATCATCGATCCCGACCCCGTCGTCACCGGTGAGGCGCAGGACCTCCATGGCGACCGAAGGTGGACTGGGCAGATTCTCCGCCTTCAGAATGGCTTCCGGGAGTTCGGCAAGCGTGCTGACCTGGCTCATGATTTCTCTTCAGATCGTCCGACCGCTGAGCTGGACCGCCGGCTGGATGCGCCGTCGTCCCCTGGCGAAAGCAATGCGAGTCGCTCGATCGCGAGCCACGGTCACACCCATCCGCCACCAGAAGAATCGTCCAGGTGGCCGGGAGACTTGAGTAGTTACGTGTATTGAAGGGGCGTCCCCGACACGCTCCCGGGTGCCATCCATAAAGACTTGGTGAACCGCGACTTCGAGCACGCGTTCAGAGGGTCGGCGAGGCAGGTATCAGCCTCCCTGCTCCACCGGGGGCGCTCAGGGGGCCTAGGGGCATCGCTTAGGTGTTCGCCCCAGCAAGTGCTGGCTCAGACGTCGACCTGTTTGACGTCCAGCGCGTGCTCCTCGATGAACTCCCGCCGGGGGGCGACCTGCTCGCCCATGAGCACGGTGAAGATGCTGTCGGTCTCGCCGACGTCCTTCAACGAGACCTTGAGCAGTCGGCGACGCTCCGGATCCATGGTGGTCTCCCAGAGCTGCTCCGGGTTCATCTCGCCGAGCCCCTTGTAGCGCTGGATCTCGTAGCCCCGGCTTCCGGCCTTCCGCACCGCCTCGGGCAGTTCGCGAAGCTGGAAGAGCGGATGCTCCTCGCCGTGCGCCTCGAAGAGGAAGGGGGCTTCCTCCGGGTCCTGAACCGCATCGTCGACCAGGTCGAAGTCGGCGACCTGGAAGCCGAGGGCCGCGATCCGGGCCTGGGCTTCCGCCAGCATCCGCGCCTCGTGGAATTCGTAGACGTCGAGATCGCGCTCCTCGCCGGGAACCACGTTGGCGAGGTCGCCACCCTTCCGCAAGCCGTGGCCGAGTTCGGCCTCGATCGCCGCCAACCGATCCTCGAAGGCTGCCTCGCTGAAGTAGAGTTCCACCTCGCCATCCCGACGGATGGCGAAGCCGGGCAGGGCGCCGTCTTCCCGGCCGAAACCGAAGTACTCCCTGAGCCCGAAGCCACGCCGGCGCAGGCGCATCTCGTGGCCGGTGATCTGCTGGATCGACTCGACCAGGGTCGTCAGCTCCGTGCCCTGGACCTGGACTTCGGTTCCCCGGCGACGCAACCAGGAGGCGGCGGCTCCCTCCTCGGTCAGGCGCTGGTTCATCTCGTCGTCGCTGAGGACGTAGTACTCGCTCTGCTTGCCCTTCACCTTGAAGAGCGGCGGCTGGGCGATGTAGACGTGGCCGCCGAGCACGAGCTCGGGCATCTGACGGTAGAAGAAGGTGAGCAGCAGCGTGCGGATGTGACTGCCGTCGACGTCCGCGTCGGTCATGATGATGATGTTGTTGTAGCGGAGCTTCGAGATGTCGAAGTCGTCGCTGCCGATGCCCGTGCCGAGCGCGGTGATGATGGTCCGGATCTCGGAGTGCCCGAGCATCTTGTCGATGCGGGCCTTCTCGACGTTCAGGATCTTGCCCTTGAGGGGCAGGATCGCCTGGTAGCGGCGATCGCGTCCCTGCTTGGCGGAACCACCGGCCGAATCACCCTCGACCAGGAAGAGCTCCGAGGTCTCCCGATCGCGCGAGCTGCAATCGGAGAGCTTGCCCGGCAGGCCGGTACCGCCGAGCGCGCCCTTGCGCCGGACCAACTCGCGGGCGCGGCGCGCGGCCTCGCGGGCGGCGTAGGCGTCGACCGCCTTGCGGATGATCGCCTTGGCGGTGGCCGGATTCTCTTCCAGGTAGAGCGCGAGCTGCTCGCCCACGAGGGTCTCGGTGATGCCCTGGACGTCGCGGTTGGCCAGCTTGATCTTGGTCTGCGATTCGAACTTCGGGTCGGGGAGACGAACCGAGATCACCGCGGCCAGGCCCTCACGGAAGTCCTCGCCGGTGAGCGCCTTGCCGTCCTTGAGGAGTCCGGTCTGCTTGCCGTAGTTGTTCAGGCAGCGGGTGAGGGCGGTCTTGAAGCCGGAGAGATGCGTCCCGCCTTCGCGGGTGTTGATCGTGTTGGCGAAGGTGTAGACGACGTCGGCGTAGGAGTCCGAGTACTGCAGCGCGACCTCGACGTCGATCAGGTCCTTCTCGGCATGGAAGTAGACCACGTCCTCGTGGATGACGTTCTTGCTGGCGTTGATCGCGCGGATGAACTCGATGATGCCGTTCGCGAACTGGAAGACGTCCTCGCGATCCTCGTGCTCGTCGATGAAGACGATCTTGACGTTGCGATTGAGATAGGCGAGCTCGCGCAGGCGGGTACGCAGATTGGTGGCGTCGTACTTGGTCACCGAGAAGATCTCGGAGTCCGGTTTGAAGTGGACCTTGGTACCGGTGCCGACGGCGTTGCCGCGGACCTCGAGCTGATGGGCGGTGACGCCGCGCTCGAAGCGGATGTAGTGGAGCTTGCCGCCCTGCTTGACCTCGACCTCGAGGTAGGCGGAGAGGAAGTTCACGGCCGAGACGCCGACGCCATGGAGACCACCGGAGACCTTGTAGTTGTCACCGCTGAACTTGCCGCCGGCGTGGAGCTTGGTCATGACGACCTCGACCGCCGGCTTCTTCTCCTGGGCGTGGATGCCGACCGGGATGCCGCGACCGTTGTCGGTCACCGAGACGCTCTCGTCTTCGTGGAGGACGACACGAATCTCGTCGGCGTGGCCGTTCTGGGCCTCGTCGATGGCATTGTCGACGACCTCGTAGACGAGGTGATGGAGGCCGTACTCGTAGGTGTCGCCGATGTACATGTCGGGACGCTTGCGCACGGCCTCGATGCCCTCGAGGACCTTGATCGTCGAGGCGTCGTAGTTGCTCTTCTTCTCTTCGGCCATCGTCCGTTCTTCCTACCAGGCACCGAGCCGGAACTTGATCTCGTCGAGGGGCGGATCTCCGCCCAGCTCCGCGCGCAGGCTCGACAGGAGCTCACGCCGACGGAATTGCGCCAGCTCGGCGCAGAGAGGTGGCGATCGGACCTCGATCACCACCGCCTTGGCGGCATAGGCACTGACCCGCGTGCCCTCCAAGCGGCCACGGGTCTGCAGGCGGGCCCAGGCGGCCTGGAGGCGCTGCATGGGCCGGACGGATTCGCGCTCCTTGGCACCGAGGATCCGGGCGAGGACCTCGCCGATCGGCACCGCGCTTTCCCGCCGTTCCTCGTTCATCTGCGCCTTCAACCGTTGCGCATCGTGACCGGCATCACGACGTAGACGAAGCTGCCATCGCCCGTGATCTTCGCCGGCATGTTGCTGCGGGAAAGTCCGATCTGGACGCGCTCGCCGGCGACGACCTTCAGACCCTCGACGATGAAGTCGGGATTGAAGGCGATGACGAATTCCTCGCCCTGGTGGTCGGGTGCATCGAGGTCGATCCGGGCCTCGCCGGCGTCGAGGGCCTGGGCCGAAAGCGTCGCCCTGCCGTCGACCAGCTTCATCCGCACCGAGCGAGTCTCCTGATTGGTCAGCAGGGCCGCCTGGCGGAAGGCGCGGATGAGTTCCTCGCGATCGAAGCCGACCGTGAAGGCGCAGGTCTCCGGGATCACGGCCTTGTAGTTGGGGAAGCTGCCGTCGACCAGGCGCGAGGAGATCTCGGCGCGGGTGGTCTTGAGCATGATCTCCTTGTCGTCGAGGGCGATGCGAACGAGGTCGTCTTCCTCGCCGAGCACCTTCTCGAAGACCTGCAGCGCCCGGGCCGGCACGATGTGGCCGGCCTCGACCCCGTCACTGTTGTCGATCTCCTCCACCATCATCGCGAGACGCTTGCCGTCGGTCGCGATCATGCGGGCCTCGTTGCCCTCGATGTGCAGCTTGGCCCCGTTGAAGGCGAAGCGCGATTTCTCCTTGGCGACCGCGAAGCTGGTCTTCCGGATCAGGCTGACCAGCTTGTCCCGGTTGAGCCCGAAGGCCGCGGCGTCGGGGAACTCGGGAATGCGCGGGAATTCCTCGGGGTGCTCCGAAAGGAGCTGGAAGGAACTCGATCCCGACACGAGGTGGATCTTGCCGCCACTGTCCGAATCCAGCTCGACCTCGTCACTCGAACACTCGCGGAGGATGGCGGTGAGGCGCGCGGCCGGCACGACGGCCTCGCCGGGTTCGACCACGGCAAGCACCGGGAGCCGGTAGCGGATGGCGATCTCGAGATCGGTCGCCGAGGCCTCGGCCCGGTCCTGATGGACGACCAGGTGGACGCAGCCGAGAATCGGTCGGATCGCGCGGCTGGAGACGACGGAGCCGGCCACCTGGAAGGCTTCCAGCAGGGCTTGGCGAGAGGCTCGGAACTTCATGCTCTTGGTCCTTCCGTGGGCTGTCGGAGACGGGCTTCGACGGGCTCCGGAGTCCGCCGATCCGACATCCTGGGAACCGGGGGGTTCCGGGCCGATTCGGACTCTGGAAATGCTGCGGCGATTATACGCATGCGGGGGCCCGATCAGAAGGGGCGGAAGCCCTCTTTGAGTCTCGCTAAGCCAAAAGGAGGACGCTGCTTAGGCTCCATGCCCGAGGCTGGGTGTCGACCGCGACGCGTGGTCGCGGCGAAGCCCCGTCGAAGGCCCGGCGCGGCCGATCCGCTCGCGTCTCCCCGGGGGACTTGTCCACCACTTGTCCCGCCTCCCGCGTCGGTCGGCCGCCGGGGTCGGACGCGCCCTGGTCGGGCCGTCGGATCGAGACCGCAAGGCGACACGGGAGAAGGCTTTCGGAGCGTGTTCGGGGCCGGCACGAAGGCTCGGGCCGGGTCGCGCCGGCAAGGCCGCGGCCGCGATTTCCCGGCCTTTCCCACCGTCGCGTTCAGGCCTGGGCGTCGAGGTGCCGGCAGAACTCGGCGACGGCGTCGCGCACCTCGGGGTCGTTCTTCAGCGACTTGCCGATCTTGTCGGTGGCGTGGAGAACGGTCGAGTGATCGCGCCCACCGAAGTAGCCGCCGATCTCCGCCAGGGAATGGCTGGTGTACTTGCGGGCCAGATACATGCAGATCTGGCGCGGCAGGGTGATGGACTGGAAGCGTTTCTTCGACTGCAGATCGGAAAGGCGCACGCCGTAGTGGTCGGTCACCTGACTGACGATCTCGTCGATCGTCACCCGGCGCCGACTCGATCCGAGCAGGTCGCCGAGGGCCTCGTTCGCGGTCGCGACGTCGAGAGGGCGCTGCATCAGCCGCGCGAAGCCGATGAACCGGGTCACCGCGCCCTCGAGTTCACGGATGCTCCCCTTCAAGGAGCTGGCCAGGAACTCGCCGACCTCGTCATCGAGCTCGGTCTTCATGCGCCGGCACTTCTTGCGGATGATCGCCAGGCGGGTCTCGAAGGTCGGCGGTTCGATCGCGCAGACCATGCCCCAGCGGAATCGGGAGACCAGGCGATCCTCGAGGGTCGGAATGTCGCGCGGCGGACTGTCCGAACTCAGGATGATCTGCTTGTGGTCGTTGTAGAGCCGGTTGAAGGTGTGGAAGAACTCCTCCTGGGTGTGATCCTTGTTGGCCAGGAAGTGGATGTCGTCGATGACCAGGACGTCGAGCTCGCGGTAGCGCTCGCGGAAGTCCTCGATGCGGTTCTTCTCCAGGGCGGCGATGAACTCGTTGACGAACTGCTCGCAGGGCACGTACTCCATGCGGAGATCCGGGTCCCGCGCCAGCAGCTCGTGGCAGACGCCCTGAAGGAGGTGGGTCTTGCCCAGCCCGAGCCCACCGTGGATGAAGAGCGGATTGTAGACCCGGCCCGGATCCTCGATCACCGCCAGGGCCGCGGCATGGCTCATCCGGTTGCTGGGCCCGACCACGAAGTTGTCGAAGGTGTAGTCCTGGTTGAGCTGCGTGTTGATGTCCCGGGGCGAGTTCTTGCTCTTCCGGCGAGGCACGATCTCGCGGATGACCTCCTGCTGACCACCCTCGTCGGCCCGGCCGAGGAGCTCGAGACTCTCGTCGACCTTGAGGCTCTCGTCGATGTGGAACTCGAGCGCCGGGCAGGCGGAACCGATGGCCTCCTCGACCGCCTCGCGGATGATCTCGCCATACTGCTTCTTCAGCCAGGCGGAGTAGAAGCTGTTCGGCACGTCGATGACGAGGCGCTCGGGGTCGAACTCCGAGCAGTTCGTGTGCGAGAACCAGGTCTCGAATTGCTTCTCGCTGATGCGCGAGCGGATCGCGTCCAGGACCTTCTTCCAGCCGATGCTCAGCTCACGCGACGTTTCCATGGAGCCCCCCGAGGCCGGGGCGGACGATCCCGCCAGGCCTGGTCTCGATGCTTCAGATGCCGATAAGAGCGATCCCTTTGCGGTGACGATGCGGAGTTGGGCGAGGTCCCTCTTCTTCAGCTTCCTCGCGCCCTGCAAGTCTCCCGTCGTCGTCGTCGCATGGCCTCACCCGCGAGTGGTGAGGTCGGAATATAGGGCTGCCGGATGGGAGCGTCAATCCGTTTTTGTCCCCCCCTTCGCGGGGGTTGGAACGGTCGTTTTTTTTCGGTCTGGATCCGCCAGCAAGACAGGCTCTTGCGAGGCTTTCAGGAGGCCCGAAAAAAGTATGGCACGGCGATTGAGATCAGCGGCCTTCGGCCACGATGCGGGACAGACTGGCGACGAAGGCATCGATCTCGGCGGCATCGTTGGCGGCCGACAACGAGACGCGCAGGCTCGACAGGTTGTCGAGCGGGTCGAGACCCATCGCGGCGAGCACGTGCGAGGGTTGCAGCGAACCCGATGAACAGGCGGCGCCGAGGCTCGTGGCGAAGCCCTCCAGGTCGAGCTTCATCATCAGGGTCTCGCCGCGCTGTTTCGGAAGTCGCAGATTGAGGATCCCGGGCCAGCGCTTCGTTCCGGCCGCGTTGAGGATGACCGTCGGCAACTGCTGGGCGAGAGCCATCTCGAGACGATCGGCCAGTCGCCGGATGTGCTCCTGTCGTTCGTCCAGTTCGTCGAGCGCCAGGGTCAGCGCCAGGGCCATGCCCGAAGCGGCGGTGACGTTCTCGGTTCCGGCTCGGAGACCGCGCTCCTGCCCACCGCCCACCAGCAGGGCCTCGACGCCCAGATCCGGTCGCAGGACCAGGGCGCCGATGCCGGCGGGTCCATGGAACTTGTGCGCCGAGAAGACCAGGGCATCGACGGCCAGCGTGGCGACGTCCACCGGCATCCGCCCCACCGCCTGGGCGGCATCGCAATGCAGGGGAACGTCCGCTCGCCGGCAGAGCTCGGCCCAGTCGGCCACGGGCTGGACGACACCGGTCTCGTTGTTGACCGCCATCAGGCTGGAGAAGGCGACATCCGGCCCCAGCAGGGCGGAAGCCTCCTCCAGGAGCAGGACGCCGCATTCATCGACGGGCATGAAAACCCGCTCGAAACCCAAGCGCTCCAGCAGGGCCAGCGGCTCGAGAACCGAAGGATGTTCGACCGGCGAGACGAGGATCCGGCGACGCTCTCGAGCGGCCCTGGCGGCCAGTCCGTAGAGCGCGAGGTTGTTCGCCTCGGTCGCGCCCGAGCAGAAGCGCAAGTCCCTGGCCGCGCATCCGATCCGCGCGGCGATGCTCGAACGCGCGTCCTCGAGCCGGCGCCGCCGCGCGCGCCCGAAGGCATGGAGGCTGCTGGGGTTGCCGAACTCCCGGGCCTGCAGGTCGGCCATGTGGCGCGCGACCCGGGGATCGAGCGCCGTGGAGGCGGCGTTGTCGAGGTAGATGCGTCTCATCAAGGACCAAAGACTACAGCTGTGGCGCCCGTTGGCCGAAAGAACGTAACGGTGGCGCCATTTCCGACTGGACCGTAGCTGCGAACAGCCATGAGCATTGTCAACACCCGCGACAAGACGATCAACACGAAGATCGTGTACTACGGTCCAGGTCTGGGCGGCAAGACGACCAGCCTCCAGTTCGTGCACTCCGTGCTCGACGTCGACAGGGTGACCAAGATGGTCTCCTTGAAGACCGACGAGGAGCGGACGCTCTTCTTCGACTTCCTCCCGATCGACCTCGGCATGGTGGGTGGCTACAAGGTCAAGATCCAGGGCTTCACGGTGCCCGGCCAGGTCAAGTACAACCTGACCCGGAAGTACGTCCTCATGGGCGCGGACGCGGTGGTCTTCGTCGCCGACTCGCAGAAGAAGCGGATGGCGGAGAACGTCGAGAGCCTGAAGAACCTCGGCGAGAACCTGCGCGCGAACGGGCTCGATCCCGAGCAGGTTCCGCTCGTGCTCTGCTACAACAAGCGGGATCTCGCCGACGTCAGCAGCATCGAGGATCTCGATCGGACGCTCAAGCTCCGCGGCGAGCCGTCCTTCTCCACGACCGCGGCGGATGGCGGCGGCGTCTTCGAGGCCTTCGTCGAGGCCTCGCGCAGGATGATCGAGGCGGTCGGACTGAAGTATCAGCTGACCAGCGATGGCGTGGACATCGGTCGCCAGGCCGAGGATGCGCTCATGCGCTACATGCCCGCCTCGCGCTGAGCCTTGGCCCCGCCGTCCAGCACGCGTCGGTAGTAATCCTCGTAGAGCGGCAGGATCCGTTTCAGGCTGAAACGTGCCTCCGCCTGCCGCCTCGCCTCCTGCGCCATCGCCCGCCGACGCTCGTCGTGTTCCAGCATCTCCGCGGCCGCCGCGGCCAGGGCCTCGACGTCGCCGACCGGGAAGAGCCGGCCACTTCGACCATCGTCGATCACCTCGGGCAGGCCGCCGGCATCGCTGGCCAGGACCGGCACGCCACAGGCCATCGCCTCGAGCGCCGCGAGTCCGAAGGACTCGTAGAGAGAAGGCAGGACGAAGAGATCGGCGCAGGTGAGGATCTTCTCGATCGCATCCTGCGAGCCGAGAAAATCGACCCGATCGGCAATGCCGAGCTGCCGGGCGCGCGCTTCCGCCGCCGGACGATCCGGACCATCGCCCACCATCAGCAAGCGGACCTTGCGTTGGGCGCCGAGGATGGCCATGGCTTCGATCAGGTCGAGGACGCGCTTGACCGGACGGAAGTTCGAGATGTGCACGAGCATGCTCTCGCCGTCGTGGCGCATGCCCATCGCCTGCGGGCAGGGCGTCACCGCGAAGCGCTGCAGGTCGACGAAGTTCGAAATCACCTCGATCGCGGCCGAGGTGCCGATGATCGTCCGCGTCTCGCGCCGAAGGTACTCCGACACCGCCGTGATGCCGTCGGCCTCCTCGATCGCGTGCCGCGTCACCCGCCGATAGGCGGGGTCGTTGCCGACGATGGTGATGTCGGTGCCGTGGAGGGTGCCGATGACCTTGACGTCGCAGATGCCGCGCAGCATGTCGCGCGCGAGCAGCGCACTCACCAGATGGGGCACGGCGTAGTGGACGTGGATCAGGTCGAGATCATGGAGCTCGCAGACCTCGGCGAGCTTGGTGGCGAGCGCGAGGGCGTAGGGCGGGTACTTGAAGAGCGGGTATTCCTGGACGCTGACCTGGTGGTAGAAGACCTGGCGGCTGAAGGAGGTCAGACGAATCGGCGCCTCGTAGGCCAGGAAGTGGATCTCGTGGCCCTCCTCGGCGAGGGCCAGACCCAGCTCGGTGGCGAGCACGCCACTGCCGCCGTAGGTGGGATAGCAGGCGATGCCGATCTTCATTCGTCGTCGTTCCTGTACTTGCCGAAGCCGCTGAACAGCGCGAAGGGATCGCGGCTCGGGATCGGCCCGTCGACGAGGAAGGGCTCGCCGTAGCGCACGCCGATGAAGTGTCCCCAGTAGAGAGCCCGCCCCTCCCACCAGGACCAGAAGTTCTCACCGGAGATGAAGGTCGCTCGTTCGTCGCTGTCGGGCCGATGAAACTGCGAGCGGTAGCAGGCGGCGGCTTCCTTCTTGGCGGCGAAATGGTCGCTGATGTCGACGACGATGCTCGGCTTCAGCGGCGTGTGCGACATGTAGAACAGGAGCCCTTCGGGTCGCCATGGTTTCTGACCGGTGTCCCAGCGCTCGAGACCGGCGAGAAAACGAACCTGGCGGACCAAGGCACCGCTCGCCGCGTGGTCGGGATGCAGATCCTCCCAGTAGGGTGCCAGGACGATGCGTGGGCGCAGCCGTCGGATGCACCGGATCAGCTTGTCCTTTGACGCGTCATCGGGCGTCATGTGACCGTCCGGAAGATCGAGGATCTCCAGGTCACCGACCCCGAGGCGATCGGCGGCCGCCCGGGCTTCGCGGCGGCGCGTGGCCGGATCGCCCCGTGTTCCCATCTCCCCTGCGCTGAGATGGCAGATGGCCGTGCGCAAGCCGGCCGCGCGAGCGAGGAGCAGGGTCCCGCCGCAGTTCAGTTCGACGTCGTCGGGATGGGAGCCGATGGCCAGAACGTCGATGGTGTTCATCTCAATCCTCGAGATCGATCTGCAGATCGTCCAGGGCCTCGTCATCGAGCGCGGTCACGACCCTGGCGAAGAAAGCGCCGTCGAGCGGAAGACCGAAGGCGAAGACGCCGAGGGCGCGATCCTGGCCACCGTGATCGAACCGCAGTTCGTGGCGCAAGCGATGTCGGGCACGCGCCGCGTCGCGGTCCTGACGCCGGGCTTCCTTGAGCCAGGCCTTGCGGAGCTGACGCAGGTCGGCGAGTGCCGATCGACGATAACTCACCAGCTCACGACGGAGGAACGGATCGGGATGATTCTCGATCCCCTGGAAGGCCTGGCGGAGGCCGGTTTCGACGCGGTCGAGTTCGGGAGCCTCGAAGCTGGGGGGCGACAAGTCCCAGCTCCGGGCCGGTCCTTCGAGGCCGAGTCGGTCGGCGAGCGAGCGCAACTCGTGATCGAGCACCAGCAAGGCAGGCCGCGGTCGGACCAGGGGCCGCGGTAGACCCAGGACGCCGAACAGGGGCATCAACTGGGCCATGTAGGCACCCTCGGTCGGCCCGGAGATCTGGGCGACGACGGGAAAGAGCGCCTGCTGGGCGAGGGGGCGGGCCGCGGCCGCGGAACTCAATCGTTCCGGTTCTGCCACCAGGATCCGATCGAGGTCCTCGGCCTCGAGGCGGAGGCTTCCGGCCCGCCAGCCGGGCGGCTCGGCATCCAGTCGCTGGCGACCCTCGGGTCCGGAGAGGAAATGGAAGCTGGTCTCGGGTCCGGGAAGGGCCAGGGGAGCGGTGAAGCCGGCGATCTCGAGTTCGGTGCTGGCGGCCCGCATGAGATCGATCAGTTCGAGGCGGTTGGTGAGGAGGTTGCGCCGGAAGGGAACGAGAATCTGCGCGAATCGATGCGGTTCGACCAGGATCAGGCCGCTGCCGGCCGTGAGCCGGGCCAGGAGCCGAAGCTGCCAGGCGCCGAAGGTCTCGTCCGGACGCGGGAGACAGTCCTCGGCGATCCCCTCTTCTGCGGCCAGGTCGGCCAGACGTCGGCGGTCGTTCTCGTCGAGGATGGTCTGGTGAAGAGACCGGGTTGGCGATCGGATCTCGAGTTCGAACCAGGACGGTTCCGGCCGATCGGGGCGGCTGCGCCTGAAGCAGCGGGCGGCCTCGGCGAAGTCGTGGTCTTCCGAAGCCGACCAGAACAGGGCCACGGCGGGAACGCCCTCGGCGCGCAGGGTCCGGGCGAGCCGAACGGCCGCGGCGGCCTTGGCCAGGGTCAGGAGAGGACCGGCGAAGAGACCGGGTTGCTGACCGGCGATGACGACGACGGCACCCTTCTCGAGTTCGGCGATGGCAGCACGGCGCGCGGGGTCGTCAGGCAAGTCGGCATCGGCGCTGCGAATGCAGTCGACGACGTCGGCCGTGCAGGGAGCATGAAGGAGCATGCGCGCCCGGAGCAGGAGTTCGTCGTGCCCGAGGCCGCCACCGAGCAGACGTCGGGCCTGGGGATCGCCCTGGCTCAAAGCCGTCATGAGCCCGGTCATCGAGGTCGAAGTCCATGAAGGACGCAGCGAGGGCTGTCGATGCGATGCGGTTCACCGGCGAGATCGCCCAGGCGACTCTTTACGTCGAGTCCGGCCCGCAGGCAGAGCGCCTCGAGCTCTTCGGGCTCATAGAGGCGGACGGACTCGTGGTAGTTGTGCCGGCGACCGTCATCGGCCAGCACCTCGACATCCTTCAGGACCCGGCGCGAAGCCTCGTCGATCGAGCGGCGCTCGTGGATCCGGAATTGCGCCTGGCGGCGTCGGGATTCGGGCACGAGGTCGCGACGGACCCGGGCGGCATTGAGGAAGTCGAGCAGGAAGGGCGCGTCGGGTCGCAGGACGCGCGCGATCTCCTGGAGGACCAGGAGGTCCTCGTCGCTGCTCTCGAAGTAGCCGAAGGAGGTGAAGAACGAGAAGGCCGCGGCCATCGTGCCGGTCGCGATCGGCAGGCGACGCATGTCGGCGCGGACGAAGAGGGAATGATCGAGTCGGCGTCGACGCGCGAGACCGAGGAGGTCGCGGGAGAGGTCGATGCCGATCACGGGGAAGCCACGTCGGTTGAGGGCCAGGGCATGGCGACCATGACCACAGCAGAGGTCGAGGACCGGGGCAGCCGGTTCCGGACCGAGGAGGTCGAGGACGAAGTCGACTTCGGCCAGGGCCTGTTCGTCACTGCGATGGGGGTAGACCTCGCGGTAGACCGCGTCGAAGGCCCGTTCGTACCAGGCAGGTTCCGACATCAGCGTTCGCTCAGGGCGCTGCGCAGGTCGTCCCGGGCCTCGCGGGCCGCCGTGCGGATGCGGTCGCGCCAGTCGGGCGGCGCTTCGGTACCAGTGGTCCAGGGAAAGGTGATGCCACGCGAGGAGTTGACCAGGGCGCCGGCGCCCTGCTGGTCGAAGCCGGCCGCGGCATCCTGCATCCCGGCACCCTGGGCCCCGACTCCCGGGATGAGCAGTTCGACTCCGGCGAGTCGAGTCCGCAGCCGGCCGAGCGCGTCGGGATGCGTGGCGCCGACCACGGCACCGATCGTGCCGGGGTAGCCTTCGCCCCAGTCCCGGATCAGGTCGGCCATGTGCTCGTGGACGAGCCGGCCATCGATGCGGAGATCCTGGAGTTCCGTCGAGGAGGGATTGCTGGTCTTGCAGAGGACGTAGACCCCGCCCCCTCTCTCCAGGGCGGTCTCGAGGAAGGGGCGAATGCCATCCGAACCGAGATAGGGGTTGACCGTGACCGCGTCGAGGAGCGGTCGGCCGCCGACGTCGCGGAATGCGGCTTCGGCATAGGCCTCGGCGGTGCTGCCGATGTCGCCTCGTTTGAGGTCACCGATCACGAGAAGGCCCCGGTCCTGGGCCGCGAGGCAGATCTCCTCGAAGACCTGGACCCCGACATGGCCGAGCTGTTCGAAGAAGGCGCTCTGCGGCTTGACCACGGCGGCATGGGGTTCGATGGCCTCGAGGACGGCTTCGGCGAAGGTGAGGTAGGCTCGGGCCTGTTCGTTCAGCGAGGCTCCGGGCCCCGGCCGGATCTCAGCGGGCAACATGGCGAGCCGTGGATCGATACCGACACAGAGCCGGCTGTTTCGTTCCCGGCAGGCCTGATCGAGACGCCGGTGGTAGGAAGTCACCACGACAGGAAGTTCTCCATGAGGATCCGCCCCGCCTCGGTGAGGAAGGACTCGGGATGAAACTGGAGACCGGCAACCGGAAGCTCGTCGTGGGACAAGGCCATGACCAGTCGACGTCCCCGGTCCTCGCAGGTCGCACTCACGCGTAGCCCCGGAGGAAGCGACTCCGGGACCAGGACGAGGGAATGATAACGCATGACCTGGACCGGGCGTGGGACGCCGACGAAGATGCCTCGACCGTCATGTTCGACCGAGGAGGCGTGACCGTGGACCGGATGGGGCGCGCGTTCGAGAGCCAGGCCGAAGTGCCGACCGATCGCCTGGTGACCGAGACAGATGCCCAGGACGGGAATCCGTCCGATGGCCCGATCGAGCAGGTCCATGGTCTTGCCGGCGACCTCGGGTCGTCCGGGTCCCGGCGAGACGAGGAGGCGGGCCGGTTTGGCTTCCGGGTCGTCGAGACGAGGATCGTCATGGCGCAGGACGACGGGAGCGTCGCCCAGGGCGCGAAGCAGCTGGACGATGTTCCAGGTGAAGGAGTCGTAGTTGTCGACGACGAGAGTCCGACCGTTGACCTGCATGGAGCGACTGTTCGCGATCTCGGTCCGCGATGCAAGCGCTGCGGCGCTCTTCTGCGGAAGCGGGAAGAAGAAGAGAACTTCTTCTCTAGAAAAGACAGAGTCATCTTCATGAGGGCCTGTCGGGCCGAGGACGAAGTCGGCGCCGGCGAACGCAAGTCCTTGGCCGGTCGACCAGGAGGACGACTGTCGGATTCTGGAGCCGGTGTTGGGCCGGAGTCAGGGGTCGGGGATGGCCCGAGAACTTGTCCGGCGCGCGTCCACGGAGGCTGCGCTGCGGACGTTGCGGGGCGTGGACAAGTCCGGCCGCGCCCACGAACTTGCCCGGGCTTTTGCCCGCGAATCCTGAAAGCACAGGGCCCCAGATCTGGTGGTGGTCGAGCTTGGCACCACACGATCGCGTCGGCTCCGGAAACCAGGACGTCCTTGTGGACAAGACGTGGACGGAAGGGTGTCCAATCGCCACAGGCGGTCGCAACAGGCTGGCGGGAAAGTACCTGCGAACGGGCCTGAAGAGACTACTAGTTGTTGAGAATGGCGTTCAGGCGATCGAGGCAGCGGAGTTCGACCTGGCGCACCCGCTCTCGCGTCATGCCGACGATCTGACCGATCTCGCGTAGCGTCATCGGCTCCTGGTCGCCGAAACCGTAGCGCAGCTTGAGAATCGTCCGCTCCTTCTCGTCGAGTTCGTCCAGGAGCTGCAGGAGCCGGCGACGCTCGTGCTTCTCGAGAGCCTCGTTCTCCGGCGTCTGCCGCTGGAGATCCTGGATCATCTCGAAGGAGCCGGTATCGGTGTCGAGCGAGACGACCTGGTCGAGGGTCTGGGTCGTCGTGATCGCGCGCCGCATCGACTTCCGTTCCGAGGGCGCCAGGTCGAGCGCCTGGCCGATCTCGTCGAGCTCGGGCTGGCGGCCGAGCTGCGCCTGCAGCTCGAGCGAGGCGGTCTTCCAGCGAGCGATGAGCTCCAGCATGTAGGAGGGGATACGAACCGTCTTCACGCTGTTGGTCAACGCCTTGCGGATCGATTGCTTGATCCACCAGGTGGCGTAGGTGCTGAACCGGCAGCCCTCTTCCGGGTCGAACTTCTCCACGGCCTTCATGAGACCGAGGTTGCCCTCCTCGATCAGATCGCTGAAGGGGAGACCGCGGTTGACGTAGATCTTGGCGATGGAGACCACCAGGCGCAGGTTCGATTCGATCATCCGCTCCCGAGCGCTGAAGTCGCCCTGGCGAATCCGGCGCCCGAGTTCGATCTCGGCCTCGGCGTCGAGCAGGGGAATCGTGTTGATCTCGGAGAGGTAGGTCTCGATGACGCTGTCGGTGCCCATGGCCCTGATTTCCCTGGTCGCCAGGCGATCAGGGAATGCGGCCCTCATCGCCCGGAACGTAGTCGAATCGCGGTCTTTGTCGGCGCTGTATGACTTGGCAAAGCGTCCGTCCGAGGACGGCGACATCGAGCCAGATCGACCAGGATTCGATGTAGTGGAGGTCCGAAAGGAGGCGCTTCCGCAGGGAAGTGTTGCCCACGAATCCTCGCACCTGCGCGAGTCCGGTGATGCCGGCCAAGCTGCGATGTCGTATGGAATATCTCGGCAGCGACGTTTTGAATACTTGAACGAATTCGGGGCGCTCGGGTCGCGGTCCGACCAACGAGAGATCGCCCCGCAGCACGTTCCAGAGCTGGGGTAGCTCGTCGAGCCAGCTACGCCGCAAGAACCTGCCGAAGCCGGTGATGCGCGCGTCCTCGGCGGCCGGCCAGACCGGCCGACCGTCGGGCTCCGCCGTGATTGCCATCGACCGCAGCTTGTAGATCCGGAAGACGCGTTCACCACGGGTCACCCGGGTCTGGGAGTGTAGCGCCGGCGCGCCCTGGACGAGGCGGTTGGCCAGCCAGGCGAGCAGGAAGAGCGGCAGACTGAGCGGCAGGCTCGCGACCACCAGGGCGAGGTCGAGAACCCGCTTCAACATCCGGCTGGTGCCATCGCCAGGTCCTTCGGCCACAGGGAATTCGAGACCCCCCACCTCCAGGTAGGCCTCCCGCCCTCCCCCGCCCGGTCGGTAGCGCACCGCCCTCCCATCCAGGAGCAGGGCTCCCTCGGGGACCGCCTCCAGTCTGGGGACGCCCTCGGGGCAAGAGCCTCGGCTCGCGAGGAAGCCGACGAGACGATGGGAGCCGTAGCCGGGTCGACGCAGGGCCCGGGCCAGCTCCCGGGCACCCGGCCCGCGGCCCTGGATCACCAGCGGTCGGGCTCGAATCGCCAGCAGGAGGATGAGGACTTCGCGGCCGATCTGTCCGGCCAGGACCGCGACGAGGAGGCCCAGTACCGGGGGCCGGCCCTGGCCGAGAACGAGGGCATGGCCGGCGGCGGCGATCGCGACCGCCAGGATCGAGGCCACGAGCCGGGTATCCCGGCGTGGCCGGCTCCTCGGATCCTGGAGGCCGAGAAGCCTCGAGGACGCCAGGCCGAAGGCGACGAAGAAACCGGGTCGGGACAGGGGAGACAGCACGAGGCCCCCACCCAGGGCGAGCGCGTCGATCAGGACGAGGGCGACCGAGGTCCAGACGGGAGGTCGAGAGCGTTCTGGATGTTGCTCGACCAAAACTCGCTCCTCGACTCCAAAACCCATGGCGGGCCGGATGTTAGCGCTGGGCGGCCAGCGCTGCAAGCGGGGGGCCGACCTTGACGAGGACCCTAACTTGTTTCATATTCGGGCGTTCGTCGCGACCAGACCCGAGCCGCCTCCGATGCCGCGGCTCCGCCAGGACATGAACGAGAAGGCACAACAACTGGATCCCGAGACCGCCCAGGACGAGACCCTCTGCTCAGAGGCCGAGTTTGCCCGGACCGTGGCCGATCGGATTCCGGTCCTCGTTCACATCGACGAGCTGGCCAAGAAGAACCTGAAGGCGCGCTTCTCGCGCCGCATCTATGCCACGATCCTCGAGGAGTCCTCGGACCTGGAGAATCTCCTCGACGCGGCGGATGCCCGCTACAACACGACCTTCGCCGGTCTGTTCGAACTCGTCTCCTCCCTGCGGGCGATCTCCGCCGCCGGTTATGCCCTGAAGAACGTCCAGCAGCGGACTCGCCGCGACGACTTCCTCAGCGCCGCGCTCGAGCGCGAGTTCCGCGGCGAGACCGAGGCTACCCAGCGGTTCACTGACAGCACGGTTCGCGATCTGCTCGACCGCCTCCACGACGAGGTGGTGCTCATCTGTGGTCCGGCGATCGGTCACGATGCGCCGGCGCAGATCCTCAATCAGGAGCGAGTCGAGCTGAAGCGTCTGCCCCACACCCTGGGGAGTGACGATCATGCGGACGTCGAGACCATGGTCGCCGCGAAGGCGGCGCTCTTCCTCGCGGTCCACAAGACGATGTTCGATCGCGCGGAGGGGGGGCGCTTCCAGGACGTCGCCGAGATGCGTCTCTTCGTGCGAGAGGTCTGCAACGAGGAGCAGGCTCGTTTTCTCGAAGCCAAGCTCACCAACATCCGCAGCCGCTACGACACCTTCATCCGCAACACGTCGACGGAGCGGGACAGCGCCGATCTGCGCGACTTCCGCTACGTCCTGGAGATCTCCTTCCAGCTGATGCGTTGCGTTCGCCATCTGGTGCACTTCTACGAGCGCCACGAGAACGACATCCGTGACGAGGAGATCAAGAGCGACGTCGCCCGGCTCGTCGACAAGGCCGTCGTTCTCGATCGGACGCTCAACTTCGCGCTCTTCTTCGTCTATCGCTTCGTCGAGGCGGGAGCCCCGATCGCCGAGCGGCTGTTGCATCACTTCACCACGGCCGAAGTCGCGGAGCTGGAACTCCCCGAGGGCTGCATGCTGCACGCCCGTCCGGCCTCGCTGATCGCGAAGGTCGTCATCCACCACGGAACGCCGGTGGAGATGACCATGGGTGGCGAAACCTGCTACGCGGGTTCGATCATGAAGGTCATCCTCCTGGCCGGAAACCACCTCAAGGAGAGCCGGGTCACCTTCAAGGGCGACCGGCTTCCGGTCGCCGACCTCCGTCTTCTCTTCGAGCATCGTCTCGGCGAGGACGGGCTCGAAAAGCTCCCCGAGCAACTCTCCTATCTCTGCCGTTGACCAGCCCTGGTTCTTTGCCGGCTCGCCTCGATTTCCCCTCGTAGCCACGTTAGTCTGCGCGGAATCGAAGACGCTCGAGGGAACGTGACATGTGGGTTGGTGTTCTGGCGGACACGCGCGATGCGCTCGATTCGCGCATCATGCAAGCCTTCGAGGGTATGGACTATATCCTCCATTGCGGGAACATCGGCTCTCTCAGCTACGTCGAGCAACTTTCCCACCTCTCCCCCATCAATGGCGTGCTGGGTGACGACGACTCGCCCGAGGATTATCCCTTCGAGACCACCCTCTTCCGGGGCGACTGGGGAGTTCCGATCCTGGTTCGGCATGAGGCGGGCAGCCCGTCCAAGCCGGACGCCGCGATCCTGACTCTTCTTGAGGAGTACAAACCCAAGGCCCTGCTCTTCGGCGCGGGTGGCGAAGCCATGAACGCGACCGTGGGCAAGTGCCTCTGGCTGAATCCAGGCTCCGCCTCGGGCCGGAATCCGGCCGGCCTCGCGACCGTGGGCATCCTGGAGATCGACGGCGCCAGCGTGCGCGCCGAGATCATTCGCCTCTGAGCCTCATCCCCCACCGGCGCTTTCGTCCGCTGGTCCCGCCCTTCGTGCTTCCGCCGACCCCGTCGGCAACCGGGTCAACGGCCGAAACGAAGTCGATCGGCCAGGATGCCCGGTAGCCCGGCCTGACGGATCTTGTCGCAGGTCGATCTCATGTCGTAGCGGACGCGATTGAGGCGGTAGGAACCGGTCGCGGCGTCGTAGAGCGCGTAGGCAGCCTTCGGATTCTCGTCTCGGGGCTGACCCACGCTGCCGACGTTGATGAGCGCGCGACGCACTTCCCGAAGGTCCAGGCGGGTTGCGACCGAAAGCGCGAGGCTGTCCTTCATGAGGAAGGCGAGCGGCACATGGGAATGGCCGAGGACCGCCACCGGCGTTCGCATCACGTTGATGGACCGGGCGGCGTCGTAGTAGGACTGGATGTACTCGAACTGCTCGGGATCCACCAAGGTGGCATGGCCAACCGTGATCAGGCCATCCAGCTCCCGCACCAGGGGTAATCCGCCCAACCACTCGAGCTCATCGCGCCCGAGGACCGAGGCGGTCCAGTCCACGGCCTCCTTGGCGTAGAAGTTGAAGAAGGTCGTATCCAGCTTGCCGACCACCGCCCAGTCATGGTTGCCGGCGACGACCGCGGCGTCGATGTCCCGTAGGCGCCCGATGCAGGCCGAGGGGTCGGCGCCGTAACCCACGACGTCACCGACGCTCAGAACGCGATCGACGCCCTCCTTGGCGAGGCTGCTGAGGACGGCGTCGAGGGCCTCCAGGTTGCCATGGATGTCACCGAGGATGCCGTAGCGCACGAGCCCTCCCGACCACCAGCCCTGGATCACGCCGAAACCGAGCGCCTGCCCGGCGCAGGCGTCGCGGCGCCATGCTAATGGCCATCCCGTCCCGGATCAAGCTTTGCGAGTTGCCCGTTACGACGCCCCAAGACCATGGCGGCAAGCAGGTTAAAGAGGAGCGCCCCGGCAAGGCCAAGCGTCGCGCGCCAGAGCGACGACCGGCTGTCGGCGCCCATGAGGTCGGCCTGGCTCAGGTACTCGAGACCGGGCCGGAGCCAGCTTCCGATCGAGTCATGAGAGATCGCATCGAGGCCCCAGTAGTGCCCCCCGATCAACAGTGCAAGCAGGGACAGCGTGCTCAGTGCCGGCGGCAGGAAGCTGGCGAGGAATCGGGCCAGGGCCTGGAGCCAGAATCCGAGCAGGCCGACGAGGGCCGAGGCAACGAGGAAATCGACCCAGGCGAGGTCGCGCAGCAAGCCTGGCAGCAACAGCCAGTCGATCACCATGACTCCGAGGACCTGTGCCGCCAAGAGCAGGGCCAGGGCAAGGCCCCACGCGATTGCCGATCCCAGGGCCTGGGCCAGGATGATCGCGCTGGGTCCCATCGGCAAGGGGCCCGCTCGCTGCATGGACCAGCACCATGACTCGCGTGCCATGGGCCAGGCCACGAAGTAGGCCGCAAAGAGGAAGGAACCCAGAGCCTGGACGCCAAGGAGCGCTGCCGCGGCTCCGTGACCGGGACTCGAGAGGCGACCAGGAAGGAGAAGTCCCATCCAGGAGAGGGCCGAGAGCGCCAACAGGCAACCCACTGCCCCGCGACGCCGGCAGCTCTCCCGAATGGCCTGACCTGCGATGGACCACCAAAAGGACATCGACTGCTCGAATCTCCTGCCTCGGGCACCGCGCCCACATCCGGCGCAGTATCCTGTTAGCTGCCTGTCGGGCTATCGTCAAGCAGGCCAGGAAGATGGGTGGATCAACTCATGGCCCAGGCCTGTTGGCCAGGAGGCGCGACCGCTCACCAGGACGTGTCGCAATCCGCCTTGTTCCACGTGGAACAAGGCGCGCGGTTGGTTGGCCCGTTGTTTCACGTGGAACAACGATTGGGCCCTTGGTCGAATCGGCTGCCTGCGTGTTTCACGTGGAACAGTGGCTCAATCCCGCGGGCTCACGGCAGGAGGGCGCGGCGGGGTCTCGCATCGCCAAGTTCCCCCGCGCCCTGATGCAACGTCCCGGGCATTGGTTATCCTCTGTCCAGCCACAGGAGAGTCATGAGCCGCATCGTCGCTGTCTTGAGTCAGGATTCCGGGGTCGGCAAGACAACCACAGCCCTTGCCTTGGCGCAGGCCTTTGCGCTGGGCGGACAGGGCGCGCTCTTCGTCGACATGGACCCAGGCGGGGGCGCTACGCGCCTGGTTGGCCTGGCCCGACCCAACGCCGGCCTGCTTCAACGCATCCTCCAGGGTGATGACCCGGTCGCCAAGACCGGTCTGCTCGTCCGCTCCCTGGACGTTGGCCTGGACATCATTCCTTCCGACGCGAGCGCCGCCGAGTACGAGCCGAGCGTGGCCGATTTCGGGCGCTTTCAGGCGGCCCTCGACGTTTTCCGGCTCCAGTATCCTTGGATCGTCCTGGATGCTCCACCCTCCCACGACGGCTGGGCTCGCTGCTCCCTGATGGCCGCCAGTCACATCGTCGTGCCGCTTCAGGCCGAGCTCTTCGCGCGTGAGCATGCCTCCCAGGTCCTTCAGTTCGTCGACGAGACCATTGGCGAACGCCGCGATCCACCGCGTGTCCTGCTGTTGTTCACGATGATGCGGGATCACGACAGTCTCTCTGCCGACGTCCTACGCGACCTGAAGGCACTATATGGGCCTCGTCTCGCTCGAACGATCGTGCCTCGCGACCCCGCCATTCCCGAGGCCGCCATGCTCGGTCGAACCCTGCTTCAACACGACTTCGAGTCCCGCGCAGCGCGGGCTTATGTCCAATTTGCAAAGGAACTTATGAACCATGACAGAGCGCAAGCTCGGTAAGGGCCTCGACTTCCTGATGAAGCGCACGGCGCCTGCTGCCATCGAGGTAGCGCCCCAGCCGAAGCCGGAAGCGCCCGCCAAGCGGGAGCCCGCGCAGCGCATCGCCACGACCTCGATCCGTCCCAACCCCTATCAGCCGCGGCGGAGCTTCGGCATCGAACAGCTCAACGAGCTGATCGAGAGCATTCGAATCCACGGGATCATCCAGCCCATTGCCGTCCGAGTCGCCCCGGACGGCTTCGAGCTGATCTCCGGCGAGCGACGCTGGCGAGCTGCTCAGGAGCTTGGTCTCGAGACGGTTCCTGTCGTGGTTCACGAAGCCGACGACCAGGCCATGCTCGAGTTCGCGCTGATCGAGAACATCCAGCGCGAGGATCTCGATCCGGTCGAAAAGGCCAAGGCCTACCGGCAGCTCATTCGGCAGTTCAACCTGACCCAGGAGGAGGCCGCCCGTCGGTTGGGCCAGAAGCGCTCGACCGTGGCCAACTTCATGCGCCTGCTCGAACTCCCCGCGCCGATCCAGGACCTGCTGGTCGAGCGCCTGCTGCCGATGGGGCACGCCCGGGCCCTGCTCGCCATCCAGGGCGAGAGCCGGCAGGTCGATCTGGCCCGGCAAGCGGCCCAGGGCAAGCTCACCGTTCGGGACATCGAGCGCCTGGCTCAGCTCCAGGGGGCCTCGACCCTGGCCGCGGATGCGGCCCTGCAGCGCAAACGGCAGGATCCCCACCTCGCCGAGGTCTCGGGCCGCATCCGTGAAGCGCTGGGCACCAAGGTCTCGCTGGCGGGCGGCGCGAAGCGCGGCAAGATCGTCATCGAGTACTACGACACCGATTCGCTGAATCGCATCCTTGCCTGCATCGAGAACGGTGCCGAACGACGCGATCGCGAGGCCAGCGCCGGCCTCTGAACGCCTCGGCGCCTTCGGACCGGGCGGAAACGAAAAAGGGCCTCGCCGTCGGCGAGGCCCTTTTTATTCGCTTTGGTCGCGAATCGACTACTTGTCGCCGTCCGCGTCGTCCGGCTTGGGAGCGTCCTGACCGCCGTTCTCCGGCTGGCTCTCGGCGCCCTTCAGCAGCTCCTCGAAGCGCGTCTCGGCGGCGCTGACGTCGGGCAGGGGCATGTCCCGGAGGACGGGCATCCAGCTGTCCTCGCCCTTGTGCTCCGGCTCGCCCTGGATGACGATCTTCTTGATCCCGAGGCGGACGCGGGGGATGTTGCGACCGGCGACGCCAACCTCGTCGTGGATCCCGGTCTGGAGCCACTCGTCGAGCACTTCGAGGCCCTCGGTCACCTCGCCGATCACCGCCTGGGCGACGTTGTTGCGCTCCGGCGGCGAGACGTGGATCTCGTAGAAGAGCCCGTGGCCCGCGACGCCGATCGGCTTGGTGGTGATGGAGCCACGCTTCACCGGCATGAGGACGGTGCCTTCGGCGGGGATGGTGTAACCCGGGTTCTCGTTGCCCCAGATGAACTTGCGGTCCGGCGCCTCGCGGCTGAAGACGCTGCCGAACTCGAAGAGGCCGGCGTCCTTGTCCAGGCGGTGGAAGGCGGTGCCGTCATAGCGGCCGGCCAGCGCGTGGAAGAGGAAGTTCTGAACCGACTTCTGGGCGACCTCGCTGAAGAAGCGGACCTTGAGGCTCTTGCCGTTCTCGAGCTCGATCGTGGCGCTGAGGGAGGTGTCCGGCTGGATCTCGATCTTGCCGACCTTCTCGAGGATCTCGCAGGCCGCGAGCTCGCCGGCGTTCGCGCTCTTCCAGAGGTCGAGCAGGCTGTCCTGGCTCTCGGCGAAAGGCTTGAGGCTCAGGATGCCCTTGTCGGCATGCTTGGATTCGAGCTCGCCCAGGACCGCCTTCTGCTTCTCCAGGTGACCGCGACGGCGAGAGACGTCGGCGCAATTCACCGCGCAATAGAAGTGCAGCTGCTGGAGGTGGTTGAGGAACTTCTGTTCCCAGTGCGCGTCCGTGAACTTCGAGCGCTGATCCTCGAGTTCGGCGATCGCGGTCTCCGCGCCACTCAGGTAGCGCGCGGCCGACTCGGGCTCGAACATGATGGAAAGCGAGTTCTCGCGGCCGACCGTGTCCGGCTGGTGGCGGCGGTAGAAGGCCGAGGCCATGGTCTCGAAGCGTCGTTCGTTGAGACCACCGAGGTCGGGAATCGAGCCGTAGTTGACCTGGTTCTGGTCCGGGATGAAGGACCCGGCCTCGAACAGGATCTTCGCCAGCTCGGCCTGACCGCTCTCCTTGCTGCCCTTGAAGTAGGTCCAGCCAAGATAGGCCGCCATGACCACGATGCCCAACACAAGTGCTTTGGCTATAAGGCCTTTGCCACTCGACGCGTCTGCGCTGGCGTCGGTGAGCTTCTCCCACCAGGGTCCGCCTTGCTCGTTTCTTTTCGTCATGGATCGCGGTGCCTTCCGACCGTGACGGTCACGAGGGTCTCACCTTCCGGCGTCTTGTCGAGCCGTCCGGTCGTCACCTCGCAACGCTCACCGTTCTTTTCGAAAACCCAGGGCCCGTTTCGGCTCCCGTCCGGACTCGAAACGAGGGCCCAGTTGTACGGATCTTTCCCCATGAACTCCAGATACAGAGTCCTGGCTTCGTCGGCCGGCTTCCGGGTCCAGTAAACGAAGCGCCCGAGCCGGACGCCGCCGTCGGCGAAGCTGAAGCTCTCGTTCCGATGGTTCCGGAAGGAGAAGCCGGGAGGGCAGGGGATATCATCGAACTGGACCCGCGACAACTCCCCCGAGCTGTCGTTCTGGTCGGCGGGCGCGGTGGCGCCGATGTTGGCGAGCGAATCACTCAGCGGATTGTGGCTCTCCTCGACGTTGCGGCAGGCGGTCGCGAGGCCGAAGAGGCCGACGACGAGGAGGGCCCGGAAGGCGGGGCGGGAGGTCGAGGACGAGAGCATGGTCATGGCTTCATCTCACGGAAGGTCAGGCACCGTCGAACGCGCGCGATGATAGCAGCGTAGGGGCCCGTTCGAGACCGTTCCCGCGGCCGCAAAAAGCACGCGTTTTGCCCGCGCTCTCCTCACCGAGGGCGACGTATAATCCCGCGCAGGATCGACGGAAGCGAAGCACGCCGAGCGGAGCAAGCCGATGGGCCCAGCCAGCGGGTCGGCCCTGCAGGAGCCGACCCTCGTCCTCAACAAGTCGTGGGTGCCGATCAACACCACGACCGTTCGCCACGCCTTGTTGCTGGTGATCAAGGGCGCCGCCCGCTTCATCCAACCCGAGACCTTCGAGATCCACGATTTCGACAGCTGGAGCGCCCTGAACCAGGACCAGGGAGCCGGCCTCCGCGGCGTCCGGCTCAGCCTGCGCATTCCCGAGGTCATCGTGCTGACCCAGTACAACCGGGTCCCGGAGAAGAGCGTTCCCTTCAGCCGGCGCAACCTCTGTCGCCGGGACGGCAACCGCTGCCAGTACTGTGGTGCCCAGGTCAACGCCCGCGACATGACCGTCGACCACGTCGTCCCCCGCAGCCGGGGCGGCAACAACTCCTGGGAGAACTGCGTGGTCGCCTGCCGCCGCTGCAACACCCGCAAGGGCAACACGCCGCTCGAGGTCACCGGCATGAGCCTCCTGCGCGCCCCTCGGCGGCCGGAGTGGAGTCCCTGCCTGAGCATCAAGCGCGGTCAGCGCAAGTCGAGCTGGAAGCGCTTCGTCGCCGAGCGCCACTGGCGCGGCGGCCTCTGATTCACTCCTCGCCCGGCGCCGGCACCGATCGACCGAGCTCGGCCCAGAAGCGTGGCACCGCGGCATCCAGGTCCCGGATCATCGACTCCAGGAAGGCCGCCGTGATCGCCACCAGGCGATCGGCGCCGGAGCCGGCCAGTCCCGTGAGCAGCGCCGCTGATTCCGGAGATTCCGAGTCGAAACGATCGTGCAGGAACTCGCGGCCATCGCCGTCGGTGAGGCGGATCTCGAGATCGACACGGATCTCGGTGGACAGCGCCGGAACGACCGGCAGGATCGTCAGCAGATCGCGGTCGGTCTTCAGGTAGTAGTGGTGGATGGTGACGTCGAGCAGGTAGTGCGCGCGGGTCAGGTCCTGCTCGGCGACGAAGGCGCCGGAGGCCTGGAGCTCGCGATAGAACAGCCTCTTCAGGGTCGCCGGGACCGGGAGCTGGAAGATCTCCTCCGAGTAGTAGCTCTCGTTCAGGTAGTTGAACCGGCCATACTCCCAACCCGGACGTTCGTCGCGCACGTGGCGCAACGAGATGGGTCCCCAGGCCGGATGATTCGCGCGATGACTGCTGCGAAAGGCGGCGTCATCGGCGCGGATCGGTTCGCCCGGCAAGCTGCCGCAGCCGCTCAAGCACACCAGGCTCAGCGCGAGACTCGCGATCACTCTCGACCAGCGCCAGGGCATTTCAGCTCTCGGCCGTGAGTCGATCCTTGCCGCCGATCAGCCCGTACTGCGCGAGCCGTACCTGCTTGCGATGGGCGTCGGTGGCCCGACCGATGACCCGCGCCGCGATGCCGTGTTCTTCGGCGATGCGCATGACCTCGGCGGCCTGGGCCTCGGGAGTCACGACGCAGAAGCCGATGCCCATGTTGAACACCGAGTACATCTCGGCGTCGCTCACCTGGCCGGTCTTCTGGATCAACTGGTAGATCGGGCCCGGCGTCGGCAGGTCGTCGAGCACGAAACCGACGTCGGCCTGGATGCGGTTCATGTTGCAGAAGCCGTCACCGGTGATGTGCAGCAGGGCGTTGAGGCGGAGGCCGGCGTCGCGCATGGCCAGCACCGGCTTGACGTAGAGCCGGGTCGGCACGAGCAGCTCGTCCGCCAGGCTGCGACCGAGGCTCGGCTGCAGCTCGTCCAGCTTCAGGCCACCGCGTTCGAGCAGGACCCGGCGCGCGAGGCTGAAGCCATTCGAATGGAGTCCGCTCGCGGCGAGGCCGACCACGGCGTCACCGGGGCGCACGTTCTGGCCCAGGTTGATGTCGTCCCAGGCGACCAGGCCCACGGCGGTGCCGACCAGGTCGAGTCCGGCGCTCTTGCCGTGACCACGGATGAGCTCCTTGACCTGGGCGATCTCGCCGCCGGGAATGGTGATCCCGCTCTCGCGAGCGCCCGCCAGGAGACCACGGCCGATCTGCTCGAAGCAATCGGCGTCGACCTCGCCGACGGCGATGTAGTCCACCAGGGCGAAGGGCTCGGCGCCGACGCAGAGGACGTCGTTCACGTTCATCGCGATCATGTCGATCGGGATCGTGTCGTAGCGCCCCGCCAGCTCGGCCACGATGATCTTGGTGCCGACGCCATCGGTCGAGATCGCCAGGCCCTGGCCACCGGGCAGCTCGAGGACGTTGGCGTAGTAGCCGAGGCCAATGGCCGGGCGGCCGAAGGACGAGCCGTCGCGCAGCCGCAGGCTCTCGTTGATGGAACGCGCGAGGTAGCCGAGCCCGCCCTGGGCCCGGTTCGTGTCCACGCCGCAGTCGTCGTACTGGAAGCGGTCAGCGCTCATCGTTCACCTCGGCAATCCCTGGATCGGGCCAAGATATGGCTTCGCGGCCGGCCGGGCAAGCGGGGTGGGGCTCCGGGCTTGGCCGGCGCCGGCCGCCGCCGTAGAGTCCGGGCAACCAGCCGGAAAGGAAACCCATGCGCTTCAGCACCAAGGCCATCCACGTCGGTCAGGAGCCCGAGGCGACGACCGGCGCCGTCGTCGTCCCCATCTTCCAGACCAGCACCTACGCCCAGCCCGACGTCGGTGTCCACAAGGGCCACGAGTACAGCCGGACCAGCAATCCGACCCGTGACGCCTACCAGGCCTGCATCGCCGCCCTCGAGAACGCCCGGCATGGTTACGCCTTCGGCTCCGGCATGGGCGCCATCTCGACCATCATGACCCTGTTCAAGGCGGGCGACCACATCCTGTCCTCGGATGACGTCTACGGCGGCACCTTCCGGGTCTTCGACAAGGTCTTCCGCAACTTCGGCCTCGACTACTCCTTCGCCGACACCAGCGACCTGGATGCCCTGGCCGCGGCCATCCGACCCGAGACCCGCATGGTCTGGATCGAGTCGCCCACCAACCCGATGCTGAAGATCAGCGACATCGCCGCGATCGCCGATCTCTGCCACCGGAAGGGCCTGCTGCTCGGCGTCGACAACACCTTCATGAGCCCCTACTTCCAGCGCCCGCTGGAGCTCGGCGCCGATCTGGTGATGCACAGCAGCACCAAGTATCTCGGTGGCCACTCCGACGTCGTCGGCGGCGTCGTCTGCACCAATCACGACCAGGTCGCCGAACGGATCAAGTTCTCCCAGAACGCCATGGGCGCGGTCATGGGGCCCTTCGACGCCTGGCTGACCCTGCGCGGGCTCAAGACCCTGGCCCTGCGCATGGAGCGCCATCAGAAGAACGCGCTGGCGGTGGCCCGCTTCCTCGAGGCCCACGACGATGTCCGCGAGGTCATCTACCCCGGCCTCGAATCCCATCCGGGTCATGCGTTGCAGGCCAGGCAGGCCCATGGATTCGGCGGCATGATCTCGTTGCGCCTGAAGGGCGATCTCGAGGCCGCGCGTCGCTTCTGCCGCAGCACGAAGCTCTTCTTCCTCGCCGAGAGCCTCGGCGGCGTCGAGTCCTTGCTCGAGCATCCGGCAATCATGACCCATGCCTCCGTGCCGGCGGAAACCCGCGCGGCACTGGGAATTACCGACGATTTCGTTCGCCTCAGCGTCGGCATCGAAGACGAGAACGACCTGATCGAGGATCTCGGCCAGGCCCTGGCCGCGATGCGCCATCCTTGACAGATCCGGGGCCTCTTTGGTCTCATTCATGATCCCTGAGCGTCCCCCGGAGGTCTCCGTGAACCGATTCCTCGATAGCCGAGAACTGATTCGCCGTCTGAAGGAAGGTTCCCCGATCGAGGTGGAGGGCGATGTCGTGCGTCTGCCCAGGTTCACCGAGATCAAGGAGTCCGACCCGGCCGAATTCGGCGCCCGGGGCAATCACGAGCTGATCGTGGCCAAGGCCCGGACCGCGACCTGGTGCCTCTGGCCGCTCGATCGCAAGGCGACCTTCTCGGCCAACGACGGCAAGAAGTTCGTCAAGATCCTCGACGCCATCGGCGAGACCATTCCCCAGAAGCCGGTGAAGGGCTGGGTGCTCACCACCGCGCCGGTGGCCGAGGACGCGCGCGAACTCCTCAACGAGGCCGATCACCGGATCAACCGGATCGAGATCGCCTGAACCGCCGAACTCCATGAGACGACCAGCGGCCCCGCGTCGACCGGACACGGGGCCGCGGTCGTCGAGGGCGTCCGGTTCGGGTCAGAAGCGGCGCCGCGGCGCGTGGGTGTAGCGGCAGTAGGGACAGCGCAGGGCGTCGAGTCCGAAGACGCGGGCGTAACCCTGAGAACGGTGGACGCGTACGTCGTCGCCGCTATCCAGATCGAGAACCTTGGGGTTGTTGTCCGCCGTCATGCTGGCGGGCCCGCGGATGATCTCCACCAGCAACTCGTCGCCCTCATCGAGCACCAGGTGGTTGTTGAACTCGGTGCAGTTGTTGAAGGCGATGCCGATGCCATTGCGGAAGGTCGTGTTGGTGATGCTGCGGAAGTAGGCCGAGCTGCCGAAGGGGGTCGAGATCACCAGGCCGTCCCCGATGACCTCGTCGGTGGCTCGCTCGCCGTTGACGCTGACGATGAAGCGCACGGCGCTGCGCAGGTCGGCGTTGCGGATCAGGATGTCGTTGAGGCCGGTGACCTTGTGCCCGCGAACCGAGGCCTCGAGCTTGATCAGGCGGGTCTCCTGCAGCTCGCCCCGCATCAGGCGTTCGAGCATCGCCCGGTCGCCATGACGCGCGCACTTCACGCAGCTGGTGCCGTCACGGATCGGCAGCTTCGGCACGCCCGGGTATTCGATCTCGGCGCCGATCAGCGTCCCGTCACCGCCATAGGTGACCAGGGCGTCGGCCTGGCGGGGATCCTGGACGATCTCGAAGCCCAGCTGGCGCAGCAGGGAGTCGACGTCGGCCGCATTGGTTCCCAGGATCCCGAGCTTCATGACGGCGTCATGAGAACCCCAATCGCCCCGGAGCGCAAGATGGGGGGCGCGGGCTCAGCGGAGCTTCAGGGTCGCGACCGAAAGGACGGCGCAGAGGAGGGAGACGATCCAGAAGCGGAGGACCACCTTGGTCTCGGCCAGACCCTGGTGCTGATAGGAGTGGTGGGCCGGGGCGCGGAAGAAGAAGCGTCGCCCGAGCCAGCGGATGCCGACGTAGTCCTGGAACAGGACCGAGAAGGCCTCGAACACGAAGATGCCGCCGGCGATCAGGAAGAGGAGCTCCTGCTTGGACAGCACCGCGATGGCCGCGAGGCTGCCGCCGAGCGCCTGGGAGCCGGTGTCGCCCATGAACATCTGGGCCGGGTAGCCATTGAACCAGAGGAAGCCGAAACAGGCGCCCACCACCGCCGCGGCGAAGATCGCCACGTCCTGGATGCCGTCGATCTCGGCGAAACCGAAGGTCTTGGCGGCCAGGACGTTCCAGGACAGGTAGGCGAAGAAGCCGAACACGGCCGCGGTCATCGCGCTGGGCAGGACCGCCAGGCCGTCGAGGCCGTCGGCGAAGTTGATCGCGTTGGTGATCGCGACGATGGCGAAGACGACGAAGAAGGGATAGAGCAGGCCGAGGTCGAGCGAAGCCTCAGCGGGAAAGGGCATGATCAGGCGGGTCCGCAGCTCGGGTGAGAAGGGTGACGAGCCCTCGGCGCCGATCATCAGCGCGAAGAAGGCGGCGAAGGCGAGCTGGAGCAGGATCTTCAGGCTTCGCGACATGCCGCCGTCGCTCGACTGGCGGCGCACCTTGAGCAGGTCGTCGAGCACGCCCAGGCCGCCGTACCACAGGGTCGTGAGCACCATCAGACCGCTGATTCCCGACTCCAGGTCGCAGAAGGCGGTCGCCCCGACCGTGATCGCCGCCACGATCAGGATGCCGCCCATCGTCGGCGTCCCGGTCTTGCTGTGCGAGAAGTAGCTGTCGTAGTCGCGCACGCGGTCGCGGAAGCCCCGGCGGTAGAGGAGGGCGGCGACGCGCCGGCCGGCGAGGAAGACCACCAGGAAGGACAGGATGAAGGCACCGACCGAGCGCACCATCACCGGCGCCGTGGGCAGGAAGATGCGGATGAAGTCGGGCACCATCAGGTCGTAGAGCCAGGGGATCACGCACCGTCCTCCATGGCGCGGCCGTCCGCCTCGCCGCTCAGGGCCTTGCGCAGGCCGGCCAGGGTCTCCTTCAGCTCGAAGGAAGGCGTGAAGGAGTCGCAGGTGACCAGGAGGTCGTCGAGTCGCGAGCGCAGGAGATCACGATCCTCGATCACGCCGCGGCGGTAGAGGTCGTGGTAGGCGCGGACGACGGCATGCCGCACCCGCCAGTTCGGATGGTAGTGGAGCTGGCGGAGCACCTCGGCGACGCCGGCGTCCAGGGCGGCCGCCGCCAGGCCGCGGACCGCCTCCTTGGCCACCTCGAAGTTGCGCTCGAGGGCCATGGTCTTGAGCCGGCGCAGGGCGAGGCGGCGACCGGCCGGGCTCAGCTCCTTGGCGTAGAACGCGATCGCCTGGCAGGCCGTGGAACGGACCTCGAAGTAGGGATCGGTCATCGCCATCAGGAGCGCCCGCTCGACGTCCTCGTCGAGGGTCTCGAGCTGACGGAGCGAATGCAGGGCGTTGCGCCGGACGAAGCCCGGCTCGGCGAAGTCGCCGCCGAAGAGGCGCTGCGCCAGCGGCGCGGGCCGGCGATCGGTCACGATCGAGACCAGCTGATAGCGCAGCGACTTGATCTTGAGCAGGCCCACCAGCTTGACGCCGATGTTGCGCTGCTTCCAGTTGGGCTTGGCGAGGAACTGCTTCACCCGGCCGGTCAGGTTGGCGTCGCGAACGCTCTCCGGATGGTTGAGCGCCAGGCCGAGGAGCTGCTCCGGGCGCAGGCAGTGGACGTTCATGTGGCGCGGGTCGACGCGCTCGCGCCGCGGCAGCCGCGGCATCAGCCGGGAGAACCTCGCCATGACCTCGTCGAGTTCGGCCGAGCGCAGCGCCCAGCAGACACCGAGGTAGGCCGGCAGGGCGGCGAGGATCGGGGTACCGAGGACGACCAGGCGGGACAGGAGATCGGGCAGGGCGTCGAAGCCCTTCACCACCTGGAGGCAGAGGTAGGCGGCGAGGGCGGCGAAGGCGGCGCCGACCAGCGCGCGCCAGAGCGAGGGCAGGACGTCCTTCCACTCGAAGCCGAGGCCGTCGGCGTTCAGCTTGCGCCGGAGGTGGCCGACCCGGAAGGCGGCATTGGCCATGAACGCGATGGTGGTGCCGAGGGCCACGCCGCCGATGCCGAAGCCGGCCGCCACCAGGGCCAGGCTCGTGCCCACGTTCACCACGACCGCGCCGAGGTTGATCAGTACCGCCTGACCGATCTCGAGCCGGGCGGCGTAGAAGCGGCCCATCAGGCCCTGGATGCCCCAGCCGACCAGGCCGAGCGCGTAGCAGGCGAAGGCGGTCGCGACCGCCCGCGCATCGCCCCGACTGAAGACGCCGTGGCGCAGGAGGAAGTCGACGATCGGCTGCGCCATCACCACCATCACCGCCGAGATCGGCAGCAGGAGGAAGGCGTTCCAGGCGATGCCGCTGGTGACGATCCGGCGGCAGGCGTCCTGGTCGCGCGCGGCCTGGCGTTCCGAGTACTCGCGCAGGGCCACGGTGTTGATCGACTGGGCCACCAGGGCGAAGGGGAGCTGGAACAGCACCATGCCGTAGTAGAGCGCCGAGACCCCGCCGATCGCGAGGCGCGAGACGATGGCCAGGTCGACCAGGGTCGAGATCTTGGTGATGCCGACGTCGGCGACGATCTTGGGCGCCGCCGCCCGCAGCTTGCGCATGCCCGGTTCGCGCCAGCCCAGCGCCGGTCGCAGGGAGATTCCCGTGCGCGTCCGCATCGTCGAGGACAGCAGCACCGGGAGCTGGACCACGAGCTGGCCGAGGCCACCGGCCAGCAGGCCGATGCCGATCGCCGACAGGCCGAAGCGCGGATAGGCGAGGGCGCCGCCGATCAGGCCGACGCTGAACATCACCGAGGAATAGGCCGGCGCGGCGAAGCGGCCATGCGCCTTGAGGATCGCGGCGACGATGGCCGCGAGGGTGACGAAGACCAGATAGGGCTGCATCAGCCGGGTGAGGGCGATGGCGTCGCCGAGGAAGCCCTTGGCGGCGAAGCCGGGCACGATCAAGGGCAGCCACCAGGGCGTGGTGGCGATCAGCGCCAGGCTGGCGAGGCAGGTGAGCAGGAGGCCCCAGCTCAGGGTCGAGCGCAGGAAGCGCCGGGCCTCGTCCGCGCGGCCGCCACCCTTCAGCATCATGTAGGTGGGCAGGATGGTGGCGTCGACCGCGTTCTCGGCGAAGACGCCGCGGAAGAGATTCGCCGCGCCCAGGCTGGCGGCGACGATGTCCATCACCCGGCCGGCGCCGAAGGTGCTGGCCAGGACCACCTCGCGGACCAGGCCGCAGAGCCGCGACAGCAAGGTCCCGAGACCGGTCACCAGGACGCTGGCCACGACCCGGCCGTGGCGAGGCTCGAGCTCGCGGGTCTCGATGCGGGCATTGAAGCGCAGGACCTGGTCGCCCAGCCGCAGGTGCTGGCCGGCGATCAGCCGGTGCGGTCCGTCGACCGGCTCGTCCTCGACCCGGATCTCGCCGGCGCGTCGGAACAGGGTGAAGACGGTGGTCTCGCGGTTGTGTCCGGTGCGCCGGATGAGGGCGCGCGCGCCGCGCGCCGCGCTGCCGACCCGGACGTCGGCGGCCGCGGAGTCGGCCACCAGCGTGACCGGGAAGAAGAGCTCCTCGGTGCTGCCGTCCTCGCGCTCGAGGCTGCCGACGAGTACCTGGGTGCTGGTCGGTCCGGGGCGGCGGCGCTGGCTGGCCAGCTCGCGGACGAGCCGGGCGTTCGCCGGCCCGGCGTCCGGAACGGCCAGGTTCCGGGCCGAGCGGGCCATCCGCTCCAGGCGCTCCGGGTCACCGAGGAGGTCGCGCACCTTGCGGGCGAGCTGGTCGCCATGGACGCGGGTGATGGTGCCCTCGGCGGCCTCGTACATCTCCTCGAAGAGCACCTCGGCGCTGCCGCGCTCCTTGAGGGAAACGGCGTTGACCAGCTGATGGTCGTCGGCTCCGTCGCTCTTGGGGATCAGGAGCGCCGGCTTGCCCAGCACGGCCAGCTCCATGACCACGCCCGCGCCGGCCCGGGTGACCACGAGGTCGGAGGCGGCATAGGCGTCCTCGATCTGATCGAAGTAGCGCTTCAGGATGTAGCGGTTCTTCTTGTCCTCGGGCACCTCGGCGGCGCGCAGGCGGTCGTTCGTGTCCTTCCAGGCGTCGTAGTAGGCGTTCTCGGTCAGGCCGGTGCTGTGGATGAGGGTGACCCGCTCGTCTTCGAGCAGCCGGTTGAGGCCTTCGACCGTGGCCCGGTTGATCGAGCGCGAGCCCATGGAGCCGCCAAGGACGAAGGCCACCTGCTGATCACGCGGGATGCGCAGTCGTTCCCGCGCGGCCATCCGGTCGCCGGCGGCGATCCGGCGGCGGACCGGGTAGCCGGTGAGGACCGCGCGGTCCTTGGGGAAGTAGCCGAGGGTCTCCTCGAAGCTGACGCCGATCCGGCTGGCGAAGCGCGCCAGGAGCATGTTGGCCTTGCCGGGCTTGACGTTCTGTTCGTGCAGGAAGATCGGCCGGCGGAGCAGCGCCGCCGCCAGCACCGCGGGCACCGAGACGTAGCCGCCGGTGGCGATCACGACCTGCGGCCGGAAGCGGAGGATCAACACGAGGGAACGCAGGCTGGCGTAGAGGAGCGAGAGGGCGAAGATCAGGAAGGCGCGCGGTCGTCGCGGCGAGGCGAAGGGCCGGGCGGGGATCGCCACGAAGGGGATCTTGGCGCCCTCGGTGATCTTGCGCTCCGGACCCCGCCCGGAGCCGACGTAGAGAAGGACCGACTCCGGCTCCTGCTCGAGGATCTCCCGGCTGATGGCCAGATTCGGCATCACGTGGCCGCCGGTACCGCCGCCCGTGAAGAGATAGCGCTTGCCCTCGGTCAAGACCGTCCCCTGCCCGCGCCGGGGCGCCCTCGAGGACCCCCGCCGCCATTCCCGTCGCCCGCGTCGCCGCGCCGCGCATCCTGCTGGCGTTCAAGACCTTGTCCGCGAGTCCGCCCCGGGGCCCGCGCGGCCGAGAACACGGTCCGAGGATAGCCGGGGGAGGGGGCAGCCGGGACGCTCGCCCGGGCTGCGGACGGGCCGCAGCCCAGGGCCGGCAAGGGTCCTCGCGGCGCTTTGACCGAGGAGCTTCTGGTCAGTCGCCCGCGGAAAGGTCAAGGTGGGGAGCAGCGTTCGTCACGACATCCCAGGGAGCAGCGTCATGACCCGATCCAGTCCAGCCTCCGAGGTCCGCCCGAACCGCCGGGTCTTCGGCCGATCCGCGACCCGCCTGCCCGGCCTCCTCCTGGTGGCCGCCCTCGTCCTCACCGGCCTGCCCCTGGCCGCCCAGGCGCCCGACCTCCTCTACCTGAAGTTCAACGAGGGCACCGGTACCAGCACCGCCGACAGCGCCGTGCCGGGCAGCGGCGTCGCGGCCACGCTGCAGCCGGGAGCCGGCTGGGACACCACCGGCCCCAAGCTGGGCGCCGCCGCCCTCAAGGCCGGGCCCAATCCGGGCGCCGTCGTCACCACCAACGCGCCCTTCTCGCTGAGCGGTTCCTGGACGATCGAGTGCTGGTTCACCGATCTCAGCGGCAGCCCCGTGGCCTCGCTTTTCGGCGACACGTCGGCCAGCAGTTTCGTCTGCTACCGCTCCTTCGGCTTCACCGGCACCGACATCCTCCTGGTCGGCGGTGGCCTCAACAACGTGGTGATCAGCGGCTTCTCGGCTTCCGGTTGGGTCCATCTGGCCTACGTCCACGACGCCACGACCAACGACGTCAAGGCCTACGTCAACGGCAACCTGGCGACGACCACATCCCAGCCCTCGGGACTGACCATCACCGGCAGTTCGGCCAGCGGCCTGGTGATCGGCGCCGACTCCGTGAGCGGCGCGGTCTGGACCGGGTCGATCGACGAGTTCCGCATCTGGGGCGTCGCCCGGAGCCAGGCGGACATCGTCGCCAACATGAACCAGGAGATCGCCGGCTTCGCCGACGACCTCGCCCTGACCAGCCTCGATGCCCCGAGTCCTCCGGCGCAGGCCTGCGCGCCCCTCAGCAGCACCGAGACGGTGGGTTTCACCGTGCGCAACACCGGCGCCAACGCCATCGCCCCGGGCACGAGCTTCGTCGTCTCCCACTCGGTCAACGGCGGCAGCCCCCAGGCCGAGAGCTTCTTCGTCTCCGGCAGCCTCGCCCCGGGCCAGAGCCAGTCCTTCAGCTTCGTCGGCACCGCCGATCTCTCGCAACCGGGCGAACGCCAGGTCAGCCTGAACCTGAACTACATCCCCGACCTCAATCCGCTCAACGACGTCCTGGTCGAGACCTTCGCGCCCGGCGTGGGCCTGGTGTCGAGCTTCCCCTGGACCGAGACCTTCGATCTCCTGCCCGCCGGCTTCGGCTCGACCCCGCCCGCCGGCTGGACGCAGGACGCCAACGACGACAGCGGCGTCGACGCCGACTGGCACTTCCTCGACGGCGCGACGCCGACCGCGAACACCGGTCCGACCGCCGATCACAGCAGTGGCCTCGCCGGTCAGGGCCATTTCGCCTACGTCGAAGACAGCCAGGCGAACCACGCCCAGGTCAATCTCCTCGGCCCCTGCCTCGACCTGGCCGGCCTGTCCTCGCCCCGGCTGATCTTCTGGCTGCACAGCCGCAACGACCAGTCGCCGACGACCACCTTCGAGAACTCGCTGTCGGTCGACCTCATCGACGTCGCCGGCAACGTCACCCTGGATGCCCTCGGGCCGATCGGTCACCTCGGCGCCGATTGGCAGCGCTTCGGTCTCGATCTCGGTCCCTATGCCGGCAGCGTGGTGCAGCTGCGCTTCCGCGGTCGCAGCGACGGCGGTGGCGGCAAGCACGACATGGCGATCGATGACGTGACCGTGGCGGATGTCTTCCCGGGCAATGGCCAGGCTCCCCAGGCCGGTCTCGCCACCCTCGACCTGAACGCCGCCTCGAGCCCGCAGTACGGCGGTGTCGCCAGCGGCGACCCGGGACCCTACGCCGCCGGCGCCAGCGTCGGCGGGCCGCTGGTCTTCGTCATGGGTGGCCAGCCCGGGCAGCCCATCATCCTGTTGATCGGGACGCTCAACCCGGTCGCCGCCACCTTCCCGAACGTGGGCCAGATGGACATCGGCGGCGCGGTCGATCCGATGACCGGCATCCCGACCGGGATCCAGGTGCTCGGCAACGGCTTCACGCCGATCGACTTCATCGACCTGCTCTTCGTGGTCGGCGCCGGTGGCGAGACCACGCTCGGCTTCGCCACCCCGGCCTTGCCGCTCGGTGTGATCGGCGCCTTCCAGGCCGCCTTCGCGACCGGTCCGGCGCAGCCCCTCGCGCTCTCGAACGCGGTCGAACTGACCATCAACTGAAAGGAACGGGGGCGGACCGGATCACCGGCCCGCCCCCGCGTCCCGTCGCCGAGCGCCGGGTTCAGGGCGTCGCCTGCAGGCGCAGACCGCTCGACGAGGCGGTGATCGGACCGATCTCGAAGGCCTGGACGTAGACCTTGATCCCGACGAAGGCGGGGTTCTGCCGCGAGATGCCCGGCGCCACCATCATGCCGAGGGCGTCGAAGCCGAAGTCGTAGGTCGCCGCCGGGTTGGGCGCGTCGATCGCGACCAGCAGCGGCAGATAGCCGAAGAGGAGCCGGTCGTCACTCGCGAGGCTCGCCACCACCAGGCCCTGGCCGCCCGGCGTCCCGCCGCTGCAGACGAGATCGCCGGTGACCGCCTGCGGATCGCCGGCGGCGGGCATCCAGTCCAGGTCGAGGAACTGCGGCCAACCGGTCCGGCTGCGGTATTCGAGCACCGGCAAGGTGGGCGCGGTGAACACCTCGGTCCGGCCCTTGGTCCCGATCGAGAACCAGGCGCCGACCACCAGGTCGGCGAAGCCGTCGGCATCGACGTCGCCGGCGATGGCGACCGAGAAGCCGAACCACGACCCGACGTCGCCGACGAGGGTCTGGATCAGGCTGCCGTCATGACCGGAGCGGATCTCGACGCGACCGGTGTTCGGACCGTTCAGGTTGTAGCCGTGGACGCCGAGCACCAGGTCCGGCCAGCCGTCGCCGTCGATGTCGCCGCCGCCGGAGACCGACATGCCCATCTGGTCGCCGGGCGCGGCGCCGTGGAAGGCGTAGAGCAGCGAGGCATCGAAGCCGGACCGCACCTGCACCAGGCCGGCGTTGTTGGCGACCGTGTCGTCGGTGATCGAACCGATCAGGATGTCGTCGAAGCCGTCGCCATCCAGGTCGCCCGCGCCGGCCAGGCTACGACCGAGCTGGTCGTCCGGATCGTCGCCGTGGATGGCATGGATGAGGCCGCCACCGAAGCCGGAGTAGACCCGGACGGTTCCCGAGAGGTTGCCGTTGGCCGAGGCGTGCAGGGCGGAGGCCATGAAGTCGGCGTGGCCGTCACCATCGACGTCGCCCGCGCCGGCGACCGCGAAGCCGAACCACTCGTTGGCGACGAGCCCGTCGATCGAATGCAGCACCGCGCCGGTCGCGCCGGAGAAGACCTGGACGCGGCCCGAGTCCTGGCCGCCGCCGTTCCCGAGATAGGCGCCGACCAGGACGTCGTCGAAGCCGTCGCCGTCGACGTCGCCGGCACCGGCCACCGTGTAGCCGAACTGGTCGTTCTGGGCCACGCCGTGGAAAGCATGGAGGAGGCTGCCGTCGCTACCGGAGTAGACGTCGGCCGAGCCCACCATGACGCCGGCGAAGAAGTCGAAGGGCGAGCCGACGACGACGTCGTCGAAGCCGTCGCCGTTGACGTCGCCGAGACCGGCCACCGAGAAACCGAAGGCCTCGAAGTCGTCGTCGCCACGCCAGAGGTAGAGGTCGGAGCCGTCGGCGCCGGAGATGACCCGGACGCTGCCGCGCCCGTTGCCGGTCTCGCCGTCGTTCGGCGCGCCGGCGATCAGGTCGTCATGGCCGTCGCCGTTGACGTCGCCGGCCCCCTGGACCGACCAGCCGAACTGCTCGCCGCCGGTGTCGCCCGGCAGGTCGTATTGGAGGATCATCTGGGCGCGGGCGCCCAGGGCGAGGAGGAGGACGAGAACGAGGCAGAAGGGCAACTGGCGCATGGCGAGGGGGGCTCCGTGGCAAGGGTCGCGAGGCGACAGGATCCCAGCCCGAAACCCGGGAAACAAGCCCCTGGTTCCCATCCTTCACGATCCGCCGGCGCCGCCGCCGCAAGTCCGGCACCGGAACTCCCTTCCGCCGACCGCGGCCCGTTCCCGGCCGACGCCGGCCCCGGATTTTCCTCCCCGGCCGATGCCGGTTAGAGTCCGGAAACCGATCGGGAGCCGATGGATGAAGCTGGAAGGACGCGCGGCCGAGGCCCTGGCCAGACTCGAGGAGGGGAACGCGAGGTTCCTCGCCCAGCAGCAGGCGGTCGAGATCTGCCGGCGGCCGGTCGCGCAGATGCAGGACGGGCAGGAGCCCTTCGCGGCCATCCTGTCCTGCTCGGACTCCCGGGTGCCGACCGAGATCGTCTTCGATCAGGGCCTGGGCGACCTCTTCGTCATCCGCGTCGCCGGCAACGTGGTGTCGCCCTCGCAGGTGGGTTCGGTCGAGTTCGCCGCGGCCCGATTCCACACTCCGCTCGTGGTCGTGCTGGGTCATTCCGGCTGCGGCGCCGTCGCCGCCACCATCGACCACGTACTCGGCCAGGATCCGCCCGAGACCGATGGCCTCCGCGCCATCGTCGAGCGCATCGAGCCCGCCGTGCATCCCCTGGCCGAGCTGGTGACCGATCGGAGCGAGCTGCTGGAGCGGGCCGTCGTCGCCAACGTGCGCGCCTCGGTCAGCCGGCTCGAGCACGGCTCGGCCTTGATCGAGCGCCTGGTCGCGACCACCGATCTCGCCGTCGTCGGCGCGATCTACGACATCCCCACCGGCCGCGTCCGTTTCCTCGATCACTGAGCGCGCGAACGCTCACTCGCGGACCGCGGCCCGAGGGTGGTCGCGCGCGCCTCAGTCTCCGCGATCCCGCCAGTAGTCGTGGATGCGATCGAGCCGGCTCGCGGGCGGCGCCGACGAGCCCGACGCCAGCGCCTCGGCTTCGGCCGCCTCCTCGGCGTCGAACTGCTCGAGGCGTCGTTCCCGACGGACCCGATGGACCGCCCAGGCGAGCGCGGCCAGGACGAGGATGAGCAGGCCGAAGATCAGATCGGGCAGATCACGGGTCGAGATCGGCAGGCTGGCGCGCGTCTCGTTCCTCCAGGCCTCCTCGAGCCGGTCGAAGTCGTAGCCGGTCATGCTGCGGATCGCGTCCTCGACCGTCGCGCCGCCGGCGAGCGCGAGGAGCATGCCCTGGACGTTGTTCTTCAGGCCGCGCGGATTGTCGTGGGCCGCGATGAAGCGCACCAGCGAGTGGCTCTGGGCGTAGGCCAGGGCGGAGGCGCCTTCCTGGTCGGGGAAGTCGTCACGGAGCTTCTTGAAGGGAATGAGCTGATCGCGGCGCGCGGCCTGCGCGACCAGATCCTCGCGCCCGTCCTCGCCACGTTCGCTGGCCCACTGCGCGATGCCCTCGTCGAGCCAGACCGGGATCTCCATGCGCTCGTGTCGGCGCCGGAGTTCGCCGAGAAGGCAATGGACGAGTTCGTGCTGATAGGTGACCTCGAAGGCGGCGGCGCTGCCGCGCCGCCAGGCCTCGGCCTTCAACACCACGAGATCGAGCATCGGGAAGGCGACGGCCGCGACGTGATCGGGCCGCGGCGAGCCGCCCAGGGCGACGATGCGGTCGTTGAAGGCTCCCTGGTCGCGTTCGATCCAGACCGCGAGCCGGCGGGTGTAGCGGAAGCCGATCCGGCTCTCGACCTCGGCCAGGAGGCGCGGCTGGATCTCCAGCACGCGGTCGGCGGCGCCGCGCATGCCGGTGGGATAGCGGATCTCGAGGCGCTCGTCCTGGAGGACCTCCTGCGCGGACGTGACCGGCGCCAGCAGGCCCAGGAGCAGCGCCAGGACTAATGCTTGCGAGCGCGACATGCTTCCACTAACCTTCTCCACCCGCCTGGGCGCGACGATCGTGCCCGGATCAGCTCTTCCGTTCGAGCCTCTCGATGACCTTCGTGGCGACGCTTCGTGATGATGAGATCAGGATACTCCGGGAACAGGTCTTTTCCGGAGGATTCGTGACCCGCGAGGTGCAGCACGCCCATTTCGCCGCCAAGGGCGAGGGCGTCGACCTGGTCGTCTACCGCTCCGGCAAGATCGTGGTCCAGGGCAAGGGCGCCGACCAGTTCGTCGCCGAACACCTGCCCGGCCACGCGAAGAAGGACGAGACCATGGCGCGTCTGCTCGCCCTTCCCGAGTTGACCGTCGGCTCCGACGAGTCGGGGAAGGGTGACTACTTCGGACCGCTCGTGGTCGCGGCCGTCGCCTTCGGCCCCGAGCACGTCTCGCTGCTCGAGACCACGAGCATCGGCGACAGCAAGAAGATGACCGCGGCGGCCATCCGGCAGTCGGCGAAGGCGATCCGCGAGAGCCTGCCCCACGAGGTCGTGGTCATCGGCCCCGAGCGCTACAACCAGCTCTACGAGAAGTTCGGCAACCTCAACCGCCTCCTGGCCTGGGCCCACGGCACCGCGCTCGAGGCCGTGCTCGAGCGCACCGAGGCCAAGACCATCATCGTCGACAAGTTCTGCGAGGAGGGACCGTTCCGACGGCACCTCAAGGAGCGCGCCCGGGCCTGCAAGCTGATCCTGCAGACCAAGGCCGAAGCCTTCCCGGCGGTCGGCGCCGCCTCGATCCTGGCCTCGGACGCCTTCAGCCGCAAACTCGAGTACCTCTCCAAGGAATACGGTCTTACCCTGCCGAAGGGAGCCGGCGCGAACGTCGACGCCACGGCGCGCCGCCTCCTGGCGACGCAGGGCCGCGAGGTGCTCGCCCGGGTCGCCAAGGTCCATTTCGCCAACACGGGGAAGCTCTGAGATGCTGGTCGGGATCGTCGCCTTCATCTTCGCCGCCTTGATCGTGTCGGCCCATGGTCCGGCAGAGGGCCTCTCCTTCGGTCTCGGCTGGTTGCCAGCGATCGTCTACGTGCTCGGCTTCCACCTCCTGCAGAGCCAGCTCGCGCGCTGGGGCCGCGCGCTCGTGCTGCGCGAGGCAAAACTGGGCTCGGCGCCGCCGAGCCGACCCTATCTCCTGATCATCTTCCAGCTCGTCGGCCTGCTCGCCGCCTTGCAGCTCGGCTGGTCGCAGTACGTCCAGTCGCCGGAAGGCCTGGGCCTGGGCGAGGCCTGGCTCCTCCCTGGCCTGTTGATGTTCCTGCCCTTCTTCCTGGTGCACCTGTCCTGGCTGGCGGCACGCCGCAAGATCCGCGAGGCCCTCGAGCCCGATCCCTGGCCGCTCGGCTCCTACCTCGCCTTCCACGTCCGGATCCTGGTCATCCCGCTCCTGCCCTGCCTGGTCAATTCGACCCTCGTCTGGCTGCAGCAGAGACCCGGCCTCGGGCTGATCCTCGCCGCCTTCCCCAGCCTCGAACTGGTCGGGGCTCTCGCCAGCGGCGTGCTGATCCTGGTCCTGTCGCCCTATCTGATGCGCCTGGCGCTGCGGAGCCGCAGTCTCGAGGGCGGTCCGCTCCGGCGGAGCCTCGAGGACGTGGCCCGGAGCGGCGGCTTCCGCATGCTCGACATCCGGGTCGCCGAGACCCATGGCCGCATCATCAACGCGCTCTTCGTCGGCGTCCTGGGCCGTCAGCGCTACGTCTTCCTCACCGACGGCCTCCTGGCGCGACTCTCGCAGGAGGACCTCCGCGGCGTCTTCGCCCACGAGATGGCCCACTCGAGACGCGGCCACATCATCCTGAACATGGCCCTCCTGCTCGGCTTCTCGCTGATGCTCACGGTGCTCGCGACCGGATTCGCGGACGACTCCAGCGGTTCCGCCTCGCTGGTGCTGGGCCTGGTCTGCCTCCCGGTGTTCTTCCTGTTCGTCTTCGCGCCGCTGATGCGGACCTGGGAGACCGAGGCCGACGTCCATTCCGGCGAGATCCTCGGCGATCCCGGTCCGATCAAGCGGGCCCTGACCGAGCTCGGTCGGCTCCATCCCAAGCGGATGCGCGAGGGCGGCGTCACCCATCCGGCCATCGAGCAACGCCTCGCTTTCATCGACAGCTACTTCCGGGACCCGAGCACGGCTCTGGAATTCAACCTCCGGCTCCGTCGTCTCCGGCGGCGGGTGGCGACCTTCTTCTTCGTGGCCCTGGGCCTGTGGCTGGTGGGGCTGCCGCTCGAGATCGCCCAGGGACGGATCCGGGAGGCGACCGTCCGCGCCGAGCGCGAGGAGGACCTGCCCCTGGCCGAGGAGACGCTCGCCCGGCTGGAGGACTGGAACGACCGCTACGGTCGGGTCGTCGGCCTGGATGCCGACCTGAGCCAGCGAGCGGCGCTGTGGACGACCCTCGCCTCCGGCTACCAGAAGACCGGCGCGCTCGAACGGGCCGCGCCCCACGTCGCCAGCATGCGGGACCACCTCGACCAGTTCGGCTCCGACCCCGTGAAGCTCTACAACGTGGCCGTCCTCCAGGCCCAGCAGGACGCCGGCGAGGGCCGTTTCGATCGCATGCTCGGCCCTTTGCGCCGCAGCGAACAGGAGCTCGATCGGCTCGAGGCCATGGTGGTCAAGAACGGCCTCCCGGTGATGGCCGGGTACACGGAACAGATCGAGCGCGAGCGTCGTGACCTGGCCTTCATGCGCGGCCTGGAGGAGGTCGGTCGCCGTCTCGGGCTCCTCCCTCCGGCCCCCGGGAGCGGCCCCTTGCCGGAGCCGGGACGTCCGGAGGACGAGGCCCTGCTCCGGCTCGCCGAGCTGGCGGGCCAGGGCCCGATCACCGGCGCCGAGATCGCCGCCGCCACCGCCGGGCTCGAGCCCTCCTGGAAGCGCGCCGCCCTGCTGGCCCTCGGCCCTCGCGAGGCTCCTTCCGAGCGCGACTAAATCTCGGCCGGACAAAGCCTTGCGCGCGTGGAGCCGGGCTTGATCATGGCCCGGAATCCGTTACATTGGCGCGGTCCTCGCCATTGGTCTCCGATGCCTCGCCGACCGCCCTCCGGGCGGCCACGACCACCGGACGCGCGAGGCTGGCGGACCCTCGCAGGCCTCGATCGATCGGCCCGTCGGGTCCATTCCTGACCGCAAGACGCGCCCCGAGGACGCCGGCACGATGGCCGAACAAAGCTCCGACTCCGAGAATCCGGACCTCCAGAAGAACGTCCGCGAGCAGCTCCTCGACGAGGAGATGAAGGAGTCCTACCTCTCCTACGCGATGAGCGTCATCATCCAGCGGGCGCTCCCCGACGTCCGTGACGGCCTGAAGCCCTCGCAGCGGCGCATCCTGGTGGCGATGAACGACCTGAACCTCGGCCCCCGGGCCAAGTTCAGGAAGTGCGCCAAGATCGTCGGCGACACCACCGGCAACTACCATCCCCACGGCGATCAGGCGGTCTACCCGACCCTCGTGCGCATGGCCCAGGGCTTCAACATGCGCTACCAGCTGATCGACCCGCAGGGGAACTTCGGCTTCGTCGACGGCTCGCCGCCGGCGGCGATGCGCTACACCGAGGCGCGGATGCGGCCGCCGGCCGTCGACCTCCTCGACGATCTCAACCGCGAGACCGTCGACTTCGTGCCCAACTACGACGACACCCGCGTCGAACCCACCGTCCTCCCGGGCCGCTTCCCGAACCTGATGTGCAACGGTTCGCAGGGCATCGCGGTGGGCATGGCCACGAGCATTCCGCCGCACAATCTGCGCGAGGTCGCCGACGGCATCATCGCGGTGATCCGCGACCCCGAGATCGAATTCGCCGAGCTCCTCGACATCATCCCCGGTCCGGACTTCCCGACCGGTGGCATCATCTGCGGCAAGAGCGGCATCGTCCGGGCCTACAAGACCGGCCGCGGCCAGCTCACGATCCGCGGCAAGGTGGACGTCGAGACCGGCCGAGGCGATCGCGAGAAGATCGTGATCACGGAGCTGCCCTATCAGGTCAATCCCAACTCGATCTTCGAGCGCCTGAAGGACCTGATGGCGGACGGCACCATCAAGGGCATCAGCCGCGCCAACGACGAGACCGATCGCAAGGCCGGCCTGCGTCTGGTGATCGAGGTCAAGAAGGGCGAGAACGCCGAGCTCATCGTCAACCAGCTCTACAAGCACACCCCGCTGCAGAGCAGCTTCAGCATCATCATGCTGGCGCTCGACAAGGGCCGGCCCCGCACCTTCGGCCTGAAGGACCTCCTGGTCGCCTACAAGGATCATCGCGTCGAGGTGATCCAGCGGCGCACGCGCTTCCTCCTGCGGCGCGCGCTGGAGCGCTGCCACATCGTCGAAGGCCTGCGCGTCGCCGTGCAGAACATCGACGAGGTGGTGCGGGTGATCAAGGAATCGCCGAACCCCGAGGCGGCCCGTGACGGCCTGATGGCGCGCTTCTCCCTGTCGAAGCGTCAGGCCGACGCGATCCTGGCCATGCGCCTGTCGCGCCTCACCGGGCTCGAGGTGGAGAAGCTCGAGGAGGAGTATCAGCAGCTCCGGGCGGACATCGCCCGCTACCGCGAGATTCTCGCCGACGTCCGCATCGTCCACGGCATGATCATCGACGATCTCGAGGAGCTGAAGGCGAAGCACGGCGACGCCCGCCGCACCGCCATCGAGATGATCGAGACCGACATCGAGGACGAGTCGCTGATCGCCGATGAGGACGTCGTCGTCACCGTGTCGCACAGCGGCTACATCAAGCGGACCCTGACCTCGCTCTACCGCAGCCAGTCGCGTGGTGGCAGCGGCGTCACCGCCGCCGACCTGAAGGACGGTGACTTCCTCGAGCGCGTGGTCGTGGCCCAGACCAAGGACTACTTCCTGTTCTTCACCGATCGCGGGCGCCTGCACTGGCTGAAGGCCTACCAGATCCCCGAAGCCGCGCGCACCAGTCGCGGTCGCGCCATCGTCAACCTGCTGCAGCTGCAGGAGGGCGAGAAGATCACCTCGATCATCAAGACCCGCGAGTTCGACGACGATCGCTACCTCATGCTGGTCACCGCCCGCGGCTACGTGAAGAAGACGCCGCTCTCGGCCTTCTCCAACGTCCGCGCCGCGGGGCTCATCGCCTGCAACCTGGACGAGGGTGATCGTCTGGTGCGCGCCGTGATCACCGGTGGCCAGGACGAGATCGTGCTGGCCACGGCCCACGGCCAGGCGGTCCGCTTCAACGAGGAGGACGTGCGCCCGATGGGGCGGACGGCGCGCGGCGTTCGCGGCCTGAAGTTCAAGGCCGAGGACGACGAGGTGGTCGGCATGGTCAAGGGTTCGACCGACCGCAGCCTGTTCACCGTCTGCGAGAACGGCTTCGGCAAGCGGACGCCCTTCGAGGACTACCGCCTCCAGTCGCGGGGCGGCAGCGGCGTTCGCAACATCCGGGCGAACGAACGCAACGGTCGCGTCGTCTCGGTGCTCGCGGTCGCCGACGACGAGGACATCATGTTCATCTCCGAGCGCGGCATGATCGTGCGCACGCCGGTGGCCGAGATCTCCTCGATGGGTCGCGACACCCAGGGCGTGCGGCTGATGCGCCTGAAGAGCGAAGATCGGGTCGTCGCCTGCGCCATCCTGGCGCCCGAGGAGATCGACGACCGCCCGGACGCCGGCGAGGACGGCTGATCGAAGGCCGCCGGTCGGGGCCGATCACCGGGCCCCGACCGCGCCGTCAGTCCTCGTAGACCCTGAGGCGGCCGAACCAGGTCACCAGGACGAGGGCGCCCTCGGGGCTCGACGGTTCGTGAATGCTCCCCGGTGGGTGGTGCACGAAGGACCCCGGGCCATGGCGGCCGGTCTCGTCGACGATCGTGCCCGAGATGACGTAGTACTGCTCGCCTTCGGGATGCACGTGCCGCGGAGCGCCTGCCCCGGGAGCCATGCGCAGAAGCATCATCCCGAAGTCGCGCAAGGAGTTACGATGGAGCCGCGCGACCTCGACCCCGGGACTCATGGGTTGCCAGTCGAGTTCGTCCGGGGTCAGGGCATAGCCCTGGTTGGGGTCCCTCTCCATCGTCCTGCGCTCCATCCCCGATTTGCCGCCGAGGTTGCGCGGCTTTCCGGGATTTGCCGTTTTTTTGCGCCGTTTGCACCCGGTCCGCCGCCTATAGCCCTGGGAAAAAGGTGCTATTAGGGCTCGTGGATAGCGTCAAGACGCAAGCCTTGACGCTATCACTTTTTCTACGGCGCCCGATCGTCGAGCACCTGGCCCGGACGCCGCGCTGGCGCCATCGAGGCCCGATCGGGCCATTCTTGACAGTCCCGACGGCCCTTCTTAACGTGTCAGCCCGTCGGTCGAAGGACCATCGTTAAACCCCTTGGCGGTCGCCGCTTGAGTGCGAACGACGGCCCCCGGAACCCCAGAGGTCCCCAGTTCATGAGAATCGTCGCGCAGTGCCTGGTCGCTCTTGCCGTCCTCATCGGTGTCGCCGCCGCTCAGGTCAAGCCCAAGGCCGACGTCGTCATCGTCAACAGCCGTGGCGAGCAGAAGGAAGAGAAGAACGTCGACGTCATCGAGTACAGCTGGAGCGCCCTCGAGGTCAAGCTCCGGACCGGCGCTCGCCGCTTCGATGCCAATGACGTGGTCTCGGTCGAGTACACGAAGGCCCCGACCGGCTACCCGGATGCTCGCGCCGCCTTCGGCAACGGCGACTTCCGGACTGCGATCGAGGGCTTCCAGAACCTCGCCGAGGCCGACCTGAAGGACTCCGAGTCCTGGGCCAAGGAAGATGCCCACTACTACCTCTGGGCTTCCTACCGTCGCGTCGGCGCCTTCGAGGACGCGGAGAAGGCTGCCGCCGATCTGCGGACGGTCAACGCCAAGAGCCACTGGTTGCCCGAGATCGTCCTCCAGGAGACCGAGGACAATTACGGTCTCGGTGACTTCGCGAAGGCCGAGAAGGCCTTCGGCGCCGTCGCCGATCAGGCCAAGACCCAGAACTGGTCCTCGCGTTTCAAGGTGATCGCCGAGCTCGGTCGGGTGCGCGCCTTGATCGCCATGAAGAAGAACGCCGAGGCCGACGCCATCCTCTCGCAGGTCAGTGGCGCGATCGCCGTGCCCGAGCTGGCGGACCGCGCCAAGGTGGTGAAGGGCGAGATCATGCTCGCCGCCGGCCGGGTGGACGAGGCCCAGAAGCACTTCCAGAAGCTGCTCGACGACACCAAGGACTGGCAGGCCAAGCCCTTCGTCTTCGCCGGCGCCGCCAACGGCCTCGGCGACTGCTACTACGAGAAGGGCGACTACCTCCATGCCGCCGAGGAGTTCTCCAAGACCTTCGCCCTCTTCTCCGAGGACGGCCGGCTCGAGAACGAGATCGGCTGGGCCATCTGGCGCTTCGCCAACGCCAACAACCAGCTCTCGGCCAAGACCGAGGACAAGGAGTTGGCGCGCGAGTACAAGGGCCGCTACCTGCGCATGCGCCAGGCCGTCGCCCAGGACTACCGCATGACCCGCGGCGGGCAGCTCGCCCGCAAGGAGCTCGGCGTCGGCAAGTAGGCGCGGAGGCTCGGCCGAAGACGAGGGCGCCGTCGTGGTCCTTGACCGTGACGGCGCCCTCGCTCATCCAGGCCGTCTCGAGGAAGAATGGCCACCAAGCTCGCGATCCATCCGCTCCTGATTCCGATCCAGCGGCTGATGTGCCTGACGGTCGGGCTGGTCGTCCGTACCCTCTACGGCCTGCGTGCCATCAACGTGCCCCGGGTCGAGGGCGCGCTCATCCTGGCTCCGAACCACACCAGCTTCCTCGACCCCATCCTGCTCCAGCTCGCCCTGCCGAAGCACGTGACCTTCCTGATGGATGGACCGATCTATCGCCATCCGGCCCTGAACTGGTTCTACCGCTTCTGGGGCGCGATTCCGGTCCCGGCCTCGCGCCGCGCCGCGGCCGGCGCGATCAAGGACGCCATGCGCGCCGCCGACGCGGGCGAGCTGATCGGCATCTTCCCCGAAGGTCGCATCAGTCCCGACGGCAAGCTCGGCGAGGGCCGCGCCGGCGTGGCCCTGTTGATGCAGAGGACCGGAGTGCCGGTGGTGCCGGTGGCGATCTTCGGTGCCCGCGAGGTCCTGCCGCGCCAGGCCGACTTCCCGCGTTGCGGCCGTTTCCTGGTGGTCTTCGGCGAGCCGATCCATCTCGAGGACGGCGCGGAGGACGACCGCAAGGAGACCGCCGACCGGCTCAAGGACGAGGTGATGCGCGGGATCGCCGATCTGCAGGCGCGCTGGGCGCGCTACCTCTGAAGCGCGGCGAAGAACCGCTCCAGCCGGAAGCAGGCCTCGCGCACCTTGTCCGTCGCGGTGGCGTAGGAGATGCGGATCGACTCCGGGGCTCCGAAGGCCTCGCCGGGCACCACGCCGAGCAGGGCCTCGTCGAGCAGGAGCTGGGCGAGATCGAGGGCGCTGCCGATCCGACGATCGCCGAGGCGGGCCCCGAACCAGGCGTCCACCCGGGGGAAGAGGTAGAAGGCGCCCTGCGGTTCCGGACAGGGGAGGTCGCCGATGCTGCGGAAGCTGTCCAGGAAGAGACCGGCGCGTTCGCGATAGGCGGTCACCATCCGCGCGATGTGGTTCTCGTCCGTCTCGTCGAGCGCCCGACAGGCGGCCGCCTGCGCGATCGAGTTGGCGCAGCTCGTGGAGTGGCCCTGGACCGTGGCGATCTGCTTGATGATCTCGAGCGGACCGGCCGCGAAGCCGATGCGCCAGCCGGTCATGCAGTAGGTCTTGGACATGCCGTAGACGAGGATCGTGCGCTCGACCAGGTCGGGCGCCACCATCGGCAGGTTGAGGAAGCGATGACCGGGGAAGACCAGGCGGGCGTAGATGTCGTCCGAGATGAGCACGAGATCCGGCCAGGCCCGCATCAGCACCGCGAGGCCCTCGAGCGTCGCGCGATCGATCACCCGGCCGGTGGGATTGCCCGGGCTGTTGACGATGATGGCACGGGTCCGGTCGTTGATGGCCGCCCTGATGCCGTCGAGGTCGGGCAGGAGATCGGCCCGGCCCGGGACGATCACCGGCTTGATCCCCAGCGCGAGGCACATCTCCGGATAGGAGGTCCAGTAAGGCGCCGGGACGATCACCTCGTCGCCGGGGTCGGCGAGGGCATAGAGGGCGTTGAAGATCGAGTGCTTGGCGCCGGAGCTGACCGCGATCCGATCACTCGAGTAGCGGATGCCGGTGAGCTCCTCGATCGCGCGCGCGGCGGCCTGGCGGAGGGCCGGCGTTCCGGCGACCGCGGTGTAGCGGCCGCCGCCGTGGCGCATCGCCTCCTCCGCGGCCTGCAACACCGTCTCGGAGGGCTCGAAGTCGGGCTCGCCGGCGGCCAGTCCGATCACGTCCCGGCCGGCGGCCTTCAGCGCCTTGGCGCGAGCGTCGAACTCGAGAGTGAGGGAAGGTTTGACCTGATCGAGACGTCTTGAGGTACGCATCGCCGAACCACGCGCGGTTAGGCCAGGCCAAGTGGCGCTGGCGCGGGTCAAAATACCCGCGAACGCGCATCTCCGGCAAGCCTCGGTTGGTCCCGGAAGTCCCCAGCCGATAGAATCTTGCCTCGCCCCACCCTCTGGAAAGGCAAGCATGTCGGAACTCGTCGCGCGCCTGAAGCGAAACAAGAAGCGCCTCATCATCTGGGGCATCATCGGCTTCCTCCTGGCGAGCCTCACCATCTGGTTCGTCGGCTGGATCTGGACCCCGATGGTGATCGAGGTGGGCGATCTCCTGGTCTATGCCCCCGAGGACTGCGACTTCGTCGTCTTCTCTCGCGACTTCCCTCGACTGATCCGCGGTCTCAACGATCGTGAGTTCATGAGGCAGGTCGATGAACATCGCGGCCTCCAGGCCTGGTTCAAGACCCCGATGGTGGCCGAGACCGAGATCCTGCCGCGGTTGCGGGACGCCTACTCGGCCCTGCAGGAGGTCAACTCCAACCTTCCCTTCGACCTCGAGGTCCTGGGCGACATCTCCGGCCGCAACGTCGTCGTCGCCGGCTACGAGGCCGAGAACGAGGGCGAGGACCCGCAGTTCCTCGCCATCGTCCAGCCCGAGTCGGCGATGGCGCGGATGGCGGTCAACAGCCTGCTCAGCCCGACGCTCTGCTCGCTCTTCATCGAGGACCAGCTGCCGCCCGGTTCGTCGGTGGAGCACCTCAACTGGGGTGTCCGGCTCGAGCTGCCCACGACCGAGGGGCGCCTCGCCCTCGGCGTCGCCCGCATCGAGGCGGCGGTCGTGATCGGCACCCGCATCGACGCGATCGCCGATCTGGTCCGCGACATGGTGCAGAACGGGGTGCCCTTCGAGCCCAGCACGCGCTTCAACCCGGGCTGGGTGTGGGATGGCGCCGAGGCCAGCGGGCTCAACATCATGGTCCGCCGGCGCAGCTTCGACGAGAAGGTGAAGCTGGGCGATTGGCTCTCCGGCATGTGGGGCGCCGACCTGTACCAGGTCTTCGATCAGTCCTTCCCTTTGTTCGAGGGCCGCGACCTCTACCTGCAGCTCGACATCGATCGCCAGGCCGAGCTCAAGGGCGCCATCGGCACCGCGGAACGGCGCCCCCTCGACCCCTACAGCAGGATGACCGATCTCGAGCCCGCCGAGATCGATGCCCAGATGAAGGCGATCATCGATCATCTGCCCTACTACGTCTTCGGCTACGGGCTCTGCGGTGCCAAGCCGGCCGACCTGCTCGCCTTCGTCCTCGGTCAGCGCGGCCTGATGGATCGCGATCAGCGAGAGCTGCTGTTCGAATTCCTGGCCGGACTCGATCGCTTCAAGCGCCACCGCATCGACCCCGACGACACCCCCGATCTCACCGGCCCCCTGGTCGGCGAGGTCGCCGAGATCTTCGCCCCGGATGCCGGCTTCATCCTGTTCAAGAAGCAGCGCGACGAGGAGGTGCGTCACAGCGCGCCCGGTGTCGCCGTCGTCCTGAAGGTCGCCGATCGCGCCCACTTCCAGGACTTCCTCGACGAACTCGAGGTCGCGGCGGATCATCCCTTCCACCGCTTCGATGACGGCCCCTTCACCTTCTGGCAGGTGGTCCGCGACAGCTTTCTCGACGACCGCGAGAACAACAAGCCGGCCTTCGCCCTCATCGGCGACTACCTGGTCATCACCAACTGGGTACAGCTCTTCCTCGACATGCGTGGCGTGATCGACGGGGGCAAGGCGGGCATGCCGACCCTCGACACGCTCCACGACAAGGTCCAGGACCTGCCGCCCGGGGTGCGGAGCTTCATCTTCCTCGATCCGGAACAGCTCTACGCCCACATGGATCAGGCCAAGGAGGGTTGGATCGCCGAGCGCAGCGTGGTCACCGAGTTCGAGAAGGTGGCCCTGCGTCGGGAGGCCTTCAACGACTGGTCCCGGCTGGCGGAGCCCCGTCCGGACCAGGAGCGCTGGACCCAGCAGGCCTACGAGCGCAAGCTGGCGCGCAAGCTGGCGGAGCGGTCCGAGGGGCGCATCCGGGCCGAGATCGATCGCAACCTCGGCTACTTCCGCAACGCTTTCGGTTCGCTCTTCCTGTCGGTGGGGACCCACCGGGGCGGCTTCCAGGTCGACCTGCAGCTGGCCACCCAGGAAAAATACTGAGACCCCTGGAAGGCCCCCGACGGCCCCCATAATATCGCCTTCCCTGATCAGCCGCGGTGGCGGAATTGGCAGACGCGCTAGGTTGAGGGCCTAGTTCCGGTCAACGGAGTGGAGGTTCGAATCCTCTCCGCGGCACGAAGTAGAAAAGCCCCGAGTCCTCGGACTCGGGGCTTTTTTCGTGGTTTCGATGGGCGCCTCAGATGTCCTCGGCGACGTTCCAGGCCCCGCGTTTCACCGGCGTCAGGCGGTAGCCGCCCCCGGGCGTCACCGCGGCCAGGAAGTAGTCGAACTGGAAGCCCGTCGCCGCGATGCCGGCCCAGACCGGGACGCTGAACAGGCCGTTCGCGTCGCTGAAGTCGTGGATGCCGGTGCTGCCCAGCGGCATGGTCACGAAGGCCCAGGTCTGGGCGTCCGGCCAGATGCCGCCGAAGGGACCGCTGCCCTTGGGGAAGGTCGTCACGTGGCTGATGACGTTGTAGTACTCCATGAAGGGCGCTTCCGTGCGGATCTCCAACGTGACCCAGGCACCACCGGGAACGTAGCGGATCGAGTTCTCGTTGAAGGGCGTCCCGGGCGTGAAGTGGACGTCGTCGACGTAGGCCCGGGCGGGGACGGCGGTGTCGACCGCGTTGCCGACGTGGAAGCTCAGGCTGAAGACCGTGGCGAAGGTCGCGGTGGGAAAGTAGGGGCCGAGATCCACCGAGACGCTCACGATGCCCGAGCTGGGCAGGCCCGTGAGCAGCGAGGTCGGGCCGCCGAGGTCGTTCAGGACGTCCAGATGCACCAGGTTGAGGGTGGTGGTTCCGTCGCTGATCTCGGCCTCGAAGAAGTCCGGCACGTCGTCGTTGCCCACCAGCACGCAGTCGAAGTTGATCGTGGTCATGCCGAGGTCGACGAAGCTGAAGCCCTGGGAGAGGCTCATCGTGCCGCCGGCCCCGGTGCCCGTCCCGCCCTCGTTGTCGTGTGGGGTCGCCGGGCCGCTGCTGCCGGCGAAGATGACCGCGTAGCGGCTGCCGTCGGTGGGCATGCCGACGTCGGGGAGGACCTGGGAGCCGACGTTGCCGCCGACGCCATGCGCGATCCAGTTCACCGGCACGCCGATGTTGTTGCCATCGAAGCTCGGGTTCGCGACCTGGCCGGACGCCAGGGAGGCGACGAGACCGAGGACGACCAGGACGAGGACGCTGGGACGCGACATGGAATCTCCGGCAGGCGAGGTGTCTGGACGGTACGGCATGGCCCGGGACCCGGCCACGGGGATCATTGAACGCATTGGTCCGGCATCGGGCCAGGAAATAAGCAAAACCGATCCTTCCGGTCCCGGGGACGTTGGCATCGCTGGCCCCCCTACCGGAGACCTGCATGAAGACCCGTTCCCGCCGCCTCTCGAGCCTCGGCCTCGAGTCCCTGGACGTCACCGGCCATGGTCCGGTGGCCCTGGCCCAGCGGGCCGCGCTCGGCCTGATCCTGATCCTCCTGGTCCTGGTCGCGACCCTGTTCCTGGATCTCGGCGGCTGAAAACCCTGAAGTCCGGCGCCGGAAGGCCGAGAATCCACCGGGTCCCGGGTCGCGAAGTCCCGAGAAAATGACGGGAAAGCGGCTCAAGCGCGGCGGGAGACTGCCGAGAATCGGGACGGAAAAGGTGGAAAAGGGTGGGTCGGAGACCCTACGACGGACGCAAGTCCGTGACTGACAGGAGCTTCCCATGGACATCAGAGATGTCGGCGTCGATTTGAACCGGACCTCGCGCGGTGAGCGCAAGGCCGAGACGCGCGCCGGGAGTGCCACGAACAAGACGGCTCAGGCCGTCTCGAAGCATGATTTCTTCGAGAACTCGGGTCGCCTCGGCGAGGTCAGGGCGCTCATCGATGCCCTGGTCCAGGTCCCGGAGTTCCGCGCCGATGCGGTCGAGAACGCCAAGGCCCTCCTGGCCTCGGGTGAACTCGACAGCCCCGAGCGCGCCGCCCAGGCGGCGGAAGGTCTCCTCGGTCTGACCGAGGGCTTCGAGGGCTGAGCCTGTCCGCTCGCGTTCGCGGGCAATCCGACGCAAGTGAACGAAGAAGGGGGAAGCCGCCAGCGGCTTCCCCCTTCTTCCATCTCCGGCCCCGGGTCGCTCAGGAGGCCTGGGTCCCGACCTCGCCGGCCGGCGCCTCGCTCTTGCGGAGCTGCGGCTCCAGCGACAGCCAGCCGACGTAGCCGAAGCCCCAGGCGAAGAGCCCGAGGAAGGGCACCGCCAGCCAGAGACCCTGCCAGGCCGCGTAGGCGGTGACGAAGGCGAAGTAGAGCGAGAAGAAGAGCTCGAGCATCGGCAGCATGCTGCGGGCGGCGCTGTAGCGCTTGCCCTGCCAGGCCTTGCCCTTCTCGCCGGCGCCCACCTTGTACTTCGGCGTCCGGACGAAGGGGCTCTCGTGTCCGCGCAGGGCCTCGATCACCGCCTTCGACTGGTTGAAGGCCATGCCGATGCCCATGCCCATGAGCAGCGGCATGTAGACGATCTTCTTGTACCAGCGCTCGTCGATCTGCCGCTGCGCGTAGGCGTAGAAGCTGAGGATGCTGACCGTGGCGCCGATGAAGAGACTGATGTCGAAGATGACCGCCCAGATGCCGGAGAGGATCTGCACGCGATAGTGCAGCGCCGGCAGCATCAGCAGGCTCAACGCCACCATCAACAGGTAGGTCAGGTTGTTGGTGAGGTGAAAGGTGCATTCCACCTTCACCTTGAGCGGCTGCTTGCTCTTCCAGATCGGCACCAGCATGTGCTTCATCGCCTGGATGAAGCCCTTGGCCCAGCGGTGCTGCTGGCTCTTGTAGCCGTTCATGTCCGGAGGCAGCTCCGCCGGAACGGCCTGATCGACCAGGTAGACGCCCTGCCAGCCCTTCATCTGGGCCCGGTAGGAGAGGTCGAGATCCTCGACCAGCGTCCGGTGGCTCCAGCCGCCGGCGTCGTCGATGCAGGCACGACGCCAGGTGCCGGCCGTGCCCGAGAAGCTGAAGAAGCGTCCGGAACGCTGCCGGCCGGTGTGCTCGAGCACGAAGTGGCCGTCCAGGTAGAGCGCCTGCAGCTTGGTGATCAGGGAGTTGTTCTCGTTGATGTGCGCCCAGCGAGCCTGGACGAAGCCGACCTTCGGGTCGCTGTAGTGATGGATCTGTCGGCGCAGGAAGTCGCGCGGCGGCACGAAGTCGGCGTCGAACATGCAGATGAACTCGCCCCGCGCCGTCTTCAGGCCCTCGGCCAGCGCGCCCGCCTTGTAACCGGTCCGGTCCTTCCGGTGCAGCACCTCGATGTCGAAGCCGGCGGCGCGCCAACGCGCGGCGGCGCGACGGCTGATCTCGACGGTCTCGTCGGTGGAGTCGTCCAGCACCTGCACCTGCAGACGATCCTGGGGGTAGTCCATCGAGCAGACCGCCTCGATGACCCGCTCGACCACGTACATCTCGTTGAAGACGGCGAGCTGCACCGTGACCACCGGCAGCTCGTCCTCGCCGAACTCGCGCAGCGGCTTCGGCGCCGCGTCCTTGCGGGCCGCGAACCACCACATGATGACGTAGCGGTGGACGCCGAAGAGCCAGAGCACGAAGAGGGTGATCGCGTAGGCGACGAGGACGAGCGTCTTGAGCAGACCGCCGTCGTCGGGCGCGGTGACGGCGCCGCGCAGCAGGCCGTCACTGAAGACCGCGAATCCGTGTCCGAACATCGTTCCGTCCTCGTCTCGTTCCGACGCGAGCCCCGAGGCTGCGTCCTGGGTGGCCAATCGATCCTGGAGCGAATCGTCGCCAGGGTCCGGGCATTTCCGGACCGGCGCCCACGCGGACGGCACGAGCCGACCAGCCGCCGATCATAGGGGCCGGGGCGGCGAGCTTCAAGCGCGCCAAGATCGTCTGGCCCATGCACTTGGAACGAAACGGGGCGAGTGGCCCTCGAGCCACCCGCCCCCTGGAACGTGAATTCCCGAAGTCGTTTTTCGTCAGCGTCTTGTGTTGCTGGCCTCGATCTCGTTCCGAGGCAGCAGGGCCTTCGCCAGGGTGCCCGAGACCCGGTCGGCGCCGTAGTCGGCGAAGTAGCGCGGCGAGATCAGGACCTGCTCGTAGTCCATCAACGAGCCCTGATCGCGCAGTCGGGTGTCATAGTAATTATGAACATCCTGCTCGATCACCCGGTTCGAGGCATCCAGCAGGATGTCGGTCGCCCAGGGTACCCGGCCGTTGCGGCAGTCCAGCAAGGTGAGCCGCAGGCCGATGACCACCTGGGGGTAGGCCTGGAACTGGGTGATCACGCCGTGGAGCACGCCCTCGGCGCCGAAGCGCCGGCTGAGCAAGATCAGATCGTCGGTGTGATAGGTTCCGGTCGACCTGGTCGAGACGATGTGGGTGTCGGCCACGTCGCGCTCGTCCACCGGCAGGATCTCGAAGAGGTTCCGGGCCGCGATCGCCCGCTGCAGGCTGCGCTCGACCAGGAGTCGATGCGGTGCCGGGCAGCTCTCGGCGTCGAGCGGCAACATCACCACCCGGCGCAGGGGCGCCGGCGCCTCGGCCAGGGAGTGATAGGGGAACGGACCGGTTTGCGGCGCCGGGGTCGGTGCTTCCAGGAGGGCGCAGCCGGGCAGGAAGACCAGGACCAGGACCAGCAGGACGGCGATGCGGGTGGTCATTTCTCGCCGGCTCCGGCCGAGAGCTCGCGGATGCGCTGGTTGGCCAGCTCCTGCTTCAGGCGGACGTTCTCGATCTGGGCCTGGAGCACCTGGGACTTGAGCTTGTCCTCGTTCGCCTTGCAGATCTTCAGCAACTCCTGGTAGTCGATGTTCTGCTGCACCAGCTCGCGTTCGGCTTCGAGGGCCCGGTTGCGTTCGCCGACCGAGTCGTCGCGTTCCTTCTCGGCCATGGCCAGGGCCTGACCGAGGCGACGGATCTCGCGCTGGAGACGATCGACCTGGCTCAGCGAGGCCTCGTCCTCCTTGCGCTCGTCCAGGTCGGGGACCGTGACGCCGCGGGTCTCGTTGTCGACCGTCTCCACCGGCGGCCGGCGATCCTCGATCAGGGCGTCCTCGACCTCGTGAACGGTCGAGCAGGCCCCGGTCAGGGTCAGCGCTGCGAACAGCGCCCAGGTCGTCGATCGCGCTCTCATCCCAGGCTCCTCAATTCTCGTAGCGACATTCGATGAAGGTGGTGCGGCCGCAGGCGCAGACCACCTCGATGGCGACGATGTCCTCGCCTTCCTTGTGGAGGTGGATCTCCGGGTCGTGCTGGTGCTCGGCGGCTCGGGTCGCCGGCTTGGCGGCGGCGCCCGGCATCGTCCGGACCTCGCCCTCCGCGATCGGCAGCGTGCCCACGGCCGCCGCCTTGATCAGGTTCCCGCTTCGCGTCCTCACGAACATCCTCCGCAATCCCGGGCCAGACCCAGGGCCTTGTTCAGCTTGAAGATGGCCCGGCTGTGCAGCTGGCTGACCCGCGATTCGGTCACGCCCAGGACCTCGCCGATCTCCTTCAGCAGGAGCCCCTCGGCGTAGTAGAGGACGATCACCCGGCGCTCGTTCTGGGGCAGGTTCTGGATCTCCTCCGCCATCCGGGCCTTGAGCTCGCGGGCCTCGGCCGCGTCGGCGGGGCTCGGCGTGTTCATGCAGGCCAGGGCGGTGCCGAGCGATGGGCCGTCGCCCTCGTTGCTCTCGGCGTCGTCGATCGACAGCACCGAGGCGCCATGCATGTTCACCAGCAGATCGTCGACCTGCTCGACGCTGAGCCCCATGGCGACGGCGATCTCGTCGGGTGTCGCCGGTCGGCCGAGCTGTTCCTCGAGCTCTTCCGAGCTGCGGTGGAAGAGCTTCATCCGATCCCGGCGCGAGCGCGGCACGATGTCGTAGCGGCGCAGCTCGTCGAGGATCGCGCCGCGGATGTTGACGTAGGCGTGGGTCTTGAACTGGGCGCCGCGCGAGGAGTCGTAGCTGCGCGCCGCGTTCATCAGACCGAGCACGCCCACCTCGAACAGATCCTCCCGATCCATGAAGGCCGGGAGGCTGATCGGCAGGCGGCCGAGGACATGACGCACCAGCGGCAGGAATTCCTCCACCAGCTTGTTGCGCTCCTCGTCGGTGATGACCGTGCGGGCATAGACTTCGGCGGCGTTGCTCATCCGCTGATCTCCGGCCGACGGCGCCGCGAACGCTTCGCCTTCTTCCAGTCATCGAGCAGCGCGCCCACCAGCAGGCGGACGCTGAGGCTGACGAAGAACCACATGAGCAGGGCGGCCAGCAGGCTCCGACCCACGGCGGTCGGCCCGGGCACGCCGGCGGTGACCGCGACCAGATAGGTCGCCGCCATCGTCGGCAGCGCCGTGCCGGCGCCGCAGAGCTTGCCGATCACCCGGGCGCCGGATTCGGGGCGTCTCTCCTTGCCCTTCTTCGGCGCGGTCTCGGCCTCGACCTTCTCCTGGTCCTGACCGCTCAAGTCTCTCTCCCTCACGGGGCTCTCTCGTCCTCGTTATCGGCATCTTCATGCAGCGGACTGAAGCGCCTTCCCGCTCCCGCTGCATGAAAACCGATAGTCCGAGGCCGGCGGATCGGCCGGGAGAGGTCGGTCCGGTCGCGAAACCGGACCGAGACGAGCGGTCGGGGGCGGTTGCCCCGGAACCTCCTCAGCGCAGCTCGTAGACGACCGCGTTGGTCGCCCGGAACAGGCCCGGAGCCTCCTCGACCACGCCCTGGAGCGTGATGACGAGCGGGAAGGGAATGGCCGGCCCGAGCCCCGAGCTCCAGGGCGTCGGCGACGAGGGGAAGAGCTGTGGCGTGGTCGGGGCGTAATTGTCGGTGAAGGTGAAGAAGATCGACCGGAAGTAGGGCGGCACCATCGGGCTGGGCGCGAAGGCCATGGCGCCGATGCCGAGCGGGACGCCGACCACGCTGTCCGGGTCGGCCTCGCCGAGGAAACCGTAGACCGCGAAGCGCGCCGCCGTCGCCAGGTGCGGCGGCTGGAGCATGGCCACGGACCCCGGGCTGCCCACCGGAACGACGACCTTCCGCAGCGGACCTCCGTTCGAGCCGTTGACCAGGAGGACGTCGTAGGGGCCACCCGCGCCGACGCCCACCCGGCTGGCGGCGGCCGCGGAGAGGGCGATGCTGCCGTTCTCGAAGCAGCCGACGTCGACCGTCAGATAGCGGACGCGTGGCTTGCCGGCGAGATCGACCGCCGAGAGCCCGCCCGGGACCAACGGCGAGCCGGCATCGAGGCAGGGCGAGCCGGGCAGGAGGGAATAGTCGCCCTGGAGCGGATCGACGTAGAGCGGATCGGCGTCGAAGTTGCCGTTGGCCGCGCTGGCCGGTCCGCCCTCGACGTCGCAGGAATCGAAGGAGACCGGCCCCGCCGAAGCCGCGAGGTAGAGGGCCGCCGGGCTCTGGTTGCCCCAGAGGCAGCTGTTCCAGATCTCCGTGCTCTGATTCGCCTGGGTCTCGACGTCGATGAGCCCACGGGTGCTCAGGCTCAGGTCGTTGCCGGCGAAGCTGCAGTTGACGATCCGGCAGGAGTAGGTCCAGACCTCGAAAACCGCGCCCCGAGCGCTGTTGTCGGCGAAGAGGCTCTCGCGGATCTCGACCGTCGTGGTCGGCTCGCCGGCGAGGACGGCGATGCCCCCGATCGGCCCGAGGGACTGGTTGCCGACGATCCGGTTGCGCTCGCAGAGGCCGGTGCCGCCGAGACGGAAGGCCGCGCTGCCGGAGGTGAGGAGGGCGGTGTTGTTCGTGAAGCTGCAGTCGGTCACCTCGTACTGGTAGAAGGCTCCCAGGCCACCCACGTCGCCGCCGGTGTTGTTCTCGAAGCGACAGCGCCGGAACTTCGGTCCCGGACCGCTGCTGACGTAGACCGCGGCGCCACCGCTGCCGCTCGAGGCGACGTTGTTGCGGAAGAGGCAGTCCTCGAACAGGGGGCTCCCCCGGCTCATGCGCAGGCACAGGCCGCCGCCGCCGTTGACCGCCGTCGACGACGAGAACTCGCAATCACGGAAGACCATGTCGAAGACCGCGCTCGTGCTCGTGGGGTCCTGGATGTAGACCGCGCCGCCCCAGGTACCGATCTGGCCCGCCGGGGCGTAGCCCGTGCCGTTGGTGAAGATGATCGACTCGATCGTGGTCGCCGCGGTCACCGGATGGCTGAACAGGAGGCAGGGGCCGAGCCCGCCTCCGTCCACTCGGGTCGGACCGGGAACGCTGCCCCGGAGGACGAGGTCGTGGCCGGGGAAGACGAGATTCTCGACGAAGGTGCCGACCCCGATCTGGACGACGTCGCCCGGCGCCGACGCGTCCAGAGCGGCCTGGATCGTCGTGTGCGTCCCCGGAACGCTCAGGACGTTCTGGGCGCCGAGTGGCAGGGCGAGAAGCATGACGACGATCGTCACGCCAGCGATCGATGGTGACCGGAACATGAACTGCCCTCCGGTCGAGGGAACTCCCAGGCGAGCCCAGTCTGCCAGGTCGCTCCCCTCCGCCCAAGGAGCTCGGAAATTAGCCCTCGGCCATCGGAGCGGAGCCATGGCCCGGGCGGCTTCGAGCGGCTCTGGTTGGCCCCAGGGCATCTGCGTCCGCCGGAATTCCCACCCGTCGGCGTCTCCGGCCTGGACCTGGGCGGCCACGAGGACCTAATCTCGGGACCTCGGCGGGCCGTCGCCCCGCGGCCGCCGACCCTCCCGCAGGAGTTCCGACATGCTGCAGCGCGGCCTCGTGGTCCTCGTCCTCGCCGTCCTCGCC